>NZ_SWMU01000001.1 GCF_006120725.1 Mesohalobacter halotolerans
AAAAACCCGTCGTTGTCATCGTCGCATTCGACCAAATCCGGTGGGTCTAAGTTGACTGGGGCTGAGTCTGTCACTGACAGCTCAAAGCTGGCTACCTCAAAGCAACTTGTATCGCCTTGGTTTTCTACTCTTACCCAAATGGTTTGAGGATTGCTCGTGTTTTGGTAGGTCGTAGGGTCGCCAATCGGGTTGACTCCGCCGGTGGCGTCGGGTTGAGTTTCATAATAGGTGACATTATGAGTACTCGAGTTTTGGTTAGGCCCTAACACAGTAACAGTATTCGATGTCAGGTCAAAACTTGAAGTCGCCGTACCGGCGCCATCATCACAATTTTCGATGTTGTTTGCCGGTAGTATCTCGACATTAAAGACTTCAATACTAAAGCTGGTGGTGACAAAGCAGCTGTCATCATTGACGTTAGCCGCTCTGATGAAAATATCTTCCTGAGCATTAGCCGGCTGGTAGTTAGCGGGATTTGGAATAGGATTATCGCCTGTATTGGCATCAGCAGCAGTATTGTGGTAAGTAATTTGTGTTTCACCAGCATTGAGTATTCCAAGATTGGCAGCATCGTACTGGGTCAGATCGAAAACAGGAGTAGCTGTAAAATCACTGCACTGAGACAGTGTTACAGGTGGGTTAAGGATTTCCGATTCTTCGGTCACACTCAATTGAAAGCTCACCACCGAAAAACAAGACGGATTACCGTTATTTTGAATCCTTACCCAGATAGGTTCCGGGTTGGTGGTGTTGGTATAGTTGTTCGGGTTGAGAATAGGACTGTCACCGTTTTGAGCATCATCATCGGAGGTATGATAAGAGATACTGTGAGTGGTGGTATCCTGATTGGGTCCAAATACCACATTATTCTGCTGAGTGAGGTCAAACTGGGTCTGGCCGGTATCTCCGGTAGGCGCACAAACCACAATATCCTGAGGTTGATTGGCCTCTACATCAAAAATTTGAATGCTAAAACTGGCTGTGGCAAAACAATTACTGTTATTAATATTTTCCGTACGAACGAAAATGGTTTCCGGATTGTTTGTAGGCGAATAGTTGTTCGGATCAACAATAGCATTGGTTCCGTCATCCGCATCTGCTTGGGTGTTGTGGTAGCTCAAAAGCGTTTCTGTAGGGTTTAAAATGCCGAGGATTCCTGCATTATTTTGGGTCAAGTCAAAAATTTGAGAATTGGTAAAATCTCCACATAATGACAGATCGATGGGATTATTAACGATTTCGGGTTGTTCGATAACGATCAAATTAAAGCTTTCCAAAGCATAGCAACTTGGGTCATCGTTGTTTTGCACGCGCACCCAAATGGTTTGAGGCGAATCGGTGCTGGTATAATTGTTTGGCGTTGCTATAGGGTTGACACCACCATCGGCATCGGCCTGGGAAATATGGTAAGAGATGCTATGGGTAGTGGAGTTTTGGTTGGTCCCAAATACACTTGAATTTTGGGCGGTCAAATCAAACTCGGTTTGTCCGCTATTGCCGGTTTGTGCGCATTTTTCAAGGTCTTCAAGTAGATTGGTTTCAACGTCAAAAATTTCTAAAATAAAACTCGTCGTGCTAAAACAATTTGAATCCGCAATATTTTCGGCTCGGATAAAAATGGTTTCGGGATTGTTTGCCGGCGTATAGTTGGCCGGATTGGCAATAGCGTTGGTTCCGGCATCGGCATCGGCTTGGGTGTTGTGGTAGGTTAGAACAGCATCTCCGGGGTTAGCAATACCAAGGGCGTCTGCATCATTTTGGATCATGTTGAATGTTTGAGTCAACGTAAAATCGCCGCACAAAGTGAGATTTTGTGGAGGAGTATTGATAACAGGGTTTAGAACAGGCGTGATTTGAAAAGAATCGACATCAAAGCAATCTGTAAACAAATTGTTGTCATGCCTTACCCAAATGGTTTGAGGATTTGAGGTATTTTCAAAGGCTTGAGGATTGGAAATTGGATTTGTAGCATCAACAGCATCTTGGTTAGATACGTGATAACTAATATCAATATCATTTGGATTTTCACCGTTTAATGCATTGGAGTCATTTTCAGTTAAATCAAAAACAGCAATTCCATCTGCGTCTTCGTCACAAGCTTCCAGGTCATTTAATTGGCCTATGTCAGGAGAAAAGCCATCAATCACAAAAGAAAAAAACATCACTTAAGCAACCTTCTCCTAAATTGTCACCAACGGTGTAATAAATTGTAAAAGGTACATTTGGTGGTGTAAAAGTGTCTGGGTTTGTAATAGGGTTTATACCATCAATGGCATCTTGTTGGCTTGTATAGAAAGTAACTTCAAAAGGATCTAGCCCTGGGTTTTCCGTCTCAAAATCAGGAAAATCATCTGTGAAATCATTGCTGAGATTATCTAGAATTGTATCGATATTTTGAGTTAAATCAAATGTTGGAACACTGCCCGAAGTACATTCAAAAATATCAAGGTTTTCAGAAAGGTCATCATTTTCATCAAATATAGGTATAAATTGAACATTGATGCAGTCTTCTGTATCATCACAATCTACAAGAGAAGAGGTGGGGATAACACAATACTCACCGGTTTCAGTAACATCTAGTGTCGGTTCATTTTCACCAGGGATGATAACACCGTCTTGTGTCCATTCAAAGGTAAACCCGGGAGGGGTTTGGCCATTAAAAACCTCTATGGTTTCAACTTCACCTTCACAAGCTACGATATCATCACCAAGATTAACTCCCAATTCAAAACTACCGCCTTCTAAAAATACAGCGGAATTTAGAATAGAGTCAGAAAAATCTGAAATTGCTAGTTTAATAGTATAGACCTGGCCTGGAATAACATCTGCCTGAGCTGTAAGAACACGCATTTGTCCATCGTATTTATGGTATGGAGGTGGTACATTGGTGTTGTCAAAAAACTGAGGAAATGCAAATTCTCCTAATGAACCTGCTGCACAACTAGTATTCGTATGCACATTCACAGCACTTACGGGCACAGTAGTTCCAGGAACTAAAGCAATATTTAATCCCCCTAAGTCTAAAGTTAAATCGGGAGTAGCAGGGTTAGCATCATGATCGTAGTCATTGGTATTAGAAATTCCTGGACCACTTAAGATAAATGCAAATGTGTCTGCAAAGGAACAAACAAAGCTTAAACTTGGGAAATTATATTCGTCAGAAGCAAACATATAATTAAATTGGATTTGATCTACAAATGGTGTAAATTCAAATTCAATAACTGTTGCATCATTGGTGTTACCACCACCAAGAGCACTTAAATCCGGATCACCTGGACCAAAAGGGTTTTCGGACGGCAAGCCGGTAGGGATCCCGCTTACACCTTCAGAAGACAATACAATTCCTTCTTCAAATGGAAAGTTAGAACACCCTTTATTAAAATAACCATAGCTGTCGAAACCTGCATTAGAGGCTTGAGCACTTAATGGCGAGTTAATGTTATCTACTAATGCACATTCACCTTGAATTAAGACTTCACTGACAAGTTGATCTAAAGTGAAATTATTATCATCAACTATAATAAGATTATCTCCAACAGTAATTGTAAAATTAATAGTTTCAAAACAACCAAAACTATCGGTTACTGTTAAACTGGCGTCAATAGTACCTGGATTATTAAAGGTTTGATTAACCGTTTGGCCTGACAATATTGTCCCTTGAAAATCCCACTCATAAGTCAAATCATTGGTAACTCCACTTGAGGTCGTTGCATCGCCAACAAAAGTTATGGGTTGATTGACCGGAACAAATTGCTGACCAGAACTATTTGTATTACAAATCGGGCTAATATCGGCCACCTCTGGCGTGATGGTTTGACAAGGCGGGCGGCAAGAAATCGCCGCATCCCAACCTGTAGCATTAAAAAATGTATTGGATTCAAAAACAATCGTCAGACATCCACTTGTATTGGCATTGGTCGCTGCAATAAAATTTAATTCAGGATTTCCAGCTAATGTTCCTGTAAAGGTGCCTAAAATAGCACCTGGATCAGGGTTGTCAGCATCATAAATGGTCATTTGATCGTCTCCATCATTAGCCAAGTCGAAACTACTAAACTCCAAAACTGTTTGTAAGTTAGGCCCATCAGGACATAGGGTAAGAGTAAAACTTTCACTTGTATTGTAATCTCCGCCAGCTCCACCTGAATCAAAAAACGTTCCTGTACACAGGTCAAACGACCCCTCTTGCATTAAGATATTTTGAGCAGATAAGCTTAAATAACTTAAACAAATGATAAAAATGGTCGTTATGAATTTCATAAACATTATTTTAACGCGTAAATATATGGAAATCGTTAATTTTGTGTTATCAAATCCTTAGAAAATTTAAATTATCATGTCTACCCAAATCAATATCGTTGAAACTTCTGATAAAAGCATATTAAAATTTGAAGCAAAAGACTTTCTTGTTAAACATAACAGTTTTGAATTCAATAATATAGAAGAGGCAAAAGATTCAACTTTAGCTCAACAACTCTTTCACCTTCCTTTTGTAAAAACGGTTTATATCGCCCAAAATTTTGTTGCGGTTCAAAAATACAATATTGTAGAGTGGGAAGATGTTCAGCAAGAACTTGCCGAACAAATTGAAAAATATATCAACTCCGGGCAAACTATTGTTGAAGAAACACCACAAGATCAGAAAAAAATTCCGGTTACGGTTTATGCTGAGAGTACTCCAAACCCTCATGTGATCAAATTTGTCGCCAACAAAAGATTAGTTTTACAACCTTTGGAGTTTAAAAGCATCGACGACACTGCTGAAGTCGAATTAGCTCAAAAATTGTTTCATTTTCCTTTTGTAAAGGAAGTTTATATGGATGATAATTTCATTTCTGTCCAAAAGTATGATATGGCAGAATGGGATGACATCACCATGGAACTCAGGGAGTTTATCAGGACTTATTTAGAAAAAAATGCGGAATTGGTAAAATCATCAAATTCTAAAAACGTTCAATCTACAGGCAATTCCTCAACTCAAACTCATACCGCGACAGAAAACCTTCAAGGCATTTCTAAGCAAATTTCAGAGATTTTAGAAGAGTATGTCAAACCAGCCGTAGCGAGTGATGGCGGGAATATTGTATTTCAATCTTACGATGAAGATAGTCAAGCTGTGCATGTTATATTGCAAGGTGCATGTAGTGGTTGCCCGTCTTCAACTATGACTTTAAAAAATGGTATAGAAAATTTACTAAAAGACATGTTGCCACAAAAAGTTAATGAAGTTGTAGCCATTAATGGGTAAATAAAAAAGTATAATTTAATTTCTCAAAAAAAAACCAAAGAATATTTAATTTTGCCCCAATAATTATATAGCCTAAGCGTTATATTTTAAAAATACTTTCATTTTGAACACACGATATTGGGGCATTATCACTTGTCTTCTCCTTTCTAATTTAATAATTGCACAGGCACAACACTCGCTAAAACTTACCAATTCCAAACTCGACAAGGTTGTTTTGAAAGAAATGCAAGTTGACACTTTAGTTTGGTATTTTGAAGATTTTAAAGAAAGTATAGTTATTGACTCTAGCTGGCAAAAATTATTATCAGATCAGCAATTGTTCAAACACCAACAAGATTTTTATACCAAAAAAAATTATATAGACACTGTTGATTACGACCTATCAACTGACACTTTAAAGCATCGCTTAGCATTATTAAATGCCAATACACCTTTGGACATTTCTTACAGCGAGGATTTAGAAAGACTCATTCAATATTATCTTAAACGTGAGAAACAAAATACAGAAAAACTGATACGTTTGAGCCAATATTACTTTCCTATGTTTGAGCGTATTTTTGATAAGCACAATATCCCTTTAGAAATTAAATATTTAGCCTTAGTAGAGTCTGCTTTAAATCCTAGAGCTAAATCCTGGGTTGGTGCAACTGGCTTGTGGCAATTTATGTATCATACCGGTAGAATGTATGACTTAGATGTAAGCAGTTATGTTGATGAACGCATGGATCCTATAAGATCTACTGAAGCTGCAGCCAAATATCTTAAACATTTATACGATATTTTTGAAGATTGGGATTTGGCTTTGGCGGCTTATAATTCTGGCCCAGGCAATGTCAATAAGGCGATTAGACGTAGTGGCGGTCAAAAAGATTATTGGTCTATCAGGCCCTATTTACCAAGGGAAACTTCTGCTTACGTACCATCTTTTTTGGCGATGCTATATATTTTTGAATATGCTGAAGCTCACGACTACCAACCGCATTCTACGCCTATGCCCTATTTGGCTACAGATACCATCCAAACTAAAAACTTAATTAAACTCGAACAAGTTGCTGAAATCACCAATACCAATATTGAATTTTTAAAGTTTCTCAATCCGAGTTATAAATTAGGGATTATCCCTTATGAGCCAGAAAAGAAATATACAATAAGGCTACCCTACAAAGCTGCGGGTTTATTTGTAGCCAATGAAAATAAATTTTACGATTATGCACAAAAAGATATTGCGGCTTCGGAAGAGACTTTACCTCAATATTACAAAGTCAGTGATAAAATTAGATATCGTGTGAGGCGTGGTGATTATTTAGGAAAAATTGCCAAGCGTTACGGGGTACGTGTTAGCGAAATCAAACGATGGAATGGTATGAGAAATAATAGAATTAATATTAGCGATCGATTGACAATATATCCTCGAAAAGCCAATTACACCCAAACCCCTATAAAGAAAAAGTCTACTCACACCACTGAGGGTTCAAAAACTACGTCGGCCAAGTCTAAAACCTATACCGTGAAGCCTGGAGATTCGCTTTGGAGTATTTCTAAACAATTTGAAGATTTAAGCGTTGAGGACCTCAAAAGAATCAACAACCTCAACAATGTAGGCTTAAAACCAGGGATGAGACTAAAAATAAGCTCTTAACTGCACACTTCCAGTATGAATAGCTTGAGTATCTGAAGACTTTCGCCCGGAATAATTTAAGTTTAAATCTAAAAATGAGGTGATTTTACGTTGAAAAAAAATTGTCCAGGTAAAATTATCCTCAGGCTGTAAGCCTTCTAACATTTGAAAAGCCACTGGCGAAAAACTATTGCCTTCAAAGTCATTCTTAATGTATTTAAATTCGCCATTAATATTATATCGACTTCCTTTGATAAATGTAAAAGAGGTTCCTAAGGCTTGTTGAGATAGAGCTTCATCGCCAGAAACATTGTCTTGAGTTTTATATTCATAAAAAGCATCAAAACGTTTTTGATCTGAAAATAAATAGGATATTTTCAGTTGAGCTTCTTCTGATTGAAGTTTAAAGTTGCGATTGTCAAAATTTTCTGAAATACTTTCATTTTCAGAAAAAATCAAATTTGTATTGAGTAACCATGATTCACCAAATTTATGTAATAAATCCCACTGGTGATTGGTCAATCTGTTTTCTTGTAAGCCGGTACTTAATAAGTTTTTATTGGTATTGGAGATAAAAGTATATGAATTGGTATAATGCTGTCGTCCACGGTTAAAAAATATGGTATTTCTAAAATTAGAGAATAAAGCTAATTCTTCTGCACCATCAGCACTAAAAGGATTAATTTGGATTGCATTACCGTCTCGAGCCAGTTTTCTATCAATACTGTAAGCGCTTTGATTAAAAAAATGGGATAAAACTTTTTTTATACCTTCTTCGCTTTCCCAAGATCTTAAATTTAAGGTCAACTGTTCAGAAAACCGATTTTGATTGACCCCCACAAAAATTTGGTTGGGCAGTAAAATTCTCACGTATTCTCCTTGATCCTGAAACTGGGCCAACTCAAACTCATTGAGTTCTTGTATACCATTTTCGTTATAATCTATCCAGGTATACTGGCCTTGTCCCGGCTCAACCTGAACAAAAGTAAAATCTTGACGAGCTATGCTTCCACTATTGGTTTCATAAGTTGTACGCAAATTTAATTTTTTGTCAAATAAAAACTGATTGTATTGCAAACGTATATTCACATTTTCTCTATCTGATGTATTGGGTCTGTTGAATTTAATTTTTCTAAAATTTCCAAAGAAACGAAGCTGAGTTGATTTGTTTTGGACCAAAGTCGACTTCAAATACACATCATTGGATGTAGATGCTCTGTCTAAAATACCTTGGGACAAACTATCGGTTTGACGATAACGATAGCCTATTTGAGCATAAACTGCCGTACTGTCGCCAACACCTACAAAACTTTCGTAATCTGTAAAACGCTGAGATTTGGCTGTCAAGCTATCGGTTTGCCTATTTAATTCCTGGTTGTCTTCTAAATCTATGCTCGCTCCAATCCAGTATTTATTAAAACTATAAGTCGATCGCGCATTAAGTCGAATAAATTCAGATTCAAATTGATCGGAATCAGAATTTAAAACACTGGTATTCAACTGAAATTGAATGGGTTTCCAATCTATAAGTGTTTGCAATTGATGTTTATCCCCTTTAAAGTTTTCTGAAAATTCTAAGTGATTAAATCTGTAAGTAGAAAATATTTTATCTTTCCAATTTAGTTTGGTGTATGCATCGGTCAATAGTTGATTACCCAATGGGTTTTCAATATTCCAATCTCTTGTAAATTCTACATTAAATAAACGCTCAATAGACATAAAATTATCTTCGATAAAATTGACATCTAAGCCCACATCAAGATTAAGACTATCTTGAGTTTGTATCAGGTTTTGGGTAATATTCATTCGGGCTGCAAGACCAGAATTATTATTATCGTCCAAATCGGAAAATAGATTTTGATCGTTTTCGCTTAAAGCGATTTCATAGTCAATTTTAGTTTTGTTTGATAAGTTATAGAACCCATTTACTGTAGCTATTTGAAGTTGTTGTGGTGCAATAAGCTGTTGAATTGGGGCAAAATTTCCCTGTGGGACACCGTTCTCCGGTGGCACAAATTCATAAATACTTGTAACGGCATTGTCATTATTTAAAATATAATTGCCTTGGTTTTGACCTACTTCTGTAAATGTCACGCTAAATAAAGTCTCCTCTGGATCATTAGAAAACACAAATGCTTCTATTCCATTGATAATTTCTTTTTTGTATAAAATTCTATTTTCAGAAAATTCAGTCTCCTGAGCACTTGGGACAAACATTTGGGCTTGGTCGTCTCCGGCCTCAGCTAGGGCCTGGACTTGAGATGCATTAAGACTTTGTTGTAAGGGTTGATTTTTAAGGTCGCTTTCGGTAAAATACATGCCATTGATACCCCAATTTTTTCTCTGATGACTACTTTTGGCTTGAGCGACAACTCGTGTAAAATTTTGTTCAGTAAATTGGTATTCTACAATAATCCGCATTTCTGAAGTGATGGGAAATGTAGGATTAAAGATGATTTCCCCGGCATTGTAGTTGATGACATAGTCGTAGTTTTCACCGCGTTGTAATCGCCTTCCATTTACAAATACAGCTTCACTGCCCGACACAATCAAAACAAACAATTCGCCATTGGGACCTCTTATTTTATAGGGGCCTTGATTGCCTTCCTGAGCAGTCAATTGATTTCGGGCAAAAACACCTCTGACTAGAGCTCCGGCGATACCGGCTTGGGTTTGTTGGTTTTCGCCAAACTGTGCATCAACCTTTAAGCCTTGTA
Organism: Mesohalobacter halotolerans; assembly: GCF_006120725.1. Classification (GTDB taxonomy): domain Bacteria; phylum Bacteroidota; class Bacteroidia; order Flavobacteriales; family Flavobacteriaceae; genus Psychroflexus; species Psychroflexus halotolerans. Next base: position 9,584 of record NZ_SWMU01000001.1, read on the forward strand.
CACGCTTAGTGAATCTTGCAAAAAAAGACTGATCTTCAATCAAATCTATATCACCGGCACGAATACCCCAATTCGGACCTTGTAATTCAATAAAAATCTGATCAAATTCATCTAAACGTTGAGAAAACCCATTATCTTGAGTGGGTACATTTGCATCTTGAATAGAAGCTCTCAAGCTCACCTTTGGCGAAATTTGACCCGAGATTTGTAAATCCAATTCAGATTGGGTGACGGCATTTTGATTATTGCCGACTACTACAGCTCTTGAAATATTTCCACTGGTATTTAGACCTTTAAAAGGTGATGAAAAATCTTTGTCTTGTTCTTTGACTAAATCAAAATAGCTATCTTTATTTTGACGCGAGTTAAGAATAATTTTTGGGTCGTAAAGGCTGTAATTTTGGGTGAGAAATTTAGGTAAGGGGTAATATGTAACTTTAATTTTTTTAAACTTTTTTTTGAGCGAATCTTTAGGGTAAATCACAGCTTTACGAAAACTTACCTGATACCAGCTGCTATCAATACTTTCATCCTTTAGCGAAACCACTTTAAAATCAAATGGACTAATACTTGTGGTATCCACTTGGATGCTATCTGAGATTTGAAGCACTTTGGTCACAGGTTGATTTTGTGCCATAAGCGACACACTAAAGCACAGACCCAAAACAACAAAACACTTTTGCATAATGGTAAAACTAAAGGTTTTAGAATATATTATGTGAATTCAGGTTTAAAATTGAGTTCTATAAAAGTCTAATTTTAGGTAAAACGTTCACAACGTCAATATACCAAAGGGTTTAAACCCCTTGGATATCATATTTGGCATACTTAGTGGATCTGACAAAACGAGTTGACTTCGACTCCGCTCAGTCAACGGCGAAAGTGAGGTCTTGAAATTTAGGTTGTTTTGAATTGTAAGAAAAGGGTTTAAATAACTGTAAAATCAAAAAACCTCGCCAATGATTTGACGAGGTTTTATAATAATAATTGATGCGCTATTTATTGAAATTTTGTTTCAGGAATATCTTGATTAACCATGATGCCGTCAAAATTAATTTCAATATTTTGTGGTCCTATACTACGTACCAATTTGTGAGGCATAAGAACACCTTCAACTGGTTTGTAATCTGTATATTTTAGTGTGGATTCCATTGTTCTTCCCATTTGTTCTTGAGTTGTAACAGTTTTGATTTTAAGACCAGTTTCTACACTATAAAATGATTTTTGATCATCTGTGATTTGTATCACATAAGCATCACCTTGTTCTGTCGATTCTAGGTTTACTAATTCAAACTTTGATGCATCTTTAAGTTCTAAAAATAAGTATTCTGTCAATTTGGCTTCTTCTATTTGTTCAGGTGTTTTGTCTTTTCTCTGACCTTGCATTAGGTCGTAACCTTTTTCGCCGTCAAATGTTGATTTCATAACAGTCATTCCATTCATGCCAACTTCCATCAAAGACTTATTATTTTGCGTCATAATCATCTCCACATTAAAACTTTGTGGTCCAGCAGACATTGTCCCTTTCATCACAGCATTTTCAACACTTTCAACTTTGTCTTTACCACCAATAGCCTCAATATAATCATCAAAAATCGTTTGAACAGTTACACCTTCCGGTAAAGGTTTGTTGAACTCAGGTTTGTCGGTTTTGTTGCCGTATTTATCATAATATAGGACGGGAACAGATTTGTCTTCAAATTTAACTTTTTCTAAATTTTCAACAACTTCTGACCCTTTTCCTGCAATAACAATTTGCAAGTGGTTGATATCAAAATACTTTGCTGCGACCCGTTGAACGTCTTCTTGCGTTACAGCGTTGACCTTTTGCAGGTAGGTTTTATAAAAATCCTCTGGCAAATTTTCTGTTCTAATATTTAAAGCATAGTTAGCAACCGTTGAAGGTCTTTCCAGTCTAAGTACGAAGTTTCCTGCAAATTTTTTCTTGGTATCTTCAAGTTTTTGAGCATCGACTGGCTCTGTTCTTATACGTTTAATTTCTTTAAGAATTTCAACTACTGCTGAGTCTGTCACTTCATTTCTCACACTGACTGATGCTCTAAAGCGAGAAGCATAACGGTCAGCGCCAATACTTGAACGTGCGCCATAAGTGTAGCCTTTATCTTCTCTGAGGTTCATATTAAGGTAACTTCCAAAACTTCCACCCAAAATCTGGTTTGCAACTAATACAGGGAAATAATCTTCGTCAGTCATTTTTAAATCAACTGTGTTTTGAGCGATAATTTCACTTTGAACGGCGTTAGGCATATTGACAAAATCGATTTGTCGGTATTGGGCTTTTCTAGGTTCAGGCAACTCAAACTCTGGTGCTTTTTCAGCTTTCCAATTTTTAAAATAGTCTTTAACTAATTTTTTAGCTTCTTTCTTATTGATATCTCCAATAAATGCCATATAAGCATTTCCCGGTACGAAGAAATTACGATAATAATTTTTAACGTCTTGGAGCGTTATTTTTTCAACACTTTCTTCTGTAGTATACTGTCCATATGGGTGGTTTTTAGAATAGGCTAAAACTGAACTCACACGGTTGGCAATGGCGCCAACATTTTTTGCATCAGCCTTAAGGCCTTCTATGAGTTTAGCTTTTTCAGCATCAAATTCTTCTTGGGTAAAGACGGGATTTAAACCACCGTCAGCCATCAATTCAAATACACGAGGAAAGTATTTCGTTAAAGAACTGGCGTAAGCATATTCTGCACCTAAATTTACCGTAGCTCCAAGGAATTCAATTTCTTCATTGTATTCGTCTTTACTTAAATTTTTGGTTCCTGTACCAAGTAAAGCAGAAGTTAAAGTTGCAACACCTGGTTTTTCAACACGGTGAGGTTTATTATCAATAACAAGTCTAACAGATACTCTGGGAAGTTTGTGGTCTTCAACCACTAAAACTTCTAATCCGTTATCCATTTTAAAGGTATCAGGTTCGCCTAGGTTAATTTCTGGCGCTGGTCCCGGTTTTGGCATTTGACTTCTATCTATCTGTGCAACTAAGCTTGTTGTCACAAAACATAATAGCAAGATATAGCTGAATTTGAATTTCATAATTATAATATTTTTATTTTTCGTTTTCTGGTAAATAGTCCATTTCTAGACGTTTGTCTTCTTGAAGGTATTTATTGGCAACTTCTTTAATTTCTTCTCGTGTTATACTTCTGTAAATTTCAATTTCATCATTAATTAAACTCACATCTCCATAAAGCATATGATAAGTTGCTAATGAAGAGGCAATACCTTGTACAGAACTATTTGAACTTACAAATCTATTTTCAAAAGTATTTTGTAATTTTTCGTATTCTCTTTCTGAAATCAATTCTGTTTTCAGTTTTTCAATTTCTTCATCCATCACAGCTGCTAATTTTTCTAAGGAATTATCTCCTAATGGCAGTGCAGCAATTAGGTATGTTCCATAATCTTCCATAGAACGAGCAAATGCTAAAACTTGAAGTGCAATTTTATCATCATCTACCATTCTCTTATATAGTCTAGAGGTCTTACCACCTGAAAGTACAGAAGATATCATATCTAACACATAGGCATCTCGGTCTTTCATAGAAGGAGTCCTGTAAACAAAAGCTTTTAAAGGAATTTGTATATTACTGTCGTATTCAGTAACTTCTATTTTGTTTTGTATGGGGTCTTCTTTAATGTTGACTCGCTCTATTTCTGGTTTTGAAGGTATTGGTCCAAAATAACTTTTAATTAATTTGATGGTTTCTCCAATTTTGAAGTCTCCAGCCACAACCAAGGTCGCATTATTTGGACCGTAGTATTTGCCAAAAAATGCTTTAAACTCATCAAGCTTTGCAGCATCTAAATCTTCCATCGTCCCAATGACCGAATTTTTGTAAGGGTGTTTTTTAAACAAGTGCTTATTGACACCTGTTGAATAGGCAATTTTACCATATGGGGCATTGTCTATACGTGTTCTTTTTTCTTCCTTAACTACCTCATTTTGTGTATCTACACCAACTTGGTTGATTACGGGGTGTAACATACGTTCAGATTCCATCCAAAGACCTAATTCTAATGCATTTGAAGGAAAAGTCTCGTAGTAATATGTTCTGTCTTGTGTGGTATTGGCATTATTGCTTCCTCCATTGGCTGAAACAATATTAAACCATTCTCCTCTTTCAATATTTTTTGTGCCTTCAAAGAGTAAATGCTCAAAGAAATGTGCAAAACCTGTTCTTCCTGGAGCTTCATCTTTTGCACCAACGTGATACATCACTCCAACCGTAACGACTGGTGCAGAATTGTCTTGATGTAAAATGACGTCTAAGCCATTGGAGAGTTCATAAGTTTCGTAGTCTATTTCTTGCCCAAAACCTATGGCTACAAACAGACACATCAACATGCTGATGATAAATTGTTTTTTCATTTTAGTTAATTTTTAATTTGTTACAGTATAAGTACTAAATATACAATATTGTTACAATAATACCGTATATTTTTTTTAAAAGTCTCTGAAAAGGGCTATGCAGTCAAATTTTAAAGAAATTTTATCATTTTTCACTTACGATATTATCAATTTAAGCGTTTGATGACTCAAGTATAGTAATGTCCAAGCTTGAGTGTTTGCCAATTTTGGTAAAATAAAAATGTATTTGTACAAGTTAAATCATGCATTAAATAATTAATATATGCTTCAAGCCTTTAAAATTATTATTTTAGCAACCCATAATGAATCGCAAATACATGATTGAATTTAATTTTTCGAAATGGAATAAGATTGCTGCTTGGTTGACTTTTACTATAGCTCTTGTCACTTATGCAATGACTGTTGAGCCAACCTTAAGTTTTTGGGATGCTGGCGAGTATATAGCCACTTCATCAAAATTGCAAGTGGGTCATCCACCAGGGGCTCCACTTTACCAAATGTTAGGTGCTGTATTTTCAATTTTTGCTCCTGAAGCCTCACAGGTTGCCTTGATGGTCAACATGATGTCTGGGCTATCTGCAGCATTTGCTGTTTTATTTATGTTTTGGAGTGTGGTGTTGTTGTTTAGAAAAATTTATCCTGACTTAGAAAATGGCTCAGTAAGCAGACAAATTATGGTTTTGAGCGCGGCGTTTATCGGGGCTTTGAGTTTGACCTTTTCTGACAGTTTTTGGTTTAATGCCGTTGAAGCCGAAGTCTATGCTATGGCATCGTGTATCATGGCTATTTTGTTTTACGTAGGTTTACTGTGGGAACGCGATATGCATAAACCCAGAGGAAATCGTTGGTTGATCTTGATCAGTTTTATTGTCGGGTTGTCTTTTGGCGTTCACTTCATGGGGCTGCTTACTATTCCTGCAATTGGGTATATGTACTATTTTAAAAATACTAAAACCATCACGGTGAAAAACTTTGTGGTGTCGAGCTTAATTATTGTCGGCTCTTTGATGTTTATTTTTAAATTTTTGTTGCCGTACAGTTTGACGTTTTTTGCCAAATCTGAGTTGTTTTTTGTGAATAGTATTGGTTTACCTTTCCATTCAGGAACTGTCATTGCAGGTTTAGTAGTGATTGTGTTTTTTATCTTTGCTTTGAAGCTCACTCGTCAAAAGGGATACCCTATTATTAATTCTGTTATATTATGCATACTGTTTATTTTTATAGGATTCTCCAGTTGGATCATGTTACCGATTCGAGCCAATGCCGGAACGACTATCAATGAAAACAATCCAAGTAGTGCGCAGGCACTTCTCGCATACTACAATCGAGACCAATATCCTGAAGTGAAATTATTTTATGGACCACAATTTACGGATATGTTTGCCGGTCTTGATCCCGATAATCCATACTCTGACGAAGAACCTAAATATGAACGAGATGAAAAACTAGGGAAATATGTAATTGTCAATGATTATAAAAACGCTAAACAAAACCCCAATAGCAAGCATAAAACATTCTTACCACGGATGTGGAGTTTTGAGCATGCAGAAAATTATTTGGCATACGCTGGTGCCATAGAGTTTACCATTAAACCTGAATATCAACGCAGCGAAGAACTCAATCAGATTGTCAACCAGTTTAGGAGTGATTTTAATAATGGAAAAATAGGTGCCGAGGGTTACATTTCATTTTTACAAGATTTTGCACCCTATCTCGATATTGAAAAACCTTCTGCTTTTGCTAATTTTTCTTATATGATTGAACACCAATTTATGTATATGTATTGGCGTTATTTTATGTGGAATTTTACAGGTCGACAAAACGATATTCAAGGACAAGGAACTGACTTGAATGGCAACTGGGTAAGCGGTATAAAATTTATTGACGAATGGCGCTTAGGCAATCAAGATGAGTTGACAACCGATATGAAAACCAACAAGGCCAGAAATACGTATTACTTTTTGCCATTAATTTTAGGAATTATTGGTTTACTATTTCACTATCAAAAGGATAAAAAGTCGTTTTGGGTGTTGCTGGTCTTTTTCTTATTTACCAGTATAGCTTTAAAAATTTATCTGAATGAACGTCCGTTTGAACCTCGTGAGCGCGATTATGCTTTAGTCGGGTCGTTTTATGTCTACTGTATGTGGATTGGTTTTGGAGTATTTAGCTTATATGACAGTTTTAGGCAATACTTGTCTTCTAAAATTCTTGTGCCTTTAGTGAGCGTAATTTGTCTTTTGGCAGCACCAATTTTAATGGCGAGCGAAAATTGGGATGACCACGACCGCTCTAACCGCTACTCAGCATTGACGATGGCTAAAAAATATCTGGATTCGGTGGATGAAAATGCGATATTATTTACCATTGGCGATAATGACACTTTTGCACTTTGGTACGCCCAAGAGATTCTTGGATACCGCACTGATGTGCGTGTTGTGAATACTCAACTATTTGCTACAGATTGGTATATTGATCAAATGCGACGAAAAGCCTATAAAAGTGAACCTTTGCAAACTTATCTTGAACATAAAGATTACAGCTATGGCACTAATGAGGCAGTTTGGTTTAATGAGAATAAAAATTACCCCGATACTTTAGATATTGATACTTGGATTAAATTTATCAAATTAGATGATAAACGCACAAAAGCTGAATTGCAAAGTGGTCAGTGGGTCAATACGTTCCCAACAAAACACATTAGAATTCCAGTTAATAAAGAAAATGCCTTAAATTCTGGTATTGTTAAGACCAAAGATGCGAATAAAATTGTCGATGAAATTGTCATTAAAATCCCGGGGCAATTGGTTTACAAACACCGTTTGCTGATGCTAGATGTTTTGGCCAATACCGATTGGGAACGCCCTATTTATTTTACAGGTGGAAGCTATGACAGTGCAGATTTCCTCTGGATGAAAGACTATTTACAACTCGATGGTGTTTGTTATAAGCTAGTCCCTATCAAAACCGATTTTAATCCTAAAACCGATGTTGACATGGGTAGAATTGATGCCGATAAAATGTACAATATTGTGATGAATTGGGATTGGAAAAATAGCGGAAAAGACAACATTTACTACGATGTTGAGACCCGAAGAAACTCGATTACTTATCGCAGTAATATGGCGAGACTAGCCGATACACTTAGAAAAGAAAAACAGTATGAAAAAGCTGAAGAAGTATTGGATCTGTCGATGGAAAAAATGCCAGTAAAGCATTTTGGCTATTATACTTTACTTAATCCAATTATTGAAGTGTATTACAAACTTGATAACGTTGAAAAAGCTAGAACGATATGGCAAGATGTGGCTAAAAAATATCAAGAAAAACTCAGGTATTTCAGCAGCTTAAACTACGAAAGGCAAAGCCAGTTGGCTGAAGAGATTTCGACAGAAATACAGCGGTATCGTTCGTTAGTCGATATGTTGATTTATGTTCAAGATGATGAAATGATGCAAAAAGAAGCTGAAACTTTTAATTCATATTTAGAGCTTTTTGATTACGGTAGTCAGCTTGAAGAAACACCTTCTGAAGAAGACTTGATGAATGAACTTTTAAACGCTGAAGATTCGACTTCAGCAGATTCAATGCCTGAGCAAACGGAATGATACCTGCTAAAACACCGACTTTAGTGAGTCGCTATTTTAAAGACTATATTTGGGATAAACCAAATAGCGAAAATGAAATTTATTTAACTTTTGATGATGGGCCAATTCCTGAAGTTACACCTTGGGTCTTAGAAGTTTTAAAACAATATCAAATTAAAGCCACATTTTTTTGTGTGGGGGAAAATATTGAGAAACATCCTGAAATATTTAAACAGATTTTAGCGCAAAATCACGCTGCTGGAAATCATACTTACAACCACCTAAAAGGTTGGAAAACCTCAGCAGAAACCTATCTGGACAACATCCAAAACACTCAAAGTGTCATCAACACATTTGGTGCCAACACCTCTTTATTTCGGCCGCCTTATGGCAAAATGACAACTGCACAGTCAAAAGCCATTATTAATTTAGGTTTTGATGTGATCATGTGGTCTGTTTTGGGTAAAGATTACAGCTCTAAGCTGTCTCCCCAAAAAGTATATGATAACATTATCAACAATACTACTTCGGGCAGTATCATTGTCTGTCATGATAATATTAAAGCTTATGAAAATTTACAAAAGGTATTACCAAAAGCTATTGAAACGTTATTAGAAAAGGGGTTTGTGTTTGGAAGACTTTAGCTTTTAGCCGCTTTAAAAATATAATTCTTGTAATAGCCTTTCTGGTCTAAGAAAGACTTTTGGGGTTTTAAGCCAGATTGAGCAGCCAGCCATTCTACAACGGCATCGTCGTATTTTTGTGAAATCTCTACATGTATACTTTCCCAAGCTTCAAACTTAACTTGTAAGTCCAGCTTTTTAATTTTGACATTTTGTTCTTTTAAACTCACTAAATAACTTAAAGCCGTTCCGGTTTCTGGGTTGTAGGTTTCCCAATGCATAAATTGGTCTAAATCGAAGTCAGCTTCAAATTGTCGGTTGATGCGTCTTAATATATTTTTATTAAACTTTTCCGTGATTTTGGCATCGTCATTATAAGCATTGAGAATAGTTTGAGGATGTTTTTTTTGGTCAAATCCTAAAAACAAAACATCATCTTCCTGCATATTACGCTGTATTTTTTTTAAAAATTTGATAGCATCTTTGTGCAGCAAATTACCAATATTGGATCCTAAAAATAAAATGACCTTTTTGCGATTTCCGTATTTATCAAGTTCAGAAAGGACATCAAAATAAGTCCCTTGTTTAGCATAAACATTAGCTTCCGGAATTTCTTGTTTGAGAGATTTGGTCAGTTCGTCTAAAACATTTTGACTAATATCAATAGGGAAATAATCAAAATTATAATTTTTGTCGACCAGTTCTTTTAAAAGAATTTTGGTTTTTTTGCCGTCACCAGCACCGAGTTCTATGAGATCAAAGCCTTCATCATTAGAAAATGCTTCACATATTTCAGTTTTGTGTAAACTCAATATGTCAAATTCACAGTTGGTAAGATAGTATTCCGGCATGGCCATAATAATTTGAAATAGCTTATCACCACGCTGGTCGTAAATATATTTTGAAGGTAAATGTTTTGGGTAATCTATCAAGCCTTTGATAACGTCTTTTTCGAACTGTGTTTGTGTTTTTTCCATATAAGTTTTACCTTGTGTCGTTAAGATTTCGCTAACCTCACAGCGTTAAATTGCCATCGGAGTTGTGGGTGAAAAAAATTGCGATAGCTCGGTCTACTATGCTCAGGAGATGTTGCCAGAGATTGACCTCTTAACACTTTTTGATTCACCATAAATTTACCATTATATTCGCCTAAAGCACCTTCTGCTTTTTGGTATCTTGGATAAGGTAAATAAGCACTTTCTGTCCATTCCCAAGCTTGTCCCCAATCGAAATGGTCTTGGGCCGCTTCCCACTCAAACTCGGTTGGCAGACGCATGCCTTTCCACTGTGCAAAGGCAAAGGCTTCATAATAGGAAATATGACTTAAAGGTTCATCTAGATTAAGAGCCTTTAATCCTGATAAACTAAATCTCATCCATTGCTCATCAACGAAATGCCAATATTTAGGCGATGAAATTTTGTGTTGTTGAAGCCAGTCCCAAGCTTCGGCATGCCAAAGCAGAACTTGGTTGTAACCACCATCCTGTATAAATTCTAAATATTCTGCATTTGTAACTAGTCGATTACTGATTTTAAAATTTTCGAGATAGACTTGGTGACGGGCTAATTCATTATCATAACAAAAGCCATCGCCATTGTGACCAATTTCATACAAGCCTTCTTTAATATCAATCCAGTCTTGTTTTTGGGTTTCAACTTGTAGTTCTTTAAATGTATTATCGTAAACCGGGAACAATGGGTTATGCCCAAGGATATATTTAATATCTGTCAGTAAAAGTTCTTGATGTTGTTTTTCGTGATGAATGCCAATTTCTATGATTTTGCACAACTCATCTTCTATAGAGGTTTCAAAAAGTTTTTGCATGTGCAAGTTGACATATTTACGATAGTCATAGACTTTATCTACACTTGGTCGAGATAAGTTGCCACGATTGGTGCGCATCACTTTCTTGCCAACACTTTCGTAGTAAGAATTAAATACAAAAGCAAAATCTTGATGAAACAATTGGTAATTCTCTAGGTGTTGTTTTAATACAAATTCTTCAAAAAACCATGTGGTATGACCGAGGTGCCATTTGGGTGGCGACACATCCACTACGGGTTGCACAACATAGTCTTCTATTGCTAATGGCTTACAAATTTGAGTAGTAAGCTCTCTTGTTTCTCTAAAGTTATCAGATAATTTTTTAGAATCCATAGTCTTTGGTTCTTCCATTTAATCTATTCCGCTTTCATTCTTTCATAAAATATTTGCCAGTTGAGTGTCCAAGTTTTTCCATTATCTACTGAGCTTTCCCAATCCCATCTAAAGGTGTTTTAGTAATGTGATGAAAAACCATCCGTTGTTTGAACATTGTACCATCTTTTCTTTTAGGGGTTTGGGTTTCAAAAATACGTTTATCACCATCAATTTTACCAGTAAAATTATAATAGTCGCCTTGATTATCAATCCAAGTTTGTCTCCAAACATCAGATTGTGGTTGATATACAGATAAACTTTTACCTTTGAATCCTTTTTGATTTACGCTGGTTATTTTAAAATTCTCTTCGATAACTTGATCATCAAGCGTTTTCAAAACTATATTTGTACCTTTTCCAACATTTCCATCGGGTTCTTTCCAACTTACATTCCATTTTCCAACCCAAAAGTCAAAATAATGATCTGGTTTTAACTCTTGTCCGTAAATGAGTGATGAGCTGTATAAAAAGCTGAATAAAAATATTATAGATTTCATGAATAAGGTTAAATATTATACGGCGACCTTACCTTTTATATGCGGATGTGGGTTGTAGTTAACCAATTCAAAATCTTCAAATTTAAAGTCAAAAATGGATTTTACTTCGGGGTTAATTTTCATTTCCGGTAATGGCCTAAAATCTCTTGTGAGCTGAAGCTCGACTTGTTCAAAGTGATTTTTATAGATGTGAGCATCTCCAAATGTGTGAATAAAATCGCCGTAACCTAAATCACAGACTTGAGCAATCATCATTGTTAAAAGGGCATAAGATGCAATATTAAAAGGCACGCCGAGAAAAATATCGGCACTGCGTTGATAAAGTTGACAAGACAACTTGCCATCAGCAACGTAAAATTGAAAAAACGCATGGCAAGGTGGAAGTGCAACTTTACCATTAGCGACGTTTTCTGCAAAAGATTTTGTCGTATCTGGCAATACACTTGGATTCCATGCAGTAACAAGTATTCTACGGCTATCTGGTTTATTTTTAATGGTATCAATTACCTCAGCAAGTTGATCGATGTTATCTTTATTCCAATTACGCCATTGGCGTCCATAAACCGGACCTAAATCTCCGTTTTCATCAGCCCATTCATTCCATATTCTTACACCATTATCTTGTAGATATTTGACGTTGGTATCGCCTTTTATAAACCACAACAATTCATGAATGATAGATTTGAGATGTATCTTCTTTGTTGTGACTAAAGGAAATCCTTCATTGAGATCAAAACGCATTTGGTACCCAAACACGCTTCGTGTGCCAGTTCCCGTTCTGTCATTTTTATCCTTACCGTGTTCTAAGACATGCTTTATCAGGTCATGGTATTGTTTCATTTTTTTTATTTTAATTTAATCGTTATGAATAAGCCAGATAATTATTCATTTTCAGTAATTTGATTTCTAAACTAATTTGTTTAAGAATTGTGATGAAAATTCTTATTACTCATCACAATTATAATTTGATTTAAAAATACAAAAAATTGAATTTTAAGCATCAATCTTCCTCACTTTCTATAACATTAATTTGAGGCTCTTTTAAGGTCTGCTTGTTGGCAATACTTCTTTCTAAAGATAAAAGTAAAGACGGTAAAAGCAATAAATTTGAGAGCATGGCAAAGAGCAATGTGGCAGAAACTAAACCGCCAAGTGCAACAGTACCCCCAAAGCTACTGATCATGAAGACTGAAAAGCCAAAATATAAAACAATTGAGGTGTAAAACATACTCACGGTGGTCTCACGTAAAGCTGGATAAACTGAACGCTTGATTTTCCAGTTCCTGGCTTTTAACTCTTGTCGATATTTGGCAAGAAAATGGATGGTATCGTCAACGCTTATCCCAAATGCTATACTAAACACGAGAATAGTTGAGGGTTTGATGGGGATATTGAGAAAACCCATCATACCAGCGGTCATTAAAAGCGGTAATATATTGGGAATAAGTGAAATCAAAATCATTCTAAACGACCTGAACATCCACGCCATAAATAATGCTATAAGCAATACTGCAAGTGATAAAGACACCACCAAATTTTTTACCAGATAGTTTGTTCCTTTTTGAAAGGTTAAAGCTTTGCCTGTCATACTCACTTCGTATCGCTCTTCTGGAAATATTTTTTTTATTTTTGGTAGAATTTGGGCTTCTATTTGCTCCATTCTATCTGTACCCACATCTTTCATAAACACTGTTAATCTAGCAAATTGGCCCGTAGAATCTACATAAGCGTTGAGTTTTCCATTTGATTTGAAGTTTTTAAAATACGGCAGCATAAAATTTTGTTCCTGTCTGGTGGGCAATTGGTAATATTTAGGTTTGCCGTTGTAAAACGCCTGCTTAGCATATTTTGCTATATTGACTACAGATAAGGACTTTGACAGTTCAGGGAATTCTTCTAGAGCTTGCCCCAATCGATTTATGCGTTTTAAGGTTGAAAGTTTAGAAACACCATTTTCACGCTTGGTGTCGATTAAAAATTCTAAAGGCATTATACCGTTAAATTCTTTTTCGAAAAAACGCACATCCTTAATGAAATCGGCTTTTTGGGGCATGTCTTCCAACAAGCTGCCTGAGACTTTTATAAAATATATGCCTATAAAACTCAACATCATAATACCAACAGCTGTAAAATAAATTGTAATCCGTCTATGGCGGACCATATTTTCAATCCAATTGACAAAGCCTTCAATCCATTTTTTACCTAAATGCTTGAGGTGTTTATCTTTTGGCGGTGCCATATAGCTATAAATAATAGGGATAATCAACAAGCTTAATAGAAAAATAGAAACGATGTTGATAGAAGCCACGACCCCAAACTCTTTTAGTAGTTCGCTCTGTGTAAAAATGAATGTCGCAAAACCTGAAGCGGTTGTGACATTGGTCATTAAAGTTGCATTACCAATTTTGGCAATGACCCGCTGAAGCGATTTGGCCTGGTTGCCATGTCTTTTTATCTCGTGCTGATATTTATTAATCAAAAATATGCAGTTGGGAATTCCAATAACAATAATAAGCGGTGGGATAATTGCTGTCAACACTGTGATTTCATAGCGCATCAATCCAATAAAACCAAATGCCCAGATTACACCAATAATAACAGTAAGCATCGAGATAAAAGTGGCTCTAAATGAACGGAAAAAGAAATAAAAAATAAAAGAAGTAACCAGAAGCGCAGCTAATACAAACCATTTGATCTCATCTACAATGTTTTGTGCATTAAGCGTTCTTACATATGGCATACCAGACACATGTACTTTGATGCTGGTTTGTTCTGAAAAACCTTCAATTAATGGCATAAAATCTTTAAGCACAAAATCTTTTCTGGCTTTGGTATTTACTATAGAATCTTCGAGGTAAACAGCAGTTTGAATGGTTTGAGTTTTTGAATTATATACCAAACCTTCGTAAAAAGGTAATGAGTCAAATACAAATGTTTTGAATGTGGTTAAGCCTTTTGCAGTGTAGTTGCTATCATTTAGAATATTTTGAAATTGAAAACGCTTTGGATTGGTTTTCTTTTTGAGATTTTGAAGATTAGTAAGGTCAATCACATTTTTGATTTCACTAAACTGGCGAAGTGTATCAGAAAGTTGAGCCCATTCTTTAAATTTTTTGGGTGTAAACAAAGCTGAATCTTGGGTAGCAATAACAATGATATTGCCTTCGTCGCCAAACTTTTCTAAAAAAGACTGGTATTCCAGATTCATCGGATGTTTGTCAGGTAAAAGGTTGGCTTCTGTATAGGAAAAGCCAATGTACTTCCATTGAGACATCAAAAAGCCAGATACCCCTATGATTAAAGCAATAAAAACAATTCTATTGCGAAGAATAGTTCCTGCTATGGTGTTCCAAAACCCAAAACTAAAAAGTTTCTGCATCTAATAGAAGCTTAAAAAAACCGCAAAGGTATTAAAACCATAAAGATTAAAAAGCATGTCATTCTTTAAAGCTTTAGGTTAAAAGTAAATTTAAAAGCGATATTATCGTCAAAATTTGGCAAATGATAGGCGCCATATCGATATGCAAAACTTAAACCAAAGCCCCAAAAAATTTTATTAAGCTCAACACCAGCTTCTGAGTAGCCCTGATTTAAAGTGTTAAAATCTATGCCCAAATGCCTTTCTTGGTCGCTAAAATCTCCAATGGCATGTCTTGAAATCAAAACCATTTCTGGCCTAAGTTTGTTTGAAATTTTAAACGGTGCTAAGGTGTGTTTAATGTGTAAACTAGCCAGTCGAGTACTAAAAAATTCACTGAAAAACATGGTTTCAAAACTCTTTACTCCAGCTACAGAAAATCTTTTAAGTATACCATCTTTATTTGGTGCATTTGGGAAAGCGTGAAAAGAATGTGTTAATGGAACATCGCCAAATGCATAGTTGCCTTCAATGGTAAATTCGGTATAACTATTATTGAGGTGATTATAAATATATTCACTTTTCAAATTGAATTTAGTGAAGGTTAAGTCGCCTCCAAATGTGCTTCCAAGATATTGCTCAACCTGACCAGAAACTACCGGATATTGCTCTTTGATATTGACAAAATTATTATCAAATTTAAGAAACTGACTTCTTGGTGACCATCTTAAACTGAGCATTGCTCGAGTCAAGTTATAAGATTGTATCGCAATATCACCATTTAAAAATGCATAATTTTCTGTTTGGAATATTTGGTCATGTGCAATTTTAAATTCAGATAAAAGCTTAGAGTTTATTCGATTTTGAAGGCTTAGCGATGTAGATTTTTCTTTGTAAAAAAATATGATATTTACAAGCCGAGGCTCAAATAAAGAATACACACGCTCATCAGTGAGGTAACTATTGCTTCCTACTTCTCTTACGTCGTCTTCATATGCTGCATTTAACCACATATTACTATCTTTATTAAGCAAAATACCAGTATTTACACCGAGCTTAACTTGTTCATCTTTAGTCCCATAGGCAATGTAACCACCAACTCTAAAATGGTCAGAAAATTCCTCATTGGTCAAGCCTCCAATACCAAGGCGAAGTCCCTCATAGTTATTTATTTTGATTAAGGTTTTTAAGTCGGTTTTCCATTTTAAAATTGGGAAGAAACCATCATTGATATTTTCAAGTTTTTTAATCTTAGAAATTGTGTTTTTCCGTCTAAGAGTTTGAGCTGTACCTTCAAAAAATAAACTGTCTTTTTCTGTAAGTGGCATTTTTCTTTGATTTTGCCAATAATGTTTACTCCGATTGTGTGCGTTTTCTTCAACAAGAACATCATAGTCTTGTTTTGCCATTGTTTTAGGCCTCAGGCTATAATTGTAAAATACAGATTTTGAAAAAAGTTGATTGTTTTTATCGTCTTCGGCTATACTGCGCTGTTGAAGCGTTCCAATATTGATATTTGTACCAAACAAACTCACAGGTTTACCACCAATACCAGGTGTCATTTCAACAATAACTTGTTGGGTTAACCAAAGATCTTTAGGGAGATGCTTTTGATAAAATTGATATAAATCAAGTTTGATTTCGTCGTCTTTATTAACGTAAACTTTTGACAAAGCATAATTTTTATCAACTTGTAAAACACCTTGTAAAAGTCTATCTGTATTATTGGCCTTGGGGCTAAATTTGATATAAAAAAAAGTATCGCTTTTATAAATCAGCTCGTATTTGTAAACCCCGTAATTGTTGGGATGTAAAGGTGATGCATAATCAGTTTCAAAAATGACGTAAGTCTTATCATACCAATTGATTCCGTGCATGCGATGGCTAAGTATTTTGAGCACAGGTTTATCAAAACCATGATTTTTTTGCGCAATAATATGTTCCTTCGGCTTTTGATTTTCTATTATAAATTCTGATGTGCGTTCTGAGAATAAATTTTCGTTAGAGGTTATATTTTTAATGCTGTCTCTTTGAATTAAAGTTCGGTTATAACGCTTAAAAGTTATGCTATTTGAGGTTTTAAAAGGATTATTATATTCAGAGTATTCAAAAACTTTTTGGATGATATCATCAGCAGAATAGAGATGAGAATTTGACTTTTCTAGAATGATTTGCCACAAAACATTGTCTACCCGTTTAGGTTTGTAGCCTACGGCAAATATTTTCAGTTTCTTAGGAGGTTTATTAAATTGAAGTTGCCCAAATGGATTTGAAAACACAATTGTATCTGAAGAAATAGCTACAGCAAAAGGAATGGGCTCTGCGCTGTCATTGACTAATTTTACAGAAGCATGATTTTGCGCCAGCAGCTTACTAGGCCAACAGCATATGATTAATACTAAAAATAAAACCTTAACCTGCAAGGCAATTTTGATTTAAAACGATTTTAAACCGTCATGATTTCTTTTTCTTTAGCTTCAAAGATTTGGTCGATTTTTTCAATATGACTATCGGTAATTTTTTGAATTTCATCTTCAATATCTTTCTTCTGGTCTTCTGATAAGTCAATATCTTTCAATTCGTGAAGTGCATTCCTACGGTCATTTCGCACGGCAATTTTAGCTTCTTCGGCCTCGGCTTTTGCTTGTTTAGACAATTGTGTACGGCGTTCTTCGGTTAATGGCGGCACGTTAATGATGACATTATCTCCATTATTCATAGGGTTAAAACCTAAGTTAGCATTCATAATACCTTTTTCAATTTCTTGAATAAGTGATTTTTCAAAAGGTTGAATAGACAAGGTTCGTGCATCGGGTGTATTGATGTTGCTTACCTGATTTAATGGTGTCATCGTGCCATAATATTCTACCATTACAGTTGATAGCATTGTTGGGTTGGCTTTTCCTGCTCTAATATTTTGGAGTTGCTTTTTTAAATGTGAGATAGCTTTTTCCATGTCTTCTTTAGTGCTATCTAAAATAATATCGATTTCTTCGTTCATAATAAATTATTTTTTAAGTCTGGGCTATAAATTGACTTTGGTTCCAATTTTTTCACCTGAAACGACTTTAAGTAAATTTCCAGGTGTATTCATATCAAATACAATGATAGGCAACTCGTTTTCTTGACTTAGAGTAAAAGCAGTGGTGTCCATAACTTTTAAGCCTTTTCTCAGCACATCATCAAAGGTTATAAAATCAAATTTTCTTGCCCCTTCATCTTTTTCGGGATCTGATGTATAAATGCCATCGACACGTGTTCCTTTCAGGATAACATCGGCTTCGATTTCTATAGCTCTTAAGACGGCAGCAGAGTCTGTTGTAAAATAAGGATTGCCTGTGCCACCACCAAAAATAACCACACGGCCTTTTTCTAAATGTCGCATCGCTTTTCGTCTAATAAATGGCTCTGCAACTTCATTAATTTTGATAGCCGATTGTAAGCGGGTTTGGATGCCGTGATCTTCGCAGGCGCTTTGTAGTGCTAATCCATTAATAACCGTCGCCAACATGCCCATATGGTCGCCTTGAACCCGATCCATACCTTTACTAGCACCGGCGATTCCTCTAAAAATGTTTCCTCCGCCAATGACAATAGCCACTTCAATGCCTTTATCAACAGCGCTTTTAATTTCTTTAGCATATTCTGCTAGTCTTTCAGGATCAATACCATATTGACGATTTCCCATTAATGCTTCACCTGAGAGTTTTAAAAGTATTCGTTTGTAAGGCATATATTTTATTGTTGTGTTGCAAATATAGAGAATTACAACGTAGATTTTTAACTTATTATAGGGTTTTGTGTCTTAAAATCATTAAGGATTGATTTTGTTTAAATCACAAAAAAGCAGACAGCTTTTTTAAATTAAATATTATTATCTTAAACTTGTTTAATAAAAACACACAAACATGAAAACTTTAATCACTTTGAGTATATGTTTTATGATACACTTTTTGCATGCTCAAAAGCAAGTATATAAGGACCAATTTGCGCATACGTTTTCTATCGTTGCCAAAGATGAAAAAACCGGTGAAATGGGTGTTGCCGTCCAAAGCCACTGGTTTTCGGTTGGCACTGTAGTCACTTGGGCAAAATCCGGTGTTGGGGCTGTCGCGACACAGTCTTTTGTCAATCCTTCTTATGGCCCAAACGGACTTCAACTCATGGAAGAGGGTTTAAGCGCTGATAAAGCCCTTGAAAGACTTATCAGAATGGATCAAGGTGAAGCTTTTCGTCAGGTAGCTTTTATCGATAAAAATGGTAATACCGCTGCCCATACTGGAAGCATGTGTGTAGATTACGCAAACCACATTAGCCATAAAAACTTTTCTGTTCAAGCCAATATGATGCTCAACGACAACGTTGTGCCTGCTATGC
Source organism: Mesohalobacter halotolerans (assembly GCF_006120725.1). Taxonomy (GTDB): domain Bacteria; phylum Bacteroidota; class Bacteroidia; order Flavobacteriales; family Flavobacteriaceae; genus Psychroflexus; species Psychroflexus halotolerans. The sequence continues at coordinate 28,624 of NZ_SWMU01000001.1, forward strand.
AATATGCTTTTATGAAATACGATGACCTACCTTTGGCTGAGCGATTGGTTGAAGTTTTAAAAGCAGCTCAAAAAGCAGGTGGTGATATTCGTGGTAAGCAGTCTGCAGCACTCGTCGTGGTTGGACCAGAAAAAGCTGAGCATCCATGGGAAGATAAATTGGTAGATTTGCGCGTTGACGATCACAAAACTCCTATTAAAGAGTTAGAGCGACTTCTAAAAGTAAAACGTGGATATGATTGGATGAATAAGGGCGATCTCGCCATAGAAGACAACGACATTGAAGCCGCGCTTGATGCCTATTCTAAAGCTGAAGAACTCTTGAAAGGCAATATTGAAGTGACTTACTGGAAAGCTGTATCGCTTTGGAATGCTGATGAAAAAGAACAAGCAATTCCTATTTTGAAAAAGATTTTTAAGCAAGATAAAAACTGGAAAACGTTAACCTATCGACTTATAGATTCGGAAATTATTAGTGCTTCTGCTGAAGAACTAGATAAATATTTTGACAATTAATAATCTATAAAAAACTTGAACTTACTACTTAAGATTTAATCATTCAAATCTAAAAGCCCATCAGGTAGCTCAAAATAAATAGCCTTATTATCTTCATCAATTTCTAAAATCCAGTCTTCGTTTACAGGTATAAGCACGGAGCCTTTTTCGGATAAAATTTCAAAAATTGCTTGAGGTGTTGAAGTGTTAAGATTTTCGATTTTACCAATAGGTTTTTCGTTTTTATGATAAGCTGTAAAGCCAATCAAGTCTTTTAAACCAAACTCTTCGTTGAGGTCTAGTTCTGATTTAAGCACGTAAACATCATGTTTTACGAGTTTTTCTGTTTCCACTTCAGAGTTGACATCTTCAAACTTCACTCGGATGCTATTTTTTTTATGTGCTTTTGTCGTTTCAATAAAAAAAGGAATCCGTTTCTGTTGTAAGTCAACAAAAACGGATTTGATATGTTTTGGGTAAGTGTTTAAATCTGGATTGATTTGCAATACAACTTCCCCTTTAAAACTAAATTTTCGAGAAATCGTGCCTAGATAAAAATGTTCATTTTTATCCATCAGATTTATTAAGCGTCTTTTTTATTGTCTTCTTCTTTATCAGACTTAGCGTTGTCTGCTTCCTTAGATTTAGCTGCTTCCTTTTTAGGCTCTTCTTTTTTAGATTCTTCTTTTTTATCTTCAGCTTTAGGCATTTCTTCAGCTTTAGGCGTTTCTTCAGTTTTAGCTTCTTCTTTAGCTTCGGCTTCAGGCGCATCAGCAGTCTCATCTGCAGCTGCCTCTTCAACTACTTCGTCTTCAGTAACAGCTTCAGCAGCTCTTTTGTCACTGACTTCTTTTTCTTTGGCTAAGGCTTCAGCTTTAGCATCGGCTTTAGCCTTTTCAATTTTGGTCGCCTTGTCCATAATTTTACCTTCTTTGTCTTTCATCCAGGCTTCAAATTTCTTTTCAGCTTCTTCTTCTGTGAAAGCCCCTTTAGCTACACCACCTAATAGGTGTTTTTTGTACAAGACCCCTTTATAAGAAAGGATACGTCTTGCTGTATCTGTAGGTTGAGCACCATTAAGCAAGTGTTTCAATGAATTATCAAAGTCTAATTCGATTGTTGCGGGGTTGGTTGTTGGATTGTAAACTCCAAGTTTTTCAATGAATTTACCATCTCTTTTGGCACGAGAATCTGCAGCTACTATCCAAAAAAATGGTTTAGCTTTTCTACCGTGTCTTTGTAATCTAATTTTTAAAGGCATAATGTTTAAATTTTGGGTTCACGACCCGATTATTAAAATTGGTTTGCAAAAGTAATGTATTTTTTGATTAAAAAAAATCTTTCATCGGTTATTATTCAGCAAATTATCTCTACTTTTATTGTCAAATAAAATGCTATGCTTGGTCAACTCCAACTTAATCAAGTTTTATTTCTCGACATTGAGACCGTTCCTGAACACAAAAATTTTGAAGACTTAAGTCCAACAAAACAAAAACTTTGGGAAGAAAAATCAGCATACAAAAGACGCTATGAAGCAATAGAAAACGAAGAAATATCTGCGAGTGAATATTATAAAAATGCTGGGATTTGGGCTGAGTTTGGAAAAATTATTTGCATTTCTGCAGGTTTCATTAATACTGAAAATAAACAAATAGAATTTAGAATTAAGAGTTTTTATGGCCATGAAGAAAAAGAAATCTTAGAGGATTTTTCAAGCTTACTGTACACCCATTACAACACCTCCAAGCGGCTGTTGTGCGGCCATAATATCAAGGAGTTTGATATTCCATACATTGCCAGGCGTCTTTTGATTCAAGGTAAACCTTTACCTAAAATTTTAAATCTCATGGGGAAAAAACCTTGGGAAGTGCCTCACTTAGATACATTAGAATTATGGAAATTTGGAGATTACAAACATTTTACCTCTTTAAAGTTGCTTACTGAAATATTAGGAATTGAATCTCCAAAAGATGACATCGATGGCAGTCAGGTCAGGTCTGTTTATTATGAAGAAAACAATTTAGAACGCATTGTAAAATACTGTGAAAAAGACGTTATTGCAGTCGCCCAGGTGGTTTTGAAGCTAGCAGGCAAACCCCTTTTAAAGCCTGAACAAACTACCTATTTATAGATAATATGTTATTAGATATTCAAAAATTAAAGATCAGCTTTGATAGCACTGCCGTTGTCAACAACTTTTCCTTACAACTTGAGCCATCAAAAATAATGGGCATAGTTGGTGAGTCGGGTTCTGGTAAATCTTTATCGGTTTTATCTATTTTGGGTATTTTACCAAAAAACGCTCAACTGGAATACAAAAAGCTTTCTTTTGATGGTACATCTTTAAATACTTCAGACAACAAACGCCTGAGAAAGTTAAGAGGTCGAGAAATTTCAATGATTTTTCAAGAACCCATGAGTTCCTTAAATCCGTCAATGACTTGTGGTAAACAGGTCACAGAGGTACTCATCAACCATAAAATTTGTAAGCCAAAAGCTGCGAAGGCTAAAGTCATAAGTTTGTTTAAAAAAGTAAAACTTCCAGAGCCACAAACGGCTTATCATAAATATCCTCATCAAATCAGTGGCGGACAGAAACAACGGGTCATGATTGCTATGGCTATCGCTTGTGAACCCAAGCTGCTTATCGCTGACGAACCTACAACCGCACTTGATGTGAGTGTTCAAAAAGAAATCATTGATTTGTTGAAAAACTTACAACGAGAAACCAAAATGAGTATCATATTTATTTCTCACGATTTGGCACTGGTAAAACATATTGCTGATGAGATAATAGTGATGTATCAAGGTGAAATTATTGAAAAAGGTAGCGCAAATCATATCTTTAATTCTCCTAAAAAAAAATATACTAAAGCCCTTTTAGCTGCTAGACCTCAAGCGGGAAAAAGACTGAAGAAATTACCGACGATAAAAGACTTTTCAGAAGCGCAATTTACAGAAAGCTATGAAAGTCAAACTGAGCGACAGCAAAGGCATCAAGCTTTATATAACTCTGAACCAATTATCAAGATTAGAAACTTAGAAAAAAGCTTTAAAATACAATCCTCATTTTTTGATAAGGATGTTTATTTTAAAGCTATAGATAATGTGAGTTTTGAAATTTATAAAGGTGAAAAGTTAGGTGTTGTAGGTGAATCCGGTTGTGGTAAAACCACCTTAGGACATTTGATTACAAGGTTATTAAAAGCAGATGCCGGAAAAATCTGGTATCAGAGTTCTGACTTGAATCAACTTTCTGCTAAAGCGTTAAAACTTATAAAAAAAGATATCCAAATTATTTTTCAGGATCCTTATTCTTCCTTGAACCCAAGAATGACTGTAGGTGAGGCTATTGCTGAACCAATTAAAGTTCATCAAATCATAACAGGACGAAAAAGACAAAGAGAAAAGGTAAAATCTCTACTAAAGGCAGTAGGGCTAGAAGAACATCACTATTACCGATATCCACATGAGTTTAGTGGCGGCCAACGTCAAAGAATAGGTATTGCCCGCTGCTTGGCCTTGGAGCCTAAAATAATTATTTGCGATGAGTCTGTATCTGCATTAGACATATCGGTACAAGCACAAGTTTTAAATTTGCTTGAAGACTTAAAAGACCAATTTAATCTTACCTATGTTTTTATATCTCACGATTTATCGGTTGTGAGACAGTTTTCTGATAGAATACTGGTGATGAAAAATGGAAAAATTGTCGAAAGCGGAGAAGCAGATCAAGTTTACTTAAAACCCAACAAATTATATACGCAAAGGCTTATAGAAGCCATACCATCTTAGAAAAAGATATAAGTGTAGCCTACATTAATTCCCCATGCCCAGTCATCATTTTTATTTTGAGGACCGACAGGACTTAAACCATCTACAAAGTCATTATCAAAAAACATCCAACTGCTTTCTAAAAATATATCGCTTTGGTCATTGATTTTGTAACGTGCCCCTACTTGAAAATTAAGACTGAGAGCAACTTGACTTTCTAAATCTATACCATTACTCGAGCTTTCAGAAATAAATGTTGGAAACACATTATTAGGATCACTCAAACCACCAGGGAGAGAAGATGTAGCATCAGGTGTGACAAAATTTACACCAAAAGCCAGACCTCCGTAAGGAGAAAAATTATCCATGAAGCTTGACGAATAAATTCTTCTTATTTTAATACCTAATGGATAATACTCAAAACCATTTCCTATAGAAAAATTGTTATAGCTGCCTTCCATAGAGGCTAAGCGAGAGGGGCATCGGCATCAGGACCAAAATGTTCTAAATTGACGGTAGAATAACTTAGATTAAGTCTGTATTTGAAGTGCTGTTGAAAATATGAAGCAGATCTTCTAGCTGCGGTATTGTAATAGTAATTTAAAGAAACCTCAACACCTTGGTTGCCAAAGTTAGTCTCAGCATCGTTATTTATACCATAGTCAGTCCTTAACTGAAATATACCTACACTAAAACTCACCTCGTGCTCGTAAAACGTTTGAGCCTCCATAAGTTGAACAAAGGGGCACATAACAACAATTAAGATGATTATTCTGAAGGCTTTCATAAATTGATTGTTAAAGGTTTAAATATAAAAATTATTTCTAATAATAGGGCTATTTAGAAATAATTGATAAAAATAAGTTTACATTTAAATAGTATTGGGTTAAAACCATATTTCTGTAAGACTATCTAGTAATCAGGTTTTTGTCTTAGTGACTTTTTTTGAGCTTGATGAGATTTGTTTTTAAGTCTTCTGTGTATAGATGATTTTGTTGGCTTTGTCGCTTTTCTTTTTTTAGGTTTTTGTATGGCTGTATTTAAAATTTCTTTGAACCTATTTATCAAAATTTTTTTGTTTTGATGCTGACTTCGGGTGTCAGAACAACTCAATTGCAAATAGCCTTTCTTATTAATTTTGTGTTTCAACCGCCTTAAAATACGGTATTTTTCTTCTTTAAGAAGACCATCACTTTCATCAACAGACCAAGACAGATTTACCTTAGTTTCTGTTTTATTGACGTGCTGACCACCTGCACCACTACTCAAAGCTGTTGAAAACTCTACTTCATTTAGTATTTGCTCAAAATCCATAATCAATCTTGTTGGTGTGCGGGTTTTAGTAAATCGACCACTGTCTTTACGGGATTGAAAGTTGATAATGGGACTTCCACAAAAATACTATGCCAATATGCCATGCCACCATTCCAAAGCCCTGGTAACTCAAGCGCCTTAATATCTTGACCTTCTACCGATTTTTGCGTAATGAATCCGCGTTTAGTATTTACAAATTGCATTAAGTCGTATTTTTGACCTTTAAAATCTCTAACACCACAGACAATATCAACAGGGTTAAAATGAGTAGCGTCATTTAATATTTGTTGTTGATCATCTGCTGAAGGATCCACTTGAGAGGTCTCTACGATTTGAAGAGATTGTTCACCATTATCACCTTGTACCCAAAAAGGACCACCACCAGGTTCACCATCATTTTTAACCATACCACAGACCCTTATGGGTCGATGTAATGTTTTGAAAAGTTCAGAAGATTTATCAGGTGGTGATTTGATATTTAGATTTTCTCTTGCAAATTGCTGAACTTCTTCAATTAATCCAGAGGTTGGGTTTTGCTTTAAAGCGATTTGGTAATCAAATATTTTTTGCTGAAGATTTAATAAAATACCTGCTAATATTCTTTTGTTTTTACTAGTTTGTATTTTATCAACCTGTTTTTTGGATACATTATCTATGTTTTTAATAAAAATGATATCAGCCACAATCGCATTTAAATTATGGATTAATGCCCCATGACCACCAGGTCTAAAAAACAGTTGACCATTTTCATCCCTAAATGGTGTGTTATCAAGATGAACAGCTATGGTATCGGTTGAAGATTTTTGGTATGAAAAATTTACATCAAAATCTATATTTTCTTTATGATGTGATTTCAAATATTGTTTTAAGGTCGCTTTAAAATCACTTTCATGTTCTTTAGAAATTGTAAAGTGTAATTGGGCTTTATTATTTTTTGTCGCATAAGATTTAGCTTCTTCAAGGTGTTCTTCAAAGGGTGTAAGAATCTGTTGCCCATAGTGATGGAAAGGGATTAAGCCTTTTGGTAAAGTATCTAATTTTAAACCCTTTTCTGACAAAGCAATTTTTAAGATAAGTACTGCTTGCTCAATACGCGTATGACTTTCAAAATTTTGATAATATTGCTTTGATAATGCCTTAGCCTGCTCATAAAACGCAAGCTTATCAATTTTTGAGATTAAAGAATTGAGAACAGAAAATTCTTGTGTTTTTAATAAGGCATGAATTTTTTTCTCATCAACTTCAACTTTATCTAGAAATTGATGTACAAGTCGAAACATCCTCGATGCTGCACCACTTGCCGGAATAAATTTAATCACCTTTGCCTTTGAATGGTCATAAATTTTTTGGTATAGTTTTTCTTCTTCGTTACTCAATTTTTTGATTCCTTTACCGAGATGAGCGTAATCCAAGATTTTTACAAAAGGTATTCCTGCTTGAAAGGTTTGAAGTTGGTTTCTTAAGTCAATTTCTGAAATCCCTTTTGTCTCAAGACACTTTTTATGTTTTGAGGAAAGTTGCATAATTATTGGTTTGTAATATTTTATTGACTTTGGATAGGCGTTGTTCCAAATCGCCACTTAAAATACAAAAATTTTTATCGTATTTGATCAAATAATTTCTAAAAACATTAAACATCTCTTGTCTTTCATTTGGTTTGTCTCTTAAATCATCGGCTTCCCAAGGTGTATCAATGTCTGTTAAAAAGTAATAATCATAATCTTGACTTAAGGCCAAAGATTTTAATCTTGAAAAGTCTTTGTCTGGAAAATATACTCTTGCATAAACATAAGTTTCGAGAAGATTGGTGTCACAAAATAAATATTGGTTAGATGTTTTGGCCTGTTTGTTTTCTAAAGCCATTTGTCCCTCAGCAATAGGCATAATATCTGAAGGTTCGCAGGCTTTTCCTGTTTTATTGTATTTATTTTGAAGGTATTCTCTTGCAAACTCTGGCACCCATTGTGTTTGATGTTGTTTGGCTAAAGTTTGGGCCAGTGTCGTTTTGCCCGTAGATTCGGGACCATAAAATACTACTTTAGTAAGCTGGCTTTGGGTGTGTTGAGTTGTTTTTTCCATGCGTTGTAACCATAGATGGCTATTATCGTAAAAATTGCATATTGAAATGCAGAAAATACCAAGCCTTTATACAAATACAAAGGTATTGAAATCACATTACCTATAATCCAGAGTTGCCAGTTTTCAAGCTTTTTCTTGGCCATTAACCACATGCCCAAAAAGAATACTGCTGTGGTGAAGGTGTCTACATAAGCTGTCCAGGAAATCCATTTGTCAAAAACGCTATAAACAACGCTAACAAATATCAGTGTGGCAACAAAAATTAAAACAGAAATTTTATACTCCCGCCGAGTTTCTAATTTTGTTATGGGGATAAAATGTTCTTTATCAACTTTTTGTGTCCAAATATACCAGCCGTAAATACTCATAATAAAATAGTAAGCGTTTATCATCATATCGCCAAGTAGTCTGTGAACTGATAAAATGTATACAAAAATAGCGGTGCTGATAATGCCGGTCGGAAACACTAGAATATTGTCTCGCTTTGAAAACCAAACACTCATCAGACCAAATAGGCTACCAATAATTTCAAGCGTGATTAAATGTTGAGGTGTATTTTCATATTGTTGAAAAAACCATTCAAAAATCGGGTTCATAGTCTTTTCGATTGGATTTTACAATTTTCATGTATAGTACGCCGTGGTCAACCGCTTCTAACGCAGTTTCAATTTCGGTGTTTAAAACTTTCATGACAGTTTTATAATCGCCATAAACTTGTGTGCTTAATGGATTCTCTTTTATATGTAATCCGCTATTTCTCAAAGCAGTTATTAAATTAATTATGGGTGGTTCAAAATCATCTTGAAGTGGTGAAAACGTCAATTCAACAGAAATATCCATAGCTTTTTGTTCAAAAGTATAATATTTTAAGGGTTTGATAAACCATTATATTCCAAATTAAATTTTTTTTCACGCAACGATTAAGAGGTTTCACACCCTAAATACTGAGGTGAATTGAATTTTATAATTATAAAACCTTTAATATGAAACACTTAATTATATGTTTCCTGTTAAATGCTGAGGGTAAAACAAAAACGCTGAGTATTACAGGAAAAATTAAAATTGATGGCGGTTGACCATAAACTTCAAATCTAAAAAGTTTAAAACAACAAAAATTAATGTTTAACCGAATGACTCGTCCTAAATAATCGAAACAGATTATTAGACTTTAAATATAAGATTAATTCCTTGCATCGATATCGATGCAAGGAATTTTTGATTTATAGGTTTTCATTTTTATTTCTGATTGCTTGTGCATTTGATTAGGTGTTAGCATATGGTTTGATAAATGAGGTCGTTCTTGATTGTAAATTTCTATGCTTTGTTTTATTAACCTCTTTTTCAATTCTATATTCTTCAGTGTTTTACTTATTCCAAACTCCTGTTTTAATATACCATTTACTCTCTCGGCTACAGCATTTTCATAAGGATCATATTTTTCGGTCATACTAGTCTCTATATTGTTTGTTTCTAGTAGCTTTTGATAGTCGTTTGAACAATACTGTAAACCTCTATCTGAGTGATGTATTAGTGGCAATGTGTTCTTTGGTTTATTTTTAATTGCCATTTCTAAGGCGTTCAGTAGTCCTTCTACGTTTAAACTATTTGAGAGATTAAATCCAACGATTTTCTTAGAATAGGCATCGGTTACTAAAGCTAAATAAGATGGATTTTGCCGTGTGCCTACATAGGTTATGTCAGACACCCAGACCTGATCCGGTCTTTCTATTGATAGGCTACTCACTTTATTTTTATGCTTTCTGAACCGATGGTGAGAGTCCGTAGTAATATGATAACTTTTACTTGGTTTTATCAGTAAATGATTGGCTTTAAGTATCCTAAAGAGTTTATCTCTGCCTATGCTTAATTCATTTAGCTGTTCTTGCAATAGGTAATATATTTTCCTGGTACCTATTCTAGGCATTTTCATACGAACTTCTAAAACCATATCTACAACTTGTTTAGCAATATTTTGCTTTTTAACTAGTCTTTGCTTTGCTCTATAATATACCTGTCTGTTTACCCCAAGTAATCCACAGGTAGAAACTATTGTTTCTTTGTGCTTTGTTCTGTACTGGTCGATAACTTGGGTACGTAATTTTTTCTGATAGGAATATCATATTCTTTCTCAGCCATCTCTACCATCATATCGAAGATAATAGCTTTTTTATCTGCACGCTCGGCTAGATGTTCTACTCTGGCTTTTTGTTTTTCAAGAAGTTTGATCTTTGCCTCTAGCTCTAAGATCTTTTGTTCAGGGGTTTTAGACATTGTAGCTGGTGTTTGATTCTCCCAATCAAAGTTACCATATTTTTTTAACCAAGAACGTATAGTTGACCCAGCTTGAATACCGTACTTGCTCAAGGCTTGTGTTCTAGTAAGTAATCCTTGTTCTATTTCGTGAACAACTTGTAATTTAAATGAAAGCGTGTAGTCTTTTTGGGTTCGCTTTACATACCCTTTGTTTGTTGATGATTCCATATACACTCGATTTTAGTGTATCAATATATTAGGACGGGACAGAATAGCCAAAAAAAAGCTCGCCTTCATTGACGAGCTTTTTTTATTTTTCATACACCTGTTTTCTACCAACTCACATCAAAACTTACCCCATTATCTAAGGTTATGGTGGCTGTCTGATTACCATTAAAGACTACAGTAGCACCTCTTGTGACGATGTTTCCGTTAGGAAGCGTTGCAGAAAAATCAACGTCAAATGTGCCAGACACAATCTGTTGTGTTGATTTTGACACGACAATATCAGTAGAACCATAAATTAATAAGGTATTCATACTGTTTTGGTTGCCAACATTAGATTGTATAAACCCATCTCTGGTATGGTTGGCATTATAAACCCATTCTGTCGAAGAAGGCTCAATGCCTGTAATAAAAAACTCGTGAGTTCTCAACATATCTTTAGATAAATTTGGTCCATCAAATTCCAGACTTCCATTAGCTTCTGAATCAAAACTCACACTATTATTTTGAGCATCGCAATTTAATGTCCAGGTCCAATTGGTTTGAACAGACCAACTTCTGGAACCAACCGTATTAGAGTTTTCAAAACTGTTGGATACTGTTTGGTTACAATTTACGGCGCTTAAGTCCATAGCCATAGTAGCGTTTTGTTCATTTGATCTGCCCGCAGTATTGTTGTTTAAACTTTCAGCTGTGGTTTGGAGGTCTACTACAATACCACCTTCATATACAAGAGAAGATTTTAAGATTTCTTGAACCTCTTCATCAGATACAGAAGATTCAATACTTGAACTATCGTCATCTGAGCAGCTTGACATTACAAAGCTACTTAAGCTCAAAATCAAAAATGTTTTGATAAAAAATTTGCTTGTTGTTTTCATAGGTTTAAATTTTTAAAGTTTAATCAAAAATAAATGGATATCAACTTTTAAAATTTGTAATTAGGGTGAAGTGGAAATTTTTAGGTTTTAAACTGACATATCATCGCCCTAGCCAAGTTTTAAACTCTGAGGCTTTAGCTTTGCTTACAATAATGTCTTGAGGGCTTTCTGTTTTCATTTTTATTTTTAAGCGCCCATTAAAATAATACCGAATGTCTTCAATATGTTGGCGTTGAATGATGTATTGCCGGTTGGCTCTATAAAAATCATCGGGGTTGAGCTGTTTTTCTACCTGCTCTAAACTCTCTTGCCATTTGTAAGATTTAGCAGTATTGGTAGCGAGATATACACCGTCATCTGCAGTATAGAAAAACACAATATCTCTACTGTTTATCGGAAGTAAGCGATCTTGAAAACTCACCAAAAACGTTTTTTTATAGGTTTGTTTAGTCTTGATATCCTCAAACAAAAACTGCAATTTTTCATTTTGCGCTAGGGCTTGTCCTGTTTGATAAGTTTTGAGCTTTTGTAGGGCTTGCTTGATATCATCACTGGCGTAAGGTTTCAAAATATAATCGATCCCGTGATGTTTAAACGCATCCAGGGCATATTGATTATAGGCAGTAACAAATACAATAGGAATTCTAGTATCAATGTCTTTTAAAATTGAAAAACTTAAATCATCGGCCAATTGAATATCTGAAAATATGGCATCTACAGTCGGGTGTGTTTTTAATGCTTTTTCTGTTTCAGACTTATCTTGACATATCCCAACAATTTTGACCTCTGAGTCAACTGCGTTTAAGGTTTGACTCAGGAGTTTTGCACTGGCATCTTCATCTTCAATAATGAGTATATTCATAATTATGGAGGGTTTAAAGGCTTAAGGGCAGACCCACGGAAAAGGTTTCATTTTGTTTTTGTATGATTACACTGTTTTGCTGAGACCATTGTGCTCGTTTTTGTAAACTACTCAATCCAAAATTTTCACCTTTGACCGGATTTTGTTTGGGTTGTAGATTATGCTCAACCCAGACGTAATTGTCTTTGTTAAATATATTAATCTTTAAAGGCTTATCTTTTTTAATCACATTGTGTTTTAAAGCATTTTCAAGTAAAGTTTGCAAGCCCATACTGAGCACTTTTTTCTCATAAGCCTGAATATCCAGTTTAAAGTTGACTTCAAAAGCCTCACCATATCTCAATTTTTGAAGTTTGATAAAAGCTTCTACAAACTCAATATCGTCTTTAAGTGTCACCAAATCGGGTTGGTCGGTTAGACTTTGTCTGAAAATTTTAGACATATAGCTGATGTAATCTGTGGCTTTCTCGGGTTTTTCTGCTACAATTGAAGACAAACTGTTTAAAGTGTTAAAAAAGAAGTGCGGATTAATTTGATTTTTTAACTGTTGGTGTTGAGCTGTTTTGGTTTCTAATTCTAATTGATGAATACGTTTTTGTTTGTTTTGGGTTTCTTGATTAAGTATTAAAATCTTAAAAACCAAGATAATTAATGCGACAGACAAAGCATATCTCGCTATATAACCAAAAGCAATAATGGGTTTTCTCGTAAATTCAAATAATTCAATATGAATCTTGTAATTAAAAATGACTATGATGAAAAACAGAATGACATTAAAAAGAATCAGAGACCAGATAGAATCTTTTAGCTTAAGTCTGCGGCTTCGGTAGGCATAAAAATTGAGGACAAAAACCACAAAGCAAAACAAAATATGAGTAATATACTGATACCAAAATTCATCTAAAGAATTAAACTGAAAGCGACTCAAGCGCTGAGGTCTTAAACTTAAAATCAATTTTGATACATTAAAAAGACTAGCTATGAGCCATGACGAAAGGCTTACATAAAGCCATTGTTTTTTAGTTAACATATTGCCTTTTCAGTCAAAAGTATAAAATAATAAAATGGGATTGAGCTCAATACTCCTTGAAGTGGATAAAATGCACGCTAAAACGTCTTATTAGAAAATTAAAGCTTATTGAGCAATAACTCATCGGTATCGCCGTCTGAACTTGTATCAATGAGTGAAAGTGTTACCCCATTATCAAAACTTACAACTTCCCAATCGTCATCCATGTCTCCAAAATCAGAATCGTCAAAATCTAAATCGAATATGATCACATTATCTTCAACGCTAGCGGTCCATTGACCAACCACCTCAAAATCTTGATCCACATCGTCGTCATCAGCAATGATGCTGTTGTTTTCTTCAAATCTGAAGACATAGTCTGTAAAGTCAAATATCTCTTCCCCATCACTCGTTAAACCCGATACTATAAAGTCGCCATCAGTCACAAAAGTGATAAATGCATTTAAATTAACGGGATCGCCACCACCTGGATCATCATCAGCAACATTGTTAAATAGTAAAGGCTCAAAACAATTTGAAGATAGACCATTGAATGTGATGTTAAACTCATCATTGGAGTTAATCAACTGAGTTGTGCCTTCAACATCAGCTTCAATGGGGTATTCAAGCTGATAGAAAAACCCATTTTGACTTAAGTCTTCTAAAAAGTTGAAAAGCTGAGCGCGATTATTAATCGTTTGTGTATCTATAAATGTATTAGAAAGGTCAAAAAATTGGAGAGAAATTGGAAAAACAATCTCTACACAATTCACTTCGTCTGAAGCATTTAAACTTTGTAAAAATTGAGAAAGCTCACTTTCTGAATTGATAGTTTGTGAATTATAATTGACTGTTGAAACAGATGCTGGAAAATTTAAATCGATTTCATCTTCAATAGGCGTGGCTTCTAGCACGTCAATCAAGTTTTGATAATCTGTGATGTTATCCAAGTTGATATTAGTTGTAGAATTAACGGTAACTTCAAACGGAAAATCTACTGAAATTTTACTAGAATTATCAATAAAATTATCAAACGCAGTCGGGTTTTGCGTGAGTCGTTTGAGGTTTTGGGTCAATGCAGAATTTACACTCAAACCGTTTTCGTTATTGACGATTTCAGTATCTTCTTCGCTTTGGCAAGCGATAAGCATTAAGAGGAAAAAAAATAAAAGGTAACTTTTCATCATATGATATTCAAATTTAATGATATTTCTCATATACAGAACATTTCAAAAGAGTTTCACCCTAATAAGTAGGGTGTTTTTGTTTAAAATTGTTTTGTAACTGAATCCGATAACTTTTTAATTATGAAACTTTTTACGCTTCTTTTTTCATTATTGAGCTTTTCTTTAATTACAGCTCAGAACATCAATTGGGAAAAACTCGATATAGACAATGCTCTTGGCAAAGCCACAACTGTAGATAATCAAGGGAATGTCATTACTGTTGGTGCCGGACCAATGAATACAAACTCTGCAGGTGTTTTTGTTAAAAAATATGATGCCAATGGAACCTTACTTTTTGAGAGCTTTGAAACTGCTATCCAGCAGCAGACCTCGGGCGTTTTAGAACAAGCCAGACCGCTTGAAGTCATTACCGATAGTCAAGATAATATTATTGTAGTTGGATTTCGCTTTCACACCGATAATACAACTTGCCCTCTACCACCTTGTATTGTGACGCGCTCCAATAAGATATGGAAATTTAGTCCAACAGGACAGCTTATTTTTAATAAAACTTTTGACGATCACGGGCGCGGTGCCTTTGTTGGTGTAGATAGCAATGATAATATTTTTGTGAATGGAACAGGTCTAATTACCGACACAAATAATGACACAGAATTTGGCACTATTTTAATCAAATTGGCTCCTGATGGCACAACGCTTTTTACAGATGTTCGGGATGTTGTAGGCACTGGAAATAGTATTGAAATGGGTGTAATGGATATGGGTAATAATTTTGTCGCAGTGGCCAATGTCACTACTTTCGATACCAAATTAACAGCTTGGGATGCTAGCGGAAACTTGCTCTGGACTGTTACTTTAGATGATAGTATAGACACTTTAAAAAGTATAAGCGTTGATGAAACAACCAACGACACCTATATTTTAGCAGATAGTTTTCCACCCAATCCTATCGTTTCTAAAATTGATAGCAATGGTAATATCGTTTATACCCAAACTTACAGCTTAGGTGAACAAGTCGTTTCTAATGGACTTGAATTCATTAATAGCAATCAACTGGTTTTTGCATCAGCAACTTGGTCAGATTTAGGAAATGATTCAACACTACATACAAATGTAATCAATACTTCAGATGGATCTGTAGCTCAAAATACGACTTACACTTTAGCACAAAATTTATCTCGAGTTAGAGCTTTAGAAGTTCATCCTAGCAATGGCAGTTATTATGTTGGAATAAACTCTACAACCAATGGTGGCATGCCATCTTCAGGGACTTTACACGCTTATAATATCAATTCTAATAACGAATGGCACGCCACTTACAATGCATCTAATGACATTAGAGCTTTAGCCGTGAGTGTCAATAATGAAGTTTATTTAATGACCGATAATCAATGGAATTTAGCACAGTTTTCTACTACACTATCTCAAGATGATTTTCAAACTGAACACTTCAAACTTTACCCCAATCCTGTCCGACAAGAATTGTTTATAAGTTCAATTGATAATACTGAGCTCAAAAGCATTCAAATTTATGATGTGTTTGGTAAAATGATTTGGAATACGAATACGGTTAAGAATATATCAGGCATAAACTTTTCTAAATATGAAAATGGTGTTTATTTTGTAAAGTTAAATACTAAAACTGGTAAAGCCCAAACCCATAAAATTATAAAACAATAAAATTTGATGGCGTTTTTAAGCAATAAAACATCATGAGGCAAAGTAAAGATAAACTAACTTTTTTAAGTCCGGATTTAGCAAATACGATTTTAGAGTTGTCTAATATTAAAGCGTTTCCCAAAGGCAGTGTAATACTAAAGGAAAACCAATACATCAAGACCTTACCTATTCTCATAGATGGTCTTATTAAAGTCTATGCCCATTATGATGATAAAGAGTTGCTGCTATATTATATTCAAGAATCTCAAAGCTGTATCATGACGTTTTATGCGTCATTAGAAAATACTTCTAGTAAAGTTACAGCAATAACAGAGGAAGACTCAAAACTCATATTACTCCCGATTAGGCATTTAGCAAACTTGATTAAAGATTTTCCGGAATTTAATGAATTATTTTACAATCAATTTAATCTTAGATATGTTGAGCTCATCGAAAGATTAGGCCATCTGCTAGTAGACAATTTGGATAAAAGACTATACGATCATTTAAAAAATAAGTCAGATTTAACAAAGAGTACATCAATTATAATCAGCCACAATCAACTTGCCAAAGAACTAGGAACGGCGCGAGAGGTTGTGTCAAGAACCTTAAAAAAACTTGAAAAGGCTCATAAAATCACTCAAAATTCTGGTGAAATAAAAATTGTTGGATCCTGGTGACCTTAGTCACTGCATACAATTCCTAAACTTATTATTTTTACATAAAATAACATTAACCTTTTAAATTGAATTGAGATGAAAAAAAACATGGGTTCAGCAGACAAAATTATTAGAATTATAATCGCTGCAGTAGTCGCTGTTCTGTATTTTACAGGAACAATTTCAGGAACATTAGGTATTGTACTTCTCGTTTTGGCTGGAATATTTGTATTGACCAGCTTGGTAAGTTTTTGCCCACTTTATGCCCCATTTGGGATAAAAACCTGTTCTTTGAAAAAAAAATAATATGTTATGAGAACAACACAATCCTCTTTTTTAATCATTGGATGTTTCAGTCTGCTACTATTAATATCTTGTAGCAGCGATGACGATAGCAGTCCAATCAATATCTCACCAGACGAGGTTGAAAATACAATGCAAAACGGCACTTGGCGCATTACAAATTTTGTAGATTCCGGAATAAATGAAACCGAAGACTTTACAGGTTACAACTTTACTTTTGAAAGTTCAGGTATATTAAATGCTAGTGATGGAAACAACAACTTTAGCGGTATCTGGAGTGTAACCAACAGTAATAGCAACGATGATAGTCCAGATGATAGCGATTTAGATTTTAATATCAATTTTAATTTTCCACAGGATTTCCAAGATTTAAGCGACGATTGGGATATCATCTCTCATTCTCCAAACAAAATCGAGCTAACCGATGTGAGTGGAGGCAACGGAGAAACTGATTTTTTGACCTTTGAGATAAATTGAAGTCAATATATTTAGAAAATATATCACAAAATTTTATTTTAAAGTCCTGAGAACATTCAACTTTCAAAGAATGAAGCTTTACCATATCTGTCATTGCTAACATATCAAACTCTTACATACCAGCTATATTCCTGTAGATGGAAGAGCTAGAGAAGGTGTTTTTTAAAGTTTAAAACCACACAGAACTCAAGTATAATAAATTTATAAATATATTTATAACACTACTTCTGTACGATAAATATTATAAACACAATTATAATATAATATATAGCACATCGAAATTATAATTATAGTTTATAAAAAAATTATCAAATCCAAAAAAGTAGGGTCAAGTCCCTCTGAATTGTTTTATAATTGAATTGAAAACGGTTTACAATAAAACCTAATACGGCTAAATATATCATATGTCGCTAAAATCATTATCGCATGTTTGTCAAGAAAAAATATACGCTTCGCTATTCGATAAATACGCAGAAGACATCAACCGCTTTTTCTTTTATAAGTATGGCAATAAAATCGCTGCAGAAGAAGCGGTTCAAGAAGCCTTCATTAAACTGTGGGAAAATTGCAAAAACGTACCGGTAGAAAAAGCCAAATCTTATTTATTTACAGTAGCTAATAATATTTCGCTCAATGCGATAAAGCATCAAAAAGTAGTTTTAAGATATGCCAAAGAACAACCACAAAAGAAAGAAGATCAACAAGACCCGGCTTATAAGTTGGAAGAAGAAGAGTTTAAACAAAAACTCCAAAGAGCTATTGGGGAATTAAAACCTAAACAACGTACTACATTTTTATTGCACAGAATAGATGGTAAAACCTATAAAGAAATTGCAGAAATTGAAAATGTCAGTATAAAAGCCATAGAAAAACGTATGAGTCAAGCCCTTGCACAACTCAGACAACATATTGAACAGATATAAAAACAAGACGATGGAGACGAAAAATACATTAGCACAATGGATAGATGGTCAATCTGATTTTCCAGAAGATATCCAGGCACGTGAAATTTACGAAAATATTAAGCATTACTCCGCTCAGCTCGAAGCCCCAACGTTTGAAAAGGTTAAGGTTTTTAAAACGATCAAAAACACAAGAGCTTCAAAAACTCAAACCCGTCCTAGTATAAAATCCTATGCATTTAAAATCGCTGCGATATTGGTTTTGGCTGCTGGCTTGTTGGTGTTTTTAAAAGCAATTACTAAGGCTGAATTTACAACTAAAGTGGCACAAAGTCAAACCATTCAACTTCCAGACCAATCTAACGTACTTTTGCAACCTGGCTCAAGCTTAAGTTATAACGACTACTTTTGGTTTCTGAACCGTGAAGTAAAACTTGAAGGAGAAGCTTTTTTTGAGGTCGCCAAAGGTGAAACCTTTACTGTAAAAACCGCTAATGGCGAAGTTAAGGTCTTAGGCACTAAATTTAATGTCAAAACCTTTCATGATGAACTCCAGGTAATGTGTTATGAAGGCCGTGTTGAAGTTTCACAAAACAATCTCTCTGATGTGATTACTCCCAACGAGTTTATAGTTTTAAGTGGTGGTGAAATTAGTAAAGAAACGCTTCAATTAAAAGAATTACCCTCAAAATCTGGATATTTCCAAATCATCAATTCAAATTTTGATATTTTGATTAAGGATGTAGAACGTTACTACGGTGTAGACATTAATTCTAAACAAATTGAAACCAATAAAAGCTTTACAGGTCAACTCCCTAAAAACGATGTTAAAAAAGCCTTAGACATCATATCTAAAACATATCAAGTGCGATATAACACAATCAACGAAAATAATTTTATTTTTGTTGGTGATGAAGGATATTAAATTTTGTGTTTATGTTTTGGTGTTGTTGATTCCTGTTTTATCAATAGCCCAAAACCAAATACCACTAGTAGATTACCTCAACCGCATAGAAAATGAAAAGTCTGTGCGGTTTAACTATCTCCAGCAAGATGTCAAAACTTTAGAAATCACAACGACAAACACCAATCAAGCCTTACAAAACATATTTAATCAAATCTCAACCCAACTTCCTATTAGCTTTGAATGGATTGATAATACCAATATTGTTGTTAAACGTCTAAGTCAATTTTATTGCCTCAAAGTTTTATCTGAAAACCTTAACCAAGCATTGAGTAATGTTTATGTAGAATCTCATGAGAATATTATCAAAACCTATCAAAACGGAACGGTCTTTTTTACAAATAAGCCAAAGAGTAAAACATTAAAACTTTTTAAAGATGGCTATGCTGTAGAAGAAATTGAAGTGGAAAGCCTCCAACCCAACGACTGTAAAATTGTAAAATTAACCCGTCAAATCAATTTAGATGAAATTCAATTAATTGGTTATCTAACCAAAGGTCTCAACCTCAACTCAGATTTATCTATAAGTCTAAATCCTAAAGAATTTGAAATTCTTGCAGGCTTAACCCAACCTGATGTTTTACAAACCATGCAATATGTGCCAGGCATCGTGAGTTTAGATGAACGCATTTCCAACATCAATGTGCGAGGTGGCACACACGACCAAAATTTATTTCTGTGGAATGGCGCTCGACTGTATCAAACCGGACATTTTTATGGGATGATTTCGGCTTTAAATCCTTCTATTGCTCATCAAGTCAACATTTATAAAAATGGTAGCTCCGCCTTTTACACCGAAGGTTTATCATCGGTTGTAGATATTTCATCAGCCGCAAAACCTTTAGACCAATCTGAATTTGAACTATTTGCAAACTTTTTGGAAACAGCCGGAAAAGCCGATATCGCTTTATCAGATCATTCACAACTCAGAGTGGCAGGTCGATACGCTTTTTCAGATATTTTTGACACCCCAACTTTTGAAAATTACTACGACAAGATTTTTCAAAACACAGAAATTTCAGCTTTAAGTACCAATGAAAATTTAAGACTTTCATCCGATGTAGATTTACAGTATTACGATGCCAATCTCCAGTTTCAAACGGCTTTTAACGACAATACAACTTGGCAAATTAATGCTATGGCGATTTCAAATGAGCTCTTATTTGTTGAAGAAAACATCAACACACAAGACCAAAAAGATAACTACCTCACCCAAGAGTCTTATGTGGTGTCAACACAACTTGATAAAAACCTATCTGAAAACGTATCTTTATCTTCTCTGGCATATCTCTCCTATTATAAACTTGAAGGTGAAAATGCTTCGGTCTTAAATAATCAATTGCTGAATCAAACTAATGAAGTTCTAGATTATGGTCTAAAATTAAGAAGTGATTTTGAGCTTTCTGAGCAATACAAATTCAGCTTAGGTTATCAGTTTAATGAAATAGGCATTAGAAATGATAATATCGTAAATATTCCAGAAGTTGAAATTCGTCAAAAATCGGTTTTACAAACGCACGCAGGTATTGTTGAATTTAAAGCTTCAAATTTTGATCATAAACTCAAAACAACTTTAGGCTTACGTGCTAATTATTACGATAAATTTTCTGAGTTCAAGTTTGAACCCCATCTCAACATGTCTTTTGCTATTATCCCGAGTTTTGATGTGGTATTGATGGCAGAGCAAAAACACCAAGTTACAGCTCAGGTGATTGATTTACAAAACGATTTTTTTGGAATTGAAAAACGGCGTTGGGTTCTCGCTAACGAAAATGAAACCCCAATTCAACGTTTAAGACAAGTTGAAATAGGTCAGGTATTTAACAAGAGCTCTTGGCTACTGACAGCAAACCTGTTTTATAAAAACGTAGAACGTATCACTTCGGCGAGTCAAAATTTTCAAAACCAATTAGAATTTTTACAACTCTCCGGAGATTACCAAACCTATGGTGCTGAATTTTTAGTGCAAAAACAATTGCAAAATTTCAGATTATGGCTAAACTACACCTATAATGACAGTGAATATGAATTTGATGAATTTTCACCTTCAGTTTTTCCCAATAATTTTGAAACTTCACATCATGCAGAAACCGGTTTAAGCTATACCACGACAAAAGTGAAATTGAGCTTGAGCGGTCGTTTTTTTACAGGTCGCCCAACTACTCCAATTGACCAAGATATGCCTATTTCAAACCCGGATACAAACCCTGATATCAATTTTTTAGACCCCAATTCAGATCATATCACAGAATATTCACAGGTCAATTTTACAGGAAGTTATACGTTTTTATGGTCAAAATTCAAAGCTGAAATAGGTTTAGCTATTCTAAACTTATTTAACACAAACAATACCACTAATCAGTTTTTTCGATTAAGCAACGACATTCTAGAAGTGGAACGTATCGAAAATCAAGGTTTGGAATTTACACCAAATGCATTTTTAAAAATAAACTTTTAATCTATTGCATATCGCCATCCATGAGGGTCTTCAGTTCTATTATATTGAATATCCTGAAGTTTGGATTTAAAGAAAACATTATATGGATTTTCAACTTCTGGTAAATCGTGATATTTGTTTTGGTATTCAAACCCGGTTACTTGAGCAATAGTTGCAGCTGTTCCTGCGCCAAATATTTCTTTCAACTCTCCTTTTTCAGCAGCCTCGACTATACGCTTAACTTTAACAGGACCGACTTCAACTTCTATCCCATTATCTTTAGCCAATTGAATGACACTGGCTCGTGTCACTCCTTTCAATATTCTTTCATTAGTTGGTGCGGTAACGAGCTTATCATTTATTCTGAAAAAAATATTCATAGTGCCAGCTTCTTCTAAATACTCGTGCTTGTCAGCATCAGTCCAAATGACTTGTTCGTATCCTTTTTCTTTGGCTAAATTGGTGGGGTAAAATTGGGCGCCATAATTTCCTGCAGCCTTTGCAAAACCGACACCACCACTAGCAGCACGACTGTATTTTTCAGAAAATAATACCTTTACAGCTTTATTATAATAGGCTTGAGCCGGACAAGTGATAATCATAAATCGATATGATGTCGAAGGCGCAGCCGCTACACCTTTTTCTGTAGCAATCACAAAAGGACGTATATAAAGTGAATTGCCCTGACCTTTTTTTACCCAGTCATGGTCAAGAGTGATAAGTGCTTTTAAACTCTCAAAAAAATAGTCTTTTGGAAACTCTGGTATCGCCAAACGTTTAGAGGATTTATTAATTCGCTCAAAATTGCGTTCCGGTCTAAATAACCACACTTGATCATTGTCGTCTTTAAAGGCTTTCATCCCTTCAAAAACCGCCTGACCATAATGAAAAACCTTTGTCGATGGGTCAAACTGCATAGGACCGTAAGGTACAACTTGTGGTCGCTGCCATTCACCATCAACAAAATCACAATACATCATATGGTCAGAATAAACTTTACCAAACGGTAGATTGTTAAAATCAACTTCGTGAATTCTTGACTGTGAAACTTTTTTTATATCCAATAGTGCAGCTTTTCTTTCCATTTGATTATTTTTGTATTCGCAAATATAATTGTTTTCGAGCAGTTTTAGATTTGCTTAAATATTAAATTTATCCTATAATTAGCCCTTAAAATACTTTTAAATTATGAAATATTCAATAATCTGCCTGTTTTTTTTAATTTTTGTTTCTTGTAAAGACACTCAAAAACAAAGCAATCAACAAGTTGAACAACCAAATCAAGAGATAACAGAGACCTCTAAAAAAGAGTTTTTTGGAGAAAAATTTGATCTTTCAAACCCAATCGAAACCGAAGAAGCTTTGATGACATATCAAGATATGAAAGTGGGTGATACTTTAGAGATAACTTTTACATCAAAAGTGAATTCTGTATGTAAAAAGAAAGGCTGCTGGATGCGCTTAGAATTACCCAATGGACAAGAAAGTTTAGTCCGGTTTAAAGATTATGGGTTTTTTGTTCCAAAAGATATCGAAAATCAAACCGCTATTGTTCACGGTAAAGCTTTTGTTAAACAAACTCCTGTTGAAGATTTAAAACACTACGCCAAAGATGCAGGTAAAACAGCAGAGGAAATTGCAGCTATTACCGAGCCAGAATTAACTTACAGTTTTGAAGCTGATGGTGTTTATTTACAGTAGTTTTTAGTTGAAAGTTGGGAGTTGAAAGTTGGAAGTTGGAAGTTGGAAGTTGGAAATTTAAAAGTTACAAGTTACTTTTTGTGGTTTCTCGTTTTTCAATTTTAGGTTTTTAATTTGAGTTTAATTAGGTATATCTAATTTGAAGAAGCAAATTATCACCACAGCTGATGGTTCTAAAACTATTCATTTCCCTGAATGGAATGAGAGTTATCATTCAAAACATGGTGCCATACAAGAAGCCCAACATGTCTACATCAAGTCAGGCTTAGATTTTAGACTAAAACAGGATGATACTTCAAGTTTAAAGGTTCTAGAATTTGGTTTTGGCACTGGGTTAAATGCCTATTTGAGTGCGATTTATGCTGAAGCAAATCAACTTTACCTTACCTATCACAGTATTGAAAAATATCCTTTAAATCAGAAAGAAATTGATAGCGTTAATTATGTTGAAATTTTAAAAACTAATAACTCAGAGTTTGACAGCTTGCATTCTATTGAATGGGAAAAATCTATAAATATTAACGACTATTTGAAGCTCAAAAAAATACAAGCAGATTTTAAAAATTTTGAAGGCCAAAATAAATATGATGTCATATTTTTTGATGCTTTTGGCCCGAGAGTTCAGCCCGAACTATGGGGTAAATCCCTTCTTCAGAAGTGTTTTAGCCTGTTAGCTTCAAATGGTGTCTGGGTGACTTATTCTTGTAAAGGAAGCGTGAGAAGAGATTTACAAGATATTGGTTTTCAGGTTAAAAAAATTGATGGACCACCTGGCAAACGCGAAATGTTGAGAGCCATTAAAAAATCAGTCTAAACCAAAAATTGATTTAAGGCGATAGATCCCATAAGTTATGTTTTTTGGATTTCATCAATGATGTCTTTTACACCGAGTCCATACTTATCAAGCAAGGTTTTTGTATCACCATGGGGAATAAAAACATCTGGAAGTCCCATGGAAACGATTTCAATTTGTGGGTGTTTTGTGCTGAGATAAGATTTTACAGACTCGCCAAAACCGCCACTGACAATAGCATCTTCAACGGTGATGATTTTTGAATAGGTTTTTGCAATTTCATCTAAAATTTCAGTATCTAATGGTTTTACAAATCGCATATCGTAATGCCCAATCGACTTTCCGATGTATTCTATAGCTTTAGAGACACTTTTACGCATTTTTCCTAAGGAAAGCACAGCAACATCTTCACCTTCTTTTAAACAAACAGCTTCACCCATTGGTATATTTTCAAAATCTATATTCAGGTCATTTACATCACTTTTTCCTCTTGGATATC
Organism: Mesohalobacter halotolerans; assembly: GCF_006120725.1. GTDB lineage: Bacteria > Bacteroidota > Bacteroidia > Flavobacteriales > Flavobacteriaceae > Psychroflexus > Psychroflexus halotolerans. The sequence continues at coordinate 53,096 of NZ_SWMU01000001.1, forward strand.
TTATCACTAAAGGCTGCTTTATACCTAAACTAGCTGTATACAATAAATTTTTTAGATCTTTAGCACAAGATGGTGAAGCGACAATTAGATTTGGAATGGCTTTCAAAAAAGCAATGTCAAATACCCCGTGATGCGTTGCCCCGTCTTTGCCGACAATGCCTGCACGATCTACACAAAACACAACGGGTAGATTTTGTAGAGCCACATCATGAATGAGTTGATCATATGCCCGTTGAAAAAAGGTAGAATAAATGGTACAAAAGACTTTAAAACCTCTTGTGGCCATACCCGCACTGAAGGTTACCGCATGTTGTTCTGCAATACCCACATCGAAGGCGCGGTCAGGAAAAACATCCATCATATATTTCAACGAACTTCCAGTAGGCATTGCAGGAGTTACACCTATTATTTTTTCATCGTGTTGAGCCAAATGCAGAATGGTTTTACCAAACACATCTTGATATTTTATCTTTTTATCATCTGTTTTGTTCTGAAAGGTTTTTCCGGTAATTTTATCAAATTTTCCCGGAGCGTGGTATTTTACTTGTTCAATTTCTGCGGGTTTTAAGCCCTTGCCTTTTTTGGTCATAACATGAAGAAATCGAGGGCCTTTAATTTTTTTTAAGTTTTCAAAAGCTTTAATAAGGGCATGAATATCATGACCATCTATAGGCCCGACATAAGTAAAATTTAAAGCTTCAATAATGTTAGACTGCTTGGGTTTATAACCAATTTTAGCCTTGGTTAAATAATTTTTAAGTGCACCTACACTCGGGTCAATTCCAATAGCATTATCATTAAGAATAACCAATAAATTCGCCGAGGATACACCAGCGTGATTCAGGCCTTCAAAAGCCATTCCAGAAGCAATTGAAGCATCTCCTATTACAGCGATATGTTGTCTTTCTAAATTTCCTTCAAGCTCAGAGGCAATGGCCATACCCAAAGCTGCAGAAATTGATGTTGAACTATGCCCAACACCAAATGTATCGTATGGACTTTCAACACGAGACGGAAAACCTGAAATACCACCAAATTGTCTGTTGGTGTGAAACGTATTGCGTCGACCTGTTAATATTTTATGACCGTAAGCTTGGTGTCCGACATCCCAAATTAATTGATCATCTGGTGTATTAAAAACATAATGTAGGGCTACCGTCAATTCAACACTTCCAAGACTTGCACCTAAGTGCCCACCATATTCAGACACCATTGAAATGATGAAATGTCTTAACTCCTGAGCCACCAAAGTCAATTTGTCTTGTGAAAGTTGACGCAAATCTTCGGGTGAATTGATATTTTCTAAATACTCCGCTTTCATTTCAACAAATATATGGCTTGATTTTGTATTTTTAGGCTATCAAAGCCCATAATGGGCATTTAAAAAACAAATGTAATTGTAACGACCATAACTTATACTGAATGAAGGTTTATAAATTTTTGTATTGTGAAAACAGAGTTTGATGATGCTTATTTTATGCAAAAGGCTTTAGATGAAGCGCAAAAAGCTTATGACCGAGGCGAAGTCCCGGTAGGTGCTGTAATTGTTATAGACAGTACCATAATCGCTAGAGCCCATAATCTTACTGAAACCTTAAATGATGTCACAGCTCACGCTGAAATGCAGGCCATCACTTCTGCAGCCAATTATCTCGGTGGTAAATATCTAAATCAATGCACGATGTATGTTAGTTTAGAGCCTTGCCAAATGTGTGCCGGTGCCCTGTATTGGAGTCAATTGAAAAAATTGGTATACGCCGCCAGCGATCACAAACGCGGTTTTGAAGTAATGCAAACTCAACTTCATCCAAAAACTAAAGTCCTCAAAGGCGTTTTGGAACAAAAAGCCTCACATTTGTTAAAACGCTTTTTCTTTGAGAAGCGTTAACCTCGAGTAGCTAAAAAATACTTATCAAACCTCACAGGTCTTGAAAACCTTTGAGGTTTATTCAATATATTTTTCAAAGGCTGTACCCATCACCACCATATCTGCACCGGCCCGATATGCCGATTTACGTTGATCTTTGGTTCTGATTCCACCACCTACAATGAGTGGCAGGTCGACTTGAGCTTTAACTGCTTTTATGATTCTGGGATGAACCAGATATCTGGCGCTACTTCCTGCTTCCAAGTAAATCAACTGTTTACCGGCATACTGTGCAGCCAAAGCCACATCGACCGTTTTCTCGACTTCGGTTTGTGGAATAGCTTTGGTCTCAGTGACACGTTCTGTGGTACAGGTTTTCCCTCCGTCGATGAGAATGTAACCCGTTGGAATAATTTCTAATGCTGTGCGCTTAAGGTGTTTTACACTCTTAACTTGCTGATGAATGAGATATTCCGGATTATCGCCAGACATTAAACTTAAAAATAATATAGCGTCTGCGAAGGATGAAATTTGATTGACATTTCCATGAAATAGAATGATCGGCAGATTACTTGAAGCCTTAATGGCCTTGACCACCAAATCCGTTTTATGATTCTCGACAGTACTTCCACCGACAAATATAAAATCCGTTTCCTCTGGAAGGCGATTTAGGATGGCTGTCATCTTGCCTGTTTCTACTTTATCGGGGTCAATCAAAACTGCAAAAGATTTCTTTTGAAGCAATAAATTTTCCTGTATCTGTTTGAGGATGTTGGATTGAGCAATCATAAATTTTGGCCTGAAAGGGTTTTGTAAATTTCTAAGGCTTTACTATCGCTTAACGATGCAATACGACTACTCAATTCAATTAACCAGAACTCTGTGTCCAAATCCTCAAATTCAAAATCTTTAAGAAAAGCTTTGAGGATTACATTGTCAAAATGATTGGCCTTATCGGTTAAACGGTTTTCGATCGCTTGACTAAAGTGCTCTAAAATTTCTGTAATAACACGATATCCCACCGTTTCTTTTTCCAGCACTTCCTGACTTTGATAGATTTTCTTAATACTGATTTGAATAATATCTTCAATCTGGGCTTTGTAAGGAGAATAATCAATCAGTGGTTTGTCGAGTTGACCTTTTCTAATGTCTTCTTCGTGGTGAATAAAGGCTTGAACTGCATCTTCAATCAATCGGCCGATGGCTAAAGATCTGAGGTAACTCACTCTGTTTTTTGTGGTAGAGAGTTTGAAGTATTTGTCCTTATCAATGCGTTGGTTGACCAATTTTGACAAATATTCTAAAGCATATTCCTCTGGAATTAAACCCAAATTGATGCCATCCTCAAAATCGATGATGGTGTAGCAGATATCGTCAGCTGCTTCAACCAGATAAGCCAAAGGGTGTCTGTAATACTGAGATTGACGCTCATCTTTTAGTCCCAACTCCGCTGAAACCTCATCAAACAAGGGTTTTTCGGCTTTAAACACACCGTATTTTTTGCGCGCGACATGTTTTGAAGTTTCTACTGGAAACGATGCTTTTGGGTATTTTGTAAATGCACCCAGAGTCGCATAAGATAAACGCAATCCACCAAAACTTCCGTTTTTAGTTTCCGTTAAAAGTTTAAATCCATTGGCGTTACCTTCAAATTTGATTAAATCCTGATAGGCCCAGTCTGATATTTTATCTCTAAACCGTTTGCCTTTACCACGCTCAAAAAATGCCCCAATGGCCTTTTCGCCAGAGTGACCAAATGGTGGGTTACCAATATCGTGAGCTAAAGATGCTGCCGCAACAATAGCTCCAAAATCGTTAAAATGGTAGCCAAGTGTTTTTTCTAAATGAGGATATTTTTGAATAATAGCTTTTCCGGCCTGACGACCTAACGAACGACCGACCACGGACACTTCTAAGCTGTGAGTTAAACGGGTATGCACAAAATCGGTTTTAGACAACGGTATAACCTGTGTTTTATCCTGCAAGCTTCGAAATGCAGAAGAAAATATAACCCGATCGTAATCCACTTCAAAACCTAAACGGGCATCGTCTTGTTCTTTACGTAAACGTTTAGTGGTATCGCCTTGGCGTTTTAAGGATAAGAGTTTTTCCCAATCTAACATAAGTGCATTTTATGAAGCTAAAATACATTATTCATTTAATGTAAAACAAAAACCCCTTTTGAAAATTTCAAAAGGGGTTTAATAAACCAAAAATCAAATATTATTATCTTCTACTTCTAGACCGTCTTGTAGAAGTGCTTGCTTGGTTGCTTATATTTCTACTTGATTTATTATAGGCTTTATTTGGTTTCCTCGAATTACTGGCAACAGAATATCGTCTGGTTGAAGGCATTTTGTTGACCTTTTGACTTCGATTTGACGTTCTTCTATAATCATTTTTAGCGCTCTCTTTATTTCTATTATTTCTAAAAACTCCATCCGTTCCGGTATTACGAGTTGTCAAAGTCTTATTATTTCTAGCATTTCCTTTAGAAACCCTTCTAGGGTTTTGTCGGGTACTCGTTTCTCTTCTCGAGTTAGTTGTATTTGTACTAGCAACTCTAGTGCTTTGTGCTCTTGTGATTTGGCGGTTTCGCCTTTGTACATTAGACCTTATTTGTCTTTCACTTCTATTTCTAGGTGATTGTGCATATCATTGGTTAGATCGATTTGCCCGTTTCCTGATATGAGGATTATGTCTATTAAAATTGAAATGTCTCACATTATTTCTATACGGTCTGTAATAAATATGTCTTACCAGTCTATAATATTGTCTATAGGGATGTGGACTCAATAGGCAATATTGTGCTGGCGGTAGAGCATAATATCGATGCCAAGGTCTCCAAACATATCTTCGGTTAAAGTGATTGATAAACCCGCGTTGTCTCCAAAACACATTACTTCTATAAAAGACCTGCATACCACCAATTCTACTCACAAAACCGTAATTATTATAATATATCAACACATTGCCAACTTGATTCACCCGACCAAAACGATCATAAAAAATAGGCGTATTTTGTATTTGGATGACAGCACCATAAGCATCATACTGCACATATGGGTTATAGTTAAAGCCGGTATTAAAGCTAAAAGTAAGGTTTGAGCTTGAAAACCCAACATTGACGTTTGGCCCATAATTAGGCAGATAAAAATCAAACTGACCATCTTGGAATACTGAAAATTCAATCCCTTTTTCCATAAAAATAAAAGAATGACCTTGATTAAAGTTCATGTGATTTGAATGGTTTGCCCACCCAGACGTACTGAAAAACACAAACCCTACTAGTGAAAAAATAAATCGTTTCATGACATTAGGTTTTAAGGGCTATAAATTATATTGGGCAAAGTTTGTGCCATAAATATTAAAGAATTGATTATCATTTACTTAACAGATAATCAACTCTACATAAAATTCAAAGTATTCATAATATCCTCATAAAACTTATTAATTTTTATGTATTATTAATTAGTCTGTTAAAAGTTTTCTATATATTGAAATAAAAATAGAATCATGTTAGATACAATTACAATTTTAGCACAAATTGCAGTAGCTGCCTCAGTAGCGTTTGTGTGGATTTTAAGAATGCATAACGTTAAAAAAGAATTCAATCAATTTGGATTAAGTTTAAAGGTGAGAAGTTTTGTAGGTTTTGCAAAAACAGCTATTTCTACTTTATTGGTTGTTGGAATTTGGTATCCAGAGTTGGTGTTTTACGCTGCTATTGGCATGGCTCTTTTTATGGCATCAGCTCAATATTTCCACTGGTCTGCGGGCAACCCAATTAAACAAAAATTACCATCATTTATCCTTTTACTTTTAAGTATTTTTATTGCACTAAGTTCTGCTGAAATCATCTAAATGTCATCATTTACATTTTGCATTTTATTGTCAAGTATCTCTTTTCTCGGCTATGCACTTGCCTATTTTATGGGGACAAAGATGAAAAATGAGTTTGTAAGGTTTGGGTTAGAAAAATATGCTTTAATTACCATTGTTTTTGAAATTATTGGTGCTATTGGTCTGTTAGTAGGTCATTTTTTAGATATACCTTTATTACTCAAGATTTCAGCTATAGGGTTAACCCTTATGATGTTTTTGGGCATTCTCGTCAGAATAAAAGTAAAAGATGGATTGTTTGTCATCCTGCCTGCTTTTTTCTTTTTTGTGCTGAATGCGTTTATAACGTGGTTTTCTTTTAATTAAATATTTTTTTGTTTATGTCGACATTAAATCAAGACTTCTCAGGTTTTCAAAACCTGTGAGGCCTAAATGTGATAGGAAACCCTGAAGACTCCATTGAATATAAATCAAAGATAGTCAGACGATTTCATCTTTTTTTAATTCTAACAATTTTGAATTTATACCACCTGAAATCTTATAATAATTAAGTATTTTTGCACTTTAAATTAAATTTATGTCTACGCCACAAAAATCATTAAATTTTATTGAACAAATCATTGAAGAAGATCTGAAAAACAACTATTCTAAGGAACAGTTGCAGTTTCGTTTTCCGCCCGAACCTAATGGTTATCTGCACATTGGTCATGCCTCTTCGATTAGTCTTAATTTTGGGCTAGGGCTTAAATACAATGCGCCTGTAAATTTAAGATTTGACGATACCAATCCCACCAAAGAAGAAAGTGAATTTGTCGAAGCCATCAAGAGCGATGTCGAATGGCTCGGCTTTAAATGGGCAAAAGAATGTTATGCTTCCGATTATTTTCAACAACTCTATGATTGGGCCGTAGAAATGATCAAAAACGGTGATGCTTATGTAGACAGTCAAAGTTCAGAAGCCATTGCAGAACAAAAAGGTACTCCAACCCAAAAAGGAACTAATAGTCCTTACCGTGATCGTTCTGTTGAGGAGAACCTCAAATTGTTTGAAGCCATGAAAAATGGAGAAACTCCTGAAGGTAAAGATGTTCTGAGAGCCAAAATTAGCATGGGAGCCAAAAATATGTTGATGCGTGATCCGGTCATGTACCGCTGCCTTCATCAATCTCACCATCGCACAGGTTCCGATTGGAAAATTTATCCGATGTACGATTGGGCACACGGTCAATCTGATTATATTGAACAAGTTTCACATTCGTTCTGTACGCTCGAGTTTTTACCGCATCGAGAACTTTACAATTGGTTTGCTAAGAAAGTAAAAGAAGCCGATAAGCTCAAACCTAAACAACGCGAATTTGCTCGGAGAAACCTAAGCCATACCGTCGTCAGTAAACGAAAACTTTTAAAACTAATGGAAAAAGGTATTCTAGAATCTTGGGATGACCCGAGAATGCCAACCATTTCGGGAATGCGACGACGTGGCTACACTCCAGAATCTATCGTTAATTTTGCAGAATCTATTGGCATTGGTAAACGTGAAAATACAGTAAATTTTTCTCACTTAGAATTCTGTGTACGCGAAGATTTAAATAAAAAAGCACCTCGAGTGATGGGTGTTTTAGACCCATTAAAAGTCGTTATTACCAATTATCCTGAAGATAAAATTGAGATGTTGGATGCAGAAAACAATCCTGAAGACCAGAGCGCAGGAAGCCACAAAGTACCTTTTTCTCGGGAAATCTATATTGAAAAAGAAGACTTTAGAGAAGAAGCCAACCGAAAGTTTTTCAGATTGAAACTTGGCAAAGAAGTTCGTTTGAAAAATGCTTACATTATCAAAGCTGAAAGTTGCGTAAAAGATGATGATGGCAATATTACAGAAGTGCATTGCACCTATGATGAAAACTCTAGAAGCGGCAGTGGCACAGAAGCTTCAAAACGAAAAGTCAAAGGGACTTTGCATTGGGTTTCAATCCAGCATGCGGTAACTGCAAAAATTAATATTTACGATAGATTATTTATGGTTGAAAATCCAACTCAGGATAAAGAGGTTGATTTTCTGGAGCATATCAATCCCAATTCTCATCAGATTATTACCGGCTATTTAGAACCTTATTTAGCCAATGCTAAAGTTCAGGAGCGATACCAGTTTCAGCGTATAGGTTATTTCTGTGTTGATAAGACTTCAACCTCGGAACAACTTGTGTTCAATAAAACAGTTGGCTTAAGGGATTCATGGAAAGGATGAAGCTAATTGTATAAATTGAGAATTTGAAAATTTATATTTAGATAGTCAACTTGTTCTAAAGCATTAGTATTTACAATGAATACTAAAGTCTATTAGTCTATAGCCATACACAATTAGGATATTTGGTTAAAAAAATATTTCAACTTTTTCCTAATGTTTTGTTAGTATAATACATTCTAATTTTCAAGATTCAATAATTTGTATATTTGCAATAAAAATTGATATTATGTATCCACCAGAATTAGTAAAACCCATGAAAGATGAGTTGACAACTGTCGGCTTTACAGAGCTATTGTCATCCCAAGATGTAGATAAGGCTTTAACCCAAGACGGGACTGCTCTAGTCTTAGTCAATTCGGTTTGTGGTTGTGCCGCCGCCAATGCTAGACCAGGCGCTAGAATGGCGATAGAACATTCAAAAACACCAGACAACTTATATACTGTATTTGCCGGTGTTGATGCTGAAGCGACAGACAAAGCCCGAGCGCATATGGTCCCATTTCCACCAAGCTCACCTTCAATGGCCTTATTTAAAAACGGGGAATTGGTTCATATGCTAGAGCGTCATCATATCGAAGGACGTCCGGCCGAAATGATTGCTGACAATCTTAAGGCGGCTTTTGATGAGCACTGCTAGTTTATTAGAACTTAAAATTTCTAAAATCCTTTGTCTTTCAAGGCAAAGGATTTTTTGTATGAAATGAAAAAAATTATCGCTTACCCTTTTTCTATAATTTTCTATTTAGCTTTTGGCTTAGTCCTTGTTATTTTTCATGCTTATCAATTTATTGCGCATCGTGGGTTTGGGTATCAAGCCCATAAAATAAGTGTAGATTGGCTCAACTTTTTTATCATGCGTTGCCTTAATTTATTAGGAACGCGTATTTATTTTGAAAATCCTTATAAATTAAAGAATGATGTTCCACATATTATAGTAGCTAATCATCAAAGCATGTTTGATATTCCGCCATTGATTTGGTATCTCAGAAAAATTCATCCTAAATTTATTAGCAAAAAAGAGCTTGGCAAAGGCATCCCATCGGTATCCTATAATTTACGGCACGGCGGTTCGGTTTTAATTGACAGAAACGATCGTGAAAGTGCTGTCGAAGCGATTAAGGGATTTGGGGAATACCTCTGTAAAACTAATCGTACCGGTGTTATTTTTCCAGAAGGTACGAGAAGTCGCGACGGCAAATTGAAGCGCTTTTCTGAAAATGGTTTGAGAAATCTAATTGAAAACTGCCCCAGAGCAATTGTCATCCCAGTGAGTATTGATAATTCATGGCAACTTCAAAAATTTGGGATGTTCCCATTACCTATTGGTGTAAAGATTCGGTTTAAAGTTCACAAACCCATAGAAATAAAGTCACATAAATTTGATGAAATAATGGAGTATTCTAGAGGTGTAATAGTTAAAGAACTGTAGGTTGTTTTTGTCTAAAGTTATTAGAACTTCATTGACTTTTTAAATAAAAAATAAAAATTAACATATTTAGATTAGGAATTTTACTATAATTATTGTTTTAATTAAACTTAAAAATCAGACTATGAAACCAATACTTTACCTTTTATTTTTATACTGTGTTCCCATTACACTGTGTGCTCAAAACAGTCAAGAATCTACAGATTCTGAAAAAAGACTCGATACATTTACAGAAGCCAAAAGGCATGAACTTTCATTAGATGTTACTGCGGCCTTGACATTACCTGCTATTCAACCAAGATATGAATATGTTTTAGGAAGATATTCAGGTATAGGTGCTGATATTTTTATAGCCCTAGATAGTGATGAAGTTCAAACAGAAGAACTTGAAAAACTCTCAATCACGCCGTTTTATAGACAATATTTCTTTAGTAAAGAAGATTATGGCGCTAAAGGCTTTTATGCCGAAGGTTTTTTGAAAGCCTACACTTATGAAAGCGATGATTTTAATAATCAATTTGCAAATAACATTTCAGAAGACGAGACCTTTTTTGAAACTGCTTTAGGCGTGTCCATAGGTTGGAAATGGGTCAGTAATTCGGGCTTTATGATTGATTTAGGTTTGGGTATAGGCCGAAATCTTGGTTTTTCAGATGAACCTGATGAATTCAGACCAGATATTATGCCAAGAGGTGGAGTGCATTTTGGTTGGCGATTTTAAACCGTAAAAACCAAACCTATTATTAAGCGATAGTTTTACCATTGGGTGTATTTTCATCCGGATTGACAAACACTAATTCACCTTTTTTACTTTCGGTCATCAGAATCATGCCTTCGCTTAATGTTCCTCTTAATTTAATAGGTTTTAAATTAATAACGACACTCACTTGTTTACCAATAATATCTTCAGCCTTAAAATATTCAGCAATCCCTGAAACAATAGTGCGTTTCTCTAAGCCAATGTCAACCTTTAAGACCATCAACTTCTTGGTTTTTGGCATTTTTTCTGCTTCAGTGATAACTCCAGTTCTGATATCCAATTTGCTAAAATCTTCGAAAGTAATTTGTTCTTTTTGTGGCGTCAGATCTTGAGTGTTATTTTCGTTATCCATTTTACTTTGCTTCAATTTATCTAATTGTTTTTGAACTTGCTCATCTTCAATTTTTGAAAATAGTAAATCTGCTTTTTCTATAGTATGATTTGTCGGTAACAACACCTCTAACTCAGCAATATTTGACCAATTGAGTTTTTCAGCTAGCCTACCTAAACTTAAAATATGATTTAATTTTTTAGACGTATGTGGTAAAAAAGGCTCGCTTAATACAGCAAGTGCAGCAGATATTTGTAAAGCGACAAACATAATATTTTGGGTTCTGACTGGATCTGTTTTAAAGTGTTTCCATGGTTCTTCATCAGCTAAATACTTGTTGCCAAGTCTGGCCAGCTCCATCAATTTTTGTTGCGCTTCTCTAAAGCGGTACTTTTCAATAGATTGTCCAATTTTTTCTGGAAATGCTTTTACCGCCTTAAGCGTTTGATTATCTATTTCAAGTAAATTATTTGCATTTGGCACTTCTCCATCGTAATATTTGTGAGTTAACACAGCTACGCGATTGATGAAATTACCATAAATGGCTACAAGCTCATTGTTGTTTCTGGCTTGAAAATCGGCCCAAGTAAAGTCATTGTCTTTAGTTTCCGGTGCGTTGGCTGTCAAGACATAGCGCAAAACATCTTGTTGATTTGGAAAATCCTCTAAATATTCGTGTAACCAAACCGCCCAATTTTTTGATGTTGAGAGCTTTTGCCCTTCTAAATTTAAAAATTCGTTAGCTGGTACATTATCAGGTAGCTTAAAACTGCCTTCGGCTTTAAGCATGCAAGGGAAGATGATACAGTGAAATACAATATTATCTTTTCCGATAAAGTGTAGCAGTTTGGTATCTTCACTTTTCCAGTAATCTTCCCAATTTTTACCAACTTGTTTAGCCCAGTCTTTGGTCGCTGAAATATAGCCGATTGGTGCATCAAACCAAACGTAAAGCACTTTACCGTCGGCTTTATTTAAAGGCACCGGAATGCCCCAATCTAAGTCTCGAGTCACTGCTCTTGGACGTAAGCCTTCATCAATCCAAGACTTACACTGACCATAAACATTGGGTTTCCAGTCCTGTTTATGATCTTTTATAATCCATTCTTTTAAAAATTCATCATATTGATCAAGTGGTAAAAACCAGTGCTTTGTCGTTTTTAGCGTAGGTATATTTCCTGTAATAGCCGATTTTGGACTGGTCAAATCTGTGGCATTGAGTGAAGTTCCACAATTTTCACATTGATCACCATAGGCTTCTTCATGACCGCATTTGGGACAAGTTCCCGTCACAAAACGATCAGCTAAAAACTGTTGAGCTTCTTTATCGTAGAGTTGTTCGGTGGTTTGTTCTACAAATTTATTGTTATTGTATAAAGTCTTAAAAAAATCAGAAGCTGTATCTTTATGTGTCTTAGAAGTCGTTCTTCCATAATGATCAAAGGCGATACCAAATTCTTCAAAAGACGATTTTATCATATTGTGATAACGGTCAACAACATCTTGTGGAGAAACGCCTTCCTTTTTGGCTTTTATCGTGATTGGCACACCGTGCTCGTCACTACCACAAACAAAGAGCACATCTTTATTTTGTAATCTTAAATAGCGGGCATAAATATCTGCAGGCACATAAACACCGGCTAAATGGCCAATATGAATGGGTCCATTGGTATAAGGCAAAGCTGCAGTGATGGTATATCGTTTTGGTTTATCCATAGTAAAACTGTATTTCTGAATTTTTCAGAGAAAATGCAAAATTACATAAACTTAAATGGTTAAGGTCAAAATTTTGCATTTTAGCGTGATATACACTTGAAATAATTTCATATTAATGAAAAAAATATAATTATGAAAAAAATAAATTTATTTCTAATAAGCTATGCGTTAGTATTTTTCACAGTTTCTTGTTCTAGTGATGATGACGGAGATGTTTTGAATAATCCGGGGACGCTTTCAATAGGAGATACCGAAATACAACTTAAAGCCGGAGCTCTTGAAAACATTGAGAGTTTTAATGGCATTACCAATTTTAATTTAATATTGTTAGATTCTAATATTACAATTGTTCAGGGTCAACCTTTTCCGGAAAACAATGTGATAACGGCTATTAATTTTGAGTTATTTACAGACGCTTCACAAGATTTGGCGGAAGGTGTATATCTGCTTGATGACTCCTTTGAGATTACACCTCAAACCATAGGTTCAGTAGCTATACTTGAAAATGTTGATGTAAATTCAGAAACAGAAATTGACGAACCTCCGTTTTTTGTTGAGGGCAGTCTTGAAATTATCAGCAATGGTCCTCAGTATGAGATTGAATTTTCTGGAGTAGATAATTTGGGGCGAGATATCAACGGCAGTTACCAAGGCACCTTGACGGTTATTGAAGAATAATCTTAAGATATTGATGTGTTAAAACAAAAAAGGATATTCATTAATTTGAATATCCTTTTTTGTTGTAGTGTTTACTTTTGCTTCTAGGCCTCAAATGGCTCTACAGAAACATAAGATTTATCACCTTTAGATTTTTGAAATTTTACAATGCCATCAACTTTGGCATGTAAGGTATGATCTTTACTGGCGTAAACATTTTCACCTGGCCTGTGTGCTGTTCCACGCTGTCTAACGATAATGTTACCAGCTGTAGCAGGTTGACCACCAAATATTTTTACACCGAGTCGTTTCGATTCTGATTCTCTTCCGTTTTTGGAACTTCCAACGCCTTTCTTGTGTGCCATGGTTTTATGATTTAAAGTTTTTTATTGCTTCTATAAGCTCTGCTTTTTTAAGAGTTGAGTAGCCTTCTAGACCGATATCTTTAGCGTGAGCTTTTAATTCTGCTACCGTCATATCAGAAAGTTTGGCAGAAGCATCATCTTTTTTTGGAGTATCCTTTTTAGGTTGCTCTTTTTTGGCTTCAGCTTTTTTTGGTGCTGATTTAGACTTTGGTGCTGATTTTTTTTCAGCTTTCTTTTCTGTTTTTGCTTCTGCTTTAGATTCTGTTTTTTTAGCCCCTGAAGCGACAATACTCTCAATTTGTATCTCAGACAAAAATTGTCTGTGACCGTTTTTCTTTTTGTAACCTTTACGCCTTTTCTTTTTAAAGACAATGACTTTGTCACCTTTAAGGTGTCTTAAAATTTTAGCACTAACTTGAGCGCCTTTTATAGCCGGGGCGCCAACTTGTACTTTGCCATCGTTTTCTAGAAGAAGGACATTGTCAAAGTTGACTTTAGCACCTTCATCTTCTTGTAAACGATGAACAAAAACTTTTTGGTCTTTTGCAACTTTAAATTGCTGCCCTGCTATCTCTACAATTGCATACATAGCTTAATGATTTTGTTCAATTTTTAAGGATTGCAAATGTAAAGTAAGTTTTTAAGATATACAAACTTAATTTTTCGGGTTTTTATACAATTGCATTACCGTGAGTGTTAAAACGACTGCTGTTGCAAAACCCATGAGAGCTACTACAAAAATGAATGTCCCAATACCTACTTCAAAATTGTTATCCCAACTTGTCAACAAATTATTAATAAAACTTGGATTGAGTTCTGTCGCATAAATCGCCATAAAAATTGAAAAAATAATAGTAGCGACAAATCCTGCTGTGATACCGCAGGAAAAACCAGTAGAATATGTGTACTTTGGGCCATATTCTATACGTCTGTAGCGAATGCCTTCAAAAATACCAAAACCCGTAATTACACCATTAAATAAGCTATAAAAGGGATTTGTATGTAAATCGAATAATGATAAAAACAGAAAATAACCAATTAAAGAACCACTTATGGCTACACCAAATCGAAGAGGTAAAATAAATTTATTCATAAAATAGTATTTTTTACAAGCCGAAATTTAACATTTATAATTTAATAATTCGAAGTTTTCTAAATTCCTTAACCATTTAAGGTCAAATCAGGACTAAATCTAAATAAAAACATCTGAAGCTTTGTTGTATGCGGTTTCAAAACGCGTCATCTTTACGCCATGATCAACTTTTTTGGTATTAAAATATGACAAAAGTTTTTCGGTTGGCATATTTCCTGTTAAGTCGTCTTTTGCCATTGGGCATCCGCCAAATCCTTGAATAGCGCCATCAAATCTTCTGCAGCCCGATTGATAAGCCGCTTCAACTTTTTCATGCCATGTATGTGGTGTGGTGTGTAAATGGGCACCAAATTCTATATTAGGATATTTTGGGATGAGTTTTGAAAACAATTCTTTTATAATGCTTTTGTTTGAACTGCCAATGGTATCAGATAACGAAAGGATTTTGACCCCCAGACTAGAGAGTTTTTCTGTCCATTCAGCTACAATATCTGCATTCCAAGGATCGCCATAGGGGTTGCCAAAACCCATAGATAGGTAAGCTACAACCCTTTTATTTTGCTTATTTGCTAAATCAATTATACTTTTTAAAATTTCAATTGACTCTGAAATTGTTTTGTGTGTATTTCGCATTTGAAAATTTTCTGAGATCGAAAATGGATAGCCTAAATAATCGATTTCAATAAATTGACAAGCATCTTTAGCACCTCTCAAATTAGCTACGATAGCCAAAAGTTTGGATTGTGTTTCCGATAACTCAAGTTGCTTTAAGACTTCAGCGGTATCCTTCATTTGCGGAATCGCTTTAGGGGAAACAAAACTGCCAAAATCTATCGTATCGAACCCACAACTTAACAGGCTTTGTATGTATTTCACTTTTTCTTCTGTCGAGATGAAGGGTTTTATGCCTTGCATGGCATCTCTAGGACATTCAATAAGTTTGACTTTGGACATGCCTCAAATATACAATTAATGTCTTTTTGAAAACGCTTAATCGGGTATCATTTCATGTAATATATTCCAAAATTTTCTATGAAAAATTAAAGCCGACATTCCATCATTAGGTTTTTCTCCCATTCTCACAATAACTAGATGTTTACTTGGCACAACATCAATAATTTGACCATTTTTTCCGAGAGCAGATATCATATCTTGGGGTGCAGAAGGCACTAAATCCTGTTGAATAGTATTTGTCATAGTTGGTATTATTATTTCAGATTTCCCATTAAGCCACCACAAGTATCCATAAGATGGGTTTATAGATTGAGAGGTTGAGGTCATTTGTTCAAAATAATTTTTGTCTTTTAAAATGACTTGCTCATCCCAAATCCCTCTGTTTAAAATAAGCAAACCAAATCGAGCAGCACTTCTTGGTGTACTTAAATACAGGTTATTATTATTTTTAGTTAGCTTCCAAAACCCATCCGCCCCAATTTTAGAGATTATATTATCTTGGGTATATTGATTGATATTATGCCCGGATGCAGTTTCTAAAACTTGGCGTAAGAGCGTGTATGGCGCATTGTGGTAGTACCATTGCTTTCCGGGCATAGCTTTGAATTTTAAGCAATCAGCTGTTGTACAATTTTTATTGTTTACAGTATAATCCAACCCTGTTGTCATGGTTAATTGGTGCTTGATCTTAATGGCATCTTCTCTTTTTTGAGGCATCGAAGTCCATGAACCCAAATATTGACTGGTTGGGTCTTCTAGGCTTAAAAGCCCTTGCTGTTCAGCTATACCTATTAAACAAGCTGTTAAAGATTTGCCTGCTGATGCCCAATACCAATAAGAATGTTTGTCGAAATCAGCACCTCTAAAGTTTTTACCCCAATACTCCTCTATTAATATTTTCCCCTCTTTTAAAACGATAAACGCTCTTGTGTTTTCTTGCTCAAGAAGGTGATAGAGTTTGTCTTTTAAAGGTGTTTTCCAGCCTTCTGCTTCAAAATTTGTTGTTGCCCATTCCGCAGGTTCGTTTGGAGGAAAATAAGTTGCCGATGCTTTTTCCTGACTATTAATGTTTGTAACATTTAAAAGAAATAATAAATAAATGAATAGTCTCATGATATAGATTTTGAACTTAAAAATAATCTATGATTTAATAACTTTTTAAGACACAGCCCCGAAGCTTAAGAATAATAGACTAAAGCTAACTTTTTTGATGCTGAATACTCTTTAAATACTTTTAAAACTCAATTTTAAATAAATCTGCAGCAATACCATCTGATAAAAACTTAGCTTCTCTAGTAATATGAATATGATTTTGACGAATCTCTAATTGATTCAGGTCTAAATGCGATTGCGCCTGTAACATCAAATAATCCAAATAAGCTTCACCAAATTGTGTTTTGATGTCATCTATATTTACGCCCCATTTGGTCCTTAGTCTGGTCATAATATATTCATTGTAAAGATCGGTTTTGGTTAAATTTTCTGTAGTTTGAGGCAATTGATTATCATTGATGGCTTTGATGTATTTAAGGTTGTTTTTAATATTCCAAGTTCTTTTGTTTTTACCATCATAGCTATTGCCAGAAGGACCTATGCCAAGATAAGGTTTGCCTGTCCAATAATTGATATTGTTTTGTGAAAAATAACCTGGTTTGCCAAAATTTGAAAACTCATAATGTTCAAAGCCTCTTGAAGTCATAGTGTTGTATAAATGACCAAAATGAGCTGCCGCTTGTTCCTCATCAGGTTGCGCAATAATGTCTTTTTCTATAAATCTGTTAAGAGCGGTATTGGGCTCAACCGTTAAAGCATAGCACGACAAATGCGGAATGCCAAAATCAAGAGCAATCTCAAGGTTTTTTTGCCAACGCACCAAGTCCATATCAGGCATGCCATAAATCAAATCAATGGAGTAATTGTCAAAATACTGTTTTACTAGATTAATGCTGTTTTTGGCTTCTTCAACGTCATGCGCCCGATTCATAAGTTTTAAATCTTTTTCAAAAAAGGATTGCACGCCCAAACTCAACCTGTTGATGCCTTGAAATTTTAAGGTTTTGAGCAATTTATCTGTGATGTCGTCAGGATTGGCTTCTAAGGTAATCTCAGGATGATCTGCCACTTGATAATATTTGTAAATCGTTTTAAAAATTTGATCTAAATCTGTCTCTGATAATAGACTAGGCGTGCCTCCTCCAAAATAAATACATTCCAAAGAATTTTGAAACTCATCTTTTCGCAAAATCAATTCATTACAAATCGCCTCAACCATGTTATCTTTATGCTTAAGTGAGGTTGAAAAATGAAAATCACAATAATGACAAGCTTGTTTACAAAATGGAATATGAATGTAGATGCTGGCCATTTAATGTTTTAGATACAAAGTTAGCCTTATGTTACTCACAATGACGCAGAGATATGAATTTTTTTAGTTCTTATACAAATATTATTTCTGGACTCTTACTCCGGAAAAATTTATTTAAATTACGGTAAAACTTTGGGGCCAATAATATCTAACCATAGGATAAATCCTGATATTCCACCTATCAGTCCGCCGAGAATAAAAGTTAAACGTAATTTTTTGGGTACAACTTCAAATACAATATAAGCAGAGATTAGCAAGCCTAGCATGCCTAGTAGTATAGGTATTGTTCCAGGCCATAAGTTTAAATCTTTCGAAATAAAATACTCGTCACCGCCAAACCATTTGCCATCCGGAAATATTATTTCTTCGCCAATTGAGTGAACAAGATTAAATATCTCTCTTAACCAAAAAAGACTAAGAAAAACAGCAAGCCAATCCAATATTTTTAATCCGTTAATTTGAATAGTTTTCTTCCGAAGCCTTAAAATAATAAGCCCAATAATTCCAGTTAAAATTGTCTGCAGTGGACCACCAATAGATATAAATAAACTTTTATTATTTTTCTCATTTTCCTCATCCCAATAACGCTTTTCTAGTAACTTAATGTATTTATTTGCTTTTTCTTTAACCTCATCAGGTGTAGAATCATATTCTACATTAATATAGTTTTCACTTAAAGACTCTAAGGCTTTGAAATTGGGATCATCTAAATAGCCTTTGGGGTGAAAATTCATACTTCCGTAATGCAGGGTCGTATCATAACCATATATTTTAGCAATAGCAATGTGTCCGTATTCGTGACTTATAGTTCCAATAACTGTAAACAGTATAAATACTAATGTAAAACTTAAAAAGAATTTTATGTCTATTTTGATGTCCATGCAAAAGGCTTACAACTAAAATTTACATTTATAAATATAACTTTTGTAAGATAATATTTGCAGGCTTGCTTGACTATTTTAAGCGTTTTGAGTTTTGCTTGACAAATGAAGACCAACCTGAATAGGATTTTGAGCCTTGCAGTTTACCTTGGTTATAGAAATGACAGACGGCTGCGGCTAGGCCATCGGTAGAATCTAAGTTTTTAGGTAATGTTTTTATTTTAAGTAAGTTTTGCAACATGCCGGCGACTTGCTCTTTACTAGCGTTGCCATTGCCCGTAATGGCCATTTTGATCTTCTTCGGCGAATATTCTGTTATAGGTATTTGGCGAGATAAGCCTGCTGCCATCGCTGTGCCTTGAGCTCTACCCAATTTGAGCATAGATTGCACGTTTTTACCAAAAAATGGCGCTTCAATAGCGATATGATCGGGATGATAAGTTTCAATCAATTCAATACTGCGCTCAAAAATGAATCGCAATTTGGTGTAATGGTCGCTGTATTTTTTCAGGTTGAGTTCATTGAGTTGTAACAACTCCATGGTTTTCTCATGGGTTTTAATCACACCAAAACCCATAATTGTGGTTCCGGGATCAATGCCTAATATGATTTGTTCTGTGGGCAAGATGTTATAATTACTTTCACCACTAATGCACGAATGTTTATGAGATTATTCGTGTATTCGTGGCTATTTTTAGTTTAATTTGCGTATGCCAAAGATACAAGACAAAATAGGACATAAATTAATTTGGAGCTTAAAAATTTTTATGACGCTCATCGGTTTTGCACTTGTCATTTGGTTTGTGCAATCCTCAAAAACAGAATTTGACTTGTTATCCAACCACTGGCAAGCCCAGCCAATACTTACAGTTTGGGCAGTATTGATTTTGATTTTAGGATCTGTGTTAAATTGGTATGGTGAGATTAAAAAATGGCAAAAATTAGTAGGTTATATTTCTTTTTTAGAAGCTATTAAGCAGAGTTTAGTTGGGCATAGTTTATCCCTTTTTACAACAAACAAGTGGGGTGAATATGGCGGAAAATGTTTGTTTTGTGCTAAAGCACAATCTTCAAAAATTATCGCTTTAACTGGACTCGGGCATTTAAGTCAATTGATGATCACTTTGATTTTTGGGTTGCTTGGGCTTATTATGATTTACAATAAATTTGATTTATTTGAAGTATTAGAGTTAAAATGGTCTTGGTTGATATTATTATCATTAATTTTAATTGGAATTGCCATAAGTTTTAAAGTCGTAAGACAAAAACTTTTGTCGATTTGGCTTCAGTTTAAAAGTATAAAACAAGAGAAAACTACATCTGCTTTATTTTGGAGTGGTTTTCGGTATATTGTTTTTGCCCATCAATTTTTATTGTTGTTATGGTGTTTTGATGCAGATGTAGGTTATGTGTTGGGGTTAAGCTTAATCAGTTCAGTTTATATTTTGTCATCAATTGTGCCTGTTTTAGCCATAGGTGATGTCATGGTTAAAGGCAGTTTGGCTGTGATGTTGATGTCGTTCTTTGAGTTCCCGGTTTCGGCCGTTTTAATCACTGTATTTTTAATGTGGATTGGCAATGTTATTTTGCCGGCAGTGTTTGGTCTTCTGTGGCTATGGTCCTTGCAGCCAGCCTATTTAAAATCCAAAGTATGATTTTTTTTGGTCTGCTGATAGTTTTGATTTATTTGGCAGCAATGTTGTTTTATGCCTTTAAATTTAAAACCTTTAATACATCTCAAAGAGGCTCGATTGATGCCCAAACTCACTTTTCAATTTTAATTCCTTTTAGGAATGAAGCTGAAAATTTACCACAACTTTTAAAGTGTTTGAGTGAATTAAACTATCCGCAACATTTATTTCAAATTTTTCTTGTTGACGATCATTCTGAGGATGATTCCCATAACATTTGCTTAAAATACATTGAAAAATTAAGTTTAAAAAATGTTCGGGTTTTAGAGAACCAAAACTTAGCTACATCACCCAAAAAAAGTGCAATTCTAACAGCCCTGGAATATGTTAATACAGGTTATGTCGTGACGACAGATGCAGATTGTTTGCTGCCGGAGGATTGGCTATTATACTTCGATAATTGTATACAACAAACAAAGGCTGATTTAATCGCTGGGCCAGTGCGAATGATAGAAGAAAATTCATTTTGGCAAAAATTTCAAGTGTTAGATTTAATGAGTTTACAAGTAATTGGTCTAGGCAGCTTTAATGCTAAAACACCTCTGATGTGCAATGCCGCTAATTTGGCTTACAATGCTAAAACACTCAAGAGTTTAAATGCTTTTGAAAAGCATCAACAACACATCAGCGGTGATGATATTTTTACACTTGAAGCTATTCATAAAGCTGGGAAAATCGTAAAAGCAGTTGTTCATCTGGAGGCTACCATTTGGACAAAAGCACAACAGGATTTTAAAGAGTTGACTCAACAACGCATTCGCTGGGCTTCTAAGGCTAAACATTACCAAAGCCAAAAATTGATAGGACTCGGTGTATTAGTGTTTTTAACAAACTTGATTTTAGTTTTAAGCTTAGGTTTAGCGTTTGTCTTTGAGGGTTTTAAATTTTGGTTTTGGTTATTGTGGGTTTTGAAAATAACGACAGACTTTGTTGTATTGTATGTAGGAAAACAATTTTTTAAAACAGGGATGTGTTCTAAAGATTATCTATTGATGTTGCTCATTTATCCTTTTGCCAATGTTTATTTTGCGCTTTTATCTTTTGGAGGAAAATTCAATTGGAAAGGTAGAGCTTACAAAGTCTAGCACTACATTAACAATCAATATTTCCACCATGATCCCAATAATCAATAGTTTTTTTGATAAGCACTTCAAGTTGCGTTTCTGAAATATTAATGCTTTTTTTAATTCTGATACAGCCTTTTCCAATATCAAAATCTTTTAATAATTCTTCACCATTTTTAACTTTTTTAATCGTGCCTACATATATACTGACATAGTTCTTTTGAGCGTTGAGATGAAATATATTTTTAGCGTTTTTCCCAAAAGCTAGCATTTTATACTCGATATTTTCATTTAAGTCTGAACCGTGCTTTAAAATTAAGTCCCGAACCAATTGGAGTTTTTCTTTTCGCCAATCTGGCTCAAGATGTTTTAAATGTTCGACTGGGGTTTTGTCATTATATTGCATGATAAGATTACTTTGATTTTAAACTCAAAATAATTGGTAATTCTAAATTAACACTCACAGGTACACCGCGTTTTTGAGCCGGATAAATTTCAGGTGATTTATTAAAAATACGCTGAAATTCATGGCTTAAATCCATTTTAGAATAGAGTGAATCTAGTTTAATTTTTCCTGTTTTGTCAATTTTTAAAAAAAGAAGCAATGTATCTGTTTGAGCAATTTCGACTTCTATGGTGTCTATGTAAGGTTTGAGCCATTGATGTAAATGCTGTTCAAAGCAATTCTGCTGTATTCTTCTTGAAGCCGTCTCATCGCAGGTTTTGAATAAAGGAAAACGGTCAATTTGCTTAAAATCTATAGTTTGAAGTTGCTTATTCGCAATATCATTAGCATCTACTTTTTTAAAGTTGTCTTGCTTGCACGACCAAAAAATTGCGAGTACAAAAAAATAGACCAAAAGTTTCATAGTGTAAAAATAAGCATTCTCAGTAGAAATTAAATTAGGCAAATCGCTTTATGTATGATTTTGATGAATATTTTCGGATATTTGCACTCATAAATTGAGACTATGACCGAGGGTAATTTTGTAGATTATGTCAAAATACATATCAGATCTGGCAATGGTGGTAAAGGCTCTGCGCATTTGCGTCGGGAAAAATATATTCCAAAAGGTGGTCCAGACGGTGGTAATGGTGGTCGTGGTGGTCATGTCATTGTAAAAGCCAACAAAAACTTATGGACACTTTTTCACTTAAAGTTTAAACGTCACATTCGTGCTGAGCATGGTGGTAATGGTGGCAAACAAAACAGCACCGGGGCTGATGGTGAAGATCAAATCATTGAAGTCCCGCTCGGGACCGTGATTCGTGATACCGAAACCCAGAAGATCATCAAAGAGTTGACTGAAAATGGTCAGGAATATATTGCAGCAAAAGGCGGTCAGGGCGGTTTAGGGAATACGTATTATAAAAGCTCTACCAATCAAACACCGCGATACGCCCAAACTGGTATGGAAGGTGTAGAAAGAGACATTACTTTAGAGTTAAAAGTCTTGGCCGATGTGGGTCTGGTTGGATTTCCCAATGCCGGAAAATCGACATTACTTTCTGTCATCACTGCAGCAAAGCCGAAAATAGCCGATTATGAATTTACCACGCTCAAGCCCAATTTAGGTATTGTAAAATACAGGGACTTTAAAACCTTTGTCATTGCCGATATCCCGGGAATTATTGAAGGCGCTGCTGAAGGCAAAGGCCTTGGTCATCGGTTTTTAAGGCATATTGAAAGGAATTCCACATTACTTTTCCTCATTCCAGCTGATGCCAAAAATATCAAAAGAGAATACGATATTTTACTTGAAGAATTAAAACGCTACAACCCTGAATTGTTAGATAAAGATCGTTTAGTGGCCATCTCCAAAAGTGATATGCTCGATGAAGAATTGCAACAAGAAATGAATGCAGAACTCAAAAATGCTTTTAAAAATATTCCCTATCTATTTATTTCCTCAGTAGCTCAACAAGGTTTGCAAGATTTGAAAGATAGACTTTGGAGCATATTGAATAGTTAGGTTTTGTTGATAATTGGTAGTTGAAATTTTAAGGTTTGAAAAAATTAAATATGGTTTAATTTTTAAATCTTCAAGTTACCGAATCCTCAAATCTTTAAATATTCAAACTAAACCCACGCTTTCAATTCATCAAAATCTAAACCACCATAGTTGCCACTACTCATCAGCAACAACACGTGATTGTCAAAATGTTTGGCTTTAAGAAAAGCTTTAAAATCTTCAGCATTGGTATAAATACTCAGGTCTTCTCGGCTGAAAGCTTCTTGGATTTGATCTTTGGACAGCTCTGGCATCTGTTTGATTTCTATAGCTTTTTTAGAATAAAAAATCACAACCTCATCAGCTTTGTCTAACGTTTGATGATATTCTTTTAAAAAAGATGCTGTCAAACTGCTGTAAGTATGCAATTCAAAACATACCAATAGAGTTTTATCCGGAAATTGTTGTTTAACAGCCTTTGTGGTCGCGTCAACTTTTGATGGACTATGCGCATAATCTTTAAAGACTTGGCATCTAGGCGTGTTTATAATTTCTTCCAAGCGTTTTGAAGCCCCTTTAAAACTAGCAATAGCTTCATAAAAATCATCTTCATCAACGCCCATATGTTGGCAAATCCACTTAGCGCCGGCAATATTTTGCAGATTATGTTCACCAAAAACCTCAATAGGCATTGGGCCTTCATTGGTTTCAAGATAAGTCACACCATCTTCTATCTGATGTTCGGGAATGTGATAGGCGTGTTTACGTGTGGGTTTTGTTGTATTTAGAGCAATGTCTTTTAAAAGCTCATCGCCTTCATTATAAACTAAAGTGCTCCCATTGGTCATGGATTCTACAAAATCTTCAAATTGTTTTTTATACACATCAAAATCCGGAAAAACGTTAACATGATCCCAAGCAATCCCGCTAATCAATGCAATATTGGGTCGATACCATAAAAATTTAGGCTTGGGATCAATAGCAGAAGACAAATATTCATCGCCTTCAAGCAAAATAAAATCGTTTTCTTCGGTGAGATGCACCATATTATCGAAACCCTCAAGTTGAGCCCCAACCATAAAATCGGTGGGCTTTTCGTGATAATTCAAGACATGTAAAATCATAGAGGTTATCGTCGTTTTACCATGAGAACCGGCGATTACTACTCTGGTTTTCTTTTTTGAATGCTCGTATAAATATTCAGGATAGGAATAAATTTTTAGGCCTAACTCTTGAGCTTTCAACAATTCGGGATTGTCAGATTTAGCATGCATGCCGAGAATAATCAAGTCGATATCTGTTGTGATCTGGTCTGGATACCAGCCCATTTTATCAGGCAAAATATCCTGTTGATTTAATCTCGAATACGAAGGTTCAAAAATGTCATCATCACTGCCTGTTATGGTTTCGCCTTTGAGTTTTAGAGCAATAGCTAAATTGTGCATGGCGCTACCGCCAATAGCTATAAAATGAATATGCATAGTTGTAGAAATTGAACGACAAATATAAAGAATTAGAGTTGCTCTATACGTTTAAGCTCAGTTTTTGCTTGCATAGAATCTGGATTATACGATAAAGCCTGTTTTAAGCAGTATCTAGCTTCATCAATTTGACCAAGTTTTTGATGTAGTTTTGCTTTTACAATTAAGGCTTCATCTTTACTATATTTTGATGCGCTTTGATCATCAAGAAATGTATCAATTGTAATTATTGCTTCATCAATTCTTGAATTGGCTTTAAGAGCTATTTGAGAAAATCTAAATTGAAAATCTCTGTGATTTAGATTGACTATGGCTTCTTTGGTGGTCGTCAAGGCTTTATCATATTGCTTGTTTTTCATGTACAAATCAATTAGTTTGTTGTAACAAGTTAAAGAACCGCCAATTTTTACAGCTTGTTTATATTGTTTTTCCGCAGTATTAAAATCCTCTTCATAATCAGCTATTCTACCAAAAGCTAAGGCACCATCTACTGGACTGATTTTTTGAAGCTGTAACGCATAATTTTTAGATTTATCTACACTTCCACCAATAACACCGGGCAATTCTAAATACAGTTCGAGCAATGCCCATCTTACGTCTACGTGTTTAGGGTCAAGGTCAGCTGCTTTTTTGAGGTATTTTTTAACATCATCAAGCATCAATAGTGCAGTAAAATTATTAGAGTTTTTAGCTTTCAAACCCATTGTGCCGCCGTACTTAAAATTGTAATCGGGATTATTAGGTTGTTTTTCTACTAGATATTCAAAAACCTCTATAGCTTTATCCCATTCTTTTTGAGCGGCATAAGTATCACCCAAATATTCATAAGCTTTATAATTATTTGGGTTTTGATTGATGATGGCATTAAACTGAACTTCAGCTTTAGAGTAATTTTGATCATCAAAATTAGCAATAGCTTTATCTATCTGATTTTGTGCAGATAACATCAAAGGGAAACATATTATAATGAAATATATTTTTCTCATACCAACAAATATATTCAAAACCCTTGATTAGAATTTTTTTGAAATTAGTTTTAGCAATAGGTTAACGTAATATAATTAAAAGTTTAGAGTCTATGCGTTTAATTTTTCTTTAAAGTCATTTATGATGCCTCCTTTAAGCAAAACCTGAATTTGTCTTCCACTCATGGAATGTATAACCTTGATCTGTTTTTCTTCACCAGAAGCCTTAATCAATTTAATATTAATTTCTCTGCCATTTTTAACCTGTTCAATCATATTGTCAAGTGATATTTCATCATCTTGTTCAATCTTATCATAATCTGACTCATTTGTAAATTCAAGTGGTAAAATCCCAAAGTTGACTAAATTTTGCCAAGCTATTCTGGCATAACTCTTAGCCAATACAGCAACTTGCCCCAAATATTTTGGCGCTAATGCTGCGTGTTCTCGACTTGAACCTTGAGCGTAATTTTCAGCGGCAACAACAATGTGGCCACCATGACTATCTTTTGCTTCTAGTGCTCGGTCATGAAAGGTATCATCTATTACCGTAAAAGAATATTTGCTAATTTCAGGGAGGTTACTTCTTAACGGTAATACTTCTGCAACGGCTTTCAGAATTTCATCTGTAGAAATATTGTCACCCATTTTTAGTAAAATCGAAACGCGATAGCTGTCTTTTAATTCTGGTATTTCAGGTAAACTTTTAATGTTTTCACCTTTTTCAAGTTTAACAGACTCATGATCATCAATTGGAGCGATAAGCATTTCGCGATTAATCAATTCGTATGTTGGGTATTCAAATTTTGGATACGACATACCGTGCGATTTTTCTAAGGTTCGTGGGTCGGTTATTTTACCTGTTAAAGCAGAAGCCGCCGCTGTTTCCGGACTACATAAATGCATTTGATCGTCTTTTGTTCCACTTCTATCGGGAAAGTTTCTTGGCATGGTTCGCAAACTAATGGTTCCACTAGCCTGCGCTAATCCCATACCTATACAACCCATACAACCCGACTGGTGATATCGAGCGCCTGCTGTAATTAAGTTTGCAAATGTTCTGTTTTCAATCATATTTTGCATGACTTGGCGAGACGTTGGGTTGATGTCAAAACTTACTTCTGGACTTACATTTTGACCTTCAACAATTTTCCCCGCTATCCAAAAATCACGTAATCCGGGATTGGCAGATTAACCAATAACGACTTGACTTATCGACTTTCCTGCAACTTTCACAACAGGAACAACATTTCCTGGACTGGTTGGCAATGCAATGAGTGGCACTAAATCATCTAAAACAATTTCTTCATGGTATTGGTATTTGCAAGCTTTATCGGCTTTTAACTCGCTCCAATCGTCTTCTCTTTCTTGAGATTTTAAAAATTTTCTGGTTCCTTCATCACTGGGAAAAACTGTTGTTGTAGCGCCGAGCTCTGCACCCATATTGGCAATGACATGGCGATCCATAGCGCTTAATTCTTTTAAGCCTTCACCGTAATATTCAATAATTTTGCCTACACCACCTTTGACATCATGACGGCGAAGCATTTCTAAAATCACATCTTTGGCGCTTACCCAATCTGGTAATTTACCTGTTAATTTTACGCCCATCACTTCGGGCATTTTTACATAATACGGTTTACCCGCAATGGCTGCAGCAACGTCGATACCGCCAGTTCCTATGGCGAGCATTCCAAGAGAACCCGCTGCACAAGTGTGCGAATCTGAACCTACCATGGTTTTACCCGGTTTTCCAAACCTTTCCATATGAACTGGATGACTCACTCCATTGCCGGGACGGCTGAACCACAAGCCAAAGCGCTATGCTGCAGATTTTAAAAATCGATGATCGTCTGCATTCTTAAAATCGGTTTGTAGAAGGTTGTGATCTACATATTGCACGGCAACTTCAGTTTTAGCACGATCTAAATTCATGGCTTCAAGCTCAAGCTGAACCAAAGTTCCTGTCGCATCTTGCAAAAGCGCGTGATCAATTTTTTAAACCTATCTCGCTGCCGGGTTTTAATTCACTTTCTATCAGATGTGCTTTTATTAATTTTTCTGTGACGTTTAGTTTTTCCATAATAGATTTTTATTAAACATAACATTATAAAATGTTGAAAACAAAAGAATAACAAAACTTTAAAAATTCTCATCTGCATTCCATAAGGCGTTTAAATCTATTCTAAATTAAGTTTAAAAAAATGCAGCGTTTTGGTGGATAGTGCATTTAGCTTTACTTTTGTATTGAATTTTATTAAAATTTAAATAATGAGAGGAATCATCAAGTCTTCAATTGCCAGAAAAGTCGCTATGGCATTATCTGGTTTATTTTTAGTTGTGTTTTTGGCGCAACACTTTACCATCAATATTACTTCAGTAATTAGCCCAAATACCTTTAATGAATGGTCTCACTTTATGGGAACCAATGTTTTAGTTCAGGCCGTGTTGCAACCTATTTTGATTTTTGGGGTTGTATTTCACTTCGTTATGGGTTTTATTCTAGAATATCAAAACAGAAAAGCCAGAGGTGATGTTGGCTATTCTATATTTAGAGGGTCAGCAAACTCAAGCTGGTTCTCTAGAAATATGCTGATATCTGGAATTGTAATACTATTGTTTTTAGGATTACATTTTTATGATTTCTGGATTCCAGAGATTACAACCAAATATATCGAAGGCGATATGTCTGGTATGCACAATGGCGAATTCAGATATTATGAGGAAACCGTAGAAAAATTTGCCAATGATCCCTATAGAACCGGTTTGTATGTTTTAGCTTTTGTATTTTTAATTTTTCATTTATTGCACGGATTTTCCTCTGCTTTTCAATCTGTGGGCTTCAACAATAAATATTCAAAAGCCCTTAAAACTTTTACCAAAGCTTTTGCAATTGTTATTCCTCTTGGATTTGCTTTTATTGCTATTTTTCACTTCGTAACACATTTATAATTTTAGATTATGTCAAAATTAGATGCCAAAATACCTGAAGGTCCACTCGCAGAAAAGTGGACAAAACATAAAAACGATATTAATCTGGTTAATCCCGCTAATAAGAGAAACATTGATATTATAGTTATAGGTACAGGTTTAGCTGGAGCTTCTGCAGCAGCTACGCTTGCAGAATTAGGTTATAATGTTAAAACCTTTTGTTTTCAAGATTCGCCACGACGAGCACACTCCATTGCCGCTCAAGGCGGAATTAATGCTTCTAAAAACTATCAAGGTGACGGCGATTCTGACTACAGGTTATTTTACGATACAGTAAAAGGCGGTGATTACCGCTCACGCGAGGCTAATGTCTATAGATTAGCTGAAGTTTCTGGCAATATCATTGACCAATGTGTTGCACAAGGGGTGCCATTTGCTAGAGAATATGGTGGTTTACTTGATAATCGTTCTTTTGGTGGTGTTTTGGTCTCTAGGACATTTTATGCCAAAGGTCAAACAGGACAACAACTTTTACTCGGTGCGTATTCTGCAATGAACAGACAAATTAACCGTGGAAAAATAAAATCTTACACCCGTCACGAAATGATGGATGTAGTGCTCATTGATGGTAAAGCAAGAGGCATCATTGCTCGAGATATGATTAGTGGTGAAATAGAGAGACATTCTGCTCATGCTGTGGTTTTAGCTTCAGGAGGTTATGGTAATGTTTTCTTTTTATCAACTAATGCTATGGGTAGTAATGTCACGGCCGCTTGGCGTGCACATAAAAAAGGTGCATTTTTTGCCAACCCTTGTTTCACGCAAATTCACCCGACTTGTATTCCTGTTTCTGGTGAATTACAATCTAAATTAACCTTGATGTCCGAGTCGTTAAGAAACGATGGACGAATTTGGGTGCCTGCTAAAAAAGAAGATGCTGAAGCTATACGCGCTGGAAAACTCAAACCTACTGAAATCCCCGAAGAAGATAGAGATTATTATCTTGAAAGACGTTATCCGGCATTTGGAAATTTAGTCCCTCGTGATGTAGCTTCTAGAGCAGCTAAAGAACGCTGTGATGCTGGTTTTGGTGTGAATAAAACCGGTGAAGCTGTATACTTGGATTTTGCAAGTGCCATTGAACGTTATGGTAAAGAAAAAGCCTTTAGTTCAGGTATAGAAAATCCAACTCAAGAGCAAATCAAAAAGTTTGGTGATGAAGCCATTGAAAATAAATATGGTAATTTATTTGAAATGTATGAAAAAATCATAGATCAAAACCCATATCAAACACCGATGATGATTTATCCTGCGGTGCATTACACTATGGGCGGTTTATGGGTAGATTATAACTTAATGACAACGATTCCAGGTTGTTATGCTACTGGAGAAGCCAACTTCTCTGATCATGGTGCTAATCGTCTAGGTGCCTCTGCATTAATGCAAGGCTTGGCAGATGGATATTTTGTTTTACCTTATACTATTGGAGATTATCTGTCTGATGATATTAGAACAGGACCTATCCCAACAGATCACGAAGCTTTTGATGAAGCTGAAAAAGCAATTAAAGATCAACTTCAAAAATTGGTCGATATCAAAGGAGATACACCTGTTGATGATTTCCACAAAAAACTTGGAAAAATTATGTGGAATAAGTGTGGTATGGCTAGAAATGAAAAAGATTTAAAATCGGCTATTAATGAAATTGCGGAGCTCAGAGACGATTTTTATAAAAATGTAAGAGTGCCCGGTAAAGTCAGTGCCAAAAATGCTGAACTGGAAAAAGCCGCTCGTGTAGCTGATTTCTTAGAGTTAGGAGAATTGTTTGCGAAAGATGCATTACATAGAAATGAATCTTGCGGCGGTCACTTTAGAGATGAATACCAAACCCCTGAAGGTGAAGCTTTAAGAGATGATGAAAACTTCAGATATGTCGCCGCATGGGAATACAAAGGAGAACCTAAAGACGCTGTTTTACATAAGGAAGAATTAATTTACGATAATATAGAACTCAAAACGAGAAGTTATAAATAATAAAAAATTGTATTGAAATGAAACTAACATTAAAAATTTGGAGACAAGAAGATGCAAATGCAAAGGGTCGTTTTGAGACCTACAATATAGATGGCATTGAGGGAGATATGTCCTTCTTAGAAATGCTTGATGTTTTAAACGATGGTCTAGTAAGAGAAGGCAAAGAGCCTGTAGAATTTGATCACGATTGTCGAGAAGGTATTTGTGGAACTTGCTCATTACAAATTAACGGCGAACCTCATGGTCCAGACAGAAGAATTACGACTTGTCAATTGCACATGCGTCGTTTTAACGATGGTGATACCATTGTTATTGAACCCTTTAGAGCAAGAGCCTTCCCTATTGTAAAAGACTTGATAGTAGACCGTTCTGCATTTGACAGAATACAACAAGCTGGCGGTTTTGTTTCTGTGAATACTTCTGGAAATACCATAGATGCTAATAGCACCCCTATCGAAAAAGAAAAAGCAGATATGTCTTTTGACGCTGCGACCTGTATAGGTTGTGGTGCATGTGTGGCCGCTTGTAAAAATGCTTCTGCGATGTTATTTACCTCTGCTAAAGTATCTCAGTTTGCTTTATTGCCACAAGGTGAAGTTGAAGCCTCTGAGCGTGTGATGCATATGGTAGACCAGATGGATAAGGAAGGTTTCGGTAATTGCACCAATACCGGTGCTTGTGAAATAGAATGTCCAAAAGGCATTTCCCTTGAAAATATCGCCAGAATGAATCGTGAATATTTATCGGCTTCTGTGGCAGAGTAATTTTAGTTTGAAAACTCATTTTGACCTAAAAGATTTGTATTTAACTTAATATTTGAGGTTTTTAATTTAGTAATTTCTACAATAATTTTATGATTTTCTAACAACTCTGCGTTAGGGATTTCTACCTAGGCAGACAGGGCAGTGGAAATCCTGTTGTGAGGTACGAACAAAAGATTGTAGTGGAAAGCCCGACGGAGCCCAAAGGCGAGGGAATACCCTAAACCAAAAGTGCTACTGTTTGTATTTAGTCTTTTTGGTATTCTTGTTTTAAAATCTTAATATCTTCAATAGCTTCTTCAATCTCGTCGGGATTAGTGCCGTCGTAGATACCACGGATACGTTTTTCTTTATCGATAAGCACAAAGTTTTCAGTATGCACCATATCATATTTACCGCCGTCGCCAGTGGTTTTTGTCGTGAAATATGATTGTCGTGCTAGTTTATAAATCTGTTTTTTATCACCTGTCACCAAATGCCACTTCCCTTTTATCGCGTGGTGTTCGTCAGCATAAGTTTTTAAACGCTCTACATCATCAATGTTTGGCGTTACCGAATGGGATAACAGCATCACTTCGTCATCGTCCTTAAACGCTTGTTGAATACGCTGCATATGTTCTGTCATAATTGGACATATGGTCTGGCATGTGGTAAAAAAGAAGTCAGTGATGTAGATTTTATCTTTAAAGTCAGCCTGAGATATCGTGTCGCCATATTGATTGATTAGCTTAAAATCACTGATGCGGTGAAATTTACGAACCCGCTGCAAGGAAGAGTCCACCAATTCTTTGGTAAACTGATTGGGCTGATACACACGTAATCGAGGTTCTGGCTTGTACAAATTATAAATAATAGTCACAATGATGACCGACAAGATGAATAGCACCACGGCAATAAACTTATATCTCGCAAAAAACTTGATCATGCCATTTTTTTACAAAGATAACTATTGCTTGAGAGAGTGAGTCCGTTGAATATTCTCAATATTTTGTTAAGTTAAACATTTAAAAAAGGCATATTTTTTTATACAATTTTAAAAGTCTATTTTTGTCAACTTTTTGATATAAAAATTTTTATGGAAACCTTTTGGATAAAAGCTGCTCAACTCATTTTAAGTTTATCAATCCTTGTCGTCTTGCACGAATTGGGTCACTTTATACCGGCAAAACTGTTTAAAACTAAGGTTGAAAAGTTTTACCTCTTTTTTGATGTGAAGTTTTCTTTATTTAAAAAGAAAATTGGTGAGACGGTTTATGGCATTGGTTGGCTACCCCTTGGTGGTTATGTAAAAATTGCCGGAATGATAGATGAGAGTATGGATAAAGAACAAATGGCCAAACCTCCACAACCTTGGGAGTTTAGAAGCAAACCGGCTTGGCAACGTCTTATTATCATGTTGGGTGGCGTGACAGTAAATATTATCATTGGGATAGTGATTTACATTATGGTGCTTTTTGTTTGGGGCACAGATTATCTTCCAAAGGAAAATTTAAATAATGGTTTAGCAGTAAATGAAGTTTTATATGAATATGGTTTTCAAGATGGTGATATCATCCTGAGTATTGATGACGAACCTTTGAACAATCAACCTGAAGTCAATAAATATTTGATGTTGAGAAGTGTTGAAACGATTACCGTAGAGCATCAAGATGGAAGTATTGAAACTATTGACATCCCGGAAGATATTGGGAGTCAGCTCTTTCAAAAAGGTGTTATGGTTCCGTTTGGCCTTAAGTTAGAGCCGGTTATCGACTCCGTTCTACCCAATGAACCGGGAAAAATTGCTGGCTTAAAAAAAGGTGATAAAATGCTGGCCGTAGATGGTCAACCTACGCCCTATTGGGATGATTTTACTAAAGCAGTCGCCGATGCAAAATCAGATACAATTCAATTGACTTATATGAATACCAACGAAGAAGAAGTCGATACTCAAATTATTTTAAATGAAGATAAGAAGATAGGTATTGCCGTCCAAAATTCACTTGCCGGGCAATTTGAACATAAAAACTATTCCTTGTCTGAGAGTTTTGCTTCTGGGTTTAGTTATGGCTACTGGACTTTAAGAGATTATATCGCTCAATTTAAATATGTATTTACTAAAAAAGGCGCGACTCAAGTTGGCGGTTTTGGAGCTATAGGAAGCCTCTTTCCTTCCGCATGGGACTGGCAATCCTTTTGGATGACTACAGCTTTTATATCTATAATTTTAGCTTTTATGAACATTTTACCTATTCCTGCACTAGATGGCGGACATGTTGTCTTTTTGCTTTATGAAATGTTAAGCGGAAGAAAGCCAAACGAAAAAGTTTTGGAGTACGCACAAATGATTGGGTTTTTCTTACTTATTGCATTAGTACTTTTTGCAAATGGTAATGATATCTATCGTTTTATTTTTGATAACTAAAATGACATTATTTTTTCAAAAATTGAAAAATAAGTTTTTGATATTTAAAATTTAAATTATATTTGCACTCGCAAAATTCCTCCTTAGCTCAGTTAGTTAGAGTCCCGCACATGCGGGATTAATCAGAGGAGCTAATGAGATTGAAATAAAAGAGTTAAATTCCTCCTTAGCTCAGTTGGTTAGAGTCCCGCACATGCGGGATTAATCAGAGGAGCTAATGAGATTGAAATAAAAGAGTTAAATTCCTCCTTAGCTCAGTTGGTTAGAGTCCCGCACATGCGGGATTAATCAGAGGAGCTAATGAGATTGAAATAAAAGAGTTAAATTCCTCCTTAGCTCAGTTGGTTAGAGCATCTGACTGTTAATCAGAGGGTCCAAGGTTCGAGTCCTTGAGGAGGAGCAAAAACAGCCTAGCAAAACGCTAGGTTTTTTGCTTTGTAGATGTTTTACGTTTATATTTTATTTTCTGAAAAGTTTGACAAATATTACGTCGGTTCTTCTCAAAATCCTTGGAAGAGACTACAAATACACAACACTTCAACATTTAATACATTTACCTCAAAATACAGACCTTGGGTGTTGAAAGCAGTTTTTAAAGCTGGCAAAACTCGTGGTAAAGCTGAAAAAATTGAATGTGCATCCCAAATTTATTGATGTAATTCGTTGAGAGATTGATTCTTTCTTGCTTAAATCATAAAAATTTATTTTAAAATAATAACTAAACAATTAAGCTTTTTTAACCTACTCACAATAAAAAATAATATTTTTGAACTTTAATTCAGTTTCATGAAAAACGATAAAATTGCCATCATTGGTTTAGGCTATGTTGGATTGCCTTTAGCGCGTCTTTTTGCTACAAAATACAAAGTTTTTGGTTTTGATATTAATCCAACAAGAGTAGATTTGCTTAATTCTGGACACGACGACACTTTAGAGGTTGAAGATGACATTCTACAGAATGTTTTAATTCAAAAAAAAGATATAAACAAAGAAGAAGCCGGCTTATTTTGTACGACTTCACTTTCAGATATTAAGTCCTGCAATATTTTTATTATTACCGTTCCTACACCTGTCGACAAAAACAACCGCCCCATCTTAACCCCGCTAATTAAAGCCTCGACAAGTGTTGCTCAAGTTCTTAAAAAAGGAGATGTTGTTATTTATGAGAGTACAGTGTATCCGGGGGCGACAGAAGATGAATGTGTCCCAGTTTTAGAACAACATTCTAATCTTAAATACAATGAAGATTTTTTTGTGGGGTATTCTCCAGAAAGGATAAATCCAGGTGATAAAAAACATACTGTAGAAAAAATACTAAAAGTCACCTCTGGCTCAACACCGAAAATTGGTGAAAAAATTGACAACTTATACAAAGAAGTTATTACGGCTGGTACACATTTAGCCCCAACTATTAAGGTTGCAGAAGCTGCCAAAGTCATAGAAAACTCCCAACGCGATATCAATATTGCTTTTGTCAACGAACTGGCTAAAATATTCAACCTTATGAATATCGATACCAAAGCTGTTCTAGAGGCCGCTGGAACCAAATGGAATTTTTTACCCTTTAAACCTGGCCTTGTAGGCGGACACTGTATTGGTGTTGACCCCTACTATTTAGCTCAAAAGGCACAAGAAATAGGTTACCACCCAGAAATTATTTTAGCAGGAAGACGACTTAATGATTCAATGGGTGAATACGTTGCAAGTCAAGTGGTAAAACTTATGCTTAAAAATGATCTTAAAGTCAAAAGTGCAGATGTATTGGTTTTAGGGATAACTTTTAAAGAAAACTGTCCAGATGTTCGCAATACAAAAGTTGTTGATGTAGTAAAACAACTGCATGATTATGAAACGCAAGTGACAATATTTGATCCTTGGGCAAACCCTAAAGAAGTTAATCAAGAATATGGTTTAAAATCTTACATGGAACTACCTCAAAAAAAGTTTGAAGCTATCGTACTCTGTGTCGCACACGAAAAGTTCAAAAAATTAAATTTTAATCAGCTGAAAAAACCTAATGCAGTAATTTACGACGTTAAAGGTGTTCTAGGTAATATCAGTGATGGGAAACTTTAAATACTAATACCATTGATCGATATGATAAACGACAAGATTGAAAAACTGCAAGGAAAAACCATACTCATTACCGGTGCTGCCGGATTTATTGGCTCTAATTTATGTGAGTTTCTATCAAATCATCATATCACTGTAAGAGGTATTGACAATTTTGCTACAGGGCACAGAAAAAATATTCAAAATTTAAAAGCACACAAAAATTTTGAGTTTATACAAGGAGACATTTGTAATTTAAAGGACTGTCAATCAGCTTGTCAGGGCGTAGATTTTGTGCTCCATCAGGCCGCCTTGGGTTCTGTCCCTCGCTCTATTGAGGATCCTATTCGAACCAATGACGCCAATATCAATGGCTTTTTAAATATGCTTGTGGCTTCAAAAGATCAAGGTGTACAACGCTTTGTTTACGCTGCGAGTTCGTCTACGTATGGAGATTCTAAATCGCTTCCTAAAGTTGAGCAAAATATTGGCAAACCTCTTTCGCCTTACGCCATAACAAAATATGTTAATGAATTATATGCTGATAATTTTAAACGCATATATGATTTAGATAGCGTTGGTTTGAGATATTTCAATGTCTTTGGGAGAAAACAGGATCCCAATGGTGCTTATGCTGCCGTAATTCCAAAATTTGTGATTCAGTTGATGAAGCACCAAAGCCCAGTTATTAATGGCGATGGTACTTATTCTAGAGATTTCACCTATATTGATAATGTTATTCAAATGAATATTTTGGCTATTACCACAGATCATGAAGACGCACTAAACCAAGTTTACAATACAGCTGTAGGAGATCGAACAACAATATTAGAAATGGCCAATTTGCTAAAAACCTATTTATCTGAATTTGATTCTAAAATTGCAGATATAAAAATCAAACACGGACCAAACCGAAAAGGCGACGTTCCTCATTCTTTAGCTTCAATAGAAAAAGCTCAAAAATACCTTGGTTATCAACCCAGTCACAAATTTAAAGAAGGCCTTCAAGAAGCTATAAAATGGTATTGGAAACACTATTAATACTTAAGATTAAAAATTTTTTAAAACAATTAAATGTCAAAATCAAACAATATTCTCATAACTGGTGGAGCTGGATTTATAGGAAGTCACGTCGTAAGACTTTTTGTAAAGAAGTATCCCAAAAGTCACATTTACAACCTAGATGCACTTACCTATGCAGGAAACCTTGAAAACCTTAAAGATATTGAGAATGCTAAGAACTACACCTTTTTAAGAGTTGATATTTGTAATCAAAAAAAAATTAAATCCCTTTTTGAAAAGTATCAATTTGACACTATAATTCATCTGGCAGCCGAATCGCATGTCGATCGTTCAATCAGCAATCCCTTTGCATTTGTAGAAACTAATATTATGGGAACTTTAAATCTACTTCATGCTGCTCATCACCTATGGAAAGATAGTAATGATAAGCATCTTTTCTATCACATAAGTACAGACGAAGTCTACGGAACACTTGGATCAACCGGTCTTTTCACAGAAGATACGTCTTATGACCCCAATTCGCCATATTCAGCTTCAAAAGCAGGTTCTGACCACTTTGTAAGAGCCTTTGGAGAGACTTACGGTTTGCCTTATGTCATTAGTAATTGCTCTAATAATTATGGACCAAACCAATTTCCGGAGAAATTAATTCCACTTTTTATCAATAATATCATCAACAAAAAAGCCTTACCCGTCTATGGTGATGGCAATTATACTCGTGATTGGCTTTATGTGATTGATCATGCTGAGGCTATCGACTTAATCTATAATCAGGGCAGTATTGGTGAAACCTACAATATAGGCGGTTTTAATGAATGGAAAAATATTGACCTTGTAAAAGTTTTATGCCAACAAATGGACACTAAGCTTGGGCGAAGACTAGGTGAAAGTGAGAACCTCATCAACTTTGTAAAAGATAGACCGGGTCACGATTTAAGATATGCGATTGATGCGACCAAAATCAATAAAAACTTAGGCTGGAAACCCTCAGTGACTTTTGAAGAAGGCTTATCTAAAACCATAGATTGGTACCTCGACAACGAAACTTGGCTAAAAAACGTGACGAGCGGCGATTATCAGAAGTATTATGATGAACAATATAAATAGATTTTAAGATTATTAACTTTGCATTTTTTAAAGCCCAAAATCAATAGAACAATGAAAGGTATTATTCTTGCCGGCGGCTCAGGCACGAGGTTGCATCCATTGACTTTAGCAACTTCAAAACAACTATTGCCTATATATGATAAGCCCATGATATATTACCCGCTATCGGTGTTAATGCTAGCTGGAATCAAAGATATCTTAGTGATTTCAACACCTACAGATTTACCTAATTTTAAAAGACTACTCGGTGATGGTTCTAAATATGGCATCAATCTAAATTATGCAGAACAGCCCTCGCCAGATGGTTTAGCACAAGCTTTTATTATTGGTGATGAATTTATCGGAAACGATGATGTATGTTTAGTCTTAGGCGACAACATCTTTCACGGTGCAGGCTTGCAAAATCTTTTGTCCAATGCAGTTAAAACTGTTGAAAGTGATCAAAAAGCTGTTATTTTTGGGAATTATGTCAATGACCCAGAACGTTATGGTGTCGCAGAATTTGATCAAGAAAAAAATGTGGTTAGTATAGAAGAAAAACCAAGCATACCCAAGTCAAATTACGCCGTTGTAGGTCTTTATTTCTATCCCAATTCTGTTATTAATGTTGGTCAAAATGTAACACCTTCAAATCGTGGAGAACTTGAAATCACCTCTGTCAATCAGTATTACTTAAAAGAAAACAGCTTAAAGATGCAAATCTTAAGTCGTGGTTTTGCCTGGTTAGACACGGGTACGCATGAGGCCCTGACCGAAGCGACTGAATTTGTAAAAGCGGTTGAAAAAAGAACTGGATTGAAGATTGCATGTTTAGAAGAGATTGGTTTAAGTAAATCCTGGATCAAAAAAGAAGAGGTTCGAAATAATATTAAAAACCTTAAAGGAAACTACTACGACTATTTAAAATCTATTGTAAAATAAAGTTCATGAAAAAAACCGCTATAATTGTCTCAGGTTACTTTAATCCTATTCATAAAGGACATTTGGAGTATTTTCATAATGCAAAAACTCATGCTGATGAATTATTTGTCATTGTCAATAATGATCACCAAAGAAAACTTAAAGGAAGTAAAGCTTTTCAGGATGAGGACGAGCGCATGATTATTGTCAGTAATATCAAACCCGTTGACAAAGCATTTTTGTCTATAGATAAAGACCGAACCGTAAAAGCCAGTATTCAAAAGATTGTAGAAAATTACGAAGGTCAATATAATTTTATTTTTGCTAATGGTGGCGATCAGGACAACCAGAGCATCCCGGAAGCAGAAATATGCAATGAATTGGGAGTAAAACTCTTAGATGGTCTTGGAGATAAAATTCAATCCAGCAGCTGGCTTTTGAAAAGCAAATAATATGACAGTAAAAGAGACAGCTTTAAAAGGTTGCTTTACCATTCAGCCTAATGTTTTTGAAGACAAACGCGGTTATTTTTTTGAAAGTTTTAACCAAGGAAAGTTTGAGGAACACATTGGAATAAAAATTGATTTTGTTCAAGACAATGAATCAAAATCTCAAAAAGGCGTATTACGAGGTTTGCATTTCCAAATTCCGCCTTATGCACAAGCTAAACTAGTGAGAGTCGTTCAGGGTGAAGTTTTAGATGTCGCAGTCGATTTGAGAAAAGACTCTCCAACATTTGGAAAACATCAAAGTGTGTTATTGACTGCAAAGAATAAAACACAATTTTTTATGCCGCGTGGCTTTGCCCATGGGTTTTTAGTGCTCAGTGATACTGCAATTTTTTCTTACAAGATTGATAATGTTTATGCCCCTGATCATGATACAGGTATTATTTGGAATGATAAAGACTTAAACATTGATTGGCAATTTGAAAAGGAAAAGCTCATATTGTCTGAAAAGGATAAAAATCTTCAGAGCTTTAAAAATTTTAAATCCCCTTTCTAAAACCAAATTCTAAAGTCTATCTAAAGTAATTTCTATAGTCAATTTAGTTTGGGCTCAATAGCGTAAACGCATATAAAATCTTCAATTTCATAAAACTTAAGATGGTAATGTTTTTTTAAACCTTGATAAGTGACTTCAGCATCTGTGGTAGAAGCCTTAAAATCAAAATCTACGACATATATATCGTGTAAAAACAACAAGCCCTGCTTCCCAAACAATTTATACAAAGACTCCTTGGCACCCCAAACAATAGTCAGTTTTTTAATTAAATCCTTTCGACCTAACGAACGATATTCTTCTATCGGTGTAAATTTTGGAGCAATGCGCTTAATCTTTTCACGTTGTTTTTCAATATCAACACCAACTTTTCTATCACTTACAATAACGACCGTAAAGTTATACGAATGTGATATTGAAATATGTTTACCATCTTTTAAATGAGGTTTGCCGTTATCGTCATATTCCAAGTCAAAATCGGTATAACCAAAGTTTTGTAGCAAATGTCTAATGCTCATAAACGCCCTTTGGTGTATTTCAGATTTCATCGCTTCAAAGCGTTCTTTACAGTAATCAGATAGCTCAATACCACTTGAAAGTTCTACTAAAGATTCTTCAACTTTCCAAATCTGCAATCTTGAAGTTTCATCTATTGTTATTGTTTTGTAAACGGGCATAGCATTGTAAAGATTATGTTTATTTTTGCGAAAAATTCAAACAAATATACAAGATGAGTTCAAAACCCAATACTTACGTTCCTTACAAAGTTAAAGATATTTCACTCGCAGAATGGGGCCGAAGAGAAATCGAACTAGCAGAAGCCGAAATGCCAGGCCTAATGTCTTTAAGAGAAGAATATGGAGACAAAAAACCTTTGAAAGGAGCCAGAATTGCCGGATGTCTACACATGACTATTCAAACCGCAGTTCTCATTGAAACTTTAGTTGAGCTCGGTGCAGAAGTCACTTGGAGTTCTTGTAATATTTTTTCAACACAAGACCATGCTGCCGCCGCTATAGCCGATGCTGGTATCGCTGTTTATGCTTGGAAAGGCAT
Organism: Mesohalobacter halotolerans; assembly: GCF_006120725.1. Classification (GTDB taxonomy): domain Bacteria; phylum Bacteroidota; class Bacteroidia; order Flavobacteriales; family Flavobacteriaceae; genus Psychroflexus; species Psychroflexus halotolerans. The sequence goes on from NZ_SWMU01000001.1 coordinate 94,025, forward strand.
GACCGAAGAAGAGTTTAATTGGTGTATTGAACAAACTTTATTTTTTGGTGAAGAACGTAAACCGCTCAATTTAATCTTGGACGACGGCGGTGATTTAACCAATATGGTTTTAGATGAATTTCCTGAATTGACAAAAGGTATTAAAGGGCTTTCTGAAGAAACTACGACTGGTGTTCACCGTTTATACGAGCGTATGAAAAAAGGCACTTTACCTATTCCTGCTATTAATGTGAACGACAGTGTAACAAAATCTAAATTTGACAATAAATACGGTTGCCGTGAGTCTGCTGTAGATGCCATAAGACGGGCAACTGACACCATGCTTGCGGGAAAAAAAGTCGTGGTTTGTGGCTATGGCGATGTGGGCAAAGGAACGGCAGCCTCGTTTAAAGGGGCCAATGCAATTGTTACCATCACAGAAATTGATCCGATTTGTGCCCTTCAAGCAACCATGGATGGCTTCGAGGTCAAGCGTTTAGAGACAGTTTTGGACAAAGCTGATATTGTCATAACAACTACCGGAAACAAAGACATTGTTCGTGGGGAGCACTTTAAGGCTATGAATGACAAAACTATCGTTTGTAATATTGGCCATTTTGACAATGAAATTGACGTGGCTTGGTTAAAAAATAATGCGGAAGAAAAAGTAGAAATCAAACCACAAGTTGATAAATATACCATTGACGGCAAAGATATTATTCTATTAGCTGAAGGGCGTTTAGTTAACCTTGGTTGTGCAACCGGCCACCCAAGTTTTGTGATGAGCAACTCTTTTACTAATCAGACTTTAGCACAAATGGAATTGTGGGAGAATGAAGATAAATACAAAAATGAAGTTTACATGTTGCCTAAGCACCTTGATGAAAAAGTCGCAGAGCTACACTTAAGCCGAATTGGTGCTGAACTCACAAAACTCAAACAAGACCAAGCCGATTATATCGGCGTTGAAGTCAAAGGGCCGTTTAAGCCTGAATATTACAGGTATTAAAAGTTTATAAAACAACAAGAAGGATAAATCAAATTTAAACTTCACAGGTTACGTTGACAGAGAGAATTCGAAGTCAAACCTGTGAGGTTTTTTTAGTTATAAATTATCATTTTGTTTAATTTTTTTTGAGGGATACAACTAATCAATTTTTGATTTCAATTGATTTTTTAAATTTTAAAGATAAAGCCTACTTGCAAAAAACAATAAGCTTGAGTAGTTTTGAAGCATGACCAAACCAATTCAACTTCTCAAAAAACACTTTGGCTACGACAGTTTCAAACCCAATCAAGAAGCTGTTATTCAGTCTATTTTAGAAGCTCAAGATGTTCTAGCTATTATGCCAACTGGCGGAGGAAAGTCGATTTGTTTTCAATTGCCAGCTTTAATGCTCGACGGTGTTGCTATTGTCATTTCACCGCTTATAGCTTTGATGAAAGACCAAGTCGATGCGCTGAGAGCGAATGGTATTTCTGCTCATTTTTACAATAGCTCGCAATCTCAAGATGTTCAAAATGAAGTGTTGCAAAGTCTTCACAACCAAACTACTAAATTGCCTTATGTAGCCCCTGAGAGTTTAAAAATTTTGTTACCACATCTCAATAATTCAAAAATCAGTTTGTTTGCTATTGATGAAGCCCATTGTATTTCGGCTTGGGGTCATGATTTTAGACCTGCTTACAAAGAGTTGGGCAGTTTAAAACAAGTTTTTCTAAAATCCCTGTGGCTGCCTTTACCGCAACAGCCGATGTGGCTACACAAGATGATATTTTAAATCAACTCAATATTCCTAAGGCCAAAAAATTTGTGAGTTCGTTTAATCGGAAAAACCTTTATCTTGAAGTCAGACCTGGTACTAAAAGAATACAACAGATTTTACAATTTTTAAAAGGGCGAAAAGAAGAGAGTGGAATCATTTACTGTCTAAGCAGAAAGAGCACAGAAACACTGGCAAACAAGTTAAATGATTATGGTTATAAGGCAAAAGCTTATCATGCGGGCTTAGATGCCGAAGTCCGCAGTGAAATACAAAACGACTTTGTAAGTGATAAAACACCAATTATCGTTGCTACCATTGCTTTTGGCATGGGCATCGACAAAAGTAATGTGCGTTGGGTTATTCATTATAATTTGCCCAAAAATATCGAAAGCTACTATCAAGAAATAGGTCGTAGCGGTCGCGACGGTCTGCCAGCGCATACCTTATTATTTTACAGTTATGCCGATGTTGTGCAGCTCCAAAGATTTATTGAAAATGCTACCAACAAAGAAATTCAAGAAGCTAAACTCAAACGTATGCAACAATTTGCAGAAGCTTTAAGTTGTAGACGAATTGCCTTGCTTAATTATTTTGGTGAACATACCGCTGAAAAATGCAACAATTGTGATAATTGTAAAGTCCCACCTCAATTTTTTGGCGGCACTATTTTAACTCAGAAAGTTTGCTCAGCTGTTTATCGATTACAACAAAATGAACCTTTAAATATGATAGTCGATGTGTTGCGTGGTTCAAGAAATGCTCAGGTCTACGATAAAGGTTATCAAAATATTAAAACTTACGGAGCTGCGCGTGATGTCTCATGGCTAGACTTACAACAGTATATCATTCAGATGATTAACCAAGGTATTCTGGAAATTCGTTTTCACGAAGGCGGTCGCTTGTTACTGACGCCTTTGGCAAAAAAAATCTTATTTAAAGACTATAAAGTAAAGCTGGCTCGACCTCAATTGAAACCAAAAACCCCAGAACTAGACGATACCATTGCAATTGAAAAGTCGGGTTTATTTGAAGAACTTCGACAATTGAGAAAAGAAATTGCTGATAAAGAAAATGTGCCTCCTTATATTGTTTTTAGTTATGCTAGCTTAAGAGATATGGAAAAACAGTTGCCAAAAGACGGGAAAGATTTTCTACAAATCAGCGGTGTTGGTGAGGCTAAAAACAAAAAATATGGCCGTCAATTTTTAGCAATCATTAAAACTTATCTTAATGACAGAAGTAAGCCCAAACCCAAAAAGAAAACTAAAAAAACCCCTACAGAGCACATTACTTTTCAATATTACCAAGAGGGTTTAAACATTTCTGAAATAGCACAAAAAAGAGAATATACAGAAGGTACGATATACGGACACCTCATAAAATTGCACAAAGCCGGCAAACCCATTGACCTTTGGCAATTTATAACCAAAGCAGAAGTTGAAAGCATCGTAAAAGCAAAAGCAAAATTAGACTTAGAAGAAGAAGCCCTAAAACCCTATTATGAGTATTTTAAAGAAAAAATGCCGTATTGGAAAATCAAAATGGGATTGTATTTAGCTGAAAACAATTAACCAATTTAAAAATGGGGTTATTTGAAAATTTGAAATTGTAGTAAAAGGATAGAAGAATTATTTTCTAGTGTAGCAATTAAAATTCACAAAGACAAACCCTTTAGTTTTACGTTTCAAAACGCAAAATTATAACTATATTTGCGTTTTTAAACGAAATTTTATGATAAAGAGGGCTTTAGAAGATAATATAATAGAACGTCTCGAAAGAAATAAAATACTCTATATACCAGGCCCAAGGCAAGTTGGTAAAACAACCTTATTAAAAACAATTAAGTTCAGTCTAAAAGAACCTATTTTGTGGCTAAACGGTGATGAAGCTGACGTAAGAGCTATGCTTTTAAATTCAACATCAACCAAGTTAAATCAAATCATTGGAGATAATAAGACTGTTATAATTGATGAAGCCCAAAGAATAAACAATATAGGTTTGGTTTTAAAATTGATAAAAGATAATATTGAAAGTGTTGATATTATTGTGACAGGGTCTTCTGCATTTGAATTGTCTTCCAAAATAAACGAGCCTTTAACAGGCAGAAAAATAGACCTGTTTTTATATCCAATTTCTTTTGTGGAAATGGAAAGGCATACCTCACGACTAGAAGAAAAAAGGCTTCTTGATCATAGACTTATTTATGGCTCTTATCCTGAAGTTATAACATCTCACGGTCATGAAAAAGAAGTTCTAAGAGGTTTAACAGATGGTTACTTGTATAAAGATATTTTTGCCTTAGACTACATCAAAAAGCCAAGTCTTATAGAAAAGTTATTACAAGCCCTTGCTTTACAATTAGGCCATGAAGTGTCATATAATGAGTTATCAAAACTCATTGGAGCCGATAATGAAACTGTTGAACGGTATATAAACTATTTAGAGCAAGCCTATGTCATTTTTAAGCTCAACTCTTTCAGCAAGAACCATAGAAACGAAATCAAAAAAGGAAAAAAAATATATTTTTATGACAATGGCATCAGAAATGCAATAATAAAAAACTTCAACCCATTGTCACTAAGACAAGATACAGGAGCTTTATGGGAAAACTATTTAATTGTTGAAAGAGCTAAAAAAAACAATTATACCCATCAATGGATTAATACGTATTTCTGGAGAACATTCTCTCAAAATGAGATCGATTACATAGAAGAAAGAGATGGTATATTGTATGGTTTTGAGTTTAAATGGAATAAAAAAAAGAAACCAAAAATGCCAAAATCTTTTAAAGAGAATTACCCTCAATCAAAATTTGAAGTTATAAATAGAGAAAACTATACTGATTTTATAACGCACAACTCTAAAATCTAAACGGGTTTATTTATGTTTTTTCAAGGTATAATTTTCCATTAATTTTATAGCTTTTGCTAAACTGGAAATACTCGCCTAACGCTTTTGGTTTTTCCTAAACCTTATATTCAGCATTTCAATGATTAATGAAAAGAACACGGCAAAATAGATGTAGCCTTTAGGCACGTGATAGTGCAAAGCTTCAACAAAAAGCATAAACCCAATCAGGATTAAAAACGACAGTGCTAAAATCTGAATGGTTGGATACTTGTTGACAAAATCACTCACTTTTTTGGCAAAAATCATCATGACAATGATGGAAACGATGACGGCAATGATCATCAAAATGATTTCTTCTGTTAGTCCAACCGCAGTGAGAATAGAATCAAAAGAAAACACTAAATCTAAAGCAACGATTTGAACAATAGCTTTACTAAACGAACTCACGTTTTTGACCGCGGTTTCCTTCTCGTCACCTTCGACTTTATGGTGAATTTCAAAAATACTTTTCAGAATTAAAAAGGTGCCTCCAACTGCTAGGATAATGTCTCTCCAACTCAAATCAAAATTAAAAATACTCAAAACGGGCTCAGTTAAACCAATGATCCAGGTGATGCTGAAGAGTAAAGCAATCCTTATTAACAAAGCCAAAGTCAAACCGACATACATGCTTTTTTGCTGTTGATCTTTTGGGAGTTTACCGGAAATAATAGAAATAAAAATGATGTTGTCTATGCCCAAAACAATCTCCATGAAAATTAATGTGAGTAAGGATATCCAGATTTCGGGTTGAAGAAAAATTTCCATAAAGCTGTGGTGATTAGAATAAAATTATTTCAAAATCAAAATTAACATATAAAATTTACATTTTGATTTCTAAAGAGATGCATTGTTGAAATATAAAACCACAATAGCTACAGTACAATTTTGCAATTGAATTGCAAAATTGTACGTTTAGATAAACTAAAAGTTGATATTTTATTCTTGTTTTTTACTCCAATCCAATAGATTTTACAAGTAACTTAAAATCCTCCTCTTTTTTATTAGCGATCAAAAATCGCACTTCTTCAATTTTTGAGAAGTTGAAATTTGGTAAGTCTAAAGCTCTACCTCGAAATTGAGGTGAAAATCCACTTAATTTCAACTTTATAGTTTGCCATTCGCCATTGGTTTTGAATTCCTGAACATAAGATTGCGGTTGACTTTGATCTCCCTTCAGTCGAAATTGGTAGTTTTTACCATCACCTTTAAGATACAGTATTACATGTTGATATTCTGAATTGATTTGTATATTGGTAAGCAGTCTCATAGAAGCAAACCCACCGTTATTCTCTAAAGAGACATGTCCTGAAAATTGTCCATATCCTTTTTCAGTTAAGGTGAGTTTACTCTCCGATAAACCACCCATGACACCATCGTTGACGATCTGCCATTCCTCAGTTGAATTGGCTTGTGGAAATGAAAAAATAGTCTGTTGTGCATTAACGCTCATACCTAAACATATTAAAATCAAAGTTAATCTTAGAGAGATCCTCATATTATTTTGAATTGGGTAAAGTTTTAAATCCCATATTATAAAGCGTAAACGCAAAAATATCAACTTGTTCTTGTATAATCATAGAGGTTGGTTTACCTGCACCGTGACCCGCATCAGTTTCAATACGAATCAAAACTGGGTTATCCCCTGCTTGCTTGGCTTGCAACTCCGCTGCAAACTTAAAGCTATGGGCTGGCACAACTCTGTCATCGTGGTCGCCTGTTGTGATTAAGGTTGCCGGATATTCAGTACCTTCTTCCACGTTATGAACTGGCGAATATCCATAAAGGTATTCAAACATCTCTTTACTATCTTCTGAAGTTCCATAATCGTAAGCCCAACCTGCACCTGATGTAAAGGTATGATAGCGCAACATATCTAAAACACCAACAGCGGGCAAAGCGACTTTCATCAAATCAGGACGTTGGGTCATAGTTGCTCCAACTAATAGACCGCCGTTAGAACCACCACGAATCGCTAGATAGTCTGAAGAAGTGTAGTTTTTACTAATCAAAAATTCTCCTGCAGCAATGAAATCGTCAAACACGTTTTGTTTTTTCATTTTGGTCCCAGCTTTATGCCAAGCTTTTCCGTATTCGCCACCTCCACGGAGATTGGCAACTGCATAAACGCCGCCTTGTTCTAACCAAATGGTATTGGCTGTACTGAAACTGGGAGTCAATGAAATATTGAAACCCCCATAACCATATAAAATTGTTGGATTTTGTCCGTTAAGCTCTAAACCTTTTTTATGGGTAATAATCATTGGGATTTTTGTTCCATCTTTAGAAGTATAAAAAACTTGCTTGCTTTCATAGTTTTCTGTATTAAAGTCGATCGCAGATTTTCTATATAATTCAGATTTACCATTTTCAATATCATATTTATAAATTGACCCTGGCGTGACGTAATTTGTAAAACGGTAATATAATTCTGTTTCGTCTTCTTTTGCCCCAAAACCACTTATTGTCCCAATGCCCGGCAGCTCGACTTCCCGAACGAGTTTTCCTGTTTTATCATATTGTTTTACCTGAGAAATGGCATCGACCATATATTCGGCAAAAATATATCCACCACCAGTTGATGGGCTGAGTACATTTTCGGTTTCCGGAATTACATCTGTCCAGTTTTCTGGAGAAAGTTCAGGAAAAGTTGCACTGACTATTCGGCCATTTGGTGCTTGATGATTAGTGTACATAATAATTCTTTCGCCGTCATTATCTAAGATACTCACATCACTTTGGTAATTATTCATAACCGGAATAAGCTTGGGGTTTTCGCTAGTTAAATCTTTTACAAACAGCTGATTGCCAGAAGTCGATTTAGAAGCCGAGACAATTAAAAAACGATTATCTTCAGTTACACTTCCTCCAACATAACGGTGTTTTTCTTCTAATGTTCCTCCAAATATCACCTCATCATTCTTTTGAGATGTGCCGAGTTTATGATAATATAATTTATGCTGGTCTGTTTTGGCAGAGAGTTCACTGCCTTCAGGTTTGTCATAACTGGAATAGTAAAACCCATCGTTAGCTTTCCATGAAATTCCACTAAACTTAACATCTTTAATGGTATCTTCCATTACAGCTTTGGTTTCTGCATTCATGACAATAATCTTACGCCAGTCACTTCCACCTTCAGATATTGAATGTGCAGAAATTGACCCGTCTTCTGAAAAACTTAAGCCTGCCAATGATGTTGTGCCATCATCACTAAATGTATTTGGGTTTAAAAACACTTCGGCATCAGCTTCTGTCTGGTCTTTTTTGTAGCGATAAATTACCGATTGGTTTTGCAGTCCATCGTTTTTAGAAAAATACACATAATCGCCTTCAAAAAAAGGTGCGCCAACTTTTTCATAATTCCATATTTCAGTCAGGCGTTTGTTTAACTTATCTCTATAAGGAATGTCTTTAAGAAAAGACTGCGTGACTTTATTTTGTGCTTTGACCCAAGCTTCGGTTTCTTCACTACGGTCGTCTTCCAACCAACGATAAGGATCTTTCACTTCGGTACCGAAATAAGTATCTACAGTATCAACTGTTTTGGTTTCAGGGTATGTAATTGCTGGTGTTGGAGTAGATTTTAAGTTGTCTTGGCAAGCACTCATGGTAATGCAAATTATCAAAAGGGTTAAAAGCGGTTTCATATTGTTATATTTTTGTTTTAAAAATACTAAAATAAAATCGATATGATTACTAAAAACGTGAGTTCGACTAATAACGTATAATGTTTTTTAACTCAAAAGATGAAAAATAACAATTATATTTTCATCATAAAGCCTAATTTCGATACTCCCGAGATATTCGGGATTCTTCGTTTTACTCCAAAAAATCACCTGCCTGCCGGCGAGGCAGACTCAATTTGAAGGCTTTACAAAACTGAATTATTTAAATCTTACTCAGGTTTAAAGTAAAAAACCGACCTGTTGAAAGATCGGTTTTTATGTTCAGAATACTTATGATAAATTATGAGCCACACATCAAACAGTCATCGCCTTCAGATTCTTTGGATTGTTTGATTAATTGCTTTAACTCTTCGGGTGATAGTGATGAATTATCAGGAGCGACGACATTTTTGTTTTTAGCCTCGTGCTGCTTTAGTTTTTCAGCATTAGCTTCGGCAACTTTTTCTGTGCTTTGTTCTGCTGGTAATTCCTGAGTTTTCTTTTCCTTTTTAAGGGTAAACTTAATCGCATCAACAGCAGATTTTGTTCTCAGGTAATACATACCAGTTTTTAAGCCACTTTTCCATGCGTAAAAGTGCATAGAAGTCAATTTAGCTAAAGTTGCACCTTCCATAAAGAGGTTGAGTGACTGCGACTGATCGATGAAATAGCCACGCTGACGACTCATATCGATAATATCTTTCATAGAAAGTTCCCAAACGGTTTTATAAAGTTCTTTGATATCTTCTGGAATAATGTCGATATTTTGAACTGAACCGTTGGCACGCATAATGGCGTCTTTAACTTCGTCGGTCCATAAGTCACGATCAACTAGGTCTTTGAGCAAGTGTTTATTGACGACAATGAACTCTCCTGAAAGTACTCTTCTAGTATAAATATTTGAAGTATATGGTTCGAAGGCTTCATTGTTGCCAAGGATTTGAGATGTCGATGCTGTAGGCATTGGCGCTAGGAGTAAGGAATTTCTTACACCGTTTTCTTTAACTTTATCTCTTAGGGCTTCCCAATTCCATCGTCCACTAAGGTCTTTGTCTTTTAATCCCCATAAATTATACTGGAATTCGCCTTGACTAATTGGTGAGCCTTCATAACTTGAATAGGTTCCTTCAACTTTTGCTAATTCCATAGAAGCTTCCACAGAAGCATAGTATAAGGTTTCAAAAATTTCTTGATTTAGTTTTTTGGCTTTATCACTTGTAAATGGCAGTCTTAACATTATAAAAGCATCTGCCAATCCTTGAATTCCTAAACCAACAGGTCGATGACGCATGTTAGAGTTTTCGGCTTCTTTAACAGGATAGTAGTTTCTGTCAATAACTTTATTTAAGTTTTTGATGACACGCTTAGTGATTTTGTATAATTCTTTATGGTCAAAATCACCATCTTTTACAAACATTGGTAAAGCGATTGAGGCTAAATTACAAACTGCAACTTCATCTGGACTAGTATATTCTAAAATTTCAGTACACAGGTTTGAAGATCGGATTGTTCCCAGATTTTTTTGATTTGATTTTCTATTGGCTGCATCTTTATACAGCATATATGGTGTTCCCGTTTCTATTTGAGATTCTAAAATCTTTTCCCACAGCTCTCTGGCTTTTATGGTCTTTCGGCCTCGACCTTCTTTTTCATATTTTTCATAAAGGGCTTCAAATTCTTCGCTATGGCTATCAAAGAGGTCTGGACATTCGTTAGGGCACATCAGCGTCCATTCACCATTTTCCTCAACGCGTTTCATAAACAAGTCTGGCACCCACATGGCATAAAACAAATCTCTAGCTCGCATTTCCTCTGCACCGTGATTTTTTTTGAGGTCAAGGAAATTCATAATGTCTGCGTGCCAAGGTTCGATATAAATGGCAAAAGATCCTTTACGTTTTCCACCACCTTGGTCAACATATCTTGCCGTATCATTAAATACACGAAGCATAGGAACGATACCATTAGAAGTACCATTGGTTCCAGCAATATATGAACCTGTGGCTCTAATATTGTGAATAGATAACCCAATACCACCGGCAGATTGGGAAATTTTGGCTGTTTGTTTAAGGGTGTCATAAATCCCATCGATACTGTCTTCTTTGGTGGTTAACAAGAAGCAAGATGACATTTGTGGTTTGGGTGTTCCGGAGTTAAATAAAGTTGGTGTCGCATGTGTAAAATACTTTTTGGACATCAACTCATAGGTTTCGAGTGCCGCATCAATATCATCAATGTGAATTCCTATAGATACACGCATCAACATGTGTTGTGGGCGCTCTGCTATTTTACCATCAAGCTTTAAGAGGTAGGAACGTTCTAAGGTTTTGAACCCAAAATAGTCGTAGTTGAAGTCACGACTGTAAATAATATGAGAATCTAAAGTGTCCTTGTGCTCTTCAATTACTTTGTAAACTTCATCTGAAAGTAATGGTGCTTTTTTACCTGTATGTGGATTGACATATTCGTACAGATCTGTCATGACCTCGCTAAAGGTCTTTTTTGTATTTTTATGTAAATTAGAAACAGACACTCTTGCGGCAAGCTGAGCATAATCAGGATGAGTCGTTGTCATCGTTGCAGCTACTTCTGCGGCGAGGTTGTCCAATTCGCTAGTGGTTACACCATCGTATAAACCTTCAATGACACGCATGGCGACTTTGGTCGGTTCAACTAATGGGCTTAAGCCGTAGCATAGTTTTTTAATTCGGGCAGTAATCTTATCGAACATTACCGGCTCCTTTTGTCCGTTTCGTTTTATGACATACATGGTAAAATAGTTTTAGGTTAAATCTGATATTCAGATTTAAGTAATTAATAAATAGTTAGTTATAAGTAATCGTTTTAACGAGTTTTAAAAATCTTCGTCAAAACTTATTTTGTTGTCTTTCTCTTTATCTTTAGACATCACGCCAGCTTTTTGGTATTCGCCAACGCGTTTTTCAAAGAAATTGGTTTTACCTTGAAGGTTGATCATATCCATAAAATCAAATGGATTGGTGGCATTATATTCTTTTTCGCACTCAAGTTCAACAAGTAAGCGGTCTGTTACGAACTCCAAATATTGTGTCATGAGTTTGGCATTCATACCGATTAAGCTCACCGGTAGCGATTCTGTAATGAACTCACGCTCAATATCTAATGCATCGACCAAAATTTCTCTAATGCGTTCTTTAGATACTTTGTTGACAATATGCTCATTGTGTAAATGCACAGCAAAATCACAGTGTACGCCTTCGTCTCTAGAGATCAATTCGTTTGAAAAGGTTAAACCGGGCATTAAACCGCGTTTTTTCAACCAAAAAATCGAGCAAAATGCGCCTGAAAAGAAAATCCCTTCTACAGCAGCAAAGGCAATCAAACGTTCAGCAAAACTTGGACTTTCTATCCATTTTAATGCCCAATCTGCTTTTTTCTTAATGGCGGGAAAGTTTTCAATAGCTTTAAATAGTTTATCCTTTTCTGCTTCATCTTTGACGTACGTATCTATCAGTAAAGAGTAGGTTTCTGAATGGATGTTTTCCATCATAATCTGGAAACCGTAGAAAAATTTAGCTTCTGTATATTGGACTTCATTGACAAAATTTTCGGCTAGGTTTTCATTTACTATTCCGTCAGATGCCGCAAAAAAAGCTAAAATATGTTTGATAAAATATTGTTCATCGGCATTGAGTTTATTTTGCCAGTCTGAAATATCTTGGTGCAAATCGATTTCCTCTGCCGTCCAAAAACTAGCTTCACATTTTTTATACCATTCCCAAATATCGTGGTGTTTGATAGGAAATACTACAAATCGGTCTTTGTTCTCTTGCAAAATCGGTTCTACTTGCGCCATGATTAATGTGTTTTAAATGTTAAATTTGATTATTTCAGCACCAACAAATATCTAAAATAAATCCAGTTTTATCTTTACAGCAATGTTTAGGTTTTCAACAAGTTTTCAACATTTATCTAAGTTAACTGATTGTTAAGTAGTTATTTAACGTATTGTTTGTCAATTACTTAAATTTTTTCGTATTAAATTTCGCCCATTTTTAAAGGGCTTGAAGAGTGGTAAGTATTTTGAAAAATAAATTATGAAATTTGTTTTTTTAACACTTCTATACTTTCTTTTAGATTTGTTAAAGGAATAGAGCAAGTTTTATTCTGGCAAATAAATATTTGATCTCTTTTTGGATTAATTTTATGTTCAAGTAGAGGAATATTTTCTGATATTCCTCCGCAAAAATTGCATATTGGCCAATAATGCTTTTGGAGTTTTTGGGTATTACTTAGCGCATTTGGTCCTGTTATTGCGACATCAATTTGACCTTTTAAAACAGCGATATTTAACTTGTGCCAGTTAGCAAAATACAAACTGTATTTTTTATAAAGCGGCCTAACTTTTTGCAACATGTTTTTAGTTCTAACAATATGGTTTTCAATAGAAAATAGGTGGCCAAGTCGCCATAGGTTTTCTGCCATAACAGCATTTGAAGACGGAATGACATTATCACTAAATTCAATTTTTCTAGCAATGAGTTTTGTGGACTTTTCTGTATAATAAAATAGGTCTTGTTGTTCGTTATAAAAGTTGTCTAAAGTATACTGCATTAAATGTTCTGCAATTTCTAAATATTTCACTTGAAAAGTATTTTCATAAGTTAGAATCATGGCTTCTATAACAAATGCATAATCATCTAAAAAACCGTCTAAATCAGGCTTATCCATTATTCGCCTAACAGAATAATCCTCATTAATGCTGTTATTGATAAGACTATCTACTAACTCTAAAGCTATATTTTTATACTCTTTATTTAAAAATGCTTGATAAGCTTTTATTAAACCTTTTACCAACATAGCGTTATGGGCAGTTATAAGTTTATTATCTATTCCTGGTTTCTGACGTTTATCTCTAGTAGTTTTTAGTTTATTTTTAATTCTAGATAAGTAATTTTGCGTTTCCTCTAAGCTTATTTGAAATTTATCTGCTAAGGGTTCTAATGCTAAATTTTGGGACAATATATTTCTTCCATTTTCCCAGTTTCCATTAGACCTTAAGCCAAAAAAAGCAGTGGTTAGTTCAAACTCCTCTGCACTTAAAATTGCTTTTAATTCCTTTGATGTCCAAGTGTAAAACAAACCTTCTTCACCTTCGGAGTCTGCATCGAGCGCTGAGTAATATCCTAAGTTTTTGTGCTTCAGCTCTGTGTTTAAAAAATTAATGGTTTCTTCTATACATTTTTTGTAGGCGTTGTTTTGTGTGATTTTATAAACATCAGCATATAGGCTTAGCAATTGAGCATTGTCGTAAAGCATTTTTTCAAAATGTGGTGCAAACCAATACCCATCTACACTATAACGTGAAAACCCGCCACCAACCCAATCGTAAATACCACCATGCAACATTTTATCTAGTGTGATCTCAACGGCTTGTAGCGCTTTTTCATCTTTGTACAATGCATAATATTCTAACAAACTTTCCCAAACCACAGGCATAGGGAATTTAGGAGCTTTGTCTATACCTCCATTGTCAAAATCAATATGTTTATACCAAGATTTGTAGGACGCTATGAGTTCACTTTCAGAAAAGTTAGAATTTTGATTTTCTGACTCAAAAATATCAACACTATTAATCCCGTCCGTTAATCGTTTTGCAGTGTTTATTAATGTTTCAGGTTGTTCTTTATAGGCTTGTGCAATGTTTTCTAAGATTTTGATCCAATTGTCTTTGGGAAAATAGGTCCCGGCGTAAAAAGGTTTGCCGTCAGGTAAGGCAAAAGCATTGAGTGGCCATCCGCCACGACCGGTTAAGATTTGAGCCGCATCCATGTAGATTTGATCGATATCGGGACGTTCCTCACGGTCTATTTTGATGTTGATAAAATGTTTGTTCATCAAACCTGCTACTTCTTTGTCTTCAAAACATTCGTGTGCCATGACGTGACACCAATGGCAAGCGGAGTATCCAATACTAATGAGCAAACACTTGTTTTCTGCTTTGGCTTTTTCCAAAACTTCATCACTCCATTCTTGCCAGTGCACAGGATTATCTTTGTGCTGAAGTAAATACGGGCTAGCTGATTGTGATAGGTTGTTTTTGAGCATTGCGCAATTTTTTTACCTACAAAATTAATGAAAGCTTTATGAATTCGAATCGATATTAAGATACTGTTGATGCTATTGTTCTTAATATTTATTTTATTCAAAATTGTATTATTTCACGCAAAGCCGCGAAGGCACAAAGTGTTTCTTGTGGATAGTTTCACGCAGAGCACACAAAGATTTTCACGCAAAGAAAACATAAAGCCTTAATGCCTCTTAATGTCTTAATGATTTATAACCTTCACGCAGCGGTGCAAAGATGTTTTCTCTCTCGTAGATACTTGACTGAATTTTGTCTCTATGGTTTTTGTCGATTCTATGGTTTCTGTTGATGCTATTGTAAATATTGATTCTGTTGTTACAATAGATAAGATACTATTGATACTATTGTTTCTATTGTCAATATTAAATTTTCAAATCCTCACATTATTAAATCTTCAAATTAGTATCATGAATAGCCCGCTTTCGAGACTTTCAGCATTAATACCTCAACAACTCCTCAATCTTCACCTTCACTTTTTCAGTGCTCGGAATCATTGTTTCTTCTAAAGTTGAATTTAAAGGTATTGCCGGCATATTTTCAGACCCAATCGTCATAACAGGTGCATCGAGGTGTTGAAAACAGTTTTCCTGAAGTTTGCCACCTAAAGCTCTGGCGGATGTGTTGTCTATAAATGGCTTTCAAAATCCATATTTTTTTGAAGAATTCTAACTATAAAAATGTAATCTTCTTCTTCAGTGAAAAAAACAACATGAGACTTATAATTATATTTATACAATCCATATATGATGTGAAAATATGGTCGCCATAATTCTCTATAAAATTTCAGTTTATTGGAAATGTTATGTAAGCCGACTAGATAAGACTTCGCAATAGTAATCCCAAAGTTATTTATGCCATATCTATATATATCAGAGATATCAGCATCAGCTTTTGTAGATAACTTATACTGCCTCATTTTGATTAACCAATATGGTTAATTTCATCCATAATGTCTAGGATAGAATGATTGCTAACACCACTTTGTAAACCTTCATGTATAGCTTTTTCCAGCTGTTTTTGCTTAAGGTAATTTTTTTGATCGTTTCGAATTAAATCTCTAATATACTCACTTTCGTTTGTGTATAATCCCTTTTGGAGTTGGTGTTTTATCCAATCTTCTTGCTGAGTTGTAAATGTTATGGATTTTCTAATTGTTGCCATTGCATCATTATTATGATTATTGGTGCAATATAATTAATTTTTAGATGCAATTAAAACTTAATACTTTAAAACCTCCTCAATCTTATCCTTCACTTTCTCCATACTCGGTATCATGGTTTCTTCTAAAGTTGAATTTAAAGGTATTGCCGGCATATTTTCAGACCCAATCGTCATAACAGGTGCATCGAGGTGTTGAAAACAGTTTTCCTGAATTTTGCCGCTTAAAGCTCTGGCAAAGCTATTGTCAGACGGTTCTTCAGTGACCACTAAGCATTTCTTGCACTTTTTGACTGATTTATAGATCGTATCTTCGTCTAATGGTGAAAGCATTCTTAAGTCTATAATTTCTATTTGATTTTTAAAGCCGAGCTCAGCGGAGGCGTTAACCGCCCAATGTACACCCATACCGTAAGTAATTATGCTGACAGTTTCTTGGTTATCCTGTGGCCAAATTTCTTGCAAAACCCAAGCTTTGCCAAAGGGTAAAATATAATCTTTGTCAGGTTCAACACTTGTTGCGCCTTTTGTGCCAGGCACTTTACTCCAGTATAAACCTTTATGTTCAAAAATGACTACTGGGTTGGGTTCGTGATAAGCTGCTTTCATCAAGCCTTTTAAATCAGCGCCATTACTTGGATAGGCAATTTTAAGTCCACGGATGTTCGTGACAACACTTTCTACAGAAGACGAGTGATATGGACCACCGCTACCATAAGCCCCAATCGGGACACGCAAAATCATAGAGACTGGCCATTTACCATTAGATAAGTAACAACTGCGGCTCACTTCGGTAAACAACTGATTTAACCCCGGCCAAATATAATCTGCAAATTGAACTTCAACAATAGGTTTTAAGCCTACTGCAGACATCCCAACTGTTGAGCCAACGATAAATGCTTCTTGAATAGGAGTATTAAATACGCGATGATCACCAAATTTTTGGGCTAAGGTTGCCGCTTCCCGAAACACACCACCTAGTCGACCTCCAACATCTTGTCCATACAATAAACATTCAGGGTGCTCTTCCATCAATTCTTCAATAGCAAACAAAGCACAATCGACCATCACCACTTTTTCTGCATTTTTTGGTGAGCGTTCGCCAACTTCTTCTGTTATGGTTGTTGGGGCAAAATCGTGTGTAAATAAGTCTTCGGGCTTGGGATCTTCAGCCGCTAAAGCTTTGTCGTAGTCCGATTTGACTTTGGTTTTAATTTCATCTTCGATTGCATCAAGCTCTTTTTTAGAAAACCCCTTGTTCTTCATCAATTCCACAAACTTGGGATACGGATCTCTTGCTTTTGATTTATCTAAATCATCGCGATAAAATTCCATTCTCACGCCAGAAGTGTGGTGATTTAGTAGCGGACATTTGGCATGTAATAAAAAGGGGCGACGTTCTTGTCTTACGGTTTTTAAAATCTTTTCAAAAGTTTGATGAGACTCAATAAAATCCGTTCCGTCTATACTTACGGCTTCTATGCCTTTAAACCCTTGAGCAAATTCAAAAGCATTTTGAGCACGGGTTTCTTCTGCGTTGGCTGAAATATCCCAATCATTATCTTGGATTAAGTAAATGATCGGTAATTGCTTTAAAGCAGCCATTTGTAAAGCTTCTGACACTTCTCCTTCTGTAACAGAAGCATCACCAAGAGAGCAAACGACAACCGCTTGATTTGTGTCTTCATCTAACTTTTCTTTATACCAAAATCCCATGGCTGCTCCGGTTGAAGGAATGGCCTGCATACCAGTTGCTGAACTTTGGTGTGGAATTTTAGGCTTGTCATCATCACGTAAACTGGGATGCGAGTAATAGGTTCGACCACCGGAAAATGGATCGTCTTTTTTAGCCAAGAGTTGTAACATCAAATCTTGAGGCTGCATGCCAATAGATAGTAACATGGCATCATCCCGATAATAGGGGTAAACATAATCTTGAGGTTGCAGCTGCATTCCGACAGCTGTTTGAATAACTTCATGGCCTCGTGAAGTGGCGTGGACGTATTTGGAGACGACTTTAAAATTGTCTTCGTAAAGTTCAGCCATAGACTTGGCAGTGACTAAGTTTTTAAAGGCTTTTAATAATATTTGTTTATTCATAATTGTAATTTATATCGCGCAAACCTGTCTGCCGACAGGCAGAGGCGCCAAGACGCAAAGTTTTATTCTAAGTGATTTACAATTCGTGTTATACCGTTTTTGATAAGCACTTCATTAAAGTTAATTAATAATCCAAGCTTTAAATTAGTTAATTTTAAATAAGTCAAAACTTGTTTAGGATGGACTTGAGCTAGGTTTTCAACTGATTTTAATTCTATCAATACTTTGTTATTTACAATTAAATCAGCTCTAAAGCCTAATTGTGTTTTATTATTTTTCCAAATTAAAGGAATAGGTTTCTGTCTATCCAGATTAAGCCCGTGTGCCTTTAATTCATAAAACATAACTTCTTCATAAACTGACTCTAAAAGTCCTGGTCCAAGTTCAACATGAATCTGGTAAGCTGTATTTACAATTATTTTTGACAAATCATTTTCATTCATAATATATTTTTTATAACTCTGCGCCTTTCAATGAAGCTAATAATCCTCAGTATAATCCAAATCTGTATTTATTACTATTTTTGAATTTCCATCTTCTATCATATTAAACTCTTTCACATCATCCTTAGCGTCTTTGCGCCTTTGCGTGAGGTTAATTATCCTCCAAATAATCTGCAATACGTCTTAAAAAACTTCCCGCTAAAAAGCCATCCACAATCCTATGGTCAAAAGATAAGGACAAATACATCATTGATCGGATTTCAATTTTGTCTTCATCATCTTCTTCAATAACTTCTGCACGCTTTTTGATGATTCCTGTGGCTAAAATTGCCGCTTCTGGCTGATTGATAATTGGTGTACCCATCAAACTTCCGAAGGTTCCGACATTAGATATTGTGAATGTTCCGCCTTTAGTTTCATCATTGTTTAATTTATTATCTCTTGCCTTTGCTGCAAAACTATTAACTTCTTTTGCTAAAGTTTCTAAATCTTTTTTATCAGTGTTTTTGATGACGGGAACAATCAGATTTCCACTTGGTAAAGCCGTTGCCATACCAATATTGATATGGTCTTTAACGATAATATGGTTGTCACCTAAAGACGAATTAATCTTTGGAAAATCTTGAATGGCTTTGGTTACGGCTTGAATAAATAATGGTGTAAAACTTAATTTTTCACCAGTTTTATTCTGAAATTTCTCTTTATTGTCGTTTCGCCAATTGACCAGATTAGTCATATCAGCTTCTACGTAAGCGGTAACATGAGGCGATACATGTTTGGAATAAACCATGTGATCAGCAATCATTTGGCGCATACGGTCCATTTCAATGCGTTCTCCTTTTCCGAGATCAAATTTTAAATCAGGGAGTTGAAAACCTTGCGGTTGAGAACTTGCGGGTTGTGCAAATTGAGCTGGTCGACCGGCTTTGATGTATTTAAAGATATCAGATTTACGCAATCGGTCATTAGCACCGCTCGCAGGTATTCTAGCTAGCTCTTCGTAGCTTATGTGGTAATCTTTGGCAATTTGTTCGACAAGTGGAGAATAAAAGTTATTATGTCTGTCGGAAGGTGTCCATGTTTGAGGTATCTCTTTAGGTTTTTGGGATGCCTTAGGGGCTTTGGGCAGTTGTTTTGATTGAGTTGGTTTTTCAGTTTGATCTTCTGATGTGCTGGTTCCTTGATCCTTTTTAGGTGACTGTTCTGATGTTTCTTCAAGTGTAGCAATGATCTCCCCAATTTCAACTACATCTTTGGGTTGGTATTTCTTTTCAATTAAAATTCCAGAGAATGGCGCAGGCACTTCATTGTCGACTTTATCTGTTCCAACCTCAACTAAAATATCGCCTTCGTTGAATGTTTCACCCTCATCAACTAACCAGTTGAGAATGGTGCCTTCTGTGATGCTTTCTCCCATTTTGGGGAGTTTGAATTCTACTATTTCTGAGGTGTTTGTGTTATTTTGATTCTCCATGATTTATGTCTCTCGCAAAGACGCTAAGGCGCTAAGCTTTATTAAATTTCATTAATCACTATTGTTATTTTTAAACTCATTTAAAGTCTCATAAAAATTTTCTTGTTTTGGTCGGTTTTTGGGGATTTCTCGCAAAGGTTCAACTTCTTCAAGGCTTTTGTGACAGTCTGTTGGTAACTGTTGATATAGTTTTGTTCCTGCAGTTTTCCAAGCTATCATATCATCTGACACTGATTTGATAATTTTACCAGGATTACCAACAACTAAACTTCTCGGTGGGATATTAGTTTCAGCTTTGATAAAAGTCATAGCTCCAATAATAGACTCCTCACCAATATATACATCGTCCATAATAACAGCATTCATCCCAACCATACAATTACGACCCAGATTTGCACCGTGAATGATTGCTCCATGTCCTACATGCGCACTTGTTTCCAATCGGATGCTTTTGCCCGGAAACATATGAATGGTACAATTTTCCTGAACGTTCACACCGTCTTCCAGAATTATTTCACCCCAGTCGCCACGAATTGCAGCGCCAGGTCCAATGTAACAGTGTTTGCCAATGATGACGTTCCCCGTTACGGTGGCCTGAGGGTGCACAAAACTTGAGGAGTGAATTACTGGAATATGGTTTTTGAATTTGTAGATTGCCATTTTTTAGTAATTAGCTTTTAGTCGTTAGCTATAATTTTTAATTTTTTTCTTAATGAAGTATTCATTTTAGATATTTCACTAATTTGTCTACTTACTTCTTCATTTTCTTCATCTGATATATATCCTCTAAGTCTGGCTTTTGTAGATGCAGATATACACTCATTTGAGCTACCTTGAGATATAATTAGGTGACGATTAAAATTTGCATCTGAGCCTGATGTTCCTTCAGCAATATTAAGTGCTATAGAATCTGAAGCTCTACTGAATTGAGATGAAAGTTTGTAAATTTCATGTTTAGGAAACCGTTCAATTAGCTTATTTATATATTCACCAAGGATTATAGCTTTTTGGTAAATTTTTAAATCTTCAAATTTAAAGTGGTATCTACTTTTCATGATTTATTGTTTTTAAAAACCATTAAAACTAATGGCTAATTACTAAAAGCTAAAGGCTAATTCCTGTAGGAATTTAACTTCTCTTTAGTAAACTTACTCAACACTAATCGACCGCTAATCTCTGCGCGTTTCATGAGCAACTCATCCCAATCTTCAGTACCACGCCAGAACATATGTTTCATGTGTTTAACGGCTTCCGGATTGAAGCTGCATAATTCCTTTGCCAATTTATTGACCGCTTTATCAAGCGCTTCAGTAGTTTCAAAAACATCGGCATAAAGGCCTTTCTGTTTAGCCCAATCTGCACTAAAAAACGTGTTAGCATCTATGGCAATCTGAGACATTCCGCTTACACCAATCTTACGCTCTACCGCTGGGCCTACAACAAATGGCCCGATACCTAAATTGAGCTCACTGAGCTTTATGGATGCATATTGTGTAGCTAAACAATAATCCATAGATGAGGCTAAACCGACACCGCCGCCAACTGTTTTGCCTTGCACCCGACCAATGATGAATTTTGGACAAGTACGAATGGCATTGATAACGTTTGCAAAGCCACTGAAAAAAGCTTTTCCTTGTTTTTCATTTTCGATTGAAACCAGTTCTTTAAAACTGGCTCCAGCACAAAATGTACGGTTCCCACCAGATTTTAGTACAATGACTAAAATTTCATCATTTTGTCCCAATTTAGTAATAATTTCAGCAAGTTTTGACAAAATATTGCTCGGTAATGAATTATGGGCAGGATGAAAAAATTCAATGGTTCCAATATTTTGATTTACTGTATGTTTTACGTAAGGTTCAGTCATATAATTATTTTTTAATTCTCAAACGTTTTCGAAAAATTCAAAACTAATTAATGTTAGTGTGTTGAACAAGTAATTATAAAAACCTTAAACAAAAAAGCCAGTCTAAAAAGACTGACTTAAGAAATTGAAATGCTAAAAAGTATTTTTTAATCAAGATTTTGAAATAAATTCAGAATGACTGGTATTGAACTCTGGAAGGGATTCAAAAAATGGAATCGTTAATTTAAAACATTTCACGGCCTGAAAAATGAAAGCTGCTTTCAATTTGAGCGTTATCATCGCTATCACTACCGTGAATAGCATTAGCGCTGATAGACTCAGCATATTTTTTTCTGATGGTTCCTTCAGCGGCATCCTCAGGATTAGTTGCCCCAATAAGCGCTCTAAAATCTTCCACGGCATTATCTTTTTCTAAAATTGCAGCAACAATTGGTCCACCTGTCATGTAATCTACGAGCTCGCCAAAAAATGGTCGTTCTTTGTGAATGGCATAGAACGTCTGTGCATCTTCAGTAGTCATTTGGGTTTGTTTCATTGCGACAATTCTAAACCCGGCTTCGGTAATTTGGTTTAATATAGCTCCAGTATAGCCTTTTTGGACTGCATCTGGTTTTATCATTGTAAAAGTCCGTTGTCCTGACATAATATATTATTATAAATTTTTTGCAAATGTAAATAAAGCCTCTATTCTTTTTGAAAACTTTGGGTTATTATTTTTACTTTTTAAGCAAAATTGCCCAATCTATGGTTAAATGATATGATTAGAGATATAAATTTTATTAGCTTAGCCAACGTAATTTTATATATGAAGCTTAAGGTTTTTTGTAGTTTTATTCTGTTTACATTTGGATTTATGGGTTGGTCACAAATTAGCTTTTGCCCTGGTAATACAGGAGAGGCAATTTTTGAAGAAGATTTTGGTCAAGGCACAACTAATGGACCACCACTTGGAGCAGATATTACAACTTATACATACGTCAATCAAGCACCACAAGATGGGCAATACACCATTTCTTCAAATTTGATGCAGCTTGATGGTTTTCATGATATAAGTGATAATACTGGTAACACTAATGGTAAAGCTTTGATTGTTAACGCAGATTTTGATGCAGGCTTATTTTTTCAAATTCCTATAGATGGTTTATGCGAAAACAACCCTTATGAATTTTCTGCATTTTTAGTCAATTTGTACAACATCAGTACTAATTTTTGTGCAGGCACAGGTATTCCGGTCAATGTCAGGTTTCAAATTTGGGATGAAACTGATACAACATTATTAGTTGAAGGAAGTACAGGCGATATTCCCGGCACCTCAACGCCTAGTTGGGAACAATATGCTGTGACTTTTGAAACCTTAACAGGTCAAACTTCTGTAATTTTAAAAATGCTGAATAATGGTGACGGTGGTTGTGGAAATGACTTGGCT
This sequence comes from Mesohalobacter halotolerans, assembly GCF_006120725.1. Taxonomy (GTDB): domain Bacteria; phylum Bacteroidota; class Bacteroidia; order Flavobacteriales; family Flavobacteriaceae; genus Psychroflexus; species Psychroflexus halotolerans. Next base: position 116,919 of record NZ_SWMU01000001.1, read on the forward strand.
ATCGATGATATTGTATTTAAATCTTGTGGAGATTTAACTGAAATATTTAATGAAAATGACGAGAATAGCATTGAAATTTGTGAAAACGAGAGCCTAGATGAACTTTTTCTTTCTGCAGTACCCGATTTTTCTGTATACGATTCACATTTTTACCAATGGCAACAAAGCGATGACAACGTAAACTGGACAAATATCCCTGGTGAAACTAATGAAACTTTAGAACTCAATAATTTGAACTCAACTCAATTTTTTAGGGTAAAAGTAGCAGAAGACCAGATTAATGTCAATAATAATTTGTGTAATAGTATTTCTAATGTATTTGAAGTCAGTGTTCAAGATTTTATCCCTGCTGAGAGTTTAGGCGATGTTGAAATTTGTGAAGGTGAAAACGCTGTTTTACAAGTACAGAATAATCCAAACATCAGCGTAGATTGGTATGACGCACCAGTTGGTGGCAATTTATTACTCGAAGATAGTTTTAGTTTTGAGCCTGAGAGTGAAGGTACTTTTTACGTTGAAAGTACAACTATCCAGGGTAATTGCATAAATCCTACGCGAACAGCTATTAATTTTACTTTAAACAATACTCCTGAAAATGAATCCGTTAGTATTGAAATATGCCCAAGTGAAAGCACTATTTTAAATGCTGAAATACCAAATGTCACTTTTTCATGGTCAACAGGTGAAACTACTGCACAAATTGAGGTTGATGAAGCTGGTACTTATAGTGTAGAACGCACTACAGACGATGGCTGTTCATCCACTAAAGTATTTGAAGTTTCACTTCTGGAAGAGGCCGTCGTTCAAGACATTAAAAGTGTTGGTCGTGATATTGTTATTCGTTTAGAAAATGAAGGTGACTTTTCATTTGCTCTTGATGGACAAAACTTTCAAACCTCACCGATTTTTGAAAATGTAGCCGGTGGTCTTTACAATATCAGTATCCAAAGTAGTGATTGCGGCATTCAGGTTATAGAGTTTCCACATTTGGAAATTCCTCAGTTTTTTACACCTAACGGTGATGGCTTTAATGATGTTTTTAGAATCCCTGCCGATCGCTTTTTTGGAGAATTTAGTATCTTTATATTCGACCGGTACGGAAAGTTGGTCGCCTCGGGAGAAAGTGCACCTTTTGTCTGGGATGGAACCTATAATGGTCGAGATTTACCATCTCAAGATTATTGGTATCGATTAGAAGTAGATGGACAAACTTTTACGGGTAACTTTACATTGAAACGATGACAATAAAACCATACTGCAACTATTTAATCAGAACTTCTGCTTTATTCCTTATCATAAGCCTAGCTTCTTGCGGGATTTCAAAACGTTTGGCAAAAGAAAATAAAGCACAACAAATCACAACTTATGCGAAAAGCTTTTTAGGAACATCTTACCGTTATGGCGGCACAACATCATCCGGGATGGACTGTTCGGGCTTGGTTTATCGGTCTTTTTACAGACATGGTATTGAATTGTCTCGTACATCAAAAGCCATGTCTAAGCGCGGTAAAAAAACAAAGTTGAGAAAAGTTAAAATTGGCGACTTATTATTTTTTAAAACCTCAAATAAATGGGGTGGCGGCATTAATCATGTGGGGCTTGTTATTAAAGCTGATGGCCGCCATACTAAATTTATTCATTCTACTACTAGTCAGGGCGTTGTTGTGTCAAATCTCAGTCAAAAATACTGGCGAAAAAGTTTTAAATTTGCTAAACGGGTCTTATGATTTAAATTATGCGTTTCCTCAATTTCACCTTAATCAAATTGTGTTTAGGTTATATTGGTGGAATTTATTTAGGCTTTTTATTAAATCTTCAACTCAAAACATTAGTATTTTATGGATTTAGCTTAGTAGCTTTAATGGTTGTTTTTAGATGGCTTTGGAACCAAAAACTCCTTTTTTTATGGTCGTGTATTTTGATTTTTGGGGTTTTAGGAAGCTTAACTACACATGTTCATTTACCTCAAAATAAACCAAACCACTTGGCACATTTAGATCTAAAGAGCCAAGAAGACGTAACTATTCAAGCAGATATTAGCGAAATTTTAAGGTCTAATGCTTATAATCACAAATACTTATTAGATAATTTAAATATTGATAACCAAGCATATCAGGGTAAAGTGTTACTTAATGTTTCTAAAGACTCTGTGAAACACAGTTTAAGTCTTGGGTCTAAAATTATCATGTTGTCAACACTTCAGCCATTTCGTAAGGCTAGGAATCCACAAACTTTTGATTATGCCAAGTTTATGCAAAACCGAGATGTGTTTGCAGTGATATATGAAGATAAATTTGACCTGATAAAAGGAACGGACTTCAATTTATCGACTAACGCTGGACAATGGCGGCTCAATATAATCTCGGCTTTGCAAGATGCTGGCTTTAAAGACAAACATCTAGAACTCATTCAAGCTTTAATTTTAGGTCAAAAACAAGCCATTAATAAAGAGACCTACAATGAATTTGCTGAAGTTGGTGTTGTTCATATTTTGGCGGTTTCAGGTCTGCATGTGGGCATTGTTTTTTTAATTCTCAACTTTCTTTTTTCGCCTGTTTTAAGACTTCAATACGGTAGACTATTTAAAGTCTTGTTGACTATTTTATTCCTTTGGGGATTTGCGGCTCTTGCTGGATTTTCGCCATCGGTCATGCGTGCCGTAACCATGTTTTCTTTTTTAGCCTTAGGACAACTATTTAGGCGAAAAACTAACAGCATCAATATGTTATGCCTATCTGCTGTTGTGCTTTTGATTTATAGACCACAACTATTATTTGAAGTCGGTTTTCAATTGTCTTATGCGGCGGTATTTGCTATAGTTATGCTATATCCTGTATTATCAAAACTCTATCAACCAAAATATAAAATTCCCAAAATATTTTGGGACACGGCTTATGTCAGTTTAGCAGCGCAAATTGGGGTTTTACCCTTTCAACTGTATTATTTTCATCAATTTCCGGGGTTGTTTTTATTAGGAAATCTCGTCATTATTCCATTTTTAGGTGTATTGATAAGTGGCGGTCTATTTTGTATGGTTTTGGCTTTATTAGATATTTTGATTTTTCCATTTGTAAAAACCTATTCTTTTTTATTAGACCTATTAGTAGGTTATGTGGATTGGCTTTCACAATTCAAAGAATTTGTATTTCAAGAAATTTTCTTTACCAAACCTATGTTTTTAGGCATTTTACTTTTAGTACTGAGTTTTATGTTTATGATGAGAGAATATAAAAAATCTTACATTGTAGTTTTTTCGTTTTCACTTTTAGCATTTGTATTGGTCAGTATTTCTGAGATTGCCGAAATAGACAAGCAATCTGAATTCATTATCTTTCATAAAAATCGGCAAAGCCTTATTGGTATCAAGCAAGGCCGACAACTACAAATATTTTCTGATAAAACCGATAATCTTACTGACACTTATTTGTTAAGTAATTATCAACTGATAAATCGAATAGACCTCACTGAAATTCATACTTTAAAGAATAGTTTTAAATTTAATAATCAAATTTTGACAGTAATTGATAGTTCGGGTATTTATTTAGAAGAAGTCAATCCTGATGTATTGATTTTAAGTCAGTCGCCAGATATTCATTTAGAAAAACTCATCAAAACAATTCAACCCAAACGTATAGTTGCTGATGGCAATAATTATAAAAGCTATGTTGAACGATGGCGACAAACAGCTCAAAAATACAACATAGCTTTTCATTCAACTTATGAAGAAGGGTATTTTAATTTACCTTAAACTCAGGTTCAAATTCCGCTTGATACTCTTGCCAAGCTTCAGCTGTAGTCACAGCTTTATAATCGTCACTGGCAATCATTTTTAAATATATTTCTAGATCTTCTGCAGATTTATAACCTTTTACAGGAGATATGATATTACCTTTTTCATCAAAAAACACAATAGCGGGATAAGACGTAATCTGTAAAGCATCAGCAAAAAAGTGCTGGTAATTGCGTCCTTTTCGGTTAGGGTCATAATTGGGATTGGTGTATTCAAAATCTTTGTAATTCACTGTTTCTGTACCTTCACCATTAAAGTTGACAGCGTAAAAATGTTTGTTGACATATTTTATCAAATCCTTATTGACAAAGGTATTTTCATTCATCTTATGACAGTAGCCACACCATTCGGTATAAACAAAAAGTAGAATTTTTTTGGGGTTATCGTCTTGTTTCTCAAGCGCTTCATTCATCGTCATCCACTCAATTTGTTGAGCAGAAATTCCAAAATTTACTAATAAAAAAACGCTAAAAACTATAGTTTTAAACATGAACCTTTTGAAAGTATAACGACAAATTTACAAAATGATTGTTTCACAATATATTTCAATATTATAATTAATCTATTCTTTCACTAATTTTTTTCTCACAATACCCCGATTGCTTGTTAAAACCAGAACATACAAACCACGCGCAATATTGCTTACATCTAGAGTTTGAGCATCTAGATTGTTGAAAGTTTTGACGAGTTGACCTTGAAGGCTAAATATTTTTGCGGATTTGAATTGTAGATTATCGGCTTTAATATTTATAATACCACTTGTAGGGTTAGGACTGATGCTTACCGATTCCTGATTAAATCGTTTAGTGTTTAAGGAGCAGGTTTCAGAAAAAAAGTAGGGGTTGTTGTTGGCGCTAATTGTCCAAGTGCTATAAACGCCTGTGCCTGCTGTGGCGGCGGCAGCATCTGTAACTTTTATACAAAAATCTTGTTGCTGAGCCGACGAGGCTTGATCTGCTGGGGGCGGAAGCGGGGCACTAATATCAATATTTATACTCAAGTTACTCACATCGGTTGTACCAGATTTTAAATCTATTTGTTTTAAAGGCCAAATTCCAGGCGTTTGAATTTGATTGATATTAGGATTTTCACTCAAATCTATTTTTTCTACAAAGTGCGTAATAGCATCGTCTCCACCAATCATCGTTAAGGTTTCTAACATGGTGTTAGCCGTAAGATCAAGCGATAAATTGCTGCTACTATTTGATAAATCCAGATTATCTATCGTAAGGTTTTGAAGCTGAGCAAAGTCTTGTAGTCCAGTTAAATCGCTAATAACATTAAATCCTAAATTTAATACGTTTATATTATTAATGTCGCTGGTAAAAACTTGACCATTTAAAATACCATCTGAATCAATATTTTGGTCTAAAAGGGTTTGCTCAAAGTTTTGGTCGGGTATTAAAGTGATTTGGGCATTTGTAAAAAAGCAAATGAAAAATGTAATTATTGAAAATATTTTGAGTTGCATAATTTGATGTTTTAATGTCTACAATGACATTCTATTGCCAAGTTAATAATATATTGACAATCCATAAATTTAGGAATTTTATTCTCAAGTAAATATTTATTCGTGAATTACTCGTTTTCTACTTCACCCCATGCATTAATTTATTCACCACTTTACCTAGCGATATGATTAATAAACCGAAGGCGGCTGGCACAATAGTAAAAATTAAAAAGAATGTGGATAAGGAATATTCTTCAGTGATGTTTTCGATTTCCCCACCAAAAACAGCAGCAAGCTTATTTCCAATAGCAATAGCCAAATACCACATGCCAAACATAAGTGCAATCATTCGTGCCGGCACTAATTTACTCACATAAGATAAGCCAATAGGAGAAGAGCAAAGCTCACCAAGCGTATGGAATAAATAGGCTAAAACCAACCAGACCATACCGACTTTCATCCCTTCTTGGATACCGTGTGAACCCCAAGCTAAAACCCCAAAACCGATAGCCATAATGATAAGGCCAAGACCATATTTCATGGTAGCCGATGGATTGTATTTGCTATCAAACCATTTGGAGAAAAAGGATGCAAACGCAATAATAAAAAAGGAATTCAAAATACTAAACCACGACACAGGAATTTCAATTTCGTTGTCTAAAACTTCAACAACTTCGGCTTTTATCACTTTGTTATCTACATTGAGTTTTTCAGCTTTGAGTCTGGTATCTTTTAACTTTTCCGGGGTGAGATACCCAAAAGTTGAATTGACATTATCTTTGGTAATCATAGGGATTTCTTGACCAACTTCTAACTCATAGGTTTCTGCCAGACGCACAGTTTTGTCGACAACCTTATCATCAGATTGGACTTGATAATTTTCTGAAATTGGAATATATTCATATACAGGTTTGTCATTATCATCAACTTTGGGCTTGCCATCTTCAACTACTTGTTGTTCAACTGCTTGATATGATACTTCATAAGCATTGGTATTCCAATCTCTGTTCAACATCCAAAGGGTCAATGCCCAGACGCCTAAAAATGTAATGGCTAAAACAATATTTGAACCAGGTATTTTTGAAAAAGACCGCTTGGACAACATATACAAAACATAAGTAATAATAAGAAGCGGTATAATAGTCAATGCTGTATTAATCACATTATAAGCAATAGCTGCACTTCCGCTAAGCGTTCTGTCCACAAAGTCTCTAGCAAAAATAATTAACGAAGAAGCGCCTTGTTCAAAAGACATCCAAAAAAATACCGTAAAAAAGGCAAAAATGATAAAGGCTATCATCCTATCTCTGACTACACCGGCATAGCGAATAATCCTTCCTATAACCAATATTAAAAAGAGACCTAAACCTAATAATACCACAACGTACTGTCCGGAAATACTTGGTGTTTCGGCCCAAGCAAACATATCAAAGTCAGCTATTTTTGACATGGGATCATTTATAGCATAGCCTAAACCAATAATGGCTGATAAAACGATTAAAATTTTATCTAAAGTCGTAAACGGATTAGGTTTGACTTGGTCTTTTTCATCTTGACTTAATTCTACTCCAGTGTCTTTTTTGTCCTCTACATCACGCTTTTTCGGCACATCACCAATGCTCCCAAAAAGTGGTTTGGCCAGCCAAAATTGTAAAGTCCCAAGAAGCATAAAAACACCTGCCAAACCAAAACCGTAAGCCCAACCTAACTTTTCAGCCAAATATCCACAAAGCAGCATTCCGAAAAAAGCCCCTGCATTGACACCCATATAAAAAATGGTATACGCACCATCTTTTTTCTCTGGTAAAAACTTATACATCTCTGAAATGATGGATGTAATATTGGGTTTAAAAAAGCCAGTTCCAATAATGATTAGACCTAAACCAATATAAAGCGAAGCTTCAGTTTCCAAAGCCATACTCGCGTGACCAGCAGTCATTAAGATAGAGCCAATAACCACAGCCCAATTATAACCAGTTAATTTATCGGCAATGATACCACCCAAAATTGGGGTAATGTAAAGTAACATGGCATAGGTTCCAAACAATGCCGTAGCATTTTCTGGCACCCATTCCCAGCCGGGATTATAGCTAATGACGGCCATAGTTAAAAAATTGACCAAAAGCACGCGCATCCCATAAAAGGAAAAACGTTCCCACATCTCTGTAAAAAACAAAACAAAAAGCCCAGCCGGGTGACCAAGCACTTTAGAATCAAAAAAATCGGGTTGGTTGGTGGTTGGTTTCATGATTTTTATATTTCTATTTAAAAATTAAAAAATTTAAGAGCTTAAAATGTTTTCTCAAATTTACTACTGGCTAAAGTTTCGCAAACATTACTACTCAGTAATCAATCATTTAACTTCATCATCTGCCAGCTCAAAGCCTTCTTGTTCTAAACCTTCTATTTCTTTTTCTTCAGCACCGTGGGTCAAGCGTTTGAGTGGTTTTAATAACAAAATAACCAAAACGCCAAAAATCACGCAAAAAATAGTAATCCCGGCAAAAGTCCTAAACTCTAAGTCGGTTTGAAACTGATCAACTACAATCTGACCTATATATTTATCATTTTTATAATCAAAATTTAGAAATACAGTTAATGACTCACTTGATGAAGCCTCATACCCATTCAAACGATTAACAAATTCTTCTTTAGATTTTGCTTCTTTAAATTTAAAAATTTCTGAAATATCACTTTTGTCAAAAGCAAAATTACCATTGCTCACAAAGGCTTGGCTTTCAATTGTAAAAGCCTTGTTTTTAGCAAAAATACTGTCAGTTTTATTTTCGGTCAACAAAGGTTTAACTTGATCTGCAGATGCATTTAACTCAATTCGAATGGGTTCTGCTTGTGAAGATTCGCCTATAATTCCAGCCACTTTGTTTCCTAAGCCGGTAGCTGCAAAATAGACCCCCATCATCAATGCCCCATATTTGACCGGAGCTAATTTGGTGATAAAGGACAAAGCAACAGGAGAAGCCGATAACTCTCCTATGGTATGAAGTAAATACGCAAAAATTAACCAATACAGTGCTGCTGAACCATTTGCTGCATATTGTTGTGTGGCAAACACCATAAAAACAAAGCCAAGCCCCATGATAATAACACCTACCGCCATTTTAAAAATAGAGGAGGCTTCTTTCCCTTTATTTTTTATCCACTGCCAAAAAATAGCTACCGGCAAACCAAATATAATGATATAAGTCGGGTTTAAAGATTGAAAAAATGCCGCAGGAATTTCCCAACCACCTAGCATTCTATCTGTCTTCTGCTGCGCATAAATATTTAACAATCCTCCAGCTTGTTCAAAAGCGCCCCAAAACACTATCACAATTAAAAAAGAAAGTAACAAAACCAAGTATCGGTCTTTTTGAATTTTGGATTCTAAGTCTTGATAAACCGTCATCATAAATCCGACAACTAAAGTGAGGAATAGAAAGAATATGACATAGGCCGAGACTTCAGTTTCCATAAAATTAAGTGGAATAAATACTGATGTAGCAGCCAATAAAACAATAACAATCAAAGTGTTTTTAGTGCTAAACATTTGACTAAAAATTTGATTGAGCGACACATCGTGGTCGCTAGCCGTGGCTTTTGTAGGTTTATTACCTACGTGGGTTAAAAATCGTGTCCCATAAACGTAGACCAATTGACCAAGAACCATTCCAATGGCTGCAAGTCCAAAGCCGTAGTGCCAACCGTATTCGGCAGCAACCCAACCTACTAATATACTGGCTACAGCCGCACCGACATTAATACCGATATAAAATATTGAAAAGCCTTTATCACGTCTCGGATCGCCTTCTTTATAAAGACCACCAACCATGGTTGAAATATTGGGTTTTAACATTCCAACTCCTAAAACGATAAGCAATAAACCGGTGTAAAACGCCCAACTTTGCTCTATAGACAACACTCCATGACCAGCAACGAGCAACCAACCGCCAACCATTACCGATTTTCGCTGCCCGAGGATCTTATCAGCAATAATTCCACCAGGAATAGAGGCAACATACACCAACATAGTGTACCAACCATAAATAGCTAAAGCTTTACCTTCGTCCCAACCCAGACCTGGATTTTCATCGCTGACTTTGGCGAGCATGTATAAAGTAAGAATAGCTCGCATCCCGTAATATGAAAAACGCTCCCATAATTCTGTAAAAAACAAGATGTAAAGTCCGGTAGGGTGTCCGAAGAGTTCTTTTTGGTGTGCTGGTTTTGTTGACATGTTTATCTTTTATTGTTTATCAGTTATTTGTTTTAATTGATGAATATCGAGTAAATCTTTTGGCCTTGAAGATTTTATTTTACTGGTAATAAGATCTTCTAAGCTTAAAATATTCCATCTAACAAGTTTTTCTCCTTTCTTAAAATCTACTGAACTTTCTTTATAAGCTTCATCAAATGATTTAGCCACATTAAACTTCGTAATTAATTCTAAATCCAGATCATGAGGGGAAAATTTAATCGAAATATTTTGCTTTTTACTCATGACTTTATCAGGAAAGCTTTCAATCTCGTAGCCTAAATCTTTAAAAACTTTGATCAATTTACCCATATTTTCTCGATCTGTATCTATCCAAAAGTCAACATCAGCAGAATGTCTTTGATAGCCATGAAAATTGACAGCACCTCCACCCACTAAAATCATCCTAACTTTATATTTGTTTGCCAATTTTACAAATTCTTTAATATTATCACCCCACTTCATCATCTTTCAAATCTTTATGAATCAATAAAAAGTTACCTTTATTTCTTTCTTCAAAAGCCAGTCTGTTTTTTACGGGCATGATTTTATTGATAGCTCTCGACATTTCCAAAAACCTAAAAAAACGCTCCGCACCAGTAAGCTTCAAAAACTCTTCCTGTTGTTGGCGTTTGCTTTCGGCTTTGGTTTGAAAGGTGACTTGCATAGATTTCGTTTTCTATAATTTTTTAAATGCTATTAAAATTCTTATTTTCAGTTTCTCATAGACCTCACAGGTTTCAAAAACCTGTGAGGTCTGATTATTTAACTATAATTGCTCCATCAAAAATTCCGTCATCACATTATACAAATGCAATCGGGTATTTCCACCGTAAATCCCATGATTTTTATCGGGGTAAATCCGCCAGTCAAATTGCTTATTAGCTTGCACTAAAGCTTCAATCAATTGCATGGTATTTTGAACATGAACATTGTCATCGGCACTGCCGTGAATAAGTAAATAATCACCTTTATCAAATTCATTAACATGTGTGATAGGCGAATTATCATCATAACCAGAGGCGTTTTCCTGAGGTGTCGTCATATAACGCTCGGTGTAAATGGTATCATAAAACCGCCAGCTAGTTACTGGTGCCACAGCTATGGCAAAGCTAAAGACATCATTAGCTTGAAAAATAGCATTAGAGGACATAAAACCGCCATAACTCCAACCCCAAATCCCAATTCTATCGGCATCAATGTAAGATTCCTGACCTAATTTATAAGCCGCTGCAATTTGGTCTTCTAGTTCATATTTGCCTAATTCTAATTGTGTAACTTTTTTAAAATCGCGCCCTTTATAACCTGTGCCACGTCCATCTACACAAGCTATTATATAACCTTTGTCAGCAAGCATTTGATACCAATAATCATTCGTCCCAAAAAAACTGTTGGATACTGACTGCGAACCTGGTCCAGAATATTGATACATTAATAAAGGATAAACTTTAGATGGGTCAAAATCTTTGGGTTTAATCATCCACATGTTGAGATTATTTCCATTAATTTTGATGGTGCTGAGCTCTTTTTCAGACAAATTGTAAGCTTCTAATTTGTCTAAAAGCTTTTGATTATCTTTAATTTTTCTAAGGAGTTTACCATTTTTAGCATCATGTAAAGTAAAGCGTCTTGGGGTTTCCGCATTACTAAAGGTGTTGATAAAATAGCTGAAGTCGGCACTAAAGTCGGCAGAATTTGTTCCTGATTTATCAGCAAGAGCTGTTTTAGACTTTCCGTTAATTTTGATGCTATACACCGCGCGGTTAACGCTACCTGCTTCGGTACTTTGGTAAAAAATGCGTTTCGTTTTTGAGTCATAACCGTAATAATTGGTTACTTCCCAGTTGCCATCAGTCACTTGATTAATAAGTTTTCCGTTTTCGCTGTAGTGGTAAATATGATTCCATCCATCTTGTTCACTTGTCCAAATAAAAGAATTGTCTTCGAGAAAAGTCAAATCATCATCAACATCAACATAAGCTTTGTCTGTTGCGGTGAGAATAGTTTCGACTGAAAAATTATCAGTATTAACCAAATGCAACTTAAGTTCATTTTGATGTCGATTGGTGGTTTGAGCGGACAACAAATTAGTTTTTTGACTCCATTTTAATCTTGGTATATAGTGGTAATCGCCTAGATTTATTTCAGTTGAACGATCCGATTTCACATTATAAATATGCAGTGAAACTTCTGCGTTTTTTTCACCAGCTTTTGGGTATTTAAACACGTCTTGTTTAGGATACAAGTCATTACCATAAGTGCCATAAATGTCCATTGAAAATTCAGGCACTTCAGACTCATTAAATTTTAGGTAAGCCAAATACTTTCCGTCTGGACTCCACTCAAAAGCTTTGACAAAAGCAAATTCTTCTTCGTAAACCCAATCGGTAAGACCGTTGATGATTTTGTTTTTTTGGCCATCTGCAGTAACTTGTGTTGTAGTATTGTTGTCTATATTTTTAATGAATACATTGTTGTTTTTCACAAAAGCTACTTGAGAATTGTCAGGAGAAAAATGCGGTTCTTGAATTTTATCAACATCAATTTGGGTAAGATTATTGGTTTTAATGTTGTAAACAAAGTATTGACCTTTGACAGAGCGCCTGTAAATGGTCTCGATTTGCACCCCAAGAATAGCTTTGGTCTCATCTTGACTTAGGCTAAAGGTTTGGAAAAAATTTAGACCTTCAATTTTACTGCTATTAATAAGCTCACCAGTTTTTTCTCCAGTTTTGTATTCAAAAATATCGACGCGCATCTCACCTTTGGCGCGGTTGTAATCTTGAACGATATAGGATTGTCCGTTATTTAAGGATTGAAGCGATTGTAGTCGGTCATGAGAGAAATTGCCGGACCATATCTCTTCTAGTGTAATCTCTTTGTTTTGAGCAACGAGATTTGAAACAATTATAAAAAACAGAACAAAAAACCTATACGTATTCATAAAAATTTAAATTAGAGACTTCAATTTTACTAAAAAAACATCAAATGGCATTGATACATGAGTTTAAAAACCCAGAATATTTGGCTACATCTCTTAATACTGTTTGATACGAGTGGTTTTTGATGTGGCTATTCTTAGGGTTCTTTTGCATAAGTAAAGTCTAAAACCTCTTGTGTAAGATCAGATTTTATAATTTTACCATTATTAGTACTTGAATTTTCAAATAAAGGCGGTTTAAGGTTTAGCGCTTTTGCTTTATCAACGTAATACGTTTCTCTTTCTGTATGTTTGGGGAAAACCCCATGAAAAACACTTTGATCAACAGCTTTAGTTTCAATAATTTTTACAATTAACTCTACAGCATCTGTTTTTTCTATCAAATTTATAGGGGCTTTAGGGTTTGGAACATTTGGTTTACCACTTAAAAAATGTATAGGGTGTCTTCCGCCATTTTCAAATAAACCACCTAACCTGAGAATAAAAGTATCTTGAATTTGTTTTTGTGCTCTAATTGTATTTTCTAGACTTATCAATGCTTTACCTCTTAAACTTTTATTATTAGGTGTAGAGTTTTCATCATAAATCTGGTTGAGTCCATTAGCAAAAACTCCAGTAGAACTCACATATATGAGTTTACTTATCGCAGAAAGTTCTTTTTTTTGAAAAATATTTTCAAGACCTTTTTTTAAGTTTGTTTCTCCTCTATTAATTTTTGGTGGAATGGCAATAATTAATATATCTAAATGTTTCAAAAATGACTTGAGGTCACCTTTGATATGATCAGGATAAATTTTGACAAGATTGGCTTCGATGGCTAATTCATTTAGTACTTTAAGTTTTTCTTTTTGTGTGGTTGTCCCTTTTACTGTGTATGATTTGGCATTTAGTGTTTTTGCAAGTGCTTGACCTAGCCAGCCACATCCCAGTATACCGACAGTGCAATTATTTGGTGCTTTCAAATTCTACGGTGTTTTTGATGACAATAGCGTCGTTTACAACAAAAGGCTTAGGAATCATGCTAGGTGTACGTTTGGGTACATTCAGTTTTTCATTTTTCAAAAGGTCAAAGCGGGTTTCGTAAATTTTTATTGGCGGGATAGGTAATTTGCCTTCAAATTCTATATTTAACTCTTCCTGATTGACAACGTGATATGTTAACAATCTGGTCCATGCTCGTTTTTTAAATACGTGGTATTGAGTATCTTTAATTTTTAAACTATCTGCCTGCTGTTGATTTACTTTAAATTCTCTAAAGTTGTAATTTTTATCCATATAAAGTTCAATCCTTTTGGTTTGAGATAAAGGAGAAATATTTAGCTTTATTCTGGCATAGTCATTTTCTAAACTGTCTATAACTATATCATAATCAGAACTTTTAAGATTAAGGTATTGTGCTTTTGAAGTGTATGTAAAGCCCGTCAAGTATTTGCTCTGTAATATTGGTTTTTCTGATGCAATGGTATCTTCAAAAAATTTCTGATTCCAGCTGTCTAGTGTATTATCATAAGTATTCCAATAGGCTTTTTGATCAGTTTTATCAAGTAGGTAAACCAAGCTATTAGGTTTGGGTTGTGATCTATTAAAATCTGAATTGACATGGGCTACTATTAAAAATGATACGCCTAGAAGGAAAAAAATAATAGCTAATGTCTTTTTGAATGGCAGATATCCTATAAAACTGTATAAAATTCCAAAAACTAAAACACTAAAAACGGTTGATATTACCAACATATTGAGTCCTAGACCTACAGGAAAAAATTGAATGAGTGGGACAATTAGACCAATACACGGCAAACCCAAAGTCCAAATAACAAACAGATTTGGGATTTCTTTAAAAGTACTCATCGCAAAGGCAATTATGCCAAATCCAAGTGGTAATATAAAATAAGAAGCGCCGGGAAGATAAATATTTATTATTGCACAAATCAAAAACCATAGGACAATAGGTGCGACTAAGGCGTTATGCGGGTTGAGTTTATGATGAAATCGCCTGTAAACTAGAAATGCTACCCAAAGCGATAGGCTGACAAATGCAAAAATATAATTGTGTCCGTTGTAAGGAAACCCTTGCAAAATTTCTGAATATTGGGGATAAAACCAAAGCAAAGCTTTCCAACCAAAAAAGCCTAATAGAAATGCACAAGTTAATGAAATTGTAAAAGGTAAAATCCCAAGAAATACCTCACGCCTATTAATGGATTTGGTTTTAAGCCCAAAATATAAAACAGCCAAAAACAGCAAGGCATTGGCTGTATACAACCACCACATCCAATCAAAGGGATAATAAAACGTCCCTAATTCCGGTAAATTGAAATAAACCATTTCTACATTGCTCTTTAAGTTATTGTCTAGTGAGATTTGACTAAAGTGATTTAAAAGACCAAATGCGTATTCACCTTGATGAGATAATGAGCTCTTATCTAACCGTTGAGGGATATCTAAAGCGGTATGGTAATCATAGTGGTCATCGATAAAAGCAAAAAAGAAGCTAGGTATATCAGCCTTTTCTCTGAATACCGTTGAGTCTGTATCGTTTGGCAGAATTTTATAAACACTATACATGAGTGAGGTCGCAAGTGGATGATTAATCTCTGCCTCTGCAAAGGCCTTTATCATTTTTGAATTACCGTGATTAGTTTCTAAAATCATGTTACTCGGACCACCACTTCCACGTGATTCAAAATTTAAAACCAATCCAATATTTTTGGCCCAAGGATGTTGATCTACAAAAAGGGTTGCACCAAGAAGCCCCACTTCCTCAGCATCAGTAAAGCAAATGATAATATCATGCTTGGGTTTTTTGCCATTTTCTAAAAATGCTCTGGTAGCTTCTAGTATGGCAGCTATGCCACTAGCCGCATCACTTGCACCAAAGGACGAATGCGGTTCTGAATCGTAATGAGATAGGAGTAAAAGTGATTTTGCCTTTGGGTTTTGACCCTCTATTTTGGCAATGATATTTTCTGGGATTGTAAATTCACCTAATGCGTTTAAACTAAAGCCTTGCTGTGTATGAACCTTTAAGCCTAAATCTTCTAATTGTTCTACAATGTAGTTTCTAGTTAAACTATGTTGGGCAGTCCCAACAAAATGCTCTTGATCTGCAATTGCTTCGACATGTTTAAAAGCACGATCCGTCGAAAATTTGTTTGATTTAGCATTAAAATCTGTGCTGTATTGCGGTGAAAAATCGTAGAACACATACCAAATACTGAACACAAAAACAATAATGGCAACGATTGGATATAACTTTTGTCTAATCATTATCTAAGCGTTTGACAATAGCATAATACTCATTTCCTAGTGGTAAGTAACCTTGATCGTAAACAAAATAATAGACCTTACCGGTTTTAGTTTTATAGATACTTGTAAAATAATTAAAATTAAATCCCTTTCTCAACATGTTATCTTTAGTGGTTTTGGTTTTTTGCTGAGGATTAATTTTATTGAGAATTCTATAATTTTTCCGCAATAAGTTATTGGTATTTCTTATAATATTTTTTGTACTTCTGTTTTTTTTATTGTTATAGGAATTACGGCAATAGTCAGAGCAAAATTTTTTATCGACTCTGCCCATCAATTCTGCCCCACATTCCAAACAATTTTTTTTCATAAGTTATAATCATATGTAAATTTAACAAAAAAACCCCAACCATGAGTAGGTTGGGGTTTGGTTTTTAAATATTTATAGCTATTCTACGATGATAAATTTAGAACGTCTATTTTGCTCGTGTTCTTCTTCTGTACATCCATCAGCACAGTCGTTGAGTGGTTCAGATTCACCTTTGCCTTCAGCAGAAAGTCTTGACTCATCAATACCTTTTTCAATTAAGTATTTCATAGTATTCTGTGCTCTAGCTTCCGAAAGGTTTTGATTATAAATTTCTGGACCTCTTCTATCCGTATGACTCTCAATTTTAATAATCAAGTCGGGATACTTTTTAAGTGTTGCAACAATTTTGTCTAATTCAAAGGCCGCCTCTGGTCTTATGGTAGCCTTATCAAAATCGAAAAGTACATTTGAGAACGTAATTTCCCTATCTTCGATAATTTTCTTAATAGGTTTCAATTTGAGGTTTATTTCCATGGCATCACCTTTGGCAGAAACTGTTTTGGATACGCTTTCGTACTCATCGAGGTTAGCTTGAATATCGTACTCCAAATTACTGATAACTATTTCTTTAGCTTCACCCTTAGGATTTGTTTTTAATGAAGCAATTTGGTTGTCTTCGTCATCGTAAATATTGACATCGACATTACTCAATGGTTCGTCTGTATCTGCATTTGTGACACTTACAATAAAGTTGGTTTCGTCAAGAGGTTTAAGTAGTTGAACTTGGTAAATGTTGTCATTAAGTGGATTTTCTCCTCTATTACTGGACACATAACCTCTATCAACCTGATTGAAATAGGTGAAAGCAAAGTCGTCTTTTGAACTATTGATAGGCGCTCCCAAATTTTCAGGTTCTACGTAAGAGCCATCTTTATTTTTAGTGTAAAATACATCTAAGCCGCCAAGACCAAGGTGACCATCAGATGAAAAAAACAATTTCCCATCACTATCTATAAATGGAAAGCTTTCTCGACCTTCAGTATTAATCATAGCTCCTAAATTCTGTGGCTCACCAAAACTGCCATCGTCATTTATGCTAACTTTATACAAGTCAGATTGTCCATAACCGCCATCCATATCACTTGAGAAATACAAGGTGCTGTCGTCAGTACTTAAGGCTGGATGACTTACAGAGTATTCAGAGCTTGTAAATGGAAGAGCTTTGATATCTTTCCACTCTTCACCTACTTTTTGGGCTTGATAAATTTTTAATTTACTAATGCCTTCTTCACTTTTATTATAGTCACCATCGACGTAGTCATTTCTTGTAAAATAGGCTGTTTTTCCATCGTTTGAAAAGACAATTGTACCTTCATTAAATTTTGAATTGATATCGCCTTTAAGCATTTTTTCGTTCTTAAACGTACCAGCTACATTTTCAGCTTTATAAATATCTGTTGTAGGTTGGTCATTCCACCCATATGTTCTTCTAGACTTATTTCGAGCGGTGACAAAGTAGAGATAAGTATCGTACTCATAGGCTCCAAAGTCAGAATACTCAGAATTTAAATTCATGGGTTGAGCATTGTAATTTGGCTCCTTACCGCTTAAATCTTGAACAAAATTTGGATTAGATTTAAAGGCCTTAGCTCTTGAATCGTTAGGTGCTTTAGATGCAAAATCTTTAAATGCAGATTTGGCTTCATCATAATTTTCATTAGATAATAAAATTTGAGCATATCTAAAGTAATCTTCAGCTGAAGCATCATCAGTATTTTTAAGATATTGCTTAAAATACCTTGCTGATTCTGTGGTATTTGAAATATTGTAGTTTGCTACAGCCAATTGTTTATAGACATAAGCATTGGCTTTTCCTTTTGAAATTAGTTTTTCATAGTCTTTAATAGCATCTACAAACTCTAGTCTGTTAAAGTGCTTGTCTGCTTTTTTTGTATCATCGTTTTGTGCGCTTACAATTTGAATTGTAAGCAATAAGATGAATATGGTTTGAATTATATTTTTCATGTTTATGCTATATTTTTATGATTAGAAATAACGTGGTGATAAAAAAGTTTTCTTTTTGAAATAAATATCAAATATGATAAATGCTTCATAAGAATCTGTATCTAGAGCACTAGATACACTATCGTAGGCAAAACCAACTTGTAACCAATCGGTTGGTCTAAATCCGACTAAACCACTGAAGGAATCTTCTGTTCTGTATGAAGCTCCTATTTCGAATTTCTCATAAAACAAAAAATTGGTATTGATATCAAATGTTGCTTCTGTATTAAAATCTGTTTTGATCAATGTAGATGGTTTAAATTTAACATTGTCTGAAAGGTCAAATACATAACCCGCTGTGGCAAACAAATGCTGTGTTTCTGAACCAAATGATCGATCATCAACATCTAAATGCTCTGAATCTAAAAAATTAGGCATAGATATACCTACATAATATTTATCAGAATAAAAGAAGAATCCTGCACCAATATTAACAAAGGTTTCATTGATATTTGAACTAAAAGCGTCATCAATATCATCTTGAAGTGATAAGTCTATCAAACCTACGTCAAAAAATGTGGCTCCGGCTTTTACGCCAAAAGCTAGCTTATGTTTGGCACCTAAATCGATAGTATAAGAAATATCAGCATACAAATTATTTTCTTCTACGGGTCCAATTTCGTCAGAAATAGCACTTAAACCTACGCCAAGACCATTTCCTAATGGCGAGTGTGCCGCAAATGTAAAAGTTTGCGGTCCACCATCAATATCAGTGTATTGATCTCTGTAGAGTAATCCTACTGATAAGCTTTCTTTAGATCCAGCATAAGCTGGGTTAACAACGTTCATATTATACATATACTGCGTATATTGTGGATCTTGTTGAGCAAGCGCATCTGGTAAGGTTAAAACCCCTATTAGACTTGCTATTATTAATATTTTCTTCATGATATAAGTCGTTAAAAAATTAGTTGGTTGATTATTGTTGTTCTAGGTTTATGTAAACCCATCCTTTAACTACACGTTCAAAGCGTTGGTCTGAATTTGCCAAGTTAATGACATAAAAATAGGTGCCTGTTGAAAGCTCGTCACCATTGTCATCTTGACCACAAAACGTGTCTTCATAATTGGTTTCATCAAATACTTTTCTCCCATAGCGGTTAAAAACTTGAAACCTATCAATACCGAGTTGGTCATTTAACCAAGTAAGGTCCATACAATCATTGGCTCCATCTTCGTTGGGTGAAATGCCTTGAGTAATCACACAATTATCAACATCATAACCAGAAACTTCTGCAGTAGCAGTACTTGTACAACCTTGATTATCAACTGTTATAATGTAAGTTCCTTCTTCACTAGCATTAAAGCTGGGACTATTATCTCCTACGGGATTACCGTTAAGCGTCCAAGAATACGTGATATTAGGATCATCATCAGGTAAACCGGTGTCTAAAACTACTTCATCTTCTGGGCACTTCAAAATATCCTGAAGGCTCACATCAATGGTTTCTACAATACTTACGCTAACTTGAGCAGTTTGAATACAGCCGTTAACATCAGTTTCTAAAGTGTAAGTGCCACTTTCTGAAACCGTTAAAGTTTCTTCTGTCGACCCATCACTCCAGGTGTAAAGTATTTGATTTTGTTGTACTGAAGTTAATCCCGTAATATCTGGTGTCAGCGTAATGTTTTGTGGACCACCATCACCAGTACATAAATTTTGATCATCACCTAAATCTAATGTGTAGCTAACAAAGTCAACCTCTAATTGGTCTGAAGATGTACAGCCATTATTATCGATTGTAACTTCATAAAGTCCACCTTCATTGATATCTATTACTGGAGTGGTTTCAGGTAAGGGATTACCGTCTAAAGTCCATGCATAAGTTGGTGAATCTAAATCGTTTACATTTACAGGTGTTGCATCAAGTGTATTGACATCGCCATCGCATAAAGTCGGTGAACCGGCTATACTTACTTGTGGATTATTAAAAAATGTAAAAGTCTCTGTGACTGACTCTTCACAACCTTCGTAAGTTGTCGTTACTGAAACCGTACCGGCCTCAGAGAGTTGGATGGTAGGTGTCGTTTCTCCTGTACTCCATTCGTAAGTCACTTGACTGATTTCACTATCTGTTAATCCTGTGAATTCTGGGACAACTTCAACAGTTTCGCCTTGACCTACACAATTTTGAGGTGGTATAGGTAGACTAACTTGATAATCTACAAGATTCACATCAAATGTATTGGGTACATCATCACAAGCATTGGCATCGATAACGACTTGATATTGACCGCTATCGTCAACCGTTAGTGTTGGATTGGTTTCTCCTGTTAACTCAACACCATCTTTAAACCATTGGTAATCTATACTTGTAAATGCTGAGGCGTTAGTTGGTGTTCCGTCTAGAACCGTGGTTTCTCCTTGACAAAGATTAATTGGGTCTGATGGATCGAATGTGGGTTCCGGATAAAATTCTACAGTTACCAGGTTGGATACTCCAAAGCAAGCCGTACCTCCGGCGCCTATTTGAATACCGACTTCATATTCTCCATTCTCGGTGACTTCAAGGGTTTGACCATTTTCACCTGGAATAATATTACCATCTTGTGCCCAAAAGTATTGAATATTGGCTGCACTAAAACCAGCGTCAAGTGTAACGGTTTCGCCTTCGCATGGTGCATTCCCATTTTCAATAGTAATATCTGGTCCTAAATCTATGCCTCCCAGATCGAATGATTCCGATTCTAAAAACACAGCAGAATTTAAGATGGTATCACCTCTATCAGCAATCACTAGTTTTATGTTGTAGGTTTGGCCTGGAATAACAGAAGCCGTAGCTGTAAGTGGTACGGTTTGTCCACCGTACATAGTGGTTCCATTATTAGAGTTTGTTTGGTCAAATAGTTGCGGTACAGCAAACTCCCCTAAACTTCCAGCGCCACAGGCAGTATTGGTATGAATATTAACCGGACTTACCGGAATAGTTGTGCCGGGAATGACTGCAATATTTTGACCTCCAAGATCTAGTGAAAGTTCAGGGGTGTTAGGATTGGCGTCATGATCATAATTATTGACATCAGAAATACCCGGCCCACTTAAAATAAAGGCAAAAGTATCAGCAAACGTGCATACAAAAGATGGGTACTCGTCTGAAGCTAAGAGATAGTTAAAACTAATTTGATCGACGAAAGGGATAAATTCAAACTCAATAATTGTAGCATTATTTGTTCCGTTTGGCTCTGAGATTAATGCATCTAGATCAGCATCTCCTAACCATGGTGGGTTACCACCATTCTGATTGGGCAACCCTGTAGGTACCATATCAATCCCATTGGTGGCTAAGATGATCCCTCCGTCGAACGGGAATCCTGGTGTTGAGGTGGTTCCATCGAACGCACCAAAACTATCGAAGCCCAATCCGGCAAAGTCACTGTTCATTGGTGAAGTCACATTATTAACCTCAGCACACTGACCAAGTACTAAGACGTCATCGACTAACTGTTGAACGGTTAGTGTGTTATCTACCGTGATCTGGCTTTGTGCGGAAAACACTCCTAAGCCAAAGAGTAATAAGAGTAATATTCTTTTCATAATATTTAATTTTTATAAGTTATTAATTATTGTTCTTGATTTATATATATCCATCCTTTTTGAATAATTCCAAAGGATTCATCTTCTTTGTCAAATTTAATGACATAAAAGTAAGTTCCTGTTTCTAGGTTGTTGCCATTATCAGATTGGCCAAAAAATTCATCTCTATAATTAGCTTTTTCATAAACTTTTTGCCCATATCTGTTAAACACTTCAAAAGAAGTGATACCTGTTCTATCATCTAAAAATCTAAGGTCTAAATTATCGTTTTGTCCGTCTCCATTAGGCGATAAGCCTTGACTAATTACACAATTATCGATAGCATACAAATTGAATGTGAGTTGCTCTGATGCAAGGCATTCATTTCCAATAGATACTTCAACCGAAACGCTTTGACTTGTTTGGTTACTCGTAATGCTATAGTTTTCTAAAGTTGCCGAATTATTATTTTGATTTTCTCCATTGACAAACCACTCAAAATTGGCTTCTGCCGGTTCTGCGTCTTGTAAACTTGCTGAAAACGTGACTTTATCATCTACACAAAATAAATTGTCGGAGTCATCTGAAGAAATATCAACGCTTATTTGTCTTTGTGAAAATGAAATATTATCCACGGTATTACAATTTGGATTGTCAAAATAGACATTGACTTCGTAATTACCAAATCCAAAATCATCGGGATTAATGACTGCAACATCATCATTGACATTTAGAGGTTGCCCATCTAAAGTCCATTCGTAGGTCACGCTAGCGCCTGTGTCTAAATTACTCGGCGTCGCGTCCAATTCAAATAACGTCAAATCACAAGTAGTGGTATCTGGTCCAAGTGCTATGACTGGCGATTCATTAAACTTATACTCAACAGATTCTGTAACTGTACAACCTTCAATAGTAACGCTGACTTCATAGATACCGCTATCACTAACATCGATAGAAGCTGTTGTGTCGCCTGTATTCCAAAAGTAAGTTGCATTAGTGTCATCAGCACCGTTAACATTAGCAGTTATAGCTTGTGAACCGGCATCACAAAAAGTTTGATCTTCACCTAAATCTACGGTAAAATCTGCTGAATTAACTTGGATATCAAAAATATTGACGCATGTAAGATCATTACCATCGGCGTCAATATTAAGATTTGTTGTGCTAATTTCTACAGTATAGTTTCCTGGTTGGTCAACATCTAATGTTGCTTGAGTTTCTCCAGAAATGGGATTATTATTTAAAAACCACTGGTATTCAAAACTATCATAATCATCAGGGTTTTGTGCTGTGGCATCCAAAATAATGGTCTGATTATTACATACTGCGGTTTCAGTGGGCAAACTATTTTCTGGTTCGGGAATTATAGTCACATCAAACTCTTCAGTACTAACATCGGCCCCATTAAGCGTCAATACCTGATATAGACCTGACTCAGTTACAGCTAGTGTGGGTTGGTCTTCCCCGGTAATGGGATCAAACTGTTGCGTGGACTCGTTAAATAATAACCATTGGTATTGATCAGCAGCACTATCAGTTGCAGTTAACACTGCGCCATCAGCTTGGCAAGCTGTAACTTGATTTTGTAGAACAATATCACAATTCGTAGAGCCACTATTGGGATCATCAAAATTGGTTTGGCCTAAACTGATAAATCCTGGATCACCATTAAAGTTGGTAATAAGCACAGCATATATTTCACCAACTTGAGCATTTGGAATGGTAAAGGTTTCTGTAGGGGCAGCAGAATAGCTACAATCCATAACATTGCCGTAAGGATAATTGTTATCAAAAGTATTGCTTTCGCATTGGGTACAACTATCTAGATCGTTACAAAATTGGGTGTCTGTAAACGGTCCCCATGCAATAAAATCAACATCTAAAGGTGTACCTGTCGGGTTCCCTTGGTTGTCAAATTGGGTATTTTGAACAATTTCAAAAACAAGTTCCCCAGAATCTTCAACCTGCATAAAAAACCACACCGGGTTAGGTTGGGTAGCCAAACAGCCATAATTACTTAGGTTAGGATCAGCCTCTGTACTACTAGAGTCGTCTACATTTTCAAAAATTAATGCTTCACCAGGCTCAGGTGCACAAAATGGATCTGACCCAAAGCAACCACAAGTTTCTAAAGTCTGATTTGGACTCGTAATTATACAATTGACATCGTCTACATTTTCTACGGTAAAAACGACATCTGTCCCTAAAGGATAAGGTCCATAAGTCAGCGTTGTGGGAAAAGTAACATTTTGAAGCGGATCACCTTGGTTATTAGTAATATCAAGGGATGGAGCTGTTCCTAGATCTACAATTTCTACCTCTACGGTAAATTCTTCATTACCATTACCACAGTTACCTATAAGATTATAATTAACTTGTGGGTTAACACAGGTCGCACAACTCACCGTTAAATCTATCGGGTTGATATTACTTGAACTTTGACAGTCTATAGAACCGTCAGGTGTGACTTGGACAGTAATTTCATCGCCAGTGGATTGGAAGGTCAAACCGGCTAAGTCACCGGCGTTTCCATAACCATTGTAAAGTTCAGTACCGTTAGAATCTAACACAATGAATTCGTCAAAATTGTTTTCAACATTTCCTGAATTCACGGTTAGATTCAAAGGCGAACCGTTACTGCTCACATATGTGAATTCTTCAGTGACACCGGAATCGTAACAGAAATTGGTGTTGACCGACCCGACTGCACAATCGACTAAGTTTAATGTACAATTGTCTTGAGTGATTACTCCGGATTGTACCTGACAATTAATATCTTGATTATTTGATGCAGTCAATTCTACTAATGTCCCATTAGGATAAGGACCAAAAGTAAAAACTCCAGTAGCTGAGGCTGTTTGTGATGGGTTGCCTTGGTTATCAGTAATATCTAAATCTGTCGCTGAACCTAAATCAATTACATTGACCTCCACAAAAAACTGTGGCGCATTTAAACAGTCGTCCACTAATGTAAAATCGACTTGTGGGTTGGTACAGGTCGCACAACTCACCGTTAAATCTATCGGGTTGATACTACTTGAACTTTGACAGTCTATAGAACCGTCAGGTGTAACTTGTACTGTAATTTCATCACCGGTAGATTGGAAGGTCAAACCTGCTAAATCCCCTGCATTTCCATAACCATTGTAAAGTTCAGTACCGTTAGAATCTAACACAATGAATTCGTCAAAATTGTTTTCAACATTTCCTGAATTCACGGTTAGATTTAAAGGCGAACCGTTACTGCTCACATATGTGAATTCTTCAGTGACACTGGAATCGTAACAGAAATTGGTGTTGACCGACCCGACTGCACAATCGACTAAGTTTAATGTACAATTGTCTTGAGTGATTACTCCGGATTGTACCTGACAATTAATATCTTGGTTATTTGATGCAGTCAATTCTACTAATGTCCCATTAGGATAAGGACCAAAAGTAAAAATACCCGTAGCAGAAGCTGTTTGAGCAGGGTTGCCTTGGTTGTCTATGATATCTAAATCTGTCGCTGAACCTAAATCAATTACATTGACCTCCACAAAAAACTGTGGCGCATTTAAACAGTCGTCCACTAATGTAAAATCGACTTGTGGGTTGGTACAGGTCGCACAACTCACCGTTAAATCTATCGGGTTGATACTACTTGAACTTTGGCAACTTATAGAAAAATCAGGTGTGACTTGAACAGTAATTTCATCACCAGTGGATTGGAAGGTCAAACCGGCTAAGTCACCGGCGTTTCCATAACCATTGTAGAGTTCTGTCCCGTTGGTATCAAGCACTATAAACTCATCAAATCCTTCTTCTACATCTCCAGAATTTACTGTTAAATTTAAAGATGAACCATTACTACTCACGTAAGTAAATTCTTCTACCACATTTGAATCATAGCAAAAGGTGTTGTTTACCGGGCCGACTGCGCAATCAACAGTAGTTTGAGCTTTTACAAAACAAGTAAAAACCAAAAAAAATAAGAGCCAAAAAAAAGTTGATTTCCCCATTAAATTTTTTTTCAAGGATGTGAATATAAATAAAATGTTATTGATACGTTAAATTTAAGAAGATAAAAAATAAGTTGAAAAAAATTTTAACAAAAAAACCACCTCGCCTGAGGTGGTTTTTAAAATAACAATAAGCTGTAAGATTATTTTTTAACTATCTTAAATGTTTTTGTGCTATCATTAATTTGCACCTGGGCTAGATACACCCCACTTGATAGATTATTTAAGTCTACGCTTTCGTTTTGATTAGAAAGTTCTTGGCTTAAAACCTGTTGTCCAAGTAAGTTGTGTAAAGTAACTTGGTCAAAAGCTTGATTTGCAGATAGGTTTAGTTTATTTTGAACATCTACAAAATAATTAAAATTAAAAGTTTCGAAATCTTCTGTTGAAAGTGTTTCATCAATAGAATATTCAAAAACGAGTAAAAAACCTGTAGTTCCACCTATTTGTGCAGGAGAACCAGTACTTTTAAATACTATATGATAATCACCAGATGTTGAAGGCACAAATTGACCAGTTCCAGTTAAAGCCTGAGCTTCAACATCAGCGAAAGCACCATTCTGGCTGATATTAGTATCAGTAAATACAGATGTTCCACTGTTAGCGTCTGCAACAGTATTACCTGAAGCAACTAAAACTTCTAAGTCTTCATTAGCTGCTGCACCATTTGCAGTATCAGCACCGTTGTAAGATACTGAAATATCATAAGTATTACCAGCTGTCATAGTTAAAGCAGGTGAGAATAAATAATCTTCTTTTTGTGCATCATTAGTCCCATTAGTAGCAAAATATGAAGGTGTTAACGGCTGTAATTCTAATTCTTGTTGTATCCATGCCGTACCATTACCATCTTCATCTATTACAGTATAGCACCCAACAAAATCTACCGCATTGTCAAAGTCTTCAACATATGGAAAACTTGTTGTACAATTTGGTATATCTGTGCTTAAATTAAAATCAAAACCATTTGGGTTCCATCTGTTATCCCAGGCGATATAATAAGTAACTCCGGATTCTGCTAGAAATTGAACCTCAGATAGAAAGTTACCGCCACCAATATCATCATTCCCTGCAACACAGGTTAAACTTCCACAAGAACCCGTATAAATATGAACTCTGGTATCATTAGAATTCGTCATACCATCATTTTGAGGAAGATCAGTTGTAACAGTTACGACCTCATCCTGTGATGAGGTGTAAGAATACCATTCTCCAGCCGGATTTGTATCTACAGTTCCATTTAATGCACATATCGGAGATGGCACATCCGTACCATCAATTGTACCTACAGTCGTAATACCAGGCGTTACCGCTACTGCACCAGCACAAGTGTCTTGTGCGTTTAAGCTGTAAGCCGTTAAAATCATAAAACATAAAAGTGTAATTTTCTTCATAATTGTCTTAATTTAAGATTAATAATATGTAAATATAAAAAAAATGAGAGCATAGGGAAAAATAATGTTTTAATTTTAGCATTTCAAAATTTATTCTATTGAAAGTTGTCGCCCAAATAAAATCGCCCATTAGTCATGAAATGGAGTTGTTTGAAAAGAAGTTTTCGCTCTTCATGTCCTCTAAAGTGGCTTTACTCAATAAAATTACTCACTTTATTGTTAATCGTAAGGGGAAACAAATGCGACCTATGTTTGTATTTCTTGTGGCAAAAATGGTGTCTGATGGTGAAGTCAATGATCGGGTTTATCGCGGTGCCTCGGTCATAGAACTCATTCATACCGCTACATTGGTGCATGATGATGTAGTGGATGACTCCAATAGGCGTCGTGGGTTTTTCTCCTTGAATGCCCTTTGGAAAAACAAAATTGCTGTCTTGGTCGGCGATTACTTGTTGTCAAAAGGTTTGCTTCTCTCTATTGACAATGACGATTTTGATTTGCTTAAAATCATATCGATAGCTGTTAGAGAAATGAGTGAAGGTGAACTCTTACAAATAGAAAAAGCCAGAAAACTGGATATTACCGAAGATATTTACTACGACATTATCCGTCAAAAAACAGCGACTTTAATTGCTGCGTGTTGTAGTCTTGGTGCGGCTGCCGTCAAACCGGATTCAGAACACGTCGAAAACATGAGAAAATTTGGGGAACTCATCGGTATGGCCTTTCAGATCAAAGACGATTTATTTGACTATGGCGAACGCAAAATCGGTAAACCCACTGGTATTGACATCAAAGAGCAAAAAATGACTTTGCCCTTAATTTACGTCCTTAATCATGCTGAACCAAAGGACAAAAAATGGCTCATCAATTCAGTTAAAAATCACAATAAAGACAAAAAAAGAATTAACCAAGTTATAGATTTTGTAAAATCTCATGGTGGGTTAGACTATGCCGTTAAGCAAATGAAGGTCTATCAAAAAGAGGCGCTTAAAATTCTCGAAAACTATCCTGAGTCTGAATATAAGTCTTCACTTATGGATATGGTAGATTATGTGATTGAACGGGAAAAGTAAAGCATTTTTACTATTTGTGTACTTAATAGTTTTAAGCCTTTTCACCAATGACTCGCATCGGCGTTTGAAAAAACAAAACTTTACCACTGTAAGCTCTTACCCATTGTTCAATAGTTTGATTATGAAATTTTTGAAATTGCGTCAGGTGTGCTTTTGTACTGTAAAATAATTGAAGGCTAAATGTTTTCCCAGATTGATCCTGACTAAGAACTTCAGTTAATATCGCTTTTTCAATTAAGCCAGTGTCCAGCAGATCAGAAATTAAATTGAATTCAATTTCCTTTACACACTGATCTACCAGTTTAAGCTCAATATTGAAGGTCGTATTGAAAATATACATTATTGTAAGTTTTGATCGCCTCTGATTTTACGGTACAATTTTCGAGCTTCTGTAAAATATATACTGTCTTGATAGTTAAAAATTAAAGTCTCAAGATTTTTTTGAGCATCTTCAGTTAAATTGAGCTTATCGTATTGAATATTTGCCATTGAAAACAATGCATTATCTACCAAAAAACTATCTGAATGCTCATTCACTAATTTGTCATATTGTTCTACAGCACGCTGATATTTTTGTTGTTTTTCAAAAATTTGAGCTTTTTTAAAATGGGCTTGATCTAAGAGGTGAAAATTATCTGTGTTTTGTATAACTTCATCGAGTTGTTCAAGGGCTTGATTAAGTTTGTTTTGATAAGTTAACAAATCAACTTTTGCAATGGCTTTTAAGGCTTGTTGAGTAGAATCAATTTCAGATTTTCCATCTTTTATAAATCTAGACATTTCCAGTGCATCATTTGCAATGGTTTGTGTTGTCGCTTTTTTAAGGACTTTAAGTTGCGTGAGTGCCCAATCAAAATCTCCTTTGTAATAGCTTGTCATGGCGGTTTTGTATTTTGCCTCTTGAGCTAAAGTCGTATTTTTGACTTGTTTGCTTACTAAACTGTATTTGATAAGTGCCCGATTATACTGTTCTTGCGCGACTAATACGTCAGCCATAAGCATTTGAGTTTTGGCCTGCTGAAATCTATTAAGGTCATAAGTTAAAGACTGCTCTAAAATTTTCAAGGCTTCTTCTTTGTCATCAATTGTAAAAGCTTTAAACGCTGCATAACTTAATTGAAGGTCGATAGTCTGATTACTGTAGCCAAAAAGTTCAAAGTAAGATTTAAAGTTATTATCAATCTCAGATTTGTCTCTGCCCTGTAATATTTGAATATCCATTAAATTCTCAACCGCTTTGAGTTTTATGTTTAAATTTGGGGTTGCTTCATAAATAAATGTGTAAACTTTTAAGGCTTCATCAAAGCTTTTGGCGTTTTTAGCAACTTCCCCTAAGCTAAATAAGCGGTTAAAAGTCTGGTCTTGAGTCCTTTTGTAAATGGCCTTTTCTTGAGCAAAGGCTTTGTTAAATGAATTTTCTTGTATAAAAGTCCAACTCAAAATTTGGTTATATATCACATTTTGAGATTGTTGTAAGCGTTTTATAAGTAAGCGCTTGAGAGTGACGTTGCTTTCATTTTGTGGATTACTGTCAATATATGAACTAAAGTTACGTTGTATCACGTTGAGGTATTTCTCATTTTGCAGAATCAAATCTAAGTAGCTTTCAAACATTTTTTCTTCATTACCATTTTCACCATAAAGTCTTGCCAATTGAATGTTGTAATTTATTCTAGGTTCATGAGCTTTTGCAATTTCATAAGTTTTGATGGCTAAGTCTAAAAGGTTATGCTTTTGAAAAGTCTGTCCGGTAGTGTATGCAAAAACAGATCTTTTTTTGACGATGTCAATAGCTTTATCATACCATATATTTGCTTTTAAACTATCGCCTTCTAGTTGAAAGACATAGCCTAATTCGACCATGAGGTTAGGATATCTATTAGATGATGCTATATGGTTTTTTAAAAGTTTTTGGGCGTTTTCATATTCTTGAAGTTGAACGTGAACATTAACCAAACCGAGGAGGTAATCTTGTTTTCTAGAATTTTTATAATATAATTTTTCATATATGCTTTTGGCCTTTTCGTATTCGCCTTGGTCTACGTAATTCATTGCAAGGCTTATGCTTTGGGCATGAGACATAGATGCCAGTAGGAGCAAAATTATGATAGCAGTAAATTTAAAATACCTCATACTAACACAAATAAACAAAATTTAACTTTTAGATGAGCTGGATTTAAGAATAGCTTAGTGATATAAATTAAAATTTGTGATGTACGTCTCTGTTTTCTTTGGCTTAGGGATTGCAGTTCGAAAAGTTCACCAACCAGTTAAATGAATTTGAATATTTTTACAGAAAGCCCGCAGATGCCAGTTTGGAGCAGCTGAAGCCCCAAATTAACCAACAGATTTAGACTGCAAATATTTTTTGGGTGTCGTTCCAAATTTTTTCTTAAAAGCCGCTATAAAATGGCTCGCCGTACTATATCCCAAAGTCAAGCCTATTTCGTTTACATTTTTATTGCCCTTTTCAAGGAGCTTTCTTGCATACTCCATTTTATGATTAAGAATGTAAGCGTATACCGTATTACCGTATATTTCTTTAAAACCTTCCTTGAGTTTTTTAAGACTTAAGTCTACTTCGTCAGCCAATTCTTTTAAGCTTGGTGGGTTGGCCATATGTTGAATTGCAATTTCTTTGGCCATCTTTATTTTTCTCACATTATCTTCATCAATCAAAAAAGGACACTGTTCAATATTTGCAGCTTCCGGTTTATTAAAAAACAAACCTAAAAGTTCATAAATTTTGGCTTTGAGATATATTTTTTCAACAGAAGGATGCAGGTTAAAATTTAGAATCTGACTCAACACAACAGCCATTGAGGCTGAAACTTGGTCTTCACTATAATACTTTTTGTCACGGTTATCTTCAGTTAAAAAATCAATATAGTGTGTTGATGCACTGAAAAGTTCGTGTAGTTTTTTTAGTGAAATAAAAGCCGAAACACCAGAAGATACTGGACTTAATTCTAAATTTACTGGCAGCCTTTGATTGGGATTATACAACAAAAGGCTTTTGTCTTCCTGAATGCTTAAGCTGTATTGTCCTTCATTAAAGCCAAAAGATATACTGCCTTTAAGACAAAAATGAAATTGAATATAACTTTCATCTATAGGATACTCAAATACCACTTTATCATCTGAAGGGTTTTGCAATCTTGCTAAAATCACATGAGGTTCGATTTCAAACACAGCTTCTGAACTTATAGCGTTATTTTTTGAATTCATTTCAATTTGTTTTAGTAATTTTTATTTAGAATTAATCTAAACAATTGCCTCTTAAACGGGTTTTATAGCTGTAAAAATACAATTTTAGGTTGATATTTATCAGTTTTTAAAGAAATTCACGATAAACGATACAAATAGGACTTTTATCGTTATTTTTAAAAATGCTTATGTCTTAATTTTGTAAAGCAATTTTTTGTTTGATCAATGATAGAATACAAAGTTTCAAAATATCCACACTTTTGTGTGATTGGGCTAAATTACGAAAAGGCTGATGCGAAGACAAGAGGATTATTTAGTCTAAACCAAAGTCAAAAATCGGCATTACTCGAAGACGCTAAATCTCAAGATTTAGACAGCGTTATGGTGGTGTCGACTTGTAATAGAACAGAGGTTTACGGCTTTGCAAGCCAAGTAGAAACGCTTATAAATTTGCTATGCAAACACTCAAATGGTGATACAATCACTTTTCAAGATGTAGGGTATACCTTAATCGACGACAGTGCTATCAATCAT
Organism: Mesohalobacter halotolerans; assembly: GCF_006120725.1. Lineage (GTDB taxonomy): Bacteria > Bacteroidota > Bacteroidia > Flavobacteriales > Flavobacteriaceae > Psychroflexus > Psychroflexus halotolerans. The sequence continues at coordinate 148,698 of NZ_SWMU01000001.1, forward strand.
CTTTTTAGCGTTGCAGCAGGTCTTGATAGTCAAATTTTAGGTGATTTTGAAATTATCAGTCAAATCAAATCTTCGTTTAATCTCTCCAAAAAGAAACAAATAAGTAACGCATTTTTAGAACGCTTGGTGAATTCCTTAGTTCAAACCAGTCGAAAAATAAAAAATCAAACTCAAATTTCTTCAGGAATTACTTCAGTCTCTTTTGCCTCTGTACAGTACATACTAGATACTGTTGAACAAATATCTTCTAAAAATATTTTGCTATTTGGAACGGGTAAAATTGGTCGAAACACCTGTGAAAATTTGGTCAAACATACCCAAAACAAAAACATTACCTTAGTTAATCGAACAAAAAATAAGGCAGAAAAAATTGCCGGAAAATTTAACTTGAATGTTAAAGATTTTTCAGAACTTCAAGCAGAAATTAGACAAACAGATGTGCTGATTGTGGCTACTGGTGCTCAACAACCCACCATTACAAAAGAATTGATTTATCCTAAAAAAGAATTGCTCATTTTAGACCTTTCAATACCAAAAAATGTTGCCGATGATGTTGCAGATTTGCACAATGTGAGTCTATTGCATTTAGACCATTTGTCTAGAATGACCGATGAAACTCTAGAACGCAGAAAACAGTGTATTCCCAAAGCAAAAAATATTATTGAAGCGCAAAAAGAAGAGTTTTACGAATGGCTTCACACCCGTAAATTTGCGCCTACACTTCAAGCCATAAAGTCTAAATTGCAAACTTTGGCCGAAGATGAGATTGATTACCAATCTAAGAAAATAGAGGATTTTGACGCGCAACAAGCCGAAATTATTCAAGAGCGCATGATTCATAAAATCACCCGTCAGTTTGCTAGTCATCTGCGTTATGCCAACGGCACTACTGAGGAAGGCATATCTTGGCTAGAAAAAATGTTTGATTTAGAAACTGAATCTTCATCTTAGAAACCAATTACATTTCTATTTTAAGTATAAAGCTTTTTGCTTATAATCAATTACAGCTTTACCCTCTTTGAGAATATCAGCTCCAATGATGCCATCAACTTCTGTAGCTTTATGGTTGAGGAGTGCTTCATTGACGTGACTAAGGTCAAAAACTACAATATCGGCATCAGGTTCAAGCCAATCGCCAAGACTGAGTTTATTGTTTTCTGAAACATGTGTCATCATATTTGTTGCTCCGGCGCCAGCGGCTTTGACTTCACTTTCTCTGGCAAAGAGTTTAAAGAATTTCACCCGACTGAAGTCAACACAAGTGCTCGATGCTCCGGTATCTAATATAAATCGTCCTTCTACGTCGTTAATAAAAGCTTTAACTTCAAAATGATCGGTTTCTGTATAACGCAACTTTATGCGTTTAAAACCTTTTTTCAACATAAACTCTCGCAATGATGCCATCTGTTTTTGGGCAAATATACACCAGTATTAAAATATAAAACCCTAGACTTTTGTTTAAATCTTTACAATTTGGGCGTTCCCCTGACGAGAGCAAGCTCTGTCAGGGTCGGGCTTTACGTTCCAATTCCTCGTCGCTCCACTTTGTCGCTCCTGCGGGATTTCCACTGCAATCCCTAACGCGAACATCACTCATCTAAAGTCAGACCTCACAAGTCTGTGAGACTTGTGAGGTCTTAGAAACTGTAAGGCCTTGAAGCCTAGAAGTAATATTTGAAACCCAAATTATTTTCCAGGAAAATCAGGCTTGCGTTTCTTTAAAAACGCTTGTGTGCCTTCTTTAAAATCTTCGGTGCCAAAAGCTTTACCAAAGGCTTTGATTTCTGTTGCATAACCATCCTTATTATATGAAAACCCGGCATTTACCGCTTCAACTGCAGATGTGATAGCCACTATAGAATTTTTTGAAATCTTGTTTGCTATCCTTTGAGTTTGATCTAATAAGTCTTCGGGTGCAAATACATGGTTGACTAAACCGAGACGGTGAGCTTCATCTGCATTTATCATCCCCGCAGTCATAATCATTTCCATAGCTTTGCCTTTTCCGACCAACTGTGCTAAACGCTGCGTTCCACCATAACCGGGAATGACCCCAAGAGATGTTTCAGGTAAACCCATTTTGGCATTAGTTGACGCTGTTCTAAAATGGGCTGCCATGGCCAATTCTAAACCACCACCAAGTGCAAATCCATTTATTGCAGCTATCACCGGTTTAGGGAAGTTTTCTACGATATTAAATAATTTCTTTTGCCCATTGGCTGCAAGCGCTTCTCCTTCTTCAACCGAATAATCTGCAAATTCGGCAATATCTGCACCAGCCACAAAAGCTTTTTCTCCAGCTCCTGTCAATATAGTTACAGCGACTTGGTCGTCGTCTTGAATTTCCAACAAGGCTTTGTGAAGTTCTTGAATGGTATCGCGATTTAAAGCATTAAGTTTTTTGGGCCGGTTTATACGTAAAATTGCAGTCAGGTCTTCATAGTTTAATGTAATGTTTTGATAACTCATGTCTGTTTTATTTTAGGTAATGTGATTATAAATGTTGTATAAGTATTTGATTGTGATTTAACTTCAATATTTCCATTATGGTTGTTTACAATTTTTTTTACCATACTTAAACCTAAGCCCATACCAGAATTTTTGGTGGTAAATTGAGGTTCAAAAATACGGTTTATAATATCATCGGGAATCCCTATACCATTGTCACTAACTTTTATCATAGCTTGGTTTTGAAACGCTTTGACATCAATTGTGATTTTAGCATTATCAATGTCTTGAGTCGCTTGTATAGCATTTTTAATTAAATTGGTTATAATTCTTATTAACTGTGTTTTATCAATTTGAACAAATATTGGTTTTGATGAGGTTTTAAAACTTATATTTTCGCCTTTAAAAATATCTAAAGCCAATTTTATTACTTCATTAATTTCAATAACTTGATTTTCATTGACCGGCATTTTAGCAAAATCTGAAAATGCAGTGGCAATTGTACTTAAGGTGTCGATTTGATGAATCATGGTATTGGCAAATTCATCAATATCGGTTTTTGAAACTGTTTTGTTTTTAAATTGATTTTGAAAGCTTTGCACTGACAAGCGCATCGGTGTTAGTGGATTTTTAATTTCATGCGCCACCTGTCTGGCCATAAGTTGCCATGCCTCTTCGCGTTCGGTTTTTGCCAGCTTTTGTGCACTGTCTTCAAGCTGATCTATCATGTCATTGTAAGCTGTAATTAACGGTCTGAGTTCACTGCCCGCCTTTTTAAAACTAATCTTTGGGTTAGGTTTATCTAGGCTGGTCGATTTTATTTTTTGACTAATTTGGCTTAAAGATTTAGTAATGTACTTCGATAAAAATAATGCCAATATAATTGCCACAATTAAGATAATAAGATTGACCGTCAATAATAGATTTAAAAAATCCTCAAGCTCTTTGTCCATAAACTCATCGTCTTCAACATAAGCAAGGTTTAAAATTCCAATAGGTTTAAAGTAGTTATCTAATATGTAAGAATACGAAGATTTGAATTTTTGGTTATTTTCTGTAAAGTTTTTGACATACTTTTTACGAGAAGAATTGGCTAAGCTGTCTAAAATTTCGTCTTTTATGCGTGTTTCGTAACTATCTTTATAAAAACTCGCTTTAGAGGATTTTAACAGATTCCCTTTCAAATCATATATATTAATTGAAGTCTCATGGATATCTTGAATTTCATAGATTTTATCTCTAAATATTAAATGAAGGTTTTCTGTTTTTACAGGATAAGTAGTAACACGTTTAATATATTCAATATGAGATTTTATGGCATTTTCTTTTCGCTCAAGTTTATCTTGATGAAGTTGCTCGGCTTCTTTTTTGTAGTGGTAGGAAGTGACAATAACAAGTAAACCCGCAGCCAGAATCACTAAAGCGATCATGGATAAAAATATCCTGAGTTGAAGTGAATGCCTTAATGAAAATTTCATCTTAAATTTATTCTTCGCCCTTTTTTAAGCGGTAATTTTTATAGGCTTTAATACCTATCATTAGTAATATGCCTAAAGCTATTATGCCAACTACACCAAAAACCCAGCCAATACTTGTTTTGAGGACTGCTAAAAAGACAACTGCAAACAAAACTATAGTAGCCACTTCATTCCAAATGCGCATTTTAGAAGATGACCACGTCAGTTTGTTATGTTTCATTTTTAAATACAATTGATGATTTTTGAGATGATATAACCATAGAATCACAATAAAAAGTAATTTGATATGCATCCAACCTAAAGCTAAGAGAGAAGGATTTAACACCAACAACCAAACTCCAAAAATTAAGGTAATTATGGCTGAAGGCCAAGTAATAATATACCACAAGCGTTTTGTCATCAATATTAATTGAGGAGTCAAGACATCTCGTTCAACTTTTGGTTTTTTTTGCGCTTCAATGTAGTAGATAAATAAACGAGGGATATAAAACAACCCTGCAAACCATGTCACTACAAATATGATGTGCAAAGCTTTGATGTAGAGATATGTCATAGGTTTTAAAATTTCATTTCAGGAATATCACCCTCAATAATTAAATCACCAGCAGTAGCTTTTTTAATGTCTTCAATACTTACTCTAGGCGCGCGTTCTAGTAATCTAAAACTGTCATTTACAATGTCTAACACAGCCATATTGGTCACAATTTTAGTAACGCACTTGACCCCTGTAATGGGTAAAGAACATGACTTTAACAGTTTTGACTTGCCAGCCTTATTGGTATGCATCATCGCCACAATAATATTTTTGGCCGATCCGACCAGATCCATGGCACCGCCCATCCCTTTGACCATTTTGCCCGGGATTTTCCAATTGGCAATATCACCATTTTGAGCAACTTCCATAGCGCCCAGGATTGTTAGATCGACGTGTTGACCACGAATCATTCCAAAACTCATTGCTGAGTCGAAAAAACTCGCTCCGGGTAGCGCAGTAATGGTTTGTTTGCCTGCGTTAATGAGGTCGGCATCTTCTTGACCCGCAAGTGGGAATGGTCCCATGCCTAAAATGCCGTTCTCGCTTTGAAATTCTACTTCTATATCGTCTCTTACAAAATTGGCTACCAAAGTCGGAATACCAATACCAAGATTGACATAATAGCCGTCTTTGACTTCTTTAGCGATGCGTTGTGCAATTCCGTTTTTATCTAACATACTTTTTTTAATTTGAAAATTTGGTGATTTGATGATTTGAAAATTTTGTTTTCTTGGAAGACGACAAGATTTTACTGATTATTTTAATTATAGCTTCAAGTTCTTCAAATAATTCGTTTTCTGGGTTTGGATAGTGTTTTGAAACTTTACATAATTCTAACCAATACTCTGTTTCATCTGCTTCTTTTGCAGAAATTTTAAATTTGTGAATAAAATCCGCTTTACTCTCTGCATTCTGAGCCTCTCTAATATTTGCTCCTATCGAAGTTCCACTTTTAAACAGTTGGGTGGCCATTTCAAATTTATTAAGTGACCTGAGCTTTTCGGTATATTCAATAATTTTCAACGCAAATTTGAATGTTAATTTTACAATTAGGTTTTCTTTATCATTTCTCATCTTAATAAACTTTCAAATTATCACATTTTCAAATTACCAAATTACCTAACCGTACGTTGTTCAATTCGTTTTTCATAGTGTTTCCCTTCATAAATGCGTTGCACGAAAATGCCCGGGATATGAATAAAGTTGGGATCGAGTTCGCCAGGTTTAACCAACTCTTCAACCTCAACGACCGTTATTTTTGCCGCGCCACACATATTGGCATTAAAATTTCTTGCGGTACCTTTAAAGACTAAATTCCCAGCCTCATCTCCTTTCCAGGCTTTGATAAATGCAAAATCGGCTTTGAAAGCTTTTTCGAGAATATGTGGTTTTCCATCAAATTCACGAACTTCTTTGCCTTCTGCAACTTCTGTACCGTAGCCTGCTGGTGTATAAAATGCTGGGACTCCATGCTGTGCTGCTCTACAGCGTTCAGCTAAAGTGCCTTGCGGAATTAAATCGACTTCCAAATCTCCGCTCAGCATTTGCCTTTCAAACTCAGCGTTTTCACCAACGTAAGAAGAAATCATTTTTTTGATTTGTTTATTTTGAAGAAGTAGCCCCAAACCAAAATCATCAACACCGGCATTGTTTGAGATACAAGTCACACCTTTGATTTTTCGGTTGACGAGTTCGGCGATACTGTTTTCTGGAATGCCGCTTAAGCCAAATCCTCCAAGCATCAATGTCATATCATCAGAGACACCCTCTAAAGCGGATTGAGCGTTTTTCACAACTTTGTTTATCATAAGTTCATATTTGATGGACTAAAATACAAATTTTAAAAGTTGAATATTGCTAAGAGTCTGTTTTTTTAAAATAGATCAGTAAAAAAACAATGTATTGTTTGGTAAATGTCTTCAGTCAATTTATATTTGCACCCGCTTAAGAAAAAACGTTCATAAAAATATTGGAGAGGTGGCAGAGTGGTAATGCAGCAGATTGCTAATCTGTAGACGGTAACACGTCTCCAGGGTTCGAGTCCCTGTCTCTCCGCAGAAAAAAATAAAAGTTCACTTCGACTTCGCTCAGTGAACACAAAGATTTCAGAACAACTCTATAAAAAAGTTCTAAACACTTTCGGGGTGTAGCGTAGCCCGGTCATCGCGCCTGCTTTGGGAGCAGGAGGTCGCAGGTTCGAATCCTGCCACCCCGACAAAGAAAAGCCAGCAATTTTTTATTGCTGGTTTTTTTATTATAAAATTAAAGGTCGCAGGTTCTCCCGAAACTTCGGGACTGCCACCCCGACAAAGAAAAGCCAATAATCTTTTGATTGTTGGCTTTTTTATTTGTGAGCGTTCAAAGCTCTGCTTTGATAAGTGAATCAAATAAAAAAAGACATAGGCACCGACAGGTGCTGGCTTTTCTTTAGCATCAACCCCATATTTAGGATCATGTTAATAATCCTGCCACTCCAAAAATAGAACCGTTAAAACTTTTTTTTGAAGAGAAAAGCTCTAAATTAATGCTAAAGTGATGATCTCTCTTTGACTCGGCTAATATTAGCAATTTGAACCTCTTTATGTTGTAATATCATTACAGAAAGTTGTTTCCTTATTTACTTAAAATCTGTTGAAATGGTAGTAATTCCACCTGCTGTGATTTCTTTGAGAACAGTTTCATTAAAAGAAATGACGCCGTAATCTCGAGCCAGTTCAAAACCTTTTAAAATTCCAACCGATTGCTTTTTTGAAGAATAAATGAGTTTAAAGTTTTTATACCTTTCAATTTTGGGTTGTAGGAGCCTTAAAGCTTTATAAATGTCGTTCTCATAATCTTGATAGACTGCAGAATATTTTGATAATTCGGGGGCGTAGTTGGTCTAAAATGTAAACCTTATCGTCTTCCAGTAAATCGATACAGGCTTCAATATCCCTCAGATTAGCAGGCATAATGACGTAATAATTATAGGTATCTAAATTTTTTTTAATGATATCAGCAAATAATTGTTGGTCATAATGATGGAAAAATACATCAATCTGCACTTCATTTGCTAAATATCTGATCAAAGCCTTATATAAATCTTCCTTTATGGCATTTAATTCGTCAAACAATAAGAAAACTTTGCTTTGTATCCGGATATTGTTATTCACAACATAATATCCTTTACCACCAGTGGAGTTGATGATGCCCCTGTTCTTGAGTTCTGAAAAAGCAGTTAAGACCGTATCCCTAGAAATCTGATATTTGCTTTTTAAAGCATTTAAAGAAGGAAGCTAATCTCTGGTTTTTAACTCGCCATTGCTGATAGACTCTTCGATTGAAGCTATAATTTGTTTTTAGGTAGGTATACTTTTATCAATGCCGGTAGAAATCTTATTCATTGATTAAATATATCTTTGATTTATCCTAAAATAGTCTTGATCACGTACATAAGATCATTTTTAAAGCTATAATTTTCAACATAGGCTTTATTGATCTTGACTTTTTGAGGCCAGATGACCTCATCATTATACTGCTTTGGGTTATCTTTTTGGGCTAGCAATTCTTCTTCATCTCTAAAAGCTAAAGATGCCGGACCAGTAATTCCGGGTTTAACAGATAAGATGATTTTATCGTCACCTTCCAATTGATCAGCATAGCCTGAGACATCGGGTCGCGGGCCAACAAAGCTCATTTCCCCAAAAAGCACATTCCATAACTGAGGGAGTTCATCGAGTTTGGTTTTTCGAAGAAAATGTCCAAATTTGGTAATACGCGGATCTTTAGAAGTGGTGATAAACGTAGTGTCTTCACCATCAATTATCATAGTTTTCAATTTTAGTAATTGAAAAGGTTTACCGTATTGACCGATACGGGTTTGGCTTAGAAGACCAAAGGATTTTGTGTGGATTGAAGTCAAAATCAATAAAATTCCTAAAAAAAGAAAACTCAATATTAGACCTATTAAGGAAAGACTGATATCGAGTAGTCTTTTAATAAATTTTTGTTTAATGCTTAAAGGCTCACTAATCATTCAATTATTACATATTAATTTTTTTAAAACATCAGCATTGAGAAAATATCCTAATTTATAATTCTTATTCAGTATTGTTCGATAAGAAAGAAATGACCGCTTCGCTGTTTGAAACAAGAACTTAGACTCAACTTTAACTATCATATACACAGCTGAAAAAATACACCTAAAATAACTGTTTTTTATGATATGAGCTAATTTTTTAAAAACAAGGTATAAAAAGGAACATACATACTCAGACTATATTTCATCGATGATTAAAAGTATTTCCTTTATTTTAATCGGACAATAATAATTCTTATTTATTTCTTCAATTAGCGTTGACTTACCCGATCCGTTAGGACCGCAAAACAATCTAAGATGTTTCGTTGCCATTATTGATTTTGATCATCTTTTTATTCTTTTTTTCGTGCCGAAAGTCGCTTTCCTTAGCTTTATTTGTTTTCCATCCGGGTCTACACGATATAAAAATTTTTTTTAAAGTAATATAAGGCTGACCCAAGGCTTTTGTAATACTAATAGATTCTTTACTAGCTTTTTCTTTGCTTTGATCAAATCTTTTGTTTTTAATTCACTCATCTTGCAAAATTAATTTAAATATGTTGAAATTATCTGGTTTGCGTATTTCTTTTCAAAGTCAAAGAATGAAATGCCCGATATCATCCCATCTGGAAACTTCAAAATTACTTGATCTTTCAATTGTTGTCAAAAGATTCCTACTATCATCAGAATTATGTTGTCATACTGAACGTAGTGAAGTATCTTTCCTTAGTAAATTTCATTTGTCCACAAGAAATACCTCTGCCTATTTGCATCTTATATGAGATACAGAGCAGGTAGGCATGAGCAACGAAGTTTTCCTGACGGCTAGATGCTTCTCCGGTAGGACAAAAGATTATGAGAAGGAGATCACAACGACTGCCCCTGTGAGTTTCCCAAAATAGCGTTGACTGTTTTGGTTAATATACTCAATTGAGTTTTAACATAATGTTTTAAAACCTAAAATTTTTAAAGACGGCCTACTTTTTATGGAAGCCTACAACTTAGTTGGGTGTTTTTATATTAAACTAGGTCTCGATACTTTTTCTTTGTCAAAAACAAAGAAAAAACTCGAAGTGACAGTTCTCGATAATGAAATCCAGTAAGGATCAACATACATTTCGCTAAAAAACACACCCATACTTACTCTTGAATCACCAAACCTAAAAACCTAGAGGAAACCAAAGTTGACCATCACTATATACAAAAAATCCCCGTGAGCAGAGCTCACGGGGAATTCATATTTAAAATAGGTATTAAATATTATTTCAATTCAAACGTGACACGTCTTACCATTTGTCTTGCTGTTTCAGAATCTTTACTCACTGAGTTATCAATTCCTCCAGCTTTATAGCTTAGACGATCAGCGTCGATCCCAGCAGCTATGACTACATCATAGACACGCTTCGCACGGTTCTCAGATAAGGTAGTATTGTACTCTGAGTTGCCAATTTCATCGGCATAACCAGTTAATACAGCTTCAGATCCTGGATTGGCTTTCATGAACTTTACAATCTGGAAGATGGCATTCACTGAGTAATATTCCGGTTGTGTACTGTCAAATTGGAAGTACACATTGATCATACCCTCATTGGCTAATGACTTCACGATACTGGATCCATCGGCAGACATCGCATCACTGGCATAAGCTTTAGAAACGTAATTTTCATCTAAGGCAGTTTCCAGCTCATCCGGAATTCCATTTTTGTTTTGATCAATAGACTCCCCTTTTGTATTGACTGCAACACCAGCAACGGTATTAGGCTCTCTGTCCAGATAATCCGGCACGCCGTCTCTATCGGTATCCATCATACCATTTTGGATTTCATCCAGTTCATTCTCTAATTGAGTAATACGCTCTCCGAATACTTTAGCAGAATAATTATCAACCCAGTCTGCATGCTTGTCGTTGCTTCCTAGGTAAAAAGTTACCCCAGCACTAGCCATTGCAACAAACCCATCAAAATCTCTACGGGTGGGTCTTGGGTTTCCATCGATCCCCGCATTATGTTTTGCATTGGCGATAACACTTAAATCAGCAAATAAAGCCACGCGATCTGAAAGTTTGACCTGTGGAGTTAAGCCTGCAACCAATCCAATGGTGTTGTCGTTATCTGAACTGGTGATGGCATCGTCAAAATTAAAAGAAGAGACCTGTACCCCGGCATGACCTAAGACATTTAACCAGTCTGCAAATTCATTGAAGTTCAGGATTGAGCCTAAACCGACAACCGCTTCTCCTGTAAAGGTCGTCAGCCTTGTCTCAAAAGGAGTTGATCCTCCGCTGTTTTCGAGTTGCGAATAAAATCCACCCACTTTAAGTCCAAACTTTTCGTTGAACATATACCGGACAGACAGATTGTAAGATAAATCGCCAAACTCAGCAGTCTTATATCCTCCCGTAAATGGCGTAAAGGCTTTAACAAGCCCTAAGCCTGCATCTACCGACCATTTATTGTAATCTTCTGGAGTATCCACGTTCATATCGTCCTGAGCAAATCCGAATTGTGTGAATACTACTAAGGCGAGTGTGTAAAAAGTGATTTTTTTCATAATGTGTTTTTAAATAATGTTTAAAAATAAGTTTTTTTACTGAATACAAGAAACAGAAACTTAAATTTTTAAAAACTTTATGTAAGCTTACCCTAATACCGAACTTGTAAGCTTTCTCTAAAAAATTAAGCCAAATTGCTTTTAATATTTAAAAAGGGTTTGTAGGGTTTTGATTTAAATAGAGTTGGTATTTATCACTTATTAATCAGTGTAAGCAGCATCCAACAAAGATAACCTGACTTACATAAACGAGTCATAATACCACCTATCGCTGTCAAAGCGGTAATCATCTTTAACTGATTCTTCTACTTTTTTATCAGAAAAAACCTGTAATGATGAATTATCCTTTAAGGATTTAATAGCTGATACATAGCCGGCCGGGATGAATAAAATGCCGTGATCTTCTGCTTTAAGAATATATTCTTGGGGTGAGAGATTGAAGGACGGGCTTACCCAGTCATCAGGCTTAACCAAAAGTATCTTTAACATTCCTGAAGTGACCTTAAACCAGTTGTTCTCCTGCTGATGTCCATGCCAGCCTCTAAAACTTTCCACCTCTATAGAAAATGTCCGAATAATATTTAGTTCTTGCAAATTAAAATCATTATAAGCATAGAGAACACCTCTTTCATCTTTAAAAGTTTCAGGTTGAATTACGAAGGGGGTTTTATTTTCCATATTTAGTATGTTTTGATGCGATCTCCTTTTCCTTTGCCACTCACCGTTGCAAAGATATAATAAAAGTAGGTTCTTAAGCTGTAAGCGTCAATCATTTTTTTATCGGAAATGGCGAGTTCCTTAGGGGTGGACATGTCAATTTCATTAACCTGAGAAAGTCCTGTTATGCCCGGAAGGACGTCATAAACTTGTCTTTTGTCCCGTTCCTCGATCAATTCTTCCTGATTAAACAAATTGGGTCTTGGCCCAACAAGGCTCATGTCTCCTTTGAACACATTGACTAGCTGAGGCAACTCGTCTAACTTCGATTTTCTTAGGAAACTACCAAATTTGGTAATAGAACTCTGACTCGCCAAATGCGTCGCCACACTTTTGGTATTGGGGTGCATGGTTCTGAATTTAATCAGCTGAAAAGGCTTTTTATACTGACCCACCCGAGTTTGGATAAATAAAGGCTTACCCGTATCAAAAAACCCTATGATCATTAATATAAGTAAAATAGGAGAAAGCAGCAGTAAACCAAAAAATGAAAATAAAAAATCAAAAAGTCTAGTCATGCTTATAATGTTGTACTGTTTTCCTTAAGCCTTCTTCGGTAGACAAAGGTAATTTTTTAATCCCTAATTCCTGCTTTATTTTCAAATTCGATACTTCATAAGTGCCTGTGATTTTGTTTAGAACCTGGCTATTGATAGGAAGTTTTAACCTGTCTCCAAATTTGGTGAGCGTGAGCAGTATTAGCTTAGGAACATTAAGCTGAATTGATCGTTTGCCAAGTGCATTAGCAATAATACTAATGAGCTTATTTGTACTGATGCTGGTGTCGTCGGCTATATGATATAGGCCTGATTTCATTGATGGCGTATTCAATATTCTATCCACTACAAAACAAAGGTTATCTATGCTACAATAAGATCTTTTGTTCTCAAATCTTCCAAAGATCCAGGGGATATGGTAACTCACGGCTTTAAGGAGTAGGTTCAAATTGCCTTTGTTCTCAGGACCGTGGATCATACAAGGTCTTAAGATGATCACCGTTTTATTGGAAGGTAAGTTATCAAGGATATAATTTTCAGCTAACAATTTAGACTTCCCGTACACCGTTTTTGGTTGAGGAGGTAGGCCTTCGGTGAGGATTTGCTCAGGTTGATCCGCCAAAGCTTTTATAGAGCTAAAAAAAATGAAGGTTTTTGCTTTCTCATCTTTAAGGAAGCAATTATAAATATCTTTAGTAAGTTCAAAATTAACCTCATAGTAGATGTTGTCATCGTTTTTATTGGATAAGTCGTGAGCAATGCCTGCTAAATGAATATAGGCATCATTCGTATTCTGCTGAATTTGATTTGGCCACTGTTCATCCCTCAGATTTAGTATGCTGAATTTGTATTTTGAGGGATCAAGCCTATTGGTGAGGTTTTTCCCTACAAAGCCCGTACTTCCGGTTATGAGAATGTTCATTATGATAATAAATCTTTGTAACTATTCATATACTTATCAGCTGCGGCATTAACTTCAAACCTGACTTAAATTTTTTTAGAGGTTTCATCAATTAAGCGCTAAATCTAGGTTTAATTGGATAACTTCTATTGTTTTAGTTTTTTGTTGCGATTCATAGCATTCCTTTAGTAAGTTCATTCTCTTTTTAATTTTTTCCTCGTTAATGATTTTAGGAAATGTAATAAATATAGATTGCAACTTTTTCATTTGTTTTTTTGGCTCAGTAAATAGTCTATAAATCCATACTACATGTGCTTTTTTTGTCCATGATGAAATGTCCATAATTTCTACAGAAAAATAATTGTTTGCTGTACCCTTAACATAACACCCCTGTTAATATGAGGAAGTAACTTGCTCATAAAAAACTCTTGTTTCGGAGCACCTAAAGACTCCCTAATATAATCTGGATTTAGATTGTTTATAACACCACTAATTTTAAAGTAATTAAATTCATCTACAATTAAAAAAAGGCACAGGTAAATAACTTAAATTATTTGTGTACCCGTTTTTTTTCTAAGACCTTAAGTTTAATTTTTTTTTTAAACCTCTTCAGTATTTCCAATGATTAAATACTTGTTATTCTTGTAGATGAATTTTAAAAAAATGGTCTTATCCGTATCGTACTCTTTTAAAATTTTTGCAACTTACTAAGGTTAAAATTTACTTCGACTTATTATACTGCCCAATTTGATTAGCTGGATAAAAATCAAAAACGAAATACTTCCGCTTTATCCCAATCTACTTGTTTGGAAGCTTGCTCAACATCAACAAATTCAAAGTTTTTCAAAAGTTTTTCAAGCTTTGCCAATGATTTTTTAGTGCCAATTCTACTCTTGATATGTCGAGACAATGTTAATGATTTAAATGGCTGTTGATTATCAAAATCTCTTGGATGTAAATAGGTCATCAAATATTCAGAGTTTGCAACTAGTGATTTAATAATTTGATAAGGTAATATCCTGAAAAAACCACCACCTGAAAAAACTATTTGCTTACCAAATATATTAGCTGAGTTCATCGGGAATTCTCTCAAAATGGATCCATTTTTCTCAATTATAAATGGTTTATTTGATGGCATACCTTTAATTCCTCCAAATCTTCTTTCAATCGGAAATACAGAACTATCATATAATATACCGTTCTTAATTAATGAATCAAAAGCCCATAAATTATCCTGTGTAATTGAAAACCCTGGCGCCCTATATGAAATAACCTTTTTGCTAATTAATTGTTCAATTGAATCAATAGAGGATTTTAAATCACTATCGAATTCTTTTGGCGTTAATGTATAAGCAAGTTTATGAAGGTCTGAATGACTACCTATTTCGAAACCTAAGTCATCTATTTTTTTAATAATCTCAGGATATTCCCTTACGATCCAACCTACACAAAAAAAGGTTGCCTTAATCTTGTTCTTAGCTAATAAAGAAAGAATCGAATCAATCATATAGGGCAACCTCTTTTCAAAAGTCGCCCATTCAGTCTCATTCGTATTGTTGTGGTTTTCAAATACATGAAACCATTCTTCTATGTCGAAAGTTAGGATGTTCATTTATCGGCCTTTAAAAAGTTTAAATAGTCCTTCGAGAGTAAAGAATATACTTGGTAAAGGGTCAGATAATGAAATGATTTGGTCTGATGATGTACCATCAAAAAAATTGAACCAACTTGGTTTTGCTATAAAGCGATCTGAAGATTTGATAAACCATAAAATATCTTTATGAAACATTCTTAACCCTATTCCTGTTTCATATTCAACTGGTACAATTTTTTTTCCAAAAGCATCATCCACAATCATGTTAGCAAAATTAACACCGGCATCAAAAGCTATTTTTACACTGCCGGTAATTCTAGGATTTATTTCCATTACTTTAGCAACTCCGGTACGTGGATCCTGAATAAGATCAACATCAGCATAGCCTTTCCATTCCATCTTTTTTAATAGCTTAGTGCAAGTATTAACAATATCGGAACGTGAAACTGTAAGGTTAAATGTACTTGAGCCCCCATCAACCGGATACCATCTGACTTTACTAAAAACAACTGCTGCTTTAACTTCATTGTCATTACCAATAAAAACTTCGCATTTATACTGAATATCTGTTTGTGGTATATATTCCTGAATTAATGTTTTTCCATATTGTTTTACTACTTCATCAAAAATACTTTCAATTTGATCTGGATTTTCAATTTTATGAAAACCTCTTGCACTTTCTGCAAATACTGGTTTTATGACAACAGGATATTCAATATGATTTAATATGTTTTTTGGTATTGGATTTTCCCCAGAGTAATAAGTTTTGGTATGAGGAATATTATTTTCCATGCAAAGTCTCATTGTTTCAGATTTATCCCTTGCTTTCATGAAAATATTAAAATCATTAACTGCCAATTTTGAATATTTTGAAAGTATATCTTTATTTTCAGAAATAATTTTTGCAGAATAATCAAAATGTGGAATTACCAAATCATATGTTTCTTTTTTCAAGATTACTGTGAGCTTCTGAATGAAATCTTGTGGATGAGTTTTAGCATCTGGACATATAAATTTTCTATCAGGCCATCGCGAAACATAGCCCATACACACTTTATTAGGACATAATAATGTAACAAAATGACCTGCTTTTTTTAAAGCTTTACTCATTGGCAGTGTTTGTCTTGTGTGACCATCCAGTATTAATATTTTTTTAATCATAGTTTTTTAAATTTATGATCTTATTTAAAAAATGAATTGCCAAATTTTTACGATCAAAATTATTTTTGCAAAATACATAACCATTCTTCCCATGCTCATCAGCTAATTTTTTATCAGAAATGTATTTGTCCATATTAATAACTAGTCTATTCACATCTTCCGGGGGACTTATTAAACCTGCTTGAATATTTTTAACTATCTCTTCAGCTTCACCACCGGCACTAAATAATAGAGGACGATTGCTTGCCATAGATTCGTATATTTTTGAAGGAATCGTGTGTCTGTCTTTTCTTCTTTTTAAAGTTATGAGAATAGCTCTTGCTTTCTTAAGACTACTAAATACAGTTTCTTTTGGTTTAATGCCTAAAATATGAACATTAGATGTATTTAGTTCAGTTTTTAATTGTTCAATTTTTATTCTTTCAGATCCATCACCAATTAATATTACACCAAATTTCTTCTGGTTTTGGTATTTTTCGTTTAATATTTTTGTTGCTTTTACGATTACAGATAAACCCTGTGACGGATTAAATACACCAGCATAAAGAAAATTAATTTCATATTTGGAAAATAGTTTGATTAATTCAACATCTTCAAGCTGTGCAGTATCAATTGCATCTATATCAACACCGTTTGATATAACTTCTATGGGCTTATCTATTTCTCTTTTAATTAAATTTTCTTTTTTTCCGTTGGTCACAACGGTTATCAAAGATGAATTAGAATATATTTTTTTCTCAAGCCATGTCAAAAAGTTGATTATGTATTTGTTTTTTAAACGACCACTATTAATTAATCCCTCAGGCCACAAATCACGCATGTCAACTATTAAGGGGATTTTTTTGATTTTTTTTACAATTAATGCTGGAATTCCAACATTTGGAGGAGGACAGGTTGCTATAACTAGGTCATATCTGATTCTGTTGAATATTAAATAAAGAGAACTTGAAATGGTAAACGTAATATAACCAAGTGTTTTATCTATAAACCTTAGCTTTGGACTTGCCCAAATGTAAGTCCGTATTATATTAACGTTGTTTATTTTTTCCTTTTGAAGAAACTTCCATTTGTATTTTTTGTCAATTTTACCATCCGGGAAATTAGGAAAGGCTGTAACGACAGTAACTTTATGGCCTTTTTCTATCCAATACTTTGAGAAATCATAATATCTGGCTGCTGGGGCACCCATTTCCGGATAATAATGCTGAGAAATTACAAGAATATGCATTCGTTTAAATTTATTTTTTAAGATAATTAATGGAACTCAAATGTTCAAATCAATTGCGGTTGTGGTTTGCGCCGAACCATGCGTGGTACATTGGCTATAAATTAAAAATATTTATATATGTATGAAGCTTGTTTTTGAATGAAATCTCAATTTTAAAGTTTTTTGAAAATTGATTATAACCTACAGGTATTTTGGTTGGGATTAATTTAATATTTAATACATTTTCAAATTTGAAAACTGCATCTTGAATTTCAATATAATTATCGCCTTTTATTGGTTTTTGTTGAGATGAAATCCAGATATGGGATTTACCCTCTTGCTCTTTACCAATTAATGTATCTATTATTTCAATTGCATTGTCGGTAAAATGCCATTCGCGCTGATGCACCGTACCTAATTTTTTGTAGCCATCGTGTTGAGCTATGATGTTATTCTTATCGTTCTTTAGTACATTAACTTTTGCACGTCGGGCTACCCGGAACGACGACCAAACTTCTGATGAGTTTTTATCCTGTACCGTTACGGTATTGTGTGCTGCGGTTTCCCTTTCTTTTAAACGGGTTTCTCCGGAATCATAAGTGGATATTCCGGTATCGACAATAACTGGTTCATTTTTTACATTCAATATCAAGTTGAAGGTATCGGCATGGGCATGACCGGGTTGGTAGGAAGGACCGATTTGGCCAATGTCGATGATGCATTCGTAGGAGGGGGTGGAGAATTTGCGGTAGCCGGAAGCACCAAGTTGCAGGTTGCAGGTTGCAGGTTGCAATTTTAGGCTTAATGCGTATTTGTTAAGTTGTTGCGTTGTTGGTGCAATGCATGGGGCTGAGTCATTAAGTAAGGGTATTTCGCCGGTGGAGAAGGTCATGTTGTTGAGCCACGAAAGCATTTTTTGGGTTTTCTCTTTCATTAACTCTAACAGTTGTTGCTGGTTGTTAAATCGTTGGTTGTTTTTCACAAGGTTAATACAATCGAGCAGCCGGTCGAGGATGATTTGATGGTACATTGGGCTGAGCTCGAAATGGGCGCCATCGTCAAGAATTTGTTCTTTTAGCTCTTTCTCAACAATTTCTTTGCCTTTGTTGTAAAGTTTTTGGTCCAAAAAATAGAAGCCTCCAAATAAAAGGCTGAAGCCGTCTTCGAGAAGGTGATTGGCTAGGAGGTGATATTCGATGTTGTCGAAAAGGATGAGGTATTGGGAATAGAGGGAAGAGTTGATGTGCTGGATTTCGGCTGGTTGCTTCGCTTCCCTAGCAATGACGTTGCTACTTAGGAACTTAATCCAGTTGATTCCTCTTAATGCGATGGGATAGGGTTCTAAAGCGGTTGGGTTTTGGGGCAGGTATTGGATGAAATTTTCAATGAGTTGTAGGCCGGTTTGTTTGTCCATGCCGGGTTGGAGCAGGTAATCCATGTAGTTGAGATTGTAGGCCCAGAGTTTGCCGTGATCCGGTTCGTTCCAATTAATGTTTCCAGCTACATATTTTTTTGAAAGGTTTAATAATGTGAATGACCCATCAGAAAAAGAAACCGGTTTTTCAAACCACGGTTGGAGTCTTGCCGGAATACCCTGCTTTTCAATTGAAAGAGGATACTTAAAACCAGTTGCTTTTCGCCACATCCTGCGCAGCCTATACCAGAGTTGGTAGAGGATTTGGATGGGTTGAAGATGTTTTACCGTGTGAAGAATTAAGTGAAGTTTATTCATTTAAATTAATATTCAAAAGAGTTATTAAAATCCGCTTAGTAGTTTTATTGTTTCACAGTTTTGGAATGCTGCATTTTCTCAAGCTTGTATAGAATGTATTTTATTATATTTGGGATAGAAAAAAACTCAATTAAAAAAATGGAACTAAAAAGGCCCCAGATTTGTTAATTTCAAATTAGAAAAATATTTAGTAAACATTCAATAATTAACTTGCTGTATCTATACTATTTTTCCATCATTATCTTAATAACATTTTCATATACAGTTTTTTCTTCAAAATTACCAAATTGAACAAAAGCATTCTTACTAAATTCAAAATAATTTTTATTAGTAATTGAAGTAATTGCTTTATATAATTCAGGTGAATTTTGAGGCTCTATTAAAAGTCCTTCTCTACCATTTTCAATGATTTCAGGTATAGCATTCCAATTAGTCGAAATTACAGGTATCCCAAGCGAAAGAGCCTCAATAATAATTCCAGGATATCCCTCACCTGGATGATAAGTAGGTAACAATAATATATCATATTGCGCTAATGTTAAAATAACCTCTTGAGGTTGTAAAGTGCCTTTATATTTTACTATACAATTACTGAAAACATCTTTTGTTATAATTTTATCTGTAATTGGACCATAAACATCAATAGTATATTCATCAGAAAGTCTTTTGGCCGCATCGCGTATTTCAAAAATCCCTTTCGTTCTTTTAACATGGCTAATAAATACAAATCTACGTTGGTAATTATTTGATTGCTTTGAAACTTCCGTTTTTTTCCGAACATTTGGAAACCAATGTACTTTATTTTTATCGACAACTAATTTTTTGAAAAAGGTAACCATTTCAATTGTTTCAAAAAATATAAGGTCAGCATTTAATATTCCATACTTAACTATTTTTTTCTTCCAATTTGGACTATTTTGATATAGTAAATGGAAATTACCACCAAATTTTCTGAATACGATTTTTTTTTTGAACACCCTTGAAAAAATAAGTAATAATGGAGATAAGAAAAAGGCAGGTCTCAATGTTGCATTTAACATTATAATTTGAGCCGAATGAATTTTAAGCATTATTTGAATAAAAATGAAACCAATTCTTTTTATCGTAGCAAAATACCCAAGATATTTATTAGATTGTATGAAATCATAATTAATGTCATTAGTTTTGCAGTATTCAACAAATGACTTCATTAAAACAGTTGAGCCCCCAATAGTACTTTCAATCCCTACGATAGGAATTGGTCCAATAATAAGAATTTTTTTACTATGCATAATCAGACATTTTTATTTCTGTTTTGATTATTCTACCAGGTACACCAACAACTAATGATTTGGATGGGATATCTTTGACAACTACCGCATTTGCACCTATTACAACATTATCTCCTATTATTACTGGACCTATTACCTTTGCACCAGCACCAATATAAACGTTGTTACCAATTACAGGTACTTCGTATTTTTTAGAAGTACCACCTAAAGTGACATTTTGGTCAATATGACAATTATCTCCTATAATACATCTATTATGTATCACAATTCCTAATCCACCATAACCGAGCTTTAAACCCTTACCTGCTTTTAAACTGGCTGGAAGATAACACGCATACAAAAAACGGATAACAATTGTTATTATTTTAGGTAAAAAGGGAATGCTATGTTTAAAAAGAAAATGTGAGAATCTAAATAAAATTATTGGCTTCATAATTATTATTACGCTTTAAATACGTACTTGTATGTTTTTTGTTATTATATTTTTATGTCAAAGTCATTCTCTAAAAGGTATTTTTCCCATGTATATTTCTGTGAAAAATTAATTAGCTTTTGTTTCTTCAATCTCATGTTTTGAATCATTTCAATCTGATTAACCATATCATCTGTGCTATTTTTATATATAAGCCCTATATCCTCTTTTATAACTAATTTTGAAAAGTCACCAACATTTTCACTTATTACAGGTAAAACACCAGCAGCACAATATTCAAGAAATTTAACAGGAGAAGCAACATTATTTAACAAAATATTGTCGCGTAACAAGAATCCAAAATCATAGTTAATCAATGTTTTCATAACATCATTCTGATCAATTGAAAAACATCTTATTTTATCTTTGTTTTTCGCTGAGTTAATTAATTTATTTGCAGTATTCAAATCTTTAGTGATGATATCCAATGTGGAATCATAAGATTTTGAAATTTCATCAAATATTTTAATTATTTCATCTACTTTTTGCCATTTACTTAAACCTCCAATATAAACAAACTTATTTTTGCTTTCAGCAATAGAAATATTATTAGATGTAACTAGCTTTTGAGATATTAAGCTTGGTATAACATGTATTTTTCTTTTTACTAAATATTTTTTTTTTAGAGTTTTGGAAAATTGATTTGAAACAGTGAAAATATTTGTTGCCGTTAAGTAACAAATACCTTCTAAAAAATATACTACGAGAAATTTAATTATAGATTTATGTTTGAGGTAGGATTCATAAGCAACAAATCCTCTAAAATCATATACCATCTTAATTCCTAAAAATCGAAATGGTTGAAGAAAGATATAATCCATAAAGCTCCTGATATATAAAACATCTCCTTTTACCAAAAAGCTATTGAATGTTTTATAATCACTAATTTTAGAAATAGTTTCACCATTTATTGAATCGAATCTACCCCGACTAACAAATTTATATTTTGTATCATAGATTGCAGAAAATGATTTCGCACGATCTATAACCTGAGACTTAACAATCTCACTTTTCAATCCATTCGGGATAATATATATATTCATTTTCTGAAATTAATAGCATTTAAATTATTACTTGCAATTGAAATAAAAAATAACATTGTTAAAAATAAAACTGAATTATGCCTCATTAACGAATCAATATTGATCGAAGCAATGAAAAATAAGAAAAAGATATATTGATACAATTTTGACTTATTTACTCTAAGCATTTTATAAAAAATTTGAAAAATAATAAGTAGGGGTAATATCCCATATCGTAATAAAATATTTATGAAAGAAGTATCAGTTAGTGAAGCAATATGGAGTGAAGCAGTAGAATCCAAATGCGAATATTTTACCATTATTGCATCATAAGGTAATCCAAAAACCCAATGTCCCTTGATTATATTATTTAATGTTGCTTCAATAATATAGTCCCGATTTCCTTCAAAAGCAGAACTAAAAACAGTTTTTTCTCCTATTAAAATCGAAACTATTCTTCTATCAACTTGATTTTTTATAGCATCAAAATTATAATATGCAAATTGAAAAATGAAAAATGAAATTATTAAAATAAGTATTGCCTTGATAAAATATTTTGCACCAAAGTTTTTAAAAATTAAAAAAAAAACTAGAAATAGAGCTAAAATTAGATAAGTCCGGTTAAAGGAAATTAATAAACTTATAATACTAAGAAATGATGTTAGTTTTACTAGTAGCCCTTTATTATACCATCCTTTATTTTTTGACATGAGTAAGTAGATGCCAATTAAACCAAAAGAAGAATTAGAATTTATTATCCGTCCTTGCACAGCATCTAAATAGTCCATCCCTTCCATGTTTTGGTAAATCGGTATATTTATAAAGATTGAGATAAATGAAAGAATAAAAGAAATACTTAAAGTAATTAATAATATCTGCCAAACTAATTTTAGGTTTGTTTTAATTTTTTGTAAAATTATAATTAATGATGAAAATAAAGGAAATCCAAATTTAATGCTAACTAAAAAACCGTATAGTCCATATCCAAAATATAGCATTTTTAAAGATTCTGTCAAAGTGACTATTATTAATAAAATATAAATAGAACTTTTAATTTTTTTACTGTTAGTTGGGTAACTATTTTGATTTACACTTAAGAAATTAAAAATTGGTAATAAAAAAAATGCTAATTCCCTTATTCGTAAATTGAAACCGCCAATTGACAAGATAAAGTTTGAGTTGTTTGGAAGAAAAAAGCCTAAAAATATGGCTAAAAGAAATAAATAGTTAAATATTTTCATATCGTGTTCCCGAATAATGTAAAATTAAAAAAATAGTTAAGAAGAACTTAAGAACGTTAAAAATTGATTTTTATCACTCCATCAATCTTCAGCATATAATTTTTACAATCATTTTTAAATTGATCGTGTCCATTCAACAACTGATTGCCTTTTTAAAAAAACTATCCATAAATGTTTTAAACACAGAATTTGTTTTGTATTTACCTTCAAGCATGTTTGAATTACCAACATTAAATATTCGGTGAATTAATTTTAATTCCCAAATTTTGAATAAGCTAGAGGTACAAGTTTTAAGTCCTCGTTTACTACTGAATAATCCGGTTTGCTTAGATAACGAAAATCTTTATTGCTTTGAACATGCTCTCCAATATGCTCAAATTCTGTTCTGCCCTTTTGGAATGTTATCTTTAGTTCCCTATTCATGATTATCTATGCAACCTTAGTTGCAATGCAATTGCAAATTAATTTAATCTAACAAGTACTGAACTTTGACGTTTATACCTTTAACTTAAAGTCATTATTTGTATTTTCATGAAAGATCAGTATAAGAATTGAACTTAAAATACTCAGAGCAACCCCACAGCATTTAAAATTTACATGCTGCTTTTGTAAGTTCAACTTAGAATAAATAAAAATTTGAATTAGAAAAAAAATAAAATTAAGGGGTTTCATTTTATAGTTTACAAGGCTTTTATTAGTCGAATCATTTTTCCCCATTTCGGTACAAAACTACCGAAATATTCAAGCATTGTAGCACCACAAAGCCTATTTATTAAAAGCTTCCATGCTGGTATCAATAATATTGTCATTGCTAAAAGTATGGACAATGCAACTATCTCAATCGAAAATTGTGCTCCAATATAAATTGAAATCGGCATAATTAAAAGCACGAATAGATTCCAGTAAAATTCATAATCGGTTCTCCCCGTGGCAATCACTAAACTCCCCACCGGACTTGATACAGAGCGAATAAACATATAAGCTGAAAGTATCTGCACCAGAACATAAATGTCTGTAAACTCTGAGCCATATAATAAAAAAACTATTGGATAGGCAAATAATGCCAATAAGCCATAAGCCGTGAGATTTGCCGTTGCTACAATATTAATTAACTTTAAAAATCTCCTTTTTAACTGAACATCATCACCTTGGCTTAATGACAATACTGGACTAGCAACTTTTGAAATGATAGGGTTTAAAATTTGCATTGGTCTTTGAACTAACTGTTTTGCCAAACTATAACCCCCTAAAATCTCAGCTCCAAAAAACTTACCAATTAATAAAATATCTAGATCTCTGTTAAAATAATTAACTATTTGCCCACCAACTTGATAGATGCCAATTTTGAGAAAAAACTTTGTTTCCTGATATTTAAAATGGAAAATCATTCCACGATTCTTTACACCTTTAGCAAAATAAATAGCATTTGATATTGCATATTGAGTAAGTGCCGCATAAACCAAAGCATACACACCAAAGCCTTGGATTGCCATTATTAGACCTACTCCAAGACCAAAAACAGCACCGATAATATCTGTTATTGCTATATACTTAAAGTTAAGATTTTTCTGTTCTATGGTTTTAAATTGTTTTCCTAAAGCTGACAACATAATACTAACTGCCATAATGGGTATAAGGGTCTTCAGTTCTGCCTCATCGTAAAAAAAAGCTATGGCAGGACTCGATAAGCTAATTAGCCCAAAAAGAATCAAACTAAAAGTTATATTGATCCAATATAAACTAGCATATTCTTGGTTTGTTATACCTTGCTTATGGAGTATAGCAGAAGTAAGACCCATGTCCATAAACAAATTCATGAAGCCAAGAACGAAGGTTACTAAGGCCATTAATCCGAAGTCTTCAGCATCTAAAAACCGTGCTAAGACTGAAATTTTCAATAAACCTACAATCGCAATAGTAATAGTAGAGACAGCAGACCATTTCACTCCACTAACTGCTTGCTTTTTAAGACTCATTAATTGGTTATCTTATTTAAAAATACTTCTAATTCATGAAGTAAAAAATCCTGACCTATTTCTTGAAGTAAGATTTTACGATTATGTAATTGTTGATCCCTGGTAAGTATAGAACTTAACTCGTTTTCATTTAAGTCTAGTTTTACGCTAAACACATAAATATTTAGTCTTTTTAAATAGTGATATAAAGTATTGCGTTCATCCAAAAATACTTTAGCCCCCATCCACAACATAACCATAACATTACCAACAGCCTGTTGCCGGTAATGGTTCATGATTACAAAACCACATTTTTCTAAGTATAGATTATACTCTTGAAGAGGCATAAAATCAACTAAAGCTTTGAAAGAGTCTTTTAATTTTAATTGACCCTCCAATCTTATTTTTTCTGCGTACAATTCATTACCATAACTTAGTGGACAGATTATTTTTTTGTTTGTAATATTTAGCTTGGAAAGTAAATCAATTACATCTAAATGATTATTGGTGTAACTAGCCGAATTTCCTAATAATATATTATCTCCTGAAACGAATTTTTCTGTATCGTTGAGCATTTTCTCAATGGGGTAGTAAGAAAATTTAAAATATTGTAAAGTTTTATTATTAACTTTTGACTTTATAAAATTGAACTCATCTTTATACAGTAAACCAAGAAAATCAGCACTTTCAATAGCATCTTTGATTTCTAGTCCAGGATTTTTAGTTTTATTTTTTATCTTATAATAGCTATTTCTAAACAAATTTTTAAATACACTGATTCTGGAAGTTTCCTTTCTGAATAACAAATTAGTCCTATGACCTAACAACTTTCTACTATTAAATAAATAAGAGTTTTGATAAAATTCAGCACCAAATAATATCCAACATCGAAAAGAACCTCTAGGCAATCGATTAAAAATAACACTTTGTGTATAACCTAAACCATGAAATATAAAATGCTCATATTTTTCAATTTTTTTTAAAAAAATACGAACATTATTAAGATTGTTTTTAATTAAAACCATGTGCTCTTCTAACTTAAGATACTTCAATTGTTCTGAATTGGTAGTATTAACAAGTATATAAAAAAGATTTTGAGAAGGTAGAGCCTGTTCAAATTGCCAGTAAGCATTATTGATGAATTTTTCATCAGTAGCAATATGTATTAATTTATTTTTAGCTGTAAAACTCATGTATACTGTCGATAATGTATTTCTGTTTATTCAGATCAAGCTCAAAAAATAGTGGTAAACGCACGAGACAATCTGTATATTTATCTGTCTCAGTTAGATTTAAACCATTGTATTTCCCTTCAAAGAAACGACTCTTATGTAAGGATAGATAATGAAATACTGCTAATATTCCTTTGCCTTTAAGATGGCTTAGTAAAGTATTTCGTTCTTCTGGGGAAGCGCATGTTAAGTAATACATATGTGCATTATTGGTCGCAAAATCAGGTATAACAGGTAGCCTTACTCCTTTATTTTTATCTAAAACACCTCTGAACGAAGCATCATATTTATCCCATATTTTTTT
Organism: Mesohalobacter halotolerans; assembly: GCF_006120725.1. GTDB lineage: Bacteria > Bacteroidota > Bacteroidia > Flavobacteriales > Flavobacteriaceae > Psychroflexus > Psychroflexus halotolerans. The sequence goes on from NZ_SWMU01000001.1 coordinate 175,072, forward strand.
CCGTGTTGATTGTATCTTTTGTAAATTCTCCAACTGTGAATATAAAAATGCTGCTATCATATCTGAAGGTAAAAATGAGGAACCAAGATCTACCCAGCCGTACTTATCAACTTCTCCTCTAAAAAAGGAGGACCGATTCGTCCCCTTTTCTCTTATAATCTCTGCTCTTTTAGCAAAGCTTTCATCATTAATTACTAACATCCCTCCTTCTCCTGAAATAATATTTTTAGTTTCGTGAAACGAAAACGCCGCTAAATGCCCAATACCTCCAAGAGGTTTACCTTTATAGTAAGAGTCTATAGCCTGAGCCGCATCCTCCACAACAAATAAATTATGTCGATCAGCGATATCCATAATAATGTCCATGTCACATGCAACTCCTGCATAATGTACTGGAACAATAGCTTTTGTTTTAGATGTAATTAAAGCTTCTAAGCTATTTTCATCCATGCCAGGATGATCTTTTCGGCTATCCGCAAAAACTATTTTAGCTCCTCTTAAGGCAAAAGCATTTGCAGTTGATACGAATGTATAAGAAGGCATAATAACTTCATCACCGGGTTTTATATCAATTAGAATAGCAGCCATTTCTAAGGCATCCGTACAGGATGTAGTCAATAGAACTTTTTTGAATTCATAAGTCTCTTCAAAGAAAGTATGGCATTTTTTAGTAAAAATTCCATCTCCTGAAATTTTTCCAGATTCTACAGATTCGGAAATATATTTAAATTCATTTCCAGAAATATATGGTTTATTAAACGGTATTATTGCCATAAATGATATATATAAGTGGTTTTCTTAAGACTGAAACCGGTTTTTTTGTATAAATTAACAGCAGGTTGATTTAAACCTTGTGTAGCAACTTCAATAAACTTATATTCATTTAAAAAACATTCATTTATAGCCTGTTCAATAAGTTTCTTCCCAATCCCTTTTCCTCTTTCAGTTTCTTTAACAGCAATCAAGCCTATTGAAGCAGTTGAATTGTCATTTTCTTCTAACGTAACGAAACCTAACAACTCCTCATTTTCTAAGAAAGCAAGTACCTCCCAAGAAATTTCGAATTTGATAGATTTTTCAAACCACTTTGTATATAGTTTTTCATATTCATTATTTCTAAAATTAGAGTCAAGATTGAACCGCGATAGTTTACCACTTTGAAATGTTAACTCTTTCATTCTTAACTTATCAAAAGTAAAGTCCTTTATTGACATAATGTTAGAATACCTTTTAAAAGAGCCTGTTTTTCTTTGAAATATTTGCTTTTGGTCCATCAGAGTCAATGGAAGTTTATTTTCTGAAAAAATATAAACTAAATCAAAATCTTTAGAAAATGATATTTTGTTGTAATGAAATTTATCCTTAACAACTAGTTTCCCAACATTATAACCAAAAAGTTCTGTATCAAAATCTAACTTTGTAATCATATTCAATAGTTTAGATTTAATAAGTATTTTCCATAAGTGCTCTTATTTAATTTCTTGCCTAATTCAAGTAAAAGATTTTTATCTATGTACCCCATCCTGAAAGCAATTTCCTCCAAACAGGCGATTTTAAGACCTGTACGCTTCTCCATCGCTTTCACAAATTCTGTTGCTTCAGTTAAAGCTTCATGAGTGCCGGTATCTAGCCAGGCGAAGCCTCTACTAAGAATTTGCATTTTTAAGTTTCCTTTATTTAGATAAGTTTGATTTATAGATGTGATCTCTAACTCTCCGCGATTCGATGGTTTGACATTTTTAGCGACTTCAACCACTGAATTGGGATAGAAATAAAGCCCGACCACCGCATAGTTGGATTTTGGCTGGATTGGCTTTTCTTCTATACTTACCACGTTTTTATTTTTATCAAATTCGGCTACCCCATAGCGTTCAGGATCGTTTACATAGTTACCAAATACTACTGCCTTTTGTTCTTCCTTAACCGTTTTTACAGCATTTGCTAATAAATTCTGTAATCCAGCTCCGTAAAAAACGTTATCACCTAGCACTAAACATACATCATCAGTTCCAATAAATTCTTCACCCAGAATAAAAGCCTGAGCCAAACCTTCAGGGCGTGGCTGCTCTTTATAAACTAATTTTATTCCAAATCGACTACCGTCCCCTAGAAGCCTTTCAAAATTAGGTAGATCGTGAGGTGTGGATATAATTAATATTTCTCTAATTCCAGCTAACATGAGTACCGACAACGGATAATAAATCATCGGTTTATCATATATGGGTAAGAGTTGCTTGCTTACGGCAAGTGTTAGGGGATGCAACCTGGTGCCTGAGCCTCCGGCTAGAATTATTCCTTTCATTTTTTTAAAGATTTTCGCGGATTAAGTCGGATTTGCACGGATTATTTGGTATTTATAAATCTTTTCCAAGTTAAGCTTGATTGACCAAAGTTTAGCAATAAACCTAATTTATAATTAGTGGATTTAAGATAGTTTATAGTTTGAGCTTCTGTGTCTTTATGTAAGAATGAGGCTGCTTTGATTTCAATAATTATTTTATTAAAACAGATAAAGTCAGCTATAAAATATTTTTTCAATGGAACATTATTATAATAAACTTGAAGTTTTCTCTTACTGTCAAATTCTATTTCCTGATTTTCAAACTCTTTCTCTAGAGCTTCATGATAAACAGATTCTAGAAAACCCGCACCTAAAGCCGTATGAACTTTCATACATGCACCAATAATTCTGAAGCTTTCTTCTTTGTATAAAATATTCTCGAAATCCATTTGTGAAATTCGATTTAATTTGTGTTAATTAGAAGAATACTGCCCATTATAATATTTCTGATAAGCTCCACTCGTAACATTTTCCATCCATTCCTCATTATCAAGGTACCAGTCAATTGTCTTTGAAAGCCCTTCTTCAAAGGTAACACTCGGTTTCCAGCCTATTTCTTTATTTATTTTCGAAGCATCAATGGCGTAGCGCAAATCGTGCCCTGGTCGGTCTTTGACATAGGTAATTAATTTTTCACTCTCCCCTATTGGACGGCCTAGTTTTTTGTCCATGATCTGACAAAGCAATTTGATAAGATCGATATTTTTCCATTCATTAAAACCTCCGATATTGTAGGTTTCCTTATTTTTCCCTTTGTGCAAAACAAGATCAATTGCTCTGGCATGGTCAATCACATATAACCAATCTCTGGTATAATTGCCATCACCATAAACTGGCAAGGCTTTATTGTTCATAATATTATTAATAAACAGAGGAATTAATTTTTCCGGAAATTGATTTGGTCCATAATTATTAGAACAATTAGAAATCACATAAGGCATACCGTAAGTTTCGCCGTAAGCCCTGACAAAATGATCGGAACCTGCTTTGGAAGCAGAATAAGGAGAATTGGGGTCATAAGCAGTGGTTTCTTCAAATAAACCGGTATCACCAAGTGTTCCATAAACTTCATCTGTGCTAATGTGATAAAATAATTTATCTTTAAAATTACCATTCCAAAGCTTTTTGGCAGCTTCCAACAAATTTAAAGTCCCCATGATATTGGTCCTGGCAAAAGAAAGAGGATCTTTAATAGATCGATCCACATGAGATTCTGCTGCCAGATGTATAACCATATCAAAATTATATTTCTGAAAAGCCTGATCTACAGTCTTTGCATCTGTTATGTCAATTTTGAGAAATTTAAAATTATCATAATTCTCTATATCTCTAAGGTTCTCCAAATTCCCTGCATAGGTCAAAAAATCTAGATTGTAAATATGGTCATCTGGGTATTTCTGAACAAACAAACGTACCACGTGAGACCCTATAAATCCTGCGCCACCTGTAATTAATATATTCCTATTATTTGTCATAAATATTTTACGTAATCTACAAATTATCTCAATATCATTTTATAAAGAGATCATACCATAACTCCGGCAAAGTCTAATACTACTTTATCAGTATTCCGTTCAAGTGTTTTGAACTCTTTATGGGCTACTAAAAAAACAATAATATCAGCTTTTTGAACAGCTTCTTTGTAATTGGTTAATTTAAACACATTATGGTCTTCAATATTAGGCTCAACGACAAAATAGTCTTCATTTTGAGCATCCTGCATGATCTTTTGGGCGATATACTTGGCTGGAGATTCTCTTAAGTCGTCTATATTGGGCTTAAAAGCTAGGCCCATGATGGCTATAGATGGTTTTCGGCCTTTTTTGATCTCAAATTCTAATTTAGCGGTTTTTACTTTTTCCGCACACCAAAAGGATTTATAATTATTCACTTCCCTGGCCGTCCCTATAATTCTACTTTCCATGGGATATTCAGAAGTGATAAAATAAGGATCTACAGCAATGCAATGTCCTCCAACACCACACCCAGGTTGAAGTATATTCACTCTGGGGTGTTTATTCGCCAGCTTTATCAGTTCCCATACATTAATTTCTGCTTTATCACAGATCAAAGACAATTCGTTGGCGAATGCTATCTGAACATCTCGGCTTGAATTCTCAACCAATTTACACATTTCCGCTGTACGGGCGTTAGTGGCATGTAAGTCCCCTTGTACAAACTGTCGGTAAAAAGCCAAAGCTTTTTTAGTAGCCTCTTCATTCACCCCACCAATCACTCTATCATTATGGACCAGTTCATGCATAACATTACCAGGCAATACACGTTCCGGACAGTAAGCCAAATGAATCTTACCTTCAAGCTCAGGGCGTTTCGAAAAGATCAATTTCATCATTTTTTCGGTCGTACCCACCGGTGATGTGGATTCAATGATATATAGGTCCCCCTCTTTTAACAGGGGGATGATGCCTTCCGTAGCAGCCTGTACATATGAAATGTCCGGCTCATGATTGCCTTTAAATGGAGTGGGCACCACTATAAGATATGTATCAGCTACTATTGGTTTTGTGTCCGCCTTAAGATAACCTTCATTCACGGCTTTTTCGACAGCTTTATCTAGATCCGGTTCTACAATATGAATTTTTCCGGCATTAATCGTATCTACTACTTTTTGAGAAATATCTACCCCGTGAACAGGTATTTGACTATTTGCAATGAGTGCTGATGTAGGAAGTCCGATATATCCAAGACCTATGGTGACAACTTGTGGGTTCATTTTATTTATTTTTATTTAATGATTTGCGTATTTGCACATCTGCTTAACTGCATATTCGCGTATTTGCGAATTCACTTTTCAAATTTATTATATAAACTGTTTAACTTGTTGGTTATTTTCTCTAATTCACTTCTTATAGCATTATACTCTTGACTCTCAATAAGTTTTAAGTCATTTGCTATAATTATCAGATTAATCACTTCAATTGCAGAACTAAAAGCCTGGTTTATGAACCGTGCTTTATCTTTTTCTGTAATCCGTGACATACCTTCTGCAATATTTGCAGCGATACTTACTGACGCTCTCTTTAACTGGCTGGTTATACCATACTTTTCTTCAACAGGAAAGCCTGTCGTCATCTCATAAATTTGTTTGACAAACGCTCGTGTATCCTGCCAAACTTCTAATTTTTCGAAATAATAGGTTTTCATTTTCCAGCGTATTCGCAAATTTGCTTATTCGCGTATCTGCATATTCGCACATTTGCTTTTTACTCTCTTAACTCTTTAATGTATTCGACAATACGTTGACAAGCTTTTCCATCTCCATAGGGATTGTGTAATTCACTCATCGATTTATACCTCTCTTCATCCTCTAACAAACTTCGTGTTTCCTGTATGATTTTTTCTTTATCTGTACCCACCAGTATTACTGTTCCTGCTTCAACTGCTTCCGGTCGTTCTGTAGTGTCACGCATGACTAATACAGGCTTTCCAAGACTAGGAGCCTCCTCCTGCACACCACCAGAATCAGTTATGATCATGTACGATTGATTCATCAACCATATAAACTCGGGATATGCCAACGGATCAATAAGTTTAATGTTACTTATATCAGAAAGTAGATCGTAGACTGGTTTTTGTATCTTAGGATTAAGATGCACAGGATAGATGATTTGAACATCAGGCTTGGTTACTGCTATTTCTTTTAGAGCTTCACAAATGTTTATAAAGCCCTGTCCGTGATTTTCACGGCGATGCCCGGTAACCAAAATAAGCTTTTTGTCTGTATCGACCATTTCTTTTAGCCGATTGATCTTTTTATTATTGAGATCCTTTACTTTTTCAGTACTAAATAAGAGGGCATCGATGACCGTGTTTCCTGTCACTAAAACCTGATCTTCAATCACATTTTCCTTCAATAAATTTTCCTTGGCCGTTTTTGTCGGAGCAAAATGAAAATCGGTGATACGCCCGGTCACCTGCCGGTTCATTTCTTCAGGGAAAGGAGACCATTTATTCTGAGTTCGTAGACCAGCTTCGATATGACAAACTTTTGCACCACTATAAAAGGCAGCAATACTAGCCGCCATGGTTGTAGTAGTGTCTCCATGAACATATACATAATCAGGTTTGAAATCTTCCAAAACCGCTTTAAGTTCAGTAATGATCGTGGCGGTTAATGTGTAAAGATTCTGATTTGGTCGCATTAAGTTTAAATCGTAATCGGGTTTAATTTCAAAAAAATCAAGCACCTGGTCGAGCATTTCACGATGCTGAGCTGTCACACAAACTTTAGTCGACATCTGATCATTCCTTAAAAATTCCTTAACCAGAGGTGCCATTTTAATGGCTTCTGGGCGCGTTCCGAAAATAATAAGGTTTTTTTTCATAGGATTATTGCTTTTTACTGGCGATTGATGAATAATGACATTATCACCTTCTCAGCCTCTGGAGTATTGACTATATTTAGTCCTAGTCTTGGTCTTTCTTTTTGTTATATCCGAGATTATAGGTAGCTAACACTTTTACAAAAGTCAGGGTACTCAGCTATGATTTTATGCTAACTAAAAATAAGGTTTCCTTTCGTTTTAGTCTTTTTCACAAACTTAATTATTCATTTATGATTAAATCATACATGCCCTATCGTATAGATTTTAAAACCTATGTCTTCAAGTTGTGTTCTATCCAATAGTCTTCTCCCATCAAACACAAACGCAGGTTTTTTCATGTGGTCATAGATACGTTGCCAGTCATAGGTTTTAAACTCATCCCATTCGGTTAAAATGGCTATGGCGTGTGCGTCTTTGCAGGCTTCATCTGCTTAATTTTATTTTCATTCTCCAGGTACCATTTAAGCGTCTTTTTAATACCCTCTTCTAATTCATTCTTCGCTTCCCAAGCAATATCATCCATCAAACTTCGACTAAAATTTAGAGTAGTTTGCTGTATTCTTCGCTGAAATTTTTCTTGAAAACTATTCATTTATGCTTACTAGATTAATCAAATTTAGTATTTTTTGCTTATTGAGACAATCACTTTATTGTTAATCTGGAGTCGAGGGTCTGTTTCGTTTATTCGTGTATTCGTGTATTCGTGTATTCGTGTATTCGTTTATTAGAGTATTCGTGTATTCGTGTATTCGTGTATTCGTGTATTCGATTATTCGGGTGTTCGAGTATTCGTTTATTCGTGTATTCGTGTATTCGTGTATTCGGGTGTTCGTGTATTCGACTATTCGAGTATTCGTTTATTCGAGTATTCGTGTATTCGAGTGTTCGATTATTCGAGTATTCGACTATTCGACTATTCGATTATTCGGTTCGCCAACCACTTCAGCGCATTCAATTTGCGTATTCCTCCAAAGTTTTGTTCGGGAAGTACTGTGTCCATGGTTAAAAGTAGTTTAGGGTAATTATCTTTTATACGTTCCAGTGGTCGGAGTTCACGTTTCAAGGTGTTCTCTTGTTCTGTAGAGTAGGCCACTTGTATGTAGAGTCGTTCTTCCCCTGAGCCAATAGCTAAAAAATCTACTTCTAGATTATCAATAACACCAACAAACACTTGATATTCCCTTCTCAACAATTCTAAATAGATGATATTTTCAAGGATATGACCATAATCTTCTGTTCTATCTCCAGCTATTAATCGGCGAAGACCAATATCCACCGCATAATATTTGGAATTACTTGAGAAAACTTTTCTTCCCTTGACATTGAAACGATTTGCACGATAAACCAGCATGCTGTCTTCAATGCCGCTCATATAGTTGGCGACAGTTTTGTTGGTAATCTTACTTCCCGAACTGTTTAAGGTATTTGTTATTTTATTAATACTATGCAAGTTACCTATTTCAGCATACATATAACGAATTAACTGCTCCAAAACACTAACATCAGTTACATTTAATCGCTTCACAATATCTTTCAATACCACTGTTGAATAAATGCCTTCGAGGTAATGGCGTTTTTTTATATCATCGATCATTATTGCATAAGGAAAACTAGACTTCAGGTAAGTATTGTAGGCTTGCTGTAGGTTTTCGTCCTTGTTCACCGAAAGGAATTCCTTAAATGATAAGGGCAACATTTTTAATTCAACATACCTTCCAGTTAATAAAGTAGCTAATTCACCGCTTAAAAAGTATGCATTAGAACCTGTTAAATAGATATCTAAATTTTTATTCAGTTGCAAGCTATTTACTACACGCTCAAATTCAGTTACATTTTGAATTTCATCCAGAAAAAGATAATATTTCACATTTTCTTTAATTCTTTCCTTGATGTAGGTATTTAAGGCTATAGGATTTCGCAGTTCATCAAAATCAATATTCTCAAAGTTTATGCTTATAATTTGTTTCTCATCAATTCCATCTTCAATCAGATGATTTTTAAACATTTCAAATAAAGTAGATTTACCACAGCGTCTCACCCCAGATACCACTTTGATTACATGTTCGTCTTTCCAATCTGTTAGAAATTGTAAATATGTAGGTCTATTTATTTGTATCACACTACAAATATATTGATAAATTTATACGTTTTTGGAATTGAATCCAATTTTATCTATTTAGTTGTTCGGTACTCGCCTGAACGTTGTAGACGGGCAGGTTCGGGTGTTCGTGTATTCGAGTATTCGTGTATTCGAGTATTCGATTAATCGTGTATTCGTTTATTCGTGTATTCGAGTATTCGATTATTCGGGTATTCGGGTGTTCGTGTATTCGAGTATTCGAGTATTCGATTATTCGAGTGTTCGTGTGTTCGTGTATTCGTGTATTCGATTATTCGATTATTCGATTATTCGAGTGTTCGATTATTCCATTTTACTTTTGACAAATTTCTTATATCCGGATAATAATTTTCTAGTCTTTTCTATCATAGGAAATAAGGTTGTTTCTGCTTCAGGGTTTAGATAATTTAAATGTTTAGCTATAATTAATTGCGTGTCTAATTCAGCGGCAGAACCAATTGAATAACTTACAAACTTATGTAGCTCTTTCCAACTGTTCCTACCACTTCCCTCAGCTATATTTGATGAAATGGATATGACTGAGCGCCTTATTTGATTGGTTAAACCAAATTGCTCACTTCTAGGAAAGTTTTCTGTGTGTTTATAAACTAGAGTAACTAAATCTATTGACACTTTCCATACATCTAAATCTTTATGATTCATGATTATTCGGGTGTTCGGTTGTTCGTTTATTCGATTATTCGACTATTCGACTATTCGATTACCCGCCTGAACGTTGTAGTCGGGCAGGTTCGTGTATTCGTGTATTCGTTTATTCTGGTGTTTAGTGTGCGCCATTCCCCAAGCCCTAAAGGGTGTGACGCATATCATACCCTTACATTTTATCTTACTACTTTAAAGTTTTTATCATTCTCCAAGAATCACTTATAAGTTTCTCTAATTTCATCTTTTTTTGACAGTTGACTTTTCGCCATTGGCCATTGGCTTTTGATTGTTGACTGTTGACCCTTGACCAAAAAACTGATAGCTGCTGACTGTTATACCATTTCACCAATCACTATTCACTGCATCACTTTATGTAGACATCCTTAAATTCATCTTCATTCTCTAAAAACCACAGATACGTCTTTTTGATACTTTTTTCTAATTTAATCTTCGCTTTCCAGACCTGGTTCTTCATTTTGGAAACATCCATGTGCTTACGTGGTGTGCCATCGGGTTTGGAGCTGTCCCAGATGATTTCACCTTGGTGTCCTACAATTTTTTGAATGGTTTCAGCGAGTTCTTTTATCGTGAGGTTTTTCACTGTGCCGATAAATGAAATGGATAAGTCAATTTTATTTATGTGTTAACAGCCACAACCACACGGGCATTATCCTTATTATTTTATCATCAACCCTGAGCCTATCGTTTTCGGCTTCGGTTAAAATGAGACCTTCTTTGAGTTGATAAGCTGCCATGGCATCGAGCAATCCATTCATTTCGCGTTGTTTTGTTTTGGTATCGTGCATCGTCCAGCATACCTGAATCGCTTGGGTAATGCTGTTTTTTTCTTTGATTACAAAGTCACATTCTGATTTATCGTGATGATAATAAATTGTTTTAGACTGCCTTTTCAATGCTAAAAACACCAGGTTTTCGAGTAATCGTCCTTGGTCTTCGCTGTGTTGAAAACTAAGTTGACGCATTAAGCCCAAGTCTATACCGTATACTTTTTTAGGGTTATGCAACTGCTTTTTGACAGAAATAGCATATTTTGGTACTAAGCTCAACATATATGCATCTTCCAAGAAACCAAGATATTGTTTTACGGTAGTTGCATTCTTAACGCCAATTACTTTTGCCAAACTGTTATAAGAAATTAATTTACTGGTATTGCTCGTTACAAAAAACATCAATTCCAAGAGTTCTTGTTCGTTTGTAATACCGTTTCTTACCATGACGTCGCGATACAAAACACTTTCGTAAAGCGATTTTAAGTATTCCGAATGCTTTGACTTTAAAAAAGCAGGAAATCCACCCAATTTAAAATAGTCATTAAATGCTGTTTTGAGTATTACTTTATCGTCTGTACTGAAATGGTCTAATGCATTAGGTTCAATTTTATTCAATTTTAAATATTCCAAGAAGGAAAATGGATATAGCTCCACCTGTTGATAGCGTCCTGTTAAATGTGTACCTAATTCTTTACTCAACATCGAAGCATTGGATCCAGTAATATATACTTTGTTTCCGTAGTCATGCAGACGTCGTACAAAGCGCTCCCAACCGGAAATGTTTTGTATTTCATCAAAATAAAACGTTTTCTGTTTACCATAACGCTCACCAAAAAGTTCTAAAAGTTGTTGAAAGTCTTCTACCTTAAAGTGAACTAAACGTTCGTCATCAAAATTCAGGTAATAGTCTTGTTCTTTATTTTTTGCACGTATTGCTTGTAACAAAGTAGATTTTCCACAACGTCGAATACCAGAGATGACAACAACGCTATCGTCTTCAACAATAGAAATATGTTGACGCTTAATATCTGAAGGCTGCCATTTAAGTACTTTTTGGTCACTTATTACGGCCTGTAGTATTGATTTTTGCATGTTAACTCCTTGTGCAAATTTAAAATCATTCTATTAAAAAAAGAAACTTTTTATATTTAATTGCTATTTAGAATAGTAATTTAGAGTGTTCATTCTATTTTCTTCATCTATGTTCACCTGATTGAACTTTCCTTCATACTCCAAGAACCAGTGATAGGTGTCTTTAATTTCATCTTTTTTTGACAGTTGACTTTTCGCCATTGGCCATTGGCTTTTGATTGTTGACTGTTGACCCTTGACCAAAAAACTGATAGCTGCTGACTGTTATAACATTTCACCAATCACTATTCACTGCATCACTTTATCTTGACTTCCTTAAATTCATCTTCATTCTCTAAAAACCACAGATACGTCTTTTTGATACTTTTTTCTAAGTTAATCTTCGCTTTCCAAGCAATATCAACCATCAAACTTCGACTAAAATTTAGTGTAGTTTGCTGTATTCTTCGCTGAAATTTTTCTTGAAAACTATTCATTTCTGCTTACTAGATTAATCAAATTTAGTATTTTTTGCTTATTGAGACAATCACTTTATTGTTAATCTGGAGTCGAGGGTCTGTTTCGTTTATTCGTGTATTCGTGTATTCGTGTATTCGTGTATTCGTTTATTAGAGTATTCGTGTATTCGTGTATTCGTGTATTCGTGTATTCGAGTATTCGTGTATTCGATTACCCGCCTGAACGTTGTAGTCGGGCAGGTTCGTGTATTCGTGTATTCGAGTATTCGATTATTCGTTTATTCGATTACCCGCCTGAACGTTGTAGTCGGGCAGGTTCGTGTATTCGGTGTTCTCGGCACTTCGGCTTCGCTCAGTGCAGGCAAACTTAAAACTTGAAAATGTAATTATTATTTAGCTTTTCTAAGTAAATAAAACGTTTTTATGTTTGATCAGGTATGTTGAACTCCTTAGTTTTCATTGTGTTTATAACTTACAGTAAAAATAATGAAAGTTATAGTTATACTTACAACTTTTAATTACTTAAATATATCATAATTTGCATTCATAGAGTGCATTTATTGTATTTTTTGCACTATTGTAGTGCATTCTATCTTGTTTTGAAATTCTGTAGGCATGGTTGCCTGGTGGCTGGTGACTTTTCACTCAAAACTCATAACTTCTAAAAACAGCTCCGCCTCAGCGAGTCCCATAAGAATTCGCTAAAGCATTGTAAATAAGTAAATTAAGCCTTTAACGTTTCACCTTAACAACAACTCCCAATTGTTCAAGTTCAATATAGTCATGGGTTTTGCTGCTATATTTTAAATGGCCGTTTTGGGGCTCTGTTCCCAAACCTTTGAGTTTAACTTTGGAGGTTTTGGAATGTATTTTTTCAATTTCAATAGCTTTATAATTGCTTCTTAAAGCCGATTGTAATTGTTTAATTTCTTGTTCAGTTACCGTCGCTGGTTTCTTTAACCAATACAAATATCGCACTGCCGTAGGCGTTTCAAAGACCCGTTGCCTATTGATTTCAGCAACATACACCAAAACCATTGATGGTAAAACAGGAACCTGAACTTTCTTTTTACGATCGCTCCATTGTCGCATCTGCACTTGTGTGGGACAATAACACTTGATGCCCATCGCATTAAGTCGCTCTGCGGTTTTCTTTTCAGAATTGGGTTTACAATACAACACAAACCAGTGTTTGCCTGTTGATTTTAAGATTGGTCTAGACTTCGTTTGAGTTATCTTTTTTTTAATTTCCAACGACAATTCTTTTGTTTGTATAGTTTGAAAGTTAAAAGGCAAATTTAAAGAATTTTAGCAGTTGTTAGCGATTCTTGGTAATAATTTCTGAAAGAATCTAACCAATGAGGAATTTCAACCTTGAAATCCGATTTAAATTGGCTTTTATCTAAAACTGAATAATGAGGCCGCTGAGCTTTGGTGGGATACTCTTTAGATAAAATCGGCTGAACCCGACAATCTATATGTTCTTTATCAAAAATAGCTTTTGCGAAATCAAACCAGGACGACACGCCTTCATTAGAGAAATGGTAAAGTTTCTGTTGGTTTTCCCAAATTTTATGCTGGTCTAAACATGTTAAAGTTGCTTGTGCTAAATCTCTAGCATGTGTTGGCGTACCAACTTGATCGAAAACAATTTGGAGCTGTTCTCTTTCTCTACCGAGTCTGATCATGGATTTCATAAAGTTTTGACCATAATGCGAATACAGCCATGAAGTTCTTAAGATCAAACTACTGACATTCGATTTTAAAATGACTTCCTCGCCGGCGCGTTTGGATTTACCGTAAACACCCAGAGGTTTGACCTTATCTTTTTCAGTATAAGGCTTATGATGTTGTCCATCAAAAACATAATCGGTTGAAAAGTGAATGAGCTTCATCCTGTGTTTTATACAGGCATTAACCAAATGTTTTACAGCTTTTTCATTGACTGCAAAAGCGAGATCTTCATCTTCCTCGGCATCATCTACAGCAGTATAAGCTGCGCAATTGATAACAACATCAAAAGATGCCTTTTGAATATAGTTTTGAACCTCAGCTTCTTTGGTAATATTTAGGTTGTCCTGATCAACAAAACTAAAATCGTGGGAACTTGACGACTGTATGGCTTGGAATTCATTGCCCAATTGGCCTTGACTCCCTATAACTAATATTTTCATAAGCTTACAAACTGATTGGCAAAAGTATATAATTTTATTGTCATGCTCAGAATTTATTCATTGCCATTCCAATGCCGAAACTTCGGTAGAGTCAGCCTGTCGGCTGATAGGAATCTCTTCACGAGTTGAGGCTCAGTTCACAGAAAAATTAATTGTCGCTCTGCTTCATTCGGAATAAAAAACCATGTTGTTGTTTTAATCTTCTCTTTTAGATTTTAAAAACGCAATGTTTCGCTTCAACCCGGTATACTTTGTGCGTTTTACTGCTGATTTTCTAAAAATGTCTTGAAATACCTCTTCTGTGATTTCTTCCCAGTCCTGTTTATCATAATTTAACAGTCGGCCATCCGGATTAAAAAGGGGTTCATTATGACTTTTACTAAACTTATTCCAAGGACACACATCTTGGCACACATCACAGCCAAACATCCAATCGTCAAATTGCCCTTTATAACTTGAGGGCAAATCGTCTTTAAGTTCGATGGTAAAATACGAAATACATTTACTGCCATCGACCACATAGGGATCTACGATAGCTTCTGTAGGACAAGCATCGATACAAGCTGTACAGCTTCCACAATGGTCAGTCACCGGTGTGTCATACTCCAACTCTAAATCGATGATTAACTCGGCGATAAAATAAAATGAGCCTAAAGATTTGGTCAAAACATTTGAATGTTTTCCCATCCAACCCAAACCGCTTCTCACCGCCCAGGCTTTATCTAAAACCGGAGCAGAATCTACAAAAGCCCGACCGTGGACTTCACCAATCTCTTCCTGTAAGGTATTTAAAAGCGATTTCAGTTTGCGTTTAATCACGAAATGGTAATCTTGACCGTAGGCATATTTGCTGATTTTATAGGTATCTGATTGTTGTTGTTTTTCAGGGTAATAATTATACAATAACGACACTACGCTTTTTGAACCTTCAACCAATTTGGTCGGATCGAGCCGCTTGTCAAAATGATTTTCCATGTATCGCATCTCACCGTGCCTATTTTCCTTCAGCCATTTTTCCAAGCGCGGCGCCTCATCTTCTAAAAATTCAGCTTTGCTTATCCCACAAGACAGAAACCCCAAACGCTTGGCTTCGGTTTTGATGAGTTGGGTATATTTCTCAGCATTCGACATAAAACTCCTAAAAATTCAAAGGTAACATCTGGATACAATATTTTGCATTTGCAAACAAAAAAATACATTTTAATACTTTTAATCTGTCAAGTTATAAGCAAAAAAGATAATGATTTGATTTTACGTAAACAATTAATATATTTGCACGTAAAATAATTTAAAATGGATAAAAAACTCACATTAAGTTTAAACGAATCTATTATTGAAAAGGCAAAAAACTATGCAAAATCCAATAACATCAGCCTGTCGAAATTAATAGAATCTTATTTGGGAACTTTAACCAAAACAGAAAAAAAAGAAACTGAAATAACACCTTTGGTAAAAAATCTTAGTGGAGTTATTTCAATAGATGATAATTTTGATGCCAAAAATGAATATGCTAAATACCTATTGAAAAAATATAAATGAAAAAAATATTGATTGATACAAACATTGTAATAGACTTACTTTCAAAAAGAAAGAATTTTTATGAAGATGCTGCCAATTTATTCTCTCAAGCTGATAAAAAAGAATTAAAACTTGCAATTTCTTCATTAACATTTGCAAATACAAATTACATACTCACAAAATTAAAATCAGCTAAAGAAGCACGAGAAATTTTGAGAAAATTCAAAGTTCTTGTAGAATTGTTAAGTTTAAATGATAAAGTAACAGAACTTGCTTTGAGCGATGAAAGCTTTCCCGATTTTGAAGATGGCCTTCAATATTATTCTGCAATCGAAAATAATATTGATATTATAATTACGAGAAACAAAAAAGACTTTAAAAATTCAAAGTTACCAGTTTTAACAGCTAAAGAGTATTTAGCAAGAAAATAATACCATTATATAAAATGATGAATTTATTTATAAGAGGGTGAATATTTTAAACTTAGTGTAAACCATGTATATGAATGGACAAACTTAAAATTTAAAAAGTTTTATTATAATTTTAATACCCCGTTTTTGTTTTCACACGTAAATGCCGTTATTTTTAAGAAAAAATATATTTTATGAAAACGATTTACACTGCAAGAACAAAAACCACAGGCGGCCGTAAAGGTCACGCCAAATCTATAGATGATGGGCCAATTGACATGAACCTCAGCGTACCCAAAGCTATGGGCGGCGATGATGGCGATGGTGCCAATCCCGAACAATTTTTTGGCGCGGCTTATTCTGCTTGTTTTGGCGGTGCTGTAGAATTGGTCGCAAGACAGCATAATGTTGACATCGGCGAAGATTTCTTTGTTGAAGCTCACGTGAGTATCGGCAAAACTGAAGAAGATGACTTACAGCTCGCCGTAATTCTCGATACCTACCTTCCCAATGTCAATGACAAATCTGTTGGCGAAAAAATAGTGAACAAAGCCCATGAAATTTGCCCATTCTCAAGAGCCACAAGAGACAATATTGATATTACGCTGAATTTATTATTGGACGAATAGAACAATTATACTATCAATCAATAACACCTCAACCGCTTCACTTTAATTGAAGCGGTTTTTTTATTTACTGAATTAAAATAATTACTTAACATGTTTGATGACAATTATTTATCGTTAGATTGGAGCCTGCCTTTGTCGGCAGACAGATGCTCACTGATATATCACGTCCTAGCATGTTAATCACTAAAAACTTCTCGAGTCGAGACTTTGGTTATTTGTAAAAAAAATTAACTAAAATATTAGTTTAAACTAAATATTTAGTTATATTTGTGAACTAAAATTAATTTTCAGATGAAATCTTTAACCAAAGCAGAAAGCGAAATCATGCGCATATTATGGCGCCTGGATAAAGCCAACGTCAGCGCCATTATTGCAGAAATGCCTAAACCCCAACCGGCTTACAATACGGTGTCTACCATCGTAAGGATTTTGGAACAAAAAGGCTTTGTAGATTATGAAAAACAAGGCCGCGGACATGTGTATTTCCCAAAAGTGAGTGAAGAAGATTACAAAACCTCAACCACCAAACGTTTGGCCAACACCTATTTTGAGGGCTCATTTAAAAACATGGTCTCGTTTTTTGTTCAGAAAAACGACTTAAGCACACAGGAATTGGAAGCGATTTTGAAAGATTTAAAATCAAAAAACTATGATTAATTATCTGGTTGAAATATTCATTTATCAAGCCATATTTATCAGTTTATATCAATTGTTAAAAACTGAACCACTATTTAAGGTAAACCGTTTTTATTTATTGATAAGCTTAGCAATATCTTTGATTTTGCCTTTAATAAATTTTAGTTATTTGTATTCAATTGAGGTCAATAATGAGTATGTGCAATGGCTACAACCTATTCAAATCGGGACAGGTCAATTAAGCAATGCCACTAATGATATTACATCCTCATCAAGTTTAACGGGCTTTCAATGGAATTTTTATCTTTTGTTCTACATACTTGGACTCATCACTTACTGCATTTGGTTTAGTTTTAAAAACAGAAATTTATTTCATCATTTAAGACGTTCTAGTCAAAGTTTTTATCGCGATAAAAAATTGGTCATCCTGCCAAATACTTCAACGGCATTTTCATTTTGGAATCGCATTTATATCGGTGAAAATATCACTGAACCTCAACGCGAGATAATTTTAGAACACGAATACCAGCATTTAAAACAAAAGCATTCTTGGGATTTGTTGGCATTAGAGGTTTTGCAATTTGCCTTATGGTTCAATCCTTTGATTGTCTTATACAAAAAACACCTCAGACAAATTCACGAGTTTGAGGCCGACCGTTTTGCAACTCAAAACACAACAAAATCAAGTTATGTCAACACTTTACTCAATCAGAATTTTGGTTCTCAAAACATCTCTTTTGTCAATTCCTTTTACCAATCGTCTAATCTTAAAAAACGCATCAACATGTTACACAAATCAAAATTTAACCGTTTAAAATATCTACTAATATTTCCTATTTTAAGTTTGGCTATTCTCATTTCATGCACACAAAACAGTGGAGTTGAACAAGAAATGACACTTGAAGAACAACAAGCAGACAGAAAAGCTTTTCATGATAAACTTTTTAAAAGTGAACCTGATTTTTTTGATAAAGTTGAAAAAAAACCGGACGTCAAAACCTTACTTGACTCGTATGACATTGAAGTCAAAGAGGAATACTCAGAACACGAAAAGGGAAAAGTTGGTTTGGTTTTAGGTCTTTTAAAACTGTCAAATGTCTATAAAAACGACCAAGACTACCAAGACAGAATCGATAAAGAAATCAATCAAACTAAGGGTTTACAAAGCATAGTTGCCATACTGGAAGAAAAAATGAAAGGCAATAGTATAACGCAACAAACAGAAGTTCAAGAATTAGATCCAAATTCTGATATCCCTTTTGCCCTTATTGACCTCGTGCCACATCCCACGTCATGTAATGGCAAAACCGGTGAAGCTTTAAAACAATGCGTCAGTGAATTTATCTCAACGCATGTCAATCAAAATTTTGATGCCGGTTTAGGCAAAGACCTTGGTTTAACTGGCAAAACTCGTATAGTAGCACAATTTAAAATTGATACAACTGGTAATATTGTGGAATTAAAAGTCAGAGCCCCACATCCGGAACTTGAAAAAGAAGCCCAACGCGTTATTAAAACTTTACCACAAATGATTCCAGGACAAGTTGATGGTGAAAAAGTCAACGTCTTGTATGGATTGCCGATTAATTTTGTGATTCAAGAGTGATGTTGCGAGGTTTTTTAGAAAAACATCTGGTTAATCCTTCATTGATAAGTATTACGCGCAAGTCAACTTCTTATGTTGAAAATATCAACGTCATTGCGAAGGTTTTTGCTACCAGTAAGTAGGGAAAACCTGAAGCAATCTCTAGTTATTTAAGTTCAAGTTAAGTATATAAAGAATTGACCTTCAATTCAAAAGATTGCTTCACTGCGTTCCCAATAACGCCCATAAAAAACATCATTTGAATTTAATGAATACCTAAAAAAACTGAAAAGTTATTTATTTAACGAGGTGGTTTGGTTAACTAAAATTATAACAAGATTTTAAAAAACTATTAAAAAGTTTGTGCCAAAAAATAAACTTTGACTGCACGGCATTGTTTATTACTTTTGAAGCATGTTGTCCAAAAAAACCAAATACGCTATTAATGCGTTGATCTATATTGCAAAACACAAGAACCAACATCCCGTGATGTCTAGCGAGATTTCTGAGCATCAAAACATCCCCAAAAAATTTTTAGAGCGTATTTTGCTAGATTTAAAACAAGCCAAAATTTTAGATAGTAAGCGTGGTCGCCATGGTGGTTATTTTTTATCAAAAGCCGCAGATCAAATTAATTTGGCAGAAGTCATGCGTCTATTTGATGGCGCCATCGCCTTTTTGCCCTGCGTCACTCATGACTATTATGAACCCTGCGAGGAATGCCAGTATGAAGAACAATGCGGCATTCGTCATGCATTTATGGAACTCAAGCACATGACAGTCAAATTTCTCAAGACATGTACACTCAAAGATATTTTAACCCGCGAATATTTATTGAGCTAAAGTGAGTTTGATATAAAAATTAATTGTTAATCTTAATTTCTCAACCTAAAGCCTTAAACGTTTAGGAAACTCAATGTCAAGAGCTCGCTTAAAGCATCTTAATTTTACCGGTTGCTAAAGAATAGACGCCACCTACAATTTCAATTTCACCAAAATCTTCGAGGTCTTTTAAAATAGGACTTTCTTTTCTGATACGCTCAATGTTTAATTGTACATTTTTTTCAACCACAGCTTGAACAAATTCAGCATTTTTAGAGCTGCGCTCGCCTTCAGTCGAGGTATTTTCAATAGCTGGCTTAATGTTTTTTAGCATTGAGGTGATATTTCCTAATTCTACATGGTCACATGCCGAGCTTACAGCACCGCATTTTTCATGACCGAGAACAAAGACAAGTTTACTCCCAGCGACTTTACAAGCATATTCCATGCTGCCCAAAATATCAGTATTAACAAAGTTTCCAGCCACTCGAGAAACAAAGATATCGCCGATACTTTGATCGAAAATGGTTTCCACAGGAACACGGCTGTCGACACAAGACAATATGATAGCCTTGGGGTACTGTCCATCTGTTGCACTATTTTTTAAAGATATTTGGTCTCTTGTATCTAAATTATTTTGAACAAAGCGTCGGTTTCCCTCAAGTAAATCTTCAAGGACACTGTCTGGTGTCATCGATACTTGCTCTCGTTTTGAAATGATTTTATCCATAATATTTATTATTAATCTGCTGATATGATTTCATCAAAATATTCTTTAAAACTCTCTGGGTTTTTTACTTCTCCTTTTTTGTGAACCAAATTGATATCGATATTGCGGTTTTTGGCTTTAAAAGCATAGTCATCGAGAATTTCCAAGATATCATAATCTAAAGACTGGGTCTTGGTAATGTCGATTTCTACAAAGGAATCGTCTTGTATGTTTTTTAATTCTCTCATAATAGCGCCTTTATTAAAGAAAGTCACCTCTTCAGCTAAGGTCATATTGATATGTTTTTTATCACCATTGCCGCCTTTGATATGTAAAAAATGTGAATTTTTATAACTGTTATAAAGAACGGTTAAAAGTCCAGATATTAAACCCAAACCTACGCCAATCAACAAATCTGTAAATACAATACCTGCAACGGTTATTCCAAAAGGCAAGTACTGAGATTTCCCGAGTCTAAACATCTCTTTAAATAAGCTTGGTTTGGCGAGTTTATAGCCAACAACAAATAAAACTGCTGCTAAAACCCCAAGCGGAATTAAATTTAGCAAATGCGGAATGACAATGACTGAAATTAATAGTAAAAATCCATGGATGATGGCAGACAATTTGGTTTTATTACCTGAAGACACATTGGCTGTACTCCTAACTATGACTTGCGTTACCGGTAAGCCACCGACAAGACCAGATAAAATATTACCTGTGCCTTGGGCAAAAAGTTCTCTATTGGTTGGTGTTATTCGCTTCTCGGGGTCGAGTTTGTCTGTAGCTTCAACACTCAGTAAGGTTTCTAAACTCGCTACTATGGCTATAGTAATTCCAACAATCCAAACGTCTGAATTTGTTATAACGGAAAAATTAGGAAATGTAAACTGACCAATAAAATCTGAGGTGCTTTCCGGCACAGGAACAGTGACGAGATTATGAGCCGAAATAGCTAAAGCTGAGCCCTCTGGAACCAATACATAGAATAAAACGCCAATGATAACTGCTACCACTGGTCCAGGAACAATTTTAAAGACTTTGGATTTTTTTTCTAATACTGAAGACCAAAAAATGATAATACCCAAGCTAATAAGCGTTATTAAAACGACACCTAACGAAATATTATCTAGCAAGGTTTTAAAATATTCTGAGTATGCGATATGGTCATCGGTGACGTATTCTGAAAACTCAACATTATCGCTTAAACCCAAAGCAAATGGAATCTGTTTTATGAATATTATAATACCAATACCGGCCAACATCCCTTTAATGACAGAAGTTGGAAAATAATAGCCTATAACTCCGGCTTTTGCAATACCTAAACCAATTTGAATCACACCACCAATTATAACGGCGACAAGAAAATTTTCAAAGCTACCCAAACTTGCTATGGCCCCAAGTACGATAACAGCTAGTCCAGCAGCTGGCCCACTGACCCCAACTTGAGAACCACTCAATGAACCCACAACAATACCGCCTATAATTCCGGCAATTAAACCTGAAAATAATGGTGCTCCCGAAGCCAATGCAATTCCTAGACATAAGGGAAGAGCCACAAAAAATACAACAATACTTGCCGGAAGGTCTTTTTTTAAATATTTAAACATGTAATAAAATTTTTGCCTTTTTCAGGCAGAATGAAATAAGAAAATGAAATAAAAAATAATATGCTTTTAAAGCTTAAACTAAAGCATCAGGTGGTGGTGAGGGAATACGAATATGATGTGATTTAATAGCAAATTGATAAATGTCAAAAACTAAAGCATTATGAGTTTCGTGCTCACTTAATGCTTCAAAATCTTGAGAATTGACCACAAAATCTAAAAAAGACCCTATTGAAGTTTCAGATTGTTCTTCTTCTGCTAAATTGTATACTATGCTTATATCCGCATTTTTATCTAAAGCCTTAACAATGGTTGGTGTAGCCAAAAAAGCTATAAATAAAAATAATAAATATTTAGCATAAGTTTTTTTCATAATTTCAAATATATAATAATCTTGTGGTTTTACGGCTTTGATTAACCATTAAAAGTAGAAAACAGTCTTAAATTTTCTTGATGTTGTCAGTCGTCATCCAGCCTAGTGTACCATCTGGGAGTTCAATTTTGTAAAATGAACGGAATTGGTCGAGAATTTTAACTTTTGTGCCTTCGTGAAGCTGAAATAAGGCATTACTTTTTGTATTTGGCTCTTCGTATAAGTTTTTCTCTTCTTGAAATATTATGGCATATACAGAAGATTTAACCTGCTGAAGTTGGGTTTGTGCCATGGCAAATGCGCCTGCAGATAAAAGCATAAAGCCTAAGCAAATTCCAAAAGCCAAACGTTTGACAAAGGTGCGTTTAAACAATAAAAAAACACCAAAACTCAAAGCAGCAACAAACAAAAAAACAATCCCAATGATTGACCATGTATCAATTGAAAAGGTTTGGATAAAGTCTTCAAAGGTTTTGTTGACTTCAGAGTCAGGTAAACGTTCAAATTGGTCTAGGCGCATACGTTCTGCAAAGGCTAAATTGTTTTGAATGCTTTTGTCTTCAGGATTGAGTTTAAGGGCCTTTTCGTAGTAATAAATACTATTGGCAAGATCTTCAAGTTTATAGTAAGTATTGCCTAAATTAAAATATAACTCACTTGAAGCTTGACCATCTTTTAAAATATTTTGATAAAGCCTTTTGGCTTCTTTATAGTTTGTATCAGCATAAGCATCATTGGCCTGATTGAAAATATTGTCGTTCTGAGCCAAGGCTGAAAAGCTAAGAGCAAAACATAATATGTAAACCATTATTTTCATAAATTTCTATCAAGTTTTGCTAATGTTGCTTTGGCGTGTTGATAGTCCTGATCAATTTCAGATTGAGTTAGCGGCGAGTATCTTGCCATTTCGCAGTTTTTTAGCAGTTCTAAAAACGATTGGACATCCTCAGATTTTGCCCCTTTTTTCAACAACAATTCTTCTATTTTTTCCTTACTCATTTCGCTCGTGGTGATACGGAGCTTGGCTTTTAAATAATTATGTAACGCTTTCTCTAGAGATAAATAAAATGCATTAGAATCATTTAAGTGAGATTTGGCTTCAGACAAAAATTTCTTAGCCAGTTTATTGGCTTTTTTTCGATTTCTATCGGACTCCGACAAGCCTTCTCGGTTTTGAACTTTTTTAAAGACTATAAAAAATGGGAATAAAGCTAAGGTAATTAAAGAAATCGTCCAGAAAGCGGTACTCTTAAAAAAGCGTTTCTGATTAATCGGTCTTAATGTCGTATCTAATTTTATAAAAGTAAATTGTGCGTCAGGTGGTTTGATAAATGAATAGTTGCTCCCTGTAGTATCTGAATTTGAAGTGGAATTGGTCAAACTTGTGTTTGGCTCGACTTCAATTGAAATACTGTTGGAATTTAAAGTGATGTATCGTTTTTGAGTTGGGTCAAAATACGAAAACTCTAAACTGGGTATAACCTGTTTGCCAGCTTGTTGTGGCACTAAGGTATAAATATTCCGTTTAGACCCAACCATACCATTTACGGTTGTTCGGATATTGTCTTGTTTTTCAGGTTCAAATATTTCTGTATTGTTTGGCGCCTTTAGTGGAGGTAATTCAAACAAACTCATATTACCTTCACCGCTGAGTTTCACTTCGGCTTGAAGCGATTCCATGGCTTTGAGTTTATTTTTATCGACATTGACTTCAAAATCAAATTTACCTACAGCACCTGTAAAACTTGCTGGCTTATTTGCTTGCGGCAAGGCTTGAACGTCAATTGTTCTTGTTTGAGCAGAATAGGTTTTTTCTACGGTTTCATAAAGTCTCCTGCCAAAAAGGTCTCTGCGTTTTGTTGGCACTTCAACACCGATTGAAAGCGTCAAAGGTTCAATTTTAAGTTTTCCAGTTTTTTGTGGATATAAAATGGTTTTGCGCAATTCTACATAGCGATAAGGCTTGCCTGCAAATTCGCCATTTTTAACTTCAAGACGTTTCACATCAATACTTTGACTCCAAAAATTTTCATATTTAGGATTGTCAAGTGCGCGCCAGTTTCTGATATCTGTTGATGGACTCACATAGAGTTTATAGACCACGTAAATCCCTTCGTTTAGATAAGGACTCGTATCTGAAACTTCAGCCACCAAATGAATGCCGTCTAAAGCTTTAGACTGTGGTGTAGCATCAGCTGTTTCGCTTGGATTGTCGACAGCCGCAGTCACCTCAACAGTTTTTGGTGAAGTTTTATAGACTTTACCATCAATGGTGACTTCAGCTTGATTTATTGTAAGTTTACCACGTTTTAGCGGTTGTAAGAAAAAAGTATACGATTTTTGGAAAGTGCTTTTACCATTAATCCAACTTTGACTGACAGATTGATTAGGTCCCGCAATTTTTCTAAAACCTTCAAAAGAAGGTGGAATAAAGTTGTCACCATCTTTATTCATACTAAATTCAACACGCAAACGCTCATTAATCCCAAGTTTTTCACGACTCACTTCAGCTGTGAATTGGACTTGAGCTTGGCTAAAAGCACAACTTATTAAAATTAATATGTAAATTAATTTCTTCATTTACCAGTCTTTCTCAGTTTTGACTTTAGCGCCTTTGACTTTTTTGGCATTGAGTTTTTCTTGCGTGTTTTTTTCTTTATTTTGAATGGCTTGCAACAGGTTTTTAATTTGTTGCTTACTCATTTTCCCTTTTTGAGGCTTTGATGGCTGTTTTTGTTTTTGACTGTCTCCTTTTTTAGGATCCTTTTTGGCGTCGTCTTTTTTCTGTTTATTTTCCTTTTTGTCTTTACCGTCTTTGCGGTTTTGTTGATCTTGCTTTTTTTCGTCATTATCGCCTTCACCGCCTTTGTCCTGATCTTTTTTCTTATTCTTTTTCTGTTGGTCTTTATTTTTATCCTTGCCGCCACCTTCGTTTTTTTGCTTTTCTCTTTTTTGTTTAGCTAAAGCCAAATTGTATCGCGTTTCTTCGTCATTGGGGTTATTTCTCAAGGCATTTTTATAAGCTTCAACGGCTTTGGCATATTGCTTTTCTGCCATCATCAGGTTGCCTAGGTTGTGAAAATTTCGGTGTTTAACTGTTTTATTTTTAGAGGCTTTTGCGGACTCTAAATAGCGTATTGCGGACTGCTTATTTTTTTGATTTTCAAAATATAAATTTCCAAAATTATAAGCTGCTTCATCACCTTCAGGATTCTTATCTAGGGCTTTTCTATACAGCGCTTCGGCTTGTGGAAAATCGCCGTTTTGAATTTCTTCTGCGGCCAAAGCAGAATATTTTTGATATTGTTTTTGTGTTTTTTTGATGTTTTTATCCTGTGCATGCACTGCAATAAACAATAGCATCAAAACACTTAATATATTATATTTCTTCATCATAGTCTTTTTCATTAAACAGATTAAGTCGTCGTAACCATTGGGTTTTTCTTTCTAATATCAACACATCCAAAAGTATAAAAAGCATGCCAAAACCAATAAACCACTGATATTGTGTCTTAAAATCCGAAAATTGTTTGGTTTCAAACTCCGATTTTTCAATTTTTTGTAGATTTTCTAATAAAGATTTAACAATTTCATCGGTTCTTACCTTGTCAATAAAAGCGCCATTTCCTTTTTCAGCAATATTTTGTAAAGTCATTTTGTCAGCTCGTGTAATTACTGTTTGACCGTTTTGGTCTTTTTTGTAGGTCACACCACGATTTTGTTTGATAGGAATTGGTCCACCTTTTGAAGTGCCCACGCCAATTGTAAAAATTCTGATATTACTTTCTACCGCACGTTCTATAGCGTCATCGGCTTTACTGCCATGGTCTTCACCATCGCCTACTATAATTAAAACCCGATTGGTCGTATCATCACGGTCATAGTAAGTCGATGCCATATCTATGGCATCTGCCACGGCAGTCCCTTGACTAGAAACCATATCGGTGTTCATGGCTTGCAAAAAAGTTTTTGCTGCGCCATAATCGGTTGTGATCGGTATTTGCGGAAATGCGCTTCCTGCATATCCAATAATACCGACACGGTCAGATACCAAATTGTTTAGGGTCTGAGAAATAATTTGCTTACTTTTTTCTAAACGATTGGGGGCAATATCTTCGGCTAACATACTTTTTGATACATCAAGCGCAAACACAATATCAACACCTTGGCGTTTTACCGTTTCCATTTTTGTTCCCATTTTAGGGTTGGCTAAGGCTATGATAAAACAAGATAAACCTAAAGTAAGAAAAACAAATTTTATCCAAAGTTTAAAAGCCGAGCGTTGCGGTGCCAAAAATTTAAACAATTTAGGGTCTGCAAAACGCTTTTGTGCACGAGTCTGCCAAAGTCTATAAACGACAAACAACAAGACAATCACACCAACAACGGCGAAATACCAAAAATAATATGGATTTTCAAATTGTATCATTTACACTAAACTTCTCATGATTGTATATTTTATTAAAGCGACAAATGCTATTAACAAACCAGCAATAATGACAAAAATGGGATACTTTTCGTCATAATTGTAGTATTTGGTTTCTTTAATTTCGGTTTTTTCGAGTTTGTTGATTTCCTCATAAATAGATTTCAATTTATCTTCATTTGTAGCCCTAAAATATTGTCCATCGGTCATAGATGAAATTTCATCGAGTAAGGCTTCGTCAATTTCTACTTCGGTATTGCGGTATTGAAATTGTCCATTTCTATCAATGGCAACAGGTGATAGTGCTGTGCCAATACTACCAACGCCAATACTGTAAACTTTGATGTCGTATTCTAAGGCCAAATCGGCTGCTGTTTTGGGTTCAATAAAACCTGTATTGTTTACCCCATCTGTTAATAAAATAATGACTTTCCCTTTGGCTTCGCTGTATTTAAGGCGGTTAACGGCTGTGGCTAAACCCATGCCAATTGCGGTTCCACCTTCAATTTGACTGGAATATGAAATATCTTTTAGGGTGTTTAAAACAATGCTTTTATCTGAAGTTACGGGAGTTTTTGTGTAACTTTCGCCAGAAAAAACCACTAAACCAATACGATCATTTGGTCGGTTTTTAACAAATTCGGAGGCCACTTCTTTGACGACTTCCATACGGTTGGGTCTAAAATCTTTAGCCAACATACTGGCCGAAATATCAATAGACATCACAATATCAATACCGCGGGTTTTCTTGATATCGGTCGTCACATCTACTGTGCGCGGTCTCGCCATGGCGATGGTTAAAAATACCCAAGCTAAAATTTTTATGCTAAACATGACATGTTTTATATAGCCCCAAAAGGTTGAGCCTGAAAACGCTTGTGTAGATGAAAATTTGACCGGAACCTGACTTTGCTTGCGTTTTACTAAATACCATACCACAAATAATGGAATAGCAAGTAAAAGCCAAAACCAAGCGGGATTTTCAAATGTCAAGTCGTTAAACATACTTAGTTGTTTTCCAAATTAAATTCCACAGTATTTATAATTCTATTGCTAATCTCGTCGGCAAATCGGTCGTTTTCATCGTGAACTATGGTGATTTGTTGGTAGTTACCTCCTACGCCAAAATTTAAAATTTGATAAGATTTTTTGATGTCACTGCCCGTGATTGGGTTTTTGATATCAAAATTCCCAAAGACTTTAATGCCTTTTGAGCCATCTAAACTTTCAAACTCTTCATCTTTACTGATGATATTAATCGCGCCTTTTTGCTCTAAATTTTTGTAAATTCCATCAATAGCTTTTTTCAAATCGAACTCAGTGTCTTTTTTAAATTGAACCGAACTTAATACCACGTATAAATTTGAAAACAAAGATCCATCAACAAAAGTCTCCGTGCTGAGCACCATATCGTTTTGTTTGATGTTTTGGTTTAAACTATCAATTGGAGTTCTCACGAGAACTTCTGGAGTTGAAATTTGAATTGGCGGGTAGCCATAAGTGCTGGTAATCCAGTCTTGTTCTAAAAGTTCTTTGGAAGCATTGCCAAAATACGCATCTTTGACATAATCGTAACCCTTGGTAGCAACCAGAGCAACAGTAGAAATGGTGGCTATGGCTAAAACGACCAAAATGGCAAAAGCGATTTTTCGGCGTTGTCGGCGTTTCTTCAAGATGGCTTGATAAGCTTCATCGCGTTTTTTCTCTTCGTCGGTAGGCTCTGGGATAGCCGTTTGCATGCTATTGGTAAAGGTTTCGACGTTTTTACGGTCCGATTTTGCCGTTAACACATCTGGGGCAGACTTGGCAAACTTGGCCAAATCTGCACGTTGCAAGATTTTTTTAAAGTCGTCAATCAAGTCTTGACTGATGTTGAGTTTCTGACTTTGACGTCGGCTCTCGAGCTCATCGACCAACTCATTACTGGTGTATTCTAAAGCTCTGATTTCAACCTTTTCTTCGAGATATCGCCGACTGATTTCGGTGAGTTGAGAATAGTATTCTTTTAAATTTCTATCATCAATGAGTTTTGAATTGTCTAAGTCTTGCAAAGATTGGATAGCGCGTTGATAGGGCGGAATGCGTTTTTTCTTTACATCTTTTTTCTTTTTAAATTTAAAAAGGACAAAAATCAAACCTAAGGCTACGACTATTGCCAGCAATGTCCACCAAATCCATGACCGAATCTCAAAAGGTTTTTCAAAATCGATATAAGCTTTTATGGGATAAAGCTTTTGCTTGGTCGTATCGACCACCACATCGTTGACTCTAATATTAATGCTATCGGTTTCAATAAAACTGTCGTTGAGTTTTAAAGTTTGTTTGCCAATGGTATAGCTTCCAGAGTCAAATTGCGTTAAAGCGTAGGTTTTTGATAGTATCTTAAGTGGCTCGAGCTGTGTCGTGTCAATTTTATAAGCTTCTACCATTTCTAGCGGCGTAAAAGTTTGTCCTTCAGGAAAGACAATCACATCCTCAGGTTGGATCTTGGCTGTAATTTTGTATTGAATTTGCTCACCAATTTTGATGGTATCGCGGTCTATTTCTGCAGAGACTTCTTGAGCCTTAGTCAGAAAACTGCTAACCAACAATGTGGTTGTAAAAATTAATCGATATGTCATTTTATCCAGTCTCATCAATCTCTTATCGGGCTTTAAAGTAACTTAATAGTTTTTTGACATAGCTTTCTTCGACTTGTGTAGAAATTCGCCCGGCTCCACTGAGCTTAAAGGTTTTGTCAAAATATTCTACACGGTCTAAATACTGTTTTCGATAGGCTTGTCTTGTGCTTTTTAATGCAGAATTAAGCCAAACCAACTTACCACTTTCAGCGTCTTGGGCTTGAATTAACCCAACATTGGGTAATTCGGTTTCACGTTTATCGTAAATTCTAATGCCTGTCACATCGTGACGCTGGGCTACAATTTTTAAACTGCGCTCATAATCATCATCTATAAAATCAGACATCACAAAAGCAATCGCGCGTTTTTTTATCATATTGCTTAAAGACTTTAGTGCGAGAGAGATATTGGTTTTTTTATTTTGGGGTTTAAATTCAATGAGCTCGCGGATAATTCTCAACACGTGCATCCGTCCTTTTTGAGGTGGGATGTAAAGTTCGATTTGATCGGTAAACAGCATCAACCCGACTTTATCATTATTTTGAATCGCAGAAAAAGCTAGTGTTGCTGCAATTTCTACTAAAATATTTCTCTTGTAAGTGGTTTGAGAACCAAATGTTTCAGAAGCCGACACATCGATTAAAAGCATCATGGTGAGCTCGCGTTCTTCTTCAAAAACCTTTACAAACGGCTCGTTATATCTAGCAGTGACATTCCAGTCTATAGCCCGAACATCATCTCCAAATTGATAGCCACGAACTTCGCTAAAGGTCATCCCGCGACCTTTGAATGCCGAATGGTATTCGCCACCAAACACATGGTCGCTCAAGCGCCGTGTTTTGATTTCAATTTTTCTAACCTTTTTGAGAAGTTCTTTGGTATCCATAAATGGTATAAAATTGTTAATCTAAAGTTTGAAATTCCTTTTTCTATGGTACTTCGACTTTGTTGACAATTTTAGCAATCAGATCTTCAGAGGTTACATTTTCTGCTTCTGCTTCGTAGGTGATTCCAACCCGGTGTCTTAAGACATCCATCACGACTGCTCTCACATCTTCGGGTATCACGTAACCTCGACGCTTGATAAAGGCATAACATTTTGCGCAAGTGGCTAAGTTGATACTACCCCGTGGTGAAGCCCCAAAGCTTATGAGTGGCTTGATTTCGTCGAGTTTGTATTGTTCAGGATATCGGGTGGCAAAAATGAGATCTAGAATATATTTTTCTATTTTTTCATCCATATAAACATCTTTAACCGCGTCTTGTGCTTTTAAAATCTTGTCAATAGATACGACAGATTTCACTTTATCAAAGTCGCCAGCTAGATTGGCTCTTACTACCTGTTGTTCTTCATTAATTTTTGGATAATCTATGACAGTTTTGAGCATAAACCGGTCTACTTGTGCTTCTGGTAAGGGATAAGTCCCTTCTTGTTCGACTGGGTTTTGAGTGGCCATAACCAAAAAGGGTTTGTCTAAAATAAAGGTTTCATCTCCAATAGTAACTTGCTTTTCCTGCATGGCTTCAAGTAGAGCCGATTGCACTTTGGCCGGTGCACGGTTGATCTCATCTGCCAAGACAAAGTTGGCAAAAATTGGCCCTTTCTTGATGCTGAAATCATTTTCTTTCATGTTGTAAATCATTGTCCCTACTACGTCAGCAGGCAACAAATCCGGTGTAAACTGTATACGACTAAACGATCCGTCAACCGCATTTGACAAGGTGTTTATGGCAAGGGTTTTAGCCAGACCCGGAACACCTTCGAGTAAAATATGACCACGGCCGATAAGTCCAATGAGAAGGCGTTCAATCATTTCTTTTTGACCGATAATGACTTTATTCATTTCTTGCGTCAAGATATCGACAAATGCACTTTCCTTTTCAATTTTTTCATTGATTTGTGCGATATCAACATTGGTATTTTGAGCATCCATAGGCGATAAGTTTAGGATTTTGTTTAGCAACGCAAATTGATAAAATATTTGTATTGAGCTTGTTAAGGTCTGGTTAAAAGTTAGAATAGTTTCTAATGGATTCAAATTGTTAAAAAACAATTGAAAATGAATATCTTATATGTGGTTTTAAGTCCTCTCGATTTTTGTTCAAAAAAACTTTAATTATTCCTTAGGAAAGTGTCAAAAAAATATGCTTTACTTTTAAACAAAAAAGAAAATGAAGGTATTGATAACTGGGGCAACCGGTTTGGTGGGTAAAGCATTGACAGCAAAACTCTTGGAGCGTGGTGATGAAGTGAATTATTTAACTACGAGTAAATCAAAAGTTGAAAATCAAAAAAATTTTAATGGTTTCGTTTGGAACCCAAAACGAGAAGAAATTGATAAAGCTTGTTTTGATGGTGTAGAATGCATCATCAATTTGGCAGGTGCAAGTGTGGCTGAACGCTGGACTAGCGAACATAAAAAAGCAATATTAAACAGCAGGATTGATAGCTTAAATCTTTTATATAAAAGTTTATCTGAAATTAATCATGAAGTCAATCACTTAGTTTCTGCAAGTGCCATTGGGGTGTATCCAAGTTCGCTGACCAGACTTTACGATGAGGCCGAAACCGATTTAAGTCATGACTTTTTGGGTCATGTCGTTCAAGAATGGGAAAAAGCATCCAGCCAGTTTGAGAACTTAAACATTAATGTAGCTCAACTTCGCATTGGCGTTGTGCTTTCTGCTGATGGTGGTGCATTAGAACAAATGGCAAAACCCATTAAAAATTATGTTGGCGCTACTTTAGGTTCAGGCCAACAATGGCAATCTTGGATACACATTAAAGACTTAGCGTCGATGTTTTGTCATGTTATGGATGAAGCGTTGACAGGGGTTTATAATGCTGTTGCTCCAAACCCTGTGAATAATAAGAAGTTGACTAAAACCATAGCAAAGCAATTAAACAAGCCACTTTTACTCCCGCCTGTGCCAAAATTTGCATTAAAATTATTGTTAGGGGAAATGGCGCAGATCGTTTTAGGTAGTCAACTGGTAAGCGCTGATAAAATTCAACAAGAAGGCTTTGTATTTGAATATGCCCATATTGAAAAGGCTTTGGAGGATATTTATAATAAAAAAGCCGCCAAAAAATGACGGCTTTCTGATTATTGAAATTTAAATAGTAACTTATCTTTTTACAAATTTCAAAGCATTTCCGTTTTCATTTTTGATGAGGTATATGCCTCTAGATAAATTTTGGACATTGATTTCAGAGGTATTTGTAACTTCAATGACTTTTTTTCCATTCAAGTTAAAAATAGTGTAATCCCCAATTTGGTCTGTTTTTAAAATGCTATCTACTGGATTAGGATACACTTTAAAATTCAAATCATTCACATTAAAATCTTGAGTCGATAAGGTGATATTGCTCAATTCGTAAATAGATAAAGTCGCACTGACCTCGTTAGATAATACCAATAAGGCTTTGCCTGTGCCACTATTTTCGGGTGCCACATAAACAATACCATCTGGCCCTAAATCACCAGATTCCTGTCCACCAGGTGTAGCATCTCTATTGTTTTCATATTCTAAAAACGTAGGTGCAGACGGGTTGGTCACATCATAAGCCATCACTCCACCTATACGTTCTAATATGATAAAGGCGTAATAGCTACCATCAATTTCCTGAACAATCACATTTTCAGGCTCAACTCCTTTGTTATCACTCCTATTTTTAAAAGAATTATTGCTGTTGCTTGCATTAAAAATTGCACCGTAAACCGGGTCTGCAGCAGTAATATGCGCAAAATCATTTCCACTATCGAAAACTAATGCGCCTGTATCTGCATTAAAAATACTAAATGATCGCCCGCCAAACACGTGCAGTTCTTCAAATAGACCGTCGTTGTTTGCATCTCCAGAAGCGTTAGTAAAATTAATTCCATCCAATGTAGATTCTAATTCTAATAAATTGATGTTACTAAATACACTCGGGTCTAAATTGAAATCAGAGTCTGTTATATCCCTTTCTTCTTCAAAAGCATCGTATTCTCTAGCATCACCTTCGTTTGCTGTGACGAGATAGTTCACACCACCAAGATTATATGTAGTAACTCCGTCAGGCATATACATACCTTTAATTGGCCAAGACGCATCAAATATAAAATCTGTTTCATCTGAAGTATCTAGAGTATTCTCAGGTAAACTGTGGTCTTTTAACCCAAAAGATTTGATGTCTGTAACCGTATTGGTGGTCAAGTCTATAATTGCATAAGCATTGTTTTCTTGACAAGCCACATAAGCCGTTTGATTATCTTCTGTAACGGTAATAAACTCAGGTTCTAAATCTTGAGAAACTGAAGCACCTGGACCAAAAATTCTAACATCATTAGCAATTAAAGTCGCTTGTTGACTATCGAAAGCATTGAAATTGATTTCAGTAACATTGGCTTGCGTAATACCTGCTAGACCAGCCGCAACATCAATAACACTCACACTACCCTCAGGGTCAATAGTATAGTCATCGCTAGGCTCGCCTTCGTTGGCGACTAAAACTGAATTACCATCTGGTGAAAAGGTTAACATATCAGGTAAAGCCCCAACGGTAACTAGAACAGGATTATTACCATCAATATCCGTGAACACAACGGAACCAGGATCAGTTGCTACATTGTTAGAAACCGCAATGGCTACGAGGCCGTCATTCACATCAACACTTTGAGCACCAGCCCCAAATGGGGTTACGTCTATATTACTAATAGTAGATGGTGTTGTCGGATCTGATAAGTCAATAATTTCAATTTTAGTATCATTGACAACATAAAGTCGTTGTGTATTTGGGTCAAATTTTGAAATCTCTGCAGTGCCAGAAGCGTCAACGGTATAACTTGTCAAATAAGTCATATCTAAAACCGTATCATCAGTGACTGGCACATCGTTGTCATCATCTAAAATAAAAACAGGTAACAAGGCGTTGCCTAAAGTAGCATCAACTGGATTAGATAGTTCTAAGGCAAAAAATACACTTGGATCATCCGTGCTGTTGTCAATAATAGGAATTGATACGGTTTGTGCGGCAGTTGAACCAGAGGGAAAAGTTAAAGTCGTCGTTGAAAATGTAAAATCATTTCCTTCTGTTGCACTACCTCCCATCATCACAGCAACATCAACGCTCGGTGAATTTGATGGAGCTATTGATGGTGACACATTAATAGTAACATTTCCTGCATTTTCATCAACTGAAACCACAGTTTCGTCAAAAGCCAATTGAACTTGTGTCGTTTGCGGTGCATCTCCAGGCGAACCAATATTTGGAACATTATTGTTCCCGCCGGTTGCAATGGTGGCTACTGCACCATTTGCATTGCCAACTGTTGAAAAAGCGGCTAACTCGACATCATAAGTTTGACCGTCGTTACTTCCTGTGTCGGGATAACTTGCAGAGCTTATTGGAGAACTCAAGTTAGGATCACCTAACCATAAATTGGCAGTATCGCCACCGCCTCCTAAACCAGCGCCATCAGCAAAACCTATTTCTACATTACTCAAGTCTAAGACAGCACCCCACACGTTTTCAAAGGTGGTGACATCGGCAGCATTGGCCGTTAACACGACAACCACTTTTTCACCAGGCTGAATATCAGTAATCCCTTGAATGATAACAGCGTCAGCCGGGTCAGCAGATTCGTCGTCATAATATAAATCAGGATCAACACCAGATACCCAAGCGGTTCCTCCTGTGTTGGTGATTTCAATCCAGTCCTCAGTTAAATCACTTCCAGATTGACCTGGAAATAATTCCGATACTTTGATATCTGCTGGCAAAGCTGGTGCATCACCTGGCGAAGCAATATTAGGAACAGTATTGTTTGCTCCAGCAGTGGCAATTGTTTCAACTGCACCGTTGGCATTTCCAACCGTTGAAAATGCAGCAAGTTCAACATCGTAAGATTTTGCATCGTTACCAAAAGTATCTGGATAATTTTCAATTTCAACAGGTGATGTTGTTGCAGGGTCACCTAACCATAGGGTCGCACCATCGCCACCGCTTCCTAGACCAGAGCCATCAGCAAATCCAACTTCAATATTAGTTAGGTCTACAACTTCGCCCCAAATGGTTTCAAAAGTTGTCACATCTGCTGTATTGTCTGTTAATACAACCACAACTTTTTCACCTGGTTGAATATCAGTAATCCCTTGAATGATAACAGCATCAGATGGGTCAGCAGATTCGTCATCATAATATAAGTCAGGATCAGTTCCTGAAACCCATGCCACAGAACCTACATTTTTGATTTCAAACCAATCTTCTGTAAGGTCATTTCCAGCTTGGCCTGGGAATAATTCAGTGACTTGAAGATCAATAATCGCTGTAATTGGTGCAACTCCAAAACCATCTAAACCACCATTAGCAATATCAGAAGGTGTCGTGTTTATGGTTTCAAATCTTGTGCTGGGATCAGTAAAACCAACCAATTCTCCTGAGGCAATACTGCTTAATAAAGCAATGTTTGAATTTCTAGTTGAAACACCATTGGCTTCCCAAGCACTTCCAGGATCATTGTTAGGATTTCCAAAAACATCGGTTATTGTTGTCCCTAATTTTAGTACCAAAGCATCATCACCGTTAAAAGTAAATGATTTCTCATAAAATAAAACGCCATTTGAAGTGGCTGCGGGTTGCATGTCAATCGTGCCCACAACTAAAACTTCTCCAGGTTGCAATACACCGCTGTCGATAGTGAAATCTGGACTAGGTGCAGCACCATTAGTGCCTTTTTCTATGATGAGATTATCCACAGAAAAATCTAGAGCTGCACTGGTGTTGTTTAAAATTTCTAAACCTTTAGGAGAAGTCCCGCTATCGGTTTCTACATATTGACTAATAATTTGAGCAGAAGCCCAACTAGAAATCAATAATAACGTTAGTAAAGTAAAGTGTTTCATTAGACTATAATTTTAGATTAAATTTTATCTAAAATTACTATCATAAATCTTTAAACACATTAGCTAAAAATCATCAAATTGTTTAGGAATCTGATTTATACATTAAATTATTGTTACTTCAAGTTTGGTTGATAGATTTTTGGTAAACTCTACTTCACATTCTCAATATTATAGCCCAAATATTCTACGTTTTGTTCATTAAATTTGATATTGTAAGTTTCTAAATCTTTTAGAATGGGATTATACACATCCGAATAAATTGGTCTTAAAACGCCTTTTCTAGTGATTTCTCCATTGAGAATTTTTAAGGTTGCCATCCCGACAGGTAAACCAACTGTTTTAGCCATAGCAGTGTAGGTTTGATCTTCACCAACACTAACCATAGTAGAATCAATTTGATGCTTCTCGCCATTCAATTCATAACCAAATTTATGGTACATCACAATCATGTCTTTGTCTTTTGGCTGGAGTGTCCATTTATCTTCCAGAATTTTTTGTAGAGCTTGTGCCGGTGTGGCTTGTTTAAGTCCTATGTTTTTGTCAGGGTTAAATAAATCGATTTCTAACAACTTTTCCCAAATTAGATCATCTTGATCTATTTTAAGATTGTGTCTTAGTTTTAACTCTACTGAGTCTGAAGGCGAATAGGGTAAAAAGGAATTAACAAACTCACGATAACTCATATTTTGGGTGTTTTCCATAATGTAAGTATCGTCTGTCATCCCAAGTTGAACAAAAACATTCCAAGCTTTAGAATAGCCAACCCTTCGTAATGTTCCCCGATACAATGTTGGTATATTTTCTAAACCATAAATATCGCGATATTGTAGTGAATTTCGGTTAGCAATGCCTTCAAATTTACCATAGCCTGGCACTTTTAAAAACTCTGTTCGTCTGAATAAACGCTGGTAGGGAATGTATTTGTACTTGCCTTCTTGGATAAATTTTGCTGCACCACCTTGACCTGCAACCACCACATTTCTGGGGTTCCAAGTAAACTTATAATGCCAAAGGTTATCATCACTTTCCGGGGCGACTAGACCTCCGGTAAAGGATTCAAACATCAGCATTTTTCCACCTCGATTTTTGATACGATCGATGACTTGCATCGCACTCATGTGGTCAATCCCGGGATCGACACCAATTTCATTCATAAAAGTTAAACCCTTTGCTTTGACATCTTCATCTAGCGACTGCATATCTTCTGAAACATAAGATGCCGTGACCATATTTTTATCAAACTTTAAACAGTCTTTGGCGACTTCAATGTGAAATCTGGCAGGCAACATCGAGACCACAATATCTGCAACTTTTACAGCTTTTGCTCTTTCATCTTCTTTAAAGATGTCTAGCTCTACTGCATTGAGATTTTCTGAAATTTCAGCAATTTTTTTGGCTTGTTTGAGGTTTTTATCGGCTATAGTGATGTCAAGTTTTTCAACTTCTGATTGCTCACTTAAAAATCTAACCAGAGATGAGGTTGATTTCCCAGCACCAATAATGAGTAGTTTGCGCATAAAATTATTAAGTTTTATCTATTTTTGTTCATTTTACGAAGGTATATAAAAGCCTTTACAAGACTATTATTATGGCAAAAAAACTAAAATTATTTGGAGCTTTTTTTGGGATGACCGCAGTTATTATTGGAGCTTTTGGTGCACATACCTTAGCTGAACAAATTGATGCAGAAAGTTTGAGAAGTTTTGAAACTGGGGTGAAATATCAAATGTATCATGCTTTACTCTTAATTATTTTAGGGTTTAATTTAAAAACAGTAAGAAAGACCCACAGTTTTGTTTTTTATATGATAGTCATTGGTATAATTATGTTTTCTGGTTCCATTTATGGCTTAGCCACCAACGGCCTTACAAGTTTTGATTTTACCACAATTGCATTTATTACACCTATAGGGGGGAGTCTATTAATTTTAAGCTGGTTATTGATTTTTGTCAGTTTTTTAAATAAAAACTGAAAAATAAATATTTAAAAAAGGCTTTTATTGAGGATTCTAATTAAATTTGTTTTGAAATAAAACCAAAATTATGGATTCTACTCAAAATGCTACCAAAACCATTTCGCTAGATAAATATGGTATCACAGATGTCAAAGAAATCGTATATAATCCATCATACGGCCAACTTTTTAAAGAAGAATTAAACCCAAACCTCGAGGGTTATGAGAAAGGTCAGCTTACAGAACTCGGCGCTGTAAATGTCATGACGGGCAAATTTACGGGGCGTTCACCCAAAGATAAATTTATTGTAGAAAATGACGCCTCTAAAGATATATGGTGGACTTCACCTAAGTCTCCAAACGATAATAAAAAAGTTTCTGAAGAAGCTTGGAAACATTTGAAAAAAATCACTACAGAAGAACTTTCCGGTAAAAGACTGTTTGTTGTAGATACGTTTCTTGGTGCAAATGAAAATTCAAGATTGAAAATTCGTTTTATCATGGAGGTAGCATGGCAGGCTCACTTCGTGAAAAATAT
This sequence comes from Mesohalobacter halotolerans, assembly GCF_006120725.1. Lineage (GTDB taxonomy): Bacteria > Bacteroidota > Bacteroidia > Flavobacteriales > Flavobacteriaceae > Psychroflexus > Psychroflexus halotolerans. The sequence continues at coordinate 213,774 of NZ_SWMU01000001.1, forward strand.
GTTTATTCGACCATCAGAAGAAGAGCTTAAAAACTTTGGCGATCCCGATTTTGTGGTGATGAATGCTTCAAAGACCACAAACACTCGCTGGAAAGAATTCGACATGAACTCTGATGTATATACGGTATTTAATCTTGAAGAAAAAATGCAGGTTATCGGCGGGACATGGTATGGTGGTGAGATGAAAAAAGGCATGTTTGCTATGATGAATTATATGTTACCAAAAGCTGGCATGGCTTCAATGCACTGCTCTGCCAATGTTGGTAAGAATGGCGATGTTGCTATCTTTTTTGGGCTATCTGGAACAGGAAAAACTACATTATCTACAGACCCTAACAGAAAACTTATTGGTGATGATGAACACGGTTGGGATGATGACGGCGTGTTTAATTTTGAAGGTGGCTGTTATGCAAAAACTATGAATCTCGATAAAGAATCAGAGCCAGATATTTATGGGGCTATAAAACGTGATGCGCTTCTTGAAAATGTAACTGTTGATGAAAACGGTAAAATTGACTTTAATTCAGGGCCAGCCAATACGCGTGTGTCTTATCCTATTTACCACATTGATAACATTGTTAAGCCCGTTTCTAAAGCTGGACATGCCAATAAAGTGATTTTCTTAACTGCTGATGCTTTTGGAGTTTTACCACCTGTGGCAAAACTGACAAAAGCACAAACACAATATCATTTCTTATCAGGATTTACTGCTAAGTTAGCTGGTACAGAAAGAGGCGTAACCACTCCTCAACCGACATTTTCGGCTTGTTTTGGTGAAGCTTTTCTTTCCTTACACCCAACAAAATACGGTGAAGAATTAGTTAAAAAAATGGATGAGCACGGTACAGAGGCATACATTGTAAACACCGGATGGAACGGTACCGGAAAACGAATTTCTATTCAAGATACGCGAGGAATTATTACGGCGATACTTGATGGATCTATTGAAAAATCTCCAACTATAAATTTGCCCATATTCAATTTAGAAATCCCAACAAAACTTGAAGGTGTACACGACGAAATTCTCGACCCGCGAAACACTTATTCTGACCCTGGCGACTGGGATAAAAAGGCTAAAAATCTTGCCTCACTCTTTATCGACAACTTTCAAAAGTATACAGATAACGAGAAAGGCAAAGCACTTGTTGATGCAGGTCCGCAATTATAAATGTCTAAATAAATCGTATAAAAAGGTCATCCCTGTTAGGATGACCTTTTTTTAATATTTATCATTCTTGAATTTATAGTTTTACTGTTTTGCCACTAGCCAGACTACCGTCAAAGAAAGGTGTACTAATAATTTCTATTCTTATAGTGACTATTTTAAAATCAGTTTAGCTTCAAAACACGCTTCAAAATGTGATTTGAGTTTGGTTTTAACCTCTTCTACGTCTACTTTTTTTTGACCTAATTCTACGTTGAGGGAAGTCACAGCTTTGTCTTTGATTCCACAAGGCACGATGTTATCAAAATAGCCTAAATCAGCATTGACATTAAATGCAAACCCATGCATAGTAACCCAACGTGAAGCACGAACACCCATAGCGCAAATTTTACGCGCAAAAGGCGTATCCACATCAAGCCAAACACCTGTTTCACCCTTGCTTCTCGTAGCCTCAATTCCATATTCTTTAAGCGTAAGAATAATAACTTCTTCTAAAGTTCTAAGATATTTATGAATGTCAGTGAAAAAGTTATCTAAGTCTAATATTGGATAACCTACTATCTGCCCTGGTCCGTGATACGTAATATCGCCACCGCGATTGATTTTATAAAAAGTTGCTTTCTTAGCCTTTAACTGTTCTTCATTGAGCAATAAGTGTTCCAGTTTTCCACTTTTGCCTAAAGTATAAACATGGGGATGTTCTACGAAAAGAAAATAATTGTCAGTTTTATCATTTAAGTTTTGGCGTCGGTTTTGAATTTTGGTATTCAAAATTCCATCAAAAAGTTGCTCCTGGTAGTCCCAAGTTTCTTTGTAATCTTTAAGACCGAGGTCTTTTAATATAACATCTTTATTCATGGCTCAAATTTACAAAATTATATGCCGATTTATTCAATATTAACAGCATTAGAATGTTTAGAGTGAGTGATAATCACATGAAAAAATTGTTTATTTGTAAAAAAATAACTTTTGAATCGGTTTCGGTTAGTTTTTAGTTTAGTCTTTATTACAGCGCTTATATACAGTTGCGCACAAATTGGTCGTCCTGAAGGTGGACCTATAGATGTAACTCCACCTGAATTTGTGTCTTCGAACCCACCTAATTTTTCTACTCACTATAATCAAGAAGAAATAAGAATCTTGTTTAATGAGTTTATAAAATTGGAAAATGCTTCTCAACAAATTATTTTTTCTCCACCTATACTGCCGAGACCTGAAATTACCCCTATGGGAGTTGCCTCTAAAGGGGTAAGAATAAAATTGCCCGTAGACTCCCTTCAAAATAACACGACTTATACTATTAATTTTGGTCAAAGTATTGTAGACAATAACGAAGGCAATATGCTACCATTTTTCAAATACGTGTTTTCAACCGGAGATTATATTGACTCTTTAAAACTTGAAGGTAGTGTAAATGACATGAATTACAGAGAAACACCGGGGTTTGTAAGTGTCATGCTTTTTGAAAAAGACAGTGCTTATACAGATTCTATTATTTTTAAAGATTTACCTACTTATGTCACGTTTTCAAAAGACTCTATAAACACCTTTAGCTTAGAAAATATGCGTGAAGGCACCTACAAATTAGTGGCTTTAGAAGATAAAAACAGTGATTATAAGTTTAATCCGGGTCGTGAAAAAATTGGATTTCTCGATAGTGTGGTGACATTGCCAACGACAAATAGTTATAATGTAAATTTATTCAATACTTATAAAGATTTCAAACCCATTCGACCAAAACAAGTCAGCAAACATCACCTGGTTTTTGGTTACGAAGGCGTATTAGATTCTACAGATTACAAGATTAAATTATTGACCGATATGCCTGATACACTTCAAACAAGAATTACAAAAAGCAGGGAAAGTGATACTTTAAACTATTGGATGAAACCTTATATTCAAAGGGATAGTTTGCTATTTGCTTTCAAACATAAAACGCAAGTTGATACGCTTGTCGTTAAGGCTAAAGAGATGGAAACCGACTCGCTTCAAATTGAAACCAAACCTAAAAATACCATTGAATTTGAAGAATTGGTTTATATCAAAGCCAATTTACCCATAGTAAAAATAGATACCAGCAGGATCAAACTACTGGACAACGACTCATTGCAAATGAAATATAAAGCACGACTCAATTCATTTCATAACCAAGTCGAAATTGAATTTGATAAAGTTGAAAATTCAAAGTATCAAATGACTATTTTGCCGGATGCGATCGTAGATTTTTATGGTCACACCAACGATACGATTAAAAAGAACTTTATGACGCAACCGCTTTCTGAGTATAGCATTTTAGATTTGACGCTTAACAATGTTAAACGTTATCCTGCCATAATAGAGTTGATAGATGATAAAGAAAAAGTAGAAAAGTCTGTTATATTAAACAATACGAATAAGCATACCTTTAAAAATGTAAGACCCGGTGAATATTACATTAAAGTCATTTATGACGATAACAATAATGGCAAGTGGGATAGTGGCGACTATCTCAAAAACATTCAACCCGAAGAAGTAGAATATAGCCCGGTTCTTTTAGAACTTAGAGCCAATTGGGATGTAGTCCAAACTATTAGTTTACCTTAAATTCATCTCTATCTCTTAAGAACCCAAATTTCTTTCGTGTTTGTGTGAGTTCTTGTTTAGACAAAGTTTTAGTTTCTACAAAAGCTACTTCAAATAAATCTGTTGTGATTTTACTCCCTAAGGCATCATAAATTGCTGAATGTCCACAATGCGGATAGCCATTGCCATCTTTTCCAATACGGTTTACGCCAATGGTATAACTCATGTTTTCGATAGCTCGAGCTTGTAAAAGTGTATCCCAAGCTTTAACACGCATTGCGGGCCAATTGGCTACAAAAATCAATATATCATAATCTTCTTGATTTCTGATCCAAGCTGGAAAACGCAAGTCATAACAAACCATGGGACAAATCTTCCAACCTTTATACTTAACTATGAGTTTGTCTTGTCCTGAAGAATAATATTGTTCTTCACCAGCTAATGTAAATAAATGTTTTTTATCATAGGTATGGTAACTCCCGTCGGGTTTAACAAAAAACAAGCGGTTAAAATATTGGTTTTGGTCTTTGATAATGGTACTCCCTGTGATAGCAGATTCTTTGGATTTAGCCTGTTTTTGTAACCAATCCAAAGTTTGGCCTTCTGGTGTATCAAATAGATTTTTAGCATTCATGCTAAAACCGGTGCTGAACATTTCGGGTAAAACGATTAAGTCGGTATCTAATTCTATAGCGTTGATCAGCTCATCAAAATGCTCAAAATTGGCAGTTTTGTCTTCCCATGTTAATTCGGTTTGTATGATGCTCACATTCAGGTTTTCGGTTGTCATGATAACTAATATTTTCTGGTTTTTAAAATAGTGATTGAGACTTGAATAATCCCAATCTTATATTATTGTCAGTTTGAATGGTACCAAAACTTTTTTCTGAATTGTATAGAGAACGATTTCTAAGAAAATATTCTCAATACATTTTTGCAATTCTCCATTTGTCAATATTCAAGAACACTACTACTGACACTTTTTATAATACACACGTTTTTAGATAATCAATATATTCATTCTTTTTTTTTGCATTGCCCAAAAAAGAATCAAAAAGTCTAGGCTTACAAATCTTTATCTAAATTTATAGTTCGATGCCTAAATGTTATAAACCCGCTTTCACATTTGTCGTTAAATAAAATTTTTTAATTTCCAAAGACTCGAACTGACTTACGTGCTTATTTATATTTGCAAAAGAAATAAAATTAACTCATTTTTTCAGGTTTCAAAAGTCCAGCACGTTTTAATAATGCTTCCGGATTAGGTTCCTGACCTCTAAAACGTTTATACAAAATCATCGGTTCTTCGGTGCCGCCTTTTTCTAAAATATGCGTTTTAAAAGCCTTTGCCGTTTCAGTATCAAAAACACCTTTATTTTTAAAGGCTTCAAAGGCATCGGCATCGAGAACTTCGGCCCATTTGTAAGAGTAATACCCTGCCGAATAACCGCCTTGAAAGATATGAGAAAATGCGGTGCTCATGCAGTTTTCTTTGACGTCTTCAACTAACCTTGTGGGCTCAAAAGCAGCGTTTTCAAAATCTTTTACAGACTTTATCTCATCCGGATTTGTGGTATGCCAAGCCATATCCAATAAGCCAAAACTGAGTTGTCTCAAGGTTTGCATGCCTTCGTTAAAATTGGCAGCGGCTTTAATTTGTGCGACGTATTGTGATGGAATGGGTTCTCCAGATTTATAATGTTTGGCAAATACATCTAAAGCTTCTTTTTCGTAACACCAATTTTCTAGCAATTGGCTGGGCAATTCTACAAAATCCCAATAGACTGATGGTCCGGATAAACTTCGGTATTGCGTATTAGCAAGCATGCCATGCAAAGCGTGACCAAACTCATGGAATAAAGTTGTGACTTCATTAAAGGTTAATAAAGACGGTTGAGTTTTAGTCGGTTTGCTAAAATTACAAACTATAGATACTTGCGGTCTCTCATTTTGAGTCTCAGTTTTGAACTGGTTTTTATACAACGTCATCCAAGCCCCATCGCGTTTGCCGGCACGTGGATGAAAATCGGCGAAGAAAATCGCTTTAAAGTTTTGATGCTCATCGTAAACTTCATAAGTTTTGACCTCATCGTGGTATTTATCAATAGTATCGACTTCTTTAAAATTTAAGCCGTAAAGCTTGTGGGCAATCAAGAAAACACCGTCAATCACTTGGTTTAATGGGAAATAAGGTTTTAGTAATTCGTCGTCTAAATTGAATTTCTGTTGTTTGAGTTTTTCAGCATAAAAAGCGACATCCCATTTTTGTAATTGGTCGATGCCGTCTTTGTTTTTTGCAAAAGTGGTTAACTCATCAAATTCTTTTTGTGCTGCAGGTTTGGCTTTTGTCAATAAATCGTCTAAAAAATCATTGACATTTTTTGGTGATTTAGCCATGCGTTCTCTGAGTGTATAATCGGCGTGAGATTTAAAACCCAGAAGTTGAGCCCGTTGATACCTTAATTTTACAATAGATTTTACGATTTCTTCATTGTTGTTATCGTTATTTTGAAAGCCGCGTTGACCAAAGGCCAAAGCCAATGTTTTCCGCAGTTTTCGGTTTTCACAATATTTCATAAACGGTATGTAACTCGGATATTGAAGGGTAAAAATATATCCTGTTTTACCTTGTTGTTTTGCTAAGCCTTCCGCTGCTTCAAGCACATTTTCAGGTAACCCTTTAAGTTCTGATTGGTGTTCAACATGCAATTGATAAGCATTGGTTTCTGCCAAAACGTGTTGACCAAATTGTAAACTCAATGTTGAAAGCTTGTTGTCAATTTCGCGTAATTTTGCCTGTTTATCTTTGCTGAGATTGGCACCATTTCTAACAAAACTTTTATAGTGTTTATCGAGAAGTGTTTGTTGCTCTGGATTTAAATTAAAACTGTCTTTTTGCTCATAAACTTGGTTAACGGCTTTAAAAAGTTGAGCATTGGTCATGATATCATTTTGAAAATCGCTCAGCCATGGTGAAACCTCTTGGGTAATTTGCTGAATCTCTTCGTTTGTTTCTGCAGAATTGAGGTTAAATAAAACTTGAGAAATCCGTTCTAAATCATAGCCAGCGTGGTCTAAAGCGGCTATGGTATTTTCAAAAGTGGGTTTCTTTTGTTGGGTAATATCATTAATTTCTTGATTCGCTTTTTCAATGGCGTCTTTAATCGCAGGTTTAAAGTGTTTAGTCTCTATTTCAGAAAATGGCGGGATTTCAAAAGCCTTTAATAACGGATTATTTTGAGTCATAAATAAGGTTTAATATTTGTAATTTTTGATGCCTTCTGTGGCTTGGATGATATTGTATTCTTTCCAGATTTCTGGGTTATATTTATCGATTTGCTCTTTAAAAACGTAGTCCTCAGTATTAAATTTGATTTTGTTTTGATCTATTTTATCTGCACTCATAAACAGATATTCTACTTCAGTAGTACTGTTGTTTTCGATGTGTAAGTTCAGTTTCAATTTGATACGGTTTCTTCTGTCGTCTGTATTCTCTTTGAACGTAATTTTGCGATCAAAATAAACATAGTTGTTCTTTTTGGCGCGATAATATTTAGGGTAATAGATTCCATTGTTTTTTCTTTGGTAAATGATTTGATATTCACTTTTATTGATTTCTTGTTTTATGCCTAATAAAAATTTCATATTCATGCCAGATTCCTTTTCGCCATCAATTAATTTGTAGTCTAAACGCATCAAACCAAAATCTTCAGCGTTGATAAAAAATTTACCTTTGTATATAGCTTTTCTGTGGTCGGGTACAAAACTGATTTGATAAACCACTTCATCATCAAAAACTTTAGTGTCTGTTAAAGTAAATTTATAATACTCTCTATCTTTTATCAATTGGGAGTTTGCAATGCTTTGTGTTAATTTTTTAATGGTATTGTTTTTAGCATATTGGTTTTGAAGGGTATCTTTTTTAAGGCTATCTTTAGCTTTAACAAATTCTTCTCGACTTAAACTATCATCAATGGGAAAAAGTACTGTTTTAACTTTAAAAGTTGAAGATGTGTCTAAAGCTGAAAGTAATTCTTTAAAAATATTTTTTTGTATGTTTTCTGTTGAGTTATCACGATTGACGTTGACAAGTTTAGTGGCTTTTTTGTAATCGACACCTGTTGAGTCTACATTGTAATAAGCTTTATAGAGGATATCTTCATAAGTGTTGGTTTTTTGATTTTTGATATTTGCAAAATATTTTTCAACCTTATCGTTAAATAGTTTTCTTTTTTTTCGTGAAAACTCTGAAGAGCGTTTTAGCTCAATTTCAAAAGCAAGCGGGTTGAGTTGTTGATGAATTCTTTTAAACACTTTAAATTGGGTAGGTTGTATATGATGCCTTTGGCCGATGCTATCAATAAAACGCTGAATAATTTCGTTTGCACTTAGTTTATTGGCAGAAATCACTACATCGCTAAGCATTTCTTTTTGCTCTTTTAAAAAAATAGTGTCTGAACTCCGAAGTTGATTTAACCCAAAAACGCTTTTTTTATATCCTAAGCTAGAAATAATTATGCTGTCTGTTTCAGATAAATTGCCAATTGTGATTTTGAATCCGCCTTCTTGATTGGTAATTACACCCGTTTCTTGGGTGGTGTAAACGCTGGCAAAAATAACTGGTGTGTTATTGTTTTCATCATATACAACACCTTCTATGGACTGTGCAAAAAACGTATAAGAGGTTAAGAGTCCAAAAACAAAAAAAAGATTTTTCATAGACATTTTTTTAAAAATATAATTAGTGAAAACACTCAGAAATTCTATTAACTTAATCTTAGTAAAATAAGTTTATTTTTATTTTAAAGGGTTTCAATAGTCAAACAACATCTATTAGATTTGGCTTAGTTGAAAAAAACATTTAAATTTATCACAAAATTTATATTATGAAATCAATTATCTACGTAGCAATTTTCGCTTTTATGAGTGCTGGGGTATACGCTCAAAGTTCTGATCAACAAAGTTTAGCCGAGTCTAGTAAAGAAACTGCAACTCAAATTAGTCAGGAGCTAAATCTTGATGATGAAAAAAGTCAATTCCTTTACAGGGCTATTTACTCTACCGAAATGGCACGTCAGAGAGCAGATGAGCAATTATCTGAAAATGCTGAAGAGCTAGAAGCAACACATCAAAAAATAGATACATCTTTTGAAAGTATTTTAAAAAGTAATTTCTCTGAAGCTGAAATTTCTAAAATTAAAAAATTGTACAAAAAAGAATAGTTCACTCTTTTGTGATTTAGATAAAAGGCCTGTTGAAAATCAACGGGCTTTTTTTATTGGTATTGACTTATAATCTGTTTAGCTTGGCCATAATAGGAGGACCCAAAAAGGTTGAGGTGAACTAAAATGTAATAAAGTTGCCAAAGTTTTGTTCGAGAATCCCAGTCTGATTCGAGTGGGAAGATATCGTTGTATATTTTGAAGATTTCTGGTGAATATCCACCAAATAGTTTCATCATGGCTAAATCCATTTCTCTCGGTGCAAACCCTATAGCCGGGTCAAAAATACAAGCTTGTGTTGGCGTAAACAGGTGATTGCCCGCCCATAAATCACCGTGAATGAGTGATGCACTTTCTTCTGGGATGATGGTTTCAAGATTTTTATAGAAATTATCTAGACCTTCAAATTCAAATCCATTTTGGTGAGCCAATTTAAATTGAGGTTCTAATCTTAAATCGATGTGAAACTCTAAAGCGGTAGCTTTTTGGGGTAAATTATATTGTGCTAGACGACCTATATAATTATTAAATTCTAAGCCAAAGTGATCGGACTTGTTTTGATGAAGTTTGGCTAAGGCCACCGCAAAACTTTCAGCCGGATTACGAGGCTGGTCGCTGTCGATAAACTCTAAAATGAGATATGTATATTTCTCAAAATCTCCATGAGCAATGACCTCTGGAATGACAAAGCTATTTGTCTCAGCGAGCATCTCAAGAGATTTAGCTTCTAATTCAAACATTTTAGGAAAACGCTTGGCTTGATTAATTTTAATAACATAAGCCTCTTGTGAGGTAGTTATTTTATAGGTATCATTAATATCGCCTCCACTAAGCGGACTGATATTTTGATCACTTATAGCATTTGACTGACATATTGCTTTTATATGTTCCATCAGGATTTTGATTTTCGAAGATAAGTTTCGTAATCAAAGGCATACTTGTGTTTTATGTCTTTAGGATGGTGTTTTTTTTGAGCCAATTCCCATTTATTAAAATCAATTTCAGGAAAATATGTATCAGCTTCAAAATTGCCATGTACACGCGTCAGTTCAATTTCATCAACAAAAGGCATAAACTGTTTGTATATTTCGCCACCGCCTATGACGTAAACTTTGTCTTGTTGTTTAACTTTGTCTAAGGCTTCATCAATACTTTTGACGACAATACAATTATGGTCAGGGTAGTTTTGTTGACGGGTGATGACCACGTGAATTCTATGAGGTAAAGGCTTTGGAAAAGACTCAAAAGTTTTTCTGCCCATAATAATATGATGGTGACTCGTTAAAGCCTTAAAGCGTTTGAAATCATCTGGCAAATGCCAAAGCAATTTATTGTCTTTCCCTAATTCATGATGCTGTCCTATCGCGGCAATAGTAATTAATTTCAAGTGTTTTTTGGTTTTTGAGATTCGTTATGAGACTGGCTTTTGTCTTGTTGGTTTTGATTTTGGTTATCTTCTTCTAGAGGATATTTTTTATCGACCTTTTTTTGAAGTTTTTTAAGTTTTACGAGTTGTTTTTCTACCAATTTATACATGTATTCTTCTTCCCAAGCTCTACCCATTAATTTTTCTACAAAAAATACATTAATAGCATGTGCAATGATAAAAAATGCCCAAATCAATATCGCAGAAACAAACCAATTCCAACCTAGAGGTCTAAAATCAATTTGGTATTCTAAGACGAGATTGATAAATATTAAGACAACAGCTCCAGCGATAAAAAACACAAAGTGATGCACTAGACGCTTTTTTTGTTTTATTCGCCGATTGGCATTTTTAAATAGTTCTTTTTGATCGATGTCAATATCTTTAGATGATGCCATAATATGTTGTATTTTAGTCTTTCAAATTTAAGCTAATTGCTGATGAATACCAAGGTTATTTTTCCTCAAACTCAAAATTTGACCTATCTTAACACTGCAGCTTGCGGATTACTTTCTAAAAATGTCTTACACCAAAAGCAAGAAGATATTAAAGCATTTTATCGTCAAGGCAAAGCTTTTTTAGAAGATGAAGATGAAATTGTCTCCAGAACCAAAGCTAAAGTTGCCAATATTTTTAATGTAGATCAAAATAAAGTTGCCATTACGCCAAATTTTTCTCTAGCTTTTAATATTGTATTAGATACTTTAAATAAATCTGCCTCTTTTTTGTTTTTAGAAGAAGATTACCCTTCTGTACGCTTGCCAATTAAAACGCGAGGTTTTCCATCTAAAACTATTCACATCACGCAAAACGTTGAAGATGATATTCATAAACACATCGCAAACTACAAGCCTGATTTTTTGGCTTTAAGCCAAACACAATATCTTAATGGAGTTCATTTACAGACAAAATTTTTTCAAAATTTAAAAAACGACTTTCCCAATCTCAAAATACTCGTTGACGGTACTCAATACTTGGGCGTTGAAGACTTTGATTTTAAAAATTCTGGAATAGATTTAATGATTGCTAGCGGCTATAAATGGCTAAATGCCGGGCTTGGCAATTGTATTGTTATGCTCTCTGAAGATTTATACAAAGCCTTAAAACCCCAGCAAATAGGCGCTAACAGTTTGATGGATAAATCTCAAGAAGCATCAAAACCCATGGGTTTTCTAGAGCCCGGACATTATGACTTGATCGCCATAAAGTCTTTGGAGACAGCATTGGACTTGCATTACCATACAGTTGGAATATTAAATATACAAAACCACCTAAAACACCTTTCTCAAATAGCATTTGAAGCCTTTAACAGTCATAAGCTATTAGATGAAGTGGTTGTCAAAAGGCCTCAACATTCAACGATTTTTAATCTCAATATCAGCCAAGATAGATTTCAAGATTTTGAAAATGCAAATATTAAACTCTCTATAAGAGGTCATGGCTTACGGGTTAGCTTCCACTACCATAATAGCAAAGCAGATATAGATCGCATTTTAACACTTGTGTCAACCTGAATTAAGAGACTATAACCTTAATTTTCAGCACTTTTATTAATTTCTTATACAATCCTTGTTGTAAAACGTTTTCGTGTTTTCATATATTTAATATATTTTGATATATGGTACATTTTACATAAAAATAACATTGATTTTACATTATATATTTAATTATTCAAGATGAATATTAAATTTGCCTCAAAAAAAATATCATGGCTATTAAGAAACAATTTTTGAAAACCAAGCCTGTTTGTAAAGTCACATTTACGATTGAGGCTAAAGATGCTGAAAAAGCTTTTGTCTGTGGGAATTTCAATAACTGGAATCAAACTGAACACGAGCTTAAAAAGTTGAAAAATGGCAATTTTAAAACCACAATTGATTTAGAAAAAGACAATACTTTTGAATTTAAATACATCATTGATAATAACTGGGCAAATGAAGAACAAGCTGACAGTTATAAATGGAATGGTTTAGGTTCAGAAAATAGTGTTCTTGAGGTGTAATCTCAGCCCCTGTATAGTAATAGTTTAGTTTTTAATTCAAAAATACCCGAACGTTTTATTTCCTTCGGGTATTTTTGAATACTGTATTAATGATTAAACAATCATACCTGCGGCTACAGTTTCTTTTGTAGCGTCATCTATCAAAATAATACTACCGGTTTGTCGATTTTTCCGATAAGCATCTGTCATCAAACGGTGGGTTGTTCTGATTTTTACACGTGCAATATCATTCATATTGAGGCTTTTATCTTCCTCATCTCTTTCAAACGTGTTGATATTCATTTTATATACCACATCTTTGATCATTGCTTTTTTCTCATTACTGGTATGCATAATGGTGTATTTTGTCCTTGGTCTAGCAGAGTCTCTATTTAGCCAGCACAACATCACATCAAACTCTTGTAAAGTTTCGGGTTGATTATTTTTTCTTACAATCATATCACCACGACTAATATCAATATCATCCTCTAAGGTCATCGAAACCGACATCGGTGCAAAAGCCTCTTCAACCTCTTTTTCTCCGGCATTGATACTTTTCACAGTTGAGGTAAAACCTGAAGGTAGCACGGCAACTTCATCACCAACTCTAAATATGCCACTTTGTAACCGACCGGCATAACCACGATAATCTATAAAACCATCGCGCTGAGGTCTAATTACCGTTTGCACGGCTAGTCTACTGTCAATTTTATTGACATCACTGCTGATGTGAAGGGTTTCAAGCACATTTAATAATGGAGAGTCTTTATACCAAGCCATATTCTCAGAGCGGTTTACGACGTTGTCCCCATTTAATGCACTAATAGGAATATAGCGTACATCTTTGATGTATAATTTTGATGCAAATTCTTCGAACTGCTGTACGATTTCGTTAAAGCGTTCTTCGTTGTAATCGACCAAATCCATTTTGTTAACGCATACCACAATATGTGGGATTTGTAACAACGAAGCAATGTAAGCATGTCTCTTTGTTTGTTCAATCACCCCGTTTCGAGCATCAATTAGGATGATTGCAGCGTTGGCTGTAGAGGCTCCTGTGACCATGTTTCGCGTATATTCGACGTGGCCTGGTGTATCTGCAATAATAAATTTACGCTTTGGTGTTGTAAAGTAGCGATAGGCGACATCAATGGTAATGCCTTGTTCTCTTTCGTCTTTTAAACCATCAGTAAATAAGGCTAAGTCTACACCGTCTATCCCTTTTTGTTTACTGGTATTTTCTACAGCAGCGATTTGGTCTTCAAAAATTGACTTCGAATCGTAGAGTAATCGCCCGATTAAAGTACTTTTACCATCATCTACACTACCAGCAGTTGTAAATCTTAAGAGTTGATTATGTTGAATATCCATAGTTTGTATTTTTGTCTAGAGTGTTTGTTTAAAAATAGCCTTCTTTTTTACGGTCTTCCATAGCGGTTTCAGAACGTTTATCATCGGTTCTATTGCCGCGTTCAGTTTGTCTCATAGTGGAGACTTCTTGAACTATTTTTTCTAAAGTATCGGCATCAGATTCTATACCACCGGTAATAGTAATGTCACCTAAGGTTCTAAACCTTACCTTTTTGGTCACTATCTCTTCGTGATCTTCAAGTTTCAAAAATTTGGAATTTGGTATCCAGGAGTCATTTCTCCAAACCACTTCTCTTTCATGAGCAATGTAAAGTGAAGGAATTGAAATATTTTCTCTTAAGATATAGTTCCACACGTCCATCTCTGTCCAGTTACTGATTGGGAAAGCTCTAAAGTGTTCGCCTTCAAAATGTTTACCGTTTAGTAGGTTCCACAATTCCGGTCTTTGATTTTTAGGGTCCCATTGTCCGAAATCGTCACGATGAGAAAAGAAGCGCTCTTTGGCTCGAGCTTTTTCTTCATCACGTCTTCCACCACCAATGGCACAATCTATCTTGTGTTCTTCAATGGCATCGAGTAAGGTGGTAATTTGAAGCGCATTTCGCGTTGCATTTTTTCCTTTTTCTTCCATCACACGGCCTTTATCAATTGACTCTTGAACAGAGCCTACTAGTAAATTAACACCAAGTTTCTTTACCAAGTTATCACGGAAATTGATGGTTTCAGGAAAATTATGACCCGTATCAACATGTAAAAGTGAAAAAGGTATCTTAGCCGGGTGAAATGCCTTTTTGGCTAAATGCGTAACCAATATCGAGTCTTTCCCGCCTGAAAACATAATAACAGGATTTTGGAATTGAGCCCAGACTTCTCTTAAGATAAAAATAGCTTCAGACTCCAATTCATCAAGATAGTTGAGATAATATTTATTCATAGTTTTTGGATTTCAAGTGTGATTTGATGCATTCAGTCACCGCTTTAGCAGATTGTCCAACATTTTTGTGTTCAGTTTTGATGATAAGATCAGGGTGTTCAGGGTTTTCATAAGGCGCCGAAATACCTGTAAAATTTTTAATCTCACCTTTTCTAGCTTTAGCGTAAAGGCCTTTAACATCTCGTTTTTCGCAAATTTCTAGTGGCGTATCCACAAATATTTCGATGAAATCATCTTCACCAATAATGTCTTTAACCAACTTACGGTCTGCTTTTGTAGGTGATACGAAAGCTGCTATACAAATTTGTCCTGCGTCTACAAAAAGTTTGGCAACCTCGGCGATTCGTCTTAAATTTTCAGCGCGGTCTTCAGCTGTAAATCCCAAGCCTCTATTGATCCCTTGGCGGATATTATCACCATCTAAAGTGTAGGTTTTATAGCCTGAATGAAATAAGTCTTGTTCTACCGCATTTGCAATAGTTGATTTACCAGAACCTGATAGACCAGTAAACCACAAAACCATGCCCGGTTGTTTCAATTGTTTTTCTCGATCTTTTCTCGTAATATGGTAATTGTGAAAAACAGTATTGTTCATACGCTTAGCTTTTAGTTACCAAAAAATAGTTGTTCAGTAAGTTTTCTCTGTTGTAAAGCATGGGTTTTTGAGTCTTTTGATCTATAACTTGAAGACCAACAGCTTCGCAAATGGCTTGGCCTGCTGCAGTATCCCATTCCATTGTAGGGGCAAAACGCGGATACACATCAGCTAGTCCTTCAGCCACCAGACAAAATTTTAATGAGCTCCCTTTTGAAACAATTTCAACCGGTTTGTCTTGTTTGGTTTTTAACTTATCGATAAATTGTTGGGTGTCTTCGTTCATATGCGAGCGACTTCCAACAACTCTCATTTTTTCAGAACCCTTAGGGTTTAATACCTGAGCATCGTTAAAATTCTCATCAAAATTTTTTTGCTCTTCCCATATTAACTTATAAGATTTGTTTTCTTCAACTAAACCTACAAATAACTCATTTGTCACCGGAACATATATCACACCAAACACAGGTTTTTGATTGTTCACTAAAGCAATATTGACTGTAAATTCACCATTGCGTTTTACAAATTCTTTAGTTCCATCCAGTGGATCAATGATCCAGCATTGTGTCCAAGTCTTTCGTTCATCAAAAGGCTTATTTTTATTTTCCTCACTAATCATTGGAATATTTAGTGGTTTTAAAATATCTACAATTGCTTCATTGGCCTTTTGATCAGCTAAAGTTAAAGGTGAGTCATCGCCCTTATATTCAACTTCAAAATCGGTATTATAAATACTAAGAATTTCATTGCCCCCAGCTATAGCGGCTAAAATGGCTTGTTTATACGCTTCTTTCATAACCTGTTAATGAACTGCAAACATACAATATTTTTTATTTCCTACTAATTTGGTAGAGTTTATTTAAAAGTTAAGTTTGTTGATTTATTAATAAATTACATTTCTACAATAGTTTCACATCTTAATTTTAACTATCTTAGTGATCAAATTTAACAATTATGACTTCAATTATAAGCTACATTTTGATAGTAGTAGGCATATTCTTGCTATTCAAAACCTTTTTTATTGTCAAACAACAAACTTCAGGGATAGTAGAGCGTTTAGGAAAATTTCAAAGTGTTAGGAGTTCTGGATTTCAATTAAAAATACCGATTATCGATACCGTTGTTGGGCGGATCAACCTAAAGGTTCAACAATTGGATGTTTTGGTTGAAACGAAAACCAAAGATGATGTATTTGTAAAACTTAAAGTTTCTGTACAATACATGGTCATGAAAGACAGTGTATACGATGCGTTCTACAAACTAGAGAGTCCTCGTGCACAAATCACATCATACGTCTTTGATGTGGTTAGAGCTGAAGTCCCCAAAATGAAATTGGATGAAGTCTTTGAACGCAAAGATGATATTGCTATTGCCGTGAAAGGTGAGCTCAATGAAGCAATGCTAGATTACGGTTATGATATCATTAAAACATTAGTAACCGATATAGATCCTGATGAACAGGTAAAGGAAGCTATGAACCGCATCAACGCCTCAGAACGTGAAAAGGTCGCCGCCGAATTTGAAGCTGAAGCCGAACGTATCAAAATTGTCGCCAAGGCTCGCGCTGAAGCAGAAAGTAAACGCCTTCAGGGTCAAGGTATTGCAGATCAAAGGCGTGAAATTGCTCGTGGTCTTGAAGAAAGTGTTGATGTGTTAAATAATGTCGGCATCAATTCTCAAGAGGCTTCTGCCTTAATTGTTGTAACTCAACATTACGACACACTGCAGTCTATTGGCGAAGAAACTGATACCAATTTAATTTTACTGCCAAATTCACCACAAGCGGGTAGCGATATGCTCAATAATATGATTGCTTCGTTTACCGCATCAAGTCAAATCGGTGAGCAAATGAAACAAAAAAACAAAGAAAAAGGTTTAGGCGATTCGACTAAAAAGAACAAATAGCCATTTCAAAGTTATGTTTGTCAGCTTCAAGGTTTGGATTTTAATTTTTATGAATGATTTATAGAAATTTGTATAAAAATAAAATTTGAATCTTATGAAAGCTTTAAAATCAACATTTCGTCTCTTATTTTTAATCTCAATTTTACTTTGGTCATGCCAGTCTCAGGCACAGCGCCCAAATTTAAAAGATGCCTCTGCTGAAGACATTGCCAAAATGCAAACCGGATATCAAAGCAAACAACTAGATTTAACAGATGAGCAAACCCAAGAGCTCCAATCCATCAATATAAAATATGCCAATGAGCTGGTGAAGTTTCGAGAAAAAGATCCGGCTGAACGTTCATTTGAAGATTTAAAAGTTTTAAGCCAAAAACAAAACCAAGAGGTGAAAGCTATTTTGTCTGATGAGCAATTTAAGCGGTATTTAAAGTTAAAACAAAAAACCCGTGAGCGCCTCAGAGAAAGACGTCAAAAGCGAATGGAAAAAGGGCAAAATAATCAGCAAAAAGAACTTAAAAACCGAAACTTATAATTTACCACCTTCTAGATTAAAGTGGAGTTTAAAAGAAAAATTAATTAAACTTATCTCAATTACGAAATTGATTATAATATCAATTTAAACCACTCTAATTGGAGTGGTTTTTTTGATTATCAAATTGTTTTTAAAAAAGCATCATTTTTCCGAGCATAGATTTGACAATTCCTAATATTAAAACGATACTGACAATTGTCAGCGTTTAAGTTTGAAATTTACCTTAATTTTAAATCAAATTTTTAAGCCATGACAGACTTAGATATTGCGAATGCCGCTCAACCCCTGCATATTAATGACATTGCCGAAAAACTTCATATTAAAACCGAAGACCTTGAGCATTACGGCAAATACAAAGCCAAGCTTCCGCTAAGTCTGATCGACGATAAAAAAGCACAAAAAAGTAAATTGATTTTAGTCAGTGCCATTTCACCAACGCCGGCAGGTGAAGGCAAAACCACGATTTCGATTGGCTTAAACGAAGGATTCAGAAAACTCAATAAATCGAGTATTGTCGTTTTACGCGAACCTTCATTAGGACCGGTTTTTGGATTAAAAGGTGGCGCGACAGGTGGTGGAAAATCGCAAGTTTTACCTATGGAGGATATCAATCTGTATTTTACAGGCGATTTTTCTGCTATTGAAAAGGCAAACAATTTACTTGCCGCCATGATTGATAATAATATACAAAGCAAGACAAATAACCTCAACATCGATGCCCGAACAGTCAAATGGAAACGGGTTTTAGATGTCAACGACAGAGCGCTACGCCAAATTATAGTTGGTCTTGGTGGCACCACAATGAGTGTACCACGGGAAACCGGTTTTGACATTACAGCAGCTTCAGAAATTATGGCCATACTGTGCTTAACAGATAATTTGTCTGATCTCAAAGCAAGGCTTGGTCGAATTTTTATCGGTTTTACCCATGACAAAACACCAATTTACGCCAAAGATCTGAAAGCCAACGGCGCCATGGCAGCCTTGCTTAAGGACGCCGTTAAACCAAATTTAGTTCAAACTATTGAGGGCAACCCCGCTATCATTCATGGCGGACCATTTGCCAATATTGCTCAAGGCACCAATTCGGTTATTGCTACTAAAATGGGGATGAGCCTTGCAGATTATACCATCACCGAAGCCGGTTTTGGATTTGATTTGGGTGGAGAAAAGTTTTTAAATATCAAGTGCCAAAGCGCTGGCTTAAAACCCGAAGTTATTGTGCTAACTGCTACAATAAGAGCTCTAAAATACCACGGTGGCAAAAGTCTCGAAGAACTCAATATACCGGATACAGATGCTGTCAAAAAAGGATTACCAAATTTAGAAAAGCACATAGAAAATGCTCAAAAGTTTAATATAAAACCGATTATTGCTATCAATCAATTTACAGCAGATACTGATGAGGAAATTCAAGTTATCAGAGATTTTGCTCAACAATCTGGTATAAAAGTAGCCATAGCAAATGTTTGGGCTAAGGGTGGAAATGGGGCTTTAGAATTAGCCCAAGATGTTATTGAGACTTTAGAAACAACCTCCAAAGATGATTTTTCGGCCTTATATAAATGGGAACAACCCATTGAAGATAAAATTGAAACTATCGCTAAAACTATTTATGGCGCGTCTGCTGTAGAATATACCGCTAAGGCCAAAGTAGATCTGAAACGTATTCAAAAGCTTGGCTTAAATCATCTTCCGATATGCATGGCAAAAACCCAAAAGTCATTATCTGATGATGCTGCTCTTCGCGGTAAACCTGAAAACTTTTCACTTTCCATAAGAGAAATTGAAATCGCTTCTGGAGCTGGTTTTATTATTCCTATCTCTGGAAATATGATGCGCATGCCGGGACTCTCAGCCCATCCGGCTGCCGAGCAAATAGATATTGATGATAAAGGACATATAACCGGTTTATTTTAAGGACAATATTCCTGAAAAACTATTTTCTAAAATTTGCCAATGTGTATGTGCTGATGCATAAGGTTTATCAACGCATATTACGTAAGAAGATAAATTCTTAATTGGCATCTACTTTTAAATCTATTTTTCTCTAGAAAAAAGATAATAATATAATTTTAAATCTTACAACATATTTATTTGATATTAGTTAATTATGTCATAAGTATATCATCTTTTCAAAAATCTTATCAATATTATTCTTTTTTTTGATAAAAAATATTTTTATGAAAAAACTTTTATTTGTATTTATGGCATTGATCATTTCTATTTTTGCTAATGCTCAGACTGAGACATATTTTATAGATTGGAGTTTTGGGTCAAACCCAAGCGCAACTGGAGACGCTAATTCAAATCGAACTATTGAAGTTGGAGATACCGTTACCTGGCTCTGGTATGCCAATGGCACTCATAATGTCGTAAGTAAAGCAGATGCTACAGAAAGCTTTAGCAGTCCGCTTCAAGGTTCTGGTTCTACGTTTTCACATACTTTTACACAGATAGGTGTCAATGATTACATATGCCAGCCTCATGCCGGGAGTATGTTTGGGACTATAACTGTCGTAGCTGATGGGTCATTAAATACCCAAGATTTCAGTCTTCTTGAAAATTTAAAAATATTTCCAAACCCTGCAAGAGATAAATTTAATTTAGAGTTTGGTATAAATAATTTTGAATCTTTAAACGTAAATATCTACAATCTGATTGGGCAGAAGGTAAAACAATTTAATAAGGTTCAAAACAATGATATGACATTCGATATATCAAATTTAGACGCTGGTTTATATCTTCTTAAAATTTATAAAGGTAATAATTCCATCACCAAAAGGCTAATCATTGATTAGTAACATCTTAAATTTAAAAATATATAGTTGATAATTATCCTGGCGACCAAGATCAAAATGATTAACGGCTGTTTTTTTCAAAAACCATACAATGTTGCCAGGGCAGATTATTTATATTTTGGACTAATCGAAAACCAGCTGATTCAAATTCTTTGACCGCTTGTTTTTCAGTCATTTTATGAATGGGTTTAATTGGTATTTTAGGATCTTCTTTCCGGTATTCTATGAGATAAATTTTACCGTCTTTTTTTAAAGCCGATTTAATAGACAACAGCATTTCATAAGGAAAATTGAATTCGTGATACACATCTACCATCAACACTTTATCAATTGTATTTTTGGGTAGGTTAGTTGTTTTCTCTTTGCCTTGTAAGACTTTGACGTTATTGATGTTTTTCTTCTCTTTTTGACGTTCAATTTCGGCCAGCATTTCCGGTTGAATATCAACGGCATAAATCTGACCCTGATAGGCCAATGGCGCCATTTTAAACACATGATAGCCTGAGCCTGCACCAATATCAGCAATGTTGTCTGCTGGTTGAATATCCATATTTTTGATGAGCAAGGATACATTTTCTTCCTCTTCCCGTTCCGGTCGGTTCAGCCAAGCCATGCCCTGATAGCCCATGACATGGGCGATTTCCCGTCCCATATACCATTTGCCAATGCCATTTGGATTGCCTTTTTTATAAGTGTATAATTCAGAATCTTGATTGGAAGTTGTTTTTTCCTGTTGTCCTTTACAACTATTGAAGGACAAACAGAAGATGAACAGCATTAAAACGGGTAGATTTGCAGGAATAATGTTGATAAATTTTATAGAATTTAATCGTTTTTTCAAGTGTTTTGTCATTTTTGAGAGGTTAAATTATATTTAATTAATTTAATAAAAAATTGTAGCATTTTTAAAACTTTTCAAGTAATTGCTTGTCGGCCATTTATAGGTAAATTTAAAAAACCTCACAAGTCTCAAAGGGCTGTGAGGTTTAGACTTAGTAAAATTTTAAGTTTATATACTTAATTTAAAATATCTTAAAACACTCTTGACTTACTTTTTAGCATTCACATATGCCATCAAATCTACATCATTACCTAATAATACATCTTTCGGATTGATGCGGTCTTTGAGGCTGTCATTTTCTAAATTCAACACACCACGAGGACAGACTGCAGAACAAATGCCACAACCTACGCAAGAGGAACGCACAATATTTTCGCCTTTTTGAGCATAAGCACGCACATCAATGCCCATTTCGCAGTAAGTGGAACAATTGCCGCAAGAAATACATTGTCCACCATTGGTTGTGATTCTAAATTTTGAAAATAAGCGCTGCTGAAATCCTAAAATTGCGGCCATAGGACAACCAAATCGACACCACACCCGATTGCCGAAAATAGGGTAAAAGCCTGTACCAATCACGCCTGAGAAAATACTCCCAATTAAAAATCCGTAGGTGCTTCTCAAATCTTCAGTATCCAGTAGAAATAATCCCATATTCGGGTAGGCATGTAAGCCCAATACGACGAAAATGAGTAGTATGTATCCTATGGCACCGATTTTTACATCTTTTTTAAACTGATGTCTTTTAAAAATCATCACCCAACCAAAAATTAAGGTCAACAAAATAGCAACACTCCATAAAAACGTATCGCCCTGCAACCAATATAGATCGGTTTTGAGATAAGAATATACCACTGAGGTAGTCATTACTACAACGAAAACCAATACACTGTGAATAGCCCAACGTTCTACACGCCAAGCAAATAAAGATTTATCACTCAATTGCCTAAAACAGTCGCCGGAAGTTTCGGCCAGACCGCCACAACCACAAACCCATGAACAATACCAACGCTTGCCATAGAAATAGGTTAAAATCGGTGTGATGATAAAAATGGATGCCACACCAAATATCAAAAAAGCCAGGCCTATGTCTCCTGAACTAATCATTGCATCAACGCGATATTGCTCAAAATTGTAATAGTTTAAAGGCCAAATATTTTTTAAATCGTAATAAGGTAAGTTTAATTTATCACCATTTAAACGTGCCATAAATTCTGGAATCAAAAAGGCAAAAGAAGTTTGGAAAAACATCACAGAAATGGTTCTGATTTGCTGGTATCTGCTGTGGCGGTATTTCCAAATAAATTTAATCCCAAAGGCTAAAATCACCAGCGTATAAAGCGTGCCATACACAAACCATTGGCTCGCGGGATTACCGCTTAAAGCTTTGCTCAGCGGGTCAAATAAAGCAATGATACCCGTGTTATCGCCATTTTTTACTAAACCTAAAAATTCAGGATAAAAATAGAGTAAAATATAAAACCCGGTTAAGCCAATGCCTGTGAGATAAGCCCAAAGGCCACGTGATGAAATAGACTTAAAAAATACGCCATCATTTTTGATGCCGGCTGTTTCTCCCGAGTAGCTTGCTTTTGCATACCAAATGATGCCTCCGGCTATTAAGATCAATGAGCCGGTCAACCACATGACTTGGGGTTGAAGTTGTACATTGAATATTGAAATAGCAAGAATCAGTAAGCCTGCCATTCCAACGACTGCGGCTGTTTTTTGTCCGCCATTTAAAGATTCTGCAGAGCGTCCTGTAACGGACATGTTTTGATCTAAACTCATAATTTTATTTTAATATCTAATCAGACCTCACAGGTCTCACCTGTCCGCCTGTGGAGGAAAAACCTGTGAGGTCTCATTTGTATCTACACTTCAACAAATTGCTTTTGATAAGCATGATATACATCCTTTTCATAACGCTTAAAAAACTCAGGGTCAAAGTTGGCTTGTTTTAGATGTGTAACCACATAATCGATATCGCGTTCTTCCGACAACCATTTGTCAAAAACCTCATGTCGCATACGAATGCCGAAAGTATTAATTCCCAGAAATTTTCGACTATCTTTATGATAAGATAAAGTCACGCAAATCTTCTTTTCAGGATGACGCCAGTGGAAATGTTTTTCGTATGCTTCGCAATGGCGTTTGGGGAAAACCCATCCATAGGTTTGGTATTCAATATCTAGAAATTTAGCTGAATTAAACCAGTGGCTGGGATTGTAAGCGGTTTTTCTTCCGCAAAGGGTTTGGGCAACAACTTCTCCCATCATTCTTCCTGTATACCAAACAGCTTCTACAGGCGGTCGGTTTCCAACAGGTTCTTGTTGTTCGGCACAATCGCCTATGGCATAAACATTTTCAATATTGGTTTCTAAATATTTATTCACTTTAACTCCTTTTCCAGTTTCAATATTACTGCCTTTTAAAAAGTCGATATTGGGTGAAACGCCAGCGGTTAATCCCACATAATCACATTCAATGTCTTCTCCGGTTTCTTTAACGGTTACGGATTTAGCTTTGCCGTTTTCATCGGCGTTAATGCACTTTAAATTCACACCAAGCCGCAAATCAATATGATGTTCTAAAATATGTTCGTTGATCATTTGCGACTCGGCATCAGGCAAAACGCCATTCCAAAAGCTTTTTTCACGGACTAACATCGTGACTGGAATGTCTCTTGAACGCAACATTTCGGCTAATTCAATGCCGATCAAACCACCACCAACAATTACACCTCTTTTGCATTGCTTCGGATTAGGAGCATAATATTCTATGGTTTCGAGATCTTGTTTAGAATACATGCCACTCACGCCATCGAGGTCTTGTCCCGGCCAGCCAAATTTGTTGGGTTTTGAGCCACAAGCAATGACCAATTTATCATAATCTAAGGTTGATTTATCGGCAAATAAAAGCTGTTTATTGTCAGTATCTACAGTTTTCACATAGCCTTGTTTGAGGTTAATTCGGTTTTTATCCCAAAACCAATCTTCGTAGGGTTTAATATGAGACCATTTCATATGACCCATATAGACATACATCAATGCCGTTCGAGAAAAAAAATGCTTAGTTTCGGCAGAAATGATAGTAATCTTATCATCAGAATTTTTTCTAATGTGTCTGGCCGCGGTAACACCAGCAATTCCATTTCCAATGATAGCGATATGTTGCATAAAAACATGTTTATAAAATTAAAGTCGAATATATTACTTTAACCTTAAAGCATTTTTAAATATTTCACATTTTAAATCTAATTAAATATTCATAATTATTTTATTTTCATCTTTTTAGTTGTTCAATTTAAATCCATTAAAAATAAAAATTAATGCCTAAAATTTTCTTATGCATTTGCTTTATATTGCTTCTAGTGTGTAGCAACTGCAAACCGCAAAACTATAACAGCTCAAAGATAAATGGTTTGAGTTTTGTGGCCTCAAATGATACGATACGGCAAAACCATATTAAACCTATATCCGAACTTCATGCGAATTGGGTATCCATTATGCCATTTGGTTTTATGGAAAGCTTAGACGATAAAATTTTGCATTATAATCATCCCAAACAATGGTATGGTGAGCGTATTGAAGGCGTTAAGCAAAACATTGAAATCATGCACAACAATAACATAAAAGTCATGCTAAAACCACAAATATGGATTGGTGGTGGCGATTTTACAGGGTATATTTCAATGAAAACCGAAAGTGACTGGAAAGCTTTTGAGAAAAATTATTCTGATATGATTATGTTGTATGCTAAAGTAGCTGAAGAAACACAATCTGAAATGTTTTGTATAGGCACAGAATTAAACACCTTTGTCTCGCAACGGCCAAAGTTTTGGTCAACTTTAATTTCTGCAGTAAAAACCATATATTCAGGTCGGCTGACGTATGCTGAAAATTGGGATAAAATTGACAATGTACCGTTTTGGTCTGATTTAGATTATATTGGTGTGGATGCCTATTTTCCCATTTCTGAAGAAAAAACCCCAAATTTAGATTCAGTGAAAACAGCATGGCAACCCATTTCGGAAAACCTGAAGATTTTAAGTGAAAAGCATAGCAAACCCATTTTATTTACAGAATTTGGTTACCGCAGTATAGATTATGCCGGCAAACAGCCTTGGGATTCTAACCGAGTAGACGGTCAAACCAATGAAGTCGCACAAGACATTTTATTAAGAGGACTGTTGGAAAGTGTTTGGAATAAACCTTGGTTTGCCGGTGGGTTTCTTTGGAAATGGTTTCACAATCACAATCGAGTTACGGAAAGACACGCCAATCGCTTTAGTGTTCAACACAAAAAAGCTGAACAAAGTCTTAAAAAATATTATGCTGAATTTGAATAAATGAATACACTATTTTCAAATAGGAATTTAACCATTGTAAATTTTGCAATTGTATTTTACTTTATTCTTATTTGGTTAATAAATATTTATCAAATTGATTTTGTTTTGGTTGGCGTTTTTAGGGAACTCTTTACGATACCGTTTCTTCTGGCACAAATTGTATTTTTAGTTATTGGCATAATCTATCTCATGAAAAACAAAAAGAGTTTATTATTAATGCTTAGTGTTATAGCATTAGCTATTTGTTCAATTATTACTATTGGTAGTTTCTTTTAAAAATAATTTTTTAAACTTTGTATAAAGAAACACTTCAGATGAAAGCCATAAATACACTTAAATCCCGCATCAAAACCTTAAAAGCCATCTTATATACAGTCATGTTTTTTTGGTTGGTCATTCTGATATATACCACCTACGATTTTATCACTAATGAGATAAATCCTTATTTGGTCTTGGCGTTGATTTTACTCGTCACTTCAATGACTATTATTCGCCAAATTAAAGTGGTTCAAGAAAAAAAATTGGCTGAAATGGAAAACGAACACAATTAAACACTTACCGCTTTATTGAGGTAACGCCTAAAGGGCAGCATTTCTAAATACACTTTTTTGATTTTATTTTTAAAGTCTTTGTTTAAAACATCACTTTGTGTCAAGTCATATGTGACTGCGAAACTTTTATAGCGCAGCAAATCAATGTGTTCATGATCTTGAGTATAGCCTTTAGGTGAAGTTTTCAACATATCATCATCCATCATTTCACCAAACGTGTTTTTAAAAGATGGTTTATTTAAAATAGCTTTCAAAACCTCACCATTATAATCAATGGCTTCTCTTATGCTTTTTAGCGTAGGTGATTTGGGTGTATAAAATCCGCCACCCAAAAAACTTTCATTGATACCGATATGAATATAAAAATCGCTTGTATTAGGTCGTTTATCTAATCCTGCACCAAAATGATCTTTGTAAACGGGTTTGTTAGGATGATAAAGTAAGTTATTGTTAATCCGATTAAGTATTTTCTTCTTAGGTGTAGGATAATAATCTGAATCTATCTCAGAGAGCTCAACATCAAGCTGCATCAACCATTTTAAATAGTCATCTCGAATGTTGTGGTAGCGCACACGATGGGCATCCATCCAGTCTTTATGATTATTCTTTTGAAGCTCTTCTAAAAATTCAAACAAGTGATTAAAATTCATGAATTGAGTTTAACTTGGTTGAGTTGTGCTTTGAGTTCTTCCATGGAGGCTTCGAGTTTTTTTAGCATACTGTTCTCTGAATGTTCGTTGACGCTAAATGTCAATTTACTAGAAACTTCCCACAACTCTTGAATATCTTTAGTTTCTATTACATAAGGTGGATAAATGTCGTTGGTTGAAATGAGTTTTAATGTTTTGCCATCGGTTTGTTTTTCAATTTTTTTGAGTAAAACTGAGTCGTATAAGACGATAATGTAAACTTTATTGTTGGTAGCTAAACTCAAATTTTCAACGGCTTTGGCCAAAACCCAATCATCTGGTCTAAAATCTGGTAACATACTATCACCTTCGACTTGAAACCCGCGATAAGTCGCATGTCGATATTCGGGAAGCGGCATATCAAAAGCAGGCAGTTTTTGATACCACTCCGTATCTTGCACGTTATGAGGGTAACCTGCTGCGGCTTTTTGATTGACCATTGAAATATTGTCTTGACCATCAGGATTTACTGTGACGACCTTTGGCATTGTATCAGCTTTATAGAGGTCGATTTCTTTTTGACGGCTTTCACCGTACAACCAAAGTGGATTGACATTGAAGTTTTTGAGCAACTCCATAACCACTTGGCCAGATAATTTTGTTCGACCACGCTCAATATCTGCGGTTGAATTTTTAATTCCTAAAGCTTCTGCAAATTCAGCTTGGGTGAGGTTTTGCTCATGTCTAATCTGTTTAAATCGCTGTATTTCAAGAGGTAGCTTGTTTTGCATAATTAAGTATTAAGGAAATATTCCATAAAAATAAGGAATATTTCCTCAAACTAACAATTTAAGTGTTTTTTTTAGGACTGTTGCATCGTTTAATTAAAAAGTTCATTTGTAAATAGCTTTTGATCAAGTATATTTTCTTGCTCTAACTTATGCTTAACTAACCATTCTAAAAATGTTTTGACTTTATATGAGTTCATTTTTCCGCAGTTGAGCTCGTCACCAAAATAGGGTAAAGTCCATTTTATTGACTTTATGAGATCTATATTTTCTAAATCATGAGATGTGACATGGTTTTGTAAAATTTCTTTTGATTCTTGTAAATTCTCTTTAGTATATAAAAACCCTTTTTTAGTCGCTTCTATAAATTTGGAATAGAGGTGCTGATTTGCTTTGAGTTTTTTTCTTGTGGTTAATACAATTGGGGAATAACCATAAGGAATATTGTAATCTTCCAGCTTAAACTTCTTAAGCTCAATATTTTGGGTTTCGGCTTCAACGCCTTCCCAATTATCAAAAATCCAAGTCGCATCGGCTTTGCCTTGTAAAAGGGTGTTCCAAATTCCAAGTTTTTCGGGATTTATAATTTTAAAATCCCCTTTACCGCCAGCATTTTTAACCATTTCTCTCACGATATGGTCTTCATAACGAGCATTATATGAAGCATAAATATTGCCATCAAGTTGTTCTGGTGAATCAATCTTTGAAGATCTAAGAGAAGCAATACGGCTTAAATCTTCTTGTAAAATTGTATACACAGCCACAGCTTCAACTTTGTTTCGTTTATTGTTTAAGCTTATTACGGTCTCCGTTGGCGCAATAGCGAAGTCAGTTTTGTCAAGTTCCAATTTTTTTCCTGGTGTCAACGCATAATTGTCATCTTGGGGATTTAAAATTTCCAATTTTATGCCTGCTGCTTCATAATATCCAAGTGTTTTTGATATTAAAAACCCAATATGATTGACGTTGGGTGTCCAGTCTAAAGCTAATCTTAATGTTGTCATTTTTCTAACTAGTTTTATATATAAATATTTAAAAAAATCATTTTTTTTTTAAAGCGTCAAAACGCCTGATTGTAAAATATCGTTAAAACCTAAAACTCGCTCCAATTAATACATTTACGCCAGCTTGTGGATAAAACCCTGCGCCTTCAACAGTTGTGGGATTTCCATTTTCATCAGCACTTTCAAAGAAAAAGAAATAGCCATTTGATTCGTACTCGGCATCAAATACATTATTTATCAAGCCTGTAAAAACAATTTCATCAAAAACTGAAATGTTTTTTAATCGGTAAACCAAGTTCAAATCATTAACAAAAAAGTCGTCTAATTTTGAAGCTGCACTATCAATATTGCCCATGTATTGTTCACCCACATATTTACTTAAAAAATTAATTTGAAATTCCGGAATAGGTTGAAAACTGAGTTGATTTCCGGCAACGATTTCTGGTGAAAATGAAATATTGGTATCGCCCAAATTGACCAATTCACCATTTAATGGTGCTACAAAATCTTGATTTTTATTGGTGCTTAAAGCGATATTAGGCTGAATAGAAACCTTTTCACTAAGTTTAAATTGACCTTCAACTTCCAATCCAAGTCTGTAAGATTGACCACTGGTCTCTCGAATAGGATTTCCAACATCATCCAAAGCTCCAGTCAACACTAATTGATCTTCGTATTTCATGTAATATACATTGGTATTGATGCTAGAATTTGCAGTTTGAAAACGCCAACCCAGTTCAAAATCGTCTAAGCGTTCTGCCTGTGTAATTCCGTTTTCAAAATCTTGTCGACGGGGTTCTCGATGGGCTCGACCAAAGGAAAAATAGAGTTGATGATTTTGATTAGCTCTGAAAGTGATCCCGGCTTTAGGGTTAAAAAATTCAAAACTTTCATCAACAACCAAATTAACTTTATCAGACGTCAAACCACTCATTTCAAAATTTACAAAGCGCCCTTGCACATCTCCGTAAATTTGCCATTGGTCATCAATTCGCCAAGTGGCTTTGGCAAATGTGGTAAATTCTCGTTTTGTCCCATTTCCATTATAATAACGGTCTCGAATTAAGCTGTTCCCGGCAAATCTCGACCAAATCACTTCTCCAAAATGGTCGCCGTCGTATAAACTCCCAAAAGCGCCGGCTGTAAAATCCCATTCGTCATCTGTATAATTAATATTAGCATTTACTACATAATAATCGTTGTCTAACCAACGACGACGGATTAAGTCTGAATTTTCAATGGTTTCATTACCAACTTCTACTGGTTCGATTTCATGAAAACTCAGATCGGCGTCTTCTACAAACTGTTCAAAATAGCCACGCCCATAAGTGTAATTTAAACTTATGTTTGATGACCAGTTTTTATTTAAAGTTTGATTCCAATGCAATTGGTAATGATCTTGCGAATAATTGTCAACTTCGTTATCGTAAAATTGGATATTACCATCTTCATCAGTAAATTGACCGGCCGGATTAAAAGTTCTGTCCGTTTCAAGCGTTTCTCTATCAACACCAAACCAAGATTGATAGGTGACTTCATTTCCACCAAACACTAGGGCTTTGATTAAAGTATTATCATCCGTATAGTTGGCTTGTAAAAAGTAAGACTTTAAATCTGATGACGCGCGGTCAACATAGCCGTCAGATTCAATTTTGGACAAACGGCCAGAGATTTCAAAATGGTCGTTGAGTAAGCCGGTGCTAAATTTGATATTGTTTCGCCACGTATTAAACGAGCCATAACTGGTATTGTATTCGGCATAGGCTTCTTTAGAATATTTATCGGTTAAAATATTCACGCTAGCACCAAACGCACCTGAACCATTTGTCGATGTGCCGACACCGCGTTGCAACTGAATATTTTCGGTTGAGGAGGCAAAATCTTGCAAATTGACCCAAAATGTGCCCTGACTTTCTTGGTCGTTATAGGGAATTCCGTTAATGGTAACGTTGACCCGAGAATTATCACTGCCGCGAACGCGAATAGAAGTGTAGCCTACACCATTTCCTGCGTCTGAAGTTGAAACGACAGAAGGCAAAAATTTCATTAAAATCGGAATATCCTGGCCAAGATTTCGTTTGGCAATTTCAGTTTTTGAAAAATTGGAATGCGTAATCGGCGAATCTGCATCCACTCGAACGGCCTGCACAGAAACTTCTTCTAAGCTTTCTACGGCTCTGGCTAAATCAACATCTACTGTTTTAGATTCGTTTAAATTGACTTCTACAGTTTTAGTATTACCAAATGCAAAGACGATTTGGTAATTTCCAGGAGGAAGTTTGAGTTCATAATAACCAACTTCATTTGTTTGTGTAGAATAGCTCGTGCCTTTAGCATAGACTAATGCGTCTTCTAATTTAAGCTGGTTTTGAGAAACAGTTCCACTCAATGTGAAATTTTGGCCATTTATGGTAAAGCCAAACACCAAAAGGCTTATTGCAAATAATACTGTTTTTATGTGGCCATTTTTATTATTTTTTAAAGAACACATAGAACATCTTTTGTGTTTTGCAGAAAATCGTTTAGGTACTAATAATAGATGTTTCATCCGTAATCAATTTTACGAATAAAAGGGGCGATTATTCTGGTTAATAAAGGTTTTTAAATAAAAAATCCTGAATACCGCTTTGGCATCAGGAGTAATACATCAAGATAAAATTATCTTGTTTTCCCTTGGCAACATGACTTGCCCAGGTTCATTGGGTATAATCTCAGTCCTGACGTTCAATCGATAAATTGAATTCGGTCAGGACACCCCTTTGAGATGTTTTACAAAGGTAAAGAGATTTAATTACATTATGCAAATTAAAAAGATGGATTTTTCAAAAGCGATTGGTTTACTTCTCGGCTAATTTTTAATAACTTAAATTTTTAAACACAAATAACATTATTTAAAATTGCTTTTTACACTTAACAAAATAATGCATTGTTAATTTGGATTAACATTTTAGTCAATTATACTTGTCAAATGTATATTATATTTTACATTTGTAATAAAATAATTGACTAATGACAACATATTTATTTCCAAATTCGGTTAAACCTTGGGCTTGGTTAATTTTAATTTTGGGAGTTATTGGTGGAATTCTCGCCACTGCGTTTGAATTTGAGCCTGAACTATTTGAAATGAAAGTACTGAGCCTATATAGCACAGACGATTTTTTTGTTCAAAACAATGGGTTTTTTAAGTGGATGGAGCAAAATATTTTTGATGATATTTGTGGAGTATTCATCATAATTGGTGGTGTTTTGCTTGGTTTTTCTAGAGAAAAAATAGAAGATGAATTTATTATGCAATTGCGTTTATCATCTCTTGCTCTAGCAGTTTACGTGAATTATGGTATTTTACTTTTAGCTTTTTTATTGATTCATGGTTTAGATTTTTTTACGGTAATGATCTATAATATGTTTACGTTGCTGTTGATTTTTATTCTCATATTTCAAATTAAATTGAAAACGGCAAAAGATGGAAGGTAACTTAAAAAACCATATCAAAGTTTGGCGGGCTAAAAATGATATGACACAAGCCGATTTAGCTAAAGCCATAGGCAGTAGTCGTCAAGCTGTGCACGCTATTGAAAAAGGCAAATATGTGCCTTCTACACTTTTGGCTTTGAAAATTGCAAGAGTATTTGATACATCAGTTGAAAAGGTTTTTCAAATTGCTGATGATTTATAAAAACCTATTTAAAATTTTAATATTTAATTAGTTTTCTTAAATCTCAATTTAGCTCTGATGTTCAAATAAAACATTGCTGGGACAACGACCAAAGTCAAAAACGTGGCAAAAATTAATCCGAAAATTACGGTCCAGGCTAAAGGTCCCCAAAAAATCACATTATCACCTCCGATATAAATTTGCGGATCCAGGTCTGCAATTAAAGTATAGAAATTGATATTAAGCCCTATTGCTAATGGGATTAAGCCTAAAACCGTAGTGATCGCCGTTAGTAAAACCGGTCGCAATCTGGATTTACCACCAGCAATAATACTGGTAAAATATTCTTCTTTGGTGAGCATGTCATCTTTGCCAATTCCTTTCTTTTTCTTCTTTCGATCAATCAAAATTTGAGTATAGTCGACCAGGACAATAGCATTGTTTACAACAATTCCCGCTAAAGCTATGACGCCCATCATAGTCATGATAATGACGAATTCCATTCCAAAAGTTACCAATCCAAATAAGACACCTATCAAACTTAAAATGACCGCCATAATTATAATAATAGGTTTAGATACTGAATTGAATTGGGCTACCATGATTAAAGATATTCCTCCAACAGCGAGTAACAAGGCTTTTATTAAAAAAGCTAAGTTTTCAGATTGTTCTTCCTGTTGACCAGTAAATGCGTAGCTCATGCCGTCTTCTATGGTATAATCAGATTCTAATGAGGCTTTAATTTCATTGACAACTTCAGTTGGATTGTAGCCTTCAAGTACATTGGAGTAAACTGTAATCACACGTTTTAAATCTCTACGCTTAATAGAATTGAAAGTAGCAGAGGGTTTGGTTTCTATTAAACTGGAAATAGGCACCTGCCTAAGCTGTCCTTTATTGTTTCTAAAGGTAATGGGTTGATTAAAAACGGCGCTTTCATCAAATCTATATTTTTCATTAAACCTGACATTAATTTGGTAATCATCGTCGCCGTCTTTATAAGTAGAGGCTTCCTGTCCAAAGACTGATTGCCTGATGGTTTGACCAACTAAGCCTGTAGATATCCCAAGTTGACCTGCTTTTTCGCGATCTACAGTAATTTCTAACTCAGGTTTAGACTTATTAATATCAATTTGTAACTCTTCGATTCCACCGATTTTTTGTTGCTCAATAAACTGACGCATATTTTGGGCTTCTTCGAGCATTTGTTCATATTCTTCGCCT
This sequence comes from Mesohalobacter halotolerans, assembly GCF_006120725.1. Taxonomy (GTDB): domain Bacteria; phylum Bacteroidota; class Bacteroidia; order Flavobacteriales; family Flavobacteriaceae; genus Psychroflexus; species Psychroflexus halotolerans. The sequence continues at coordinate 247,314 of NZ_SWMU01000001.1, forward strand.
GTAATTTCTATATTTATGGCATAACCCTGAGGTGGTCCTGCAGCATCTTTTTCTACTGTAATAGTGACGCCAGAAAAGTCTTTTACAGCCGCTCTAATTTCTGAAAGTACTTGACTACTTTCTACACCGCGGCGTAGTTTAAACTCACGCATAGACAAGGTTACTTTACCTTTATGTGGCATTTCATTGGCAACGCCCTCGTTATTTTGTGGGTTTCCTGCACCTACGCCGACTTGGCTTATGGCAGATTCTACCATAAAATTATACCCCTCTTCGTCTTCATATTTTTTAACCATATTATAGATGGTTTGCTCAACCTCTTTGGTTAACTGGTTGGTTTTTTCGATAGCTGTACCTTCGGGATATTCTATGTATGCCATGATTTGATTAGGTTCGTTTTCCGGGAAAAACAAAACCTTTGGTTGGGCTACTCCAACGAGGAAAAAAGCGATAATAAGAAGTGAAAAGGTTCCAAAAAACACTAAATAAGCACGTTTACCTCTTATAGCAGCAATTAATAATCGTTTATAGAAATTTTCTAATCGTCTTAAAACGTCAAATTGGAAATAATAAATTGCTCTTGCTAAAAACAATTTAAATACCCATAGTAAAAGACCACTTAAAATTGCCAAATTACCAATAGCTCTTAGAGCTCTGGCATCCATAATAATGCCAATAAGTAAAAAAACAATACCAACCGTTCCCAATATGAATGTCCAACGTAGAATTTTTTGGCGACCAAGTTTATTTTCTTTGACTTTCATAAACTGAGAAGTCAGCATCGCATTAATAATAAGAGCTACAAATAGTGATGAGGCCAGAACCACTGAAAGCGTTATCGGGAAATAAATCATAAATTTTCCTATCGTGCCAGGCCAAAGTCCAAGGGGAAAAAAGGCTGCAAGCGTAGTTGCTGTAGAAGCGATAATTGGCCAGGCAATCTCTCCAATACCTTGTTTAGCTGCTTCTATTCTGGAATATCCTTGATCCATCAAACTATATACGTTTTCTACAACTACAATACCATTATCGACCAACATTCCGAGTCCCATTACTAAACCAAATAAAATCATTGTATTGAGTGTGTAGCCTAGACTTGATAAAATCACGAGCGACATCAGCATAGACAAGGGAATAGCTACACCAACAAATAAAGCATTTCTAAAGCCGAGGAAAAACATTAATACCAAAACGACTAATATGACCCCAAATACAATATTATTAACCAAATCATTGACCTGATTTATGGTTTTTATGGATTGATCATTCGACAGTGATATATTTAAAGTTTCTGGATAATAATTTTCTTTTTCTTCTTTAACAATGTCTTTGATTTGCTCCACAGCCTCGACCATGTTTTTACCTGCTCTTTTTTTAACATCGAGCATCACTACAGGCTCTCCCCAAGCTCTGGCAAAAGTCGTAGCTTCTTTTTCTTGAAAATGGACCTCAGCAACATCTTTTAAATAAACGATACCACCATCTTCTTTAACAACGATATCTTCAAGCTCTGAAGGTTTTGAAATTTCACCCAAAACGCGGATACTCTTTCGCATTCCTTCATTTTTTATACTCCCGCCAGAGATGGTGCTGTTTTCTGAACGAATTGCTGAAAATATATCGTTAAAGCTCACTTGGGCTGCAGTCATTTTGTAAATATCGACAGCTACCTCAACCTCCTTATCATCTACTCCACGAATAGAAGCTTCTTTAATTTGGGGTAATAATTCAATTTTATCTTGAAGGTGTTCAGCATAATCTTTCAACTGCTGACTTTTGTAATCACCCGTAAAGTTGATATTGAGAATCGGCATTTCCTCAGACAAGTTGAGGTCAAACACATTTGGTTCTACTTTGGCACCATTGTCTAATGTTGGCCAGGTCGTCTCTGACTTTACGATATCCACTTTATCTTTAATGAGCTGTTTAGCTGTTTCTACTTCAATATCTTCTTCAAACTCTACAATCACCATAGAAAAATCCTGCTGTGTTGTAGATGTAATTTCCTTAACTCCTTTGACATCGTTAAACTCCTCTTCCAGTGGTTCTGTGATAAATTTTTCGATGTCCTTTGCAGAGTTTCCAGGATTGATAGAATTGATATAAATCTTAGTCTCAATGATCTCGGGGAAATTTTCCCTAGGCATGTTGACATAAGACATGATACCACCAACGAGAATAATAAATATAATGACATATACGGTCATTTTATTATCGATCGCCCAGGAAGACAGTTTAAATTCTTTGTCTAGATTTTGGTTTGACATGGTTTATTGTTCTAAGGTTGTAATGATGACATCTTCTTGATCTCTGAGGGTTCTTCCTCCTTCTTTAGCTATGATATCATTTTCTTTAAGCCCTTCTATAACTTCGACTCGACCGTTATATATTTTTCCAGCTTTTATTGGGGTTCTAATCGCTTTGCCGACACTATCATTTTGCATTTTCACAGTAAATGTGACCTGGGATCCGTTTGCTGTTTCTTGAAGGACGTTTTCTGAAACAATAATTGTTTCAGGATTGATATAATCGTTAATTAAAACATTAGCGATCAAGTTAGGTTTGACGTTTTCAATGTGTTCAGGCACGTGAATTTTGACCATGAATTTTCGATTGTCAGGGTTTATGTAATTTGCCATTTGATCAATTTGAGCCTTAAAAGTCTTGTTGATAGCTCCTAAACGTACCTCTACAGGTGTGCCTATTTTGATATCGTCAAGATAATTTTCAGGAACTTCTGTTTCGATGTACATCTTATCCAAATTAACGAGTCTAAAAATGGCCATACCTCCAGGAGCAACAATCTGACCTTCATCGGTAATTATATTGTCTATTGTACCCGAAAATGGTGCTTTTATTTTGACCTTTTTGTATTTTTCATATAAATTATTTAAAGCGCTTAGCGAAGACTCGTAGTTGGTTTTTGCTTCTAAATATTGAATTTCGGAGCCAATGCTATCTTTCCATAGGCTTTTTCGTCGCTCAAAAATAGTTTTGGTGAGTTGTGTGCGAGTTTTTAATTCCTGTATTTGGTCACTTAGGCCACCGTGATCTATTTCTGCAAGGATTTGACCTTTTTGAACCACATCGCCTTCTTTAACATATATTTTTTGAAGTTCGCCGCTAAATTCAGGATAAATTAGAATATTTTGATTGGTTTGAACATTCCCCTGAAGTGTAAAGAAGTGATTAAAAGTGTCTTTTTGAATGCGTTTTGCAGTAATTAAAGTATAATTACTTAACTGGTCACCTTTGTCGCTTAACGCCTCTTGAATCTGGGTGCTCAAATTGTCAAGTGTTTTTCGTTGTTCTTTTAATTCTCTTTTGAGCCTTTTTAGCTTTTCAGTATTTTCTGTTTCTATAGCTAAATTCACTTTATCTTCTAAGGTTTCAGAACCACATGAGACTAAGATTAAGGAAAAGATGATAAGAATATAATTTTTCATACTTTGAAATTTAATTTGAAATGTTTGGAGAATTAAGAATGGTTTCTAAACTGGTTTTAGAGTTTATAAGCTGTAACATTGACTCTAAATAGCTGTTTTGAGCATTGTACAATTGTAATTGTGCTTGCCGCAACTCAAAACTCGTACTGAGTCCTTCTTTGTATTTTGTGATGTTTTTGCGTTCAATACGCTCGGCTAAATCCAAGTTAGCCTGAGCAGTTTGATAATTTTCTAGTGCAAAATTATAATCACTCTTGGCCTGGTTAAACTCTAATTTAATTTGTTCTACAGACTCTTTTAAATCTGTCTCAGCTTGCATAAGAGCAATTTCTGCACGTTGAGAGCGCTTGGCCCTTTTTAACGAACTAAAAATCGGTATATTAAGGCTCACTCCCACCGTAGAAAACTGAAACCATTGTTGACTCGAATCTAGAAATACAAATTCATTACCAAAGGTTGTGGTACCATAATTGGCAAAAGCTGTCAATGTGGGTAAAAATTTACTTTTTTCAAGTTGCCATTCTAGTTGTCGTTGTTTAACAAGATTATTAGCAATTTTATAATCTATATTTTCTTCAACCTCTAATTGTTGCTCAATTAAATCGAAATCAGCCAGTTGTTTCATCGCAAGATTTTCTAAGTTGTCTGTCAATACCAGTTTAGCATCAACTGGAATTCCTAGTACCATGCTTAAAGTTTGCTTAGATAAGTCTAGATTTCGTTGAGAATTTCTTAGGCTATTGCTTATCTGTTGATAAGTGATTTGCAATTGTTCTACTTCTTCTTGCTCAGCAAGACCTTCTTCAAATGTTCTTTGAGTCTCGTCTAGATTTTCCTTAACTGTCATCTCGTTTTGTTTGAGGACCTCCACGCTAGACTCGACTAATAAAGCGTTGGCATAGGCATTTATTGCACTTTGCCTGACTTCTAGTCGGGTTTTGTCATTAGCATTTTTAGAATATTCTAAGAAGGTTTTAGCAGCTTTTAAAGCTACAATATAGGACCCATCAAAAATCAATTGATTGAGGGTTGCTGTGGCACGCATATTTTGTTCGGTCCCAAAAGTTACGGGAACAATTGTGCCAGGTTCGCCTCCTACAATTTCGCCAGGAAGTGGAGTGACAATAAGTTTGGGGTTATATTCATAATCTATTCCGGCACTTATTTGTGGTAAACCATCGGCTGTGGTTTCCCATTTTTGTTTTAGGGCTTTCAGTTGATCTCTTTTGGCATTTACGGCCACGTAACTACTATCTAATGCGCGTTCTATGGCGTCTTCTAATGATAATTTGTAAACTTCCTGCTCTTGGCTAAAGCTGATTAAGCTCAACAACATTAATGTAGTGGAAATGATGAATTTCATGATTTGGTTGATTCTGAAATTAATTTTTCTAAACGTTCTAAACCCTTAGACGTGGCAATGCCTCTAAGGTGATATTCTAAATATTGGTCTTTGACGTGAGCACTTGAAAATGCTTGGTGTGGAAAAACTTTTTGGTCTTTGACAAGATTCATCCCATTGTAATAAAATCTAAACACACACTCGATATCAATTTCTTTTCTATAAAAGCCTTGCTCTATACCTCGTTTAAGATTATCTCGATAACATTCATACATTTTATCCCATTGTTTTTTTTTAAGAGAATGGGAGATATTGGGGTAATATTTTTGCAATTGAAATTGAGGAGAAGACTTTTCGTTTTTCAGATGTTTCATCACCTGGTTTTTAATGGCTAAAGTTTCAGCGATTGGATCTAAATTTTGCTGACATATATCGTCAATTGTACAAGAAATATGTTGAAAAATATGATCAGTTGTTTCTTTAACCAGTTGGGTTTTGGTATCAAAGTGATCATAAATGGTTTTTTTTGAAATCCCAAGCCTCTCGCAAAGGTCATCCATGGTGACACTTTTGAAACCATATTCTAAGAACAAATCACTAGCTTGTTTGATTATTTTCATTTTCATGATGGCAAATGTACAATGGAAACTTTAAGAACAAAAAAAGTTTCCAAAGTTTTACAGAAACTTAACATTGGCCGTTAAGAAGATTTAAAGCTAAATGGAAGTTAGTCTTTAAAGATTCAACACTAAACTAAAACTTGAATATTAGACCAGAGTAAACGCCTAAGAAATAAGGTTGAAAACCGGTAGTCCTTCTTTGAAAGGTATTTAATTGATATTTGAAGGTTGGCTCAAGGTTAAACATCACTCGTTTTGAAATGTTATAATCAAAGCCTATTGCAAAATTTGTTGAAAAACTCAGATTGTTGATATTATTGGCTTCGCCAACTGAGGTGATTCCGTTTGAATTTTTTACATCTAGACTATTGTTGTTTAATAACAAGGTACTTGCCCCTCCTATAAGGTTGATTTCTATTGCTCGGTTGAGGATTTTGTATTCTACTTCCATTGGAATTTCGATGTAACCCAATTCTTGTTGAAGCTGTGAAGGTATGGTTTCTGTTCTATTTACAGTTCCGTTTGCCGAGAGGTTATCGAGCTGTTGGCGGCCTAAAACTGTTGCATTAAAGTTGGGGTTTGTATTAACATTCCTCAGATTTGATAGGGCTTGGTTTGGTATCAAATACACATTTTTGGTGGTGTAGTTTAAATTAACACGGTTGACACCAGTTCTCAACTTTATCTTATCGTTAAGTTGGTAAGCCACGTTGACACCATAAGACATGTTAACTTCACCTTGACCGTCGTTTGAAGCTAAATTAGGATCAACTGCACTTCCACTGGCTAAGTTTCCGTAAAATATGGGTGAAATTTGTGGTTTGACAAACCAAGATTTATTCTCAGCCTGGTTTAAGTTTGGTTGCTTTTTTTGTTTAAGGGTTTTGGCAACTTCAACTAATGATTTTTTTTGAAGCAGACTATTATTTTGAGAAGTAATTTCTATAAGCGCCGCTTCTATATTATTGTCAGATTGGATTAATGCCTTAGAGGATAAGGCTGAAGTAAAAGCAGGATTTTCTTCAACTTTTGATGTTGATATGTTTTTTGTGACTTTATCTTTTTGAGATGAGTTGACCGAATTATCATCTTGATTGCTTGCCACTAATGGATTTAATTTATCGTCTTGATTTTGATTTTGAGCGCTAGATTTTACGGTTTTAGTGTCAAGAATTTTGTTTTGGTCTGATAGGTGTAAATCATTTGTTTGATTAAGATTGTCATCTGGACTTGTCGTAACAATACCTTTTACGTCATTATCGTTTTTGATAATTGGGGAGTTCTGTTGTGTTTGATCAACAACAGGATTTTCATTGATTTGATTAGGAGCTAAAAACCACTGAGATCCAACCATAATCACAATTGCAATTATAGCTGCAACGCCGCTCACCTTTTGCCAAATTGGAATAACCCGTCTTTTAGATTTTTGGTTTAAGCGCTTTTCTATACCACGCCAAGCAGATTGGGGTGCATCAACTTCAAAATCTTTAAAAGATTCTTGAAACAACCGGTCTATGTTATGCTCATTATTCATAATGTCTTGGCTGCTTTGTTGATATTTTCTTTATGGAGGATGCTATTTACTTTATCCTTAAGAATTTGTCTTCCTCTGGCTAAATTTGATTTAGAAGTACCAACTGAAATTTCCATCATTTCAGCTATTTCTTTATGTGAATAACCATCTAATACATACAGATTAAAAACCATTCTGTATCTATTGGGTAATTCTTGAATACATTTTAAAAGCTCATTAAGGCTTATGTTGTTTTCGCTGTAGTCATTTTCAGGCTGAATTAAATTTTCTTCATAATTTAAAGAAAATACTTTTTGGTTGCGATAGCGTTGTAATGCAGTATTTATAACTATGCGTTTCATCCAGCCTTCAAAAGAGCCTTTGTGTTTAAATTGGTGAATATTCTCATAGATACTTATAAATGCATCTTGAAGGTTGTCTTGTGCTTCTGCGTAATTTTTTGAATACTTTAAGCACAGACTAAAGAGTTTTGAACTGTATATCTCATATAAAGCCTTTTGAGCTTTAAGCTCTTTATCTTGGCATTGTTTGATGAGTTTTTTGAGTTTCAAAATTATTCAATTTTCACTGGTAGCTCTAATGTAATAAATTGTAATTGTCCTGAGTCTGAAGCACCGGCTAAAAATTTAAAAACATGATCTTCTTGACTTTCAACCGTATATTCAAATTCAGCAATTTCTATAGCATTAGGTGTATCTTCACAATCAAATGTTTCTTCAAATCGCGTTTCAGTCCTTATCGTAAATTCAGGTTCTTCTCCCAAGATATCAAAATTTTCAAAACTGTGACAAGTAGTGGGGTTTTTATAACTCACCTGAAATACCTCAGTTTGTTGAAAAGTTAAAGTATCTGGGGCTGTGACATCTACTAAAGTTGCATTTTGTATTGTTACTATTTTTGGATCATCAATTGAGCACGATGCAAAGAATAGCGTCAAACAAAATAATAAGTAATAATGTTTCATATTATTTTTAAGATACATTTCTTTAAAATGGTTGCGTTTAAGCTTCACTTTTAGCAATTTTTATGGCTTGTGTTATTTTTTCTTCGAGTTCATCCATTAGGTCTGGATTTTCTTTCAAGAGCGTTTTTACCGCATCACGTCCTTGACCAAGCTTGGTGTCTTCATAACTAAACCATGAACCGGCTTTTTTTATAATTTCATAATCTACACCAATATCTATGATTTCACCAACTTTAGAAATCCCTTCGCCATACATAATATCAAATTCTGCAGTTTTAAATGGTGGGGCGACTTTATTTTTAACGACTTTGACTCGGGTTTTATTTCCTTTGACATCGCTATTACTATCTTTAATTTGTGTTGAACGGCGAATATCTAATCGCACTGAAGAGTAAAATTTAAGTGCATTACCACCTGTTGTGGTTTCTGGGTTACCAAACATCACGCCTATTTTTTCACGAAGTTGGTTAATAAATATTACGGTACAGTTTGTTTTACTAATACTGGAGGTTAATTTTCTAAGCGCTTGAGACATCAGTCTGGCATGTAGACCCATTTTGGAATCTCCCATTTCGCCTTCTATTTCACTTTTTGGTGTTAAGGCTGCCACTGAGTCTATCACTATAATGTCAATAGCACCTGAGCGAATAAGGTTATCGGCAATTTCTAAAGCTTGTTCACCATGATCGGGTTGAGAAATTATTAAATTGTCAATGTCAATACCTAAACTTTCAGCGTAAGTTCTGTCAAAAGCATGTTCTGCATCGATAAAGGCTGCAATCCCACCTTTTTGCTGAGCTTCGGCTATAGCATGTAATGTTAAAGTGGTTTTACCAGACGACTCCGGCCCATATATTTCAATCACTCTACCGCGAGGATAACCGCCAACTCCAAGGGCTAAATCTAAGCCTAATGAGCCTGATGAAATGGCATCTACATTGACGACCGATTGGTCGCTCATTTTCATCACAGTCCCTTTTCCATAGGTTTTATCTAACTTATCTAAAGTTAATTTTAGAGACTTGAGTTTAGCATTTTTTTCTTTATCGTCTTTACTCATGGTTTAATTTTTAGTTGAAAGGTAAAAATACAATATTTTTGTGAGATTATTTAAATCAACCTCTGTTCAATTAATCCAAAATCTGTCAATTTGTAGGATATCCTGTCGGATGGTTTAAGTCGAAAACAGACTTTCAAATTCTAAAAACTCATTTTCGGTATACTTTTTTCTGATTTTTTTGTTGAGGTAAGAGCCCTCAATGAGATATTTATAATGCACTCATATTTTGACTATTTCGATGCTCTTTATTTTAAACAAAATTTCAAAATTTAAGTAGTTCAAATTGATATCAGCCTAAGTCAAAGCCTATATCTTTTCTGAAATATAAATCTTCAAAACACAAGTTTTTGATTTGGTCGTAAGATATCTCCAAAGCTTGTTTGTAATTATCGGCTAAAGACGTAACTGCGATGACACGCCCGCCATTGGTTAAAATTTGATTGTTTTCAATTTTGGTGCCTGCGTGAAATAGTGTAACTTTTTTAGTATCAATATTTTCAAGGCCTTGAATGCTTTTATTTTTTTGGTACTTTTCAGGATAACCCCCAGAAACAAGCATTACAGTTGCTGCTGATTGGTCAGAAATTTTTAATTTGGCTTTATCAAGTTGTTGTTTGGCAGTCAACTTAAAAAGTTCTACCAAGTCAGATTCGATTCTTGGCATGACGACTTCAGTTTCGGGGTCGCCCATTCTGACGTTGTATTCCACCACATAAGGTTCATTGCCAACCTTCATGAGACCAATAAACACAAAGCCTTTATAGTCAATATTTTCTTTTTGTAAACCTTGAATCGTCGGTTGAATAATTTTAGTTTCGACCTTTTGCATAAATTTCTCGTTTGCAAACGGTACTGGTGAAATCGCACCCATCCCGCCGGTATTTAAGCCGGTATCGCCTTCACCTATGCGCTTGTAATCTTTAGCATTAGGGAGTGTGACGAAGTTTTTACCATCTGTTAAAACAAACACACTCAGCTCAATACCATCTAAAAACTCTTCTATCACCACAGTCTGACTGGCTTCACCAAATTTGTTTTGGGTTAACATTTTTGAGAGTTCGCCTTTGGCTTCATCAATATCTTTTAAAATTAAAACTCCTTTTCCGCCAGCCAAACCATCGGCTTTTAACACATAAGGCGGTTTTAAAGTGTCTAAAAATGCTTTGCCATCCTCTAGTGTTTCTGCCGTAAAACTTTGATAAGCGGCTGTTGGAATGTTATGGTTTTCCATAAATATTTTAGCCCGTTCTTTACTACCTTCAAGTTCAGCACCTTCTCGAGAAGGACCAATAATCATCAAGTCCTTAAAATCGCTTTGGTTTTCAAAAAAATCTTTGATCCCAACAACTAAAGGGGCTTCAGGACCAACAACAAGAATATTGATATTTTTGTCTTTTATGGCTTTTGCAACAGTTTCAAAATCTGTAGGATTAAGATTGAGATTTTGAGCAATTTGTGCGGTTCCTGCATTGCCGGGCGCCACAAAAAGTTGATTACATTGTGGGCTTTCATCTATTTTTTGTGCTAAGGCATGTTCGCGACCACCACCGCCAAGAATTAAAATATTCATGATGATTTAATTAAAATGAATGAGGTGTCAAAAATAAATGTTTGTAAATTGTCGCCCTAATGAAAATTGATATTATTTGAATCGGTTTGAGCGCGTTTTAGAAATATCGGGCTTTCCTATACAAAAAGCCTAAACCCATCTTTTGCAAATTAAAGAGAAATTGCGAGAAGATGTGCAATCATACTTGGTTAAAAGTCGTCATGACATAGTGGAGTATCATCATGAGAATAATTCATTTTATCAAGATTTTTTAGGTCAAAAAAAATCTCGTGTTGGGAAGACATTCCTATAATGACGAAAGCTGATCTGCAACAACCATTAGAAAAACGACTCTCAAAAGACTTTAAAATAAAAGAAGTTTTTGTCAATAAACCAGTGGTTCAAGTGGTCATCCCTTTAGTTTTGCTAAAGACAAATACACGCATGCTTTGACCTGGGCGAATATCATCAAGCTATATCGACAACACAATATCAAGATGGGACAGTCGCTTGACGCCCGATTTTATGGCATTCCAAAATCTGGTATCTCACATTATAAAGAACAGCTAAAAGACAAACTAGCTAAGCGCTATCGTTTTGATATTTTTGATTTGTCAGATGAAGCTTTAGCCGAATTTCTAAAAATTTTTCAGAAAAAAAACTTGGAATTCATCAATGGCTATACGAGTTCTATTGTAAGATTTGCTAAATTTTTGAAGTCTCAGAATATAGTTTTAAAAGACGAATGTCCAAGTTTGAAAATGTGCATTACAACAAGTGAGATGTTGTTTGAAAACGATAGAAAGCTATTGGAAAAGCAATTTGGTGTTAAAATTGTCAACGAATATGGTGCGAGTGAATTAGATGTGATTGCTTTTGAAAATGTAGATAAACATTGGGCAATAAACACTAAAACCTTGTTTGTAGAAGTTGTAGGTGAAGATGGCAAAAGTTAACCCTTTGGGGAAGAAGGCGAGATTGTGATTACCAGTTTATACAACAAAGCTCATACCTTTATTCGTTATAAAATTGGTGATCGTGGAGTTTTAGCTAGAACTCCTCAACAAGGTCAACTTGTTCTAAAAAAACTAACTGGGCGAACCAATGACTTTGCTAAACTGCCCAGTGGAAAAGTTATTCCAGCCTTAACCTTTTACTATGTAACTAAATCTGCGATTGAAAATTCAGGACAGGTTAAGGAAATTGTTGTGGTTCAGCAGGATTTAGATGCATTTGATGTCAACTATGTGGCTGATAAACCCTTAAATGATGTACAAAAAAAACCATACGTCAGGCTATAAATCAATATCTAGAACCTCATTTAAAAATTAGCTTTAATCGAAAATCTCAAATCAAACGTTCAAAGAGTGGGAAGTTGAAACAGTTTGTGTCTAAAGTTTAGGTTTTGTATTAGACATATCCCAAGTACATCCAGAATATTAAAAAATAAATTGACTTGAAAGGGTTTAGTCCTTCAACATTTCTGTAAAAATACCACTGATATTTAATAAGGTTTAGTTTATTTCTTGATAATGAGTCAAGTCTCATTCTGTAAATAGCATGAGGTTTTTTAATGCCATAAGCAAATTTACATAGCTTGAGGTATTTAAGCCATAATCCCATATCCTGTCGCTTTTTTATTTCTGGCATATATTTTTGGCAAGTGATGAAATATCAATGAAAGCTGTCAAACAAGAAATAGAATTTGATTTAAGGATATCCGTATAGGTTACTTTGCTTGGAACTATAAAATCAGAATGTGTGAATTCTAAATTCTCATTACTTCTTTTGTAAGAGGCAAATAAAAAGGGAGCTTTTTTCTCAAGACTAAAAGACACTGAATCGTGAAGGTGAAAGTCAAACCAAATATCGTCAGCATCAAGAAAAGCCATAAATCTACCTTTAGCTTCTTTTATAGAGTTATTTCTAGCTACTGCTGGGCCAGAATTTTGTTTGAGAGTTTAAACAATTTAATTCTGGTGTCATCTTTAGCTAAATTTTGAACAATTTGAGAAGTCTTATCGGTTGAGCATTCGTCGGTAATCAGCATTTCCCAATTTTGATAAGTTTGAGCCTGCACTGATTTTATAGTTTCTTCAATATACTTTTCAGCATTATAGGATGCGGTTATAATTGAGACTAAATCACTCATCAATAAGCCTTTTTATCGCCTTTAAAGGCATTAAAAATTGTCATCAACACAATTTTAATATCGAGAAAAACCGACCAATTTTCAAGATAAAATATATCATACTTTACTCTATTAATAATATCTTTATCAGTTTCTATTTCTCCTCGATAGCCACTCACCTGTGCTAAACCAGTAATGCCGGGTTTTACAAAATGTCTGACCATAAATTTATCAATCTTACCAACAAACATTTCAGTATGAGAAACCGGATGCGGTCTCGGTCCTACAACAGACATATCACCGAGTAAAACATTGTAAAATTGAGGTAATTCATCGATACTCGTTTTTCTTATAAACTTGCCAATTTTTGTGACCCTATCATCACTAGGTTTTACCCATTCTGTTTCTACTTCGGTATTGGGTCGCATTGATCTGAATTTAAAACAAACAAACTCTCTATAATTTAAGCCATTACGTTTTTGCTTAAAAAATACAGGGCCTTTAGATTCTAGCTTGATTAAAATGGCAACTAAAGGTGTAAGCCAAGATAGTATTATAACAACAACCAGAAGAGAAAATATAAAATCGAAACTACGCTTGATAAATTGATTAAACGGTTCCTCAATGGGAATTTGACGCAGTGATAATATGGGCAAGTAGCCGTAGTAATCTACTTTAAGTTGTTTGGCATAAATATCTTTGGTGTCGGGTAAAAATTTAAGAACTCTCAGGTTATTATCAGCAAAATTTACAACTGTATTGATTTGTTCTTGTGTAAGTTCTGCCATCGAACAATAAATTTCATCAACTCCATTTTCGATTACATACTTAAAACTCTGTTCTAAATAATCGTCTTTACCTTTTGTACAAAACATCTTTAAGAATTTGTATCCAAACTCAGGGTTTTGGTTAAAAAATGATTTGAGTTGATGAGTTCTCAAGTTATCACCAATAATTATTGTTTTGCGTAAATTCCCATTATAAAACTTTCTGTAGCGTTTAAGAAGAAAGTTTACCGATAGTTTAAAGCCCAAAATAGTAATATAGCTTAAAATCAATAGTTTAAATATTTCAACAACCTCAAGATCAAAGCCTTTATAGATTGTTAAATAGAAAAAAACAAGCAGAGAAAAGATGAAAAATTGCTCAAAGGCTAGAGAAAGTATTCTAGATATTTTAGTAAATCGATAAACTTCATAATAATTGGTTTTTAAAGAAAGGATTACCCATGCAAGGGCATGAAAGATGCAAAAATAAACACTTTCTATAATGTCTAGTTCCAATAACCTAATGGCAACTAAACAGATGACAGAAATATCAAAGGTGTATATAATTGGTCTTAAATATCCAATATAACGCCATCTCCTGGTCATAAGCTATTTTTGATTGTGTTTTGAAAAGTCCTTGTGTTCGCTCGCGTGTAGTTCTTCTTTGGATAAACTTTTAAAGTAAGTATAAGTAGATTTCATACCTTCTGTTCTATCTACTTTTGGTGACCATCCCAGTTTTTCTTGAGCTAAGCTGATATCAGGTTGGCGTTGCATGGGGTCGTCTTTTGGTAAAGGTTTAAACACAATCTTTTGATGGGTTCCGGTAAGCTTAATAATTTCTTTGGCAAAATCAAGAATACTGATTTCATGCGGATTTCCAATATTAACAGGCTCCGCATAATCTGAATGTAACAGTCTAAAAATGCCATCAACTTGGTCATCAACATAACAAAAGGATCGCGTTTGAGAACCATCGCCAAACACCGTTAAATCTTCACCTCTTAAGGCTTGACCAATAAATGCTGGAATCACTCGGCCGTCGTTGAGGCGCATTCGCGGACCATAAGTATTAAAAATTCGGACAATACGTGTTTCTAACCCATGAAACCTGTGATAGGCCATCGTAATCGCTTCTTGGAAGCGTTTGGCTTCGTCGTATACCCCACGTGGACCAATGGTATTAACATTGCCGTAATAGCTTTCTGTTTGTGGATGTACAAGCGGATCACCATACACTTCTGAAGTGCTCGCAATAAGTATTCGAGCATTTTTAGCTTTGGCTAAGCCTAACAAATTGTGTGTGCCTAAAGAGCTTACTTTTAAGGTTTGAATGGGAATTTTAAGATAATCAATAGGACTAGCCGGTGAAGCAAAATGTAAAATATAATCAAGGTGTCCGGGGACATGAACAAATTTTGAAACATCGTGATGGTAAAACTCAAAGTATTCGTCTTGAAACAAATGGCTGATATTTTTCATATCACCTGTAATGAGGTTATCCATCCCGACGACTTTATATCCCTCTTCTAAAAACCTATCGCATAAATGCGATCCAAGAAAACCAGCTGCACCTGTTATAAGAACTCTTTCCATCATAATTTTTTTAAACGAATTGTCTACCTACGGAGCGATAAGTAAATTTTTGGTTTTTTATTTCTTCTATATCATATAAATTTCTGCCATCAAAAATCACACGATTGTTCATCAACTCTCTGAGTTTTTCAAAATCAGGTGTTCTAAAGATACTCCATTCTGTACAGATTAGAAGTGCGTCAGCATCTTTAAGAGCATCATACATATCTGAGGCATAATACAGTTGATCCCCATATTTGGATTTAACATTCTCCATGGCTTCGGGGTCAAACACTTTAATTTTGGCGCCGGCTTTTAAGAGCTTATCTATCATGTATAGTGCAGGTGCTTCTCTAATATCGTCCGTTTCAGGTTTAAAGGCTAAACCCCAAATGCCAATGGTCTTATTTTTGATATCTCCATCAAAGTAATCTAAGATTTCGGGAAACAAAATTGTTTTTTGATGTTCATTGACATCTACAACGGCCTCGAGAATTTTGAAACTATGATTAATATCATTACCTGACTTGTGAAGAGCTTTGACATCTTTTGGAAAACACGAGCCGCCATAGCCAATACCTGGAAATAAAAAGCGCTTACCTATTCTCGTATCTGTCCCCATCCCGAGACGAACTTTATCCACATCGGCACCAACTTTTTGGCAATAGTTAGCGATTTCATTCATAAAAGTAATTTTTGTAGCTAAGAATGAATTGGCTGCATACTTCGTCAATTCTGCAGATTTTTCATCCATCATAAGAATGGGATTTCCCGAACGAACAAAAGGATTGTAAAGTCTTTGCATGATGTTTCTAGCCCGTTCGCTACTACTGCCTATCACAATGCGCTCAGGTTTTAAAAAATCATCTACAGCAAAACCCTCTCTTAAAAACTCGGGGTTTGAAACCACATCGAAGTCGGTTTTTGCATTTTTTGCTATGGTTGCTCTCACCTTTTCGGCGGTACCCACAGGAACTGTGCTTTTGTCAACAATAACTTTATAAGTCGTGATATATTCTGCAATATCCTTTGCCACCCCTAATACATATTTTAAATCTGCTGATCCATCTTCATCTTCCGGAGTGGGTAAGGCTAAAAATATCACATCGCCATGATCCAAGCCTTGATGTAAATCGGTTGAAAATTTTAAACGCCCAGCCTCAATATTTCTTTCAAACAAGACATCGAGGTGAGGTTCATATATTGGCACAATTCCTTTTTGCATTTTATCAACCTTGTCTTTATCGATGTCTATACATAAAACATCATTTCCCGTTTCCGCAAGGCAAGTTCCTGTCACAAGGCCAACATAGCCCGTTCCTATTATGGTTATTTTCATGAAAGTAGTATTTTAGTAATCAAAAGGAAATTTAGCTGTTAATAAGAATTATATTAGAATAATATAAAGCACAAAAATATAATTATTTTTGCTGTAAATGAAAGAAATTCATGTTTTACATATATCCGAAACTTTTGTGACGGGTGTATATACTTATATTCAATCCATTTGTGCGTTTACAGCACAAGATGACAGGATTAAAACTTCAATCATCTATAGTCCAAATCGTGAGGGCACAGACGAATTGGATTTTGAAAAAGATTTTTCTGAAAATGTAGAATTGATACCGATTCGTATGCAAAGAGAAATCTCTCTTAAAAAAGATTTTAAAAGTTTAAAACAACTTCAAAACGCCGTAAAACAAATTCAGCCCGATGTAATTCATCTGCATTCCTCAAAAGCCGGCGTTTTAGGAAGACTAGCGGCAAAAGCTTATCCTAAAGCTAAGGTTTATTATACGCCAAATGGTTATGCGTTTTTGAGAGAAGATTTGTCAAAAACTAAACGAAAATTTTTCAAACTTATAGAAAAATATATATCCAAAATTTATGGCGGTACAACCATAGCCTGTGGTGATACAGAATACGAATATGCCAAACGTTTAGGTAAATCTAAAATGGTTAGAAATGGCATAGACTTATCTGAACTTGACCACATTAAAGTTAAACCAAGTTTAAAACTAAACTCCATAGTGACCTTAGGAAGAATAAGTGCTCAAAAAAACCCAAAACTCTTTAATGCCATTGCAGAAATTTTTCCTGCTATCAATTTTGTATGGATTGGCGATGGTGAGCTTAAACATGAATTGACTGCCAAAAATATTGAAATCACAGGCTGGCTAGACAGAGAAAAAGCTTTAAACTTACTTGCCAAACACGATGTCTACATCCAAACTTCATTGTGGGAAGGTTTACCGTTTACGATTATTGAGGCTATGGCTCTACAAAAGCCCATTTTGGCTACTGATGTCATCGGTAACAAAGATGCTGTTGTTGACCAAAAGAATGGATTTTTATGTGATTCGATAGGCGATTTTGAAAATGCCATTAACCAACTCAAAACCAAACCTCAATTTTTAAGAAATTTTGGAAAGCAGTCTAAAATTTTAGCCAAAAATAAATTTGATAGGAATAAAAATTTTGAGCAATTGGTAGAAGTTTATTTAACTTATTGAGCTTATTCTTCTTTTGATTTCTCGTTGTGAACTAAAATCAAAGATCCAAACAGTGCAAAATAAAACAACCCTTGCTGCACGTCAAAATAGCTATCAGTAATCATTGAAGTTAAAATAAGAAAAAATATCAAGAAATATTCTAAATGACTAATGGCTTTTAGAAACAGAGAAACAAGCATAAATATAAAAACACTCAACCCAAACAGTCCATATTGAAACGTCATAGATAAAAATTGATTATGGGCGTGAACTTTTTGCAGATTAAAGCCTTTAGCTTGTGTTTCTTTGTAGATTAAACCTTTTTCTGTGCCTGCTCCATAACCAAATAAAGGCCTTTCTTGAATTAAATCTAATGCAATAGGCCAAAGTTTGAGTCTAAAATTTATTTGATGATAATCCTTAGCAATTTCTGTGGTTTTATCCTTGCCAACATTTATGTCTAAAGACTGTAATGTGCTGAATATCTTATCTTTAGTGTAATTATTAGATGTGATTAAGATTGAACCTAATATTAGAACTAATATCAAAACAGCTATATTTTTTAAATTAATCAGCCTTTTTCTATTGATAATAATGTAAATTAGCATAATACAAGAGAACTGAAGAATACCAAGCCTAACACTAAACAAAAGCAAGACAGAAAAAAACAAAAGACTTATACCTACACGTAGATATTTATGCCAATGGGTAAAACTAAATAGCAAAAAAATTAGAGCTGTACAAATGTACATAGCATCCTGAGGCATATAATTATGGTGCATAGATGCTTGAATAAAATTATAATAAGGCCTTTGTTCTGGATATTTAAACCAAAAAATTAATAGTTTTAATAGAGACGCTAAGCAAAAAATAATCCAAGAAACCAAAAACAAAAACTTTCCTGTATTTAAAGCCTTTGGGCTTATTCTATTAAAGTAAAAGCCTAAAGGTACAAGTAAGAAAGCTAAATTTTTAAAAACTTTGCGTTGACTTGCATCAAAATCATAAGTGTATGATAGGCTAACTAAACTCACCAAAAAAAGCAAGGTAATAATTAGAGCTAGCGGGGTTTTGTCTTTCTCTTTAAAGTTTAAAAGTATACCAAAAAACAAAAAAACACCAAATGATATGACCAATAAAGCATCATTTAAGGGTAAAAGCAAAATACACAGATAAAAAATGTATTCATCTGCTCTGCGTGTTTTTAGAAAACTGATCAGGTTACTCATGCTTGCTGTCTTTTTTTAATAATATTTAAAAATGTAAAATACAGAATTAAAAAAACTGCCATAAAAAACACCTTATAAAAATATCCCATAGTAAAAGCATAGAGTAGCCAGATATAAAACTGGAAAGTGACAACGGCCAAAATTTTTGCATTTCTTTCAATGAATTTTCTCAACACCCAACCTGCAAAAGCCAATAGTATTACAGTTAGTAAAATATGGGTTAGTAATGCTAAAGAAGCAGGAAAAATTTTAAATAAAATACCGGGATAAGCATTAGTGAAATTAAACCCAGTATCTGCATTGTTTTCTAAAACTTCCTTACTATCTGCAAATTCACTCATCATATTTGGCATCCCATAAAGTAAATCTGTTGGGTTATAGGATCGTTTTGCATTGTTAAACACAAAACGTTCGGTTGAACCCCACATCAAATGACCTTGCAGTCCAAATATTCGATAAAAAATGGCTTCATTAGGATCATAAATTTGTATGTTGGCAAAAGGTACTCTTGCTTCATACCTTGTATAAATTACTTGGTATATCACTACACTTGAAATTGATAATATCACAATTATGCTAAGCAATCTTTTCTTTAATACTTGTTTGACTTTTTCAGCATTCATAATCACAATAGGCAGAAAAAAACTAAAACTCCCATTGAGAATAGGCGAAAATTTTTGTCCAGTCAAAAAATTATAGAAAAAGTAAATCAAGAGCATAATGATTGAAAACCGTTTGTTTTTTGGGGCCAATATGCCAAGTATGAATGGAATAAATGAAGCTGTATTTCCAAATATAGTATTAAGAAAAGGAAACCTTGAATTGCTCCAATACGTAAACCGAGACAAAGACATATCAAATAGTGGAAGCGGCGAAAGTGCTGCGTTAAAAAGCAACAATGAAAGCACTATTACAGCAATAAATTTTAGAATAAAACTTTCTACATTTTTACCTTTATAGCTAAATGTAAATGTCCTAAAATCGTATTTATTTAAAGATTTATGGCTTAGGTAGAGCGTTAATAATGTAATGATAAAATAAGCACAAGTTATCACAGTAGCCCAACTGAAATAACTATTCCGACCTTGTTCATTAATATAAATCCCAGATTCGATGTAAATAAGCGATGGCAAAATGGTAATGGATTGAAAAATAATCAAACCGTATAAAAAACTAAAGGCAAAAGCTTTCTTCACAAAATACACACAAAACACCAAGTATAATGCGAAGGATAAATAGTTTATGATTTGAAAAACATCCATACTATTGGCCTAATTTTATAAATTCTAATTTTTCAAAAAGCCTAGAGATATCGTTTTGAATTACAGGTTTATACATAACTCTTAGTTGAGGCTTCATGTCTTTTCCAGCTTTAGCGTAAATGGTCAACAACGCACTTGATACCATACTAGCAATGTGAGCAGATTGAATATTTTTGAAGTAATCTTCTTCTGCTAAATATTCATTGTTTAAAATTTTTAGATTGAAATCTTTAAAAACTTCCTGCATATATTTCAGTTCAAAATCTAAACATTTATGTCTTGGTTTATAATAAATATGTTGGATATTAAAATTAGACATATTCTGTTTTAAATCATCTACAAATTCATAAAAAATAGTTTTATAGGATTGCAAACCCACAATTTGAGTTAAATTTTCTTGACCTATAATAAATAAATCATTCTTCAATGCCTTTAAATTAAAAACTTCCACAGGCATTTGTTTTGCTTTTTTAGGCCAATAAGCCATTTCAGGAAAAGACAAATATTGACAAACAGCTCTGTCATATTCAATACCAGATGAATGGCCTTGACATTTTAAAAATTGAATTCCGAATAATTGAGATAGAAATTTTTTAATGTAAAATCGTTTGGGACTAATATTTTTAAAGCTGTGGTTATAGTAATTAAGCACGCCATCTTCAACAATTAGGATTTCGGCATTCGAGTGAAAACTAAAAAAAAGATAGTTAGATAAAACATCTTCAACGTAGGCTAAATAAATTCTAACTTGTTTCTCTTTTTTATAAACTTTAAGTTGATTGATAATGTTTTTGTAGGCTTTTATTTTTTTAATCATGTAATACAAGTCTATAAAAACATGCGTCCCTTTTTTTAAAAAAACCGCATCAGAAATGATGACTTTGTCCCAGAATTTTTGTTTAAAATTATGCTTATCGGTTATTAAAATTTTATGCGCTTTTTCATTATCTTTTTTTTGATTTTGAATAATGATTTCAAAATTTTGAACATGTTTATCTGTAAGGCCAAAATATATTTCAACCATAATAATTTAGAGTGTAAAATGAGATTTAATGCCTTTTCTCACACGAAGATAAACTGAAGACGAAATATTCCAAACAAACATGCTAATAGATGTTGAAATAGCTGCGCCAATACCACCATATAAAGGTATAAGAGTTATAGTTAAAATTATATTTAAAATCAATGCTACAATGACAATGTTCCTAAAAACTTTTTGCTGACCTATCATCTGCATTACCACACCAACTGGTCCAGTAAATGCATTAATGATTTGACCTGCACAAAGTATAATCAAAATAACTTCTCCTTCTACAAACTGTTCGCCAAACAAATTGAGTAGAAATTTTCTAAAAATTATAATAACTACTATTAAACTTGAGCTTAAATAAAAATTGATTTTGGTTGAAAACTTTACAATTTTATTAAAGTTTTTAATATCATCTTCTGCGTAAGCTTTTGCAATTTTAGGAGCTAAAATAGAGCTTATAGACTGGAGAAAAAAAATAGACAATGTGGAGATTTTTAAAGCGATATTATAAATACCTACGTTTTCGTTAGTCTCAAAAACACCCATCAAAAATGTATCTGTCGATGACAATATGATAATAGCTGAAGAGGCCAACATCATAGGAAAAGCATCCTTTAAAAACATCCAATAGTGTGATTCGTGATTAAATTTGATGCCATTAAAATCTCTGTAAACTAAAATCAAGCTAACTAAAGCCAAGACTAAAATTCCAAAAAAGTGAGATTGAACTGTAATAATTGGGTCTTTATCTAAGAAAAAATATAATATCAATAAGAACAATAGGCTAAATAGAAAGCGGCCAGGATTATTGAAAAAGGCGAAAATATTATTTTGGCTTCTCGCTCTAAAAAAACTTGCAGAAATCAAAACTATAGACCACAAAGGCACAGAAAACAAGACCCATGGCAAATAGGGCAAAATTTCTGGTTTTGGTTCTACAAGCAAATCCACCACAATTTCTTCACCAAAAACATAGACGATAAAGCAAATAACTAAGCTGACCAAAAACGATTTTGACACTGCTTTATAAAACAAACCAGCATCAGACCTATATTCAGATTTTGAAAATACTTTTACAATATTGGTGTCAATACCTAATCGTCCAAAAACACCTATGAATATAAAAAAAGAAAAACAAAGTGCAACTATACCGTAGGTGTTAGCCCCATAAGTTTGAGTAATAAAAACGGAGAAAACGTAACCAAAGATAGTACCACCAATTCTAAACAAAATAAAATAAAAACTCTTGGACAGAATTTCTGAAAAATCCTTATCGCCTATGGTTGACTTTACTTTGCCTAACAGTGGTTTTATCATTATATTATAATATGATCTTCTTGAATTCTATCTCCTTTTGAAAGGTTTTTTCTTACTGTTTTTCCTAAAATACGTTTAAAGTGTTTAGGGTGCATTCCGTATCCAGGCCTTACACTACGGACATTTTTTTCTGTTATGGTTTCGCCTGCTTTAATATCTTCAGCAACATAAAGACTACGTGAAAACTGTTTCCCAGATTTTTGTTTCTCTGTAAGATTGTAGCTGACTTTTCCTAAGGCTTTCTCTGCTTCTCTAACCGCTTTAACCATGGTGGTAAATTGTTCTTTATCTAATGAAAACGAGGCATCTGGACCTCCAATACTACGCTCAAGTATAAAATGCTTTTCTATAACTTTAGCGCCCATAGCGGTTGCTACTACGGGTACTGTAGTGCCTAAAGTATGATCGCTCAGGCCTATTTTAACATCAAAGTCTTTAGCGTATTGTTGCATCATTACTAAGTTGGCTTCGTCTACAGGCGCTGGATATGATGACGTACATTTTAAAATTGTAATATCATTATTGCCTGCTTTTCTGCAAGTATCAACTGCAAGTTTAATATCATCATATCCTGCAATACCAGTAGAAATGATCATAGGTTTGCCTTTGCTTGCAGTATATTCAATTAAAGGAATATCTGTAATTTCAAATGACGCTATTTTATACATAGGAGTCTGTAGGTCTTCTAAAAAATCTACCGCTGTTTTGTCAAATGGTGAAGAAAAACAGACTAAACCTTCATCTTTGGCGACTTTAAATAATTCGGCATGCCATTCCCAAGGCAAGGCTGCTTTTTCATACAGTTCGTAAAGTCTTTTGCCGTCCCATATTGTGCCCCCTGAAATCACAAAATCTTTTTTATCAGAATTTAAAGTGATGGTGTCGCCGGTATAGGTTTGTAGTTTTATGGCGTTGGCGCCTGTTTTTTTTGCTGCTTTTATGGTTTCTATGGCGGTTTCTATTTTGCCACCGTGGTTAGCCGAAAGTTCTGCAATGATAAAAACGCTGTCCTTGTTCATGTTATTCATATTTGTATAATAAAGCGTTTTGATTTTTTATAATTTCTTTAGAAAAAAATCGAAAACCCGCTTTTGTAAAGGCTTTTTTTGAAGCTTCGTTTTCTGGTTTGATATAAGCGTGGATTTGTTGTTGTTTGTATTTGGCTAAATGTAATTTTATCCCTAGGTTTAAAAATACATTAGATAAGCCTTTGCCACGTTGTTCAGGTGAAATGTTTATGCCAATAACAGAAATTTCATCTTCCATATCAAACCTTACAAATCCTGATTTTATATTTTGATAAAAACCCATATAATAATCGGCTTCTGGTTGTTTTAATTTGGTTTTAAACCAGTTTTTATGTTCTTCTAATTTTACCTTATCATAAACAAATGAATTTTGTCTTGTTGCAGGGTCGTTTGCCCACTCATAGATGCTTAGCGTATCTTCTGGACTCGCATTTCTAAGATAATAAGGACTAAATTTGCTGTGAAGAATCACATCTATAAATGTATCATTGAATCGACCATGTTCTTTTAAAACGGCTTCTTTTTTAAAACCTGAAGCTTCGAAGGCTTTGTATAAATGCGGTCGTAAATCAAAAGCATAGGTATATATTTTATGTAAACCTAAGTCTTTAAATGCCACTTGCTCTATCAAACTTAAATAGGTTTGCCAATGCTGTTCAAAATGGTTTGCCTCTAATTTGGTAGCCATGATAAAAGAAATCTCTGCGTGTTTGTCAATCCAATTGATATGAACCAAACCGCCGTAGCCGATACATTTCTCGTTTTCTAAATAGGAAAATAAAATTTGTTCAGGTTGGTCTTGCTCAAACAATTTAGCAACAACCCTTTCAAAATAAAGGTTCTGATCATCTTCAGTCAAGGGTTTATTTTGGCGTAAATGATACATCTGCTCGTTTCGCCATTGCATAATATCAAAACGATCCTGCATACGAATTGGAACGATAGCATAGTTATCCTTAGAAAACACTTGCCTTTTTAAAATTTTATAAGAGTTCATATTTCAATTCTGCTAGTTTCCAATCGGTTTCATTATCTATATCTTGAACTTCTGTTTCTTTTAAAACAACACAAGATGTGTTGTCATTAAAAAGTGTTTTATGCTTTAATAATCTTTGAGGTCTAAACCAATACCACTGACCTGCGTCGTGATAGGCTTCTTCAAGATCTTGAGATCTGCTTTGTTGATGTTCTGACCACAGCATTTTAAATTTATCTTTGTCTTTTTTGAATGCTCTCCATATTGGATAAGAAAATTTTACAACAGGAAAAACAACATCAAAGTGACTTTCTTTTATTTTTTGATGTCCTTCTTTTAAGTTTTCTAATTTAACTAATGGTGCTGTGGGATAAATACAACAAGAAAGGTCAAATGCTTTCCCTATGGATTTATATTCATTTAAAACTTCAATCAAAACATCGACGGTTGTTGCATAGTCGTCTGCATTTTTTGAGGATCTAAGAAAAGGAACTTTAGCGCCGTAATGTTTTGCTACTTCAGCAATTTCTTCATCATCGGTAGAAACCATCACCTCATCAAAAAGTTGAGAATGAATTGCGGCTTCAATAGAATAGGCAATAATTGGTTTACCTAAAAATTCTTTGATGTTTTTTCTAGGAATCCGCTTACTTCCACTACGAGCTGGAATAATGCAAATATTTTTAGGTGTAAAACTCATTAACTTTATCAATCACAAATTCTTGTTCGCTTTCTTTTAAGGTGGGATACATCGGCAGACTTATACAATGTTTATAATACTGTTCAGCATTTGGCAAATCGCCTTCTTTCCAACCAAACGAGCGGTAATAAGGCATCAAATGACAAGGAATATAATGTATTTGTGCAAAGATTTGGTGTTGTCTTAAATGGTTGTAAAGCCCAAGTCTGTTCTCAACTTCTACCACATAGAGGTGATACGCGTGGCCATCAATAACTCCAGATTGCCCTTTGATATAATCTTTGTTTTTAAATTCGTCAAAATACGTTTTTGCAATGTTGCGTCTTCTGTTTAGGCCTGTATTTGCTCGTTTTAGTTGGCTCAAACCCAAAGCTGCTTG
Organism: Mesohalobacter halotolerans; assembly: GCF_006120725.1. GTDB lineage: Bacteria > Bacteroidota > Bacteroidia > Flavobacteriales > Flavobacteriaceae > Psychroflexus > Psychroflexus halotolerans. The sequence goes on from NZ_SWMU01000001.1 coordinate 272,715, forward strand.
AAAATCTGTAAGTCTATAATTATAGCCTAAATCTTGCATTTCCATATACCAATTGGGATAGGTCTCGACATTACTCAATACGATATCATCACCAATTGCGGTTTCTATAGTATTTTGAAATTTACTAGAATCTTTGGTGATACCGTGGGTTCTTAGATCAAGTAATTTATGATATAAAGCGTCGTCATTGGTGGTTATCATACCGCCTTCTCCTGCGGCGATATGCTTAACCGGATGAAAAGAAAATATGGCTAAATCTGCAAATTTACCATTGCCACAATGTTGGCGTTCTCCCTTACTATCAACAAAAAAACCACCTGGTGAGTGACAAGAATCTTCCATAATCCAGCAATCAAATTCATCTGCTAATTGTCTGAAAGCTTCTAAGTCTACCGCTCTACCTGTAAAATCAACAGGTATGATGCCTTTGATTTCTCTATGGGTGTCTTTTTCTAGTATTTCTCTTACTTTATTGATGTCTAACAAATAGGTCTCTGGATCAATATCAGCAAAAACAACTTCTCCACCACAATACCTCACACAATTGGCTGATGCCGCAAAGGTGATAGGCGTAGTAATCACTTTATCACCAGGTTTTACGCCAAGGGCAATAGCATTAAGATGCAGAGCAGCAGTTCCATTAGAAACCGCTACGGCATATTTTGAACCCACATAATCAGCAAATGTGGTTTCAAATTCTTGAATTTTTGGGCCTTGGGTTAAGTAAACGGATTTTAAAACCTCAATAACCGCATCAATATCGTCATCAGTAATATTCTGTCGGCCATATGGTATAGGGTTTTGCCTCATTATGTTATAAAATTTTCATCAACATGTTCTTTAATCAATCTTCTTAGAGATTCTACAGTTTCCCATTCTTTATTATCACCAGAATTATAGGCAAATCCCTCCTCAACTTTAATGGCCTTATTTTCTACAATAAAATCATCCACATTCCATTTTGGTTTAGAAGGAAGAATGGTAAAGTATTTTCCTAAATCATAAGTATAAAAAGAATCTGAAGGCGTAATCATCTCCTCATGAATTTTTTCGCCAGGCCTAATGCCTACAATAGGATGTTCACAATTTGGTCCGATGGCTTTGACCACATCCATGATTTTGTAAGAAGGGATTTTTGGAATAAATATCTCGCCGCCCCAAGCCTTTTCTAAGGCGTGCATAACCATTTTTACACCATCAATTATAGAGATATTAAAACGCGTCATATTGGGATCTGTTATGGGCAAAACACCTTCTTTTCTTTTTTTGAGAAAAAAAGGAATGACGGAGCCATTACTACCCATGACATTACCGTATCTCACCACAGAAAATTTTATAGGATTCCATCCCGTGATATTGTTTGCCGCCACAAACAATTTATCAGAAGTTAATTTTGTTGCGCCATATAAATTAATTGGCGCACAAGCTTTGTCTGTTGAAAGGGCTACTACTCGCTCCACATTGGTTTCTAAAGCAGCATAAATCACATTTTCAGCACCACCAATATTGGTTTTGATGCACTCATCAGGATTGTATTCCGCCAGATGCACATGTTTCATTGCTGCAGCATGAATAACGTAATCTACATTTTTAAACGCTCTTTTTAAACGCTCTTTGTCTCTAACATCTCCTAGTAAAAAACGTATCTGTGGAAATTGAGTTGAGGTAAATTCTTGAGCCATCAAGAATTGTTTTTGCTCATCCCTAGAAAATATGATAAGTTTCTTTATGTCTTTGTGATTGTCAAGAATATATGTTGTAAGCGCTTTACCTAAAGACCCTGTGCCGCCTGTAATTAGTATTGATTTGTTTTTTAAGATCATTTTTAGTTTTACTTTGTGGTTTTAAAAAACTCATGAAGCATATAGTCTTTTTGCTTTTGATATTAAATGTTTAAGAAAGTAAATTAACATATAAAATCCAATTAAGAATAGTGGTAATAAGAACTTCTTATCTTTATCTGTAATTTTGTCATTTTTTTCTAATGTATAATTAGCATCTGCTATTTTTATTATTTCCTGTTGGTTTTCAATTTGAGTTTTTAAAGTAGCATCGTTCGTTAGTAAATTTTTCTTTCTTTGAAGTAGGTCATCTAGTATTTGATTCTCATTTATTGATACCATCAGCTTTTGGATTGAACTATTTTTTCCTTTTCCAACTGAATCAATTATTCTATCTATTTGATTCAGTATCTGATTATTTTGAACAAGTTGTTGCTCATAATTTTCTAATAAAATTTCCTTTATACTGTTAAAATATTTATTATCATTAATATAAGAAATAAATTTATCAGATATTAACTTGTGATGATTATTACCTTTTATAATCAATTTCACTCTGTGAAGAGGATAATTATAGCTATTTAATGGTTTTTCTAAAAATTTATCAACATCATCTTGTTCATCAAGTAAAAGTTCAAAAATCTCTTTATTGGATTCTGACTGAGCTATGAAACTATAGATATCCAGTATGGGTTCAATTTTTACATTTTTAACAAGGTCATATTGGTTTCCAAAAACTTGTTGAAGATATAATGAATCTTCTTGTTTTATTTTAGTTTCTATAGCTTGAATTTTGTTATACAGATAATCTGTGCTGTTGTAGTATGTATCTAAAGTTAAGTCTGTTTCATAATTACCTTTAGAAGATTTATCCCAAAAATAGCCTGAAATTACTCCTGCCAATAACAAAAATAAAAGTATAAATTTATGCTTGTAAATAAATATGAAAACGCTTAATATAGTTTTTAAAAAATAGAAAAGAAGTCGTTTAATTTCACCAAAGACCAAACCCAAATCAACTTCATTTTCATTAGGTTTTTTGTAAGGTGGTTGTTCATTCATAATTGGAAGTTTAGTTTACTGTAACGGCAAATATATACAAATTAGTATCTTAAAATAGATGAAATACTTGATAAAACGTTGCGTCTAGTAAGCACGCTTTTTATTGCCTTCCACAAAATTAATAAAAGCTTTATTGACAATTTTGCTGCCGCCTATAGTAGGATAATCTCCGGTAAAATACCAATCCCCTTTATGGTCAGGACAAGCTTGATGCAGATTATCTACACTTTGATAAATGACTTTGACTTTAGCCCTAGTGGTTTCATCGCTTAATAGTTCTGCAATTTTATCAGAAATTTGTTCATCAGAGAAAGGCTCATATATCGCTTTAACGTAGTTATCAACAGCTGTTTTGCTTAACTCGTCTTGAGATTTACATTTTTTATAAACCGATTTAATGGTTTGATCGTAAGTATTTAGATCTTTATGTAGTGCAAGTGCAGCTCTAAAAGCTACAAAATCTTCAAGCTTGGCCATGTCAATGCCATAGCAATCCGGATATCTAATTTGTGGTGCAGAAGATACAATCACGATTTGTTTTGGGCCAAGGCGATCCAACATTTTGATAATACTCATTTTAAGGGTTGTCCCTCTTACAATACTGTCATCTATCACCACCAAATTATCGTCGGGCTTCACAATACCGTAAGTCACATCATAAACATGAGCAACCAAATCGTCTCTACTAGAATCTTCGGTGATAAAAGTTCGCAATTTAGCGTCTTTTATAGCAATTTTTTCTGTCCGTAATTTTTGAGATAAAATCTCTTGTAATCGCTCGTCTGTTAAGTGTTCTTTCTCTTGAAGAATTTTTTGATTTTTCTGTCGGTTGAGCTCGTCTTGTGCGGCTTCAACCATGCCATAAAAAGAAGTTTCTGCCGTATTTGGTATATAAGAAAAGACAGAGTTTTCTGTATCAAAATTTATGGCTTTAAGCACTTCTGGCATCAACAGACGCCCAAGGTTTTTACGTTCTTTATATATCTCAGCATCACTGCCTCTAGAAAAATATATACGTTCAAAAGAACAGGCCTTTTTTTCCAATGGTTCAAGGATTTGCTTTTTAACAACTCGACCATTGCGTTTAGTAATTAAAGCCTTACCAGGTTCGAGTTCGATGACATTTTCAAACGGTACATTAAAAGCAGTCTGAATCACCGGACGTTCAGAAGCGACAACAACGACCTCGTCGTCGTGATAATAATATGCCGGCCTAATACCACTTGGGTCTCTCAGCACAAAGGCATCGCCGTGACCCAAAAGTCCAGCCATGACATAACCGCCATCCCAATCTTTTGATGATTTACGTAATATTTTTGAAATCCTAATTTTATCAACAATATGCGGTGAGGCTTCCTGTTTGTTATATCCTTTAGCTTTAAGTTTCTTGTATAGTTTTCTAACCTCTGAGTCTAGGAAATGCCCGATTTTTTCCATTACCGTAATGGTATCGGTTTTTTCTTTAGGGTGCTGTCCTAGTTTTACCAGATTATCAAACATTTCTGAAGCATTCGTCATATTAAAATTACCAGCCATAATCAAGTTACGATGCATCCAATTGTTTTGCCTCAAAAATGGATGAACACTCTCTATACTGTTTTTACCATATGTTCCGTAGCGTACGTGAGCGAGCATCAATTCACCTAAATAAGGTACTTCCTGTTTCAGTTGAGGTAAATCATCCAGCAATTCTGGATGTTTAATAATCTCTGTATTGATGCGATTGTTAATAGTTTCAAAAACATCTTGTATAGGTTGAGCTGCATTAGAACGATATCGACTGATATAGCGATAACCTGGCTTGACGTCCAGCTTTACACTCGCAAAACCTGCTCCGTCTTGACCCCGATTATGCTGTTTTTCGAGCATGAGATAGAGCTTATTGATGCCGTAAAATGGTGAGCCATATTTTTCTTTGTAATACGACAACGGCTTGAGTAGTCGAATTTGGGCAATGCCACATTCGTGTTTTATCAATTCACTCATATATTAAGACTTAGGGTTTGCAATAGATAACATTTAAGTTAAATTGATTTCAAATTGAGTTAAGGATTCAAAGTTAGCCAATCTTGATTTCAATTCCCCATCTTGAAGCTGAAGCATTTTTTCGGTTCCAAATTTTTCAACACAAAATGAAGCTAGATTGGAGCCATGGATAATGGCTCGTTTCATATTTTTAAAAGAAATATCTTTACTTTGAGCTAAAAATCCGGCAAAACCACCAGCAAATGTATCGCCGGCACCCGTCGGATCAAACACCTCTTCAAGCGGTAATGCTGGAGCAAAAAACATTTCATCTTCATAAAATAGTAGTGCACCGTGTTCTCCTTTTTTAATCACCACATATTCCGGTCCCATGTCTCTTATTTTTCGGGCGGCTTTAACCAAGGAGTATTCTCCGGAAAGCTGTCGAGCTTCTTCGTCATTTATGGTAATGACATCAACTTTAGAAATCACTTTTACAAGTAATTCAAGTTCGGAATCCATCCAAAAATTCATGGTATCCAAAACAATGAGTTTTGGACTTTTTACCTGATTTATGACACTCATTTGTACGGCCGGATGCAAGTTACCTAACATCACAATTTCTGCATCGAGATAGTGTTTTGGCACCACAGGATCAAAATTTTCAAGCACATTAAGTTGTGTGTCTAAAGTGTCACGGGTATTCATGTCGTTATGGTACTCACCGCTCCAGAAAAAAGTTTTACCGCCTTCAACAACTTTTAATCCATCAATATTGATATTGCGTTTGTTGAATATATCGATGTAATCTTGTGGAAAATCTTCTCCGATAACAGACACAATTCCAATATCAATATTATCAAAATTGGAAGCAGACAACGCAATATAGGTCGCTGCACCACCAAGAATTTTATCGGTTTTACCAAAAGGGGTTTCAATTTTGTCAAAAGCTACAGTTCCAACACATAGTAACTTACTCATAAATTTATTTTTTGCAAATATAAGTTTTCACAACAAAACCACTTGGTGTTTTAACTTGAATAATATTCTGTAGGGCATTTAATATCAAAGATTCTAAGTCTATTAACTATTTTAGGATTTTGGTCATGCCGTATAAGGCTTTTAAATATCTTAGATTTGATTTGTATACCATTACTTTCGTCCAAAATCAGCTGGAATTTCACCCCAAATTTTAGTTTCCCATTTTAAGATTTTGGTTGAATATTGGTGGGTTTTCAGCCAGTCTTCTGCACGTTTAATCAGTTCAAAGACTTCAGCATTACGTGCTGTTTTTTTAAGCTTGGTCTTACAGTGTTTTTTCTTTACCCAACCAATGGCTATTCTCGAATCTGAGTAAATTGCACGAGAACTTTTCTGCTGGTGTAAAAAAGCTAAACCGTGTACAAGTGCCAAAAATTCGCCTATATTATTAGTAGCCTGATCAAATGGCCCTTTGTGAAATAACTGTTTTTGGGTCTGCGTGTCTACGCCACGGTATTCCATCTTTCCGGGATTGCCACTTGAAGCCGCATCAACACAAATAGAATTGCGCTCAACTTCTTGAGGTAGCTTAGATTTCAATTTATGAAGTTTATTGAGTTTTTGAAATTCGTAAAACCCCATATTAAAAGCCTCTTCGGCTGTAGCTTGGTTGGGAAAAGACTTATACTTGGCTTGAGGATAGTTTTTAGTTTGCAACTTGCATTCCTCCCATGTCTTGTATACGCCAGGATGATGCCCGTCCCAAACGACGTAATATTTTTGCTTTTTGCCCATTTAAGTTACTATTTTGCCCCTATTAAGTACTGATATCTCGTTAGTAAAAAGGCATTAAAATTAAATCGTATGATTATTTTTAATTGTTTTCTCAATTACCTGCGGAAAATACTGCATTTCTAACTTACGAATCTTTGAAGCTACATCGTCTGGCGTGTCATTTGACGTCACTTTACATCTCGCTTGAAAGATAATTGCCCCTTCGTCATAGTTTTCATTGACATAATGTATCGTAATTCCGGTTTCTGCTTCTTTATTCTCAACAACAGCCTGATGTACGTACTTCCCGTACATCCCTTTTCCACCGTATTTTGGAAGTAAAGCCGGATGAATATTCAGAATTTTATCGGGGTAACGGCTTATGATTGCTTTTGGAATTTTCAATAAAAACCCAGCCAAGACGATGAGGTCTATAGCAAAAGCTTCTAGTTTTTTTAACACCTCATCGACACCTTGTAAATCTTTTTTACTGAACAAAACCACCTCAACACCTTTTGCTTTGGCTTTCTCGATAACTTTAGCCTTAGGGTTATTGCAAAAGACGGCCACAATTTCAACTTGAGAATTGTCTTTAAAATATTTTATGATGTTTAAAGCATTAGACCCTTTGCCAGAGGCAAATAAGGCGACTTTCTTTGTTGGCTTTTTAAAAGTTTTTTTCAATATGAAATATTTTTTAATTATTTTGCATTGCACATTTTGCCACTAATGTATATAAAATAGTAAAAGCTATACATTTTTGGAATTAAAATTTGTTATAAGGCAAAGTTTCTTATTTTTGCCAACATATAATCTTAAAACATTTTATCATGTCAGACATTGCATCAAGAGTAAAAGCTATTATCGTTGACAAATTAGGCGTTGACGAAAACGAAGTTGTAAACGACGCAAGTTTTACAAACGACTTAGGTGCCGACTCTTTAGACACCGTTGAACTTATTATGGAGTTCGAAAAAGAATTTGATATTCAAATCCCAGATGATCAAGCCGAAAATATCTCTACAGTTGGTCAAGCGGTTTCTTATATAGAAGACGCCAAATAAAACACTTTTCATGGAATTAAAGCGCGTTGTCGTCACAGGTTTAGGTGCTCTTACGCCCATTGGAAACAACATCCAAGAATATTGGAATGGTTTGGCTAATGGCAAAAGTGGATCTGCGCCCATTACTTACTACAATACTGAAAAGTTCAAAACCAAATTTGCTTGTGAAATTAAAAATTTCAACACATCAGATTTTTTTGATCGTAAGGAAGTAAGACGGCTTGATAAGTTTGCACAATACGCGTTAGTAGCTTCAGACGAAGCTATAGCCGATTCAAAAATTGATCTTGACACCGTAGATAAGTATCGTGTAGGCGTCATTTGGGGTGCTGGAATTGGAGGTTTAGAGACTTTTCAAAATGAAGTCATGAACTATGCCAATGGTGATGGCACGCCGCGTTTCAACCCATTTTTTATACCAAAAATGATTGCCGATATTGCCCCAGGTAACATCTCAATTAAGCATGGATTTATGGGGCCCAATTACACGACGGTATCGGCTTGTGCGTCTTCTGCAAACGCTATAATAGATGCACTTAATCAAATAAGAATGGGGTATAGCGATATCATCGTTACCGGTGGAAGTGAAGCCGCAGTAACTGAGGCCGGAATGGGTGGTTTTAACGCCATGCATGCCCTTTCTACAAGGAACGACAATCCCGAAACAGCATCAAGACCATTTGATGCTACACGTGATGGCTTTGTCCTTGGTGAAGGTTCAGGTGCGCTCATTCTTGAAGATTTAGACCATGCCAAGGCTAGAGGCGCTAAAATTTATGCTGAGGTTATCGGTGGCGGTTTGTCATCAGATGCTCACCACATGACGGCACCTCATCCTGATGGTAAAGGTGTAATTGTAGTGATGAAAAATTGCTTGCGTAATGCTGGTATTCATCCAGAAGATGTTGATGCCATAAATACCCATGGCACCTCTACACCTCTTGGTGATGTAGCAGAGCTAAAAGCCATTAAAGAAGTTTTTGGTGAACACGCCAAAAACATCAACATCAACTCAACTAAATCTATGACAGGCCATTTACTTGGAGCAGCAGGGGCTATTGAAGCTATTGCTTCTATACTTGCCATGCAACATAGTTTAGTGCCGCCAACCATAAACCATGAAACTCAGGATGAAAACATAGATCCCGAGCTAAATTTAACTTTAAACAAAGCCCAAAAACGAGAGGTTAAAGTCGCTTTAAGCAACACGTTTGGTTTTGGTGGTCATAATGCTTGTATTGCTTTAAAGACATTTGAAGACTAATGATATACACCGCATTTCATGAAATTCATTGACGATATATTTAAATCCCGTTCTAAAGAGGACGGGATTTTTTTTTGTAAAATGCAGGAAATCCTCGGGTTTAAACCCAAATCCCTGAGCATTTACAAACGCGCCTTTACGCATCGATCTATGAATTACAAAGACAAATTGGGCAATGACATCAACTATGAAAGGCTTGAATTTCTTGGTGATTCCTTACTCGATTCTATAATTTCTACCCATTTGTTCAAACAATCACCTCAGGGCGATGAGGGCTATCTTACCAAGATGAGAGCTAAAGCCGTTAGCCGCAAAAACCTCAATCAGATTGGTGAATCTTTTGAACTACTCAGCCTATTGAGAACACAGGTTAATACTGAATGTTTTAGCCGTAATATTCACGGTAATCTATTAGAAGCTTTGATTGCCGCTATATATCTTGATCAAGGCTTTAAAAAATGTGAGAAGTTTATTTTAGAAAAAATTGTAAATCCTTTTATAGACATCGAAGAGCTTGAACATAAAGTCATAAGCTACAAAAGCTACATGATAGAATGGTGTCAAAAACACAAACACAATTTTAAAATTGTAGAATACAAAGACAATGGCAAAGTAGTCAACGGTCAAAAATATTTTGGCATGACCTATCAACTTAATGGTCAGGATATTGCTAAAGCGCGTGCTACCTCAAAGAAAAAAGCAGAAGAAAAAGTCTCGAGAAGAGCCTATTACGCTCTTCAAGACCAAATAATTGATTGAATTTTAACCTGTACTTAATACACACTTAAGTACACTCCTTTACTTTTATAATATGGCTAAATTAATTTTAGATACGCCAATAGATATTGATTTTAAACTCATCGGTTTAAATGCTAATTTGGAGCCTTTTAAATTAGCATTTCTGATTAATCAAAAATTGCACCTGGCTTTTAGGAGAAAAGAAGAAGATATCACCTTGATTCATCAAGGCTATAAAATCAATTTTGCATTATATAGCTATTGTGACCCAAAAACAGAATGTGTTTTGTATTTTATTCAAAATAAATCTAAATATATAGACCAAAAGCCTAAATTTGTCGCTTCTCTTTTTGAGAATGAACAAGAGGTTATGGGAAAATTTTTGATAGAATCACACAAACAATGCGATTATTTTATTAAAATTGAAGATGAATCTAAACGCTTTAAAACTAAAAAACTCAGCATGCAATTAAATGAAATCCCACAAATCGTTAGCGCTTATGAGATTGCTACCGAAACCCTAAAATCGCCTGAAAACCTTACATTTGAATAATTAAAGCCTTACCGTATTATGAAATCAAATAAAAAAACAAAAATTGTAGCTACGCTAGGGCCGGCAACATCAAAAAAAGAAGTCTTAAAAGATATGATGGAAGCTGGTGTGAATATTTTTAGAATCAATTTTTCGCATGCCAACTATGAAGATGTTGAGCAACGCGTAAAAATGATCAGAGAGCTCAACAAAGAATATGGTTTTAATGCGGGTATTTTAGGAGATTTACAAGGCCCAAAATTACGTGTGGGCGAAATGGAAGAAGGCATAACTGTTCAAAAAGGTGATAAAATCAAATTTAAAACTGGCAAAAGGTTTGTTGGCAACAAAACGTTGGCCTACATGAATTATAAAACCTTTCCTCAAGATGTCAAACCCGGTGAGCGCATTTTGCTGGATGATGGAAAATTGATTTTTGAAGTGCTATCAACAAACAAAGCAGACAGCGTAGAGACAAAAGTGGTGCAAGGCGGACCACTCAAGTCCAATAAAGGCGTTAATCTTCCCAATACAAAAATTTCTCTTCCTGCTCTCACAGAAAAAGATGTCGAAGATGCCAAGTTTGCCTGCAAAGTAGAAGTCGACTGGATGGCACTTTCTTTTGTACGTTATGCTAGCGATTTAAAAGTCCTTCAAAAGCTCATTAAAGAACACAGTGACTACAAAATTCCGATTATTGCCAAAATTGAAAAGCCCGAAGGCGTCAAAAATATTGATAAGATTGCAGCCTATTGTGATGGTTTGATGGTAGCTCGTGGAGATCTTGGTGTTGAAATGCCAGCTCACGAAGTTCCACTCATTCAAAAAGAGCTTGTCCTTAAAGCCAAGTTGGCTAGAATACCTGTCATTATCGCTACACAAATGATGGAAACCATGATTGACAGCCTCACCCCTACACGTGCTGAAGTAAATGATGTCGCTAACTCTGTTATGGATGGCGCCGATGCTGTCATGTTAAGTGGTGAAACTTCTGTGGGAAAATACCCCGTTGAAGTGATTCACAAAATGTGTCAAATCCTTAAAAATGTAGAGAACTCCGAATTAATTAACGTCCCTCATAACCCGCCAAATATCAAAACCAAGCGGTACATTACAAAATCTGTGTGTTATCACGCTGCCCGTATGGCCAATGAAATCGATGCGACAGCCATCTGTACCTTAACCAATAGTGGCTATACCGCTTTTCAAATATCGGCATGGCGTCCTGAAGCCCATATTTTGGCCTTTACATCCAATCCACATATATTGACTCAACTCAGTCTGCTTTGGGGTGTCAAAGCCTTTTATTACAATAAATTTGTAAGTACAGACGCCACAATTGAAGATGTCAACCAAATTGCACATCAAAATAATTTTGTAGAACACGGAGATTACCTGGTCAACCTCGCTTCAATGCCAATTGAAGATAAAGGTATGGTCAATACCTTGCGGGTTTCTGAAATAGAATAAAGTTTTATGTCTAAGCACAAAATTGTCATTGGCCGAACAGATATCGCAGATTTTCCTCTTTTAGGTTTTAACCAAGTTGAAGTTAAAATTGATACCGGCGCATACACTTCCTCTATTCACTGTAAACACATTGAAGAGGTTTCGGGTCAATTGCGTTGTGTGTTTTTAGATGAGAAGCATCCTGAATATAGCCTCAAAACACATACGTTTAATGACTTTAAAACCATTCGTGTTAAAAGCAGTAATGGCATCTCTCAAAAACGTTACGAAATACATTCAAAAATCATATTATTTCATAAAACTTATAGTATTTCGTTGTCCTTAAGCGATCGTCAAGATATGAAGTATCCTGTTTTATTGGGGCGAAAATTTTTAAATCCTAAGTTTGTAGTCGACCCAGCATTGACTAATTTATCACACAAAAACAACATTTATGAATATCAAAATATTATCCAGAAATAGCAAACTTTACTCAACAAAGCGCTTAGTTGAAGCCGCAGAGAAACGCAAGCATAATGTTCAAATTATCGACCCGTTAAAGTGCGATTTAATCATAGAGAAACGCAGTCCAAACGTTTACTACAAGGGCGATTATATCCAAGAGACTGATGCAATAATACCGAGAATCGGCGCTTCAGTCACATTTTATGGTACGGCTGTGGTCCGACAATTTGAAATGATGGGCGCCTTTAGCACCATAGATTCTGAAGCTTTAGTTCGTAGTCGTGACAAATTGAGAAGTCTTCAAGTTTTAACCCGTGCTAAAATTGGCCTGCCAAAAACCGTATTTACCAACTATTCTCGTGATGTAGAAGGTGTCATCCAACACGTTGGCGGCACACCTCTGGTAATTAAACTTTTAGAAGGCACACAAGGCTTAGGTGTGGTTTTGGCCGAAACTAGAAATGCGGCAAAGTCTGTCATCGAAGCCTTTAATGGACTGCAAGCGCGTGTAATTGTACAGGAATTTATCAAAGAAGCCAAAGGCGCAGATATTCGTGTGTTTGTTGTCGATGGTCACGTGGTTGGTGCCATGAAACGTCAAGGTAAAGAAGGCGAATTTCGTTCAAACTTACATCAAGGCGGCTCTGCAGAAGTCATTGAGTTGAGCGACGAAGAAGAAATTGCTGCCATTAAAGCGGCTAAAGCTATGCGGCTCGGTGTCGCCGGTGTAGATTTACTCCAAAGTTCTCGTGGCCCACTTATTTTAGAAGTCAATTCCTCACCAGGCCTAGAAGGCATTGAAAAAGCCACCGGTAAAGATATTGCACGAAAAATTATTCAATATATCGAAAAAAATGTCTAATACACCTTATGTCGACAACCAAAATGTCTTTCATATTTTAGATGAAAAGATATTACCCGGACAACGTAAACGCCTAGACCTGCATACTGCAAAACTCTTTACCACCTCCAGTGTAGAAGTTCCCGTGATTGTAGAGCGCTCTAAAAAAAAGGGACCTGTCGTCTTAGTGACTGCCGGTATTCATGGTGACGAACTCAACGGTGTTGAAATTGTACGCCAGTTTTTGGCTCAAAAAATGAACAGACCACTCATTGGGACCATTATTTGTATTCCGGTTTTAAACGTATTTGGGTTTTTAAATATGCAACGCGAGTTTCCCGACGGCAGAGATTTAAATCGCATCTTCCCGGGCACTAAAAAAGGGCCTTTAGCCAGTCGGTTTGCATATCAACTCACCAATGAAATCTTACCGGCTGTCGATTATGCTTTTGATTTTCACACCGGTGGTGCTAAACGCTTTAATGCAGCTCAGATTAGAATCGCTAAAAATGATTCCACTTTAAAAACACTGGCTGAAGTATTTAATGCACCGTTTACAGTCTATTCTTCAAACATTAAAAAATCATACCGCTCGACCTGTAAGCAACACAATATTCCGGTTTTATTGTATGAAGGCGGCAAATCTGCAGACAACGATCCCGGTATCACTAAGCACGGCTTAGATGGCTTACGCCGGGTTTTGAAACACCTCGGTATGCTCAAAGCGGAGTTTTCGCCCTCAAGACCTACAAAACCTTCAGTTTTTATCCATAAGACCAAATGGATCAGAGCCAAATACAGCGGCCTGCTTCACGTTAAAATCGACATTGGCCAGTGGGTAAACAAAGGCGAAGAAATGGCACATATCACCGATCCGTATGGAGGTTTTAAACATGTTTTAAAAGCTCGTGAAGCGGGCTATGTGATCAATGTAAACCAATCACCCATGGTTTATCAAGGCGATGCCGTATTTCATATTTCAAGACAAGTTGATGATGACCAAAGCTGAAATTAGAAATTTATACAAGCAAAAACGTCAACACTTATCTGCGCTTCAAATAGAAGAAAACAGCATAGCTATTGCCAATCAAGCTTTGCAACTCGATATCTGGCAACACACGTATTACCATTTGTTTTTAAGCATGGCGCGACACAAAGAAGTCGACACCTCAATGCTATTGCACGTCTTACAAGGCAAAGACAAACAAGTCGTGGTCAGTAAAACCCATTTTAAAACGCATTCGCTCAGCCATTTTTTGTTGACCGATGCCACCATCATCAAAGAAAATAGTTTTGGTATTCCCGAGCCTCAAGACGGTTTAGAAGTGCCAGTCCACAAAATTGATGTAGTCTTTGTGCCACTCCTAGCCTTTGACCAAAACGGGCATCGCATAGGTTACGGTCAAGGTTTTTACGACCGCTTTCTCAATGAATGCCGAAACGACACCCTTAAGGTTGGCCTGTCGTTTTTTGAGCCTTTAGACCAAGCCTTACAGCCTCAAACTCACGATGTCGCTCTTGATGTCGTAATCACACCGGAACAGCATTATTGGTTTTGATAAAGCTTGCAAGTTTGCTACTTTACACTACTCAAAAACATCAGCCATTGCTCCTCTAGGCTTTAAATCTCTATCAATTTTTTGATGGGTTGGGGATTATTTGTTAGTTTTAAACTCATTCATATTTAAATGAATCAACTACCATTTTCTTCGAATATTAACATTAGTGCATTATCTAGTGTTTTTAATAATACTTCAGCAACATATAAATTTTATTGGTTTTTAGCAATAATTGAAGAGATAGAAAAGGGGAAAAAAGAAATTGAAAAAAAGAGGTTATTCTCTAGAATGGTAGCAAATGCTTGGTATCCTATTAATTATTTCAAAGTATCTTTTGGGAGTCAAGATAACATTTCTGAAATTATTAAATATCTAGTAAATAATACAGAATTAGCAATTAATGAGGACAAGATAAAAATCTACAAATATTTAATCAATAGCAAAAATTTTAAATTATCTAAAACACTATTTCATTTAGATAAAAATGTTCCACATTGGTTTTTGAGTCCTTGGTTTAGGGGTTATAAAAAAAGTATGATTTATTCTCAATCTAATGAAAATGACTACTATACTATATACAAATTACATAAAAATTTAATTAGTGTTAATGAAAATTGGTTTTCTTATATAAGTGCTAATGCTAAAATCCTGAAAGAATATACATACTGGAACTTGGCTAACTTCTTACAGAAAAAGAATCCATTAACACCAGACATCGTCAGTAAACTCATCAAACCAGCAAAGAGAAATGCTTTAACATATCAGAGAAATAATTTTTGGAATATTTACTTAGATGAAAGCAAAGAAGTTAAGTGTATATTTACTGGTGAAAAATTATCAAAGTCTAATTATGAGTTAGATCATTTTGTTCCATATTCATTTGTATCTCATGATTTAATTTGGAACCTTGTTCCTGTAAAATCTGGTTTTAACAGTTCAAAGAACAATAAATTACCAATTATCGAAAAGCATTTTGATAGCTTTTTTAAAGTACAAAAAGATGCATTGAATCTGCTAGATAACAGGTTAAAAAAAAGATTCAAAGAAGAATATATTACTATATTCAATTCCTTTAAAGCTCCGCAGGACTTTAATTATCAAAAGCTTAAAGATACAATTGAGCCTTTAATTTCCGTTGCAAATAATAATGGATTTGAATTTTTAGAATAATGTCTGAAAATCTAAACTCACACCACACCGCTAAAGAACGCGAGAAAATGTCTTTTCCAACCCGTATTTTATTGGAAAGAAAATTATTTCATGGTAAAATTTTAGATTTTGGATGTGGATTTGGCAAAGATGTTGAAGAACTAAACGCAAAAGGAATTGATATCATCGGTTTTGATCCATATTATCAACCAGATTATCCAAAGAAAAAATTTAACACCATTATTTGTCATTATGTGCTGAATGTTCTTAAAAAGCAAGAACAAGCAAAGGTTTTATTTGAAGTATCCCGATTATTAAAATTTGGAGGTAAAGCCTATTTTAGCGTTAGACGAGATATTAAAAAACAAGGCTTTAGAACCCATTTTATACATAAAGTTAAGACCTACCAAACCAATGTGGTTTTGCCCTTTAAAAGCGTTTATAAAAACGAGAATGTAGAAATTTATGAATACCAACATTATTGCTTTTTAAACCAAAACAAAGCCGATGTTAGTCCTTTTTTTGAGAGATTAGAACCTAAAGAGCAAGTCGGCGAATTAGCAAGTTGTTTTGCTTTTAAAGATAAATATCCAGTATCTAAAGGTCATAGTTTGGTAATTCCAAAACGTGTCGTTTCAAGCTATTTTGATTTGACTTTTAAAGAACAGTCCGCTTGTTGGTTTTTAGTCAATTTAGTTAAGGCAGAACTTCAAAAAACCCATCAGGCTGATGGTTTTAATATTGGTATCAATTCTGGCATTGCTGCTGGACAAACTGTGATGCATTGCCATATCCATATCATTCCTCGCTATCAAGGCGACATAAAAAACCCTCGCGGTGGCATTAGAGGTATTATTCCAAAAAAGAAAGATTATTAAACCTACAAAACTTTTAAAACCCTTACCCGTTTGCTTGAAGTCTTTCCTATGATTTTCTGCCCCTGAGATTGCTTATTACTTTTAACCCATCAACTTTACAACTATCAATAACCAACAACCAATGTTAACTTTAATGTTAATTTTTTTCTTTCATAATATGATATATATCAGCATTTTATAGGTTTTATGTAAAATTAATGTTAGGTAAAAGTAAATAATACGTAAATATATCTTATATTTGTTACCTAAACATTAAATAACAAGACCATGAGAACAATGATGATTATAGCAGCGTGTCTTTTTAGTGGAATGCTATTTGCCCAAGAAAGCAATGTAGATTATTTCAAAAAAGGCGATTTAGTGAAAGGTATTTTTTACTATGATAATGGTGTGATTCAACAAGAAGGCACCTATAAAGATGGTAAACTTCACGGGCAATGGATTGCCTACGATAGAGATGGCAAAAAAAATGCTGTGGCTTACTATCACGAAGGACAAAAAACTGGTAAGTGGTTCTTTTGGCAAGAAAATAAATTGGTAGAAGTCGATTACGACTACAATAAAATTGCACAAGTCACAACTTATAAAAATGAAAGCATTTATGCCATTGAAGAATAGCACAAAACACATTGAGTTTTATTAAAAAACCCGTATTGACAGATACGGGTTTTTTTATGGCTTTACCTCATAGCGATAAGTATAACAAGGTCTTCAGTTAAATTATGACAGTATCGTATTTCCACCGTATAAAGATTTTAGATTCAAAAGACTGCCACGCCTTCCTAAAATTAGGCTCGCAGTGATGTGTATTCTACCTTGTGATTTTCAAAAACGTTTAACTATTATGTTTATATAATCAGTATTTTTGATGACTAATATCATATATTTATCGTATTGCTGTAAGTAATTTTGTGGCTATCCGTACAAACAAAATAATATCAAAACATTTTTAATATGAATACCGTCATAGATTTAAACACCATATTGCAAAACGCTATAAATGCAAGCATGTTTTACCAAGAATTTAAAACCTTAGTCAACGACTTAATTGATAAAGGACAGTCGACAGGACATACTCAAAACGAAGATATGTTGCATTATTCTAAAATGTCTGTCAGACGTATAAAACGTTGGGACAAAACCTTTAAATTTTCAGAAAGCGACAAAACCTTTTTTGAAAATCTATCTCAACCCATAACCTTTTTAGTCATAGCCGAAGGCTGGTGCGGTGATGCAGCTCATGCCCTGCCAATTCTCAACAAAATTGCTGAAACTTCTCCAAACCTCGAACTCAAAGTCGTGTTGAGAGACGATAACGACGAGTTAATGCAAGAGTTTCTGACCAACGGTGGCAAAGCTATTCCCAAACTGATTGCGCTTGATAATAATAACAATGTCCTGTTTACCTGGGGTCCAAGACCTAAAGAAGCCACTGAAATGGTTAAAGCCTACAAAGAAAAGTACGGACAACTCACCCCTGAGTTTAAAGAAGACCTCCAAAAATGGTATAATAAAGATAAGGGTCAAAGCACGGTTAAAGACATCAGAACCCAGTTAGAAGCTGTTGCATTATAGCAGCTTTGTGTTTTCAGCGTCATTGCGAGCAGGCACGACGAAGCCTGCCTCGCCCTCCTAAAGTCGGACTCGCAGTGACGGGTTACTCAATCCAACGCTTCGATAAACTGCTCCAAATTCAAAGCTTGGTCTAATGTAAATTCACCAACAGCTGTTCGTTGCAAAGCAGACAAATATGCCCCACTGTCTAAAGCTTGTCCAAAATCATGTGCTAAGCTACGAATATAAGTGCCTTTGCTGCACTGCACTTTAAATTGGACTTTGGGCAAGTCAACAGCTGTGATATCAAACCTCGTAATTTCAACTTCACGCTTGGGAATATCAACCGCTTCGCCTTGTCTAGCATACTCGTAGAGGCGTTTGCCATCTTTTTTTAAAGCGGAGAAAATAGGTGGTTGTTGTTGTATTTTACCCGTAAAATCTTGACTTTTAGCCTTTATCCTGTCCTCGTTCAAGTGATTAATAGGAAATTCAGCATCAATTTCGGTTTCCATATCAAAGGAAGGTCTCGTGGCGCCAAAGGTGATTTCACCCGTGTAAGTTTTGGGTTGTCCCATCAATTCGGGTATAGTTTTGGTGGCTTTTCCCGTACAAATAATGACTAAGCCTGTGGCCAAAGGATCGAGCGTGCCGGCATGACCCACTTTTATTTTTTTGAGGTGATATTGTTGCTTGATCAACCAACGCACTTTGTTGACCAATTGGAACGACGTCCAACGTAAAGGTTTGTCAAAACATAATACGGCACCATTGAGGAAATTGTCTTTTGAAAATTCAGAGGGATTCAAGCTCAAATCTTAAGATTTCTTCTTTTTGGGATTGAGTAGAATGGCGTAGACCTCTATTGCAAACCCAATAATAACGATGCTCGGCGCCAGACGAATACGTCGTGGGCTAAAAATATCAGGGTTAAACACTTCCGGGTCATCACTACCGCCACCACTCATAAGTATAAACCCGATGGCAATCACTACCAAGCCAATGATCATAAACACATAGTTTTTGCGCTTAAAAATAAAGGCGTTTTTTTTCTGTGTTTTCAACTCTTCTTTGCGTTTGCTTTCTCCACCCATAATTTTAATAGTATAATTCGTCAGTTTTCAAATTTAAAAAACGCTGTGTTGCCAAAAACGTGCTAAACCAGGTGATGAGCACACCCAGCAAAAATACAGCAATAAATAATCCACCAAGCAACAGTTCATTGACCAACAAGTCAAGCTCCGGATAGCTTTGGTCTAAAAAGTATAGTACCGCAGCCATGCTTAATAGGGCCAAGACCGCACCAAGCATGCCCAGTTTTACGCTTTTCCAAATGAAAGGCCTGCGAATAAAGCTTTTGGTGGCACCGACCATTTGCATGGTTTTAATCACAAAGCGTTTTGAGTAAACCGAAAGCCGGATAGAACTGTTGATCAGCAGTACAGCGATGAATGTAAAAATACCACAAATCACTAACACCCAAAAACTGATTTTCTTGATGTTATTATTCAACAAAGCAATTAAAGGTTTATCATAAACAATCTCAGCGACAAAGTCTTTTTCAGACAAATCGCGCGCAATCTCTGCCAGTTGGACTTCATTGACATAATCTGCATTAAAGTACACGTCAATCGACTGCGGCAAAGGATTGGCGTCGCCCAAAAAATTCATAAAATCTTCACCAATGTCCTGTTTGTAAATTTCAGCCGCTTCCTCTTTTGAAGTATACACAGTGTTTTTTGTGTAGTCTGCTAATGCCAGTTGCTTCTGCAATTGGTCAATCTCGATTTCCTTAGCCTGGTCTTTAAGGTAAATGCTCATGGCGATTTGCTCCTTAAAATGGTTGGCCACTTTCTGGGTATTAATTACTAAAATACCCAGCAAACCCACCAAAAATAGAACCAGACCGATACTGATCACTACTGAAATGTAGGATGAAATGAGTCGGCGTTTTTGATATTTTTCAAATGATCTGGCCACACGTTAAATTTTGGTAAAAATATAAAACTCTTAGTTGAAACGCTCTAATGTTGTATTTATTTTTTGGTGCTTCATCTCGCTTTTCATTTCAACGCCGCATACCCCTGACTATAAATCTAATTTCACTAGGACTTTCATAAAATCAAGCCCTATCTCAAAGATTTATATGTCATGGGTCTTTACGGGGTTTTCATTGCAATCGAGAGCGCAGGATGCTGACTTTAAATACCTTAGGCTCGTTTTCAATTAAAAACAACTATTGTATATTGTAACGATCTCCTTGTAATCTTTTCGCTTTAACTCGCCTTGACCGATTTTACTTGTCAAAACAGGGCAATTACTAAAATAATCTAAGGCTTCTTTCTCAAATGATTTAAGCGCATTAGCGTTAAATAAATAATTTAGTTTTTTTTCGTCCTGCTTTTTGGCATAAATAAGTGTTCCACTTCGGTAGACCGAAGTATCCTGAGACCAGTAATCATAATCATCTGTATATAAGTGTACTTTACCCTCAGCTTCGATTTTTACCAGGATTAAACCCTGAATTTTAACTTTTATATAGGTGTATTTGAATTTTTTTGATTCGCATTGTTGGTTATTTCAAAATAATCCACTTGCTTTTTCTTAAATTTTTTCTTTTTAGCTTCTTCATTTTCTTTAAATTTAAGCTTATTGCTCAGGGAAATTCCACTCAGCAAATCATCAGAAGCATCATCAAACTTCACTAGCCCAACCAGCGTATCCTTATTCTTTAGCACAAGTTTGCCCTCATGCCATTTATTGGCAAAAGTGCCTTCAGATCCTAATTTAATCTGTGCCATCATAGATAATGATAAGAATAAAACAAAGGCTGAAAGGATTAAGCGTTTCATAGGATATTTTTGGGTTCAAAAATACAGGTATTGTCTACAATAGCGTATTTTTACGAACATTATTTTTTAAAAAAGGTACCGTAGGTCAATGGCAAATACACTAATTTTCAGAAGCGTTAAACGGGGCTTACCATTCATATTACGAGAGCATCATTTCTCAAATCCTCGACAAACATTTTGCAGTGATCGTTAACTTTTTTGAAGCAGACCATCTGGAAAATTTACACTGTCAAATTCAATCCCTTTATGACAATGATGCGTTAAAAAAAGCCGCGATTGGTAAACATTTTGACGAACACATCAAAACTGAAATTAGGGGCGATTACATTCAATGGATCAATGAAAGTTCCGATATCACTGTGGTACAACAATTTTTTCAAGTCATCAATCACTTTGTAGATTATCTCAACAGAACCTGTTTTATGGGAATCCTGCACAAGGAATTTCATTATGCCGTGTATCCCAAAGGGCGTTTTTACAAAAGACATCTTGACACTTTTGACAACGACCAAAGGCGAAAGCTCTCTATGGTACTTTACCTCAATAAGATATGGACTCCTAAAAATGGTGGAGATTTGGTGGTTTACACTCAGGATTACCCTCAGGAAAGGGCAATAAGCGTTGTCCCGAAGTTTGGGCGATTGGTGATTTTTGAAAGTTCTGTATTAGAGCACGAAGTCAAACCAGTAGTTGAAGGTGTACGATTGAGTATCACCGGTTGGTTGAAAGTCAGGTAAAATTGAAATTATTCCTTTTTTAATGTCTGATTGATTATTATCATATTATTTTTAAGATCTTTTTAAGATATTTGTATTTCACGATTATCTTTTCTCATGGCTTTAAACTTTCTTTTCTATCGTAAGTCCCTAATCGCTTTGACGGGTTTGTTTCTGTGTGTATTTTTAGTGGTTCACCTTTCAGCGAATGCCATTTTGTTATTGCCCAATGATATCGCTTCAGAACTCTATAATAGCTATTCGCATACGTTAAGAGAAAATCCACTAATCACCGTGGTGGCTTATGTTTTGTATATTTCAATTGTCCTACATGCGGTTGTGGCGCTATTGATAACCTTGCACAATCGAAAAGCCAAACCCCAAAAGTATATCATGGATAAAAGCCAACAAAACAGCTCCTGGTATTCTAAAAATATGGGTATTTTAGGAACGCTAATCTTGATTTTTATCATCATCCATTTAGCTAATTTTTGGGCCAGAATAAAGTTAGGCATTGGTGAAGAAGTCCTGCTTGACAAGAATGGTTACAAAGATGTGTTTAGCGTCACGTATGAATTATTTCAAAACATTTGGTTTGTTCTTTTTTATAGTATCCTAGCAATTCCTTTGGCATTTCACCTCTATCACGGATTAAAAAGTGGTTTTAAAACGTTAGGCTTTTACCATAAAAAAGGACTGAGAATACTAGCGAAAGTTTCGCTTATTTACGCTATCATCATGGGCGTTGGTTTTGGTATCATCCCCATCGTAGTTTATTTTAAATAGTTAAATCATGCTCAATTCTAAAATTCCTGAAGGCAAACTCGAAGACAAATGGCGTAATTACCAATTGCAGTCAAAGTTGATCAATCCGGCCAATCGAAAAAAACTCAGCGTTATCGTTGTAGGCTCAGGACTTTCTGGTGCTGGTGCCGCCAGTACGCTTGCCGAACTTGGATACGATGTGCAATGCTTTTGTTATCAGGATTCTGCACGCAGAGCCCACTCCGTTGCCGCACAAGGCGGCATCAATGCGGCAAAAAACTACCAACACGATGGCGATAGTGTATATCGTATGTTTTACGATACCTTAAAAGGTGGAGATTTCCGTTCCAGAGAAGCCAACACGTATCGGTTGGCAGAATTATCTGCACCGCTTATCGACCACTATGTTCAGCAAGGTGTTCCATTTGCGCGGGAATACGGTGGAACTTTAGTCAATCGAAGTTTTGGTGGTGTTCAAGTTCAGCGAACGTTCTACGCGCGGGGTCAAACCGGCCAACAATTGCTCATGGCGGCTTATTCTCAGCTGTATAAGATGGTGAAAGCCAAAAAAGTGACCATGCACGCCAGGAGTGAAATGATGGATTTAGTACTTATAAATGGTAAAGCCAAAGGCATCATTGTAAGGAATTTAGTGACAGGACAACTTGAACGCTACGCTGCAGATGCTGTGGTTTTAGCTACAGGCGGATATTCTCGTGTGTTCAGATTATCAACCTTAGCCATAGGCTGTAATGGCAGTGCAATCTGGAAAGCCCATAAGAAAGGCGCTTACTTTGCCGGACCCAGTTTTACCCAAATTCATCCTACTGCTTTACCTCAATCAAGTGAAGCTCAATCTAAGTTGACGCTGATGTCAGAATCCTTAAGAAATGATGGGCGAATCTGGGTGCCTAAAGCAAAAAGCGATGAGCGACCGGCAAACGAGATTCCCGAAGATGAACGGGACTATTATCTCGAGCGCAGGTATCCGAGTTTTGGGAACTTAGCGCCAAGAGACATTGCCTCTCGAGCGGCAAAAGAACGTATTGACGCCGGTCATGGTGTTGGGCGATTAAAAAATGCCGTGTATTTAGATTTCAAACATGCTATAGAACGCCTTGGTTTGGATACCATCAAAGATCGTTACGGCAACCTGTTCAAAATGTATAAAAAAATTACCGGTATAGATGCTTATAAACAACCCATGATGATTTCCCCGGCTGCACACTTTTCAATGGGTGGTTTGTGGGTAGATTATGAATTGATGACTTCTATTTCAGGTCTGTATGCGGTCGGTGAGTGCAATTATTCTGATCATGGCGCCAATCGCCTTGGTGCAAATTCGCTCTTGCAAGCCAGTGTCGATGGGTATTTTATTTTACCCAATACCATCAACAATTACCTGGCTGATGAAATGAAAGTTAATCAACCAGACTTAAATCATGAAGCATTTGATAAGGCTGAAAGAGAGGTCAAGTCAAACATAGACAAGCTGTTGAATATCAATGGTAGCAAAACTGTAGACCATTTTCATCGGGAATTAGGCAAGATCATGTGGAATGAATGTGCCATGAGCCGAAATGAGAAAGGGCTTAAAGAGGCTATCACACAAATACAAAACATCAAAGAAGAGTTTTGGAATGATGTTAATGTCACCGGTCAAGGTGATGAGATGAACACCGAGCTGGAAAAAGCCTATCGTCTGGCAGATTTCATTGAACTCGGAATTTTGATGTGTAAAGACGCATTACAAAGAGAAGAATCCTGCGGCGCACACTTCAGAGAAGAATATCAAACTAAAGATGGAGAAGCTGTTCGAGTAGATGATGAATATTCTTATGTTTCCGCCTGGGAATATGGTGAAGATAAATTTAAGTTACATAAAGAGCACTTAAACTTTGAATTCGTAAACCCAACAGTTCGAAGTTATAAATAAATAGAACAAAATGAAGATAACGTTTAAAATTTGGAGACAGAAAAATAGCGATTCAAAAGGGACACTAAAAACCTATGACGTCGATGGATTAACAGAAGACATGTCATTTTTAGAAGCCTTAGACCACCTCAATGAACAGCTGGTTTTAAAAAATGAAGAAGTCATAGCCTATGAATACGATTGCAGAGAAGGCATTTGCGGGCAATGCGGCGTGTTCATCAACGGGCGAGCTCACGGTCCACACGACCATATGACCACCTGCCAGTTGCACATGCGTAGCTTTAAAGACGGCGATACCATTGTGGTGGAACCTTGGAGAGCAAAGTCTTTTCCTATTATTAAAGACTTGATTGTCGACCGCTCGGCATTTGACAGAATCATAGAAGAAGGCGCATACATCAGTTCCAAAACGGGAACCGCGCCTGAATCAAACGCCATACCTATTCCAAAAGCTAAAGCAGATAAAGCCATGGATGCTGCCGCTTGTATTGGCTGTGGCGCTTGTGTAGCGACCTGCAAAAATTCTTCAGCTGCGTTGTTTACTTCAGCCAAGATTAATCATTTAAATTCACTACCACAAGGAAAAGCCGAAGAGCACGAACGTGTGGAAGCCATGACCTGGCAGATGAAAGAAGAAGGTTTCGGCAGTTGCACCTTTACCGGAGCTTGTGAAGTAGAATGCCCGGAAGCCATTTCGATCACCAACATTGCCGAAATGAATGCGAGGAAGCTAAAGGCTAAATTGTTAGGATAACTATATACGCTTAAATTTAATTTCAAAAGTCGTCCCTTTATCGACTTCACTAAACAAGACTTTTATTTTTCCGTTATGATAACCTTCAATGATGCGTTTTGCTAAGGATAAGCCTAAACCCCAACCTCTTGTTTTTGTTGAGTACCCCGGTTTGAAAACGGTTTTAAAATTGGACAGCGCAATCCCTTTCCCATCATCTTTTACCAAAATTCTCACCCATTTACCACTTCTCACCAATTCTATTTGAAGGTGACCTTTCCCTTTCATGGCATCGATAGCATTTTTTACAAGGTTTTCTATAGTCCAACTATATAGTGGTTTATTAAGCATCACAAAAGTGGGTTCATCGGGTAAGTCAATTTTAAAGTCAACCAGATTCGAACTTCGTTTTTTAAGGTAATCGAAAGTTTGCCGCGTCACTTCAACAATATCAGTTTTTTCTAGTTTGATTTGAGATCCCACTTTAGAAAATCTTTCTGTAATCGTGTGTAATCGGTCTATATCTTTTTCTATCTCAACAATATAGTCCTCGCTGACGCCTTCGTCTTTGAGAATTTCTAACCAACCGACCAATGACGATAAGGGCGTCCCAATTTGATGAGCGGTTTCTTTAGCCATTCCAGCCCATAGTTTGTTTTTTTCACTTTCTTGAGAGGTCGTATAGAAAAAATAAAGTAAGCCTATAAAGAGTAGGATAATTAAGAGTAAAATGATCGGGTAGTATTTTATTTTTGTGAGCACTTCAGAGTTACCATAATATAAAGTTTGGTTGTCTTCGCCCTGAAGATTAATCGATAAGGGAGCATTGTCAGCTTTAATGCTGTTGAGGTAGTTGTAAAGTTTTACGGAGTCTTTTTTAACTTCTTTGGGCAAATTTACACTAGTGACAATTTCTCCTTCTTTATTGACTATAATTCCTGGAATATTGGTGTTGCTATTTTGAATTTTTCTGACCAACTCTCTATAGTTGGACTCATCATCAACATTTATGGCTTTTATGGCATCGGATAGGATTTCCATCTTTTCGCGCTCATCGGCTTTGATACGCTCATAAAACAGGGTGATACTCCAGGCGGTTAAACCCACAATGATTATTGAAGCTACAGCAATAAATATTCGTAAAGCTTTGGTGTTTTTAAACATTTAGTCTAATCTGTTTTTGGAACCCATTTGACTTCTTTGGCTTTGGCTTTTTTACCCCAATACCGGGATAATACAAACAAAAAATCAGATAGACGATTAATGTATTTTAACACATTAACGTTGACTTCTTCTTGCTCGTGAAGTGCGGTTACGCGACGTTCGGCTCTTCTACAAACACATCGTCCAACGTGACAAAATGATACCACTGGATGACCACCTGGCAACAAAAAGTGGGTCATTTCAGGTAACTCTTCATTCATCTCGTCCATAGCTTGTTCTAATGCTTCAATATCGTGATCTTTAATTTTTGGAAGTTTAAAGCGGTCTTCCCCTTGTTTGTCTTTCAGTTTTTCTGGCTCTGTCGCCAAAATAGAGCCGATACTAAATAACCGGTCTTGAATGTGGTGAAGCAAACCCAAATCTTCTCCCTCTGGGCTATGATCTTTAATGACACCTATATAAGAATTGAGTTCGTCAATAGTGCCATAGCTTTCTATACGCAAATCGTGTTTGGGTACTCGACTTCCACTGAATAAAGACGTTTGGCCTTTATCACCGGTCTTGGTGTATATTTTCATGTCTCTTGATCTTTTTGTTTTTTCTTTTTCTTAAAATAGTTTTTAGTGAAATGACGCTTATCACGGTCATATCTTAATTTTTTGTTGCGTTTGTTATTGAGTAAAACTAACACAAACAAAACGGCAATCACCACAACTAATAGGATAAGCTGGGTTTCTTCAGAAAGGTTTTTTAAAAAATCCATTGAATTCAATTTAAAATAAGCAGCGAATCTTAAAATCTTGCTTGCTCAATTCAGGCTTAAAAAATACTATTCCCCAAAAATACAAATCTATACTCACTTTAACTTTGTCATCTCGACAGATTGTTTGCCAAGCCTCCTGCATGCCTTTAGACCAATAGATGTCATCTAAAATGATGAGGCTATTGTCGTGAATATGATTCTTTAACGTTGAGAAATATTGTAATGTTGCATTCTTTTGATGATGCCCATCAAGATAAACTAAATCATAGGTTTTATCTTTTGGTAGTTGGCTTAAAAAGGACTGGAATTCGGTGGTGTGAACTTGGATATGCTTCAAATTATGGTTTTCAAAATAGTGTTTAGCAAAATTTGAGGTATTGGGACAGGCATCTACAGTTTCTACTTTGTTGTTTGGCTGATTAGCAGCCAAAGCTAAGCTTCCTAAGCCCACTGAAGTCCCAAGTTCTAGACTAAGGTTAATATTAAAATAATCTACAATTTTTTGCATTAATTTAGATTGGTGCCAACCCATACCGGCATTTTTTGCAATTTTACTTACTGGTCTGCGACTTGTTTTAAAATGCTGTGAGCCTTCTCCTCTGTCCAGCATTTGAAGACTTTGCTGAGATTGTAGCGCAGGTTTTCTTAAACTGCGCAGCAATTTTAAAGCATCCTGAGAAGTTCGACTGTATAAACAACGGGTGACAAAAGCATAGACAAAAGGTGAATGAACGCCGTGCTCATTGGTAGATTTGAGCAAAAATTGAAAGAAGGTTTTTATCCTAAACCACAGCATATTGATGAGTTTAAAGCGAAATTACTATAAAAAATGATATTGGCTTAAAACTGACGCTTGTCATTTTAAAGTTTTACGCTACATCATAAATTTGATATTCTTTATAAAACCAAACCTTATGCAATATCTTATCCCTTTTGTAGATTGGACCAATGGCGCCATTATGATGACCTTAATTTTTGGGCTTGTCATCGCAGGCCTTGTAGGTTTTGTGATCTACTTTATCAACTCCGCAGGTAAAAAAGATGCTAAAAACAAAAATAAGGAAGCTTAAATGTATGACATTTCAATCATTCGCTAAAATTGATCTCCTTTACGACTATAATCGATGAAGAAAAATCAGGGTGTGAGCTATTAAAAAGTTTGTAAAAGTTTTTTGATCGATTGAATTGATAAATTACCCCTTTAACTTCAACTGATTAGTCAATTTCAATTTTTGAAATTAAGTCGTCATAGTTTGTAAAATCTATTTTGGATAAAGCAGCAAAATGCATTGCATAATTTTGATCTCTTAAAGTCTACCCAATACTGGAATCTGATTTGTTGATAGTTTCTATTTTTGCTGTTAAGAAATCATCCATTTCCTTCTCTTTGGGTTGATGGCACGAAAAAATAACTCCAAATAATAAGATGACAAAAATTAAGTTATGTAATCTTTTCATCAAAATAAATTTTAGGTTCAAGGCTAAAATTACAAAAAAATTGGATATCAATTTTGCATAGGAATACCGGTATCCCAACGGAATCCAATACCTCCTCTAATCCATACACCACTGCCAAACTTATGGGGTCGATCTAAACCAAAGGACTGTGGTAAATCAAAATGTGGTGCAAAATTTTTCATTCCTTTTACTGTACTGCGGTGTAAAATACGCAAGCCTTGTTTATCTCTTGGCATATGGGCCGCTTTGGAAGCCCGATGGGCAACAGCCATATTATCGATAAACACGCAATCATTATCCTGGTATTCAAACGTCATGGCATATCCATTATCCATGCCTTGGTTAAGAATATCGTTATAGGTATGGCACAATTTTTTTAACTCTTCGTTGTCCAGCAGTCTAAAGCTGTCTTGGTCTGGTAGCTTTTCAATAACCGCACCGGTCATCCCCAAATGCAACCAAATGGATTTTCGCCCGGATATAAGGTGTTTATGCACTAAAGGATGTACCACTCCGGAATTAGAGTTTACCGAGGAAAGTCTGTTCCAATAGGATTGTATATCATAAGGAAGGGCATCATAAGCAGCACCCTGATGGGCAAATTCAGTTCCTCCTCCATTCTCTGCTGGGCGAATGATATGATACCCGGAATGAGAAAACGTCTTTGAGACAAAACTTCCATCATTATGCCATTGTGGCCCTACACCAGTAATACCGTGCGCAGGATCGTTTGATAAACGAAAGATATGTCGGTTTGCATTAGGTGTTTCAGGATGTACACCATGTGTGCTTAGCAATTCTTTTCCGCCCCACCAACAGCTTGCCCGTAAAAAATCATCTTCGCTGATTTGCTTTTCATTCTTAAAAACGAGAAAACCGCGATTGGCCATTTCCATTTCAAGTGCACTGATAACTTCATCAGATGGCGGTTGCTTGGCCGATAAATCAATTCCTTCTACTCTGGCGCCTAGCGGAGTAAGGGCTGTGATTTTACCACCGCTTTTTTCGATTAAGGCTTTATTCTTCAGGTTGATTTTTGGTATAAGTGACATTTCTGAGTTGATTTTAATATAAAATAATTAAAAATTTGGTTACAGATAAATTTTTAGTAAAGAATTTATAAATCTTAAAATAAAATATTTAAATCTCCGCAACTCTGTTAATTCGTTTGATATTTACAATTATAAGTTTTACTTTTAAGTTAATGTTTTTAGGAGTACGAGATAAAAAATAATGTTATATAACATATAGTTGGTTAATAAATTCATCAATTTGATATGAAAAAAAATATTACATGTAAATTACAAATGTTGATTTGTATTGCCATTGCCGTAGGACTTTTTTATAGCTGTAAAGCCCATAAAATTGATAAAAGCAAAACCAAAATTAAGAATAAGGCAATTTTAGATTCTTTGTATGCATTGAAATCGTACTACGTTGATGTAAACACAGCTTATCCATTTAATACCTCATCATACTCACAGGTTGCGAACACTCTTTTGAGAAATAATGCAGGAAACACTGCTAATAGAATAGACCTGTCTGGCGATGGTAACTATTTAGAAATTCAAAATGATTCGGTTAAAGCTTATTTACCTTTTTTTGGTGAACAGCGGTTAAGTGCTGGTGATTATGGCGGTAGAGACCTTAGCATAAAGATTGATGAGCCAGTTGACGAATTGTTAAAGCAAATAGACTCAAAAAAAGATAAACTAACATTAAAATTTAGCACTAAACAAGATGGTTCTGATAATGATAAATATAAAATTATAATTGATATTTTTCCAAACGAGAACGTATCTGTCAAAATTATGCCAGTGTATCGCACGTTTATGAGATATGATGGACATTTAAACACAGAAAACGATAAGAAATAAAGCAAGACATAGCGAATTTTTATTGAAGCATTGATAAATAATTAAAATCCTATTTCGTAACTCTAAATTCAGCAAGTTTTTAATTTAAGAAATTATGGGCATACGGCAGACATCGAATATGTCTAGGTTAATACTTTTAAAAAAAGTGTTAGTCAACTATTGGAGTATCGTTATAGGTTAAATAAAGTTTTAGACATTCATTTCAGAACTGGAAATAATCGCTTCAATAATTTGTCTTTACCCTTAAACTATTCTTCTATATCTGATGATAAATCATTACAGAATTTGGATGATTTAACCTATAATCCTTAATAAATCTTAGAAAAAAGAGCTCAAATTTGTAAGTGTAAATATAGAAAAACATTACTTTAGCTTTTTTCAAATTAAACAATCAAATGAAGTCTCTAAGTAGAAAATTGATAGCCATAATAGGCGTATTAGTATTTGTTTTGCAAGGCTGTTCCGGCACCAAAGTGCTTAGCGCATGGAAAGCTGAAGACAATATCGTTAATAAATTTAAGGAAAGCAACGTTTTGGTTATAGCCCGAACTTCAAACAACCAAGCCAGAATAGAGTTTGAAAGCGCAATTACACAAGAATTAAAGTCACGTGGCATAAAAGCAACCCCAAGTTTTTCTAAAGCGCCTAAAATCTACCCTAAAAAGGAAATTACAGAAGAACGCGTCGCCTTTATAAAAGAGCTGTTAGGTTACGAAGGTTTTGATGCTATTGTACTTACCGTAATCAAAGACAAATCACAATCTATACAAACGTCTTCTAGCGGGATATTTGTAGGCGCTTCATACAATAACTTCTATCCCGGCTATTACGGTACATTTTTCGACTACTATGCATATCCCTATGCTTACGGTCCTTACTATAATTCCTTTGGAGGTTATATCCCAACTTCTAGCTCTACTTACGTCGTCACAGATTATGTTTTAGAAACTGTAGCCTACAACTTAGATGAAGAAAAAAATGATCAACTGGTTGCAGTCGTTACCACAGAATTGAACGATCCTAAAAACGCTCATAAAGCCGCAGGAAAATATGTAGAGAAAATTATGATGAGTTTAGAAAAGAATAAATAATGTATAGTAATATTAAACCGATGAGCTGAATTTGGTGTAGGGTAAAAAATGATAATATAAAGTAACTTTTTAGACTAATAATAAAATATCAATTGGATTTAAAAAATAAGAGATCTGACACCCCAATTCTGCATTTATGAAAAAGTACGCCTTAATTATACTGATAGGATTTTTTTACAGCGTCCATTCACAAACCAGTATTGAATTCACACCTATTTTTGGATTCACGATAAATGGAAATGTAGACACCTTCAACAGCGATTTCAATATCAGTGATGATATTTCATATGGAGGTTTGGTGACAGTGATGTTAAGTGACTATATGGGTTTTGAGCTAAGCTACAAACGTTCAAATAATGAAGTAAGAGAGTTTTTCTTTCCCACAGCAACACAATTCCGATACGACGCTGGTATAGAGCATTACCAAATTGGCTTTCAGAGAGTATTCAGCACTGAAGAATTTCAGCCTTTTGCTCTAGGCTCATTGGGTGCATCACGATACTTTAGACGAGATAATAAAAATGATATTTTAGCTTTCTCCATGACCTTTGGAGGAGGATTTAAGTATTTTTTTAATGACAATTTTGGGTTAAGACTTCAATCCAATCTTATTTTACCCCTAGAATTTGGTGGAGCTGGGTTTTTCTGTGGTATTGGCTCTGCGGGTGGAAGCTGTGGCACTACGGCATCATTTTATGTCCCGACAGTGCACTGGGAAAGCTCCATTGGTCTTATTTATAAAATGAATTAATAAATAAACATATGAGTGACTTAAAATCTATTATTAATGCTTTGGTATTGCTTTTGGCTCTTGTAGTTTCTGCTCAGGAAGAAGAAAAAAGTATATGGCCAAAAGATATTGATACTAAAGCCGGAACAATTACAATTTACCAGCCTGAAAATTCAAGCTATGTCAACAACCATTTAAAGTCTAATCTGGCGTTTGCCTACAAAAAAGAAAATGAAGATCCTGTGTTTGGAATGCTATGGGTAGATACCTTATTAGATGTAGACAGAACAACTAGAGAAGCTTCTCTAGTTTCTGTAGAAGTAGAAGAGGTGCGGTTTGCTGATGAGGTTACAGATGAGCAGAAAAATAAACTCGAAGCCCTCATCAATGCTGAAGTCCCCCAATGGGATATACAATTCCCGCTAGATGATTTGATTGCCAGCTTAGAGGAGGTCAGTGTAACGGAAGATAAATATAAAAATACACCTCCACATATCTATTTTGAAAAAGAACCCACTGTACTCATTTCTATTGACGGTGAACCTAAGTTAAAAGATATTGAAGAGGGTTATGCTTTAGTTCAAAACTCTGGGTCATTTATACTTGAAGATTCCAAATCAAATACATATTATTTACGTGGAGGCGAATTCTGGTATAACTCAAAAAATGTAACCGGGCCCTACGAATCGGCCGAAAAAATACCTGAAAAGGTGAAAAAAATAGCCAAAAAAGCGCAACCGGAAGATGAAACAGTAGAAGACACAAAAAGCGAAGAAGATGAATATGAGGGTAAACAACCCAAAATAAAAATAGTCACTGAGCCATCAGAATTAATCGTATTTGATGGTGATCCAAAATATACTCCTATTCAAAATACAAACCTGTTGTATGTAGCCAATACAGAAAGTGACATTTTTATGAATATTAAGGGGCAGAGTTATTTTCTCCTGATTTCTGGTCGTTGGTACACGACCAAAGATTTAAAAGGCGACTGGACTTTTATCAAATCACAAGATCTGCCTGAAGATTTTCGAAATATAGATAGTGAGAGTAAAAAAGCAGACGTCTTGGCCAATGTTTTTGGTACTGAAGAAGCTAAGAATGCCGTCTATGATGCTCAATTGCCCCAAACAGCATCTGTAGATAGAGATACAAAGGCAAATAAAGTTGTATATAATGGTACGCCTGAGTTCAAAAGCATAGAAAATCTAAAGTTGAAATATGCGGTTAATACTGAAAGTGCTGTATTTCTTGACAACAAGATTTATTATCTTTGCGATAATGCAATTTGGTTTAAATCCAACACACCTAATGGCCCCTGGATTGTTTCTGATGAACGACCTGATGATATAGAAGATATTCCGGCATCCAACCCAAAATATAACACAAAATATGTTTATATATATGAAGCGTCTCCCACGGTAGTTTATGTTGGGTATACCCCAGGTTACCATGGCAGCTATTACAATGGGTTTAATGTTGTTTATGGCACTGGATATTACTATAATCCGTGGTACAATAGCTATTATTATCACCATCACTACACTTGGGGTTTTTCTGTAAGGTATAATCCCTGGTATGGCTGGAGTGTTGGTTTTAGGTTCGGCTCTCCTTACGGCTGGTATGGATATAGTTATTGGGGTGCTGGCTATAACCACTGGGGACCACCGTACTACCGGCCCGCATATTACAACCGCAGGTATCATCAAAGAAGAGCTTATCCCATGTACAGAGGAAGAAATGGTGTAAGTCATTATAATAGATCATCTACATTACCTTCAAGGTATAGAGACAATAGATCTGGTGGACGTTCTAATATCAGACCAAATACGCGTCCAAATACTAAGCCAACCACTCGACCCACCAATCGCCCTTCTTACAACAGGCCTACTACGCGACCTTATACAAATCGACATACCCCAAATTACCGATCAAGTTCTAGACCAACTAACAGACCAATAGCCAGCCCATCCGCGAGATCGTTTAACCAAGGAGGAAGAATGATGCCTAGAAGAAGATAGACTTTAAAAAGTACATCGTGGAAATATGCTATTATATAATAGCCATTTGTCTTACATACTTTCTTGTAAAAAAGAACATTATGAGCCCGTAACACCTGGAAAAAAATAATAATTTAAAGCGACTTTGTCTTGCAATTCTGTTAATGGAACTCAGGATTATTATCGTAGAGTCCGCTTAGAGAGTCATCAAAGGCCTACAAATAGAAATAGACTATCAACCAGATGAATAGCCAAGGAGCACAAACCCAAGCAATGTCATACACGCAAAAATAAAACATTAGAAGTAGTTCTAAACTTTGATGCAAGAGGCTCACCAATATTGTGAATAGAAGAACATAAAGAATAAATACAACAAAAAGTTACAATAAAGGTAAAAATCATAATAGAAAAAATATGCCATATAAATCTCTTATCGTTGAAAGCGCTTATCGGTAATTTTACACAAAAAGCTATCTAAATATTAAAAAATTAATTATTTTTGAACATAGCAAATCATTTAAAAATAGTAGTATTATGAAACATTTTAATACGTCTAATACTCCTATAAGACTAATAGGCATAATCTCGATGGCCTTTCTTATAACTTTAATGGGTTGTTATCCTGACGAACCAGAATATGTTGAGGAATACGATATTGCTTATTCCAATTATTCACCCGATTTTAGTTTTAGTGATAGTTATACCTATTCTTTACCAGCAGGTGTTCTCGCGATTGACGATAACCGTGATCCCGAAGATCCACCTGAGTTTATAGATGATGTATTTGGTAATACCATTTTGGAGCGTATCAGAGAAAACCTCAATGCGGAGGGATGGACAGAAGTCAGTGAAGATGCCAATCCTGATTTGATTATACTGCCGTCTGCATTTGAAACAGAGTTCCTGTATTTCTATAATCCTGATTATTGGTGTTGGTATTATTCATGTTGGGGGTGGTGGTATCCTGGTTATTTTCCTGGTTATGTTTCCGGATTTAAAACAGGTACCGTGTTTATTCAAATGGCTGACCCTAATGGTGTAGAAAATGATGATGTGCCTGTTGTATGGGTGGGTGCTTTAAATGGTTTACTTCAAGGCAGTAACAATAATACTATAGGTAGAATAGAGAGAAACCTAGACCAAGTTTTTTCTCAACCCCCTTTTGATTAATTTTATAAAATATTCTTATGAGAAAGACCGTAATAACAGTTTCCTTGCTATTGTGTTTTGCAGTATCTGTTTCTGCTCAAAATAAATTTTCTGTAACTTACAACTTGGCATTTCCTTCAGGCAACACTTCAGATTTATTTGAATCGACCAGTTGGCGGGGAGTGAATTTCGATTATCACCATTTTCTAAGTGATGAGTTTGCGATTGGTTTTAGCACAGGTTGGCAAATATTTAGTGATGAATTGGGGTTTGTTACTGAAACTTCAGGAACAGAAACTTTATCTGGATTTCGCTATAATTACTTAAATAGCTACCCAATATTGCTCACAGGGAGTTATTTTTTTAATCCTGACAATCAATTTAGTCCCTATGCTTCAATTGGCTTAGGCTTTGTTTACAATGAACTAAACGAAGATATCGGAATACTAACTTTTGAAAAAACTGGATGGCCTTTCAGTGTGCGTCCTGAAATAGGAATAGATTATGAGTTGGTTTACAATTTAGGTCTTCGAGCTTCATTTAAATATAATTATGTAGCCTCTGGAGATGAATTGCCTAGTTTGCCCTATTTCGCTTTTAATATAGGATTGGTTTGGACTAATTAGAAAACTGTTTCTGATTTTAATTTGCGGTTTTTAACTTCTTAATTAGTCCTTTTTTTCTTGGGAGAAAAGATTGAATATACGAATAAAATTCTAAGACAATACTAACCTAAAGCAAATGAGACAAATCATAATTACATAATTAATATTAATAGTATAAAGTATTAAATTAAAGAAAACCCAAAAAAAACTGTGAAAACCAAAAAATCAAATTTTTCCTTATTTTAGTAAAATGTTAGAATTACAACTCCTTATTTTTTTAGCATGTATTGTTCTAGGATCTAGGATTGGTGGTATTGGTATGGGAGCAATCTCTGGTTTAGGTTTACTGATTTTTGTTTTTATTTTGGGGCTTCCCGAAGGTAGTCCCCCGATTATTGTTTTAGGCATGATCTTGGCTGTAATCACGGCCCTATCCGCAATGGAAGCCTCGAATGGCATAGATTTTCTGGTGGGTATTGCTGAAAAAATAATGAAACGTAAGCCACAATCTATTACATTTATTGCTCCTGTTGTTACTTATGTGCTCATTTTTGCATCTGGTACCCAGCATGTAATCTATGCTCTATTACCAGTCATAGCCGAAATATCCAGAAATTCTGATATCCGACCAGAGCGTCCAATTGCCATGAGTGTTATTGCAGCTCAACACGGACTTATAGCTTCACCTATATCGGCCGCAACAGTTGCCATGGTAGGGCTTTTTTCATTTTCAGGGGCGACACTAATTGATATATTAGTCATTATTGTTCCTTCTACTTTTATCGCAATTATCATTGGCTGTATCTCAGTTTTAAAAAAAGGAAAAGAGCTCGATAAAGATCCCATCTATGCCGAAAAAATTAGCAAGAGAATCATTGCAGTATCTCAACAATCTAACTCTTTTGAGCTAGAAAATAAAAAAAATGCGGTGGGATCAACTTTAGTCTTCTTTGTTGCTATTGCAATTGTGGTTCTGTTGGGCTTAGTTCCGAGTTTAAGACCAACGTATTCCTGGGTCCTAAATGGGGAGACCGTACAAGGTCAAATATCAATGGGAAAGGCTATTATGGTAATTATGCTTGCTGCTGCAGCCTTTATCATGCTTTTTTTCGAAGCAAACCCAAAGAAATGCGTATCTGGCAACATCATGTCTAGCGGTATTATTGCTCTCATTTCCATCTTAGGTATCTCTTGGCTAGGGTCATCGTTCTTTGAAGGCAACAGAACTGCTATAGTAGAAGGCATTTCCACTCTAATAGCAGGATACGAATGGGTTTTTGGAATTGGCTTGTTTATGTTATCTATTTTACTTTTCAGTCAAGCTGCTACTGTTATAACCTTGGTACCTGTAGGAATTGCTTTAGAAATACCCACACCACTTTTAATTGCTTTGTACCCAGCTGTTAATGGATATTTTTTCCTTCCCACATATGGAACCCTTATTGCTGGAGTTAATTTTGACCAAACTGGTACTACCAAAATTGGTAAATATTTAGTGAACCATAGTTTTATGCTGCCAGGTTTAGTCACTACTATTTCAGCAGTTTTAATAGCACTAATTTTAACCACATTAATATAAACGATAATTATGAAAATTCATATAATAGAATCCTCAATCACAACTGTAATCCTGATAGCTTTTCTAATTTTTTGCAATACCACTAGGTCACAAACATACCGAACGGAAACCGATCTTTTAGGGGATATGAGAATTTCAAACGAAGCCTATTACGGCATTCAAACGGCAAGGGCGCTTGAAAATTTTAATATATCAGGACAGAAAATCAATAATTATCCTCAGTTCATAAAAGCCTGGGGTATGGTCAAACTGGCTGCTGCTAAAGCCAACCATCAAGCTGGTAAAATGCCAAGGGAAACCTTGGACATGATCATACCTGCCTGTCAAGAATTGATAAATGGTAATTTTCTAAATCAATTCCCCGTTGATATCTACCAGGGTGGTGCCGGAACTTCAAGCAATATGAATGCCAATGAAGTGATTATGAATATTGCCTTGGAGAAAGCTGGGTTTGAAAAGGGAGATTATGAAAAGTTATCTTCAACTGATGATGTTAATATGTCCCAGTCTACCAATGACACTTATCCTACAGCAATTAAACTAGCTGTTCTTCTACATAACGATCAATTGATTCTACAATTAGACTCCATAGCCCAGTCTTTCAGGACACTAGGTAATAAGTATTTAGAAGTAGTTAAAATGGGACGAACCGAAATGCAGGATGCTGTACCCATGACAGTTGGTCAAGAATTTCATTCCTATGCAACCATGATTGATATGGAACGAAAAAACTTGATCAGAGCCTCTGATGCAGTTAAAGAACTTAATATGGGCGCTACAGCCATTGGAACAGGTATTAATACACCTGAGGGTTACCACGACTATGTCATTAAACATTTAAAAACTATAACTGGGTTCAATCTTAAAAATAGTGATGATCTTTTTGCCGCTACTTCAAGTATGCACGGCTTTGTGGTCTATTCTTCAGCTCTTAAATCACTGGCCACCACAATGTCCAAAATTTCCAACGATATCATTCTGTTATCCTCTGGACCAAGAACAGGATTATTTGAAATTAACCTACCTCCGAGACAACCTGGATCCTCGATTATGCCTGGAAAAGTAAATCCAGTAATGCCCGAGTTGATGGCCCTTGTCAGTTACAAAGTAATTGGAAATGATGTTACTGTTTCGATAGGAGCCTCTGATGGAGATTTACAACTCAACGCTTATGAGCCAGTTATAGCCTTATCAATCTTCGAATCTCAAAGTATACTTATCAACACGATTACTTCCTTCAGACGTTTTTGTATCGAAGGTATTACAGTTAATGACAATGTCCATAAAAAAAACTTAGAGTCAACGGTTGGTATAGTAACTGCACTTAATCCAGTATTAGGCCATAAAGTTGGAGATGAACTCGCTAAAGAAGCTCTGGCAACTGGAAAGGGTATTCTAGAGCTAGTTAGAGAAAAAGAACTGCTTACCGATGAGCAGATTAAAGAGCTTTTAGCTCCTGTTAACATGACTGGTCTAGACAAAACAAAATACATCAAAAATTAAATCAATAATACTAAATCTATGAAAACTTTAAAAAGCTTTATTTATCTGCTTACTCTCATTGTGTCGCTACATATGGTAGCTCAGAAAAATGATCTTTCCAATGTTGTAATCTTAGCAACTGGTGGAACCATTGCAGGTGTTGGAGAAACTGGAGCTCAGGCAGGTTACACCAGTGGGCAGGTTGGTATTGAAACAATGATCAATTCTGTCCCTGGAATTGAAAAACTAGCCAATTTAACAGGTAAGCAAATATCCAATGTTGGTTCCCAAGATATGAGTATAAAAATTTGGTTAAAAATAGCCAATCGTATCAATGAGCTTTTAGCTTCAGAGGACGTAGATGGTATTGTTATTACACATGGTACGGACACTCTCGAGGAAACAGCCTTCTTTTTAAACTTAATAGTAAAAAGTGATAAACCCGTTGTAACAACAGGGTCTATGAGACCTTCTACCGCTGTTAGTGCCGAAGGTCCCCTTAATCTATATAATGCGGTCGCAGTTGCAGCCCATCCAGACTCCAAAGGAAGAGGTACAATGGTAGTCTTGAACGACCAAATCCATGCTGCAAGGGCTGTCACTAAAACAAACACAAACGCTGTTCAGGCTTTTGTATCACCATTTAGAGGATTATTAGGGTCCGTTATATATGGTCAAATAGAATTTTATCGCAAACCATTTGGTGTTCACAGCACAGAAAGTATTTTTTCAGTAGATGATATTAGTTCACTTCCTAGAGTGGATATAATATATGCCGCTGCAGATAGCTCAGCAGACCTAATTGATCTTTCCATAAAGGCAGGAGTTAAAGGTATTGTAATAGCAGGCGTTGGTAATGGCAATATGAACACTGCCATGCTAGAAGCTTGTAAAAAAGCTGTTAATCAAGGGATTGTTGTAGTGCGAAGTACACGTCTACCATCAGGGTATGTTATTAGAAATGCAGAAGTTAATGATGATGAGATTGGCACTATCGCTTCTGACGACCTTAACACAGCCAAGTCTAGAGTACTTTTAATGCTCTGCTTGCATGAAACGAAGAATGCTAAAGATATTCAGGAAATATTCTATAATTATTAAAAGTCGTCTGTCATGAAAATTAATAAATTATTGCTTTTTTTAGGCTTGTTTGTATTTTTCACATCTCACGGACAGCTCAAGCAGGCAGACACAGTCTATTACAAGAGCATCATCCCTGTTGGCAAGCAGAGCAGATTATCAGATATTGATCTGATTGCCAATACCAACTATAACCTAAGGAATGATTTTGCGGATGGAGAATATATCGATTCCCGTTTCCGATTCGAACAGTTCCGAGCAGAGTTGAGGGGTTACTTAACCCCAAAAATATATTTCAGATTCAGACACAGATATACTAGTTCCTTTGAACCTCAGTCGAAAGATAAAATCATAAAAGGAGTGGATATGGCTTACATCTCCTTTAAAATTGATAAAGAAGA
Source organism: Mesohalobacter halotolerans (assembly GCF_006120725.1). GTDB lineage: Bacteria > Bacteroidota > Bacteroidia > Flavobacteriales > Flavobacteriaceae > Psychroflexus > Psychroflexus halotolerans. The sequence goes on from NZ_SWMU01000001.1 coordinate 313,152, forward strand.
AAAATGGGAAGCAATCGTTGGTAAATTTAGTGTAGACTGGGGAGGTATTGAATTTGACCTTAATCCAATTGATGTTTACGAATATTCAGATATTATAGAGCAAGCGGACAACTTTCTATCAGGTGCTGGTATCAAATATTTTTTAAATAAAAACAGCTATTTTGGTTTTCAGGTTTATAATGCCAGAACCCAAAATTATGACCAGCTTTATGGTAATAATTTGATTGTTGGAAGTACGGGGATTGAAGCCTCTAAAGCGCCATTAGGTGGTGTGGTCACCTGGCGCGGTTCTTTATTTAACGGGAAGCTTAATACTCTGTGGAGCTATTCTCTTACTAACGAAGCTTCTGGAATCTTTAAAAATTATTTTGTACTTGGTCAACAATTCAGCCTAAATAATTTTAAAATTGCTTATGATTTTAAATTCAGTAGGGAAGATTTGGATCGTACTGGAATCATCAGTTCACTTATTCCTAGGGATGAATTTGGGTTTGTCCTTAGAGATACACAGTACATGAGTCACTGGATGCAGGTAGACTGGGAATTTTCACCAAAATGGCATTTGGCTTTTACAGGCTTCTTTGATAATGCTCAATGGCTTGGTGATGAGGATCCAAACAAAAGAACCAACCAGATAAGAGATAGTTACGGTTATATCCCCAGCATTGAATATTATCCATGGGAAGATATGAATCTTAAGTTTTTTATCGGCTACGTTGGAAGATCGTTCCGCTATAGTAGTTATGCCCAAAATGCTATTAATTTAGAAAACAAAGACACTGGGAGAATCATCTTAGGCTTTATATCACCATTAAAAATATTATAAGTTTCAAAAGTATTTTGACATCCCTCCGGTAAACGTTATATATACTATTTGATAATTTATTAATTTAGAGCAAAAAATCCACAACATTTTGTTTAAAAATATAGCTAAAGGTTTTTTCTTTATTGAAAGTGGGGTAACATTAAGCGAAAACATAAATCTTTCATTCACATTATAAGTAATTTACCTCAAGTTCCTAAATAATTCAAAAACCGCTTGTTTATTAGCCTTGTGGCTACTACACTTATAACATTTTAATACAATGTAGTACATTCAAATGTAAAAGTAAAATCAGTTGTAATCGGAACTTAACAGAAAGTTATCGCGACCCCATTTCAAAAAACCTAGAGTACGTACCGTCCAAAAAATAGAAAGCCTTCCTATAGCACAGCGAGCAAAAATAATATAAGAAATCAACGGTCAAAAGCATCTTATCAAATTTTGAAACTTTTCAGTTTTTTAACTGAGAGACCACCAAATCACTTACCTGTGTTAGCTGTTGTTCTGTCAGGTTTAATTTCTTATTTAGTTTCTTGACCTGGTTTCAGGCAAACTTTTCTATAAATGAAGTTTTACCAACTTCTATAATACCTCTACAAATTCGGACCATTGTTTAAGTTGAAAAAATTATTAACTTTAAACAATGGAAACAATGCGAAAATCACGAAGAAATCCCGCCTGTCCCGGCGGGCAGGTTCACCTCAGAATTTAAAACAAAAGTCGCCTTAGAGGCTTTAAAAGAGCGTTATAGTTTATCGTAACTAGCAGAGCGTTTTGAATTGCACCCGAACCAAATTAGTCAATGGAAGCAAGAGTTTTTAGAAAAATCAAAGGATGTTTTTGGCAAAAAATCACCTAAACCCAAAGAAGAGCAAGTTGATTTAGACAAACTTTATGCTAAAATCGGTAAGCTTGAAGTAGAGCGGGATTATTTAAAAAAAACTTGAAAAGATTGGATCTACTGGGATGAAAAAAGAACCGATTTTAAGTAACTACGATAAGTCATTAAGCGTTAGACAACAATGTGAACTTATGAATATCTCCAGAAGTAGTCTCTACTACAAACCTATTGGAGAGAAGCTGGAGAACCTTGTGATTATGCAGATCATGGACAAGCATATCCTTGAAGAACCAACAGCTGGTGTTCTGACTATGCAAAGTATGCTATCTGATAATGGTATAAAAGCAAGTTATGAACGTGTAAGACGATTAATGCGTAAAGCAAACATACGCCCTATTTATCCTCGCAGTAATCTAACTGTTTTAGGAAAAAAAATACCTACATCCCTATGGAAAAAGGATTCATGTATCTCACAGCAATTATAGACGTTTACAGTCGTGCTATAATGGCTTGGGGCCTTTCTAACACATTAGATGCTCAGGCAAGTTTTAGAAGTTGTCAAACAGGCTATCAAGACAAACGGAAAGCCTGAAATACTTAACTCAGATCAGGGTAGCCAATTTACTTGTTTGCAGTATGTAGATTTGCTTAAAAAAGAGAACATAAAGATCAGTAAGGATGGCAAAGGAAGAGCTTTAGACAATATCTACATAGAAAGATTCTGTAGAACAATCAAATATCAACACATATACCTATAAACCCAGCAGAAGACGGTATAACCCTGTTCAGAGGAATAAAAAAATGGATGGAAAGATATCATAATATATACCTTCAGGGTATAAACAAAAAGCGTATAGTAAAATATAAAAATGTAGCTCAAAATTAAAATTCAACTAAGAAACAACTAAAAGTGATCTAAAGAAAGGAGGGTATTATAATTCGTTATAGCGGGTCGCTAGTTTCTATTAATGATGAAAGGTAAATTAGGCTTATATTCTTAGGTAATGAGAAAACTTGTAACCTACTCTAGTTAAGATGACAAATCAAACCAACGTTTGGTTTTGGCATCAATTTTTTCTTCTATTTCCTGAAGCTTAATGCTATTTTCCTTAATTTCTTCTGCAGATAAATCTTTGAGAAAGGCTTGTTGTAGTGTTTCTTTGTCCCGTTCTAAATTTTTGATTTGGGTTTCTAATTGTTTGAGCTCTTTTTGCTCTAAATAACTCAGTTTTTTTTCTTCAGGGGCAGTAGTTTGTCTAACCGCTTTTGTCTCTGACTTAGGGTCTTTTTTTTCTGAGGGTTTGTTATCTGCATAAGTTCTATAATCTGAATAATTACCTGGGAAATCCTTGATGTTGCCACCTTCAAACACAAACAGATGGTCAACAATTTTGTCCATAAAATAACGGTCGTGAGAAACGACAATCAGACATCCTGGAAAATCCATCAAAAAATTTTCAAGCACATTGATGGTAACGACATCCAGATCATTAGTCGGTTCGTCGAGAATTAAAAAATTAGGGTTTTGAATTAAGACCGTGCACAAATACAAGCGCTTCAATTCACCACCACTCAATTTTTCAACATAGTCGTATTGTTTTTTACGGTCAAATAAAAAGCGTTCCAGCAATTGTGAAGCTGATATTTTTCGGCCTTTAGCCAACGGGATGTATTCGCCAAAATCTTTAATCACTTCTATGAGTTTTTTACCCGGTTTAACCGCCAAGCCTCCTTGACGGTAGTAGCCAAATTTTAAGGTTTCTCCTAAGACGACTTTACCTGTATCGGGCTTTAGGTTTTCGGTCAAAATGTTGAGAAATGTAGATTTTCCACTGCCGTTTTTACCAATAATTCCTACGCGTTCACCACGCTTAAAGTTATAATCAAAATTTTCAAATAAAGTCTTGTTATCAAAAGATTTAGAGACATTGTGAAACTCAACTATTTTGGTGCCAAGGCGTTCCATATTGATTTCCAGTTCAATATCATGGTCTTTACGGCGTTGTTGTGCCCGTTTTTTAATGTCTTCAAAATCGTAAATTCGCGATTTTGATTTGGTGGTTCGGGCTTTGGGTTGACGGCGCATCCAGCCCAATTCTTTTTTAAACAACTGTTTGGCTTTTTCTGTTGCAGTTTCTTGTTGCTGAAGACGTTCTTCTCGTTTTTCTAAATAGTAACTATAATTGCCTTTGTATGTAAAAAGTTCGCCTTGGTCGAGCTCCATAATTTGGTTACAGACCCGTTCTAAAAAATACCGATCGTGCGTCACCATGAAAAAACTCATGTTTGCTTGAGTAAAGTAGCCTTCAAGCCACTCAATCATATCGAGATCTAAATGGTTTGTGGGTTCGTCTAAAATGAGTAAGTCAGGCGAATCTAATAACAAAATCGCTAAAGCCAGTCGTTTTTTTTGTCCACCGGAAAGACTTTTTACAGGTTTTTGTAAGTTTTGTAATTTGAGTTTAGATAAGACTTGTTGGTATTGGCTTTCAAAATCCCAAGCTTGGAGCGCATCCATATCTTCGAAAGCTTTTTGATAGGCTTCTTGATCGTCTGGGTTTTCAAGTGCTTTTTCGTATTGATTAATGACTTTAAGCATTTCATTGTCTGAAGCTAAAATGCTTTCCTCAACATTTAAGTTGGGGTTGAGATCAGGGTCTTGGGATAAAAAACCAATTTTTATATCATTTCTAAAATTGATTTCGCCTTGGTCGGGCATATCTTTTTGGGCTAAAATTTTTAAAAGACTCGTTTTTCCACTGCCATTCTGCGCTACCAGTCCAATTTTTTGACCGTGATTGATACCAAAGGATAAATCTTCAAACAGGTGTAGCGTGCCATAAGATTTGGCGATTTGTTCAACAGAGACCAGGTTCATAATTAAGAGGTCTTATCTTTCTTAGGAAATGCTTTTTTATGGAACACTAACAAAATACCAAAACCAGTGCTAATAGCGGTATCAGCAATGTTGAAAACAGGTTCAAAAAACACAAAGCGTTCGCCGCCCCAAATCGGAATCCACTCGGGTAGAATATCATTGTATATAGGAAAATACAACATATCAACTACCTTACCTTTGAGCAAAGGCGCATAACCTCCAGCATCAGGAAAAGCAGTTGCCACTTGGCCTAAACTATCATTAAAAATAACACCGTAAATGACAGAGTCGATGATATTACCCATAGCGCCGGCAAATATTAAGCTGATGGCTATTAATAAAATTTTAGGTGCTTTTTTGCGTGTCGAGTCCCATAGCCACCAGCCGATACCTACAATGGCAAAGAGTCGAAATACGGTGAGAATAATTTTACCATAATCACCTGGGATTTTTGCACCCCAAGCCATACCTTCATTTTCTATAAAAAGTATTTGAAACCATGAAAACACTTCAACACTTTCATGAAGCTTAAAATTTGTTTTGATATAAATTTTTGAAATCTGGTCAATAATTAAGATGACTACAATGATCCAGGTTGATTTTTTTAAGTTCATCTATAAAAAGATTTGAGGGCAAAAATAGGGTTTTTATTCCATTTGCCTAACGATGATATCGCCGTTTACACTCTTTAAGTTCATTTGGTATGATTTGGTATAAAATCTATCGATTTGTGATTTGCCATTTCGAGAAAAAGCATTCACGCTGGCATATCTTGTATAAATTGTGATATTGCCGCTGTAAGTGTTGACATCTGCATTGCCTAAAAACTGATTAAGCCTGCAGTTACCAGATTTTGTGTTGAGTTGAAAGTTTTCAAATTGACCCTTAGCAATTACAGAAATGATATCAGAATCTATGATCAACTTCGACTGATGAGGAAGAACAAAGTTTACACTAACCGAAAACTCTTGCATCGAGGTCATTTTGTTATCGCCAAACTCTAAAGCCTCGGGAAAAATACTTTTAATGATCAAACTATCATTTTTGATGTGATAGTCAAAATACAAGTCATTTTTATAAGTGCTTTCAGAAGAAGAGGAAAATATAAATTGAGACGCGTTATGCGTTTTAACCTGAATTGTAGAAACTTGGTCGGCCTGAAACCATACCGTCTTGATGTCCTCATTTTGGATTTCAAAAGCGGTTTTGAATTGTGCATGAGCCCGCTGATAGGAAACAATTAAGAGTAAAAACAAAAAGGTATGTCTGTGCTTCGTTAAAGACATCTAGAGCGCAATTAAATATTTGTAACCTAAACCAATACCAATGGCTATGAGAAAACTCAATAATGTTCCAATTAATATATATTCTGTGAGTTTTCTGTCTTTAGCTCTAGATAAATCTCCAAACCTAAATACAGATTTTGCGGTGATTAAAAAACCAATAGCACTCCAGTGTCCTAATACGATAAACAAAAAGATAAATAATCGTTCTAAAATACCAATATAAGCCCCTGCATGTTTTAAAGCACTTTCAGGCTGAGTTTCATTAAATTTCCATTTACTCATTAATGTTTTCATCACAATTGAAGAGACTGATGTCAACATCAAAACAGCTATAAACGTCAATAAAAATTTCTCAGAAAGTAGTTTATCAAAACCTATAGAAAGCGGAAAATTGAGATATATCACAAGACCTATCACTGATAGGTGTAATGCTTGATCAATAAAAAATAGATATCTTGAATTTTTAGAGTTCTGAAATTGAACCTTTGCTAAATCAATAATAAAATGGCTCAATATAATCATCAAGATATGAGGCCAAAACTTAAACTCTAGTTCCAAAAGCAGCAATAGTGCTATGATATGCACTAAAATATGAATGTATAAATATTTAGACTTATATTTTTTGCGTTTCTTTTCTTTAACCCACGACTTTGGTTGTAAGACAAAATCACCGATAATGTGAGCGATCAATAATTTTAAAGTAAAGACTAACATAGTTCAGCAACCCGATTTTTATAATAATTATTCATCATCATCATTTCATCAAATCCACCTCGTTTTAAAGCTTCGCTGATACTGCTTTGAGATTTATTGAGCTTGTCAGCGCGGTCCTTTTGTTTGAGATTTGGGTTTTCAATAGAAAGTTTAATGATTTTGGCCACTGTTGGGCTCCAACGGTCTGCTGTAAGTAAAGATAGACATAGCATTAGATTTATGGTGTCGTCAAACGTTTTGTTGTCCGATTTTAAAATCATTTGTTGTTTTTTTAAAGTATCAAAACTTTCTCCAGATCTTACAAATGCTGGACCATTAGATTCGGTAATTTGATTTGATTTATAATTTTGTTTTCCTAAACCTATTCCGATTCGCACATCTAAATCTTCAAATTGTTTAATCGCAGATTTAATATGTATTGAGGCTAATATTGCCTTTTCTTTTGAAACCACTAATTGAAAACTATCACCTCTAAAAACTTCCCAATCTCTCGGTGTTTTTCCGTATAATTCTAATGTAGATTTAAGAGTTTGAAGCCATACTTCTGCATTTTCGATTTTAGAATTTACAACATCTCCTGTTAATACAGCTATCATCTTTATTTAAAGTTTTTACAAATATATCGGTTTTACAAACGATATACAAATATATCTGCTTTTAAGCCGATAATTCAAATTATCGGTTTTAAAGACGATATTATATTTTTTTAATCTAAAACATCTCTTTTGATTTTATCTACAATGGTCTGTGCTAGTTTTGCCTTACTTTCGATAGTCCACCCAGCAATATGTGGCGATAAAAGCACATTGTCGAGTTGGATTAAAGTCTTAAAAGCATCGGGCATTTGAGATGGGTTCGTAAATAAATATTCAAAAGAGGTTTTTTCGTATTCTAAAACATCTAAACCGGCGCCTTTCACTTTTTTTCTCTGTAAAGCTTTGACCAGATCCTCAGTGTTAACAACCTGACCACGAGCGGTATTGATTAACCAAATCGGTTGCTTAAAATTAGAGAGGAAATTAGCATTGATCATTTGATGGGTTTTTTCTGTCAAAGGAAGGTGCACACTGAGAATTTGGGTTTTTTTGAAAAACGTTTCTAAATCGACTTGCTTGGCGTATTTGTCTCCCAAGTTGGCTTTAATGTCATAACAAATCACCTTACAACCAAAACCCTGTAGGCGTTTTGCAAAAGCTTTTCCCATATAGCCATAGCCTAAAATGCCAATAGTTTTATCCATAATTTCTTCGCCGCGATTCTCTTCACGTTTCCAGACCCCATTGCTCACCTCTTGATGAGCGATGAACAAGCGATTGGTCAATGCTAATAAAAGTCCTAAAGCGTGTTCGGCAACGGCATCGCGATTGCCTTCTGGGGCATTAAATAATTTAATGCCATGTTGTTTTGCAAATTCGACATCAATGTTTTCTAATCCAGCCCCAACTCGACCGATAAATTTTAAGTTTTTGGCCTTTTGTAAAAACGATTTATCCACAGGAAATCGACTGCGTATAACAATACCCTCGTAATTTTCAATACACTGTTCAATTTCTAATTTTGAAGAAGAATAATCTTCTACATTGGTCATCCCTAGAGCTTCAAGTTGCTCTATAAGTAAAGGGTGGTTTTGGTCGAGATGAAGAATTTTCATAAGCTTTCAAAAAAGGGGTTTAAAATGTCTGAAGTTAATCGTGTCGGCTTTTGGGTTTTTAAATTCACAAAACACCATCTTGCCTGCGATTCAAAAATTACCTTTTGGGTATTGACCTCTGAAATGGTGGTTTTCCTGGTTGAAGTGGCTGTAGAAAAATCGTGTATCCAAGTTTTAATATTTAATTCATCATTGAGTATAGCTTGCCTTATGTAATTTAAGTTGTGTTTCATAATCATCCAACCAAATTGATTTCTGATCTTTTCTGAACTAAAGCTAATCCAGTGGTCTTTTGAAATCCCTAAAACCCATTGAACATAAGCTATATTATTGACATGATTAAAATGGTCTATCACGTCATTTTCGACTTTAAACTTTTTTTCAAATGGAATGGCTTTTCGCATGGTAGTTCATTTCAGAAACCCAGCATATACTTGGCGATAGTAAAGAAGATAAGTAAACCAAATATATCGTTGCTTGTCGTAATAAAAGGTCCTGTTGCCAATGCTGGATCAATTTTGTAACGATTGAGCATGATGGGCACAAAAGTGCCAATGAGTGAGGCTATGATAATCACAGAAATCAATGCTGTTGAAACTGTAAATGCTACAATGTAATCGCGTCCTAAAATAAAATGTGCGCCAAGAAATAGAATAATAGATAAGATGATACCGTTTAAAACATTAAGCCCTACTTCTTTGAGTAGGCGTTTCCAAACTGAACCTGTCAAGGTGCCTTTGGCAATACTTTGGACGATGATGGCAGAAGATTGCACGCCGACATTTCCGGCCATAGCAGCAATAAGTGGCATAAAGAAAAACAGAAAACCATAATTAACCATGGCACTTTCAAATTGACCTGCAACGGTAACGGCTATAAACCCACCGAAAAGCGCCAAAACTAACCAAGGTAAGCGTGCACGTGTCAATTCCCAAATGCTATCATCAGCATCGACATCTTCTGAAATCCCTGCGGCCATTTGGTAATCTTTGTCGGCTTCATCTCTTATAAAGTCGATGATATCATCAACAGTAATTCGCCCAACCAATCGACCAATTTCATCAACAACGGGAATGGCTTCGAGGTCGTATTTTTGCATTACACGAGCAACTTCTTCTGCAGATGTATGCACATCGACATAGTCGACATTTTCAATATAAACGTCGGCAATATTGGCATTACTTGGTGCCGTAATTAAATCTTTGAGCGATAAACGGCCTTTTAATTTGCCTTTGTTGTCAACAACATATATGGCGTGAACGCGTGTCACATTTTCAGCTTGAGCTCGCATTTCTTCCATACAACCGGTCACGCTCCAGTTTTCATTAACCTTGATGAGCTCTTTAGCCATTAAACCACCAGCTGAGTCTTCATCATAACGCATTAACTCTACAATATGCTGAGCGTGCTCGCGGTCTTTGAGATTCTTAAAAACCTCATCCTTCAGCTCTACCGAAAGGTTTGAAATGATGTCGGTAGCATCATCAGTATCCATTTCCTCAATCTCATCTGCAATTTCTTTTGGCGTTAGGTTTTCAAGGACACGTTCACGGTCATCTTGATCGATCTCCATCAAAATTTCAGCAGTTTTTTCGCTGTCTAAAAGCTTGATGACATAAGTCGCTTCGTCAAGTGTAAGTTGGTCTAATATTTCTGCAATATCAGCGTGGTGCATATCACCAAGATGAGAAAGCAACTCCTGATTGTTTTGCTCTTCAATCAGATGTTCTATTTTTTCAATAAATGCTTTTGAGATTTCAAACTGCATCTTGGGCTATTTTTTGAGTCAATTCTACAAAATCCTGATAACTTAGTCGCTCAGGTCTTTGAGCAAAGATAAGGTCTGATTTTAAATTATCGCTCAAATTAAATGTTTTTAAACTGTTACGAAGTGTTTTTCGACGCTGTTGAAATGCGGTTTTAACCACTTTAAAAAATAAATTTTCGTCGCAATCTAGTTTATAGTTTTCTCTACGGGTCAATTTTATCACGCCACTATCTACTTTTGGCGGTGGGTTAAAAACTTGGGGTTTTACAGTAAATAAATATTCTGTTTTATAGAATGCTTGTGTAAGCACAGATAAAATACCGTAAGTTTTATTACCACTTTCTGCACAAATTCGTCTGGCTACTTCTTTTTGAAACATTCCTGCAAATTCAGGGACAACTTCTCTTAACTCGATAGTTTTGAATAAAATTTGGCTTGAAATATTATAGGGAAAATTACCTATAATTCCAAAGTTATAGTCATTTAAAACTTCTTGTAAGTCGGCTTTTAAAAAATCTTGGGCTACAATCTTAAAACGGGTTTGATTATCTAACGGGTTTAAAAAATGTTCTTTGAGATATGCGATAGAGTCTCTGTCGATTTCAAAAGCATAGAGTTCAATGGGTTTTTTTAATAAATATTTGGTGAGCATTCCTGTGCCGGGTCCTATTTCTATAAGTTTAGAAAACTTTGTGTAGTCTAGAGCATCAGCAATATTTTGAGCAATGGATTCATCTTTTAAAAAATGCTGGCCAATAAATTTTTTTGGGCGAACAGGTTGAGACGACTTGTCATAATAAGCTTTAGAGTTCGCCATAGTAAATGGGTTTAATTCCTAAAAGTCAATGTTGTAATCAGGCTCTGCTGTTGGGTTTTCATCATCCTTTGTTTCATCCTCACATTCCACTCGTATACTTAAATTTTCAGGTTTTTCAAATTCTTCGGCAGAAACTTCAAAGTTGTCATCTTCATAAAGGCTTTTCATAAACATTCCCCAAATGGGCAAAGCCATGGTTGCGCCTTGACCATAAGTGAGGCTTGTAAATCTTACGGATCGGTCTTCTCCGCCAACCCAAACGCCAGTCGCCAAATCTGGCACCATCCCGATAAACCAACCATCACTTTGATTTTGGGTGGTTCCGGTTTTTCCAGCTATTGGGTTTTCAAAATCGTAGGGATAGCCTGTTACAGCTTTTTTATAATGCGGTAAATTTTTAGCCCATGTTCCTCTAAGGCGTTGCCCTGAACCATATTGTGTCACACCTTCTAAAAGTTTGATAGTCACATAAGCAGTTTCACGGCTTAAAACATCTCGGCTTTTTGGCGTGTGCTGATATAACACTGTCCCGTTTTTGTCTTCAATTCGACTGACGTAATAAGGCTCTGTATAAACTCCTTTATTGGCAAATGTGCTAAATGCCGAAACCATTTCATAAACACTCAAATCAGGTGTACCTAATGCAATTGATGGATAAGGTTCTATATTGTTTGTATCTATCCCTAATTTTTGAGCTAATTGCAATACAGGCTGAGGTCCGGTTTTATCTATGACTCTTGCCGTAATGGTGTTGATAGAATTTGCCAAGGCTTTCTTCAAGGTATAGATTTCACCATAATCGTCACTTGAATTTTCTGGAGTCCAGTCTTTAATTAAACCAAATTTCCCTTTAGGAATGGTAAATTTTGTGTTGGGCAATTCATAACAGGGTGAAAGATGAAGTTGGTCTATAGCTGTGGCATAAACAAAAGGTTTGAAGGTAGAGCCGACTTGTCTTTTGGCTTGTTGTACATGTTCATATTTAAAGTTTTCAAAATCTATGCCTCCTACCCAAGCTTTGATTCCTCCGGTTTGCGGCCGCATAGACATCATGCCCACATTGAGATAAGATTTATGGTAATAAATAGAGTCTCTTGGCGTCATAATCGTGTCTTTTTTGCCTTCCCAGCTAAAGACTTTCATTTTAACTGGTTTGTCAAATGATAACAATATTGAATCTTCCGGGATACCCACGCGCTTCATTTGTTTATATCGTAAAGAGTTTTTGATCGCTCTATTGATAATTCTATCTATTTCTTGTGAAGTAAGACTTCGGAACGGAGCCGTCTTATTGTTTTTGTTTTGTTCAAAAAATACCTTTTGAAGGTTTTTCATGTGGGCTTCAACCGCATTTTCGGCATAGGTCTGAGCTTTTGAATCTATGGTGGTATAAATTTTTAAGCCATCACTGTAAAGGTTGTAGAGTTTGCCATCATCTTTTGGATTGTCTTTAATCCAATTGTTCATGAATTTCTTCAGCTCTGCTCTAAAGTAGGTCGCACGACCATCATTTTGATATTCTGGGGTATAATTGAGCTCTAATGGTAAGGCTTGTAAAGAATCTTTTTCTTCTTCTGTAATAAATTCATTTCTGGCCATCTGGACAAAAACTTGGTTACGCCTTCTAAGGGCGTTATCTTTAAAAATATCACGATAGGGATTGTATAGTACAGGGTTTTTAAACATTGCTACTAAGGTTGCCGACTCTTCAATATTTAAGTCTTGTGGTTCTTTTCCAAAATAGATTCGCGCTGCAGAACGGATACCAACAGCACCACGAGTAAAATCAAAAATGTTGAAGTACATCGCTATGATTTCATCTTTGGTATATTGTTTTTCAAGTCGAATAGCGATAATCCATTCTTTTATTTTTTGCAAAACCGCTTCCAACTTATTGCTAGAGCGCACACCTGTAAACAATTGCTTTGCTAGTTGCTGTGTGATTGTGCTCGCTCCACCTTTACTACCCAAATAAGCAATAGCTCTTAAAGTCCCTTTAGCGTCTATTCCTGAATGCGAATAATAGCGTTCATCTTCTGTGGCAACTAAAGCGTTTACAAGATGTTTAGGTAGCTGATCGTAATCTACAGGGGTTCTATTTTGCTTGAAGTATTTTCCTAAAGTTATGCTGTCTTGAGATATGATTTCTGTCGCCAAGTTGGTCTGAGGATTTTCCAATTGTTCAAAACTTGGCATTTTGCCAAAAGCGCCTACACTTGCAAGCAAAAATATTGATATGACAAAAACAAAGAGGAGCACATAAACAACCCAAAATCGCTTGAGTTGTTTAGAATAATTTGGGTTTTTTGTCTTTGAGGTCATGATTTTTTGGGGTTAACTATTTCATAACTGAAACCTATATCCTCAACACCTTTTAACTTTGTCAAGATGCTGGTTTCATTGGCTTTGCGCATAGCATGTTTGATTTGTAAACTATATTTGCCGGTTTCCGTAAATTTAATTTTTTCTTTATACCAAAGTTTATTGTGTTTTAAACTTCCTAGTCCTTCTCCCATAAGTCTTCCATCTTTAAACGCCATTTTGTACTCTAAAGTATCTACAATAATCTTTCCATGAGGAAACTGCATAGAAGTGATTATAAATAAGTTGCTGTATGCATATTTTGAAGTGTTTTTGATGTGTATAAAAAAATTATAGTGGTTTGTAGTGTCTGGTGCTTTAAATTCAAATTTGGCGATACTGTCTTTATGCCAAAACCCCGGAGTGGATTTTGACTCATAGTAAAAGGACCTTTCTTGGCAGCCTAAAAAACAGAAAAGCACAAGAGGCATCAGTATAAAAAATTGTTTACGCATTTTTATTTGAATTCTTATGTCGTCTGTTGTGTTGTCTTGGTTTTCTTTTGTTGCGTCTTTTTTTTCGTTTTGGTTTATCAAAACGTGTTAAACTGTCTTGACCTACAACATTAGTGTAATCGTTAGAGTTTGTAGGAGTATCATCTACAAAATCTTCTAAAGCTTCTACAGGTTTATTTTGCTTTTCTGCTTTTATAATGTGGTTCACATCATCGACATCTAGTTCATGCCATGGATTGGGTTCGTCGTAATACGCATACCACAATTTTCGCTTAAAAATGTCCATTTTTTGTAAGCTGGCTTTCCCTTTTTTTGTGACGAGCTTATAATCCGTTTTTGGAAAATCTTTAAGTGCTTCAACATACATGTCTAGCTCGTAATTCAAACAACATTTTAATTTTCCACACTGGCCGGCTAACTTTAGTGGATTTAAAGACAGTTGTTGGTATCGGGCTGCAGAGGTTTTGACAGATCTAAAATCGGTGAGCCAAGTTGAGCAACAAAGCTCTCTACCACATGACCCAATACCACCTAAACGAGCAGCTTCTTGACGTAAACCAATTTGTTTCATTTCTATTCTTACCTTAAATACATAGGCATATTCTTTAATCAACTGTCTAAAATCAACACGTTGTTCTGCCGTGTAATAAAAAATGGCCTTAGAACCATCACCTTGAAATTCGACATCACTAATTTTCATTTTCAGGTTAAGTCTGATGGCAATTTGTCTTGCTTTCACTTTAACTTCCTCTTCTCTTTGGCGACATTTTTGCCAGATATCGATGTCTTTTTGAGTCGCTTTTCGATAAATTTTAGGAAAGTCGTCTCCTTCAGGCTTGGCTTTTTTCTTTTTCATTTGCACTTTGACCAATTCTCCTGTAAGACTTACGGTTCCAACATCGTGCCCTGGCTGAGATTCTGTTGCAACAATATCTCCCATGTAAATTGGTATATTGTCGGGGTTTCTAAAAAATGCTTTTCGACCGTTTTTAAAACGTACTTCTACCATGTCAAAAGTATCTTGACCTTCTGGTAATTGCATATTGGACAACCAATCAAAAACACTTAATTTATTACAGCCGTCTGTACCACATGTTCCATTATTTTTACAGCCTTTTGGCGAGCCGTTGTTTTGGCTCGAGCAACTTCCGCATCCCATATTGATATTTATTGAAACTAAATACTTATTTAGTTGATGAAAAATTTAAAACGTAAAGATATTAAAAATTGTAGGTTAAGCGTGAAAAATCGCAGGTTTGACCTTTGAGTTAAAAAATTTAGACAATTGACTCTCTTTGCCTCAAAGCTTCAAAAATTAAGATTGCCGAAGAAACCGAAAGATTCATAGAGTCAATTTGACCTTTCATGGGAATATTAATGGCTTGTATGTTTGGCTTTTGTCTCCAAAATGTTGTCAGCCCGTATGCCTCAGAACCCATTATAAAGGCAGTTTTGGTTTTGTAATTTTCACTTAAGTACGAGTTGGAGTTTTGTAAAGTTGCAGAATACATATTAAATGAATTATCATTTAAAAATTCATAAATTTCATCAGAAGACCCTAATACAATAGAATTTGAAAACACGGCGCCCAAACTCGCCCTTATGGTATTAGGATTATACAAATCGGTTTTGGGGTCTGCAATCATAACAGCATCGAGCTTGGCAGCATCTACAGTACGAAGAATGGCTCCAATATTTCCAGGTTTTTCGGGAGACTCTAAAACCAGCACTAAAGGATTTTCGGCATGAGTTTTAAAATGACTTAAGTTATGTTTTGGACTTTTACAAAGTGCAACTATACCTTCTGTACTAGAGCGGTAAGCTAAATGTTGGTATACGTTTGAAGAAATCCTTATGACTTGTGTATGCTCTTCAAATTTTAAATCTGCTTGGTAAAAATCTTCAGCTATAAAAACTTTGACAATGTGATAATGATGTGTCAAAGCCATTTCAATTTCACGAACACCTTCAATGACAAAAGAATTTTCATCAACTCGCAATTTAGATTTTGATTGTAATTGCTTGAGGTGTTTAATTTGAGGGTTTTTTGTACTAGTGATGTGCATTGATTACCTCTATTTCGTTAAATGTATATTAATATTAAACATTTTAAATTATCTAATTGTTTGTTTTTCAATTATATATAAATTTAAGGGTTTCAAAATAAAAATTGTGGCATCGAAATTGTTTAAATTTTAATAAGCAACTTATCAAAATATTAACGAATCCTCATATTTCAAAACTAAGTTTAATTTGTTATTTTACATTAAAAAGTTATGAAAACATTATTATCACTAATTTTAGTTTGTAGTCTTTACGGCTGTCAGTCTTCCGCCCAAAGTGAAAAGTCAAATAAAGACTTTGAAATCACAAAAACTGATGATGAATGGAAAGCAGAACTGAGCGATATGGAGTATCGGGTTCTCAGAAAAGCTGCAACCGAAAGACCGTTTACAAGTGAACTTTTAAATATTAAAGAACCCGGTGTTTTTGTGTGTGCTGCTTGTGAAAACCCTTTATATGAAACTAAGCATAAATTTGATAGCGGCACCGGCTGGCCAAGCTTTGATCGTGCAATCGAAGGAAGCTTAGCCTACTCTTCAGATAGAAAATTAGGCTACAAAAGAGATGAATTGCTTTGTGGTAAATGTGGCAGCCACTTGGGTCACGTTTTCGATGATGGACCAAGAGAAACTACTGGAAAAAGACATTGTATCAATGGCGTAGCTTTAGATTTTAAACCCAAAAATAACTAAAATGGCGAACCTCGAAAATACGGATTGGAAATCGAAACTGTCTCCAGAAGCTTATGAAGTTTTAAGAGAAAAAGGCACTGAACCGCCACATTCTGGAAAATATAATATGCATTTTGAAAATGGCACTTATGTTTGTAAAGGTTGTGGTGCCGAATTATTTGATAGCAACACAAAGTTTGATAGTGGTTGCGGCTGGCCAAGTTTTGATGAGGCGAAAGAAGGAGCTGTTCGTTACGAGCCCGACCATTCGCTAGGCATGAAACGAGTAGAAATATTATGTAACAACTGCGGTGGTCACTTGGGTCATGTGTTTGAAGATGGACCTACGGAAACAGGACAACGCTATTGCGTAAATTCTCTAAGTTTAAATTTCAACCCAAAAAAACCATAATGATGAAAAAATTAATTGTATTATTATTTAGTGTAGCTTTAATAAGTTGCGAAGGACCACAAGGCCCACCGGGACCTCCAGGTTTTGACGGTGTAAATATACTTGGAAACGTATTTGAAGTTAATGTTGATTTTACACCTAATAATGGCTTTTCAAATTTGATAGCGTTTCCAAATAATATAGAAGTTTTCGAAAGTGATGTCGTAATGGTCTATCTTTTAGAGGAACAAGTCAGCGACCCAAGTGGACCAATTGATGTTTGGACGCCTTTACCTCAATCTTTTTTTGTAGATGGTGGTGCTCAAGTGGTTTACAACTTTAACCATACTTTTCTTGATGTCAATTTATTTTTGGATGGCAATGTCAACCTCAACAATTTGGGACCTGGTTTTACCAATAATCAAGTTTTTAGAATCGCCATTTTGCCGGCAGATTTTGCTGAGGAGTTTGATGTGAATTTACAGGATTACAACGCAGTGATGCAGATACTTAAATCTCAAAATGCAGATATTGAAGTTCAATCATTGTGAAAATATATAACATAAAACAGTAAAAAACCTCGATAATATTCGGGGTTTTTTTATTAAGGTATAATCGATGTTATAATTCTGTTTATCAGTTTTTTAGAGATGTTTATCATATTATTTTAAATGAGGCTGCAGACACTTTGTCATTGTTTATTACCGTTATTAAGCCATAATGTCAGTATAAATCAGTTGGTATAAGAATTGAACTTATGTGGTTGAAGAAAAAAATTGAAGTTTAACCAAAAAATTATAGTATTATGGAATTAATGACAAGAACAAAGAACGGATGGTTACCTAATTTATTAGAAGACATTTTTGATGATAGGTTAACCGAAAATGGTTTTAACACCATGAAGTCTTTACCCGCAGTAAATATTGAAGAGAAAGAAGACAAATACACTCTTGAACTTGCTGCGCCTGGTAAAACTAAAAAAGATTTCAATATTGAATTGGATAACGATTTGTTAACCATTTCATCTGAAATCAAAGAAGAACATAAATCTGAGGATAAAGACAGAAACTTTACCCGAAGAGAATTTAGCTATGAAAGCTTTAAGCGAAGCTTTACATTACCAGACACCGTTGATACTAATAAAGTGAAAGCTAATTATAAAAATGGTGTGTTAACGGTAGATTTACCTAAGCGTGACGAAGCTAAAAAACAACCTAAGCGCTTAATTGATATCAGTTAAATTTTATCAATAGTTGAAAAACCTTAAAGTTAGGTTTTGTTATTCTAAACTTGTTTCAGAATCTCTACTAACTTTAAGGTTTTTTATTTTAAAGATTTTGAGCCTTCTATGACTTTTGCTTTGAGCTCTTCTTTAAATTCTTCAACCTTTTTATGGATATCCTCTTGAGTTGCACCGAGGATTTGAGCTGCCAGAATTCCTGCATTTTTAGCCCCATCAAGCGCTACGGTAGCGACAGGCACACCACCTGGCATTTGTAGGATAGACAATACAGAATCCCAACCATCAATAGACTTTCGAGATTTTACAGGCACGCCAATCACTGGTAAAGCAGTAACCGAAGCAATCATGCCTGGTAAATGGGCCGCACCACCGGCACCAGCGATAATCACACCAATATTTCTATTGGCTGCAGATTTGCCGTATTCCATGAGTTTGTCTGGCGTGCGATGCGCAGAGACAATATCGACTTCAACGGGAATTTCAAAATGTTTTAGAATATCTATGGCGTCTTGCATCACTGGCAAATCGCTTGTGCTTCCCATAATTACTGCAACCGTTTTCATAAATAATTATTTTTAAATACATAAGGACGCTGAGCGAAGCCGAGGCGTCATCTCTTCAATCCCTCACGTTTATACTTTATTAACGCAAAAATACCAATAAAGATGATAAAAAAGTAAGCAATTCGTGCAATATAATCACCATGTTTGACATAAAACGTCGTTTTTGTCATCAATGGTATATCTTCTTTTAAGCTAATTCTCGTATTGTAAACTGTTTTAGACATCACTTCACCAAGCGGATTGATAAATCCAGAAATACCCGTATTAGCACTTCTCGCAACACTACGTCGGGTTTCTACTGCTCTTAGTTTGGCATATGAAAAGTGCTGTTTGTGGCCTTGTGTTTCGCCCCACCAAGCGTCGTTTGTGATAATCCCTAGAATTGTTGCGCCGTTGTTGACATATCCTGTAACAAATTCTCCATAAACCGACTCGTAACAGATAATTGGGGCAACTTTGACCTCTTGATCGATTTCAAAAACTGAGCGGTTGTCTTGTGTGGTTTTCACCGCTACCGTGCCGCCTAAATCTAACATAATATCACCCAAAAGTGGTTTAAGAAACTCCTGATAAGGAAAGTTTTCCACTCCGACGACCAATTTAGATTTGTGATAAAACTCTATAGATTGATTGGCTTTTGCCAAAAACGCCGAGTTGTAATCATTAAACCAAATCCCTTTTTTTAGATAATTGGTTTGGGTTTTAACTTGAGATGAATCACGAATTATTTCATACATCGAAATCCCACTTATCAAAGACAACTGCGGAAATTGACTGGTGACTTGTTGAGTAAATTGATAGGCTGGACTCACATTAAATTGTTTTAATCTTGTACCGTCTGCAAAAACCGTTTCAGGAGCCAAAATCGTGCTTTCTCCTATTGGTTTTTGTTGAGCAATGAGTTCGATTAAATTTTTAGCAACTTGTGGGTCTTTGGTGTTATATTTTTCGGAATACGGGTCAATATTGGGTTGTAGGACAATCACTTCAGCGGTTTTACCGAGGTTTGTGTATTGTGATTTGATAAGATAGGACAAAGCAATTGGTAATCCCAAAAGTAAAATGAGTGAAACCAAGAGTTTAATTTTCTGTAATCGGTTTTGTCCCCATTTGAGGTAAGCATTGAAAAGCAAAATATTGATCAACCAAATCCATAGCGTGCCACCAAAAGTGCCTGTGTATTCATACCATTGCACCCAATTGATATTTTCTGAAAACACATTACCGAGATTGAGCCATGGCCACGAGAATTCCCAATGTAAATGCAATTTTTCAAACCCAATCCACAATGCAATTAGAAAAACCAAAGCATTGCGGTTTGACGTGCGTTTGGCGATAAATTGATAGAACATAAAGACCAAAGCCATCAACCCCGAATTGACCAGAACCGCAAACCACATCCCGAAAGCTGTAGAATAATACAGCCAAAAGGTCGTGATGATATTAAAGACAAAAAAAGTAATGTAGGCTGAAACAAAACTTTTTAATAAAAGCCGCTTAGGTTTTTGAAGACGCAATTGATAAAACACAATCAACAAGGGCACAAAACCCAAAAACACCAATGGCGAAAACCCATGAGTAGGCCAGGCCAAACTTAATAATAGGCCCGAAAGTAGGAGAAGACCAATTTGTTTACTGTTCATGCGTTGGCTTAGAATAAATCACAAATATAAGCGTCTCATTTTTTTGAATGGTCTTGTTTTGAATTTATTACATACAATACCTCAAGTTGATGATGTTTAGAAATAAATTAATGCATTACACCTACCACATCCTTGACAATCTTTCGAATGCCTGACTTGCCGGCGAGGCAGGCGCTCAGGATGACAATTAAAAAAATTATTACAACAGTTTTACAACATCCTTAGCAAAATAAGAAGCGATCAAACTGGCACCAGCACGTTTTATAGCTGTCAATTGTTCAAGCATTACGGCATCATGGTCTAGCCAACCTTGTTGAGACGCGGCCTTGATCATGGCATATTCGCCACTGACTTGATAAACGGCTATCGGCTGCTCAACAGTATTGGCTAAATCTCTAACAATATCCAAATAGCACAAGCCGGGTTTTACCATCACAATGTCTGCACCTTCTTCAATATCTAAAAGTGTTTCGGTGATAGCCACTTTTCGGTTTGCCGGGTTCATTTGGTAAGTGCTTTTATCTTTAGGCACATCAGCTTCATCGACTGGGGCTGAGTCTAAAGCATCTCGAAATGGCCCATAAAAAGCTGAGGCATATTTCGCAGAATAGCTCATAATACCGGTATCATCAAAGCCGTTTTTCTCTAAAATTTCGCGTATCGCTCCAATTCTTCCGTCCATCATATCGCTTGGAGCAAGCATATCGGCACCAGCTTGCGCATGACCCAATGCCATTTTAGCCAGCATCTGCACGCTTTTATCATTGATGATTTTTCCATGTTTTACAATCCCATCGTGGCCTAAAGATGAAAACGGGTCTAAAGCCACATCGGTCATCACATATAGTTCCGGCACAGCATTTTTAATGGTTTTAATGGCTTGTTGCATCAATCCGTTGTCGTCTATGGCAGCTAAACCTGTGTTGTCTTTCAATGTATCATCCACTTTTACAAAGAGCAAAACCGACTTTAAGCCCATGTTCCATAAGTCTTTTACTTCTTGCTTAATCAAATCCAGACTCATGCGGTAATAATTAGGCATGGATGGGATTTCTTCTTTGATGTTTTTGCCTTCTACAATAAAAAGTGGCACAATAAAATCATCGGGATGCAAGCGTGTTTCTTTGACCAAATCTCTTATCGCTTGGCTTTTTCTAAGTCGGCGTGGGCGTTGATACGGATACATATATTTATGAATTTATCCAGTCTTTAGGATGTTGTAATACGTTTACTAGTTTTTTTTCAGGCGAATTTTTCTCAGGTTCATGGTTGTATCGCCATTGCACATGTGGCGGTAAACTCATCAAAATACTTTCTATACGACCATTGGTTTTGAGTCCAAACAGCGTGCCTTTGTCATGCACTAGATTAAACTCGACATAGCGGCCACGCCGTATTTCTTGCCAATCGCGATGATGTTTTTCATACGGCATATCTTTTCTTTTTTCCACAATGGGAAGATAGGCATCTAGAAAACTATCGCCAACTTCTGTAACAAAATCATGCCACTGATCAATGCTTCTTTCAGCATTGGGTTTTAAATAGTCAAAAAATAAACCGCCTATACCTCGAGCCTCGTCACGATGGTGATTCCAAAAATATTCATCGCATCGCTTTTTATATTGAGGGTAAAAATCAGTGTGGTGTTGATCACATGCTGCTTTACAAACTTGGTGAAAGTGTTTAGCATCATCTTCAAATAAATAATACGGCGTCAAATCTAATCCGCCCCCAAACCATTGGTCTATACGATTTCCGGATTTATCAATCATTTCAAAATACCGCCAATTGGCGTGAACCGTTGGCACAAATGGATTTTTAGGATGAAGCACCAAACTTAAACCACAAGCATAAAAATCACAATCTTCAACTTTAAAATAAGATTGCATCGATTGTGGTAATGGGCCATGAACAGCAGACACATTTACGCCGCCTTTTTCAAAAATATTTCCGTTTTGAATCACCCGAGTTTTGCCGCCACCACCTTCTTTGCGTTCCCATTGGTCTTCGTGAAATTTGGCTTTACCATCGATGTCTTCAAGTGCTGAAGTGATTCGATTTTGAAGATTGAGGATATAATCGTAAAAAAGGTTTTTCATAAAATTTTATGTATTACAAATATAATTGAATTCTAAACGAGAAATAGCTAAATACATTTTGAGTTTGTTAAACATTAAATAAACCTAAACTTTAGGCTTGCAAATGTGCTTGGCTCTGCTAAATTTGTTTTAAAACCTTTTCAGATGAAGTTCAATTCCAAAGCCATTCACGGTGGTCAAGACAATATAGACCCGGGCTATAATGCAGTGATGCCACCAATTTATCAAACCTCAACTTATGCGCAAAAATCTCCCGGAAAACATAAAGGCTATGAATATTCCCGAAGTGCAAATCCTACACGAACAGCTTTAGAGCGCTCAATTGCGGCCTTAGAAAACGGTAAATACGGTTTGGCTTTTGGCTCTGGACTAGCAGCGATAGATGCCATTCTTAAATTGCTAAAACCCGGTGACGAGGTCATTTCAACCCATGACTTATACGGTGGGAGCTATCGTTTGTTTACTAGGATATTTGAAAATGTTGGTGTTAAATTTCATTTTATAAATCTCAACCTAATTGAAAATATTGAAGCTCATATCACACCAAAAACAAAAATGATTTGGGCAGAAACCCCAACCAATCCTATGATGAATGTGATAGACATAAAAGCTTTGGCTAAAATCTGTAAAGCTCATCATCTTAAACTTTGTGTAGACAATACTTTTGCCACACCTTACCTTCAGCAACCCTTAGAGTTAGGTGCGGATATTGTGATGCACAGTGCGACTAAATATTTGGGCGGTCATTCAGATTTGATTTTAGGCACCGTGGTTGTCAATGATGATAATTTAGCAGAGCAACTTGCTTTTATCCAAAATGCTAGCGGTGCTGTTCCCGGGCCGATGGATTGTTTTCTGACCTTAAGAGGCATCAAAACTTTACATCTCAGGATGCAAAGACACTGCGAGAATGGCAGAGCTGTTGCTGAATTTCTGCAGCAACACCCACAAGTTGAAAAGGTCTATTGGCCAGGTTTAAAAACAAATCCTAACTACAATATTGCTAAATCTCAAATGCGAGATTTTGGAGGTATGGTGTCGTTTACAACTCAAGGCAATTCCTACAAAAATGCCGTAAAATTTGTAGAAGGGTTGAAGGTTTTTACTTTAGCTGAGTCACTTGGTGGCGTAGAATCTCTAGCAGGCCATCCTGCAAGTATGACGCATGCCAGCATTCCCAAAGCTGAACGTGAAAAAGCTGGTGTTGTAGATTCTTTAATCCGATTAAGTGTTGGGATTGAAGATAAAGAAGATTTAATTGAGGATTTAAATCAGGCTATAAAATCTTAAAATTTTAAGTCATAGTCCTGCAAAACTCCCGCTTCATTTCGCATTTCCAGTAGAACCGAATTGCTTTCAAAATTGTATTTCAACATTCCAAAAGATTCTGTAGCCACCACTTTGCCAACACGATCTTCGTTAGGTTCTGAGGTGAACTTGGAATACGCGTGCGTTAAACCACTTGAGGTAAAATCAAATATAGGATAATCATAGGCTTTAAGCGTTTGACTCGAAAATTCGGAAATGTGCCTATCGCCTGATAACATCACCAAATTTTGGGGTTGATAGGTGTTGAGAAGTTGTTTTAATTTATCGACTTCATGAGGAAAATTACCCCAAGTTTCAAAGCCGTGTTCATTTGACCAAATTTGGATACTGCTCATGATAATGTGATAATCGGCGTTTGATAGTTTAAGCTCGTTTTCTAACCATTTCCATTGTGTTTCACCTAATAGTGTTCCTTCGCCATTTCGCCATGGTTGGTAGCGCTTATCACTTTCCTTGTTGTCTTGTAGAGGACTTCTAAAATAACGTGTATCCAAAAGAATTAACTTGATTATATTGTCTTTAACTTGTAGCTCTTCTGAATAATAAATGCCTTTTTGGTTTCGTCTGACATCTGTAGAATCTACACCCAAAAAATCTAAAAACAACTGCTGACTTTCAGTTTTGTATGTCCATTCTTTGCCTGCATCGTTTTTACCATAATCATGGTCGTCCCACACCCCATAAATTTGATGATCTATTGTGTTTAAAAATGCTTTGTAATTAGGGTTTTCCAATTGGGTTTGATAGTCTTGAGCCATTTTAGTCATATCTTCGGTATCAGCGTAAATGTTGTCACCGCCCCAAATAAAAATATCAGGGTTTTGCTTTACCATAGCATTCCAAAGGGGTTGTTTATGGTTTTGTTTATTACAGCTTCCAAAGGCTACGACAAAATCAAATGTGTTAATTTTGGTTTTTACCTCATTAGGTTGTGTGCTTGGCGTATTTTGTTTTGAATCTTGTGGTTTATTATTCTTACAAGACACTATAGATATAATCAAAAAATAAAAACTTAAAACGCGCAAATTAAGCATAATAAATAAAATTGTTTAAGCATTAAAAGTAATCGAATTGACCTTAATTTAATTTAATACTAAGTGAACAAAACATCAAGTGGGTGTAAAGTCTAAACGACTTTTTTTAACTTATAAAAAGTTCTATAGGTTTAACAGTTTATTCAATACTAAGTCTACATCGATTAACAAAATACTGAATACACCTAATACAATAATAAGTTTAAGTAAGTTGTGAAGAAGGCTGAATTGTATTTTGTACTTAGATTTCCATATCAAAAAAAAGAAAAACATAAAACCAATCAAGCTGACATAAAAATAATAGTCCATATAGCCTAGGTCAAAGTTCTGGATAAGTAATATATTGGTAATGAGTGCTAGCGAAATTAAAATGCTCAACACCACTTTGGTGTACTGCTCGCTATATCTCACGGGTAGAGTTTGGTAGTCTTGTGCAAAATCCCCTGTTAGATTTTCTAAGTCCTTTATTATTTCTCTTATTAAGATGAGCAGAAATAAGAAAACAGCATGGAAAAAAATTACTTTTTCAAAGTTTTTGTAGTAGACAAATACAGCAAAGAAAGGTACTATAGCTAAAAGAGCAGCTACAATATTTCCCAAAAATGTGATTTTCTTCAGTTTGTGAGAATAGAACCAAATCCCAAAAATATAGGCTGAGAAAAAAATAACCGTTCTAAACGAAACGTAACTCGCCAAAATCACACTCAAAAAATTAAGTATAAAATAGACAGATAGCTTAGTATTTTGACTGACTTTATTATCTAAATAAGTTTTGAAAGGCTTATTAATTAAATCTTTCTCAGAATCATAAAAGCTATTGATAATATAGCCTGATGCAATAACTAAAGCACTGCAACATACTATAATAAATAAATTAACATCGAAAACAACATCTCTTAAAGAGAGGTAATCTGGTGATATAATGAAGATTGAAGCTAAATATTGCGCTAGGATTATAATTAAAATATTATAGCCCCTTACACTTACAAACAAGCCAGCAATTTTGTAAAAAAAGGACTTGTTTGAGAAACTCATACCATAATGTTGTGTGATTAAAAGTTGTAGACAACCTCTAGTTTGTGGCCTTTCAAGGCTTGTTTAGCTTTCTCGATGTCTTCTGTAAAACCAAGAATATAACCACCACCGCCTGAGCCGCAGAGCTTAAGGTAATAAGCATTACTTTCTATTCCTTTTTTCCATAGGTCATGGAAGTTTTGTGGAATCATAGGCTTAAAGTTTTCTAAGACCACTTTTGAAAGTGATTTGACATTAGAAAATAGTGATTTGACATCACCTTTTAAAAAACTGTCAACACAATCATCTGTATGCCTAATAAATCTGTCTTTCAACATTTTCCTAAAGCCTTCTTGTTTCATATTTTCCATAAAAATATTAACCATAGGCTCGGTCTCTCCAACTATGCCGCTGTCTAGTAAAAAAACAGCTCCTTTACCACTTTTAGTTTGTGAAGGAATGCCAGCTGGCTCAATGCTATCTTTGGATTTAATAAGGATTGGTAGACTTAAATAACTATTTAAAGGGTCTAAACCAGAAGATTTCCCGTGAAAAAATGACTCCATCTCAGCAAAAATAAGTTTGAGTTTCTTAAGTTTTGGCTGATTTAAGTTTTCTAGAATTGTGATTTTATCTGTAGCATATTTATCATAAATAGCTGCTACCAAAGCACCACTACTACCAACACCATAACCTTGTGGTATGCTGCTGTCAAAATACATTCCTCTTTCTATATCTTGATTTAAACTTTTTAAATCAAACCTGACAGGAGTTTCATTTTTTTGGTGAATAGACTCTAAATATTTGCCATATGACAACAATTGTTGGTTTGATTTTTTCTTTTCTTCTGTGGATAAATCATCTATTTTGAGGGCACCTTTATAAAAATTGTAAGGTATAGACAAACCCCTAGAATCTTTAATGATTCCATATTCACCAAACAATAGAATTTTTGAATAAAATAACGGTCCTTTCATAATAGACACTTTACGATAATGGGCTTATACCATCACCAACTTGGTCACAAATATACTGTTCATTTTGACAATAGCCAATTAAGTTTTTATTAATAAATTCTAAAACTTTGATTTTGTGAGATTTAGGAAATAGTAAATGTACATTTGCTCCGGCATCTAAAGTAAAACTGACTGGAATTGATGTGTTTTGGCGAAATTCCCAAATATGCTCTATTATGCTGAGAGTTTGAGGCTTCATTAATATAAAATATGGTTGGCTACACATCATCATGGCGTGAAGTGTCAGCGCTTCACTTTCTGTAATTTTAATAAACTTTTCAAGATTTCCGCTTTTTAAAACCTCTAGTAAACTAGACAAATTGGATTGTGCTTGCTCAAAACGCGGTTGTGCAAATGGATGATTTTTCATCAAATTGTGACCAATACTACTGCTGACCTTTTTTTGACCCTTATCTACAAGTAGAATAACGTCTTGATAAGTTTTAAAGACATCGTCAATATTTTCATGGCAAATAGCGATCTCATCGCTACTATGGCTTAGGCCTAAATGCTTTCCCCAAATCATCATGGGACCAGAAATACTTCGAGATGCGCTCCCAGAGCCTAGTCTCGCAATAAAAGAGGCTTTTGCTGTATTGAAGCTAGCCTTTTGTTGAGCCAGATCTTGCTCTATCTTAACCAAGCAAGACGCTAAGGCTGCAAAGCCACTTGCTGATGAAGCAATACCACTGCTGTGTGGAAAAGTATTATGGGTTTTTATCTTGAAATGATAGTGTTTTAAAAATAAAAAGTAGGGCTCTATTCTTGCTAGAAACTGAAGGATTTTTGGTTTGAAATCAAGATTCAATTGACCATCGACATAAACTTCAACATCAAAATTCTTTGAAACTTTTGACAGTTTTTGAGCTTCTATATAGGTTTCTGTTTTACAATTTTTTAGCGTAAAACTCACTGATGGATTGGCTGGAATTTGTTTGTGATATTTTCCCCAATATTTTACCAGTGCAATATTGCTAGGTGCAGCATAGCCTAGGCTCAAGTTCTTAATAATGGTTTGTGGCTGAAGCGCTTTAAATTCCATTAATTGTGTGTGTTTTTACAAAAATATGTATTTAGTTGACAATGCTTAAAAATTTGTGAAAATTAAAATATTTGTTTACTTTAGTCATCATTATGAAAACTAACACTCTACTTAAAATAATCATCAGCATCGTCATTTGCTTGGCTGTGGGCTTCTTGGCAAGCATTGCAACACAAACTGGTGTTGGTGGCTGGTACGAAACAATTCAAAAACCTTCTTTTACACCACCCAATGCGGTTTTTGCTCCAGTTTGGACAGTTCTTTATGTGTTGATGGGAATTGCAGCTGGTATTGTTTGGAGCAGAGGCTTACATCATATTTGGGTAAAAACTGCACTTTACCATTTTGTGTTTCAATTGTTGTTTAATGCTCTTTGGTCTTTAGTGTTTTTTAATTTGGAGCAACCTTTATGGGCACTACTTGTAATCATTACTTTACTCATTTTAATTTTATTAACCATTAAGTGGTTTAAAGTTGTAAATAATCTTGCCGCTTATTTGTTGATCCCTTATGCACTATGGGTTGCCTATGCTCTAGTCATTAATTTTGAAATTTGGCGTTTGAATAGCTAATCTTTCTATAAGGTCAAAAAGACGACCTATCATCAATTGTTATTGGTATAAAAACACCAATTTATTTGT
The DNA here is from genome assembly GCF_006120725.1 of Mesohalobacter halotolerans. Taxonomy (GTDB): domain Bacteria; phylum Bacteroidota; class Bacteroidia; order Flavobacteriales; family Flavobacteriaceae; genus Psychroflexus; species Psychroflexus halotolerans. The sequence continues at coordinate 341,496 of NZ_SWMU01000001.1, forward strand.
TGAGAATAGATCTAGAGATAACTATTTTTTGAATTTCAGAAGTTCCTTCGTATATCTGAGTAATTTTCGCATCTCTCATCATACGTTCTACATGGTATTCTTTTACATAACCGTTTCCACCATGTACTTGGACAGCTTCTGTAGAAACATCCATAGCAACTTTTGAAGCATAAAGCTTGGCCATTGCTCCTGACAGGTCATAGTTTTCGCCTTGGTCTTTATCCCATGCGGCTTTCATTACCAAATGTCTTGCAGCTTCTATTTGTGTATGCATATCAGCAAGCTTAAATGCGATAGCTTGATGGTTCATGATTTCTGTACCGAAAGCTTTACGTGTTTTAGAGTATTCTTTTGAAAGCTCATAAGCACCTGCAGCAATACCAAGAGCTTGAGCGGCTATTCCTATTCGGCCTCCAGATAAAGTTTTCATAGCAAACTTAAAACCAAACCCGTCTTCTCCTATACGGTTTTCTTTAGGAACCTTCACGTCGTTGAAGTTTAACGAATGCGTATCACTACCTCTAATACCCATTTTGTCTTCTTTTGGTCCAACTTCAAAACCATCCCAGCCTTTTTCTACTATAAAAGCATTAATTCCTCTATGCTTTTTCTCTCTATCTGTTTGTGCAATTACGATGTAATAATCTGCACTTCCGCCATTTGTTATCCAGTTTTTGGTTCCGTTGAGGATATAATGGTCGCCTTTATCGATGGCAGTTGTTTTTTGTGAAGTAGCGTCACTTCCAGCTTCTGGCTCACTCAGACAAAATGCACCTAAGGCTTCACCAGTAGTCAGTTTTGAAAGGTATTTTTCTTTTTGAGATGTTGTACCATGAGTGTCTATGCCCCAGCACACCAAAGAGTTATTAACTGATACGACAACCGAAGCAGAAGCATCAACTTTAGATAACTCTTCCATAGCAATTACGTAGGAAATAGTATCCATACCGCCGCCTCCGTATTCTGGAGAAGCCATCATTCCCATAAACCCAAGTTCGCCTAATTTTTTAATTTGCTCATTTGGAAACTCTTGTTTGTTGTCACGCTCAATAACACCAGGTAGAAGTTCATTTTTGGCAAAATCTCTTGCCGCTTGGCTTATCATTTCATGTTCTTCGGTAAGCTTAAAGTTCATAATCTTGTTTTAAAAAATCATCAAAAATTATATGCAAATATATGCTATCTTTAAATGTTTGGCAATTTATTTAAGCTTTTTTGAGACTTGTGTAATTAAAATGGAGATGCTTTTTGAATAATACATTTGGTCACCTGTATACCTAAATAAACCAAGAAAAAATTACCAGACTATATTTTAAAAATGGTCAACTATGTTTAAAATTGCTTTTACTCATCAAAGATATTAGAGTATTTCCCATCTGTGGTTTCAAAAAACTTGCCGTTAACATAGCGGTAGTGCTTATCAAGTGATTTGATTTGCTGCATATCTTCATCAGTTAAATTAACTTTTGCACTATTTATATTTTCTTGAATTCTTTTAGGGTTTGTAGATTTTGGGATAACTGCTGTATGCCGATGTAAGTGAAATGCTATCAAAATTTGAGCTGGAGTGACATCATGTTGCTTTGCAATAGCTTTTACAACAGCATTTTCTAATAGAGAAGGTTCATCTTCAGCTTTCATTTCTGTTGAACGGTCACCACTTCCGAGTGGCGAATAAGCCGTCAAATGAATATTGTTAGAGTGGCAGAATTCTAATAAGTTTTCTTGGTGTAAAAAAGGATGCAATTCCACTTGATTCATCTCCGGTGGGTTATCTGTTTTGCCCATTAAATCTTTAAGCTTGGTCACGCTAAAGTTTGAGACGCCAAGATGCTTCACAAGGCCCTGCTTTTTGGCTTCTTGCATCGCTTGCCATGTTTCAATTACAGGAACTTCCTGTAAAGAAAGAAAGTCATCGTCACTTTCTGGAAAACCATGTAAATCTGGTCTGAACGCCACTGGCCAATGGATAAGATATAAGTCTAAATAATCTAATTGCAAATCGTCTAAAGTTTGTTTAAGTGCGGGTATAACATCTTCTGCTTTGTGGGCAGTATTCCACAGTTTTGAAGTTACCCATAGGTTTTCTCTTGAAATCACCTTTTGATTAATCGCCTTTTGGAACGCCTTTCCTATTTCAGCTTCATTGCCATATACGGCAGCACAATCTATGTGTTTATAACCGCTTTTTAAAGCAGATAATACCGCGTCCTCAACTTTAACGGGTTGAGATTTCCAAGTGCCTAATCCTATGGCGTCTAGTTGATCTCCATTATTAAATTTAAGTACTTTCATATATTTTTGAAATTTAGCATTTTAAGGAATGAATTAATATGTAATTAAAACCAATTTTTGGTATGAGTCGTAAATTATTCTTTAATGAACTTTTGAGTCAAGAGCTTTTGATTTTGATCTCTCAATTTTAGGATGTAAATTCCTTTAGGAATTTGACTTAAATCAATTGTTGATTGGTTCAATTTGTTTTTGATTAATAGCTTTCCTGATATATTGTAAATGGTATATTGTATTATATGATTTTTGCTTTCTACATGTAAAACACTATCAGCTGGATTTGGATATATCTTCACAGGCTTTGCTACCTCAGTATCGTCTGTATTTAAACTTTCTTCCTGATAAATTCTTATAAAATCAACCTCTAAACTACTTTCTGTAAAACTTGGTTCGATATTTGGCAAAATGGCGACATTAAATAAGATGTATTGCGGCAAATCAAACGGCCAAGTATTATCATCTTTCACGGCTGGATTATAAGTATAATGGGGCGCCCCATCTACGGAAAATCTTACAAAATCTTCTGTCCACTTCATAGTGTAAAGGTGAAACTGATTGGAGGCGCCACTTACATTTTGACCACCTGTGTTGACAGTGGCCCCAAAACTTGATGGTGAGTGAATAGCACTGGAAATATAATCTTGATTATCACCCCAATGTTCCATAATATCAAGTTCTCCACAGGCAGGCCATGATGTCGTACCAAATCCTTGATTATTCCAATAACCACCATCTTCATCTATGTTTTGTCCAAGTGTCCAAAGCGCAGGCCAAGTCCCAACACCTGTTGGTAATTTTGCACGTATTTCTACTTTTCCATACGTAAATGCAAATTTTGAATTTAGGCGGGCAGAGGTATAATTTTTGGTTACACCTTGGTCTGTAAAGGTTTCAGCTTTTGCAATAATTTTTAGAGTCCCATTACTGACTTCTGCATTGTCAATTCTATCGGTGTAGTGCTGAATTTCTCCATTAAACCAAGAGTTTCCTTGAGGGAGTTGGGTTTGGTGAAACCATTTAGAGTCATCTACAGGTCCGGAATAATTGAATTCATCTTGCCAAACTAGCTCATCAAAGATGGGCTCGTCACCATTGCCTGAACCAGCATCTGAGGTAAATGAAAAGTCATCTATATATGCTGTTACAGGGTCATTATTATCTTCACCATTGACCTGTAGTAAAAGTCGATTCAAATTTATTCTCTGGCTTGGTGGTGGTGAGTTAGGATCTAAGTTGATAAAGTTATCAGTATTAAAATCGAATGTAATTGTTTGCCATTGGTCTAATACTATGGGTTTTATAATTTCAGTTTGGGTAGACCAAGGTGCTGCCAAATTTCCATTTTGAAGTTTTAAAGAGATTTGGTTTGGTGAATTGCCTGTTATGCTAGAAGAAGGCACATAAATTAATAGACTAAATTCATGGGTGCCAGAAAGGTCAAATGTTGGGCTGTAGTCAAATCCTATATTAGCAAATAAACCACCGATGTCTTGATAAATCAGCACAAAGTTGGAATTATTGTTAGAGTTTTGTAGTGGATTGGCTTGGTGTGTATCTATAAAACTATCATCAGCAAACCAAGCTAAATTAGGTGTTGGGCTTTCAAAATCTTCTGAAATATCAGTTTGGGCATTAATAAGCATATAAGATGCGAGGCTAAAGGCAAGGAGTACAATTTTTCTCATATTTAAACTTAAGCAAAATCGAAGATTTAAAATAAATCTATTGTATTGTTTTATAATTATTTAACTATAAATTATTTAAAGTAGGTTTAGTAATCAATTAGTTTTTTAGCTATGAGTTCAAGCTCCTCGTCAATTTCTTTTTGATGGATATAGTTTAAAGCATCTTCGTTTAATTTCTTTAAATTTTTAAGTGAAGCATTGTCCATTTGAGAATCAGCAGATTTTATTTCTGGTTCTAATCTATGATAACAATTTTTGTCGTATTGGCTTCAGGGTATCAAATATCTGAGCTAAATGATAATGTGTCGCTTCTGAATTGCCTGACATCATGATTTCAATAACCGGTTTCACCCATTGTATTTGGCCCCAATCTTTAACTTTGTTGTCAAAAGTCATAGCTCTTGCCTCAGAATAAGCAACCATACTCGGGTTGTTTGCAAAAGTACCACCGTCAACTAGTGTAAATGATGTTCCTATTTCATTTTCTATTTGTGCTGCTTCAAAATACGTTGGGGCCGCTGAGGTTGCTCTTGCAACATCTTTAATTTTATAATTATAAATTTTGTTTTCAGACTTATGCTGCTTAAAAAAGTGAGGCTTGCCATTCCATACATCATAAGAAGATATGATACAGGGTTTTATAAGGTCTTTTAAAGTAAGGTCTTTAAACGTAGCTTCAAGTGAAGCCTCTAGACTTTTTTCATCGTATTTTTCATCTAGAATACCGCCACCACTTTTTATTTTTTGCCACAGACTTACATCAAATATTTCGCCACCTTTTTTTAAATAGAGGTCTACAGCTTCTTGCGCACTCAAAAGCGGTCTTTGATTTTCATCAGCTATAAGGTAAGACAAAGTTAATATTCCACCAGTACTGGTTCCAGCAAATAAATCAAAAAAGTCAGCCAGTTTTACATCTTTATCCTTGCTAAGAATTTGAAGTTTTTCTTCAAGACGTGTCAAAACGACCCCAGCAAGAATACCTCTTATTCCGCCACCATCAATACTGAGAATTTTTACTTTAGGCATAAATAAATTTTCCCTAAGTTAAGAAATTTTTAATTTACCAACTTAGAAATGGCTTAGAGGTAAAATGCTCTTATTTGCCTTTGATAGCACTGACTATGACCAATAACAGCCATGCCCCACCAACTGAAATCAGAATTTCACCAAGCAAGCCGTTCCAACTTATTCCTACGAGGCCGGCTACCCAGCCACCGAGGAAACCACCGATAATTCCTACAATAATATTGCCGAGAAGACCAAAACCGGCGCCTTTCCAAATTTTTCCAGCTATCCAGCCAGATACCGCTCCAATTAAAATAAAATACAAAAAAGACATCGTTAAATATTTTAAGATTTGTTTAGTAATATAATTAAATTATTTCTATTTCGCCATGGGGTGATAATTATCAATGACATTTTTTAAGTGAGTTTTGTCCAGGTGAGTGTAAATTTCTGTTGTAATGATACTTTCGTGCCCGAGCATCTGTTGAATGGCTCTTAAATCTGCACCGTTTTCAAGTAAATGTGTCGCAAAAGAATGTCTAAACGTGTGCGGGCTTACAGTTTTTTGAAGGTTTATGCTTTTTGCCAACTGTTTAATGATGGTAAATATCATAGCTCTGGTTAAACGTTTACCGCGCCGATTAAGAAATAAAATATCTGTTTCGCCAGGTTTTGGTTCTTGATGAAGACGTACCTCGTCTTTGTATAAATTGATGTATTTAATAGCTCTAGAATTAATCGGCACAAAACGGTCTTTTTGTCCTTTGCCGTGAACTTTGATAAACCCTTCGTCAAAAAATAAGTCAGATAGTTTTAGGTTAGTTAGCTCACTGACGCGCAAACCACAAGCATAAAGGGTTTCTATAATTGCGCGATTGCGTTCGCCTTGCGGATGGGTTAAGTCTATACTGCTGATGAGTTTATCAATTTCTGCGGTGCTGAGCACTTCGGGCAATTTTTGACCAATTTTAGGTGATTCTATCAGCGCCATAGGGTTATCTGAGCGCAAGTTTTCAAATATTAAATAGTCAAAAAAACGCTTCAATCCAGAAATCAAACGGGCTTGACTTCTAGCGTTGATAACTTTAGACATGGTGTAGATAAAATCTTTGAGTTCATCTTCTGTAATACTTTCTGGTGGAGATTCAATATCAAATTCCTTGAGGTACCGCATCAGTTTTTTGATATCAAACTCATAGTTGAGCACAGAATTTTCGGTCAAGCCACATTCTATGGTCAAATACATTTTAAAATCGTCTAAAGCGTGTTGCCAGGTCATTATTCCTCAGGTAAAAGTTCTGCCACCGTAAATATGCTTCCTCCTACAAATATAACATCTTTAGGTTGTGCTTGAGATTTTGCCACTTCAAAGGCTTCTTTTAATGACCAGAAAAATTGTTTTTTAATAGACAAGTGTTCAAGTTCTAGTTTTAAATCCTCAACCGATTTGGCCCTTGGAATGTTTGGGGCAGAAAAATAGTATTTAGCCTCTTGTGGTAATAGTTTTAAGAGGCTTTTGACATCTTTATCATTTACAAAACCCATAACCATGTGAAGGTTTTTATAACTTAACGTTTGAAGCTGCTTGACGACGTATTTTATGCCTTCCAGATTATGTGCCGTGTCTGCTATGCAAAGTGGATGTTGACTTAAAATTTGCCAACGCCCCTGAAATCCAGTGTTTTTTACCACTTGAGATAAACCTGTAGTAATGGCTTTATTAGAAATTTTCCAATTTTTAGTTTTTAAAATTTCAACAGCTTGTAAAACGGTTTGTTGGTTTTTGCGTTGATATAAACCATTTAAGTCCGTTTCAAAAAATTCAAAATTTTCATCTTCGGCAAAGTATATTTTAGAAGAGTTGTCTTGTGCCACTTGTCTAAAAACAGGTTCAGTTTCAGGATGCTTTTCGCCTATGACAACAGGTGTTTTTGGTTTAATGATCCCAGCTTTTTCTCGCGCAATTTTTGAAAGCGTATCGCCTAAAAATTTAGTATGGTCTAAACCAATATTGGTAATGACAGACAGTTCTGGATTGATAATATTTGTTGCATCCAATCGGCCACCCATACCGACTTCAACAATGGCAATATCAACGTTTTGTTCTGCAAAATATTGAAACGCTAAACCTACAGTCATTTCAAAAAAGGACAAATTGTTTTGTTCAAAAAAAACTTGATGTTGGTTGATGAAGTCCACAACGCTTTCTTTTGAAATCATTTGCCCATTAATACGAATCCGCTCTCTAAAGTCTTTTAAATGTGGTGAGGTGTAAAGCCCAACTTTGTAGCCAGACTCTTGTAAAATAGATGCCAGCATATGGCTACAAGAGCCTTTGCCGTTGGTGCCACCAATGTGAATGCTTTTAAAGTGTTGTTCAGGGTGGTTTAAATGATTTGAAAGTAATTTTATATTGTGTAAGTCTTTGCGATAAGCTGCTTGACCTTCACGTTGATACATGGGTAGTTGAGCAAACAGCCAGTTTAGGGTTTCTGTGTAAGTCATTTTACTTTACAAGTATTTTATTCTGAAATCATTTCTAAGACCACCGGTAAAATCTTTTCGACCCATAATCCATATTGAAAACCACTAGGATGTAAATTGTCTGGTGCTAAAGCGCCTTCAGAATCACCAAGTGATCTTGAAATATCGGTTATATTAATGAATGCTATGCCAACTTCAGAACACTTTTGGCTTATGTGATTATTATACATATCAATTTCTGAAGCAATTTGTTCTGGGTTTCCCCATGAATTGCCAAAAGGTGTGACCCCATAATCTGGTATTGAGACTACAAACACACGGTTATTTTGTCCTGATATTTGAGTCGATTTTTGAATTAATAAATCAAATTCTTCGACAAAAGTTTCAAAATCTTGGTTACTAAACTGGTTATTGACACCTATTTGTAGAGATATCAGATTAAAGTCTTTTGGGTTGTTAGTTTCAATAGCATTAATAAGGTCACTGGTTCGCCAGCCTGTTTTGGCAATGATATCCAACTTATCGACAGACAAATCGTTTGACTCAAATTCTTCGACAAGTTGATTTGGCCAGCGCTTTGAGTCTTGAACACCTTCACCAATAGTGTATGAATCGCCTAGTGCCAAATACTTTATGGATTTTGTCAATATTTCAGACTTATCCTCAGATTCAGAATGGGTTATGGATTGCTCATCGGAAGAACAAGCACCTAAAGCACAAATAAAAACTAAAAATATTAATACTTTGTTATTCATTGACAACTATTGTATCCCTTTAAAAGATTTAATCGGAAAGCTTAAAGACATAAGTAATGTATCCAATTTGTTTTGAAGGCGCGTTACTGTCTTTGTTAAACTTAGTATCTAATGCCGCACGTTGAGCTGGCCGTAATAAGCAGGGATCGCTATTATCTGTGCCTTTTACACCTGGTGTGGCTTTGATGACATTGCCATTTTGATCAACTTCAATTTTTACGACGACGGTGCCAGACTCATTACACTCCTGCGTATATTTGGTTTTAGTTACAGCTTCTCGTCCACCAAGCCTATAATTACCATCGCCATCTACACCTTTTCCTGTGCCGTAGTAAGATTTGGCATTGGGGTCGCCATCGGGACCGCCTTTATCACCAGCGGTTTGATCATTGCCTTCGCTATTTTCAGCTTGTCCATCATTTTCAGGGCCGTTTAAGAGATTATCCATGGCGTCTGTTACTTCTTTATCAGGTTTGGGATCAGGTTTTTTTTCGGGGATTTCCTCAGTTTCTTTTTCGATTGGTTTTGTTTCTTTCTCAGGTTTTTCTTCTTGCGGCTTCTCCTTTTCAGGTTCGTCTTTTTCGGGCTCTATTTCTTTTTTATCTTCTTCTTCTTTAATCACAGGTGCGTCCTCTGTTTCTTGTGTGGCGACTTCTTCTTTAACCTCAGAGCTTATGGGTTGTGTTTGAGGTTGAGGTGTTGGTTCAGGAATGTTTTGTTCCGGAGCGGTTTTAAGAGGTTGGGTTGGTTGAGTGTTGCCCTGACCCATTTCGGTGGTGCCAAAATTGACTAAAATACCTTTTTCTTTTGGTGGGTCAAAGTATTTTAAACCTAATAAGAGCAACAACAAAATCAGCAACACGTACAATATTGATGTAACAATTAAAGATTTTTTTTCGTATTTGGTTTCTAAAATTGGCATTTATTTGCTTACAATTTTTAGTTAATTAACTCACTACTTTTGGTTAAAGAGCACGGTATTAGGCTTAGACTTCGCTCAGCCTACTATGACATCGCTCAATTTAGTTAGGTTTAACTGCCAAGACTACTTTAAATCGGTTTCTGTTCGCAATATCCATTACTTTGACGGCTTTTTCAACAGGTACGCCTTCTTCAGCTCTCAATATAATCGTTGGGTTTTCTACATCTTTTAAACGATTAATCAAATTTTGTTCCAAACCACTTTCGCTAACTTTATCTTTATTGATAAAGATCTCTAATTCTTTATTTATGCTTACCGAAATGTTATGTTTATTGGTGGTTTTACCTTTAGCTTTTGGTAAAATTAGGTCTAAAGCTTCTGGTGTAATCACAGGTGACGTCAGCATGAAAAAGATGAGCAATAAAAAGACAATGTCGGTCATTGACGACATGCTAAAGCTAGCGCTAACTTTGTTTCGTCCTCTTAAGTTCATATCAAGTCGGTTCGTTTAGTAAATCTAAGAAATCAACTGCGGTTGCTTCCATTTGGTGAACCACTTTATCGGTTTTTACTACTAAATGATTATAGCCTATATACGCAATAATACCGACGACAAGACCGGCAACTGTCGTTGTCATAGCTGTATAAATACCTTCAGCGAGCAAGCCCATTTCAGCTTGTCCGCTACTGGTCGCTAATTCGTGAAATGCCAAAACCATACCGATAACTGTTCCGAGAAACCCAATCATGGGAGCAGCTCCAGCAACAGTAGCAAGAATACTCACATTTTTCTCAAGTTTGTAAACTTCGAGTCGACCAGCATTTTCTATGGCCGTATTAATATCTTCAAGCGGATTGCCAATTCTGGAAATGCCCTTAGCTGTTAATCGCGCCACTGGCGAATTTTCTTGAGCACAACGCACTTTGGCGGCTTCTATGTTTCCGCTACTCACATTATCTTTAATTTGAGACATAAAGTTTTTATCGGTTTTTGAAGCGGCTTTTATGGCAAATAGACGTTCAAAATATATATATATTCCAGCAAACAAAAGGACAGCGAGTATAATAATAATGATGGTTCCTCCTAAACCGCCACTAAACAACAATTCGAGTAGGGATATGGATTTTTCTTCAGAAACTTCAGCAACCGGATCAGCCTGATCAGTAACCTCTTGTAACAGGTTTATAAACATCATTGGATATAGTTTTATGTCTTAACGAAAAATTTTGGACTAAATTACATTTTTACGATTAACATGCATATAGATTAATAAAAATTATTTAGCTCTTGTTATTATCTTAAACTTTTATGAATAGTTTTTTTTGTTTAACCTTTATCTTTAATTTTAAAACAAAAAATGAAATCTAAGGGAATATTATTACTTATCATTACAACTATTATGCTCGTAATGCTCAGCATAATGGCAGCATTAAATTTTCAATATGCCTGGATATTTAGTCTTACAACGCTAGGTCAAATTCTTTTAGTCTTTGCGGTCTACCATGTTTTAAAAGACAACTACAAGACTGAGAAAGAATTTAAAGATTGGTACGAAGATCACCCTATTGACCGAAGCTAAATGATTTAATTTCAATTCATTTATCACTATTTAAACTAAAATTTAGCATTAAATGATAGCTCTTAGACCATAGGTATTTAGCGTTTAATGACTCGTTTAACGATGGATGAATTTTCACTTATTAATTTTATAAAATATACTCCTGAACCTAAAGACCCTAAGTCCATTTTGGTATCCAACTCTTGATTGAGTGACTTTTTAGAAACAATTTTACCCTTAATATCATAAATGATGAGCTGGCTTAAAGCCGTTTTTGAAGAAATGTTTAATAGATTATCGACTGGATTTGGATAAACAGAAACTTCATTTTTAGAAAATTCATTTGTTGATAATGACACACAAGATACCGTGATATCCCATCCTGTTGTGTTGATAGTAAAGTCTGAAGTGAACTCAACAGTGATTGCACCTGCAGAATTTGTGGCTTGAAAAAATGTTGTTGTTGGATTAGATCCTGTTAATTCAAGGCCACCGGCAAAAGCTAAGTCATTGGTAGACTCACCATCATAAATCGTCATAAAATCAAACCCTGACTCAAGATTTAAAGCGTTAATATCTAGTGCAATAGCATGACCAGGAAGGTTTGGGTAAAAGGTTTTAATAATCAATTCATTATTGCCGTAGTCTTCATTTAAGCCACCTGTGTCTGTAAAGGTTTGACTAGAACACCAGTCGTCGTCTGAGAGGTAATTTAATACGAAAGAGCTTCCAATGTTACCATTTGAACAATTATTTCCAACCTGAATAACATAATAGGTGTTGGGTTGCACATTGTTAAAGACAATGGAGTTTGTATTTGTAGTTGTAAAACCGCCTGGAAATGATGCGTCTTGTTCAAAAATTCTATAATCCCATGAGTTTGAAATTACATCGTCAATATTAACAGTAAAAGAGTTGAGATCTGTTTGTGTAACACTTACACCAGCTATAGTCTGCATACACGAATTTATACAATCTGTACCCAAACAAGACTTGGTATCTATATTTGTACTCATATAAGAGCCTACTTGTGGGTGAAAACCTAAAGCAAGGTTTACTCCGGTAGAATCTAAATGACAATAGCTCATAACTGTTCCTCCATTGCTTGGGATAGGACCATTGTCACACCCTTCTGAATAACCATTATCAGGACCACAAGCATCGATGGCAGTATTGTTATTGTTCCAAAAACAAGCATGCGTATGTGGTGAGCCAAGAGAGTGCCCCATTTCATGTGCAATGACATTAACTGACCAAGAATAGGTTGGCAATTGTTGAAAAGAGACGGACGCTCCTGAAAAAGCATAGCGAGAACTTTGACATAAGCTATTGAGATAAGCTACACCTCCTGTAGCTGGAAAATCAATAAGGTGAGCTAAGTCGCCATTAAAAGCAATACGATTGTCTCTAAAAAATGATAGTTTATTACCATTATTTCCAGAGTAAGGGTCGTTTTGTTGCCAAATTAGCACATCACTTAAGGCCGTTGTTATGTTAGAGTCGCTATACAGGGTTGCTACGATGTTATGTACTGAAGTAATCCAGTTGGTGGTATCACTAACTGAAGATGAATTGGCAGAATAGACATCATTTGTTAATTCGTAAAACACGCGAACGCAATTTGTGGAAACATTTGAAAAGCTTGAAATATTACCTTGTTGTGGAAGGCTAGTCTCTTGCGCTAATTCATCTACTTCACAAATGAAATTTTGTTTTACAGTCATTTCACTGTCTGTATAAATCACGTAATTTTGTGATTCTTGGAGTTGACCTATGATTCTATTACCTGAATTAGGTTGAGAAATCACACCATTTACACTCTCAGAAAACAAATTAAATACAACCAAGCTACTTCTGTCCTCATTAACTATTCCTCTATAATAAAGCCCGGGATTATAATCTAAAATCTCGTCATTTTCATTTCTCACGATAAAGTCTTCTGTGAGAATCTCTTGACGTTGCATCTTAACGGTGAAAGTCTCCGATCCGTGCTGAAGCTGAAATTGAATAAATTGGGGCTTGTCTTGCTGGATTTGTGCTAAAACAGCATTATCTACTTCCAAAAAGCTAGCATCTGTTGCTATGTCTCTTAAAGTTTCTGGTACGGGTTGATTGCTGGAGGAAAATAAAGCGTAATTTTGAAAGCTTTTAACTTCTTGAGTCGCAAATTGAGTAGCTTCTTCATGAGATTGGAAGCCTTGACTAAACATAAAAGTTAAATTAAAAACGATCAGAACAAAGACGTAAAAAGAGTTTTTCATGATAAATATTTAAGAGATTGGGGTTGTTTTGGTTAGAAAATTAAGTCATTTTACCTTAATAAATCTTAGTTTCAGCAATATTTATTTATAGGTGACTAAGTATATTAACATTTTGTTTTAAATTATTTATTCTTTTTGGCTAGCATATTATAAGCTTCATCTACATATATGTAAAAGTCTTTTGGAAAATGATTGATTTTTTTGGGACTTCTTTGGTGGCCTAACCTTACAATGAGTATGTCATCCTCGGGTATACCTATTACGTATTGACCTAAAATTCCACGCATCACAAAAATCTGTTTTTGCTTATAATTACTTAACCAAAATCCATAACCATAATGAGGGTGGTCTTTAAACCTAGGGTTGATAGCTTTCTTTATAAAATTTTCTTTTATGATTTGTTGACCGTTCCATTGCCCGTTTTGGAGGTATAGTTGACCTAGTTTTGCAAAATTTCTGGCATTTGTAGCGATGCAACAGTAGCTTTTCTCTATTCCACTTTCAACCCCGTCCAGTTGCCATAACCCGAAGTCATTCATACCAAGAGGACGCCAAAAACTCTCACTTAAATATGCTGAAAGTGATTTTTGAGTTGCTTTTTCAATAATCATACCTAGGAGTTGAGTGTTTCCACTTAAATAAGTAAACGACTGCCCAGGTTTATCTTTAATGGCTAAACTTGTTATTAAAGTACGAACATTAGTATCATAATACGATTTTGCTGTCATAGAAAACGGGCTGTAATACTGCTCGTCCCAATTGAGCCCACTAGACATCGACGCTAAGTCGCCGACGGTACATTTTGCAGCAAATTCACCATTAAATTCTGGGAAAAAATCAGTGATGGGTTGTTCTAGGTTTTTAATATACCCGTCTTGAATGGCTTTAAATAAAAGACTAACTGTAAAACTTTTAGCCATTGAAAACGAATTAGTTTTTGATGTTTTACTATAGTTCTCTGCATAGTTTTCATACCATAATTTTCCATCTTGAATAATTAAAAATGCAACTGTTCCAAATTTTTGGTTTGTCTTCTGAAGCTTCTGTGTTGCAGATACAGAGTTGTAACCCTCCGACAACTCCCAGGGTTGCGGGTTTGAGTTCTCAATAGTACGGTTATCAAAATATGAGTAATCATCGATAAAAGCTGTGGTATGACCGGTTAAGTAAACCACTTGAATTCCTTTAAAAATATAGCCATAGCCTAAAATATAGAGGCCTACAACTAAAACTAAGGTTGTAACTAAAATCCACTTAAGTGTTTTGATAAAAGATTTCAAAATGTTATGCAAATTTAATTTGAGGCAAAGTTATATAGGTTTTCTTTTAACGGTATCATTTCCTAGCGACCACCTTTTACCTTTTGTTAATTTATCTAAGTCATCGCAATAATAAATACCTGGCACTGGGTCATAGGCTAGTACATTTTCGCCTATGTTTTTATTTGTAATGTATGCATCTATACACATATACTTTATAGCGTTAAGGCACTCTGATGTTGTCAAGCCTTGATAGCTAATGTTATTTTGCCTTTCGATATCAATTTCTCCATTAACTTTTAAATGTTCATCTAAGAAGTTTTCAATGTCTTTCTCTTCAAGGTCATCAACTTCTTTTTGAGATTGGGTTTTAAGTTTATCAAGCGTATTATCGTAGGCAGCTTTAAAAAGAACCTGTTCTTCTTTTAAAAATACATCATTAAGGTATTTGTCTAAAAATTCAGGAATATTTAACGCTGATGCAGAGGGCAGTTCGGTTTTAGGTAGAAAAACATCTGCCATTTTTTGAAGTGCTATTCCGCCCTCGTGACTCAAAAATTGAGGTTTCCACAAGTGCTGTTCTGTAGTGCAACTATTGAGTAAGCTGAGCAATGTAGGTGTAGCCACAATAGCTGCAGAAGTTAAGCCTAGTCGTTTTAAAGCTGCTCTTCGCTTCATAATTTTCGTCTTTAGCTTTGTTTAGTTTTAAGTTGTTTGGCCGCGTGATTAGCGGCTCTTGCGGTAAAAGCCATATAAGTTAGTGAAGGGTTTTGACAGCCTGACGAGGTCATAAAAGCGCCATCTGTAACGTATACGTTTTTGCATGTGTGTACCTGATTGTACTGGTTTACAATAGATGTTTTAGGATCATAGCCCATTCTAGCACCACCCATTTCGTGGATACCCAACCCCATCGCTCTTTTATCTTTCATGTCGTAGCCCTTAACCTCTTTAAAGCCTGCAGCCTTAAGCATATTTTCAGCTTGCTGTTTCATATCCTTTCTCATGGCTAATTCATTTTCACCAAAATCTGCGTCAAAAGTTATGGTTGGTAAGCCCCAATTATCTCTTTTGTCATAATTCAAATACATTCTATTATTTCTATTTGGGAGCGTTTCCCCAAAACCAAGTAAATCTACTTTCCATTGGCCGGGTTTTAAAATGGCTTCTTTCAATTGAGGACCATATTTAAGTTCGGCAACCATATCTGATATACTCGTTCGTGTTGCTCCACCTTGATAGCCATACCCACGAATAAATTGTTTGGTATTGGTGCGGCCACCAAGATTTCTAAACCTAGGAATATATACACCATTAGCTCGGCGACCTTTGTAATATTTATTTTCAAAACCATCGGCTATGGCTGTTGCACCAACCCAAAAATGATGATCCATCAGGTTTCGCCCAAGTTGGTCATTATCGTTTCCTAAGCCGTTTGGAAATCGTCTAGATTTTGATTGCAGCAAAATGGCATTAGTTGCCATAGCAGAGGCACATAAGAAAATCACTTTGGCTTTATATTCTTTTTTCTGTTTTGTCTTTGCGTCTATAATTTTTACTCCAGTGGCTTGTTGGGTTTTTTCATCGTAAATAATTTCGTAAACTATAGCGTGTGGTCTTAAGGTCATATTACCGGTTGATGCAGCTGTAGGTAATGTCGAAGAGTTACTGCTAAAATAAGCGCCATACGGACAGCCTCTCATGCACCGGTCTCGATATTGACAAGTAGTTCGTCCAGCGCCGGGTTTTTTACCCTCAGTGATATGGGCAACTCGACCAATAGTTAAGGTCCTTCCGTCATCAAAGTTTTTATTCATTTTTTCTTTAAGGTGATTTTCTACACAGTTTAAATTCATTGGTTTAAGCAATTTTTGGTCTGGTAGCTGTTTTAAACCTAAATTTTCGCCGCTCACCCCGATAAATTGTTCTACTTTGTCATACCAAGGTTCGATATCTTTATAGCGTACTGGCCAATCTACTCCTATCCCGTCTTTTTTATTCGCTTCAAAGTCAATATCACTTAAACGGTAGCTCTGTCGTCCCCAAGTTAGTGAACGTCCACCAACATGATAACCCCTAATCCAGTCAAATCTTCTTTTTTCGTTGTAAGGGTGTTTGATGTCATCTACAAAAAAGTGTTGGTAAGGCTCACGGGTTGTATAGCCTGTTCGGTGTTGCTTATATTTTCGTTGTTTGGTTTTTCTTGTAGCTTCAATACCCGTTGGAAAATCCCATGGATCCATATGAGCTGTTTTATAATCTTTGACATGCTCTATGTTTCTTCCGCGTTCTAACACTAAAGTTTTTAAACCATTCTCACATAATTCTTTTGCGGCCCATCCACCTGAAATTCCTGTTCCGACAACAATAGCGTCATATTGTTGATTTGAGGCGTCAATTTCCATTCTATTCATAAAGTCCTAATTCAATATTTTTGAATATAAGGCAATAAAAATAGACTTTTGAGATTTATTTTACCATTAAGAACCAAGGTTTTTTCAAATTGATAATTATTTTTAGCATTTTTGAGGATCTACTTTAAACTATATTAATATGAAACTATCGCATTTTTCAATAGGCTTATTCTGTTTATTAGTTTTTGTCATAAGTTGTAAAGACCCTAAAAACACTTCAAAAGAAGTCCAAAAGTCTCAAGATGTAAACAAAACTGTTGACCCATTTTTTAAACTCTCTTTAGCACAATGGTCTTTGCATCGCACGTTTTTAGAGGACAGTGTAAGTCCTTTTAAGTTTGCTAAAATTTCTAGAGATATGGGGTTTGAGGGTTTAGAATATGTCAATCATCTCTACAGTGAACAGATTGATCGCTTAGGATTTGATACTGTAATAGATTCTCTAAATGTACTGAGCAAAAAACACAATATGCAAAACGTATTGATTATGGTAGATGGAGAAGGAGATTTAGCCAGCCCCGACGAGACTGAAAGAAACAAAGCTGTTGAAAACCATAAAAAATGGATAGATGCTGCTAAAGTGCTGGGCTGTCATTCAATTAGGGTAAATACTTTTGGAACTAATGATCCTAAACTTTGGTTACCCTCTGTTGTAGATGGGCTAAAAAAATTATCTGACTACGCAGCCAAGCAAAACATCAATGTTTTATGCGAAAATCACGGTTGGCTTTCGTCTGATGCTCCATTACTTATAGAAGCTATAGATATGGTAGATATGGATAATTGCGGTACGTTGCCTGATTTTGGCAATTGGTGCACCAAAAGAAAAGATGGCTCTACGTGGGGTGAATGTATTGAGGAATATCCAGATAAGTATCAAGGGATAGAACTTTTACTTACAAAGGCAAAAGCCGTTAGTGCAAAATCTTATGATTTTGATGCCAATGGACAAGAAACGACTTTAGATTTTGGCAAAATCGTAAAGTTAGTTAAAAATTCAGGTTATACAGGCTATATTGGAGTTGAGTACGAAGGTGACCGCTTGCCAGAGAAAAAGGGAATTGATGCGACAAAATCGCTATTATTAAGATCTGCAAAGGCTTTAAAATAACGTCTAAAGTTATCGATATAAAGTTGATATTTTTAAGTTTATTAAATTTTTTTAGGTATATAATTTAATATTTCATAATTTTTTTGTTACTTTATTATCAAATTAAAATGTTATGGGGATAAAAAGTTTTCAAGGTAATCACGTCGGTAAGGCGAATAAAAAAGCAGAAAAAATAACGGTAAAAGACTGTATGTCTAAAAATATGGTGTTATTCACCAAAGATCAAAGCGTAATAGAAGTTGTAGAAAAACTGATAAAACATCGCATATCAGGTGGACCCGTTGTCGATAAACACAAACATGTCATAGGTGTAATTTCAGAAGGTGATTGTATCAAACAAATCTCTGAAAGCCGTTACTACAATATGCCTATGGAAGATACTAGCATTGAAAAATACATGTCAAAAGAGGTCGATACCATGTCGCCTGAAATCAATTTATTTGATGCGGCAAATCGATTTTTGGTCTCAAAAAGACGACGCTTTCCTGTGGTAGAAAATGATAAAATAATAGGAATTGTAAGTCAAAATGATATTCTTAGAACCGCATTATATCTTAAGGGAAGTAGTTGGAAGTATGGGGTTTAATCTTTTAGTAATCTAGATTTATCATTTTTTAAAATCCAGGTAAACTCTTAGATTTTCTTTTGTTTAGGCTTTGTATATTTTCTTGTCCAATATGCAATCCAAAATGTAACAAACACTGTTGGTAACACCCAAACTAACCAGTGTTTTAGTTGTAAGCCCGTGGTTAAAAATGCGGTAAAAGAGGCTGTAAATGCGCCAGACATCTGTCCGATATGTCTTCCAATATACTCCGTGGCTGGCTTGCTGCTTTGAAAAAAAATCTAAAATCCTGAATCGATAAAAATACGCTTAAACACCCAAAAAAGAAAAATAAGATCGATGGCCCGTTGGGATATAATAGTTTAAAACCTCCTTCAATTATTAAGGCCAAACCAAACAAAGACATCACACTACTGATTAACCAGTCTTTCCAAATTTTAATATTGTTGAGGTTATTTAATTTGAAAAGAAGAGCTCTTTGACCGCTTAAAACCAAATACATTGTGAACACTGCAATGGCAAATAAAAACATATTTTCATGCCCGGGCATAAAACATACTGGGATAGAAATCATTGCACTTGCCAACATAGCATATACAAAAATTTTACCAGCAGTTTTATGCAGCTTTTGACCTTTTTTGCTCGCCATGCTAATAATACCGGCAGTCAAACCTATTCCACCAAGTGAAGCGTGAATTATTATTAAAATACTGACTAAGTTCATAATTTAATTTTAGACAAATTAATGTCTTCATTTCAAATTAAATCTTGTCAACATTTCTGAATTGTCAGTATTTTGAGTTGAATAGAAGAAACAGAAGTTTCAATTGAAAATGTTGTTTACTGTACACTACTTCTTTTTAGAATTAATACAGCGATATATTTGAAGTATATTTCTATTCTTGATATTCCTTAGTAGAATAAGAACAGATAAAAATTTGCTTTACTAGTTTAGATAAAGTTTTATAGTAAAGAATTAGAGTATATTATCCTATTTTAGTTTAAGCTTATCGGATAGCTATTTAATAAAGCAGAGAATAAAGTGATGTAATAACTATTCTACTTTAGATAAACTCAACTCGGCTTGAAAATCTTGTTCAATGTCAAAACTGAAATCTGGGAAGTCTTCAAAACCCGTCAATAAATCAGTTATATCAGGAACACCTCCAGACTCTAAAATAGTGCTAAAACTAGGTAATTCTTCATCTGTAAAGAGTTCCATATTTGGGCTATTAAAGGAAACTATAGTATAATTTTCCTCACCTTGATCAGATACTAAAGTAAGGACACCGCCT
This sequence comes from Mesohalobacter halotolerans, assembly GCF_006120725.1. GTDB lineage: Bacteria > Bacteroidota > Bacteroidia > Flavobacteriales > Flavobacteriaceae > Psychroflexus > Psychroflexus halotolerans. Next base: position 361,106 of record NZ_SWMU01000001.1, read on the forward strand.
GAAACAGACCATGTACCAGAGGCAAAGTTGTTTACACCGGTCTCTGTCATTTCTGGGATACTGGTTCCACTTTGTTCTCCAGTTATAACTAAAGTCGCTGTACCAGAAGAAGTAAATTGACCATCATCAGTAAATGTAATTGTTATATCACCTGATTCCTGATTCATATTTAAAGTCTGAACTTCATTTACACTTTCTCCTTGAAACTCTATAAATAAATTCTGGGTTATATCTATGTTTTGATCAGAAACCTCCCATGTGCCTAGGATGCTTTCGCTAGGTACGTCTATGCCTCCAGGAGTACTGGGGTTGTTGAGTTCAAAATCATCAGACAATGGCTCATCGTCACAGCTTGTTAAACAAAAAATACTAAATACGATTATACCGGTTAATTTAAAATAAGTTTTCATGCCTTCTTTAAGATTTTTGGCAAGTTAATAAAAAAAAGAAACTCTAATAAAAAAATATTTTCATGTAAAGTTTGCTTGACATTAATTAATTATTTTATATTTGTAAAGTTTTATTTACATAATGTATAACTTTAATGACTTTTATCATGACAACACAAAAACAACAAACCATCAAATTAGCCGTTTGGACGTGGAGTTGGGTGGCTACTCTAGCTATCGCCACCTTTGGTCCTCGGTTTATCTGGGATGACCATCAACTCTTAACGGTTTTAGCCATATTAACTAACTTAGCTAACGGAGTCATGATGATTATAGCTAATCGAAAATACTTTAATATTATGGATGAGTTACAACGAAAAATACATCTGGAGTCTTTGGCTATTACTTTAGGTTTAGCGGTAGTTGTAGGCTTAAGTTTTTCCCTCCTAGATCAAACCAACCTAATTACTTTTGATGCCGAAATTGGGTTTTTAGTTGGATTTATAGGAATCACTTATTTAATTACTTTATTCATCAATAGAAGCCGATATTTATGAAAAACAAACTGAAAGTGCTGCGTGCAGAACACGACATGACGCAACAAGATTTAGCCCAAGCAGTTGAAGTTTCAAGGCAAACGATAAATGCTATTGAAAAAGGCAAATTTGACCCGAGTTTAGTTTTAGCGATGAAATTAAGTCGGTTGTTTAAAGAGGATATTGAGACGTTGTTTATTTATGAAGACTAATTATTTAGGTTATTTAAACCATCTCAAAATCCAAATTGCGTTTGATTAAATCGGCTTTTTTGACTTGAACGTCTATTTCATCACCAAGACGGTAGCTTTGCCCGGTTTTTTTACCAACAACTTCATAGGTTTCGGGGTCAAATATATAGTAATCACCGGGAATTTCTTTGAGACGAATCATACCTTCACACTTGTTCTCAATAAGTTCTACAAAAATTCCAAAGTCTGTAACGCCAGAAATTACGCCTGTAAAAATTTCACCTTCGTGTTTTTGCATAAACTTAACCTGCATAAATTTAATGGAATCGCGCTCAGCATTGGTCGATAAATTTTCCATAGCACTACAATGCTTACATTTGTCTTCATAAAGAGCTTCACTTTGACTGGATTTTCCGTCGAGGTAATGTTGTAATAAACGATGCACCATCACATCGGGATAGCGGCGAATAGGCGATGTAAAATGCGAATAATATGGAAAAGCTAAACCGTAATGCCCAATATTTTGAGTGGAATAATAGGCTTTACTCATGCTTCGAATAGCTAGAGTATCCACCAAATTTTGCTCATTTTTACCTTCGACATCTTTTAAAAGTTTATTGATAGATTGGCTTAAGGATTTTGGAGTTTTATAGTTTAATTTATACCCAAACTGACTTATTATTTTATCTAAGGCTTCCAATCGATCCTCGCTAGGTTCGTCGTGGCAACGATACACAAAAGTTTTGGTTGGCTTCTGTTTTCCTATAAATTCAGAAACTTTTTTGTTGGCTAAAAGCATAAACTCTTCAATGAGTTTGTTGGCTGCTTTTGAAGTTTTAAAGTAAACGCCTTCAGGTTCATTGTCTTCGGATAGGTTAAAATTAACTTCTACTTTGTCAAATGAAATTGCGCCTTTTTGAAACCTTTTATGTCTCAACTGTTTGGCTAAAGTGTTTAATGTTAAAATCGCTTCTTTTAAATCGTCAGAAACGTGGTATGATTTTCCTGTTAGAGACACAGATTGATCAACTTTAGTATCTTTTGCATCTAAAATATATTGAGCTTCTTCGTAAGCTAATCTTTGGTTAGAATGGGTCACGGTTCGTCCAAACCATTGTTGAATCACCTGACCGTTATCACCTAATTCAAAAACTGCAGAAAATGTGAGCTTGTCTTCATTTGGTCTTAGGGAACACGCATCATTTGATAAAATTTCTGGTAACATGGGCACCACTCGGTCAACGAGATAAATAGATGTTGCGCGATTATAAGCTTCTTCATCAAGAATAGTATCAGGCTGTAAATAATGTGATACATCCGCAATGTGAATACCGACTTCAAAATTTCCATTTTTTAATGGTCTAAAACTTAAAGCATCGTCAAAATCTTTAGCTGTTGCTGGATCGATTGTAAAGGTTAAAACCTCTCGCATATCTCGACGCGATTTTATATCTTTTTGCGTAATATCTGTTTTGAGTTGATTAGCAAAATTACTGACTTCCTCAGGAAAAGCTTCAGGTAAATCGTATTGTGCGAGAATGGCGTGCATTTCGGTGTTGTGGTCACCTGGTGTTCCTAAAACTTCCAGAACTTTACCATTTGGTGAATCTTTGTTGTCTTGCCATTTGGTCATTTCTACGACAACTAATTCGCCATTTTTTGCATTATTGTAGTCTGATTTATCAATAAAAATATCAGTATACATTTTAGGGTCTTGAACAATCACAAAAGCAAAACGTTCGTTGATTTCTATTTTACCAACAAATTTACTTTTATAGCGTTCAATAATTTTAGTGACTTCACCTTCAGACTTTCTACCATGTGGTTTAAGGTTAACCACATAAACTTCAACTTTATCTTTGTGAAAAGCCGTGTTAAGTTTTTTGGCTGGCACGTAAATATCAGTCTCTAAATCATCAACTTTAATGTAAGCATCACCACGATTGGTCATATCGACTTCGCCTTCAAACAGATTTGAAGTATCATTAAACTGAAATTGCCCCGACTGGGTTTGCACTAATTTTTTTTTAGCCGTCAGTTCACCTAAAGTCCTTATAATTCTATTTCGCGTTTTGGTGTCGTTGGCATTAAGTTTTTCAGCAATTTGTGGAAATTTAAATCCTTTGGTAGGTTGTTTTCTAAAAATATTAAGGATTTGATGAGAGAATTTTTCCGAAGATTTGTTGCTTTTGTGGTGTTTTTGTTTTCGCATATAAATATTAAAATCGGCCAAATTTACGTTATATAAATTTAGGAAACTTAAATAGGTGTGTAATAATTTGTTAAGAGCTAAACATGATTGGTCATTTTATTAACGATTTAATAAAACAGAAAACCCACTCATATTTGTTAAATCCTTAAAAAAATGTTAATTTTGTAAACTAAGTTATTATTATGTCCAAATCCCTCAAAATAGTCTTGTTATTTATTTCTATCTTTATTGTTGGAGTGATAGCTACTTGGATATATCTGAGCTTTATGATTGAGCAATCGCTTTAAATGCAATCTAACATTGGAAAATTACGTTGTTTTAGCTCGTTTTACTTACACTTATGAGTATGCGGTATTAAAGTTATTACTGGACAAAGCTGAAATCCTATATTATTTTAAAAATGAACACTTCGCGAGTATTCTGCCTATCAATGCTATTGGAAATAATGGTATATTATTGATGGTCCACTAAAAAGATCAAAAAGAAGCTAAACAAATTTTAGAAGATTTTTACACCTCAGATTCCCCATTGAAATTAATTTGAAGTTATCAACACTATATACCATATTATGTATTTTATTTAAAAATTTTAAAAACTAAATGATGCTTATTATGGTGTGTTGATAATTGCTATAACTTTAAGGTGTTTAATTTGATTTTAAAGTTTTTAAAATATGATGCAACTTTATCAACAAGCTTGTCAATTTTAAAACATTGATTATTAGATTTCATTCTGCTTTATCAACATCTGTTCATAAAAAGCACCTTTAATAAATATTGATTTTTACCTTAGAATTTAGTGTTGATAAAACGACTTTAGATGCTGATAAATTTGTTTTTAAAAACCCATAAAAAATTTGTTGAGTTCAATTGGATTTCTATCTGTATTTTTTCTGATAAAAAACAAATCTATTTTTCATTTTCTTACTAAAACATATCAACAGTATTGTTAATTAAAACTATATTGAATATCAATATGTTATATTAATGAGTTAACAATGCCTTAATCTTTGGTTAATCAAGGTATTTTTAAAATTATCTAGAAAAAGTAAAAATTATAAAGCCCTTGATAAACGGCATTAATTAATAAGTCTTTGTTAAAACCCATTAAAGTTTGTGAGTCTATTTCAGCTTTCTTTTATTTGGGCGCTAATAAAAAATAAAAATATATGTTTAAGATTGCCACAAGTTTAGTGTTGTGTTTTATGACTACATCACTCATAGCACAAAGTCAAAATGTATCAGATCAGGAACTCGAAAAATTTGCCACAGCCTTTCAACAGGTTAGAATGATTAACCAATCCTCTCAACAAAAAATGATGAAAGCTGTCACAGATGAAGATTTAACTGTAGAACGTTTTAACGTTATCAATCAAGCTGAGCAAAATCCAAATAAAGAAGTTCAAGCTTCTGATGATGAATTAAAAAAATATAAAGCAGCTATGTCATCTGTAGAGGCTATACAGAAAGAGATTCAAGCTCAGTTACAAACAAAAATTAAAGATACCGGTTTAACTGTAGAGCGTTTTCAGCAAATTTCTGCTTTACTCCAAAAAGATAAATCTTTACAGCAACGCTTAAGGGCTTTAATGCAAGGATAATTTCAAAACATATTTATCAACAATCAATTAGAGATTTGTAGAGTTTATGTAATTTTGTTTAAAACATAAAATTATGCAAATCTCTATTGGTAATGATCACGCAGGAACGAGTTATAAACACGCTATAGTACAGCATCTGAAAGATAACGGTCATGATGTTAACAACCACGGCACCGACAAAGAAGATTCTGTAGATTATCCCGATTTTATTCATCCAGTCGCTAAGGATGTAGAAAACCAATCTGCTCAATTTGGCATCATTGTATGTGGTAGCGGAAATGGCGCCAATATGACGGCCAATAAACACCAAGGCATCCGTTCTGCTTTATGCTGGAATAATGAAATAGTAGCACTTGCCAGGCAGCATAATAATGCAAATATCTTGAGTATTCCAGCGCGATTTGTATCTCTTCAACAAGCCATCAAGTTTGTTGATATTTTTCTTGATACGCCATTTGACGGTGGTCGACATCAAAGACGGGTTGAAAAAATAGCTTGTTCATAACCAGATTTTGGGTCATCACCACTTTCATACCAAACCGTCACATTCAGGTAAAATCCTGATAACCATTTTTCTCAACATTGGTATCACGATAGCACAGGTTATAGGTGGCTTAATTAGCGGGAGTTTAGCCTTATTGTCTGATGCTTTACACAATTTTACTGATGTCGTTTCGCTTATTATAAGTTATGTGGCCTCTGTATTTGCTTCAAAAGAGGCGTCCACGCAACGCACATTTGGTTACAAACGCGCAGAAATTTTAGCAGCCTTTGTTAATGCGGCATCTCTTGTTGTCATAGCAATCATCTTAATTATTGAAGCTATTGAGCGTTTTTTTTCACCACATCATATTGAATCGGATTTGGTGATTATTTTATCTTTAGTTGCTATCCTAGGAAATGGTTTTAGTGTGTTACTTCTCAAAAAAGATAGTGGTAAAAACATGAATATGCGTTCTGCATATTTACACTTACTTTCAGATTTGTTGGCTTCAATAGCCGTTTTAGTAGGCGGAATACTTATGAAGTATTATCAAACATATTGGATAGATAGTTTATTGACTTTAGCAATTGCATTATATCTTATCTATATGAGTGTAGACTTACTCAAAAGATCTTATCGTGTTCTGATGTTGTTTACACCAACTCATCTAAATGTCAAAGATATTGTTAACCACATCAACGATATTGAAGGTGTTGCTCTACTTCATCACGTTCACGTTTGGCAACTTAACGAAGATGAAGTTCACCTAGAAGCCCATTTGGATTTTGAAGACAACCTTAAAATTTCAGAATTTGATCAAGTTTTAGAAGAGATTGAAGATTTACTTAAATCAAAATATAATATCAATCACGTCACCATTCAACCTGAATATAACAAAAGAGACCCAAAAGACATTATTGTTCAAGATTAATCTATATGACATTTCAAAATTTCAATTTTTCTCAACTTACCATCCAACAGCTTTACGACATTTTGCAATTGCGTTCAGAAGTTTTTGTGGTTGAGCAAAATTGCGTTTATCAAGATATTGATGGTTATGACCAGTTAGCTACTCATATTTTAGCTTACGACGAGAAAGTTTTGGTCGCTTACGCTCGGATATTACCACCACATACTTATTTTAAAGAGTTAAGTATAGGAAGAATCATTGTTAAAGAAAAGTATCGTAAGCAAGCAATAGGCCATGACTTGATGAGTTTTTGCCTTCAATTTATTTCAGTTCAATTTGATTCCCAAATTATTAAACTTTCTGCTCAAGAACATTTAAAATCATTTTATGAATACCACAACTTTTATCAACAAGGTGATGGTTATCTTGAAGATGGTATTCCGCATATAGCGATGTATCGTTCTCATGAAAAGGTTAAACTTTAGCAACACCTTTTTCAAGCTTACCAAATATATCTTACATTTGATTTTCTAGAAACGATAGCAATGCAGAATTACAATATCATAGAACAAAAAATCAATCAATATATACGCAAGTATTATATCAACGAATTGATAAAAGGGTTGATATTGTTTTTTTCTGCAACACTCTTTTATTTTATCATCACAACGGCTTTAGAATACCTTCTGTGGTTAAATTCCATTGGACGAGCAATTTTATTTTGGAGTTTTGTGTTATTTTCTTCGCTGTTATTTGCCAAATTTATTGTTTGGCCTATCGCCAAATTAATGCGTTGGTTAAAGGGTATCGATTATAGTGATGCATCAACTCAAATTGGTAAGCATTTTCCCGAGGTCAGTGACAAGCTCACCAATTTACTACAGCTCAAAGCTCAGGGTGCTCAAGATGAGCTTGTTATTGCTGGTATCGAACAAAAAGCCAAAGACCTAAAACCTGTACCATTTCAACTCGCCGTTAATTTGTCTTTAAATCTTAAATATTTAAAATTTGCTGCAATTCCTATTAGTATTATCATCATCGTTATTGCTTTCGGTAAAATTGATCTTTTTACGGATTCCTACAAACGGGTTGTTAATTACCAAACCTACTACGAACCACCGGCGCCATTTTATTTTCAACTCCATAATACAAGTCTAAAAGTTGTAGAAGGTGAAGCATTAAAGTTGAAAATTTCTACTGCCGGTGAAATACTACCCAAGCAAGCCAAAATCAACATCAACAATCAAGACTTTTTTTTAAGGCCTGTGGGCAATGGCCAATTTGAATATCTATTCAATCAAGTAAATGAGGATTTAAATTTTAAGTTTTCAGCCAATGGGATTACTTCAAAAACTTATCAAATAGAAGTGATGGAAGTGCCTAAAATTCTCGATTTTACCATGGCTCTAGATTACCCAGATTACACGCAAAACCAAAATAAACGTATCCAAGGTCAAGGCAGTATTAATATCCCGGAAGGCACTAAAATAGAATGGCAGCTTAAAACTCAAGCCACCAATTATGTCAAGTTCCTAAGTGAATCGCAAACTGATACTTTCCAAAAGAAAGACGACATATTTACTTTACACAAAAAAGTAAATAAAAATCTTAATTACAGCATTTCAACCTCAAACCAAAACCTTCAAGACTACGAAACCCTTTCTTATAAAATAAAAGTCATCAAAGACCAATATCCTAAAATAAGTGTTCAACAAAAGAAAGATTCTAGTAGTCAAAAAACGTATTATTATCAAATTAATTTGACAGATGATTATGGTTTAAAACGTAGTCAAATAGTATATTATGAAGCCAATAACCCTCAACAAACCCACAAAGAAGACATCCCTATAAAACCTTCAACTTACGAAAAATACTTCTACGTATTTCCCAATGAAAACCTTGAATTAAAACAAGGCACTTCTTATAAATACTATTTTGAAGTGTTTGATAATGATGGAGTTAATGGATCTAAGTCTTCTCAATCACAAGTGTTTGGATATCGCGTAAATACTCAATCTGAAATTGATAACGCCTTGCTTAACCAACAAAACAGAAGTTTAGACAGTCTCAATTCGGGTTTAGAAAATTTAAAAAAACAAGAAAAAGACCTCAAAGCCATTGAAAAGCTACAAAAGGAAAAGCAAAAGTTCAATTATTCAGATAAACAAAAGATTTCAAATTTCATCAAACGCCAAAAACAACAACGCCAAATGATGAAAAACTATATGAAATCTTTAGAAAAGTCGCTTGATGAATTTCAACCCGAAGAGAATAACGAAGACAAAAAAGCACTTCAAGAACGGATACAAAACAATGAAAAAATGCTTCAACAAAATGAAGACTTGTTGAAAGAATTAGAAAAATACCAGAATAAACTAGACAACGAAAAGCTACAAGAAAAACTTGATAAATTTTCTAATTCTTCAAAAAAACAGGAGCGAAGTCTAGAGCAATTACTGGAGCTGACCAAGCGCTATTACGTAGAACAAAAAACCCAAAAGATCGCTGAAGATTTAAATGAATTGGCAGAAAAACAAGAACAACTCTCTAAACAAGAAAGCGACAAAGAAAGTGAAACCCAAAAACAATTAAATAAAGAATTTGACGACTTACAAAAACAACTTGACGACCTTGATAAAGAAAATAAAAAGTTAAAACAACCCCTATCTATTGAGCGGGATAAACTGGCAGAAAAACAAGTTGATCAAGCTCAAGAAGATGCCCAAGACAATTTAGAGAAAAGTGAATCTAAAGATAATACTGAAAGCCAAAAAAATCAACAACAACAACAAGCCAATCAACAGCAGAAAAAAGCCAGCGAACAAATGAAAAAGATGGCGCAGCAAATGTCGCAATCTATGATGAGTATGAGTGCACAGCAACAAAGTGAAGATGCCGAAATGCTTAAACAAATTTTAGATAATTTGATTACGTTTTCAAAAGAACAAGAAGCTTTGATGAAAGACTTCAAATCTATAAATGCTTCAAACCCTAATTTTGCTAAAAAATTGCGTCGACAAGGGCAACTCCGTGAAAATTTTGAGCATATCGATGATAGTCTGTTTGCTTTAGCCTTAAGAAATCCCATGATTTCAGAAAGCATAACGTCAAAACTTACTGATATTCAGTTTGATATAGAAAAATCTTTAGAACGACTGGCCGAAACAGAAATGCGTCTTGGCACAACAAGTCAACAATATGTGATGGTTAATGCCAATGAATTGGCCAATATGCTTGATGCCTCGCTGGACCAGATGCAAATGCAGATGCAAGGCTCAGGACAAGGCCAGTCAGGCAAAGGTAAACAAGGACAATCTAAAGGTCAAGGATTTCAATTATCAGATATTATCAAATCACACGAAGAGTTACAAAAGCAAATGGGCCAAAAAGGCCAAGGAAAAAAACCAGGCCAAAAGCCCGGCCAAGGGCAAAAAGGTCAACAGTCTGGTCAAAATAAACAACAAGGAGGAAAACAACAAAGCGGACAACAATCCGGACAACAAGGACAAAATGGAAAGAACGGAGAAAACTCCAATACAAACCAAAAGGGCGAAGACCAAAATGCCGAAAAACCGGGACTATCTGAAGAAATGAGTTCAGAAATATTTGAAATTTATAAGCAGCAACAAGACCTTAGAAATCAATTGGAAGACAAAATAAAAGAACTAGGTTTAGAGTCCCAATCTCAAAATCTTGAGCGTAGTTTAGACCAATTAGAAGAAGACATGTTGTTGAAAGGATTTTCTTCTGATGTTCTAAAACAGATGCAAAATATCAAACACCAATTACTTAAACTAGAAAAAGCCGCTCAACAACAAGGGCAGGACGATAGACGACAAGCTACTACACACTTTAAAGATTATCAAAACAACAAAAAACCACAATCCACTAACAAAGCTAAAGAATATTTTGAAACATTTGAAATATTAAATCGCCAACAATTACCTTTGCAAAATAAATACAAAGTATTAATTAACAAGTATTTTGATGAAAGCGCAAATCAACTTTAACCACCTTGAAAAATTCGACCTGAACTTAGAGTCAGAGGTTAAAAATTGGCTGTCAAAATATATCTATGATCAGAGTTATGTCTTTACAGAAATTAATTATAACTTTTATACCGACGAGGAATTACTTGAAATCAATCAAAAACATTTAGACCACGATTTTTATACTGATATAATCACTTTTGATAATACTATCCAGAATGCTATTTCAGCAGATATAGCTATAAGTCTTGAAAGGGTTAAAGATAATGCCCAAAAAAACAATTTAGATTTTAAAAAAGAACTCTATCGCGTAATGATACACGGTATTTTACATTGTATGGGCTATAATGATAAAAACGAAAGCCAAAAACAAGTAATGCGCTCAGAGGAAGATAAAGCTTTAGAAATGTTCCACGTGGAACAAAACAAAAATTAAAGAGATGTTTAATAATAAATATGATGTTATTGTTGTTGGTGCAGGCCATGCTGGAAGTGAGGCTGCAGCCGCAGCAGCTAATATGGGGTGCTCTACTTTGCTAGCCACCATGAATTTACAGAACATTGCTCAAATGTCATGCAATCCAGCCATGGGTGGCATTGCCAAAGGCCAAATTATACGTGAAATAGATGCTTTAGGCGGCTACTCCGGAATAGTTTCAGACGAAACGGCTATACAATTCAAAATGCTTAACCGTTCTAAAGGTCCAGCGATGTGGAGTCCGAGAGTGCAATCTGACCGTATGATGTTTTCCCAACGTTGGCGTGAGCTCTTAGAACAAACACCAAATCTCGATTTTTACCAGGAAATGGTTTCCGGACTTATAGTAAACCATAACAAAATAGAAGGTGTAAAAACCTCATTAGGTCTTGAAATAAAAGCGAAAACCGTTGTGCTTACCAATGGCACTTTTTTAAATGGTTTAATTCATATTGGCGATAAAAACTTTGGAGGTGGTAGAGCTGGTGAACGTGCCTCAACTGGTATTACTGCAGAACTTGAGCAAATAGGCTTTCAAGCTGGTCGTATGAAAACAGGAACTCCACCACGCGTAGATGGCCGTTCTTTAGATTTCTCTAAAATGGTTGAACAGCCCGGAGACGATAATATCGGTCAATTTTCATTTTTGAAGGACATCAAAACCATAAAAAAACAGCGTTCGTGCTATATGACTTATACTTCACCAGAAGTTCATGACCTCTTAAGAGAAGGCTTTGACCGTTCACCCATGTTCAATGGTCGAATTCGAAGTATAGGACCAAGATATTGCCCCAGTATTGAGGATAAAATTGATCGCTTTGCAGACAAAGACAGACATCAAATGTTTATAGAGCCTGAAGGCTGGACAACTATTGAATACTATGTAAATGGGTTTTCTACTTCTCTGCCAGAAGATGTTCAATACAATGCCCTAAAATCAGTCAAAGGTTTTGAAAACGTCAAACTTTTTAGACCCGGCTACGCTATTGAATACGATTATTTTCCACCAACCCAATTAAAGCATACACTAGAAACAAAGCTCGTATCTGGTTTATTTTTTGCAGGTCAGATTAACGGCACAACAGGTTATGAAGAAGCCGGTTCACAAGGTATGATGGCTGGCATAAATGCTGCGCTTAAAGTTAAATCCCAAGATCCTTTTATTCTCAGACGAGACGAAGCTTATATCGGTGTGTTAATCGACGATTTAATCACAAAAGGCACTGAAGAACCTTACAGGATGTTTACCTCACGCGCAGAATATAGAACCTTACTTCGACAAGACAACGCGGACATCAGATTAACAGAGCGATCTTATCGTCTTGGTTTAGCTTCAGAAGAACGCATGAAGCAAGTCGATAAGAAGATAGCAAAAACCAAAAAATTCGTTCAATTTTTCAAAGATACTAGTGTTACAACTTCAGAAATTAATCCAATTTTAGAATCAAAAGGCTCAAAACCTGTAGATCAACAGGGTAAATTATTTAAGATATTTGCACGACCTAATATTTCACTTTCAGATTTAAAGCAAATTGATAAAGTTGATGCTTTCATTAAAGAGAACAACTTAGATTCTGAAATACAAGAGCAAACTGAAATACAAGTTAAATATGCCGGCTATATTGAAAAAGAAAAGCAAAACGCTGATAAACTACACCGGTTGGAAAACATTAAAATTCCTCAAAATTTTGATTATTCGCAATTGAAATCTATGTCTTATGAGGCTAGAGAAAAACTCTCCCAAATACAACCACAAAGTATCTCTCAAGCTTCACGCGTAAGTGGTGTAAATCCAAGTGACATCTCGGTGTTATTAGTGCATTTAGGACGATAGGTTCCACGTGGAACATTGTGATATGAAAATCAAAGACCATTTCTTAACCCAAGAATATTTTGAAGTTAAACCTTCACAATACAAGGGAATTCTTCAAACTTTTCCACAACCAAAAGAAGAAGACCTGTCTAAATATTATGACTCGCCAGCATATATTTCACACCAAACACAAGCTAAATCTTTAAAAGATAAAATTTACCAACGAGTAAAATCTTTTATGACTAATAAGAAAAGACAAATGGTTTTAAAACACCATCAACAGGGCAAAATTTTGGACATTGGCGCAGGGACAGGACAATTTTTAGAGGTTTTTAAAAAAGAAGATTGGTCAAAATTTTGTATAGAACCCTCAATAAAACTACATCCTGAACTTTCAGAAAAAGGTATTAAGCGTAAGGATTATCTTAATGAATTTGAAGACCACTCTTTTGAAGTCATTACGTTATGGCATAGCTTGGAGCATATTCCCGACCTTGAAAATGCCATTAACCAACTCAGAAGAATTCTAAAACCTGATGGTGTTTTATTTATAGCAGTACCAAACCATAAAAGCCATGACGCTCAATATTACAAAAAATATTGGGCGGCTTGGGATGTGCCAAGACATTTGTGGCATTTTTCAAGAAGAGGACTTAAGTCAATTTTTTATGATTACGGTTTTAATTGTATCAAAGAAACCGGAATGCCTTTTGACGCGTTTTACGTTTCAATACTATCTGAACACTATAAATCAAAGGGCAATATTGTAATGGCTATATTCGTAGGATTGTTATCTAACTTAAAAGCAGTATTCAATAATAAGTATTCGTCAATTTTGTATGTTTTAAAGCCATTTAAAGAGCAAAACACTCATGAGGACATCGATTCTTAAAAACGGCTTTAAACGCCCTAAAACACCTTTGTTTTTTATAGATTCAGAATATTAAAATCAAAATAACAATAATAAATATTTATAGTCATAATTTTAGGTCAATCTTTTATTCTTATTTACTTTCGCAACAAAATACATCACATATGAAACAACTAGCAATTTTATTCATTTTAAGTCTTGGCATAATAAGTTGTCAACAAAACAAAACTGCCTATGTCAATAATTCTGAGATTATGGAAGGTTTTGAAAAACTCGAACAGACTGAAGAGCGATTTACGCAAGAGGAAGAAGCTTTAAAAGCTAAAATCGACGCCATGGTTGCTGAAAGCGGTTATCAGGATTTAGTTAAAGAATACCAAAGTAAGCAGGGACAAATGTCTGAAGCTAAAGAAGAAGAGCTTTATAATCAAATTATGCAAATCCAACAACGTTTGGGGCAACAACAACAAATGAACAACCAGCAATTCCAAAAGCGTAAAACTGCTGAGATGGATTCTTTAGTAAAACTCGTTAAGGATTTTATTAAAGATTACGGCAAGGAAAATGGATATACGTATATTTATGGTGCTAACGAATCTGGCAATATCTTGTATGGCAAAGAAGATTTAGACATCACAGAAGAAGTGACTAAAGCTTTAAACGAAAAATATAGCGTAAAAGCAGATAGTTTAGATGAAACTAGCGAAGCGGAAACTAAAAATGATTCGGTTAAGTAAGTCCAAAAACTCCTATTTTAATATTAGCCCGAGCGTTTGCTTGGGCTTTTTTTATGCTTTCATATGTATAAACCGCGATAGCTTTATAGAAGCATCGGTAATGACCATTTTTGCATTGACATTCCTATTGATGTGATAAATGGCGTCTTGTATGGTTGTATAAATAGGTTCAATATTATTCCCATGGATAAACGGGGCAAACTTATCTAAAGAAAAATTAGCCTGTGTTTTTAAATAAACCAACTCTTGTACTTGATAGTTTTTAAGCAGAGCTTGTCTAAAGAAATGCAGGCAATACTTTAAAAAGCGAACCTGTTTATCGCGGGTATTATCACTTATGTTCTGGCTCCAATCCATGAGTTTAATAACGACCTGCTTATTTTTTTTGGCCTGAAATGCCAGCCGAACCCAATTAATAAACCACTCTTCAAATTCAACTTCTTCTTGATTGTTTTGAGCCAAATTGAAGGCTTGTGTATAATCACCATCGGCTTGTTGCGCAATAAAGTTGGCCTGCGAAGAATCTAAAGAAAGTCGATTGATTAAAGCATTGCGAATATTTTCTTGACTTAGTCTTGGAAAATTTAAGACCTGACACCTTGATTTTATAGTGTCTAAAATAGATTCTTCTTTATCGGTGGTTAAAATCAAAAACGTGTTTTCTGGCGGTTCTTCAATGAGCTTTAGTAATTTATTAGCTGCAGCAGTATGAAGCTTGTCTGCACACCAAACGATCATCACTTTTGCTACACCGGAGTGTGGCTTTAAGGCAAGCTCATTTGCAATACGATCTGCTTCATTGACAGTCATTAATCCTTTTTTCTTTTCGATGCCAATTTCAGTGTACCAAGTTTTTAAATCCATATATGGATTAGACTCTGCTAGATTCAACCACGGTTTTATAAAATCTGAAGTAGTAGGTTTACTGGGTTTTCCTTTGTCATTGTTAACAGGCACTGCGATATGAAAATCAGGATGTTGTAATACTGTGGAGTATACCTGACGAGATGTATCAGAATTTAAAATTAAATTGGCACAGGCTAAAGCCATTGGTAAGGTCCCATAACCCATTTCTCCAACATACAATTGTGCGTGAGGTATTCTGTCGTTGGTATAACACGTTTTAAGGTGTTTTTTTAAGTGATCTTGTCCAATGATATCTTCAAACCTCATAGTCTACAAAATTAATGCAAATAAAATTTGTATTAAAGATTTGTTTAAACAAAAGAATGTTTTAAATTTGCAAATCCTTTTTGGCCTATGGTGTAACTGGCAACACGTCTGGTTTTGGTCCAGAAGAGTCTAGGTTCGAGCCCTAGTAGGCCAACAATACAATCCCGAAACGTCTTGTTTTTCGGGATTTTTCATTTTAGATAAAAAGGCGAGAAGTTTATCCCGATAGAGATTTTCTTGGGCGTGCAACGATCTTAGAAAATCCTTATTGGTAAGCCCTAGCGCTGTGCTGAGCTGTTTCATTAAGCGAAGCCGAAAAGCAGTTGAAACATTGGTCAACTAAAAAACTATGAAACACCGGTGTGGTTCAGTTTTTTTTGGTGTTATAATTATTTAAAGTCCAATTTAGGCTTACGCCCCATATTTCAAAAATTCAAAAACTCTTATATTTTTCGCATCAAAGTTTATTCTATCTTTGTAAGTCATAGGACATCGTATGGCTAAGAAAAAAACCAAAATTGTAAAAAAACTATTGCATCGCTATCGATTGGTCATTCTTAATGAAGACACTTTCGAAGAGCGCATTTCTTTTAAAATTAACAGGTTATATGTTATTGCTTTGATGATAATCTCAGCATTTTTAATTGTCATCTTAACCTCTGCTCTTATTGTTTACACACCTTTAAAGTCTTATATTCCAGGCTATACCACAATTGACTTTAAAACACAAGCGACAAAATTAAATTTAAAAATTGATTCTTTACAACAAGTAGTGGAAACCAAGAATGCTTATTTTAATAGCTTAAGAATGGTGTTAAAAGGCGAAACAGATACTATTATATTTGATAAAGACGCCATTGTAGACGCCAAACCTGCTACCGTAGATAAGTCAGAATTAATGCCAAGTAAAAATGATTCTTTACTGAGGGCAGAAGTAGAGCAGGAAGATAAATTTAACGTTTTTCAACAAGCTGTTTTTGAAGGAAACTTTACCTTGTTTCCACCAGTTCAAGGTATTGTATCAGATGGGTTTAATCCAAAAAACAAGCATTTTGCAGTTGACATAGCTACTGACAAAAATCAATCCGTAAAGTCTGTTGCTGATGGACGGGTGATATTTTCTGAGTGGACAGCTCAGACAGGCTATGTCATTATTATTGAGCATAAATTTTCGTTGATTTCGGTTTATAAACACAACGCATCATTACTCAAGCAACAAGGAGACTTTGTGACCTCTGGAGAAGTCATTGCCTTAACCGGTGATACCGGAGAGCTTTCTACAGGAACCCATTTACATTTTGAACTGTGGAGTGACGGCAACCCAATTAACCCCGAAGAGTTTATAAATTTTAATTAATGTCTTTAAAATCTTTTGCAGCTAAAATTTATGCCAAATGGACTCGAAGAGAGATAAACCGTTGGGCTCATGACCCGATTGATACTCAGCAACAGGTTTTCAAATATTTAATTACAAAAGCTAAGAATACAGCCTTTGGTAAAGACCATGATTTTAAAAACATACAAAGCCCAACAGCATTTGCAAAACAAGTTCCCATAAGAGACTACGAGCAACTCAAAGCCTATGTCGATCGAGTCGTTGAAGGCGAAAAAGACGTATTGTGGCCCGGACAACCTTTATACTTTGCCAAAACTTCAGGAACTACCAGTGGCGCTAAATTCATACCGTTAACCAAAGACTCAATGCCAACCCACATTCGTGCGGCGAGAAATGCCATTCTGTGTTACATTGCTGAAACCGGCAACAGTGCTTTTGTAGACGGTAAGATGATCTTTTTACAGGGCAGTCCTGAAATGGGTGAAACCAACGGCATCAAAACCGGACGCCTTTCAGGCATTGTTGCACACTATGTTCCATCATATCTTCAAAAAAACAGACTTCCAAGTTGGCAGGTCAATTGTATTGAGGACTGGGAAACCAAAGTCAATGCCATTGTAAACGAAACCATCGGTCAAGATATGACTGTGATTAGCGGTATTCCATCGTGGGTACAGACCTATTTTGAAAAATTAGTAAAAAAATCAGGAAAACCAGTTGGAGAGCTTTTTAAAAATTTAGAACTTTTCATCTATGGAGGTTTAAACTATGAACCTTATAGACCAAAATTTGAAAAGTTGATAGGGCGAAAAGTCAATAGTATTGAATTATACCCAGCATCTGAAGGGTTTTTTGCTTTTCAAGACCAGCAAGATGATCAAGGTATGTTGCTACAGCTCAACTCAGGCATGTTTTATGAATTTATTAAGTCTGAAGAGTTTTTTGAGGATAACCCCAAAGTTTACAGTTTAAATGAAGTAGAGCTCAACCAAAATTATGTATTAATCATTTCTACAAATGCTGGATTATGGCGTTACAACATTGGAGACACCATAAAATTTACAAGCTTAAAACCCTACAAAATTATCGTATCCGGAAGAATAAAACACTTTATTTCAGCATTTGGCGAACATGTAATTGGCAGTGAAGTTGAAAATGCGATGAAAACCGCATGTCAACAACACCAATCTCGTATCAATGAATTTACAGTTGCGCCTCAAGTCAACCCGGATAAAGGTTTGCCTTATCACGAGTGGTGGATAGAATTTGATAAGCAGCCTAAAAACCTAGAAGAGTTTGCTGAAACTATAGACCAGTCCTTAGTCGAACAAAACAGCTATTACAAAGATTTGAGAACTGGAAAAATGCTCAGATCAATTGTAATAAGAAGCTTAACTCCAGATAGTTTTAATAAGTATATGAAGTCTATAGGCAAACTAGGTGGACAAAATAAAATCCCTCGTCTATCAGATAACCGTAAGATTGCAGACCAACTTTCAAAATTTTTAAAGTCCTAAAATTATGAAAAACAACTTTGAAAACTATAGGAATAGGGCGCAAGAAAGCACAGCGGCTATCGAGCGCATTTACATTACGATGCGGCATTTATTTATACGTGGGTTTTACAAGCCCATGGGGGTTTCAGGTAAGACGTTAAGAGAATCTCTGCTCACTTTAAGACCTGAAATATATGGTAGTATTGCAGAAAGCAAAGTAGAACTAAATGGGCTCTTATACGTTATGGAACGACTACCTTTAGGCATAGAACAATGTCGCTATATCAACTTGACCAGTGATGAAGGTTATGCCAGTTCGCATTTTAAAGCTATTATTCCACAAAAGAGAAGAAGAAACTGCTACCGTATAGATGAAGAGCAAATGAACATTGAAATCACCCGAGGTCGAAGTGACATATATGACATTTTAACCCATTTGACTTTTTTGATTATTGAGTCTCACAAAATCATGGAAAATGTTATCATTGAAGAAGAGAAAAACTTAACCAGAGATTGGAATAAGTTAAAACAGATAGTCAAAAAACCAGAGTTATCAGAAAAAGAAAAAGAAGTTGCTATCACCCATGTCGCTAATATTTTAGGGCGAACCTTTTTTGAAGTTAATGCGGTTTATGAAAAATTTGCAACGCCCCACAATAAGCATCGGTTTTTAAAAATTATTTACTATTTAGGAAAACTGGCTTTAGATGAATTTGTAGATAATAAAAAGCGTGTCATCACATTTAGCCCAGTATTAAGAGAACGTTTAGGACATCATATCCATGGAGAAATTTGGGCAAACACAATAAAATCAACACTTAAACAGAAAGGTTTATTAAGTCGAGAATTGCATATTATCAGTGCCAATATGCATTCTGTTATGAATACACTTTATGCTAAAACAGCTTTAAAGGCGTTTTGCAAAGAAAAAAGCAATCTTGAAATTTATGAAGCTTTAAGCGACAGCTCCAACCAAAACCTAAGAGATAAAGTTGCTCAATATGCGTCAAAAAACGGGATGACTTATATTAAAGACACTAGTGGAACTAATATCGATGTTCAAATTTTTGATCTTTCGAAGTTTAAATCACAAAATGACCAACCAGTTATTATCGTCATGGATTACGCCTTTGGCGAGCAAGCTTACGAGACCATGGACGAATTACTAAAACCTTTCAATACAGGCTCTAATCAACCAAAATACTTAAACATAGACTCAATATCAATTATGGGAAAAGCTGGAATTCTCGAAGGTGCAAAAGGAGATATTATGATACCAAAAGCCCATTTGTTTGAAGGTACTGCAGACAACTATCCTTTTACCAATGAGCTTAAAATCAGCGATATAGAAAACAATGGCCTTGAAGTTTTTGGCGGAACTATGGTGACAGTTTTAGGCACATCGCTTCAAAACAGAGACTTGCTTAAGTTTTTTCACGACTCGACTTGGGACGTGATCGGTCTAGAAATGGAAGGCGCACATTACCAAAAAGCGATTCAAGCGGCTGCACGCCTCAGAGGTAACATAAAACCCGATATTAAAGTTCGCTACGCCTATTATGCCAGTGATAATCCCTTAGAGACAGGCAGCACATTGGCCTCTGGTGGTTTAGGAACCTCTGGCGTCAAACCGACATACCTCATTACTGAAAAGATATTGGGACAGATACAACAATAATCTTAAGCTGCTACAGCCATTACTAACAAACTTAATTTGATATGCTTCAGTTTTGATAATTGAATAAAACAGGCCTCTGCAGTAGCACCTGTTGTAATTAAATCATCTGCTAGAGCTAAATGCTTATAATTGCTTTTTACAGCTTTTGGATTTAAAATAAAATTATGTTCTATCACACCGGTTCGTGCCAAACGATTTTTAAAGACTTGAGTTCTTGAATAGTGTTTTCGATAAAGCAGTTTATCATTGTACTCACAGTTGAGCTTTTGGCATAAAGCTTTGGTATATCCTTCGACTTGATTGTAGCCTCTATCTCGTTTTCTTTTAGCATGAATTGGAACAGGAATGATGGCATCTATGGTACTTGTCCAAGCATTTCGTTTTAGTTTTTCAGCATGCCATAATCCTAAATATTTACTGATATGTTCTTGGTTTTTATACTTGAGTTCATGAATAAGCTTTTGGGTTTTGTTGCGTTTTTCAAAATATAATAATGCATCTGCGTACACCAATGGTACTCTACCTAATAGCTTATCAGTAATGAGGTTGTCTCCAGGGTTTGTCCAGTTACATTCTGGGATATCAAAACGGCATCTGGTACACATCAATTCTTCACCTGTATGAAGTTGCGCCTCACAAGACATACAAACCTTTGGAAATAATAAATCTAAAGCACCTTGAAATAACATGATTTTTTACCTTAAACAAAGTTATCAAAAAAAACCTAGGCTAAAATACCGGCTCAACAATAGAGATTGATAAAATATAATATGTTCCCAGATTTTAGTCCGAGCAAGTTTTTGTTTATTCCGTCATATTCTTTTCCAACATAAGGATTTTGTCCAATTCCTTTACATGCTAACTTTATTGTCGCATAATATTTGTCCGCTTGTTTTGCAGACCATTTGCCAAAAGTATAATCCCAAATGTCATTCAAGTCATCAATGGCTTTTTGTCTTAAAATTACCTTAGCCATTTTTTCTTTTTTCCGCTTTTAGTTTTTTTAGATTTTTGTCAAAGTCAAAGTCTTCCACTAATGTACTGCTTAGTCCTTCTTGAATTGCATTACGTAAAGCAATCACTTTACTTTCTTCATTTTCTAAAAGCCTAAGTCCAGCTCTGATTACTTCACTGACGTTTTTGTATCGTCCGGCAGAAACTTGAGTTTGTACAAATTGGTCAAAATAATTTCCGAGTGATATTGATGTGTTTTTCATTTCTTAATATTTTGCACAAATATACCAAAATTTGGTAAAATAGTCAAATTGGTAAAATTTCGTATAAATTACACCCAACTTGTTTGGCTATGATTTGTTTCGTGAAAATCTGCGAGGTTTTTCCTCCGTAACCGAAAGATAGTAAATTGCAATGAATTCCGATTAGGAATTCAGCCGCAATGAGCTATACACTTTGTTAGGCACTGGGCTTCACACGTCCTCTTTCAATACTTTTGTTCTTTAAATACTCTAAAATTTCCTCTTTAGTCATTTTCGAGAACATCTTATCCAATCTATCTTTTTGCTCTCGGGCAAACTTTACAGCATCAAATTTCTTTTTTGTTTTAGTTTCCATATTTCATTAATTCTCTTGGAGAGCGAATATCCAATTGTTTATATCCATTTTTTAAATTTATAGAATTATAGCCTCGTATTCGCTCAACATTTACGATATGCTTAAAATTCCAACTTACAAGTAAGTCAGCCTGATATATCGTAGCAAGTGCGATATGTAAACAATCCGCATAACTTGTTTTTCCAACTACATTTTCGTCAATATATTCGGTCGCTAAACTTATAGCTTCATCTTTATCTTTTAAAAATTCAGTAAAGCTATCATTTAAGTCAGCTAATAAATTCTTAATCCTTTCCGGTGCAAATTCCAATTCCTCATCTAGCATAGTTGATATTAGGATTGTAAACTCACCGTTGCTTATTCTTTCAAACAAAGGTTTAGTCCATTCTTGAAATTCATCGTCATAATATCCTCCAAAAACTGAAGTGTCCAAATATATCCGCTGTTTTTTCATATCACTAATTTACAAATTTTAGTGAGAAGTTCAATTTTAGCAGAATTATTTTTTCAGCCTTGTTACCAACGTCTCGCGCATAACATAAGTGGCGACTTAAAATGCACAAGTTTTTCGGTTAAACTTTTAATTCTCTAAAATACACAAACCTTTCATTTCAGCACCAAATCTCGCCATTCTTGTTATGCGCTGTTAGCGTTACGTTGTTTTTTAATTGGTCTTACTTTCAATATAAATTTTGCTATACCACCCGATAGGTACAGATGATTCCACCAATAACCGTTTAAGTTTTTGAATAGCATACCTTTTCGTAGTTTATAAGTTTTGTAATGCTTCATTATACCCAAATACGAATTCATGCTACTTTGAAAAGCTTTTTGTTCTTCTTTTGTTGGTTTGTGGTCTATTGCTATTTCGTTTTGCTTTTCTATGGCGTTGTAAAAATTTCCTTTTGTACGATTAGCAATGTAAATCCTATTGGGAAGTATTACAGTTCCTAAAAACTTCACTCCTTTGCTGTAATGTTGTAGATAAATTTTCTTTGGATGTATGGTAACTTGTAATTCGGTTTGCAGATATTCCGATAATTTTGAAATAACTTTCTTTAAAAACTCTTTATCCTTATGCATTATCACAAAATCGTCAACGTATCTGCCGTAATAACGAATACCTAAATCGTGTTTTACAAAATGGTCAAAGGTGTCCATGTAAAAGTTGGCAAATACTTGACTGGTTAAGTTGCCAATGGGTAAACCGCAATTGAGTTGACTATGAAAAAGGCTTTTGGTTTGGGGTAGATTATCCCAATCGCTTTTGTTTCCTTTTATGATGCAGTTTTTTGTTGGGTCGTTAAATATAATTTTCCTGCACAGTTTTAAAAGTAAATCCTTATCGGAATTTTTATATTTTTCACTTATAAATTGTTCTAGTTTTTTAAACAGAATATTTTTATTGATGCTCATAAAAAAGCCCTGCAAGTCGAGTTTTAGTATGTAGCAATCTTGAGTGTAATTAGCAGAACACTTCCGTATGAATTTATCAACACGCTGCACGCCAAAATGTGTTCCTTTTCCTACACGGCAAGAGTAGCTATCATGTATAAATTGCTTTTCAAACAGTTGATTGAGTTTGCCAATTACAAGATGATGCACCACTCTGTCTCTAAAATCTGCTGCAAATATTTCACGCTTTACGGGTTTATCGACTATAAAAGATATGGAACGACCTATTTGGTATGTACCGTTGTTTATTTCTTTGCAGAGTTGAACCAAATTATGTTCATAATCTATTTCAAATGCAATGGCATTGGCGGTGTTTCGTTTATTGCTGCGGCAATTAAAATAAGCTTTAAAAAGTTCTGCAAGCTCAATTTTGGGGTGAGGTATATCGAAAAGTGATAATTGCATTTATTTGTTTTATAAAAACACTGCCGAGCAAACGCCCGACAGTGTTAATAAATGGTTTGTTTAAAATCCCGAACAGCACGAACTCTATTTGTGTTGTTCTTATTGTTGTTGTTCTGATTGCCATTGTTGAAGTTCTGTTTCCAAGCGTTGTTGTTATTGTTCTCGGTAGAACTCCAATAGTAGGCACTAGCAAAACCGCCAACCGAAAAATAAAGGCGTTCATATAAATACAAGGCATCTCATATTTATTGTAGTATTACTCAAAAATGAATTGCTCCATATCAAGTAACGCTCATTTTAACTGCTAAAAAGAGCAGTCCCTTTATCGCTTTTAAACTAAACCTTGCTCGCTTGTATATGCCTTAACACATACAATTCCGGCATTTACCTATTGGCATTACGCCAACCGGTAATTTGTTTGCCTATGCTATCCATTAAACCCGATAGCTCGGCTTGCTTTTTTATTGCTAAAATTTTCATATCCACACAAAGGCGTATTTCAAATTTTAGCAATTCAAAATCGTCTAAAAATGTTTCCAGATAAACAATTTTATCCTTTGCTTTATTGGCTCTATAAATACTTCTTACAAGCTGTATGGCATCTCGTTTCATATCTTGTCCCAAAGTATATTTGTACTCACGAGGAAACTCCTGCGTATATAAAAACACTTTTTGCACAAGTTTGTAAACATCCTTAAAAACTTGTAATTCGTAGTATAATGCCATATTCAAAAAAAAAAAAAAAAATCGACCGCTCCGCGGATAAATTGTTAAATAGATAAATTGTTAAAAAGCCCGAACAGCACGAACTCTATAAGTGAGGCTCTTATTGTAGAAGTTCTGAAAGCCATCGTTGAAGTTCTGTATCCAAGCGTTGGTGTTAACGAGCTCGGTAGAACTCCAATAGTAGGCACTAGCAAAACCGCCACCTCCGTTTGCCACTGCGGTAGCATCAATAGTTACCTTGTTTTGATACATTAAATTCAATTCTTCTTTTGAGGGAAGATACCAGTCGCCATAAGTTTTGCCACCTTCGGTAACTTGTAGCTCATTACAAATACGCGCTGCATAAGTGCTGCCATCATCACCTATAGCAACTTGAGCTGCAATAATTATTGAGGTATTAGCTTCGCCTGCATATGGTCCATCTCCTTTGGCTTGCGTATTGCCGTAGGTGCCTGCATACCATCTTACTCCGGTGCTTTGGTCTTGTTTGGCACATACAAGACCGTGTTGTCCGGTTTCGTCCACCCAAAACACAATACCGCCATGGGCAAAGTCGCCAACGGAATAGGTAGAACTTCCCATTTTTTTCCAGACATCATTTGGTGCATCGTAGTAGTAATAGCCCGTTGCGGTAATGTTGGCTGTTTGTGTTTTCGTAGAAGCGGTACTTACATCATTCACATACACGATTGCACCATCCTGGTCTGTACCATAAGCGTCAACTTTGGCATCTACTTCTGCTAATGAAAGTGCTGGGGCTTGTATACCATCTGCGGTTGTTGTGGTTGCAGGGTCTCCTATTACTTGTAGTGTTGTTTTTGGTGTTGTTGTTCCAATTCCTATTTGAGCGTAAGAAACATTTAAAGCTAGTGTTAAAACTAGTGCTAAAAAAAATTTACTTTGTTTCATTTTTGTTTTAAATTAATGTAATTATTGTTAATAATGTCTTTAGTTTTTGTATTATACTGATATAGGTTGACTGTTTTTAGTTATTATTTTGCCGTTCAAATGATTTTTTTTTAGCCGTTTAGAAGGCAAAAAAATAATTTGAACTAATGTATTTTCTAAATTTTAAGTTCTGGTAAATTTACAGATTTTTTTCTGTATGATTTATATTTAATGTTTGGGTTTAAGTGAACCTCTTCTGGTTTTCTTAGATTAAGGCTAAAATGTGTTCTTAAGTTGTTGTAAATATATACAGCCTGATGGGTCATGTCTCTTGCTATGTCAGTGTTTTTAATGGTTTGCTTTAGTTCATATTCCTCTTTAAGAGTTCTGTTGATGCGTTCAGCCACAGCGTTTTCGTATGGGTCATATTGTTCTGTCATACTTATAGTGATGTTGTTGTTTTCTGCGAACTCTGTATATTTAGGGTTGCAATATTGAAACCCTCTGTCCGTATGATGAATGAGTTTTTTGTCTTTATATTTTCTATTTTTAATAGCCATAGCGAGCGCGTCTTTGCAAAGTGAGGTTCTCATATGGTTGTCGAGTTTGTATCCCATAATCTTCTTAGAATAAGCATCTGTGACTAAGGCGAGATAGTTGTGTCCGTATTGAGTTTTAATGTAAGTGATATCGCTTACCCAGAGTTGTTCAGGTCGAGTAGGGACTTGTTTTTTTACTATGTTTTTATATTTTTTGAACATATGTTTAGAATTAGTAGTTGTGATATAGTTTTTTGTTTTAGGAACCAGCAAGTTATTATGCCTTAAGAACCTGTAGAATTTGTCTCTGCCGATTTTGATATCTGCATCTACAAAGTCTTGTTTCAGTTCATTGTAAAGCTTTAATCCACCAGTTTTAGAACCAACTTTTTTACGATAGTTTTTGACTAACAGAATTAGCTTTTGGTGGTCTATGCGTTGTTTTTCTTGTTGTTTGAGTCTTTTGTAGAAGGCTTGTTTAGTGATCCCAAAACATCCATAGAGCCATTTCCTTTTATACGGTTTTTCTTCTTTAGCTCTATCTCTTTTGCTAATGTTTTGGGCAATGACTTTTTTGACATATCCACCCCTGTAATAAGTTCCATATCAGCGATGATGTCTTGCTGGAAGTCTTTTTGGAACTCGAGCTGTTCTATACGCTCTTTAAGCTTTTTGATTTGATTAAGTTTACTCATACCTGATTTTTGTTGTGCTAAGGTAGTGTAAATTCTCAACCAATAGTTGATAGTTGTTCTTGGAACATCATATTGTTTGGAGGCTTGATTTACGGAAATTTGTCCGTTAGTGATTTGACCAACGACCAAAAGTTTGGTCTCTAAATTTACTTTTTGGTAGCTTTTTTTTCGCCAGTGTTCTTTTTTTGATTTCATAAGTGACTATAATTAATGGTTTAATTTTTAGTCAACCTATTTCAGGAAAGTACATTTTTACAATGAACGCTAACGGTCCTGGTATATGGTTTGTGGCGAGGCAAACAAGCACTCACCATTCAATTATTCATTTACTTTCAAAAGCATCAAAAACTTTCGGTTTAGCCCTTAACTCGCCATAAACTATATACCATGCTGCCATTAGTACTTTTTTCAGAGTTTGATTTTTAGTCTGATTTAGTCAACAAATGTTTCTTTAATTATACTTTTACAATTCGCTATTTCAGATTTCGTTAAACGGTCAAATCTTTTTAGTATTCGAGTTTTGTCAATTGTTCGAATTTGGTCAATCGCAATCATTCCATTTTTATTGTTATGTTTTACGCTTACTCTTGTCGGATATTTTTTTAAGTTAGTCGTCATTGGAGCAACAACGATAGTTTTTAAGAATTTGTTAATTTCATTTGGCGATAGAATCACGCAAGGGCGAGTTTTTTTAATTTCGCTTCCGATTGTTGGATCAAGATTTACAAGAACAATTGAGTATTGTTTTAATTCCATTCTTCGAAATTTTCATCATCAAAAACATCGTCTAATAATAAGTCATCATCATTATTAGCATTCATTTCTCTAAAAGCTTTTTCCCAATTATTTCTTGGCTTGTCGATGGGTTTTAATATTATTTGTCCCTTCTCCAAAATCATTTCGACTTTGTCTTTTATGTTGTACTTTTCTAAAATAGTCTTGCTCAACCGAAGACCTTTTGAATTTCCGATTTTAATGATAGTTGTTTCCATGGATTATAATTTGTAATTACAAAGTAACAACTTTTATTATATTCCGCAAAGTTTTTTCAGTATTAATGGCAACGTCCGGGCTATATGTAGTGCGAGCCAAAAAAGCAAAAGCTTTTCAATTCAGCACCGACCCAAGCGAACAATTTTTGATTTATATTTTTCAATTAATAAATATAAAAATTGTGAGCGAAAAAAATGCCTTAATCTTCGAATTTTGCCCAAAACCTCGCATTATTTATAGCCTCATGTTGTGGTTAGTTTTTAAGTATTAGATATCAACATGTAACTTCCACCTTTACCATTATTGTTCAATTTTTAAATTAATCATATCTTTTAGATAGGCTGGCTTATATGGTTTACTATTTCCTTTAGTATAAAAAGGATCTATAAAATAGGAAGTGATTTTGGATGTCGAATCAATGACCATTATATTAAGATGAATATCAGTTTTTAATAAATATGCTTTTTCTTTTTTTCTTAATATAATACCGTTTTTTAAACTAGAATCATTCGCTTTTACAATTTTAAATTTATTATTATTATTCTTAATTGATATGCGATAGTCCTCATTTATTTCTTGACAATAACCAATTAATATGCTCGTATCTTGCTCGAAGTCCTTTTTATTCAAAATTGAATATTTTAATAATACATCTTCAATAGGTTTTTGTTTTAAAAACATATCATCAGAAAATTTTGATAAAATTTCAATATCATTTCTATTTTTTGATTTACAGCTAACTAGTAATGTCAACAATATGATTAAAAAAGTATTTTTCATTTTTCATTTTTTTTATTCTGAATTTCCTGGACTAGTACCACCTGTAGTAATTCCTGTTGCTTGACCACTTGATATTAAACTCCTTAAAACTTGCCCCAATGTGCCTGGATTTGAACCTCCTCCTAAGTACCAATTATTGGAAGCATCACCAAAATCCAAATCTGTTATAGCCCCTACATCAATTACAAAATCTGTACAGTTTTTATCGTTTAAATTATAGTTACCGCTTTCGTATTGCTTGGCTAGGTTAATTATTGCTTGTATTTTTGTACCTGTAACATTTTTAGATATATTAACATCATATTCGGTCAAGGAATTATCCCCAAATATACCTGGTTCTGTTGGTGCAGTTGGTTTTGATGTACCATCAGGATAAAAACCAAAAGATCTGATTTTATTACCTTGTTTAATTGTAATAAATGAATGGCCAACATTAAAACCACTGTTTGGTTCATTTTGGTTTGCTATAGGTTGATCTACATTAAAAAATATTGTTGCATCCTGACTTGTATCAAATATAGATAAGAACGATTCAATACTATCAATACGAATATCTGGACCATCCAAGGTAAAAATACTATCTAGAAGTAATACATTATTATTACCACTATTTAAGCAATCTTCATTTAAAGTCGGGTCTAGTGTTAAGCTATCCTCACATGGTATTAATGGTACCGTACCAGGAGATACTGAACCATTTCCATTACCACCACCACCTCCATTAGTATCAACTGATAAATCAATTAATTCATCGGTAGTTTCAGTTACACTTGGAACATGATTACAAACATAATTTGATGATGGAATCCAATTGCTTAGACCATGATTATCACAAGCTGGATTATCGCTATTAAAACCTCCATGGTTAGAGCACATTCTTAATGTGTATGTGGTTACCCAACCACAGCTCCATGATTTATTGTTTAAGTTGTTTTGATTCCATAGTTCTTGAATGTTTCCTTCATATTCTGTTTTAACAACATTAGCATTAAGATGAAGATTATCATTTACTTCTTTATAATGGCCATTCAAGTATTTTATTATATATCCCCTTACTGTATCATTAACTTTCTCAACAACTAAATTTTCAATTATACTATCATTTGAACTATTTTTCTCAATCAAAAATGTAAATGATTTGTTATTCTGATTTTCGAGTTTATAGAAGTAATCAAAATTTATATTTAAACTGTCATTACTTTTAAATTTGTTGTCAATTTGCTTTTCAAGTTCAAAGTCTTTTATGATAGAATTAAAATCCATATCTTTTTGAGCCTCTTTCAAACTTAACAGCTGAGGCTCAATATTTGTTTCATGATTAGTGATTTCATCATTAAACTCCTCTTGTTCACAGCCTATTAACAGGTTTAAAACCATAAATAAGCAAAAAATGTGATTGATTTTTTTCATCTTTTTTAAATATTAAAGTTAATATTAGTTTTAAGTTGAGTTATAAATTAACCACAACGGTTTCGGCTATGCGTAGTGCGGGGCAAAAAAGACAAAGCCTTTCAATTCAGCACTAACCCAAGCGAGCGATTTTCTATTTATAAATTTCATTGTTTAAATATATCCCGAAATTTCGGGACGAGCGAAAAAAATGCCTAAGCCTTCAAATTCAACCCATAATCCCGCATTACTTATAGCCTCGTGTTGTGGTGCGTTTTTAATCACACTGACATTGGTTTCACGTTAATTTGTCCGCCTATTGCCCTCAATACTTTCATTATTGTTTCGAATTGTGGTTTCGCGCCGTCAGATAAAGCCTTGTATAGACTTGGTCGGCTCATTCCTGTTTTTTCTGCAATTTTAGTCATCCCAATTGATTTGGCTATATGTCCAATTGCAACAATTAAATCAGAGCTATTTCCGTCTTCAAGAACTGTATTTAAGTATTCAGCTATCATTTCTTCGCTGTCCAAATAGTCCGCTATGTCAAATTTTGTTGTTTCCATTTCAGTTGTTTTTTATTCTATTCCAAATTTTTTTAGCTTTTTCAATATCTTTTTGTTGAGTTGATTTCTCGCCACCGATAAGAAGTATAACAAGTTTAGTTTCCTTATTTTTAAAATAAACTCGATATCCTTTTGCGTAATTAATTCTCATTTCGCTTATTCCATCTCCCACAGGTTTACAGTCTCCGTAATGTTCATCAGTTTCAAGTTTCTGAATCCGAAAGAGTATTTTAGATTTAGCGCGAATGTCTTTGAGTTTTCTTATCCACTTATCAAATTCAGTTGTCTTCTCTGTTATTACCATTTATAAAATGTATTCACTTAGATACAAATATAAACAATAATTTAGATTAGAAGAAGTAGATTTGGTATATTCATTAGATTCGCTGTAAATGCACCACAACGGGAAGTGTATGATTCAGTGGCGACCAAAACAGCACAGTCCTTATTTTTTCAGTCGTAAAAGTAGCAAAAAATCCCAGACTTTTCGATTCAACTCCCAAACCTAAGCCATTGATTATACACATTGTTACCTACAGCGGTCGAGTTTCTCAGGATCATTAGCTGAAAAAGCCTAAGCCTTTCGAGCCCATTTTTTTTCATTCAGCACGCCGATTCAGCAGTCAATTTAGTTTTAGTCAACTTCAATCGCAAAATTGCTAATTCAGTCGTCTTTAGCGATTCAGCCGACGGATAAGTTCAGTATTCCAATTCAGTTGCAAGTTTGTCTTTCAGCCGTGATTTGGCAAATTCAGTCGCAAAAGTGCGTTTAGTTCAGTTCAATTTCGGATTTGTCATTCAGTTGGAATTAAGCAAAATCAGTCGTAAAAATGCAATTCAGTCAAATACCAATATTAAAAAAATGGGCTTTCCCGAACCTTTAAAAATAGATTTTTGTAGTTGTAGGTAACGGTCTGGCTATGCACAGTGGCGTGCAAAAAAGCACTTTCGTTATTTTTTCAATCGTAAAATTAGCAAAAAAAAACGAACCTTTCATTTCGGCCCAAACACAAGCCATTGTGTATAGCTATTGTTACCCAATGTTATTTTCACACTCTGAAATTTTCGAGTATGAATTGATAATCAGTATTTTCCTCATTAACTATTGCAATTGAAAACGTATTAATTCCAATTGTAATTAAGTATTGAGTCAAATATTTAGTTTCATCAGCACTTATCTGTTGGAATTTAACCTTAATTACTTTAGTTTTTCCATAAGTCAAAAATTCTTTTTCAGTTATTTTATTTTGAATATTATATTCAGTCGACTGATTTGAAATTTGGTTTTTTAAAACTTCAACATATGATTTTAGTACATTTTTATCAAGCTTCACATATTTTCCCGACATAAACGTTATTGTATTCAAATAGTTATTCTCATCAGCAAAAACCTCAAATTCGTGACCAAAATTTTGTAGCATGATGTTTTTTTGATGAGCAGACTTAATTAGTGAATCATTATGCTCGCCTTTTTTAATAAAATCAAGTATATCTTCAAAAGTTGTTTTTTCATAATTATTAGGAAGGCTTATTTTACGTTTTAAAAATTCAATTTGGAAAGTATTTGTTTGTTTAAATTCTGCTGGAAGTTTTTTTTTATCTTTTTTACAAGACAGAAAAATAATTAATATTAGAAGCAGGATTTTTTTCATAATATTGGGTAACGTTTGGGCTATAAGTAGTGCGGGGCAAAAAAGCTAAAGCCTTTCAATTTAGCACAAACCCAAGCGAGCGATTTTCTATTTATAAATTTCATTGTTTAAATATACAAATTGCGAGTGAAAAATACGCTCAAGCTATCAAATTCAGCCAATAATCCCGCATTACTTATAGCCTCGTGTTGTGCGTAGGTTTTTATTCAATTTTATTCAGTTCAATTGCGTTTGGACTTTGCGAAAATCCACTCAATGTATTATTATAAAAATACATAGTCTCTTGCATACTTGTCAGCTTTAAACTGTCTCCAACTTTTTTGTGCATTCCGACTGTAATTAATGAATCTTTTAATTCAGATATGACTTCGTCGATTCCAAAAGTGTTTGGATTTCTTTCAATTCCTAATACAAATTTTCTGTTCTCAATTTGAAAACTGTATTCAGTTGATGAATATGGATGATTTTCAATCCAGCTATTCCAGAAAAATAAAAAAATCCAATAACAGATTATTGTGTTTGCAAAGAACAAAATCGAAAGTCTTTTTCTAAAAAAGAAAATAATAATTCCAATCAGAATATTAACTCCAAATATTTTAAGTCTGTACGATTCAACTCCAACAGACATAAATGGGTCGGGTTTAATATTACTAATGCAATATTTCATTAGGAAAATATCGATTAGCAAAATCAGAACTCCAATTCCGACTAATGCTTTTGTTTCAGATTTCGTCATTCAACTTACGCACAACGGTCTAGGCTATGCGTAGTGCGGGATTTCAAGGCACTTACCTTTCAATTTTGCCCTTAGTTTATTTAATGTATTTACTTTCATATCAGCACTTTCGCCCGCATTACGTATAGCCATTGTTGTGCGGTCGTACTTCTTTTTCGGTCGTGTTTTAGCGCTGGCGTGAAAGCTCTTTGCAACCGCAGGAACGAGGATTGCAATGTGCTTGAACTTGCGTTGGCTATTGTAATTCATATTCCTTAAAATCATTTAGAATTTCCTTTAAACTCTCATCTTCTTTATGTTTAGCTAAAATCAATTTTTCGTCTTTCGTGATAAAGGTTTTTCCGTTTATTTTCCTAAAGTGCTTTTCAACAAAGGTTTCAAAATCCTTTTTTTCATATTCATAAAATTCAAATTCGGATTTCTTATTTGAAAAGAACTCAATAAAGTTATTTCTAAACTTGTTTTTAATTTCTTTTCTAAATTTTTCAATTGTCATATTTCCGAACTGAGAATATGCTTTTAAAACATATAGAAAATTGATTTTGTATTGATGTACAAAAAGAGTATCTCTGTCAAACAAGCGGTCGGCAAAATGGAATGATTTTACAATATCTCCTTTTTCATCAAGCTCACTCGTTTCAAAGTTTTTATAGTTGTTTACATAGCCGTAAATGAAGAAGTTTGGGGTAATGTTATAACCTTCTGTGATTTTATCTCGATACCTTAAATTCTCTGTGTAATAGTTTCCTGTTTCATTCAGTAAGTCAATATTATACTGAATCACATTTTTAGCGTAAGTAAATTGTTTGTACTTAGATACTTTACCAGCGGTGTTGTCTGATTTGTAATACTTTGAGTCTCCAATGTAAAAAATATCGCTAGTATCTAATAACGATTGATAATCGAAAATATGGTCGATTATTTTTCCATCATCATTGTATTTTAGATGTTTTAAGGTTGTTCCATCTTCCGTCTTTTTCTCAATTATTGGGTCTGAAAAAAGCTTGTCAATCATATCTTCAAAAACAAGATTATAATTGTTTACAGAAATAAATTCTTCTTTCTTTTTTTTGATGCTACTTGTATTCGTTTGAGAAAAATATATTTCACACAAATGATACATTTTTCTTAATGTGTCATCGAAGTACCTATATTTTATTTTTCGCAGTTTACTTAACCCAATTTTTTGTAAAAGCTCGAATTTTCTGCCTTTTATTAGTGTGTAAGATTTGTCAATAGTGAGGAATAGATTATGTTCTTTATTAAAGTGATTGAGTATTGAAAAGAAGTAAATTAATAGTTCTTCTTCGTTATTTAGGACTTTCTTTTTATTACGATATATGTTATAAATGGGTTGTTTATCCTGCGTTAAGAGAGGAACAGATTTTCTAATTGTCTTTTCCCAATTTGGATTTTTAACTTGCTGTGATTTATATTCAATATGTTTAAACAGAATTTGATTTTTATTCTTTTTGTAAAAGTTCACAAAAGTTAAAAGCAAATCCAAAAAGGAATATTCCTGCTCATTTATATTTGTGTTTAATGTTGCTGATAGTGAACTTTGTAAAATGCCAGATTGCTTGTTTCTTCTTTTAAACTCTAATAAGCTGTTATAAAAATATACTGATGTTTGTCTTATCCAGTTATATTCTGCTTTATGTTTAAAGGTTTCTTTGATATCAATGTTAAATAGGACATTTTTATTTATACCAAAAACAGTGTTTGCGCTGTCTGCCATAAAAACTTTGGGCAACATATATACCAATTCGCCTTTCTCATAAGAATGATAATAGCCGACTGAAATAATAGTACCAGCACCACTGCCATCTTCATGATAGAACTTAGAGTCGGCAAATGTCTTCCTAAGTTCTTTGAGCGTATATGTTTCCCCTTCAATTAGGATTTTCATTCTTCCGTAGTTTCATTTTCTTTGTTGTCAAAAAGCTTTAAAATGGTTAGAATCTCTTTTACTTTTACTATACCATTCTCTTCAATGGGGAAGAAATCTTCATATGTTGTTTTATTTTTAAATATGCTTTCATCTTCCATTTCATCTTTGAACACGTCATTCCACAAATAGAAAATCGCTTTGTTAATGAAACTTTTTAAAGAAATAGTGTTTTCATCAATATCTGGTTTAATGAAATAATTACCTAAGCATTTATCCATGCCAAGATTGTCATTGCTTTTTATTAACTCGTTCACTTTTTCTATAAATACTAGCCAACTAAACTTATCATTGTCTGACAATTTAACTACAAAGTTTGCAGAAGTGTTTTCATTATTGTCTCTAGAATAATTAATTGGAATATACTCCCAATCCCACCTTCTTTTAAAAGCACTATCCATAGGGAAGAGCGATTGGTCCGAAGTATTCATGGTGGCTAAAATATGGAGGTTGTCTGGCAACTTCATTTTACCGCCTTCTAAACCAAAGTCAATATTGATAAGACCTTTATCTTCATTTTCCAAAAACTCTTTTAGTTCTTTTGATGGTGTTATATCATAGTCTGAATTTCTATCTAAAAGCTGAAATATATTGCCAAATATCTCGGCACAATTTCCTCTATTTATTTCTTCAATCACTAAATAAAACTCTTTATCTTCTCCATTTGCTATTGCGTTCCATGCATCTACATAAATTTTAGTAAGTGTTTGTGGTACAAATTCATAACGAATGGTTTCATTATCGTCATTATCTTTTCCCATTGTTGGTTTGTATCCACCTACAAAAGAAGCATAATCATATTCCGGGTGAAAGGTTACCCTTTCGGTTCTGTCTTTCGCATTCTTTTCTTTTATGATTTCATTTACTTTGTGGGATTTACCTGTACCTGGGGCTCCGTAGAATATTATATTTTGTGATTTAGATTTTAGAATATATGGTTTTGATATATCTTGGACAAGCAAAATGTCACCATAATCACTAAACCTAATGTATTCATCATAAATTGATATATGATTATTCCATATACGTTTTCTACTTGCTGAATTGATATATTTTTCCTTTTCATTTTCAAACCCTTTAATAATATTAAACACTAAAAGATTTGTATCATTGTTATTAATTGGATAATAGTTCATTTCTATTCCAAACCATGGGTGGTTTTCTCCAATTATTTCGTCAATTTCATTATAAAAATTTTCATTAGAATAGTCACTGTATTTAAATGCTTTTTTAAACTTAAATATACTACGATGTCTTCCATTAGATAAAGCATGACTTTCTGAATCATCTTCAATTAAACTAAAAAGGAATGGTGATTGTAGTTTGTGTTTAAAGAATTTTTTTTGCTTGACATCAAAAACATTAATTAATACATTTGGAAACAAGGAGCAGAGTATTAATCTCTTTTCGCCTAATGGAGAACCATATTCAAAGCTATCAACATTCTGTATTATATTATAGACC
Source organism: Mesohalobacter halotolerans (assembly GCF_006120725.1). Taxonomy (GTDB): domain Bacteria; phylum Bacteroidota; class Bacteroidia; order Flavobacteriales; family Flavobacteriaceae; genus Psychroflexus; species Psychroflexus halotolerans. The sequence goes on from NZ_SWMU01000001.1 coordinate 396,807, forward strand.
ATTCCATTTAGAATTTCAGATTGGCCTATCTTAGAATTATAAATAAATCCATTTTCTTTTGATTGCCCTGCCTCTAGATTCCATCCTGCATTTCCCCCAGGACTTTCCGTATCAGACGACTTTGTAAACATGGTGGATAAATTCAATCTCATATTATTGACTTTGTATTTGTTTGAATATTTTATTTACAATTTTACTAACCAGATTTACATCCCAACCATTTCCTGCTCTTTTGCAAAGTTGTTGGTAGGATTGGTTTCCAAAATTAAACTCACCATCATCAAATCCCATAAGTCTGTAGTGTTCTTTTATTGATAATTTACGTACAATAAACTTTCCTTCTTTTGGTGGGTGTACAACTCTTAATGAATTATGATGTGGTTCAGTTATAGTTATACAGGTCCCATCATGTCTAATTTTTTTATTATAAATATCTAAACATAACGACTCATTGACATTAAAATCCAATTTGTGTAATTCAATTAGCCTTGCAATTTGTTTTTCGTTTAAAAACAAGTATTCTTCTGGCTCATCATCTAAAAAGTCTTTAAACCTATATTTTAACTCTTCTTTTTCTGGCTCGATAGTAAAGAAATCAGGGAGTTCTCCTAGATATCCATAAATCCAAACCCTTTGTCGGTTTTGTGGTATTCCATAGTCTTTTGTATTTAAAAGTTTCCAATCAATGGAGTAACCTAATTTCTTAAGCTCTTCTTGGATTTTTTTAAATGTTTCCTTATGCCGTTTAGTAGTTAAGCCTTTCACATTTTCTAATAAAACATGTTTAGGTCTTTTGACTTCGCATATTCTTATTATATCATAAAATAAAGTTCCTCTTATATCTAACTCTCCTTTTCCTAGTCCAGCTGATGAAAATGGTTGACAAGGAAACCCTCCCGTAAACAAATCAAAATCTGGTAAATCATATGGGTCTATTTTAGTTATATCTCCATAGTTTTTTATATTAGGGTGGTTCAATTCAAATATTTCTGAAGCAAATTTGTCATTTTCGGAAAAGCCTATGATTTCAAAGGGTACATCCGATTTTTTTAACCCATAAGACGCACCTCCATATCCCGCAAAAGCTTCAAATACCTTTATAGTTTCAATATCTCTAATATTCTTGCTATTTTCGTTTAAAACTGAAAAAGTCAACTGAGGTTCACTTACTATATTTTCTTTACACATTGCTTTTACTTTTTAATAGTTCTTTTACGTCTACAGATAAAATGTCTGCAATAGTATACAAGTCTTCTAAACTCGGCTGTCTCACGTTACGAGCATATTCGTTAATCGTGTTATAACTCTTTCCTGTCTGTTTGGCAAGCCAAGTCTGCGAAATTCCTTTGTCTTTTAAAACTTCTTTTATTCGGTTCATTTGAAACCTAAGTTTTGTTTATTCAGCGTCAAATATAGTAAAAGTTCACTATTATTTAGTGTAATTGTTCATTGTCTTGTCGTGGATTGGGGAAGGGCAAGCTCTTTTGGTTTTTCAGCGTTGGGTTTTGAGCGTTGGCAAAAACCAAATGTGCTTGACCGAGCGTTGGCTTTTTTTGTATGCCGCACAACGGTCTCGTATAACCGTCAGTTACGGGTTAATATGCGTTAATTTTCGGTTTGACACTAACGTTAGCAATTCCGAGTGGATTCGGACGTAGTCGAATCCGCCGTAATTGCGGTTATACATTGTTGTAAAACGTTTTTTATTCAATTTTTATATTCAGTGCAGGTTTTTCCAATCTAAAATTGTCAGCTTTTATTAATTCAATTCCTACGATACTTTCAGACGATATATTTTGATTTTTGTTTTCAATTAAGTATCCATTAACATAAATGTCATTTTCTACATCCAGTCCAAAAAAGGCGTTCAACTCTTTTTGGGATTTGAGCTTAAATTCGTGATTTATATCCGCTATAATAATTCCTGCGTTTTTCTCATTTTCAATGAATAGGTAAGTAGAACCTAATTTTCTTTCTTTAAAAATATTCAGTCCTACAACTTTGTCAGAGGATATTTTGTTCAACAAGTCAATACTTCCAATTATTGTGTCGTTTATTATCAAAATTGGCTTTTCAACCTTCATTATGCTCATTTTTTTATTCTGATTTTGAGCGTAAGTCGAAATTCCTAAAATTAGCATTAAGAAGAATGTCAATATTGATTTCATTACGTTTTTTTTAAATGTTTTACAACGGTTTTGTGTATCTTTCAGTGGCGACCAAAGAAGCGCAGTCCTTTATTTTCAATCGTAAAGTTAGCAAATAAATCCCAGACTTTTGCCTGCCTGCCGGCAGGCAGGGTTTCAACTCCCAAACCCAGCCATTGAAGATACACATTGTTAGGCAACGTTTTCATCAGCGTATTGTTTTATTCCATTCAGCTCGTTTCCTTTATTTTCCATTCCTTCTTCGATATCAAAATCGTCTTGAAGTCCAAGCCAAAACTTAGCTGAATTTCCAAAATATTTACTCAAACGTAGTGCTGTGTCAGCTGTTATTCGACGTCGTCTATTTACAATTTCAGATATTCGAGTTTGCGGAATTTTCAAATCTTTAGACAGTCGATAAGCCGAAATTTCGAGCGGCTCAAGAAACTCGTGAAGCAAAATTTCACCAGGATGCACATTTGATAACTTTTCCATTTTCTTTGTTTTTAATGATAATCGATTATTTCAACTTCGCTAGCATTTCCGTTATTCCATTCAAAAATTATTCGCCATTGTTTGTTAATTCGAATGCTATAAAATCCACTTAAATTTCCACTTAATTTTTCAAGTCGGTTGGAAGGTGGGATTCTCAAGTCAGCTATATTTTGAGAATTATTCAGCATTCTTAATTTTCGGCGCCCAATTTTTTGAATACTAATTGGCATTTTCTTTACTCGATTTCCATTCCAAATTTGTTCAGTGTTTTTCGAGCGAAAAGAAACAATCATATATTTGTTTTACGTTACTAACGTCAAAGATAAGTAAAATTTTCAAATGTTTGCAGAATTTTTTTTTAAATGTTGCCTAACGGTCCGCGCATAACATAAGTGGCGACTTAAAATGCGCAAATTTTTCGGTTAAACTCTAAGTCGCTAAAAATACACAAACCTTTCGTTTCAGCATAAATCTCGCCATTTTTGTTATGCGCTGTTGGGCACAGTTATTTTTTTTCAATTGCTTTCTTAATTCCGAGTGCTATAGCTTTTGCCATCAATGGAGGTACAGCATTTCCTATTTGTACCATTTGTTTCGCTTTAGAGCCTTTAAATATAAATTCATCAGGAAATGATTGTAAACGAGCCATTTCTCTAACTGTTATTACTCTTGGTTCAATTGGGTGAATATTAACTCCACCATGATTTTCTTTAATGGTGCAACTGGCTTCATTCCAAGGGCATTTTTTCCAAGAATCAGAATAATTATCATAAAGACTTTTCCCTTCTGGAACAGCTGCCAGTCTTTTTTTCATTTCATCTTTATGCTTGGTTCTTACGTGATTAATTTCTTTATTGTCTTTTACCTTAATTAAGTCTTCAATTGCTTCTTTAGTTGTAACATAAGAGCCTTCTTCAATTAGTGGCGATGGGTGAAAATTTTTATTACCTGTTCTGTTTGCAATAAATATGATTCTTTCTCTTTTTTGAGGAACATAATAATCAGCTGAATTTAAAACTGTAACATTAACTTCATAACCCAATGCTCTAATATCTTTTTTAATTTTATCTTCAACTTTTCCTTTTAGCATTGAACGTAAACCTTTTACATTTTCGGCAACTATAAATTGAGGTTGTAAATCTTTTATAATATCAAGCATATCCTTGTATAGTGAGTTTCTTGGGTCTTCTACAATCCTGCTACCTGACATACTAAAACCTTGGCAAGGAAAACCACCTGAAAGAACGGTTAAATCTTTTCTTTTAAGTTGTTTTTTTACAGTGTCAATAAATTTTTTCTTTATTTCAGAACTTGTTATGTCGCCTTCTATTAAAGGATGCTGGAAATTTTGACGATAGGTCATACCTGCTTCTTTAAACCAATCTAATCCTGCAACTTGATTAAAGCCTGCCATTTCAAAACCTTTAGCCATACCTCCAGCACCACAAAATAAATCAGCAGAAGTAAAGTTATTTGATTTTACATTTTCCCATTCGTCTGATATGTCAATCCAGTTCACAATATCATTTTTTGTTGATTTTGGTATAACTGGTTCATATTTTACTTCTCTTCCATTTTCATAAATAGATAGATTTAGAAAATATTGAAGCTCACTTTCTTCAACTCTATGTACTCCACCAATTTTATTTGATTTTATTTTACCTGCGTGAATATATCGCCTAACAGATTTTTGTGAAACGTTTAGTTTTTTTGCAACATCTTCAATTCGAAGCATTTTTGTTGTAATGTCCATAATTGTCCAATTTTGTCCAAAACTACAAAGATTATTTTAAACTTAAAAGATTTCCAAAATTGAATCTGAATTTTAGTGAATTTCTTGCAGAATGAACTTGAAACTCTCCAATTGAAATTTTATTATCCATACCATATTTAACAGTTACACTGCTTTTTTCGGTAAAATCATTACTATAATCTATGTATTCTGGATTGAAATTAATTTCCTCTAATTCTGATTTGTTTATAATTTGGGATGTGATTTCATTTTCATCTAAATAAAGTGACCATAGTAAATAATCACATTCATTTAAGAATTTCAAATATTCTCTCAATAAAAGGGAAACTGTATTTGTATTTCTTACAAGTTCTCGAAATTTTGTTTCATCCATATTTCCTTCGTACCAACCTTTATCTGAAAAATATAAATCAAATGTTTTTGGTGATGGTTGTCCGATTTCAGGTGGACAAACTTTATAAGATTTTGATTTATTTGTTTTAACAGATAAACTATTCTCTTGTTCTAAATAGAAGTCAACACCGCTTTTACTATGACTGCCTCTTTCTCTTTTTTCAGTACCTGCATATTTAATTGGAATAAGAGGAAAAAGTTCTTTTTTGTTTTCTGAATAATGAGTGATGAAAGCTGTTAAAATTTCTTCATCAGAATTATTTACTAATCTATCGCTATCTTTTCCAGGGTCTAACTCGAAAACATTGCAAATTGCAAGTTCAGCAGTATCTCCAAGCATTGAATTATTTATTACTTTTTCTTTTTTCAATAATGCAGGGAAATTTTCACGATGAAGCCTGATTTTATAACCACTTCTGTTGTTATGTAATTGAAGTTCTAAAACTGTTTTACCTTTAAATTTTACAGTATTCGACTCATTCCAACTTGCAGCTGTTGGTTTTGTAAATGAAAAATCAGAAAAGTTGTATGTTAATTCAGGAAGGTCATCTCTTTTTAATATCTCATAACTGAATTGGTCTTCTTTTCTGTAAAACCAACAATTAAGATCACTAACCAATGCGTAGTCAACAACAATTGGTAATATTTCGTTTATTTTTGTTAAACAGAAATTTTTAAAATTATTTCTGTTTATTGTTTCAGCATATAAATCACCAAAAAAGTGATTAAAGGTTTCGTCTCCCGCCTGTCCTACTACTTTTGGTGCAAACATTTTCCCTTTACCTTTAAAAGTTCTTACAGAAAAAGTCTCTTCATTTTCAAGTAAAAAATTATGAGGACACCTTGTAATATATGGTGATGTAAATTTTTTAGAGGTAGTTAAATATTCAATTGGTTTTGGTTTGCCTCTGAATATTTTGGTTATTATTTTGGACTCAATGAACGAGTTAAGTAAATTTTCATCTATCCGGCTAATAGAAATGTCATTTTCAATTTTAAAATGCAAACAAATTGCATATTGAAAAGTCATTCCAAAAGTTTCGTTATTCATTTATTGTTTTTCTCAAATTTACGGTTTTTTCATAATTGTGCCCAACGGTCTGGCTATACTCAGTGGCGTGCAAAAAAGCACTTTCGTTAGTTTTTCAATCGTAAAATTAGCAAAAAAATTGGACTTTTCACTTTAGCCCAAACCCAAGCCATTGTGTATAGCTATTGTTGTGCATAGTGTTCTATTCAGAAGATAATTGAGATTATAATAATCATCACTAATCCTATAACAAAATTCCAAGCATTAGAAATATTAGATTTAAAAAAGTCTTTAGACCACAACTCATTTAATTTCATCAATTTGTTTAATGTCAAAATTGCGATTAATGAAAATAAATTAAGCTTAATAAGTGTTCCAATTAAATTTATAATCAGATAAGGTATTCCGATTAGAAATCCCTCAATTGTTTGCGGTGCCTCCCATATTTGGTCGGCTATAAAATCCCACTTATTACTTTTCTTAGTCACTCCTTTGTTTAGTTTGTCAGAACGGCAATTAATTCAGTCGCTCTTTTAATTTAACCGTAATTTAAATCATTTTATTTATTAGTCAACACCATTTTATTCAACGTCAGTTCAGATTTTTTACATTATGCACAACGTTTGGGCTCTATGTAGTGCGGGGCAAAAAAGCCAAAGCCTTTCAATTCAGCACTAACCCAAGCGAGCGATTTTCTATTTATAATTTTCATTGCTTAAATATATCCCGAAATTTCGGGACGAGCGAAAAAAAATGCCTAAGCCTTCAAATTCAGCCCATAATTCCGCATTACTTATAGCCTTGTGTTGGGTGTAGTTTTTCTATTCGGCTATTCTTTTTTTCAAACCCATTCGCTCGTGTAAAATTCTTGTAATTTCGATTGGTTTCACCTTTGATTTACGATAGAAAATGATATGTCTGTTTGCTTTTAGTCCGAAAAGTTCAGGTTTAATTTTGTCATAGTTTTTTCCTAATTCTGGATTATTAGCAATGTCTTGGCAAACATCCAGAAGCATATCGTAATATCTATCAGCTTGATTTTCCGACCAATTTTCAAGCGTATATTCCCAAATACCGTTCAAGTCAGCTACAGCTTTATTGGTCAATTCATATTTAGCCATTCTTTCTGCGTTTAGCCTTTAATTCCTCAAGATTTTTTTTGGGGTCAAAATCATGAGCAATTCCGCTATCAATTCCTTCTTGTATAGCATTTCTTAACGCAATCACTTTACTTTCTTCATTTTCTAAAAGTCGAAGTCCAGCTCTGATTACTTCGCTTACATTTTTGTATCGTCCAGCAGAAACTTGAGTTTGTACAAATTGGTCAAAATAACTTCCAAGCGATATTGATGTGTTTTTCATTACTTTTAATTTTATTCAAATATACCAAAATTTGGTAGATTAGTCAAATTGGTAAAATTTAGCTTAAATTACACCCAACGGAAAGTGTATCTTTCAGTGGCGACCAAAGAAGCACAGCCCTTTATTTTCAGTCGTAAAGTTAGAAAATAATTCCCAAACTTTTCGTTTCAACTCCTAAACCTCGCCATTGAAGATACATAGTGTTAGCGCACGTTTTCATTTCATTTCGATTATCTCCCATTTTTCTTCTGGTTTTTTACTCATTAATACGTTTTTCTCTACATATTTTTTTTCACCTTTAATTAATAGGAACAAATCAGCACTGCCCGTTGTTCCATTTTCATCGGTTCGAGTTTCCAAGTTACCTTTTGCAAAATAAGAAATTGAGTTTATTTCGCCGATTTGGTTTATTAAGTTCAAATCAGTTTTCAAAAGCTTAGTTGCTGATGCATATGCTTCAGAATTTGGAATGATAAAAGCAAATAAGACTTTTATAAAAATTGATAAACATAAAATTCCTAATATTAAATAGAAAGAAATTAAGTGCATTTTGTTTTCACGTCTTGCACTAATATCATCCATTATAAATTTAGCTATTGTAATCAAAAGTAAACCAAACCCTATTGCTTTACTTTCCCAAAAAAAATAAATATTAAATTGTCTTGCCACATATCCATATAAAATAAGGGATAACGATAATAGAAATAATATTTTTAACGCTATTCCTATTTTTTTAAACAATTTAGTATAATGTGTTGAAACACTTACTTTACTTTTAGTTCCATCTATTTTATATTGTTCGTTATCAATTATCAGTTTCCTGCCAATAGTCAGCCATAAAATAGGACCAACGATAGCAATCATTGAAATTAATATCCATTTTAATTTAGACTCCTTAAAATCGTTACTCGCTATTTTAATTATTGCTAAAAAACTAATTATAAGAGAACTTAAGCAAATTACAAAAAATAGTAGACCAAATATAATTTCCATAATCTAATAAGAAAAGTGTGTTTTAAATGTGCGCTAACGGGAAGTGTATCTTTCAGTGGCGACCAAATAAGCGATGCACTTTGTTTTTCAGTCGTAAAGTTAGAAAATAAATCCCAGACTTTCGTTTCAGCTCCCAAACCTCGCCATTGAAGATACATATTGTTGCCCACCGTTTTTTTATTCGTTATCGTAATATTCAACTGTTTTTAATAAATGTTCTTCAAATTTGTAAATGTCGTCAACTGACTCAATTTTCTCCTTAGATTCATTTTTGTCTTGGTCAAATAAACTTATGTATTTAACTCCACCATTCAAATGTAATCTGCAAATTGGTCTTCTATTATTATCGTCTAATAAAACTCCAAAATAAGATTGTGTATCTCTATGGACTATTCTTTCTTTTTTTATCTTTCTCCTTAGAATAGCAACAATAATTTGATATCCTTCTAATTCCTCTTCGGTGGTTTCAATTTTACTTTTAGGTTCTTCTACAACTTCTTCTTCTTGTTGTTTTTCTTGCTCTTTATTCAAAGCTGAATTCAATCTGTTATTGACTTTTTCACTAATAATTTGGTTAAAAGCCTTATTTACAAATTCTGTAAATTCTTCCATTACTCTTGAAGTCAATTTACCACTATAAGTTTTTCTTGCAAATAATTTTACAAATTCTGGTGATGGTTCTAAAAGTTCATTATCAATTAGTGTTTTAATTTCGCTCGTATATTTCAAGTTACTTGCATTATCTACTATTAAAGAGATGTCAAATTTTGATTTATGAAATTTCTCAACTTCTTTTGCTGTGCTTTCTTTGATTTTAGTGATATCAAACTCCAAAAAGGGTTTTTCATCCATTTTGTTGTTTTCTTCTAAGTCAGTATAAAATCTGTATTTTATTCCATTAGTTAAAAGTGCAAATCTTGTTTTAGTAACGTGGAAATATCTAAAGAGTTGGGAATTATGAACGTCTAAGTTTTGGTTCCAATGTTTACATTCTACAATTAAAATTGGATTTCCATTCTGAAATATAGCATAATCAACTTTTTCTCCTTTTTTTAAACCTAAATCAGCTGTAAATTCAGGAACAACTTCTGTTGGATTAAAAGTGTCATATCCTAAGATATTAATAAATGGCAAGGTAAAAGCATGTTTAGTAGATTCTTCAGTTCCGATTTTGTCTTTCAGTTGTTCGATTTTCACTGCAAGTTTTTTTAGTTCATTAAATAATTCCATATTTTTTTATTTAGTTGTTTTTTTAAATGGTGGGCAACGGTTTTGTGTATAGTTTCGTAGCGGCGATTAAGCGTTAAGATACAAAGATAGACAAAACTTTCATCAGCGGAATTTTTCCCTGTGGAAAAATTCCCATAGCTCCGCTATGAACTATACACATTGTTGCCCAAAGTATTTATTCGCACAGTTTTTTTCATTTAGCGTTCTAGTTATTTAAATTTTAAATCCATAATGCTTTTCAGTTTCGCTTCTCAATTCATAGTGTGATTCAGAGTTCAATTCCGCTTTGAAATTCAGCGTGTGATATTCAGTTCAATTGTTATTTTGAAATTCAACGTGCTAATTTTAGTTCAGTTAGCTTACTATCTCATCAAGTGTTTTTTAGTTCGGCTCCGCTTCACGGTTCAGTTGGTCAATCAAAGTTCAAATCACAATTCAATTCAGCATGTGATTTTAAAGTCAATTTACTTAGCTAAAAACTCAAAAAAAAATTCGGTTTGTTTTTGTTCCGAAAATTGTCAATTTATTTCGGTCATATATTTTGGGCAACGGTCTGGCTATGGGCAGTAGCGCCAAAAAAGCCATTATTTTATTTTATTCAGCTAATTTAGCAAATTATCCCGAACTTTCGCTTTTCAATCCTGAACCCAAGCTATTGCCTATAGCTATTGTTAGGGTGCGTTTTCAATCACACTCCCTTATTCCAAGCAGATTAATTCCACTTCGATATTTTTCTTTAATCCTAATTTCGCCCTTATCGTTTTTACCGATTGGAAAACTGCTTCCAGAAATATTAATGTGATTTTCGCTGAGAACTTGCTTTAAACTATCAATATTTGTAGTGCAAATTTTAATTATTTTTTCATTTTGAAAATCTAACGCACCATTATCTTGATAAAATTCAAATTCGTTTCTAAAGGTTTCTAAATATTCTTTATTACTATTTGTAAGCCAATCAAATTTTAAGACTTGATTAATTCTATTCACAGCACTATCTTTTTTACCAGCATAAGTCTCAAGCATTGTATAATTTACAAGTCGGTTTAAATCTTGTTCATCTCTAATTGTTCCAATTTCACTTAATTCAAGTGCCTTTTTATATTGTTCTTTAGCTTCTTTAATTCTACCATCGTATTCAAGTAAATTCCCTTTTGTCTGAAAGTAGTAAACCGTTTTCTTTTGTTTTTCAGGTAAATTTTCTAAAAAATCAAATGCTTTTTTAATCTCGCCTTTTTGTATATAAATACCTAATAAAGAAAAATGGATATTTAAGTTCGTATTGTCTATTTGAAATGCTTGTTCGTATAATTTTTCCGCCTCTGATAGTTCTCCATTCATTCGCATTTCAACAGCCTTATTATTTAGTGTGGTTATCTTTTCTTTTTTGGATTCAGATGATAAGTCGCTTTTACAACTACTTATTGTTGTTAAAATCAGAAGTATAATTAAAGTATTATTTTTCATTTCAAATGCACCCTAACGGTCTGTGTATCTTTCAGTGGCGAGCAAAGAAGCGATGCCCTTCGTTTTTCAGTCGTAAAATTAGCAAATAAATCCCAGACTTTTGGTTTCAACTCCCAAACCTCGCCATTGAAGATACATATTGTTGCCAACAGGTTTTATTTATTCAGTTTTATTTTCTTTTTATTTTCATAACGAAACTCATACAACTCTTTTAATTCAGTCGCAATTTTTTCTTTCCATTCCTCAATTTTTTCATCATTTCGTCCACCTTCAGTTTCTTTTATCAATTCCAAGCGACTTTTAGAAAATTCGGTCATAATATCGTTGTTGATTTGGTTTATAATGTCAAATCCTTTTGCTATTTGCCCTTTATTTTCTAAAGCTCTTTTTCTAAATTTTCTTGCGTGAATTTCCGCAAGGTCAAACTGCATTTGTTGAAAGTCAATTTGTTTTTGAATGTCAGCAACTTTTGTGGTGTCTATCCACGAAGCATTGCCAAGAAATATATTTTCTATTTTTTGATTCAGATTGCGTTTCATAAAGTCAAATCCGCCGATTGCCTGTGAAATCATAAATTGACTGAAAACGACATCATTATTTTCATCGCTGATTTTGATTTTAAAATCTTCGATAGTCAGTTTTTGGTCAGAATTCCATCTTTTTTGTCCTTCTTGTAAATTTTGTCCAAAGGTTAATTGTAGTGAGCTAATTACTAAAATCAGTCCGATGATTATTCTATTCATACATTTTTTTTTCAACTTGTTGGCAACGGTTTGGCTATGCACAGTGGCGTGCAAATAAATACTTTCGTTATTTTTCAATCGTAAAATTAGCAAAAAAACCGAACCTTTCATTTCAGGCCAAACCCAAGCCATTGTGTATAGCTATTGTTGGGCATAGTTTTTACTCAACGACATTGAATTCATGCCTGAAATACGTATTTTTAGTAATAGAGTCATATTCTTCGTATCCTTCAGAAGGTTTTATCTCAACTTCCATTAAATAACCTGCAATTACTATTTTTCCTAATTTAGACGCTTCTGCATCAAATATTATATGGTGATTTTTATCTTGATACACATTTTTATTTCTAAATCTTGAAGATAAATTCTCAATTCTATCATATCTCAAACTATCATTTTCATAATACTGTTCTTTAAAAGCATTTTCACGAACAAGGTATGCGTCAACTTTACTATTCCTTGAAAATAATGGGCGCTCCATTAAGAAATAAAATCTATTGTATGAATTTAATTTTACAGTATCTTTAAAAACTACACTATAATAATTACCTCCGATGGTATCGCCCTTTTTATTTAGTTTCCAATTTTGATTTAAATATGTTGAATCATTTAAATCAATAAGCTCTTTAATTTCTTTCAAGTTTTGATTGTTGTCATAGTATTTCCACTTTCCTATTTTAAAATTATATCCTTTTAATGGTCCTTGACTCAAAATATGGTTTTGTTGATCAAAATTTATTTGAAAAGTTGCAGAATCATTTTTCCAATGAAATTCACTTTTAGAATATTTAGAATTCTCGTCGTTGTAATAATAAGTTGATAATCCTTCTTTTAGTCCATATACAACTTCATATTCAGCAATTAAATTTCCTTCTTGGTCAAATTCTTGAATAATTTCCTTAGATTTTTTTGTATCACATGAAATAAAAATAAAACCAAAAACTAAAAGCGATAATCTTAAATTCATATAGTTTCCTTTAATTTCTTGTTGTAAATTATGCCCAACGATCTGGCTATGGGCAGTAGCGCCAAAAAAGCCATTCAGTTTTGTTTTCAGTCGTAAATTTAGGAAATAAATCCCAAACTTTCGTTTTCAGCCCGAAACCGAGCTATTGCCTATAGCTATTGTTGGCAATAGTTATTTTATCACACTCAATATTGATTCAGCAAGTTCAGATAGTCCTTTTTCAGTTGTCAGGATTTCTCTATCATATTCGTTAGTTAAATAGCCAAGTTCAATTAGAGCAATTGGATAATCCACGTTTTTCAGAAGATAGAAATCAGCTTTTTTTATTTCTACGTTTCTGTCATTGAAGCTATAAAATAATTTAAGAGCTAAATCTCCCGATTTTTCTTTGTGTTTATTTTTATCGCTAATGAATATTTCTTTTCCACTTTCTTTTTCGTTGTCAGTTGCGTTTGCGTGTAACGAGATTACAAAATCTGGTCTCAATCCATTTATTTGTTCTGCTCGTTCGTTTAGAGATAAAAACTTATCTGTATCTCTCGTTAAGATAATTTCCACATTAGAGTTTTTATTTAGTTCCTTTATTTTATTTGCAATATTTAGAGCAATTTCTTTTTCATTAAATCCGCTTACACTTGTTCCTGGGTCTTTTCCTCCGTGGCTAACGTCAATTACGATTAGCTTTTTTTCAACAGTTGTAAATGCCATTGTGATTGCCAAAAGTGCAAATCCGATAAATTTCGATAGGTTTTTCATTGTGTTTCTATTTTAGGTTTATTATTCTGATAACGTTAAATTCAGTTATTAATTATTGCCAACGGAGTGTGTATCTTTCAGTGGCGACCAAAGAAGCACTATCCTTTATTTTTCAATCGTAAAGTTAGAAAATAAATCCCAGACTTTCCGTTTCAACTCCCAAACCTCGCCATTGAAGATACATAGTGTTATGCCACGTTTTTTAGTTTTTAATTATTTCTCTTAATTAAGGTTTTAGGAAATAGAATAAAACCATTTATTAAAATAAGAACTAAAATGAAACCAAAAGATAGTGACAAAGATTGACTAAATATATCAGTTTTATCAATTTCAAGTTCGAATCCATAATAAATATAGGATGCAATTAATCCCAATAGACCTATTATTGAAAATCCTGTTGATATTAAATTAAAATTTTTGTGATTTTTATTTACAAGTAGAAATAGTGCTAATAAGATTTTATAAAAGCCAAATATTAAAACTAAAACAGTAACTAATAATGCTATTATTTTAAATAATATACCGCTAACGTCATACCAATCGTACAACCAGGTAAAGAGTTTAAAGCAAAAAAATGATGCTGTAAACCATAAAGTATAGCCAATAAGATGTAAATATTTCATATAATTTTAGTTTGTATTTATATACTTTTCATTTCTCAGAAATAAACTTGTTAATCAAGCCAGGTGATTTAACTCCAACATACTAAATTAAAAAAATTTAGTCTTTGATATTAGTTTTTAAAACGTTAACCCCATCTGTCCATAATCCTAAAATTTGAAATTTTCCCGAAGAGTATTTTAAAGGTTCAATATTTTTGTTAATCCTATAATGCTCTATAAATTTAAATAGTTCATTTTCATCAACAGGTGTAATTTTAGTTTCATATTTTATACCATTTTTAATTATTTTTGATTGAGTTTTTTTTAATTTAATTTTAGCTTCTTGATAGTTCATTTTTTTAATTCATTTTCTAGTTTGATTGCTAATATGTTGTATGTATAATTCATCCTATCATTATTTAATGAGTTATTTCTTAAATTCAAATAATTAGGTATTATATAAAAAATTCAGAGGTTCCAAAATAGCAAGAATTATTATCAAAAAAATTAAAGACCATCAAAAAGGATTATCTTTTATTTATATTCATAAATTATTTAACAGAATACAAAAAGAGATAATCCATCAAACTATTATCTGATGTTCTCTAAGTTGTAATTAATTTCTGACAATTTGTTTTTCATTTCGTTCAATATTTGGACAACATCATGATCCTTTTCAATTATCCTATCCTGAATATTTTGAAGAGTTAAATCCATTGATATAACTGCATCCTTCATGTTTTCTATTTCATCCATTCTTTTATTTTTTTATGATATTATTTTTAATGTGGCATAACGTTCTCGCATAACGCTTCGTTGCGGGTAGATTAGCGATTATTTTTCAATTAAACTTTTAACTTCCAGAAAATCCCAAACCTTCGTTTTAAACACAAACTCCGCAATGAGCGATATGCAGTGTTCTATGCAGTTATTTTAGCAGTCTGAATGAATTTACAAACGAACCTGCTCTCTCATCGTCGATTCCAATATATGTTATAGTATAAACCCTATTTCCTTGCCGAAATAGTCTTCCCAATATAAAACCGTCTAGACCTTTACTTTTCGCATTTTCATTGAGTTCTAGTTGGAATTTTTGTCCGTCTAATTCGTGTTGTTCAACTGGTTTTTGATATTGTAAATTGAATGATTCCGCCATTTTATTTGCATAATTTGCCACACCTTGATTATAAAGTTGTCCATTAGACATCGACTTAATCATATGTTCAGGATAATCAATATATTCAACATTGAAGATTTTTTGAGATCCTAAAGTCGAACGATACATATGAATTTGGAACTTGTCAAGTCCAATTTGATTATCAATTGCAGTATGACTTGGTTCTGTTGGAAAAGCAGCAACGAAATTTCCTACTTTAGAAGCATATTCACCGCCTTTAGTTTTATAAATATCATCACTTTTATTTTTTCCACACGAGATGAAAGCAAAAGTTATTAATATTAGTAATATTTTTTTTGTCATGGATTTGTTTTTATAATTGCATAGAACGGTCTGGCTATGAGCAGTAGCGCGCAAACCAGCCTAAATTTTCATTTCATTCAGCTAAGTTAGCAAAAAATCCCAAACTTTCGCTTTTCAGCCCAAACCCGAGCTATTGCTTATAGCTATTGTTGTAGCCAGTTCTTTCTTGCGTTTAGTTATTTATTCACTTGCCTTTTCTTTTGTTTCATAATATTCAATTATGCGATTGGTTACTCCTGTCGGCTCTTCCGTTTTAACTCCATCTCCATAGAAATAACAAGTAGTCCAATTACCATACTCGTCAAAGTCAGCATATTCAAATAAATAGGTGGCATAAACGGTTTCACGGTCATCGTCTATAGCTTCTATTTTTATAACGTTACCACGTTCATCAAAATATAAATCGTGTACGGCTCTAATGTGTTTATTGAAGTTCCTTAATATAGTAAGTGGATGCAAACGCCTCTTTTTTATAAGCTGGTTTTCTTCATTATACCAATATTGTTCTTTATGGTTTATAGTTGGCCTATCCTTATCAGGGTGTGTTGTTATGGTAATAAGGTTACCCTTATCATCCCACTCGTAGCGGATAATGGGACTATAAGATTTTGATATACCATCAAATTCAAAATCGTCTATATTAATTGACATAGGTGACTTTTCTGTAATTTTATATTTTTTTTCTATGAGCTGATTTTTATCATCATAAATATATTCAGCAAAATAAGAAGACTCCTTTTTATCGTACTTTCCATCCAAATCATAATCAAAAGTGAAAAAACGCTCTTCTTTGGATATAAGACCATTTTTGTTTCTTGAATATTCAAATAACTTTCCAATTTTCTTATAAGAACTATCTTTCTCTACTGTCATTTCATAGGCTTGGTAAAAATTAGGGGCAATTTTAACACGATAAGGATTATGAACAAAAAAAGGGAATTTTTTACTTTGTTTGTATTGAAGCTTATCTTTTACATCCTCTTGATTATACTCATAATGGTAGATATGCATACGGTGTGCTTTAACAGTATCAGAAAATCTTTGGTCGATTGACTTTTTAAGGGTCTGCCTACTTATAATCATACCTAAAGTATCATATGTGACCATTCCATTACCGCCATTATCAAAAGGACGTCCCATAAAACCAGCACTATAATACTTTAACTTATCACTACCTCTAGGGGCTTTTGAAGTGTCTATTTTACCATATTGATATATTCTTTTAACAGGACCATGTAAAACATGTCCTTTAGTATCCTTTTCATAACTATAATAAAGTGTTTTGTCTTTTGTGGTTTTACAACTAAAACAACTAATTATCAGCAATATATAACAATATCGTATCATATTTTATCCTGGTAATTTTACTAAAGATTGTTTCATAACTTTAAAAGTCGAAGATATTAGTATTTATTGAAGTACAATATTTGTTTTATTTTCAGTTTTTGAATTGGCTACAACTAGTATATATCGTCAAAAACACACCACTTTTTTTAATCTTTAGAGGTGTTTTTTATATTTTTTGATAGCTTATCCAAGGGACTTTCTATATGTTTTGTACTTTTTTGACTCACATGCGTGTAAATCGTAGTTGTCTTTATACTATTATGACCGAGTAACTTTTGAATAAAACGAATGTCCGTACCCGCCTCAAGCAAATGTGTTGCAAAGGAATGTCGTAAACTATGTATATTCACCTTCTTGTTTATACCTGCAGATTTTAAAGCACGCCTCATTATTGATCTACAACTCTCAGTAGAATAGGGCTGCCCCTTTATTTGACCTTCAAAAACATAGTTCTTTGTTGTGTATAGCTCTTTATAGGTATTGAAATACTCAACAATAGAGTAAGGTAACATAACTTGACGGTCTTTTTTACCCTTACCCGATTTCACTAAAATCTTATGCTCAGTAAAATCAATATCAGTCCAACGCAAATCACAAATTTCACTAACCCGCATTCCGGCACCATAAGCCAATAACAAAATCAACTTGTGTTTAGGCTGTTTGACAGCTTCAATAATACGTCTACATTCATCAACGCTCAAAACTTTGGGTAAGGTCTTTTCTTTTTTAGGACGTGGAATTGTCCAGGATTGGGTGTCATCCCATTCCAATACATGTTTGTAGTAAAACTTTAAGGCATTCACAACCATATGTCCACTGGCAGACTTTAAGCCGTATTCAGAAAGCTTAGACAAGTATTTTACCACAGTTTTACGATTCATTTCCTGCGGATTTGAATAGTCGTGATCTATCAAAAAATTTATAAAAGCATTGGTATAACTCTTAATTGTTGAATTGCTGTAATTCATCGCTAAAAGCATATTAACCATATCTTCAACATAAGACTTAGCCCTATCGGGCACCATATCCATCAATCTTTGTTTTGTGCCGGTGAGTTGTTCAGATTTTCGATTGATTGTTTTCTTACGACTAAAGTAAGCGTCTTTTACATGAAGTGTAATCTTTACATTCAAATCACTTAACAACAATTTAAGCGATTCTAAATTTTTTGGAGTTGCAGGAAGTAAATACCCATTCTCAGATTTAGTGTACTTCGATTGATTTAACCGTCTTAAAATTTCAATCAGTCTAAAATCTTTGGTAAACTTCAGTAACGCATACCTTTTGTCCTGCTGATAGCTAAAAATTTCAACATTAAGATTTTTTGAAAAATTCTGCTTAAAGTAATAGTCATCGTCAAATAATGGAACACCAAAAATAGCTTCTACCTTTTGTTTTGCTTTTGGATGCCGATACACCATATAAGCCTTATGGGTTTTGTTCCAGTAAACCCCTTTCACTTTTTTCAAAGCTTTTGTGTAAGACTGCACATAATTCATCTTAAGCACCCAATATTTTCCTACAGGATCCAAGACTCTCAAATTCAATCGTGGGTCAATCTGATGTGTTTCAGATTTATGTACCGAATTACCAGTCTTTTCAGAATGTGATAACGGTCGTTCGCTCGTTTGAGCTATGGGCAAATGTTGACGCTCCTTTTGAGCGCTTGCCTTTACGTTTGAATTTTCTTTTCCTCTGCTTTGAGGTCGCTTTTCAATAACTAAATGATCAAAATGCTTCTGTAATAAATTATAATTGTCTTTACAATATTCTAAATGCCAACACCGATGAGTTCTACTATATCTTGCGCCAATACGCTTCATTTTTTGTCTGGTTTTAAGATCATCCCACTTAAAAAACGCAGCAATACGATATTGTCCTCTATGCCATATTTTTCTTAAAACAATTTCAGACATATTCTTAAACCCCTTAAATTTTAGCTCAATTAAGGTTTAAATATAGTAAAAAACCACCTTTAAGCAAGAAATAAAGATGGTTTTTGTATTTGTAAAGGCTTAATCTATAACTCTAAAGCTTTTTTGACATTATTATCCATTAATAATTCCTCCGGGTTTTCTAAAGCTTTTTTGACCTCGACTAAAAAACCAACGGACTCTTTACCATCAATAATTCTGTGGTCGTAAGACAAAGCAACGTACATGATGGGACGTATTTTTACTTCGCCATCTACAGCTACTGGCCGTTCCACAATATTGTGCATGCCCAAAATACCACTTTGCGGCGGGTTGATAATTGGTGTTGAAAGCATTGAGCCAAATACACCACCATTGGATATCGTAAACGTTCCACCAGTCATTTCATCGACCGTGATTTTACCATCACGAGCACGAGTTGCTAGACGTTTCACTTCTTGTTCTACACCTCTAAAGCTTAAGTTTTCAGCATTTCGAATCACCGGAACCATCAAACCCTTTGGTCCCGAAACCGCAATGCTGATGTCTTTGTAATCGTAAGTAATCATTTCCTTACCGTCTATCATAGAGTTGACCGAAGGATATTCATCTAAAGCACGAACCACTGCTAGAGTAAAGAAAGACATAAAGCCTAAACTCACACCGTGCTTTTCTTTAAAGTTGTCTTTATATTGCTTTCTCAGGTCAAAAATGGGTTGCATATCGACTTCGTTAAAGGTCGTAAGCATCGCCGTTTCATTTTTAGCGCTCACCAAACGCTCAGCCACTTTTCGACGCAGCATAGACAATTTCTTACGGCTCTCACCTCGGCTCCCGGAACCTGGGGTTCCCATAGAAGGTTTGGCTTCTGCTTTAACGGCATCATCCTTAGTGATGCGACCATCTCTTCCTGTGCCTTTTACGTCACCGGCATCTACACCTTTTTCGTCCAAGATTTTCTTAGCAGCTGGCGAAGGCGTTCCGCTGGCGTATGTTTTCTTTTCGTCTGATGCAGACTTCTGCTCACTTTCTTTATCGCTTGAGGCTTGTTCTTCTGTCTTGTCTTTAGACTCGTCACTGGAAGAGGCATTGTCCTTTTCCTTTTCAGAATCCTTGTCAGAATCAGTATCTCCTGCAGGTTTTTCGGCCTCAGTATCTATCAGACAAACCACTTCACCTACTTCAACAACATCACCTTCTTCGGCTTTTAAGGTGATTATGCCGCTTGCTTCAGCAGGCAGTTCAAGGGTTGCTTTATCACTGTCGACTTCGGCAACTGTCTGATCTTTTTCGACGTAGTCGCCGTCTTGGACTAACCATTCTGCAATTTCAACTTCGCTAATGGATTCTCCTGGTGAAGGAACTTTCATTTCTAGAGCCATAATGTTTTTGTTTCGAGTTTAAAGTTAAAAAGTATCAAGTTGTATGTATCAGCTTTTACTTTATTAAAAATTGTTTTATAAATTAAAATTATTTGTAGAAGCATCAAAAACATAATCGATGACTTCTTGATGTCGTTTTTCAAAACGTTTAGTACTTCCAGCAGCCGGCGAACCGTAAAATCGTCTACTGCAAACCCTAAAGTTTTTAGCTTGGTCAAAGTGTAACAAAAGATGAGAATACGCTCCCATATTTCTGGGTTCTTCCTGAGCCCATACCACATCTTCAGCCGAACTGTAACGCTTTAAAATCTTCTCTATTGCTTTTATTGGCAAGGGGAAAAGTTGCTCAATACGCACTAGAGCGACATCGTTTCTTTGGTCTTCTTCTTTGCGTTTTAATAAGTCATAATAAAACTTACCACTACACAGTACAAGTGTTTTTGTAGATTTCGGTTTAGCATTCGGGTCGTCTATTAGGGTTTTAAACTCACCATTAGCCAAGTCTTCTTTGGTTGAAACCACTTTAGAATGTCTCAATAAGCTTTTTGGTGTAAAGATGATCAGTGGTTTTCTAAATTTTGTTTTGAGTTGGCGCCTTAATATGTGAAATAAATTGGCCGGCGTCGTACAATTGGCTACATACATATTGTCTTTAGCGCAAAGCTGAAGGTAACGTTCCATGCGTGCAGAAGAATGCTCAGAACCTTGTCCTTCATATCCGTGTGGTAACAACATAACAAGACCGTTTTGGGTTTTCCATTTATCTTCTGCAGCAGAAATATATTGGTCTATCATGATTTGAGCTCCATTGCTAAAATCGCCAAATTGAGCTTCCCAAATGGTCAATGTATGCGGACTAGCCATGGCATATCCATAATCAAAACCTACAACACCGTATTCTGAGAGTAAGGAGTTGTAGATATAAAAATGCGCTTTGTCGTTGATGTTGTTATGCAATACGACCTCTTCTTCGCTATCTTCAACTTTAATAACTGCATGTCTATGCGAAAATGTACCGCGCTCTACATCCTGTCCACTTATTCTTACATCATGACCTTCTTCGACAACCGAAGCATAAGCTAAAACTTCTGCCATACCCCAATCTAGAACATTGTCTTCAAAGTACATTTTGTGACGAGCATCAATAATCTTTTTAGCTTTCCTGATAAACTTTTTATCCTCTGGAAGATTGGTGATGATTTCTGCAACTTTGTCGAGCTTCTTAAGGTCGTATGATGTATCAACAGGTTTTAGCATATCATCTTGGTTGGCATATTCTGAGCCTTCCCATTCTTCTTGCATGATAGGCGTGACAAAAGCAGTATCTTCTTTTTTGGAGTCGGCAAGCTTTTCTTCCAAATTACTTTTATAGTTTTCTTCTAGTGTTTTGACATAGTCGTCATCAATAATGCCCTGCTCTTTTAGTCTTTTAACATAGATGTCTCTCGGATTATCGTGTTTTGAAATGGCTTTGTAAAGCTTTGGCTGTGTAAATCGCGGCTCATCACCTTCATTGTGGCCGTATTTTCTGTAACCCAACAAGTCAATAAAGACGTCACGCTTAAATTCCATCCTAAAGGCAAGGGCAAACTGCATAGCATGTACAACGGCTTCTACATCATCAGCATTTACGTGCATTACCGGCGATAAAGTGACTTTACCAACATCTGTACAATAGGTAGATGAGCGACCGTCCAAGTAGTTTGTCGTAAAACCAATTTGGTTATTGACCACAATATGAATAGTTCCCTGAGTTTTATAACCCTCTAGCTTTGCCATTTGGACTACTTCATAAGCAATCCCTTGTCCGGCAATAGCTGCATCACCGTGTACAACAATGGGCAATACATTTTGTTCACTACCTATATGATGATCGTCCTGTTTGGCTCTAGCAATACCTTGTACAACAGCACCTACAGCTTCAAGATGAGAAGGGTTTGGTGCAATGTTGAGATTAATTTCTTTTCCGGAATCGGTCTTGCGGATACACGTCCAACCTAAATGGTACTTGACGTCACCATCAAAGACTTCTTGTTCGTAGTCTTTCCCTTCAAACTCATTAAAAATGGCTTTGGGGTCTTTTCCAAAAATATTGGCAAGTGTGTTAAGACGACCGCGATGAGCCATTCCCATCACAAACTCCTTCACACCGCGATCTGCAGCTTTTTCTATCAAAGTATCTAAAGCCGGGATGAGGCTTTCGTTACCTTCTAATGAAAACCGTTTTTGACCGATGTAGTTTTTATGAAGAAAACTTTCGAAAGTGACCGCTTCGTTCAACTTTCTTAAAATATGCTTCTTTTCGTCATGGTTAAATTTGGGATGGTTTTGGTTGTGATAGATTTTATCTTGAATCCACGAGACGATCTCAGGTTTTCTGATGTAGACGTATTCAATTCCTATGGCATCGCAAAACACACTTTCCAGAAAGTCAATGATTTGTCTTAATGTAGCTTTACCAATGCCAACAATTTCACCGGCATTAAACTCTTTGTCTAGATCTTCATGAGATAAGCCAAAATTTTCGATGTCTAGTTTTGGCCGGTACTTTCGACGTTCACGGACGGGATTGGTTTTGGTAAACAAATGCCCTCGCGTTCTGTAACCGTCAATAAGTCTGATAACCTGAAACTCTTTATGGACGTCCTCAGAACCATTGATATGACCATTTTCAGAAAAACTGATATCTTGATTATTCCCGGATTCCAACACTTCGTCTGCGCCGTCTTTACCAAAATCAAAACCTTGGAAAAAGGCTCTCCAACTCGGCTCTATGCGATCAGGATATTTTAAATATAGTTGATAAAGGTCGTCAAGTTGGTCAGGATGAATACTGTTTAAAAAGGAAAATGGATCCATATAATTTTAGGAATTATAATGCAAATTTAAGAATTTAACTCTAACGTCATATGCTTTTTTAACGAACACTTATACCTCTTAAACCAATTTGGCTTAATTTTTAAGTATTATGCTTCTCTATGCATTAATTCTTGAGCAAAATTTTTCAGCTTTTGCTTTTTGTCGTCAGGTAAATTTAATTGGTTTAAAGACAATAAAGCTTTTTGCTTATAGCGTTCTATGCGCTCAGAAGAAATGGATTTGATCTCGTATTGGTCGTAAATTTGTTTGACGGTTTCAATTTTGGCCTGAGTGTTTTTTGGGTTAATGCTAAATAGGTGCTTTAATTGATTTCTATCATCTTCAGAAGAGAGCTCTAAGGCTTTGAGGTAAAGGAATGTTTTTTTGTTTTCGATGATATCACCACCAACTTGTTTACCAAATGTCTTAGGATTGCCATAGACATCGAGTAAATCGTCTTGAATCTGAAAGGCAATGCCTAGATTAATCCCAAAGCTGTAAATATGGTCTTGGTTTTCTAAACTTGTACCAGCAATGATACTGCCCATTTTAAACGCACAAGCGACAAGAACAGCTGTTTTTAAACGAATCATTTCCAGGTATTTTTCTATACTTACCTCTTCAAGATTCTCAAAATCCATATCCATCTGCTGTCCTGAACAGACTTCCTGAGCAGTTTTTGAAAACAGTTGTACTAAAGTGTAAAACGAGTGCTGATCGTAATCTTCAAGGCACTGATATGCCCATATCAACATCGAATCACCCGATAAAATTGCCGTATTAATATCCCACTTTTCATGTACCGTAGGATGTTGTCGTCTCAATGGCGCATCATCCATGATGTCGTCATGCACTAATGAAAAGTTATGAAAGACTTCAATGGCCATAGCTGCGCTGTATGCATGATCTACATGACCATCAAAAAGATCTGTCGTCATCAATACTAAAGCTGGCCGAATACGCTTCCCTCCGAGGTTTAAAATGTAATCTATAGGGTCAAATAAGCTTGAAGGCGCTTGATTGTTACACTTACGGGTTAGATAGGCATTAAAAGACTCGGCGTATTTTGTGATACTTTTCATCGAGAAATAATAAAATTACAAATTGCTAAAATAGAACCTGAAGATTAACTTTTGTGCTAAAAGCATGAAAAATTTAATTTCTATTATAAATTTTTTAGAAACAATTATTTATTTAATTTTGTTTGATATGAATATTCAATATTACATCAAAACACTTTTATACCGCCACGATTGTGTTATCGTTAATGGATTGGGTGGCTTTGTAACACAAAAACAAGCCTCTAAGCTAGAAAATGGGTACTTTTTTCCGCCTAAAAAAAACCTAACTTTCAACGAGAGTTTGGGGGATAGTCATGATGGTTTATTAGCCAATCATATTGCCAAAAATGAAAAGGTTTCTTTTCAAATTGCCCAACAAAAAATTAAAACGTTCAGTAAAAAAATTAAAGATACCCTGGAAGATGAAACTGACATCTATCTTAAAGATTTGGGACACTTTAAAATGAACACAGAGCGTAAACTGGTGTTTAAACCCGATAATACAGATTGGCTTATTGAGGCTTATGGCTTGCCAAAGTTTAAAGTTGACCAAGTCGAAATTCCTCAAGAAAACTCCGAGAAGAAACAACCTGTAGAAATAACGACAGCAGCTAAAGTCAAAACACTTAAGGACGCTCAGCCTAAGAAAAATTATTGGAAATACGCCGCCGTTGGTATCATCGCTTTAGGACTTGCCGGCTTGGTTGGTTCTCAAATCTATCAGAAAGATGTTAAAGCGCATAATCTCGTTCAGCAAGAAAAAGCCAAACAATTAATAGACCAAAAAATACAAGAAAGCAGTTTTTTTGTTCAAAAGCCTCTGAAGGCCTTATCTGTTGAAGTCAAACCCAAAACCTTTGGCAAGTACCATATTGTTGGTGGCGCATTTAGAATAAGGGCCAATGTCGATAAAAAAATCAACCAACTTCAAAGGCAAGGCTTTGATGCTAAGTATATTGGGCAAAACAAATATGGTCTTCATCAAGTAGTTTATGCCAGCTTTCAAGACAAAACACAAGCGCTTAAAAAGTTGAGCCAGATCAAATCTCAAAATAATCCTTACGCCTGGCTTTATGTTAAGGAACTTTAAGATTGGTTTCATAGACGATACCTTATCTTTGCAAAAAAAAGCTAATGGATATTAAACATCCTAAAGATTCAAAAACAGAACTTACCGATTTGGTTTTGCCTAGCGAAACCAACCCAATCAACAATTTATTTGGAGGAGAACTGCTTGCTCGCATGGATCGCGCAGCAAGTATTGCGGCAAGAAGACATTCACGTCGAATTGTGGTAACAGCTTCAGTCAACCACGTGGCCTTTAATAAAGCTATTCCATTGGGAAGCGTGGTGACAGTTCAGGCTAAAGTTTCTAGAACGTTTAAAACTTCTATGGAAATCTATTTAGACGTGTGGACAGAAGATAGAGAAAGTGGCAGAAGGCTAAAAGCTAATGAAGCCATTTATACCTTTGTCGCTGTCGATGATATGGGTAATCCCGTACCCGTTCCAAAAATAGAGCCTGAAACTGATTTAGAAAAAGAGCGCTATGAAGCTGCGCTAAGACGTAAGCAACTCAGCTTAGTTTTGGCCAAAAAAATGGACCCTCATGAAGCTACAGAACTTAAAGCATTATTTCAATAATCTACAATTTTTTATTTATGTATACCGCCATTCAACATTTACATTCCTACTGGGCTTACTTAGTTTTGCTCATAGTAGTTTTAGCCACTTTTAATGCCATTATAAAATCAGCTGGTAAAAAACCTTTTGTGGCGCATGATTTTCGAATCTCCTTGTTTGCTCTTATTGTGATGCACTTGCAATTACTTATTGGTTTAGTACTGTATTTTGTGTCGCCTTATTTTTCAGCGTTTTCAGAAGTTGGTATGGGTGGTGTGATGAAAGATGAAACTTTGCGACTATATCTCGTAGAACACCCAACAACCATGATTCTGGCTATCGTTTTCATAACGATGGGTTATTCTAAACATAAAAAGAAATTGTCTTCCAGTAAGAAATTTAAAACCATTTCTATTTTTTATGCCATTGCGCTGATACTCCTTTTGTCTAGAATTCCTTGGCAGGCCTGGTTTTAAGGTTTAAAACCGCCTCGACTTACTAGGGTCTTTACCGCCAAATTTGCTGAATTTATAGGTAAAACTGAGCATAAAATACCGCTCTAAAATGAGTTGATCTGTATCTTGAATAAAATCATCACCGGTGGTTCGGCTTGTATTGATGTTTTGATCGAGTAAATCGTATACTTTAAACTTGACAATAGCGTTTTCATCGGCAAAAGTATAACCAAGACTAACATTCCATAACCAAAAATCTGAATCAAAATCTGAGCTGACGTTCCCGAGTTGGGTATAGCTGATATCATTACCAAAGACTACATTTTTGGGCCAATAGGTCGTCAATTCTAGACCAAAATCAAGATTTGTAAACTCTTCATCTAGACTTTGCTGCAAATTGTAAGTTGTAATATTGTGCGTAATGCCAAAGCGTGGCTCGACATCGATTACATCTTCAATTTCATAATTTAAATCTACAGAAGGAGAAAACTGGTAAGACTCACTTCTAAAACTTTGCGCATTGGAAAACCCTAAATTTTTGTTGTAGTTAAAATTGAAATCACCGCCCATGGTAAAACGTTCCCGATCATTCTGATTTTTTGACTTTTTAAGACTACGGTTAATGTAAAAATTTAAATATGCACTTTGACCGCCGCTGAGGTTGGTATAAGTGGTCGTTCTGACCAAATCTTCGTCTGTAATTGTTACCGGGACAACCTGATCTTCATTATAAGTAAAATAAGAGTAAATACCATAACCACTTCGGGTTTTATAATTGTATTTTCTGTAACTTAGGCTAAAATTATGAACAACCGAAGCGTCCAAGTCTGGATTACCAACCGTGATATTTAAGGGATTGGTTTGATTAACTACAGGTTGTAATTGACTGACGCTCGGGATTTGAGTCGAGTTTCTAAACCAAGAGGAAAGGCGTGACTTATCTTTAAATTGGTAAGCTACATAACCACTATAAGCAAAGATGTTAAAATCATTACTAAAGTTGACGTCTTGAATTAAATTGTTGGTTTTAAGCTCAGTGCGATTTAGCCCGCCACTTACACTAAGGGTTAAAGTATCGTCGTCAAAACGCACTCCGGCTTTAGGAATATGTTTGTTTGCATTCAAAGTAAAAGCATTACTCAAATCTTCATTCAAAGTCGAAAACTCACCTGTATTATCATCAAAATCAAAAACAATTCGTTCAGATTTTTCACTCTCATTCACATATTCGTAACTTAGACTGTAAAATAAATCTTCAAACAAGAGATTTCTATACCTTCCTGAAATGCTGTATTCGTCCCGATGCGAGCTGTTTTGAATATTTTGGTTTTGAACTTCTGTATTGGGATTGTCGCCAAATATTTCTCTTGTAGAATTAAAAAGACTATTGTTTTCAGAATTGGTATTGGTATTTCTAAAGCGTAGTGATGCATAGGCGCCTTTGGTCTTGAGTCTTCGTGAAAACGACAGGTTGTTGCTAAAGGTTTTATTATCAAATTCTGATGTATTATCTGTATTGAGCTGGTTGATTTGCTCACCATCACTATCTAAAGATTCAGAAAAAGAAGAGGCTTCATTATGTCCAGAAGAGATATTAATGTTTGGTCTTATCGAAATTCGCGTTAAGGTATCGGGCTTAATGCTGTAGTTCAGACTTCCGCGATGAGAATCAGACTGGTTGAGAGACGTATTTTCTGAGTTGGTAAAAAACGTTCTGTCGGGCAAAATGTTTTCTCTTCGTGTCGAGGTTTCATTACGGGTTTTATTCGCACCGTAAAAGTAATTGGACTCTAAATCTTGTTTTTCTGACCATTCATCCGCATAGCTTACACCGACATTATCAGATTTTGTAATCCCGGAATTACCGCCAAAATTTATTCCATTGACACCAAAACTTCCATTGGAGCTTCTTGTGACGCGTCTTACATTGCCCATCATATCAAAGACTTCATCAAAGCTAAATCCTGGGCTATTAATATTATTTGAGCCTGCTATAACGCTGATGCGAGTGTCATCTTTAAAGTAATTTCCAAAGCCACTCATCGCATACCGGCCATCAGTGCCGCCACCAAGCGTCACCCGTGAAAATATACCTTTGTTTTTGTCTTCATCTATAGTGATATTGATGGTTTTATTTTCTGCATCACCGTCTTCACCGGTAAATTCCTGTTCTTTAGTCTTTGTATCGACCACTTGCAATTTTTCTATGATAGATTTGGGTAAGTTTTTTGTGGCGATTTTAGGGTCATCCCCAAAAAAAGATTTGCCATTGACCAATATACGCTGCACTGGTTTACCGTTGACCGTGATATTGCCATCAGCATCGACTTTTAGACCTGGTAGTTTTTTAAGTAAGGCTTCAAGATTGGCACCATCACGGGTCTTAAATGAAGAGGCATTAAATTCTAAAGTATCTTTTTTAAAAACAATTGGTGAGCGGTTAGCTGTTACTGTAACTTCATCAAGTTTGTCAGCCTTTGAGTTTAAATAAATAGTGCCTAAATTAGTAGGAGAGTTTTTAATATTTATGGTTTGCTGGTAAGTTCTCATCCCCGTGTAACTTACATTTAAGCGAAGTAAACTGTCCTGAGCTATGTCTTCAATTTCAAAAAACCCGTCTTGATCGGTAATAGAATAAGAGACCATGCTAGAGTCTTTGAGTCGTTCTAGGTATACTGTAGAGGAAATCAAACTTGACTGGCTAAGGCTATCCTTAACAATACCGCTAATTTTGAAAGAATTTTGCGCAGACACGCAGATCAAACTCAAAAAGCAAATAAATGAAAAGATATACTTCATAAAAAAGGATGAGAAAAATTAACGACCAATCTTGGAGTTTATTTTATTTATCACATGTTTCGTTCATAGGACAATAAAAAATGGATGATGTAAAATTTGAAATGACAATTTGTAAATATAAATTTATCTGTCTTGGATGTAAGAACACTAAAAACATTTTACATTTGCAAAAAATAAAACTATGGTTGTAGCAGTTGTTGGAGTCACCGGTATGGTTGGCCAAGTCATGTTAAACGTATTGGAGGAAAGGCAATTTCCGGTAACAAAATTATTAGCGGTTGCTTCAGAGCGATCGGTCGGAAAAACAGTCACATTTAAGGGCAAAGCTGTAAAAGTCATTAGTGTGAAAGACGCCATCGCAAAACAACCGGATATCGCCTTGTTTTCTGCAGGCGGTCAAACCTCTTTAGACTGGGCACCCAAGTTCGCTGAGGTCGGTACGGTCGTGATCGATAATTCCTCTGCCTGGAGAATGGACGAGAAAATAAAATTAGTAGTTCCTGAAATCAATGCTAAAGAACTGACAAAAGCAGACAAGATCATTGCAAACCCAAATTGTTCTACGATTCAATTGGTCATGGCTTTAAAACCACTTCATGACACCTTTAAAATTAAACGTGTTATTGTTTCTACCTATCAATCAATCACCGGAACGGGTGTACAAGCTGTAAAACAACTGGAAAATGAATATCAAGATGCCAAAGGTGAAATGGCTTACCCGTATCCTATTCATAAAAATGCTTTGCCACACTGTGATGTGTTTTTAGATAACGACTACACCAAAGAAGAAATGAAATTGACCAATGAAACTAAAAAAATCCTATCAGACGCTTCGGTCAATGTTGTCGCAACAGCCGTAAGAATACCTGTCGTTGGTGGTCATTCTGAATCTGTTAATCTGGAGTTTGAAAAGCCATTTGAAATGAATGACGTAAGACAAAAACTCAATGACTTTGACGGCGTTACGCTTCAGGATAATCCTGGTACCAATACTTATCCGATGCCCATCTACGCTGAAGGTAAAGATGAGGTTTTTGTTGGACGCCTAAGACGAGATTTTAGTATTGAGAATGGATTAAACCTGTGGATTGTGTCCGACAACCTCAGAAAAGGCGCAGCGACTAATGCCGTTCAAATTGCAGAATACGTCCATAAACACCTTCTTTCTTAGAAAAAAGCTTGAAAAGATCATACTTTCTCCAGAAAATAGACTTAATTAACAGTTGTTAGTTTGTGAAATTCTGTTAATCTTCTATTTTTACGGAAATTAATTTTCAATGCGTTCTATATCATTACTTATCATGCTTTTGGCGATCACATCGCTGCAGGCACAAAACTTTGAGACCGTAATTTCCAGTTACCTGGATAATTCTTCTGAGGAATTCAATTTCAATCGGTCAGATTTACAAGATTTTAAAATTAGCGATGCCTCCTATTCCAAAAGCATGGATCTACACAACGTGTATGTTCAACAAAACTATCAGAATACACCGGTATTAAACGCCATTGGAAGTTTTGCCATTAAGCAAAATCGCGTGGTCAATTTTAATCATTCGTTTGTAACTGAATTAGACCAGAAAATAGAAACTTCAACCGCTAGTCTTTCAGCTGAAAATGCTTTATCTGAGGCCACGAATCAATTGAATATAAATACTTCATTTGAACTTGTAGAGACACATTCTAATGTGGAATTCATTTACAAATCTGATGATTCAGCAGAAGTCACACCTGTAAAACTGACTTATGTTTTAACAGAAGAGAACAAATTAAGATTGGCTTGGGATTTCAGTATTTTAACTCACGACGAGAGCCATTGGTGGAGCATTTCAATTGATGCTAATAATGGACAAATATTAAGACAAAACGATTGGATGCTCAGCTGTAATTTTGATAGTAAATATTCGCATCATCAAAGTAAGCCCCACAATATAGAGGTCAATAAAAACTCTACACTAAGTTTTGTTTCTGATGGTTCTACATACCGAGCCTATCCGCTTGGTGTCGAATCGCCAAATCACGGGAATAGAGTATTGCTGAACCAGCCTGCTGATGCAACGGCCTCACCTTTTGGATGGCACGACACCGATGGTGTAGCGGGTCCAGAATTCACCATAACAAGAGGAAACAATGTTTTAGCAAGTGAAGATAGAGATGCAGATAATATCCCGGGTTATTCACCAGATGGTGGCACCAATTTAAATTTTGATTTTCCGATTGATAACAATTTACCACCTGCATTTAATGAAGATGCCGCCATAACCAACTTATTTGTTTGGAACAATTACACGCATGATGTTTGGTTTAATCACGGGTTTGACGAAGATGCCGGAAATTTTCAACAGACCAATTATAGTGGTCAAGGGGCTGGCAATGATTTTGTTGTTGCAGATGCTCAAGATGGAGCAGGTTTAAACAACGCCAACTTTGGTACACCTCCAGAAGGATTTAATCCAAGAATGCAAATGTTTTTGTGGTCACCGCCTGGACCACCAAGTGATCCTTTGAGTATCAATTCACCCTCAGATATTGCTGGAGATTATTCCGGAATTGAAGCGAGTTTCGGTCCAGGGTTAACGCCTACACCAATAACCTCAGACTTGGTATTGATTTCTGACGATGATAGTTCAACTTCAACCGATCCTCATGATGCTTGTGACCCATTAACCAATGCGTCCAGCTTAAATGGGAAAATAGTTGTCATTAACCGTGGAGATTGTTTTTTTGTAGACAAAATTCAAGCCGCACAAAATAATGGCGCCCTTGCAGTTATCATGATAAATAATGTTTTTGGAGACCCAATAGCCATGGGAGGTGATGGTTCAAATATTACGATTCCATCCATTATGATTTCACTGACCGACGGTTCTGCTATACTTTCAAAATTACAAAATGGACAGACTATAAATGCAACTTTAGTCAATAATGGTCCATTTGAAGTCGATGGCGATTTTGATAACGTTATCATTGCTCACGAATACGGACATGGTATTTCCAACAGATTAACAGGCGGTCCTCAACAAGCTAATTGTTTATTTAATGATGAGCAAATGGGAGAAGGCTGGAGTGACTGGATAGGACTGATGATGACCATACAGCCTAATGATACCGCAGGATTACCCAGAGGTATTGGAACATTTGCTATAAGTCAACCCACAACAGGTAACGGTATCAGACCAGCGCGATACACTACCGATACATCCATCAATCCTGCCACTTACGGGTTGTCCAATAATCCTAATATTTCACAGCCTCACGGCGTCGGTTTTGTATGGGCAACAATGCTTTGGGATTTAACCTGGGAATTGATTGATGAATACGGATTTGACCCTGACCTAATGAACGGTAATGGCGGAAACAACCTAGCCATGCAATTGATAATAGATGGTATGAAACTTCAAAGCTGTAATCCTGGTTTTATAGATGGCCGTGACGCTATCTTACAAGCTGATATGCTTGCAAATAACGGTGCTAATCAATGTTTTATATGGAAAGTTTTTGCCGATAGAGGTCTGGGTTTTAGCGCTAATCAAGGTTCTGCATTCGACCGTAACGACCAAACAGAAGCTTTTGATTTGCCACCAAACATCACCTTGCCATGCGAAAACTTAGCGGTTCAAAGTTTTAATGAAAACACCCTTAAGCTATATCCTAACCCGGCAGAAGATATTTTGACTATAGAAAGCCTTGGGGGAAGTATTGGTCGTGCCAACCTAAAAATATTTGATATGAACGGCAGATTGATAATCAATAAACCCTTAGACTTTAATCAAGTTCAAAATTTGAATGTTTCAAGCTTAAACAGTGGTGTGTACTTGATAAAAATTGAAAACACCAGCGTAGATATCTCTAAGAAATTAATCATTAATTAAATCTATCGCTTACATTATTAAAAAAGCTGAATTTGTTTTAAATTCAGCTTTTTTATCGGTCACAAAATGTTAGAGCTCAACTCAGTTTATTTCTCTTACGACAAAGATTTTACACTTCATGATATTTCATTTCGAATAAATTCGGGTGAAATCCTAGGAATTATAGGTCAGAGCGGTTGTGGTAAAACCACATTACTCAAGTTGATTTTTGGAAAACTTGACGCTAATCAAGGTGAATTATTTTGGCATAACGAAAAGATCTTAGGTCCTTCATACCAGCTTATTGCCGGAAAAGAAGATTTTAAATATGTTACACAAGATTATGAGCTGATGCCCTACACCAGTGTTTTAGAAAACATCATCAAACCTTTATCAAGACAACACTTAGAACAAAACATTTCCAGAGCTCGCGAACTACTTGAAGTGGTCAGTCTCGAAGAATTTGAAAACACCAAAGTAAAAAACTTAAGCGGTGGTCAGCAACAACGGGTAGCTCTAGCCAAAGCATTAGCCAAAACACCCCAATTACTTCTGCTTGACGAACCCTTTTCTCAAATCGATAGGTATTTCAAAAACAAACTCAGACGCAAGCTGGTAAAATTTTTAAAATCTGAAAATGTGACCTGTGTAATCGCAACGCACGACAAAGACGATGTTTTACCTTTTGCAGACAATTTACTGGTACTAAAACAAGGAAAAACAGTCGCCTTAGATACACCCTTAAAGCTATACCAAAGAAATAAAAACCCCTATATCGCAGGACTTTTTGGTGATTTTAATTTTTTTAAAATTAAAGATATTTGGCCCCAATCCAACAAAGAAGAACGCCTTGTAGTTTATCCCTACGAAATTGAAATTAAAGAAGCCAAGACACCCGAAATTCAAGTGATTGAGCAATATTTTTCAGGACAGTTTTTTAAAAGTATTATACAATGGAAATCTCAAAGAGTATTTGTACAAACCCCTATACCTTTAACCCCCAAAAAGGCCTATAAGTTAACCTTTAAAAAAGAACACTTACAAAAACGCTACAATTTAAATCTAGAGAAGATAAGTTGAAGGAGACCTATAGCTTAAGAACCCAATCATTTGTATATCAACAATATTTATATTACTTTAGTATAAATAAAATGATAACCCATGTCTAAATTTGGTGAAATCATTGATTTGCAAATTCCTGTGCTGCTAAATTTTTTTACAGAATGGGATGAAAACTGCAAACAACTCCACCCCGTCTTAAAAGATGTGGCTGCTGCAATGGGCGATAAAGCCAAAGTAGTCAAAATTGATGTAGACAAAAATCAAGAGCTTGCTGAAGCCTTGCGAATAAAATCTTTACCGACTTTTGTCATTTATAAGTCTGGAGAAATGGTGTGGCGCAAAAGTGGATTTATGGAAGCCCCAGATTTGTTAGCCATCTTAAAAGACAACAAAATTGCTTGAGACATTTTCAAATTCAAACCAAGTCGTTTTTAATTTTTTCGATTAAGTCTTCTTTGTCTTTAAAAATACTAAAGTCTCCATTTTTTATATAAGAAATCTGACCACTTTCTTCACTAACCACTAAAGCTAATGCATCAGTTTTTTCTGTGATACCAACAGCAGCACGATGTCTTAACCCAAATCTTAAAGGGATTTTTCTATCATTAGACACCGGTAAAATTGCCCGAGTCGCTGTAATCTTGTTGCCCTCTATCACCAAAGCCCCATCATGTAACGTGCTGTTCTTGTAAAATATAGACTGTATAATAGGTTCGTTAATTTCAATATTCATGACATCTCCTGTGTTTTTCACAAAATCTAAGTTTGAGCTTCTCCGGATAACAATGAGGGCTCCGGTCTGTTTTTCACTCATTTTCGCACAGGCATTTACAACATCATCAATATGATCTAGAGACTCGGTTGAACTTCTGCTAAAAGTAAAATTTTTAAAAACCCCATTTTTATTGGTAATATTTGTCGAACCAATTAATAGAAAAAATTTTCGAATCTCCTGTTGAAACACCACAATTAACATCACAGCACCTACACTACTAAATAAACCTAAGAAGCTACTCAACATTTCCATATTGAGAAAATCAGTCAATTTCCAGACCAAATAAATAATGACAATCCCAATAAAAATATTAATGGCTACCGTACCTCGAATCAATTTATAGATATAATACAATAATGTGGCGACCAATATGATGTCGATAAGGTCGAGAATTCTAAAGTCTAAAAAATCTAATCCCATAGTGTAAAAGTAATAAAAACGTAAGGAAAATGAATTTACTAATGTATTTTAAAAAAATTGTAAATTTGAATTATGATGATTAAGTACAATAAAAAAAGGCTATTGTTAATCAAAATATATTCTTTTGTAGTAGGCATATTATTTTTGATTAACCTTTGGGCTCTTTTTACTGAAGATGACTCTTATTTGAATATCATAACTACAATTTTATTAATTGGGTTTTGCGTTGGACCTTTATTTTATCAAGTTGCCCGATATGACGATCACAAAATTACAGCGCAGTTTGGTTGGCCAAAAATATATTATAAAGACATCATAGATGTTAAATATTTTGCCGGTGATATCCTAATCAAATCAGATAAACGCTCAATAGGCATTAACACACAAGTCGCCGACAAATCATCTCTATATGAATTTGCATCTATACTTGAGCAAAAAACAGGTTATGAACTGAATCTGACTTAACTTGTAACTTTTTAAATAAATGTATGTCTAACAAATTGATATAAAACTTAAACTTTAAAACATGAAGCTTTCACATTTTAAAACACTCAGCATTTTGGCTTGTTCTTCACTATTGCTCTTTGCATGTCAAAGTGAACCAAAAACAGAAACAGATCCACCGGGTATAGAAACCGAATATATGGATACTTCCGTTCGACCACAAGATGATTTCTTTACTTACGTTAATGGGAAATGGGTAGAAACTACTGAAATTCCAGACGATCGTGTACGTTGGGGCGGATTTGGTATTTTAAGAAAGCAAACTGATGCCGATGTTTTAAAAATTCTAAAAGAAGCTGAAGAATCTGGTCAATACGATGCCGATTCAGATCAGGGAAAGGCTATTCAGGTGTTTAATTCTATTATGGATACCAATGCGAGGAATACTACCGGGATTGAACCTTTAAAAACGTCTTTTGAAAAAATCAATACCATTAAGGATATTGAGAGTCTTCAAACCGTTTTAGCCAAAAACCCGGTGGAATTAAGCTCACCATTTATGGGTTTGTTTGTGTACTCAGACCCTAACGACAGTAATACTAACGTAGCTTATCTCGGTACCGGTGGTCTGGGATTGCCTGAAAGAGATTATTATTTAAAAGATGACGAAGACAGTAAAGAAATACGAGAAGATTACAAAGTTTTTGTTTCAGATTTATTTGAAATGACTGGTGAAAATCCCAATACTGCAAAATCTTATGCAGAAACTATTCTGGAGTACGAAACTATTCTTGCTAAGCCACGCTTGAGTAAAGTTGAGCGTCGTGACTTTAGAAATTACAACAACCGGTACGCCGTTGAAGACATCAAAACTTTAACACCCAGCGTTGACTGGTCAAAATTTATGACGGACTTGGGAATTGAAAAACAACCTGATACAGTTTTGGTCATGCAGACCAAATATATGAAAACCTTGGATTCTGTATTTAAAAATAGTCCAATCGATGATCTTAAAACATTAGTAAAATGGTCAACACTCAATAGTTCTGCTTCACGACTGTCTATGGATCTAGATAAAAGAAATTGGGAGTTTTACAGCAAAAGACTTCGCGGTGCTAAAGCACAAAGACCACTTGATGAAAGAGCTCTAGCTGTTGTTAATGGGAGTATAGGTGAAGCTGTAGGTAAACTCTATGTCGATGAAAAATTTCCACCAGAAGCCAAGAAGAAAGCAGAAGAAATGGTTGCTAATGTCATTGAAGCTTTTAAGACAAGAGTCAATAATCTAGATTGGATGAGCGACTCTACAAAGGTCAAAGCTATTGAAAAACTTGATAAATTTACTGTAAAAATTGGTTACCCTGACGAATTTAAAGACTATTCAGACCTGGATGTTAAACCA
This sequence comes from Mesohalobacter halotolerans, assembly GCF_006120725.1. GTDB lineage: Bacteria > Bacteroidota > Bacteroidia > Flavobacteriales > Flavobacteriaceae > Psychroflexus > Psychroflexus halotolerans. The sequence continues at coordinate 433,612 of NZ_SWMU01000001.1, forward strand.
GAAAATTCGTATTATGAAAATCGTCTTGCGGTTAGTGCGTGGAACTTTAGAGATGATCTCAGTAAAATCGGAGAGCCTGTCGATAAAACCGAGTGGGGTATGTCACCACAAACCGTCAATGCTTACTTTAATCCGTTTTATAACGAAATCGTGTTTCCTGCGGCGATACTTCAGCCTCCATTTTACAATTATAAAGCGGATATGGCTGTAAATTATGGAGGTATTGGTGCTGTAATTGGTCACGAGATATCTCATGCCTTTGACGATAGCGGAGCACGATACGATGCAGATGGCAATCTTAAAAACTGGTGGACAGACCAAGACCTTGAGAACTTTACAGAACGAGGTGATAAGCTTGCTGAACTCTACAGTAGTATTGAAGTTTTAGATAGTGTTTATATCGACGGTAAATTTACTTTGGGCGAAAACATTGGTGATTTAGGAGGTGTTTTAGCGGCTTATGATGGCTTACAAATGTATCTTGAAGAAAATGGCAGTCCAGGTAAAATAGAAGGGTTTACACCAGAACAACGTTTCTTTTTATCCTGGGCAACAGTGTGGAGAACTAAAATGAGAGATGAAGCTTTAAAAACTCAAGTTAAAACAGACCCGCATTCGCCTGGGATGTATCGTGCATATGTGCCTTTACAAAATGTAGATGCGTTTTACGAAGCGTTTAACGTCAAAGAAGGAGATAGCCTTTACATTGCTCCGGAAAATCGTGTGAGAATTTGGTAACCTTATTGACCAAACTAAACTATAAAATGCTCTCAAATTTGAGAGCATTTTTAGTATTATACTATAATTGCTCTTTACCTTCTACGAACTAATTTAAATTTATTATTTTAGGTCATACAAAAAACAATATCATGTCAATAGCAAAACCCTTTAACTTAAAGCAGTGGATAGAAGATAACAGAGACTTGCTCAAACCGCCGGTAGGCAATAAAAACCTATACAAAGATGCCAAAGATTATATTGTCATGATCGTTGGTGGACCCAACGCCCGTAAAGATTACCATTACAACGAAACTGAAGAATTATTTTACCAGCTGGAAGGTCAAATTGAAGTTCATATACAAGATAATGGCAAAAAACGAACAATGCAACTCGGTCCCGGTGATATGTATCTTAACCCACCAAAAGTGCCACACTCACCAGTAAGGCATGAAAATTCGATTGGATTGGTCGTTGAGCGCAAACGTAAGCATTTAGATATTAACGATGGCTTAATGTGGTTTTGTGACAATTGTAACCATAAACTTCACGAAGTTTATTTTCCGTTAAACGATATCGAAAAAGATTTTCTTAAGCACTTTAAACATTTTTATGCTAATGAAGATTTGAGAAACTGTAATAATTGTGGTACAGTTATGCCAACCGATGAACGATTTGTAGCAGATTAATCTTCGACAGGTGTTTTGTAAAATAGGCTCATTATAAAAGAAAGTAACACCAAAACCAAAACTAGGATAAAGGACCACCACAGATCACTAAAGTCTGCTATAAACCCTAAGAGCACAGGACCAATTAAAAACCCGATGTAACCCGAACCCGCTATCAATGATATGGAGCGCGATTTGTCTAATTTGGGGTATCGACCGCCTAATCTAAATAACTCGGGGACAACAACAGATAGTCCTAAACCGACCAAACCAAACCCAAAAATAGCCCAAAAGGTACTTTTCAACAAAATCAAACCAAATCCAAAAACAGAAGCAAAAAGGCCAAAGGTTAACACGTTTTTACTGCCATATCTATTGCAGATACCGTCACCTAAAAAACGCCCCAGAGTCATAAAGATAGAAAAGGAAAAAAAACCGACGGCCCACCATTTGGGTTGAGCATGACATATATCTTCAAGGTACAGTGCACTCCAATCGGCAACTGCGCCTTCACCAGCCATGCAAATAAAACCGATAATCAATAAGACAAATAAAGGTTTGATGTAACCCAAATCTAGCGATGGCGAGTCACTGTGTTCAACATTTATGGCTGTGTAAGATCTAGAAAAATAGAGATTTAAAATTAAAACCAACCCACTTAAACCAAGTACAAACCAGAACGGAACTTCACCAAAATAGGATAAACACAATGCCCCAAGACCACCACTTAAAACACCGCCTAGACTAAAAAACCCATGGTTAGCCGACATGATGTTTACTTTCTGGATAGATTCGATTTGAGAGACTAAGGTATTCATGCTAATGTCTGTGAATCCTGTACTCAGCCCAAGAAGAAACAGAGCCAAACATAAACCGATGTAGGTCGAGATGAGATAAGGACCCAGAAACGCAATACAAACCGCAATAATGCCGATTAAACAAGCCTTCCCGAGGCCAAAATGCTTGATGAGCTTGGGTGAAAATAGGATCATCACAAAGGTTCCAAAGCCAAAACATAAAATGGCAATCCCTAGTGCAGCTTCAGAAAATCCAATCTGAGACTTGATCTGCGGAATACTCACCGCCCAGGTGCCTACACATAAGTTGAGTGATAAAAAAATTAATGCCGGAGCAAAGAAATATTGAGATCTTAAGATAAGCCCGAGTGCTTTCATAGAATAGTATCGTGGGTCAAATATAGTTGAAGACCTGTTAAGTACAACAAGTGAATTCAAAGAAAAACAGACCTACATGACCCGCCCAATTTTATCCGATATGAGCATTTCCAATTTTTTGTATTCTTTGGTCTCTGTTAAAACTTCAACATGACTTTCTTGAGTGTTGTCTTTGATGCTCTGGCTTAACTCTTCAATTTTCTTTTGAATGAGTAAGCGGCGTAAATTTAAAATGGTTTGGGTGACTTCTTTCGGATCAATTTCTTCTTTAGGTCTGATAAAAATATTTTTATCTTCCCAACGGTGTAAATTGTGATTTTCGTTATCGAGGAGTGCAGAAGATATTTCTGTATTAATCTCTTGATCAGTTTGTGCAGATAAAATTTTGAGATCTATGGCTTGCTGGTTGGAATAGTGTTTACAAATCAGCTCATATATGGTTTTAAATTTTGAGTTTGTAAACTCAATTTCGTCTTCTTGCAATTCCATATAAATTTTGTGGAATACAATTTCCTCATTTTTCTCAGAGGCCAGTTCGAGTTCGCCTTCCTCATTTTCTTTAAGCAAATAATCGACAAATTCAGTTTTTTGATTACCATATCGTAGTAATAAACTAATGATGATGCGCTCCAGCTCTTCCTGTTGATTGACCTTTTTTTCTGAAACAGATGGTTGAGAAACCACTTCCATGTCTTTTTGTTGAGGTCTGTAGTTACTGTTTTTTCTAGCTTCTTTTTCCTGTTTAGACTTGATTTGAGCCAATGTGCTAAACAGGACTTCTTCAGACACTTGCATGATATCTGCGCAGGTTTTGACGTAGAGTTCCTGTTGGATCAGATCCGGAATTTTAGCAATACTATTGATAATATCTCTTGTTACTTCTGCTTTTTGGGAAGGATCATTTTGGGCAGCAGCATTGAGGAGTTGAGCTTTGTAACGGATAAAATCTTTAGATTGTTCCTGTAAATAGGTTTCGATGTCTTCCTGATCGTGAGCTTTGGCAAAACTATCCGGATCTTCACCTTCAGGAAAGGTACAGACTTTCACTTGCATGCCTTGCTCCAAAATCATATCAATGCCTCGAAGTGATGCGCGAATTCCAGCTTCATCGCCATCAAATAATACAGTAATGTTTGGAGTAAGGCGTTGAATAAGTCTGATCTGTTGCTCAGTCAGGGCTGTTCCGGAGGAGGAAACCACATTTTTGATGCCCGATTGATGAAATTGAATCACATCGGTGTAACCTTCGACTAGAAAACAATTGTTGGCTTTAGCAATTTCAGATTTGGCCTGGTAGAGTCCATACAGGACTTTACTTTTATGATAAATTTCGCTTTCAGGCGAATTCAGGTATTTTGCAGCTTTCTTATCTTGGGTTAAAATTCGACCGCCAAAACCAAGCACACGTCCGGTTAGGGAATGGATAGGAAAAATTACACGTCCTCGAAAACGATCAAATTTTTTGTCGTCTTTAACAATGCTCAAGCCTGTTTTTTCCAAAAACTCGAGTTTGTATCCTTTGCTGACGGCTTTATCGGTTAAGGCTTGCCAGGCTTCAGGGGAATAGCCCAATTTAAAGGTTTCAATACTTTCCTGATTAAAACCCCGTTCTTTAAAATAACTCAAACCCACCGAGCGGCCTTCGTCGGTTTTCATCATCTGGTTGATAAAGAACTCCTGAGCAAATGCATTGACCAGATACATACTTTCGCGTTCACTGGCAGCTTGCTTTTGTTCATCGCTTTGCTCGGTTTCTTCGATCTCAATGTTATATTTTTTGGCCAGATATTTAATGGCTTCAGGATAAGAGAAGTGCTCGTGTTCCATGATAAAGGAAATGGCATTGCCGCCTTTGCCACTGGAGAAATCTTTCCAGATTTGCTTTACCGGCGAGACCATAAAACTCGGGGTACGTTCATCAGTAAAGGGACTAAGCCCTTTATAGTTGCTTCCGGATTTTTTGAGTTGAATAAAATCACCGATGACCTCCTCCACTCGAGCAGCGTCTAATACATTTTGGATGGAAGATTGGGAGATCAAGGATTAACGGATAAATTTAGCATTACGAATGTATCAAATTTATTCATTTCATTCCAATTGCTCTAACAAATCTTGAGCCTTTCTATAATTATAATATTTGTTTTGGGTTATGAAATTATCAAATAGGAATATAAATTATCAGGAACAAATGTCTTGATAAAACACTTGATTATATCTGCCTTTACCCTCGACTCACCTCTAGGATTTCAAATTCCATTTCTCCATTAGGAACCGAAACTTTAGCGGTATCGCCGGCCTTTTTTCCTAATAAACCTTTACCAATAGGAGAATCGACGGAGATCTTCCCGGATTTCAGATCAGCTTCGCTTTGTGCAACCAGCTTGTAACTTAATGTTTGATTATTGGCTTTATTTTTTATTTTAACATTACTGTGAATAAGCACTTTAGATGTATCAAGCTGAGATTCGTCTACGACTCGTGCACTGGCCACAACTTCTTCTAATTTGGCAATTCGCATTTCAAGCATGCCTTGGGCTTCTTTGGCAGCGTCGTATTCAGCATTTTCACTCAAATCACCTTTATCTCTGGCATCTGCTATGGCTTGAGAAGCCTTAGGTCGCTCAACATCTCTAAGCTGGTCTAATTCTTTTTTAAGCTTTTTCAATCCCTCTTCTGTGTAATACGAAATCTTACTCATAAGCGTTATCTTTATATGAAAAACAAAAATCCCGTAATGACGGGATCTAACTTACAAAAGTAGTAAATTTGTAAATATTAAAAAAATAAACCTCGAATTTTATGAATCTTAAAGTTATACTGTCAATTTTTGTGATTTGTCTTGGGCTTCAAAGTTGTAGTGATGATGATAGGCGCCAAAATAATCCAAACTTACTGAATGTTCAGTTTGAAATCGTTTTAAACTTAAGCTTACCCCAATTCAGCCCACTCAATTTTGCCGGGAATGCAATTTATGTTCCCGGTCAAGGCATCGGAAATGATGGAATCATTGTAGTCAATACCGGTAGTGGTTTTGTAGCTTGGGATGCTTCAGATCCTAACGAATTTCCCAGCGACTGTACTCGACTTCAAATTGATGGTTTAACAGCTGCATCGACATGTCAAAACCCTAATGCGTATAGTTTAGTGACGGGTCAACCCTTAGAAGACGGTCTGTCATTTGGCTTATTGAATTATCAGCTTAACGCCAATGGTGATACAGTGAGAGTTTTCAATTAGACTATTCTGTAAAAAATAATTAGACTTTAATTTGTAAATCAGGGACTTTATTTATATTTGCAAATTATTTTGCGGGCGTGGTGGAATTGGTAGACACGCTAGACTTAGGATCTAGTGCCGCGAGGTGTGAGAGTTCGAGTCTCTCCGCCCGCACTTATTGAAAAGCTATCTTATCTCAAGATGGCTTTTTCTTTTTTACAGAGCTTGAGTTTTGGAGTTTATGATGTCTTTGCCAAAATTTCAGTAAACTATAGCCGATGTATTATAATTTTAAAATTTACATGACCCCATTTTAAAACTTATAGATACTTTTGTGTAGCAAAATATTATTCACATGTCAAAACCACTTTTTATAATTTTTATAATTACAGTTTTTAGTTTAATTTCCTGTGAAGACTCAAACACCGATTTCCCTGAACCTGAGGTTACTTTATTTGATAAAACTTGGATAGCTTCCAATGGTGTAGACAGTATTCGCTACCGATTAAATTCAGATGGAACATACAATGGCGGAAGTGATAGCGGGTTTCCTAACCAGGGCTTCTGGAATTGGGTTGACGACACTGAAGAAGTCATGCGAATTGTTTATGACGATACTGTGATTTGGTACAGGTTTGAAGACCTGACCTCAAATTCGGTGACGACGTTTATCAGCGACGTTCAACCTTATGAATGGGGAGAAGGGATACCGTTTTCAGTATCCAATTAACGCTTTTATGACCTCATTTTTAAATATCTAAACCAAAGCTTCTCCAACGGCATGTTCAACTTCGCTCAACCGGAGTTTGAAGTCTTCTGAAATCACAGCAAAAAACATATTTGATCTTGAATTAAAGTCAACTTTAATCAAATTTCTGAAATATACCCAGCCAACCTTAAATGCAAGCTTACCTTCAACTTCACTATATGCTGTGTGTTCAAATTTTATAGCGTCTAAACTACTTTCATCATGTGCTGATAAGACAATTTTTAAATAAAAATCGTTTGTAAATGTATTATCATTATATTTTGTTGAAGAATAATCATATTTATATCCAGTCTGAAAAGCTTGAACATCAGATAATACAGCAGAAGCTGTCGGTACACTGCCTGCTCCACGGCCTTGAAACAATTGTTCGTGTGCAAATTTCGCATTTATATTTACCGCATTAAATTCATTTTCCACGTTATAGTTGGGATGGGAAAGTGGGACTACAAATGGTGCCACAAAACCAATGACTTTATCCTCAACCTGCTTAGCATATGAATACAGTTTAAGTTTACCCTCATAGTTATCAGCAAAATTGACGTGTGCCGGTTTAATGTGCCTGATGCCACAATTAAAAATATCCTCCGGTTTAGCACTGACCCCAAAAACATGTTTCAGCAGTATAGCAAGTTTGTACTTCGCATCAAACCCATCCACATCCAAAGTCGGATCAGATTCAGCAAAGCCTAATTCTTGCGCTTCTGATAAGGCTTTGTCGTAAGTCAAACCCTGTGCAGTTCTACTCAAGATATAGTTGGTTGTGCCGTTGCATATCCCTTGAAACCCTTGAATATGATCACTCTTAAAATAATCTTCAATATTTCTAATGATAGGAATACTAGCACAAACGGAAGCTTCATACAAAAATGTGACTTGTTGCGTATTAGCCAATTCTATTAATTCATCCAGATGTTCAGCGATGAGTTTTTTGTTGGCTGAGACAACGTTCTTACCGAGTTTTAATGCCGATTTTACAATATCATACGCAGCATTGGCATCATCTATAAGTTCGACTACAGTATCGATGTTATTATCCAAAAGAATATCAGAAGGCTGATAATAAAATTGTTGAACCGGTAAATCTCTTGACTTGGACTTATCTTTAACCACTATTTTTGTAATCACAGCATTGGTATTTGGACTTTGCTGAAGGACTTTATAAAAGCCTTGACCGACACAGCCATAGCCAAAAAGTCCAATATTTATTTTCTTTTTCATATTATGCAATTTTTGATAATTTTTTTGTTGTAAACCAAGGTAATACGGTATTGTTTATGGTTTTACCTTCTACCAAAAAACCATCATGACCATAAATAGATTCTATTTCTACATAGTTAGCTTTTTTGATATGTTGAGCCATAAACTGTTGTTCTTTTGGTGTAAATAAAATATCAGATGCTATACCGATACAAAGCGTTTCCGCTTTCACCTGATTTAATGCTTGTTCCACATTTTTAAATCCTCTACCTATGTGATGGCTATCCATACTTTTGGTAATGGCATAATAAGCATAAGGACAAAATCTTTTAACCAATTTTTCGCCCTGATAATTTTGGTATTTTGCAGCTGTAAAATCATATTGTTTATCAGGGTCATCAATTTGGGTATGGTTATAAATTTTAGAAGTTCTATAACTTAACAACGCTATAGACCTGGCGGCTTTCATCCCAAGTTTACCACCATCTAGATGATTTTCTCTAAAGCTGTGGTCAGCTTCTATCGCCATTCTTTGAGATTCATTAAACGCTTTGCCCCAGGATGAATGAACAGCATTGGTAGCCAGCAGGCAAAGTTTTTCAATTTGGTTTGGAAAATGCACAGCCCAATGTAAAGCTTGTTGTCCGCCAAGTGAGGGACCAATCAGCATTTTAATCTTATCAATGCCTAAATGTGATGCTATCAAGCGATGGGCTTTAACCATATCTGAAATATTCACCAAAGGAAAATTTTTACGTTGAAACTCATCTGGAACTTCAGGTGAACTTGCGCCAGTTGAACCATAACAAGACCCTAAAAAATTTGGACATACAATGAAATACTTGTCAGGATTTAGGACTCGTCCAGGGCCAAACATCTCCGGCCACCATATATGCACATCAGCATTGGCCGTAAGCGCATGGCAAACCCAAATTACATTGGATTTTTCTGCATTGAGTTTGCCATAAGTCCGATACGCCAATTTTACCCCTGGAAGCCTTACTCCAGAGGATAATTGAAAATTTCTACAAATTATATCTTTAAATGACATCGCTTTTAGTTTAAGCTAAGACTTTAACTGAAGTTAATGCATATTGGATGTCTGTTTTCAAATCTTCAATATGCTCAATCCCTACCGAAACTCTTAAAATACCGGGCTCTACACCAGCTTGTATTTGGTCTTCCTGACTGAGTTGTTCATGTGTTGTAGAGGACGGGTGAATGATAAGTGTTTTGGCATCACCAACATTAGCTAAGTGTGAAATCAATTTTAAGTTGTTGACAAATTTATCAGCAAATTCTTTGCCGGCTTTAAGTTTAAAACTCAACACACCACCAAAACCTTTTTTAAAATATTTTTTGGCATTCTCATAATAAGGCGAAGTCGACAAACCCGGATAATTAACCCATTCTACCTCATCAAGTTCATCGAGCCAATGAGCAAGTTTTAGAGCGTTATCTGTCGTACGTTCTAAGCGAAGGGACAAAGTTTCTAAGCCTTGTGTAAGTTGAAAGGCGTTAAACGGCGAAAGCGCCGGCCCATAATCTCTTAGGCCTTCAACTCTTGCTCTGATGATAAATGCAATATTGCCAAAATCGCTATCCTTTCCAAAAACATCAGAAAAGACCAAGCCCTGGTAGCCTTCTGAAGGTTCAGAAAATTGGGGAAATTTTCCGTTGCCATAGTCGTATTTTCCGGCGTCCACAATCACACCACCAATACTGGTGCCATGACCTCCAATCCATTTGGTTGCCGATTCTACAACGATATCAGCACCGTGTTTGATAGGTTGAAATACTGCACCGCCGGCACCGAAAGTATTATCGACAATTAAAGGAATATTGTGTTTTTTTGCTAAAGCTGAAATGGCATCAAAATCGGCTACACTTAAACCGGGATTGCCAATGGTTTCCAAATAAATGGCCTTGGTGTTGTCTTCAATTTGGGCTTCAAAATCTTCAACTTGGATACCTTTAGCAAATTTAGCATGAATCCCGAGGCGTTTTAAAGTGACTTTAAATTGATTAAAAGAACCGCCATATAAATGTGGTGAGGTGACAAAATGATCACCAGTTTCTAAAATATTAGTCAAAGCGACAAACTGAGCGGCTTGACCTGAACCGACAGCCAATGCGGCGACACCGCCTTCAAGTGCAGCAATGCGCTTTTCAAACGCATTTGTCGTGGGGTTCATGATACGGGTATAAATGTTTCCAAATTCTTTTAAGCCAAACAAATCGGCAGCGTGTTGAGAGTCCTTAAATACGTATGAGGTAGTTTGGTAAATCGGTAAAGCACGAGATCCTGTTGTAGAATCGACTTCTTGTCCGGCATGAAGCTGGAGGGTTTCAAAATGTAAATTTTCTTGTGACATGGTAAATGAATCTTGATTAAAATAAATAAATGGATTGTTGAAACAGACTAAACTCTGTTCAAGTCAAAAAGGAATGTTGCTTGATAGATATTAGCAACACATTCGCATACAACACCATCGTATTAATGCTGTAAATGCTAAAATAAAATCAGGGATTAAACTGAATCTTGCTGTGTAGTTGAATAGATTGTCCATCGCATAAAGTGTTTCATATTCTCTAAAAACACTATCGTTTTTAGATCTGGAATTGGCACCGATTTTCCAATCCCGAAGCTTCGGGACTTATAGTGGGTTGCCAGAGGGTCATTGAGCCAGTCTCTCACCTCATTCTTTATAAAATTTGCAATTTCTCACAAATTAGAATTATAAACATAACAACAATAAAAGGGGAATTCCAAATAAACTTTTGTTAAAATCCTATAATTAATACTCCATAAATGATCATCCCAAAATTTTTTACCATTTATCTTTTAAAATGATTAATGAGGGCTATTAGAAATTTAACCCTTAAAATTCATTATAATAGAATTCGCGTCTTCTTGCGACTAAGAAAAACTAGAATTTTCGTACCTCAAATTTGAGTTTTTCTAAATCGGGGTTAACTGCCAAAACAAGAAAATTATTAAAATCCATGAATAGTGGCGGTTAATAGGATATTTTCTGAAACTAAACCCTAATAAAACGTCTTAAAAAATTAATTTTGCTCAAAAAAATTCGAAATGAATAGCATTCTGAAGTCTTTGGTTTTGATGTTTGGTATTTTAATTCTAAACTCATGTGGGGTCTCTTACCAATCCGGTTACGTAAAAACTAAAGACGGTACAAAAAAGCCTTTTCTTATGAAACAAGACAATCAATATTTGTTGGTTAAAGACAGTTCTTCTGAAGAGCCAAAGAAAATTCTCTATTCTGAAATTGATTATGTGGAAAAAAGAAATAACCTTAATGACGAAACCAAATTTAAATTTTTTAAAGTTGCAAATCAGGATAAATATGTCTTGGTGGAAGAGGAAATAGTAGGCCCGGTAAGTTTATATATTTCAACATCTTCTTTTAATTCTAATCCTATGGGACCAGGTATGGGTATGACCCAGCAAACAATAGTTGTTCATTATGTGAAACGGGAACATAACGACGAAGTTATTCTATTGTCTTCTGATTATTTTTCTGATCAAAGTCTAAAAACGGTAGGCCCTAAATTTTTTAAAGATTGTCCTGAACTTGTGGAAAAAATTGAAAATAGAGATTTCAAGAAAAGACATATCTATGATATCGTCCGGTTTTATAATGAAAATTGTGGTGTAGATAATACATAAAATGCATTAAGCTCGTTATGGAGCAAGTTATTTTTTTACATACGAAAATCAATGAGTTTTATCATAAAACGCTTCCAAATCTTCGGGCAAACCTCCAACATGTTGCAATTTAATAGCTGCCAATTTCAATCCCATTTTTAAACATTGTTCTTGATTCAAATTTTGTGTAAAACCATATAAAAATCCGGACCAAAACGCATCACCTGCTCCAGTGGCGTCTTTGACCTCATCGATGGGTTGGGCCGGAAGATGAACGATTTTATTTTGTTCATTTAAGTATTTTACGCCTTGACTGCCCAAGGTCAAATAAATCTTATTGAGCTGAAATTTGTTTTGAAAATAATTAAAAATCTCATCATGACTTAACTTTTTACCTAAAAGACGCTGCACATCATCTTCACTGATTTTTAGCAGTGGATTCAACTGAAGAAATTCACCAATGACAGCTTGGGCTTCAGCTTTATCAGGCCAGATCTTAGTCGCGTAATTCAGGTCTATACTGATTTCAGTACCGAATTGTTTGGCTTTTTTGGCCGCGTTTAAAATACTGTTTTGTGCCGGTTTTTTAGACAAAGCAAAACAGGTGGTATGAAATACTTTGGCCTTTTTGAGTGTATCTTCGGTAAACTGGTTGACGTGGATTTGAAAATCAGCACCACGATATGTAATAAATTCCGGAGTCTCTGCAGTCTTAGAGACCACGATGATAGATGTTGGTGCATCATCAATCTGTTTTAATCCATCAATTGAAAAGTTTTTAGACTGAAATTTTTTAAGCACAAATTCACCTAAACCATCTTTTCCAATACTACCCACAAATCTGACGTTTAAGTTCAAATCATTAAGATTGAAAGCCACGTTGGCTGGTGAGCCACCCAGAAACCGTTGAAAATCCAGAGTTTCAGATAAAGGAGAATCCGACTGTTGCCCGATCATATCGATTAAAATTTCGCCCGTACTGATGACATCTAAAGGTTTTTCAGTCCAATCCATTGTTTTCCGTTTAAAAATTGCGTTAACATTATCGTGGCAGCCGCACTCCAAGTACAATATTTTACGCCGTTTGGTTCTTTAGTTTTAGAATCGAAGTTTTCATAAAAGCCCCAATTGGCTTTGGCGTTTAGCGTACTGATTTGCTCTAAAACTTTGTTTGCTTCTTCGTTTTGATTTTGTTGGCAAAGTCCAATACCGTAAAACCCATTCACCATAGGCCAGGTTCCGCCATTATGAAACTGGTAAGGGTAATTTCTAAATGCATACTTGCAATTATTGGTCAACAAATCCCAGTCTTTATCGCTCTCTTGAATTACCGGCCAAAATGCAGGTAGTGATTTCAATGCTAACTTATTTTTTAGGGCATTGCAATACTCCAGCAACAGTTTGTGGTCATTGTTGTCTCCAATATCCAGCATTAAGATGAGGCTGTTGGCGAAAGCATCGAACTGAGTTTGATAACCCCCCGGCTCAAGAGTGGCGACCCAGTAATCAAGTTGCTCTAATTGCTTATAGGCCTTAGGGTGATATACTTTTTCTGAAGTTTGTCGCTTTTTATAGTTGATGTTGATTTTGTTCAGGATTGTATCGTGTTTATCTTTCAATGCCTGATCATCTTCAAAATGCAAAACACAACGTATCGCCCAAACTCTTAAAAGCTGGTCGTAGAGAATAAAACCTTGTGTCGGATACTCGTCAGCCCAATTGCCACTTCGTGGCACGTACATCAAGTCGCCATGATTGAATTCCCAGGCCTGCATAAGTTTCAGGCATTTATAAATCGCAGATTTATGTTGTTTAAAAAAAGTGATGTCGTTACTGAGATGCGCATATTGACAAATTCCAATTACAAACCAGGCCAATGTATCTACGCGACCGGCTAATCCACCAAAACTCACTTCACCGGTTTCACAATCTACATTAGATGGAATATTACCCATCTCATGTTGGTGTTTGGCTAAGGTTTCTAGGGTCGCTTTCATGGTGTTGACCAAACCCTCATCACCATCGAGTAGTGCAGCCAACCCACAAATTACGCCATCGCGAGTCCAGATTCGCTTATAGTTGGCTACATCATCAATTCCGGCCAAAAAACCATTTGAGGTTTGGGCTTTTTGGATTAGGTTTTTGGCGTTTTGGTAGGCCTGTTTTTGTATATAGTCCATAAGTTATTTGACATTTATGATTTTCAAACCTTCGTGGGCATAAAAAGTCGGGAAATACATCAGTGATATTTTTGCAGGATTGAGACTATATCGTCCGGAATATTTAGCGATTAAAGGTATTTCAAAACTGTATTCTCCAGCTTTTAATACTGAGCAAAAGATAGTGGTTTGGTGTTCATAATATTCTCGATGATCTTCTAAGCCATATTGAACAGGTTTTGATGTATAATCAAATCCCCCGGGAATGGGAACGTTAAGCAAGACATACTTTGCCTCTTTATCTACTTTGATATCAACTTTTAATATGACCTCATCGCCATTTTTAACCATCGAATAGCTCTGGTTTTTAAAGCGGGTTTTTATTTCAAAATCATCTTTAAAGTTTGAAGGATCACTTTCCCAATAACTTTGATACGCACTGATATAAATGGGCAAATTGCCGGTATTGGTCAAACTTAAGTCTCCGGTTTCAAGCTGGGTTTGTAATGGAAAATCAGTCTGAGTTATCGCATTTAGATTTAAAGTTGCTTTAGCTTTCGAAGCAGATGTCTTAGGAAGAATATCCGGTAAAATTTCTTCAAGCACATTGGTAATTTCATAAGTATTGATGAGTACATTTTGTTGTCTGGAGCTGACTAGATAGCGTCTTATCTTTGGCAATCTTTTATCTGTTGATTTTACTGACTTAATAAGCTTGTAAGCCATCAAAGTATTTTGAATCGAATTTTGATAAACCAGAATTGACTTATATTTTTCTTTGGCTTCAAAATAAACATTATCAAAAATATCTTCTTTTTGATAATTGTTTAGAAATTCAATATCAGGAATAATATCCAAATTGAGAAGCGCTAGACTTAATTTGAGTTTGTTATGAAAATCGGTTTTGGAGTCTTGAATTTCTTCTTTTATACTTCTCACAACATTTGGATAAACACTTTCGCCAAGTAAACTCAAACTCAATATGATATCTGCTTTTTGTGAAGATTTATCTGATTTATAATATTGATTTTTAAAATAAATTACAGTTTTTTCTATATTAAATTTGGTTTTATACCCCATGTTTTCGGCTTTAAGCATAGCTTTAATAACATGTTGACTGATCCAAAAACTTGTAAATTCAGAAGATTTCCACCAGCCCCAAAGGCCATTGTCTTGTTTGTTTTTATCGAGTTTTTTGATAATTTTCTTGATGGTTTTATCCTCATCGAAGTCTTTATTGAGATGAGCATAAATTTCCTTTTTAGCCAATAACATATGCAGCTTTGAGGCCAGTTGTTCATTGCACTCATAAGTATAATTCACCACATCTTGAATGTCTTTTTGCAGTAATTCTAAAAGATTAGATTCTGCATAGAACTCAACTTGGCCCAAATCTTTATCAAAATGATGCTTGAGAGTATCACCGGGTTCTAAGATTTTAAATATACCTTTTTGCAGCTCTACACCTTTTTTTAATACCGGAATATCTCGTTTTTCACCATCGAAATACTCCGAATGTTTTTGATTGAGCTTAAAAGTTAATTGCAGATTGTCTTTTTTAGCTTTTATTTTTAGGGTGTCAATTGTGGCATTGATGCTTTCGTGGTTTTTGGCAAAAACTCTTCTGTCATCAACCTCTAAAGCGGTTTCTATAGCTAAGGTGTCTGCAGTGTAATTCAGGGCTTTTCCTATGAGGTGAGCATTGTCGCCTTCTATTAAAAATTTTGGCGTAAACAATCTGGCAGATAAAGGTTTGTAGGATTTGGTAAAAGATTGATACTTCCCTTTTTGACGTTTGGCATTCATAGCGATAACTATATTTTGCCAATTAGTGATATCATCCGGATAGGTGATTTCAAAAGCGGCTTCACCATTATTATCTGTGCGCAAAGTAGGTTGCCAATAGGCTACGTCGGAAAAATTGTTTCTAATGCTTGAAGCAGCTTGATTTTCTGCATAAAACTCTTCTGTAAATGCCGGATCTTTTTGTAGAGCATCATCAGAACCACTCACTGTAGTTATCACAACCACGCCATTAGCACCGCGATTGCCGTAAACAGAAGTTGCTGCTACATCTTTTAAAACGCGTAAAGATGCGATGTTATCTGAAGATAATTCTCTGAATTCACCCTCACTTATGGGCATACCGTCTATAACGTATAGAGGTTCTTCATTTGACATAACCGATGTTCGACCTCTAATAATAACGGTAGCCGAGCTTCCGGGTTGACCATTAGTATTTGAAATCCTTATACCTGCAACTTTACCATTTAAAACCGTATGAATATCTTTTGATAAAAAATTTAAAATCTTATTACTGTCATAATATTCTATGGATTCGAAACTATTCATGGTTTCTATTGGTCTAGAAGTGGTATTTATGGTAGCCGAAGCATATGAAGTTACCACAACCTCATCAAGGTGATTGAATTCAGGTTTTAATGTAATATCGTTAAATTTATAAGCTGGTTTTTCAAGAGTTTTAAAACCAACATAAGAAAAAATCAAGTGACTTTTGGTATTTGGGAGTTTTAAGGTATAATTTCCATCAAAATCGGTTTGTGTGCCTATGCTCGTGCCTTTTACAATCACATTTACTCCTGGAATAGGCAACCCATCCTCATCTTTGACAACACCACTCACAAATTTTCCGGGTCCAAAATATTGTTCGTTTTTCTTATAAGTTGTTTTTAAACGCTCAAAATGTTCTTTGACTAATTTTTTTGAAACACTTTTTAAGCTGTATTCCTCTATAATCTCATTCAAAGCTGAACTGAAAAAATCTTTAGGATACAATTCCGGTTCATCAAATTTTACAACATTTAGACCGTTAGGCTTGAGTTGAATATTGTCTAAAACTTGATAACTAAAATCATCAAACAATAAAATTGCACGATGTTTACCCGGTCTTAATTGATGTATATTTTGTTGTAAACCCGGATATAATCTTAAGCTGTCGTTTTGGGTATTTACTACAATAGTGTTGAGCACAAATTTTTCTGGATTTGGGTTTTTATCTATCAAACGCAATTCTGCATAACCTGCTGTGGTTCTGTAAGGATATCTTTTATAGCTTTTTTGCTTTCTGTTTTTAGCGTTTTGTAGTCGCCAGACATTATGGATATAGTTTAAGGTGATCACATCTTCACTTACTTCATGATTGGATATATAAGACGAAAATTCTGTGGGTAGAATTTCTATAGGATAAGACTTTAATTTTAAAAATTTTTCATTAAATCGATAATTGAAGCCCGGCTCATGATGAATATTATAACTCAAACTGTCTAAAGTTTTAAATAAAAACCTATCATAAACCGGTCCTGTAAATTGTTTATAATAATTTCCTCTATATCTTCTTTCTCCCACACCTAGCAGGAAATATTGATTTCGAGATTTGATGTAAGCTTGAAAATTACCCCGATGTTTATCATAAAGCAATATACGAGGATAGAGTTGTTTTTTTTCTAAAGTTGTCCAAGTAGGTGTGGTTTCTTCAACCTGAATTTGAGGATGCAATCCCTTTTCATCCAGACTAAAAATGGTTTTACGATTTGGCTTAAAATATAAACTATCAAGTTTATAAATTTTATTTGTGGTTCGAAGTTTAATATTATGATAACCGCTATCAATAGGAAAACTATAACTTTGTTGATGTGAATTCCATGAAAAATAAACCGGGTTGTTGTTTACGTAAATGACATGAACGGCTTCTTGTTTACCTTCTTTCATGACAAACGGTGCAAACTGGGTGATGCTATCATTGGCTTCAACATCCGTTTTGAAAAATTCCTGAGGATACATAAAGTCGTAGTAAATGATGCTATCCAAATGCGCTTTGGTTTTCCAATTATGATAATCCAAGGGTTGCACTTGACGATCAAAAACATCTGTATGAAATTCAAAGTTGTTGATAGCTTTTCTGGTTTTACGTTTTTTAAATAACCTTGGAAGGCGAGGAAAATTATAATTGAATTTTTTAGATAAACCAAAAGCCGTCACGTCTGCATTTTCCACCGGTTGGTTTTTGTAATTGGTAATTCTAACTTTTATAGTGTCTGTTTTTCCGGGATAAATCAATTGCGGTTCTTCAACACTAATATTTAATAATTGCTCATCCAATGAAATACCATAAGATTTTTTAACTTCTTTTCCTGCCCATATATAAGTTAAACTCACATAATAATTTTGCTTGTTTTTAGCTTGAAATTTATAATCCAGTTGTTTTTTGTGCCCCCTCTTAATTTCTTTGTTTACCTTATATATGTAATATATGATTTCTAAACCTCTTGGATTATTCAGCTTGATATAAATAGAATCTTGTGTGCGTTTAGTGCTTAAATTGATTTCATCCGAATAGTCGAAAAGTTTGATGGCTTTAGAAAGACTATCCGTTTCAATATAGTATTCTGAATAATAAGGATTGATGTCAATTTTACAAGGTAATTCTAATGAAGTCAGGCTATCTATGTTACCAAACCGGTCTTTGATGTAGAGTTTGGCTGCTTTACTTTTGATTTCACCATTTTCAGTATAATCAAAATGTATGCTATCTGTTTGCACGTCGGTTTGTAAGGTTTTGTTTTGATAAACAAAAGAAAAAGGTTTGGAGTTAGAAACCATTTCATTATCAGAAGTTTTGATTTTTGCCTCTAGGTAAAAATCTATATTGGCTTTTGGATAAATATCAGGTGGAATACTGATTTTGGTTTTTGAACGTGGTTTGAGTTTAGTTCTAAATCGCCATAAGGTATCAGGAATAAAAAGACGGTCTTCAAAGCTTCTGACATTATCTTGAGCGATAAGGGCCAAGTCTACGCGTGCATCCATCAGTTTTAAATCATTTTCATCGGTGGCATTGATATAAATATCCAATGAATCTCCTTTGTATTGGGTTTCCGTTTTGGCAGAAATCTCAACTTTATTGCCTTTAAGCGTATAGTCTTCATAATAAAATCGCGTTTCTGCAACTGTATTGGATTTTTTGTCTTTCAGGCCTATTCTATAAGGATTATCTAATTTTAAATCCAGAGAATCTTCTAGTGTCATGGCAAATGTATAACCTCCTTTGGCATAAGGTTTAATCTCGTCTATTATGATATATTTTCGGTTTTGGTATAAATAGACTTGTAATGCTTCATCGATTGGTTTATAGCTTTTATTCAAGACATAAGCTTTGAACCTCAAACTATCTCCAGGTCTATATTTTGGTTTATCAGTTACCGCGTAATGAAAAGTTTTACGAGTTTTACAATAATCCTGGTCAAACAGACAAGCTGTGCTTTCATATAATTTAACAAAAAATCTTTTGAGTTTATATATATTGCCTCGTGCGTAATGGTTTTTAATAGATTTGTAAGCATCTGCTGGTAGGTCTATTATAAATTTTACGGGTTTCCACACATATTTTACCGGGGTTTGGTATAGTGTTGCATTGAGTTTTCTTTTAAAAAAACTTTGGCTGTCAGATTTTACAAGGTCATAATAAAAGGTTTGTCCAGCATGATTTAAGCTCAATAAACCGTCTTTATAACTCTTTTTGATTCGATAGGTTTGGGTTGATTTATCAAACTTTACACGACGTTTATCCAATTTTAACTCAGCGTTTTCAATAGCGTTCCCGTTTAAATCTAATACTCGTAAATTCAAATCGGTATCATTGTTTAAAATAAACACGTTAAAATCTTGAACAGCAGTGAGAGCCGTTTCTGTCTTATTTCCATTGATTCTTACTTTGAGGTAATAGCCGGGTTTTAAGGGCTTATGGTAAGTTTTATCAAACTCGAAAGAATCGATGAGTTGGTTGAAATATTCGGGTTTATATCTGGGATTTTGGTTTCTAAAAAAGGATTTTGCTTGTTGGTCTGAAATTTTATAGATGTAAGCATATCGTCCAAAAGCTTTGCTTTCCAAAAGATTTTGAGAAGGAGACTGATAAGCAATCAGTAACGTAAAAACGAAAAAAAAAGCATTTGAAGCAGTCTTGAGGTTTGGCATAACTAAAGCTTGATAGTCAAATATAAATCAATTTCGAAAATGGTCTCTATCCTTAAGATACTTTTTCTGGTGAAAAGGTTGGCAGACACTTTTTTTTAAAAACGATAAAGCCATAATTATAATAACTTTGATACTGAAATTCTTTATATAATTCTGTTTTATTATACAAACCAATTTTACTTTCAAAACCAAACAAAGCAATATTTTCCAAAAAGAAGCCTATTTTTGTACAGCAATTTTATAATAAATTGCATTATAACTTGTTATTCAATTGACGTCAAATTTTTATGGCTTGAAATCTAATATTACTTCTTTTTTTACCTTATTAATTCTGGTTGTACTAATTACGGCATGTTCTACACAAAAAAATAAGTTCATGAATCGGAATTGGCACGCCATGAATACGTATTACAATACGATTTACCATGGCAATTTGGCGGTTGAGAATGGTATTCAAACTGTAGTAGCGGAGTATCCTGAAAATTATTGGCATATCCTTCCGGTTGAACGCATGCAGGAGAAACCTCCAACCACAGATATTTTTGAGCCTGATGCCCAAAAAACAGAAGCTAAAAACCCTGATTTTAAAAGAGCTGAAAAAAAAGCGACCAAAGCCATTCAAAAGCATTCTATGTATATTGAGGGAGAGGAATACAATTATCAAATTGACGAAGCCTTTATTCTATTAGGCAAAGCCAGATATTATAGTCACCGTTATATACAAGCAAAAGATGCCTTTCGCTATGTTTTAAATCATTATCCTGAAAGTACTGGTATTGTAGAGGCTAAAATTTGGAGTGAAAAGGTTAATATGCGTCTCAAATATTATGAATTGGCACTCAAAAATCTGCTCAAAATTCGTTCTGAATATCCTGAATTGTCTGAAGAAGAACAAACTCACCTTAATAGCATTTTAGCTGAAGCTCATATCCTGAATGACAATTACAACAAAGCGATTGGCCCACTAAATCAAGCCATTTTTTACGCTAAGGACAACAATAAAAAAGGACGATTTTTATACATCAAAGCTCAACTTTTTGATGGGCTTAACCAAGTCGACAGCGCCAATTACACTTATCAAAAAGTAATTGAACTCAATCGTAAATCACCACGGGATTATATGATTCACGCCAAGCTAGAGCAACTTAAAAACATAGACCTTGATACAGTGAGTTATGCTTATATGAAAACCCAATATGGTGAATTGATTGAAAATCGAGAAAATCGACCATTTTTAGATTTTATTTACTTTGATTTTGCTGAATACCACAACCAACTCGATTCAATTGACTTAGCTATAGATTATTATAATCAATCTCTAAGAAGGCAACCTGAAGATAAATATTTATATTCTAGAGATTATTTAAGATTGGCAAAAATTTATTTTGACCAAAACAACTATAAAACCGCGGGAGCCTATTACGATAGTACGCTGACGCATATTGATAAAAGTAAGCGTGAATATAGAATAATTGCAAAAAAACGCAAAAGCTTAGATGATGTTATTAAGTACGAGGGAATCGCTGATGAGAAAGACAGTATCATCAACTTGGTTGAAATGAATAAAGAAGAACGCTTAACTTACTTTAAAGATCATATCGAAACCCTAAAAGAAGAAGCAAAAAGTGTATTTGCTCAACAGTCGGCATCTCAAAAAGCTTTAAATTCCTCTAACAAAGGATTTAAAGGAGCAAATATGAATACTCGAAGCAGACTTGGCGCATCCAATGCTGGGAAAAGTAATACCGGGACTTCAGGAGCAGCTAGTTTTTACTTCTACAATTCAAATCAGGCTCAAAGGGGTTTGCTGAGCTTTAAACAAACTTGGGGTGATATAGAGTTAACCGACAATTGGAAATATGGCGGCAAAACAAACGCAAGCTCAAAAACTGAAGAAAGCGAAAAAGAAAAAGACCCTTTTGCTAACGACCCAAAATATCAACCAGAAACATATATTTCACAAATCCCGAGTGAAAAAAATATAATTGATAGTCTTTGGGTAGATCGCAACTTTGCTTATTATCAATTAGGGGTTATTTATAAAGAGAAATTTAAAGAATACGAATTGTCAAAAAACAGGTTTGAAGATCTTCTCAAGAGTAATCCTGAAGATCGATTGATTTTGCCTAGCATTTACAACTTATATTTAATTGCAGAGGCTCAAGGCGATAATGTGGCTAAAAATAAATGGAAAAATAAAATTTTGACCGAACACCCAGAAAGTGAATATGCCGCGTTGCTATTAAATCCTCAAAAATTTAAAGACAGCAAAAACAACCCCTTAAATATATACAATAAGCTTTATAAAGCTTATGAAAATCAAGAATATGAATATGTTATCCAACAAGCTGATCAATATGCAAAACAATTGATAGGCCGACCTATTACGCCAAAGTTTGAATTGTTAAGGGCTTTTGCTGTAGCTAAAGTAGACGGTGTTGAAGCTTATAAAAAAGCATTAAATTACGTGGCGCTGACCTATCCACAGTCAGATGAAGGCAAATATGCGCTAGGACGTTATAACGAACTCAAACAAAATGTGAGGGGTCAAAAATTTAAGCCGGACACAGATCAAGACAGTTATAAGCTTGTGTATTATTTTGAAGATCGCGATCGGCAAAAAAGTTTTGAAACTGAACTCGAAACAGCTTTTGAGACCTTAGATTATGACTTTAAAATTACAGATGAGGTGTATACAAAACGCAAAAGCTTTAAAGTTATTCATGGCCTAAGTAGTTTATTGGGAGCTCAGGGTTTAGCTGAAATTTTGATTAAAGAAGGAGAACTTTCCAAAGATTTTAATTACTTTGCAATATCTAATGAAAATTACAGTATTGTTCAGATACACAAAAACTTAGATCAATATTTAAAACATTTAAATCAATAAATATGTTTTCTGAAAAAAAAACCCCAAAACCAGACTTTTCTAAAGAACAAAACAAAATCTCACAAGGTACAACCTTAACAGGTGATATCAACTCTGAAGGTAGCTTCAGAATAGAAGGAGAACTCGACGGCAACCTCAACATTAAAGGTAAAGTCGTTATTGGTGAGACTGGTAAAATAAACGGTGAAGTCGTCTGTGAAAATGCAGATATTGAAGGAAGTTTTACCGGAACCTTAAAAGTTAATGCCTGTCTTACATTAAAAAGTACATCCCATATTTCCGGTGACGTTATCACAGACCAACTCGTTGTAGAAAGTGGCGCAGTATTTAATGCAACCTGTCAAATGAAAGGCAATGTAAAATCCCTTGAGGATGAGCGAAAAACAACAACAGAATACCAAAAAACCAAAGCAGCCCAATAAGTGGGTCATACTTACGGGTGCTGGTATTCAAATGGGCGTGATTATTTTTGGGTGTGCTTACATTGGTAAAAAGCTTGATATATACTTTAAAACATCTACGGCCTGGTTTACTTTAGGCTTAATTCTTATTGGAATTTTTGCAAGTATGTACTTATTGCTTAAACAAGTCAAAAAAATAGACACGTAATATAGTGAAAAACTCAACTGTACTTTTCCAGTTTTTTGGCTTATTATTCATACTTATTGTTCCAGCATATTTCATTCAGAATATGATGGGGGTTGAAGACCATGATTTAAGTCTCCAATTTACATACGCATTTAATTTGTGTTTTACAGTTCCATTTACAGTAACAGTTATCCTATTCAAAAATTTGATTAAACAGTACATTGGGCTTATTTTCATGGGGATTGGTTTTGTTAAAATCACTGTCTTTTTAGTATTCTCAAATCTTAATGATATCGATGTGAGTAGAGACAATTTTCTATTGTTTTTTGTGCCTTATGTATTGTGTATGGTTGCTGAAATTTTTGTTCTGGTGAGATACCTGAATAGGGCTAATTTTTAAGCCTTTTTTACTCAATAGAAAAATTGAGTGAAATTCGATTTTAAATTTAAATTTTTAATTACTTTTGCACCCAAAATTAGGTAAACCTTATTTTAATGCAAATAACATCACGCCTTTCCATTTTTGCACTCTTATTTTTGACGATGTCATTAGTGAGTTCAGCAAAGGATGATAAAACATCAGACCAAGATGGCGGTCAAGTTGATACCGAAGAAGAAGTGGAAGCCTATATTGATCATCACTTAGATGATTCTCATTATTTTAATTTGTTTTCTGATGGCAAAACTGGTGAGCATTTTGGCATTCCTTTACCCGTTATCATTTACGATTTTGATAATGGTTTGCACGCTTTTTCAGCGTCAAAATTTCACCATGGCGAAGATTTAGTTGAAATTAATGGACAACACTATAAACTTTATCACACTAAAATTTACAAGACTGATGCTGAAGGCAGCATTACATATGATGAAGAAGGTTTCGTTGAAAACGAAAAACCAATAGACTTTTCTATTACAAAAAATGTAATAGGGATGATTTTAGCTTCTGTCCTATTATTTTGGATGTTCACAAGTCTGGCAAAATCCTACAGAAAAAATCAAATCCCAAAAGGCATAGGTCGGTTTTTAGAGCCACTTGTTATTTATGTCAGAGATGAGATTGCCAAGCCCAATATCGGGCCAAAATATAAAAAATACATGTCTTTTCTTTTAACCGTATTTTTCTTTATTTGGATATTAAATTTAATGGGAATGACGCCGCTTGGGTTTAATGTCACTGGCAATATTGCCGTGACGTTTGGTTTGGCTTTGATTACGTTTATCATTGTTCAATTTAGTGGTAACAAAGATTATTGGAAGCATATTTTCTGGATGCCGGGAGTCCCTATTCCTATGAAAATTGTATTGATGCCTATAGAAATCTTAGGCATGTTTACCAAGCCGTTTGCCTTAATGATACGTTTGTTTGCCAATATGACGGCAGGTCACGTTGTGATTATGAGTTTGTTAGGTTTAATAGTCGTCATGCAAAATTGGATTGCCGGACCGGCATTTTTTGGGTTTACCATCATGATTTCAGTAATAGAATTATTAGTGGCCTTTTTACAGGCTTATATATTTACGTTATTAAGTGCATTATATATTGGTATGGCTGTTGAAGATCACAGTGATCACAGCGAAGATGTACCAGTAGTTTAAGTTTTTTGAATTGAAGTTTAATTTTTAAATAGTTAATTATGGAAATCCCAGTAATGGTAGGAGCAGGTTTAGTCATCATCGGCGCAGGTATCGGTCTAGGAAAGATCGGTGGCGCTGCTATGGAGGCTATTGCCCGTCAACCCGAAGCCACCGGAAAAATTCAAACAGCGATGATTATTATCGCTGCACTTTTAGAAGGTGTTGCTTTCGCTGCTTTATTTGCAGTGTAAACAAAACTAATTAAGCCTTATAGCGGTTGGCTTTAAGGCTTAATTTTATTTTTTTAAAGATTAAATATTATAAACATGAAGTTAGTTGAAGATTTTTCGTTTGGATTATTTTTTTGGTTAATTCTTGTCTTAGTTGTCCTCATATTCTTATTGAGAAAATACGCTTGGAAACCCGTCTTGAAGTCACTCGATGATAGAGAAGAAGGCATTCAAAAAGCGATTGACTCTGCTGAAGAAGCCAAAAAGGAAATGCAAAACCTCAAGGCTGATA
This sequence comes from Mesohalobacter halotolerans, assembly GCF_006120725.1. Taxonomy (GTDB): domain Bacteria; phylum Bacteroidota; class Bacteroidia; order Flavobacteriales; family Flavobacteriaceae; genus Psychroflexus; species Psychroflexus halotolerans. The sequence continues at coordinate 458,749 of NZ_SWMU01000001.1, forward strand.
ATGAGAAAATGAAGCAGGAAGCGCGCCAAGAACGTGACGCTATGCTTAAGGAAGCACAGCAGATGAAAAAACAAATGATCAGTGAAGCTGCCGAAGAAGCCGCTATAAAAGCAGATGACATCATTGCCAAAGCTCAAACTTCTATTCAAAATGAAAAGAAAGCAGCTATCGACGACCTAAGACAACAAGTTGCTCAATTCTCAATTGAAATCGCTGAAAAGGTGTTGAAAGAAGAACTAAAAGATAAAAAAGCTCAAAACAAACTCATCGATAGAGAGTTAGAAAATGTAAAGCTTAATTAAAATACAGTATGGGACAACGCGCTGCAAAACGATATGCCAAAGCTATTCTTGACCTTGCTCAAGAGCAAAAGTCTGTAGATCAGCTCTTAGACGATATGCTACTGATTCAAAACAGTATAACGCAAAACCCTGAATTGAGAAGTATTTTTAATAGTCCTGTGGTTAAAAATAAAGACAAATGCGCAATTGCTAAAGCCGTCTTTAAAGATGTAGATGACATGCTTCATAAGTTGTTTGACACCTTGTCTGAAAACAATCGTTTCAACCATTTGAAATGGATATGCCAGGCTTATACCACACAATACAATACCTTGCACAACATTCGAGAAGCCCATATCAGCTCTGCAGTTCGGTTAGACAACAGCGTGATTAAAGCTTTAAAAGAACAGATTAAAAATATTACTGGTGATGAAGCCAAGGTTACCACTGCATTGAATGAAGACCTTATTGGTGGCTTTATACTCAACCTTAATGATTTACAATACGACGCCAGTTTATCTGGCAAGTTGAATAAACTCAAAAGAAATTTACATACAAGATAATATCACATTTTAACGCATAATAGTTATGGCAGAAATAAACCCGGCTGAAATTTCAGCAATAATCAAAAAGCAAATCTCTGGATTTGAATCCAAAGCTTCATTAGATGAAGTGGGAACCGTACTTAACGTCGGTGATGGTATTGCTAATGTTTATGGTTTGACCAATGCTGAATACGGAGAACTCGTAGAATTTGAAAACGGATTAAAAGGCATGGTGCTTAACCTTGCTGAAGACAATGTTGGTGTTGTGATTTTTGGTAAATCTACACATATCAATGAAGGCGAAACCGTAAAACGTACCAAAAAAATTGCCTCAATTCAAGTAGGTGATGGTATTGTTGGGCGTGTAGTTGATACCTTAGGTAAACCAATAGATGGTAAAGGATCAATTGATGGTGAAACTTTTCAAATGCCCATAGAGCGTAAAGCTCCAGGTGTTATATATAGAGAACCGGTTTCTGAACCATTGCAAACTGGAATTAAGTCTATCGACGCCATGGTTCCTGTAGGTCGTGGTCAACGTGAACTTGTAATCGGCGACCGTCAAACAGGTAAAACTGCAGTATGTATTGATACCATATTAAACCAAAAAGAATTTTACGATGCTGGCGAACCCGTTTATTGTATTTACGTTGCGATTGGCCAAAAAGCTTCTACAGTAGCAGGCATAGCCAACTTACTTGAAGAACGTGGTGCATTAGCCTATACAACTATTGTTGCAGCAAACGCTTCAGATCCTGCACCAATGCAAGTTTATGCGCCATTAGCTGGTGCAGCTATTGGTGAGTATTTTAGAGATACCGGACGACCTGCTTTAATTATTTATGACGATTTGTCAAAGCAAGCGGTAGCTTATCGTGAAGTGTCATTACTTTTAAGACGTCCACCAGGCCGCGAAGCCTATCCTGGTGATGTATTCTATCTACACTCCAGATTGCTTGAACGATCTGCAAAAATTATCAACGACGATACCATTGCCAAGCAAATGAATGATTTACCAGACTCGCTTCAAGGTAAGGTAAAAGGTGGCGGATCGCTTACAGCTTTACCTATAATTGAAACCCAAGCAGGAGATGTTTCTGCCTATATCCCAACCAACGTGATTTCTATTACAGATGGACAAATATTCTTAACTTCAGATTTATTTAACTCTGGGGTTCGTCCCGCAATTGATGTCGGTATTTCAGTATCACGTGTCGGGGGTTCAGCTCAGATTAAATCTATGAAAAAAGTGGCTGGAACACTTAAGCTTGATCAAGCCCAATACCGCGAATTAGAAGCTTTTGCTAAATTTGGATCTGATCTTGATGCGGCAACAATGCGAACCATTAACAAAGGAAAACGCAACGTAGAATTGCTTAAACAAGCGGAGTCTGATCCTTATAAAGTTGAAGATCAAATTGCGGTTGTCTACGCCGGAACGAAAAACTTGTTACGAAACGTACCCGTTGATAAGGTCAAAGAATTTGAAAAAGATTATTTAACTTATCTGAATGCTAAGCACGAAGAGGCTATGCAAACTTTAAAATCTGGTAAGTTAACCGATGAAGCGACACAGGCTCTTGAAGACGCAGCGGCTGAGATTGCTTCAAAATATAACGCATAATTTTATAAGATAGCATTATGGCTAACCTTAAAGAACTCAGAAGTCGAATTAGCTCGGTAAGCTCAACTATGCAGATTACCAGTGCCATGAAGATGGTTTCTGCTGCAAAATTAAGTCGTGCTCAAGACGCTATAGTCTCTATGCGACCTTATGCTGAAAAGCTGACTGAACTCCTTCAAGACCTTAGCGCCACCGTTGAAGATGATCTTTCTACAGCCCTGACTGAAGAACGTGAACTCCAAAAGGTTTTGATTGTTGCCATTTCCTCTAATCGTGGTTTGGCAGGAGCCTTTAATACGAATATCATTAAAAAGGTTAACCAGCTCAAAAGAGAAAACTATCACAACCAAGAAGTCGAAGTCTTAACAATCGGTAAAAAGGTTAATGATATTCTTAAAAAATCTTATGAAATTTTTGAGCATCATGAAGAAATTTATAATGATTTGAGTTTTCTCAACTCAGTTCAAATTTCTGAAACCATTATGAAGGCTTTTGAAGAAAAGGCTTACGATAAAGTTGTTTTGGTGTACAATCGCTTTAAAAATGCAGCAACTCAAATTGTAGAAGCTGAAGACTTTTTGCCACTTGTCGCCGATAAATCTGAAGATGAAACTCCACAACAACTCGATTATATCTTCGAACCTGAAAAGGGAAAAATCATTAAAGAGTTGATGCCGAAAGCTCTAAACATTCAATTGTATAAAGCGTTGAGAGATTCATTTGCTTCTGAACATGGTGCACGTATGACAGCCATGCATAAAGCGACAGAAAATGCCACCGAATTAAGAGACAGCTTGAAGTTGACTTATAACAAAGCTCGTCAGGCGGCTATTACCAATGAAATTTTAGAAATTGTTGCCGGTGCTGAAGCTTTAAGTGATTAAATTCTAGTTGAATTAGGTCCACATTTCAGTTTTAAGCTCTCAAATTTGCCAATTTCTTTTTATTAATCGATTTTTGCAAAAAATACATTGAACTTGGTTAAGATTGGAGACATAGCACTAAACGATTTTCCACTACTTCTTGCCCCGATGGAAGACGTTAGTGACCCGCCATTTAGAGCACTATGCAAAGAAAACGGCGCAGATGTTGTTTATACTGAGTTTATTTCCTCTGAAGGTTTAATTAGAGATGCTGCCAAAAGCGTGATTAAGCTTGATATTTATGAAAAAGAAAGACCAGTAGGGATACAAATTTTTGGTGCTGACAAAGAAGCAATGCTAAAATCTGTAGAGATTGTTGAAAAGACAAAACCGGACATTATTGATATCAATTTTGGCTGCCCAGTCAAAAAAGTGGTCTCCAAAGGTGCTGGTGCTGGAATATTAAAGGACATCGACCTCATGGTTTCTCTAACTGAAGCTATGGTCAAGCACACTGATTTGCCCGTAACCGTAAAAACCCGTTTAGGTTGGGATCACGATTCTATCAAAATAGTAGAAGTAGCCGAAAGATTACAAGATGTCGGTTGTCAAGCCATTTCAATTCACGGTCGTACCCGAGCCCAAATGTATAAAGGTGATGCCGATTGGGCCCCAATTGCAGAGGTAAAAAACAATCCTAGAATGCATATTCCAGTGTTTGGAAACGGTGATGTCAATACACCAGAACGCGCTGTTGAGATGCGCGACCGCTATGGTCTTGACGGCGCTATGATTGGGCGAGCTTCTATCGGATATCCCTGGTTTTTTAATGAGGTGAAACATTTTTTTAAAACAGGTGAACACCTTCCGGCACCGGATATTTCAGAAAGAGTCGATGTGGCTAAAAGGCATTTGCAAATGTCTGTCGATTGGAAAGGAGAGAAACTTGGTATTCTTGAAACCCGTAGGCATTACACCAATTATTTTAGAGGAATTCCCAATTTTAAGCCTTACAGAAAAACTTTAGTGACTTCAGATAACCTCAATGAAATTTACGACACATTAGATACAATTAAAGAAGTATTTGCTGAAACTGTTTTCTTAGTTTAAGTTTTTCAGACAAGTTTTGCGGCTCTTGAAGAGGCTATTTTTGAAGCAACAATGCCCAAACTTAGGGTTGTTATTAAAACAATAATTAATGTCAAAACACTCCATTTGACGGGATAGGCTAGGGAAGAAGTGATATAAACTAAACTATATTTGAGTTGTAAAAATACTAAGACAGAGCCAAAAATTATACCTATTATAGAACCTGCAGCTGTACTGAGTAAACCTTGTATAAAAAATATACTATTGATTTGACTTCTATTTGCACCCAAATAGGAAAGGGTTTTTATGTTTTCTTTTTTGTCTATAATGGCCATAATTACAGCACCGATCAAATTAAAGAGCGCTATGATGACAACCAGTGTACTGATGAGGTAAACCATTAAATTTTCTGTATTTAACATTTTGTAGAGCTCATCGTTAAGCTGTAAACGTGTTTTGATATTGATGGATTGTTCAGAAAAAATTTGACGAATTTGCTGTTTCAACTGTTTGAAATCTGCATTTTCATCTGTAGCCAACTCTATCCCTGAAAATTCATTGTCTCGATAATTCAATAATTCTCTGGCCAAGTTAAGTTGACTGAAAACATAAGTATTGTTATATTCTTCTGAAATCCCAAAAATACCTCTTACCCGACTGGGTATTTTAGTAAAAGCATCCTGCGGATTCATGATTTGCCCTTTGCCAGGCTTTGGCACAATAAAATCTAAATAGTTACTTTGATCTAATATGCCAACAGACAATCTCCGGCTAAGTCCATTGCCTAAAACAACCTGATAAGGGTAATTTGTATTGAGCCACTGACCTAGAAAAACATTGGCTTTGAGTTGATTTACTTTGACGTAATTGCTATCTACAGCCTTGAGAATTGCTGGTAAATTTTTATCTTTAAAATTTAATAAAGTCTTTTCTTCTATCACCTTTGAAGCTTGACTAATTCCATCAAGTTGAAGTAAAGCTCCCATATCTTTTTCAGTAACCAAAAGACGTTTACTCTCTACCGGTAATATTTTTAAATCTGGATCGTATTGGTTGGCAAAACTCAGGCTAAACTCTTTGAGACCACCAAAAGCTGATAAGACGACAAAAAGCGCTAAAGAGGTCCCAAAGATGCCTATTAAAGCTAAATAACTGATAATATTAATTGCATTATTTTTGCTTTTGCTTAGAAAATAACGTTTAGCAATATAAAAGGAAAATTTCAAGACTTTTTACGTTTATTAAGAAGGTCTGGGTTTTTGATAGGATTGTCTTTTCCTTTAAAGGCATCCTCGACTTCACTTACATAAGCTGCAGTATCATCATGGAAAAAACGAATTTCAGGCACTCGCCTCAATTGATTTTTTGTACGTAAAGCCAATTGGTGTTTAATGACATTAGACAACCCTTTGATTTCTTTCATAATTATGGGGGTTTTATCTTCAGGGAAAACACTCAAATAAGCTCTTGCCTCAAGCATATCTGGAGTGACTTTGACTTTAGTCACGCTGATAATCAAATTTTTTTGTCCAGTTTTTCTCAGACTCTCTTGTATGATTTCAGCAAGATCTTTTTGAATAATTTGACTTATCTTTTGTTGTCTTTGACTTTCCATAGTGCAAAATTAAGCTTTTTTTAGACAATAGAATTTCTATACTACATGACTTTGAAACCACTTTATGACTACATCTTATAAATCCATTCGGCAGGATTTTGAGTTTTACTATTTTTATAGATATAAAATCCTAAGGTTGTAGAACCATCAGTCAAATCTTGACCAATTGTACCTATAAATTGGTTGCGATTAACTTTATCACCTTTTCTAACATTCAATTCATCGATGTTTTTATAAACACTTATGTATTGTCCATGACGAATCATCACGACTTTATAGGCATTGGGAATAACCATAATTTGACTGACTTCGCCATCAAAGATAGCTCTGGCTTTAGCACCTTGTTGAGTGTCAATGTGTACGCCTTCACTTTTGGTCATTACTGTTTTCACAACAGCGTGACGTCTTGTCCCGTAGGGTCGAGATAAAAACCCTGAGACAACCGGCCATGGCAGTTTCCCTTTATTATCTTCAAATTTACCCCCTAAAAGTTTAGCTTCTGGCGTCATTTTAAACCGACTACTTGAGCTGCTACCCAACTTCTTGTTTTCTGCAGCGATAGCCTCACGGATCAATTTTTGAATGAGTTCATCAATTTCACTAATTTTTTCTTGCTTGCGTTCTAATTCCTTTTGGTATTGACCTTCCTTCTTGCGAATAGAAGCAATGAGTTCCTTTTCAGCAGCTTTGTCTTTATTGAGTTTTTCAATAGTTTGTCTGTTTTGGACTAGTAATTTTTCTTTCGCTTTGCGCTGTTCAAACAATTTTTCATTTAACTCTTGAAGCGTTTTGGTTTGAATTTGGATTTCTTTGCCTTGCTGTCTCCGATGAGCTGCAAATTGTTTCATGTATTGCAGGCGTTTGTATGCTTGCAAAAAATTGTCAGAAGACAATAAAAACATGATACGATTTTGTTGGGACTTACTTTTATAAGCATCTACAACCATTTGAGCATATTCTGCTTTAAGGGTTTTAAGCTGTGAGCGTAGTTTATCAATAGCCTGAGAGTTGGCATTAATTTCTCGAGATAGCATATTGGCCTCTCTATTGTTGATGCGAACCAGTCTTTCTGCTGCAGCAATTCGTTGGTTTAAGGTTTGAACTTTTTCAATAACCGATTGTTTGCGGGATTGGCTTTGGTCTAAGTTGTTGTTGATCTGCTTGATTTGCTGCTCAATCTGTTGGCGCTCTTTTTCCAACTCTTTACGAGTTTGACCATAAGTTAATGTCCCATAAAGGCTAAAGACAATCAGCAAAAAAAGATATGGCTTCATAATTTAATTAAATTCAATTGGGGAATAATTATTTGGAAAACTAAAAGGAAACCTCAATTTGTCGTTCAGCTTGATGTTTTTGTAAGTCAATATGATTTGTATTTGATTTTCACGATCTCCTGCTAAAATTACAAATTCTTTAGGAAAAGAAGTGCCTTCTACAATTTGATATGCATTGTAAACAACTTTGACTTGTTTATCATTCAGGCTTAAGGTTTGTTCTTTGACTTTAAAGGTTTTAGTATCCAAAAGTAAAACTTGAGTCAAACCCTCATCATAAGTCGTTATCATTTTAAAATATGGGTTTGCAGTTTCAAAATCGGTTTCAGAAATGTTGATATTTTTGAGCGCATGTCCTAAAAAAAGGTTTTGAATTTGATTATAATTTAATTCAAGCCCTAAAAACGCGCTAATCAACTCAAAGTTCCCATCAAAAAATGAGTTGTCTATTCGCTCATAGAACTTCACTTTTTTGGGTGTTATCATCATTTTTGCCACTTGAATAAAACCTGCAAACTTTGCACTCATCCATAGGGTTTTATCTTTTTTAAATCTATAGCTTATGTTGACGTTTTGTCTTTGCTCATTATCTTGATAAACACCTTTTAAGCGTCCTCGCATAGTTTTAAATTGAGGTAAAGCGTTATTATAATTTTTGACAATACCTTTTAAGGTTTCAGTTTTGAGATCTTTTTCTTTTAGTGCAGATTGACTTCCACCACAAGCAGATAAAATGACTACTGTTATCCAAACAACAAGATAAGGTTTCTGGCTCATAGATTTATTTAAGTTTTTCCCGAAGTTGCTTAACTTTTGCTTGATAAATTTTTGATTGTTCTTCTTCATTTAAAGCTGTATATACACGTTGCAAACTGTCATAGAGTTGAAGCATCAAATTATTTTCTTCAAAAATGTATGATTCTGCTTCAAGTAAAACCGATTCTGCAGCCTTATATTGTGTTTGCTGAAGTAAAGCTTGGCCTTTTATTACCATAAAAACGGCCTGTGTTGGGAAAATTTCTAGCGCTTGTTCTGCGGTTACAATCGCCGCTGAAGGATTGTTGAGTTGAAGCTCTAACACACTTATGTATTTTAAAATTTGAAAATCCTGAGGGTTTTGAGTGAGTGCTTTTCTGAAATTTTTTAAGGCTAAAGGTTTATCCTTTTCAAAATAAAACAAGCCCAGGTCTAAAAAACTGGCAGAATTTTCAGCTGTCTGAGAAGCCATATTTAAAACCTCAACAAATTGATTTTGATATTCAGGGTGTTCCTCTACATATGCTTTAATAGATTCTATTGCTTGAACTTTAAATTTTTTTTCTAAAAACCGATCAGACACAATAACTTCAAGCGCATCAAATGCGTGTTGAACTTCATCTAATTTAAGATGAATTTGAGTCTTTAAAACATAAGCCCTTGTAAAACGAGGATGATCGATAAGTAAACTTTTAGAAGTTTCTAGGGCTCTTTGATATTGCTCATTTTGCATTAAAAATGTGGTCAACCTGTAAGCATTTAAAGGATTGTAAGGTTGTAATTTTATGCGTTTTTTGTAGTATTTTATAGCCTCTTCAGGTTTGTTGTAGGTTTCAAAAATTACTTCTCTTAACTTATCTTTATACGGGTCGAATCCTTCTTTGTCTTCTGCTAAAGACAAAGCGTCTAATGCTTTTGAATATTGTTTTGTAATCAAATAAAGGTTGGCCAGAACCTTAAAATAATCTGGATTTTTTTGAGCTAACTCTCGAGCTAGTTGTATCGCTTTATTGTAGTCTTTTTGTTGTTCATAAACTTTAAACAGTGCTTCGCGAATAGCATAATCATCAGGTTTTAATTGGTCTGCCTGTTTTAAATGCTCTAAAGCTGAACTGTACTGTTCTAGATCAAAATAATTGAGTCCCAATTGAAAATAAATAACAGCTTTATCAGGATGACTGTTTTTTAGCGATTCTAAAACCTCAGTAGCCTTTTCATAATTTTCTATACCGCGTTCCGATAGGGCTTTAAAAAATTGAGTTTGAAATTCGCTATTATGATCAGAATTTGTGATGCTGTCCTGAGGCTCAAGGTCTTGTTCTATTTGAGCATTTAACACTTGAGTATAGATAAATCCCAAAACATAAAACAGATATGTCAATAATTTGAAGTTCATTTATTCTAAAACAGAGTAGTCGCCAATGCTGATGCTTGTAAAATTGCCGTCAAATTTGACAAAATTTCCTATCATAGCATTATCGAGATTAGCATTTTTAATCTCGGCTTGTTCTTGAATTAAGCTGTTTTTTATCGTGCTATCTTTTACTACCGTGCCTTTTCCTAAAGATACATGCGGACCGATTTTGGCATTGATGAGTTTGACATCATCGGCGATAAAACAAGGTTCAGTAATTTCAGAATTATGAATTTCAACCTGATCTGAAATCAGTTTTTCTTCACTATTTTTCAAATGTTCTAAAGTGCGCTTGTTGGTTTCTACCGTTACAGTTTTATTGCCGCAATCCATCCATTCATCAACTTTACCAGGTTTGAAGATGATGCCGTTGGCTTTCATTTTTTCAATACCATCATTGATTTGATACTCGCCACCACGAATGATATTTTCGTCTAAAACACGTTGCAACTGCTCTTTTAAAATACCGACATCCTTAAAGTAATAGATGCCAATTACGGCCAAATCAGATTCAGGATGCTCGGGTTTTTCTACCAAATCCGTAATATGGCCTTTATCGTTGAGGTTAACGACACCAAAAGCTTTAGGATTGTCAACTTGCTTGACCCAAATCATGGCTTCGGTATTGTCTTCAATCGTAAAATCTGCCTTAAATAAAGTGTCAGCATAAGCAACAACTGCTGGTCCACTTAGAGAAGGTTCGGCGCTCATAATGGCATGACCTGTGCCAAGAGGTTGGTCTTGTATGTAAATACTTGCTTTAGCCTTTAAGCCGGTCGCTATGTTTTTTAGTTGTTCTTCAACGGCTTCACCAAAATCTTTGCCTATTACAAACGCTACTTCTTCGATGGGCTCATCAACGACCTTTGCAATATCTTCAACCAAGCGTTGCACAATAGGTTTTCCGGCAATAGGAATCAGTGGTTTTGGGACTGTCAAAGTATGAGGTCTAAGTCGCGAACCACGACCCGCCATGGGAACAATTATTTTCATAAATGTATGTGTTTCAAAATTTTTTCAAAAGTAAGAATTTAAGTTTTGAATGCAGTTTATCCTTTTAAAATTGAGGTAAAAATATTGAAATTAGTACCTGACTAGAGTTATACAATTAAATTTATAAAATATCCCTATTTCTTTGTGAATCAAAAAGACAACCTAAATTATAAGTAAGAAACAGTAATCTCTATCATCGCTTAGCTGCTCTTTAACAAACTATTATGTGAAATCTATAAGCTTAAAATTTTAATTTGGCTTAAATTGTCCTTTTGATTTCATAATTTTGAAACGAGTAAAAAACACTCTCATGAAAAATAAATTTGCATTATTGTGTATTGCTGTACTTTTAGCCGTTAGTTCGTGCAGCTTTACTACAAAAAAGTTTGATACAGAAGGTTCTGATAAAGACAAAATTTTAATTGAGCTCATTACTTACGTCATAGACCAAGGGCATTACGATAAGCGTAAAATAGACAATGGCTTTTCAAAAAATGTTTACAAAGAATTTATTGAAAGTCTTGACCCTATGAAGCGTCATTTTACGCAAAAAGACCTCAAAGATTTTGATGAGTACAAAACGAAAATTGATGATCAAATCCTAGAAAAAGACATCAGCTTTTTCAATTTGGTTTACAACCGCTATCAAGAACGTTTAGAAGATACAAAACAATTTTACGGTTCTATTTTAAACGAAGATTTTGACCTCAATTCAGAGGATTACATCAATACGGATTATGAAAATTTAGATTTTGTCAAAAACACGAAAGCATTAAAAGAACGCTGGAAAAAACAATTACAATTTTCCATTTTATCTAATTATTATTCGGCATTTGAAACTCAAAATGCACAAGCTAAAGAAAGCGATACGATTGAGATAAAATCTACAGACGAACTTAAAAAAGAGGCGATTGATCTAACGCGAGAATCTATTGAGAGATACTTTTCAAACTCTGAAGATTTAAGGCGTGAAGATTGGTTTAACTTATACCTCAACACTGTTGTTTCTCAGTTTGATCCGCATACTGGTTATTTAGCGCCAAGAGATAAAGACCGTTTTGATATTTCTATGTCAGGTAAACTAGAAGGTATTGGTGCCAGGCTTCAAAAGTTAAGAGATAACGTCAAAATTGTTGAAATTATATCTGGTGGTCCTGCTTGGAGAGGTAAAGAATTGGAAGTAGGCGACTTAATCATGAAAGTTAAACAGGAAGACGAAAAACAGCCTGTTAATATTACTGGAATGCGTTTAGACGATGCTGTAGAGCTCATCAAAGGGCCAAAAGGGACTAAGGTAACCTTAACTGTTAAAAAAGTAGATGGCACATTTGAAAATATTACCCTTGTAAGAGATGTGGTAGAAATTGAAGAAACTTATGCAAAATCGACACTTATTAAAAAAGATGATATAGAATTTGGGTTCATTAATCTACCTAAATTCTATTTTAACATGAATAATTATGGCGAGCGTAATGCCGCTTCTGATGTTGAAGAAGAAATTAAAAAACTCAAAAAATCAGGTGTTCAAGGACTTGTCATAGACTTAAGAAATAATGGTGGTGGTTCTTTGTCTGCTGTAGTTGAAATGGCGGGTTTATTTATAGATAAAGGTCCAGTAGTTCAAGTCAAAGATAAAGACGGTAACGTTGATGTATTAAAAGACAAAAAAAGCGGTACAATTTGGGACGGACCCCTTGTTATTTTGGTCAACGAACTCTCTGCGTCGGCTTCAGAAATCCTAGCTGCTGCGATGCAAGATTACAAACGCGCTGTTATTCTTGGTAGCCGCCAAACATACGGTAAAGGGACTGTACAAAATGTTGCTAACCTCAACCGATGGATGCGTAATAATTCTCTTGGTGACATGGGCGCACTAAAGTTGACAACCCAAAAATTTTATCGAATCAGTGGTGGTTCAACACAACTGAAAGGTGTAGAAAGTGACATCAGAGTTCCAGACCGCTATTCTTTTATAGATATTGGCGAAAGAGACTATGACAATCCACTGCCTTATGATAAAATCAAAGAAGCAGATTATAAAGTTTGGTCAGGATACGAAGGACTGGATGACATCATAGCAGCCAGCCAAAAACGTATGGACACTCATCAACAAATTGCTTTAATTGAAGAACAGGCAAAGTGGATTAAAGCTCAAAGAGATAAAAACGAATTTCCACTTAACTTTCAAGCATACAAACAATTAATGACCGAAAACGATGCAAAAGCCAAGAAGTTTGACTCGCTTAATGATTATAAAAACAGCTTAACTTTTAAATCTCTACCATCTGAAATTAAGGCATTTGAATCTGATGAGGCTTTAAAAGACAAACGAGAAAATTGGCATAATAATTTGCAAAAAGATATTTATGTCGAAGAAGCCGTGTCTGTCTTGGAAGATTTGAGACAACACACTAAAAATTTTAAATTAGCCGAGGCTTCAACACAAAACTAATTTCATGAAAAGTCCTAAAGGACAATCGCTTTTTAGTCTGGCGCTCCAAAAATTCAGAATGCGTTTTTGGGGCGTTTTTAGTTTGAGTTATATTGTATTTTGTGCTTTAATCGCACTTTTAGCTTATGTTATTGCCCCTGATTCCTCGGTCAATGCCAACCAAATGCAATTGGCCATACATTCCAAACCACCAGGATTTGAGACTTTGGTCATTGAAATTCCTAATGAAAACAAGACATTGCATTCTTGGATATCTTGGTTCACAGGTCAACAAACTGTAAATACTATAATTCCAATTCAGGATTACAACATCAAAGACAAAGTGGTTGAAATCATTCCCTTTGATGCCACTACACCCAAAGAATCTATTGCTTTAAATCGTTTTGAAGACTCTACTCAACTCAATAAAGACTACATCTATACTAAAACTTATATCCTAGGCACAGATCGGTACGGAAGAGACCTGTTGAGCCGTTTACTCATAGGGACGCGTGTATCTTTGTCTATTGGGTTTGTAGCGGTGTTTATTTCACTTGTCATCGGTATTTTTATCGGAGCAATTGGCGGTTATTTTGGTGGTGCTATTGACCAATTTGTGATGTGGCTGATTAATGTGACTTGGTCTATTCCTACGCTACTTTTGGTCATAGCTCTAACACTGGCTTTAGGGAAAGGCTTTTGGCAAGTCTTTATAGCAGTGGGCTTAACCATGTGGGTCGAAGTGGCTAGAGTAGTTCGCGGACAAGTCAAAAGTGTTAAGCAAATGCCATATATCACTGCAGCTCATGCTTTAGGTTTTTCTCACTGGCGTATAGTGACCAAACATATTTTACCCAATATCATGGCACCAGTGATTGTGATTTCTGCAGCTAATTTTGCTGCGGCTATTCTTATTGAAAGTGGTTTAAGCTTCCTTGGTATTGGCGCACAACCACCTATTCCCACTTGGGGTAACATGATAAAAGAACACTACAATTATATCGTGTTAGGGCAACCTCATTTGGCTATTATTCCAGGTCTAGCTATTATGAGTTTAGTGATGGCATTTATGATGATTGGTAATACTCTGAGAGATGCGTTTGATGTAAAAGCCTAAAACGTTAATTTCTAACAATTTCACTATTTTTTTTAAAACCCTTTTTCGCGTTTCCTTGCCCGATTTCGACTTACCGTATAAACGCCTATAAACACGAGGATTCCGGCTATAACCTTGATGAGATTGAGCTGGTCGGCACCCGTTATAATCGCAAAGGCAATAGCAATTAAAGGTTGCAAATACACAAAAACACCTATTGTAGAAGCAGAAAGTTCTTTAAGGGCATAAATATTGAGCAAATACGTTAAAACAGTAGTCCCTAAAACCACAAATCCCATCCGCCAAATGGCAGAAAATGGTAATGCTGACCATTCAACATCTGTAAATTCACGGATACCAATTGGAAAATTGATGATAACGGCAATCAAGAAAAACCATTTCATCAACGTAATACTACTATACCGAGCCGTCAATGGTCGCACCACAATAAGATATAAGCCATATGAAGTAGCATTGACAATAATCATAGCATTGCCTAACGGAATGTTTGAGCATCTGCTGTAGAGGTTGTTGTAAAGAGGACCAGCATCAATGCGCCGACCAAACCTAATACTGCTCCCGAGGCTTTTAGAAAAGTAATTTTTTCTCGAATTAAAACTGCTGATAAAACAAATACCAGAATAGGTGAAATGGTTACAATCACTGATGAATTTATTGGCGTGGACAGGCTCAAACCTTTAAAAAACAACAACATATTGACACACATTCCCAAAAGTGCACAAAGGATAATCCTTAACCAATCACGTCGTTGAATAGGTTCAGATTTTATAAAACAACTGATAAGCCAAAACACCAAAGCAGCGCCTAAGACTCTGAGGATAACAAAACCAAAAGACTCAATATGATTGGGCATTAAGCCTTTGGCTAAAGTATGATTTACACCAAAAATAAAACTCGCACCTGTAGCAGCAAGAATCGCCCAAATGCGCTTATTCACTTAAATGCCCTTTTAAAGCTTCAACAACTTTTTTTGAATTTCCTATAAAAACTTTATCGTCATCAATAAAAATAGGACGTTTGATAAAAGAGTAATGTTCGAGTAACAAGGCTTTAAAATCTTCTTCAGAAAGATTTTGGTTTTTGAGTCCACGTTTTTGCCAAAGTTGTGCTCTACGATTTATCAAAGCTTCATAACTATCGACATGTTGTCTTAAGAACTCAATATCTTTTTTGGATGCCGGTGTTTTTTTAGTGTCTTGCAAATCAAACCCTTCGATGTTAACTTCGGATAAAATACGTTTGCAAGTATTGCATGTCGATAAATAAAGGACTTTTTTCATGGGATTATTATTTATGATGATGCGCTTTTAGATTTTTTCTTTTGCTTTTGATGGGTTTTATAAATATAGTAACCCAAGCCACCCATGAGCAGGTATGGAAAAATCATAAGATAAACGATACCGTCATTGATGCCTTCAGCAGCCGAGTTATCTGCATTGCTTTCTAAAACCGCTCTGCACATAGAACATTGAGCAAATGCAGAATCTGCAACAAAAGCTATAATTAAAATTAGAAATATTCTATTGCTTTTCATTATGCCACAAATTTAATTAATAATACGGATGCATAAAAATATATACTAAAACCCCGGTGATTGCGACATACATCCAAATCGGAAAAGTCCACCTGGCAATTTTTTTATGCTTTTCATATTGGCCTGTCAATCCACGATACATGGTAAATAAGACCAATGGAATGATAATTCCAGATAACACAATATGGGTGATTAAAATAAAAAAGTATACATATCGCATCCAGCCTTCACCACCATAGGACACCGGCTCATGACTAATTTTTGAAATAACATAACTTACTAAAAACACCACTGAAAGCACAAAGGCTGAAATCATGACATTGCGGTGCAAAATCATTTTTTGATTTTTAATCAGTAGATAACCAACAAATAGAAGAATAGCAGTTAAGCCATTAATGACCGCATGAAAAAATGGAAAAGTGCCCACCTCCAATCCGAGAATATTGGTTCTGGAGTCGAGGTTCATCAGTAAAATAACAACCAAAGGCACAGCTACTGATAGCGCAATAATCAAATTGACTGTAAAGCGATTTGGTGAGATGATAGATTTCATAATTATTCTTTAAGCAATTGTTGGATGTCTTCGATCAAAATATCGATTTGTTGTTCTTCGCTGTAGCGGTTTTGGTCTGCGTCGTATTCTACAGCGCCTTGATAAAACACAATTGGATTGCCGTTGGCATCGCGTCGACTTCTCAAATAACCTTCTTGGTCTATTAAAGCAAAAAAACCTGAATGCTCAAAACCACCAGCAGCTTGAGACTCTTGTTTAGCATACAAATTAAAGCCCTTATTGGCTAAATTCATAATCTTATCCATTTCGCCTGTCATCAAATGCCAATTTGGGTGTTTCACGCCTATTTTATTAGCGTATCTTTTGAGCTGAGCGACCGTATCATTAATCGGATCGATGCTAATAGAGGCGATGCCAAATTGATTTTCTCCATAAAATTTACGCTGTATTTGCACCATGTTTTTATTCATGATGGGACAAATGGTTGGACAAGTCGAAAAGAAAAATTCAACGACATAGACTTTGTTATTGTAATCTTGGTTGGTAATGGTATCGCCATTTTGATTGATGAGTTTAAATTGTGGAACCTTTCGCTTTTTACCATCAAGGGTAATGTAAGCCAAATCTTCTTTTTCAGAACGGCTTTGAGATTCTTTAAAAACCCAAAAGCCAAAAACTAAAACTACTATTGCAAGTCCGATATATTTAAAATACTTCTTCATTTTGCTTTATTCATTTTCATCCTTATTGTATTTTTTTAAGGCCAGACGATATTCAGCTAAAATCACTTTGACGTCATCATTCATTTCATCACTGAGTTCAGCTACTGAAGCCATATCATAAGCATAGCGTTTACTGCCATCTTCATCTTCTAATCGCCCTCTCAGGTCTCTGTCTTTATCAATAATAAAAACATGGCTACTGCTTTGAAATTTATCTAGGATCAAATCTGTTTTTAAGCTTTTAAAAAGCTGTTGATTTTGCTGATTGTTAAGTTCTATAAAAAACCACTTATCGGCTTTGGAAGTGTAGATTAAAGCTTCCATAAAACTTTTGACTTCAGTGGCTTGTCCAGGTAAAACCACACTGACAAACTGCAAGTCTTTAAATTCCTTATAACGATCGTAAATTTTTTCCTTCAGATTAAAGGCATAGGCTTTTTTGGTATCCACATCAGCTCCTAAAAAACTAAGAATAGTGATTTTATCTTGAAAAGTGACAAGGCTATCTTTAAAAACACTTTTGTAACTGTCATTGGTCAATACATTTTCACCGACGGTGTCAAGTTTTGCAAAGTTATTAACCCCACTGGCAAAAAACATATAGGCAAACAATGGCAGTATAAACAAAATACTGAGAACTATGTGTTTTTTTTGAATTTTCATAGGTGCAAAAATAAAAAAGACGTTCTTCATATAGACCGCCTTATCAATGATTTAACCAATTTTTATGCTGTTGCTATTCTTTGACTAAAATTTATGAATTTAAAATTATTTAATGAGTTGATACTTGTTAACCAAAACAGAGGCAGAAATTTGTAGCGTTTTTTCTAGTTTTCTTATCATATCAACCGTTAATTTCTTTTTTCGATTTAAAATTTCAGACACTCGGCTTTTACCGCCAATGATGCCTATCAAATCTTTTTGTCGTAAATTCAATTCTTCCATTCGAATTTTTATCGCTTCAATAGGATCGGGTGCTTCAATCGGGTAATGTTCGTTTTCGTAATTTTCTATCATTAGTGAGAGAATTTCCGCTTCATCGCCTTCTTTTGTATCTGTGGGAGCATCAAAAATTTCCTCCAAATGCCTTAAAGCCTTTCTGTAATCTTGGTCTGTTTTAATTGGTTTTAGTTCCATAATACATTTTTTAAATTGTATCAGCATTTATTTTATCGTATTCCTGATGGGTTCCTATAAATCTAATAAACGCCCATTGTTTTTCATAATTAAATTTAACAACAAGTCGATATGAGTTTCCTTTTATGTTAAAAACCACCCTACTATTTTTAAGAATACTTGCTGAAATATAGGTTTGTTTAACGTCACTTGGTGACAACTATTTCGCGTTTTTCGCTGTATCATACCACGTTTTTAAATACTGTTCTGAATCAGCATGTTTTTTCCAAAACTCTCTAAGAGTGCTCTTTGCAATTATTCGTTTCATTAAAAAACTATTAAACAAATTTACAAAAAGTTCTCTAAAAAAGAACTATTAGTCGCTTTATATTATAAAATCTAAAGAATTTGAATTGTGTTCTGTTTCTTAGCAAGTATAATTAGCCCTAAAAATCCCATGTAATATGACCACCGGTATATACTTCCTCGATGTAGCCACCTTCAATTAATAAAATAGCAATTAAATAGCAAATGAGAAAAACAGCTGTCCAAACGACAACGCGTCTGAGGCCCTTAGTCTCATGTTCCATATGCATAAATGCCCAAGTAATGTAATAGGCTTTAAAAATGGTAAGAATGATAAATAACCAATTGAGAATAGAGGTGTTGATAAATGTGGTTTCTACAAAAAACCTTGGTCTGATGTAACCAAAAATCACCTCAACAATGGTCAATACTGAAAGTATGATAAAAACGTTCCAAATGCGTTTTTTAGCTGAGCCTGAATCGTGTGTTGCTGTATCGTGAGCCATATAAAATATCGTTTAAAAAATTATACCAAATAGAAAAATGTAAATACAAATACCCAGACCAAATCGACAAAGTGCCAATAAAGTCCAACTTTTTCTACCATTTCGTAGCTACCGCGTTTTTCGTAAGTGCCAAGTAAAACATTAAAGAAAATTATGATTAAGATAACTACACCGGAAAAGACGTGAAAACCGTGAAAGCCTGTAATAAAAAAGAAAAAGTCAGCAAACAATGGTGCGCCATATTCGTTTTTGGTCATGTTGGCACCTTCAATAATACCAATGCCTCTATTGTTGAGATAGTCCAAAGAGGTTGATCGGTCTAAAATGGTTTTTTCACCATTTTCGTCCAACTTCATCGTTCTGATTCTCAAGTCTTCGTTGGCAGCAAAACCAGCTTTTATTTGATCGAGAGTAAATTCTGGTAAGGCCTTTTCATCCATATACCATAAGCCTTCACTTTCGGTATGTTGTTGTCTGAGTCCTTCTCGTTCGCCTGTAGCAACATCCTCTAAGGCAACGCGTTCACCTTCGGTATTGGCAAATTGGAGTATTTTACCACTTCGGGTTTCAACAGCGCCGTATTCGCCACTTATAAAGTTGGACCATTCCCAAGCTTGCGAGCCTAAAAAGATAGCACCACCTAGAATAGTCAGAGCCATGTAAGTGACAACTTTATTTTTGTTCATCTGATGACCAGCATCAACAGCGAGAACCATAGTTACCGATGAAAATATCAAAATAAATGTCATCAAAGCCACATAAAACATTGGTGCATCTGTCCCGTGTAAAAATGGGAAGTGATTAAAAACCTCATCGGCAATAGGCCATTCTGTAGAAAATTTGAATCTTGAGAATCCGTAAGCTGCCAAAAACCCTGAAAAGGTTAAAGCATCAGATAATATAAAAAACCACATCATCAATTTACCATAACTGGCTTTAAGCGGTTGTTTTCCACCACCCCAAAGTTTCCCTTCAGTTCCTGTTTTTGCAACAGCAGTCGTATCCATAGTTTAGGTTTTATTTAAGAATTAGGCAAAAATAGTTAATTTTATTATTTATAGAAAGTTAAAAACAAAAACAAAAATAACCACAATATATCTACAAAGTGCCAAAATGTCGAACCTATTGTAAATCCTAACATTTTGCTTGAATTATAGCGTTTTCTAAAATGATTATAAATTAGCACAAAAAGCACGATAATACCAGCAGCCAAGTGCACTAAATGCGCCATGACTAATACATATATGTAAGATGAATTAATAGTGCTGGTTTCTCCGGTAAAATAATAGCCGTTTTCAACCAATGTTTCAAAGCCTTTTAACTGCAAACCAACAAATACTGCTCCTAACAGAAACGTGAAAAATAAAAACAAAGATGTAAGGTTTCTTTTATCTGCTTTAAGGAGTTTTTTTGAAAGAAAAAGAGTCAAACTACTCATCAAAATTACTATTGTGCTAGTGCCAAATATCTCTGGTAACTCAAAATCTGAAATCCAATCTGGACGTTTACTGCTCACAACGTAAGCACTGGTTAAACCTGCAAAAGTCATGACCATACTGATGATGCCGAACCACAGCATCATTTTTTTAGACCGGTCTCGTTTTTCTTGTTCTGAACGCTGTTCTATAGCCATACTCTAAATATTTTATCTCCGACGTAAACCAATTGAATTAAAGTAATATATGTGACACTGGCCAACATCAATTGTTTTGCTGATTTGGTATCTCTTTTTTGGTAAAGCCGAATCGCAAAATACAACATGATTAAACCCAATATAAATACGATTCCTGCAGAACCTAGACTTAATCTTAAATCACCAGTAACACCAAACACAGGAATAATAGACACTGCAATGGTCCAAATACAATACAATATAATTTGAATGGCTGTGCCAGTATCCCTTTTTCCAGTGGGCAACATAAAAAATCCACCACTTTTATAATCGTCATATAACCACCAACCCAAAGCCCAAAAATGTGGGAATTGCCAGAAAAATTGTATCATAAATAAAGTGCCGGGTTCGATACCAAAATCACCTGAAGTGGCAACCCAGCCAAGCATAAATGGTATGGCTCCGGGGAAAGCACCTACAAAAACAGAAAGTGGTGTTTTGGTTTTTAAAGGTGTATAAATTGCCACGTAAATGAATATAGAAACCCCACCAAAAAATGCCGTCGTGGGATTGATAATGTATAATAAAGTTAATCCAATTAAAGTGAGAACTACCGCAGTAACCCAAGCTGTGTTCACTGTCATCCGGCCACTGGGTAAGGGTCTATTTTGGGTGCGCTTCATCAAAGCATCCAAGTCTTTTTCTATAATTTGATTGAAGGCGTTAGAAGCACCCACCATGGCATAACCACCAACAAAAAGCAATGCAAAAGTCAATACCTCAAATTGCTGCGCACCCAATACATAACCAGCTAAAGACGAGAATACAACACTCAAAGATAAGCGGTGTTTAGTCAGGGTTTTAAATTCACTTACCCATGATATTTGAGCTGTATGTGTAATGGCTTCTGGCAATTATAAATTTTTGCAAAGATAAAATTTAAAAGGTGGTTTTTAACCTACATAAATCTTAATCTTTTCTAAGTGAAATTTTTATCGGTCATTGCTAAGAGTAAAGTGTGAACGACGAACCAAATTTTCAAATGGATAGTTCTGGATGATGCAATCAATGTTATATTTAAAACCAATCTTGTCCTAAATAATTTTTTACGTTCTTTTTTGCATTGCCAAAAAAAGAACCAAAAAATGCTAGGCTAACATAAAAATATAAAAAATACTACGAAAACACCAGCCATAGATAAAAATAACTCATTCTGCCTTCAGGCAGAATTCAAACAGATTTTTATCTTTTTCCAGCTCCTGCTTCCTTGATTTTTAATATTTTTATAGTATGCCGGTTTTAACCCCTAAAACATAATATTTGATTGTTTATCAATAAAAACCAATACCTAACAAATATTAGTTCATATTATTTTGAACGCTACTGATTTTAAGTATAAATGTTTGTATCCGAAAAGTCGTATAAAGTTTACAACATTCCCAAACGAATCACTTCTTCTTTCTTTAACGTTCTAAAGTGTCCTCTAGGCAAATTCAGTTTAGTCAGATTGCCAAATACAGTGCGGTCCATTTTTATAATCTCATAACCCAACTTGGTCATCAGTTTGGGGACAATTTTTGGTCGCATGCTTTTTAACTCTAATCCGATGTGATGATGAGACTTATTGTTGATGTAAGAGACATCATCGATAAAAACTTTAAAGCCTTCGATGATAACACCGGCTTTTAGTGCCTCCATAGCCTCAATGCTAAAGACCTTGTTAAGCTGAAGTTCATACACTTGTGGAATACCTTTTTTAGCATTCCCTAATTTTTTTGCCAAAGTTCCATCATTGGTATAAAGTATTAAACCACAAGCACTATTTTCAAGTCGGCCAATGGGTTCTAACTTGGCATCAGTGACTTTTTGCAATAAGTTAAGCGCGGTTTTATTTTGATGTTCAATTTTTCCTGAAGTATAAAATCCTTGAGGTTTGTTAAGCAAATAGTATTCTTTAGGTTGAGGATTTATGGTTCTCCCATCAAATTTCACCTCATCATCAAGTTTAACTTTATAGCCCATCTCAGTAACCGGTTTGCCATTCACACTCACACTTCCTGCCTCAATAAAGATATCTGCTTCGCGACGTGAACAAATCCCGGCATTAGCAATATATTTATTAAGTCGCATGCCGGCGTTGGGATCTTTAATCTGCTTATCAACTTTTGAGACTTTATTGGGACGTTGTCCTTTTTTTTTGCCTTTTCCTTTCGACCTATTCGATTTCATGGGTTGCAATTTTTTGCAAAGGTAATTGAAAATTAAAGATTTAAACTTAAATAAATTAGTTTTAGTAGCTTAAACCTGCTTTCAGCTCTATTTTTTGGTGCAGAGCCAAGCATCTGTAAGGCTTGTCAGGATTACCACTTGAGGTGGCACTCTGACAAGCCAACAGCTCCTAAGCTCTACACCAAAAAGATGCCGCTTCAATCAGGGCTAAATGTTGAGCCTGCTAATTAAAAGGTAAGATTTATAATCTTTTCGTAGTAGTTCAAAAATCTTCAGATTTATAAACACTAAACACAGGTAATGGTTGGTTATCAAAATCCCAAAAAGCCTGATTTTCATAAGGCGAACCATCAGTAGCCTGATCACCTCTAAAACTTATCCACTCACTTCCCCAAGAGCAAAATCCATAAGCTTCAGGAATATCTTGGGCAATGCTTTTTATTTCCCAAAAATAATCTTTTTGGCCTTGCGGTGATGGCGGAAAATTATCGAGAATTTGATCTTCGTTGCCAATGATATTGTTGGTAAAATCATTAAAGTCTAATGTGAACGGATAAGCTGTTTCTACAATAGCAACCGGCTTATTCTGGATCAAGTTTAAACTGATTAAATTTTGTCTGAGACGTGACAAGCTTTTACCGTGCCATCTCGGATAATAACTTATACCTATAAGATCATAATCTAAACCCTCCAAGCTGTTAAAAAAAACATCGGCATTTTCATGTCCTGCATAATGCAACATAATTTGAGTTTGTTCGTTTTCGCTTCTCACTGCTTGAATCGCTTCGCTTAAAAAGTTTAAAAACACAGTTTCATTATTAATATGAGCTTCTGGCCATAAAAACCCATGATTAATCTCATTGCCAATTTGAATAATATTCGGCTGTATCTCTCGAATTATTTTAGAAGTATATTGGCTGAGACTATCTTTTAATTGATTTTGATTAAGCCCTTGCCAAGCTTGAGGTTTCTCTTGAGATCCCGGATCTGCCCAAGTATCAGAATAATGAACTGTCAACAAAAGTTTTAAACCCAGTGATCGAATTTCTTGGCTCAGTGTTTTAACGGTTTGAAAGCTTGAAGTCGAAGATTCTGGCTGATGCCATAACCTGAGTCTAATGGTATTGACACCTTCACTTTTTACAATATCCAACATATCTTGCACCTGACCTGAATTGTTGTATATCAAAACTCCACTATTCCTGACTTCAGGGAGCAACGACATATCCATGCCTTTCATAAAAAAAGGAGTGTTTAAATCTGAGTCATTTGGAGAAATTTCATCAGAGACATCAGAACAAGAAGACAGTAATGAAATAGTAAAGAATGTCCACCCTAAAAATAAAATGGACTTAAACATGATATTAAATCAAATAAGTTTCTTCGTCTTCTTGGGTATTTTCAGTTTTGCTAAAGATTTTAAGTTGTTTCATCCAATACGCAAAAAACACTAAACCAATAAATAAGAAGATTAAATTGACACCATTTGCAGCCCACCACGAATCGGGTTGAATGTCTACTCTTAAGAGATCAAAAGGGATAAATAAAACATCTTGAAATAAAGAGGCGATGCCTTCAAAAAAATCTTTCATGGCTTTTGTCAATTATAATTACCTTGCAAAAATAATCATTTGACTGATATGATCGTTAATTTTTTTAAACAATCTAAACCTATTGTTTTTGTTGTTTTACTCTTCTTGCTCAGCCTGATTTTTACTGTTGAGGCGCTTCAAGTCATTACTTTTCCTCTGAATTGGGCAACAATTGGTCTTGTAGTAACAAAATACTTGCTCCTAGTATTGTGTTACATTATGTTTGATTATGCTTTAAAACATTTTGAAATCCAAAAGGGACACAGCTTTGGAGGTCTGTTTTTTATTTTAATGTCGAGCTTTATCATGCCTGAAATATTAGATAGTTATATAATATTCGGCTATGTTTTATTTTTGATAGGTCTTTTACGTCTTTTAAATGTAGTCAACTCAGATTATCCCACGATGACTATTTTTGAAGCCGTATTTTTTTTCTTTTTTGCCAGCCTGTTTTATCAACCCTTTTTATTTGTGTTGATCTTAGTTCTTGTAGTAACTTTAGTTTTTACTAGTCCGCACTGGCGTTACTTTTTGGTCCCGCTTTTAGCGATAAGTTCAGTAATTGTATTGTTAGAAATGTTTAATATTTTTTGGTACAACGAACCACTCATGGTAGATTCTTTTTGGCCTCAATGGGAGTTTAAGATCTATACGTTCAGCTCAAAACCTCAATTATTTTCATTTCTAATATGGGTTTTGTCAACATTAATATTTGTTTATCAAGCTTTTAAGGTGATACAAAAAAGAGCATTGTACCATCAAAAAATGGCGACGAGTTTTTTGTACCTGGCTTTACTTGCGTTTATGTCGAGTTGGTTTTCTATTTCAAATTTAGAAGGTTTATGGATGATGTCTACGATACCTATAAGCATATATTTAGGTGATTTTATATTTAGATTAAGAAAAAAATTTTGGAAAGAGGTTTTGCTTTATGCTTTTATCGCATTTGTAGTTGTATTTAATCTGCTTTAAAAATAAGATTTCTTTAAATTATAAAAAAGTCGTTAATTCGTCAAAAATTTAAAATATGGATGCTCAATATGTAGATAACTTTTTAATGGCCAATTCAAAATATTTTGAATCTCACCAATTAAGCTTTGTTCGAGAACGCCTTTTGGCTTTAGATGATAGCAAAAAATTTCAAGTTCAAAGTCTACAATTTAAAGATCCTACAATGATGCTTATCATTTCTGTGATAGTAGGAGGGATTGGAATTGACCGTTTTTTGGTCGGAGATGTTGGCCTTGGAGTTGCTAAACTATTGACTTGTGGTGGACTTGGTATTTGGACTATTATAGATTGGTTTTTGATTATGGGTGTGGCCAAACAGCGAAATTTAGAAAATTTCAATAGAACTATTTTATAATTTATGGTTCATAAAGCAGATTTTTCATATCGTCCATCAATTGATGAATCTGAGAAAGCTTCTTATGCCTATGTTATTTCGACAATAGTTATTGCAGTGGCACTACCAATACCAATTGCTGCACTATTGGCTACTTTCCTTTACTATGTTGCCAATAGGCGTTCTACGGCATTTGTACATTGGCATGCTTTACAATCTTTGTTGTCTCAGTTGGTTTTGTTTGTTTTTAACACTACCGCTTTGTGGTGGTTTTTATCAAAATATTTTTTCGAAAAGCCCATCCCAAATGCTTTTTTTTATTATCTGGGTTTAGTTGTTATTTTTAATATCCTTGAGTTTTCATTTTCGATTTACTCAGCAGTTTTAGTTAGAAAAGGACAACACGTCACTTGGCCTATTTTTGAAAGCCTCATCAAATCTCGTGTAAAAACAGAATAGCTGTTTGAACCCCATCTTAAATTTTCCTAAACCCAAATAAAAAAGGAATTAAAAGACGTTGTTCAAACAGCTAATAAATAAAGATCAAAGCCTTATTTGATAAAAGCTTTAATTTGCTTTTTAATTTTTTTGTCGGTGAAATCTTGATCTTGTAACTCGAACATGTGCATAAATAATGGCTTATCGTCTATGCTTTTAAGCATGGAGATATCTTGTTTGTTTTCAAAAATCGTTTGCCATTCTGCACGTACGTCGGCCCAATAGTCGTTGTGTTTTGCCCACCAATTTTGAGCGGTTTTACAGCGGCTATCCTCAACTTTGGTATAGGTGTTATAGCCTTTTTCTTCAGCCAATACTACTTCTTTTCCGGTTTCAGTTTTTAAAATTTTTTTGTTGTCTTGGTCGTGCACCCAGCCAAAATCAGTCAGTTCTTGTCGGTTGGTTCTCAAAGTGATGTTGTAATCGTCTCTTATGCTAAATTCACGTCTTGGCAGTGGAGCTGGCGTAGTATCTTCCCAATAATGTTTACCGTCAACATGTACCCAAGATGCCGAACCTTCGTAACGCGGACTATCATCGACTTGATAGACTTTTTGCGTCCATTGACCAATGACCTCATCGTAAGGCAATTCTTTATACTTCCATTGTTTATCACCATCGTATACATACAAATCTTGATTTTGATATAACCAGTCTTGGCGCCAGTGTTTAACGATTTGTTGCTGGTCTTTAGGCCCAACTATTAATAGGTGTTGCATGACAATTTTTTCGGGGTTATCCTCAACCAATTGGACCCATTCTAAGCCACCAGTAATTTTATCAGGAGAAGGCTTGTAAGTGGAGTCTTTAGTATGCTGAAAAGTTTCAGAAAAATTAAATCGCACTTCATAGCAGCCACACATGGCTTTAATGGCTTGACGATCTTGCTCTAGTTTGGTTTGACTCGATAAGCTTTGAAATAATAAAAAACTTAACAAAACTGGGAAAAATGTTTTCATGATGAGATGATTTAAAATTATGCAACAAAAATATAATTTTTATTTGGAATGAATAAAAATAATATAATATATTTGCCCGAAATATTATTTCTAATTAGTCTAAATAAATGAATAAGCTGTCAGTTTTCATATCAATAATCGTTATGACTTTTTGGGTTAAACAAGGTATTTCTCAAGAGAATAAACCAGAAACTGACAGTTTAGCTTATTATGATTTAAAAGAAGTCGTCATTACAGCAACACGCTCAGAGCGAAAACGCCAAGATATTCCAATGCCAGTTAAAGTGCTTAGTCAAGATGTGATATCCAATACAGGCTTAAGGCGCGCCGATGAAATATTAAATGAACAAACAGGAATCATCACCATCACAGACCAAAGTGGTTTTAAAGGCATTCAAATGCAAGGCATTAATTCAGAATACATTATGATTTTGATAGATAATGTGCCCGTTGTGGGCAGACAATCTGGAAATTTGGATTTATCCAGATTGGCATTGGGAAATATAGAGCGTGTTGAAATCATCAAAGGGCCATCCTCAAGCCTTTACGGTTCTGAAGCCTTAGGTGGCGTGATAAATATCATTACTCAAAAACCAAAAAGTAATGATCTCAAACTTGGTGTTGATGCAGCCTTTGGAAGTTTTGAAACCTCAGACTTCAACCTTTCAACTCAACAAAAGTTGAATGATTTTTCATATTCAGTTTTTATAAATCGGTTGAGTTCAGGCGGGATTGATTTGGATAAAAATCTTCAAGGCAACACCATTGATCCTTTTGAAAACTACACCTTATCAAGTCATATTAAGTATAAATTTTCTGACGACTTAAAAACAGCTATCAATTATAGATTATTTTATCAAAATATTGATATCTCAGGTGAAAGAGAAGAATGGGATAACAATTTGACTTCAATCACCAATCACAAATGGTCTTCAAAGCTCAATGCTCATTATGAGTTGTATTTTACACAATACCAAGCCAATCAACTTGAGACTGATCCCATAACCGATAATATTTTGTTTAATTCAGAATTCAATCAACGGTTATTTAGACCGGAAATACGGCTGACCTATGACATAGGTTCTAATCAAGAACTCATTAGCGGTTTTGGCAGTAATTTCGAATTTTTAGACCGAAATTTATTTGAAAATGATGTCAGCTTTAACTCTCAATACGTCTACACACAATATAGTTTTTCAGCTTTTAAAAACCTTGATCTTATTGTCGGTGGTCGATTTGATACTCATAGTGAATATGACTCGCAAATTAGCCCCAAAGCTTCTGCTATTTATAAATTAAATGATAAGCTTAGTATAAAAGCTTCGGTTGGTTCTGGTTTTAAAGCCCCTGATTTTAGGCAATTGTATTTAGATTTCACTAATTCTGCAGTAGGGTATACAGTAGTGGGAAACCGTGTAGAAGAAGCTGTCATAGAAAGGCTTCAAAATAATAACCAAATCCTGAGCCTGAGTGTAAACCCTGAAGATTTAGGCCAACCACTAGAGGCAGAGTCTTCACTTGGAATTAACCTTGGTTTTTCATACCAAAAAAATAAATTTAATCTCGACTTTAACGCTTTTAGAAATGATATTCAAAATTTGATAGACACTCGAATTATCGCTCGAAAAACCAACGGCCAAAATGTGTTTGGATACATAAACAGAGACAACATTTACACTACAGGATTTGAAACGGATTTGAGTTACAGCTTTAATCCAAATTTCAAAATGTCTTTAGGTTATCAACTCTTGTATGCTTTTGATAAAGAAGCAGAAGAACGGATTGACAACGGCGATGTTTTTGTAAGAGATCCAGAAACTTTGGTTACTCAACGATTAGAGCGTTCAGAATATTTTGGCTTGCCGAATCGGTCAAGGCATTTAGCCAATTTTAAAGTCTTTTACAAGATTCCAGAATGGAAAGCATTTGCCAATTTGCGACTCAATTATAGATCAAAATATGCCTTGTTTGATACCAATGGAAATGGTTTGATAGACGACTTTGACGACTCTTTTGTCGATGGCTTTTCACTGGTAAACCTCACCTTGAGCAAAAGCCTGTTTGATCATTATAAATTTCAAATTATCGGCGAAAATATTCTCAATAACGAGCAGACAGGATTACTCAACTTGCCGGGTATAAGAATCACAGGAAAAATTCAATATCAATTATAAATAATCTAAAAAACAAACAATATGAAAACTTTAAAACTCACTACATTTATTTTAATGTCATTATTTATGTTATCATGCTCAGATGACGATGAGGTTATGCCACTTGCTGAAGTAGAATCGACAACCATTAGCAATTTACATGCCCCACAAGAAGGCGGACAAGGCCAACCTGTATCTGGAACTTTTACAAAGTTTGATTTTGAAACCGGTCAAGAGACAAACAGCGACACCGATTGGGATATTGCCTTTAGGGGAACGACTATTGCAGTAAATGGCGGCACTGAAACAGGCACAACAGACGAACCTCTAAGAACTTCTGATGCAGGTGTAACTATTGTAAACGGTACCTTTGAAGATATTACAGAAGTTACTGAAGATATAGAATTTGATCAAGACGGTCAAGATGGTTTTGCCATACCAACAGGTAGTGGAAATGGCTGGTATAATTATGATTTTGCAACAAATATCTTGAGCCCAATTCCTGGTAAAATCATAGTAGTTAAAACATCAGATGGCAAATATGCAAAAATCGAAATCTTAAGCTATTACGAAGATGCCCCATCTGACATAGATCCTTTTGAAGACGCACCGAGATACTACACTTTTAGATATGCCTACAACCCTAATGATGGGCAAACCACTTTTAATTAAAAAAAACCATGAACATAAAATCCATTTTATTTATTGTATTGCAATTATTCCTTGGCGGAATGATGATTTATGGGAGTATTTCAAAATTTGAAACGCCCTTTGCTGAAACTCAAGAAGTGGTGGACAAAGCCCAAAAATACTTAGACGAAGACAAAGAACACATTAGTAAATTGATATTATATGTCAGTGGGATGAAACAAACCGGCTATTTTTGGTTGGTTTTAGGTTTGTCTGAACTCATATTTGGACTTCTTGTGATTTGGAAAAAAACAAGTCTGATTGGGGGTTTGTTTCTTTTGCCAATTACCTTAAACATTTTACTGTTTCACATTTTTCTAGAACCTGATGAAATAGGAGAATTGTTGATGTCTGTTGGATTATTTTTAGCTAATACCTTAGTTGTGGCTTATCGTTCAAAATCATTAAACTTTTTATTGGTAAAATAGGATTTCACATTTTATCAAATGCCAGAAGAGTCGTGGATTTTGTATAAGATAAATTTGCGGCTCTTTTCTTATCCTAAACCTACATCTAAGGTCATCATCACGATAAACCCACCAACAAATCCTAAAGTAGCAATATCGGTGTTGTGCTCGAGTTGAGACTCTGGAATGACTTCTTCTACCACAACAAAAATCATAGCTCCTGCTGCAAAGCATAAAGCGTAAGGCAAAATAGGTTCAAAAGTTAAAACCGCCCAAGCCCCTAAAACAGCAGAAAAAGGCTCAACAATTGCTGAGAGTTGTCCGTAATTAAAACTCTTCCAACGGCTTTTTCCTAAACCTCTTAATGGCATAGCTACCGCAAAACCTTCAGGAAAATTCTGAATACCAATTCCCAGAGCCAATGCTACAGCGCCACCGATACTTGCGCCTTCTATTCCTGCAGAAACACCGCCAAACAATACGCCAATAGCTAAACCTTCAGGAATGTTATGCAATGTAATGGCCAAAGTGAGTAAAACTGATTTATGCCAAGGGGTTTTCAGGCCTTCTTTGCGACTTTCTTTAAAATTGACGTGAAGATGCGGCAAAATTTTGTCTAAAGCAAAAATAAATAAGGCGCCACCCAAAAAGCCTGTTGCTGCTGGAATTACTTTAATAAACCCATTGCCATCACTCATTTCTATGCCAGGTGCTAACAAACTCCAAAAACTCGCAGCCGTCATCACACCACCTGTAAAGCCCAGCATACCATCAAAAACAATGCGATTCATTTTTTTAAAGAGAAAAACCAAAGATGCCCCGAGAGCTGTTAATCCCCAAGTAAATAATGTGGCATATAATGCGGCTAGAATAGGGTCTAGTTGTTCAAAATACGCAATAATAGAATCCATAACTTAATGGTTTGGTTTGATGTATAAATTTTGAGTTGCCTGTTCAGATAAACGTAAAACTTTATTGTCATAGGCCACAAGCATAGATTGATCAAAACTTTCTTTTTCTTTAACAGTCAATGTTTTACCGAGCGCTATAGCTTGTTTATCCAAATAATTTAAAAAAGCAGATGACGAATCTTTTACACCGATGCATATGCCAGATTCACCAATTTCCAACTCAGATAGCATGGTTTTATTAGCCACTTCAAATTGGCCGTCTTTATTAGGAATGGGGTCGCCATGTGGGTCGCGTTTGGGATAATCTAAAAAGCGATCGAGTTCATCGGTAAGCTTTTCAGATTGAATGTGTTCAAGTTGCTCTGCGATATCGTGTACTTCGTCCCAGTTAAAATTGAGTTTTTCTACCAAAAACACTTCCCAAAGCCTGTGCTTTCTAATCACTTTTAAAGCTGTGTTTTCACCCCTGTCACTTAGTTTGACACCTTGATATTTTTTATAAACCACTAAGCTTTTATCTGCTAACTTTTTGAGCATATCGGTGACCGAAGAGGCTTTGGTATCTAACAACGATGACAAATCATTGGTACTCACCGCTTTGTTGTTTTCATGGTGTAGATGATAGATAGCTTTCAGGTAATTTTCTTCTGCTAGGCTAAGCATTTATACAAAATTTTACGCTAAAATAAATAATTTTTTAGACTTGTCTAATAATTTTCTTTCAAATTTATCTTTGTGTTGCTTTTGGCTTAGGGGTAGTAACGGCATCCTTCTTGAGTTTTGTTTTAGCGAAGTGGTGTTTTGGGGTTGACGCCCTAAAGCGTTAAACCCAAAATGCCTACTGAGACTTAACAAAACACAAGAAGATATAGTGGATAACCCGGTATGCCTGAAATTTCAGCAGGCATAAAGCCCCTAATTATTTTGATGTGTTTTGTAAAATCTCTTTACAAGTTAAAGCTGTTGCTCCTTTTTTATCTTGAATAAAATCATGGGCAGCTTTCCTCATTTTAGTTTTTAAACCTTGTTCATCATTCAGTTTGTGGACTATGTTTTGAAGTTCTGAAGGCTTGCTTACCACAGCTAAACCACCCACTTGCTGTAAAGCTTTAGCTTCAGGAAATTTTTCATGGTTTGGACCAATGATAATCGGCGCTCCAAAAGCTGCGGGCTCCAATATATTATGTAGACCTGTTTTGCCCATGGCACCACCGACATAAGCCATGTTGGCATAGGCATAGACTTTGGTCAGTAAGCCAACGGTATCTAAAATCAAGATATCGTATTGGGACAAGTCTTGGGTTTTAATTTCTGAATATTTAATACTAGATTTTTGAAGTTGTTTTTGAAATTGGTTGACTGTTTCAGGTTTAATTTGATGGGGTGCAATGACAAATTTGAGTGCAAGGCTTTTATCGTTCAAGGTTGGTAACAATGCTTTTTCGTCTTCTGGCCAGGTGCTTCCACATACCATACAATCATGGTTTTGCTTAAAGTCTTGCATAAAAGCAAGGGTGTTATCTTGACTGAGTTGCTGATAAACTCTATCATAGCGTGTATCTCCTGCAAGAGTCCAATCGGTGTAGTTGATACTGTTAAGCAAATGTCCTGAAGCTTGGTCTTGTACAAAAATGTGCTGAAAGCTCATTAATGCGTGTTTAAAAAACCGACCGTAAGCTTTAAAATAAAGTTGTTGAGGTCGAAATCTTGCTGCCACTAAAAACGTTTTGATCTGCTGTTTGTGGAGTTCTCTTAAAAAATTTGGCCAGATGTCGTATTTGACAAAAATAGCAAATTGCGGTTTTACAAAATTGACAAAAGCCTGAGATTGTTTTTGAGTATCCAAAGGCAAATAGGTTTCAAAATCGGCAACAGAATTGTTCTTTTTAATACGATAGCCTGAATCAGAAAAAAAACTCAATAGAATTTTGTAATTTTTAAATTGGGGTTTTAAAGCTTTGATGACGGGCACCACTTGTTCGTATTCACCGAGAGAGGCCACATGAACCCAAATCAGAGGTGCTTGGTTTTGAGCTATAAAATATTCTAATTCTTTTTTGGTTTGTTGTCTTTCTAAACGAAAGGTTTTAAGACGTTTAAAAAACAGACCTAAAATGGGTAACAATAGTTGAAAACCATTGATAAAAAAATTATAAATCCATCTCATAATGTAGAATAATTATATATTCTAAGGGATTAGGAGGCTAAAATAAAGAATTCGCCTGAATACCATTTATATTTAGTAATTTTGTTATGATAACGATTTACAATTCCTATGAAAAAACTACAAATGGTTGACCTTGTTGGTCAACGTGAAGCCATCAAAGACGACATCGATTCTGCTTTTACAGAAATTATGGACAATGCGGCCTTTATTAATGGTCCTTATGTGCATCAATTCCAGGCTGACCTTGAAAAGTATCTAGATGTTAAAAACGTCATTCCATGCGCAAATGGTACCGATGCTTTACAAATTGCTATGATGGGATTAGGATTACAGCCAGGCGACGAAGTAATTACAGCAGATTTTACATTTGCCGCTACGGTTGAGGTCATTGCTTTACTTCAGCTCACACCTGTTTTGGTTGATGTGGAAGAAGACACTTTTAATATTTCTCCAGAGGCTATTGAAAAAGCGATTACTCCAAAAACCAAAGCTATTGTGCCTGTTCATCTGTTTGGTCATGCTGCCAATATGGACGCCATCATGGACTTAGCAGTAAAACACAATTTGTATGTCATAGAAGACAACGCACAGGGCATAGGGTCTTCTTACCATTATAAAGATGGCTCTTCACAAAAAACCGGAACGATTGGTCATGTCTCGGCAACTTCGTTTTTCCCTTCAAAAAATTTAGGTTGTTATGGTGATGGTGGTGCAATTTTTACAAACGATGATGAGTTGGCGCATACCATCCGCGGTATTGTTAATCACGGTATGTATGAGCGATATCATCATGATGTTGTTGGGGTCAACTCTAGATTGGATTCGCTTCAGGCAGCTGTTTTAAAGGCTAAACTACCAAAACTTGATGAATACAATTCCAGACGCCAAAAAGCGGCAAGAGCTTATACCGAAGCATTAAAAAATCATAAAGATATTGTCACGCCATCGGCAAAAACCAATAGGCCCTGCGAGAATAAAACTCTTGGTATTTGTGATACTTGTTCTTGTCATGTATTTCACCAATATACTTTACAAATTAAAAACGGAAAGCGCGATAGTTTAGCAGAGTATTTAAAATCACAGAATATACCACACGGTATATACTATCCTATTCCATTACATGAACAAAAAGCGTATAAAGATAGCCGCTATAATCATAAAGATTTTAAAGTCACTAATCAATTGAGCGATGAAGTCATCTCATTACCAATGCATACCGAATTAGATCAAGAACAAATTGATTTTATAACCGGTCATATTTTAAAGTATTTAGAAGAAGGTGGTTTCGACTCCGCTCAACCACCACGTAAAAACGGCTCTGCTCAGTGAGTGCAATTTTGATGGTGGTTTCGGCACCGCTCAACCACCACATTTGAAAGAAGGTTCCTAAGCGAAATCGAGTTTGGTGATTGAGCGGAGTCGAAGACACCGTATAATAAAAAGTCAAAAGATTATAAAAATGAAAGTTTTATTTAAAATTCAATTGATACTTCTTTTCTCAACGCTAAGTTTAAGCGCACAAAACACTTATCTACATTGTTCAAAAATCTTCGATAGTGTATCTGCTGAATACAAAACAGGCGAATTTACAATCGTTGTTCAAGACAATAAGATACTTGAAGTGTTTGATGGCATCGTAACACCAAGAGACGAAGAATCCAAAATTATTGATTTGAAAGCTAAAGTGGTTTATCCGGGATTTATAGATATGCATGTGCACTTGGATCACGAAACAAGCCCAACACGATATTTAGACAAATATCAGGATAACAAATCAGACCAAGCCTTGAAGTCAGTCAAGTTTTGTGAACGCACTTTGAAGGCTGGTTTTACAACGGTGAGAGATGTGGGTGGTAATGGTGTTAATATTGCCCTCAAAAATGCAATAGATCGAGGAGATATTATTGGACCTCGAGTTTATACCTCGGGTAAAATCCTATCTTCTACTGGCGGACATGGAGACCCGACCAATGGTAGTAATGCTGACTATGTAGGTGATCCCGGACCTAAATATGGAGTAGTCAACAGCGTTGCAGATGCTAGAAAGGCCGTAAGACAGCGTTATAAAAATGGTGCAGATCTTGTAAAAATTAC
The DNA here is from genome assembly GCF_006120725.1 of Mesohalobacter halotolerans. Lineage (GTDB taxonomy): Bacteria > Bacteroidota > Bacteroidia > Flavobacteriales > Flavobacteriaceae > Psychroflexus > Psychroflexus halotolerans. The sequence continues at coordinate 494,106 of NZ_SWMU01000001.1, forward strand.
AGCCACGGGTGGCGTATTAAGTCAGGCCAAAAACTCATCAAACCCGCAATTTTCAGTCGAAGAAATCAAAGCCATCACAGAAACAGCCGCAGACTATGGTTTTCATGTTGCAGCGCACGCTCATGGTGATTTAGGCATGCAACGCGCTATACTTGGGGGTGTAAAAACCATAGAACACGGTACTAAAATGAGCGATCAAACTATGGAAATGATGAAAGCGCAAGATGTTTTTCTTGTGCCTACCATTATTGCAGGAAAGTACGTTAGTGAAATGGCTAAGGTAGAGGGATTTTACCCTGAAGTAATAAGACCAAAAGCTTTAGAAATAGGTCCAGAAATTCAAAATATGTTTGCAAGGGCTTATAAAAAAAATGTTCCTATAGCCTTTGGAACCGATGCTGGTGTATTTTCACATGGTGAAAATTGGAAAGAATTTGGTTATATGATTGAAGCAGGCATGCCGGTTAATAAAGCTATACAGGCAGCCACTTTGATACCTGCAAAAATTCTAAATAAAGAAAATGAGATAGGACAGCTTAAAAAAGGGTTTATGGCAGATATTATCGCACTAGATGAAGAACCAAACAAAACAAACACCAATGCGTTTAACAAAGTAACTTTTGTGATGAAAGATGGAATAGTTTACAAAAGAAAATGAAGGTGTTGTAAATTTAGATAATTTCAGCATTAATTCCTTCGTCTAAAATTTTTGAGCATCTTGGTTTTAAATCTTTGAATTCACCAGATTTCACGGCACATTTTCCATTATAATGTATAATTAATGTGCATTGTTCAGCTTGAATTGGATTGTGGTCACAAGCTTTAATCAGTGTATCAATAACATGGTCAAAGGTATTGACTTCATCATTGTAAACAATGATTTCATGTTCTCGAGATACCTGCTCTTCTACAATTACATCGTCTTGTATTTGTTCTTTCTGACTCATGGTACAAATATAAAAGTAAAACTTAAACTTTCACATATTTAGCACAAATCCACTCGTTTTTTAATTGGTGTTTAACATAATTCAAACCTAATTGCTGACAAACGTCATCAATTTTTTCTAGATCTTTATCATAAAAACCGCTGAGAAACATCATTCCATTTTGTTTCAAGTGTCGGTTATAAATGGGTAAGTGTTCTAAAAGGATATTTCGATTGATGTTAGCCAATACAACATCAAATCGGCCTTCAATAAGCTCTTCGCCTCCCTGTTTTACATTTATGTTTTCACATTCATTTCTCTCTTTATTTTCTAAAGTATTAATAAAACACCATTCATCTATATCTATAGCTAAGATAGGTTTTGCGCCTAATTTTTCTGCCAAAATTGATAATACACCAGTACCACATCCCATATCTAAAACCGATAAATTGTTTAAACTTTCTTCTAAAACCATTTGCATCATCATATGTGTAGTGGGGTGATGACCTGTGCCAAAAGACATTTTGGGTTCAATTATCAATTCGTATTTTAAATCAAATTTCTCGTGAAATGGTGCGCGGATCACACAGTTTGGAGTAATGTGAACAGGTTTAAAGTTTTCTTCCCAGGCTTGATTCCAGTTGACATCTTCAATATCATGTATGGTATACTCCAATTCAAAATCGGGATTTTTAAATAGTTGGCAATCTTCAATAGTTATTGTTGACAATTGCTCAGTTTTAATATACGCCTTGAGGTACTCAACCTCTTCTATGAAGCTCTCGAAACCAAGCTCGCCAAGTTGAGCAATCAAAATTTGTATGCCATCTTCTTTTGGTTTTACCTTAAAGCGAACTTCAGTATATGTCATCTTTCAGCTTTAGAACGCATTAATAATACTCACAAAATCATCGGCTTTTAAGGAGGCACCTCCTATTAAACCACCATCAACATCAGGCTGAGAAAAAATTTCTTTGGCATTGTTGGGCTTTACACTCCCGCCGTAAAGAATAGAGGTATTTTCTGCGATTTCTTCAGAATATTTATCGGCTAATAGTGAGCGAATAAATTTATGCATCTCTTGTGCCTGTTCGGGAGAGGCCGTTTCGCCGGTCCCAATAGCCCACACGGGTTCATAAGCCAAGACCACCATTTCAAATTCTTTTTGATTTAGTTGAAACACCGAATCTTCAAGTTGTTTTTTGACGACATCAAAATGCTTTTCGGCTTTGCGGTCTTCTAAAACCTCACCACAACAAAACATCAGTTGCATGCCATCTTGAACCACTTTAGAGGATTTTTGAGCTAGCATTTCGTGATTTTCACCAAATATAGAACGACGCTCACTATGACCAATAATGACAGTTGATACGCCAACACTCTTTAGCATTTCGGTGCTAACTTCTCCAGTAAATGCACCATTACTTTCAAAATGTGCATTTTGCGCAGCTAAGCCAATCGGTGAAGATTTGACGTGCTCATGGACAGGATATAAGTTTGGGAATGTAGGCGTAATTATGATTTCTACATTTGAATCATGAGGAATTTTTGCAAGCAAATCTTTGGTCAAAGCTTGAGATTCTTCGAGAGTTTTATTCATTTTCCAGTTTCCGGCAACAATGTGTTTACGCATAGTATTATGATTTTAATTAAGTTGAAAATCGTATTCTTGGGTCGAGCCAAGCATATATTATATCTACAAATATATTGATAATGATAAACATAAGTGCAATGATAAGTACTGCACCCATAATAATAGGTAAATCTAAGGTTTCTAAAGCGTTAACAATTTCTTTGCCTAAGCCATTCCAACCAAAAATATACTCGACGAATACGGCTCCGGCTAGCATAGACGCAAACCAGCCCGATATGGCTGTGATTACCGGATTTAAAGCATTTTTAAGCGCGTGTTTATAAATGATTTTGAATTCAGATAGCCCTTTAGCTCTAGCAGTTCTGATGTAATCTTCCTGTAATTGTTCCAATAAGGCATTCCGCATGAGTTGAGACACCACAGCCAAAGGCCTTATGCCTAAAACCACAGCCGGTAGTATTAAATTTTTTAATATTAAATGCCGCTGTTCACCAAAATCATCCAGCTCGTATAGGTTGCCTGTCATGTTAAGACCTGTTAAATCTTTAAGGACATAAGCGAAAAACCATGCAAATAAAATGGCGCTAAAAAATGAGGGAAGACTCATCCCTAAAGTACTTAAAATCTGAATACTTTTATCTAAAACAGTGTCTTGAAAAATAGCTGAAAAAACACCTAGTAAAATACCTATTAATAAAGCAATGCTAATCGCACTTATCGCCAAAACAGCAGTATTAGGTAAGGTTTCTGCAATGATTGAACTGACAGACCTGCCGTTTTGCTGAAAGGATTCTCTAAGATAGGGTCTTTTTAAAACAACATCATAGCTTGAAATTTTAAATAGTTGAATGGCACTGTATTTCTCTGAATTTAATGAAGTATAATGGTCTTTATCTTTTTTGTGAAATGATAATGGCGACAAATCGTTTAAATAGTATATGTATTGCACTGAAATGGGTTGGTCAAACCCGTATTTTTGTTTGACTTTATCAAGCTGTTCTTGGGATTGATTCTGGCCTAACATCATTTGAGCAGGATCGCCGGGTAAAACTGAAAACATAAAAAAAATAACCGTTACAACACCAAATAAAGTGAGTAAGGCGTAACCTATTTTTTTAAATACTAAAATTAGCAAGGTTGTATATTTTAAATTCCAGTTGAGTGTAATCTAAAACTCTAAATCTTCAGCATCATGCCAGTGCACCTTTTGTTTAATAACACCTTTATTTAACACTAATAAACCTGGATTTGAGCGCACAATGGTTTTGATTGCGGTTTCGTCAGCAAAATAAAAATCAAGCTCAGTTTGTAAGGCTTCATTAATTACATTTTGGGCTTTTTTGCCAGACGACGTTAGAATAATGACTTTGTAGTCACTAGTATTTGCCTTTTGAAGAACCGGCTTTATCGCTTTCCAAGTCTCAATATCACTTTTAGTCAAATTATAAGCTGCTACCATGAGTAATTTGGGTTCGGCCATTAAGCTTTCAGTATAATCTTCTCCATTTTTTTCTAATGAAAAGTCATGAATTGGTGGAGTATAACCTTTGTCAACCAACTCAGTTTCGTAATCTATCAATTCTCCTTCAACCTGTGGGTAGCTGCCTTGGGTTGTGATAATTTTTTCCTCACCATCTATATCAAACTTCCAATGATAGTTGTAAATTGCTTTTTTAGCACCTTCAGGAACAGTCATAGACTCGGGAATATTAGCTCCAATATGGTATGGTCTAAAGTCGACTACAGGTAAGTGGTTTAAACCGTGATAACTCAAATAGCCACTTATAATAAAAGTAACTAAAAAGACAATGAAAGCAAGAGGTTTAGGTAAAATAGGTTTGAGGTATTGCTTTTTTATAAACAAAAAGAGAATTAAAACCAATAAAACCACATCTTTATAAAAAGATTGCCAAGGCGTTAATGGAATGGCATCGCCAAAACAACCACAGTCTGTGACTTTATTGAAATAGGCAGAGTAAAAGGTTAAAAATGTAAAAAACACAATCATTAACAATAAACTCCATCGGGTAAATTTGGGCGCAAACCCCAATAATAAAGTCACCCCGAGTAAGAGCTCAAAAATGACAATAAACACAGCTAGTGGTAAAGCCAAAGGCACTAAAAACTCTAACTCTAAAACGCCAGGACCAAAGTATTCTTGTAATTTATAAGAAAAGCCTAAGGGATCAACCAATTTGACATAACCACTAAAAATGAATAATGCACCTACTAAGACTCTAGCAAGCTGATATATGTATTTCATGTTTGTATTATTTTGATTCTGTTATTAAAATTAAAGCAAAAACCGCATAATTGAGCATGTCTTGATAATTGGCATCTACACCTTCACTGACTTGAGTTTGGCCTTGATTGTTTTCAATTTGCTTCACTCTCAGTAATTTTTGTAATATCAAATCCGTGAGTGAACTCACTCTCATCTCTCGCCATGCTTCACCATAGTCGTGATTTTTATTTTCCATCAGGTCTTTAGTTGCCTTTACCACTTGGTCATAGAGCTTGGTCGCTTCTTTAACGTCAAGGTCGGGTTGCTCCGCAATGCCTTTCTCAAGTTGAATTAAAGCCATTACCGAATAATTGATAATCCCTATAAACTCGCCTTCAATATTATCAGCTATTTTTTGAGCTTTACCATGTTGTAAGCTTCTTATACGTTGAGCTTTGATGAAAATTTGGTCGGTAAGTGATGGTAATCTTAATATACGCCATGCACTGCCATAATCTGACATTTTTTTTACAAATAAATCTCTGCATGTATTGATAACATCATCAAATTGCTGTGAAGTATTGCCCATTCTATTTCAAATTAAAACTCAAAGATAAAACACAAGTCATAAACACGCTCTTTTTTTTAAATTAAAAGCCAAATTGCTTTTTGAAGTTAAATATCTACTTAACAGAAGTTAAAATTTAAAACTCCTATTGCACAAATAGATAGTTGTTTATAGTTTTATAAAAAAATGGAAAGATGAAAAGGCTTAATTTACTAGAGAAATTAAAAAATGAACGTGCTAAAGCAAATGAAGAAAAGCTATTAGAAAGCGTAAAGTCCTTCTTAGAACAATTGCAGGATGAAGATGATAGTATTAAAAAACAGGTTTTAGAGGATAGTAATTCAGATGATAGCGTCAATAATTTTGTTTTTGATAATCTCGACTCTAACCGTATATATCATATTTCTCAAATTGAGCAGGTTTGTGTGAATTATCGCTTAAGATTTTTGAATTCTAACCTTTTTAAAGGAGACTTACCTCAAGAAGCGATTCAAGAAATTAAGCGCCTAAACACTGAACACGATACTGAATTAAAAGGCTTTAAAATTATGGCGCCATCAAAACTATTCAAACTAGAGAATGCAGATGATCCAGTCTTAATGGCTCCTATGGGGAACAATTACTATTATTTCATTCATAAATGGGGGAATGATTTGCATCCTTTAAGACGTTTTTTGGTATGGCCGGTTAAAACTTTAGAAAATTTTATTTTCTCGATGTTTATTATCAGCTTGGTAACTACAGCTTTAGTGCCAAAAGGTATTTTTATAGATGAACAATCCGGTACAGAATTTTTCCTACTGTTTATATTTATGTTCAAATGGCTACTGGGAATGGCACTCTACTACGGATTTGCCAAAGGGAAAAACTTCAACACTGCGATATGGCAAAGTAAATATTATAACGCATAATATTATTGTATGATTATTTTACAATTTTTAAAATACCAGCTCTCGCCTGAACAATTTATCAAATTCTTTTTTAGTTCTTATAAAAAGAAGTTGAAGTCTCAATTACTTTCCAAAACACGTCAAAAGAAGACATGCTATAAGACAAAAAAGTGCTTCGCTTTAAAGTCTAAAATAGCTGTATAATTATATCTCACATACATTTACTATTTTAGCCCGATTAAATTAACTTTTAAACGCAAAACTCTTATTTAAAATTTTAAAAATGACTAATGCAAACCTCCTAAATATATCAAGCAAATATGGAAGTCCTGTCTATGTATATGACAGTGAAAAAATTATATCTCAATACAAACGCTTGACTAAGGCTTTTAAAAACGTAGAAAACTTACGTTTACATTATGCAGTAAAAGCACTTTCAAACCTTAGTGTTTTAAAGTTATTTAATAATCTGGGCAGTGGGTTGGATACCGTTTCTATACAAGAGGTAAAATTAGGAATTAAAGCCGGTGTAGACCCATCCAAAATCATTTATACACCCAATGGGGTTTCGCTTGAAGAGCTCGAAGAAGCAATTGGTTTAGGAGTTCAAATTAATATTGATAATTTAGTAATTTTGGAGCAATTTGGCACCAATCATCCTGATGTTCCTGTCTGTATTCGGATTAATCCTCATGTGATGGCCGGTGGTAACACCAATATTTCTGTAGGTCATATCGATTCTAAATTTGGTATTTCAATTCATCAAATGCCTCATGTTTTGCGGATTGTAGAAAACACCAAAATGCATATCAATGGTGTACACATGCATACGGGTAGTGATATTTTAGATATTGATGTTTTTTTGCACGCCGCTGAGATTCTATTTGAAGTGGCAGAAAATTTCAAGGATTTAGAGTTTCTAGACTTTGGAAGTGGTTTTAAAGTCCCTTATCACGACAATGATATCCAAACCGACATCGACGAATTGGGCAAAAAACTGTCAAAACGCTTTAATGACTTTTGTAAATCTTACGGTCGTGACTTGACTTTAGCCTTTGAACCGGGAAAATTTCTAGTCAGTGAAGCCGGTTTTTTTCTTGTAAAAGTCAACGTAGTCAAACAAACTACCTCTACTGTATTTGCCCAAGTAGATTCCGGTTTTAACCATCTTATTCGCCCGATGTTATACGGCGCGCAACACGACATTATCAATGTCTCGCATCCCAATCGTAAGAAACGTTTTTATTCTGTCGTAGGGTATATTTGTGAAACCGATACATTTGCTAATAATAAGATGATCAGCGAAATCAGTGAAGGTGATATTCTGGCGTTTAAAAATGCCGGGGCGTATTGCCAAACTATGGCAAGCAATTACAACTCTCGATTTAGACCAGCTGAAGTCCTGTGGTACAAAGGTGAAGCCCATCTCATCCGTGAACGTGAAACATTTGAAGATTTAATCAAGAATCAAAAAATGGTAGAATTTTCTTAGCCGTTATAGAATCAATACATTTTAGATGCTTAAGCCGTGTTGAAACACTAAAAAGCTTAATTCAATTTTCAGGTTTAGATAAAATGGCAGCTGTTTTCATAAATATCTAGGGCTAAAAATAAGTTTTGTTGAGGTTCAAAAATTTATTTTTCGTTTTACTTTAGCAAGATGGATTTGGATTTTACGGATTTTTCAAATTGGTTTGCTTCAAAAAATTGGAAAGTTTTTGATTTTCAAAACCAAACCTGGCAAGCTTATGCCAAAGGTAAAAGTGGTTTAGTCAATGCGCCAACCGGAAGTGGCAAGACTTATGCGCTTTGGGTGCCTATTTTGGCCGAAATCAGTCAAACGTCAAAACAACAAAAAGGGTTAAAAGCCATATGGGTTACACCTTTACGCGCTTTAGCTTTAGATATTAAAGCCTCTGCTGAAAATTTAATAAGCGATTTAGAATTAGATATAAGTGTTGGTATCCGAAATGGAGATACTTCTCAAAAGGAGCGTCAACGCCAAAAGCGTAACATGCCTGATTTGTTGATTACTACACCTGAAAGTTTACATTTGTTGTTGGCCACAAAAAACTATCCTAAACTCTTTCAACACTGTAAAGCCATTGTAGCTGACGAATGGCATGAATTGCTTGGCACTAAACGCGGTGTTCTGGTAGAATTGGCTTTGTCTAGATTGAAAAGTTTATCACCACTCAAAGTTTGGGGAATTTCAGCAACTATAGGCAATTTAGACCAAGCCATGCAAGTCCTTTTCGGTGATGACCACGAGGTTTTTGAAACTGAAATGGTCATTGCCGACATCCAAAAGGAAATCGAAGTTAAAAGTATTTTACCCCAATCTATGGATAAATTCCCCTGGCGAGGTCATTTGGGCTTGCATTTGCTTGAGGAAATTGTCCCGATTATTAAAAATTCAAAAAGTACTTTGATCTTTACCAACACGCGCTCTCAATGTGAAATCTGGTTTCAAAAACTATTAGAAAAGCACCCTGAATTTGCAGGAGATTTGGCTATGCACCATGGCAGTATCGATAAGCAAACCCGATTGTGGGTAGAACACGCATTGCGAGACCATCAACTCAAAGCGGTGGTATGTACCTCAAGTTTAGATTTGGGAGTTGATTTTGCACCGGTAGAAACCATCATTCAAATCGGCGGGCCGAAAGGTGTCGCCCGATTTATGCAACGCGCCGGCAGAAGTGGTCACAGACCCGGCAAAAAAAGTCGGATTTACTTTCTGCCAACCCATGCCATCGAACTCGTAGAAGCCCTAGCCCTTCAAAATGCTGTAAAAACTAAAACCGTTGAAGAGCGATTACCGCATATTAATTCTTATGATGTTTTGGTACAATACCTCACAACTTTAGCCATTTCAGAGGGATTTCGTCCTCAACAGATATATGAAGAGGTCAAATCGACATTTTGCTTTCAAGACCTTGACCCTGATATTTGGCAATGGGCTTTAGATTTTATAACAACAGGAGGCAGTTCATTAGAAAACTATACCGATTACCACAAAGTTATTATCGACGAGGATGGGCTATATAAAGTCAAAAACAGAGGAGTAGCAATGAGGCACCGCCTTCAGATTGGGAGTATAGTAAGTGATGCGGTTTTAAAAGTGAAATACATGTCCGGGCGATTTGTGGGAAGTGTGGAAGAGTGGTTTATTTCCAAACTCAATCCCGGCGATGCCTTTACATTTGCGGGAAAGACTTTAGAATTAGTACGCATCAAAAATATGGAAGTTTACGTACGTAAATCTAAAGCTAAAAATGCCAAAGTGCCCAGCTGGATGGGTGGTCGATTGAGCTTATCCTCACAAATGAGTGAAAGTTTACGACAGGAACTATATCAGCTGAAACGAGAAACCGATTCGCCGGAATTTCAAAGCTTAAAGCCCATTTTAGAGCAGCAGCAGATGGAGTCCATTATTCCAGATGCCAATGAATTTTTGATCGAGATCTTTAAAACGCGTGATGGCTTTCATCATGTATTTTATCCGTTTGAAGGCCGATTTGTGCATGAAGCCATGGCGAGTTTAGTGGCTTATCGCATCAGTTTACAGCAGCCCATCAGTTTTTCATTGGCCTTTAATGACTATGGTTTTGAGCTTTTGACTGATAAACGCATTGGCTTAAACGTACTTCAAAATCCTGACATTTGGCAAGTCCAAAACGTCAATACCGATTTGTATAAAAGCCTTAACGCTACTGAAATGGCCAGGCGAAAGTTCAGAGATATTGCGGTGATTTCCGGTTTGGTATTTTCGGGTTATCCCGGTAAAGTGATTAAATCTAAGCATTTACAATCCGGATCACAATTGATTTTTGAAGTGTTTAGAGATTATGAACCGGACAATCCGTTGTTTTTGCAAGCTTACCGCGAAACCTTTGAGTACAGTCTGGAAGAAGGCCGATTGCTGAAAGCTTTAGAGCGCATCAATCGGCAGCAAGCTGTGATCAAATCCTGTGAACAACCAACGCCCTTTTCATTTCCCATCATCACAGACCGACTGCGAGAAAAATTGTCTTCAGAAAAATTGGAAGACCGGATTAAAAAGATGATTAAGCGACTACAGAGAAAATAGAATTAAAACAGTAACCCTTAATTGAGTTTTTTTATTTCTCTTCCTCAATCTCTCTTATCAAATACACAAAGACCGGAAAGTGATCGCTATAGCCTCCAGAAAATCCGCCGCCGGAAAAGCTTCTAAACGGATAACCTTTCCATCGGCCTCTGGGATTTTGTAAAAACGTGGGCGCAAAAATACCAGACTTAAAATAACGGAACTCCGAGTAATCTTCACTGTTCAACAAGGGTTCAGTAAAGAAGATCTGGTCAAAAATATCCCAGCTCCCGCGATACGCTATGGTTCCACCGCCTTTTTTGCGAATTTCTTCATAAGGATTGTAAAACTCTTTTAAACCGACCTCGTCTTTGTCAAATTTTGCACCAATCACTTCAGCAACACTTTTATTGTATGGTCCGTCATTAAAATCGCCCATGACCATAATTTTGGCATAAGGATCAAGGACTTGTAAGGAGTCTATAGCTTTTTTAGCCACTTTTGCTGCTGCAACACGCCCGGGTTCTGAACGCTTTTGACCACCACTTCTCGATGGCCAGTGATTGACAATAAAATGGAAGTCTTCACCTCTCAATTTCCCTGAAACAACGAGGACATCTCTTGTTTCATTACGGTCAGACTTGTCATTGTTTTTATAAATCAAGACCTCATGTGCTATAGAATTTGTAGGAATAAATTGTGACTTTTGATACAGTAGCCCTGTGTCAATACTCCTCTCGTCTGGCGATTCGTGATGTACTATTCCATAATTATAGGGCCTTAACCTTGAGTGGTTGACTAAATCGAGAAGGACATCGTCATTTTCGACCTCGCATACGCCAACAATAGCAGGAGGCATTCCCGTAAAATCAGTTCCAATTTTTGAAATCACTTTAGCCATATTGGCAATCTTCTTCTTGTAAACTTTAGGCCTCACGGCGGAGTCCATTTCCATTATGGGTGAGCGTTCATCCAATTTATTAGGGTCATTTTCAACGTCAAATAAATTTTCTAAGTTGTAAAACGCTACAGTCTCAACTCTGTACTTTTGGTCTTGAGACCAAGTCAAGAAACTAGTCAAGAAAAGGATTAGTACTAAAAAGGAAGGGATGTTTCTAAGCATGTAAATATTATTTAATTGTAAATTTTTCGGTTCAAAAATAGTCAATAAATAAATATTAAATACATTTGCAGCAAAATCATAATATTTTCTTAAAGAGATTGGTCCCATATAACATATCCAAAATGAACAAATCAATTTTTCTTCCCTTATTTCTGTTTTTTTCAGGTCTAGTTTTTAGCCAGCAAACACTTGTAACTGGAGTTATTGTTCAAGATGCTGATGAGCAACCTATTCCAGATGTAGAAATAAGTATAGAAGGTACAGTACTTAGTGTAAAAACTAATAACAAAGGTGTATTTAACTTAAAAGGTGATGAATTACCGCTTGGAGAGCAAGTCCTATTAGTTGATAAAGAAGGATTTGTTTCTAAACGCTATCCTATTATTATCAACGAAGGTGAAACCCTAGATTTAGGCACTTTATATTTAAAAGTCGATATCAGTGAAGAAACTGAACAAATTGGTGTTATCAGTTTATCGGACAATGAACTGGCGGGAGATGACAATGTTTTGTTTAATGTTTCCGGTCTATTACAATCTACAAGAGATGTGTTTTTAAGAGCAGCTGCCTACGACTTCAGTGCAACCTTCTTCAATCCACGTGGGTATGACAATGCTAGAGGTAAGGTCTTGATTAATGGTATGGAAATGAATAAATTTTCAACCGGAAGACCGCAATGGACGCAATGGGGCGGTTTAAATGATATCCAAAGAAACAGAACCTTGAGTATGAATACCCATGCCAATGAATTCCAATTTGGAGATTTGGCGGGAACGACCAATATTGACATGAGAGCTTCTGGTCAACGTAAAGGCGGTCGAGTATCTTATGCAACATCAAACCGCTCTTATCGAGGACGAGTTATGGGAAGTTATAATTCTGGAATCTTATCCGGTGGTTGGTCTTATTCAGTGTTAATGTCCAGACGTTTTGGAGACGAAGGCTTTCAAGATGCGACTTTATACGATGCCAACTCTTTTTCAGCTTCTGTAGAAAAACAATTTAACGATAAACACAGCTTAAATTTTACCGGGTTTTACACGCCTAACCGAAGAGGCTTATCCAATGCCATTACTCAGGAAGTTGAAGACTTAAAAGGTCGACGCTATAATCCGGAATGGGGCTACCAAAACGGTGAAAAACGAAACGTAAGAATCAGAACCATAGAACAACCTGTGTTTATGTTAAACCACTATTGGGATATCAATGAAGATATTTCTTTAAATACTAATGTGGGTTACCAATTTGGGACAATAGGAACGACACGTGTCGATAATGGAGGAACTCGAAAAGTTGAAACTTCAGATGGACAAGTGGCCTACTTAGGTGGCGCAAGAAACCCAACGCCGATCTATTACCAAAATTTACCTAGCTATTATTTGAGGTTTCCGAATCCAAGTACGACAGATTATGCCAACGCTTATTTAGCACAGCAGGAATTTATAAATGATGGTCAATTTGATTGGAATGCCGTATACACCGCAAACCAAAATGCTCTACAAACAGGTGGAAATTCAATTTATATTTTAAAAGAAGATGTCGAAGATGAAAATATGATATCCTTTAACTCTATTTTAAACGCAAAATTAAAAGACAACATCACCTTGAATGCAAGCCTAGATTATAGAAATAGTAAAATAGAAAATTATGCACAGGTCAATGACTTACTTGGTGGACAACAGTTCTTAGATGTCGATTTCTTTGCAGATGAAGATGCTCAAGCTGCAGGAGTAGACCCTTTTGCACTAGCACAATCTGATGTAAGAAACCCCGATAGACTTGTTGTAGAAGGTGATCGCTATGAGTACAATTTTGAATATGATGTACAAGAATACAACGCCTTTGCACAAGCTCAATTTCAATATTCTTGGGTAGATTTTTATGCAGGTGCAAATTTTGGTCAAACTACTTATCAGCGCACAGGTTTATATGAAAACGGTTATTATCTCGGAGATTTATCTTTTGGTAAAGGTGAAAAACTAGAATTTGATAATATTGCGGCAAAAGCAGGAGCAGTGTTTAAAGTTGAAGGTGGTCATTATATTGATGCTAATGTAGCTTATATGGAACAAGCACCAACTTTAAGAAATTCTTATGTCAATCCGAGAATTAATCATTTAATTGTCGACAACCTCAAAGAAGTGGTTTCCTCCCATGCTGACTTAGGCTATGTCTACCGCTCACCAATAATACAAGCAAGATTAACTGGCTTTTACACAAAAGTTGAAGATGAAACCAATGTTGGGTTTTATTTTAGCCAGGATGATGCTACAAGTAACTTTTTGCAAGAAACCATGAACGGTATTGATAGAGTTCATTTGGGGGCAGAGTTTGGGATTGAAGCCCAAGTGACGCCAACCATTAAACTTAAGGCGGCGGGAACCTGGGGACAACACACCTATGACAGCAACCCCAACCTAGAATTGTATAGTCAACAATTGTTTGCGCAATTTGATCCGGAAGTGAATACTAACACAGACCCTTTAACATTTGGTGATGGCACAGCCGCCCTTAAAGACTATAAAGTAGAAGGTGGTCCACAGCAAGCCTATCAATTTGGGTTTGAATACCGTGACCCAAATTTCTGGAATATTGGTATTACAGCAAACCATTTTTCTCATGCATATGTGAGCCCTAGTGCAATACAACGTTCACAAGGATTTGCTAATGATAGTGATGGTTTGCCTGTCAATAATTTTGACCCAGATATAGCAAAAGAACTTTTAGAACAAGAAGATTTTGGAAGTTATATGCTCTTTAATGCCATTGGTGGTAAGTCTTGGAAAGTTGGGGATTATTACATCGGTTTCTTTGCCGTGATCAACAATATTTTTGGTGAAGACTATATTACAGGTGGTTTTGAGCAGGGTAGAATTGGAAGTTATCAAGGGCTATTAGAAGAAAGTAATAGGCCAGGTGGTCCGCTTTTTGGCAATCGATACTTTTTTGGAAGAGGAACGACTTATTACTTAAATTTTTACGTAAGATTTTAATAAAAAACTATAAAACATTTTTAATTTTTAGACGATGAAAACAATTCAATTTAAATTCACATTTTTATTCATTTTAGCCCTCGGGCTTAGTTTTACTTCTTGTGTAGAAGATGATGATTTTGATATCCCAGATATCTCCATCACTGAACCAGAAATTGATGGTGATATAGTAAGCATAAATGCTATTCAAGGGATTATAGAACAAAATGATGGTGAAAACTTTACGATACAAGATAGTATTTACGTTGAAGGCTACGTCATTTCTTCTGACGAGGGAGGAAATTTCTTTGAAGAATTGATTATACAGGATAAACCAGAAAACCCAACCGCAGGTATTCGGATTTCGGTGAATGCTAACCCTTTGTTTACGAAATATAACTTTGGAAGAAAGGTTTATGTAAAAATGGAAGGTTTAACCGTTGGAATCACTAATGGCGTATATGCAATTGGAACAGTTGATGGTAACCGAATTGGACAAATACAAGAAAGCCAAGCCGATGATGTGATCTTAAGAACGTCTGAAACTGCTGAAATCGTGCCATTACCAGTTTCTATTTCTGATTTTTCTAATGAATTAGAAAATCTGTATATCCAATTAAATAATGTACAGTTCCCTAGAAGTAGCGTTTTAGTTGAAGAGCCATTAACCTTTGCTGCAGAACCAACAGACGAATTTGACGGTGAGCGCGTTTTAGAGAGCTGTGACTCCGGAAACACAACCATAGTAAGTACAAGTACTTTTGCAGACTTTAAAACATTATTCTTACCAGCTCAAGCAGGAAGTATGACAGGTGTTTTATCTAGAGATTTTTTCGATGATTTTTATGTTTTTCTTATAAACTCTCCAGAAGATATTAACTTTGACTTAGAGCGTTGCGATCCAGATTTGTTGTTTTGTGATGGTCCTAGTGGCGGTAGCAATACAATTTTTGAAGAAGATTTTGAAGTTGGTAACATCAATGATTTAACAGGTTGGACCAATGTTAATGTCACAGGTGGTAATTTAGATTATATCATCGGTTCTTTCAGCGGTGACTCTTATGCACAAATTTCAGGCTTTAATTCCGGTGAAACAGATTCGGAGGCTTGGTTAGTGACACCTCAAATAGACCTGTCAACTTCAATTGAAGAAGACTTGAGTTTAGAAATTCAAACCAATTTTGATAATGGTGAAATTTTGACCATTTTTATCACTGATAATTTTACTGGAGACCCCACAACAACAGAATGGACACAACTTGACCTTGAAGTCCCAATTGGCCCTGGAAGTGGATTTGGGAGCTTTGAGCCTGTTGGACCGACAAATATTAGTTGTGCCGGTGAAAACGTATGGATTGGGTTCCGATACATCAGTACAGATCCTGATGCCACAACACGTTATCATATTGATGATTTGACAATTACTGGAAACTAAGAAAAACCTAAATTTTAATAATTTTAAAACCTGTCAGTTTTCTCAAACTTGGCAGGTTTTTTTATATCTATTTTTGTATTTTTAAAAGATGGAAATACAATTTTCAAGAATCATTCAAGGCTGTATGACTTGGGGTGTTTGGGGCAAAAACTTCAATACCTCTGAGATGGCAAAGCGTATTTCAGAAAATGTTGACTTGGGGGTCACTTCATTTGATCATGCTGATATTTATGGCAATTACACCACCGAAGAAGCTTTTGGTCATGCATTATCACAAAGCCAAATCAGTAGAGAAAAAATTCAGCTTATTTCTAAATGTGGAATTCAACTTGTGAATGAAAATCGACAGTCTTTTGTAAAACACTATAACTATCAAACCAATTACATTATTAGACAAGCTGAACAGTCACTAAAAAATTTAAAAACTGATTATTTAGATTTGTTTTTACTACATCGCCCGAGTCCCTTAATGCAATCTGATGAAATTTTAGAAGCAGTATCTCAACTCCAAAAACAGGGTAAAATTAAAGCCTTTGGAGTGTCTAATTTTACACCACAGCAAATAGATTTTTTAACTCCGTCAATTGATATTTCAGCCAATCAAATTCAATGTTCACTTACACATTATCAACCTATTGAAGATGACACACTGTTTTATCATCAACAACACAATATTACGACTATGGCGTGGTCACCTTTGGGTGAGAGTTTAAAACTCGGTGAGAATTCTGTGTTAAAGCAAAATCTCAATAAGCTTTCAAAACAATATAATTGCTCAGTTTCTCAATTGGTTTTGGCTTGGCTACTCCATCATCCCGCTCAGATTTATCCCGTTATTGGCACTACCGACTCACAAAGGGTTAAAACAGCTTTTGAAAGCCTTAACATTAGGTTAAAGCATCAAGATTGGTTTAAGCTATATCAGGCTTCAAGAGGTCATGAAGTGGATTAATTTTTTTATAAACAAGTGAAAGTAATAAAAAACTTATTTGATGAAACTGGAATCATTGCAGAAAAGATCAAAAACTGAGGATCACCCAAAAGCTTTAAAGCAGTTTCAAAAATTTGAAAAACTTTTAGATAGTTTATCTCAAAAAGAACTTCCTAAATCTGTTTTAGATGATATCAACCAACAAGTTGACAGTCTAAATCTTAGTCAAGTAGACACTAAAACTTATCACAAAGACCTCAGGAAATCTTATAATGATATTTTAAAACTATTAAAGAAAGAATTAAAAATAGTGCCTAAACACTATTACCGTAATATGTGGCTAGCTGTTGGGATGTCAAGTTTTGGTTTACCTATTGGGGTGGGCTTTGGTTTAGCTTTTGATAATATGGCGTTTTTAGCCATAGGCTTACCGATTGGGATGAGTATAGGCATGGCTTTTGGTTCAGGAATGGATAACAAAGCCAAAGAAGAAGGAAAGCAGCTTGATATTGAAATTTAACGCCTATAACTCAAAACAAGCTAATTATTTGAAGATTTTAATTTGTTTTTGACCTTTTGGGTCAATAGAGGCTCTAAACATACCCGAGGTATTGAAAACCATAGAAATATTGCCATCTTTATCTAAAGCAATAATACCGCCATCTCCTCCTAGATTTTTCAACTTTTTCATCACAACTTCTTCAGCGGCTTGTTGTAGGCTTTTATTTTGATATTCCATCTGTGCAGAAATATCGTGAGCCACAGCCAATCTAATAAAGTATTCACCATGACCTGTTGAAGACACACCACAAGTAGCGTTGTTGGCATAGGTACCGGCACCTATAATCGGCGAATCTCCAATGCGATTCCAGCACTTGTTGGTCATTCCGCCGGTAGAAGTTCCAGCAGCGATATTGCCATTTTGATCTAAAGCGACACAGCCAACTGTGCCAAATTTTTCATCTTCCCAGTTGAGCAAAGCGGTTTTGTTTTGAGCACGTTTTAAAGCTTCTAATCGATCGGGTACTGCAAAATAAGCTGAATCGACAAGCGTGATGCCGCGTTCTTTAGCAAAAACTTGAGCGCCAGCTCCTGAAAGCATGACGTGCTTGGAGTTTTCCATCACCTCATAAGCCAGGTTGATAGGGTTTTTAACATTGGTAACCCCAGCGACAGCTCCGGCATTCAGCGTTTTACCATCCATGATAGAGGCATCGAGTTCGTTATAGCCTTCGTGGTTAAATACCGCACCTTTACCCGAATTGAACAACGGCGAATCTTCGAGAATATTAATAGTTCGCTGCACAGCTTCTATGGCTGTGCCGCCTTTATTTAAAATGTCATGACCTTTAGAAACAGCTTCGTCTAATTTAGCTTTATAGGCATTTTGCTTTTCCTCGTTCATATTGCTTTGTGCCATATAACCAGCACCGCCATGAATAACGATGGCGATGGGGTTCTCTTTTTTAATCTTTTCTGGGTTGTTGTTTTCTGTTTTGGAGGCTTGAGGTTGGTTTTGACAGGCCAAAAAGAAAAAACCAAGAATGGTATATAAAATAAATGTTTTATTCATGAATTTTTTTTATAAAGGTTTAGTTACTAAACTATGGTTTAAAGATAGGATATTTTGAATAAATCTTCTCTATATTTACGCCATGAATCTGATAGATATCATTATTGGCGTCATTCTTATCCTTGGCTTTTACAAAGGCTTTAAAAAAGGTTTTGTATTAGAACTTACCGCTTTATTGGGTCTGATTCTCGGTATTACTGGTGCATTTTACTTATCTAAAGCGCATGGCCTTTACATCGGACAATGGCTAGACTGGGATGACGAATATTTGAGAATTACGACTTTTTTATTGAGTTTTATAGTCATTGTTATCATAGTTTCTCTCATTGGAAAACTCATCACTAAACTTATTGATTTTGTGGCTTTGAGTTTTATCAATAAACTGCTTGGTGGTCTATTTGGCTTGTTAAAGTTTGGTTTGCTCTTAAGTATTTTATTGTTACTCTTTAATGTGATTAATGAACAAGTTGAAATGGTGTCTGAAGAGACTTTAAATGAATCAATAAGCTATCCCATACTCAATCAATTTACAGATATTATTTGGCCTAAATTAGTCGAGATGAGCCAGGAGCAAAAAGAAATGTTGGATAAGCTGCCTAACATATCTGAGTAAAATTTTATAACTCGTCATTATAAGATTTCCTTATTAACTCGGCTTTAGAATTAATTTCTAAGGTCTTGTTTTTTGATGGGGCTTTTTATATTATCAGTAGAGATAAGTGCTGAGATGCTTAACACTTCCAGAAAAAATGGATTAACAAAATAAAGTAGATATTATATTTTAATCCATAGCGATACCACCAAGACAATTATTATAATAATCGCAAATGGAAAAATTGTGTCAAAACTATATTATCGGAATTAACTAGTACTATTCCATTCACGTATTATAATAAGATGGTAAATAATTTTTAAAAATCAGCAATTATATATTTTTATAAATATTTTTAGCAAAATTACTGATTATGAAAAACAAAATACCAATAGCATATCAAATTGATCAACCCATTAAAGCCAATACATATTTAATCAATGGCAAATTAAAAGCCTGGTCAGGTCATATGGCTGATGTAAATTCTTCGATTTCTTCTACTGAAAAATACAAACCAACATATCTGGGTAGTGTTCCCAATCTGGAGGAAAAACAAGGGCTTGAAGCCTTAGATGCTGCTGTGGAAGCTTACGATGAAGGTAAAGGTTTGTGGCCTACAATGCGCGTTAGTGAGCGCATAGATTGTATGGAGAAGTTTGTCAAAAAAATGGAAACCAAACGGGATATTGTAGTCAAGCTCATTATGTGGGAAATTGGGAAAAACCTGACCGACGCCCAAAAAGAATTTGATCGGACGGTTAAATACATCTATGATACCATCGAAGATTACAAAAATATAGACCGCAATGCTGCCAAATTTGAAAAGCATGATGGCGTTTACGCTCATATCAGACGTGGACCATTAGGGGTCGTTCTATGTTTAGGGCCTTACAATTACCCGCTTAATGAAACTTTTGCATTACTGATTCCTGCATTAATTATGGGCAATACAGCAATCTTTAAACCTGCTAAATTTGGGGTTTTACTCATAACACCTTTACTTGAAGCCTTTCAGGAAAGTTTTCCGTCTGGTGTGGTTAATGTCATTTTTGGTCGAGGTCGTGTACTAGCCAGCCCAATTATGCAAACCGGTAAAGTTGATGTTTTGGCTTTAATTGGGAACAGCAAATCTGCTAACGCATTAATTAACCAGCACCCTAAGAGTAACAGGCTAAGATTAGTTTTAGGGCTTGAAGCTAAAAATCCAGCGATTGTTTTACCGCATGCCGATTTAGATTTGGCGGTTAAAGAATGTATTTCTGGAAGTCTATCTTTTAATGGACAACGCTGTACGGCTTTAAAAATCATATACGTTCATAAAGATGTAAAAGAAGAATTTTTAGGAAAATTCAATAAAGCTGTTGATAATGCTACCTTTGGCAATCCCTGGGAAGATACCATGCTTACACCACTTCCAGAGCCGGATAAACCTCAATACATTCAAGAGCTCATTGATGATGCACAAGACAAAGGCGCTAAAATCCTGAATAAAAAAGGTGGACAGCATTTTGATAATTATATCTGGCCTGCTGTGTTGTATCCCGTAACTAAAGATATGAGGGTTTATGAAGAAGAACAATTTGGACCAGTAATTCCTGTAGTATCTTTTACAGACATCAACGAACCTTTAGATGATATGGCCGAATCTAATTATGGACAACAGGTAAGTTTGTTTGGGAAAAATGTAGACGTTCTTGCTCCGCTAATTGACACTTTGGCCAATTTAGTGTGTCGAGTAAACCTCAACAGCTCTTGTCAACGAGGTCCAGATGTCTATCCGTTTACTGGGCGGAAAGACTCTGCAAAATCCACCTTAAGTGTGCATGATGCTTTGCGTTCTTTTTCCATTCGAACCTTCGTGGCCTCTAAGGATAATGAACAAAACCTTGAGATTCTGGAACAGTTGATGGATAAAAAACAATCAAAGTTTATTAGTACCGATTATATTTTATAGTTACACGAATAAGAATCTAGAATCAGATTGACACATACAAATCCTACCGGACTGAAAAGGCATTTGGCCCTATTTCTTGTCTCATAATAATTTGATTGAAAGTGCAATAGTAATTCCCATAGCTGATAATTATCACTTTTTCATTGTTAAGTTTGATCTACTATAAAATCACCACCAGACATAATACTCAAATGGGCTTGAGTCGACTACTACTAAATTGTATTTTAGCAAAGCATAAATTTAATTTACAATGAACGATTTTAAAGATAAAACCGTATTGATTACCGGTGGTTCCAGAGGAATAGGGAAGGCAACCGCACTGGCTTTTGCTGAACAAGGTGCACGAGTCGGTATTAACTTTAAAAGCAACCGTAAGGCTGCTGAAGAAACTTTGGCAGAGTTATCGGGTAAAGGGCATGAGTTATTTCAATTCGATATTTCCAAAAAGGACGCACAACGACAACTTATTGATGATGTTGTATCCAAATTTGATCAACTTGATGTCTCAGTAAATAATGCCGGGATATCTATTGAACACGATGTTGTAGATGATAATCTTGACCATTGGATTTCTGCATTTGAGAACACCTTTCAAACCAATGTATTTGCCGCAGCTAACCTGAGTTTTCTGGCAGCACAACATATGATCAAACACAGAGGCGGCCGAATAGTTAGCATATCTTCCAGAGGAGCCTTTCGTGGAGAACCGACTAAACCGGCTTATGGCGCCAGTAAAGCTGCGTTAAATGCCATGAGCCAATCGCTGGCAAAAAAACTGGCGCCACATCATATTTATGTTGGTGTCGTAGCACCTGGATTTACAGAAACGGATATGGCCACAAAGACTTTAACACCAATAGAACGTGAAAATTTGTTGAGAGAATCGCCGTTTAAACGTATGGCTCAACCTCAAGAAGTGGCTCATGCTATCCTATTTTTAGCCTCCCAAAAAGCAGCTTATGCTTCTGGCAGTATTATTGATGTGAATGGGGCAAGTTACTTGAGAAGTTAATCTTTTAACCTATTTGAATTCCAGATTAAGGTCAAAATTGATCGTAATGAGAGGATCTACTTGTATTGCACCCAATAACTTTCGGGGTGGTTCCATACCAAAATCTTCGATATTTAACTCTAGGCTACCACAATAATTATAATTGTTGATAGTGCTTATTGTGAAAGAATACGAATTGACCTTATGTGCAATTTCAATTTGAGAATGCACTAAAAATTCATCATTACCGACTTCAATTTTTTTGAACTTGATTTTAATGTGAGGATGTTCCTCAGATTCCATTAACTCATTAAAGTCTTTATTAATCAATTTGCCACCACAATCAAAGGCATTACTTTTCAGGTCAATGATTGCATTTTCTAACAGGAATGTGTCGTGTTTATAATCATAAGCAATGACTTGACAACCAGGAGCAATTGCTTTAGAATAACTACAGGTAAAACGATTGACGTTTGAGCTTCCCATGATTGAAATCTGACTTCCTTTTTCGATGTGAATGTCTGCTGTTTCTTTAACGGGCAATAAAAAGCCAAAACTCAAAACAGCGACAAGATGTAATAAGGCTTTCATAATAATAAATTTTAAAAGGGCCTGTAATACTATCAGGCCCTTAAAGGTAACTCAAATTAGAAACTAATAACGGCTTCCATCATTAGGCCATCAAATTCACCGCCGTCCAGTATATCACCAGTTGGAAAATCTGAGTAAGACTGAGTGACATATTCTATCTTGGCTAAAATATTTTTTGTCATAAACCAACCTGCACCAAGTTGCATTCTATCCACGCTAATGTCCATACCTGAAGGATGCTCTCCATCTACATAGCTGTATCTACCACCGATGTAGAAATCTTCGTTAGATCCAAAACGGTATAATAAGTCAGCGGCATAGTGATTATAGGTTCTGCTCGGTGGGTTAGGGCCGAAACCTTTTCCAGTTGAATTTTCGTAAACACCGAAGAACTCAATTCCTTTATATCTAATAAAAGGGTTAATCATAATTGCCGTTAATTCTGTTCCAAAACCTGGATTAACACGACCAGATCTGAAGGCAGATTGTGCAGAAGAACCTTCTTCTTCAAGAACAAGATAATATCTTGATCCAGCTCTATCTCCGTCGTATAAGAAATTCTTTGAAGATTCACCTGTATGATACAAAGATCCGGTCAATCTAAATCTAAAGTCGTCATTGACCTGTTTATCATACCCCAATTTTGCCAGTAGTGATGCTTGTGTGTTTGTTTCTTCTACAGATTGATTGAGTTTACCATTGGTCATACCGACCATCGCTAACCAACCATTGTCGCGGTAATAAGCTTCAAATCCAACTTCAGTTGTAAATGCATCCATTAAATAATTACCTACAAATGGGTTGTAAATGGCTTGTGCATTATCTGTTCTTCTAAAGTGTGCATCACCATAATTAATTTCCATGTGTCCAAACTTGAAAGTTAGTTTCTTCATCCAATCTTCCATAAAGCCTTCTTTAACGAAGTCCAGTTTGTCGATCAAAATATAACCGCCTTTGACCCAAGCTTCAGGGTGGTGACGTGCAGACAGATAAGTTCTCAAGTGCATTCTTACACCATCATACAATTGAACATCAAGGTCTAAGTTTGCTGTAGCCAAGTTAAAGTTATCTCCTAATGGAACTAATGGCACTGCTCCTGAATTCTCATGATTGATGGATTGATACTGAAGTGTTGAAGCTCCACCTATTCTTACTTTTACATTTTCAAAAGTTGTGGCGGTGTCTTTAGGTTCTTCAAAGACATTGATTCCTCTTTGATCTCTTGGTCTAAAGTTATCCAAGTCACGTTTTTGTGCATTTGTTAATTGTGTAACTGCTAATCCAATTAGCAAGAACAACATAGTTTTCATGGTTTTCATAAGTAAAGGGATTTATTTAAAAATTAAGTTGATGTTTACATTGACTTTATCTCCAGTGGTGATTGTGCCAAACAATGCTGCAGGAGGCTCAACCTTATAGTCTAACATATTGATCTCATAAGATAAATTTAGCGCCAACTGATTGTTTTGCTTTGAAATGTCAAATGGGATCTTGACATTCTTGCTTACGCCAGCTATACTCAGCTTACCTGTAGCGTAATATTTATTATCACTTTCCTCTACAGCTGAAGAAGAAAATGAGATTTGTTCATGTTTTTCTTCTTTTAAAGCTTCGTAAGTGTTTTTGTCCATTCTATTCTTACCGCTTTTCATACTTTTTACTGGGACCTCAAAATGGACTGAATTTATTTCGTTAGAGTCTGGTTTCATCACAAGAGTGCTTTTCAATGTTTCAACACTCATCTCCCAGTCGTGTAGATTAGAGGTTCCTTCGATGATGACTTTACTTTCGTTAACGGAAGCCTTATAGGTCTCTTGGGCGAAAGTGAAAGCATTGAACACTAGAATTAATATTAAAACTAAGCTTAACTTAAAGTTTAATGGTTTCATAATTATTGTTTTAAATGTTAATCCAACTAACACTTGTTCACTGTGCAAATATCTGATAGGAATGCGTTTTAATAAATGATGAATATCATATTAGGGTAAAATAGGCTTTTGAAAATCGACGAAAAGCTTTGAAAAACTGCAAAATCAATAATAAAAATATTTTAATATTGAAAATATTTTAATTTTAAGAGTCATGAAGAGATGAATGTTGTCAGATCCACAGATTAAATAATTAGCGTATTGAAACAAATTTGGAGGAATTGTTGTAAAGTCGACAAGGCAGACGAGTATCTTTTTTTGGTATATTTTATGGACATAGCTACAAAAATTTAGCCTCAAATAAAAGAGAAAACCTGCTCAGTGAATCATCATTTAAAAAACATGGCTCAGCCACAAAAAGCAGCTTATGCTTCTGGTAGTATTATTGATGTGAATGGGTCAAGTTACTTGAGAAGTTAGTTTCAAAACACCAGAAAACTTCCCTTAAATTATGTGTAAATCAATACACTAAATCAAACTAGAGTTAAGACTTTTTAAATGTTATTTTATTATTAACTCAGTTTCGGCAGATGAGTTAGCTTGAGAAACTACAACTTTATACGTGCCTTTAGGTAAATAAAAAATACCATTATCTCCCTTTTCAATTGTGATATCTTTTTTTCGAAGTGCTTTTTCCCCTTTGTTTGAAATGGAGAGATTATAAGTCGCAACAGAAACCCCTTTGTCAACTGTTTGGCTCCATTCTTTTAAGGTTTTACCGTCTTCTGTAGTTACTTTAATATTGACATCCCCATTATCCGGAGCGTAAAAATAGATATCTTGCTCCGGTTCATAGTAATCTCCATAGGGATTAAAGTCTTTGCTTCCCCATCGTTTTGAAGCTCTAGTCGTTTTTATTTTACCCAATACAACTTTGCTGAAATTATCAGGATTTAGTTTTTGAAGTAATTCAATCTCTGCCAGATAAATTGAGCGACCGTGTGTGCCGACAATAAGGTCTTTTTCTCTTTTTTGAATCACTAAGTCATGCATGGCGACGTTGGGTAAATCTGTTCCAAAAATTTCCCAAGAATTTCCTCTATTGAAACTAATATACAATCCATTATCGGTACCGGCATATAAAATATTTTCATTTTCAGGGTCTTCTTTAATCACATTTACGGGCGAGGCTGGTATATTGCTTGCTATTGGTTTCCATGTCTCTCCGTAATCTTCTGAAACAAAAATGTAGGGTGTAAAATCGTCCCATCGATAGCCATTAAGGGCAACGAAAACTCTTTTTTTAGCATGAGTAGAAGCAATGACTCTACTCACCCATAAATCTTTTGGGAAAGTATTTGAAATATCAACCCAAGTATTTCCGCCATCTTTAGTAACGTGAACTAGCCCATCATCACTTCCGGCATATATCAACCCAAACTGAAATGGTGACTCTGAAATACTCGTCAAAGTTCCATAAGCCACATTTCCTTTTTTTCCTCCTTTTGTAAGATCTTCTGAAATGGCTTCCCAGTCATCGCCTTGATTCATGCTTCGCATAAGTTTATTTCCACCTAAATACAAGATGTCCTGATTATGAGGACTCAATAAAATTGGGGTTTGCCAGTTAAAACGATAAGGGCTTTCGCCGAGTTCATGTTTGGGTTGTATGTATTTACGATCTTTATTTTTTAGATCTAACCTAAAGTAATTTCCAAACTGGAATCCAGTATATACGATATTACTGTTTCTGTCATCAATTTCAATTTGCATACCGTCTCCTCCCATAATAGATTTATAAGGATATTGTCCACTTTGGTGCCATCTAGAACTTTGAGAATAGTTATGAGGTCCTTTCCAAACACCATTATCTTGAAGACCTCCATAAACATTATAGGGTTTTTCATTATCAACATTAACTGTGTAAAACTGACCTACTGAAGGCTGGTTGTTTTTAATCCAGTTTTTCCCGTCGTCGTAGGAGATGTTGACTCCACCATCATTTCCATCAATCAAATGTCCTGGTCTGTTAGGGTTAATCCATAACGCATGATGGTCTGCATGAACATTTGGTGCCGATATAGATGTAAAGGTTTTACCTGCGTCTTTTGATTTCAAAATAGGAACACCATAAATATAAATACCGTCTTTATCGTTTGGGTCTACATGAATTTTTCCAAAGTAATAACCATAACTGTAATAAATACCGTCAAGGTAACCTTTATGGGTTTTATTCCAAGTTTTACCACCGTCAACACTCTTGTAAACCTCAGCTCCAATTACCGGGGTATCAAACAGCATAGAGTTGGCATCTTCAAGATATTTGGCTACATCTGCAGGTTTAATATCACCATCTTCTACCAAATCTTTAACGTGTTCTGCAGTGTGTTTTTCTTTAAAATTGTTACGGCGTAAGAATTTTTTCAGTTTTTTATTGTCTAAGGCTAAAAGTTCTTCTGAGGACATTGTTTTAAAATCATCTTTCGTTAAAGATTCTTTATCTTCTGAAGATTCTTCTTGGACTCTACGGTTTTGATTGTCATGAATTGCATAAATTGTGTTTTCGTCATATACTGCTAAGCCTATTCTGCCTGTACCATCACCTGTAGGAAAGCCACTATCTGGAGTAGAGATTTTTTCCCAAGTACTACCGGCATCTTTACTTTTATAAATTGCACTTCCAGGTCCGTCACCTCTGAAATTCCAGGCCTTACGGTCTTTATCCCAAGATGAGGCATACATTAAATTGAAATTAGATGGCTCATGCACCATTTCTATGACACCGGACTGGTTATTGACAAAAAGTGTTTTTCGCCATGTTTTGCCGCCATCTTTAGATTTATAAATTCCTCTTTCATCATTTTTTGAATATAGATGGCCTACTGCACTAACCACGATTTCGTCAGGATTATTAGGATTAATGAGTATACTGCTGATGTGATGGCTGTCTACAAGCCCCATATTTTGCCATGTTTTTCCATTATCGCTGGATTTCAACAAACCTATTCCAGCATAACTTGATCGCGATGCATTGACTTCTCCTGTGCCAACCCATATATTCCTGTTCTTCCAATCTACAGCTAGACTTCCTACGTTTTGAGTTGGACTGTTGTCTAAAATGGGTTTGAAAGTTGTCCCATTGTTTGTGGTATGCCACACACCTCCAGAGGCATAACCAACGTAAAACTCGATTGGGTTTTCAGGATTTACGGCTATAGCGGTTACCCTACCGCTCATAACGCTTGGACCGATATTTTTAAAGGGCAGGTTTTTTACAATAGAATTTTTTAGTAATGCTTCTTTTTGCTCTAATGCTTGTTTTATTTGGCTTGCTGAAGTAGAAGGTTGTTGTGCAAAAGTTAAAATTGAAAATAGAATAGAACATAAAAATAATGACGATCTCATGGGTTTCTAAAGTTTTTTAATTGATTTAGAAAGTTATGAAAAAAAGCCATTCATTCCAATGCATTGTCAATTTATAGTTTAATCACAAGGATAGAGAAGGCATAAATCTATTGAAAGCACTTATATTTTAATTTCTTGCATAAACAAATTATCGTACAGACACAAATTTTGAGGTTTTATTGTAAAATCGCCAGGGTAATTTTGCATCTTCTTCGGCATAGTCGATTCCGATTCTTGTACTTTCTGTAATTTCAATAGAAGGATTATCTGTTTTTTCGATCCATATTTCGTCTGAGCATACAGACTTTTTGTTATGATTTTTATTAAGTCCAAGGGCTTGAGAAACGTTTCCAGGTCCTGAAGTCAATGTTTTATCTAGTTTAGGCTTACTTCTTCGCTTTAGCATGTGATCAATACCTAAATTAGGCTCGAAAGCTCTAATTAAAATAGCGTCGGCATTTCCTTTTGAATTTGTCACAATATTAAATAAATGATGAATACCATAACACAAGTAAATGTAAGCAATTCCACCAGGCTCATACATCACTGAAGTCCGTTTGGTAAATCGACCCAAATGTGCATGACAAGCCTTATCGTTTTGTCCTGCATATGCTTCAGTTTCAGTGATAACTCCAGAGGTGATTTGGCTATTAATTTTAGTATAAATTTTATACCCAATCAGTTGACGAGCCAGGTTAACAACATTACCCGATTGAAAAAATTTAGGCTTTAATCTATCTGAAGTCATACAAATCATTATTTTTAAAATTCAATTTCTAAAATATAAATATGCAAAATACAGAAGACCCATTCGTTAAAAAATGGAAAAAAGTAAGAGAAAAAGGCTTATTAAGACACTTAATAACTACAGGTCTGAGTTTTGGTATTTTACTATTTGTAGTATTGACAGCCTGGAATTATTTTGTAACCGATCAAACCTTTACAACGACTTACGACTTTATCGTTCAATTACTGATTTGCATCGTTTTTGGTGGTGGGATATATGCACTTATTACCTGGTTTTTGAATGAATATATTTATAACAAAAAGACAAAAGGAAAATAAATACATAATATTATAGCATGATAGGCGTCTAGTAATATAAGTTAAAGACTATTATGCCACTTTCTTAATTAAATCGAAGCACGGGCATTTCTTACATCGTTTTTTTTCGGACTTTTTGTATTTCTTACAACACTTTTTCTTGACCTTGCCTAAAGCATCGATTCCTTCTTCAGAAAGGTATTTGAGTCTCTTTTCTCTAAGCTTTTTGTTTTTTTTCTTACCCATTAATCACTATAATTATGCAAATATAACTATATGTAATTAATCTAAATAAGCTTAGTTTTAACAAAATCGTACAAAAATGATTTTAATCATTTTGTCGAACATGATATAAAAAATAATTTACTCTATATCTTCAGCTGCAGCAGAATTGATATTTAATTGCTGAATATCTCTATCAAACAAATACAATCCGCCTTTATCATCTCCAATCATATTGACTTTATCAAGAATAGTTCGGGCTGTGGCTTCCTCTTCAATCTGTTCAGAAACATACCACTGTATAAAATTATGGGTTGCATAGTCTTTTTCTTGTAAGGAACTATGAACTAACTCATTGATACTTTGAGATACAGAAATTTCATGCTCAAGAAGCTTTTCAAACATCACCTGAAAGGAAGAAAACTCAACACTTGGGGCTGCAAGTTCTGAGATATGGGCATGACCGCCGCGTTCATTTACAAATTTTATGAGTTTAAGCATGTGTTCACGTTCTTCATCAGAATGGTCGTACATAAAATTTGATATACCTTCAAGTCCTTTTACTTCAGCCCAAACTGCCATAGCGAGATAAACCTGAGACGACTCGGCTTCAATTCTGATTTGCTTATTCAAGGCTTTTTCAATAGATTTTGACAACATAATTTACCGGTTTTATCTTAAAATTTAAGCTGTAAATATAATATTTGTTAATGTAACGGATTGACGATATTACGGGTTAATATTTATTTAAATTGATTCCTTACAATATTAACTGAGTAAAAAAAGAATTAGAATAAAGTACGTCTGACTTCACGATGCAAAAAATAACCAGTCACTAGTGTTGAGATTACATCAGCCAGCGCAAATGAAACCCAAACTCCAAACTCATCATAAAACTTTGGAAGAATAAGCAAAAGCGGAATAAAGAAAAATCCTTGACGTGTCAAAGTTAACAAAAATGCAGGTTTAGCTTTGCCTATAGCTTGAAAATATGCAGAGCCAATCAACTGAATAGATACGATGGGTATAGCAGCAAACACCCAACGCATAGCCGATGGCGTCTGGGCGATGATTTCTGCGTCATCTGTAAATGCTCTGACAATGGGTTCTGCAAAAATCATGATGCTGGCAAAGACAAATAAACCGAGACCAGAAGCGTAAAGAATGGCTTTATTGATACTTTCTCGCACACGTGATTTGAGTTGAGCACCGTAATTATAGCCTGCAATAGGTAAAAACCCTTGAGTAACTCCTAAAACTGGAAATAATGCAAACATTAACATCCGTGCTATGATGGCATAGGTTGTCACGCCAGCTTCTCCACCAAGTTTAAATAAAATATTGTTTAACAATAAATAAGTGACACTAACCACAGCCTGTCTCGCTAAGGTCACAAAACCTAATTCACTAATTTCTCTCAATATATCAGCTTTAATGCCAAAATGTGAAAAACTGATCTTGAGTTCTGAACGTTTTGACAAAAAAAACCAAATGATAAAACTCAAACATAAAGCATAAGAAATGGTACTTGCCCATGCCGCACCATGCATACCCATATCGAAACCTTTAATTAAAATAAAATCTAAACTTAAATTGCCAACGGATGGAATAATCATAGCAATCATAGCAAACATGGGCTTACCTTCTGCTCGGATAACGGTATTGCCCATCATACACAAAGCTAGCAGCGGAACGCCGTAAAGCACAATCTGATAGTAAATTTTGGCTAAGGGAAATATATCACCTTTACCGCCAAAAGCTGGTATCAAATCGTTTACAAATATCAAACCTACAGATACTAAACTAATAGTGAGTAGCAGGGTGATAGTGATTTGATTACCAAAAGTAGTTAAGGCTTTGTCTTTATTGTTTGCTCCCAAAGCCCTTGAGATGATTGAAGACCCGCCAATACCAATAGCCATACCGAGTGCTGCTATAAAAAAGGAAACGGGTAAGACTACATTTATGGCTGCAATGGCAACAGAGCCTATCCAATTTCCGACTAAAATGGTATCAACCAAAATATTGATAGACATTACCAAAATACCAATAGAGGCTGGTACGGACTGTTTTATCAATAATTTACCGATGGGTTTTTTGCCTAATTCTGTAGAGCTTAGGCTTCTCATGCTGTTTGTGGATTTGGTTGTTCTTGTGTAGCCCACTCGTCTATCCAACGGCTAAGTGTTTTTACCCAGTCTTGCCTATCGTTTAAACATGGGATAAATGTAAAGTTTTTACCTCCATTTTCAT
Source organism: Mesohalobacter halotolerans (assembly GCF_006120725.1). Classification (GTDB taxonomy): domain Bacteria; phylum Bacteroidota; class Bacteroidia; order Flavobacteriales; family Flavobacteriaceae; genus Psychroflexus; species Psychroflexus halotolerans. Next base: position 525,334 of record NZ_SWMU01000001.1, read on the forward strand.
GAAATATTTCTTCGCCTTCCATAGCGATTTCTTCTAAGGTTTCTAAACAATCTGAAACAAATGCTGGTGTCACTATAGCCATATTTTTTGTCCCTTCAAGAGCCAATTTCTCAATTGTTCTATCGGTGTATGGTTTTAACCAAGGATCAAAACCCAATCGGGATTGAAACGAGGTGCTGTAAGTCCCTTCTTTTAAGTCTAGGGTTTGAGCCACAAGTCGAGTAGTTTCATAACATTGATGGCGATAACAAAATTGATGAGCTTTAGATGGGATTTGACAACAGCTGCCATCAATTTTACAATGTGATTTAGTGATATCACTTTTTCTGATATGTCGTTCAGGCACACCGTGATAACTAAACAATAAATGGTCGTAATTTAAATTTCTAATTTTTTCGTAGATACTGGCAGACAACACATTGACATAATCCGGATGGTTGTAAAATGGCGGAACAGTTGTCAAAGACATTTCTGGAAAATGTTCATCTCTAAGTTGCTCTGTTAAGACCAAAATGGTTTCAGTAGTGGCCATCGCAAATTGAGGATACAAAGGCAAAAGCAAAACTTCATCTACGCCTTTATCGTGCAATTCTTGTAAACCTTGGTGGATTGATGGTTCGCCATATCGCATAGCTAGAGCGATAGGGATTTGGGTGTATTCATCAACTCTTTCTTGAAGCCTTTCTGATAATACAATCAATGGTGAGCCTTCATCCCACCATATTTTTTTATAAGCTTTTGCCGATTGTTTTGGTCGTGTATTGAGAATAATCCCTTTAACTAAAATAGCTCTTAAAACATAGGGCAAATCTATCACGCGTTCATCCATTAAAAATTCGCCCAAATAGCGTTTAACATCTTTGGGGTCAGTCGATTTAGGAGAACCTAGATTTACCATCAAAACACCTTTCATATATATTGTGATTTTATTTTATAAAAATTATATTTCCTCAAATATTCTTTGTTTTATGTTGAAGCACTGCGGCTATCATTCAGCATAAACTGAAGTCAAAAATCATTTACATCTCGGCTCCGCTCGATGTTCAAACATTATCTCGACTACGCTCGATGTTGAGATGACTCCATAATTCCAATCGATATTTAAGCAATTATATTAACTTACTTTATCAAATGAAACTTTATCACTTCAAGTAATCACAAATACCAGTCTTCAGTTTGGTAAATGAAATGAGATGAAATTGATTTAATTTCACTTTATAATTTTGTTCAAAGTTAAAACATGACCAGCGAACAATCATTAAATAAAAATGAATGTTTACAAAAAGAAATTCCAAACCAGCCCAAACCGAATCACAGCATCGCGATAGGGATAATTTGGGGCAGAAAAACTGGTGTTGGTTTCAAAAAGTGTGGTCAAATTTTCATATTTAAAATATATCCGCGCCTGCCTGACTTTAATATTAAAGAAAAAATCAACGGTGTAAAAGTTGTCGAGTTCTTCAAAATCTTGCACAACAAATTCAGCTAAAATCGGGTCATAAGCATTGGCATTATAGCCTGTAAAGAATTTAAAATTGAATCCGGTTTGTAAGAATAAAGCTTTTTTAAACCAACGATCCGTATAAAATAGTGTTTGACGCGTCACCAGATCAGGCACTCTAAAAACATCTTTGCCGTCTAAAACATTTTGATACATAATGGTGTTGGCAAGAGAAAACTTACCGTATTTTAAAGTTTTTTCAAATTTTAACTTCAAATATCTGACCTCGCTATCAGATTGAAATGGCCTGACTAAAGAATCTGCTAAGGGTTCGGGATTGGGGTTATCTATAAAACCAAAATAGGCATAATCTTGGATTTGAGTGATTGAAGCGTCTAGGTTTCCAAATTTTTTAGATGCCAGCTCTGCTTGTAAATATTGAGTTTTAACGTTATCAAAATCGTTAAACCAATTGTAGTTCTGATAATCACTTTGGTTTAAAAGTTTATTGTAATTTGGAGCATGTGAGTTGATATTCAAGCGTGCTGTGGCTTTCAAATCTTTTGAAAATTGATAATCAGCTTGGGTTTTGATATAATTGCCTTCAAAGTCACCCGAATAGTTATACTGAATATCACCTTGTAGTTTGAATTGTCCAATTTTTCCAAAATAAGATCCACCAACAGCTAAAATTTCACCCTGAAGCCGATTAGGGACTATACCTTGATCACCTACAAAAACCGAATTGTACCCGTAATTGTAATCGCTGTGAGAAGCATTAAATTCAAAAATACCCAGAGGATTAATCTGATAGCTTACTCCTAAGGTATTGGTCACATCTTGAAATTCAACTTCGGTGTTGAGGTTTTGGGTTTCTAAAGGTATACCAAACAAATCGGAGGCTTCAGTTTGTTCATAACGAAATGTTTTATCTTTAAAAAGCAATTGATGCTTCAGCTTGATTTGTCCATTTTGAGTAGAGTCATTACCTTTTCTGAGTTTATAAAATTGATCAACCAAAAATCGTCGACCTACAAATTTGTTTTCGGCATCTTGAAATTGAACATCCAAAGATGGTCTGTTTTCAAATTCTGGATCGCCGTTTATAAATTGTTGTTTTGCTGTTGGCGTGAGTCCGCCATTTTCTTCGATAGTAAAATCTTGTGAAGTGAAATGGGTTTTTAAGTGATAGCGATCATTTTTTGTGCTGTAAGCCACACCTACCCTAAAATGCCCGTTAGATGTACTAGAATGTAAATATTTACCTAAAGATCTTAAACCTTTGTAGGCGATATAAAAGTTAAATCGTTTTGTAAAGTTACTAGTAAAAGATGCGTCCAAATTTTGCCCTTGTTCAAAAGTAGTCTTAAAATACAAATCGGTATAAGGCGTTGGCACGTAAAAGTGATTGATGTCTTCTGCTTCCAAGTAATAAAATCGCCGGGCTTGAGCCCCAAATTGGGGTCTGAGGTTTACTTCATCAAACGTATAACCTAAACTGTTGTACGTTTGCCCAATATTGTGAAACGGTAAAAGTTCGAAATCATCTTTACGCAGGTAATTGTATTTGTAGGCCTTTTGGATGGTTAAATTTGTATCAGCAATGATTGTATCATTTTTTGACGTAATGATTTTGTATTGGTCTATCGGTGGACGTTCTTTGGTTTCTTCAACTGATTGAGTATTTTCTACATTTTGATTAGTATTGCTTTGGCTCCTACCCGAATCCATCCGTCTTAATTCACGCACTTGTGAGGCTACGTGCAAAGTAGAACACAAAAAGAAAAAAAGTAAAAGCTGTTTCATTAAAACCCACTAATTCTGTACAAAAGTATCATTTTTTCAATGAACTTTTATACTTTTAAGTTTTTGAATAAAGCAAAAAATCTCGGCTTATTGAAAAACTCAAAAACCATAGAACACTATTTTAAACGTTTTGTGCCATCGCCATTTAGTATTGCCGTGATATTGACGATTGTTGTCATGCTTTGGGTAAGTTTGAGTATGACCTCTGGCAATGTATCTCAAAATTTTATTAAGGTTTTAAGTTATTGGGAAAACGGCATTTGGAACGAAAGTCTGTTGGTGTTTGCATATCAAATGATGTTGATTTTGGTCTTAGGACATATTTTAGTGCTAAGCCAACCCATGCAAAAACTGCTTGACGTCCTAACGGCACCCATTAACTCTACAGCAAAAGCTGTCGTGATTGTAAGTGTTTCTACTATGCTCATGGCATTTTTCAATTGGGGTTTAGGTTTGATTTTTGGAGCCATTCTGGTTCGTAAAATTGGGGAATCCTGTGCTGAAAGGGGTTTTAAACTTAATTATCCTTTACTCGGTGCATCAGGCTATATTGGTCTTATGGTTTGGCATGGTGGTTTAAGCGGTTCAGCACCTTTAAAAGTTGCAGAAAGTGGGCATTTAGCAAGTTTAAGTCCATTGGCTGTACCCGATTTTTTAGCTACTGCTGAGACCATTTTAAGTTTTGAAAATCTTTTAATATTTGGCTTACTCCTCTTGTTGATGCCTTTGCTGTTTTTGGTATTACACTCTAGGTCAAAATCGGTTGTGGATATTGATCTTTCTATATCTAAGGTAAACTCAACACTCAATTATCAAGACATTATAAAATTTGAAAAAATTCGCTGGCCTGCTACTCTTTTTGGTGGTATAGTGCTGTTGACTTTTGCAATTCAATATAAAGAATACTTTTTAGACTTCAGGCTGACACCTAATATGCTTAATTTTTTAATGTTGGGCTTGGCGTTTATCTTACATGGCAATTTTTATCAGTTTCTAAAGGCCTTAAAAATTTCAATTAGCGATGTGAGCGGTATTTTAATTCAATTCCCATTATATTTTGGAATTATGGGTGTGATGAAAGACAGTGGTTTGGCCATCAATATTGCTGAGTTTTTTGTGAGTATTTCAACGACAGAAACCTTACCTATATTCACATTTATGAGCGCAGGATTACTCAACATTTTTGTGCCTAGTGGCGGTGGGCAATGGGTAATTCAAGGCCCGATCATTATTGAGTCTTCTCATCAATTGCAAGTGCCTTTGCCCAAAATGCTGATGGCGATGGCCTATGGAGACCAAATCACAAACATGCTTCAACCATTTTGGGCTTTGCCTTTACTGGCCATAACCAAGCTTAAAGCTTATCAAATTCTACCTTTCACGTTTTGGATGTTTTTGATTGGTAGCTTGATTTTTATTTTTGGATTGGTATTTATTTTTTAAGCTCATGGTATTTCTCACCTCAGAATTGTGGTTTCCACATCCTAGACATGCTGATGAATCTGGAATTTTGGCCGTTGGTGGCGACTTGTCTGCTGAGCGGTTAATCTTGGCATACCGCAATGGGATTTTTCCATGGTATAACGAAAACGAACCTATTTTGTGGTGGTCACCAGAAGAGCGCATGGTGTTGTTCCCTGAAAAACTTCATATTTCAAAATCTATGCGACCGCTCTTAAATCAAAAAAAGTTTGAAGTGACATTTAATCAAGCTTTTGAGCAAGTGATTAAAGCTTGTGCAGCAACACCTCGTAAAGGACAAAATGGGACTTGGTTAAGTGACCAAATGATGAACGCTTATATTAATTTACATCAAAAGGGATATGCACATTCTGTTGAAGCTTGGCAAGACAATGAACTCGTTGGGGGTTTATATGGGATTTACCTCAAATCTTACGGTGTCTTTTGTGGTGAAAGTATGTTTGCACATCAAAGTAATGCTTCTAAATATGCTTTCATTAAAATGATAGAATATTATAAAAGTAAAGGACTTAAACTTGTAGACTGTCAAATCTATACTCGACATTTAGAGCGACTAGGTGCTGAGACAATAGATAGAAAGCGGTTTTTAAACTTCTTGAAGTAATTCTTTAGCCTAATCTAATAGGTAAATTTTTATTTTTGTGGTTGTGTGATAGTAATTTACCTATAGTTAATTCAAATTATAACAAGTATTTAATTAAACTTTACCCGATAGACTAATACCGCGTCGTTTTCGTCTTCGCATAGCAAAACAAAACCCTCTTGTGTTTGATAAGTGTCTGCAATTTTTTCTCCATATATAGGGAAACCCTCTATGATTTGCCCTGATTTATCCAAAACATAAACCTTTTGGGCTTGCGTGTCGGTTATACCAATATGATTTGATAGAATTAGGGGCTGCGTATAAACGCCATAAGGAAGTTCTGTTATTGTTTTATTGATATGCAATTGATTTTCAGACATACTGACAAATATTTTATCATTGGCCTTAAATTTTGGGTTGATCCATTCTTTATCATCTCGATTTACTTTTCCGTTTTCACTAATTTTAAGGACCTGCCCTTTGCCATTAACAGAAACAAAAGACTGATCATGTTCATACCATTGATTGTCGGTATGACTTATGTCTTCTGTAATATTGACTCTAGTTTTACCCGTTCGGCTTAAAATATGTAATTGACCAGATTGCTCCTGTGCCAAAATATAATCTTTATGACCAATCCTGATGTGTTTCATTGGATAAGACAATGGTGTTTTGGTTTTTTTGAATTTGAATCCTCTCACACGCTGCCCTTCTTTGTTGTACATCCTGATTTTTTTACCCATAACGACCACAAAACGATAGCGGCCGTTGTTATCATAGTCAAAAACTGAAAGTTGTTGAGTAATTTCATTTCTAAACTTGAGGGGAAAAGGAGAAACTTCGTTTCCATTTTTGTCTAAAACATAAACCCTGTTTTGAGTCGCAAAAGCTAACTGGATTCTGGTATTTTGATAAATGTCTATGCTATTGATACGACCTATTATCGGGCTATCCAGCTGCTTTGTCCATATTTTATTGCCTTTGGTGTCTACAAGGTGGAGCTTATTGTTCACATCTTGGTAAACAACATCTTGCTGTCCTGTACGCCAATTTTTAAAAAATTGAGGTGTAGACAACATCGCATCTTCAGACTTTAACCTGATAACCTGTTCTATATCTACCGGATTGGCATTATCTGGCGTTTGTTTTTGTAAAATATTAAAATATGCAAAGTCATCTTCTACAATTAGCTGAGAAAGTAAAAGTTCGTGTTTTGACCAGTCGATAGATTTTAGAGCTTTTTTGTAATCTGGATGGGTTTGTGTATCAAAGAATTGTTGTTGATGATTCAACGCCGTAAACCACAATACATGACTTTTTGTATTGAGGGATTTGAGATGGTTTTGATAATTAAGTTGTTGGGCCAACACATTTTGATTATTGATTTGAATTATTATATCTTCTAAAACCTGAAGTTTTTTTGAACCGATAATAATGTCTTGATGTACCATAAAAAACCTAAAATCAACTTGCGGAATTAAACTAGTAAACTTTTGGTCAAAAGAGATAGGGTTTTTAAGACTATATATTTGCGTAGTCCCAAAAGATTTAAGCGGTTGAGCTTCTTTTTTAAAAGCTTCGTAAGTTTGATCTATATTTTTAGAAACATGGGCTACAGCCTTACCATTTTTTAAATGAATGCTGGCCAATTCTTTGATATTTAACCATAAACTGTCATGAGTAGAAACTTGTTCTACGACTTCTTTTTTATGGCCTAGCTTTTCATATTCTGAAATTAATATACTTGTTGCATTGACAAAATGATTGGGTATAACTTCTGCTACAACAGAATTTTTAGGCTCAACAGCAGACAATATTTTCCAGCTTTCACTACTTTTATCGTCTTTGAAAATTATACCACTAAACAATGTAGTGTTGTCGTTAAAATTGAGATCAAACCCAATAAAATTTGATAAAGCCAAATATTGTTGAGGTACTGGAGATTTAAAAAAGTTTTTAGAAACTTCATTAAATTGATTAGTGTTGACAATCATAGTGGGAGAGTCTTGGGATAACACGTCCAAATATTTTTTGATAGGGGAAGGTATTTGAACTCTATTTTTATAATTTCTTATAATATTTTCAACAATAATTTTAGAATTACTGACAATGGTATATTGCGCCAAAACGCAGATATAAAAAGACTTGGTCTTATCCTGAAACATATTGATTTTGACACTTTCATACTGATATGATTGCTTGGTTTTAATTTTAATATCACTCTCATCATTTGATTCGAAAATTAGAGTTTTAACTAATTTGTCTTTACCAAGAATATTATAAGACCACAAAGCTTCATCAGGAATCTCTACAACACTGTTAAACGCATTATTAGAAAAATATTCAAGGAGAGGATTTTTTTTATATTTGGATAGGAAGGCTTGGTTTTTTAATGTGTTATCCCACTCTAAACTCTCATAAAATTTCATTATTATACTTGCATCAGGCGGTATAAGCTGTTCAATTTCAGCTTTTTGGGTTTTGTTTTGCTGACAGCTCAACAAAATGAAAGAGGCAAATAGTAAAATCCAAGTTTTTATAAATGTGAATCCTTGTTTCATAGTATTTTAAAATTCAAAACGTAGTTGATCTGGTAAAAGTTTAAAGCTTTTTCTGTGATACGGGGTAATTCCATATATTTTAATTGCATTTCTATGACTAGTTGTAGGATAGCCTTTATTTTTAAGCCAGTCATATTCAGAGTGCTCTTTGTGCAATTGAGCCATAATATCATCTCTGTAAGTTTTTGCAAGAATTGAAGCGGCTGCAATATTCATATATTTGCCATCTCCTTTAATAACACATTCATGCGCAATATTTTTGAACGTCTTAAACCGGTTTCCGTCTACTTGTATAAATTCAGGTTTGGGATTTAATTGATTTAAAGCTTTATGCATAGCTAAAATTGAAGCATTCAATATATTGATTTTGTCTATTTCTTCAGGTAACACATGAGCAATGCCAAAGCTCAATGCTTCTCTTTCTATAATTGGCCTTAGTGCTTCTCTCTTTTTGAGCGATAGCTGCTTTGAATCATTAAGCCAATCATGAGAAAAATCCGGAGGCAAGATTACCGCTGCTGCTGTAACCGGTCCAGCCAGGCAACCCCTACCAGCCTCGTCTGTGCCACATTCAAGTCTATCAACGATGATGCGTTGTTTTAACATGCTATAAAATTACAGTTTTTATATAAAAAAAGCAGTAAATCTAAAAGACTTACTGCTTCATAAAATAAGATTTTTACTTTTACTTACTGTTTTCGTATCGCTTAGAGACTTCATCCCAATTAATAACATTAAAAAATGCATCAATGTAGTCCGGTCTGCGATTTTGATAATTTAAATAGTAAGCATGTTCCCATACATCTATTCCTAAAATTGGAGTACCAGCACAACCTACGTTAGGCATCAAAGGATTATCTTGATTTGGTGTAGAACAAACCTCTACGCCACCACCTTCATGAACACAAAGCCATGCCCAGCCTGAGCCAAATTGAGTTGCAGCTGCTTTTGAGAATGCTTCTTTAAAACCGTCAAATGAACCAAAAGATTTATCTATAGCTTCAGCTAAAGCACCTGAAGGTTTTCCGCCACCCTTTGGTGACATCACTTTCCAAAATAAAGAGTGATTGTAGAAACCACCGCCATTATTGCGAACTGCCGTGTTTGATAAATCTAAATTTGCTAATATATGGTCTATAGATTTTCCGTCAAGCTCTGTTCCTTCAATGGCTGCATTTAATTTTTTGGTATAACCTGCGTGATGTTTCCCATGGTGTATTTCCATAGTTTTTGCATCAATATGTGGCTCAAGAGCATCGTGAGCATAATCTAAATCTGGTAGTTTAAAAGACATAATAAAAATATTTTGAGTTAATATGCTCAAAATTAATCATTATACTTAAAATGTAAGTTTTTTTACTGTTATAAAAAGCTTAAAACCTTTAGAATTTTGCTCTTACTTTTTGGTTAACCTTTAATACATTTGCGACTGGCTTAAATATCATGATAAAACCAGTTTTTATTCATTACATCAGTTCAGTTTCAGCTTTAGGCTTTAATAAATCTGAAGTTTGGCAAAGCTATAAGAATGCCAATTCTGGTTTTAAAACAGAAAGTTTTAATGATACTAAAGTTAAGGTCTCTGCTTTAAGTGATAATGATAATAAGGTAATAGAAAATATCAGAGCTGAAGGCAAACTATATAAAAGTTTAGATAAATCGGCACTGATGGCTATATTTGTTGGACGCAAGCTATTTGAAAATTTAACGGCTACTCAATCTCCTGTCGGTATTAATATAGGTTCATCCCGTGGCGCAACCCAAACATTTGAAAAAGCCCACCTATCCTATTTAAAACATAAAAAGGTACCGCTAATGACCTCTCCAACAACCACTTTGGGCAATATTGCAACAAGTGTTGCTCAAGACTTAGGTTTAAAAGGTCCTGCTGTTAGCCATTCTATCACTTGCTCTTCAGCTTTACATGCACTGCTCAACGCGAGTGCTTTTCTTCAATCTGGACTATTATCAGAATTTATCATAGGCGGAAGTGAAGCACCGTTGACTGGTTTTACGATTGCACAAATGCAGGCTTTAAAACTTTATTCAAAACAGCTTAACCATTTACCTTGTCATAGTTTAGATTTTAAAAAGAATGACAATACACTTGTACTAGGTGAAGCAGCTTGTCTTGCAAAATTAAGTACTAAACCAAAAGAAAATGCTATAAAAGTGAGTGGAGTAGGATATGCCACAGAAAGCATCAGTCATAGTGTAGCCTTATCTTCTGAAGCCGATTGTTTACAAGAATCTATGCAAATGGCATTAAATCTAGCTCAAGTTCAATCTGTAGATGTAGTTGTGATGCACGCACCAGGTACGGTAAAAGGAGATAAATCAGAATTAAAAGCAATTCAAAAGACCTTTACCATTATGCCCGCTTTAACTACAAATAAATGGCAAATCGGACATACATTTGGTGCATCTGGAGCGATGAGCTTGGAAATGGCTGTATTAATGCTAGAAAATAATACCTTTATACAAAACCCATTTTATAAAAATGACAAAGTACCTCAACAAATTAATTCGGTTATGATTAATGCTGTAGGCTTTGGAGGTAATGCGGTGAGTGTAGTTTTAGAAAAATTTCAATAACCAATATTCTTGAAAAGCTAGGTTAAAACCATGTTTTTTGTAAATTTGATGTTTATACCATTCTTTTAATAAAATATCGCAATATGATTAAGCATAACTGGAAGCGTTCAGAAATTTTAAAGATTTACCATAAACCGCTCATGGAATTAATGTATGAAGCCGCAACGGTTCATAGAAAATACCATGACCCTAATACGGTTCAAGTTTCAACCTTATTATCTATAAAAACAGGTGGTTGTCCAGAAGATTGTGGATATTGTCCACAAGCTGCGCGTTACCATACCGATATCGAAAAGAATGATTTGATGAGTGTTTCCCACGTTAAAGCGCAAGCCAAAAGAGCTAAAGCTTCAGGAAGCTCAAGATTATGTATGGGTGCAGCTTGGCGAAATGTCAAAGATGGAGATGACTTTGAAAGAGTTCTTGATATGGTAAGAACTGTGAATGAAATGGATATGGAGGTCTGTTGTACACTAGGCATGGTGACAGAAAACCAAGCAAAACGCCTGGCCGAAGCCGGATTGTACGCGTATAATCATAATTTAGATTCCTCAGAAGAATATTATAAAAAAGTGATTTCGACTCGGGGTTATCAAGACCGTTTAGATACTATTAATAATGTTCGTGAATCTAATGTGACCGTTTGTAGTGGAGGTATTATTGGTATGGGAGAAAGTATAGAAGATCGTGCAGATATGCTGATCGCGCTCTCTACACTCAACCCACAACCAGAATCTACACCGATCAACGCTTTGGTACCTGTTGAAGGTACACCACTAGATGAGCAAAAACCTGTTGAAATTTGGGAAATGGTCAGAATGATTGCTACAACACGTATTGTGATGCCAAAAACACAAGTGCGTTTGTCTGCAGGAAGAACCCAAATGAGTCAGGAAGGCCAGGCCATGTGTTTCTTTGTTGGCGCCAATTCTATTTTTGCTGGAGATAAATTGCTCACGACACCCAATCCAGATGTGAGCGAAGATATGAAGCTGTTTGAAGCCTTAGGCCTTAAACCTCAAAAGGCGTTTGAAAAAGGTGATAAACCAATTTCAAAACTTAAAGAAGAAGCTGAATTTAAACCTCTCGGTGAGAAGCCAAAATGGTCTAGACCAGGCCATAAAATTGAGAGAAATGAGCAAGCCAAGAAGACAAAGAAAAAAGCCAAGATTTAAGGTTTGTCTTAATCATTTAAATTTCACATGTCTCAAAAACTCAATACTCAACCCGTAGAACGGTTGAAGCGCATATCGCCTGAAGAATTTATCAAGTGCTATGTTAAGCCACAAAAGCCGCTTATTATAGAGCAGCTAATAGATGACTGGCCGGCTAAAGATAAATGGACGTTCGATTATTTTAAATCTATTGCAGGCGACTTAGAAGTGCCTCTCTACGATTCAAAACCTATCACTTCAAAATATAAATACAATGAGCCTCAAGCCAAAATGAAGCTAAGAGATTACATTGATATTTTGCAAACTCAACCTACCGACTTACGCATTTTCTTATTTAACCTCATCAAAGAACGACCAATTTTACAGGATCATATCAAAGTTCCAAAACTGGGTTTAAGCTTACTTAAAAGTTTACCCTTTTTATTTATTGGTGGTCAGGATTCTAAGGTTTTTATGCATTATGACATTGACTTGGCTAACATATTACATATCCATCTTCAGGGACAAAAACAATGCTTAATTTTCCCACCTTCTGAGACCAAATATCTGTACAAAGTTGCTAATTCACTGAAGACCAACGATGGTATTGATTTCACAGATCCTGATTTCGAAACGTATCCTGCTTTAGCATACGCTAAAGGCTATACAGCCAATTTGTCACCAGGCGAAACACTTTATATGCCCGAGGGATACTGGCATCATATGCATTACAAAACAGCTGGGTTTTCTATAAGCTTAAGAGCTTTGGCACGTCAACCTAAACATCTCGGTAAAGCTGTTTACAATATTACTGTGATGAGATACTATGAAAATTTAATGCGAAAATGGAAAGGTGATCAATGGCTGCAGCATAAACAAAAAGCATCTATAGAAAACACTCATAAATCTTTGAATCTTAAAGCCTCTTGAGACTTAAACTTCTTCAAAATATTTTTATTTTAAATCACCAAGGCGCGCTTTATTGGGAAGACCAAAATATTTTAATCATTGCCGATCTGCATTTAGGTAAAATTGAACATTTTAGAAAACATGGTAGTGCTTTGCCTAACCTTTCCAATGCTGTCGATTACATTCATTTAGAACAAAATATTGCAGAATATTCCCCGAAACAAGTGGTGTTTTTGGGCGATCTATTTCATTCTAGTCTCAACAAGTCCTGGCAAATTTTTGAACAATGGGTAAAAAGACAACCTGTAGAGTTTACACTTATAGTTGGCAATCATGATATTATTCCTACCTCACAATTTGAAAAATTAGGCTTTCAAATTGTAAATCATTTAGATATCTCTGCATTTAGCCTCACGCACAAACCCGAAGAAACAGGCGAATTATATAATATTTGCGGTCATATTCACCCGGGTTACAGGTTAAGAGGAAAGGCAAAACAACAACTCAAATTATCTTGCTTTTATCAAAAGCCTAAACAAATGATCTTACCGGCATACGGCAGCTTCACGGGCAATTTCTATATCACGCCAGACGAGGGCGATCATATTTATGTCCTTTCAGAAACAGAAGTTATTCAGGTCGTTTAGTGCACGTTACTTTTCTCGTATGATTTCACAGCATCGACAAATGCCTGCGCATGATCTACAGGGATGTTTGGTAAAATGCCGTGACCGAGATTAGCAACATAACGTTGAGCGCCAAACTCATCAATCATCTCATGAACCATTTTGGTAATTATTTCTGGAGGCGATAAAAGTCGAGAAGGGTCAAAATTACCTTGCAAAGTGATTTGGTTTTTAGTCAATTGACGGGCTGTTTTGGGTGAACATGTCCAATCGACACCTAGAGCTGAAGCACCGGAAGTTGACATTTTTTCTAAGGCAAACCAACAGCCTTTTCCAAAAGCAATTACAGGGGCATTACCTTTGAGAGCATCAATAATTTGTTGAATGTATTGCCATGAAAACTCTTGATAGTCAACTGGTGAAAGCATGCCACCCCAGGAATCAAATACTTGGACGGTATCGACTCCGGCTTCAACTTTAGCCTTCAAGTATGCGATGGTTGTTTTTGTGATCTTTTGTAATAGATCGTGAGCCAAATCCGGTCTGGAAAAGCATAGCGCTTTAGCTTTATCAAAATTTTTGGAGCCTTGACCTTGCACACAATAACAGAAAATCGTCCAGGGTGATCCTGCAAATCCAATAAGCGGGACATGGTTATCCAATGTTTTCTTGGTCAGTTTAATCGCCTCTAAAACATAATTTAAGCGATCGTAGACATCAGGGATATTGACTTCCTGAATGCGTTTTTCGCTATTTACAGGATTGGGTAACCAGGGACCAACGCCAGGTTTCATCTCGACCTCAATATCCATGGCTTGGGGAATGACTAAAATATCGCTAAAGAGAATGGCGGCATCGACACCAACTTGATCAATAGGCATCATGGTGATCTCAGTGGCTAACTCCGGTGTTTGACAACGAGTAAAGAAGTCATACTTGTGTTTCAGCTTCATAAAATCGGGCAGGTATCTTCCTGCTTGGCGCATCATCCATACGGGTGGTCGTTCGACTTCCTCTCCTTTAAGCGCTCTTAAAAATAAATCGTTTTTATACATAAATTAGTCTCTTCCTAAATAAATCATTATAAAATATAGAAGCGTTGCCAATGAGCCAACTGCAGCGACAACGTAGGTTCGTGCAGCCCATTTTAAGCTGTCTTCGGCGAGTTCATACTCTTCTGCATTCACAATGGCATTACTCTTTAGCCAGGCCAGAGCTCTGTTGCTCGCATCGTATTCCACCGGCAAAGTAATGAAACTGAAAAGCGTACCCAAACCAAACATAATGATACCTGCCAGAAGGACCATTTGACCCACACCTACTGAAACTAAGCCCATTAATATGATGCCCCCAAAAATTACCCACTGACTCAACTGAGAGGCCACACTAACCACAGGCACCAATTGACTTCGCATTTCAAGCCATTTGTAAGCTTTAGCGTGTTGTACAGCATGGCCAACTTCGTGAGCTGCTACGGCAGCAGCTGCAGCATTACGTTGGTTGTAAACACTTTCACTGAGGTTAACGGTTTTCTTTGTGGGGTGATAATGGTCTGTAAGTCGCCCTGAAGTCGAAATGACATCGACATCAGTAATGTGGTGATCGGCTAGCATTTTACGTGCAATCTCTGCACCGCTCATTCCATTTTCTAATTGAATCTTAGAGTATTTTTTAAACTTTGATTTTAAGGTGCTACTGACATACCAACTAACCAGCATAATTGCTCCAATAAGTATATAATACGACATCATAATATTTTCTTTTTTAATTATCAGAAATCAAAAATACTTCCAAATTGTAAATTAATGACATTTTTACCTAATGCTTAACAAGTTTTGCATATTGATAAGTCTTTACAGGATAGGATAAAACTTGATATTTTAGATCTGCTGTTGAAGTTGTGTCAGGTATTTTGGTATTTGCAACGCTAATCTCAAATTCTACCTCCTGGTCTTTAAATCGAACCGTATTTTTCAATAGTTTTGACTGAACCTCAAAAAAAGCATGAAGACTACGGTTGATATATTTAGTCGGTATGGCAATCCCGTTTTGTTCATCGAGAACAAAGTTCCCTAAGCTGTCTTTTGCTTTCAAAAGATACTTACGGACATCTTTTTGTTTCGGAGTATGATATATAATTACATAATTGTAGACTTCCGGGTCCGGAGTTGGCTGTAACTTGAACTCCATATCTACAGTGTTAGTTTGATCTGCAGCGAATATCTGGAGTTTACCTTTATAATGTCCAAAGTGATCTTCGGGCAGACCCTGAGCCCGGGCTAGAACACTGATAAAAGATAATAAAATTACAGCTCTTCTCATCTCTAGCCTACAATATTGACAATTTTACCCGGTACGACAATGACTTTCTTGGGTTCACGACCATCAAGTTGTTTTTGAGTCCGCTCGTCCTGCATAACAATTTCCTCAATCTCATCTTTAGATAAGTTCAAGTCTAAATCTAACGTAAAACGCATTTTACCGTTAAAGGAAATGGGGTAGGTTTTTGTATCTTCTTTCAAGTACTTTTCGTTGTGCTCCGGATAGGGGACAGAACTTACCGAACCTTCGTGACCTAATCTTTCCCAAAGCTCTTCAGCAATGTGAGGCGCAAATGGAGCCACCAAAACGCATAAGGGCTCTAATATTTCCCGGGAAGTACACTTCAATTGATTCAGTTCATTGACGCAGATCATAAAACTGGACACTGACGTATTAAAGCTAAAGTCTTCAATATCCATGTTGACTTTTTTAATAGTTTGGTGTAAAGCTTTCAGTGCTTTTTTGTCGGCTTTGTCGTCAGTGACAACAAACTTGTCGCCCTGGTGGTATAGCTTCCACAATTTTTTAAGAAAACCAACTACACCAGACAGCCCAGCTGTATTCCATGGCTTGGCCTGATCTATGGGGCCGAGGAACATTTCAAATAAACGTAAGGCATCAGCACCGTATTCATCGCAAACGTCATCCGGATTGATCACATTGTATTTGGATTTTGACATTTTTTCAACTTCTCGGCTTACTTTAAAAGACCCGTCATCTTCAGTTATAAATTCAGCGTCTTTAAATTCTGGTCGGAATTTTTTAAAACCCTCTATATCCAATTCATTTGAGGTATTCACAAGATTAACATCAGCGTGAATACGTTGATAATCTTCTGCTATCTCAAGACCTTCTGAATAAAATTTCCCTGTATCATTACCTCTTTTTACAAAGGCACTTTCGCCTAAGATCATTCCCTGGTTGATCATGCGTTGAAACGGTTCATCAACCTTCAGAAATCCTCGGTCTTTAAGAAACTTAGTCCAAAATCGTGAATATAATAAATGGCCCGTGGCGTGTTCGCTGCCACCAACGTATAGGTTGACATTCTGCCAGTAATCCAAAGCGTCTTGAGAAGCAAAAACCTCATTGCGTTTTTCCGTTTCCATATAACGGAACATGTACCAAGAGCTTCCGGCCCAACCCGGCATGGTATTTAATTCGAGAGAAAATACGGTTTTATGGTCAATTTTGTTATTATCTACGACTTTACTTTCATTGGTATCCCAAGCCCAGGTTTGCGCTCGACCTAAAGGTGGTTCTCCGTCTTCAGTAGGTAAATATTCGTCAACTTCGGGTAACTCAAGGGGCAAATGCTGATCCTCGATCATTTGTGGAAGTCCATTTACATAATAGACCGGAAAAGGCTCGCCCCAGTACCGCTGACGTGAAAACACCGCATCGCGTAACCTATAGTTGGTCTTGGCTTTTCCGATCCCTTGGTCTTCGATGACTTCAATCGCTTTAGCAATGGCTTGTTTGATCGGAAGGTCGTTTAAAAACTCCGAATTGGTTATTAAGGTGTCATCTTTTTCACCAAATGCTGCTTCAGAGATGTCGGTATCTTTAAAGATGTTAGGAACAGGAATATTAAAATGATGAGCAAAATCGTAATCCCGTTGATCGCCACAAGGTACTGCCATTACGGCGCCTGTACCATAACTGGCCAAAACATAATCACCAATCCAAATCGGAATAGGCTGATGAGTTAAAGGATGCTCCGCATAAGCGCCGGTAAACACACCGCTGATGCTTTTAACATCGGCGAGACGATCCCGTTCACTGCGCTTTGCAGTTTCTTTGATGTAAGCATCTACGGCTTCTTTTTGTTCTGGCGTTGTAATTTTTTTAACCAAGTCATGTTCTGGAGCAAGCGTCATAAATGAAACCCCAAAAATAGTGTCTGGCCGAGTCGTAAATACTTCTATAAAATCATTGTGGTTTTTAACTGCAAATTTTACTTGAGAACCAACAGACTTACCAATCCAGTTCCGTTGCGATTCCTTGATGCTCTCAGACCAGTCGAGATTCTCTAAACCTTGCAATAAACGCTCAGCATAAGCAGAAATACGCATGCTCCATTGATTCATTTTCTTGCGCTCCACAGCATGTCCGCCGCGTTCTGACAAGCCGTTTACGATCTCATCGTTTGCTAAAACAGTACCCAAGGCAGGACACCAATTTACTTCCGTTTCAGCAAGGTAGGTGAGGCGATACTGTAACAGGATTTCCTCTTGTCTTTGATTTGTAAACTCCTGCCATTGTTCAGCTGTAAACTCCGGAGTATCTTCATCACAGGCAACGTTGAGGTCTGAATTTCCGTTCTGCTCAAACCGATTGATAAGTTTTTCAATAGGTTGTGCTCGTTGGTCATCAAAATCATAGTAGGATTCAAACAACTGAATAAAGATCCATTGCGTCCAACGGTAATATTTTGGGTCACTTGTGCGAACTTGTCGGTCCCAATCAAAAGAAAATCCGATACGATCGAGTTGTTCGCGATAGCGTTTGATGTTGGCTGTTGTCGTTTTTGCCGGATGTTGACCCGTTTGAATGGCATACTGTTCAGCGGGCAAACCAAAAGAATCATAGCCTTGTGGATGAAGGACATTATAGCCTTTGTGTCGTTTATATCGTGCGTAAATGTCACTTCCAATATAACCTAGCGGATGCCCGACGTGCAAACCGGCACCGGAAGGATAAGGAAACATGTCTAAAACATAAAAAGGATTTTTATTTTCTTGATTTTCAGACGGTTGTTTGGCTTTAAAAGTTTTATTTTCTGCCCAAAATTTTTGCCATTTCGCTTCTATGTCTTTAAAATTATACGCCATAATACTTACAAAATTTATCTTGCAAAAGTAAGGTTTTATAAAGAAAGTAAAGTCTCAAAATGCGGTGTAATTATTTGGGGCTTTCTCCCGCCTAATGCGGGAGTCGGGCTTTCGGCAGTCGCTTTGCCACG
Source organism: Mesohalobacter halotolerans (assembly GCF_006120725.1). Classification (GTDB taxonomy): domain Bacteria; phylum Bacteroidota; class Bacteroidia; order Flavobacteriales; family Flavobacteriaceae; genus Psychroflexus; species Psychroflexus halotolerans. The sequence continues at coordinate 543,778 of NZ_SWMU01000001.1, forward strand.
CTTAAGGCGTGTCAAGAGCTCCAACAATGCCTCAATCCCTAAGCCAAACTGTTACACCAATAAGCTTGATTGTATATTAACCTAATTCAATAACTGTGACTTCTGGCCAAATTCCTACCCGACCGGGATAAGCCAAATAGCCGAAACCTCTGTTGACATTAATGAGACGGTTATGGTGCTTATAAATACCTGCCCATTGTTTATAACGGTATTGTACGGGACTCCATTTGAACCAACCCGGAATTTCGATACCAAACTGCATCCCATGGGTATGACCACTCAGGCAGAGCTGAAAGTTTTTTGGATGATCTTTCACTTTCTCATCCCAATAGGATGGATCGTGATTCATCAAAATTTTAAAATCTTCAGCCGTTAAATTTTGAGAAGCTTTATCAATATCTCCATATTTCACAAAACCGCCATTGCCCCAATTTTCAACACCGACAATATGAAGTTTCTCACCAGAACGTTCCAGGCTGATGTGTTCATTTCTTAACATCTTCCAGCCCAATTTTTGATGAATGTTAAGCAGTTGGTTAAAGTTTTCAGTTTTGTCTTCCTGAGAGTCCCAATCGTGGTAATCGCCGTAATCGTGATTGCCCAAAATGGAATAAATGCCGATTTTAGCCTCAATTTGATTGAATACTTCAAACCAGTTGTCCATTTCCTTCGCCAGATTATTGACTAAATCTCCTGTAAAACAAATGATGTCTGCTTGTTGCGAATTGATTAAATCTACGCCGTACTGTATTTTTTCTTTATTGTCTAAGCTGCCGGAGTGAATGTCGCTGATTTGAAGTACTTTGAGACCTTTAAAGGCTTTCGGCAGATCTTCAAATTCCAGTTTGTACTTCAGGACCTTAAAATTGTATTTTCCCTGATACATTCCATAAAGCATAGAGAAAAAAGGAATTGCACTAATACCCAAAGCCAGCTGACTGATAAACTTTCGTCGTGAGGGAAAACTTTTTTTAGATGAGGGGAAGATCAATCGAACCACATACCGAATCACACGACCTATATCTTCTGTAAACATAAAGACTAAGAGACCTATTTTTAAAGCCATCATACTCAAAAATAGACCAATAAAAAAGGCTCTAGGCTGTCCAAATGTGCCGCCTTGTACTGTTGTAAAAAAACTGCCAATCATCATGCCGTAGATCAAAGCGCTGAGCACAATGTAGAGGATTGTCACAGGCTTTTTTGAAAACAGGCGCCTAAAAGCTTGAAGCGCATAGACTTCAATACCCAATAAAATACTAAGACTAATGATCCAGCGCATATGTTATGTCGCTTCTTCGATATAATCTTCAATGGGATTACAAGAACAAATCAAGTTTCTGTCACCATAACCTTCATCGACTCTTCGGATAGATGGCCAAAATTTATTGCTCGCAACATAGTTTAAGGGAAACGCAGCCTGTTGTCTGGAGTAATTAAATTTCCATTCGTCTGCTGTCAACATCGCTTGGGTATGAGGTGCATTAGTTAACAAATTTCCACCATCGTCAGGGCGACAATGTGATATTTCTTCTCGGATGCTGATCATGGCATCACAAAACCGATCGAGTTCAGCTTTACTTTCACTTTCTGTAGGTTCTATCATCATGGTTCCAGCTACAGGAAATGATACTGTTGGGGAGTGAAAACCATAATCGATCAATCGTTTTGCGATGTCTTTCACCTCAATCCCATTTTTCTTAAATGGTCTACAATCTATAATCATTTCGTGTGCTGCACGACCACGTTCTCCAGCATATAGGGTTGGGTAAAAATCTTTTAAGCGCTCTTTGATGTAATTTGCATTCAAAATAGCAATCTCTGTAGAATGTCTCAAACCGTCTTCACCTAACATTCTAATATAGGCATAAGAAATGATACAGGCCAGTGCAGAACCCCAAGGTGCAGCAGAAATTGCCGATATGGCTTCATCACTTCCTGTTTCTACAATAGGATTACTCGGCAAGAAAGGAACCAGTTGCTTTGCAACACAAATTGGCCCAACACCTGGTCCGCCGCCCCCATGTGGAATAGCAAAAGTCTTGTGCAAATTTAAGTGGCAGACATCGGCACCGATTGCACCGGGGCTGGTAATGCCCACCTGTGCGTTCATATTGGCGCCGTCCATGTATACTTGTCCGCCATGCTCGTGAATACAACTTGTAATTTCTTTAATGTCTGATTCAAACACACCGTGTGTGGAAGGATAAGTAACCATTAGTGCAGCAAGATTATCGCTATATTTTTCAGCTTTTTGTTTGAGATCTTCTACGTCAATATTGCCTTTATCTGTAGATTTTACAACGACCACTTTCATGCCAGCCATAACTGCACTTGCAGGATTAGTGCCATGTGCTGAAGAAGGCACCAAGCAAATATGACGATGACCTTCACCTCTAGATTGGTGATAAGCGCGTATCACCATAAGACCAGCATATTCGCCTTGAGCACCAGAATTAGGTTGTAATGAAGTGGCTGAAAAACCTGTAATTTCAGTTAAGTATTGTTCTAATTTTTCAAGCATTTCGTGATAGCCTTGAGCTTGCTCAACAGGCACATAAGGATGTAAGTTTCCCCATTTAGGATTGCTTAAAGGTAACATTTCAGCTGCTGCGTTCAATTTCATTGTGCATGATCCAAGTGATATCATAGAATGATTGAGGGATAAATCTTTACGTTCTAATGACTTGATATAACGCATCAATTCTGTTTCAGAATGGTAAGAATTGAATACTGAGCTTTTAAGAAAATCTGTGGTTCGACTTAAATGTTGTTTTTCGATAATGTTGACATCCTCTAACTTTTCAATGACAACACTATTGTTGGATTTATATTCTTTAAATACTTTTAATATCGCATTTAAGTCTTTAATCGATGTCGCTTCATGTATAGAAACACAAACTGAATTTTTATCAGGATAATAAAAGTTTATCTGGTGGTTTTCGGCTATTGGTTTAATAGCTTTGGCATCTACTTTTAATAAAAGCGTATCAAAATAAGACTGATTTGCTTGAAAAATGCCTAAGCGTTCTATAGCGTCAGCGAGATTTGCAGTCTTTTGATGAATTTGTTTTGCGATAAATTTTAATCCCTCAGGTCCGTGATAAACTGCATACATCCCAGCCATAACGGCTAGTAAGACTTGAGCAGTACAAATGTTTGACGTTGCGCGGTCACGTTTAATATGCTGCTCTCTGGTTTGTAGAGCCATTCTCAACCCGCGATTACCGTTCATATCTTTGGTTACACCAATAATTCTTCCAGGAATTTGTCTTTTGTAAGCTTCTTTAGTGGCGTAATATGCTGCGTGTGGACCGCCGTAGCCTAAAGGAATTCCAAATCGCTGTGTTGTGCCTACAACTACATCAACACCCCAATCTCCTGGCGCTTCAAGTAAGACTAAACTCATTAAATCTGCAGCAATAGCAACTTTTATGTCTAGTGATTGCGCTTTTTCAACAAATTGTTTGTGGTTGTAAATTTGACCTGTTTTACCTGGATATTGCAAAAATGCACCAAAGTAATCTTCTGTAAAATCAAACTCTTCACGAGCGCCGACAACAAGTTCTATATTTTGTGGTTCTGCTCGGGTTTGTAAAAGTGATAAAGTTTGTGGAAAAACATCTTCTGAGACAAAGAATTTTTGAGCATTTTGTTTCTTTTTTGCTCTTGATCTCACGGCAAATAACATGCTCATAGCTTCTGCAGCAGCTGTGGCTTCATCGAGTAATGAAGCATTGGCCAACTCCATACCAGTTAAATCGCTGACTACAGTTTGAAAATTTAACAAAGCTTCTAATCGACCTTGTGCAATTTCAGCTTGATAAGGTGTGTAAGCTGTATACCAACCTGGGTTTTCAAGGATGTTTCTTTGAATAACCGCCGGCAGAATGGCTTCGTGATAACCTAATCCGATATAAGTGCTAAAATGTTGATTTTTATCGGCTAAAGTATTAATGTGTTGACTAAATTCATATTCACTCAAAGCTTTTGGCAGCTTTAGGGGTTGTTTTAACCTGATGTTGTCTGGCAGAGTTTCAAAAATTAGCTCTTCAATAGAAGATACTCCAGTTGTTTTTAGCATATCTTCTAAATGACTTCCACGTGGTCCGATATGTCTGTTAGCAAATACCGATGTGTTCATGCTTATCAAATTAAGTTTGTGCAAAAGTAAGTTATTTCTTACAAAACACTTGTTAAATACAAAAGGCTATTCGTTAAGATTTCAACCTGATATGAACAATTTAAAAAGACTTATTTTTGACTCATGAAACTTTTAAAATCCTTGTTTCGGTTTTATATCAACTCAAGTATTCACGTTGCTTTGGCTGTTGTTGCATTGTCTGTTTTAACGCTATTGGATTATAAGATTTCTTTAAATTTGGACTTGCTTAGTTTTGTGTTTTTTGGAACGGTAACAGGTTACAATTTTGTAAAATACGCTCCTGTTGCTAAACTTCATCACAGAAGCTTAACCAACCAACTTAAACAAATTCAGTTTTTTTCATTTTTGTGTTTTATAGGTTTAGGAGTATCGGTATTCTTTATGACCTATGAAGTGCTTTATATTTGTTGTGTTTTGGGGATATTAATTTTGTTTTATGCTATACCTATTTACAAAAAAAACTTAAGAGAAACTGCCTTACTAAAAGTTTTTATCATAGCGGTTATTTGGACTAGCGTTAGTTTTGTTTTGCCTTTCATACAAGAGAATAATTTTAAGGTATATCAAAATCAAATGTGGTGGATAGCTTGTGTAGAGCGTTTTACATGGGTAGTGTTATTGATGATTCCTTTTGAAATTAGAGATTTACGTTTTGACAAGGCCCATATTAAAACTTTGGTCAGTGTTTTTGGTGTCCTTAATGTAAAAATAATATCAATATTAGTTCTAGTGGCTTGGTCGGCGTATAAGGTCGTAAACTCAAATTATCAAAATCTAGTGTTTTATTTGATAGTCTATTTGACACTTGGATTATTCATTTTGATGTCCAAAAAAGTTCAAAAACCCTATTTTGCTTCCTTTTGGGTAGAAGCCTTACCAATATTTTGGGTGATGATTTGGTATTTAGTTTACCTTTGATTTTTAATTTTGTTCCTTGACATAGTTTTCTAAAGCCATTGTCATAGAGGGTGTTTGAGGAGTAGGCGCTTTAATATGTATCTTCAAGCCATGTTCTTTAGCAGCTTTTAGTGTAGAATTTCCAAAAACAGCAATTTTAGTATCTTTTTGTTCGTAATCAGGAAAGTTCTCGTAAAGAGATTTTATTCCGCTCGGGCTAAAAAACACCAGAATATCATAGAACACATCTTTTAAATTTGACAAGTCACTCACTACAGTTCTGTAAAATATACCGCGCTTCCAATCTACTCCAATTTTATCGAGTTGCTGAGGAATCACGGGTTTTAAGACATCAGAAGACGGCAACAAGAACTTTTCATCTGAGTGTTTTTTAATATTGACAATAAGGTCTTGAAAAGTACGCTTTCCAACATAAATTTTACGCTTTCTGTAAACCACATATTTTTGAAGATAGTAGGCTACCGCTTCGCTTTGACAAAAATATTTTAAGGTATTAGGTATTTTATAACGCATGTCTTCAGCAATACGGAAAAAATGGTCCACCGCATTTCTGCTGGTTAATATGATTGCAGTAAATTTTGACAAATCAATTTTTTGTTGTCTTACATCTCTACAATCTACCCCTTCCACGTGAATAAATGGAATAAAATCAATTTTTACATTAAGCTTGTCTTCTAGCTCGGCGTATGGGGAATTTTCAATTTTAGGTTCGGGTTGTGAAATAAGAATAGTTTTCACTTTCATAGAGCACTTATTTACAAATTTTTAGTCAACAGCAAAGATTTTATACAAAAAAAAATACGGTGCTATTTCAAGGGTGCAAAGGTATAAAATAAAATAAAACCAATGACTAATTAATAGCTTTAGGTTTTTATAGGCAAAAACAAATAAATTTAAAGTAAAAAAAAGCCCCATCACTATTAGGCTTAGGTGTAAAAAATTAATAGAAGAAACCGGCGAATAAACTTCAATAATTAAAAAAGGGAGTCCCAAAAAAATGGCATAAGACCAAATTATCTGCTTGTAAAACAAATAATAATCTAAAAACGAAGATTTGCAGCATACAAAATTTATAGTTTTTTCCAAATAATACTTTAACACAGAAAATATGCATAATATCAAAAATATTATTGAAACATTCAGCAATGTATTATCCTCAAAATAGCCATAGGAAGAAACTTTTAAAGTAAAAAGGTAGATAATTTGAGCCAAAACCAGGTGGGAAAGGGTAAATATCAAAATCTCAAAATTTGTAATAAATCGGGCTTCTTTAAGCTTAATCGTAAAATAAGTTTCAGAAAACCCAAGTTTAAGGAATTGAATATACCTTATCCTGTAGAGTTGTTTAGTCAACACTAAGCCAACGAGTAATAACACCATACTTATCGTAAACCAATCGTATGAAATTACATTTCTGAGCATAAAATTAAATAAGGAATGACAAAATTACGTCAAATCTCGAGCATCAAAGAAATTTATGTAGAATATTGTTTTATTTTTGTTTTTTGATGTGCTTCAACTATGCCAGAAAGAATTGTTATTATTCCTACTTATAACGAAATCGAAAACATTGAAAGGGTTGTTAAAAATGTTTTTGCACAGGACGTTGATTTCCACATTTTAGTTGTAGATGACAGCTCTCCAGATGATACAGCTCAAAAAGTAAAAAGTCTCCAAAAAATGTATCCAAAACGATTGAATTTAATTGTTAGAGCGACAAAAAATGGTCTAGGCAGAGCTTATATGGAAGGTTTTAAATGGGCTTTAAACCACAATTACAATTTTATTTTTGAAATGGATGCTGACTATTCACATAATCCTAATGACTTAACGAGACTTTACAATGCTTGCTTTAAGCAAGATGCAGATATGGCTATTGGATCTCGGTATTGCAAAGGGGTTAACGTAATTAATTGGCCAATGAATCGCGTATTGTTGTCTTGGTTGGCCTCGTGGTACGTAAGGCTAATTACCCAAATACCAGTTTCGGATACAACAGCTGGGTTTGTTTGCTACCGCAGGGAAGTACTTGAACGCATTAATTTTGATAAAATAAAATTTATTGGCTACGCTTTCCAAATAGAAATGAAATATAAAGCCTACAAATTAGGATTTAATTTACAAGAAGTCCCTATTATATTTACAGACCGAACAAAAGGTCAATCAAAAATGGATAAGCGTATTATATGGGAAGCTGTTGTTGGAGTTATCAATCTAAAATTTAAAAGTGTATTTTTAAAACATAAATTCAATTAATCATGGCATATCTTATTAAAAATGCTCAAATCGTCAATGAACAAAACATCTTTACTGCTGATGTTTTAATAGACAATGGTAGCATTCAACGTGTAGACAGCAATATAAATGTAGAAAAAAATCATCAGCTAATTGATGCCAAGGGTCAATTTTTGATTCCAGGTGCGATAGACGATCAAGTGCATTTTAGAGAACCAGGCCTTACTCATAAAGAAACTATTAAAACTGGGTCTCTTGCTGCAGTTGCTGGTGGCATTACTTCCTTTATGGAAATGCCTAACACCAATCCACAAACTGTGACTCAAGAGCTATTAGAAGAAAAATTTGCTATGGCAGCCAAATCTTCTTATGCGAATTATTCTTTCAAATTTGGCGGGACCAACAATAATTTAGATGAAATTAAAAAAATTAATCCCAAAACTACAGCTGGTCTTAAATTATTCTTGGGTTCCTCGACAGGCAATATGTTGGTAGATGATTGGCAGGTCTTGGAAGATATTTTTAAACATTCACCGGTGATTATTTCTACACATTGTGAAGATGAAGATACCATCAAAAGGAATACAGAAATTTATAAAGCCAAATACGGCGAAGATATCCCCATAAAATATCATCCTAAAATAAGAAGCGAAGAGGCTTGCTATTTATCATCTTCAAGAGCTGTAGAACTCGCTAAACAAACTGATGCCAGACTTCACGTTTTTCACTTATCTACTGCAAAAGAAACACATCTTTTTGATTCGGATATCCCATTAGACCAGAAGCAAGTTACGTCTGAAGTTTGTATCCATCACCTGTGGTTTTCAGACGAAGATTATGATGAAAAAGGCACGCATATCAAGTGGAATCCAGCCATTAAAACTGCTCAAGACCGAGACGAGCTATTAAAGGCATTACTGGATAATAGGATTGACGTTTTAGCCACAGATCACGCACCACATACTTTAGAGGAAAAAAGCCAAGTTTACACCCAGGCGCCAAGTGGAGGTCCTTTAGTGCAACACGCCTTGCCGGCATTACTCGAATTTTATCATCAAGGAAAAATAAGAATTGAAGACATTGTTCAGAAGTTTTGTCACAATCCGGCACTATTATTTGATGTTGACAAAAGAGGATTTATTAGAGAAGGTTATAAAGCCGATTTAGTTTTATTGAATACTAAAAAACCCTGGACCATCTCAAAAGACAACCTACTTTACAAATGTGGCTGGTCTCCTTTTGAAGGCACAAGCTTTCAATCTCAAATAGAAAAAACTTTTGTCAATGGGGAACTGATATACGATAACTTTAAATTTAATGATATTAAAAACGCAGAACGGCTTGAGTTTGATCGATAGAGCATATTTGGTTTTCTTAGTATTAGCAGTTTATCTTGTTTGGTCTTGCAGTGATGTACAAAAACGAACAGAGCCAGAACACCTATTATCTCAGGAAGAAATGACTGAAATTTATACTGATATGCTCATGCTGGATGCGGTTTACAGAACAAATCCCAAGAAGTTTGAGTCTTATCAACTTGAACCGACAGCTCATATTTACAACAAATTTGATATTGATAGTCTTATTTTAGCTCAAAATATGAGCTACTACAATCTAGATTTTGAAGCCAATTTAGAAATTTATGAACAAGTGAGAAAAAACATTGAAAGAAAAAAACAGCTCATCGATTCTTTAGACAACATCAAAGATAGCTTGAGGCGTGAAAAACGTAAATTACAAAAAACCAAAATTAAAGACAGCGTTGCTTTGCAAAAAGACCTTATAAAAGCAGATAAAAAGTAGACCTAATATGACCAAAATATCAGGATTTTCAAAGCTGACTAAAATCGAAAAAATTGAATGGGTTTGTAAATATTACCTACAAAACCAAAAAAACGCAAAATCTATTTTAGAGCAGTATTGGAACGATAATAATAAATTGCAAAAATTACACGACGAGTTTGCTGAAAACACCGTGTCTAATTATTATTTACCCTTTGGTTTGGCACCAAATTTTACGATAGATGATAAAGTCTATTGCATACCCATGGCTATTGAAGAAAGTTCTGTGGTTGCTGCAGCAAGTAAAGCAGCAAAATTTTGGGGAAACAAAGGCGGTTTTAAAACTGAAGTGATCAATACCACCAAAGTAGGTCAGGTTCATTTCACCTGCAAAACTGATTACAAGACACTTCAGGATGTGTTTGAAAACCACAAATCACAGTTTTTTGAAGAGGCAAAGTCTATAACCAAAAATATGGAGAAGCGAGGTGGCGGCATTAGAGACATTGCAATTATTGATAAAACTTCAGACCTTGATAACTATTACCAATTGCACTGTCATTTTGAAACAGTCGATGCCATGGGCGCAAATTTTATCAATTCTTGTTTAGAGCAATTTGGTAAAACACTAGAAAAAATTGCACATGATTTAGAAGTTGAAGTCCTAATGTGTATACTCTCAAATTATGTCCCCGAGTGTTTAGTACGCGCTGAGGTCTCTTGTGCTATTGATGAATTAGGAACCAATGGGGATGAAGCCAAAAATTTTGCTCGCCGATTTAAACAAGCAGTCGATATTGCTAATGTTGAACCTTTTAGAGCAGTAACACATAATAAAGGTATTATGAATGGTATCGATGCTGTGGTACTCGCTACTGGCAACGACTTTAGAGCTGTTGAAGCTGGTGTGCATGCATATGCCGCCAAAGACGGTCACTATAAAAGTTTGACCCATGTCGATATCGATAGTAACAACTTTAAGTTTTGGATAGAAGTCCCAATTGCTGTGGGGACAGTAGGCGGTTTGACAAGTTTACATCCATTAGTTAAAATCGCTTTATCTATATTGGGCAATCCCTCTGCAAAGCAATTGATGCGCATTGTTGCAGTTGCGGGTTTAGCTCAAAATTTTGGTGCAGTAAATTCTCTCGTGACTGATGGTATTCAAAAAGGTCATATGAAAATGCATTTATTGAATATTCTAAATCAATTTGATGCTTCAGGTAAAGAAAAAGCAGAAGCCATTGAATATTTTAAAACGCATTCTGCCACGCACAATGCCGTGGTTGATTTTATCAATAGAATTCGGTCTTAGATGCAAGTGCAAAACTTTTATAGTCACGGTAAACTTTTACTCTCAGGAGAATATGTGATATTAGACGGTGCAAAAGCTCTAGCCTTGCCATGTAAATTAGGTCAAACCTTAAAAGTAAAAACCCATTCAGGTTTATCGTATCAATGGATAAGTTATTTAAAAAATAATCAGAAATGGAAATCGCTGAGTTTTGATTTAGAAGACATAAAAAATGGCCGTTCAAAACATCCATTTGCTCTTCGATTGTATCAAATTTTAAAAGTAATATATAAAGAAAACCCCGAATTGTTTAAGAGTTTTTATACGTTTTCAACACAATTAGAATTTGATAAAAATTGGGGTTTAGGCTCATCTTCAACACTTATCAATAACTTGTCACAGTGGGCAAATATTGACCCGTACTTTTTGCTAAATAAGACTTTTGGCGGAAGTGGATACGATGTCGCAGCAGCTCAATTTAAAACCCCTTTTGTTTACCAAAGACTTGAAAATGAAGTGATAACTGAAAGTGTCGAGATTTCAGAAAAACTCAAACCTTACCTTTATTTTATTTATACAAATCAAAAACAAGATAGTCGTGAAGCAATAGCAAACTATCGAAAAAATTTAAAGTCTCCCTATCATACCGTTATCGATCAAATTTCTAATTTAACAGAATTGATAAGCAATGCAGATGATTTAAATGATTTTGAAGATCATCTCAAAACTCATGAAGTCCTTATTTCAAAACTGATAGGTCAGATTCCGATTCAAGAATCAAAATTCCAAGATTACAAAGGTGGAATTGTAAAAAGCTTAGGCGCTTGGGGTGGCGATTTTGTTTTAGTCACTGCAAAAAACGACAACGACTTAATATGGTTTCGTAAAAATGGCTACCCAATTATTTACAAATATGAAGACTTGGTCTATTAGGCTGTTAAAATTTCAAATACATGTTTTGGACATCTTATAGGTTTTCGAGTTTGTGCAGACATAAAAACTAAAATCACTTTTGCCTCAGCTACAACTTCATCACAAGGGTTTAATAATTTATAGTCAAAACCAATCTTTACATCTGGGGCTTTTGAGCACTGAACTTGAACCTTGACACTTTCCCCAAATACTAATGGCTTTTTGTATTCAATCTCAATTTTATAAACAGGCAACATAATACCTTCTTTCTCTAATTCATTGTATTTTATATCTTTATTTTCTAACCACTCAATTCTTGCTTGTTCCAGGTATAGCAAGTAATTGGCGTGATGTACAACACCCATTTGATCAGTTTCCGCATAACGGACTTTATATAAAAATTCCATATTTTACAGCTTTAATAACTTTTATTTTTTTACATTTATAAAAGTTTTGTATACGCAAAAAAAACTTAAAATTCAATAGCAAATTTATTTTTTTATGAATTGATTTGTTCACATATTTGCCATATCAAAACGGGGGTAACTTTTCACCTTCTAAAATTGTAAATTTAAGATTAATTATGAATAAAACTGCGGAATCAGTTTGGGAAAATTGTTTGTCTTTTATAGAAGATAACATTACACCACAAGCATATAAAACTTGGTTTGAACCCATAAAAGCTGTTAAGCTGACTGATAACGCATTAAGTATCCAGGTGCCATCCAAATTTTTTTATGAATGGCTTGAAGAACACTATGTAAAATTACTAAGAGTTGCCCTCAATAAAAGCTTAGGAAACCAAGCCAAACTTGTTTATGTTATTAAGATGGAAAATGCGAGAGGTAAAAAGCCAGCTTTTACAGAAAAGATCCCAAGTTCGCAGCGAAGTAAAGTCAACTCTCAAGATATCAGTATGGCATTAAACACAAAAAATCCTGAGTTGAAAAACCCATTCGTAATTCCAGGCATCAGAAATTTAAAGATAGATTCACAACTCAACTCAAACTATAATTTTGAAAATTTTCTTGAAGGTGACTCAAATCGATTAGCACGTTCTGCTGCCAAAGCGGTGTCTGCAAAACCTGGCGGAACTTCTTTTAATCCATTGCTTATTTTCGGTGGTGTGGGTTTAGGGAAAACCCATTTAGCCCATGCTATTGGAGTTGAAGTCAAAGACAAGCACCCCAATAAAACTGTGTTGTATATCTCTGCTGAAAAATTTACACAACAATATATAGAATCAGTAAGAAAAAATACCAGAAACGATTTTATTCACTTTTATCAAGTTATAGATGTACTTATCGTTGATGATATTCAATTACTTTCTGGCAAAAAGGGAACACAAGATGTTTTCTTTCATATTTTTAATCACCTACACCAAAACGGTAAACAAGTCATTTTAACGAGTGATAAAGCCCCTGTTGATATGCAGGAAATAGAAAAGCGATTACTCTCGAGGTTTAAATGGGGATTATCTGCAGAACTTTTAAAGCCAGATTATTTAACTCGCAAAAAAATTATTACTTGTAAGCTTTATCGCGATGGAGTTGAAATCAGTGATAGTATTGTAGATTTTGTAGCCAAAAATATCAAAAGCAATATTAGAGAACTCGAAGGTGCAATAATTTCTTTGATCGCTCACTCTTCCTTCAACAAAGAAGAAGTTGATTTGGCCTTAGCAAAAAAAATTGTCGAAAATTATGTGCACAACTCCAAAAAAGAAATTTCTATAGACCATATTCAAAAAGTGGTAAGCAGTTATTTTCAAATGGATATCGACACGCTTCAATCTAAAACCAGAAAAAGACATATAGTTCAAGCCAGACAAATCGCTATGTTTTTTGCCAAAAAAATGACTAAAGCTTCATTGGCAAGTATTGGAAAACAAATAGGCGATAGAGATCACGCGACGGTTTTACACGCGTGTAAAACCGTTAATAATTTAACTTCAACAGACAAACAGTTCAAGAAGTTTGTAGAAGACCTTGACAAACGCTTAGTGGAGTAGTTTATGAAGACAAAAATTCTTATGGTTTGCCTCGGTAACATTTGCCGTTCACCTCTAGCAGAAGGTATTTTGAAGACCAAAGTCAATACAGACCAAGTTTATATAGATTCTGCTGGAACAGGCGACTATCACATTGGTCAACAACCTGATGAACGTTCTATTAAAACGGCAAAGGAACATCATATTGATATTACACAACAACGTGGAAGACAATTTGAAGTTTCAGATTTTGATCGGTTTGATTTGATTTACGTTATGGATAACTCCAATTATGAAGATGTTCTAAGCTTAGCAAGAAATGAAAAAGACAAGAAAAAAGTCCATCTCATATTGGAAGAAGTTTTACCCAATGAAAACTGTGATGTACCAGACCCTTATACTGGTGGTATTGATGGATTTAAAAGAGTTTATGAAATGCTCGATCAGGCTTGCGATAAGATAGCAGAAAGATTAAATCAACCAACACATTAAAACCCGCGTTCTTTTTGCAGCTGCTCGTAAGCTTCTTGCACTTGGTTAAATTTTTCCTTAGCACCTTTTTGATAGGCTTCATCGATGTTTTGAAGTTTGTCTGGGTGATATTTCTTGACCATTCTACGATAAGCTTTTTTAATTTCAGCATCAGAGGCATTCTTGTCCACCTCCAAAATCTTGTAAGCTTTGTCTGCTGATTTGATAAACATCGCTTTAATGCTCTCAAAATCTCTTTGACTCAAAGAAAAGTAACTGGAAATTTGATGTATTTTATTAATTTCATTTGTTGTGATATGCCCATCAGCTTGTGCGATATTAAACAAAAAATGAATAATTTGAAGCCTGATTTCATAGCGTAGTCTAGGTTTTAAATACTGACAAATGTTACTCGCAGAAATTTGCCGTTTTTTGATGACCTCATTAAAGGTTTTAAAGGTGGCATTGGCCCTTTCTTTTCCATAAGCTTTTACAAAATAACTACGCACATAGTCTAATTCTTTCTGACTAACATTTCCATCAGCCTTGATTACCAAGCTGGCTAACGATAATAAGTTTAATTCAAAATCACCGGGTAATACGCCTTGGCTATTTTGAAAGAAGCCGCCAAAAGACCTTTGGTTTCTTTTGGGCATTAACACCAAATCTAATAAACTACCTATCAAATAGCCGGCTAAAGCTCCAAAAAAACCACGAAAAAAAAAGCCAATAATGGCACAAACCCACTTTAACATTTCAAAATCTATATGTTTGCAAATATAAAGGCATAATTACATTAAGCTAAGAATTTAGCTGAGAATTAAGCTTAAATCCAAATCATGATTAGAGTATAATTTGCCCGAGAGTCAGACGAAAACAAGGTTTTGTCATTATTCATCAAAATATTTACGTAAATATTCTAATGAATAATCCGGGTTAAATGAATTCAGCTTTTTTATATAATGTTAGTGTATCATTAAAATTTAAGCCATTAAAATTCATTTCTTTAGAGATACCTTATATTTGCATTTAATCTAAATAATAAAAAGCAATTCAGTGCAATTAAAAAAAGAAGACGTTTATAAAGCCTTAGAGACAATAAGTGTAGCTGGAGAAGGACAAAATATGATTGAAAGTGGTGCTGTTCAAAACATAGTAACTTTTGCAGATGAAGTGATAGTTGATTTGAAATTATCAACACCGGCCTTACACATCAAGAAACGTGCAGAAGTTGATGTCATGAAAGTCATTCATGAGCATGTTTATGAAAAAGCAAAAGTTAAAGTCAATGTCAAAGTTGATGCTCCAAAAAAGAAAAGCGTCAATGAGATAAAAGGGAAACCTATTCCCGGGATTCAAAATATTATTGCTGTAGCCAGTGGTAAAGGTGGTGTAGGAAAATCTACAGTAACTGCCAATTTAGCGGTCAGTCTTTCAAAAATGGGTTTTAAAGTAGGGTTGCTTGATGCTGATATTTATGGTCCCTCCATACCAACAATGTTTGATGTTGAAAATGAAAAACCTTTATCTGTTAAAGTAGAGGGCAAATCTAAAATGAAGCCTGTAGAAAGTTATGGGGTAAAAATCCTATCTATTGGGTTTTTTACAAAACCGAGTCAAGCAGTCATTTGGCGAGGACCCATGGCAGGTAAAGCCTTAAATCAAATGATTTTTGATGCCAATTGGGGAAAATTAGATTTTTTATTAGTGGATTTACCTCCGGGAACAGGTGATATCCATTTATCTATTATGCAGTCTATGCCCATCACAGGTTCGGTTATAGTTAGTACACCTCAAAATGTAGCTCTTGCAGATGCCCGAAAAGGTGTCGCCATGTTCCAACAAGAAAGTATTAATGTACCTGTCTTGGGTATTGTAGAAAATATGGCTTATTTTACACCAGAAGAACTACCAGAAAACAAATATTATATTTTTGGTGAAGCTGGTGCAAAACGATTATCAGAAGACATCGGCGTTCCATTTTTAGGAGAAGTGCCTTTAGTGCAATCTATCAGAGAATCAGGTGATGTAGGGAGACCGGCAGCACTTCAAGAAGCTACACCAATTGTTGAGGCCTTTAATGAATTGACAAAAAATGTAGTTCAAGAACTGGTTAATAGAAATGAGAACTTACCACCTACTGAAGCAATTAAAATCACAACCATGGCGGGCTGTAGTGCCGTCAAAAATAAATGATTATGACAGGACAAGAATTAAAACAATCTGTTGAAAATGCCCTAGAAGAAATTAGGCCGTTTCTTAAAAATGACGGTGGAGATATAGCTTTACTTGATATTGAAAACGACGATACAGTAAAGGTTCAACTTTTAGGGACATGTGTTGGTTGTAGTGTCAATCAGATGACCCTTAAATCTGGTGTTGAAATGACGATAAAAAAACACGCTCCACAAATCAAGTCTGTAGTCAATGTTGAAATGGCTTGATTTATGACCAAAATCAGTTAAAAATAATTGATAATTTGAAACATTTGTATCTCCCAATTTTAGATTTATGATTAAAACAGATATACTTATTATAGGTGCTGGACCAACTGGATTGTTTACCGTTTTTGAAGCAGGTTTACTTAAGCTTAAATGCCATTTAATAGATGCACTACCACAGGCCGGTGGACAATTAACAGAGCTTTATCCAAAAAAGCCTATCTATGATATTCCAGCATTTCCCGAAGTTCTTGCAGGGGATTTGGTCGATAATTTGATGGAACAAATTAAACCTTTTGAGCCGGGTTTTACCCTTGGAGAAAGGGCTGAGGATATAGAAAAGTTAGAGGATGATAGCTTTATAGTAACAACAGACAAAGGCACAAAACATCATGCCAGAGTCATAGCTATTGCTGGAGGTCTAGGTAGTTTTGAGCCCCGTAAACCTCCTATCCCTAAATTGACTGATTTTGAAGACAGAGGAGTTTCTTATATGGTCAAAAATCCGGAAAGTTACCGTGATAAAGATGTGGTAATCGCTGGAGGAGGTGATTCTGCTTTAGATTGGAGTATATTTTTAGCTGATGTGGCTTCAAATGTTACTTTAATTCATCGAAGAAATGAATTTAGAGGAGCCTTAGAGTCTGTTGACCGTGTCAAAGAATTGAAAGATATGGGTAAAATAAAACTCATAACACCTGCAGAAGTTATTGATGTGAATGGTAATGGACATTTAGAAAATGTTTTAGTGAGAAAAAACAGTGATCCAAAAGAAGATTTTGAAATGCAAACCGACTTTTTTATACCACTTTTCGGTTTGTCCCCAAAATTAGGTCCTATAGCCAATTGGGGACTTGACATTGAAAAAAATGCCATAAAAGTTGATAATTCCTTAGACTATCAAACTAATATTCCAGGAATATATGCCATAGGTGACGTCAATACTTATCCGGGAAAACTCAAGTTAATTTTATGTGGTTTTCACGAAGCTACCCTAATGTGCCAGAGTGCTTACCAGCGCATACATCCAGATAAAAAATACGTCATGAAATATACTACAGTTGGAGGGGTAACAGGTTTTGATGGAAGCAAAAAACAAGCGCCTAAAGCTGTGGTAAAAAGTATAGACTAATTTCCCTATGAGTCCAGATATTAATATCACAATCATAGATAGAGAAGGTCAAACTCATCAGGTAAAAGCCCCAACAGATATGGCTATGAATTTGATGGAACTCGTTCGATCTTACGAACTGGCCCCGGAAGGTACAATAGGTGTCTGTGGTGGTATGGCTATGTGCGCATCTTGCCAATGTTACATAAAGTCTGAAACGCCTTTACCAGAGATGGAAATAGATGAGGAGGCAATGCTAGCCGAAGCATTTTACGTTAAAGACAACAGTAGATTAGGGTGTCAAATACCGATAACTCCAGAACTAGAGGGTCTAAAGTTTGAACTCGCTCCAGAAGAAGTTTAATCTTTAATTTAAAAACTATATACCCTTTAGGCTTGATATTTTGTTATTATCGTATAAAATACCCTTAAACAAATACATTATCAAACGGATATTCTATAAATTTGTAAAAAAACCTCACTAATGAGAAAAGATCATTTTGAATCTCCAGATTATTACAACATAGACGATTTATTAACCGACGAACATAAGCTCATTCGCGACTCAGCGAGAGAATGGGTGAAACGGGATGTAAGTCCTATTATTGAAAAAGCTGCTCAGGACGCAAAATTTCCAAAATCAATTATTAAAGGTTTGTCTGAAATAGGAGCATTTGGACCTTATATCCCAGAAGAATACGGTGGGGCAGGTTTAGATCAAATTTCTTATGGCTTGATAATGCAGGAAATTGAACGCGGTGATAGCGGTGTGCGTTCAACAGCTTCAGTTCAGTCTTCATTAGTGATGTTTCCTATTTATGCCTACGGTACTGAAGAGCAAAAACAAAAGTTTTTACCCAAATTAGCCACAGGAGAGTATATGGGATCTTTTGGGCTTACTGAGCCCGACCACGGATCCAATCCTGGCGGAATGACTACAAATTTTAAAGATGAGGGCGATTATTATTTATTAAATGGCGCCAAACTTTGGATATCGAATGCACCTTTTGCTGACATTGCAGTCGTTTGGGCTAAAAACGAAGAAGGTCGAATACATGGCTTGATTGTTGAAAGAGGTATGGAAGGGTTTTCCACACCAGAAACTCACAACAAATGGTCTTTACGAGCTTCAGCAACTGGTGAGTTGATTTTTGAAGATGTCAAAGTTCCTAAAGAAAACCTATTGCCTGGTAAGAGCGGTCTTGGTGCACCTTTGTCATGTTTAGATTCTGCACGCTACGGCATAGCTTGGGGAGCTATTGGAGCAGCAATGGATTGTTACGATACAGCATTACGGTACGCTAAAGAACGCATCCAATTTGATAAACCCATTGCGGGTTTTCAGCTCCAACAAAAAAAATTAGCTGAAATGATTACTGAAATCACAAAAGCTCAACTCTTGGCTCTCAGACTAGGGCAATTAAAGAATAAAGGAAAAGCCAGTTCAGCACAAATTTCTATGGCTAAACGCAATAATGTTGAAATGGCAATCAGTATAGCACGAGAAGCTCGACAGATTTTAGGCGGTATGGGAATTACTGGAGAATATAGTATTATGCGTCACATGATGAATCTTGAAAGTGTAATCACTTATGAAGGGACACACGATATTCACTTATTAATTACAGGATTAGACATTACAGGAATTTCTGCTTTTAAATAAATAGGATGAGTAAAAGTCAAAATGTATTAGACAAAACAAAGCCTCTAAGACAAAAACTGCTTAATCATGACTTGTACAAATACATTGAGTCTCCTGAAGATTTAAGAATTTTTACTCAGCATCATGTTTATGCAGTTTGGGATTTTATGTCTTTATTAAAGGCTCTCCAACAACGATTGACTAATGTCAATGTTCCTTGGACACCTGAGGGAAATACAGAATTCACCTATTTGATTAACGATATTGTACTGGCAGAAGAATCTGATGTTAATCGACGAGGTAAACATCAAAGCCATTTTGAAATGTACTTAGAGGCCATGGAAGATTTGGGAGCTTCTACAGTTCAAATCAGGAATTTCATCAAACAAATACAACACAGAACCGATGTGTTTTTGGTCATTTCTGCGAGCGATCTTTCGAATCCCATTAAATCATTTTTAATATTCACGTTTAATGTTATTTACAATGAACATACCCACAATATCTTATCAGCTTTTACGTTTGGTCGTGAAGAATTGATTCCCGACATGTTCACAGAAATTATAGATCATTTACAACGGCAATACCCGGGAGATAACATTGAAAACTTTAAGTACTATTTTGACCGACACATTGAGATCGATGCTGATGAGCATGGACCGATGGCTATCAAACTTTTAGAAAGCCTATGCCAAAACGACATCAATAAATGGAATTCTGTTGAAAAAACGGCTGAAATAGCGCTTCAAAAAAGGCTTGAACTTTGGGATGGGATTTTAAAACAGATACTCATCAAAAAAGCTATTGCCTAATCTAAATTTATTTCAATTAACAATTCTTTAATCAATTTGGTAAAAAAATTAATTAATTTTATATCAAAATTATCATTATGTATAGATTTTTATTAGCATTTTTCACATTGACAATCGTTACAAGCTCTTTTGGGCAAGCCGAATTAATGGGATTTAGAGATTATAGAGATATTGCTGATTCTTTTTATATGGATTTTGAAGGTAATGATAGATTTAATATAGAGGATGTTAAGGGAAGTCCATTTTTCAATGAAGAATTTAATTACGGTTATATTATTGATACTAAAATGGACAATAAAGTTCAAACCTTTTTAAGATATGACATATACAACGACATTTTTGAAATAAAACTTGAACCTAATGATAAATCTTTAAAAACTTTAAATAGAACACCACGATTTGAATACCTTTTGAATGATGAAAGATTTGTAATAATACAAACATCAGAACTCAATGAAGCACATTATTCTTCAGGAAATGGCTATGCTGTAAAATTGACTTCCGCGGATAATAATGCTATTTTATATAAGAGATATTATAGTGCATTAAGACAAGGTAAGAAAGCAGCTACATCTTATCAAGCAGACATTCCACCGAGTATCAGTCAAAAAGTAAAATATATCATTAAATTTGGGGATGAGTTTAAAACTGCTGAAGATCACAGGAAGAGAATTTTAGATGCTTTTCCAGATCACAAAAAAGAAATCAGAAAATATATAAAAGACAAAAAATTTAAATTCAGAGGTGACGATAAAGAAATCCAAAACCAGATGATACAAGTCGTAAGATATTATAATAGTTTAGTAGACTAACCCCCAACAAAATCTTTTAGGTAATAAGGCTCAAAATAAGCCACATCTTCAAAATCTCTATTTTGATACAATTCGTCAGCAAATTCACACATATGTGTTGCTGACGGATTTTTGTTTTCTATAAATAGACCTTTTTTAGGGTTGTCACATATTTCTTTGAACTTACTTACGCCATTTCCAATAAAATAAACCTTATCGTTTTTATCAAAAAAAGGTTGAAAACTGTTGGGCTCTAAAATTTTAGCTTCAACTTTAGTTTGCTCGTTATATTTCGCGTCAAAAACGCAGGTATAAACTTCCATTCGTCTCGCATCAATCATTGGAATTATTGGATATTCTGAGCTTTGTTGCACAACTTGCCTGGTCAAAACTTTTAAAGTAGAAATACTCATTAGAGGAATTTTAAGTGCATAACAAATACCTTTAGCTGTAGACACCCCTATTCTTAAACCCGTATACGAACCAGGACCTTTACTCACAGCTATGGCATCTAAATCAGCCATTTTAAGACCAGAGACTTTTACAACTCGGTCTATAAACAAGTGGAGCTGTTCAGCATGTGAATATCGCGCTTGGTCATCTTCTGCTAAAGCAACAACTTGCCCATTTTTAGCTAGAGCTACAGAACAATTGGTCGTTGAAGTTTCTATACATAAAATATAAGCCACATTTCAATGATTTAATTACTCCACCGGACGTTCGCCAAAAAATAATTCTAAGACTTTGATTCTAAAAATATAATCGTACTTGGCTTGTACCATTTGGTTTTGGGCGTTGGTCAGCCTTGTTTTAGATTGACTTAAATCAAAAGCGTTGCTCATACCAACATCAAAACGCTCTTTAGCAAAATCGTAGGCATTTTGTTGAGCTTCAACAGATTTTACTGCTGCTTCATATGCTTTAGCTGCTCCCTGGGCGTCGACGTAAGCTTGATATACATCAGCTTCGAGATCTAACTCCGCTTGTTGAAGTTGATTTTTAGAACGTTCTAAATCTATTTGTCTTCGTTTTACATTGTTACGCGTAGCAAAACCATTAAACACGGGAATATTAAGTTGAACACCATAAGTTATACCATCATTTCTCCAAAGTTGGTCAATAAAAGGTAAGGGATCGAGGGCCACAGAAAGAAAATTTTGAGTGACTACTGGGTCACCTGTAGATTCTACAAATCCAATCTGTCTTGTAGGGTTATCAGGATCTACACCACCAAATCCAACGCGCTCTCTATCAGATTCACGGGTATTGTAATTAAAAAAACCTTGTAGTGTAGGATAATATGCACCTCGAGCAATTTCTACATTTTTCTCAGCAATTTCTACATTTTTCTCAGCGACCTTAACCTCATAGCGTTCTCGTTTGGCTTCTTCAATAATATCATCAATATCTCTGTTTACGATATCAGTTATTGGGATGTCGTAGGATTCATCTGCTATTTCAAAGTTTTCATAATCATCTATGAGTAAAGCTTGAGCCAAACTAATTAATGATATTTTGACATCATTTTTAGCCACAATAATTTGTTGTTGCTCATCAGCATTGGTTGCCTGTAATTCTAATATATCACCTTGTGGTATTGTGCCAGCTTCAATTAAGGCTTCAGTTTGCTCAATTTGCTGCTGAGTTATTTTATTTTGCTCTTCTAAAACCTGAAGAGTTTGCTTGCTTACCAAAACTTGAAGGTAAGAGTTGGCGACAAATAATGCAATATCATCTTCCATTTGCTCTAAAGAATATTGACTGGCCAATTGAGATAGCTTGGCACGTTGTAAAGTCCTCCAATTTTGTAAACCACTGAATATATTGATACCGACGGTTCCACCAGTAGAGAAGTTACGAGTGACTTGATTAACGAGTACTCCTGTAACGACATCTTGAGTTAGACCAGAATTCCAGTTATTACTCGCATTGATATTTAATGAAGGTAAGAAGTTTCCAATAGCATCACTTTTGTTGATATCAGCACCTTCAATATCGAGTTGAGATTGTTTAATACTGATGTTGTTTTCAAAAGCATGTTTTATACAAGCTTCTAAAGTCCATTTGATTTTGCCTACATCCTCCTGAGAAAATGCCTGAGCAGTGCAAAAACAAAATAGAGTTATTGTTATTATTTTTTTCATGTTATTCAATTTTTTAAGATGTTTAAAATCGATTAAAGATTTGCAACTGTTGCATTAACCTCTACGGCCACCTGATGGTCTTTTTTCTTCAACTTTGTTCCAAACTTTAATTTTATCATCTTTAGAGAGGCCATCTACAACTTCAACATTGATACCATCACTAATTCCAAGTTTGATATCTCTACGTTCAAACTCTTGGTCGCCTACCATCACTTCAACATAAGGTTTTTTAGTATCTTTATCAAATTGGACTAAGGCTTCTTTAATAGCCAAAACATCTTCAGCTTTTTCTAAAATAATTGAAGCGTTGGCACTTAAACCAGCTCTAATAAAAATATTATCATCTCGTTTTGCAAGCGTTCCTTCAATTTCAAATTGTACTGCGCCGTTTTCCTCTACACCTTGAGGGGCTACATAATCTAAAGTCGCATCAAAAACAACATCTTGAATCGCTCCCACAGTTATTTCTAAAGGCAAACCTTCTTCAATTTTTCCAACTTCAGATTCATCGACTTTACCTTCAAAAATCATTTCATTGACATTGGCAATTGTTGCAATGGTTGTACCTTCATTAAAATTATTAGCTTCAATGACCTGATTACCAACTTTAACAGGAACATCTAACACCATTCCTGAAATTGTAGCTTTTATTTCTGTTGTAGCCGCATCTCCTATTCCAGCAGTTGTTCCGGTTTCAATAATTTCAAAGGTTTCCTTAGCAGACTCTAAATTTTGCTTAGCAATGTCAAAAGAACGTTGGGCTTGGTCAAAATCATTTGCAGAAATTACTCCTTTTTCAAACAATTCTTTTTGTCGATTGTAAATTTTAGTTTCATTATCTAAATTGATTTGCGCCGTTCTAATTTGGTTTTTCGCATTGTTTAAGTTAGAAACATTAGGGACGACTTTTAACTTAGCTATCAATTGACCTACCTTGACTGTATCTCCAGCCTTGACAAATATTTCATCAATTATTCCTGAAATATTAGGTTTTACCGGAACTTCTTCTCTAGGGGTTATGGTTCCTGTTGCTATAGTTTCTTTTACTATAGTTTCTTTTGTTGGAGTTTCTGTATCGTAAGTCACAGGTGGCTCCTGATCTTTTTGATACAAATAGTATACAGCACCTACAAACAAAAATGCTAAGATTACTAAAACGATAATGGTGATTACTTTTTTCATTTATTTTGGTTTGATTTTATATTAAATATTTTATTCTGTTCTAAGGGCTTCAACGGGTTTAACACGAATAGCATTTTGTGCAGGAATAAACCCGGCTAAAAGCCCAGCAAATATTAAAATGCATAGTGCAATGAGAACGGTAATGTAATCTACACTTGGGTTAATAAACATGGTTTCTGGAGAAGCTGATGCTCCCAAAAATTGGTTTAAGACAAATATGACAAGGGTTGCAAAAATAATACCTGCCATTCCTGCGATAATGGTCAAAAAGACAGATTCAAATAAAATTTGACCGCGTATTTGCCAAGGTGTAGCGCCTAAGGCACGTCTTACACCTATTTCTTTGGTTCGTTCTTTAACGACAATTAGCATAATGTTACTAATTCCTATTACACCGGAAAATAAGACTAGAATTCCTACCAAATACGCTACGGCATCCAAAGCTAAAAATAGGCCACTAATTTTTGTATATTGTTCATATAAATCAAAATTTCCAACAGCATTATCGTCTTCTGGATTGATACGGTGTCTTTTTTTAACAACATCAAATACATCTGATTTTAAATTTGTTATGGAATATCCATCTTTGGCTGTGATGGCCATCCAACCCACGACATTTCCCATATTAAAAGCTTGAGAGTAGGCTGAAAAAGGAACGAAGATTTGTTTTTGAGCTTCTTCTAAATCACCTCGAGTTGAGGTTGTTTTTTCATACATTCCAATCACCATGAAATTGACACCTTGAATTTTTATGTAACTGCCTAGAACCTCTTCACCAATATCGTATAATCCTTTTTGAACACCTGTTCCAATTACAGCAACTTTACGCTTTTGTTCGATATCATTTTGGTTGATAAATCGCCCTTTTATGATGTTCATGGGCTCTTGTTTGATGATTTCAGGATAGTCTCCATAGACATTGTAGGCTCCAGATTTTAAGCCTCTTGTGACATTGTTGGCTCCACCAAAACCGCCAAGTTGATTGCGAGGAGAAACGTATTCTATGCCATTAACATTTTCTTTGATGGCTTGAACATCACCAATTTTAAAGTTGTATCGGCGGCCTTTTGGTAGTCCATCATAAGCTTTTGTAGTTGGCATCGTCCACATAAACATAGAGTTGGTTGCTATACCAGAAAATCCTTGCTTTACTCCATTTTCAAGTCCATTTCCAGCTGCCAGTAATATGACTAGTATAAAGATTCCCCAAAACACACCAAATGCAGTCAAGAGCGTTCTGAAGACATTTGACGTCAACGATTCTAATATTTCATTCCATTTATCTTTGCTAAACATCTTATTCTTCTCTTAAAGCGTTAATAGGTTTTATTTTTGCACCCCTCCAGGCTGGAAAAAATCCAGCTATGGCTCCTGCAATGACTAAAACAATAACAGTAGAGATGGCAATATTGAAACTGACTTCAGGATTTGAAATAAACTCAGTATTGATCATTGGACCAACAAACTCTAGCAAAACTAATCCTATAATGAGTCCCATAAAACCGGATACAGCAGTTACAAAAATAGATTCGTGAAGAACCATGCCTACAATACTCATCGGCTTTGCGCCAAGAGCTTTTCTAATGCCTATTTCTTTGGTACGTTCTTTAACAATGATGAGCATGATATTGCTGACGCCAATTATTCCAGCGAGTAAGCTAGCCAATCCAATCAACCAGAAAAATAATTTGATATTGGCAGTTAAGTCGTAAAAACGTTTAGAATTTTCTATGGAATTACTGATATTAATGGCAGAATTGTCAATGGGCGATACCGTATGTTTAGCTTTGAGCATGGCTTCAAGTTTGCTGATAAGTGCATTAGATTTTTTTAATGCGATGTCAAAGGATTCTTCTTTCGGCAATGTAAAACTTAAGTTACGAATATCTTGACCGGCACCGAAGACCCTTTGCATTGTGGCAAGAGACATTAATACTTTGGATTCTTCTCTATCGCCACCCGGATCTTGAAAAACACCAACAACTTTAAAGTTGATATCTCTAACTTCAATGAGTTTTCCAAGTGGGTTTTCATCCTCAAACAGCTCATCCCTAACTTTTTTGCCAATCACAACATTTTTAGTAAATGCTTCTTGATCTTCTTCATTAATAAACCTACCTTGAATCATTCCTGCGTTTTCGAGAAATTGATAGTCTGGTAATACACCTTCTAGTCTGTAGCTGCCAGATTTATCTTTATAACTTGCCAGTCCTGTCCATATTCTATAAACTGAAGATTTGTATTCTATCTCATCTCCAAAATTTTTAACCAAAAGATCGTAATCTTGATTTTTAAATTGAATACGCCTTCCAGGATTTAAACCTTTGTACTCGACACCAGTAACACCGGTATAAACTGAAATTCGATTTGTTGCATCTTGCTGGAATTGCTCTTCTACGCCATTTTTCATACCTTCACCAACGCCGAGAAGTAAGACCAATATTAAAATACCGGTTGCGACAGAAAAACCAGTCAAAAATGTACGAAGCTTATTTTTACTTATAGCCTCAAATACTTCTAACCAACGTTCGAGACTAAACATTTTCTAGAGCTTTGACTTGTTTCACTTTGCGATCATCTATAATTACACCGTCTTTAAGATTTACAATACGTTTGGTCATATGTGCAATATCATCTTCATGGGTGACAACCAAAATTGTTTTTCCTTCATCATTGATTTCCTGAATAAGATTCATGATTTCGTATGAAGTTGTCGAGTCTAAAGCTCCTGTCAACTCATCGGCTAAAATCACTTTAGGTTGTCCTGCTAACGCCCTAGCAATTGCAACACGCTGTTTTTGACCACCAGATAATTCATTTGGTAAATGTTTTGCCCAGTCGGCGAGCCCTACTTTTTCCAAGTAAGACATAGCTCTTTCCATACGTTCTTTTCTATTGATGTTTTGATAATACAAAGGCAGCGCGACGTTGTCTAATGCAGATTTATAGTTGATCAAATTAAATGATTGAAAAATAAAACCAAGAAATTTGTTTCTGTAATTGGCTGCTGTTTTTTCAGTTAGATTTTTAATTTCAACGCCATCAAGGTGATAAGTGCCTAAATCAGCTTCGTCTAGCATTCCCAGGATATTCAATAGAGTTGATTTTCCAGAACCTGAAGATCCCATAATAGCAACTAGTTCACCCTCCTCAACTGAAAAGTTTATGCCTTTCAACACATGCAGAGAATTCTTACCAATCTTGTAAGATTTGTGTAGGTCTTTTATTTCAATCATTAGGATTACATTTAACAATAAGACTACTAACTAAAAGAATTGTTACACGCTTTTTTGTTAGGACATTGTTAAAAAACACCTATATAACTTATTTAGAATGAGTTTAATAAAAAATTACTGGGTTTTAAGCCATTTCTTGTAACTCAATTCTGCTTCTAAAATAGACTTTAGTTCAGAAATTTTAACTCGCTTTTGCGTCATGCTATCGCGATAACGAATCGTAACAGAGTTATCGGTTTTTGAGTCGTGGTCAACGGTGACACAAAATGGAGTGCCAGCAGCATCTTGACGCCTGTAACGACGTCCTACGGCATCTTTTTCGTCGTAAATCACATTAAAATCCCATTTTAAATCTTCTACAATTTGCTCTGCAATTTCCGGTAATCCATCGCGTTTTAAAAGCGGTAAAACTGCAACTTTTACAGGTGCTAAGATTGAAGGTAATTTCAAAACTGTCCTTGAGGAACCATCGTCTAGAGTTTCATCTTGAAGTGCTGCTGAAAACACCGCAAGAAACATACGGTCTAAGCCAATAGAGGTTTCTATAACATAAGGCGTATAAGATTTACCGTCTTCATGATCGTAAAATTGTAATTTTTTACCAGATAATTCTTCATGAGCTTTTAAGTCAAAATCGGTTCTAGAATGAATGCCTTCTAATTCTTTAAAGCCAAACGGAAAATCAAATTCAATATCTGTGGCGGCGTTGGCGTAATGGGCTAATTTATCATGGTCGTGAAAGCGGTAATTTTCTTTGTCCAATCCAAGAGAATCATGCCAGGCTTGACGCTGGTCTTTCCAGTATTCAAACCATTTCAATTCTTCTCCTGGTTTGACAAAAAACTGCATTTCCATTTGTTCAAACTCGCGTTGTCTGAAGATAAACTGACGAGCGACGATTTCATTTCTAAAAGCTTTGCCGATTTGAGCAATACCAAAGGGAATTTTCATCCGCCCTGTTTTTTGAACATTAGAAAAATTGACGAAAATGCCCTGTGCGGTTTCAGGTCTTAAATATAAATCAGATGCCGATTCAGAAGAGGCGCCCATTTTGGTGCCAAACATCAAGTTAAACTGCTTAACATCAGTCCAGTTTTTTGAACCTGTCGCCGGGCAGGCTATTTCTAATTCTTCTATCAGGGCTTTAACATCAGCTAGGTTTTCATCTGTAAGGGATTTTGCTAAACGTTCCAAAATATCTTTTGAACGTTTTCTGTATTTCACCACACGTGGATGTGTGTTTACAAACTGTGCTTCATCAAAATCATCACCAAAACGTTTTTTGGCTTTTTTGATTTCTTTTTGCACTTTTTGCTCCAGCTTTTCAACATAATCTTCCACCAAGACATCAGCTCGATAGCGTTTTTTAGAATCTTTGTTATCTATCAAAGGATCGTTAAACGCATCGACGTGGCCAGAAGCTTTCCAAGTCTTGGGGTGCATTAGAATGGCCGCATCTAGACCCACAATATTTTGATGAAGTTGAGTCATGCTCTTCCACCAATAGTCCTTTATATTATTTTTGAGCTCAACACCATTTTGACCATAGTCGTAAACTGCGCTTAAACCGTCGTATATTTCACTCGATGAAAAAATATAACCATACTCTTTTGCGTGAGCGATAACCTGCTTAAATTTGTCTTGATTGTTTGCCATAGCGCAAAAATATAAAATTATGTAGATTAAAATGCGGTTTAGGACTTTTGTTAAATAATGTCAAGGCTCTATTTTTTGATTTCATGCTTCAGGATTAACAAACTGACAATCCTCATATTTTAATCCCTTAATTTTATTGATATTTGATTTATGATTTAAAATATAGCGCCATGAAAAAACGAGAAGCCGTATCCAAAATAATGACTCATAATTTAGTCAAACTAAATGTAAACGATAGCTTATCAAAAGCTGAGTCACTTTTTAAAAAGAATAAAATTAAGCACTTGCCCGTTGTAAAAGGTGAAAATGTTGTAGGCATGTTAAGTTATTCAGACCTATTGAGAATTTCATTTGCCGATGCCACAGACGAATCCGGAAATTATGTAGAATCAACCGTTTATGATATGTTTAGCCTAGAACAAGTCATGACTCATAAAGTGGTTTGTGTCAATTCTGACGATAGCATAAGAGATGTAGCAAAAATATTAGCTGAAAAACATTTTCATGCACTACCGGTCATAGAACATGATAAGCTTATTGGTATAGTGACATCTACTGATATCATCAATTTCTTTTTAGAACAATATAATTAAACTCTTTCTTTTCTTTATATTGTTTTAAATTTGTGCAAAAAGCTAAATGTCTCAAATCAATGCTTCAAAGCAAAGTTATAACACATTAATTATCATAATTGGTATTGCACTATTGCTATATGATTTTATTGCCAATCCAGATCAAGTGTATTTTAAAATAGCGGGCTTAGTTATTTTAATGTTTGGGCTCTACAGATCGACCAAACAATGGACTAGTGATAATAAGTCTAAAGACTCCGATGATAGCAGTGAAGATCACGACAATACGACCAAAAAAAATTGAAACCTGAATTTAAAATAGGCGATAGTGTTGAAACCTTAGACGATAATATCAAGGGGCGAGTAGTTTCGGTTGCAACAGACGAAATTAAAATTTCTACTGAAGATGGTTTTAAGCTGGAGTTTAAACCTCATGAACTTATTAAAACCTCTACTAATACGCTAAATATTAAGACAGAAGATTTAAAAAAAGTTATAATACAAGAAAAGCAACCACCACGAAAAAACCCTAAAATTAAATCTTCAAAACCACCTCAAAAAATTGAAATAGACTTACACATCCATGAATTGATTGACGATGCTAGGCATCTATCAAACTTTGAGATTTTAAATATACAGCTAGACAAAGCCAAACAGCAACTAGAATGGGCTATAGATAAACGAGTTAAATATATTGTGTTTATACACGGTGTTGGGCAAGGTGTGCTCAAAGCCGAATTACAGACTTTATTAAGGCGTTATGATAATATAGAATTTTACGATGCCAGTTATCAAACTTATGGCGTTGGAGCTACAGAAGTTTGCATTTACTGACAAATATTATTGACATCATCTTCACTGATAACAGTATCATTAAACTCTAAATCTTGGGTCGTTGAAGTTTGAAATCGTCCCATGATAAAATTGGAAAAGCTCAAACTTTCATTATTATTCTGATTTTCAAAAGTAATATCTGTAAAAACCACTTGAGTAAAAAAACTACGGGTTATACTATTGCGTTTTACTACATTAATGTCTTCAATTTCAGTTGCTGTATCATCTAGGTATAAAGGAATGCCATCAGCATTGAGGTCGTTGTCAGGATTTAAGGCTGGATTTTCAGGATCTTCACAAGCGTTTAAATCCTCTTTTTTTGTGGGAATGCCATCGCCGTCGTCGTCGTCATCTAAATAGTTTGGGACGCCATCATTATCTGTATCTACATAAACTACATCACCATTTTCGTCAATAATCACATTGCCATTATCATCAACAGCTTCAAGTTCTTCGCTAGCGGTTAAAACGTTATCATTGTCATCATCTGTATCTAAAAAATCCGGGATTCCATCGCCGTCAGTATCATCATCAAATAAATTGCCGTTACCATTTCTGTCTTCTATCTCCGGAGGTACCCCATCATCGTCGTCTTGCTCAGAGATTCTTATTTCTAAAATTGCCATTCCACCGGTTGTGCTGACAAATTCTTCGAGGACTTGAGGAGAACTTGGCGGAATTTGTTGGCAAAAATAATTAGATCCGCTTGTCGATGAACTTAGCCTTCTATAAGTGACTTGGTTATCAGAATTTATATTTAACTCAATACTCTCAACTGTTTCTAGTCCAGTAAAAACACCTTCAA
The DNA here is from genome assembly GCF_006120725.1 of Mesohalobacter halotolerans. GTDB lineage: Bacteria > Bacteroidota > Bacteroidia > Flavobacteriales > Flavobacteriaceae > Psychroflexus > Psychroflexus halotolerans. The sequence goes on from NZ_SWMU01000001.1 coordinate 574,771, forward strand.
AATCTTCATCCGGAAACCTAAATGATATTGCTTCATTGGTTTCAGGGTCTATAAAGTACAATACATTAATATCATCCTGTTGACACAATGAAAGGTTAGTTTCTTCGTCAAAATTAAATGTTGTTGTTATGAGTTCACCGTCATCACAAGAAACCAGAAAGTTTAAAGTAATACACGCAACTAATAAATAATATTTGTAGGTATTGATTTTCAAGATTTTTTTTTACAAACTTAAAGTTTTTTAGCTTTCTCTGCTTTGAGTTTGGTTTTTTTAAGATTTAAAATTTAAAATGAAAAAGAAATTGTAGTGTTCACAATAAGTAAATTAAAAGCTTATTCTTTATAAAATTCTTAATTTTGCCAAATCTATAGGCAAAGTAATTTTAGTATATTCAATTTTATGGGATAAAATTTTTAAGACATGAAAAACATCTATTTTGATAGTGCTGCAACATCTCAAATGAGGGAAGAAGTGATTGAAGCCATGAGTCAAAGCATGCAACAGTGTTACGGTAACCCATCGTCCACACACGCCTTTGGTCGTCAAGCGAAATCTAAAATTGAAACTTGCCGCAAAGACATTGCTAAAACATTAAATGTGACGCCCGGAGAAATCATCTTTACTTCTGGAGGCACAGAAGCTGATAATATGGTTTTAAAATGTGCGGTTTTTGACCTTCATGTCAAACGCATTATCACCTCAAAAATAGAACATCACGCAGTACTCAATACCGCCCAATTTTTAGAACATCAAGCCCAAATTAAACTCGAATATGTCAATTTAGATCAAAATGGTCAAGTTGACCTCAATCATCTTGAAGAGCTATTGGCTGATAAAACGCACAAAACTTTAGTAAGTTTAATGCATATTAATAATGAAATTGGGAATAAGTTAGATTTACAAACAGTCTCTGAGTTATGTCATAAAAACGACGCACTTTTACACTCTGACACGGTTCAGTCTATAGGTCATTTTGAACTAGATTTACAAGAATGCCCATTAGATTTTCTTGCCGTGAGCGCACACAAATTTCACGGTCCAAAAGGTGTGGGTTTTGCCTATATCAACAAAAAACATAAGCTGGCATCGCTTATTCAAGGTGGTGAACAAGAGCGGGGACATCGCGGTGGCACCGAAAATGTTTCAGGTATTGTTGGTCTGCACACTGCTTTTAACTTAGCTTATGAAAATTTAGAAACTGAAAGTAATTACGTTAAAAACTTAAAACAATATTTTATTGAACGTTTAGAAAACGAAATCTCAGGCATTGTTTTTAATGGTATGTGCAAAGATTTAAACCAGAGTACTTATACGGTTATTAACTTTAGCTTGCCAATATCTGAAGCTAAAGCTGGGATGTTATTATTTCAGCTCGATTTAAAAGGCATTGCTTGCTCTCAAGGCAGCGCTTGCCAGAGTGGAAGTCAACAAGGGTCTTTTGTTTTGAACGAAATCTACGGTGCAGAAAAAGCCCAAACCCCATCCTTGCGATTTTCATTATCCCATTACAATACCAAAGCAGAAATTGATTATACCGTCGGGGTACTTTCTGAGTTTGTAAATTCTGATAAACTCGTTATGTAACCAGGTTTACAATCAGGATTTATCCTTAGGAAAAACCTTATATTTTCTTGTATCTGCTTTAGTCAGCACTTTAAAATCATCAGTTTTGGCGAGATTGTCCAAAGGTTTAAGTAAATGTTGAGGCAAGCCTTTTAGTGTTCTTGATTTTAAATCTATCCACGAGCCCAGCATTTCACATCGTGCACAATTTTTGCCTTTAGCATTGTAAAAGTCGTGTTCAAAAGCAAAAAAAGTACCGTCATTAGATAATCCTTTTAGCTTTAAGCTCACTTCAATTTTGTCATCAGGGCGTATCTCTTTGAAATAATAGATATGTTCATAAAACACAACAGGACCAAGATTATATTTAACCAATTCTTTTTGCGTAAACCCATTTTCTAATAAAAAAGCCATTCTAGTGTGACTCATCATGTTTTGATAGGCGGAGTTGGCTAAATGTCGGTTGGCATCGAGGTCACTCCAACGGACTTCAAATTCTTTTGTAAAACTCATACAAATACTCTAATTTTAAGTAGTAAAATTAATATTACTAATAATATTGAAAACATAAGCACACCTCTTGCTCTATATATTTTATCTCTTTTAAGGTACACAAAAAACGGTAAAAAATTAGCTGCAGCACCAATGGCGATTAAACCTCCAAGAAATTCATCTCGGTAAGCAAATTGAATTGCTGTTGGCAAATCGTAGTTTGTAAATAAAAATACATAAATGTACATGCCCGCTAGGGTACATACAAGCGCGATTGACATGCCAATGCCTATTTCCTTTTTAATGTTCAAAATTTAAATCTTTTAGGTCTTCAATTTGTTGATGTGCTGTGAGGTCAAATTGTACTGGCACAACAGAAACATAACCTTGTTTCAATGCCCACTCATCTGTATCTTCTCCTGCATCTTCATTAATAAATTCACCAGTAAGCCAGTAATAATCTCTGCCCTGTGGGTTTTGACGTTTATCGTAATTTTCCTCCCAACGTGCTTTAGCTTGACGACATACTTTTATACCTTTAATATCTTTGGAAGTGAGTTTTGGAAAATTCACATTAAGAACAGTGTCTTTGGCCAGTTCGTTATGGAGCATGTAGTCTACAATTTGCTTGACATATTTTGTCGTAGGTTCAAAATTGGCATCCATGGCATAATCTAATAGGGAAAAGCCCACTGCTGGAATACCAACGGTTCCAGCCTCTACAGCTGCACTCATAGTACCGGAATAAATTACATTGATAGAAGAATTTGAGCCGTGATTGATCCCACTCACACAAAGGTCTGGCTTGCGCTTTAAGATAGATTGCGTGGCAATTTTCACACAATCTACAGGAGTACCAGAGCAACTATATTCTAAGACATCACTACCAGTCGTTGAAATTTTATCACAATACAAATTATTTGAAACTGTTATTGCATGTCCCATACCACTCTGAGGACTATCAGGCGCAACGACAACAACTTCACCAAATTCTTTCATGATTTTAATTAAGTGCCTTATGCCTGGCGCAGTTACACCATCGTCATTTGTGACTAAAATAAGAGGCTTATTAGATTTCATTAATCATTGATTTGATGCGAAAATAACTTAATTTTTAAAGAAAACATCACATTATAATTGAATTCATTTAAGGAATAATGCTTAAATTTGAAGTTAAAATTTTTCATATGAACAGTATAGACGATATCAATTTTGAAGACAAGAAAGCTATTATCAGAGTAGACTTTAACGTTCCATTAAATGAAAATTTTGAAGTCACAGATAAAAGTCGAATAGAAGGAGCCAAACCCTCCATAGTTAAAGTACTTGAAGACGGCGGGTCTGCAATATTAATGTCTCATCTCGGAAGGCCTAATGGCGTAGAAGATAAGTTTTCTTTAAAACACATCGTGAATACTGTTTCTGAAGAAATTGGAGTTAAAGTAAAATTTGTTGAAGATTCTGTAGGTGAAGCTGTGCAAAAAGCAGCAGAAGAACTTCAAAATGGAGAAGTTTTATTGCTTGAAAATTTGAGATTCCACCCTGAAGAAAAAGCCGGTGATGAAACGTTTGCAAAGCAATTGGCAGATTTGGCTGATGTTTATGTTAACGATGCGTTCGGGACGGCACACCGTGCTCATGCTTCTACAACTGTTGTGGCAAAATTTGCCAAAGAAAAAGCGATGGGCTACCTTCTAAAGAAAGAAATTGACAGCTTAGATAAAGTTCTTAATTCCAAAGAAAAACCAGTTACTGCCATCATAGGCGGAGCCAAAGTTTCAAGTAAAATTACCGTTATAGAAAACATACTTGATGCCATTGACCATCTTATCATTGGCGGTGGAATGGCATTTACTTTTATTAAAGCCAAAGGCGGCAAAATTGGAGAATCGCTGGTTGAAGACGATAAACAAGATGTTGCCCTAAAAATTATGAAAATGGCTGAACAAAAAAACGTAAAAGTTCACCTGCCTATAGATTCTAAGACAACCAAAGAATTTAAAAACGATAGTGAAACCAAGATACAACCTATAGACAATATTGAAGAGGGCTGGATGGGACTAGATGCCGGCCCAAAATCACAGCTGGCTTTTGCTGAAGTGATAAAAACATCAAAAATTATTCTTTGGAATGGACCACTTGGGGTTTTTGAAATGCCAAACTTTGCTGAAGGGACCATCGCAGCAGGTAATGCTATCGCAGAAGCAACAGCCAATGGTGCTTTCTCTCTTGTAGGTGGTGGTGATAGTGTCTCGGCTGTGAAGCAAAATGGTTTTGAAGATAAAGTAAGCTACGTTTCAACTGGTGGCGGTGCAATGCTCGAAATGTTGGAAGGTAAAACATTGCCTGGCGTCGCGGCTCTCGATGATTAAAAATTCTTGCTAAGCCTTTTGCCTAATGCGATTTTTTAAATTAGACAAATAGACACCAAGAAGTATAATCCCTCCGGCCAACAGTTGCCAGAGGTTAAATTCTTCTCCGTCTAAAATTCCCCAAAATAAAGCTATAATAGGAATCAAATAGGTAACTGACGTAGAAAATACAGGATTGGACAATTGAATTAATCGATTAAAAATGATTTTAGCCGCAGCCGTACCAAGTAATGCTAGAAGCGCAACATATAATAAGGCTGTCTGAGTTTGGGGCTGTGAGATATAATTTAGATCAAAAAAACCTGTGAAAGCTAAAATTATTATGGCGGGAAAAAGCAAAATCAAAAATGAAGCCGATGCAATACCCAAGGCTGAAAGATGTTGTAAATAGGTTTTAATAATATTGGCATTAAAGGCATACATCAATGAGGCAAAAACTGGTAAAGTGGCAAACCAATAATTTTGGTTGGGATTGATATTAGCTCCGATTAAAATTAAAATTAAACTCCCTATGAGACCAATGACCACTCCTAAAAATTGAGCTTTTATAAATCTCGATTTAAAGAAAAACACACCAACCAATAAGGCTAGGAGAGGTACTGTAGAATTGAGAATAGAGGCCACAGCAGAGTCGATTTCGGTCTCGGCATAAGCAAATAAAATTGAAGGGAATAACGTACCTAGCAATCCCGAAACTGCTAACCATTTCCAAGCTGCTTTTGGGATGGTTTTAAGCCGCTTAAATCCTACTATAATGAGAATAACTGCAGTTACCAAAACCCGAAACGCTCCAACTTGAATTGGGGTTAAACCTTCTAAGCCTTTTTTAATCAGGATAAAGGAACTGCCCCACATGAGGGCAAGAGTGAAAAGGTATAACCACTTAAGTTGATGTGCAGACAAGGCAAAAATTTTTGCAAAAGTGAGATAAATCTACGGATACAACTTATAAAATGAGGTTAATCTTTCCACGTCAAAGTCTCCATAATTTTTCGCATGTCTTTTTTGAGGTATTCTGCAGCGGGCAAAATAGAATCGTAATTGGGCTGAGCTTTAAAATAAATGGAACCTGTGATAAAGTGATTTAAACTATCGGTCAAGTAAAATTGAGCTTGTGATGCTGCATTGCCTTCGACTTCGTAAAACAAACCGTAAGTGTCATGATTCTCATTGATATAAGTCGTTGATAAAATAGCATCGGCTTTAATCTCATGTTTTAATGGAAGCTTTTGAGCATCAATAATGAGCGCTTTTAAGTTATTTTCAACGGGATAGTAGCTGATGTAAATAGAACCCTTCATTTTTGGATAGTAAATGTCTAACCAACACGGGCGGTTTTGAATATTATTTTTTATTTCAGATAGTGAATTTATTTTAAAATCATAAGGGCAATTTACTTCAGTCTCAAAATATTGTGCTTTGGGATATTCTAAGGCCAAATAAGCTTTAGGTTTAGGCATAGAATTTTGGTCTTGACAGCCAAAGCCCAAAACAAGTACAATGGTTAATGCAACTACTCTTGTCAAATACATATTTTAAATGCAATATAAAGGATGTTCGTGCAAACGCTCATGGTTTAGGTTTATTATTATTAATTTTAATAAATTGCTTCAAGAGGCTTATATTCAAATTTAAGGCACAGATTAAATTCTATAAAATGAAATTATCACTTATGCTATCATCAACTTAATCTGTTTGATACGTTTATCATCTATCACTTCGGCGACAAAACGATAATTTTCAAATTTAATTTCCTGGTTTTTCTTTGGAAAACCTCTAGTAATTTCCAATAAAAAACCAGCAATTGTTTCAGCATCACCTCGTTTATCCTCAAAAATTTCAATGGTGTCGTTATCAAATTTTAAGATCTGGTAAAAATCTTTCATCGAGGTTTTGCCTTCAAAGACAAAGGTTTTACTATCAATTTTTGAATAGATAATATCTTCATCATCAAACTCATCACTGATATCACCCACAATTTCTTCGATGATATCTTCTAGAGTGATCAAGCCACTGGTACCTCCATATTCATCAACTACAATAGCCAAGTGATTTTTTTGTGATTTAAAGTCATTGAGCAAATCGTCTAGCTTTTTGTTTTCTGGGACAAAATAGGGCTCTCTTAACAAACTTTGCCATTTAAAAGCCGACTTGTCTAGATAAGGCAATAGGTCTTTGATGTATAGGATACCTACTATATTATCTATATCGTCTTTGTAAACAGGAATTCTCGAATACCCTTGAGCATTGATCAAAGCAATGATATCCTTAAAGCTTTCTTCATAGTTTAAGGCAAAAATATCTAAACGAGGTTTCATCACTTCTTTGGCATCTATATTGCCAAATGATACAATACCTTTCAAAATTCTTTTTTCTTCTGTTGAAGTTTCACTTTCACGAGTAAGTTCTAGGGCGTGAGATAACTGATCTACGCTCAAATTAGGTTTTTGTTTACCTAATTTTGATTGAATGAGATTACTAAAACTCCTTAACGGAAGACTGGCTGGCGATAAAATTTTGTCCAACACTAAAAGTGGATAGGCCATAAAATGTGAAAATTTCACGCTATTGCGATTGGCATAAACTTTAGGAAATATTTCTCCAAACAACAATAGAAGAAAAGTTACGATGATGATATCAATAAGAAAAGTAAGGCTGATACCAAAAACTTCAATGGGATTATCTGGTCTAAAAATATGGCTTAAACTACTGTATAACAAAACAATAGCGATATTTATAAAGTTATTAGCAATTAATATAGTAGCCAACAACTTTTTAGGCTTATCCAAAAGCTGAATGAGTATCTTCTCTTGACTACTCATTTTATTTTCGTCAGCTTCAAAGTCTGAAGGCTTTAGCGAAAACAGCGCCACTTCTGAGCCTGAGACCAATGCAGAAGATAGCAACAATAGTAAAATGACAATTAATCCTATGAGTTCTGGTAAGGCCAATTGTAATAAAAGTACTGAACTAAAGGGTTCGGATTCCAATAATTTGAGTTTAGGGTTTTAAAACGGCAAATCATCATCCTGATTTTCATCAGGTTCAGCAACCTGTTTTGAAGCTTTTGCTTGAGGTTTAGCTTCAGCAGGCGGTTGTGGGTTGCCTTGACCAGATTTGTCTTTAGGGGTTAAAAATGTGAATTCTGTACAATGGATTTCCGTAGAATATCTGTCGTTACCTTTATCGTCAGTCCATTTTCGGGTTTTAATACGTCCTTCTATATAGACTTTATCCCCTTTTCTGAGGTATTTTTCACAAATTTCCGCAGCTTTATTACGAACGACTACGTTATGCCACTCGGTATTGCTAACACGTTCATTAGTATTTTTGTTTACATATTCTTCATTGGTAGCTACGGGAAAGCGACCTAAACAATTATTGTCGTCAAAATAATGCATTTTTACCTCATCTCCGGTGTGTCCGATAAGCATAACTTTATTTAAAGTTCCTGTTGCCATAATTAGAATATTTTAAATAAGTAAAAGTAATAAAAGTTTTAGTCTTCTAGAATATGATTGTTGAGAAATTTATCAATCAAAATCGAAACTGCAAATTTACGGATAGATTTATAATTAACCACTTCGTAATCTTTTAGATTGAATTTTTTAAAATCTATAGAACATTCAATTAACCAAAAATCGGCATAAATGTCCTGATGTGTCAAAACATGCTTATTGGTTTTTGAATTTATTTTTGTGGGTTTAATTTGAGTAGGTAGATTTAATTTTTTAAATAACTCATGATCAAAAACTGTCCTTGGATTTGCCGGTTTTTGAGTTTCCAATAGAGGAAATTCATAGAGTTTTTGCCAAATATCTTTACCTAAACGTTGCTTTATAAGCATCTCTTTATCAGAAGATTGGAATATAATATAATTAAAAAACCGTTTTTTGCGTTTGAGCTTTTTTAGTTTTACGGGTAAGGACTTAGTTTTATTTTGCTGAAAAGCTACGCATGAGGGGTTTAAACTACAAAACATACAATCCGGCGACTTGGGCTTGCATAACAAAGCACCGTATTCCATCATCGCTTGGTTGTGTAGAGCAGGTTTATTCTCATCTAAAATTTCATAAGCTTTAGATTTAAAAATCTTGGCACCTTCGGTAGAATTTACAGGCGTATCAATACCAAAATATCGAGATAACACCCGGTACACATTACCATCTAAGACCGCAACAGGTTCATCATAGGCAAAAGATGCAATAGCCGCAGCTGTATATTCGCCAACACCTTTCAATTTTAATAATTCTTTATAAGTTTTAGGAAACTTTCCTTTACATTCTTTAGAGATATATTTTGCAGTAAAATGTAAGTTTCTAGCCCTTGAGTAATAACCCAATCCTTGCCACATTTTTAGGATTTCATCTTCTTCGGCATTTGCCAGTTTATGAACATCAGCGTAAGCCTTAAGAAATTTATTATAATACGGTAAGCCCTGCTTGACTTGGGTTTGCTGTAATATGATTTCACTCAACCAAATCTTATAAGGATTTTTTGTGTTTCGCCAAGGCAAATCACGCTTATTATTTTTATACCATATTTTAATTTCGTCTGAAAGTAGCTGACTTAAAGAAATAATAAGTGTTTTAAAAATTATTATGCAAACATAATAAACTAATCAGTTGAATTATTGAATATTAATTGATTATATTTGCACCCTCAATTTTTTAAACAAAACACCTGAGTTATGACAAAAGCAGATTTAGTAAATACCATATCCGAGCGATTAGGTTTAGAAAAAAATGAAGTACAATCTACTATAGAAGCCTTTATGACAGAAGTAAAAGGCTCTCTCGAAAGTGGAGAAAACGTTTATTTAAGAGGGTTCGGAAGCTTTATTATAAAGAAAAGAGCAGAAAAAACAGGAAGGAATATTTCAAAAAATACAAGTATCATCATTCCTGCACACAACATTCCAGCGTTTAAGCCTTCAAAAACATTTGTAAATAGCGTGAAGGAAAACGTAAAAGTCAAGTAAAACTAATTTAAACACATTTTTTATGCCAAGCGGAAAAAAAAGAAAGAGAGCAAAAGTTGCCAATCACAAAAGAAAGAAGCGCAGCCGAGCTAACAGACATAAGAAAAAGTAAATCTTATCAATCACAAGTTCTTTGACAACGATGCCATGTAAATGAAACATTGCGCATCTTTATCTCGTTATGACTTATTAAAATTAAGTCTAACACAAAGTTTAACAATTCTCAAACCATTTTGAGAGCTAAATCCAAATACGCATGAACAAAGAATTAATTATTCAATCCAGTTCTGATGCTGTAGATTTTGCTTTACTCAAAGATGGAAAACTTATAGAATTACACAAAGAAAACGAAGACACAAAATTTCTTGTTGGCGACATTTTTTTAGCTGATGTGAGAAAAGCCCTTGGCGGTCTTAATGCTGCATTTGTAAACGTTGGTTACGAAAAAGACGGGTTTTTACACTATCACGATTTAGGGCCGCAAATCAAAACGATGATACAATTTACCAAAAAACTAAAATCTGGTAAATTGCGCAATTACGACCTTAAAGATTTTCACAACGAAAAAAATATCGACAAAAACGGAAGTATTACCGATGTCATTCACCCTAATCAATCTGTTTTAGTGCAAGTCGCTAAAGAACCCATATCCACAAAAGGACCAAGATTGAGTAGTGAACTTTCACTTGCCGGGCGTTATATTGTTCTCGTCCCTTTTTCAGAACGCATTTCAATTTCTCAGAAAATAGAAAGTGCTGAAGAAAAAGACAGACTTAAACGATTGGTCAAAAGTATCAGGCCTAAAGGCTTTGGTATCATTGTTAGAACAGTAGCAGATGGTAAGAAAGTTGCCGATATCGATAATGATTTACAAAATTTGATGAATCGCTGGAGAGCCATGTGCAAGAAGGTGAGTAAAGTGCAAAAGCTTCCGTCTAAAGTTCTGGGTGAACTCAACAAAACCTCATCCCTTTTAAGAGACATTTTCAATGACTCCTTCACCTCAATTTGTATTGATGATGAAGCACTTTACACTCAGGTCAAAGATTATGTCGGTGAAGTTGCTCCAGACAAAGAATCTATCGTTAAGCTTTACAATTCTAAAGTCCCCATTTTTGAAAAGTATAATATTGAGCGTCAAATCAAGACCTCTTTTGGTAAAACGGTCACCATGACCAAAGGCGCCTATCTTGTCATAGAACATACAGAAGCTATGCATGTGATAGATGTCAACAGTGGTAACCGAAGTAATAAAGCCAAAAGTCAAGAAGATACAGCGCTACAGGTTAACCTCATCAGTGCAGTAGAAATTGCCAGACAACTTCGCCTTAGAGATATGGGTGGTATTATTGTTGTCGATTTTATAGATATGCATGATGGCGAAAACCGAAAAAAATTATACAATACATTGAGAGATGAGATGAGTGACGATAGAGCAAAACACAAAATTTTGCCACCGACCAAATTTGGTTTGGTACAAATTACTCGTCAACGTGTAAGACCCGAGTTGGATATCAAAACCCGTGAAAAAAATCCTAATGAAAACGGCGAAGTCGAAGCTCCTGTAGTGGTTATCAACAAACTACATGCTGACCTTCAAAAACTCATTAAGAAAGATCACAAAAACCTCACTTTAACGGCACATCCTTTTATCGCAGCTTATCTGACCAAAGGATTTCCATCGCCGCGAAGCAAATGGTTTTTTGACCACAAACGCTGGGTGAAGATTCAACCTCGAGACGCTTACACCTATCTGGAATACCATTTCCACGACAAGGATGGCAACATCATTAATGTTTAAAAATCTACTTAAAAACCCCGTTCATTTAGAGCGGGGTTTTTTTATGATTCATAGTCAAATCAATGACGACTTGATTAATCGAGCCGTCACATCAAATGTTTTATGATTTTTGACGATAGGAAAAAATCATAAATGTATCGAGATGGGGCTTCCGCTGCGCCAAAGTCGCATCGGCGGGCTTTCGGCAGTCGTCCCGCTCAATGCGGGGACTCCAACAATGCCTCAATCCCTAAGCCAAGGCAATATTCATAGGTTAGTTTGTAAATCTTAAGATAGTTAACTTGTCGAACCAAACGCTAGCGCTCGTTTGCAACGAGTGCTAAATCCCATCATAGCTAACGATAAATTACAACCAAAGCTAAACACCCGTCTGCTAGAGTAATGTAATTCATCAAACATATGATTAAAATTATCAATATTTTAATAAAGCTTAAAGCCTTAAAACCCACAAGATTGTATTTTTGCAATTTATAAAATAAATATCATGAGCTTATTTCATACACTCCAAGTAAAAGCCATAGAACGCCAAACCGATAAAGCCGTAAAAATTTCATTTGACATCCCTGAAAACCTCACTTCAGAATTTCAATATCAACCCGGTCAGTATATCACCCTGTCTAAAACAATCAACGGAGATGAGATAAGACGTTCTTACTCTATCTGTTCAACACCGGGTGAAGATTTAAGTATTGTTGTGAAAGCCATAGCCGATGGCGTGTTTTCTAATTATGCTAATCAAAAACTCAAAACAGGCGATAGTCTTGAAGTGATGCCGCCGGAAGGGCATTTTACACCCACTTTAGAGACTACATCAAATTTTTGCGCCTTTGCAGCAGGAAGTGGTATTACTCCTGTCATGTCAATTTTAAAATCTACTCTTCAATTTAATGACGACGCTAAGTTTGTATTAGTCTACGGCAACAAATCTCCTCAGGAAACCATTTTTTTTGAAGAATTATTAGCGTTAAAAAAGCATTATCCTGAGCGATTATTTGTTGAAAATATCTACAGTCAAACTCGTGAAGACAATGCACATTTTGGTCGAATAGAAAAACCGACTGTTAATTACGCCCTGAAAAATAAGTATAGTGGAATTGATTTTTCTGAATACTTCCTCTGTGGACCAGAACCGATGATTGAACACGTTCAAGAAGTTTTAAGAGACAATGGCATAGACGAGAGTAAAATCAAATACGAGTTATTTTACTCAGAAAAAGAAGCTGAAGATATTGCCAACACAGATGGCAAAACAAAACTTAAAATCATCGTCGATGATGAAGAACACGAATTGGTCATGGATCAAGACAAAGTCATTCTTGACGCCATTTTAGAACAAGATATTGATGTGCCTTACTCTTGCCAGGGTGGAATTTGCAGTTCGTGTTTGGCCAAAATAAAAACAGGAAAAGCCGAAATGCGTAAAAACCAAATCTTAACCGATGAAGAAGTCGAACAAGGTCTCGTGCTCACTTGTCAAGCCCAGCCACAAACACCAGAAGTAATTGTGGACTATGATGATATTTAAAATTTTATAGCTATTTTTACGTAAAAGAAAATATATGATTAGAAGTTTTTGGGATGAAAAGTGGAAGCCCATAATATTTGATAAAGGTATAGCCGACGGAGAATACTTCAAAATTTCTAATTACGGCAGAATTATCAATTGTAAAGGAGAAGAAGAATACTTAGTTAAAAAATCCTACATTAATGGCTATCAAAATTTAAGACTAAAAAACAGAAAAACCGGTAAACAGACCAGCCGTTATGTCCATAAACTCGTAGCTCAACATTTTTTAGAACAAGGCGATGGCATCTATGTCATACACCTGAATTACGATAAAACAGATAACCACGTTAGAAATCTCAAGTGGGCAACAAAACGTGAAAAAGAAATACATCAGTTCAGTAATCCAGAGTATAAAAATAGACCAAAATCACGTAAAAGACACTACTCAAAATTGACTGAAACGCAAGTTATCAGGCTCAAACGTAAAATACACGACCCAAACAGGAGAACCCGTATAAAAATGATTGCTAAGGAATTTGGTATTTCCGACATGCAATTGTATAGAATCAAAAACGGCGAAAATTGGGGCGACGTTGACTATTAAAAAGTGTCAATATTTAGCAGATAGTCTTAAATATCATTGATAATCTTTGCAGCTTCTTTTAAAGTTTCATCGGTCTTAGCAAAACAAAATCGAATTTGACCTTGCTGAAGCTTGTCGTGATTGAATACTGAAATAGGAATAGCAGCCAAACCGTGTGTTTTAATAAGCTCCAAACAAAATTCTGTATCGGGTAAATCTGAAATTTCAGAATAATCGGCCAATTGAAAATAGGTACCTTGGCTTGGGGTAAACTTAAATCTTGAACCTTCAACCAACTTTAGAAATTGATCACGCTTGTGTTGGTAAAACTCATCCAGTTTGAGGTAATGTTGAGGTTCATCCAGAATTTGACTCAAAGCATATTGCAAAGGGTGATTCACGCAAAACACATTGTACTGATGCACCTTTCGAAATTCGTTCATCAGTGCTTTTGGCGCCACGGCATAACCCAATTTCCATCCGGTGACGTGATAGGTCTTACCAAAGGAAAATGTAGCTATACTTCGTGATGCTAGTTCTGGATCTGAACAAATGCTGTGATGCATATGCTCATCAAACACCATGTGCTCGTAAACTTCATCACTCAAAACATAAGCAGAGGTATCTCTGATGATAGATTTCAAATTTTCAAAATCTTCTTTAGTCCATACATAACCTGTAGGATTGTGGGGCGTATTGATGATAATGAGTTTGGTTTTATCTCCTACCAAATCTTTAACCTTTTGCCAAGGAATATTGTAATCCGGAGCTTCCAGTTGTACAGGCTTTACAATACCTCCGTACAACTCCACTGCGGGTTCATAACAATCGTAAGCCGGCTTAAAGACCACGACTTCATCACCCGGATGTATTAACGTAGAAATGGCGGTAAAGATGGCCTGGGTTGCACCGGCGGTAATGGTAATTTCACTTTCCCAATCGTACTTATGGTTGTATAGTGTATCAAATTTATCTGATAATTTTTGGCGTAACTCCGGCAGTCCACCCAAAGGCGCATATTGATTTCTGTGCGAACTTATGGCTTCATTAGCCTGTTGAATGAGCTCTTCATTAGGCATAAAATTTGGGAAACCCTGAGACAAATTTATCGCGTGATGTTCCTGAGCCAGACGGCTCATTTTGGTAAATATAGTCGTGCCGATGTGGGGCAGCTTCGATTGTAATTGATGCATAAAATTGAGATTTTTTCTAAGTTAAGGTATTCTTAGCTTCTATCCAAAGCGACATAAATTTTGTACTCCGCTGATGATGGTGCTTAAGGAGTTGACCTACAATATTGCGATGCCGATAGCTTTCTAAATCCTGAAAACTGCCGGTAATTTTAGTTTTAAAATCATCCTTAAAACTTTTGATATCAAACTCTTTGTGAAGGATATCAAAACCCTTTTGTTGTTTTTCTTTCCACAAATCTTCATTGGCATAGAGTTCAATGCTTTTTTGAGTAAAATTCTCAGGCTGGTCTTCTACAAATCCCGGCCAATTTTGTGGTGAGGCAATTCCTTCTGCACCGATTTTTGTTGTCATCGATGGTGTTCCGGCCCGCATACTATCCATACACTTTCCTTTTAATCCAGCTCCAAATCGCAATGGCGCAAGCATGATTCTATAGTTTTCTAAAGCCGATAATACTTCGTCGGCTCGCCCTCTAACAATGACGCCTTTTTTAGAATTGTGAAATTGTTTTACAGACTCAGGACAATAGGCGCCATAAATATGCCATTCAGCTTTTGGAAGTCTTTGCCGGATTTTAGGCCAAATGTTTTTATAGGTATGTTTTACCATATCGAGATTTGGTTTGTGCTTAAAGTTACCTATACTTACAAAATGTGATCTTTCTTCGTATGGAGGTGTTTTATCATCTAAGAGGTCTTTAGTTTTATATACAAAAGGTAAGTAAAAGAGCACGTGTTTTGAAATACCATAAGTTTTAGTCAGAATCTCAATTTCAACTTTAGAAATCATTAAAGTCCAATCACAGCGATAAATGGCTGCTAATTCGCGTAAGGCGATATCGTTAAGGCGTTTAGGTAAATTGATGTGTCCATCTGAATTCACTTGCCTTTCTCGCCATTCTCTTAAAAAATGCAAGTCTTCGGTATCGAGAATTTTTAAGGCTTTTGGGCAGTGTTCATCAATGCGCCAACCAAATTGTTCTTCCGTCATAAAACGATCAAAAATCACAGCATCGGGCTTTAGCCTTTTGATAAATGTATCAAAATAACCGTCATTGATTTTAATCAAGCTTGTATCTAGACCATAAGAACTTAAGTCTACAGAATATTCAGATTTTGGCTGAGTTGAAGCAAAGTGAACCTCATATCTATAAGATTTTAAAAGCGAAATGATTTGTAGCATTCTTGAGCCCGCAGCAGTTGACTTTGGCTCCGGATATTGCATACTTATAATGAGTATTTGCTTGAGCTTCAAATTTTAAGATTATATTAAACGTATAATGGTTTAAAACTACTAATTTTAACCTTTAATTTTGTATCATGTCCGATAAAAAACTCAATCCGAGTACATGGGTAGACAAATATTCAAATTACTTGTTTAATTATGCGATTACTCGGGTGAATGATGAAGTCGTTGCTAAAGATTTAATTTCTGAGACTTATTTGGCAGGATTAAAATCTAAAGAAAATTTTAAAGGTAATTCAACAGAACGCACGTGGTTGGTGTTGATTTTGAAACATAAAATTATAGATCATTATCGAAAAATAAACTCTAAAAAAGGTAAAGCCGAAGTTAAAATAGATTACACCTCAGAAGACCAGGAAGGAGATTGGCTTGAAGAACGCGTTGCCGATCACTCAGACCAAAGCGCTGAGGATGATATTGAAAATACAGAATTAGGCTTAGCGATAGAAAATTGTCTTGAAAATATCAATGAGAAACAAGCCCAAATTTTTAGAATGAAAACCATACAAGAGTACGATACAGAAGCCATTTGTAATGTTTTTGATATTTCACCGTCTAATTTATGGATGATAATTCACAGAGCAAGAAAATCGCTAGCTGATTGTATGGATAGCAGTTGGTTAAAAAATTAATTTACAGAGATGAGTCAAAAATATACAGAGGAAAATATACCTAAATACTGTCAAAATATTGGACATTATAGTGATAAATTACAATACGGTGAAGCTACTTTTTGGGAAAGGCTAAAACTTAAAATGCATATTTTATATTGTGAAAGATGCAAAAAATACAATACCAAAAATAGTTTATTGACTGATATCTTTAAGAAAAAAGACTATAACGTATTAGATATTAAAGACATAGAAGAAATCAAAGAAAAAGTAAATACTGACCATTAAGCAGGTTCTAGATTAATTGTTAATTGATTAACTTTGCAAAACTTATAAAATAACTGCATGTACAAAATTTGCTTAGCCTTGTTATGTCCGTTTATAATGGTTTTCAGTTGTCAGGATAACAATTCAACAACAGAAAATTCTAAGGTTGAAAAAACTCAAGTTGCTAAAGCTCCTGTTGAAAAAATCATAAAAGCTTACGGATTTACACTAAATAATTATAACGTCATTAATGATACGGTTTCAAAAGGCGACTTTTTTGGCTCTATCATGGATAAACACGGTGTAACTCCAAGTGAGGTTTATGAAATTACGCAAAGCATTCCTGATACTGTTTTTGATTTTAAACGCATTAATGTCGGTAAACCTTACACTATTTTAAAAACCAAAGATGACAGTATAAATAAACCCTATGCCTTTATTTATGAACATAATAAAATAGATTATACTAAAGTATTTTTAGGCGATAGTATTTATGCAGAAAAAGCAAAAAAGCCAGTAACTGTTAAGAAGAAAACAGCTTCAGGCGTTATCAACTCTTCCTTATCTTTGACCATAGATGAAGCAGGTTTAGATTATATGCTTACCAATCGTTTGGCAGATATTTATCAATGGACCATTGACTTTTTTAGAATTAAACCCGGTGACAGATTTAAAGTCATTTTTAAAGAAAAATACATTAATGATACCATATATGCTGGAATCAAAAGCGTAGATGCTGTCCTTTTTGAACATGAAGGTGAGCCATATTATGCCTTTGAATACGAAGTGGATTCGCTAACGGGTAGAACAGAATACTTTGATGAAAAGGCTAAAACTTTAAGGCGATTTTTCCTAAAGGCACCAGTCCAATACTCACGTATTTCTTCACGCTATAGTCCAAGACGTTTTCATCCTGTACAAAAACGCTGGAAAGCTCACAAAGGCACAGACTATGCTGCAGGTCGCGGTACACCAATTTGGTCTACAGCTGATGGTGTTGTGATCAAATCCAGCTATACCAGAGGCAATGGAAACTATGTCAAAGTCAAACATACCAACAAGTATACCACCCAGTATTTGCATATGAGTAGAAGAGCTGTTAAAGTAGGACAACGCGTCAAGCAAGGTGAAATTATCGGTTACGTAGGCAGTACAGGTTTAGCCACTGGTCCACATGTGTGTTATAGATTTTGGGTAAATGGAAGACAAGTTGATCCTTATAAACAAGATTTACCTGATGCTGAACCTATGCCTGAAGCAATTAAACCTTCTTATTTTGAATTTATCACAGATCTGAAAGCAGAGTTGGATCAAAATTTTATTGAAGACAAGGCTCAAGTCGCCAATAGCAGTTTATAATATGAAGACCAAAGAAGCCTACAATCTTTGGGCTGCTGAATACGATTCTGATTTAAATAAAACCAGAGATTTAGATCAGAAGAAAACCCGAGAAATTCTTAGCCAACTCAATTTTAAACACGTATTAGAGATAGGATGTGGAAGTGGAAAGAATACGATGTATTTTGCTGAAAAAGCTCAAACAGAAATAGCAATTGATTTTTCAGAAGAAATGCTCAAATTAGCTCAAGAAAGAATTAATTTAAAGCATGTCATTTTTAAAAATGTTGATTTGCTAAAATCTTGGCCAATTGAAAACGATTTTGCAGATTTAATTAGTGCAAATTTAGTTTTGGAGCATATCAAAGATTTAAATCACATATTTCAACAAGCTTATAAAAAACTAAACTCTAAAGGCCTGTTTTATATTAGCGAACTGCACCCTTTTAAACAATATAAAGGAAGTAAAGCCAGGTTTGAAATTGATGGAAAAAGTCATGTTTTAGAAACGTTTACACATCATATTTCAGACTTTATCAATAAGGCAAAAATTAATAACTTTAGCCTAGTAGATCTCCAAGAGTCTTTTGATGAGGAAACAAAAGAAACACTTCCTCGTTTAATTCATTTTGTGTTTAAAAAATCCTAGAGGTTAAACTTAGTTTTTTAAAATTGTAATATCTCCACCGAAAGATGTTTTTTCATTCACATATTTAGGGTTACCATATATATCAATATCACCTCCAACAACAATTTTTGCCTCGCAATTTTCTGAGGCAAACACATCAGCATTCCCACCATAGGTGACTTTAACTTTGGTGTTTTTTGTTTCTAAATTTCGCCCTCTGTATTCACCACCGGTATTGACTAAAATATCTTGATTTTTACTTTTACCTCTTATGTCGATGATTGCACCTGAGAGTGCTTTTAGCTCAAGAGATTCTGTATTAAACTCTCCTGAAACCACTGCACCTTCGGTTGCTCGGATAAAAAAGCGATTGGTTTTAATCAAGTTTTGAATTTCTACTGTAGAGCCTTGCACCGCATTGAGGCGGTCAATATTTTTGGTAAAGACTTTCAGTTTTAAAGGGAAATCACCGTCAAATATTGTACCCAGTGATAAGCCTATTCTGAGTTCATAATCGTCAACTTTATAGTTTATAGCGTCTAACACACGCTCCTCAGCAACAATTTTGTTCTCATTGGCATTGGTTGTTAATTCTACCTGTATACCAGCAGAAACTTTGACAGCTTGAATGTTTTTGTTGACTTTAATTTCCTTTTGCCCAAAACTTAAGGCAGGTAACAATACGATTATGACTAGAATTAATTTTTTCATGAATGTTGATTAATGACATTAATAATATCCTCTTTTTGTAAAACACTGCTTTGTCTCCACATTTGCTGTCCACTTTTAAATAGCATCATGGTCGGGACACCACGAACTTGATATTGAGCGGCAAGATTTTGGTTTTTATCAACATCAATTTTAATGATTTTGATATTGTCTTTTAATTCACTTTTCACCTCTTTTAAAATGGGTGCTAACATTTTGCAGGGACCACACCAATCGGCGTGAAAATCAATTAATACAGGAGTTTCGCTTTTAATAATGCTGTTAAAATTTGAATTCATTTTCTTTGTTTTTACATGGCTTAGTCGTAAACTTTAATTTGAACTTAAAAAAACAATTACGAGTTTTGTTTTGATTGACGTTTAACAAATAATCCCACAATAGCTGAAATCATAACGCCAAAAGCCAAATAAAACATGATTGCTTGGCTAATATAGGTATTAAGGTTGAAAAGTTGTTTGGTCAATTCTTGGCTCACACCTCTTTCAGCACTGGCGTTTTGTGCAATTTCAAAAAATTCTGGTGAGACGTATTCTGCCATCACATATACGGGTCCGGGTGATAATCCTGCAACCAATAAGCTTAACAACGATCCTGACAAAAAAGCTTTTTGCCAGGTCATTTCACCTTTGTAGTAATCTTGACGTTTTTGACTTAAACTCATGAATATACATAAGCTCAATGGTAATAGCATAACTAGACTGACTATAGAATGGTAGTCGATATACTCGCTGTGTAAGCCCAAGTATTTTTCAATATAAATCCAAATGAGGTTGATTCCCGTAAAAATCGATGCCCATTTAAATTCAATTTTAAATTTTTCCATGATATTAAGAGGGCTTAATTTTGATCAACTAAAACCCATTGGCCTTGATTAATCATTGGAATAGCCTTTTTGTATTTTAAACTTTTATTCTCTCCTGTTTGAACATTTTTAATGGTCACCATATCGTTTCTGCCTATTTTAGGTTTGTCTCTCACAATAGTTTCGACAACTTGGCGGCCTTGAATGCTCGCGTTTTGTCCAGCTTGTCTCGCAGCGGCAGCACGTTCATCTAGATTTTGAATTTCATCTTTGCGGGTTTGCACTTTATCGGGTTGACGTCTTTTTCTTGCTTCCTGAATATTGGTGCTGTCTCTCTCAGGCAGTTCGCCTTTAAATAGGAATGATACGACATCTTTGTTGACTTCATCTAGCATGACCTTAAAGAGTTCAAAAGCCTCAAACTTATAGATCAACAACGGGTCTTTTTGTTCGTGAACTGCCAGCTGAACACTTTGTTTGAGTTCATCCATTTTACGTAAATGGTTTTTCCAAGCTTCATCAATAATGGCTAAGGTGATATTTTTTTCGAAATCGGTCACCAATTCTTTACCATTACTTTCATAGGCTTTTTTCAAATTGGTAGCCACTTGAAGTGTTTTTTGCCCATCGGTAAACGGGACGGCAATGCGTTCAAAGCGATCGCCTTGGTTTTCATATACTTGTTTTATGACGGGGAAAGCTTGCTCGGCACTTCTTTCCATTTTTTCTTCGTAGCGCTTATAGGCTTCTTCGTAGACTTTATCTATCAGCTTTTCTGTAGATATTTTTTTGAATTCAGTTTCGTCGACAGGCGATTCCATTGCAAAAAAGCGGATGAGTTCAAAATCAAAATTGGCGAAATCTTCAGCTTGTTTGTTGAGGTTGACGATACTTTCAGTGGTATCGTAAATCATATTGGCAATGTCTATTCGTAAGCGTTCTCCAAATAAAGCATGATAACGCCGCTTGTAAACCACTTCACGTTGAGCGTTCATGACGTCATCGTATTCTAAAAGACGTTTACGAATACCAAAATTATTTTCTTCTACTTTTTTCTGGGCACGCTCAATTGAATTTGAAATCATTTTATGTTGAATGACTTCGCCTTCTTTTAGTCCCATACGGTCCATCAATTTGGCAATACGTTCACTACCAAACAAACGCATGAGGTTATCTTCAAGCGACACGTAAAACTGCGAGCTTCCGGGATCACCTTGACGACCTGCACGACCTCTCAACTGTCGGTCTACGCGTCTGGAATCGTGACGTTCTGTACCGACGATTGCCAAACCACCGGCTTTTTTAACCTCATCAGTAAGCTTAATGTCAGTACCACGTCCAGCCATATTGGTGGCAATAGTTACCACGCCACTATCACCTGCTTCAGCCACAACATCGGCTTCGCGCTTGTGCAATTTGGCATTGAGAACGTTGTGTTTAATTTTTCTGATGTTAAGCATTTTACTGAGCAATTCAGAAATTTCAACAGAAGTTGTACCTATCAACACTGGTCTTCCCGCTTTGGACAAATTGACGACGTCGTCGATGATGGCGTTGTATTTTTCGCGTTTAGTTTTGTAGACCATATCTTCCTTATCGTCGCGAGCAATGGGTTTGTTGGTAGGAATCTCAATAACATCCAATTTGTATATTTCCCAAAATTCGCCTGCTTCTGTAATTGCTGTACCTGTCATCCCAGACAGTTTGCTATACATTCTAAAGTAGTTTTGCAACGTGACCGTCGCAAAAGTTTGTGTAGCGTCTTCAATTTTGACATTTTCTTTAGCTTCAATGGCTTGGTGCAAACCGTCTGAATAGCGACGGCCGTCCATAATACGTCCGGTTTGTTCATCGACAATTTTGACTTTATTGTCCATGACGACATATTCGGTGTCTTTTTCAAATAAGGTGTAAGCTTTTAACAACTGACGCATAGTGTGGATGCGTTCGCTTTTTACCCCAAAATCTCTGTAAAGTTCTTCTTTTTTAGCAATTTCTTCATCTTTCGGAAGATTTTCACTTTCAATTTTGGCAATTTCAGTGCCGAGTTCAGGCATGACAAAAAAGTCTGGATCGTCTTCACCTGATAAAAAATCGACACCCTTATCGGTTAAATCAATTTGATTGTTTTTTTCTTCAATCACAAAATACAAGTCTTTATCGACTGTAGGCATTTCGCGATTGTTGTCTTGCATATAAAAGTTTTCAGTCTTTTGCAAGAGTTGTTTGATGCCTTCTTCACTTAAATATTTTATAAGGGCTTTATTTTTAGGCAAACCGCGATACACGCGATACAATTTTAAACCACCTTCTTTAGTTTCTCCTTCGGCAATGAGTTTTTTAGCTTCAGCGAGTTCTTTGACCAAGAATTTTCTTTGAATTTCAACCAGCTCATTTATTTTGGGTTTCAATTCGTCGTATTCGTGCACATCGCCTTTTGGTACCGGACCAGAAATGATTAATGGGGTACGGGCTTCGTCGATTAAAACCGAATCGACTTCGTCAACAATTGCGTAATTGTGCTTACGCTGAACTAAGTCATCTGTGGAGTGGCTCATGTTGTCACGCAAATAATCAAAGCCAAATTCATTATTAGTTCCGTAAATAATATCACATTTATAAGCTTCTCGTCGTTCGGCAGAATTGGGTTTGTAATAATCTATACAGTCTACACTTAAACCGTGAAATTGAAAAATTGGAGCCATCCACGCACTATCACGTTTAGCGAGGTAGTCATTTACAGTCACCAGATGAACACCATTGCCTGTCAAGGCGTTGAGATACATGGGTAATGTCGCTACCAAAGTTTTTCCTTCACCCGTTTGCATTTCAGCAATTTTACCTTGGTGCATCACTATACCACCTATAAGCTGCACATCGTAGTGAATCATGTCCCAGGTGATAGGCTTACCAGCGGCATCCCAAGAATTGGACCAAATGGCATAATCATCATCGAGGTTGATATAGTCTTTTTGGGCAGAAAGCTCTCGGTCAAATTCTGTGGCTTTAACGCGGAGTTCAGTGTTGTGAAAGAAGCGTTTTGTGGTTTCTTTGACCACTGCAAATGCTTCGGGCATTATTTCATCTAAAACTTTTTCAGAGTTTTCATAGACCACATCTTCTAAGTCATCAATTTGTGAATAAATATTTTCCTTTTCGTCAATATTTTCACATTCATCTGCTTCTTTTTTAAGTGCTTCTATTTTACTCAACTCTTCTTCGTTTGCGGCTTTAATCTTAGCTTTAAAATCAGCTGTTTTTTGCCTAAGCTGTTCTAAATCAAGTTTTTCAAGTTCAGATTCATAAGATTTAATCTCGTCAACAATTGGATATATTTGTTTAAGGTCTTTCTTAGTTTTATCACCAACAAAGGTTTTAAGTACGGTATCTAAAATGCCCATAATGTGTTATAAATTTTGCAATGTCAAAGTTAAAACAAAAAACATGCTAAGGTTGTCAGTTGCGTTAAAATTTAGTGGTTAACGTATTTCCTGTGCCATATTGACACGATATTTAGATTTATGATTTCAGATGTTTAAAGTCTCTTGTATGGTCTTGACTGGATTATCTAAAAGCAATAATTATTTAGTATTAATCATATCATCGGTTAAACTTTAATCTCTTAAATAAAAAAGCCCCTTTAATGTCGAAAGAGGCAGATAATAGAATGTAATAATGTGTAAAAGATTAATATTCGTCTTCGTTCCAAAGGTAGTCTTCGTCGGTGGGGTAGTCTGGCCAGATTTCTTCTATGGAGTCATAAGTATCACCTTCATCTTCAATAGATTGTAAATTTTCAACAACTTCTAGAGGTGCGCCAGTTCGGATAGCATAATCTATTAATTCGTCTTTGGTGGCAGGCCAAGGCGCATCACTCAGGTAAGACGCTAACTCTAAAGTCCAATACATGTCTTTAAATTTTTATATTTCTGCAAAAGTAATTTTTTTGCCGAGATTTGCAAGTTTATTAGAGATTATTTTGAACGGTCTTAATTTGTTTAGAAATATGACTTAAAACATTGAAAATCAACATAAAAAATTTAAGTTTTGTCAAATATTTATATTATACATCAATTTATTTAATAAATATTTAAAAATTATCAGATTTGAAGCTTTAAAAAACGTCGTTTTTATTTATAAAAACTTAGCTTTGCAAAAACCTATTTCACAGACTTATGAATCATCAAAAACCCATAAAATCTGCACTAATCTCCGTATTTCACAAGGACGGATTAGAGCCGATTATTGAAGCTTTAAAGGCGCATAATATCAAAATATATTCCACTGGTGGCACGCAAAAATTTATAGAGTCTCGCGGCGCTGAGGTGACTGCTGTAGAATCGCTCACAGATTACCCTTCTATTCTCGGTGGGCGCGTAAAAACTCTTCATCCTAAAGTATTTGGTGGGATTTTAAGTCGAAGAGATAACGATACTGACAAAAAGACTTTAAACGACTATGCGATTCCCGAGATTGACTTGGTGATTGTAGACCTTTATCCGTTTGAAGAAACCGTAGCATCAGGTTCAAGTCATGGAGACATTATTGAAAAGATAGATATTGGAGGTATTTCATTGATTCGTGCAGCTGCAAAAAATTACAAAGACGTGCTTTGTGTAGCTTCACAATCTGACTATCAGTCAGTTTTGGAAGTTTTAAACAAACCTATTGCTGAAAGTAGCCTAGAAGAGCGAAAATCTTTTGCGGTTAATGCTTTTGCAGTGTCGTCTCATTATGACACTCATATATTTAACTATCTTAACCAACCCAAAACCAATGAAGAATTAAGACTTTCTGAACAACATGTGATGGGTTTACGATATGGGGAAAATCCGCATCAAAATGCAAATTTCTACGGTAATTCTGAAGAGGTTTTTGAACAATTACACGGTAAAGAATTATCTTACAACAATCTTTTGGATATCGATGCTGCTGTAAACTTGATTAATGAATTTCAAGGTGAAGCGCCAACGTTTGCCGTTTTAAAGCATAATAACGCTTGTGGCTTAGCGCAAAGACATACAGTTTTAGAGGCATATAAAGATGCTCTGGCCGGTGATCCGGTTTCGGCTTTTGGTGGAATTTTAATTACAAATACAACTATTGATAAGGCAACGGCTGAAGAAATACATCAGCTGTTTTGTGAAGTCGTTATTGCCCCTGAATTTGATGATGACGCCCTTGAGATTTTAAAAGCCAAAAAAAATAGACGCTTATTGATTTTAAAGCAAAGTGCTTTTTCAAATAAAATGATCAGAACTTGCCTCAACGGTGTTTTGGTTCAAGACCGAGATTTAAAAACCGATCAAAAAGAACATTTTAAAACCGTAACTTCTCAAAGCCCGTCGGAGCGAGAAATAGAAGATTTGGTTTTTGCCTCTAAGATTTGTAAACACACTAAATCTAACACTATTGTTTTAGCTAAAAACAAACAATTGATTGCCAGCGGAACAGGCCAAACCTCACGTGTTGACGCTTTAAAACAAAGTATAGAAAAGGCTAAACATTTTAAATTTGATTTAAATGACGCCGTTATGGCAAGTGATGCTTTTTTTCCTTTTCCAGACTGTGTGGAAATTGCTGATAAGGTTGGGGTTACATCTGTAATTCAACCTGGAGGCTCAATTAAAGATGAATTGAGCATCAAATATTGTGACGACAATAATATGAGTATGGTGATGACTGGAATACGACATTTTAAACATTAATTGATTACTTTTGTCAATTGATTATTAAACGACAAGCATGGGTTTTTTTGATTTTTTAACTGAAGATATAGCAATAGACTTAGGAACGGCTAATACGCTGATAATTCACAACGACAAAGTCGTTATAGATGCACCTTCTATTGTAGCCAGAGACCGCGAATCCGGAAAAATTATAGCAGCAGGGAAAGAAGCTTCTATGATGCAAGGAAAGACCCATGAAAATATCAAAACCATTAGACCATTAAAAGATGGTGTTATTGCAGATTTTGATGCGAGTGAGCAAATGATAAGTATGTTTATTAAGGAAATCCCAGCCTTAAAAAAACGCTTGTTTTCACCGTCACTTCGTATGGTGATTTGTATTCCTAGCGGAATTACAGAAGTGGAAATGCGTGCGGTTAAAGACAGTGCTGAACGTGTCAATGGTAAAGAAGTCTATTTGATACACGAACCTATGGCAGCAGCTATCGGAATAGGCGTTGATATCATGCAGCCCAAAGGGAATATGATTGTGGATATTGGAGGCGGAACTACTGAAATAGCTGTTATAGCCCTAGGTGGAATTGTTTGTGATAAGTCTGTAAAAATTGCCGGAGATGTCTTCACCAACGATATCATTTATTACATGCGAACGCAGCACAATCTTTTTATAGGTGAACGCACAGCAGAAAACATTAAAATTCAAATAGGTGCAGCGACAGAAGATCTTGAAACACCACCGGAAGATATGAGTGTTCAAGGTCGAGATTTGTTGACGGGTAAACCCAAACAGGTTGAAATTTCAAGCCGTGAAATTGCAAAAGCACTAGATAAATCTATATTGAGAGTTGAAGACGCCGTAATGGAGACTCTCTCTCAAACACCACCTGAATTGGCTGCTGATATATACAATACAGGAATTTACTTAGCGGGTGGTGGTTCTATGTTGAGAGGTTTAGACAAAAGGTTATCTCAAAAAACAGATTTACCTGTTTTTATAGCAGAAGATCCACTAAGAGCTATCGTGAGAGGAACTGGAATGACTCAGAAAGATTTAGAACGTTTTAAGCCTGTATTAATCAAATAAATGAATATGCATGCAGCAAATTATAAAATTCTTCCTCCGTTTTAAGATTGGAATTTTATTTTTGGTGCTTTTCAGCATTTCATTAGCATTGACTATTCAATCGCATTCCTACCACAACAATAAGTGGATTTCTTCTACTAATTCTATTACAGCCTTCTTCTTAAACATCCAACACGATCTCAGCTCTTATTTTAATCTAAAACAGAACAACCTTAAGCTGCAAAAAGAAAACAATAATCTTAAAGAACAATTATATAATTTAAACATTACAACAAACGACTCAATTATATTAGACTCGTTGTATACATTCAAACCCTGTCATGTTATTTCTAACTCTTTTAAAAGAGTAGATAATTATGTATTGATTGATTTGGGTCAATCTGATGGAGTTAAAGAAGACTATGCTGTAAGCCTACCTAACGGAATTTTAGGTATCGTAGAAAAAAGTGAGAAAAATTACTCGAGGGTAATTTCAATTCTCAATACCAATTTATCTGTTAATGCTAAACTTAAAAATAGTAATAATTTTGGGTCACTTCAGTGGGATGGAGCTCGACCTAATACAATATTTCTAGAAGACCTTCCAAGATCTGCAAGTTTTAACATTGGAGATACCATAGTTACAGGAAATAATTCTTTAATTTTTCCTAAAGATATTCCTATAGGAACAATAAAAAATTACGAATTAGACAATAACATAGGATATTATAGCATTGAGGTCAAACTTTTTGCAGATATGACCAGCGTAAATCACGCCTATGTAATTATTCCAAAAAACATTAGAGAAGCTAAAGATTTATTAAGAGAAAAGGATGAGTAATTTTAATCTGAAATATATTTTACAATTTATGGTTTTGATCCTAATTCAGGTGCTTATTCTAGACCATATTTTATTTTTAGGCTATATCAATCCATACCTTTATATCTTATTTATTTTAGCTTTACCCATAAACCTTAATAGAGTATATATTATACTTTTAGGTTTTGCATTGGGACTGTGTATAGATTTATTTAATAATACCGGCGGAGTTCATGCTGCCTCAACACTGTTTATTGCCTATTTTAGACCGTTTATCTTAAGGTTGTCATTTGGGATAAGTTATGATTACAACACTTTAAAATTACACAAAACTGATTTCAAAGAACAATTTCTTTACGTTGTCATCATGGTTTTTATTCACCATTTACTTATGTTTTCTTTAGAATATTTTAGTATAAATTACACAGTTGAGATTTTGAAAAATGCCCTATTATCTGGTATATTTAGTAGTATATTAATTTTCACCACTTTAAGATTGATTTATAAAGCATGAGAAGGTTTTTTCCATATTTGTTATTAGGATTTACAACCTTGGTATTTGTGATGCGTTTACTTTACTTACAAGTATTTAACAATTCTTATTCCAGTATATCTGAAAACTTAGCGGTCAAGGCCGAATATGACTATCCTCAACGTGGCTATATTTTTGATAGAAATGGAGAGCTACTAGCAGGCAATCAGCCCTCTTATGACGTGATGTTAGTTCCAAGGGATTTAAAACCATTTGACACGACTGCTTTTTCAAAACTTTTGAATCTTAAAAAAGAATATTTAATCAAAAAAATTGAAGATGCTAAACGATATTCATATTATGCGCCTTCTATTATCACAGCTCAGTTGACAAAGTCAGAATATGCCTATTTGCAGGAGAACATGTATAAATTTGAGGGCTTTTATATTCAAAAGCGTTCATTAAGGGATTATCAATTAGATTTAGGGGCCAATTTTTTGGGTTACATCGCTGAGGTTTCTAATCGTGATATCCGAGCAGAGCCATATTATAAATCAGGGGATTTAATTGGCCGGCAAGGAGTAGAAGAATATTACGAGGAAAAATTAAGAGGTGTTAGAGGTGTCAAATACATACAGAAAGACCGATTTAATAATGATTTAGGATCCTATAAACAAGGTCAATTTGATACGTTGCCGGAAAAAGGAAAAGATTTAACTTTAACTATCGATGCTCAACTGCAACAGTACGGAAAAAAATTGATGAAAAATAAAAGAGGAGGAATTGTTGCTCTTCAACCAAAGACAGGTGAAATTTTATCACTCATCACAGAACCAACTTACGATCCAAGTTTACTAATTGGGCGAAAAAGGTCTAAAAATTATACTGAACTCTATTATGATTCAATCACTAGACCATTGTATAATAGGGCACTACAAGCACAATATGCTCCAGGGTCGCCTTTTAAAGTTTTAACAGGCTTGATCGCCCTTCAGGAAAATACAGTTGAACTTGATGATAAGTACACCTGTTACGGTGGTTTTCGATATGCTAGAGGTCAGGTTTTGGGGTGTCACAATCATCCTAATCCTATCACTTTAGTTAATGGAATTGCACATTCTTGTAACTCTTATTTCTCTCGTATTTATCTCAATACCATCAACAAATATGAAACACCTCAAAAAGGGATTCAAGCCTGGCATGACCATTTAAAAAGTTTTGGCCTTGGAAATTACTTAGGTTACGATTTACCTGTAGGTCGTAAAGGTTTTATTCCAGATTCATCCTTTTACAATCGCATGTACCAATATCCAACCTATAAGTGGTATGCAACGGCGACAATTTCAAATGGTATAGGTCAAGGTGAGGTTTCTACTACACCTATCCAATTAGCCAATATGACAGCAGCTATAGCTAATAGAGGTTGGTATATTAAACCTCACATTTTAAAAGCAGTTGATGGTCAACCTATAAAAGATACAACTTATACTAAAAAACATTACACGACAATAGATAGAGCCCATTTTGATCCAATTATTGAAGGCATGTATGAAGTCTACAAATACGGTACAGCAAAGTGGATTCAAATCCCTAATATCGAAATCGGAGGAAAAACAGGAACAGCTGAAAATAAAAAAGTCATTGACGGTGAAGTCGTTCAGCTAAAAGATCATTCGATTTTTGTGGCTTTTGCACCAGTTGATGATCCAGAAATTGCCATTGCTGTTTTTATAGAACATGGTTACTGGGGATCTCGTTATGCAGGGAAAATAGCGAGTTTGATGATTGAAAAATACATCAAAGGAAAAATAACAAGAACAGACCTCGAGCAATGGTTGCTTAACAATAGTCCTCAAGAAGATTACGAAAAAATTGATTTTATGATCAAAAATGATAGTATTTTGAAGAATTTAAACTTGAATGAATAATACATTTTTTAAAATAGACTGGTTGAGTGTTTTGCTGTTTTTGCTTTTAGCGGGGTTGGGCTGGTTAAGTATTTATTCTACAACATTATCAGATCCTAGTAATAGCATAATAGATCTTTCCACACTCTATGGTAAGCAATTACTTTGGATATTGTTGAGTGTGGTAATAATAATATTTGTGTTATCTATAGAAAGTAAATTCTACGAACGCTTTAGTGCTATCATTTATATCATTGCTTTATTGAGTCTATTAGGGTTATTGTTTTTTGGCAAAACAATTAATGGTCAGACCGCCTGGTATTCATTTGGAAGTTTTAGCCTTCAGCCAGCAGAATTTGCCAAAGCTGCTGTTGCTCTTGCTGTTGCAAAATATGTAAGTGGCTTAAATGTAAACCTCCAAAAATTTAAACACCAAATTAGTGTTTTTTTGATTCTGGCTTTCCCCATTTCTTTAATTTTACTCCAACCGGATGCCGGAAGTGCATTAGTGTATTTATCAATTTTTATTGCGCTTTATCGTGAGGGTCTACCAGATTTTTATATATGGGGAGCACTACTAGTTATTGTTCTGTTTGTTGGTGTTTTATTAATGGGCTCAGTTTTGACTTCAATAATTTGCGGCTTAATATTTTTCATTATAATTTATTTTAGAAAAAAACAAAGTAAGAAAATTTTCAAACCCATATTGGCTGCAATAGCTTGTATTGCTTTTATCTTTAGTGTAAATTTTATATACGATAATGTATTAAAACCTCATCAAAAAGAAAGATTTGAAGTCCTTATTAACCCAAACACAAACAACAAAAGTAGCGGATACAACCTCTACCAAAGCGAAGTTGCAATAGGGAGTGGAGGTCTAACGGGCAAAGGATTTCTCAATGGCACACAAAAGCAAGGTAAATTTGTACCGGAACAACACACAGACTATATTTTTACAACCGTTGGTGAAGAATGGGGGTTTTTAGGTAGCGTAGTTGTCTTAATGCTCTTTATACTATTGTTGAGTAGAATCCTTTTTTTGGCTGAAAGGCAGAAACGTATTTTTAGTCGAACTTTTGGGTTTTGTGTTTTCGGAATTTTATTTATTCATTTTTTTGTAAACATTGGCATGGTAACGGGTTTAATACCAACGATTGGTATTCCTCTTCCTTTTTTCAGTTATGGTGGGTCTGGTCTTTGGGGCTTTTGTATTCTATTGTTTGTTTTTTTGAAATTAGACGCAGATCGGATAAAGTTAGGATCTTAGCTCATATTTATTTAACCTAAAATCATACCAGCAATTGTTGCCGACATTAAAGACGCTAAAGTCCCACCGAGTAAAGCTCTCATCCCAAATCGAGATAGTGTTTTTCGCTGACCTGGCGCTAAAGAACCAATACCGCCAATTTGAATACCAATAGAAGCAAAGTTGGCAAAACCACATAACATATAAGTCGCCATAATGATTGACTTTTCGTATTTAAAATGAATAGCACTCCCTAAATCTTTAAGCTCAGCCAGTTGAATATAGCCCACAAACTCGCTGGCTGCTAATTTAATACCTAAAAGTTGTCCCATCAACATAGAATCCTCTTCTGCAACGCCGATAAGCCACATGACAGGATAAAAAATAGTGCCTAAAATGGCTTCAAGTGATAGCTTTTCATAAGGGGTATTTTGAGCTACAAAATCATTTAAACCAACGAGACCACCAAAGGCATCTAGGCCATAATTAACCATAGAAATTAAAGCCACAAATACCAAAAGCATGGCACCAACGTTTGCTGCTAGGCGTAAACCTTCTGTTGTTCCATTGGCAATGGCATCTAAGATATTTGATCCAATTTTTTCCATAGAAACTTCTGCAGAGTTATCAACTTTCGTTTGTTGGGGATAAAGAATTTTTGAAATGACAATAGCATCAGGTGCTGCCATGACTGAAGCCGCGAGTAAATGTCTTGCAAATTCTAGCCGCATTGCAGGATCGTCACCTCCTAAAAATCCAATATAGGCAGCCAAGACACCACCAGCAACTGTAGCCATACCTCCAATCATGACCAAAAGTATTTCTGAACGTGTCATACGTTCTAGATAAGCTTTTATCATCAGTGGAGATTCGGTTTGACCAAGAAAAATATTGCCCGCCACACTCAAAGCTTCAGCACCTGATACACCTAATGCTTTTGATAAAAGCCAAGCTAAACCTCGTACAACCACCTGAATAATTCCTAAGTAAAAAAGAATTGAAGTTAATGCGGAGAAAAAGATGATGGTTGGTAAAACCTGAAATAAAAATATATAGCCATAAGTGTCTTGATCCATTAAATCGCCAAGTAAAAATTCACTCCCAGCTGCTGTAAAGTTTAAAATTTGAACAAAGATATTTCCTACAAAATCAAATATGGCTTTGACCCATTCTATTTCCAGAATACCAAAAGCTAGTATTAATTGTAAAACTAAACCAATA
Source organism: Mesohalobacter halotolerans (assembly GCF_006120725.1). GTDB lineage: Bacteria > Bacteroidota > Bacteroidia > Flavobacteriales > Flavobacteriaceae > Psychroflexus > Psychroflexus halotolerans. The sequence goes on from NZ_SWMU01000001.1 coordinate 607,304, forward strand.
ACCACAGTTCGCCAGCTAATAGCCTTCCTGTTTGAGCTGAATACAAAGGCTATAGTCAATAAAACAAACATTCCTAAGGCACCACGCCATAAACTTTTAAAGCTGAAACCTTCTAAAGGTACAATGCTTTGGCTTGGTGGATTTTCCTTGTCAAGCTTTAAAGTTTTGTCATTTGATGTAGAAGTTTGAATGCTGTCATAATGTATTTGTACAGAATCAGTTGGAATATTTTGTGCCTGTATATCTAAAGCGCTAAACAATATAATTGAGCATATTAGGAATAAGAAAGACATTTTCATATGCTTATGGCTTAACTTCTTTTAGATATTTCATCTCTAATTTGTGCTGCCTTCTCGTATTCTTCATTTTGAACTGCTTCTTCAAGGATTTTTTTTAAATCATTTAAACTGAGATTTTTCAAGTCAAAAGCAGACTTGATTTCGGTTTCAGCTTTAGATTTTGAGGCTTCAGATTGAGTTTTTGATGATGAGGTTTTTAATTGAATTCCGGCTTTGTCCAAAATATTTTTATAGGTAAAAATAGGTGCTTTAAATCGTAAAGCTAAAGCAATAGCGTCACTTGTTCTGGCGTCAATTGTTTCTTCTTTTTTGCCTTTCTTACAAATTAAACTGGCGTAAAAAATTCCATCTACAAGTTTATGAATAATGACTTTTTGAATTTGAATATCAAAGCAGTCTGAAAAGTTTTTAAACAAATCGTGAGTTAATGGACGTGGTGGTTTGATGTCTTTTTCTAAAGCTATAGCAATAGATTGAGCTTCAAAAGCACCAATGACAATTGGTAATTGTCTTGAACCCGTAACTTCACTCAATAATAACGCATAAGCTCCAGTTTGGGTTTGACTATAAGAAATACCTTTGATATCTAGCTGCACTAAATCCATAAAAATCAAATAAAAAACGGTCTAAAAAACAACGATAATTTCTCGTTTATCTTAGACCGTTATTTTGAACGCAATTTATAAAATTAAGCGTTATTAGCCTTAAATTCCTTTAATTTTTCAATCAACTGAGGCACGACTTCAAAAGCATCTCCAACTACACCATAATCTGCAGCTTTAAAAAATGGCGCTTCTTCATCTGTATTGATCACAACTTTTGTTTTTGAGGCGTTGATACCTGCTAAGTGTTGAATCGCACCAGAAATTCCTACGGCAATATAAAGGTTTGAAGCTACGGGTTTACCCGTTTGACCAACGTGCTCACTATGTGGACGCCAACCCATATCACTCACAGGTTTTGAACATGCTGTTGCCGCATCAAGAACATCTGCGAGCTCCTCTATCATGCCCCAATTTTCTGGACCTTTTAAACCTCTACCACCAGAGACTACAATTTCTGCATCAGCTATACTGACTTTATCCGTGTTTTTGTCTACAGATTGAACTTTTATATTACTATCCGAAATTTCAGGATTAAAATCAATATTTTCTGCAGTTGTTTCTTTTTCATGCAATCCAAAGGCATTACTAGACAGGCCAATAATTTTTTTATCTGTCGTGATTTCAGCCATTCCAAATGCTTTATTTGTAAACACATTTCGCTTTACTTGAAATCCATTGTCTAGCTCGGGAAGTTCAACCACGTTTGACGCATATCCGGCTTTAAGATTTACTGAAACCAATGGCGCTAGATATTTGGCATTAGCACTTTGACTTAAGACTAAGATATTTGCATTGACCTCTTCGGCGGCTTTTGTTAAAATATCAGAATAATGGTCAACATTAAAAGTATTTAAATTTTCGTTTTGAACATTCAAAACCTTGTGCACTCCATATTTCCCCAACTCTTCTGTGTTTTCTACATTTATTGTAACAGCAACAACTTCATCCTGCGTATTTTCAGCAATTGATGAGGCATAAGAGGCAACCTCATAAGCTACTTTCTTAAGCTTCTTGTTTTCTGATTCTGCGTATATAAGTATTGACATGTTTCTTTTTTTTATAAATTATTTTAAATGGCTTTAGCTTCGTTGTGAAGTAAATCTATAAGTTCGTCTATATTTTCTGCATCTACTAATTTGACATCGCCTTTTGGTGCAGGCTTACTAAATTTTTTGAATTCGACCAAAGGTTTTTCTGCAACGGGCGCTTTGACCTCTAAAGGTTTTTTTCGAGCCATCATGATGCCGCGCATATTAGGAATACGTAGGTCTTTTTCTTCAACCAAACCTTTTTGGCCACCAATGACAAGTGGTAAGTCAGAAGTTAAAGTTTCTTTACCGCCGTCAATTTCTCTAATGGCCGTAGCCGTTTCATTTTCTATTTCTAATGAGACACAAGTATTGATAAAATTAGCACCTATCATTTTGGCAACCATTCCAGGTACCATACCTCCGTTATAGTCGATGGACTCACGACCTGCGATGACTAAATCATAACCGCCATTTTTTGCCACATCGGCAATTTCTTCAGCGACCTGAAAAGCATCAATTGGTTTGGTATCAACGCGAATAGCTTTATCTGCGCCAATGGCTAGAGTTTTTCTTATCGTTGGCTCAGCGTCTTTTTCACCAACAGTTACCACATCGACAGAAGCGCCTTGCTTTTCTTTAAACCACATCGCTCTTGTTAAACCAAATTCATCATTGGGTCCGATAACAAATTGAACCCCATTGGTATCAAATGCACTGTCATTATCCGTAAAATTAATTTTAGAAGTCGTGTCCGGGACATGACTTATACATACTAATATTTTCATTTCTTGGAATTTTTAAACTTTATTATAACGTTTGCGAAGATAATATTTTATGTTGAAATTTACTATGCACGCATAATAAAATTTTATTAATTTGATAACCTTTTAAGTCATTTGATTGTTTACTTTTGTTTTGCTTTTATAATTTTGAAAAAATATGAGAACAATACAATTTAGAGAAGCGGTTTGTGAAGCCATGAGTGAAGAAATGCGCGCAGATGAGTCAGTGTATTTAATGGGTGAAGAAGTTGCTGAATACAATGGTGCTTATAAGGCTTCCAAAGGTATGTTAGACGAATTTGGCCCTGACCGCGTCATTGATACGCCAATATCTGAACTAGGTTTTGCTGGAATAGGTGTAGGATCGGCCATGAATGGTAACAGACCAATAGTTGAATTTATGACTTTCAACTTTTCACTTGTCGGCATTGATCAAATCATCAATAATGCTGCAAAGATGCGACAGATGTCCGGTGGTCAAATCAATATTCCTATTGTGTTTAGAGGGCCAACAGCTTCGGCCGGTCAACTTGGAGCAACACACTCTCAAGCCTTTGAAAATTGGTATGCTAATACACCTGGCTTGAAGGTGGTAGTCCCATCCAATCCTTATGATGCTAAAGGCCTCTTAAAGACCTCCATTAGAGATGATGACCCTGTCATATTTATGGAAAGTGAGCAAATGTACGGTGATAAAGGCGAGGTGCCTGAGGAAGAATATACCATCCCGATTGGTAAAGCTGATATTAAAAGAGAAGGTGATGATGTCACTGTTGTTTCCTTTGGAAAAATTATAAAAGAAGCTTACAAAGCGGCTGAAAAACTAGAAAAAGATGGTGTAAATTGTGAAATAATTGATTTGAGAACCGTAAGACCACTGGATTATGCTGCCATTATCAAGTCGATTAAAAAAACCAATAGAATGGTTATTCTAGAGGAAGCTTGGCCTTTTGGTAATGTATCTACTGAAATCACCTACCATATTCAACATCACGCATTTGATTTTCTCGATGCACCAATAATTAAACTTAATACAGCTGATACACCAGCACCATATTCACCCGTACTGTTAAAAGAATGGATGCCCAATCACGAGGATGTGATTAAAGCTGTAAAAAAAGTAATGTATATTTAAAATTAACGACTCTTAACCCAAGCTTCATTTGTATAATGCAAGTGAAGCTTTTTTATTTTTGATGCGAAATATATTTCTCATAAATGTAGTATTATTTTTTGGCTTTCTGTCTTTCAGTCAGACCAAAGTCAGTGGTTATGTATATGACGAGTTTGATGAACCTGTGGCTTATGCCAATGTCATCTTTAAGGATTCAAAAGTTGGCACTATAACCGATGAAAATGGTAAGTTTTATTTGGAATCTGATAACAATTATAATGCTGTTGAAATCTCATTTATGGGTTTTAAAACTTATATTTTGCCTTTAGAAAAAAACGCAACCTATGATATCAAAATCAAATTAGAGTCTGACGCAGAAGCCCTTTCAGAAGTCATGGTTTATACAGGCAAAACCTCTAAGGAAAATAATCCTGCTCTTGATATACTGAGAAAAATATGGGAAAATCGCAGGGAAAATGGGGTTAAAAAATTTGATCAATATCAATATGATAAATACGAAAAACTTCAATTTGACCTTAATACCATCGATAGTTCATTAATCAATAGCCGATTGTTTAAAGGCATGGAATTTATCTTTACCCAAACAGATACCAACAAGGTTACAGGTAAAACTTACTTACCCATATTTATAAATGAATCCGTTTCAAAAGTTTATGGAGACAATTTTTTGGATAAAGAAAAAGAAGTTTTAAGAGGTAACAAAAATTCAGGTTTCAGTAGTAATCAAAACCTCATCGCTTTTATCAAAGACTTGTATGCAGAATACAATGTATATGACAATTACATTAAAATATTTGACAAAAGCTTTGTGAGTCCTATATCAACTACCGGTATTGACAATTACAACTATGTTTTAGCAGATAGCGCTTATATTGGAGACCGTTGGAGTTATAATATTGTCTATTACCCAAGACGAAAAAATGAATTGACTTTTAAAGGGGAATTTTGGGTAAATGATACCACATGGGCTATAAAAAAAATTGATTTGGCTATGACAAAAAGCGCCAATATCAACTGGGTAAAAGATGTGTATATCGAGCAAGAATTTGATGTGCTCAACGATTCTATCTTTTTGATAACGCGTGATTATTTCATGACCGATTTTACTTTTAGAAAAAAAGAAGACTCCCGAGGAGTTTATGGTAAACGCACCACCTTATATGACAATTATAAATTTGATGAGCAAAAAGACAAAGAATTCTACGATAGGCAGTCCAATCCTTATGAAAATCGTGTCTTTGACCGCGATAGTGCCTTTTGGGCCAAAAACCGCTTAGAAAAGCTCAACAAAGATGAAAAGGAAATTTATACATTAGTTGATACTTTAAAAACTGTAAAGGCTTTTAAGCAGGTTTATGATGTAGCAACCGTTTTGGCTACGAATTATTGGGAGTTTGACGGATGGGATTTTGGCCCTGTATTTTCCACCTTTGGTTTTAACGATATTGAGGGTTTGCGTTTAAGAGTTGGTGGACGAACCTATTTTAGTCAAAACGACACTTGGCGTTTACAAGGTTTTACCGCTTATGGGTTTAAAGATGACAAATTCAAATATGGTTTATCCGGAAAGGTAATGCTAGATCGTCAGTCAAGATTGATACTTTCAGGTGGTAATCGGCGAGATGTAGAACAACTTGGTGCAAGTTTAACAAGTTCTAACGATGTCTTAGGCAGAAGCTTGCTGTCAGGTACACCTTTTATGGTTGCTGCCAATAATACTTTAACAAATATTAATCTCAGTAGTCTTGCGCTACAGTTTGACCCTTTTTATAATTTTAATGTGCGTCTAGAAGGGACTTACCGAACTTTAGTTGGGGCAGATACTGATGTATTTAGCTTAGCCTACTATACAGATGAAGCTAGAACTCAGCGTGAAGAAGAAACCGTACAGACCGAACTTTCGTTAACAACCCGGTATACACCAAATAGAAAAGCAACCGGTTATGGTGTAGAGCAATATGTGGTTAATGCAGGCAATTATCCTGAATTTATGCTCAAATACACTAAAGGGCTCAAAGGCGTGATAGACAGTGATTTTAATTATGACCGCCTGCAGCTACTGTACCGGCAGCCCATTCTTTTAGGGGGTTTTGGCCGATTCACTTCAACGCTTGAAGCCGGGAAGACTTTTGGAGGTGTTCCGCTTGGGCTGCTTAATGTCGTACCTGGTAATCAGACCTTATTTACCATTGAAGGAACGTTTCCATTACTAGATTTTTATGAGTTTGTAACCGACGAGTACGTAAGTCTACACATGGAACACAACTTTAATGGAAGACTTTTTGCGAGGATCCCACTTCTACGGGACCTAGATTTAAGAGAAATTGTAACTTTTAGAAGTATTTATGGTCAACTGTCAGACGAAAGCCGATTGCTCAATGCCTCAACTTCAAACCCGGTATTGTTTGCACCAGATCGAAATATCTACTATTCTTACAGTTTTGGAATAGGGAATATATTTAGGGTTTTTAGACTTGACTTCCATTTCAGAGGTAATTATTTTGATATTCAGGACTCCAGGAGTTTTGGAATTACCGGAGCTTTTGGGTTTTATTTTTAATAAAAATAGCTTTAAATTTTTAGGATTTATTACTTTTGCAATCTTTTTTTAAAACTTAAAGACAATGACATTTGACGTTTTGATAGAAATTCCCAAAGGAAGTCGTAACAAATACGAATACGATTTTAAACTCAAGAAAATCCGTTACGACCGCATGATTTTTTCATCGATGATGTATCCTGCAGATTATGGTTTTGTACCAGAAACATTAGCCTTAGATGGCGATCCTTTAGATGTTTTGGTTTTGGTTACCGAACCTACTTTCCCAGGCTGTGTGATGGAAGTAAAACCCATTGGCGTCTTTCATATGACTGACGAAAAAGGTCCTGACGAAAAAATCATCTGTGTACCGGTGAGTGACCCCATTTCTTCAAAAGTCAACGACCTTAAAGAACTCAATCCACATCTTATTCAAGAGATAGAACATTTTTTTCAGGTGTATAAAGACCTTGAAAAAAAGAAAGTCGATGTTGGCGGTTGGGGCGATGTCAATGAAGCTGAAAACATCGTAAAACTTTGCGAACAACGCTTTAAAAAAAGTGATGTGCCTTCCAATGAAGTATCACTCTAATGCTGTTTTTTAGAATAAAATTTTAAGGGACTTATGTTAAATATTTTAAGTATTTTTGGCAAATTTAAAAATTAAATTATTACTTTATGGAATCTAACGTGATATACATTCCCATTATCTTAGCCTTATTCGGGCTTATTTTTATGATCATTAAAATGTTCTGGGTTAAAAAACAAAATTCAGGAAATGATCGCATGAAAGACCTTTCAAAAAGTATCAAGGAAGGCGCGTTAGCGTTTCTCAATGCCGAATATCGTTTACTGGCAGGTTTTGTGGTTTTAGCAGGAATCGCTTTGTATGTGATATCACTTTATGTTGATACGACGAGTTGGATGATTGTGCCGGCTTTTATTATAGGGGCTGTATTTTCTGCATTAGCTGGAAACATAGGCATGCGTATTGCAACCGATGCCAATGCTCGTACGGCAGAAGCTGCAAAGACAAGTCTACCAAAAGCTCTGAAAGTTTCTTTTTCTGGCGGAACGGTTATGGGACTTGGCGTAGCAGGACTAGCTGTATTAGGCTTAAGTTTATTATTCTTATTTTTCTTAGGTCAATTCTTGACTGATAGTGGTGACTTTTATACTCAAATGACAGTCGTTTTAGAAACTCTGGCTGGATTCTCTCTCGGTGCAGAATCAATCGCGTTATTTGCGCGTGTTGGCGGTGGAATTTACACTAAAGCTGCCGATGTAGGCGCTGACTTAGTAGGAAAAGTCGAAGCCGGAATTCCGGAAGATGATCCAAGAAATCCCGCAACCATTGCCGATAACGTTGGTGATAATGTAGGTGACGTCGCTGGTATGGGTGCAGATTTATTCGGGAGTTATGTCGCAACAGTTCTAGCCGCGATGGTGCTTGGAAATTATGTCATCAAAGACATGTCATCCGTAACACAGTTTACAGATTTATTTAACAATATGGGGCCAATTTTGCTACCGCTTGTTATTGCAGGCATAGGTGTTTTAGCCTCAATTATAGGAACTTTTTTCGTTAGAATTGGAAATAATGAGGCTCGCGAAAAACAAGTGCAACGCTCTTTAGATATTGGAAACTGGTTTGCAATTGGATTGACCTTGGTCGCCAGTTGGTTTTTAATTCAGTGGATGTTGCCGGAAACTATCGAAATGAACTTCTTTGGCGAAGGAACGAAAGCAATCCCTTCACGTCATGTGTTTTATGCCTGTATGATTGGTTTAGCCGTAGGTGCTTTAATTTCTTTTGTTACCGCGCATTACACCAGTTTAGGTAAAAAACCGGTTTTAGATATTGTTAAAAATTCATCTACAGGGGCAGCAACAAACATTATTGCAGGTCTTGCTGTTGGTATGAAATCTACCTTTTGGTCTGTTTTGCTTTTTGCAGCGGCCATTTTTGGTTCCTACGCACTTGCCGGTTTCTACGGTGTAGCTTTAGCCGCATCGGCTATGATGGCGACAACCGCAATGCAATTGGCCATCGATGCTTTTGGGCCAATAGCAGATAATGCCGGTGGTGTAGCAGAAATGAGTGAATTAGAAGACGTTGTAAGAGAAAGGACAGATATTTTAGACTCTGTAGGAAACACGACTGCTGCTGTTGGAAAAGGCTTTGCAATTGCATCTGCAGCTCTTACCGCTCTCGCTTTATTTGCGGCTTATGTAACATTTACAGGCATTGATGGAATCAATATCTTTAAAGCCGATGTGCTCGCCATGCTATTTGTTGGCGGCATGATTCCAGTCGTATTTTCTGCTCTCGCTATGAAATCTGTCGGAAAAGCCGCGATGGAAATGGTTAAGGAAGTCCGTCGCCAATTTAAAGACATTCCAGGCATTATGGAAGGTAAAGCCAAGCCGGAATATGCCAAATGTGTTGATATTTCAACTAAGGCAGCCTTAAAGGAAATGCTTCTTCCAGGCTTGCTGACTATAATTTCTCCAATTATTATTGGTCTTATTTTTGGCGCTGAGCCGCTCGGTGGCTACATGGCTGGCGTTTGCGTTTCTGGTGTCATGTGGGCGATTTTCCAAAACAACGCTGGTGGAGCTTGGGATAACGCCAAAAAATCTTTTGAAGCTGGTGTAGAAATCGATGGAAAAATGAGCTACAAAGGTAGCGATGCGCACAAAGCTGCTGTGACTGGAGATACTGTTGGTGATCCGTTTAAAGATACTTCTGGTCCATCGATGAATATCCTCATTAAATTGACTTGTTTGATCGGCTTAGTTATGGCACCTCTTTTGAGCGAAACAGACCATAAACACGTCAATTCTGTCGGAAGCGACGAACAGACAGAGGCAAAAGAAGTGGTTTTGACTCAAGAAGAAGCCTCAGCTAAAATCAACGTACAGTAATCTATCTGTTATCATTTGGGGCTTCCGCTGTTCCAAAGTCGCATCGGTGGGCTTTCTGTAAAAACATACAGACAATTCATTTAACTAGTTGGTGAGCTTGTCGAACCACAATCCCTAAGCCAAGGCAAAAATGCAATGGTTAGTGAACAGAGTCGAACTTTGTGCAGTGAGCGGAGTCGAACTGCAGATAAATACAACACTTCAATTTAAAATTGAAGATATATTAACTTTAATTCCCATTTGCACAGTTAATATTATCTTTGTAAAAAAGACAGTTTATGATTTCAGAAAAAGCCAACAAAATATTTAAAGAGGTAATCAACCAATATCATATTAAAGACGATGTTGACCAAGAGTTTGAAAACCCTTACGATGCCGACGAAGACTTATTATTCCATTTACTCTACCGAAAATGTTGGATTGATACAGTACAATGGCACTACGAAGATATCATTCGTGACCCTGAAATCACACCTGAAGATGCTCTGGTAATTAAGCGAAAAATAGATGCCTCTAACCAGGACCGTACAGACACAGTCGAATATATAGATAGTTATTATTTGAACCACTACAAATCGGTTCAGGTCAAAGAAGACGCTAAAATAAATACCGAAAGCCCAGCTTGGGGCATCGATCGTTTGTCTATTCTTGCCTTAAAGATATACCACATGAACGAAGAGGCAAATCGAAAGAATGCAAGTGAAGAGCACCGTCAAAAAAGCCAAGAAAAATTAGATGTTCTTCTTGAACAACGCCAAGATTTATCCACAGCAATAGATCAATTACTCGAAGACATATCTCGTGGCGATAAATACATGAAAGTCTATAAACAGATGAAAATGTATAACGACGATGAGATGAATCCGGTCTTAAGAAACAGAAAATAGATGTCCAGTCACAGTAAGCATATTCTCACCATCAGGCTTTCTGCCATGGGAGATGTTGCCATAGCTGTGCCGGTAATTTGTACTTTACTTAAAACCCACTCAAACTTAAAAGTTACCGTTCTTACCAAACCGCAATTCAAAGTTTTATTTGATTTTCTTCCACAAGTCCATGTGGTTTGCGCCGAGGTAAAAACCAAACACAAAGGTTTAGGAGGACTTTATCAATTAAGTCGAGAATTAAAAACACTCAACTTAACTGAAGTTGCAGACTTACATAATGTCATTCGTTCTAAAGTTTTAAAGTTTTTTTTGAGACTTCAAGGCATAAAAGTTAAAACAATCAATAAAGGCAGAACTGAAAAAAAAGCATTAACAAGGACAAATCGCAAAGTATTTAAGCCTTTAAAACCCACAATAAATCGCTATGCTGATGTATTTAGAAACATAGGGATTGCTCTCGATATGAATCAGCCAGAATGTTTACCAAAACAAGAGTTAAAGTCTTCGATTAAAAGCGATTTAGAATTTGATCCCTCCAAAACTTATTTAGGTATTGCACCATTTGCAGCACATGACGGTAAAGTGTATCCGGCAGATTTAATGCAAGAAGTCATAAAAAAACTATCTCAAAACAAGTCTTTAAATATTTACTTGTTTGGTGGAGGCAAACTTGAAATGTCGCGCTTACACAACTGGGAAAAACCTTATAAAAATGTATACTGTATTGCTGGTCGATACGACTTTAAAACTGAACTTTGTTTGATTTCAAATCTCGATGCCATGCTTTCAATGGATAGTGGTAATGGCCATCTCGCAGCGATGTTTGCTGTAAAAGTCTTTACCATTTGGGGTCAAACGCACCCTCATGCTGGTTTTGCGCCATTAGGTCAAACTAAAGATCAACAATTTCTGCCCGATAGAAGTATATTTCCACTTTTACCTACATCAATCTACGGGAATAAGGAAGTGGAAGGCTACCAAAACGTTATGCGCACCATAGACCCAAATGATGTAGCCGATAAAATTTCTAAACAGCTTTTTCCTAAAAACCATTAAGCATTTATTATTAAGGCATAAGTTTTGTTTGCTGTTTAATTCAGAAAGAATGGAATAAATTTACAATACTTTCCAACCTTTTTGAAAAAAGAGCCCTCTTAAGAGTAAAGACCAGTGTATGGCAGACTTAAAAAAACTTATAGCAGCTTGCAAGAAAAACAAGCGATCAGCACAAAAGCAATTATATGACGTGCTGGCCGATCAATTGTACTGGACTTGCAAACGTTATCTGAAACACGAAGAAGAGGTAGAAGAAGCGCTGGCCGATAGCTTTTATACCATATTCACTAAGCTTGATCAACTTAAACATGACGATGCCATATACACCTGGTCCAAACGCATTACGATAAATAATTGTCTTAAGCGCGTTAAAACAAATTTTACACATCTATATATAGATGACATGAAGACCCATCCTGCAACCCAACAAGTTGCAGAGGCCAGCCTGGAGGAGCATCAACTCTTAAAGCTTGTAGATGAATTACCAGAAGGCTGCCAGACCATTTTTAAACTTTACGTGATAGAAGGCTATGCCCATAAGGAAATTGCAAAATTATTAAAGATAAGTACGGGGACGTCCAAATCTCAACTCAATGTGGCCAAAACGAAGTTGAAATCACTTATCCATCTCTATTATTATCAAAATGAAAAGACCAATGAACAAGCAGGATAAACTTTACGATAAAATTAAAAAAGCTGCTCAAAATCAAGAGCAACAAGCCTTTGACCAAAAAGAAAAAGTTTGGTCAGCTATAACTGATAAACTCAACCCAAAAAAACGCAAACGCATGATACTCTATAGAACCCTTAGCACTGCAGCTGTGATTGCAGTTCTCATTTTTACCGGATTTCAATTTTTGGATTCCACCAATCCTATAAAAGAAAACCCGATTATCAATACAGATGTCAAACTGAATGAAAATTCAAATAATGAAGTTGTTAAGGACACTAAACAAGAACCAAATAGCACAGAAAATCTAGATAGACAATATTTGGAGTCAGTTGAAAATGAAATTGATACTCCAAAACCAACCAAAACTGAAGCTATAGTTGCTAATGAAATTGAAGCCAAAACGATTGAAGATACAGCTGAAATAGATGGCAAAAAAGCCGTTAGTCGAAATGCTGAAGAACAAAGATTGGTGTTATCTTCGGCTGAAAACGGTGTTATAGAAAAAAAAGATTCTAACCCAATTAAAAATTCAAGAAAAATTCAAATTGCTGTTTTAGACAACAACGTCTCTCAAAATAAGACTCCTGACAACGCTATTGTATCCACCACAAATGAAAAAAATGTAGAAGATACAGACAATGTTGAAAATCTAATTCCAGTTTCAGGGGAAGTTATTGACATAGATGGGTTGCCTATTCCGGGTGTCAACGTTATCGTCAAAGGCACACAAAAAAGCACGCAAACTAACTTTGATGGTCAATTTACCATTGATGTTAAGATTGGTAAAATACTGCGGTTTGCATATGTTGGATTCAAAACCAAAGAAGTCAAAATACAAGATTCCAATGATCTGACAGTCACATTAGAGGCTAATATGGAAGCTCTCGAAGAAGTTGTTGTAGCAGCTTATGGTAGAAAACCTAAAAGAGCAAAAACAGGGAGTGTAAAAATTAAGTCAGATGCTGAGGTAAACGAAACCCTTCAAGGAAGAGTTGCAGGTGTTCAAATCAATTCTGCCTACGGAGAGCCAGATCATGCCTCAAACATCAGAATTAGAGGGAACACATCTATAAAAAACCAACAACCATTGTATATTGTTGATGGTAAACCCATGAATGTTAAAGAATTAGGCAATCTGAATCCTAAAGCAATCAAATCAGTGAATGTTATAAAAACCAAGTCAGAACTTTTTATGAGAGGTTATGCGGAGAAAGCTAAAAATGGTGTTATTGAAATTTCAACACAAAATGAAAAGGATTCTGATATAAATCCTGATAGTATTGTGAACTGGTATAATCAGCATATTCACTACTACACAAACAACGAAGACTACGAAAGTTTTAAAGAAAACCCGTTTACCAGTCCTTTATCTAAACCTTTATCGACATTTTCGATTGATGTGGATAGAGCAGCATATACCAATATCCGTCGTATGATCAATAGCGGGCAGGACGTCCCTAAAGATGCTGTACGCATCGAGGAGATGTTGAACTTTTTTGAATATGATTACGACAGACCCAAAGATAAACATCCGTTTGCGATTCACACTACCTACAGTGACGCCCCATGGAATGATAAGCATAAACTCTTGCGCATAGCCTTGCAGGGAAAAGATATTCCCCTAGAAAACTTACCAGTTTCAAACCTTGTCTTTCTGATTGATGTTTCTGGATCAATGAACAACCAAAATAAATTGCCCTTAGTCAAAAAATCTTTGAATCTTTTGGTTGACCAGTTGAGAGGAAAAGATAAAATTGCTTTAGTGACTTACGCTGGGAACTCGCAAGTGGTTTTACAACCAACTTCAGGTCAAGAGAAAACCAAAATCAAAAAAGCGATTAATACGCTTTCTAGTGGCGGCGGCACATACGCCAGCCAAGGGATAGAAACCGCCTACAGTCTGGCGGAAGAAAATTTCGTCAAAGACGGCAATAATCGGGTAATCATTGCTACCGACGGTGACTTTAACATCGGCGTGACCCAAAGTAAAAGCCTTGAAGACCTGATTGCTAAAAAACGCAAAACCAACATATTTTTGACTTGCCTGGGTTACGGAATGGGGAATTATAAGGACAGCAAAATGCAAAGCTTGTCTCAAAAAGGGAATGGCAATTATGCCTATATTGACACCTATCAAGAAGCCCAAAAGTTTTTAGAACGTGAATTTAAAGGGAGTTTGTATGCCATCGCCAAGGATGTCAAAATTCAGATTGAATTTAACCCCAAACATGTGGATTCCTATCGCCTCATCGGCTATGAAACGCGATTATTACAAGACCAAGACTTTGCTGATGATACTAAAGACGCCGGTGAAATTGGTGTCAATCATCAAGTAACGGCACTTTATGAAGTGGTCCCTAGAGGAGTGAAAAGTTCGTTTGGCGAATTTAAACCCGATTTGAAATACCAACAAGTTGAAGAGCCAAAACTTGAAGGCTATTCAGATGAATTGGCTACCGTAAAATTCCGCTACAAAAAACCCGATAGCGAAACTAGCTCAAAAATAGAACGTATTATCAAAAACAAATCTGTCAACCTTAAAAATGCAGATGCTGATTTTAAATTTGCAACCGCTGTTGCTTGGTTTGGGTTGAAGCTCAGAGATTCGCAACTTATTAGCAAGGCTGATAAGGCAGATATTATTGAGTTGGCAAAGCAAGGCTTAGAAAATGACAAGGAAGGTTATCGGGCAGAGTTTATTCGGTTGGTGAGGTTATATAATTAAACTATTTACCAGACCTCATAGGTCTCAAAGACCTTTGAGGTCTAACTCAGTCATTGAGACGAAAAGGTACTTAGAGACCCCTCGAGTTATCGACCACCTGACCCGAAAGGTTTTTATCCGAACAGATGCTAACCTTTTGGGTCTTAAATGTCGTGCGAAATAGAATAATGTTAGCTCTCAAAATGGGAAAACCCAAAAGCTACTTGAAGACCTTTCGGGTTTGATTAGTCTTTCAACCCAAAAGATTTCCGTAACCTTTTGGGTCTTGTTTAGGAAATGTGAGATTAAAATATGATGTTAACTCAGAATAATTTTTAGTTTAAATTAAAGCGTTTTCAGATATCTTTCGGGTTACCTAAAAACAGTTCTTTTTAAACGCTTTGAGATACTTTTTTTAAAGTCATGCGGATAAGTGCGTTCGCCCATAAACACATCGGTCATTCCGTCTGCGAGATGTTGACCAAACTTTTTCAACATCAAATTTCTCAGCCTTTTATTTTCATAAAACAATTTGGCCAATTTTACACCTGTTTTTAATTCAGGAAGGAGTTTTTCGTTGAGTTTTTCATAGTAGTTAACTTCAGCTTGTTTTAAATTGGAATCACTTTCTGCAATCGCTTGAGCTGCAATTTTACCACTATATATCGCATTTGATATACCTTCTGCTGTAACCGGATCGGCAAATCCTGCGGCGTCACCTATTAAGAATACGTTGTTTTTGACAAAACCATCGCTGCGAGGTGTTATCGGTATAATAAAACCATGTGCTTCAGAGGACAACACTTTTTTGACTCCTATAGTGTCTAAATAACGTTCGTAATAAAGTTTAAGTTTTGGGCTTTTTTTGTTTTTCATAAAATTACCCACGCCAACCGATAAGTGGTTTTTCTTTGGGAAACACCAGCCATAGCCTAACGGAACAGCGTCAATATCAAACCGTGCTGAAGCCGATAGACGTTTGAAATCTTCGTCAGGAACTTTAATCTCATACTCTAATGCTGGGCACATCATTCGTGTTTCTTGCCAGCCGGCAAGTTTGGCGGTTGGACTCAAAGCACCATCAGCGGCGATAACAAATTTAGCTTGAAATTCGTTTCTAGTTGTTTTTAAGGTGGCTACATGACCAAGTTCTATCTCTATTAAAGCCTCACCCTGAATTAAACCTACCCCGTGTTTTTGTGCTTCTTTAACGATGAGGTGATCAAAAGTATCCCTCATGATCATAGTGACAATGGGTGAACTTCTTTTGGTTTTGAAGGCTAAATTTTTAGCATCAAATACAATATCTACCGCGTTAAATTCTTTTTCTACAACTTTACTGATATCAAAAGGCATGTGCTTTCGGCCACGAAATACAAAGCCACCACCACAAGTTTTGTAGCGAGGTAAAATTTCTTTTTCAATAATAATGGTTTTTAAGCCCAGTTTTGCCGCATGAAATGCTGCACTCGCGCCAGAAGGTCCACTGCCGATGACGGCTACATCGTAAATCATAGTTAAAACTTAGATGTTATAAAAGTATTAAAAAAGTGGGAAATGAAGAATTATAATTTGCTGACCATTTTACGTAGAGCAAGCAAAGTTTTTATGTAAGCCACAAAAAGTTAAGGGAAGAAATAAAATATTAATGCAACTCAAAACGGCTGTAATCAGCTTTGATGTTTAGCACTCTGGAGGTGTTCTGAGAGTTTTTATTTTGGTAAATTTTAGCGTCAAATGCTTCACTGACTTTGTATTCCAAGCCGGAATCCAGATTAACCTCAGACGATTTCGAATTGATATAAAAATTATAAGACACATCTGGAACATTCACCTTGGCCTTGGAGTTTTTCAAATTGATATCAATTAAGTTAAAATTCTGATTAATATCTTTTATCACCAAATCTCCAAATGAGCCGTCTATTAATGCTTTTTGATTTACTAAATCGATAACTAGATTTGAGGTTTTTGACGTAGAAATTAAATCATTTACTTCACCGATATTGACCCTTTTGGCATATTTAATATTCAAATTCAATTCGTTGGCTTTGGTGATAGCCACATTAGAATGACTGGCGCTTACACTACAGTTTTTACCGCTCAATTCATCGATTTGCAAACCTGAATAATTCAGGTTTGCATCGATTTGATTAAGACTGGCTATTTTCAGTTCACTGCGTTTGACGTCCAAGTCCAACTTGGCGTCTTTTGGCATTTTAATGATGATTTTCTTCTTGACTTTATGATCTGCACGAAAACCATTAAGATGGCTTCTCTCTTCTTGCAATTCAGCCCTTTGTTCTTCTAATTCCTTTCTCATTTCTCTTAGAGCTGGTCGTATTTCGTCTTTCAACTTGTAAGTTAAGACTCTAATAGAATCTTTAAGGCCACTTTTTTCCATTTCTTCTTTAAACTTATCCTTCCATTCTTGCATTTCCTCTTTAAAGTTTGAGTCTCCAAACATTTCTCTAATTTCTTTTTGAAATTCAATAATATAGGCTTTACCTTCCTCATTGAACCTTTCCATATCAAAGTCCATGTCAATATTTCCAACAGATGGCGGTAAAGGCGGTAGAGGTGGTGCAGGTGGCGCCTCAATACCTTTAATATCTTCAGTCAGAACTTCTATTTCACCTTCAGGAAAAAAATGGACACTTCCAGCATAGACATTCGTTCCTTTTCGCCCGGCTCTTATTTCAACTTTGCTCGAATTGCCGAGGGCTTCAAATTCAAAATTTTCTAAAATCTTATTGGCTAATTTTTCATCCTCTACATCAACAGTAATTGTGGCTTCCACATCGACGCGGCTTTTGTTCCAGGTTTCGATGATAATTTCAGCATGGTCTGCTTTTAAAGACACTTCTGTATCTTTATTGACGTTAAAACTTTCTGTATAAGTTTTGCTTTTTTGTGCATATCCGGACAGGACAAACAGCAAGCATAAACTAAATTTGATAAACGGAATTTTTTTCATTTTTATTTTGATTTAAATGGTTCAACTTTTGTTTGAGATCTTGAAGCAATTCTAATCTTAATTGTAAGTTGTCTATCATGGCATTGATGATATCTTCTGATATGCCAACGCTGTTAAGCTCTTGTTCTAAATCAGTATAAGCCTTATTGATATTTTGCAACTCTTCCAAATAGCTGTCGACCATGGCATCGTATTCCGGAGAAGTTTCTAAAGTGGCCAATTCCAACTTGATTGAGGTCAAATAGTAGTCTTCAATATTTTTCAATTCCGGAGACAAATCACCAAGTCCAATTTTTACGTTTTCAGTCTTTTCTAGAACGGGCTTATCAAAAAAAGACTGGTTTTGATTCATGATAAAAACCGTGCTTAAAACGGCAATAATCAATACAGCTGCCATTTTATAAACCATACTCCAATCTTGTTTTGGTTTTTTGCCAAAGGCGTTATCCAATTTGTTTTCAAAGCTTTTCTCATGGCCTTTGGACATTTTAAAAGATTTTGATTGGTAGTTAAAATCTTTACGCAAATCTTTCATGTTTCAAAGTTTTAAGGTGTTTTTTTAATTCATTTTTTCCTCTGTGCAATAGGATGCGGGAGTTATTGGCTTTGATGTTTAAAATCTCACCGATCTCCTCATGGTCATAACCTTCCATCAAATACAATTTCAGGACTGTGGCATAGTTTTCAGGTAAATTTTCAATACAGTTCTCAACATCAGCCGTTGTCAATTGGTCTTCGACCTCCCAAGAGTTTCTTTCTTCATCGATCATTTCGAGTTTGTTTTCATCTATGGGGTCATAATATTTCAACTGCCGGCAATAATCTATGCTTTGGTTGATGACGATGCGTTTGAGCCAAGCCCCAAATGTCACGTCGCCGGAAAAGCTATCAATATGTTTAAAAGCTTTGATAAAAGCTTCTTGCACCGCATCTTCTGCCAAATCTTGTTGTTTCAAATACCGCATAGCAATGCGCAACATGGCATCACAATATTTGTTATACAACTTGAGTTGCGCTTTACGCTTTCCTTTTTTACAATCTTCAATCAAGTCAGTTTTAAACACGCCGGCGGTCAATAAAATTAAAATTGCTTCACTTTAAATACGAGTCAAATTTAAGAGCGTTACAAACATTATGTTTTTTTCTATACATTTTTATGATTTTACTTTTAAATTTACAGTCATATTCAAGAATGAGGTCAATAAATGATGAAAGCTAGAACTTGTCCGCATTGCGATTATCAATATTCTAGAGTGGAATATTTGAAATTACAGTTTGCAAAATTTTCATTTTCCGAGTGGAATTGTAGAAATTGTAAACAGAATATCACTTTTAGTTTTAAAAGAAGAGCTCTTATTGCATTATTTAATGGATTATGGTTTTTTTTATTTTATTATTTAAAAAGTCATCTTGAAATGACACTACTTATTTGGATTGTGTTTCTACTGGTTTTTATTTTGGGACTGTGCTTTCTTATTACTTTTGAGGGATTTAAAAAAGTAGATAATTAATCAATTTTGGTTTGTTTTCTTCATTTAACAATTCCTGATTTTAAATCTGCGAACTTCATTTGAAAAATGTATAAAATTTTATGTTCGTTTTAGATAATATTTAGTCTATCGAGCTTTAGATTTACAACAATATGTGTAAACCCATTACCATACATTATTTCAAACGCGATTTGAGGTTGGAAGACAACGAAGCTTTATCTCAAGCTCTTAAATATAAAAACCCGTGTTTGTGTATTTATATTTTTGAAGACATTTTAATAGAAAACCCACATTACTCAAAACGCCACTTTGATTTTATCAAACAGTCTCTGGCCGAACTCAACCAAAAGTTGAAAGTTTACAATAGCAGAATTTTGGTGGTTCACGCTGAAGCAGTCTCTTTTTTTAAAAATTTGTCTGAAAAGGTCGAGATTCATTCAGTATATTCCCATCAGGAAACGGGTTTGTATTGTACGTTTAAAAGAGATTTGAAATTGGCTGAATTTTTCAAATCTAATGGCATCATATGGATAGAAACCCAAAATAATGGAGTACAACGCGGACGTAAAAGCCGTAAAAACTGGAGAAACGATTGGGAATGTTATATGAATAAACCATGTATTCCCTTTCAAGCTCACCGGCATGATTTTCTCTCCAATGCTGAAATTAACAAGCTTGGTTTTAAAGAAGTAAATTTACAATGTGAAGTCTCCCAAAGATTTCAACCCGGAGGAAGAGACTTTGGATTAAAATACTCCGACTCGTTTTTTAATGAGCGCATTTTAAATTACAGCTCTCACATCAGCAAACCTGATTTATCTCGGGTATCTTGTAGCCGTTTGTCACCTTATATCGCTTGGGGAAATTTAAGTATACGTGAAATCGCCCAACGTATAGCCAACATCAGGGTAAACCATCCAAAAGTAAAAGGTAAATCCATAAAAAGTCAACTCAATGCCGTGGCGTCTCGCTTAAGCTGGCAAAGCCATTTTATCCAAAAATTTGAGCAGGAATGCCGGATGGAGTTTGAACCAATTAATAAAGCCTATGTAGATTTATTCTCGTTGAATAAAGAATACATCAAGGCTTGGAAAAATGCAGAAACCGGTTATCCACTCATCGACGCCAGTATGCGTTGTGTGATTGAAACCGGCTACTTAAATTTTAGAATGCGGGCTTGCGTAGCTTCGTTTTTTTGTCACCATTTGTTTCAAGGGTTTTGGCATGGAAGCGCGTTTTTGGCAGCGCAATTTTTGGATTTTGAGCCCGGTATTCATTATCCGCAATTCAATATGCAAGCTGGTGTTACAGGAGTGAACACGATACGTGTATACAATCCGGTTTTAAATGCCCAAAAACACGATCCAGAGGCAAGCTTTATAAAAAAATGGTTACCAGAGTTAAAAGATCTTCCCGCCGATATTGCACACCAACCCTGGATCATGACCGATATGGAGCAACAATTCAATAATTTTATCTTAGATAAAAATTATCCCAAGCCTATAGTCGACATAAAGAAAACACGACAATATGCCTTAGATAAATTATATGGACTAAGAAAACAAAAACTATCAAAAAAGGAAAGTCAAAGAATTTTAAAGATGCATACTTTGCCTAATAGAAAAACATCTTAAAAGAATTCTATAAAAAGTAGGGTAGATTAGATTTTGATTGTTTTATCAGTGAATAACAAAATCTAAAATCACAAACATCATGAAATCAATTTCAAAAATTTTAATGTTCTGTCTTGCTGTAAGTTTTATGGCATGCTCTGAGGAGGACAGTGTAGCTGATGCCAACAATAATAACAATCCGGCAGATGGGCCAAAAAGTAATTTAACCGTAAAAGCTACAACAACATTTAACCCCACATCAGGAAGAGCTGTTGCAGCAGCTAACCTTGAGGTAGATCAGTTTCTAATTAATATTCGTAAAATTGAATTTGAATACGCCGAGGGGTTTTTCCCATCAACTGGTAGTCAAAATAGTGATGATGATGACGAGGATATTAATCTTACTTTTGAACAGCTGCCAATTGAGATACAAAACTATATTTTAGAAAATCATCCTGATGATCCCTTCTGTAAGGCTGAAGAGGAGAATGACTCTGATGATGATCCTTATCAGTATGAAGTCGAATTAGCCAGTGGATTAGAGCTATATTTTAGAGCAGACTTTACACTCTATGCTCAAGAACAAGATGATAGTCCTTGTAATAGCGACGATGATGATAATGATGACAGTGGTGAAGATGATTCGTCAAGTTTTGGTGATGACGATGAATTTGAATTAGCCGGTCCGTTTGAAATCAATTTATTAGACGATGAAACCACAACGATTGTCAATATTGAAATTCCTATTGGGGAATATGAAGAAGTTGAGTTTAAAATGGACAGAAGTTTAAATCCAACTTCAGATTTATTTCAAAAGTCGATTATGATAACTGGAACGCTGAATGGCATGCCAATGACTTTTTATCATACTTTCGACGAAGATTTTGAGGTTGATTATGAAGATTCAGGACAGAATCTCATCATAGATGACACTAATAATAATGAAGTCATCTTTAATTTTGACCTTAATGCCGTTGTGAGTGCTGTCAATTTAGACTCAGCTACAGACGGGAATGGAGATGGCACTATAGAAATAAGCCCAACAGATGCAGATGGGAATAATGCTTTAGCCAATCAAATTAAAAATGCAATTGTTCAGTTTACAGAGCTCATAGACTAATCCAAATAGATATACCTTTAGTAACCCACCTGCACTCTTGAAGATCAGGTGGGTTTTTAGGTTAGAATAAACTTAATCTATTTTGCATATTTGTAATATCTCTGGCCTACAAGTCCGTCTGTTTCAGTATTAATTTTATCCAAAAAGAATTCATTCTGAGGTCTAACTACAGATTGCGTTCTCATTTTGCGATGTAGGTCTTCGTAAGTTTTAAAAGAGATTGGAGTTCTATTCTTTAGTACTTCATCCAAATTTAAATGTGCGAGCTGTTTTGAGAATCCTTTAACCAATTGGCCTTCAAATACTTTAGCTTTTGAACCACTGCCATAGGCAATAAACCCTAGTTTATCACCTGACATTAGTCGTGACTGTTTATACCACAATTCTGAAATTAAACTCATAAATATTGAAGCAGAATACATATTACCAATATGAGAAGATGCTCTTTGCGCGTTCCGTATCTTTTCTGAAACTAAATTTTGATATTCTTCAGTTTTTGATACAGTTTTCAATTCGTTAAAATCATAAAGATTTGATGTTACATCTTCTGAAGCTACATTGTCTTTTTCCAGCCTAAAGATTTCAGAAAATATACGTTTCCCGTGAAATGCGTAAGGTAAGTGAAAAATAAGACCCGACCAGGCTTCATGTAATTTAGACTGAATGTTTTTTAGGTTTTTGAAATGAAAATAGGCTTCGCAAATTCTATCCTGATAACATTGATTAGAAAATTGCCCATCAAACACCGGTTCTTCACGATAAACCTGTAAAATTTGATCAGTTGTAAGATGTTGAGAATTTTGGTTAATGGGATGATGACGTCTAGGCTTAAAAAAATCGTGTTCACTTTTATAACCTACACCAAAAGTGCTATCAAAACTCATCAGTTTGGGATTTGATTCGACAAGCATAGCTACTGCGCCAGCACCCTGTGTATATTCTCCTGGAGAATTTAAATCGTATTTTGCAAAATCTGAAGCAATCACTACGGCTTTGTCATTGGGGTTTGACTTTACGTAATCCAATGCGTTTTGTAAGACATCTACTGCTCCAATACAAGCAAACGTCATGTCTGTCACATCAGTGTGCTTAAATACTCTATCTCCTAAAAAGTTCTCTACCATTTCAACAGCATAAGTCGATGTGGGTTTTGAGCTATCTAATGCACTTTCAGTACCTAGATAAATTCGATTGATGCTTTTGGGGTCAATATTATTTTGCCTAAAAAGCTTGAGTAAAGCATTGGCAGCCAAAGTTGCCGTATCTTCATGTTGGTCTAAAAAAGCCATTTTATGAATGCCTAGCCCTTTTTTTAACTTTTCAGCATTTATTTGTCTTTCTTTTGAAAAATCCTCAATATTTAGGTATATTTTAGGAATATCGTATGTAATATGACTGATACCTGTGTTCATAATGTATATTTTTAGCAAATAAATTAAATTATTTTAAATATCAATTTAGAACAATTGATTATTTTTTATGAAAATATTAGTTGGAATTATTAAAAAAATAAAATGAGAATATACTTTTAAAAGAAAACCCTGATGGTTTCATCAGGGTTTTATTGAGTTAAGTTGAGGTGTCGAGCGGATTCGAACCGCTGTACATGGTTTTGCAGACCACTGCCTAGCCACTCGGCCACGACACCGTTTATTGAGATTGCAAATTTAAATAATTTATTTCTACTTTAATTAGAAAAAAGAGGTTTTATAAGAAGTAAGTTACAATTTATAATTTTAAAAAAAATCAATACTTTTTTGTTAATAAATCAGATAAAATTTCGGGGTTCTGGATTACTTTTTCAATGAATTTTCTACTTTTCATGCGTTTTATAAATTTTTTAAGAAAAATAGACTTACTTCGGTTAACGCATTTAAATTTTAAAACTACACGCCAGTCATTAGCAATTTTTGTAAATGGACCTTCATAATTACCATTGTTATGCAGAATTAATCTTTTCTCAACATTATGAGTTTCTCCAACATAATACCTGTCAATCTTTTTTGAATAAATTATATAAACAAAATGCAATTTAGGTAAGAATATATTATTATTTGTCGAGCGCCCCGACGCTTCGGGGGAACCGCTGTACATGGTTTTGCAGACCTCTGCCTAGCCACTCGGCCACGACACCTTTTAATCGGATTGCAAATTTAAGAATAATTAGAGAATATTACTCCTATTCTCTAAGTTTTGTCATTTTAATGCTCACAGCTTCGACATCGCCCATAATTGGCGGGTTGAGTTTGGAGACCTCAGTTTCGACCCGGCTAACGCTGCTTAATTCCCGAAGCACAGCTGTATTGATCCTTTCAACAACATGTTCGAGCAACTTTGAAGCTTTAGACATCTCTCGCTTGACAATGGCGTTGAGATGCACATAATCTACAGTATCGTCCAAATGGTCTGACACCGAAGATCTCTTAAGATCTGTTTCTACTTTAAGATCAACTCTGTAGTCGCTGCCAATTTTAGTCTCTTCTGAAAGGCATCCGTGGTAGGCGTATACCCTGATATTTTTTAAAGTGATTTGATCCTTCATGATTTAAATTTAAATAAAAAACCGCCTTTTATGGAGGCGGTTTTATAAACGTGGTGCCTCCAGTACCACAAAAGTTCTTTTTTATCTTTACTTATCTTTATCTTATTTTAATTTAATAAACTATAAAACAGATAGTTAAAATAATTTAGACACTGTATAAATTAAATAAAATAAGAACGAATAAAGTCTTATTTGTACCCTTATTTGTACCCTTTTTATTATTTTTATATAAAATAATTCATCATGCAAAGGTCAAAAGGAACATCAAGATTCGCATTTAAATCCATCAACAAACTTAAGGAAAATAAAAATAAAGATTTTACTATTTACTTATTTTTTACTTATGGATCAAGAAGATTAAAATACACAACAGGACTAAAAGTATGTTACAATGATTGGGATTTTAAGAGACAGAGATTTAAAAACAGACCACATATCTTAGATAAGGATGACAATAACACAAAGCTGTCTGATATTGAAGATTCAATTAATACTATCTATAGTGAGTTAGCAAAAGAGACTACCGACATAACACCTGCTTTTTTAAAGAACAGACTGGATCAAAAACTCCAAGAAAAAAAAGTCAGCCTACAAAAAAATGAAAAACTTACATTTTCTGAACTTGTAGAGAGATTTATAAAATACAAGGAAGGCAACATTAAGGATGTAACACTAAGGTCTTACAAACAGGCACAAAGCCATCTGAGTAGTTTTGAAAAGCACCTGGGCAAATTATATGAGCTGGATGAAGTAGATTCACAATTTCACAAAGACTTTGTAAGCTATTTAGAGACTGAGAAAGACTTTAAAAAGAACACCATAGGCAAGCATATCAAAACCATAAAAACCTTTATGAATTATGCCTTAAACGAAGGCTATACCACCAATCAAAGGTTTAAATCCTCAGAATTTAAAGTTACAAAAGAAATTACAACACAAATTTATTTAAATGATGCAGAAATACAGGCGATGTATGAAATAGATTTAAGCAAATATAAGCAACTAGAACACGCCAGAGATATTTTCTTAATGGGCTATTATACTGGGCAAAGGGTAAGCGATTATAACGCGTACAGCAAAGACGACATTAGAACCATTAAAGGAAAGAAGTATTTTGAAATCGTACAGACCAAAAACAAATCCAAAGGAAGAAAAATCTACTGCCCTATAACAAAGGAAATGCAAGAGATAATGAATAAAAGACATGATGGACTACCGCCAAAAAAAATACCTGATAGCGATTTAAACGAATGGATAAAGCAGGTCGGGCAACACTTGGAGCTACCATCATTAAACAAAAAAATTAAATGCACTTACACACAAGGTGGAAAAGAAGTAATAGAATACATAGAAAAATATAACTTAATAGGTTCACACACCGCTCGACGTAGCTTCGCTACTAATATGTACAAAAAAGGCATGCCAGTTTACGATATCATGCTTTTTACAGGTCATACCACCGAAAAAGAATTTTATAAATATATTCGCATCAAAGATGAAGAAAGAGCAACTCATGTGGCTAATTCTGGGTTTTTTAATATTTAAATTGAAGGTCAAAATGAATATAGACGATATCATCGAAAAAATTTATGATTTAGAGATTGAATACAATAATGAGATTGAAAGCTACAGCAATCAAGAAATATTAAATATGAGGGAAGGGGCACCATATAATCCTCTTCTTGAAGATAAGCATGAAGAAACCATAGATAGGATAAAAAGTGAAGTTACTGTTTTAATATCTAAACTTAGAAAACTATCGGAAGATGAAAACTATTATTTTTTTGATTGCCCTTTTTCAGTATATGTAAACCATTATGAAAAAAGAAAAGATTTTTTTATTAAAAATAATATAGATGCAAATGAAATTGATTTTGTTAAAGATGAAATAATAAAAAGAGTTGATAAAAGAAATGAGCGAATGCTGGGATATTCAGTGTTTGAAATTTATTATCATAGACTAATATATATTAAAAAAAGCCTAGATTATTCAGAAGATAAAAAAATTAATTTTTTAGAAAAAAAGTTGGCTGACTTTGGTTTTACTGTTGATTACTATTTTGATGAAGATAATGATAAAACTACATGTTTTTTCAACGAAATAGAGGACAATAATAATCTTGACACAAATACCACAACAGTAATTAATACCGAATATGATACATCTAAAAGTAATAATCCTATAAGTGGTAATGAAAGAAAGATAGAGTGGATTGGTGGTCCATCTACATTAGGCTATATAATAGGTTATTTGGCAGAATATGGATATATAGATGCTCCTAAAAAAAAAGGTGGAGATATAAATTATTCAGCATTCGCTAGAGAAGTTATGAATACTTTTAAAATTGAGACTACAGCGAACACCCTTCAAAAATATTTAAATTTAGATTCTGAGAAATCAACAGAAATAAAGAGAAAGCTGGAAAATGCTAAGTTTTATATCCCTCATTTTAATGAATTTTAGACAGTACTAGTACTGATTCAAGCACCATTAAGTACTGATAAACAGCATAATACCTGTTTAATTTGTTGTCTCAAACTTTAAAATTCAAAGGTCATGAAACAACAAAAAACAATCCAGTTACTCAATGTAACACCAGAAGAACTCAAAGAAAGCATAATTAAAGATGTAAGAGAAGAACTAAGCAAAATCAAGCTTAGTACAGAACCCCAACCACAAGAGGAATACCTTACACGTAAGGAACTTGCAAAACTCTTTAAGGTAACACTCCCAACCATTTCAGATTGGTCTAATAAGGGCATTTTAAAGCCTTATAGGCTTGGTAATCTTGTGCGATTTAAACGCTCAGATATCAACGAAGCTTTAAAAATCATTAACCCTAAAAACCAATAAGCCATGGAAACGAAAAAGATAAAATTTTCAACATATAATGATCTTTATACACCAGCTACTATAATAACTCTAGAAGAGTTTACAGATAGCATCAAGAGCAGCGAAATTTCAAATCAAATTGAACATATCAGAGAAGTTTATGAAAATGGTGATGAAGATAAATCACAGCTTTTAAAGAAAAAACTGCCAGGCGTCACGGTGTCCGGTATATTCAAAGACAGAAGAAACGCAGATAACATTTCAGAGTATTCTCAACTGGTCATTTTAGATATTGACAAATTAGACAAAAACCAAGTAGTGTCTATTAAAAATAAATCAAAAATCGCACCTTATACGGTAGCCTCATTTATTAGCCCAAGAGGTAGAGGACTTAAAATAATAGTCAGAGTAGATTCTAATGCAGAGCATCATAAATTAGCAATAAGCCAAGTAAAAGAGTATTACAGAAAAGCACTCGAACTAGAGTTAGATGATGGTGATGATATTTGCAGATTATGTTTTATGTCTTACGACAAAGATTGTTATTCTAATTTCAACGCAAATGTTTTTAATGTAGATATACAAGCATTTGAGGAAGAAAAAAACAACTTAGAAGAATTGCAAGACGACATAACAAAGCAGAGAACACAGGTACAAACAAAATCTTCGGAAGATAGTATTCAAACCCTATCAACTTTCGAATTATTAGAAAGATGTATCAAATTCACCGAAAAAAAGAGCCAATATATTGAAGGCAATCGCAACAATTTTATCTATATGTTCGCTTCAAATGCCAATAGATTTGGTATTGACGAATCTGACACCTTGGATTTTTGCTTAACTAATTTTGATCTAGACGAAAGAGAAATTAAATCATCTGTAAAAAGCGCATACAAACACCATTCTCACGAGTTTGCAAAGTTTGCAAAGTTTGCAAACGATGCAAAGCTTGAAAAAGCATTTGATAATGATGAAAACAGTATAAAGGACAGTTCAATTTTAAACAATACACTATCAATTCCTGAAAGCGTATATGAATCGCTACCTGCTTTATTTCAATTAGGAATTAAATATTTAAAGACAAAAAGGGATAAAGACGTTTTCTTGACTGGTGCTTTTTCAATTATATCTGGTTGCTTGCCAAATGTAACAGGCTTATATCATGGTAAAGAAGTTTACCCCAACTTATATGCATTCATTTTAGCGCCTGCCGCATCAGGCAAAGGTTCTCTCACGTTTTCTAAAATGTTGGCAGATAAATACCATGATGAAGTATTATCTGAATCAAAAAATTTACAGGAAGAGTACAAACAAGAATTAGAAGTACATAAACAAACTAAAAAGTATCTGAAGAAAGGCGAGCTACCACCACCACCGCCAGAAGAACCCGTATTTAAAGTGGTTTTTATTCCTGCAAATACCAGTAATGCAAAAATGATGAAACATTTAGAAGATAATGAAGGCTTTGGCATTGTATGCGAAACAGAGGCTGATACTCTGGGTCAGGTATTCAAAAACGAATGGGGTTCTTATTCCGATTTATTAAGAAAAGCATATCATCACGAGAGAATATCCAGCTCAAGAAAGACAAACAATGAGTATTTTGAAATCAATAACCCTAGAATCTCAGCAGTTTTATCTGGAACACCTAATCAAATTCTGAATATCATAGACTCAGCAGAAGATGGCCTATTTAGTAGATTTATGTTTTATGTGTTTAGCTCAGAACCTATTTGGTTAGACCCATCACCAAAAGCAAATCCTGTTAACTTAACAGAGCACTATAAAAGACTATCTAAATATGTTTTAGAAATGGTACGCTTTTTTGAAAGTTCCCCAACTAATATAACACTATCAGAGGAGCAATGGGATAGATTTAACCCACTTTTTAACGAGTATTTATTCAGAATATACAACTTAGTACATCAAGAGGCTACAAGTATTGTAAAGCGTCTAGGGTTAATTGTATTTAGATTTTGTATGATGTTTACCGCTATGCGTAAATATGAAAATAAAATGACAGAAATGAGCTTAGAGTGCACAGATCAAGACTTTGAAAATGCCATTTTATTAGCCAATATGTATTTAGAACATAGTATTTTAGTGTATAACAGTTTGCCAAATAACAGTTCTGAAATTGTGTTTAAAAGCGCTACAGCTCATAAATTCTATGATAAACTCCCTAAGGATTTTCAAAGAAAAGAAGCTGTTGACATTGGAAATAAAATGAATTTAAGCGAACGTACAGTTGATGGCTATTTGTCTAAACTAGAAAAAGCAAGTTATTTGTCTAAACCAAAAGCAGGATTTTACATCAAAATGAAGTAAATAGAACTTTGCAACATTGCAAACTTTGCAAAGCTTGCAATTAAATATTTAACTATGCCGGCAGTTAAATATTCGATTAAACAAATTCCTCAGACAAATAAGGTCAATACAGGATTATTTTAAATTTCTATGGTTCTGTTACGCATAAAAGTTTATATTTTAGCACTTAAAAAATAATCAGTCTTAATATTTATGACCATAATCGTACCATTAGAACACGTCAGACAGATTTTAAAGTTAGAGGATACAGATGATATTATAAATCAACTGAAAAATGTTTACAGTGGTTTAGAAATTGATATTAGTTTAAATAAACTCAGCATTCATATAGACGATATAAATCTAATGACAGATGAAGTCCATAATAACTTAATAAACCTGTGTGAAAAAGGGAATTACAAAAAAGCATTAACTAAAGCAATTTCTCTTTTAGATAAATATAATGAATCTTCAGAGTTAAATCGTATAATTGCTCAAATATACTTTGAAACTAACGAAATAGAGAAAGCTGAAAATTACTTAATTCAAGCTTTAAAACTCAATCCAAGAAACACGAGTGCCTTAATATTAATGGGTAACTTTTATTATAGTAATAAAGATACTCAAACAGCGCTTAAATATTGGAATTCAGCATTAAAATTTAATCCTGATGATTACTTATCACTATCTAACATAGCTGGCCTACTAGCTAATCAGAATGAGTTAGATCAAGCAAAAAAATTCTTTGAAGAGTCTTTAAGTATAAATCAAAACTTCCCCAACGTTTTATATGGTTTGGCATTAGTGTATTTCAATCAAAATAATTTTGAAAAATCATTTTCTAATACTATTAAAGCTTTAAAAAATTCATCATTAAAAGATAAAGTCAATAATAATTCTTTAAATCTTTTGTTAGAGACGGCAAAGAAACTTACCAAACAAAATTTATCTCAAGTAGAGTCAGAGATTCATAAGTTAAAAGATAAAATTGTAATCAAATCAGGTAAAGATGTCGAGATTTCAATATCTGATAATATAGATACAGCAGCAAAGTTAGAAGTAGCTGAGTATCATAAACGTAATAAGCACAGATTAATTTATAAAAAACAAGACTTAACAGTACCTCATTTAATGTTGCATGAACTCTATCATTTACAACTTATAGCAGAAGCAAGAGAGTTCAAAAACAACTATTTATTTACATCAACACAATACCACCAAGAAAAGTTTTCTGAAAAATTAAGTAGTTATAAAAAAGCTTTAATAAAAAAAGGAATACCTACAGATAATATTTCTAGGCTAATAGAATCATTGTTTTCAGGCTTAAACTCTCAAGTTTTTAATACTCCAATAGATTTGTTTATCGAACAGCGTATTTTCGAAAATCATCAATCAGCACAACCTATTCAAGTATTATCCTTATACAATTTAATTTCAGAAGGTATCAAAGCTACAACTGATAAGCAGATTATTAATTTAATGCCAAAAACCATCATATCTAAATCAAAAATTTTAAATATGGTGAATGCTTTATGGCTTAAAGATTACTATGGCATAAACCTAATTTCTAAATTTAAATCTAATAAAATTGAACGCCAACAGGCTGAAGATTTTTATAATGAATATTTAGAATATGCCAAAGACAAAGAGCCTTCTGAAGAATATGAATTATTACAAAATTGGGCTGAAGATCTTAAGCTAGATGATTTATTCAACCTTAAAAAGGAAGAAACCAATAAATCAAAAACACCTGATGAAGTCATGGATGAAATAAACAAAGATCCATATGGCGTTGAAGATGAAGAGCTAGAAGAGGTAAAAGAGCAGCGTAGAAATTTTATTGAATCTCATAGTAACGATGAGGTAAATACTGCAGTAGTTATGTACATGGTTAGCGCTTTAGATTTTTTTAAAAACTTTTCAAAAGAAGAAATCAAAAAAATAGCATTCGAGTTTGCAACTTTAGGGATGACAGGGATAGATCCAAAAAAAACTAATTACGAAGTTCCTTCAATAAATAAAAAAATGTCAGGCTATCAAGCTTTATCCTACTATTATGTAAGTTGGGCTTTAGCTATACCCGAAATGCTATCTAAATTAGGAATGCCTTTTGATGAAGAATTTGACTTAGCACAGCAAGCGATTAGAAACTAAAAATATGATTAGTATCCATTTTCCTAGAAACGACAAAGAAGCTTCTGTTTATGGTGGTTACCTGAACAGAGAAGGCGATTTTGAAAAGTTATTTCCTGAAAGTGAATTTGATTCAATTCAAGATTTAAACAAATCTATCAATCAATTTTTAATAGAAAATGCTTACGATGAGGTAAACTTCAACTCGGTACAAGATACTATCATTTTAGATAATAAAATTATCTGTATTTCAAGAGTAGATACAAAAGCTTCTATTTTACTAACACTTAAAAAACAACCCAACATAGGGTTCACATCCTTAATTTTAGAGCTATTAGAATTTAGGCAGAAAAGGGATTGGGAGCAATTTCATAAACCAAAAGACTTAGCCCTAGCTTTGTCAATTGAAGCAAGTGAATTATTAGAATGTTTCCTATGGAAGGATATTAAGTCCGCAAATAGGTCTAATATTAAAAATGAAATCGCAGATATACTATCTTATCTCTTGTATTTAGCAAATGATTTAGATATTGACCTAGAAGAAGCGACTTTATCTAAAATAAAACAAAACGAAATAAAGTACCCTGTATCTAAGTCAAAAGGAAAATCAACAAAATATAACCAATTAAAATGATTCCTATTGGTATTTAGCTATTTTCAATTTTTCATTTATTAAAAAATCTAATCAATACATATAAAACTCATCTAACCATGCTAGTTTATAACAAAACAAAAGAAGATTTTAGTAATGATGTCTTAACTAATAACATCCATAACATTGTATCAAATCAAATTTTAGAGCGTACAGGCAAAAAAGTTGCTGATAATGAATTGAGGTCGTTTCAGAACTCACTACAATATATGGATAGGGTACTAAATGATGGTGATATACCTGAGGATTGTGGCATTTCCATAGAATATCACTTACCACAAACATCTAAACGTGTTGACTTTATTGTTTCAGGTACTTCAAATAGTCAAGAAAATGTAATTATCATTGAACTTAAACAATGGCAAGAAGCTGAGGTTACAAATAAAGATGGTATTGTAAAAACTCGCTTTCAGCATGGTGTTACAGAAACAAGTCATCCTTCTTATCAAGCATGGTCTTATGCTGCTCTTTTAAAATCATTTAATGCAACAGTAGATGAAGATCAAATCAATTTATATCCTTGTGCATATCTTCATAATTATGTCCCTGATAATAACATAACTAATGAATCTTATAATTACTATTTAGAGAAAGCACCTGTTTTTCTTCAACCAGATGCTTTAAAATTAAGAAACTTCATAAAACGTTTCATTAAAGAAGGCGACCAATCAAATATTATGTTTAGGATAGATAATGGTAAAATTAAGCCTACAAAAAGCCTAGCTGATAGCTTAAAAAACATGATAAAAGGTAATCAAGAGTTTGTTATGATTGATGACCAAAAAGTGGTTTATGAAACAGCTCTAGATTTAGCACTAAAATCACATGAGAAAAACAAAAACGTATTGATTGTAGAAGGTGGTCCAGGCACTGGTAAGTCTGTGGTGGCGATTAATTTATTAGTTGAGTTAAATCGTAGAGGTAATATGTCACAATACGTAACTAAAACCTCAGCACCAAGAGATGTTTTTTTTGAGAAACTATCTGGCACAAAGAAAAAAGTAGAACTTAAAAATCTCTTTGTTGGTTCAGGTACATTTATAAATGCACCTAAAAATGCTATAAATACATTAATTGTAGATGAAGCTCATCGTTTAACAGAAAAAACAGGATTTCTAAAACGAGGTAATAACCAAATTATTGAAATATTGGATACAGCATTATCTTCAATTTTCTTCATAGATGAAAACCAAAGAGTTTCGGTTGGTGACTATGGTGAGTCTTATTTGATTGAAAAATTTGCCAAAGAAAGAAATATAAATGTTACCAAGTTAACATTAGAATCTCAATTTAGATGTAATGGTTCAGATGGTTATTTGGCTTGGTTAGATAACACATTAAAAATTAGAGAAACAGCTAATGTAAATTTAAATAACTTAGATTATGAATATGATTTTAAAGTGTTTGACGATCCATTAGCATTGCAACAAGAAATTTTCGAAAAGAATAAAATAAATAATAAAGCACGTTTAGTTTCAGGGTACTGTTGGGCTTGGGATAGCAAGAAAAATTCAAACATATACGATTTTAAAGAAGAAGAATTTGGCTTCAATATGAAATGGAATATGACCGATTATGGTGGTAAATGGATTATAGACCCTGAGTCAGTTACTGAAATAGGGTGTATCCACACAGCTCAAGGACTAGAGTTAGATTATGTAGGTGTCATTATAGGTGAAGATTTAATCGTAAGAGATGGAGAAATTTTAGTTCAGCCATCTAAACGTGATAAAGGAGATAGAACAGTATTTGGTTGGAAAAGCGGTATTAAAACAAATCCTGCGTATTGGAAACCATTACTTAAAGACGTGATCAAAAACACCTATCGTACTTTAATGACAAGAGGTATGAAGGGCTGTTATATTTATTGTAAGGATAAAGAGACTAGTGAATATTTTAAAAATAACACTTAAAATATATTATGTATTTGTTCTATGATGAAAACCTATTAGATTTATACTTGTCTTATAGTGTAAAAGTAAGGGTAAAAAATAATCCTGAAATAATCTTTTATATTCATCTCTTTACATTGAGTATTTGTATTACCTTTAATTCTTGAAAGCATTATTTTATGTTAAGCGGAAAAAAATTACCTCCAACTTTTTTTACTAAAGAAACCGAGTTGGCGTTAAAAAACTACATATTTGAAAACATAATTGAAAAAAATGATGACAGGGAAAACATAGAATTTAAATTTGATTATTGTAAAGATGATTATTTCAACGACGGATATGGTTATGTAACTACGATTGCCATAGAAAACAAACCATATAAAAATTTGCTTAATATATATTTACACACTTATAAAATGTCAACTATTTCTTTAAATATATCACGAGAATCAAATAAAATACATTATAAAGCTATTTACAAAATACTAGATAAAAAACTACTAATAAGGAAAATAGTCTATTATGACAATTATACTACTCTTACCTTGATAGCATGGTTTTTATCATTTATTTATTTACTAACTTTTTTTGCGAAAGGTCGTGAAAATTTTATCGTTCAATTATCACTTTTTGTTTTTTTGTTTATTACTTCGAAATTTTCTCTTTTTAATAAGATAGTACCTAATACTAGTTTTGATATTTTGCATAATAACATTTTAAAGGAAAAATTTGGCTCAGCTATCTTTATAATTATTCTGATTAGCTACTTAATTTTGTCCTTTTCGAATTATAATATTTTTATGATTTTAGAATATTTAAATAGCGGTAAATAAATTAGAAGTGAAATCGGTCATAACAGTAAGTATATTAAAAATAGTATTAGCAACATTCTTGTTGCTTTGTTTATTTGATATGCCTTATGGTTACTATCAGTTAGTAAGATATATTGCATTAGTTGGTTTTGGTATAATTGCATATTATGAATTCAAGAGTAATAATAAGATTTTAGGTGTAATATTTTTTTCATTAGCTATTTTATTTCAACCATTTATAAAGATTTCTCTAGGCAGTGAGATATGGAAAATTGTAGATGTTATAGTTGCTATTTTTCTTTTGGCATCACTTTTCATTAAAAAAGATAATAACAAGACCAAGATATTTTTAGGTGTTTTAATAATATTAGCTTTTTTGACGCCTTGGTTATTTTACGATGATATTCATACACCAAAAAAAAATCCAGTAATTAAAAAACGTATCAATTTTAATCGTGGGGCTTTTGATGGTTTTAATATAGACATGGATACTAATTGACTTAGATACAGACATCGATATGGATACTAATATAGACATCGATACAAACATAGATGTAGATACTAACATCAATATGGATGGCTTAAACATAGATGCAGATGATATTGATATCGATATGCACGATATAGATGTAGATTTTTAGACCGTTAAACTTACATATAGTATTGTAATAACACTATGCTTATTTATAACTTAATTATTCTGTATTTTCTTAAGTCAGCGTTATGTTTAATCTTCGAACTCATCTCTATAATATTCAATTCTTCTTTTAACTCTGATATTTAGGGTATTATATATGTATATATCTTTTGTTATCCAATTGCCTTTATCATCATTAATAAAGTTGTCTGTCCTTGTTATTTCATTGTTTTGACACCAATTAATCGTTGTTAAGTAGCCAGATTTATCGTACTTATAATATTTTCTATTTATACGATTATGTTCAGGAATTCTTTCAAATTCCCTAGCGTATTCTACCACATTAAGCTTATTGTCTTTATATTTATACGTATAATAGATATATCCAAATGAGTCTTTCTGTCTACTCATTTTTTTATTCTGGTTTTTATCAAATAAGGTTTGTTTCATAAAATCCTTATGATTTCTAGATTCTACTCTAGCATATGAGTCAATTCGGCATATTTTGTTATTAAGAAAATAGAATTCTTTTGTGATTAGGTTATTTTGTGGTTCTGATAACCATTTTGTGATTTTATTGTTAGAGTATAAATACTTAAAGTTGTTCGTAAATAATATTTTGTTATCATGGTTTCTATATATTTCTTTATTGCAGAAACCATCACGCTTTATATATTCTAAACTTTTTATATAATCTATCTTTTCGTTGTTAATGTATTTAGTTTCTTGCATTAGATATCCTAGATGGTTATACATTTTATCATATCCATAATCATTAGTATTTGCATCAGCCCAAGATTCTGGGGGCATTTTATTTGGTTTGTTTATTAAAGTAACATGTTCTGAAATTGACTTTACTTTTCCATTCAATCCATCTTTAATTAAGTCATTTTCTAGTCTCCATTTTTTGTTTTTATAAAAGCTACTCAATATACGCTTATCAATTAATGATAATCTCATTTCATCTTATTTTATAGAATAAATTATAAACAAATATAATGGATTAATGTAAGTATATAAACAATAATGAAATAGTATAATATATTCTGCTTCTTATACTTAGGGCATAATGAAGGTTTTTGTTTTCAGTAGTCCATTTTTAGATAAGTACACGATTCGTGGCAGGTAATAAGGTGTGCTTCCGTCATTCCGTTTTGTTCCATATAGCATAGTTACAAGGGGTTTTAAGGTAAATATGATAGTTAATTATATCAATAAAAATAATTGCTCTAATAAGCTAATACGTTTTCATAAAGCCCTTGTACCTACCACTCATACGCTTTCTTTCGCTTGTAGCTACATAAAGCTATTCATTTGCCATATTACACACACTACATTCCTACAGCACCCGTAGCTACTCTTGTACCCAAACCAATAAGGTTTTGCTATTGCAAGTATTTTATTTGGGTACAACCGCTACTTCATAATTGTGCGAGCCTGCTGGTCACAACTGGCGGATAGTTTGTCACAGTATTTGTAGCATCCAAGTTGTCATAAAGCTTGTTTTTGCTCCTATCGTCACAAAAAAAAGCCTTATTCCAACCGCGCAAAAAGAGCTGTTTCTCCATTGCATTACACACATTTGATTAAGAATTTCAGTTATTAAAATTAGATGGTATCATACTCCGTAAATAAGTTGTCATCAGTTAGTAATCAAGACGCCATCAAATGTATTTC
This sequence comes from Mesohalobacter halotolerans, assembly GCF_006120725.1. GTDB lineage: Bacteria > Bacteroidota > Bacteroidia > Flavobacteriales > Flavobacteriaceae > Psychroflexus > Psychroflexus halotolerans. Next base: position 644,625 of record NZ_SWMU01000001.1, read on the forward strand.
ATTCCATTTCGGCACAGCCCTTTTTCTTTGCCCACAGAACAATTACTGCGCCAAACAGTGTTTGCAACATAGTATTGGTGGCTTATCAGCCTTCCTCCCAATACACCAGTTGTTCCACTCGCAGGCGGCTCGCGCCTTTAGATTACCTGCCATTAAAACGTTTTTAGTTATTTTTGTATAATTACTTTTTAGTTATGTATTTTCGTTTATTAATATTATTATTTGCTTATTCTACATATGCTCAGATTCCTAGCTATTATAGTAGTATAGATTTCTCACAGTCAAATAGCGATATAAAAAACCAATTAGCAAGTTTAATTACAGCAACACATGTAGAAGATTTTCCTTACACATCCAATAACACTGATACATGGGATATTCTGAAATTATCAGACGAAGTTTTATCATCACCAGTTGATGTTTATTTAGTTTATGGGTCAGATGATAGTAATAGCATCATTGTAGACGATTATACACGTGCTAAGTCTCTTTCGTGTCACCAGTCAGGATGCAGTGGTTTATGGAATAGAGAACATGTATTCGCTCGTTCTTTAGCAAATCCACCTCTAGTTACAGATGTTGAAGGTTCAGGTACTGACGTTCATAATTTAAAACCATGTGATGGTGATATGAATTCTATAAGAAGCAATAGAGTTTTTGAGGATAGTTTTGGTGTAGCCAGTATTACTCAAAATGGTAGTTGGTTCCCTGGTGATGAATGGAAAGGTGATGTTGCAAGAATTGTAATGTATATGTATTTGCGTTATAATAATCAGTGTTTACCTAATACTATTGCAAATAGTAATAATACGTATAACGTAGATATGCCCGATATTTTTTTACAGTGGAATGTAGAAGACCCAGTATCTCCGCTAGAAATTCAAAGAAATAATATCATTGCATCATTTCAAGGCAATCGTAATCCATTTATTGATAATCCTTATCTAGCGTCATTAATATGGGGTGGTCCAATTGCACAAGATACTTGGAATACTTTTTCAACAGTAGACAATTTCTTTAGTAATATAACAATTGTCCCAACTTTTGCTGATGATTCAATTTCAGTTAGCAATGCAGATAACTTAATTCTATATTATTATATATATAATATATCAGGTCGTTTAGTTCAATTAGATAGTTTAGAAAATAAAGTTATTGATATTTCAAATTTATCAGATGGCATATATATTTTAGCTATACATAAGAATCATAAAAGAAAAGTTTTTAAATTTTATAAAAAATAAAAAAACAAGTTATATGGCTCAGCTCCAGCCCATGCTATCGGGCAGTAAAGTTCAAGCCCTGCGGGTTTTTGAAAAAACTTTTTTCTTCTTCACGCTTTCAGTCAATATCAAGTTTCATATTTAAAAAAAACTTTTTCCAAAAAAACTTGACAGCCCTGCCACGCCATATGTGATATTGCTTTCTTTTTTTCATTTTTTCTTTGCCAAAAAAATATTGAAGGGATTGTGGTAGTATTTGAATATTTATATTTGAATAAATAAGTTTTGATTTAGTGATGAAGGTATTGAAATTTATAATTAATGGTCTAAAAAAATCAATTGAAGGTTTTTTTGATTTAGTGTTTCCTGAGGAAATTGATGAAAACGACAATGTTATAGAATCTAATGATGACATTAGCTTTAAATTGAAATTATTATTTTTTCTATTCTTAGTTTTAATTATGACAGCATTATTTCTTTATTATTTATAAAAATGAAAAGCCCCACAAACTGAATTGCAGGGCTTTCTAAAATTCAAAGGTCAATTTGAACAAAAACTTATGCCACTTCAACAACGCTTAATACATTAAAAGCACCATTGTTTAAACTGTACTGACTGCCATTAACTTCCTGATAAAACTCGATTAAAATCAACATAAAATCAAAACCAGTACCTGATGGAACAGCAGGTGGAACCAATGATTGCGTTGCAGTCGTGTTATCAATCGGTAAATTAACCTCAGGGCTGATTTCAATTGAATTTTCGCCCGTATCAAAATCCACTTTTGCATAAGCAGACGTTAAACTCACATGCGTAGCACCACTTGGATAAGCAATGTCATTCATCGGATTAAGATCTGTTAAAGTGATTTCACCAGTTGCAGTATCTATCGTATAAGGTGCAAATAAAACTGAACCGATAATTGCTCTATTGTTGAAATTAAAGCCTTTTAAAAGTTCTTTACCTTCTGGAGTAGCTAAACCAATTGAAACCTTTCTTTCTCCTCTGTCAGAAGTTGAATCAAGGTTTTTAATTTGTGTCATTGCTTGGGTTAAACGACTAGCAACTCTAGCATCTTTAGCTTTCATCAATAAATTTCTTATTGAAGTTCGTAACAGCTTACCAGCTGATGCAGAAGCACCAAACTCAGCGCCGTTTTCACGAGTTCTAACGAATGCAGGGTCATTCTGGATTCGGTCTTTAGATACGCCACCTTTTGTTCTTACAAGGTGTCCATCTTTGGTTTTGTAGAACGTCATACCATCTAACGTTCCTTCAATTTTGAGTATTCCTCCTAACTTTGCCATAACAATTGGGTTTTATAAGTTAATATGATACAAACATACAAAAAATAATAGCTTTTAATTATAGTAAATACACTTTCGATAGTTATTTCCTATATTTGTTATATATTCCGCTTTTGAATATTTCAAAGTCAAGGTTTAAGTATAGATAAAGTATAGATAGTGTATGAAAACGATAAGTAAAATCTATGAAAAAAAGAATTTGTATCTACCCTAAAGACGTGGCCATAATCACAGGCAAAACAGAAAGATACGGCAGGAGCTTATTAAAACGTATCAGAGAGCGTTTAAACAAGGAAAAGCATCAAGTGGTAAGCGTGTCTGAGTTCTGTGATTATATAGGCTTAGATGAAGAAGAAGTTAGGCGAGTTATGATGTAGAATATATAGGCTACTATTTGTACCCTTATTTGTACCCTTCCTAAAAAAAGAAACCCTAAAAGCTTGTTTATTAAGCGATTAGGGTTTTAAAAGGTGGTGCCTCCAGGAATCGAACCAGGGACACAAGGATTTTCAGTCCTTTGCTCTACCAACTGAGCTAAGGCACCAGTTTTAATTTCCCAATTATGGCTTTTACTTTAATTTTTAATTTTCAGTCCTTTGCTCTACTCCCGAGACTTCGGGAAGCTAAGGCACCAGTTTTGGGACTGCAAATATATATGCAATTATTGTATTGCCAAAACAATTATTCAAAAAAATCATTTATTACATTTGCCGTTTATGAATACAGTTATTGACATTGGAAACACTTTAGTCAAAGGTGCAATTTTTCAAAACGACACAATGTTGTGGTCTGAAAAAGCTAAGCCTGAAGTATTTCTTGAATTAATAAAAAGCAAAATATCCAAAGCTGTAGAGACACCAAACTTGTTATACGCTGCATCAGGTTATGTCGATCCAAAGTGGCTTGATTATTTTAACGCTAATTTTAAAATTTACCATTTCAACCACAAAACACCATTGCCTTTTGTCAACACTTACAAAACACCAGAAACACTAGGATTAGATAGAATAGCTTTAGTCGCTGCAGCAAGTAAACTGTATCCACAAACCAATGTTTTGATAATAGATACTGGAACTTGTATCACTTATGACTTTATATCTGATAAAAACACTTATTTGGGTGGAAACATATCTCCAGGATTAGATATGAGATTTAAAGCTCTTCATCACTTTACAGCCAACTTACCTCGGTTAAAACGCGACCACCCCGCGACAAGGCCACTTGGTCAAACAACAAAAGATGCTATACTAAATGGTGTAATTCAAGGTGTTGTTGATGAAATAGATCAAAATATTAAACGTTATAAGTCTGAGTATAAAGATTTAACAGTTATTTTAACAGGTGGAGACCAACAATATTTGTCTGCACAACTAAAAAATAGCATATTTGCCAACCCAACTTTTCAGCTTGTTGGATTAAATGCTATACTCGAATATCTTTTGAATGACTAAAAAAATAATTCTTTTATTTCTATTGATGACCACAAGTCTTTCTGCACAAGAAGGAAATTTTTCGCCATACTCTTTTTTTGGGGTGGGTAATAACACCTTTAAAGGTACTACGGAAAATAGATCGATGGGTGGCATCAGTATGTTTTCTGACAGTATTCACCTTAACTTACAAAACCCGGCCGCCTATTCTAAATTAAAACTCACCAATTTTAGTATTGGAGCGACGGCCAATAGTTTAGAACTTGAACAAGGCTCAACAACCGACGATATTAATTTTTCTAGTGTAGATTATATTGGGGTTGGAATTCCTTTAAATAAATTTGGTGTGGGGTTTGGTCTCAAACCTCTGTCATCTGTTGGTTATGAAATCCAAAGTTTAGAAGGAGATGTAGCGAAATCCTTAAACGGAAGAGGCGGTATAAATACAGTTTATCTGTCTGGTGGATTCAATATTATTGATAATTTAAGTGTTGGTCTTTCGTTAAATTATAACTTTGGAGATATAGAAAATAAAAACCTAATCGCTCAAAATGGTATTGAGCGTTCATCAAGAGAAATAAATTCATCTGATATAAATGGATTAACCTATAATTTAGGTATTCAGCATGATTTTAAATTTAAAAATAAATTTAGAGTGAGGAGCTCTGTTTCATTTTCACCTGAATCTACATTAAACATAAATAATGAAAGACAGTTGGCAACTATTATTTTCGGGAACGATGGTAGTGAAATTGTAATCGACAGCAATGATCCAATCGAATCTTCATCTGAAGTTGACTTTGGTTCAAAAATTAATGCTGGATTAGGTATAGGTCAAGATCGTAAATGGTTTGCAGGGATAGAATATGAATATCAAAGTGCGAGCAATTTTGACGCCATAAACTTTAATAATAATGTCGATATTAATTTTATTGAGTCAAGTCAAGTTAAGTTAGGCGGATATTTTATACCTAGATATAATGCTCCACGAGGTTACTTTAATCGAATAGTCTATAGAGCAGGTTTACGATATTCAGAGACTGGTCTAGAATTTAGAGGTGAGTCGATAGATGAGTTTGGCATATCTTTTGGAGTAGGTTTACCAGCAGGACGATATTTTACAAATATAAATTTTGGAGCTGAATATTGGATGCGCGGAACAACATCAAATAACCTGATTCAAGAAAATTATTTCAGCTTTTTTGTAAGTTTGTCTTTTAATGATTTATGGTTTCAAAAACCTAAGTATAATTAAACAATAAAAATTCTATGAAAACTAAATTATTTGTATTGTCAATTGCTCTTTTTATAGGGTTTAATAGCAGTTATGCTCAAGAATGTACCAAAAACTTAAGCTTATTTAACGATAGTGCTAAAGCCGGTATTTATCAAGATGCCCTACCTCGATATAAAAAATTGATAGAGGAGTGCCCTAAAGTCAATATTGTACTTTATCAAAGAGGCGAAAAAATGCTTGAAGATATGATTGACGAAGAAAAAGATGAAGCTAGAAAAAAAGAATTAGCACAGTTACAAGTTAATAATTTAAAACTTCGGCTTGAACATTTTCCCGATAAATCACCAGTAGGTAAAATCTATGTTGATATAGGTAAAGTCATGTATCAGAACAAGTTAGGGACTCTTGAAGACCAATTTAAATATTTTGACGATGCCTGGAATTTAGACCCAGACAATTTTAAATCGCCCAAAGGGCTATACGAATACTTCTTGATTTTTGATAAGTTAGAAGATGCTGGTAAAAAAGATATCAATGAGCTCTTTGTGAAATATGACGAAATTGTCAACCAAATTGAGCGGATGGAAAATGAACAAGCTTTGGTGGCAAAACCTCTCATGGCAAAAAAAGAAAATCAAGAAGAATTTACTTCTAGAGAAAAAAGAAAACTTAAAAACTCTGGAATTTACCTTAAAAATTATGCTGTAATTAAAGGTGCTATAAATGGAGTACTTGGTAGAAAAGCAGATTGTGACAATTTAATCCCAATGTACAATAAAGACTTTGAAGAAAAGAAAACCGACAAAGACTGGTTGAGAATAGCAGCCTCGAGAATGAATGCTAAAGACTGTACTTCTGATCCTCTATTCTTTAAACTTGTTGAAGCATTACACGATTTAGAGCCTTCGTCAAAAACAGCATTTTATTTAGGTCGATTGGCTAAAGCCAACGGAGATATCAATAAAGCTCTAGAGTATTATAAAAACGCAGCCGATTTAGAAGACGAACCTTTGGACAAAGCCAAAGCTTATTTCAGCATAGCTGAAGTTTACAAAAAGAGAGGTTCTTTTTCTTCAGCTAGAAAATATTACAACTTAGCTTTAGATAATAAACCTTCAATGGGTCTAGCATACTTGCGTATTGCGAGTATGATTGCTAGCAGTGCTAACAACTGTGGTGATAGCACATTTAACAAAAGAGCGGTGTACTGGAAGGCTGCAGATTATGCAAGACGTGCAGCTAGTGTTGATGCTAGCTTAAAAAGTAATGCTTTAGAAACCGCTGATAGTTATCAACAACGCGCCCCTTCAAAATCTGATATTTTCCAAGAAGGGATGCAGGGCAAAACTGTATCATTTTCTTGCTGGGTTGGAGGTAGTGTAAGAGTGCCTAATCTTTAAGATGTCTTTTAACAAATTAATTTTAAAAAGCATTGCAGTGGTAACATTGGCTGCAATGCTTTTTGCTTGTGAAGGCAATCTTAATGAGGTCAATAAATTTAACATTGAGGTAGATAACCCTCAAGGTATTGCCAAAAACATAAACCTCTTTTATACAGATAGTGGGCATGTAAAATCTAATTTAAGAAGCCCAAAAATGTTAGACTATTCACAAGAAAAATATCCATATAGAATATTTCCAATAGGTGTGGAGGTCGATTTTTTTAATAAAGACTCCACAAAGAACACTATTATTGCAGATTCTGCCATCATACACTCCAATTCTGATCTTATAGACATGAGGCATAATGTCAAAATAATTACTGCAGATAGCTTAATTTTAACGACATCTCAACTTTTCTGGGATACTGAAAAACAATGGGTTTTTACAGATAGAGATTATAAAATTCGTTTGGCTAATGGAACAGAAAACAACGGTACCGGCTTTGATGCAGATCAAGAATTCACAGTATTTAATTCAAGGTCTAATACTGGTGTTCAAGTCATAGAAGATAAATCCCTATAAGTAAAAATTACAAGCAAGTTTTTACAATATAAACAATGGCTTAATATTTTCTTACATTTGTAAACATCAATTTATTTATCTGGTGAAGTTTTTTAAATATTTTCAATACGCCTATCTCGTATTTGCTATTTTATTTTTAGTCGAAGCTTTTTTGGTTTGGCAAGAGTCTTATCAACGGGGATTACTTTTTATATTTTTAGCTATTGTTGCAATTTTTATGTTTTTCTTTAAAAGGCACTTTAAAAATAAATACAAAGACAAATCTTAATGCAAATCGAGTGGCTGATTATAATCATTTCCCTTTTGCTATCTGCTTTTTTTTCAGGTATGGAAATCGCCTATGTCTCCTCCAATAAACTTCACATTGAGATAGAAAAAAAACAGAATAGCTTTATCGCCAAAGCGCTTAAAAATTTAACCGAAAAGCCTTCCAAATTCATTGCAACCATGTTACTTGGAAATAATATCGCCCTGGTTGTATACGGATTGTTTATGGGTGATGTTTTAACAGAGTGGCTTGCTCAAATTCATACAGATTATTCAATTCTGTATTACTTTACACACGATGCCAAATTATTTACCCAAACATTGATATCTACTGCACTTATATTAATCACTGCAGAGTTTTTGCCTAAAGTTTTTTTTCAGATTTATGCCAATCAAATCATTAGGATTCTGGCTTTACCAGCCATTATTTTTTATTATATATTTTGGCTTTTTACAGACTTCATCATCGGGTTTACTGACCTTATTCTTAAAAAGATCTTTAAAGTTAAAGGTGATACTGTCCAGCTTAATTTTACTAAAGTTGAGCTTGGCCACTACATTAGTGAACACATGGAATCTACTGAAGTTGATGAAGAGATTGACTCAGAGATTCAAATCTTTCAAAACGCCCTTGAATTTTCAAATGTAAAAGCTCGGGAAGTGATGATTCCTAGAAATGAAATTATTGCAGTGGAAATTGATGAAAATCCCAAAAATTTAATTGAATTATTTACCAAAACAGGTCTTTCTAAAATCTTAGTGTATAAAGAAACCAATGACGATATAGTAGGTTATGTTCATTCTTTTGAAATGTTTAAACACCCGGAGCATATTTCAGAAATCTTGAGGTCTGTAATTTTTGTACCAGAAACTGTCCATGTCAAAGAGATTTTAAACAACTTAATCAAAAAACAAAAAAGTATCGCAGTTGTTATTGACGAATACGGCGGAACCAGCGGGATGATGACGGTTGAAGATATTGTAGAAGAACTCTTTGGCGAAATAGAAGACGAGCATGACCCTGTTGTACTAATTGAAGAAGAAATTGATAAAAATACTTACCAACTATCTGCTAGACATGAAGTAGACTACCTCAATGAGAAATATAAAATAGGCATTCCAAAAAGTGAATCTTATGAAACCTTAGGCGGTTATATCATGAGTCACACAGAAGAAATTCCTGAAGCCAGTACAAAGCTAGTATTTGACCATTTTAAGATAAAAATTCTTGAGGCTTCTAGCAAAAAGATAGAACTCATTCAACTTTCTGTAAATGAGATTGAAGATCGATGAAATAGTTCCAAACCTATCCAGAAATAATAAGCTTATACTTTCTTAATATAAAACAAAAACCTTATTTTCGCCAACTATATTTTTTAAAACATAAATCATGGCGATTTTAAATTCAATACGAAAAAAAACAGCGATATTAATCCTTATAATCGCAATGGCATTATTTGCATTTGTATTATCAGATTTAATTGATACAAATAGTTTTTCTTCAGAAAAAGCTGTTGAGTCAATAGGTATGGTTGGCGACAAAAAAATTGATCGCGTAGAATTTGCAAAGAGTGTTGAAAACTATATTCAGCAAACACAAGGTCGTTCTACAACTATGCAGGCCGTAAAACAAGTTTGGGATGCTAAAGTTCAAGAGTTAGTCCTTGAAGAAGAGTTTGAAGAACTTGGTATTGAAGTTGGGCGCGACCAGATTATTGCCAAACTTTCTGAAAGCTTAGCAGGAAACCCAAATTTCTCTAATGATGAAGGGTTTTTTGATGAAGCTGTGATGACAGAATATTTGGCAAACCTTAAAGAAACACAACCCCAACAATTTCAACAATGGCAGAATTATGAAAAAAGTGTTGCCAATCAGGTAAGAAGAGAAATCTATTTCAATCTCATAAAAGCTGGTGTTGGTGCTACTTTACTTGAGGCCAAAACAAATTATAAATTACAATCTGATAATGTAAGCTTTCAGTTTGTACGCATACCATTTGACAAAGCAGAAGATGTAGAAGTGTCAACTTCTGAAATTAAAACATACGTAAAAAATAATCCTAAAGAATTTAAACAAGATGCCCAGCGAGACATCCAATATGTATTATTTGAAAATAAACCTTCTCAAGAAGATATCGCCAAAGCAAAAGCTGATTTAGAAAGTTTGCTTGAAGAGTTTAAAAGTACAGAGGACGTTAGCGCTTTCATAAATATGAATTCTGATGTGCCTTATAACGCCAGGTTTAAGTTTGAAAATCAATTGCCATCAGAGAAAAAACAAGAACTACTCGCATCAGATGTTGGTGATGTGTATGGGCCTTATAAATCTTCTGAAGCTTGGAAAGCTACAAAACTTGTAGAAACCCAAAAAATGTCAGATTCTGCTAAAGTCAGCCATATTTTAATTTCTACTCAAGGTCAGAATAGCCAGCGGTCTCCGGAGGAAGCTAAAAAATTGGCAGATAGCTTATTAAATATTATTAAAGCCAATCCCTCAAAAATGAAAGAATTGGCTAAAAAATTCTCATCAGACACAGGAAGTGCTGAAAAAGGAGGTGATTTGGGTTGGAACACTTATGGTAGATTTGTACCCGGATTTAACGATGCAGTGTTTAATAATGAACCAGGATTTAAAGGCGTGGTTGAAACGCGATTTGGCTTTCATGTTATTCACTTAAATGAACTTTCTGATAAAAGCGAGATGTACAAATTTGCAGATTTAGTGATTAATATCAAACCGTCTCCAGAAACCTTAAATGAGGTATACCGTCAAGCAGGTAACTTTTATTTAGATGCCCAAGAAGGTGAATTTGCAAGTGTAGCAAAAGACAACGGTTATGAAGTTAAACCGGTCTTAGGTGTCAAAGCTTTAGATGAACAAATCCCTGGTTTAGGTGCTCAAAGACAAATTATAACTTGGGCTTTTGAAGAAGAACGCTCAGCTGGCGATATCGTTCAGTTTAGTATAGACAAAGGTGAAATAGTTGTACAACTTAATAAAGTTATTAAAGTAGGTTTACAAAATGCACAACAAGCATCGGCAAAGGTAACTCCAATTTTAGAAAAAGAGAAAAAGGCAAAAACAATTATGTCACAAATCAATACCAAAGACCTCAATGAGGTGGCAAGCCAATTTAGTGTAAGGATTCAAAATGCCAGTGCTGTTAATATGGAAAGCCCATTAATCCCTGCAGCTGGTAAAGAACCCAAAGTTGTAGGTGCAGCATTTGCCTTAGATAAAGATGAAATAAGTCAACCTGTAGAAGGTCAAAAAGGGATTTATGTCATTAAATTGACTCAAAAAACGGAAGCGCCCGCTTTAGCTTCTTACAAAGATGCAGCGCTGAAGGAAACTCAAAAGCGCATGCAAAAGCTTCAAAACCCAAATAATGATGTTACCGAAGCCTTAAAAGAAGCTAAAGAAATTGAGGACAATAGGTCAAAAGTATATTAATCTTTTAAGCTCATTAAAATTTAAGAAAGCGGACCTAAATGGGCCGCTTTTTTTATTTAATTAAAGTCGGATAATTTTTTGAAATTTATTTAAGTTAAAGTCTTAATAGTTTTTACGACGACACTATCAAGGCTCGGCTTTGATGCAATGATCACTTTTTTTGTAAAAAATCCTGCTGACTTTGCCGTAGTTTTACCAATGCAAATGGCCAGGGGTTTATAGTCGTGAATTTTGTAATAGCTTTTTACTCCAAGTGGACTAAAGCATAAAACAGCGTCAAATACATTAGGAAAAGTCTTAAAACTACAAACCGAATCATAAAGATGATATTCTTTTAAAGACACCTGATGTTTAGACAATACATTTGGTAAATCGTCTCGTCGTTGTGCAGAACAAAAAAAATCAAAATGGGCTTTGGTGTATTTTTCAGAAATTTGAAGCGCTAAGTCTTGGGCATAATCTGCTTTAAGCTGAACATTAAGCCCAAAACTTTCAATGTATTTTGCGGTTTTGTCACCTACACAAAATATCTTATCAATTTTTATGTCTTTTGCCATTGCTAGTTTCACAGCATTTTGACTTGTAAAAATTACATTTTTAAAAGTATGTGTTGGCAGTTCAGGGTTTAAAGTTTTTATCTTAACGGCATTGTAATCTACCAATCCTATATTAGCAGCAAATAAATGTTGTTTTTGTATTGGGCTTAAGATTTTGGTAGATAAAACAGTCGGCATAATAGCTAAAGAATTTGTCTTAATTTATCCATTAATTTATCACCACCCTGATTTAATATTTCTTGAGCACAACACTCTCCAAATCCCTTATAGTTATTAATTTTACATTTCTTTTTAATATAGAAACGTTGCTTGCCGTCAAGGCTTAAAAGTACTCCCTCAAAATGAATATCATTTTCATTTACTTGAGCTAAAGCGCCAATAGGTGCAGTACAACCACCTTCCAGAGTTCTTAAAAACGACCGTTCTATGCTTACACAGATTTCTGTGGTTTTGTCATTGAGTGGTTTAAGAGCATTCAGAACTTGAGTGTTTTTTTCATTTGAGACGACTAACATCGCACCCTGAGCAGGCGCGGGAATCATCCAGTTTATAATCTGACTGTTTTTTGGTGTAAGCTGAATGCGACCTAGTCCTGCAGCAGCAAAAATAGCAGCATTCCAGTCATTATTTTTTAACTTTTTTAAACGTGTATTGACATTGCCTCTAAGATTGCTGACCTCATGATTAGGGTATCGGTTTAGCCACTGGGCTTTTCGTCTGAGACTACCTGTGGCAATATGACCTTTTCCATCTAAAAAGTCCAAGCCTTTATGGACTAAAATATCATAAGGATTAGCACGATTTAATACGGCGGCTTGCACTATTGTTTTAGGTAATTGAGTTGGCACATCCTTCATTGAATGTACGGCTAAATCAATTTCTTTCTTGATCAAAGCAACATCTAAACTTTTGGTAAAAATACCTGTAATACCCATTTCATAAAGCGGTACATCCAAATTGAGGTCACCACTGGATTTAACAGGATGTAATACGCTATCTACACCATTATTTTTTAATTGAAGTTGTACAGTTTTGGCTTGCCACAAAGCAAGTTCGCTGTCACGTGTACCAATAACCAAAGGTTTCATAGCTGAAATTAAAATTTCAATCAAAAATAAAGTTTTAATGGGTTTTATAGCTATGTTTTGATGCAATTCCTTTTAAAATTATCTATTTTTACAAAACTTGAAATATACCAATGTCAAAATCATCAAAAATCTGGTTATCCTCACCACATATGGGTGGTAATGAATTAAATTTTATACAAGAGGCTTTTGATACCAATTGGATTGCACCATTAGGGCCAAACGTCAATGGGTTTGAAAGTGATATCCAGGCCTATTTGAAAACAAAAAAGTCTATAGCAGCATTGAGTAGTGGAACAGCTGCTATTCATTTAGCACTTGTTCAACTTGGTGTGAAAAATGGCGACGAAGTGATTTGTCAAAGTTTTACTTTTTGCGGTTCAGTCAATCCCATTATCTATCAAGGCGCAAAACCTATTTTGGTAGATAGTGAACCCCAAACCTGGAACATCTGTCCAATAGCTCTAGAGGAAGCTATAGAAGACCGGATAAAACGAGGTAAACGCCCTAAAGCTATCATTGCTGTTCATCTTTATGGTATGCCTTATCAAGTAGAGGCTATACATCATATTGCTGATAAATACAAAATACCTATAATTGAAGACGCCGCAGAGGCTTTAGGTTCTACTTACAATAATCAAGCTTGTGGAACTTTTGGCGAGTTCGGCGTATTATCCTTTAATGGCAATAAAATCATTACAACAAGTGGCGGTGGAGCCTTAGTTTGTGAAAATCAAACTGTAAAAGACAAAACTGTGTTTTACGCTACGCAAGCTAGGGAAAATGCACCACACTATGAACACACCCATATTGGGTTTAATTATCGCATGAGTAATATTGTCGCCGGTATAGGTCGTGGACAGATACAGGTTTTAGATAAACACATCGGTATGAGAAGAGCTATGCACTCCTTTTACAAAAGTATTTTTAAAGATGTAGATGCCATTAATGTTTTTGAAGACAAAAGAGATAATATATTTTCAAACCATTGGTTATCAGCAATTACCATAAAAAAAGATGCCAATTTTACCCCAGAAGACTTAAGGTTAGCGCTTCTTGAAGACCAAATAGAAAGTCGACCGCTATGGAAACCAATGCACATGCAACCTGTATTTAAAGATTTGCCATTTTACGGACAATCTACAGCAGAAGATTTATTTGAAAGAGGTTTGTGCTTGCCATCGGGCTCAAATTTAACTGATCATGAGAAAAATAGAATTTCTATAAAAATCAATGAATTTTTGAAATACTATGGACTTATTTAAAGCAATAAAACAAAGACGTTCAATTTACCCTCATCAGTTTAATGATAAAATCATTGCTGATGCAGATATCAAAAAACTTTTAGAATTGGCCAATTGGGCACCGACACATCGCAAAACTGAACCTTGGCGGTTTAAAATCATATCTGGTGATTTTAAGCAAAAAGCCGGTAAATTTTTCAAAATGGTGTATTGGAATAACACAGAAAAGCCTAAAACATTTAAAGCCAAAAAAATCCTCCAAAAATTTGAACAATCAAGTCATGTTATTGCCGTGTGTATGCAACGCGATCCAAAAGAAAGTGTTCCGGAATGGGAGGAAATTGCAGCAACAGCCATGGCAGTTCAGAATATGTGGATAGCATCAAGTGCTTTAAATATTGGTATGTATTGGAGTACGCCAAGCTTTAAAGAAAGCCTTCAGGACTTAATCCCTTTAGCCGAAGGAGAACGATGTCTGGGCTTTCTATATTGTGGATATTTTGAGGATGAGGTAAATTTATTAGAACGTCAATCTGATATTAGCACGAAAGTCATTTGGAAAAAATAATATTTCTTATTTAAGCCAAAAACCACGATTTAAAGCCTTTACTGATTTAAGCAATTTACTTTAAAAAATATTATTATGGCACTAGTAAAACCCTTATCACCTGAGCATGACCAAGAGACTAAGGAGCTGGCAGATTTTTTTAATGAGACTTTGGGCTTTTGTCCCAATTCGGTTCTTACGATGCAGCATAGACCGGCAATAAGTAAAGCTTTTATTAATTTAAATAAAGCTGTCATGGCCAATGAAGGTAAGGTCACATCAGCATTAAAGCGAATGATTGCATGGGTAAGTAGCAATGCAACGGGTTGTCGATATTGTCAAGCTCATGCCATTTGTGCAGCTGAACGTTATGGTGCCGAGCAAGAGCAGCTTGACAATATTTGGGAATATAGAACGCATCCGGCCTTTTCTGAAGCAGAACGCGCGGCATTAGATTTTTCTTTAGCGGCAAGCCAAGTCCCCAATGCCGTAAATGCTGAAATTAAAGAAAGGCTCTACAAATACTGGAAGGAAGGTGAAATTGTAGAAATGCTAGGCGTGATATCTTTATTTGGATATTTAAACCGATGGAATGATTCTATGGGGACGACAATGGAAGAAGGCGCCATTGAAAGCGGGAATAAATATTTAGCCAAACATGGTTTTGAATTGGGGAAGCATGATGGAAATTCCTATTAATTTTTCTTTAAAGTCTCAACATTCAAAAGTTTACCCTACGATATTATATCCACCATCCACATGTCTTATTTCACCTGTTATTTTCATATCTGGTCTTAACAAATGTGTAACTTCATAAGCTAAATCTTGTGGATTAGCATTGCCTAAGGGGCTTTTGTTCGCTGCATGGTCTACATCTGAAGTATTTAATGTTGCAGTCCCTGCTTTACTTCCCAAATATGGAGAAAAACGAACACAATTAACACGTGTACCGTTTTGACGACCCAATTCATCTGCTAACTCAATTGTAATTCGTTCTAAGGCAGCTTTAGCAATGCTGATGTTTCTGTAGGGATGAAAAGTCACTTTTTTGGCAGCGATATAACTCAGTGAGCAAATAGATGACCCAGCGTTTAATAAGCTGTGATCTTTTAACTTTGACGTTATGCTCACCAAGGAGAAAGCCGAGACTTCCATAGTATCACAAAATTCATCAAAAGTAACTTCAAGAAGAGGTTTTACAATTTTGTTACGGATAGTTTTATCCATAGCAATGGCATGCAGCAACCCATCAACTTTAAGGTTTTTAGCTTTTAATTTTGAACAAAACTCTTCAATACTTTCTGGTAAAGTAACATCAAGAATATGGGTCTCAACATCTTTTCCTAATTCCTTTTCAACACTTTCTTTAAAAAGGCTATAGCTTTTATGAAGGAAGCTTTTTGCACGATCAGAAAGGTTTTTGTGATGTTGACTTACACCTAAACCTGTGCAGATAACTTGACCATTGTGTTTTACAATTTCCTTAGCAACATACATCGCTAAAGAATGCTTGTCTGCTATGCCTGTGATGATATAAGTTTTTCCTTTAAACATATTTTAGTATTAATCATTAGATTGTAACTGCGAATAAGAGTTGAGTCTACCATTTATAAAGTGCAGTTCCCCAAGTCCAGCCCGCTCCAACAGCTGCAAAAATAAGGTAATCTCCTTTGTTAAATTTTCCTGCTTGATGACTTTCGTCTAGAACCAAAGGAATGGTGGCTCCAGAAGTATTGGCGTATTTATCCATATTGGTGGTGACCCGATCAAATGGTAAACCTATGGTTTTTGCAATACTTTTAAGGATACCTATACTAGGTTGATGTGGTATCATATAGCTAATTTGACCAACGCTTACCCGATTGCGCTGAAGAATACTTTCAATTGATTGAGGAACAACTTTTGTAGCTGTATCAAACACTTCACGACCATTCATTTGAAAATAATGTTGTTTGTTTTTAAGGCTATCTGAAGATGCAGGTTGCTCTGCGCCACCTCCAGGGATAGTAAAGTGCTCCTTACCGCGCCCATCTGAGTGCAAATCAAAATCTATAAAACCTTTATCTTCATCAGTTTGGCTTAGCACTAAAGCGCCTGCACCATCTCCAAAAAACACTGAGTCTCTGCGGTCCCAATCTGTAATGGTAGAAAAGGTATCTGCACCAATCACTAATACATTGTTGTAACGACCAGTTTTTATAAACTCATGGGCTACAGCAATGGTAAATAATGCTCCTGAGCACACTGCTGCTACATCAAAAGCAACAGCCTTATAAGCTTTAATTTTATCTTGTACAAAACATGCACAAGACGGCGCTTGTCTATCTGGTGTAGTTGTAGCAACCACTATCATATCAATATCTTTAACCTCAAGGTCAGCGTCTTGAATTGCATTTAAGCCTGCTTTTGCTGCTAAGTCTGAAGTCGTTTCATTTTCAACAATTCTTCTTTCTTTAATACCGAGATTGTTGTAGATCCACTCATCGTTAGAGCCCACTTTTTCAAAATATGAATTTGGAACAACTTTTTCAGGCGTATAAGATCCTGTACCACTGATGTAAATGTTCAAGCTCATTAGAATATATTTAATATTTTAACCCCCAAATCTATAAAAAAATTACATTGTGAAGTTATAATTGAGGTTATTTGTCTTTTTGGCACCTAAAATTATCAAAATGAAAATAATGTAAGCGTTTACATTAATTATTTGAGGTTTGTATTAATTTTTTTTACATATATTCACAACTCTATTTATAAACATAACGTAATTATTTCTTAAAACATGGTAATATGAATGATTTATCTATCATAGACTTAAGCGTCATAGTAATCTATTTGGTTGGGATTATAGTTTATGGTATCAGTAAATCTAAACGTAGCGGTTCAGAAGATTATTTCTTAGGTGGGCGAACTATGACCTGGCCTATTGTTGGGATTGCTTTGTTTTCTGCAAATATTTCAAGTTCTACCTTGGTTGGTCTAGCTTCTGACGCCTATCAAACCAACGTACATGTGTATAATTATGAGTGGATGGCTGTCATTATATTGATATTCTTTTCTATATTTTTCTTGCCATTTTACTTGCGTTCTAAGGTTTATACAATGCCTGAATTTTTAGAACGCCGTTACGATAGACGTTCTCGGTATTATTTTTCTATGATAACTGTAATTGGTAACATTCTTGTAGATACAGCAGCTGGACTTTATGTTGGAAAAATCGTTTTATCGCTCTTATTTCCGGAGATCAGTTCAACAGTTATACTTGTTATTTTAGCAGTAGCTGCTGCTGCATATACTATTCCGGGAGGTTTAAATTCTGTAATACAAACAGAAGTGATACAGGCTATTTTGCTCATCATCGGCTCATGTTTAATCACTTATTTTGCCTTTGACCAACTTGGCGGTGGTTGGGACGCTATGATGGCTGGCTTAGATGGATTACTACAATCTGGTGATGTAGATTTTGCAGAGCGTATAGAGAGCGGTAAACATATTCCATCCGATTCCAGTGAAGTCTTCAGTTTAGTTCGACCATCTAATGACGAATTTATGCCTTGGTGGGGTTTGCTTACCGGTGTGCCCTTGCTCGGCTTTTACTTTTGGGCTAATAACCAATTTATGGTACAACGTGTTTTGGGTGCAAAAGACCTGAACCACGGTCGTTGGGGTGCTTTATTTGCCGGTTTACTGAAACTACCTGTAATTTTAATCATGGTTGTACCTGGTGTTTTAGCTTTGTTGTTATTTCACGGCCTGGATATTTCTGAATTAAACTATGTCTTGACCGATGGCAGTATATGTAATGATTTAGCTAACTGTCCAAATTTAACTTACCCGGTATTGCTTTTTAAATTATTACCAACCGGAATTTTAGGTTTAGTTGTTGCTGGCTTGATGGCTGCGATGATGTCGTCGGTTTCGGCAACATTTAATTCGGCTTCTACTTTGGTAACCATGGATTTTATCAGAAATATTAAGCCTGATTTTACCAGCAAACAATTGGTTTATGCTGGACAAATTACAACGGTCATTTTAGTAATACTAGCTATTGCCTGGGTGCCATTTATTGAGCGGGTCAGCGATTCACTTTGGACGTATTTGCAGTTGGTCATCGCTTATACCAGTCCACCGGCTGTAGCAACTTTTATTTTAGGTTTATTCTGGAAACGTGCCAATGCCAATGGTTCAATTGTGAGTTTGGTCAGTGGTTTTTTCTTAGCTTTATTTGCTATTTTTTCCCAAGTATTTGATTGGGTACCATTTATCAATGATTTGCACTTCTTGGCCATTGCCACGTGGTTGTTTATCATATCAGTGATTATACATGCTGTAGTGAGCTTAGCAACTTCTGCACCACCTCAACAGCAAGTGGATGAATATACCTATAAGCGTTCTATATACAAAGCGGAAACCGAAGAGCTGAAAGGTGTTAAATGGTATCATAACTTTAGGATTTTAGCCATTATTTTACTTATTATTACAGCAATAATCGTTATTAGTTTGTGGTAAAATGCATATGAAATATTTTAAAAACACGATTTTACAGGTGTATTCTTGTTTGCTTTAGCTTGTCAGGATCGATCTTCAAAACCAGATGTCCTTAAAGTAAATGTGGATACCACCTTGTCAGATTTAGAATACGATGAAGATACGGACCAAGATAAAAAAATCACCATAGAAGATACTGCTGATAAAGTATTTGAGGTTAAAACGAAAGACGGGAATGAGGTGAGCATTGAAAGCACTTATCATCTCTCAAATTTACTTCAAGAATTAGCAAGAGCCAAAAATGAAAGTTTAACTGAAGCAGATATTAAAATGAGCCGTGTTGAAGAAGAACCAGCTGATAGAATTTCAAGATTGATCAAAACCAAATATTGGGATAACCTCACTCGACAAGTCGACAAACCTGGATTAGAACGGATTTTAACTGACACCAAAGCTTCAGACAGCACGATGAGACGACTTTATGTGCCGTCAACCGATAGTGTTGGAATCGCTTATTTTAAGTCGATTGAAAAGGATTTTAAGAATTTTAAAGTGGTGGTTTTACCTCAAAATATTACGCCAGAGTATGTCAAATCTATCAACGATAAACCTGGAATTTTAAGCTTAAAGCTTAAAAATGGGAAAGGTGTACCATTTGTCGTACCTGGCGGACGTTTTAACGAAATGTACGGTTGGGATTCTTACTTTGAAGGTGTTGGTCTCAACATTGACGGGCGACAAGATTTGTCTAAGGCTATGGTTGAAAACTTTGCTTATCAAATTGAGCATTACGGTAAAATTTTAAATGCCAATCGCAGCTATTATTTAACTCGGAGTCAACCGCCATTTATGACCTCTTTTATCAGAGAAACCTATGAAAGTACAGATGAAAACGATACTTTATGGTTAAAAGTCATGACACGAGCAGCAATGCAAGAATATTTTGAAGTTTGGATGGAAGACGGTAAGAAATTAACTTCCAACGGATTAAACCGATACTTTGCGGAAGGTATTGGCATACCACCAGAAACAGAATCCGGACATTTTGACGAGCAGTTAGCAATTTATGCTGAAAAATACAATATGCCTATCAGCAAATTTACGGAAGCATACCAAAGCGGGAATTTACCATCTCAAAATCAAGTAAAAAGCGATTTAAGTTTACCAAGTTTAGATGATTATTTTTTACACGATAGAAGCCTCAGAGAAAGTCGACATGACACCACTTGGCGGTTAGATGGTGTTTGTGCCAACTTAAATACAGTGAGTTTAAACAGCTTGCTTTACAAGTATGAAACCGACTTTGCTTATCTTATCCAAACTTATTTTGATGATTCCTTAACTTATGACAATCAAACCTTTGATGCTCAATATTGGCTAGACAAAGCGGAAGCAAGGAAACAATTAGTTAATCAATTGCTTTGGAACGAAGATGACAAAGTATTTTACGATTACAATTTTGTTACCCAATCCCATTTGATTTATGAATCAGCAACCAATTATTATCCCATGTGGGCTGAACTTGTTACTAGTGAACAAGCTGAACATCTTAAAAATAGACTTCTTGCTACCTTAAAAGCTAAAGGTGGAATTTTAGCCTCATCGAAATTTTCTGTAGAAAAATTTGCGACCAGCGACGTCGCTCGACAATGGGATTATCCCAATGGCTGGGCACCACACCAAATGTTGATATGGAAAGGTTTGATGAATTACGGCTATGACGATGAAGCACAAGAGCTGATTTATCGTTGGCTGTGGATGATTACTAAAAATGCAGTTGATTATAACGGCACCATCCCAGAAAAATACGATGTCGTCAGTAGAACCCATAAGGTTTATGCAGAGTATGGCAATGTAGGAACAAAATTCGATTACATCACCCCATCAGGATTCGGTTGGATGAATGCCTCATATCAGTATGGGTTGAGTTTGCTTAATGAGGATTTAAAAACTAAACTCAATCAATTGGTAGAGCCGGAGGTATTATTTACACCATAACGTTAAAATAAAAAAGATAAATAACTTGGGCTTGACTTATTAAAAACATTTACTTTTTTCAGGCCACTGATTTTTTGGTAAATCTTTGAGATTAAAATATTCTACGCTCACATTGCCGAGTCGTGATGAGGAGCCACATAAATAAAATGAATATTTTCCTTTATTAGCGAGCTTGTAGGTCATATCTTGTCGAGCAGCTTTTTGTTTGCCATTGACCTCGTAACAGATTAATACACCATAAACACCAGTATTTCTATTATACTTTGGATCTGATGGACTTACCCTTGAGTGAGGTTGTATCTCAAGATATTTATTGCCATATTCATTTTCAACAATTTTATACTGGCTAAATTCAACGATTTTTTGAGCTTGAATATTTAGAATTGGTGTTGATGCAATTAAAATAAATAGAATAAATTTAAAATACTTCATAGGTTAAGTTTTTTTATAGTCAATTTTTTACACATCTCACTGAAAGTCCCATAGTCTTATATTGAGGAGATCTTGTGGTGTTTTTTTGAGATGCGTCGAAAGTTACCCCAAAAGCATCTTCATCAGTGAGCTCAGTGCTTGTCCAATAAATGACCATTTTACCTTGATGAAAAAAATTGGGAACGCCTCGAATTCCAACCGGATAAGCAGAAAAGTTTGAAGAATTACTTCCGTAAAAGCCTCCTTTCCAACCTTCCTTTGTTTTTAACGGATAAGCATGATTATGTTTTGGATAATTTCCTAATAAAGTTTCCCAGTCTTGTTTTGAAGCTACCTTCCAACCTTCTGGTGCAAGACCTCGATCATCGTTTACAGCAAACCAATTGTATAACAACCCATGCTTATCTGATGTTGATGGGTCATTATTATAGTAGCACCAAGCTGGTTCTTTATTTTCAGCAGCTTTTTTCCATTCAGCTGCGGTTTTTGCTCGTGGTATAGGATCTCCGTTTCTAAATTGTTTGATATTTAAATTCATTGACCATTCTTGAGAACCTATGGTAACAGAATTTTGAGAATTACAAAATTCGTGAGCTCCAAAAATTATGATAAAAAAAGAGATTAAAATTGTTTTCATATATACGGTTTAATTTAGAGTACGGTATTTTTTACCACCATCCTTTGATATTATAAATGGTTTCCGGTTGATTATTAGCATAGGCTAAAGCAATTTCTTTAGAAATTAGCAAACGGTTTTTTTCAACTTCAGCGCTAAATTTTTGTTGGTTTTCAATGAAATTCCATTCTCTGTCTGTATTTTTCTTAACGCCTTTTTGAATAGTATTGGCAATTCCTTTTACTTTAGAATAGCACTTAGAATCGGGCTCGATTTGATTGAGATAAAATCCGGCTTTTTTAGCAGCTTCGTAATTTTGACCACTATTCCAGGCATTATTGGCCATATTGAGCAAAATATCACAGTCTCTATTGATTTTTTGTTTATACACATCGGCTGCCATATCTTGAGCCTTGTTAAAACATTCTTTGGAAACGAAAGGAACAGAAGTTAAAGAAAATAAAGCCTCATCAAATTTATTTTGTTTCGTAAGGCTTTCAGCTTCTTTAATAATAAAGTCGCAACCATCGTTGTAGTAGGCCAAAATTTGTTCTTTAGCTTTGTCCACTAAGTTTTTAATTTGGGAATTACTGGAGCTGATATTTTTAAAGGCTGATAAATAAGCTTTGTTTTCGTTACGACCAACACCTTTTACAGTAATGGCAGTGCTGCCAAACTTAGTTCCACTTACGCCATCACCTATATAGAAAGCCACTTCTAAGACTAAAGCAACCTTTGGTGGCGCCCCCGCAACGACATCTTTTGAAAGCACGGAGACATTTGGTGTAATAATAAATCTTGAATTATAATTTGTGGAGCCTGCAATACCATTGGCTGTAAGTATTTGAGCCATTTTGCTTTGCAGGTTATTCTTTGCTGAAAGTGGTATATTTTCAACTTGATTGGCGACGTAAGGTACAATTGCAATACGTCCTAAATCATCAATTTTTTCTAGATTGTTTTGAGCTTTAGAAACACTAAAACCTAAAACACAAATGACCAGTATTATGAGTATGTTTTTCATCGTTATATTATTTACTGCCTAGATATATAGTCGCCTCGCCTAAACCTCTAGTGGTGATTTTATTTTCTATATTAAATGGAGAATCTCTTAAAAAACGGCTTAACATGGAAGCAAATCGCCTAGTATCCATAGCGCGTTGACGGCCTCTTCTTTCAAAATATAAAGGGATTCTTACTTGCTCAAATACAATCATATTTTCCGTGGCATCTTTGGTATTAAAGCGACCATTGACTGAATTTTCTGCCACCCAATCTTCTATGAGAAACCCGAGTTCTTCTTGCTCGGGACCGTAGTAACTTTCTAAGTCGCCATCCCAGTCGTCCCACCGTTTTACTGTAATACTAACTTCTCGACCATTTTCAAACAAATCGTCAAAATGCGTCTGCAATCGGCTTGTAAATGGTCCCATATAAGAAACCACGGCTTCTTCTAATAATACAGGAAGTTCAACAGAAAATGATGGTGCACCTGTTCCTGCTGCCGTAGCAATTTGCTTGTTTGAATAAGCATCAATGCCTTGAAGGTTAAATGTAATTGATCGATTAGGGCCAGATTTGTTGACCGACCAAGTCATTTGAATAATAATGTCTGCTTTGGCTTGATTGAGTAGCTGATCGACAGGACTTTCGGCAACTTCGGCACCAGTAGATTTTGAACTGCGCATGGCATCTAGTGCACTAACCTGAGAAATACTTTTTATTTCAGACTCCATGTTTTTTAATGGGAAACCTCTATCGGCCATCATTCCATTAATCTTACTCACAACCAAAAGTAAGTCTGAACTTTCTTGAAAGGCTCTTTTATAATCCGGTATAACTTCTTTGATACCTTGATTGTCAAATTCTAGCGTATAACCATTAGTGATACACCAATTGTCACTAGGAACAACCATTAAAGTGGGTTTCTTGGCCTGAGAAAACATCAACCAAGGAAATATTAATGCTATTACATAAAGTTTATTCATAATTTGTGATTATTGAATTAAATTATCTCTTTTCATTTGCTCTCGAAGCCCCATAACATCAACTTCTATAATGATCTCATAGGCTAATTTTCCATCGTTTTTTTTATTGGTTTTGAGTTTTCGTCTCAACCAATTTTCGTCAGGTAGTCCTGCGTATTGTTCAAATAGGCCTTTAGGTGCATAAAATCGATTGAAATAATTAATATTATCTCTTCTTTTATTAGGGTTTAAGATAATAGGTCTAATCTCGCAAGATGAATTTCCACCTCGTATACCTTTAAACAGAATATCGTCTACGGCTCTTCGTCTGGCGTTGAGGATAGCTTCTTTTTCGTTCAAGCCAATACCCCAAGCTTTTACAGTTTGAATACCATTTCGATCTACCGAAACACATTCAGTTTCATAATCATAATATCCTGATACGGTTTCTATTTTAGATTTACAAGCAATACATAGGACTGCTAACACTACTATTTTTAGAAAAACTAATTTTTTCATATTGAAATATTTAAAATCCAGAGGATAAACTTTTGATGATACCTGCTGCTTCGAGTTCTTTTCTTAAACCAGCAACATCTACGGAGACAATTAAGCCAATTTTATATTCTCTTCTACCTACTTTAAGTCGGTCGCCAGGCGCAATAGCACCGTCTGTTGTCAGCGTTACAAATTTTTTATAATCTCCATTTTCAGAGAAAAAATTATTGAAAAAATCTCGGTTTTTTTCTTGCAGGTTAGGGTGTCTAGCCAAAGGCGGCTGTCTCACACAACCGACTTCATTTTGTGGAATGCCTCTAAAAATGACAGCATGCACCGCATTTTTTTTTGACTGTTCGACAGCGACATTTTTCTTTTTGGAATACGAAAATATTTTGACAATGTATGAGCCTTCAGAAGCTACATTGAGGCATTGTATCTCGTATCTCCAATTTTTAGTATCCTCATCAGCTTTTTTCTTAGCTCTTCTTTGAGCATCGACGTTTGCTGATAAAATTAAAAATACGGTTAACAATGAAGTTTTTAAAACTGAGTGTTTCATAATATGTTATTTAAGTTGTCTAATAAGCATTCCCGGTGCAACCTTATTATTTCTCCCTTTGAAAATTGTGTAGGGTTTACTGGTTTCTGCGCCAGCTTCATCCGCTAAGTAGGTGTTATCCCAGATGTGGTTTTTATCTACCTTAATTGTGGTAACACGTTCATATTCTGTTGTACCATCTTCATTTAAAACTTGTTCTAGAACTTCAAATTTATCTCCTTTTTCTAGGCCTTCTTTTAAGCCAATTTTAGCTGCGATTGGCTCTGCAGAAAGCAAAGGGGTTTTCACTCTAAATTGCTCATAGCTCCGTTGTAATTTTCCTATATTTTTATCAACGGCCTTAGTGGTTGCAATATCAATGAGTTGCTCATTTGATTTTGAAGAGAAAATGGTAGATTGCAAATTGTTTCTAGAAATTTCACTTCCCACATATTCCAGTTTAAATAGATTAGAATTTTCAAAAGCCTCTTTTTTGCTTTTGTCATCACTATTTTCATCTATCCATAAATTGTCATAAAATTCTTTAGCAATCTCATCGTTCCAAACTAAGCGATACAGGTAACTTGTTGTTCTAACAAAGTAGCCTTTCCCAACAACATCTGAAGCTGCAGTAGCAAGGGTAGATATATTTGCGACGTCTTCGCCCCCTGGGACAAAAGATGCTACTGTGGTTACTGCATTGAGTATACCTTTTCTTTTTTTGGCTTGCTTTTGCTTGTTGGTGTATTTGTAGTCATAAACAATCACAAAAGTATTTCGAATGAGTTCTCTGCCTGCATCTGATAAAAGTGCTTTACCTCTCATAGAAGATTGAGCGACTTTAAGGTCTATCTCTGAGGCATTGTATTGACCACGCTTTGCAATAAGATTCATATCAAAGTGCCCATTTTCATCTCTATTAAACCAGCGTGCAACCAAATTTCTAGCCACACCATTGGCATTGAGATAATCTTCTATCAATAGCGTTTGATCTTTTTCTCCGCTCATACCGTGAGCTGGAATTAAATAAGGTCCTATATTATGGTTATTAAACTTTTCAGACAACTCTGTGTTCCCAAAAGCATCTTTAATGACATTGTAGTATTCTCTTGTATTGTCGTCGACCATTAAAGTGTAGAGTGAACTTCTTCTGTATTTAAGTTTTCCAGCATTGGCGGCATCCATTTTACTTATGCGTTCTCTCTCACCAGTAGACTCTACGGTAGGTGCTGTATTTGTAGAAAATCCTGAAGTAGAAGATGAGCCCGCTTCTTTTTGTTTTACAAGCATAAGTTGATAGGCTTGTTCTCGTTTGTTTAGGTTTTTGAAAGCCTCTGAGTTTATCAAATCATCTTCTGTCTCAGCTGTAATTACGGGTGAGCTTGATGCTGAAGAATTGGTTTGACCTATAGGGCTACCGGCATCAATACTAGTGGTTGGAATAGCAGCAAGATTGCCAGCTACATCATCGAGGGGTTGGTTTGCATACTTTTCAAATGATTCATTGAAACTATAGTCAACAGTAGATTGAGAATTTATTTTGGTGTCTACATTTGTGCCTTTATTGGATATTTGTGATGTAATTAAGGTTGGTCTTTTAATACCATTAAAGTCTTTATAGTTTTTAAATAAAGTGATGGATGAAGTTTTAAAACCATTAACTGTAGATGCATTTTTAGAGGCTACCTTGGCAAAGGTTTGTGTGTCGTAATAGTCTTCTATTGTTGTAGGTTGACCGTTTTGAATAAGGCTATATTTTACACTATAAACTTCGTTGTTTTCAAATTTCTTTACGCTGACTTCTGAATTTTCAGGAGCCTTTTGCTCCGTAAAATAAAACTGGCTATTTTTCTTGAAAGTCTTTATAACTTGGGGTGTGAGTTTTGTTTTGTAACCGTTGTTTAATTCTGTGTAACCACCTGTGCCATCAAATACCGTTTTTGAGTTCATACTCGGCATTTTCATAATTCCGACAACTTTTCCTTCTCTGGTTCTTAAATTTAAATTCACAAAATTGTTTTTCATTTCAGAACCATTGGCAATGGTTAATGTGGCAGAGGACTCAATTTTTGTGATGCTTTGTATGCTAGTAATTTGATTGTTTGGGTCAATGTAAGCGAGGTAATTGTTGTAGATTTCTGAGACGCTAATGCTATCTATTGTGTTTTGTTCTACTTTATCACTTGTGATAGATGCTGTAGAATTTTCCTTTTGAAGCACTTTCTCTTTAGCAATTGCCATATCAATCGCATCCTCAAGTTTTTCTCTTTCATTTTTCTGTCCTGTATTTTCCGCTAGGCTATTTCCGGAGGTATTATTAAGTAATGCTTTTACGTTATCATTATGAGCGATAATTTGATTTATTATTTCATCATCCGATAGTGCAAGGTCTTCTTCATATACTTTAGATAATCGTTTTCTATATTTTGATAAATTTTCTCTTTTTTCGTCTAAAGTTACATTTAAAAGTTCTTCAGAATTAACCCTTTTAATAACCTTTCGCTTTAATTTTTCATCATTATTGACGCTTTTTAATACATATACTTTAGATAAATTGACATTGACGTAAGTTGGGTAGCCTGGATTTAAGTTTACTTCAATTGATCTTTTTAAGCCAAAATTTGACATCAGTCCTATTTTAAGCTTTGCTTTATTGGTCTTATAAATGATATAATTTTTGTTTTTTAATTTACCGAGATATTCATAATCGGCAAACATGTGAGCTGGTGCTCCCGATCCTGCAAATCCATTATTTCTTGCGATATAAACTGTAGAGACTTCTTGGGAATAATTAATTAATGTAAATAAAATAAAAAATAAAAGAATAGATTGGTTAATTAATACTTTCATTGTAGACGTTTTAGATAGTCAAATATATATGTTAAAATATTTGTTAATGCCAGTGTTGTCGTGTTTTGTCACAAGTGGTATAAAAAACGACGTGACTAACATTATCACTTTTGTTTACTTAATTTGGTTGAATTACTAGAAGGATTTTTGCGTCTTAAATCCAAAGTGTGGATTTAGGAATTAAGATAGTTTTAATTGAAAATGATTAAATTTTGTCATTTATTTTTAATACAAAATTTAAATCATTTAAAGGATAATTTATACTTAGTTCTAGTTTATGTCAAGGTCTATGAATCTTGTAAAACAACAACCCAACCGAGAATGGTTGGGTTGTTTGGATAAGGTGTAAAGAATACTAGTCGAATATTGGTTCATGCATTACTTCAAATGTAGTTGTTGTACATCCACCTGAACTTTGTTCTGACCACCATTTAAGACCATTATTATTAAGTTCAGAAAAATAGAAGACAACACCTTGAATAACAACACCAGTTTTGTCACCATTAAATTCCCATTCTCTTGATGAGCTTATTTGATTGCCACCCTCGTCAGTATATTCTATGACGCCAGAAGGTGTAAAGGCTACATAATAGTCTCCTGATAAAGTACTACTTTGCTCTGGACAATCATCTGAGTTGATTTCACCGTAATTATAATTCCATCGTTTTTGAATATCGACTCTTTGTTCACCTGAAAGTTGGTCAAATCCAGTGAGCGCAAGAGTTCGTTCATCTGCTGGTACAATTACACCGGAAGGTACTCCGTCAGGAACTTCCACAGAAGAGGTATTGTTTGTACTACTATCATCATCACTACATGATAAGATAAAGAAAAGCAACACTAGAACTCCAAGTTTAAACACTGTTTGACTGAATTTAACTTTTTGATTTTTCATAATAAAAGAATTTTAAATGTTAAGATTGGGGTCAAACATAGAGATTAAGCGGCTTGTTTAGAAATAAATGTCTTGAGTTGCTTTAAAAATGTCATGAATGACAAAATTTTGCGAACTTAAAATTTAAAAGTACTTATCTGAAATAAGGTTAAGACATTGATGAGGCTAGCTTGAAACAATAGGATGTTTTATTTTTTTAAGCTTTTGCTTATAAGTCCTAGAAAAGGGAACTTCTAAGGTCTTTTTTAATACAATGCGGTCTGATTTTACGGCCTTTACCTTTTGCGTATTGATAATATACGACCGATGCACCCTTATAAAACCGTAGTCCTGTAACTTTTCTAATATTGTATTTAATTTTTGTCGCTCTACAATGGGTGTTTGACGATTTTCAATGTGATATCTTAAATAATGCCCATCGCTCTCGACATATAATAAGTCTTTGGTGTCTATAAAATGATTGTTCTTAAGTTTAATTTTTGTATGAACATTTTGAGATTCAAGCTGCTTTTGAAGTTTTTCAAGTTGAGTAGTGTTGGTTTTAACAAGTTTTTTTGCGGCTTTATGCTTTGATTTTGTTACTCTGTAACGCCAATAAAAAACAAAAGCCCCTAATAATAAAACAATTGAAATGACACTGATTATGATAAGATCACTTTCTAGGCGTTGTTTGCTTTCTATAAAAGCTTTCATTTCCTGTTCTCTACTATCCAGTTGATATTTTGTAATAGTTTCTTGGATAACTTTAATTTCTTGTACATTCTGAAGGCTGTCTCTTAGTGTAGTATAGCGTTCATAATATTTTGTAGCAGGACGATACTTTTCAAGGGATTTAAGGATCTCTGCTTTACGTAAATATAATGGAAATAAGCGATTGGGAAGTTTAAATTGTTGCGCTAGAAAAATAGCAGAGTCAATATGCACCAAACTCTCATCATATTGTTTTATAGCATTGTCTAGTTTTGAAGCCACACTATAGATTTGAATTTTTCTTTCAATATTGGTTCCGTTAATAATCAAGGGTTTTGCTAGGTTGAGGTATTTTCTAGCTTGATTAAAGTCTTTATTATGTATTGAAAGCTCTGATAAACTTTGGTAAAGTAAAGTTTTATAAAATGTATTGAGTTTGTTTTCTCTCAACAATAATTGGTTATAGTAAACTTGACTAGAATCGTACTGTTTTAATGTTTTATAATGGTTAGCAAGATTATTTGTCGCTCTAATTTTTAGCCGATCAATTTGGTGAATTTGGGCATCTTTGTAGGCTTTTTGAAACCACTTAAGAGAAACTGTATCTTGACCGAGAATATCGTAGGCAACAGCAACATTTGTGTAGGTATTGACTAATCCAGGATTTTTTAAAGACTCGTATAAACGACTGGCTTCAATATAATCATCAATAGCAAGTTCTAAATTTCCTTTTTCCTTATAAATTATACCTCTTTGATTGAAAGCGTGAGCCAATAATAAACTGTCGTTATTTTTATTTGCCAATTCAAACATTTGTTCAGCATAGTCTAGCCCCATATCGTTTTTTCCTGCGTTAACCGCAGTAATCAAAGACATTCTTATCGCTCTTGATTTTAGATTTGTTTGATTTGCAAATTCTATAGCCTTTTGAAAATTGACGAGAGCGCTGTCAATTTCCATATTGTTTCTAAAGGCATAAGCTTTTGCAAAGTAGCCTTCATATTGCGCTGTGGAATCATTTATTTTTAGTAAAAGTCTAGAATAATAAAAAAGACTGTCAGCATTGTTAGAATTTTTCTGACAGCGTTGTTTATAATGGTTTATTTGTTTCAAATTGTTTTGGGCAATCGATTGGAAACCACAAACTAAAAAGATAATAATTTTTAAAAACAATATTTTTTTCAGCACAAAAACAGTATTGAATTATTAATAGACTAACGCGTAATTAAAACTTCCATAAAAAATTAAAAAATCACTTAATTTTTAAAATACGATAGGTTGAAATAGTTATTCCTTATTTAAGGACTCACAAAGTTGATACTGACATTAAAGAAAAATGGATTATCAAGGTTGTTGACCATAGCAAACTGCTGGTCTCCAAAAAAGCCTCTAAAGAAATCATTGTTGCCATCCAATTGATCTGCATCGTAAGACCAATTCCAGCGGTAACCGGCTTGAAGACTTAGCCAAAAATAGCCCATAAGTTTCATTTGATACTCTATTTTTGGTCTGACTTCTCCTCTTCTTATTTCAAAAGAATTACCATCTACAGAATAATCTTCTATCCTGTAACTTTGACCCTCTAAATCGAAGCCAGCCAGTAACAAAGAATTTTTATTGATATTATAACGCACATACGCTCTGGCCGGGAAGAGTATTTCAGTTCCCCATTTTCTGTTTTTTGAGCTCCAGTCGTACATAATTACAGGAACATAATTCAATGCGCCAACTCTATAAGTTCTGGCAAGGCCAATTCCCCATCTATAATAGTCATTTACACGACGTCCGTAAACAGCTGCGGCACTATACCGAATTGTGTTTAAGGGCTGTAAGTCGTCAAAATCATAGTTGCCGCTTAAATCCATTTGACCTTGAAAAACTATAAATTCTGTTTCGTTTAATGGAAAAAAGACAGTATTAGTCCAATTGAGATTTCTTAATCCATCTTCATTCAATATTTGACCCAGGCTTCTGGCTTCGGAACCATCGGGTAAGGTCACAGGTTGTCGTGGTGAGTTGAGACTTTCTGATATATTGTAACTGGTATCCTTATAATTGATACCGGACTGCCACACAAAACTACTTTTTGATATAATAGGGATATTAGACCCAAACCGAAAACCACCAGTAAACTTTGCTCTTCCAGTTTCATTTATAGTTGGGTTTTCCTCTTCTACATCATAACCGCTATTTGGGTTGGTCTGTGGGAAACGAACATCTGAAAATTCATATTTGTAAGGCATCTGCGCATCAAACCCTACACTTATAAATTTCTGTGGGCTCATTCCTAAGATTGTAGGCTTTGCATAACGCTTTACAGGTGTGTCATCAACAGCTTCAAAATCATCATAAATACTGTAATCCTCTTCTTCCTCTTCTTTTTCATCTTCAACTTGTGCGAAATTGTATTGAAAGCTTCCTAGAAGTACCAATACTAATATTAAACATGATGGAGTTCTCATCTTAATTTTTTTTCTTTTGTAATCTTTTCCAGGTATCTGTTCGCCCAAAAGTCTTTAAACCGACATAACCTCGGATATCGAGTGTATTCTCATCTTTAAGATTGATCACACAATCATAAGTGGTTCCATTTTGTGGGTCGTAAATGGTGCCGTTTTCCCAAACGCCGTCACCCTTGTATTCAAAATCTTTAAGCATTCTGTAGCCTCGTAACGGAACATCACGCATGCTCTCATCAGGATTGTTTATATCGGTTTTAGGCTCGCCTGTCTCAGGATCTTTAGGTTCCCTTAACCAAACAATTTTGCCGTAATATTTATCGTCAATTTTATCAATTTTGACATAGACTTTTCCATTACTTGGTTCCCATACGCCAACAATTGCATCGGCTTCTTGTGAAAAACCAATGTAGGCAAACAAGCAAAAGGTAATGATAAGAATTTTAGTTTTCATAGTATAAATTGTATTTAGATTATTATTTACGGGTTTGTATTTCGAATGTAGCTACTAAATCAAATGTCAAGTCATCAAAATATTCTTCATCTAACATATCGAAATCAGCAACAAAAGTTAACTTTTCGTCTTTAAAGGCTTCATTGAAATCTTCTTGAACTTCTGCAACATTGAAATTGTTGGCTTGACTATTATCAAAATTAGTCTCCAATAAACCCACTCGCGTCATATTAGTATTTTTAGGTTTCATTTCCATGACCACTTTACCTAAGTTTGGATATTCGACATTTTTTTGAGGAATAATTTTTATGGTCGATACTCTTGCATTTTCTATAACGATTTCGTTTTCAGTTTCAGAAAAAAGCTCTTCTAATGAATATTCCCAAGTTACGGTTGCGGTATTAGGACCTTGAAAAAGTGGCCCTGTTGCTTTTAATTCTAAAACCGGGGTTTTTACAATATGAGTTTCGGTTTCAACTGAACAGGATATAGCTGTAATAAATATGGTAAGCAGTAAAATATTTTTGAAATAATTTCTCATCATTAATGATTTATTATTGTGATAAATTTAAATTTATTTTTTAAACAAATCTAAAAATTTAGAGTATTATTTGCTTTTAAAGTGTCTTTAAATTGATTCACAGTATTTTAAATAGTCTTATTCTTCGATATCCGGATATAAAAAATTATTGTAAGGAAAACGGGTCACATGAATACCTCTCACTTTTTTATAGACCTTTTCTCTAAAAGATTTAATGTTTTGTTTTTCGATAGCGGAGATAAATATCGCATCATCACCCACTTTGTTCATCCAGGTGTTTTTCCAGTCTTTTAAAGAGAAATGTTTTTCTGTTTTTTCTGTCATTAAATCGTCTTCGTCTATTGTCTCAGGCTCATATTTATCAATTTTATTAAATACCATCATACAGGGTTTGTCTTGTGCATCGATTTCATCTAAAATTTGATTGACAGAATCAATATGATCCTGAAAATTTGGATGCGAAATATCAACCACATGCAGAAGCATATCGGCTTCTCGCACCTCATCTAAAGTCGATTTAAACGACTCGACCAATTGAGTCGGTAATTTTCTGATAAACCCCACGGTGTCAGAAAGCAAAAAAGGTAAATTGCGAATAACTACTTTACGCACTGTAGTGTCTAGCGTAGCAAAAAGTTTGTTTTCAGCAAAAATATCGCTTTTACTAATGATGTTCATTAAGGTCGATTTCCCCACATTGGTATAACCTACAAGCGCCACACGAACAAGGCTTCCACGATTGCCGCGCTGCACGGCCATTTGTTTATCTATCGTTTTCAATTTCTTTTTAAGTAAAGCAATCTTATCACGAACAATACGGCGGTCCGTTTCAATTTCGGTTTCACCCGGACCACGCATTCCAATACCGCCGCGCTGTCGTTCAAGGTGTGTCCATAAGCCGGCCAAACGAGGTAATAGATATTCATACTGTGCCAATTCAACTTGTGTACGGGCATAACTAGTAGTTGCACGTTGCGCAAAAATATCTAAGATGAGGTAAGTCCGGTCAACGACTTTGCATTTAAGTATTTTTTCGATGTTTTTTTGTTGTGCAGGAGACAGTTCGTCATCAAAAATAGCCGTTCCAACATCGTTGGCTTTCACAAACTGTCGAACTTCCTCAATTTTTCCGGAACCGATAAAGGTTTTGGGGTTGGGTTTGTCAAGCTTCTGTTGAAATCGTTTGAGCACTTCACCACCGGCAGTATAGGTTAAAAATTCAAGTTCATCAAGGTATTCGTCAGATTTGTCTTCATCTTGATATTGGTTAACAATACCAATGAGGACAGCGGTTTCGTATGTTGTTTTTTTGGGTTCAAGCATATATTAATATGTCTTACAAAGGTAAGTAAATTAGTGGTTTTGATAATTGCAAGTATGAAAGTTCCAGATCGGTAAGTTTAAAAAATATTATTTTTCCATATCCGCTAATTGAATGTTGAGGGCTTTGACACTGATTTGTATTTCTATAATAGACAAAATAAGCGATATCATTAATAAAACTAGAGATATTCCAAATATGATGCTTCCATATAGCTGCAATTCTTCAAAAATCAAAAACATGCTTAAAACACATAAAAATAATGATAAAATTCCAAAGATTTGCATATTTCTAATCAGATTGACTCGCTTTTTGAGATTAGAAATTTGAGCTTTAATGCTTTTACTAGGGTTGTCTTTGTAGGCTTTATAGAGGTTTCTGATCAGACCTGCAATGGTCAAAAATCTGTTGGTATAGGCTAATAGTAATAACGAAATAGCAGGGAAGAGCAGAGCCGGCGTAGTTAAAGAAACATTCATATCCTATATATTTTTTACAAAGTTAAGGCTTAAAATTGTAGTCTTACCAAAAGGAATAATTTTAATGCAAGTCTTAACGATTTGATAATAAGTTTTTTTAAGTTATCAACATCGGATAGTTGATTTTTGCAAATTATTTTTGCATCATTGATTATGGAAACTTTTTATACGGTTTTAATCATATTACTTTTTGTGCTCGCTATAGCAGATCTTATAGTTGGGGTAAGTAATGATGCGGTCAATTTTTTAAATTCTGCAATAGGGTCAAAAGCCATTCCGATGCGTACCATTTTAGCAGTTGCGGGTGTAGGTGTCTTAGTGGGTGCTATTTTTTCAAGTGGATTAATGGAAGTGGCAAGAAAAGGTATTTTTATGCCGGAGTTGTTTTTCTTTGATGAAATTATCATCATTTTTCTCGCAGTTCTAATTACAGATATTTTACTTTTAGATGTGTTTAATTCATTTGGTATCCCTACATCGACCACAGTATCGGTAGTTTTTGAGTTGCTAGGAGCTTCGGTGTGCATTGCAGCTTTAAAAATATATTACGACCCAGCAAGTGAAATCGCATTAAGTGAATACATCAATGTTGATAAAGCTTCAGATATCAGTATAGGAATATTAATGTCTGTCTTGATAGCTTTTGTAGTAGGTGC
Source organism: Mesohalobacter halotolerans (assembly GCF_006120725.1). Classification (GTDB taxonomy): domain Bacteria; phylum Bacteroidota; class Bacteroidia; order Flavobacteriales; family Flavobacteriaceae; genus Psychroflexus; species Psychroflexus halotolerans. The sequence continues at coordinate 679,827 of NZ_SWMU01000001.1, forward strand.
CATTATTCAATATATCAGTCGTTTAATTTTTAGTTTTGAGTATTACAAACAACCGATTTGGCTTAAGGCTTTGTTTGGCGGTATTTCACTTTCTGCAATCACCTATTTCATATTAATAAAAGGCATCAACAGTATCCAATTTATCGATGATAATTTTATCACTTTAGTAAAATCTAATACTTTATTAATAATAGTCTTTAGTTTACTTACTTGGACAGTTGTTTCATGGTTGGTTCAAGCTTTGAAATTTAATTTATTTAAATTTATTATTGTCCTCGGTACATTTGCTTTAGCTTTAGCTTTTGCCGGGAACGATTTGGTCAATTTTATCGGTGTAAGTATTGCAGCCTGGCAATCTTTTGAATTGTGGCTTGTCGCTTTTCAAACGCAAGGGGTTTTGCCTTCAGAATTTAGTATGACTGCCTTATCGGGAGAAGTTGAAACACCTGAATATATGTTAATTATTGCTGGATTTATAATGGTATTGACCTTATGGTTTTCTAGCAAAGCTCAATATGTCGTGCAAACCGGAGTCAATTTAAGCCGACAGGGAGAAGGTGATGAACGCTTCAAGGCCAATCTCTTATCGCGGAAAACTGTAAGACTTTTCTATTATTTTGGTTTAGGTATAAAAACCATATTACCTAAATCTATACAATCATTTTCAAATTCTCGGTTTGAAAAAGGAAATGAAGAAACGACCAAACAAGGCATTACGAAGCCTGCTTTTGACTTACTAAGAGCATCAATAAATTTGGTTTTAGCCAGTATTTTAATTTCAATTGCTACAAATTTTACGCTGCCTTTATCCACAACCTATATCACTTTTATGGTAGCCATGGGAACTTCATTTGGAGACAAAGCTTGGGGCAGAGAAAGTGCAGTTTACAGAGTAGCCGGAGTTTTTAATGTGATAGGGTCTTGGTTATTAACTGCTGTTATTGCTTTTGCTATTGCAGCAGTAGTTGCAATTATTATTTATTATGGTGAGATTTATGCTATTGTAGGCCTTGTAGCTTTCGTTATGTTCTCTTTAATTAGAAGTGGATTAAGACATGCCAAGCGAGTCAAATCTCAAAAACAGAAAAAACGCTTTAAACGTAGCGATATAATTACAATCAATGATATTACGGCAGAATCTTCACATAATATAGTATCTGTGATTAAAGGGATTGATGTCAGGTATACAGATTTAGTTAATAATTTAGGCTACCACGATTTATCAAAATTGAAAAAAATTCGTAAGGATTTGCCTGATTTAGAAAATGAAATCGATGACTTGAAAGACAATATTTTTTATTACATCCGGTCTTTGGAAGACGATACAGTTGAAGCTAGTAAATTTTATATCTTGACATTAGATTATTTGCAAGATATGGAGCAATCTATGGCTTATATGATAAGAACGAGTCATAAATATGTCAACAATAACCACAGGAATCTAAAGTTTAATCAAATACGAGAACTCAAAAGCATTAGCCGAGATTTAACTGCTATTTTTGAGCACTTAAAAATTGTATTTCAAAAAAACGAATTTGACGATATCGAATTTTTGATTGAACAGCAAAAAGAACTTCAAGACTTAGTTTCAGCTCTAATTCAGAAGCAAATCGAGCGTATTCGTACGACAGATATGGGCCAGCAAAATACCAAATTGTATTTTGGTTTGCTTTTAGAAACTAAAGACATGATCACGGCGTGTATTAATATGTTAAACCTCTTTTACGACTACTATTCAGAAGCCAAAGAAGAATTTTAAATTAATCTTGATATAAAGTTTTTGATAATTTAAAATTAGTTTATATTTGCATCCGCATTTTAGGGTGCGTAGCTCAGTTGGTTTAGAGCATCTGGTTTACACCCAGAAGGTCAGGGGTTCGAATCCCTTCGCACCCACAAAACCCAAACAGATGTTTGGGTTTTTTGTAAAAAGTCTCGGAATATTGTTCATTTATTTTGTGGTATTGAGGAGTTTTGAAGACAGAGGTTCCCCCGAAACTTCGGGGTCTTCGCACCCACAAAACCCGAACAGATGTTTGGGTTTTTTTATCCCGGGTCATTAACTCAGCTGGTTTAGAGTGTTACCTTGACAGGGTAGAAGTCACTGGTTCGAATCCAGTATGACCCACATCAAGCAGAATCCCAACACCGCACGGTGTTGGGATTTTTTATTTTGCAGGAGCCTAAGCTTGCTTAAAGGCGAATGGAAAATAAAAAATCCCAAAAGCCTGCAGCAGCTGGCTAGGATTCTATTTGCAGGAGTGGGCTTCATTTCTGGATCAACTTGAGTTAATCCAGTTTTCATAAGCCCAAGCTTGCCTGAAGGCTTGTGTTAAATAAAAAAGCCAAAAACTGTGCTAGCAGTTTTGGATTTCTATTTGCATGAGTGGGCTTCAACTCTGGATCAACTTGAGTTAATCCAGTTCTTTTTGAGCTTGACAGGACAAATAAAAAATGTGCAAAATCTTTGTGGTTCTATTTGTAGGCGTAGGCTTCAATTCTCAATCTAGATGATTTTGTAAATACCTTTGTAGAGGAGTTAAAAATAAAACATAAATCCCCATGACACTACCACAGGGATTTTAAACGCTTTTTTTAAAGATGTTTTATATTTCAAAATTAGGCTTCAGTCTTAAAGCAAAGGCCTTATTTAAAATATCTATCAACTTCGTTTTAGTCGCATTCTTTTGCTTTACTGTCTTATCTATTTTATGGTTTTTTAGGCGTTCTATTTCTCGTTTATCATTTATAAGATCTAAATTATTGGGGTTGGCCCACATCATCGGTGTATTCATCTGTTCTCATTTTAAATTAGAAAATTAGTTTTAATCTTAGCTTTTCAACCAAATTAATTATGTCTCATTGTGCAAACATATATTCTTTTTTCCTAAGGGACAATGAATTAAGCAATAAATTAACCTTAAATATTTATTTATCTATCTGAAATACAGGGTTTTATATTCTGTCATAAAATGTTGTAGCAAATTGTAAAGCACTGACATACAGTTAATTAAAAAAAATACCTAAAAGCGTTAATTTGATAACAAAAATTTTACATATATCTATTTAATATTTTAACAATTATGTTAAAATACTGAAATATTTATGCTCAAAATGTATTTGATTCTAGGATTTGCTGAGTTGTGTAGAGATGTCATATCTTTAATAATATCGAAACCGCTGACCTTTGTTTTCGTTTATAAAATAAATTATTTTTTGCCTTGATTTTAGTCTTTTGATTTTTATTCAAAACTAAACGCTTCACTTCTAGTCTTAAAAGCTTTTGGCCATATTATTTTCCAAGGTCTGAATTTCTTAGTATAGTTTGAATATCCTTTGTTATGATAGGCTAATCTGTTTTGCAAATCTTGTGTTTGACCGATATAAAATCGCCCATCGTAAAGGGATTCTAATAAGTAAGTGTAGTAAGTAATGCCAGATAATTTTACAATTTGTAAAGGATTCTATCAGCAGAAAAACAGTGGAGAATATCGGATTCGAACCGATGACCCCTACGCTGCCAGCGTAGTGCTCTAGCCAACTGAGCTAATCCCCCATTTGTGCAGACAAATTTACTATTATTTTTATTTTTAAATCCAAATTAATTGATATTTTGCATGATTAAATATTATTCTTATGCTCGCAGACTTTTGGTTCAATTTAAAACTTGGTTTGTTTCACGTTTTAGACTGGAATGCTTACGATCATATTTTATTCTTGATTGCTTTAGTCGCCGCTTACACCTTTAGCGAAGGCAAACGCGTGTTTTGGCTGGTGACAGTTTTTACGTTAGGTCATACAGTTTCTCTAACTTTATCGGCATATGAGGTGATTCAAATGGATAGCGGGTTAATAGAATTTTTAATTCCAGTGAGTATTTTATTTACAGCGATTTACAATATTATTTTTGCCAATAAGAATATTGCAAAGCAAAAAGTTAATGGCCTTTATGCGTTAACTTTAATTTTTGGTCTGATTCACGGTTTTGGGTTTTCTTCTTATTTTAATTTGGTCTCACAAGGCACAGAAAACAAATTGGTCATGTTAGTAGAATTTGCTCTTGGGGTAGAATTGGCCCAGCTGTTTGTTGTGGTCCCGGTGTTAATTTTAGGATTTCTAGTTCAAAACCTGTTTCGTTTTTCTAAAAAAGACTGGATACTGATCAGTTGTTCTATCGTTATCGGTCTTTGTATTCCTATTTTAAGAGAAATTTGGATCTGGTGAGAAACCTTTAAGAAAAGATAAAGACCTTAACACATTTAAATGTTTTAAATTTGAATTTAACGTATATTGTGTTGTTATAAAAGCCTAAATGAATCCCAAAAAACAAGAAAAATTTGACCGTGCCTATTTACGCATGGCTAGAGAATGGGGCAAGTTGTCGCATTGCAAACGCAAGCAAGTCGGGGCTATTATTGTAAAAGACAGAATGATTATATCTGATGGTTACAACGGTACACCAAGCGGTTTTGATAACAACTGTGAAGATGAAGACGGCATTACAAAATGGTATGTTCTTCATGCCGAGGCTAATGCCATATTAAAAGTTGCATCATCTACCCAATCCAGTCGAGGTTCAACTTTATATATTACACTATCCCCCTGTAGAGAGTGCAGTAAATTGATTCACCAAGCGGGAATCATAAGAGTGGTTTATCAAAAGGCTTATAAAGATAATTCAGGTCTTGTTTTTTTAAAGAAAGCTGGTGTTGAATTAGTGCATTTACCTGATGTGAAAGAATGATATGAAACGCGTAAAAATAATATATATTCCTGTGTTGCTCAGCATTGCCTGTGTGATAGGGATTTATATTGGTGCGCTTTTCAATGTATCTTCTCCGATAAGCTCAATTAAACTCTACAAACAAAAGCAAAAGCTCAACACTTTAATACAACTCATTGAAAATAAATATGTCGATCAGGTTGACACCGATAGTATTGTAGATTTGACGATAAGTCAAATTATACAAGATTTAGACCCACATACTGCTTATTTGCCCAAAGCTGAATTGGATGCTGAAAACCAAAGTATGAACGGGAGTTTTGTCGGAATTGGTATCAGTTTTTACAAAAACAACGATACGCTTACAGTAATCCGGACAATCCCAAATGGACCAAGCGATAAAGCCGGTTTACAATCTGGTGACAAAATTTTATACGCAGATGGATTGAATTTATCACAACCCGAAATTACATCAGATTCTATTGTAAAACTTTTAAAGGGTGAACGACTCACGGAAGTTAATTTAAAAGTAAAACGCGACAAACAAGAGAATTTTTTGAGCTTTAAAGTAAAGCGAAATTCTGTCTCGCTCAAAAGTGTTGATGCGGGATTTATGATTGATTCTAGCACGGCTTACATTAAGATTAATCGGTTTGCCAAAACTACTTATGATGAGTTTAAGGCTTACGCCAAAACTTTAGAGTCCAAAAACCCACAACGCATTATTGTCGACATTAGAGACAATGGTGGAGGTTATCTGAAAGAGGCCGTTGATATTGCTGACGAATTTTTAGCTGATGACACACCTGTACTTTACACCAAAGATCGAGGTGGCAACATGAGTGAAACTCTAGCTACTGCACAAGGTTTATTTGAAAACAAAAAAGTAATCATCTTAATCAATGAGAAATCTGCATCGGCCAGTGAAATTTTGGCAGGTGCTATTCAAGATAATGATCGCGGTCTTATAGTAGGTCGGCGGTCATTTGGTAAAGGTCTTGTCCAACGCATCATGCCGCTTGGTGATGGTAGCGCAGTGAGACTTACAGTTGCTCGATATTATACACCTACAGGTCGCTCTATTCAACGGTCTTACAATAATGGTAGAGAAGATTATTTTAATGACTACATGAGTCGTTATACCAACGGCGAGCTGCAATCTGCAGATAGTATTGTTGTAGTTGATTCTTTAACCTTTAAAACCCCTAAAGGAAAGACCGTTTATGGCGGTGGAGGCATTATTCCCGATGTTTTTGTTCCAAAGGAAATGGGTGATGTCAATACCGATTTACACGATATGTTTGAAGCTGGTATTTTGGATCGATTTATATTCTCTGAACTTGAGAAAAACAGATCCTATTACAACAGTCTAAATGTTGAAGATTTTCTCTCTTATTATCAAGTCAGCCAAAGTATGTTAGTTGCATTTGATGATTTTTTACAAAGCTTTGATATCAAATATGAAGAAGATGAATATACGCAATCTACTATAACAACCTATCTCAAAGCCACAATAGCTCAACAACTTTTCAATACAAATCTAGCCTATCAAATTATTGTAAAAAAGGATGTTATGGTTATGAAAGCTTTAAACATTAAATCACAATTATCTAACCCAAACCTTTTACAATAATGACAAACTCACCCTTGGGGTTTTGAGTCGTGAACAAATCTAATAGCTCGTCAATGCTACCGTGTTTGGTCTCTTCGTATAGCTTACTGATTTCCCTGGAAATGCTGATTAAGCGTTCACCTCCAAAAGTAGATTTGAAATCTTTCAGGGTTTTCAGAACTTTGTAGGGCGATTCGTAAAATATCATTGTTCGCACTTCATTTTTTAAAAGTTTAAGTCGTTTTTGACGGCCTTTTTTTGGGGGGAGAAATCCCTCAAAAGCAAATTTGTCATTGGGTAAACCACTTGTAACTAATGCGGGTACAAAAGCTGTAGCACCAGGCAAACATGTCATTTTGAGCCCATGCTCTGCACAAGTCCTCGACAATAAAAATCCGGGATCTGATATTCCCGGTGTGCCAGCATCCGTGATCAGGGCAATGTCTTCACTATTATTTAGCCGCTCAATAATTTTATCCGTAAGGCTATGTTCATTGTGTTGATGATAGGCAATCATCGGCGTTTGAATGCCGTAATTTTTTAGCAATTTACCACTGACTCTTGTATCTTCAGCTAAGATAAGATTTACTGCTTTAAGTACCTCAACACCGCGATAGGTCATATCTTTGAGGTTGCCTATCGGCGTTGGAACAAAGTAAAGCATGATTATTCAAATTTTTTTTCAATCAAATGAAGCAGTCTATTAGCAATGTCTTCTTTGTCTTTCCAATAGCTGTACTTGTCTTGAATTTGCTCATTGAGATACGACTTCACTTCTTCAAAACTTTTCAAAGCGTTGATGCGACCAATAAAACTTTCGTAGGCTTTAGTATCGCCTTTAAAGAGCTGATTGACAAAAGTCAACCTATCATTAAGCCCAATTTTCAACTCTTTATTTAAACTGTCGTTGAGCGATTTTTTAGGTTGGGAAAACAAATCCATTTTGCGTTTTGGATGCTTCTCTTCATCTTTTCTCTTTTCTGATGAATTTTGGGTTCCAGCATCTTCTTTAACTTCAGTATTTTCTTCATTTGGGTTGTCAGACTCTTCTTGAGAGGAATCTTTTGCAGGCTCAAAATTGGGCAAATCGTCAAAATGCACGCCAAAGTCTTGAACGTCTTCAGTTGACGAAGGCTTTGTCTCTGGTTTTGTGTTGCTATCTGAATCTTGACTTTGTTTTTCAAACATCTTATCAACTTGTTCAGTCTCATAAGGCATTTGCGACACAATATCTTTTATTTTTTCTGTATTGTGTTCGTAAATTTGATCTTCATTATATTCAGTGCCATCGGGGTAATTAAGGTCTGCTTTTTCATCTTCATACTCTTGCTCTATGGCTTTTTCGACATCGTGTTTTTTTATTGTAGGTTTGGCACCTTCAAAATGTTTTTCAGCAAAAGACAGTACAGATAATTTTTCGTATAAAACAGCAGCTTCTTCTTTAAGTTCGTGTATTTCAGCTTTATCCCTTAATTTGAGGATTCTGTGGGCTAAGCTCATCAATTCGTCTTCTAGGACTTTCTTCATTTTTGTTTCTTTGTCTGTATATTAACGCTTTATTTTTACTAATTTTAACGATTTAAAATTAAAGAAATTGTTTCGGTAATCCTCATAAAAATAAAAAAATGTTTCTTGAAAATACTGTAAATCACAAAGAAAAATTTGGTTGGATAGAAGTGATCTGTGGTAGCATGTTTTCAGGAAAGACCGAAGAACTTATCCGTCGACTAAAACGAGCGCAATTTGCTAAACAAAAGGTAGAGATTTTTAAGCCTCAAATCGATAATCGCTACGATGAGGCGCATGTTACATCTCATGATGAAAATAAAATACACTCAACACCTGTGCCAGCTGCAGGCAATATTCCACTAATGGCAGATGATTGTGACGTAATAGGCATAGATGAAGCTCAATTTTTTGATGATGAAATTGTCAATGTTTGTAACAATCTGGCCAATCAAGGCAAAAGAGTGATTGTGGCCGGCTTGGATATGGACTTTAAAGGCAATCCTTTTGGACCTATGCCCAATTTAATGGCTACGGCAGAATACGTAACCAAAGTGCATGCGGTGTGTACCAGAACTGGTAATTTGGCGCAATATAGTTTTAGAAAATCATCAAGTGATAAGTTGGTTTTTCTTGGTGAAACCGATGAATACGAGCCTTTAAGTAGAGCAGCATATTTCAAAGCGATGCGGCAAGAAAAATTAAAGCAAATCGAACTTAACGATATAGAAGAAATTAAACCCAAAGATTAATGCATAAACCATTGGAAACCCGACTTGAGATTAACCTAAGTGCTTTAAAACACAATTTTGAAGTCATAAAAAGTCATCTTAAATCAGAGACCAAAATTATGGGTGTTGTTAAAGCTTATGCTTATGGTTCTGACTCTTTGATTATTGGGAAAGCACTTCAGGATTTAGGGGTTTCTTATTTGGCTGTTGCCTACATAGAAGAAGGTGTTCGCCTCAGAAAAGGAGGCATTCAATGCCCAATTTTAATATTTTACCCACAGCTAGAAGAGTTGTCGCAACTTTTGGAATTTGATTTAACACCCAGCGTATATAGCTTCTATTTTTTAAAATCTCTTCATCAAAATTTAAAACATCAGAGCGTTAAAGGCTTTCCTATCCATCTTAAAATTAATACGGGAATGAATCGCTTAGGCTTTGATAAACACCAGTTTGAAGATGTCAAAACGTGCTTATCCGATAGACAAACTTTAAAACTAAAGGGCATATTTTCTCATTTGGCTGCAGCTGGTATGCCAAATGAAAAAAGATTCTCCCTTGAGCAAATCCAAAGTTTTCAATCTGCAGTTAAAGTTTTTGAGGCCTATGCGTCTCACGATTTGACAACTCATCTTTGTAATTCCAGTGGAATATTAAATTATGCTGAAGCTGAAATGGATATGGTGCGCGCTGGTATTGCACTTTATGGTTATGGCAATCATCCGAAAGAGCATAAAATGTTAAAGCCTGTAGCCTCTTTAAAAACTCCAATAGCCCAATTAAGGTGGATTGTAAAAGGCGATAGCGTGGGTTATGATAGAAAATATAAAGCTCAAAGCAAAAGACAAATTGCGACTTTACCTTTAGGTTATGCAGATGGTATTTCTAGAATTTACGGAAACGGAAATGGTATTGTAAAACTTCATGGCAAAATTGCACCAATTGTCGGCAATGTTTGTATGGATACTTTGATGGTTGATGTCACTGATATCAATTGTGAAGAGGGCGATGAAGTTTTAATTTTTGGCGAAGGGCATTCGGCATTAGATTTTGATATCAACCAATTGAGTATTCCTTATGAGTTGATTACTAGAATTTCTCAACGCGTAAGTCGAATCGTTATAGACAAATGACTTTAAATATGATAGCTCAAACTCCCAAACCACCGTATTATGCCGTTATTTTTTCGTCTATACGAACTTCAGAAGACGATAATACTTATGCTGAAATGGCTGAATTGATGATAAACTTAGCCCAAAAGCAAGAAGGTTTTCTGGGTGCAGAAATTGCTAGAGATTCAATAGGAATAACAGTGTCTTATTGGAAAGATTTACAATCTATAAAACAATGGAAAAATCATTATCAACATCAAATAGCTCAACGCAAAGGACAAAACCAATGGTATAAAAGCTACAAAACCAGAATTGCTAAAGTCGAACAAGACTATAGCTTTCGGAAGTAAGTAGTCTATTAATTTCTGCCATTTTCGTCGGGATACAATTTATGAACAGGCGTACTTTGCCAATATTTTTTAGAATCGACATCTAATATCGTGAGAGGTCCTTTATAGGCTGCAGCAGTGTCGAGGTTGATTACATTTTGGGCTTGCATAGGAATATCTTTTCCATAACGATTCACAGGTGTATGACCAATGTAAATTTCCTTGAAGAGCTTTAAACGTTTGGGATATGTGACATCATTTTGACTTAATTTTTTATCCGTAGCTAATGCCATTTCCCAAAGCGTTCTATCCCAATAAACTGTATTTTCATAATACTCATAATCTGGCCCGTGCATATTGGCAAAACCTGCATGGACAAACAGTCGATTTTGATCATCGACATGATAGGTTGGCAAATTTTCGATAAACTTTTGGTGGATGGTCTTATGTGTTTTATTGATGTTTTTATAAGCTTGTAGGGTGCTTCTACCACCGTGCATCAGCCATTTTTCATTTTGTTCTTGATGAATAAGCCAATGAAGTAATAATGCATCGTGATTGCCTTTTAAAATCATACAATGATGAGATTTTTGAAGTGTGATTAAATAGTCTAAAGTTTTTGCACTATCAGACCAACCATCAACATAGTCGCCTAAAAAAATAAGCTTATCATCTTTTGTAACTTGAGCTTTTTTTAAAACTTCTTTGAGGGCTTTCAACGCACCATGGATATCTCCTATTACAAGTGTTCTTGACATAATCAATTGTATTTTATTTTTCTTAAAGCCCGCATAGCGTCTTTGTATTTTTTATAAGCGATTTGGCTTTTGGCTTTTATAAATGATTTTGCAGATTCTAACTTTTCTATACTATCATCAAAACCATTTAGATATCCTAAAAGGTAAACTGATGGTAAATATCGAAGTTCAATGGTTTCTTGCTTATTTAAGCTCAGGTTTTTTTCGATTTTCTTCAATAAATGGTCGTTGGTATTCATGTAATGCCGCAAGGTCTTTTGATTAAACTTTGGTGGTTTAAACACCAATTTACTTTCGATATCGTAACTCATATTATTATTAAAACGAATAGAGGTTTTTTCTAAAGGATAATAGTAGTATTCTCCTTGCAAACCTAAATGAATGTATTCTAAAATTTTAAATTCGTCATCACTGATATCAATTTCAACTTCATCTTGGTCAGAATAAAACAATTTGACTTGTTCATTAATTAACTCAATATTTACCCTTGAATAGTAGGTTTTGTTGTTAACTTTTTGGGTTTTTCCTGCCCAGCATAGCACAAAATACTCTTTAAAGACCTTATAAGTTGGGTTGAAGTCTTTACTGTTGTTCATAAACTCAAATACACTGTCTAAGGTCATTTTGATGTTATTCTGCGAGTGGTTTTCAATGGCTTTGACCATTTCAGAATTTATGTCTTTGATTTCGATATCAAATACTTTGGGTTTACTGATGCTACCTTCACGCATAAAAACCGAGCCACCGTAATATTTCCAAATGTTGCGCCTCAAGGCGCAGATGCTATCATCATTTCGCGGTCTAATGCTCACTAAACCCACAACCTTATCGGCAGGTAAATGTGGAAACGGGATGTTTTCGTAGTTGACTAATGGTGGATTTTCTAAATAGGCATTGATGAGGTTTTGTATTTTAGAATCGTCAAAAAAATCTACACCTACAATACTGTTGTCGTCATCTTTTACTCCAATGACAAGATAAGAATTGTTTTTGGGATTGGAATTGCTCATGGCGCAAACGTGCTTTAAAAACTTAGCTTTGCCTTCACGACTGCCAAAATCGAGTTTGAGCTTTTTGTCATAAAAACTGTTTTCGTCGTTATGCGCCAGCAGGTTTTTAATCAAAAGCCGTTTGTTAATCATAGTCTTATCCCAATGATTTCAAATTTAAGGGTTTTCAAGTATAATAGCTGTGTTTTGTTTTTATATCATTGTAAAAGTTTATAAAAGCTATATGTCAAATCCTTTTTGTTTTAAGCAATTTCAAGTCTACCATAATAAAACCGCCCATAAAATTGGAACCGATGCGGTTTTATTAGGGGCATGGATTGATATTAGCTTTAAGCCTAACCAAATATTGGATGTAGGCACTGGCAGTGGAATCATTGCATTAATGATGGCGCAACGGTCATTTGCAGAACAAATCGATGCTATAGAAATTCAAGCTGAAGCCTTTCAGGAATGTGTTGGAAATTTTGAAAACTCACCCTGGAACGATCGGTTGTTTTGCTATCACGGAGATGTTCAAGACTTAGTTCAGGAGCCGGATTTAAAATACGATTTGATCTTGAGTAATCCACCGTTTTTTGAAGAGCAGCAACCCAAATTTGATTTTCGTCAACAGGCGCGAGAACAACACACATTGAATTATATAAAATTAATTAATTCTGTGGTGAAATTAATACATTCTAAAGGACATTTTGCCGTAATTTTACCTTATGAAAAGCATCAAGATTTTATAAGCTTAGCAAAAGATAAAGGCCTTTATTTAAATAAAATCACACAGGTTAAAGGTCGAGCCAAAGCCAACTTTAAGCGCAGTTTAATGCAGTTTTCATATGCTCAAAGTTCCATAGATAAAGACGAACTGATCCTAGAAATAACGAGACATCAATATACAGAAGCCTATAAAAGTTTAATTCAAGATTTTTACCTCAACTTATAAGATGTTGGTCACATTAGTCGCAAAAAGCTTAACGGCTATAGCCAATAAAATGACACCAAAAATCTTTCTGATCACGGTTATGCCTTGATTGCCAAAAATGCGCTCTAATTTTTTAGAGGATTTTAAAACGGCGTAAACTACAATGACATTTGCGACGATAGCCACTATGATATTGATGGTTTCAAACTCAGATTTTAAAGATAAAATGGTCGTCATGGTACCGGCACCGGCAATAAGCGGGAACGCCAAAGGGACAATAGCCGCTGTTTCCGGTGCATCATCTTTATACAATTGAATGCCTAAAATCATTTCAATCGCCAAAAAGAAAATGATAAAGGCTCCGGCAACCGCAAAAGAGTTGACATCAATGCCGATGAGTTTTAATATTTCTTCACCCACAAACAAAAAGACCACCATCAATATAGCTGCAACAATAGAGGCTTTTTCGCTTTGAATATGACCTACTTTTTTCCTTAAATCAATGATAATAGGAATACTACCCAAAATATCGATGACAGCAAATAAGATCATGCCAGCCGTAAAAATTTGTTTAAAATCTAAACCCATATTTCAAAAAAATTAGCCGGCAAAAGTAATTTGAAATTTTAGTTTGACAATGTTCTTTATCAAAATAATTGATTAAATAATCGTTAAGTCTTTTTGTATCTTTGCAGCATGTTTCAAATTCAAGATACGCTCGTTTCAGAAGAAATTTTAGATAAAGATTTTACTTGCAACCTTTCAGCCTGTAAAGGTGAGTGCTGTGTAGCTGGTGAAGCTGGCGCTCCTGTAGAAGAGCATGAAAAATCTACTTTAGAAAAAATATATCCTAAAATAAAATCTGGTTTAAGGCCAGAAGGGCGAAAAGCCATAGAAGAACAAGGCACTTATGTGGTATCTGAATTTGAGGGCTTAGAAACCCCCTTGGTCAATGGAAAGGAATGCGCTTACGTTACATTTAATGAAAAGGGCATAGCACTATGTGGAATCGAAAAAGCCTATCGTGAAGGTAAAATCGATTTTAAGAAACCCATTTCTTGTGAATTGTATCCGGTTAGAGTACAAAAACTCTCTAAATTTAAAGCGGTGAATTATCACCGCTGGGATATTTGTTCTCCAGCTTGCACCTTAGGTCAAGAACTTCAAGTACCAGTATATCAATTCACAAAAAATGCACTAATCAAAAAATTTGGTCAAGATTGGTACGATGAACTTGAAAAAGTCGCCGAAGTCTATAAGTCTGAAAGGTCCTAGCCTAATATTTTTGATATATGCTTTAGAACTCTTCAATAATAGGTTTTATAAAATTCAAATAATTCTTTTTTATTTACGAGTTTATGACTTTTTTGGCTGCAATACTTATAAAACTTTCTGAATAAATGAACCTGATATTGATCACAATAGTTTTTTCTTTTAAAAAAATCGAAATCTAGCATTATTATCATGTTCAATTGGTGCAAAGATTTAATGAAAATCAAACAATCCTATATCACAAATTTTCGTCATAACTAAAACTTCAACAAAAGTCTTTTATTTAGCATTATTAAATTTGATTCACAGAAAGTTATCAACACGAAAACGTTTTAGTTGCTCGCTAAAATTTTGAATATTTTTTTAAAAAAAATATTTCTTTAAATTAAATTTCTATTTAATAATTTAACTTATGGAAACAATTTTACTCAATTTGAGAATTAAACCGAAAACCTTGTCGGTGCATTTTAAAACTTTACTGTTTTTGACTTTTATCGGCCTACAGAGCATTAATCTCATTAAAGCACAAACAACTTATAATGGAAATGGGAATAGTGGCTTTGGAGATGTTATTGGATCTAGCACTTTAGAGTTTGACGATGATGGACCTAGTATTACAGGAACGTTTACAAAAGGAGTAGGTGACTTTAATGACGCCATGGTGATTTATATTTCAACTGGTACTGCTGGTCGTTCCGTGATAGATAGTAATGTTAATGATCAGGGTGATCCCTTAAGAAGAGCCATTTCATCTGCTGGCACTGATGCTTCAGACATCACATTCCCAGCTGGATTTGAAGCAACCTATGCTATTGCTATTGATACAGGTTTTGGTGGTTTATGGTCTATTCCTAATTCTGGAACTATTGGCGATAATGGTTTAAATTTTGTCAGTGCTGTTGGAAATCCATCAAGTAACACTCAGACAAGTTTTTCTTTTGCTTTTGATTGGAGTGATATCGGTTTAGTGACAAACGATAAATTTGAATTTGTAATAACTTATTTAAATTCTGGTAATGGATTTTTATCGGATGAAGGCTATGGTGACGGACTGCCTACAGGTAATCCAGGGTCTGGAAACGTTACATTTACAAGTTTTAGAAACTATCCAAATTATTACGTTTATGACGGTTCAAGTTGGTCACCATCAAATCCTGACGGCCTAACAGAAACGGCTAGAGACGCTTCTGTAGAGTCAGGAAACGTGAGCTTTTCGAGTAGTACATCTCTCAGAAATTTAACAATTGAGTCTAGTGCTGAATTAAGCATTGGGTCTTCTGCTGTTTTAAGTTTAGCTGGTAATCTCGAAAACAATGGCTCTTTAGTTTTTGAAAGTGATGCCTCTGGCTCAGGTCAGCTTGATGAATTTAATGGCACTGTTTCTGGAGCAGGTAGTTTTACAACGCAGCGTTTTATCCCAGCCGGCGATAACAATCGTAGAGTTTTTAGGTTTCTCGCTTCTCCAATTATGACTGGTAATTCTATCAGAATGAACTGACAAGAAGGTTCCACAAGCAATACCGACAACCCAAATCCTGGTTTTGGTACGCACATCACTGGTTCAACAACTGATGGTATGAATGGCTTTGATGCGACTATTAGTGGTAATCCATCTTTAAAACTTTTTGATAATTCAACACAAACTTGGGGCGATATCCCAAATACCAATAGTACTAATCTTGAAGTTGGCAAAGCTTACAACTTATTTGTGCGAGGTGATAGAAGTATAGATTTAACAAGCACCAATCAAATACCAACCAACACAATATTAAGAGCTACCGGAAACTTGGTGACAGGCAATGTTGACTTGACTGCAGATTTAGCCACTGGCAATGGTGAGTGGAGTTTACTTGGTAATCCTTATCAAGCCATTGTTGATTTTAACAGTTTAACTTTTAGTGGCGATATTAATAGCAATAATCTCTATATCTGGAATGCCAATGCTTCTACAGAAGGAGCATATGAAATTATAGACAATACCACGCCAGCTCAACAGATGATTCAGCCTGGGCAAAGTTTCTTCGTGCAAAATTCGGCTACGGTCACTACAACACCTGGTTTAGAGTTTACAGAAACGGCTAAAAATACTTCAGGTATGCTAACAAGTGTTTTTGATGTCAGTCAAATTGCAATTGCCGATTTAGAACTTTACAATACCAACAATATCAAACTAGATGTAGTAAAATTTAGATTTGAAGCGGGTGCGAACAACGCTATTGATGATTTTGACGGTGGAAAACTTGCCAATCCTACAGAAAATCTGGCAGCCGTAAATTCAAATACTCTTTTAGGTTTAGAACGACGAGATTTTCCTCAGGACAACGAAATCCTACCATTATTTATCAGTCAATATCAGTTTAACCAATATGAATTTAGGCTTAATACGTCTAACTGGGATGAGAATATTGACGTTTACATAGTAGACAATTATTTGAATACTGAAACACTTATCGGCGACAATCAAGCCTACAGTTTTAGCGTAGATAGCAATATCCCTGAAAGTATAGCTTCAGATCGCTTTAGTTTAAAGTTTGATAACACCACTTTAAGTGTTGACTACAATGCATTAGCAGAAGGTTTTAACTTGTATCCTAATCCTACTAGCAACGGCTTGTTTAGCATTAAAACAAAAGGCTTGAATGCTCAAAGTGCAAGCGTAAAAATATATAGTCTTGCAGGCCAAGAAGTATTTAATACAAGTATTGTGAAACAAGGCAATGATGAATTTAATGTCGATGCAAGTCAACTTTCAACTGGTGTTTACTTGCTTGAATTTCTAAATGCTGAGCAAAGCATATCGCGTAAATTAATTATTCAATAAAATTAATCAAAAGATGAAAAATATTGTTTTAAAACTAAGTTTAATTATTGCATTATTGATATACGCAACTTCAGAAATTTATGCTCAGCTTCCACCAGGGTTCGGTGATACTAATGTAGACGACACTACACCAGCACCTATTTCAGGATTGGTTGCTTTAGGAGTGATAGTTGGTGGGGCATTGGGATATAAAAAGTTGAAAAAGTAAGAGACTGAAAAATCAGCAATATGTAAATAAGTTTTTAGGAGATATTTAAATTGTATTAAAAATGTTTAATATCTCAATTCAGTTATTACTTAAGTTACTATAATGACAATTCAATCAATATGCTTTTTATAAAAGCTAAATAACTCTTCAGGTGTGGCACCGAGCCATTTTTTAAAATATATCGCCCAGAACAATAGCTGAAGTTTTAAAATACCTTTATCCCGAAATCTTCTTGCTGATGACACCAAAGGCTCTTGAATTACACAAAATTTTGTTGTGTTATAGATTTTACCTAAAATTTCATGGTCTTCAAATATAAGATAGCGTTTATCAAAACCACCAATTTTCTCAAATAGACTTTTGGTCACAAATAAACTTTGGTCGCCACCTCTACAAGCTCTGTACTTAAATTTGGTCAACCAACTGATAAATTTTATCCAAGGATGCTCATCATCAAATTTCATTCTGAAACAACCCGCCAGATGGTTTTGGTCGATGCCATTTGAGATGTAAATGTCAAAATTCTGTGGTGGTAGGCAATCAGCATGCAAAAAATATAAAATATCTCCACGAGCTTGACTTGCACCTGTATTCATTTGTATGGGACGGCTTTTTGGTGAGGAGATGCACTTGATGCCATCAAATTTTGAAACAATATCTTGAGTCCCATCATCACTTTTTCCATCAACAACTATAATTTCATGTATTAAGGATTGCTCACTTTGTCTATGTTGAAGCTCATTAAGCGTTTTCGATATTCCTTGTGCTTCATTATATGTTGGTATGATTACACTGATTTTCAACTTTTATTGGCATTTTCTATAGCGTTAAGTTCCCAATTATAATCTAAATACTCAATGCTAATGTCATCTTGAAGTGTAGTCTCCGAATACAAATTAATGAAATCAATTAAAGTTTGATTTTCTTGTTCAAAATCTGATTTATACCATTTAAATATTTTAGAAAGTTTAGCTTTATTTGGTGATAGCATGTTACGTTTAGAATTGATAAAGTCTCGAGCAGCTTGGTTGAGCTGTTGGTCAAGGTTTTCAGGATAATAAGGTGCATTGTTTAATTTTGGGCAAGAAAAAGAAGCACAATTTACAGCAAAGTGAATTCTTGGGTCACCCATAGGAAATAGCATACCTTTCTCAATATCATCTAATGCTATCATCTCTCCATTAAAATTAATAAAGTCTTTTTTAAATACGTTGCTAAAAACACCACCGATATCTTTTATACTTTTTACAGGATAATGTTCTATAACTAATTGAATGGTATATGCATTATAAGCATTGATGAGATAAGCTTTTTTTTGATTATCGCTCCAGTGTTTTTGGGGGATGTTGTTTTCTAGATGGTGAGTAAATTTCAATAACTTGTCCTTATCATTTACGAAAGATTTGTAGTCTACAAAACCTTTCTCATCAACGTGTTTCTGTAAGAGTGTGCTCCAATTTGAGTAATTAACTTGGTAGTTTTTTTTCAAGTTATTATTATCAAAAGAAAAAGTTTGCGGAGTGTTTTGAGCAATAATATTATATAATATGCCCATACTAAATATTGTAGCTAAACTGTACAAGGATATTTTCATAAAGCGTGGTTTCTTGGGTTTCACAACTTGGTATTTTTTATTTATTAGCTATGTCCACAAAGATAGGATACCCTTACAAAGTTTATAAACACTTAACATCAAACCATAGCTTTTAACTTATATTTTAAGCGTAAAATATTTAATAAAAAAACGCTTCTATAAACACAAACAAGCCACATCCTGCAATAAATCCGAGGAAAGCCAACCACGACACTTTTTTGAGATACCAGATGAAATCAATTTTTTCCATGCCCATAGCAGCAACCCCAGCAGCAGAACCAATCACAAGTAAACTTCCACCAGTACCAGCAGAGTAAGCAATAAAGTGCCAAATCGGGCTATCTGAAGGAAAATCGTACATGCCCATAGATGCGGCAACAAGTGGCACATTATCAAGCACAGAAGACATCATGCCAAGCAGGATTATAACAATATCCATAGATGGAATGGCATTGGATACAGATTCGGCGGCATATCTTAAACTCCCGACCGCTTGACCATCTATTTCACCAATCACAAGACTTTCTAAAGCTCCTACAGCTAGGAGAATACCCAAAAAGAATAATATGCTTGAGAACTCAATTTTGGATAAAGCTTTGTGTGTTGAATACCTAAATTTATCTTTTCGACTGATGTTTTTTTCTGGTTTTACATATTCTGACACCAACCAGACCATAGCTAAACTAAACATCATCCCCAAATAGGGCGGCAAGCCTGTAATCACTTTAAAAACAGGTACAAAAGCAATACCTAAAAGGCCTACAATGAGCATGGTTCGACTACTTAACAGGCGTTCTGCATCTTCGTCAATTATCATTTCCTTACGCATGGCATAACCTCTAAAGGGTTTGAGTTTGGTCGCGATAAAAAACGGTACTATAAAACAAACTATGGAAGGCAAAACTACATATTCTGTTAAGCCGATGGCTGAAACTTTATCACCAATCCAGAGCATTGTGGTGGTGACATCGCCAATTGGAGACCATGCACCACCAGCGTTTGCTGCAATGATCATCATACTGGCATACCAGATCCGGTATTTTCTTCGAACTAAAATTTTACGTAATAAGGCCACAAGAATTATAATTGCAGTAAGGTTATCAATAATAGCAGATAGTATAAAGGCTAAAATACCTAAAGTCCACAATAGGTGTTTTTTATTTTTGGCCTTTATAAACTTTTTGATGATGCCAAACCCTCGATGTAAATCAATTATTTCGACTATGGTCATGGCACCAATCAGGAAGAATAAAATCTCACCAGTTTTACTAAAATGGTGCATCAAAATTTTCTTAAACCCATATTGTTCTGTTTCAATATCAGAATTGGATTTGAGGACATCAAAGACTTCTCCATATTGATTGATCACAGAAACCCAACCTTCATTAAAACCAAAGGCTAAAATAGCCCACATCAATGTGGCCATAAGGAGTGCTGGTACAGCTTTATCTAAATGTAAGCTATGCTCTAAAGTAATAGAAACATAGCCCAATACAAAAACGACTAAAAGGAAAGTTATCATCTGTTATAGAAGTTCGTTTAAAGCGATTTCAAAAGCTGTTCGACTAATGTTGAATTTCGAGTCATTGTGATTATAAGTATTTTGTATCGCATTTCTTATCGTGATAGAAGTATCGTTAAAAATAGATTCATCAGTCATTTGGACACGTCTTTCCATAAAATAAGCAAACACACGAGCCATTCCACAATTGGCAATAAAATCAGGGATTAAACTTACCCGAGCATCGGTATATTCCATGATAGGACCAAAGAATATTTCTTTATCTGCAAAAGGGACATTAGCACCAGAAGAAATAACTTCAACGCCATTATCTATTAAAGTATCGATTTGAGATTTTGAAACCAATCTTGAGGCGGCACAAGGGGCAAATATTTCAGCTGGTATTTTCCAGATGTTTTCATTGATTTCTTCAAAGGGTATTAGATTTTCAGCATATAATGTGTTACCATCTTTATTTAAAAACAAAGTTTTAATATCTTCATAGTCAAATCCGTTTTCGTTGATTACTCCACCAACGCGATCTATTATACCCACAATTTTTGCCCCCATTTTTGAGAGATAAAAAGCTGCTGCAGAGCCTACATTTCCAAAACCCTGAATGATAGCACGCTTGCCCTTGACCTTACCACCATATATATCATAATAATATTTGATAGATTCAGCCACACCATAGCCTGTAATCATATCGGCAACAGTGTATTTTTGACTTAAGTCTGGCGAGTAATCTGCATTTTCTAAAACTTTTATGACGCCATGTCTCAATTGACCAATACGGTTAATTTTATCGGCTTCTGTAGGTTGAAAGTGTCCAGAAAAAACGCCTTCTTGAGGATGCCATACGCCGCATTGTTCTGTGATGGGAATGACTTCGTGAATTTCGTCAACGTTTAAATCGCCACCCGTGCCGTAATATTGTTTTAATAAAGGTGAAACTGCTTTATACCAGCGTTCCAAAACACCGCGCTTTCTCGGGTCGTTTGGGTCAAAATTGATACCGGACTTGGCACCGCCTATTTTAGGGCCGGACACCGTAAATTTGACTTCCATAGTTTTGGCGAGAGAAACCACTTCATTTCTATCTAGACCTTGTCGCATTCTCGTCCCACCACCGGCAGCACCACCACGTAAAGAATTGATGACTGTCCAGCCTTCGGCTTCCGTTTCGGGATCATTCCAATGAAATACAATTTCGGGTTCTTTATTTTCGTAGGTTTTGAGAAGGTCTTTCATATTTTGTAAAATCTATTTCTAAAAAATATGCACAAATATAAGCTAAGCACTTAAGTTAGTTTTTGATTTGGAGTATAAAATTTATTTATGCGCGTTATAGTTTAAAAACCTTACCCGAACTATGATCTTTTTTGGCTCCTGTAACCGATTTTAAAACATTATTTTCTCCTCTATATCTTAAAACCCCAAGCAACCCAAAAATTAAAGCTTCTTTGTAGTCAATAATTTTGGGATTTGGAATATGAATTTCTATATCTGAAGCATATTTTTTTAAACATTCAATTAAATAATCGTGATAAGCTCCACCACCGGTAATCAAAACTTGAGCATTTCTTACTTTTAAAGCTTTAGAAATTTGATAGGCGATATGATGTGTTAAGGTATTTAAAATATCTTCATTAGAGATTTTAAAGGATTCAATCTCTGGCAGGAGTTCTTTTTCTAGCCATTCTACACCTAAAGATTTTGGTGGTGTTGTTTTTTTATAAAAGTCTAAAGCGTTTAATTGTGCAAAAAGGTCTTGTTGGCATAGACCTTGGAAGGCAATTTTGCCTTTATCATCATATTCAACACCAAATTTTTCTGCATATAAATTAAGGATTTTATTGGCTGGACAAATATCATAGGCTAATCTGTCGTTTCCCTGCTGATATGAAATATTGACAAAACCACCAATATTGAGACAGTAGTCATAATCACCAAATAGCAACTCATCCCCAATAGGTACCAAAGGCGCTCCTTGACCACCGAGAGCCACATCAGCTGTTCTAAAATCGCAAACTACAGTTTTTTGGATGAGTTGACTTAATATTTCAAGGTTGCCAATTTGATAAGTCCATCCTTTTTCGGGTTGATGCCTGATGGTGTGGCCGTGTGAACAAACCATATCTATTTCATCAGGTTTATCCATAAATTTTAAAATAAACTGACTTAATAGCTTACAGTATTTTTCATCTAAAATCTTAATATTCTTTTTTGGTAATTTATGAGCGTGTTCTAGATTTTTTTTCCATTCAGATTCATAAGAAATGGTTTGAGTTTTCAAAATCTTATACGACCAGTTATTTTGATGATAAAAAAAATCAACCTCACATAAATCTACACCATCAAGTGACGTTCCACTCATTACACCAATGGCCCGATATCTGTTTTGCTCTAGCATTGTTTTGACATCTAATATTACAGTAAAAATAAAACTTTAAAAAGCAATAGGCTTTTGTAAAACATAAATTTTAAAATGTATAATTTTACGGCATGAATTACAAGTTTCCAAAATCTGAAAAACTACGATTGAAACGTCATATAGAGAGGCTTTTTAAAAGCGGTAAAACCACAAAAAACTCACCGCTAAGCCTAAAATATTTAAAATTTGAGGAGTCAGGAACTAACCTTTGTGGCGTAAGTGTGCCCAAACGAAAATTTAAAAAGGCGGTTGACAGGAACCGTATTAAACGACAGATGCGCGAAGCTTACAGACTGCATAAGCATTTAATTGTTAAAGATAAAACTCATTTTCATATGATGTTTGTATATTCAACTTCTGAAAAATTAACCTATCAAGAGGTTGAAAAAGCCTTGATAACATTGTTGAAAGAGATGACTAGATGAGATTCTGAACAAATGCTCCTTTCGTCGCATTTTTCAGAATGACATAGTAAACCATAGGGTTAATGTAATTATGGAACAATATATTAATGTAATAATTTGTAATGTGATAATTTGAAAATTTAGTAACAGCAACCACATTGACAATTGAATCCACAGATATAAATGCCGTTCATTAAGTGCAGTCGAAATGAACAACAACATCAGTAGAAATTAATAAAGAACTATGAAAAAACTAAAATACATACTACTTATAGCAATATCAGTTGTAATACTAAGCAGTTACACAATGTATCGTTCTGATTTTTTTGAAATTGCTAAGCAAATAGAAATTTTTACAGCTTTATACAAGGAAATCAATATGAATTATGTCGATGAGGTCAACCCAGCTGAACTTATGAATACGGCGATTACCAAAATGTTAACCGATTTAGACCCTTACACCAACTTTTATAACGAACAAGACGTAGAAGACGCTAGAATTCAAAAATCAGCCAATTATGCTAATCTAGGCTTAGAGCTTAAAAGCCATCATGATAAAGTCATTATAACCAATTTGTTAAAAGACTTTGCTGCTGACCAAGCAGGGTTAAAATTAGGCGATGAAATCCTTAAAATTGACAACTCTCCCGTAAGTGATTATAAAAATAATTTAGGCGAAGTCCTAAACGGCGCACCAAACACTAGTGTAAAGCTAGAAATAAAACGAGAAAATCAAACTCAAGTCATCACCCTAAAACGCGTTTTGAGCAAGCCATCTGCTGTGCCATTTTACGGTATGGCCAATGACAAAACAGGATTTATTGTTTTGAGTCAATTTACGAGAACAGCCTCAAAAGATGTTGGCTTAGCCGTGCTTGAATTAAAAGAACAAGGCGCAGAACAATTGATTTTAGATTTGCGCAACAACCCTGGTGGTTTACTTTCAGAAGCCGTAAATGTGAGTAATATTTTTGTCCCCAAAGACCAGCTCATCGTTTATACCAAATCTCAAATAGAAAACTACAATGCGAACTACGCTACAAGACGCGAACCAATAGATACTGAAATTCCATTGGTGGTTTTAATTAATGACAAAAGCGCTTCTGCAAGCGAAATAGTTTCAGGTAGCTTACAAGATTTAGACCGCGCTGTGATTGTCGGTGCTAGAAGTTTTGGTAAAGGTTTGGTGCAAAGACCAAAACCCTTAAAATACGGCACACAAGTCAAAATCACAATCTCAAGATATTTTCTACCTAGTGGACGTGGCATTCAGGCTTTAGATTATGAAAACGGAAAATCGATTAGGAAATCTATTGAAAATTCAACTGCATTTCAAACCCAAAATGGACGAACAGTTTATGATGGTGGCGGAATTAAGCCCGACATCAAGGTAGAAGCGGAAGAAATTAGCGATTTTACACAAACTTTGATTGATGACTTAATCCTATTTGATTTTTCTACTCATTTTGCCAATAAAAACCCAAACTTGGACTGGAAAACTTTTGAAGTTGATACTAAAGTTTTTGACCAGTTTTTAGATTATGTAAAAACTAGAGATTACGAGCCCAAAATCAAAACAGATGAGTCTGTTGAAGCCTTAGTCAAGTCTGCCAAATCTGATAATTTTGATCCAAAATTTATCAAAACACTCAATGACTTGAAGTCTGAGATAAAAGATGAAAAAAACCAATTATTTCAGACTTATAAATCTCAAATTTCGGCTTTAATTTCAGACCAAATCATTAAACATTATGCTTATAATCAAGGTGTATATCAACATAATTTAGAAAAAGCTGAAGTGGTAAAAAAAGCTGTTAAAATTTTATCCGATAAAAGCCAATACAATTCAATATTGAAACCTTAATGGACAAGCAAGCAATAAAAAAACAACTGGATAAAGAAATAGAACGACTCCAAAAACAAATTGAAAATTACAAGGCGTTAACCAAACCCATAGCGCCAGAAAATGCTATCGGACGGGTTTCTAGAATGGATGCCATTAACAACAAAAGCGTTTTAGAAAATGCTTTGAGAAAAGCAGAGCAACGCTATAACGCTATGCTAAAAGTTTATGATAGAATAAATGACAAAGACTTTGGGATTTGTGCTAAATGTCACGATAAAATACCACTGCAACGCTTAATGATTATGCCCGAAAGTCGGTTTTGTGTTAAATGTGCAGAAAATGGATTTTAACCAACCATTTTTTAAATTTTATAAAACAAAAAAATTAACTAAATTTGTTGATATGGAAACCATTGTCATACAAACCGATATCAAAAAAGCCAAAGCTATAAAACATTTTTTAGAGGCTTTTGATGTTTCTTTTTCATCAGAGGCTTCAGACAAATCTACAAACTCTGAAAAAAGCCCTTACAATCCTGAATTTGTTAAAAAAATACGCGAGCGTCAAAAAAGCGCTAGAGAGGGTAATGTGGTAGAATATACTGAGGAGCTAAGAAAAGAGCTTTTTGGAGATAAAGATTAAATTTTAAACAATGTCTTCATCTTTTAAATATCAAGTTATATTTGAAAAAAAAGCGTTGAAAGACATTAAAAAAAAAGTTTCTCAGGGAGAAAAAGTGACAAAAACAAACTTGAAAATTTCCTAGAAGAATTAAAAATTCATCCATATTCAGGATCTGGAAACCCCGAACAACTCAAACATAACCTTTCAGGATTTTGGAGCAGACGATTAAATAAAAAAGACCGTTTGATTTACGAAATTATTGAAAAGCCGGATAAAAAAGTTGTCGTGATTTCAGCACTTGGCCATTATGAGTAATAATATTTTTAGTTGTTAATGTCTTAATCATCTTAATTCACATCACTATACCAAAATTCATCAATATATAAAATATTCATGAATGCCCTCTGAGCTGTTTTTTATTTTATGATATTTGCATAAAATATTTTGACTATGAATACATCGGTTAGAGTCAGGTTTGCACCAAGTCCAACCGGACCACTACATATTGGAGGTTTACGCACAGCCCTTTACAATTATTTATTTGCCAAAAAACACAGTGGTCAATTCATTTTGAGAATTGAAGACACCGACCAGTCACGTTATGTAGAAGGTGCTGAACAATACATCAAAGAGGCCTTAGACTGGAGTGGCTTAACTTTAGACGAAAGTCCTGATAATCCCGGTGAATTTGGTCCCTATAGGCAAAGCGAAAGACAACATATTTATGGGCAATACGCACAAAAACTCATTGACTCAGGTCACGCTTATTATGCATTTGATACCGCTGAAGAACTCGATAAACTCAGAAAAGAACGTGAAAGCAAAGGCGAAACTTTTACCTACAACTCTCAAAACCGAACGCATCTCAACAATAGCTTAAACCTTTCTGAAGAGGAGTGTCAAAAATTGATAGATGGAGGTCAACCTTATGTGATTCGCTTTAAAATGCCTATGGCTAAGCAATTGCTAATCAGTGATATCATTAGAGGAAATATTCAAGTCAGAACGGATGCACTAGATGATAAGATATTATTTAAAAGCGATGGCATGCCAACCTATCACTTGGCTAATATTGTAGATGATCACTTAATGAAAATCACCCATGTGATTCGTGGTGAAGAATGGCTACCGTCATTGGCTTTACATATTTTACTTTACGACGCCTTGGGTTGGGAGCCACCGGAGTTTGCACACTTGCCTTTGATTTTAAAACCTAATGGTAAAGGTAAACTCAGCAAAAGAGATGGTGAAAAACATGGTTTTCCTGTATTTCCATTAGAGTGGAAAGACCCCAAATCAGGTCAAGTATCTGCAGGTTATCGCGAAGATTATTATTTGCCTGAAGCAGTCGTCAATATTTTAGCGCTTTTGGGATGGAATGACACTTCAGATCAAGAAATTTTTAGTTTAAATGAACTTGTCGAAAAATTTGATTTAGCACGCGTTCATAAAGCTGGTGCTAAATTTGATCCTGAAAAAACCGAATGGTTTCAGCATCAATACGTGCAAAGAGTCGATGAAGAGACCTTAGCTCATCAATTCCAACAATGGCTAAAAGGCCAAAAACAAATTGACAGTAAATTAGACTATATTAGGCACATCGTTCATATTTTAAAAGAACGCATCAATTTTGTTCCAGATTTTTGGAATGAAGGCTATTTCTTTTTTGAAGCGCCGAAAGATTTCAATTCAAAAGCCTCAAAGAAAGCATGGAAAAATGGAACATCAGAAATCATTTCAAACCTCAAAACATTAATTAGTGAGCAAAATGATTTTTCAAAAGACCATATTCAACCTGTGATTAAAAACTGGATTCAATCTCAAAACATTGGCTTCGGAAAAGTGATGCAGCCGCTTAGGCTTTCACTTGTAGGCGATATGAAAGGTCCTGATGTCTTTGATATTATAACTTTACTTGGTAAGGATGAAGTCATAAAAAGATTAGAATTTGCTCAAAACACATTAAAATAAAACCTATGGCAGCTAGTAAGAAGCAACACAAAGAGGCACTAGATTATCACGAGTTTCCTAGGCCGGGCAAGACCAAAATTGTGCCAACCAAGAAATATGCTTCTCAGCACGATTTAGGTTTAGCATATTCACCAGGTGTTGCTATTCCCTGTCAAGAAATTGACCAAGACAAACAAAAGGTTTACAACTACACTAACAAAGGCAATCTTGTCGGTGTGATTTCTAATGGAACTGCCGTTTTAGGATTGGGTAACATTGGTCCGGAAGCTTCAAAACCAGTGATGGAAGGCAAAGCCCTTTTGTTTAAAATTTTTGCTGATATAGATGTATTTGATATAGAGATAGACGAAGAAGATCCACAAAAATTTATTGAAACCGTTAAAAATATAGCGCCAACTTTTGGTGGAATAAATTTAGAAGATATTAAAGCGCCAGAAGCTTTTGAAATTGAAGATCGCCTTAAAGCAGAATTGGATATCCCTATTATGCACGATGATCAACATGGCACAGCTATCATTTCTGCAGCGGCTTTGTTAAATGCATTAGAGTTGGCAGAAAAAAAGATAGATGAGGTCAAAATTGTAGTCTCAGGAGCAGGTTCTGCTGCTATTGCCTGTGCGAAACTCTATGTTTTGTTGGGCGCAAAGAAAGAAAACATTGTGATGTTTAACAGTAAAGGCGCTCTCAAAAAAGGACAAGAAGGCTTATCTGAGGGCCAAAAAGAATTTGCGACTGAAAAATCTTACGACTCACTTGCCGATGCGATAAAAGGCAGTGATGTTTTCCTTGGGTTGTCTATTGGTGGTTTAGTTTCCGCCAAAATGTTGAAGCGTATGAATGAAAATCCTATTGTTTTCGCTATGGCCAATCCCGACCCAGAGATTGATTATGAGTTGGCAACCAAAACCCGTGACGATGTCATTATGGCTACAGGGCGCTCAGATTTTCCTAATCAAGTCAATAACGTCTTGGGGTTTCCTTTTATTTTTAGAGGTGCGCTTGATGTAGAAGCGACAAAAATCAACGAGGAAATGAAAATGGCAGCTGTTAAAGCACTGGCAGAGTTGGCTAAAAAACCTGTTCCTGAACAAGTCAATATTGCATACAGTGAGACTAAATTGCAATTTGGGAGAGATTACATTATTCCGAAACCTTTTGATCCAAGATTAATCGGTGAAATTCCGCCTGCCGTAGCTAAAGCTGCTATAGAGAGTGGAGCTGCTAGAAATAAAATAACTGATTGGGAAACCTATAAATCTGAACTGCTCGAACGCATGGGCAATGAAGATAAAATCACAAGGCTTCTTATGAATAGAGCAAAGTACAATCTAAAACGTATCGTTTACGCTGAAGCCGACCACATCGATGTCTTAAAAGCGGCTCAACAAGTTTACGAAGACAAAATCGCCATTCCTATTTTGCTTGGGAGACGTGAAATTATTTTAGAATTGATGGAAGAATTAGATTTTGATAGCAAACACATCACCATAATAGATCCAAAATCTGACGAACAACTTCCTGATTTAAAAAAATATGCCAAAACTTTATGGGAAAAACGCCAACGCAAAGGCATCACTTTGTATGAAGCTGAAAAACTCATGCGCGAACGCAATTATT
The DNA here is from genome assembly GCF_006120725.1 of Mesohalobacter halotolerans. Taxonomy (GTDB): domain Bacteria; phylum Bacteroidota; class Bacteroidia; order Flavobacteriales; family Flavobacteriaceae; genus Psychroflexus; species Psychroflexus halotolerans. Next base: position 708,810 of record NZ_SWMU01000001.1, read on the forward strand.
TTGCCGCCATGATGGTGGTAGAAGGCGATGCTGATGCCTTGCTTTCTGGCTATTCACGCTCTTATCCTAAGGTGTTAAAACCCATTTTAGAAATTATAGGTAAAGAAAAAGGCGTAAACAAAATCGCAGCAACCAACTTGATGAATACGGCTAAAGGTCCTATTTTTATAAGTGATACCTCAATAAATATCGACCCAGATGCCATTGAACTGGCGAGAATCGCCCAAATGACAGCTTACACAGTAAATATGTTTGGCATAGAGCCTAATGTTGCAATGGTATCATATAGTAACTTTGGTTCTTCAAATCACCCTTCAGCAAAAAAAATTAATGATGCTGTAAATTACTTGCATAAAAGCTATCCTGAGATTAATGTTGACGGTGAATTGCAAGTAGATTTTGCTTTAAACAGGAAAATGCGTCACAATAAATTCCCATTTAGTAAATTAAAAGACCGAAAGGTGAATACTCTAATTTACCCAAACCTTGACGCAGCCAATGGGACTTATAAGTTATTAAAAGAACTCAATACGGCTGACTCTATCGGTCCTATATTGATGGGTTTAGATAAACCAGCACATGTCTTTCAACTCGGGGCTAGTGTAGAAGAAATGATTAATATGTCTGCTGTAGCTGCAGTTGATGCGCAGCAAAAAGCTAAACGAAAAACAAAAAAATAAATCACGGATTTTAATTATTAAAAACAAATTGAAGTAATCAACTTAATAGCGTTCAAGACACTTTTAATGTTTTACATAGCCACGTACTTTCAATTATTTTATTACTTTTGAGGCTTTTAAGATTTTTTTATGATTAGCTTTATAAAAGGAAAATTGGCTGAAAAATCACCCACACAAATTGTAGTTGATTGTAATGGTGTAGGATACGAAGTAAATATTTCCCTATATTCTTACGGCATGTTGCCAGAAAATGAATCCATAAGAATTTATACTTATCTCCAAGTACGCGAAGATGCTCAAGTTTTATTCGGTTTTATGGATAAATCTGAAAGAGATGTTTTTACAAAACTAATTAGTGTTTCTGGTATAGGAGCATCAACGGCTCGCATGATGTTTTCTTCATTATCTCCTGAAGAAGTTGTCAACGCTATTGCCAATGAAGATGTTGAAACCATAAAAAGCGTAAAAGGCATTGGGCTTAAAACGGCTCAAAGAGTCATTGTTGACTTAAAAGATAAAATTAATAAAATTGATATTGGCAGCGAAGTTTTACCAATACAAAACAATACACATAAAGATGAAGCGTTATCTGCTTTGGTAACCTTAGGTTATTCTAAAAAACAAGCTGAAAAATCTGTACATAAAATTGTTAAAGAAAATCCAGAGGCTACTGTAGAATACATCATTAAGACAGCGCTAAAAAACTTATAAATCAGTTGAAACTACTAAAGAGTTTTAAATCATTTTATTCTTCAAAATCAGGATTATTAATAATTGTAATCTTGATTTATGGGTTGGGATACTCGCAAGAAGAGACACCTACAGATACAACAAAAACCGGATACGATCTTGGCAGCATCAAAATGCCAAACCCTACAAGTATTAAATCTAAATATACTTATGACCCTCTTATAGATAGGTACATATATACTGAAAAAATTGATGACGTCAATACAATCTATCCGCTAGTATTGACTAGAGAAGAATATCAAAAACTTGTCCTGAGAGAACAGATGATGGATTACTTTAAGAAAAAAAGTGATGTTGTGAAAGGCCGAAATGCAGATGATCAGGATGACTTGATACCTATGTTTTACGTCAATAATAACTTTTTTGAAACTATTTTTGGTGGCAATCAAATAGAAGTCAACCCTCAAGGTTCTGTCGGCATAGATTTGGGTATTTTGTATTCCAAACAAGACAACCCAACACTATCTCCACGAAATCAAAGTAATTTGTCATTTGATTTTAATCAAGCGATTCGTTTGAGTCTTCAGGCTAAAGTAGGAACACGACTAACTGTTGATGCTCAATTTGACACAGAATCGACTTTTGATTTTCAAAATCAAATTAAATTGCAATATACACCTGATGAAGACGATATTTTACAGGATATTCAAGTTGGTAACGTCAATATGCCACTTAATTCGTCATTGATTCAGGGTTCCCAAAGTTTATTTGGTGTCAAAACAAAACTCAAATTTGGTAAAACAACTATCACAAGTGTATTTTCAGAACTCAATTCTGAGCGGCAGAACGTAAGTGTTGAAGGTGGCGGCACTGTTAGAGAATACGATAAATTTATTTTAGATTACGATGAAAACCGGCACTTCTTTTTAGCTCAATTTTTTAGAGATGAGTACGATAAGGCTTTAAAGAATTATCCCTTTATAAATTCAAGAGTACAAATTCAACGCGTACAAATATGGGTCACCAACCGAACAAATAATCCCCAAACCATTGCAAACGCCAGGAATATTGTTGCTATACAAGACTTAGGAGAATCAGAGCCCGACAAGATTGGTTTGTTTTTGGATAATGATGGTAACCCTATAGCTCCACCTTTACCCAATTTTTTAAATAATCCTGGAGCTTTCCCTGATAATCCAAATAATGATTTTAACCCTTTTGGTATAAATTCCGGGTCAAATACGGTATTAACATCCCAAATCAGGGAGATTGCAACTATAGAGCAAGGATTTGGGGCTGCGTCGAGTTTTGTGGAGGAAGGCCGAGATTATGGGATCTTAGAAAATGCTCGTGAATTGCAGCCCAATGAGTATACATTAAACAGAGAGCTTGGTTACATAACCTTAAACCAACGTTTGTCCAACGATGAAATTTTGGCTGTTGCTTTTCAATATACGAGTAATGGTAAAGTCTTTCAAGTCGGAGAATTTGCAAACGATGGTGTCGATGCTTCTCAGAATACATTAAATCCAGACCAACCTGATCAAGAAATTGCACAAAATCAATCTCTAGTGGTCAAAATGTTAAAAAGTCCAGTGACAAACGTCAACGAACCCATATGGGATTTGATGATGAAAAACTTTTATAACTTAGATGGTTCCGGACTTGAGCAAGAAGGCTTTAGAATGAATATTTTATTTACAGACCCACAGCCTTTAAACTTTATAAACCCAGCTCCAGAAAGTAGTGTAGATTTACCAGGAGGTGTGGCCGACGAAAACCTACTAACGGTTTTTGAGCTAGATCAGCTCAACGCCAACCAAGACCCCATTAGTACGGGTGATGGTTTTTTTGACTTTGTTCCCGGGATTACCATAGATACCGAGAATGGTGTTATAAAGTTCACTAAAGTTGAACCTTTTGGTGAATTTTTATTTGAGAAACTTGATAATACTCCAAACACCGGACCAGAAGATTATGACGATCCATCAACATATAATGACAACCAAGATTTTTACGTATTTAGGTCACTTTATACAACTACAAAAACACAAGCTTTACAAAACGAAGCTCAAAAAAATAAATTTCAGCTCAAAGGTCGTTACAAATCCTCAGGTCAAGATGGAATACCATTAGGAGCATTTAATGTTCCTAGAGGCTCCGTAACTGTTACTGCGGGAGGACGAACACTTCAAGAAGGTGTAGATTACGTTGTAGATTACGAGCTAGGAAGAGTACAAATTTTAGACGACGCGCTACTGGCCTCAAATACACCTATTCAAGTCTCAACAGAAAACAATGCTTTATTTGGTAGGCAGACCAAACGTTTTACTGGAATAGATGTCCAACACGAATTTAGCGATGAGCTATTAATTGGAGCTACTTTTCTAAATCTAAACGAAAGACCGTTAACGCAAAAAGCTGATTTTAATCAAGAGCCTATAAATAATACTATTTACGGGCTTAATTTTAACTATGCTACTGAAGTTCCTTTTTTTACGAGATTGGTCAATAAGCTACCAAACATAGATACAGATGTCACCTCAAACTTATCCCTAAGAGGTGAATTTGCTTTTTTAAGCCCAAGCTCGCCAAATGCCGATGATTTTAATGGTCAAACTACGTCTTATGTTGATGATTTTGAAGGTTCACAAACATCGATTTCATTACTTAATCCAGAGCCTTGGGAGCTATCAAGTGTACCTGTAGGCTTAAGAGGACCAAATGATATTAATGGCTCTTTCAATAGTAATAATGACCTAAGCATCAATGATTTTAGAGCTAAATTAAATTGGTATTCTATAGATCCTATTTTTTACAGTAGCCAGCGACCGGCTTCTATTTCAGATCAGGATATATCTGATTACAAGACAAGACGTGTTTTAATTAATGAGTTGTTTCCTAATACAGATATTGTAACGGGACAGATTCAAACCATTTTTACACTTGATTTAGCTTACGATCCAACTCAACGTGGAATGTTTAATTATAATCCAGCTGCAGCAAGTAATAATACTTTACCAAATCCAGACCAAAACTTTGGTGGTATTATGCGAGGACTTCAAACTACAGATTTTGAACGGGCTAATGTTCAATTTGTCGAATTTTGGGTTATGGATCCATTTATATATCCAGAAAATGCAGGAAATAGTGGTGGACAAGTCGTATTAAACCTTGGTAGTGTTTCGGAAGATATATTAAAAGATGGACGAAAACAGTATGAAAATGGTTTACCAGAAGATGGAGGTGAGGCAAGCACTATTACGACAGAATTTTCTAAGGTACCTACAGAACAATCACTAGTCTATGCATTTGATACAGAAGGTGAAGCCAGAACCAATCAAGATGCAGGGTTTGATGGTTTAGACAATGTTCAGGAATCTCAAAAGTTTTCTGATTTTGCAAACTTTGACGACCCATCTAATGACGACTATATTTATTTTTTAAACAGAGAAGGTTCAATCGTTGAGCGCTACGAAAATTTTAATGGAAGTCAGGGTAACAACATAACAGAAGTTACAGAAACTAATAGAGGAAACTCAGCTTTCCCGGATGTTGAGGATATCAATCGAGATAACACAATGAATACGATAGATAGTTACTTCGAATATAAAGTGCCTGTTTTTCCCAATATGAGCGTCGATAATAATACCAGTACCCAGGCAGGTATTAATCAAGATTATATCACCGATGTCAGAGAGACAACGACAACATTGCCTAACGGTGAACAACTCCCGGTAAGATGGGTTCAATTTAGAGTGCCTTTAAATACAAGTGAAGATTTTGCTGTTGGTGGCATAGCAGACTTGCGCTCTGTAAGATTTATGAGAATGTACCTCACAGATTTTCAACAAAAAATACATTTGAGATTAGGGTCACTTGACCTTGTACGTGGTGATTATTTGACCTACAAGCAACCCATACTACCTAATGGTTCAGACCCGGAAACTAATGGTTCTACGAGTTTTAGTGTTCAATCTGTTAGCCAGGAAGTTACGACTGAGTATGTTTCGCCGCCTGGAGTGGTAAGAGAACAACTGGTAAATAATAACCAAAGCATTAGAGAAGATGAACAATCTCTAGCCCTATTAATTAACAATCTAGAATCTCAAGACTCAAGGGGAGTTTTTAAAAATTTTAGAGTCGATATGAGGCAGTATGAAAACTTAGAAATGTTTTTACACGCTCAAGCTTCTCCGCCACCAGCAATACAATTGCAAGATAATCAGATGGTGGCCTTTATTAGAATGGGTCTGGACTTTACTAACAATTTTTATCAAATAGAAGTGCCATTGAAGGTCAGTGAAGCTGGAGATTTAACACCTCGCGGTGTCTGGCCACTAGAAAATGACCTTAACTTACCTCTTGATATTTTACAACAAATTAAATCTCTTGTTGTCGGTAATGATAGTTTTAGTCCAATTGATTTAAATTTTTTTAATAAAAATTTAGACCCTGTTTCAGGAACCGATCAAACAGAGGAATTAAGAATAGGAATAAAAGGAAACCCTAGTTTTGGTGACATCAGAGTATTGATGTTGGGGGTAAAAAACCAAACTGAGCAAAATATTTCTGGGCAAGTTTGGTTTAACGAATTAAGACTCTCTGGACTTCAAAATGAAGGTGGTTGGGCTGGGCTTATTAATCTTGACACTAACTTTGCAGATTTTGCGACCATTACGGCAACAGGGAGGAGAAGTACAGTTGGATGGGGAGCAATTGAAGAAGGCCCAAACCAAAGAAGTCGTGAAGATGTTAAAGAATATGATGTCACAACGGCATTAAATGTTGGTCAGCTACTGCCTCAAGACTGGGGTGTAAAAATCCCGTTTTCTTACAGTCGTGGTGAAACCTTGATTACACCTCAGTTTGATCCGGTATTGAGAGATATAGAGCTAGAAACACTTTTAGACAACGCACAAGACCAACAAACTGAAGATGAACTAAGGGAAAGAGCAGAAGATTACACCAGGCGACAGAGTGTAAGTATTATTGGCCTAAGGAAAGAAAGGACAAACACTAGCAAAACACCTATGCCTTACGATATTGAAAACTTTACATTTTCGGGAACTTACAATCAAGTCGATCATCGGGATTTTGAGATAGAAGAGTCTATCGATCAAAATGTTGATGTTAATGCAACTTATAATTATGCCTTTCCGCAAGTCAAAGTAGAACCTTTAAATGATAATGAGTTTTTAAAGAAAAGTCCATATTTTGATCTTATCAAAGACTTTAATTTTAATGCCTTGCCTACTAGTGTTTCAGCCAGTTCAACCATCACTAGGCAATACAGCGAATTGAGATTTAGAGAATTTAATCTACCAGAAGGTAGTTTGGGTTTGCCTAAACTCTTTCAACGTAATTATTTTTATGATTGGCAATTTGCCGTTGACTATCAACTCACAGAATCGCTCAACTTTAACTTTAATGCTGCCCAAAACCGCGTCGTACGTAATTTTATTGATGAAAATAACGAACAGGATAATAGCGTAGGCGTATGGTCTGACTTTTTTAATGTCGGAATTCCTAACAGACATTCACAAACCCTTCAAGTTAATTATAGTTTACCTTTTGATAAATTACCATTTTTAAAATTTATTAATGCGCAATATTCTTACACGGGAACTTTTTTATGGCAAAAAGGATCTGAAATTTTAAGAAATTTAGAAGATATTCCTAATTTGGGGAATACGGTGCAAAATTCATCTCAGCATCAAATTAATGGCAACCTCAATATGGCAACTTTATATGACTATGTTGGATTGAAGAAAAAGGGTCAAACTAATAATACACAAACGGTAAATAACCAACAAGGTAGGCGACAAAGAGGGCAAAATCAAAACCAACAAAATCAACTACAACAACAACCACAACCCCAAGACAGTGAAGAGTTAAGTTTTGGTTCAAAGCTATTAAATACTGGTGTTACATTTTTAAGGGTTTTAGATAATGTTCAGTTTAATTATTCTGAGAGTAGAGGTATATTTTTGCCCGGTTATACCAATGCTATTGGCTTTACAGGAACATTGAAACCAAGCCCAGGCTTTGTATTTGGCGGTCAACGCGATGTAAGAGAAATTGCAGCTCGAAAAGGCTGGTTAACACTTTTCCAAGATTTTAATGAACAATATACCCGTAATTTAACTGAACAATTTGATTTGCAAGCTGGTTTGAAACTTATACCAGGTTTAACGATAGATTTACTTGCTAATAGAATGTATATGGACACCTACACAGAAAACTATAGGGTAGATCCTGAGACATTACAATATCAATCGCTTACGCCAAATTTATTTGGTAACTTTAGTATTACGACTAATATGTTAAGCACCGCGTTTCAAACCTCAACTTCAGAAAGTTCACCAGCCTTCGAGGAATTTAGAAACAATAGGTTGACCATTGCAAAAAGACTTGCATCCCAGGCAGGAATCAACCCAGAAAACCCAGATAATCTAGATGAAGATGGGTTTCCTATAGGTTTTGGAAAAACCAACCAAGCCGTTCTATTGCCGGCTTTCCTATCGGCTTATACAGGGGAAGACCCTTCAACAGTTAAATTAGGGGCTTTTAGAGACACGCCAATACCAAATTGGAATATGAAATATACTGGTTTAATGCGTTTAAACTGGTTTAAAGAACGCTTTAACCGCTTTTCTATTGAACATGGGTATACGTCAAATTATACCATTAATCAATTTCAAAATAATTTAGAATTTGACAGGAAAGATCCCTTTGGTCAGTTCAACAGAGATCAAAATGGCAATTTTATCAATAGACTGATTATTGGTAATATTAATCTATCAGAACAATTTACACCTTTAGTCAAAGTTGATTTTGAGATGAAAAATTCTGTGAGTATATTAGCAGAAATAATTCGAGATAGAGTTTTATCTCTAAGTTTTAATAATAATTTATTGACCGAAATGCTGGGCGATGAATACAGATTAGGTTTAGGTTACAGGATAAGAGACTTACGTATAGTTACAAAGTTTGAAGGAAACAGGCGTGTCTTATCCAGCGATTTAAACTTAAAAGCTGATATTTCATTTAGACGAAATGAAACGATCATACGAAGTCTAGATGTGCTTAATAATAGAACGACCGCAGGTCAAGACATTTGGACAATAAATTTTACCGCAGATTACGGATTGACAAGAAACTTAACTGCAGCCTTTTTTTATGACCATACTTTTTCACAAAATGCTATTTCAACAATTTTTCCACAAACTACTATTCGAACTGGGATTAGGCTGACTTACAACTTTGGAAATTAAAAATAAATTAATATAAATGATATGAAATTACCTGAAAATTTAAAATACACAAAAGACCATGAATGGGTTAAAATTGATGGAAATATTGCCACAATTGGTATCACTGACTTTGCGCAAAGTGAATTAGGCGATATTGTATACGTTGAAGTTGAGTCTATAGATGAAGAACTTGATAGGGAAGAAGTTTTTGGTACAGTTGAAGCGGTAAAAACAGTATCAGACCTGTTCATGCCTGTCTCCGGTAAGGTCGAAGAGTTTAATGAAACTCTTGAAGATGAGCCAGAGCTGGTCAATGACAATCCATACGAAGAAGGTTGGATTATCAAGATAAAAATGAGTAGCCCTGATGAAGCCGAAGAACTTCTCTCAGCAAATGACTACAAGACACACATTGAAGGTTAAATATTTTACGCTATTTACAGCAATAGCTTATAGTATAGCTATTGTTTTCTTTTCACTTATTAATTTAGACCGAGTGTTAAAAGTGGAAATTAATGCCAGTGATAAAACGCTTCATACAATAAGTTACGGTTTCTTGTTTTTAATCTGGTCTCTTTATTTTTATATCAAACAAAAGCACATTAGTCTTAGACTCAATTTTATTTTAGCATGGGTTTTAGTAGCATTTGGCATTATTATTGAAGCTATTCAAGGGTTGTACACAAGTTATAGAACTTTTGATTGGTGGGATGCTTTTGCCAATACACTTGGAGTTTCAATAGCTTTTATAATTTGTGTTGTACTCAAAAAACTATTTAATTAAGTAAAATATTTGATAATTAGAAAAATAAATATAATTTAGTAATCTCAAAAATATTGACCAATGGAAACCAAAAAGAATCCTGATAAAGACTTAAGAAATAAGAGTCTTCTATTTTTTCAAATAGGGTTAGTTCTCATGCTGTTAATCTCATGGCGAGCCATAGAGTGGAAGACTTATGAAAAAGATGATATCGATGTAGGTGTGGTAGACTTAGATATGCTAGAGGAGGAAGATGTTCCAATAACTGAAATGCAAAATCAACCACCACCACCACCGCCACCGCCACCAGCTCCAGAAGTGATTGAAGTCGTTGAGGATGATTCTGAAGTTGAAGAAGAAGTTATAGAATCTACTGAGACTGAAGAAATGGAAATCGTTGAAGTCGAAGAAGTCGAAGAAGTTGAGGAAGAAATTGGCGATGTGCCATTTGCCCTAATTCAGCAAGTCCCTGTATATCCGGGTTGTGAGAACGCCAAAGACAAAAAGAAGTGTATGAGTGAAAAAATCACTAAACACGTCAACAAAAAATTTGATAAAAGTTTAGGTTCAGAATTAGGGTTGTCCGGAAGAAACCGTGTGAGCGTTCAATTTAAGATAGATAAAAATGGCGATATTACTAATGTTCGAGCGCGTGGACCTCATCCTAGATTAGAACAAGAAGCCATTGAAGTTATAAAAGCTCTACCTAAGATGACACCAGGAGAACAACGTGGTCAAAAAGTAGGTGTGCTTTACGGATTGCCTATTAACTTTGTTGTTCAGGATTAAATTTTATGAAATAAGAATTTTAATAAACCTAAGTCAAAAATGGCTTAGGTTTTTTTATAGAGTTTTGCAATAAATATAATTACATTGGCTAACTGAATATTCAGAAGATGAAATACTTAATTATTTTTGGTTTAATATTTTCATCCATCACACTTTGTGCTCAAGAAAATACGTATCCTTTATATGAATCTTGTAAAGAAAATATAAAGAAGATAGAACAAAAACAATGCTTCGAGACTACATTTAAAATTCACCTTTTTGATATTCTAGAAGACTCAAAGCAATGGCAAAACACTGAAACTAGCGATGTCGGGTTAATATTTGACGTCTATAAACAAGGACAATTCAATCTTATTTTTGTCAATGTTGAAAGTGATTCTATCAAAACAATATTTGAGGAAGCATTTGACCAACTCCCTCAAATTAATCCTGCCAAAGTCTACGGTAACCCAACGTTTATGCAATTTAATATGGATTTGGTTTATCCACCAAATCAAGCAGTTTCAGTTCACGACTCATCGAATAAAATAAAAAATAAGGAGGGTTCAAATTTATCTGAATCACTTATAAAAGCTAAGCAAGAGTTTGAAGCCGTTGAAGCAGAAACAAAGAAATATGATGGTGAACTGTATTCAAGCTATGCCTACATTCCATTATCTCATGAGATTTACAATCGTTTTGACCGGGAAATCAATTTAATTGGGACAAACTCTCACACAGCTCAAAAACCATTTACTTATAAAGATGTCAAGCCATATTACGATTTTAAAGCAGTCAATGACAGTCTATCGTTTAATAAATCTTCTTGGTTTGGAAGAAAACTTTTTGATGAGCATTTGGCTACAGTGAGTGGTAAAAATTACTGTTTGACTGTAGACTTCGGTTTTGATCTTCAATTGGGAAGAGACACAGGTACAGACTTAAATACCTACAACAATACAAGAGTTGCTTTTGTTCAAGGTGGTGTGGGAGAAAAATTAACCTACTACGGTGCAATCTTTGAAAGACAAGGACGATTTGCCGACTATTATAACCGTTTAGCACGTTCAATAGCTCCAATAGATGGTAATCCAGCTATCATACCTGGTCGTGGTATTGCTAAACGATTTAACGCTGACGCTTTTGATTATCCTGTCACAGTGGGTTATATCAACTACCGCTTTAACGATAACTTTAATGCACAGATTGGTAATTATAAAAACATCTTAGGTGATGGTTACAGGTCTTTGTTTTTAAGCGATAATGCTAGTCCTTATCCATATGTCAAAGTTGATGCAGAATTTTGGAAAATAAAATATACCAATATTTGGATGCAAGCTAGAAATACAAATTTACTCACAGAGCGCGAAGCTTTCCAGACCAAATTCATGGCGATTCATCACCTGAGTTATAATTTAAATAAAAAATTAAATATTGGTTTATTTGAAGCTGCCATATGGGATAATGAGCCGGGTCGTGGTTTTGATATCAGTTATCTCAACCCATTATTATTTTACCAAATGGTAGAGTTTTCTACTGGAACTGAAGGTGGAAAAGTCATGGTTGGCGCAAACTATAAATACAAATGGACTGATAACTTCCATTCTTACGGGTAATTACTCATCGATGAATTATCTCTGGATGATGTTTTTGGAGGAGATAAAAGTTTTAAAAATAAATTTGGTTTACAATTAGGCTTTAAATATTTTGATGCATTTAAGATTAAAGATTTTGATCTTCAATTGGAATATAATCAAGTCCGACCTTTTACCTATTCCCACAATAAAATCAGTACGAATTACACCCATAATGGACAATCTTTAGCTCACCTTTGGGGTGCAAATTTTAGAGAATTTATAACCATTGCACGTTACCGTAAAAATCGTTGGTTTGGTCATACCAAATTAATTTTTGGTGAGCGTGGTTTTGAACCTGAAGCAGACCTTGACCCTCTTTATGGCTCAGATCTTTTTGGAACAGAAAACAATAGAGTGAGTGATACTGGACAACGTATAGGACAAGGCAATCGTGTAAACTCTTATTACGCAGAATTGGAAGCAGGCTATCTAATTAATCCGGCTACAAATTTTAAAATTTATTTTAATATCATTGGTCGAGATTTTAACGCCACGTCTCAAAATGACAGAACTTTTGACAACAATAAAGTCTGGGTGAATTTTGGGCTAAGAACCGATTTGTTCAATTGGTACTTTGACTATTAATTGATCAAGGCTTCAGCTTCTTGTATAGCTTCTTGAATGTGATCTCTCATATCTTTTGCTTCTTGAAAAGATTTGTCAAGAGTTTTTAAATGTTGTTTTAAGCTATCTACATTTTTAACCTGAATGCCTTGATTTATCTCAGATTTGCTAAATTCATCTCCAAAAGACTTCATCCATGACATCATTTTGTCATGGCCAGATTTTAAGTTATCAATAGCAGGCTGATAGTTTTCAATATTCGTACTATCCATTTTGGTTTCAAGCTGACTGATAAGTTGATTAATTTTGCTCATCTCTGGCATGACTTCATCGTGTATCGCTATAGTTTTTGTCATTTTTTGATCAAAGGCTTTTGCCTCTTTAGGCTGGGTATCTGAGCAGCTTGCAAATACTGTTATAAGTCCAATTAAAAGTAAATGAGTGGTTTTCATGATATGAATTTTTTACAAATTTACTTATATTCTCTTATTCGATACACTAATTTTTGCATTTTACTTTAATTTTTTAATCTGATTTAGCTTTATAAATTTATAATCTTTATTTTAGGTTCAAAATCATTTTTTGAATAAACCACATTTTTACATCTATGATGCTTCAGCAGGTTCAGGTAAAACCTATACCATAACCAGAGAATACCTCTGTATTTTGTTACGACAAGAAAAAGTATTTGCGTTTCAAAATATTTTGGCCATCACCTTTACCAATAAAGCAGCTGCTGAAATGAAGCAACGTATAATCAATGCTTTAGTTTTTTTTGCAGGACTTAAAACTGATGTTGAATGCGATAATCTTTTAAATGATGTAGCTATACAAACTGGTTTTTCAAAACCTAAAATTCAAAAAAAAAGCCTTCAAATTCTTAAATACCTTATTCCTAACTATGCTGGCTTTGAGGTTTCTACGATAGATAGTTTTAACCACAGAATCATTAAGACATTTGCAAAGGACCTAAAGTTATCTCAAAATTTTGAAGTTGAAATGGAAGTTGAGCCTTTTCTTAAAAAGGCTGTTGAAAACCTTATCAATGAAGTAGGTATTGACGACAACCTCACGACTTGGCTTGCCGATTTTGTAAATTATAAGATCGACCGAAACAAGAGCGGAGACATCATTATAGACCTTTTAGACTACGCTCAGTTGGTTTTAAATGAAAATAACTATCAAGCCTTAAGGCAAATCGAGACGCTTGATCATAAAAATTTAAAACGTATTAAAAATCAATTAACAAACCAGATTAAATCTGTTAAAAAAGAGCTTAAAATTATTGGTGAAGATTTTTTTAAATTTTTAGATGACAATCAAATTGAACCTCAAAGTTTTTATAAATATATTATCGATTATTTTAACAATATCCAAAATGATAAAATAGTAGATGAGTTTAAATCTAAATGGCATGACATTAAAAATCATTCGCTACATAAAAAATCAACTCATGAGATTCAAAAACAAAGTATAGACGAGGTAAGAATACAAATAGAAGACTTGTTTTTAAAGTCTAAAGCTTTGAGTCTAAAATATCATATCAACGAAAGAATATTAAAATCTTTTGTGCCCTTGGCCATGATAAGTGAAATACAACGCCACATAAAAAATATAAAAGAAGAAGAAGGCATACTTTTTATTAATGATTTTAACCGGTTGATCAGTCAACACATCAAACATCAGCCAGCACCTTTTATTTATGAAAGATTAGGTGAAAAGTTTAGACACTATTTTATTGATGAATTCCAAGACACTTCAAGGTTGCAGTGGCATAATTTAATTCCACTTATAGATAACACTATAAGCGGTGAACATGAGGATGGAATTTCAGGTCATCTATACATAGTAGGAGATGTTAAACAATCTATTTATGAATGGCGAGGTGGTGATCCACAACAATTTTTAGATTTATCTCAAGGTTATTCAAATCCATTTAGTATTGAGATGGATAGAGAAATATTAGAATCAAATTGGAGAAGTGCTAAAACTATTGTTGATTTTAATAATGGTTTTTTTGAATATGCTGCTCAGTTTTTGACAAATCCTGACCAAAAGCAACTTTATCTCAACGCAAAACAACACCCTCAAAATACAAATGAAGGTTATGTTGATATCAGGTTTTTACCAGAACAAGCAGATAATACAATACAACACCAACAGCATATCAAAGAACTTGAACAGATTATAAATAAGCTTGCAGATCAGGGTTACCGTTTAAGCGATATTTGTATATTAGTCAGACAAAACAAGTATGGTTCTGCTATTGTAGAATCATTTAACGAGCTTGACAAACCTATACCTGTCATATCTCAAGAGTCCTTGCTTATAGCTTCTGATGATAGAGTCAAGCTATTAAGTCAATTTTTAAAACTTAATCAAGACTTCAATACAGACTTGTGCGTAGACTTTTTTTTACTTTGGTTTAATCATCTAGACTACAATACTCAATCCTACCATAAGGCTTTATCTGAGCTTAAGGGAAAGACTTACCAAGAGATTATAGAATTATTACATACTTATAATATAGACTTTAATCTTATGGTTTACGAAAACCTATCCCTATACGATAAAGCTGAATATGCGCTAAGATCCTTAGGTCTACATCATCAAGCTAATGCTTACATTCAGTTTTTTCTAGATGAAATTTACGAGTTTTCTAATTCAAAATCCTCAAGTCTTGCTCAGTTTTTAGATTACTGGGAAGACCAAAAAGATAAAAAAAGCATTTCAACATCAGGCTCTCAAAATGCTGTAAATATCATGACAATACACAAAAGTAAAGGGCTTGAGTTCCCGGTAGTGATTTATGCTAATGCTAATTTTGAATGGTGTAATTTAAGTAGAAGCTATGATTGGGTAAATATTGAGGATCAAAATTTAGATATTCAATATACTTATGATAATATTTCAAAAAAGTCAAAAAACTTAAGCACATCATTTGAACAATCGTATCAACGCCATATATCAAAAGTTGAACTTGCCAATCTCAATGCTGCATATGTTTGTATGACAAGGGCTTCAGAACAATTGTATATTTTATCAGAACCTTTGCGAGCTAGTGCATTAAAATTTGAAGACATTTTAGTGGGATATTTAAAATACATAGAGAACTACAAGGAAAATCAAAACAGATATAGCTTTGGTCAACCCTTAGATAAAAAGAATAATGGAAGTGAATCCCAGCATATTGAACCATCAACATTTTACTCAACTGATGTAGAAGGTATTTACAACACTCTAAGTGCAGATACAAGCTATCTGAATTTGAAAGACGATAACCGGGTTTATGGGGAAGAAATTCACAATCAGCTTCAAAAAATAAAATACCATCAAGATATAGGTCAAGAAAAATTATCAAATATCACCCAATTAAAAAATATTATCCATCATCCAGACCTCTCTGAGTATTTTGAAAATGAATGGGAAGTATATAATGAAAAAGAAATCTGCTTTGACGGGAAAATACTGCGCCCAGATCGAATATGTATTAAAGATGACAAAGCTGTAATTATTGAATATAAAACAGGGAAAGAAGAGTCATCACATTTAAAACAGTTAACAGAATATAAAGAAGCATTAGAGGCACTAAGTTTTTCAATAAAAACCTCAATTTTGGTTTATATTCGCAAAAACATAAATATTATAAAAATTTAAAATTCAAGTATATGTTTTCACCAAAACTTAAAACGCAACTTCAAAACGAAATCGCAAACATAAAAGAAGACGGACTATTTAAGACAGAACGAATCATTACCTCGCCACAGGGAGCCGAGATTAGCTTAAGCTCCGGTGAGAAAGTTTTAAATTTTTGCGCTAATAATTATTTAGGTTTATCCTCACATCCAGAAGTTATAAAAGCCGCAAAAGATACTTTAGATACTCACGGGTTCGGTATGTCTAGTGTGAGATTTATATGTGGCACACAAGACATTCACAAAAACCTAGAACATACGATTGCAGACTTTTATGGAACAGAAGACACTATTTTGTATGCAGCTTGTTTTGATGCCAATGGTGGTGTTTTTGAACCTTTGCTTACCAAAGACGATGCTATTATATCAGATTCGCTTAATCATGCATCTATAATTGATGGGGTGAGATTATGTAAAGCGGCTCGTTACCGCTATGCTAATGGTGATATGAAAGATTTAGAAAAACAGTTACAAGAAGCTGATAAAAATGGTGCCAGACATAAGCTTATTGTCACAGATGGTGTTTTTTCAATGGATGGTATTGTTGCACCACTTGATGAAATATGTGATTTAGCTGATCAGTACCAAGCCCTAGTGATGATTGACGAATGCCACGCTACTGGATTTATTGGACAAAATGGTATTGGTACACCAGAGGTAAAAGATGTCCTAGGCCGAGTTGATATTATTACAGGAACGCTAGGGAAAGCCCTTGGTGGAGCAATGGGTGGTTATACCACTGGTCAAAAAGACCTTATTGAATTATTAAGACAACGCTCAAGACCTTATTTATTTTCAAATTCTCTTGCGCCTTCAATTGTTGGTGCATCTTTAAAAGTATTTGAGCTTTTAGAGCGTGATAATAGCCTTAGAGATAAGCTAGAAGATAACACTAACTATTTTAAAGAAAAAATGAAAAATGCAGGCTTTGACCTTATTGATGGTGATTCAGCAATTGTACCTGTCATGTTATACGATGCAAAATTAGCTCAAAAAATGGCATCAGATTTACTTGAAGAAGGCATTTATGTTATTGGCTTTTTTTACCCAGTAGTCCCCAAGGGTAAAGCAAGGATAAGGGTCCAACTTTCAGCCGCTCACAGTAAAAATCAGATTGACTCTGCGGTAAATGCTTTTGTTAAAGTGGGTCAAAATCTAAATGTGATTTAATTTTTTAATGAAAAAAAATATTATTATGTTTGTTAATAAGTATTAATAAATTAAATTTGCCCCTTTGAATAGTAACTAAACTCAAATAAAATGAAACATTTAAGCAAATTAACATTCCTGCTAATTCTAGTATTTGGAATGACTTCAGTTCAAGCACAAGATGAAAATAACCCATGGGCTATTTTTATTGGTGCTAATGCAGTAGACTTCTTCCCAACAGGCTCTGATATTTTAACTCCAGATGGATATATATCCTATAAAGGGATAGGGGATAATTTTTTTGATATAGATAATTGGAATTATGTTACTGCTGTATCTAGTGTTGGTGTAACACGATATATCGGAGAAGGCTTTAGTTTTGAAGCTTCTGGTTCATATAACAGAATTGATAGACTAGGAGAAGTTGACACAGATGAAGTAAGTTGGATAAATGTTGATGGTACAATCCAATATAATTTCAAAAATCTTATTAATGGCCACGATTGGTTTGATCCTTTCTTGGGAGTTGGTGGTGGTTATTACTGGCTTGATGAAGAAGGTGCTGGTACCTTCAATGCTAACCTAGGTTTTAACTTTTGGTTAAATGAGCAATTTGCAATTACTATAGATACTAATTATAAAACTGCTTTTGAAGATGCAGACTTTGATGTATTCCAACACAGACTTGGAGTTAAATTTGCGTTTGGCGGTAAAGACACTGATGGTGACGGTGTTTATGACAAAAATGATGAATGCCCGGATACACCAGGTTTAGAAGAATTTAATGGATGTCCTGATACAGATGGCGATGGTATTGCTGATAAAGACGATGCTTGTCCAGACACTGCAGGTTTAGCTGAATTTAATGGCTGTGCAGACTCTGATGGCGACGGTATAGATGATACAAAAGATGAATGTCCAAACGAAGCTGGTTCTGAAGCTATGAATGGTTGTCCAGATTCTGACAATGATGGTATTGCAGACAAAGATGATGACTGTCCAAACGAAGCTGGACCATCTGATAATGGTGGTTGCCCATGGCCAGATACTGACGGTGACGGCGTATTAGATAAGGATGATCAGTGTCCTGACGTAGCTGGAACTGCAGCAAACAATGGTTGTCCAGAAGTTACCGAAGAAGTTCAAAATGAACTTAATGATTATGCTAAAACTATCAATTTTAATACTGGTAAATTTTCAATCTCAAAAGATTCTGAAGAAGCTCTAGCAGCTATATTAGCTATCCTTGATGAATATCCTAATTCTAAATTTACAGTTGAAGGACATACAGATAGCGTAGGTTCTGCTAAAAATAACAAGAGATTATCTGAAGCACGTGCACTTTCAGTTAAAGATTACTTAGTTAGTAATGGTGTAGAGGAATTCAGATTATCTTCAAAAGGTTATGGTGAAGAACAACCTGTTGCTGATAACAGTACTAGATCAGGTAGAGCTAAAAACCGTAGAGTTGAAATTAACCTAGTTAAATAAATTTAACTCACATATCAAATTAAGTTAAAAACACTCCTCAGTTGAGGAGTGTTTTTTTATTTTTAACTATGCAAACTTTTTTAGATGACTTCGTTAAATACTATTCAGCCAATTTTGATTTAAGTTTAAAAAATCAAACTATTATATTACCTAGTAAACGCTCTGTAGCAGCTCTTAAAAAAACTTTTACTAACCACTTTGACACCCTTTGGTTGCCTGAGATAACTGACATACTATCTTTTATTAAAAAAGTTTCTCAGATTGAAATTTTAGATCATCAAGAGTCTATTTTAGAGTTTTATAAAGTTTACTCTTCACTGCATAAGGAAAATCAATACGATAGCTATGAAAACTATTACTCATGGGCATCAGTGTTAATTAATGACTTTAATGAGATAGATCGTTTCCTCATTAACCCTGAACACTTCTTTAAGGACAACAAGTCTATCAAAACTTTAAATTATTTCGGAGAGGAAAAAACAGAAATGATTAAATCTTACATTAAATTTTGGGAAAAACTACCCTTGTACTATAGTACCTTTAAAAATCATTGCCTAAAAATCAATAAAGCTAGTCAAGGCCTGGCTTACAGAATGGCTTCAGAAAAAATATATGGGTATATTGAAGAATACAACAATCCGATAATATTTCTTGGGTTTAATGCCCTTAACAAAGCAGAGGAGCAGATAGTTGAATGTTGCTTAAAGCAAAAAATTGGATATTTAGTTTGGGACATTGATCAAAATTATCTGTCAGAACCAACACATCCAGCAAATACTTTCATTGTCAATTACCAAAAGAAGTGGTCATCTTACAGAAATTATTTAGTAAATTTAAAATCTGCATTGTTTTCAAAACCAAAGCAAATCACTATACATTCATCTTCAAGGTATGTAGGGCAAGCCAAAGCGGTTGCAAATATTCTTCAGTCTTCAAACTTTAACGACAGTAAAAAAACTGCGGTAATACTTAACGATGAAAATCTATTATTTCCAATTTTAAATAGTCTACCGGATAACGTTCATGAAGTCAATATTACAATGGGCTTAACCTTAAATAAGTCTCCAATTACAGATTTCATAAACTTATTAATAGCTCATCAGGTAAAGCACAAAGATGAACTGAGTAATGATATGATGTCTCAACTCATTCATCATCAATTACTTTTCCATATTGATAATATCAATCTAAACCCATTAATTTACTTTATAGATAACAACGAAGCGCATAAATATTTTTATAACGATTTTGATACTATCTTTAAAAAAGACAGTATTGAACATCTGTTTTTAAGTTGTCTAAAGCTCTATTCAACCCCTGTAGAATTTATCGAAGCTATCATCAAATTTATAGGAAGTATACAAATTTCAAAACCGTTAAAATTTGAAGTATACTTAAAATCTTATCAAAATATATTCCTAAGGCTCTATGAAATTATTAAAAGTAATCCTAACTTGAGTCATAAGGCTGTAGAGATTATATTTAAAGATTTAGAAGAGTCAGAAAAGCTGAGCTTTCAAGGGAGTAAAGATTCTGGCTTGCAAATTATGGGGATGCTTGAATCTAGGTTGTTAGATTTTGAAACGATTATTTTTACATCTGTAAATGAAGGAATTCTACCTGCTGGTAAAACTGACAATAGTTATATCACGTACGATTTAAAAAAGCAATACAGTATGCCAACACATACAGAGAAGGATGCTATTTATGCCTACCACTTCTTTAGACTATTTCAAAGAGCTGAACATTGCCACATTATATATGACAATGACCAAACTGGTTTTAACAAAGGTGAGAAAAGTAGATTTTTAAGTTATTTAGAAATATTTAAATCTAAGTATCATAAAATCAACTCTAAAGACTTTCATCTTTCTACAAAATTGAAAAAGAATCAACATTTAGAAGTTCAAAAAACACCTGAGATATTAAACAAACTGAAAGATTTAATTCAAAATGGGCTTTCTTCAACAGCACTCACAACATATATTTTAAACCCAATTTTATTTTATAAACGTTATATCCTCAAGGTTAAGGAACCAGAAACAAAAGATGATACCATAAATCATAGAGATTTTGGGACTTTGATTCATTCTACAGTTGAAGAACTTTACAAGAATATAAGTAACCTTGATTATAATTATATAGAAGAATGTCAAAAGGTTTATCCATCCATTTTAAAGACAAAATTTGATTTATTATATGTCCAAGACTCCTTCAAAAAAGGACCAAACCGCATAAAGTTTGAGATAGCAAAAGCTTCGCTCGATCGGTTTTTTAATCAAGAAAAAAAGTTTCAAAAAAACTCAGATCTTGAAATAGTTGATATTGAAAAACCAGTAGAGTGTCTGTTGAAAATAGATGAAAATACTATAAAATTGAAAGGTTATATAGATAGAATTGATAAATATGACAATGAGTTAAGAATTATAGATTTAAAAACAGGAAAAGTAGAACCTAAAAACTTAAAGTTTAAAGATTTTAATCACCTCATCACAGATTACGATTATGCTAAAGCATTTCAAGTGCTATTTTACGCGCTGATTTACAGTAAGAATTTTAATGTTGATCAAATGAAAGCTGGAATTATCAGTTTTAAAAACCTCAACTCTTGGTTTATGCCTTTAAATTTTAACGGGAAAACTACAATTGATGATTCAATATTAATAGAATTTGAACACTACCTTCATCAACTTATCAATGAAATATTAGACCCCAATATTCCATTTAAAGAAAAAGATGTTAATTTTGAGTCATGATTTGGACTCAAAAAGCCATACCTGAACCTTCTGACGTCGATTCGCTTGTAGATTGTTTAAAGGTGCCTAAACCAATTGCAAGATTGCTGGTTCAAAGAGGTATCAAAACCTTTGATGACGCCAAAGCTTTTTTTAGACCAGATTTATCTCAACTGCACGACCCTTTCTTAATGAAAGATATGCATAAAGCTGTAAACCGCGTAAATCAAGCTTTTCAAAATAAAGAAAATATTCTTGTATACGGTGATTATGATGTTGATGGTACCACAAGCGTGGCTTTGGTTTATAGTTATTTGAAAGAGATTCACAATCAAGTGATTGCTTATATACCTGATCGTTACAAAGAAGGCTACGGCCTTTCTAAAGCGGGTATTGACTACGCTAAATCAAAAAATGTAAGCTTAATAATTTGCCTAGATTGTGGTATAAAAGCCATAGATAAAGTAGAATACGCTAACAAATTAGGGATCGACATTATTATTTGTGATCATCACAGGCCTGGGAAAAACATTCCGGATGCCATAGCTGTTTTGGACCCAAAACAAGATGACTGTCATTATCCTTACGACGAATTGTGCGGTTGTGGTATCGGATTTAAACTACTACAAGCGCTTCAGCAAAAAGCCAAAAAAGATTTTAAGGAATTAGTTCCATATTTGGATTTAGTGGCAACAGCAATTGGCTCAGATATTGTTCCCATCACTGGTGAAAACAGAATACTGGCCTACCATGGACTTCGTGTTTTAAATCAAAACCCAAGATCTGGATTTAAAGCGATTATGAATATTGCTAAAAAAAATATTTTTACAATTACTGATGTTGTTTTTGTCATCGGACCTCGAATTAATGCTGCTGGCCGAATGGAGCATGGTCTGCATGCCGTAAATTTATTAACAGAAACCAACCTGAGTGAAGCTCAAGAAAAAGCTAAACGCATAAACGATTTTAATTTAGAAAGAAGAGATACCGACAAAACCATTACAGAAGAAGCCTTAGCTCAAATAAAAAATCTAAAAGAAGAAAACCGAAAAACCTCAGTAGTTTATGACGAGTCTTGGCATAAAGGCGTGATTGGGATTGTAGCTTCACGACTCACAGAGACCTATTATAGGCCAACATTAGTGTTTACAAAAAGCGGAGACTATTTAGCTGCTTCTGCAAGATCGGTTTATGGATTTGATATTTACAACGCCTTAGAAGCCAGTTCAGAATATATCGAACAATTTGGCGGTCACAAGTATGCAGCTGGTTTAACCATCAAAGAAGATAATTATCAAGCTTTTAAACAAAAGTTTGAAGAAGTTGTATTTGAATTAATTGAGGATCATCAGCTTATCAGAAAACAAATTTATGATATTGAACTTCATCTAGAAGACATTACACCTAAGTTTAATAGAATACTTAAACAATTTGCGCCTTTTGGTCCAGGCAATATGAGACCAGTTTTTAGATTTAACGGTCTTCAAGATACTGGTTTTGCTAAAGCTGTAGGAAAAGAAAAAGAACATTTGAAATGTAAATTATACAAAGACAAAAACCCCTTTAAAATTGATGGAATTGGTTTTAATCTAGGCCAAAAACTAAAATATTTAAATCAAAAATCAAAAGTAGATGTTTTGGCGACATTAGATGAAAATGAGTGGAATAATCAAATCAGTTTACAGCTTAAGATTAAAGATTTAAAACCCCATAAGTATTGAGATAAAACTATTTATGTAATTTTGTTAGTGGTAATTATGAATTATGCTTGAGGATATTTTTTCTGCAATTCCTTTAGGAATATTTCTAGCATTTATGTTAGGGCCAGTATTTTTTGTATTGCTTGAAACTGCAGCGATAAAGGGTTTTAGAGCTGCTCTATCTTTTGATATTGGTGTCTTAATTGCCGATGCTGTTTTTTTAATTATCGCTTACTTTGGAACCAATCCTTTACTAAATCGGCTTAAAGACGACCCAGCACTCTACATTTTTGGCGGAACAGTTTTACTAACTTATGGTATAATTACTTTTATCAAAGTCAAACGCACCACAATTACACCTGCGACTTTTGAATTTCAAAAACTTAAAAATAGCGACTATATTCAAATTGCAGTCAAAGGATTTTTACTCAATTTTATCAATATTGGTGTACTGGGGTTTTGGTTGGGCTTAATCATAATATTTGGTCCAGGTTTAGAGATGCAACCCTTTAGATTGATTACCTTTTTTTCAACAATATTGGTGACCTATCTCGTCGTTGATGTATGTAAAATCTTATTGGCTAAAACTTTAAAACATAAGCTTACACCAACGCGTATAGCCGTGTCCAAGAAAATTATCAGCATTCTTATCATAATATTTGGTGTGGTATTAATTTTAAGAGGAATTGTTCCAAAACAAGTTTCAAAAATTGAGCAAAAAGTAGAAGACCAAATTCACATAGAAACGGATTCGCTTTAAAAACCTATTCTAATGATTTTGGGAAATTTAAGTTCTCTAGACCAAATATCTCTGGCATAATAAAGTAAACAGCAAGGGTAATAATAATGATTGAGATGAAATTCATCAAAAAACCTTTTTTGACCATATCAGAGACTTTAAGGTATCCCGAGCCAAAAATAATGGCGTTAGGCGGCGTAGCTACCGGAAGCATAAAAGCACATGAGGCTGATAAAGTAACAGCAATCATAATCAAAAATGGATGCATGTCAAAACTTAAGGCAACAGGTGATAAAATTGGGAGCAACATAGCGGTTGTGGCCAGATTAGAAGTCACTTCAGTTAAAAAATTGACCATAGCAGCAACAATTAAGATAAACACAATCACCACTACACCTTCAAAAACCGTGATTTGACTGGCAATCCAATTGGCTAAACCGGTTTCTGTAAAACCTTTAGCCAGTGCCATACCACCGCCAAATAAAATGATGATACCCCAAGGTATTTTAACGGCTTCTTCCCAAGTTAAAAGTTTCTGCCCTTTTACATTTTTAGAAGGAATTAAAAACAATAATACCGCAGCCGTAATAGCGATAATCGTATCATCTACATCAGGAATAACTTTTTGAATTAAACTTCTAAAAATCCAGCCTAAAGCTGCTATTAAAAACACCACACCGACCATTTTTTCCTCGTAGGATAAACGCCCTAATTTGTGAATCATCTCTTGTATATGATGCTTTCCGTCTGTAAATTTTAAGTTTTTGAGCTTAAAAGCAACCGATGTTAAATATTTCCAGCAAATAAATAACAACAGCATAGACACAGGAAATGCAAAAGTCATCCACTCAAAAAAACCAATTTTAATCTCGTATAAACTTTCTAAAACCCCTGCTAAAACTAAATTGGGAGGTGTTCCTATTAAAGTGCTGATACCACCTATTGATGCACTGTAGGCAATAGATAGCATCAAAGCTTTAGAAAAATAAGTATTGGTTTCGTGATTATCTTGATTTTGCTCAAAAATTTGATTAGTGATCGCAATGGCAATTGGTAACATCATGACCGTGGTTGCCGTGTTAGATATCCACATCGATAAAAATGCCGTAGCCAACATAAAGCCTAAGATCAAAAATGAGGCTTTTGAGCCAATAGCTTTGATGATATACAAGGCAATTCTTTTATGAAGATTCCAGCGTTCTATGGCAACCGCCAAAATAAATCCACCAACGTATAAAAATACAAATTTGTGTCCATATTGTGCTGTGGTCTCAGATAGCTTCAAAACGTCAAATAAGGGAAATAAAATAATAGGTATCAAAGCCGTCACAGCAATAGGCACCACTTCAAAAATCCACCATATGGCCATCCAAAGGGTGATGCCGAGTAGCATAAAACCTTCCTGGCTTAGCCCCTGTGGTGGTTCAATCCATTGAAAGAAAATAAAAGCCAAAGGCCCCAGTAATTTTATAAAGAGAAGTTTTAACTTTTGCAACGTGTTTTGATTTAGTTTTTAATAAACCTAATATATTCTTTTCTCGCTTTCTAAATATAAATTCCGTTTCTAAGACTGGAAATATCTAGCCCTTCTCAAACACCTACACTTAGACCTAATGCCACCAACTGTTCAGTAATATCGTAAATGTTTATAATACAAATATCCTGAGGTAAATCCTTAAACAAAATTGCGTTTGAAATCGGATTAGGATAAATATTTAAGCTTTTTTTAGACCTAAACGCGTTTGATGATAATGTAGTCATCATAACATAAGACCAAATGTCATTAGCCATAAGTTGAGCATCATGCCCGATATTAATGTGTTCGTAATTTTCCCAGTTGAAAGTTACACTTTGGTTTTGGTCATCAATCTGACTGGTATTTAAAAAATACTGTCCGCACTCCAATCGTTGTAAATCTTGCTGATTGTCTACTACCGCACTATGTTTTAACCCTATCGAATTTGGATTATCACCGTCGTCAAAAATATTGCGCATCATATAATTATCGCTTAAGCCGGGATAGTTCTGACTGTTAAATTCTGGGGCAAATACCATAAAATTATTGGCTTTAGCCATGTTTATCCAGTAGCCCCAGTAATTGTCGACGTTTCTGCTGCCACCATGAAAAGAAAACAGAATGGGCATGCTCGCGATGCCCCCATTGGGAATATAGTAAAACACTTCAACCGGCTGATTGCTTAAAGGACCGGTAGGCGTTAACACAAAAGACCCTGTAGAATTTTGATTCAGGTTTTGAGCATAACTTCCTAATAAGGATGTTATTAACAAACAAAAAAATGCAACGTATTTCATTACAACGAGATATGCAAAATGAGTTCGAACTGGTCCAAAGCTTCACCAACCGCAGGATCAAATCTTGAATAAGAGGCCTGGAGTTTTAAAGCATTTTCGTAAAAGTATTTGGAAAATCCAAAACTGGTTTGGTTCATATCAGATAACACGGAACCGTCAAAACTATCAAATTCAGGCGTGGTGTTGGCATATCTAAAATCAAAACTAAATCCACTCTTCGTTACATAGCCCAATTGTAAATTATAACTGTCGCCTAGAGCTAAAAATTGACTGATTTGCTCAGGGGCTAGAATCTGAGTGGCAGACTCATCCAGGAAAGCCAAATCAATGCCCGTGGCTGAGGTGTTGGCGTATTCAGCTAATAAGCTAAAGCCTTTGTATTTCATCAAAATATCGGTGTAGACTTGTCTGTAGTCCGGTAAACTATCTTCACCATTTTGATCAAAAAGAAAGAAGTCACCGTGGCTTTCACCTGAAGCACCACTGGCACCATTGTTATGGCTTCCGGCGACACCAATTACAAATTTAAGTTCATCTTCTCGCGCTAAATCTACACTTGTGAGCTCGTTACCCGGCTTGAAGTAGCCTAAAGGGTACAAGTCTAAACGTCCGCCAATTTTTACGCCGCCAATATCAGAATCTCTGGAATCCTGACCAAACGAATTACGGCCGTCTCCGGATGTTAAAGCTGCCATTGGCATGATACCGAAATTACCAACTTCAAATTTTGACTCTACAAACACCCCAAACTCACGACCGGTTCGAGATAAACTTTCGCTGAGTAAACTGCGGTTGACAAATTGGAGCCTGTCTTCTCTATAGATCATTTCGCGGTTATTGGCAAAATTCTGTTTCTGTCCGAAACTTATTTTAACTTGTTCTACAGGTTGATAGGCCATATATACATCCATCAAAGGATTAGATCTACTAAAGTCCAGCTGGACAAAAAACGACACTTTTTCTTCAACAGCATTACCTTCAAACTGAAGAAAAGTTCTTTTGGACCTGAATGTGTTTACGTCATCCATGCCGTCCATGGTTTCTCTGAGATAACCTGGTTGAATGAAACCATTTAGTCCAAAATAGTAGTTTCCTTCATTAAAGGAAAAATTCAGGCCGTTCCCTAAACTATAATAGGCTTTATTTCTTTCTGTTTCTGTTTCGCTTCCAGGATCTTCTTCTTGGTATTCGTCCTGAGCGTTTCCTAAAGTTATTGATCCTAAAAAACAAAGCATGATCAAAAATTGGATGTTGGTTATGTCTATAAATCGTTTCATATCGATTGTGTTTTATGCACTTAGTTAAGTAATCTATATATGGGTAATGTATTTCCTTTTTCGGTTTCTATTAGGCCAAAGCTCACAAAACTGTTAGGCGCTTCAGGCTCTAAAAGTTCAGGCAACAGATTGGCACGCCTCTGGTTCATTTTGACCATAAATGTCCCGGCTTTAAAGGTTTTTTCCTCTTTTTTTAAGGATGTTTCAACTGTTTGTAATTTCATTTTTTCATAGCGAATCGGTTTTCTGTAATAGGTATCTACGTAATAACTTTCTACTTCAAGCACTTTTTCTTGGCTAAGTTCTTCGACTTCTATCCCTAAAGTCCTTATTTTTTTTGCTAAAGAAGTTTGATTGGCATCAAGGATATAGGCCGTCGGTCTTGTTCTGGAAAGTGTAGCTTCTGCCTTCCAAGCATCGCGCACCATCATTTCAAACTCAACGTATTCAACAGCGCTGACATCTATAAATTTTACCTTGTCTTTATAAACTGCTCTTTCACTTTCAACTACCACAGGGTTGCTTTGTTGTATGGCTTTTTCAATTTCACTTTTGACGAGTTCGATGTTTTCTGCTGCCGCCCTAAGGTAAGCAACGGCTATTAAGAAGCTGGAATGGATTCTCCGTTTAAAGGATGTTCGGCCTAAGGCCACACCTCTAATTTCAATCAGGGATGAAATGGTATTGGTTAAGGCATTGTTAGAGGCACTGGAGCGCGCACTGATAGACCCCTGATTGATGTGAATATCGCCACTAATTTTTCGGGTCGAAATGTAGGGGTGATGGGTATAATTAAATTCATCTAAAGATTTTCTGGCCTTGTCTACAAACACATCGTTAGTTAAGTTTCTGAGATTTTCAGGCACATTTAGATTTCCGCTGTAAAGAAACATGGCATCGTACATGTTGGTTACCCCAAAATCGCCCATTCTGGCATAATCACGTCGGTAAGCTCTGTATTCATGAAAATCTACGGCCACTTCAGGGCTAAAGTTGACATAAGCTTTTTTCAAGATCACAGTTTCAGGCGCCATCAGTTTGGTTTGGTCTCGGTTAAGGTCAAGACCATTGGCGGCGTATCTGTTGTTTTTAAGATAACCGTCTATATTGGCCATAGGCACGACGGCAAGTTCAACATTATCAAGAATATCCGTATAATTGTCGTCATTGAGCAGTTTGTCTAAAAGGTATAGCATACTTTCTGTACTGGCAGGTTCGTTGCCGTGCAGACCACCCTGCATCCAGACTTTTATTTTCTCATTTTCATTGGGATTAGTGAGTTTTACCATGGGGATATTTCTGCCTTTTTGGCTTTCCCCGATAAAACTCAGCTTAATTTTATGAGGGTGATTGTCGACTAAATTATTCAGAAAACCTAACAATTCTTCATAATTGGTGTATCCTCTTTTCTTTTGTAGTGCAGGTGTGGTATTCAATACCTCATCACTATCCGGAAAAAACTTTTCTGTTATTTTTTTGGATTGAGGTGTAAATTGTGCATAAGCTGTTATGCATAAAATACTCATCAATATGGTAACTATATTCTTCATCTTAAAAGGATAAGGTTAAAATTACTCTGATTAAGCTTTCATCTCCGGGTATAGGTTCAGAATTATTATTAAAAACCCCAAACTCACCGGCTTCAACATAAGTATAAGACGCCTGAATTTTTGCACCATAGCCTCTCGTCAGATACTTGCTGATACCAAAAGTGTAAAAATTCGGTCGGTTGTAAAATGTGGCGTTATTCAAGAATGAGTTGGTTTCGGCATTGATATGGGTATAACGGGCATCAACTGAAAAACCGTTTTTAAAAATATAACCGGCCTGAATGTTATAGGCTTCGCCAAGCATCATTTGCCGCCTGACGTATTCCTGAGGCGTATAATCTCTAAAGTCTGAGGATGTCGGGTTTACTCTTCCTCTGAATCTGTCGGTGAGTACACTAACATCGGGGCCATAAATGTCGCTTCTCAAATTAATATCTTCAGCAATATTTGTCAAGAAACTTTTATGATATTCTCCTAAGACTGAAAAGCCTTTGTATTTGAACATGAAATCGACACCAAATTTAGCGTAATCAGGCAGGCGTTCTTCGCCGTCATCCAGGGCGCCGTTGCCGTTAACATCATTTAGGTACACAATCCTGCCGCTGTTTCGCCCCCTTCTACTGGTAATGCCGTCATTGTAGTTAAAGGTAGCTCCAACTACCAATTTAGGGGTGAGTTCTCTTACGACATCGGCTTGACGAAATTGACCATAATTGGTAAATAAACCAAATGGTAAAAAATCTATCCGAGTCCCATATTTTAAACCTCCTCTGTCATTGGCAAAGACATTTGCGCCATCGCCATTGGTGATGGTGAGATAGGGTTTTAGATAGGTTCCTCGTCCGGTTCTAAACGTTCCTTTGGCAAATAGTCCAAATTCGCGAATACTGGCAAAGGCAGAAGTTAAACGGCTACGTTCCGGTAATTGAAGTGTATTGGAGTTCATGAACAACTCGCGGTTATCGGTATAGGTAGCCCGCTGTCCAAAAATTAACTCTACCCTTCTTGCAACTTTGTAAGCGACATATGCATCTAAAAGGTAATTTCTGGCATCTGTGATGTCGCCGTCTATCTGCGCTTCATCCTGTCCAGCCAAATCCACCTGAAGTCTATAACTAAAACGCTCGTTTGCCGACTGTCCGGAAAGTCTTAAACGCAAACGTCTCATCCTGTAACGGACTGAATTAGGTTCATCTGAGTTTTGGTAAGTTTCTACATCCATCCAGGGCTGCATATAACCTTGCAACTTTACTGTACTGCTATTGGCGTTTGTAAAGTTATAGCCTTCACCAAAGGTGTAGGAACTCAGTTTTGTGTTTTGTGCAAACTGCTCCGAAAAACTCAGCAAGGTTATTACACAAACAATAATTTTAAAACCGTTCATAGTTAGTTGTTTAATACTATAGTTCAAAATTTCCTTTCACTATAATGTTTTTATCTTTCATCATGTGTTGTCCTTTGGCAAAAACGTCTAGGAGATTTAAGTCTTCATCAAAACAACAAAAATCAGCATCACAGCCTACTGCTATTCTTCCCTTATGCCTTATACCTAAATTTTCTGCGGGATTGGTAGTGTTGAGCTTAATGGCTTGTTCTATTGGCAGCCCACCTTGTTTGATTAAGGCCTGGATTTGTTCCAAATTGGCATCAATAGGGGCACATCTTACGCCGATGGCATTGCCATTATCATCAAACTTAGTTAACCCGGCATGACCGTCTGTACTAAAAGTCATTTTATCGATAGAAACCCCTTCATCTAAGGCATAAAGCACCGACTTATAAGGCGCTGTATATTTTGAAGCGCCGGTAGTGATGTCTATCATACCGCCCAGTTTGGCAAATTCGATCGCCTGGTCAAAAAGTGGTTTTGTTCTCCCCACGTGTGTTGGCGAAATGTGTTTGATGGGAAAATGGTAATCATTGACAAGCTCAAACAACACATCCATTTTGCTGGATAAATTTCCCAGGTGCAAATGCAGGATGCCTTTTTTACCGCCAATCATTCCACCAACCATGATGTCTCTGAGTTTCCTGACCAAATCATCTGCAGACGGATATGAAGAACGAATGTCACTGATGGCAATTTTTACCCCAAGGACTTTATCGATAAACAGCATATCACCCTGAATACTATCGGTGATGGTTACCGTGTCCATACCATAATATCCACTAAACATGTAGGCTGAAAGGCCTTCTTGGTTCAATCCTTTGACTTTAGCGTAAAGTGTTCTGATGTTACGTGCAGTCCCATCTGTACCCAAAAGACTATTGACTGTTGTAGAGCCGCAAGCGATGAGTTCGCTTAGTTTTACTTCGGGCGTCATCGAAGCAAATCCCTCTTTGCCACCGGCGCCAATCACATGAATATGCTGGTCAATTAGACCGGGAGTTACGATTTTTCCATCCAGATCAATAACCTTAGTATGCTTATTGTCAAACTCTGAAAGGTCATCCTCAATAGCTATGATTTTATTATTGGCTATTAAAATGTCTTTCATCCCCATTTTTTCAGGGCTGTAGAGTTTTGTATGTTTTAGTAATGTAAGCATAATTTAAATAAAGTGATAGGTTAACATGATGATTAAAGCCACTCCAAGAGGTATAAGATTTCGTTTAACGATGTCTATGGTTGAGACTTTGGCGATTTCGGCAGTGGCAATAATAACACCGGCTACCGGAGAAACGGTTCTACCCATTGAAGCAGAAAACTGCATGGGTAAAAGTATTGAAGTGGTCTCAGCACTAAGACCTTTTGAAATTTTGGGAATCAGTGGCCCAAAGGCAAAAAATGAAGCATTCCCGCTACCCATGAGCATAGAGGCTAAAAAGATCATTACTGTCATGACAATACCAATACCAATCAGACCAAAGCCTGCATTTTCAGCAATTGCTAATAAACCTTCTATAAACCCAAGACTGATCAAGCCTTTG
The DNA here is from genome assembly GCF_006120725.1 of Mesohalobacter halotolerans. Taxonomy (GTDB): domain Bacteria; phylum Bacteroidota; class Bacteroidia; order Flavobacteriales; family Flavobacteriaceae; genus Psychroflexus; species Psychroflexus halotolerans. The sequence continues at coordinate 740,748 of NZ_SWMU01000001.1, forward strand.
GCAAATATGTCTGCAGTGATGATGAGCGTCACCACTGTTTTAAAAATATTGCCCATCCCATTCCAAAAGATTTTCAGCGAATCAAAAAGCTCTTTTAGGTTTCGTTTTCTGATGCCTTCAAATATCAGTGCAATAAACAAGCTGATAAACATCGCTGTGGTTGTATCTAAAGTAATCGGGCTTGGAAACAAACTGAATAATTTTGAAAACACAATCAGCAACACAATTGGTAAAACAGGTATAACCGCATAGATTAAGGGTACTCCCAGTTTTTCTGAGTTTTGTTTGTCTTTTTTAAGTTTTTCAGCATTTTTAGACGCTTCAGGGTCTTCGTTTCTTTTTTTGTCAAAGTATTTATTGACAAAATAATACGTGATCATCATGGAAATGCTCAAGGGCCAGACCAGTGGAATTTGAAAATCTACCAAATACGCTATGGCAGGTAATTTAGCGATTGAAGCCGCACTAACGCTCATGGCAGAAGCAGGTCCCATGCCAAAAGCCGTTGCTGCAGTAATCACAGAAACTGCTGATAATCTGCTTACCCCAAGATTGACTAATATAGGAAACAATGACGCCATAAGCAATAATCCCAGGCCAGCAGCCGAAGGGATAGATACAAACAGCACCTGACCAATCGGAATCACCATTGAGGCCGCGATGTAGGGTTTTTTCTTAAATAGCTGAAGTGGTTTCATGGCCACATGCACGAGGGCTTTGGACGCTCCTATCTTATCGATATATGCGACAAAACCACCAATAGCCATAATCATGAGGCCAACACCGGCGTTGGTTTTGCTAAAGGATTCTTTAATGTATCTAAAAAAATCAAAACCGATAAACCCAGTTTCATCTTTTAGTTTTGGCAAGCCATAATTCAGCAGAAAAGACACGAGCAACATCAAGAGTCCGGATACCAGTAATATGGCATGCGGGTTGTGTTTTTTAAGCAGTAATCTGGCGACCACTACTATAAAAATCAGCGATATGATGAGACCTGTATAATCCATGTTAGATTAACTTAGAATGAGCTGCCATCAACTTTTGTTCCCGGTGAGTACAAAGCGCCGTTCGCTTCCTCGATGTCCTGATCGTGTTGTACAAAATCACCGGTGAGGTCCGGGAATCGCGTGTAGGATTCATTCGGATTGTTGGATAAAGGCTCAACATCAAAGGTGAGGACAACATTACCATTAGCATCGGCTACCGTTACAAAGTCACCAGAATTGTTCATGTTTATGACACTTTCTGAACCTGTTTGAACAATAGCTCCACCAAAATCTCCTGTTGGTGAACCTCCTCCAAAAAGGACAAGCACACCGTTTACAGGTACAATAGTTCCCTGTGGAAAGATATGTCTGACTTCAGAAGCATCAGATACGGTCCAACCAGACATATCCAGTTCAGGACCTGAATTGAAGAATTCAATAAACTCATCCTCATTAGGGTCTCGGGTGCCATCATTATTGGCATCACCAGCACTTCCAGATGGTGGGTCATATAAAACTTCATTAATCAAAAAGCCTAAGAACGGGCAACCATTGTTTAATGGGTCACCGGGAGTATTTGGGCACTCATCTTCGTTGTCAAATACCCCATCTCCATCGGTATCGACATCATCGTCCTGAAGGATGATTTGAATTTCTGTGGTTGAGAATTCAGTCAGTACTTCAGAGGCATCAAGACTTACAATAATGCTTTCAGGCTCTTCAAGCATGGTATCCTGAATACTGTTTAAGGTAATATCACCGGATAATTCACCCTTAGGGATTGTAATGCTATTGCTGCTTGTGCTGTAATCTTCAGACAGGTTGGCTGATCCGGAAAAATTAAGATTAAAATTTAAGTCTTCAGAAAACGTGCCATTAAGCGTTGCAGTAATTGTTACATTGCCATCGGCTTCAGAAAGACTTTCACTGCTCGATGAAAGTGCTACAACCGGTAAAATATCATCTGTAGTACATGCAAACTGAAAGAGGCATAACAATATGATACTTATTACCCGGGTTATGTTTCTACTTTTGTTCATAAGTCAAAAAATTATTTGGTTTCAACTTTTAAAGTTGTAAATAATCATACCAGTTTATGTAAAAATTCATACCAATTACATCTGGAATATCAAAAAGGCCGTTTAATTAAAAACGGCCATATATTGATTTTAATTTATAATTAATTTTTGAGTATAACTGCTTTTAGAAACAGAGACTCTTATAAAATAAACACCACTCTCTAAGCGCGATATGTCTAACTTGTCACTTTCTAAAGTTGTGCTTAGGATATTTCTACCCATGAGGTCAAAAATTTCAAGGTTTTTAATTCCTTCAATATTAGATTCTATATTCACAAATCCATCTCTTACAGGATTGGGGTATATTTTGAATTTGTTATTGAAGTTTACATCTTCAACAGAAAGTGTAGATCCATCAACTTGCAATCCAGGAGAATAAACTAGTGCTGGATTAGCATTGGTATGAAAATCGTAACCTCCGGTAATATCTGGATTTCTAGTGATAGATTCGTTAGAGCCAAAATCAATACCCAAATCAGATTCAAGTTGCGGGCTATTTAGCTCTAAAACAAAATCGTCATTAGCAGTTGTAACAGTTACAACGTCACCACTATTTGACAAGTTTAACTGCCCATCAGAAGCCGTCTGGACTATAGCTGTTCCAAAACTGCCTGTTGGCGTTCCACCACCAAACACAACATATGCGCTGTTTGGAGACAAGACTGTATTTGCAGGCACGGTGTGTCTTGGGGTTCCTGAGCCAAGAGCATTTGAGTCATAGATTTTATAACCACTGATGTCCAAACTAGAATTTGAATTATTGAAAAATTCTAAAAATTCATCGTCCAAAGCATCTCTCGTTCCATCATTATTGGCGTCGCCTTCAACTTCTGGCGTTGCACTATCATCACTTGGTGGGTCAAAAAGCGCTTCATTAAGTACTAATGGTACACAAACTGGACTTTCTACATCAACTGACAAATCACAAACTCCACCATCGCCAAGATCACTTAATGTTACGGTAACATCAGTGCCTTCTGGAATATTCATGATTTGAATTATTCCTGAATCCATCATGTTTGGGTCATCACCACCAACAGTGCCAGCAGTTGTCGATACTGTAAATGTATTTCCATCATTGGCATTAGAAAAATCAATACTAGCAGTATAAGTATCATCAGTAGCACCAACAGCTTCAGACATGCAATTTACAGAAGTTGTGTTTCCAAAAATTGTTGTACAAACATTACCTGTTGGGGTCCATCCTGAACCTGTGCCTAAAGGGAATGTGCCTCCGAGACTTGCAAAATAGGTTTCTAAATTAGGGCTAACAACACCACCTTCGCAAGCCGTGTGGTCATCTAATTCCTGTTCTGGTGTAATATCCCAATGGGTTGGATCCCAAGTTCCAAGATCTGGAATTCCATCTAGTCGCGTTGCCACGGCATCACTGTGTTGCCAATTAGAATCCGTATCGTTATCTGCATCGGTTTCAGTTTTACCAAATTGGCTAACTACTGTACCGTTTAATACAACTTGATAGCCGTCATCTCCATTGGTTGAAGTTCCAACAACAACCGTATTTGATGCATCAAAAGTCGTAGAAGGAAACTCAGCTTGCATGAGTGCAATATCTCTAACGATATATACAAACGTATCTGTTTGAACACCCAATGCAGAAATATCAATTTGATTGTCTGCCCAAGGATCTCCATTTTGCATATAATTTAAGGTCACTTCAGACCCAAAATCTACCGTGCCATCTACATAAAGTTCAACAGTTTTTACAAAAGGACTCGAACATCCGGTTTCAATAATCTTAGTAATCGTCACATTTTGAGAAAATGCGCCAACACTAAATAAAAGAATTAATAAGTACAATTTTTTCATAAATCTAAATTTAATTAATAAAACGTTTTCGTGGTTATGTAATACAATATTAGAATCTAATTAAGTATATTTATCATACCAATTTAATAAACTTATGCATACCGATAGCAATTTTATATTAAATACCATTTGCGATGAGTTTAATTTTAGTGATGGGAATAAAAAACTCAGTAAATATTTAAAACTTACCACTTATTTAAGAGAAAAAATTGAGCATCGTGAATTTCCACATGCGTATTATCTGCCATCAACACGACAACTAGCAAAAAATTTAAACATTTCAAGAAGCACAGTTATTAAAGCTTATGAGCAGCTCCAATTTGAGGGTTTAATTAATTCCAAATCAGGTTCTGGATATCAAATTACCAATATCTTTGAATCTCAAGATTTTGACAGTAAGATTAAAAATGACGTCAATTATCCAGAAATTTCAAAAAAAGGGAAATCGTTTTTAAAAAATGTATCCTTAATCCACAGCACTGACGAAAAATTTATAGGGTTTAGACCCGGACTTCCGCCTCTAGACGTCTTTCCGGTAAACCAATGGAAACGTTTATCCAATTTGTATTGGCGCCATATCAAATATTCGTCTTTATCTTTTTCGGATTCATCAGGTATAGAAGTCTTGAAAAAGAATATAGCTAAATATCTAAATTTGACACGTGGTTTAAAATGTGATTATCACCAAATTGTGATTGTTTCCGGCTCTTTACAATCCTTATATCTAATAGGTAATGCACTACTCAATCCCAGCGATACTATGGTGATGGAAAACCCCACATTCCCCAATGTGAACTCCATATTTAGAAGCCTAGATGCTAATATCAAACCTGTATCGGTAGATGATGAAGGCATCAAAATCAATGATTTAAAATTGTTAGAAAATGAAAGTCCAAAACTTATTCATTTAACACCTTCAAACCATTATCCAACTGGTGTGAAAATGAGTCTTCAACGAAAACGAGAAATTTTAAAATGGGCCAATAAGCATGAAGCCATAATCATAGAAAATGACTACGACCACGAAATTAGTAATTGGAAAACTAAAAAGGAGTCTATTTTTAGTCTTGATCAACAGCAACGCACAATTTTTCTAGGAACTTTTAATAGACTGCTACACCAATCTGTCAGACTCGGTTATATGGTGGTTCCGTATTACTTATTAGAAACAATTAAAGCTTTACAAAAACATTCTCATCGCTTTGTGTCGCCATCAAACCAAGTAGTAATGAGTCAATTTATAGAAAAAAACCATCTTTACAATCACATTAAAAATGTTGTAGATGTGGCTAAAGAGAGAAAAACCACGTTTATTGAAAACTTTAAAAAGCATATGCATCCATCGATGACAATTAAACCTTCGCAGGTCAATAGCTTGCATATATTAACTGAAATCCCAAAATATATTTCAGATACTAAATTGGCTGAAGCGCTTAATAAAGAAAATATTATTGCACATCAATACAGCAAATGTTTTGTAGAAGGACAAAAACAAGGCTTAATTTTTGGTTACTCCTGTGTAAAACGACCAGTTATTGAAAAGAAAATCAAAAAACTTTCTCAACTCTATTTAAACTTTATTGAAATATAGTAGATGGTATGTAAATATTTATAGAATTGGTATTTATATAGAAAAATATCTTTTACGTTATTCGTCAAAAAACTAATTGTGCAAAAAATACATTTCTTATTCATATTGACTATTTTTATCTGGTCTTGCGACCAAAATGATGTCGATAATGTTGATAATAATTCAACTTTAAATGGCACTGGGGCTTATCAATTTCAATACAATATGACTAACACCGTTAAAACGCTAAACGTGTTTTATCATATTCCCGATGTTGACCAGACTAATTTACCAGTCTTAGTCCTATTTCACGGCGCTGGCAGAAATGCATCTGATATACGTAATGCTTGGATTGCAGAAGCTAATGCCAAACTATTTATCATCGTCGCTCCAGAATTTTCAGACCAAAATTTTCCTGGCGGCGATCAATACAATCTAGGTAACGTATTTATAGACGGTGATAATCCAAGTCCACAAACCCTAAACCCCGAACAAGATTGGACATTTTCTATTGTTGACCCTTTATTTGAAGATTTTAAATCTCGAGCTGGTAATACCTCGTCTAACTATAATGTGTTTGGATTTTCTGCTGGTGCACAATTTGCCCATAGACTTATGTCGTTTAAACCAGATGCTAAAATCGATAAAATTGTAGCTTCTGCTGCAGGATGGTATACCGTGCCAGATAATGACGAAGACTTTCCTTATGGATTTTTTAATAGTCCATTAGAAGACATTTCGTTATCCAATTTATTTTCAAAAACGTTCACCATTCAAATTGGCACTTTAGATAATAACCCCAATGCGCCAGCGCTGAGGCGAAACCCTATTGTCGACCAGCAAGGTGATAACCGATTTGATCGCGCATTTTATATGTTCAATACAAGCCAAACTTATGCTGAAAGCTTAAATCTTCAATTTAATTGGGAGATTATAGAAACACCTGGCAATGGTCATAATATGGAGCAAAGTGTGCCACAAGCTACTGAAATTTTATTTTAACGGTATCACGATAGTGTCTTAAAATTTCATTACATTTTAAACTTATTCCTATAAAATCACTCTAAAATATCGTAGATTTAATTCTAAAAATTCTAAACCATGCGATATTTTACGATTTTATGCTTAACTTTTTTTACATTTCAGCTTCAAGCCCAATCGCCAATTATGCAACCCACGATTTCACCTGATGGCAATCAATTGGCCTTTAGTTTTCAAGGAGATATTTGGATCAGTGATATTTCCGGAAATAATACCAAAAGACTGACGATTCATGAGGCTTATGAAAGCAATCCGGTTTGGTCTAATGAAGGGCAACATATTGTATTTTCAAGTGACAGGTTTGGTAACGATGACCTTTTTAAAACAACAATTCAAGGAGGTACGCCTGAGCGTTTAACCTATCATTCTGCAAGCGATAATCCGTATAGCATAACTTCAGATGGAGATGTTTTATTTACCACGTCCAGAAATTATAGACAAGTTGAACGCGAAGCTGAAATCTATGTTTTAGAAAAAGGCGCTTCAACAGAAAAACGATTTTTAGATGCATTAGGTTTCGACCCTGTTAGTTCTCCCGACGGCAATAAAATCGCTTTTGTTCGCGGCACTTGCCGAATCGCTAGAGAAGCTTACAACGGCCCCGCTAATCGTGATGTTTGGGTTTTTGATAAAACAACAGGTGACTACACACAAATCACCAAACACGGCACTAACGATTTTAATCCACATTGGCTGAACAATGATAAATTAGTTTTTATTTCTGGTAGAAGTGGACGTTATAATATTCATCAAACCAATTTAGATGGCAACACCTCTCAGTTAACCAATCGTGATGAACTTGGAATTATAAATTTTTCTGTAAGTCCACAAACCAATACAATTGCGTTTCAAACCGCAAAGCAATCTTATACTTTTGATATCTATACTAAAAAAGCACAACCCATTAGTATGAACATCAGCAGTGATTATCGCTTCGATCCTGTAGTCAAAAAAAGTATGCGCAACAGTGTAGATGAGTTTTCAGTATCGCCAAATGCAAGATTTATAGCCTATATTAATCGCGGTGAGTTATTTGTCACACGTAATGATAAAGAAGACAGTAAATCTGTCCGTTTAACTAACGGTCCTGCAAGAGAGTCCAATCCTGTTTGGCTTAATGATTCTGTATTGTTGTTTATTTCAGACCGTGAAGATCAGAAAGACTTATATACAATGTACTCAACAGATGACGATGAGTCCGATCTATTTTATTCATTTAAAAGAGCAACTAAACGATTAACCAAAACTAAGGACGAAGAATCTAATCCAGTCGTGAGTCCCGATGGTAAGAAAATTGCTATAGAAATAGGCAGAGGTGGTTTAAAAGTTTTTAATATAGATGAAAAAGGAAAATTAAGCAAAGCTAAAACACTTCTCGACGGTTGGGATTCACCAAGTGGGGTAACTTGGTCGCCGGATAGCCAATGGTTGGCCTACAGCAAATCTGATTTAAATTTTAACGAAGACGTATTTATTCATGCTGCTGATAATTCTCACGATCCTGTGAATGTAAGTATGCATCCTAAGGGCGATTACAATCCTGTATGGAGTAAAAATGGCAGCAAATTAGGTTTTGTGTCTGAACGAAACAACGGCGATAACGACATCTGGTTTGCTTGGCTCAAAAAAGAAGACTGGGGAAAATCAAAAGCAGAATGGACTCGCCGAGAAAAGGAAAAAGACGACAAAAACAAATCAAAACCCAAAAAGAAAGGCGATGAGAATGATGAAGAAAAGCAAGAAGAAACTAAAGACATCGTGATCGATTTCGACAAAATTTATCAACGCTTAGAACAAGTTACTAGATTTACAGGTGGCGAATCTGACTTTACTTTTGATGCTAAAGGCGAACATATTTACTATACCAATGGTGGTGTAAGTCGAAAAAATTATGATATAGACCGAAGACTGTTTAAAATCAAATGGGACGGCAGTGACAAAAAAGAAATCAAAGGTGGTTCAAACACTTACGGTCTTCAGAAATACCCATTAAAAACTAAGATTTATTTCATGTCTCGTGGCGGGCAAATTAATGTGTTGAATACTAAGTCTGATAAAATAGAAAAATTACCCGTTAATTCTGAAATGAAAATTCGTTATAAAGAAGAGTTAACGCAAATTTTTGAAGAAGGATGGCGCGTATTAAATGCCGGATTTTACGACCCGGAATTCCATGGACAAGATTGGGATAAGTTGAAAAAAACCTACAAGCCTTTAGCTCTAAATGCTTCGACAAAGGAGGACTTTAGAATGATTTTTAACTTGATGTTAGGTCAGTTGAATGCCTCTCATATGGGTCTTTATGGCAGTAATGAACAGAAAAATACCCAAAGTGAGCGCACTGGACTACTCGGCGTAGAAGGTGAGTCTACAACAGACGGTTTTAAAATTACAAGAGTGGTTTATGATAGCCCGGCCGACAAAACAGATAGTCAATTGCAAGTTGGTGATGTCATTACAGGAGTTAACCAAAATGCAGTCAAATCTTCTGAAAATTTTTATAGTCATCTCGAAGGTTCAGCCAATGAAAGGACTTTACTTAGTGTAATACGAAATGGCGATGATTTGGAAATGATCATTTGGCCAACTAATTCTCTGCGCACTGAGTTATACAATGAATGGGTTGAAAATCGCCGGCAATTGGTTGAGGAGTATTCTGATGGAAGACTCGGTTATTTGCATATTCAAGGGATGAATTGGAGTTCTTTTGAACGGTTTGAGCGTGAGCTTATGGCCGCAGGCTATGGCAAAGAAGGTATTGTGATTGATGTGCGGTATAATGGTGGTGGCTGGACTACAGACTATCTTATGGCGGTTTTAAATGTAGATCAGCATGCTTATACCATTCCACGTGGTGCTGCTAAAAGTTTAGAGAACCACAAAAACTTTAAAGAAAATTATCCTTTTGGCGAACGTTTGCCTTTGGCTTCCTGGACTAAACCCTCGATAGCTTTATGTAACCAAAATTCGTACTCTAATGCTGAAATATTTTCGCACGCTTATAAAACATTAGACTTAGGAACACTAGTAGGAACCCCAACTTTTGGTGCTGTTATTTCTACCGGTGGTGCCAGATTACAAGACGGATCGTATATTCGTCTTCCATTCAGAGCCTGGTATGTAAAGGCTACTGAAGAAAATATGGAAAATGGTCCTGCCGTTCCCGATATTATCATCAATAATCCACCAGCTTATAAAGCGAAAAATATAGATCCTCAATTGAAAAGAGCAGTTGATGAGTTACTAAACCAATTATAATAAAACCATGAAAAATTTAGTATTAATAGGATTATGTATAAGCATTTTTGCTTGCAAAAAAGAGCCAAAACAAGATAAAAACACAAGACAATCCGAGTTTCAAGTCAAAACCAATTCACCATTAAAAAAACTTGCATCTGATTTTAAGTTTACTGAAGGCCCAGCAGTAGATTCAACAGGTAATGTGTATTTCTCTGACATTCCTAATTCTAAAATTTGGATATGGACGCTTGCCGATAGTTTAAAGTTGTTTAGAGAAAACAGTAATGGCTCCAATGGTCTATATTTTGATAAAAACCAAAACCTTTTGGCTTGTGAAGGTGGCGCTTCCCAAATAAGCTTAACCACTCCAAAAGGGGATTACAAAATCATAGCTTCAGAATTTGAAGGAAAACCTTTTAATTCAACAAACGACCTTTGGCCGGATAACAAAGGCGGTGTGTATTTTACAGATCCACAGTATGGAGGAGATTTAGACAACCTAAACCAAGGCGGCATGCATGTATTTTATTTACATCCTGACCATGAAACCATTACCAAAGTCTGTAGTGATTTAAACCGACCTAACGGGATTTTTGGCACACCTGATGGTAAAACACTTTATGTTTCTGACCGCGGTGCCGGAAAAACCTATAGTTATAATATTGAAGATGATGGAAGTCTGTCTGATAAAACGCTTATCATTGATAAAGGCAGCGATGGCATGACCTTGGATCAGGAAGGAAATATTTATATCACCACCAAAGGTAAATCTCAGGTAGATATCTTTTCAAAATCAGGAGATTTAATCAAAACCATAAAAATCCCCGAATCACCAACGAATGTTTGTTTTGGAGGTAAAGAGCGCAATCAATTGTATATTACCGCTCAAACCTCTTTGTATCGAATTAGCTTAAATGTAAAAGGTGTAGACTAAATTTTCGCTTCGTATAAAGTCTTTGTTTTAATTAACTTAATCAACATGTATAAGCAATAGCCTGCTGGCCCAAACATAAAGCAAAGCAATAAGCACGGAATAATGAGATAGTGGCTTATACCGTGTTTTTGAGCATGACCTACAATCCAATGACCAATTAATAAGTCAAACACTAAATAGTGTATCCATCCTGTTAATACTGCTTTATTAGAAGTAAACATAGCTTTTATACCTTCTAAACTATTAAATGCATCTAACTCTAAATCGCCTAGGCTGTTCACGAGATAAAATATATAAAGTAAAGCCATTATTATAGCAAAAGCATAAATAACAGGTTTTCGCCATGACTTTTTTGGAAAAAAGATCAAAATTAACCAAGCTGGTATGACGATAGTATTTACAATTTGGAATACAATTGAAGCAGACATGATAATGTACTTTTAAATCTGAATTTAAAAATAATTTTTGAATAATAATGTACCGACTATTGAAATATACAGACTTGTTTTTTAAATCGAATACTAAAAACTTAAAACTGTCCTCGTATCCTTAAATTAAATACGCGCGGACTCAAAAAATCGGGAATGGCAAATTGATTTTTACTTTCAGCATCTCTCACAAAAGTATTGGTAATAGAATTTAAACGATCAAAAAGATTAAAAATCTCAAACCCGACTTCGAGATGCTTAAAAGGTTTTAACCAATGCCCTTTGTTTAAAACATCACCTTCTTCTTTTAAAGTATAGAAAAATCCGGCATCAACTCGCGTATAATCAGGTAAGCGGTTTTGAAAATCGAAAGGATCAGCAAACTGGGGTTGACCACCAGGCAAACCTGTATTGTAGACCAAGTTTAAATACAATTTCATTTTTGGGATATTAGGGATATAATCCTGGAATAAGGCTGCAAACTTTAAACGCTGATCGGTTGGACGAGCAATATAGCCGCGTTCATCAAATTTTTCTTCGGTTTTTAAATACCCGAAACTGAACCAACTTTCTGTGCCAGGAACAAATTCGCCATTCAGTCGCATATCCAAACCATAGGCGTAGGCTTCAGCAATATTATTGGCTTGATAGCGAATCCTGACATTTTCTACTGTAAATCGGTTGACATCGGTTAGTCGTTTATAATAGACTTCAGAAACCAGTTTAAATGGTCTCTCCCAAAGTTTAAAACTGTAATCATGACCTGCGACAATATGAAAGGACTGTTGGGCCTTGACTTTTTCATTTACACTACCATCAGGACGTCGAAGCTCTCGATAAAATGGCGGTTGATGATATAAACCTGTAGCCAACCTAAAAATCATGTCTTTGTCCCAATCCGGTTTGATCGCAAATTGTGCTCGAGGACTGACGACGGATTGGGTGTTATTTTCAATACCATCACCGCTTACATTCCAAGTATGTGATCGTATTCCTGCGTTATACCAAGCTTTGGCATTACCTATTTTATTTTGGTAACTCCACTGCAAATAGTTGGTAAACCGGTTGATTTGCATATCATTAAACGATCGGATTCTAATGAAAGGTTCTATGGGTTCGTCAAAGGGTTCATAAGGTTCGTCGTTGGCAAAATCCGGCAAAGGTGGCCTGACATTAAAACCAGCAGAATCTACAACTTCAAATTCCTGCAGTCGGTCTCTGATGTCCTCGTGGGTAAATTTAACCCCATATTTGATTAAATGCTCGTCAATTTTAATATCACCTTGATGATCAAAGTTAAATATTAAAGCGTCTAAATCGTTTCGTGCATGCTTGAATTGACTTCCTGCGCCTTGGGTGAATTCAACATCACCAAAATTTTCATCTCCAATACTAGAATTTACTGCACCTAATCTGTATTGCGCTAAAATATCAAAATGTTCTTGTTCTTGGGTATGATAGGTCGAAGCTATAAATTTTGCCGTATAATTTTCAGATACATCATAGGTGGCTTTTAATGCGCCAAAATAAGTTTCATACTCGTCATCTTCTTGGCCTTCATAAAATACCAACAACGCTCTTGGGTCTTGCAAAGTTCCAAAATTGGTTTGTCGCGTAAAGGGTTCAAATTCGTAATCGTTGATAGAAATATTACCGAGAAAACCTAGCTCAAACTTATCATTAAACTTATAAGTGACATAGCTCTGCACGTCAAAAAAGCGTGGTCTAAAATTAGCTTCGGTATCTTTTGCATTAACAAAAAGTGAATTATCGCGATATCTCACACCGCCTATGGCAGACAGCTTTTTGTCTTTTGAAATACCACCAACCATTGCCGAGCCACCGAGGAAACTTCCTTCAAAACTCGCCATGAAATCTACAGGTCTTTCATAAGTAATGTCGAGAACCGATGACATCCTATCGCCGTATTGAGCCTTAAATCCACCTGCAGAAAATTTAATATTTCGTACCATATCGGGATTGACAAAACTCAACCCTTCTTGCTGACCACTTCTAATCAAAAACGGGCGATACACCTGAATATCATTGACATAAACTAAATTTTCATCAAAATTTCCACCGCGCACGTTGTATTGGGTGCTCAATTCGTTATTTGAACTTACTCCTGGTAGAGATGTCAACAGGTTTTCTACGCCTGGATTGGCACCGGGAATTCGTCTTACCGTTGCAGGTTCTAGTGTGACAATGCCTTCAACTCGGGTTTGTTTTTCTTTAGTAATGGTGACTTCTCCAATTTGTTCAACATTGGTCTTTAAAACAAAATTTAACTCTCGAGATTGATTGACTCCAAGTTCAACTGTAGCTGTTATCGGTTTAAAGCCTGTATAGCTTATGTTGACTTTTACTTTGCGATTGGCTGGAATTCTTAATTCATAAAACCCATTTTCATTAGAAGATGTGCCTGAACTCTCTGTAGTAATATTAGCAAATGGCAGCGGATTTTTATTTTCATCAAAAATTATACCTTTGATAGAAGCGGTTTGCGCATATCCACAGGTCAATAAAAAACTAATAAAGAGTAAAAAGAAATATTTATTCAAGAGTGAGATTTAGTTTTTTCTAAAAAATTTTGCTTCAAATATAGCAGTATTTCCGACTTTATCCGTGACTACCAATTTAAAATTATTTTCGGTATCGCTTATCACACCATCATTAAAATCATGAACCAGTGTATTGGTTTTATAGTCGTATTCCATCAATATAAATTTGCCATTTACTGTGGCTCTGTAACTATCAATCCCCGTTAAATCGTCATCTATTTTAAGTTTAAGATAGCGAAAACGCGATAACCATTGTTTATTACGAAAATTAAGTGGCTTTATTGTAGGCGGTGTGGTATCTTTTGCCAAAACATATTCGCCAAACTCTTTCACCCCTGTCGTAAATCGGTTTTTCTTTTTTTTGGTATTGACGTAATAAATTTTACCCCATGGCATTTTTCTGCCAATAAACAATTGTTGCTTGTCTTTATCGTTGTATCTAGACACGTCGAAACCAATCGTAATACCTTTATGAACGGGTGTTCTGTAATCGTGTAACTTTACACTTTCGCCATCAACTTCAATATCTAAATACGCGTCATTATACAACGCATGTTTTGGTATGTAGATATCTACCAAACCTTTGTCATAAGCAAAAGCATGGTCGTGTTTGACATAGTAATTGGTTTTGGCAACACTGTCTTTGATGTTTTGACTTAGTGGTTTATAGCTTATCGGGATGTGAATTTGAGTTGTATTGCCTTTAAAATCTTTAATTTTTAAATCGTATTTGTAATTTAAAGTGTCGTCAATTTGTAATATGCCGTTATTGATAGGATTATAGTTAATTTCTAAACGTTTATAATCATAACTTCTCAATTTGTGAATTCTTCGCTTGTGTTCACGGTAATAGCCATAATCTATAAGCCTATTCAAATATCGGGTTTCGCTAAAAGCAAAACGCTTAAAAGTTGATGTAAAAAAATCTAAGCCGTTGAGTTTGGCTTCAACTTGATAATAACCGTTTCTATTTAATGCAAAATCTAATTGGTCATAAGCTTCTATGCCAAAATAAATATCCCCAGCAGCTTTTATTTCAGGCACTTTTAGATTTCCGTTTCGGCTTCTAATTGTTCTTAACTTTATACGACCACGCTTAAAGTTGATATGAGCATCAGCTGATGCTGTAAACGCATAGATATTTCTCAATCGAGGAGGTTTTGTATCTTTAACTTCCTCAAAACCAAACAAAAAAGGATTCATAGGTCGGGATTGACTGTCTCGAATTTCAAAATGCAAATGTGGCCCACCACTTGAGCCAGTATTACCACTATAAGCTATGATTTCTCCTGACTTTACAGGTAATTTATTCGGAGATGGAAAAAGCTGAACTTCGTAGCTTTCTTGGTCGTATTGATAGGCTTTGACGTAGTCTTCAATTTCTGGAGCAAACTTTTTTAAATGTGCGTAAACTGTAGTATAACCATTGGGATGGGTGATGTATAAAGCTTTGCCGTAACCAAAGCGTCGTATTTTAATACGGCTTACGTAACCCCTAGCACTGGCTTTAATTTCAAGTCCTGTGCGCCCTTGAGTTTTTAGGTCTAAGCCAGCGTGGAAATGATTTGATCGCAGTTCACCGAAAGTCCCCGATAAAACTAAAGGTATATCTAATGGTTTTTGAAAATAATTCTTTGGTAACTCATTTTGAGCCAAAATCATTTGAGAAAATAAAATGAGTAGCCCAAAATAGATTTTCATGTGCTAAATTTTAAATTTTAAAGTTAATAAGATTTTAAAAAATGCAAAGCTAATCAATCAAAAGCTTTAGCATACGTTCATTTCCTCTAAAATCTTTGCGAAATTCAGCATTAGAAATGTTGTAAGACTGTATCATTTTTTTTAAATCATCGCTTAGGTATTGATTGATTTCAAAATAAACAGTTTTACATCTCGAAGAAGCTAAAGCTAGCTCAATGATTTTTTTATAAAACACTAAAGCATCATCATTTTTGACAAATAAGGCTTGATGTGGTTCAAATTTTAATACATTTTCGTGCATTTGCTTTTTTTCAAGAACTCTCACATAAGGTGGGTTTGAAACAATAATTTCAACTTCTTTTGGAAGTGAGTTAAGCTTAAAAATGTCTTGTGCTTCAAAGTTGATTGTTAACTGATTTTGTTTTGCGTTTTCTGAAGCGATTTGGAGTGCTGTTTTTGAAATATCTAAGGCTGAAATTTCACATTCTGGTAATTCTTTTTTTAAAGCAATGGCAATACAACCACTACCAGTGCCAATATCTAAAATTTGTTTTTTGGATTGATTTTTCAATTCAGTTACAATCCATTCTACCAATTCTTCAGTTTCTGGGCGCGGAATTAACACTTCAGGATTCACTTGAAACCTCATGCCGTAAAATTCAGTTGACCCTAAAATATATTGTATCGGCTCTTGTTGTTGTAGGCGGTGTAAATAGTTTTGAATGGTTTTTAATTCTTTTGAATTAATTTCAACATCAGGATTTAAATACACATCAATGCGTTTCAGTTTTAAAACCTCTTCAACAACCCAATACAAAAAGGTATCGATTTCAGATTTTGAATAAATTTTTGAAAGGGTTTTATGGAAAAGGTTTTGAAGTGTTTTTGTAGTCATAAATCTTAATCTTAGATAGACTATAAAATTTTAAATATCATTTTTTAAATTTAGGATGTTTTATTTGAGTAGTCTAGCTGTTGTATAAACTACTTTTGCATTAAGTCAAAAATCTTACTCAATATTTCTCTGCTTTAGATTTCTTGCAGAATGATGAATAGTTAAGATATCAATTCGGTTTTTAGATACAATTCTACCTGTGTAAGATTGGGTTTTTAAAATATGAGTTCTGTTTCGGATAGTTAAAATCTGTCTTTTTGCATAAAGTTTTGAATCTTTAGAGATATATTCAGCTATTTCTTTTAGGTCATTTTTAGATTGAAATGTCCAATTTATTCGAACCATTTATTAACTGCTTCGTTTAGTTCAGCTTCACTTAAAACCTCATCGTTTTGAGATTGAGTTTTTCCTTTTTCAATTTTTTCCAATACAATCAATTGTTCCATGAGTTCGTCAATAGAAAATTGTTCAGGAAAATTATCGAGATGTTCTTTGAGCTTCGTTTTTGTTAATATCGTAAAATTTTTAATAAATATACAAAAGATTTGTTTTCAATTGAAATCTAATTTTAATGGAAAGCATCATAAAATTTTCGAAACATTTAATATTAAAAACTCCTACAATCTCTTCAACATCCAAACCGTGCATGCGTGATGACCTGTATGGCCCAGTCTGTAGTCGATGTATTCAAAGCCATTTTTAAGGTAGCGATTTTGGGCAGCTTTCATACTGGGTAAAGTTTCTATATAACATGCTTTATAAGCGTGATTTTCAGCAAATTTCAAACATTGTTCTATCATTTGTTGCCCAAGGCCTCTGCCACGAGCTTTAGGATGAAAATACATTTTTTGCAACTCACAAATGCTGTCGTCATTGTCTAAAGGCTGAATGCCTGCGCCGCCAATAATTTCATCGTTTTCCATCAAGATATAGTAAACCGCACGTTCATCTTTATAAGTCTTATACAAATCTTCAAGGGCTTTGTCTTCATAAGCCGTGCCTGTTTTAGGGGCATTTTGCTCGATAAGAACATAACGAATCATGTCTGCCGTGGCTTGATTATCTTTTTTTTGAATGGGTCGAATTTCAATGCTTTGGCTCATTTGAAAAACCTTATTTTTGCGATGTGAATATACACGAAAAATACATGACGCGTTGCATAGATTTGGCCAAAAATGGATTGGGTCAAACTTACCCAAACCCGATGGTTGGTTGTGTTGTTGTGTATGAGGATAAAATCATAGCTGAAGGTTGGCATCATCGTGCTGGTCAAGCTCACGCCGAAGTAAATGCTATAGAGCAAATCAAAGATGAAGACCTCATCAAAAACGCAACGCTTTACGTGAGTCTAGAGCCTTGTAGTCACTTCGGTAAAACGCCACCTTGTGCAGATTTAATCGTAGATAAAGGGTTTAAGAAAATAGTTATTGGCAGTATAGACCCTTTTGCTAAAGTAAAAGGCAAAGGCATTCAAAAATTGATGGCCAATGATTGCGAAGTGGTTCTTGGTGTTTTAGAAGACGAATGTCTAGACCTCAACAAGCGGTTTATGACATTTCACAACCATAAACGACCGTATATTATTTTGAAATGGGCCGAATCTCAAGATGGGTTTTTGAGCCCATTTGAATTTGGCAAAGATCAACATCAAAATCCTGTTTGGTTGACCAATACCTACTCCAAGCAACTTGTTCACCAATGGCGAAGTGAAGAGCAAGCCATTTTAGTTGGCACGCATACGGTGTTGATGGATAATCCAGCCTTGACAACGCGACTATGGAAAGGAAAACATCCACTTAGGGTGGTAATTGATAAAGATTTAAAAATTCCCAATTCCGCCAAAATATTTTCTGATGAAGCTCAAACTTTGGTGTTTACGGCTCATCAAAAATCAAAGTTCAAAACCACTGAATTTTGTCAAATTGACTTTGATCAACCTGTTTTGCCACAGTTATTAAATGAACTATACAGCAGAGATATTCAATCTTTAATTGTAGAAGGTGGTCAAGCCACATTACAGGCTTTTATCGATGCTAATTTATGGGATGAAGCCCGTGTATTCAAAAGCCCAAAACAACTTAAAGTTGGCACTCATTCACCGCATTTTAAAGCTCAATTATTCCAAAAAGAACAAATTGTTGAAGATGAATTGAAATTGTTTAAGCCCATTAAATAAAAGGAACTATTTCAATATCAATCCATCTATTTCAATTTGTCTAAGGCTTGATAGCCTGACTTGTTTTCGTCAATCTAACTAAAACTTGTCAATCTGACCCAAACCCTGTCAATCTGAATTTGTTTCAGATTTGACTTTGAGTTGACAATCTGAACTTGTTTCAGATTCATAGCTTTAACGGAATAGTTTTAGAAGCGGTATCAAATGTAAACTTTGCATCATTCCAGGTTGGCATTTGCATAGGGTTTACATTCCCTGACATCGCCCAAGGTTCAGCTGGCATTTGGTTGTCTTTCATGTCAAATTGTTTATTGCCATTCAAGTCTTGGAAAACAGATATAGCGTATTCACCATAGGTCACATCATTTAAAGTAACTTGATTGTTATCTGCTTTGACTTCAAGGATATTTGTTTTTGTAGGTTGACGTAAAAAGTTGTCTTTTTCATACAAAGCAATGTAGATTTCACCTTTTGAATTTTCTAAATCTTCAAAAGAAATTATCAAATCGCCTTTGTTTTGTGCATTTGTAATGAAAGACATTAATAAAGTTGCTGCAATAATACTTAAAGTTTTCATGGTTTATAGTTTTAAAATTCACCTCAAAAATAGAGTACAAGCTTGCCATTTTAAATTTAAAATGACTGAGGTGTTAAATTTAATAGATGAATTGTTAAAAAATAAAATGAGACCCATTTAGCGTTGAAAAATCAGAATGGGTGTTTACAAAAACGTGAGACTTGAAACAGGTTATCAGACAAGTCTGGTTTTAAAGTCATTTCATAAACTCTTCAGCTTTTTCTACCATTGTTTTGCTCCCACAGAAAAACGGGACACGTTGATGAAGTTCTGTGGGTTGTATATCCAATATACGCCGATAACCATCACTGGCTTTACCGCCAGCTTGCTCGACGATAAAGGCCATAGGATTGCATTCGTATAATAAGCGTAATTTACCATTAGCAACCTTTGAGCTTTTAGGGTAAATGTAAATACCCCCTTTTATCATATTTCTATGAATATCTGAAACCAAAGAGCCAATGTATCGAGAGGTGTAAGGTCGGTTGTCTTTCTCTTCTTGGCAATACTTGATATAATCTTTGACACCTTGAGGGAAATGCACATAATTGCCTTCATTGATAGAATAAATTTGACCTGTTTCAGGAAACTTCAAATTTGGATTTGACAAATAATAGGTACCTATTGCGGGGTTTAGGGTAAATCCATTCACCCCGTGACCAGTGGTGTAAACCAACATTGTAGAAGTGCCGTAAATAATATATCCTGCAGCCACTTGTTGATTGCCAGGTTGAAGAAAATCCTTCATCTCAACGGGTTGACCGATAGGAGTAATGCGCCTGTACACTGAAAATATCGTACCTACAGATACGTTGACATCAATATTTGAACTTCCATCTAAAGGATCCATCAAAACCACATATTTGTTGTCGTGGGCTTTATTATGGCCTTGAACGGTGATAAAACTGTCTTCTTCTTCGGAAGCGATACCGCAGACTATTTCCCTGTTGATGAGTGTCTCAATAAACAATTTATTGGCGTAAACATCCAATTTCTGCTGATCTTCACCTTGAATATTTGTTTCGCCATGTTGGCCGAGAATGTCTACTAAACCCGCTTTATTGACTTCGTGATTAACTACTTTAGCAGCTAAGCGAATGGAGTTAATTAATCTTGAGAGTTCACCAGTAGAATACTTAAAAGCTCTTTGATGTTCGATGATAAATTCACCGAGAGTTTGATGTGGTTGCGTCATAACGAAAACGTTGTAGTTGTTACAAAAATATAAAAAGCTTTCATTTACATCTTACTAGAGCTAGTTTTTTAAATACATTTGTTTATAAATTAATATAAGCATAACAATGAATCCTAAAATCCGTTTTGCAAAACCTAAAGATGTCTTAAGCATCATGCAACTTATTCAAGAATTGGCAGTCTATGAAAATGAACCCAATGCCGTTGATATCGATGAAGATTATTTAAAGAAATATGGTTTTGGAGATCATCAAGCTTTTAAATGTTTAGTGGCTGAAAATGAAACTGGTGAGATTTTAGGAATGGCCTTGTTTTACAATCGGTTTTCTACTTGGAAAGGCCTAACTATTCATCTTGAAGATTTGATTGTCAAACAAAAAAACAGAAAAAAAGGCATTGGTAAAGCCCTTTTTGAAGCTTTAATCAAACACGCAAAAGCAGAAAATATCAACCGGCTAGAATGGGTGGTTTTAGATTGGAATACCGATGCCATTGCGTTTTATGAGTCTTATGGCGCTAAAGTATTTCAAGAATGGCGAACGGTTCAAATGGGTAAAGAGACTATACAAAAATTTTAAAAACAAGATGATACAAGTATTCAAGTTTGGAGGCGCATCCGTCAAAGATGCTAAAGGAGTGAGAAATGTAGCCAAAGTGATTGAATTGATGGGTAAAACACAAAAAGTGATTGTGATTTCAGCAATGGGCAAAACGACTAATGCACTTGAGCACATTATTGCCTTATATTTTGCTCAAGACAACAATTTAAAGGCTGAAATTGAAAATTTGAGACAATACCATCATAAGATATTAGATGAATTGTTTAAGACTAAACAACATCCGGCATATACCAAAACCAACTACTTTTTTGATGAGTTAGAAATATTTTTAAGTCGAAATAAATCGCCAAATTATGATTTTGTTTACGACCAAGTCGTAGCATTTGGTGAACTCATCAGCACGAGTATTGTCAGTCAGTTTTTGCATCAACTAGGTATAGACAATGCTTGGCACGATTGCAGAAATCTTATTCATACCGATAGCACACATCGTGATGCTGAAGTGAATTGGGAACAAACCCAAACCAAAATTAAAGCCCATATCAACCCAGAGGAACTCAGCATTACTCAAGGGTTTATTGGCTCAGATGAAAATAACTTTACAACGACTTTAGGTCGAGAAGGGAGTGATTATACCGCAGGAATTATCGCCTACTGCCTAAATGCCGAAAATGTTTCGATTTGGAAAGATGTGCCCGGTGTTTTAAATGGTGATCCTAGCGTATTTAAAGACACACAACTACTCAATCAGATTTCTTATGAAGAAGCTATTGAATTAGCCTTTTACGGCGCTTCAGTAATTCATCCTAAAACACTACAGCCACTTCAACAAAAGGAAATTCCTTTGTTTGTCAAATCGTTTTACGACCCAAAATCACCGGGTACTTGCGTGACAAAAGGCGAAGCTATTCAGCCCAAAGTGCCTTGTTATATTGTAAAAAACGATTTGATTATGCTGTCCTTATCTTCTTTAGATTTTTCCTTTTTTGTCGAAGACAACATCAGTGAAATTTTTGCCTTGTTTCACAAATATCAAATTAAAGTCGATTTGATTCAAAATTCAGCGATTAGTTTTTCAGTATGTATTGACAATAAGTTTAAAAACGCTGATAAATTGATTGAACATCTCAAAGCAAAGTTTAAAGTTAAATTTGAAAAAGATGTTACCTTACTCACAATTCGTCATTACACGGATAAAACTTTGAAAGAGATGACAAAATATAAAGAAATTTTACTCAAACAATTTACCCAAGAAACGGTTCAGCTTGTGGTAAAGTCTTCTCAGTAAAGTTGTTTATCTTTACATCAACTTTAAATCAAATCTAAAATGCCTATTGTAACGGCTTCTGAGGTGTCTAAAGGCTTAAATTTAAATAAGTTAGGTGCATTTGGTGTGTTTTTTGGTCATGTCTTTTTAAGATTATCAAAGTTAAACAAACTCAATGCCATTTACGACCGCTATAAGCATCTCGATGCCCTAGATTTTATAGACGCCGCATTGATAGAGCTTGGGGTTTCCTTTGAAATTCCAGAAAAAGACTTAAAACGTATTCCAAAAGACGGTGCTTTTATCAGCATTTCCAATCATCCGCTTGGTGGTATTGATGGATTGATTTTACTGAAGCTTATGCTTGAAGCGCGTGAAGATTATAAAGTCATTGCCAATTTTTTATTGCAGCGTTTAAAACCTCTTGAAGATAAAGTGATGCCAGTCAATCCTTTTGAAACCCGTCAAGACGTCAAGTCCAGTGTTACTGGTCTTAAACAAGCTTTGGCTCATCTTAAAGACGGTCATCCTCTTGGGATTTTTCCAGCTGGCGAAGTCTCTACTTACAAAGAGGATAAAGCTATTGTAGATAAGCCTTGGACTGATGAAGCTTTAAAGTTGATTAAAAAAGCTGAAGTACCGGTTTTGCCTGTATATTTTCACGCTAAAAACAGTATAGCTTTTTATAAACTTGCCAAGCTTAGCGATAACTTAAGGACAGCAAAATTACCTAGTGAAATGTTATCGCAACATTTTAGAAATATAAAAGTAAGAATTGGGTATCCGATTAACTTGAAAGACCAGCATCAGTTTGAAGATTTACAAGACTATAAAGCGTTTTTACGAAAGAAAACTTATATGCTGTCTAGTAGTTTTGAAAAAACCAGTTTAATAAAAAGTTTTCCGAGACAAATCAAATTTCCAATTCAAAATAGAGCAAAAAAGATTGTCTCTGAAAGTTCTCAACAACTTATTTTAAAAGAAATTGAAGTCTGTAGGTCTCAGAAAAAATGTTTGTTAAAAAGTAAAAATTACGAGGTGTTTTTTGCCAAACGCGCTTTAGTGCCCAGTATTGTCAGAGAAATAGGGCGTTTGCGAGAAATTACGTTTCGTTCAATTGGTGAAGGCACCAACAAATCAATAGATTTAGACGATTACGACCACTATTATCACCACATGTTTTTATGGGATAATGAAGCCCAGAAAATTGCCGGGGCTTACCGCATGGGGCTTGGCAATGAAATCTATAAACAACACGGTATGGAAGGCTTTTACCTCAGCGAACTTTTTAGGTTTGAACCTGAGTCTCATCGATTGATGAGCCAGTCGATTGAGATGGGACGAGCGTTTATCATAGAAGGGTATCAACAAAAACCCATGCCGTTATTTTTGTTGTGGAAAGGTATTGTGCATTGCACATTGAGATTTCCAGAACATAAATATTTAATCGGTGGCGTGAGTATCAGTAATAAGTTTTCAAATTTTTCTAAATCGATTATGATTGAATTTATGAAATCCAATTATTACGACCCATATTTGGCGCAGTATGTTCATCCTAAAAAAGAATTTAAAGTTAAATTAAAAGATGTAGATAAAGATTTTGTATTTGATGCTACCCAAGCCGATTTAAATAAATTTGACAGGCTGATTGATGAACTGGAAACTGACAATCTGCGTTTACCCGTTTTAATCAAAAAATACATTAAACAAAATGCCAAAGTTGTCGCCTTTAATGTTGATCCATTATTTAACAATTCGGTTGATGGCTTAATGTACATTAGAATTGAAGATTTGCCCGAAAGTACTGTAAAACCGGTCCTAGAAGAATTTCAAGCAGAACTCGAATCACAACAACACAAAAAATAAGAACTATGTCTACGATCTTTACAAAAATTATCAATGGAGAAATCCCTTGTTATAAAGTTGCTGAAAGCGATGAATTTATTGCGTTTTTAGACATTAATCCAAATGCTAAAGGCCATACGCTTTGCGTGCCTAAAAAAGAAGTGAACAAAATATTTGATCTTGATGAAGATAGCTATTTAAAATTGATGCAGTTTTCCAGACAAGTGGCTTTAGCCTTGAGACAAGTTGTCGATTGTAAGCGTATCGGTGTCTCGGTAGTTGGGCTTGAGGTGCCTCATGTACATGTGCATCTCATTCCTATAAACGCTATGAAAGACATGACCTTTCAACATAAAGTTAAGATGAGTGACGAAGAGTTTAAAGCTTTGGCTAAAAAAGTTTCTAGAGCTTACGACATTTAAAATACCGTCAAACCCATGACTGTATTTATACAAATAGCGTCATTATAATTCACATATATTTTAAAATATTAAAAATACGCCAATTATATGACTTAAAATTATTAAAATGCGTCAATACAAAGACGTAATTATAATGAATATAGTCAGAGATATAACCGAATTAATACAGCAAAAGATTCAACCTCAAAAAGTTATCTTTATCTTAGGAGCTAGAAGAGTTGGTAAAACAGTTTTAGTCAACAAACTGCTAAAGTCAGTAAAAGAACCTGTTTTAAAATTGAATAGCGAAGATATTTCTGTTCATCACAAACTGGCATTAAGGAGTATTGAAAATTATAAAAATATCTTAGGAGGTTATAATTTCTTTTTATAGATGAGGCTCAAAAAATACCCGAAATAGGTCATAAATTAAAATTAATGATAGATGAAATAGCTGATTTAAAGATTATAATTACAGCTTCATCTGCATTAGATATCAATAAAAATACTGGCGAACCGCTTACAGGAAGAAAATTTACATTCAATCTTTTTCCGTTCTCTGAAAACGAGTTTAATCAAACAGAAAATGCATTTTCAAAAGATGAAAAAGTAAAGCAAAGACTTGTTTTTGGAAGTTACCCAGAACTTATTCATATCAATAATCAAGAAGACAAAAAAGATTATCTCAATGAGTTGATAAGTTCATATCTTCTTAAAGATATTTTGGCTTATGAAAATATTGAAAGTTCCCAAAAGATATTTAATTTACTCAGGTTGATTGCATTTCAAATCGGTGGTGAAGTGTCTTACCAAGAGCTAGGAAAAAAATGGGTGTAAGCAAAAACACAGTAGAAAAATATTTAGATTTACTACAAAAGATGTTTATTCTTAAAAAAGTTGAAGGTTTTAGCAGAAATTTGAGGAAAGAAATCACTAAAGACTCACGTTGGTATTTTGTTGATAATGGGATTAGAAATGCTGTTATTGCCAATTTTAATGCCATTGAAATCAGGAATGATATTGGGCAATTGTGGGAAAATTATATGATTTCTGAAAGGCTAAAATACCAACAGAATACAAGATTATCATCAAACAATTATTTTTGGAGAACTTACACACAACAAGAGATTGACTGGGTTGAAGAAAGAGATGGACAATTGTTCGGGTATGAATTTAAGTGGAAAAAATCAAAAATTAAATCATCTACATTATGGTTAAAAACTTATCCTGAAGCAACTTTTGAAGTGATTACAAAAGACAATTTTAGTGAGTGGTTAAATATTGAATAGTTATAAAATACTCTACTATATTATGATTGCAATCTTACAAAAGCTCCACAAACAACCCAGTATCCGTTTTGTTGACCGTCGCCAATTCTTTAGCTCGTAATCCTTTTAAGGCCTTATCCCATTTTTTGTTAGACAAGCCAGATTTCGATTTTAAATCCGCTAATTCATACTCCGCTTGTTTTTTAAGTGCATCCATAATGACTTTTTCCTCTGCGGAAAGTTCTACTTTTTTCTTTTCCGGCTTCATTTGTGGAAAAAACAAGACTTCTTGGATAGAGGGATTGTTGGTTAAAAACATAATTAATCTATCCATGCCAATACCGAGACCTGAAGTTGGAGGCATACCATATTCTAGAGCGCGCAGAAAATCGTAATCAATAAATTCTGTCGCTTCTTCATCGCCTTTTTTAGAGAGTTTTAATTGTTCTTCAAAACGTTCTCTTTGATCTATCGGATCATTGAGCTCTGAATAGGCATTGGCGATTTCTTTACCACAAACCATGAGTTCAAATCGTTCGGTCAAATCGGGGTTATCACGATGACTTTTACACAATGGGCTCATTTCTTTTGGATAATCGGTAATGAATGTGGGTTGAATAAAATGCGGCTCGCATTTTTCACCAAAAATTTCATCTATCAACTTGCCTTTGCCCATAGTATCGTCAACATCAATATTCATATTTAGGCAAGCTTGACGTAATTCATCTTCAGATTTTCCAGTAATGTCAAAACCTGTGTACTCTTTGATGGCGTCGGTCATCGTTACTCTTTTATAAGGTGCTTTAAAGTCTATATGATGTTCTTTGAATTGCGCCTCAGTAGTTCCGTTTACGGCTTTGGCACAATGTTCGAGTAATTGTTCAACAAACTGCATCATCCAATTGTAGTCTTTGTAGGCCACATAAATTTCCATGGCGGTAAACTCCGGATTATGAGTACGGTCCATACCCTCGTTACGGAAATTTTTAGAAAACTCATACACACCATTAAACCCACCAACGATAAGCCTTTTTAGGTATAATTCATTAGCAATCCTCAGATATAGAGGAATATCTAAAGCATTATGGTGAGTGACAAAGGGTTTTGCAGCTGCACCACCAGGAATAGATTGTAAAATAGGTGTTTCGACTTCTAAATAGCCTTTGTCGTTAAAAAACTCTCGCATAGCCGTAAAGAGTTTTGTGCGTTTAATAAACACATCTTTGACGTGAGCGTTAACAGCTAAATCTGCATAGCGCTGACGATAGCGCTGCTCTTCATCAGTAAAGCCATCGTATTGGTTGCCCTCTTTGTCTTTTTTCGGTAGAGGTAATGGCTTTAAGGCTTTGCTGAGCAGTTCAAAGTCTTTGACCATAACGGTCATCTCACCAACTTTGGTTTTAAACAATTCACCTTTTATATAGATAAAATCACCTATGTCTAAAAGTTTTTTATAAACATCGTTGTATTGAGATTTGTCTTCATCGGGACAGATTTCATCCCGGTTGAAATACACTTGAATCCGTCCTTCAGCGTCTTGAAGTTCGGCAAATGAAGCTTTACCTTGAATACGTCTCGACATTAATCGTCCAGCAATTTTTACGGGTTTACCGTCTACAAAATTTGATTTGATTTCGCTGGTATTTGTATCAATATCAACTTCAGGAGCTGGATAAGGATTTATGTTTTTAGACTTAAGTTGCTCTAATTTTTCTCGTCTTACACGTTCTTGTTCAGATAATGCCATTGATGATTATAATTTGAAAGTTGCAAAGATAAGTCGTTTTAAGAAAATAGATGGAGTTTATGCTATTACATCATAATTTTAAACGGATGTTTAAGACCTTTAAAATTATTGAGCTTAGCCGTGAGTGATCCAACGGCAAGTTCTGCTTCAATTTTGACTGGGATTTTATTCATGTCATCAGAGATCCAAACGGTTACACTTTCTTCTTCTTCAAATACACGACCGGATTTGACATAAGGTCTAAAGATCAAACATTTTACTTTTCCAAATTTAGTTTCAATTGTCTCTCTACCGAGAAATCTGGTTTTAAAGTCAAAGTTTTGTTCGTCAAAAAACATGTTGAGCGTGTATTCATCCCCTTTTTTTAATTTTTTATTGTTGACTTGATTCCTAAGGTAATAAAGGGCAGAAAGCATATCTTGAGTCTTGTCTGTAAACTGATGTTTGTGAACAGTGTCGTATTTGTAGTCATGCACAGTGGCTATTTTTTGACTATAGTCAAAACTTATCATCTTATTTTTGTAATAACCGCCTTCAATGATGTCGCGTATAAATTTATAAGGTTTGACCTGATTGGTATCTATAAAACTTTCGTATCGGTCTCTTACCTTAAAAAATACATCAAGTAAACCTGTAGATTTCCCAAAACCTTTAATGTGGTAAACAGTTTTACCGTCAAGTTTGTCAAGTTTGACCTCTAAGCTTGCTTTGCTTGCATTAAACCAACCGTATTTTACCCTATAATCTAACCTTTCTCCATCTTGAAATGCTTTTTCTTGAGCAACGCTAAAGGCTGTAGTGAAAATTAAAACAAGTAAAAAAGATTTTTTGTGAGGCATAAATACATTCTTAACACCGTAAAATTATAAATATAGTTAAGTAATATGATAAAATTAGTGAAATCTTTACATTAACAGAAATAGGATTTATAGTAACCCAAAATACCAAGGAATTACAAAACTTGAAGTCACCCAAAAACTCAGATTCAATAAAACACCAACTTTAAAAAAATCTTTAAAGCGGTATTGACCTGCAGTATATACCATAGTATTGGTTTGGTAACCTATTGGGGTCATAAAGGTAGCTGAAGCCGCAAGCATGATAGTAATTAAAAAAGGAATCGGGTTAGCCTCCAGAGTTGAAGCCGTTGCTATAGCGATTGGAGCCATTAATGCTGCAGAGGCGTTATTAGACATGACTTCTGTAAGTAATGAAGTCGTAATGTAAAGTCCAGAAATAATACCGATTATACCCAATGGACTGAGCTGATTGACCAATAGTTGTGCAATCATAACATCTAATCCTGTCTTGTCTATCGCCAAACCTAAACTCAATGCGCCAGCTAGCAGAAATATAATCTTCCAATTGATGGCTTTATACACATCTCTCATCCTAATAACTTTTGTAAGCATGAGAATTGTCACAGCTGCGATAGTACCAGTTAAAATATCAATGATATTAAGAGCGGCCATAGTGATTATTACAAAAATTAAACTGATGACTGCAATAAATTTAGGTTTATTAAAGTCCGTCAGATGACTTGCAGACAAAAGCACAAAAGGCGCATCTTGTTGTGCTTCTTTCTTTTTTAAAGTTTTGATGTAATGTGATTTGACTTCGGCCAAAATTACATCACCGGCATGAAGTTTTATATCGTAAAGATCGTCCTGCGTAATATCGTCTCTTTGCTTTACAGCTAGTGGAATAGCTCTATACCTTCTTCTAAAGTCAAGTTCTTTAAGGGTTTTGCCGTGAATTTCAGAAGAAGATGTAATGACCATTTCAACAAGTGCTGCATTTTTGCCAGTCAAATCATCTTCACCAATTTTTAAAGGTGATACAGCAAAAGATTTAGCTTTTCCTTTTAGAGATCTTATTTTATCTGCATGGCATTTGACTTTTAAAATATCGTGTGCGTTTAAGATGAAATCACCTTGTGGAAGTGTAAATACCTCACAATTTCGTTTAACTTCAATGATATCCATTTCAAATTCATTGATAAGTTCAGAATCCATGATTTTAGTCTCTACGGAGTTTGATTGAGGTAACAGTTCAATCTCAGTAATGTATTGATTAAAGTCAAAAGATTTTTTCAAGGTTTTTTTTGAACGACTGGGTAGCAATTTTGTTCCAAAAATAGACATATAGGCTATCCCAACGACCAAAAGTATACCTGCAATGGGCGTCATGCTAAACATGCTTAAGCCTTCTATGCCGTTTTCTTCTGCAATACCACTGACTAAAATGTTGGTTGAAGTTCCTATCAAAGTACACATGCCACCAAAGATTGAAGCAAATGATAAGGGAATAAGCATTTTTGAGGGTTCTTGACCTGAGTTGTGAGCAATTTGAATAACAACAGGAATAAACATTGCTACAATTGGGGTGTTGTTTACAAATGCTGAAATCACGGCAATTAAAAGCATCATGAGTAACATTCCCGCATTAAATTTATACCTGAATAAGCTAGATAAACGATGTGCTAAGACTTGCAAAGCACCGGTTTTAAGCAATGCAGCACTCAAAACAAACATAAAAGCAACTGTGATTGTTGCTTTATTACTAAATCCTTTAATGCCCTCTTGAGGGGTAAGTACTCCAGTTAATATTAAACTCACTAATATCAAAATAGCCACCAAATCTACAGGTAAGGCTTCTGTAGCAAATAGTACAATTGCCGCTGCTATAATGCACAAAGTGATGATTGCTGCTGTTGTCATAAATCAAAAAAACTTAGCAAATATATTAATTCCTACTAATTTAGTAGGTATTTAATCGTTTACTTTTTGTTGAGTTTTTGAAAGTAAAAAGCGGGTATAAGAATAATGACTAAAATAGGGTGTATTAAAAATCGTCTGATGTAAAATAAAATCATATAATTTTCGGGTTGAATATCTATGGTAAATCCCCAAAACAAAACTAAACCGCCAATAAATAAAATGCAATACAGTAAAATACTGAATTTGATAAAGCTTTTGTTTTTAAATGTGACCCAAATTAATACAAGAGATAAAATGCTGTTAAGCATAAACCTGAATCCTAGATTTAAGCTGTAAAGCCAAACATTTAAATCCGGAAAACCAGAGTTTTGAAAATTGGAGTTATAAAAATTTATAAGTGGATCGTAGAAGAGAACATTTTCAAAATACCTAATACTTACTAAGCCTATAAGGCCAATTATAAAAATGATTATTCTCAACTTCAGACTCATTTTGCCTTGTGTTTTTTATACTTATTTACCCAATAAAGCCATAACAGAAAAACTACACCATAAATAAAAAGTGGGAATAAAATTTCATGCATAAAATCACCGTATTGAGGATAAAAATAAAGCCCAAGTGTGAGTAAAACAATTCTGACAAGGTTTAAAGCATAAATCAAAAGTCCGCCTATGAAAATAAAAAATATTGTTTCTTTAAAACCTTTGCTAAAAGCTAATATAAAAGAAAGGAATAAAATAATGACACTTACACTATTGCAACCCTCAATAATCCTGGCAACGTATTGGTCTTTTATTGCTAAAAGCATAGAAGGATTATCAGGGTGTTTAACTATATAAGTTTCGTAGCCTAAAACATCAATGAGCTTATAGCTTTGATGAGCAACTTGATGTGTAATATAATCAGGATAAAATTCTTCTGAAGGACAATACTTTAAATAAGCTTGATATAAAAGCGCTAAAATTAAATAACTACCAAAAAAAACCAACAAAAACTTAATTACAGCTTTGTTTTTTTTGATGATGTGTTTTAAGCCCATTAAAGATTATTTATTTTAACAAAGTTATATAAATAGAGATCAACTTCAATTAGCTTATAATAAATACTTTTGAAAAAAAATTTAGATGAAAAATTTTAAGATACTAGAGGAGGTAAACACTATTTTGAAAGATGGATCACTTGATTTTGTCAAACAATTACATATGATTTGTGATTTGTTAAACTCAAAAAAAAGCAATTACGATTGGGTTGGCTATTATTTTGCAGATGTATCACAACAAACTCTTCATCTAGGGCCATTTGCCGGAGAACCAACTGAGCATAAGATTATCCCTTTTGGTAAAGGCATTTGCGGTCAGGTGGCAGAGCGTCATGAAACTTTCCTGGTGGAAGATGTTAATGCTCAAGATAATTATATCGCGTGTAGTATTAATGTCAAATCTGAGATTGTAGTACCATTATTTGTAAATGGTAATAATGTTGGACAAATCGATATAGATTCACATACAAGAAATGCTTTTGAGGCAGAAGATGAAAAACTATTAAACCAGATAAATCGACTTGTTGCAGACAAAATTTTAACTGACAAAGTAGACCTTAAAACCTTATGGGTTTAAAACTTATAACTCAGACCAAATGTCCAGAAAGATTGAAGGTCATTGTCAATATTATCAAAATTAGGTTCACTTCCTGTACTATCCCAATCGTCTAGAGCAAAATTAACTGCTTCTTGCTTATTATCTCTCAGGGCAAAATCGAAACCTACTCCAATTCCTTTCCATATGGTATAGCCTAAAGAATTTGTCCAAGTCCAGTTGGATAAATTTGACTCCTCATAACTTTGAAATAAAGATAAGTTTGATTTGACATTGAGTTTACCAAAAGATTTGGTGTAGTCTCCAACAATTTTTGCACCTAAAGAAGATTCAAATTCAGTTTCTCCGCTAGAAAATACAAAATTGTAATTCAATGGATGGATAACCACTGTCAAATCGCTATTAGGAGTCCATGTCATACCTGTACCAATATCCAAATAACCTGGATCGTTAATATTATCAATGATTGTCGTTCTGTATTCAGTAAAGGCAGAAACAGCCCATGTTTCACTTAGTCTGTACCCGTAAAGTGATGATATATTAAAAACATCTGTTGCAGCTCTAAAGTCACTGTCATCACTTGGATCGTCTCTATCGTCAAATTTTATCCAACTCAGGTTAATATTTAAGGCGTTTTTCCAAAAATAATCGTCTTCAATTTTGTTGGCAAAAGCATTAAAGGTTATACCAATATTTCCAGCGTCATTATTTGGTGTGCCTTGAGCATACCAATTATTAAATTGAGAAATACTACCGCCAATAGTCCCAAATGCACCAAAGCGCCACCCGGGCAAGGCTTTAATTTGGGCTTTAATTTCATCTGCCTCGGCTTGATATTGATCTGCTTGGGCTTGTTTTTCTTTTAATTGTTCTTCTAATTCCTCTTTGGTCTGTCCAAAACTTATATTTAAAACCAATGATAATAAAATACTTAGGGTAATTTTAATTTTCATAATAAAATTGATATAGTTAGTCTATAATATTTTGCAAATATAAAATGTAAAATAGGATTAACAACTATTTTTTAGGTTTAAATAAGGGGACTGCGGAGCAGGCTTCGCCAAACATTAGGCTTTTTACGATGGGTTGTAAACGTTTGATTAGCAGAATATATGCTGTTTCTGGAACGGGCTTTTCACTACAGCCTTTTACAATAACAGGTTTATTTTCATAGTCAGACAAATCTATATTTTTGATAGTTTCAGCAAATAGAATAGTATTTAAATCGTCTTGACTTCCAACTATGACTTTTTGGGTTATCGGATGGAGATAGGTTGAAACCAACATATAGGCCCATGCAGGAATAATAGCTTCAGTAGAACAATGTAGTGCTACAAAACCATCTTGGTATTGTGTCCAATCATATTTTTTTAAAGCCTCTCTAAAGTCTTTTTCTTTTAGAATAAAACCTTCATATAACCATTGGCTCAAGTCAATTTCATATCGCTTTCCTTCTTGGTATAACTCTTCAAGATTAAAGGTCTTTATAGGGCTTTTTGCAACTCTATTGACGATTTCTTCAGGCATAATTACACATTATAACATTCCAAGTTCTAATTTTGCCTCTTCACTCATGATATCTTGAGACCATGGTGGGTCAAAAGTCAGCTCTACTTCTACGTCGTTTACCATGTCTATAGATTTTACTTTTTCTTTCACTTCTTGTGGCAGGGATTCTGCTACAGGACAGTTGGGTGAGGTTAAGGTCATTATGATTCTAACATCATTATTCTCATTGGCAAATACGTCGTAAATTAAACCTAATTCGTAAATATCAACTGGTATTTCCGGGTCATAAATGGTTTTGATAACCCTGACGATATCATCGCCTAATTTTTCTGTATTGACGGTATCTTCAGCCATAAGATTTTAGTTTTGTGGTTGTTTGTTTTCGTAGCCTAGGGCATACATTTTTAACTGTTTTATCATACTCACCAAACCATTAGCACGGGTTGGAGAAAGGTGTTCTTTTAAGCCGATTTCATCTATAAAATCTGTGTTAGCTTCAATGATATCTTTAGGTCTTTGATTAGAAAACACACGTATCAAAATAGCAATGATACCTTTGGTAATGATAGCATCACTATCTGCAGTAAAGACGACTTTATCCTCTTTCATATCGGCGTGCACCCATACTTTGGACTGGCAACCTTTGATGATGTAATCATCGGTTTTATACTTGTCATCTATTAGAGGTAAAGATTTACCAAGTTCTATCATGTATTCATAACGTTGCATCCAATCGTCAAATAGTGCAAATTCGTCAACTATATCTTCTTGTATTTGTTGGATATTACTCATTACTCAAATATTTTAATTCTAAAATTAAATTATTGTCTTCCCCAAAGAATTTCAAGGTTTCATCTTTATATTCAAATGTTGTAATCAAACCTAATTGACCAAAAAAAGCATTTTCATTGGTCATATCGCCTTCACAATACATTTTAGTCGAAATAGGGTATTTAAAATCTAGGGTTTTACCATTTTTTTCGTATTCACATGTAAAAGTATTACAATCAAATTTACCGCCTAGGCGTTGTTCATTGGTGTTTATATTAATTCTGTAAGTTTTTTGGGGTTTATAGTTTTCAGTGTTTAACGCCATAAGTTCGTAATTCCCAGTAGGAAATTCATCCATATTTGCTGTTTTTTGGGTTGAATTACAAGACACTAATACAAAAATACAAAAGGACAGGATTAATCTCATAACAAC
The DNA here is from genome assembly GCF_006120725.1 of Mesohalobacter halotolerans. Lineage (GTDB taxonomy): Bacteria > Bacteroidota > Bacteroidia > Flavobacteriales > Flavobacteriaceae > Psychroflexus > Psychroflexus halotolerans. The sequence goes on from NZ_SWMU01000001.1 coordinate 775,079, forward strand.
ATGGAGTTTGCTTTTTTTAAGGCGTCTATCATAAGGTCTATTTCTTCTTTGGTATTATAAAAAGAAAATGATGCTCTTATGGTTCCCGGTATTTTAAAAAATTCCATGATGGGTTGTGCACAATGATGACCGGTTCTTACTGCTATACCCATTTTGTCTACTAGTGTCCCAACATCGTAGGGATGTAAGCCTTCAAAGTTAAAAGAGATGACCGCAGTTTTTTGTTCAGGGCTTGTGCCGTAAATGATAATGTTATCAAATTCTTCTAGACGTTTTGTGGCATAGAGGAGTAATTCATGCTCATAGGCTTGTATATTTTCAAAGCCAATTTCGTTCATGTAATTTATCGCTCTACCAAAGGCAATACCTCCGCAAATATTTGGGGTTCCAGCTTCAAATTTGTTAGGTAAACCAGCGTAAGTCGTTTTTTCAAAACTGACTTGGTCTATCATTTCTCCACCGCCTTGATAAGGTGGTAGAGCTTCAAGTAATTCACGTTTGCCATACAACATGCCAATACCGGTTGGACCACATATTTTATGCGCTGAGCAAGTATAAAAATCAACGTCTAAAGCTTGAACATCGGCTTTGAGATGTGGTGCAGACTGAGCGCCGTCAACTAAAACTTTAGCTCCGAAGTCATGGGCTTTTTTTATAATCTCTTGAATAGGATTGATTGTGCCTAATGCATTTGACACATGATTTACCATGACCAACTTCGTATTGGGATTGAGCATCACCTCAAATTGACTCATATTTAAGGTGCCAGTTTCTGACATTGGCAAAACTTTAAGCAGAGCCCCGGTTTTTTCACACAACATTTGCCATGGCACTATGTTGGAGTGATGCTCCAAACCAGAGACAAGAATTTCATCGCCTTTTTGGAGAAATTTCTCAAAACCATTGGCAACTAAATTGATGCTATGTGTTGTGCCGGCAGTCAGTATAATTTCTTTAGATTCTTTAGCGTTGAAGTGTTGTTGAATGATTTGCCTTGCTTTCTCATAAGCATCGGTAGCTTCTTGAGACAAAGCATGTACACCACGATGGATGTTAGCATTGTAGTTTTGATAGTAATCTACAATACAATCAATCACTTGCTGAGGTGTTTGAGATGTTGCCGCATTGTCAAAATACACCAGAGGTTTTCCATTAACTTTTCTATTTAATATAGGAAAATCTTGTCTTATTTTTGTGACATCAAATCGCTCTGCAACCTTCATAATTAGTTAATTTTATAAATCAAACCCGAGTTGAACCCCAATTTTTAGGGCAATTTGCTTAGTGATTCGTTTATTAATTTCTGGTATTTTTACACTGTTTAGGACATTATTTGCAAAAGCATACATTAATAAAGCGCGAGCTTCTTTCTGTGGAATACCTCGCGATTGCATATAGAATAAGGCTTCTTCGTCTAATTGCCCGATAGTACAACCGTGACTACACTTCACATCATCTGCAAAAATTTCGAGTTGAGGTTTTGAGTTGATGGTGGCTTGGTCATCTATTAAAATATTGTTGTTACTTTGGAATGCATCAGTTTTTTGAGCAATTTTATCCACTAAAACTTTACCATTAAATACGCCCGTAGATTTTTCAGCAAAAATCCCTTTGTAGTCTTGATGGCTTTCGCAATGTGGTTTTCTATGATGCACCAAAGTGTTATGATCTACATGTTGTTTACCTTCAATGATAGTGACTCCTTTTAAAATAGAGTTGATATTGCTGCCATTTTGATAAAAATTTAAGTTATTTCTAGTCAGTTTCCCACCAAAAGAAAAGGTATGCATTGACACTTCAGAATCGCGATCTTGACTGATATATGTATTATCAATTAACGAAGAAGTCACCTTATCATTTTGAATTTTATAATAATCTACATTTGCGTTTTTCCCAGCAAATATTTCGGTAACGGAATTGGTTAAAACGGCATTCTCGGTCAAACTTTGATGGCGTTCTATAATTTGGACTTGAGCATTATCTTCTGCGATGATTAAATTACGTGGCTGAATCATCAAAGCATGCTCATTTCCAGTTGAAAAATTTAAAATTTGTATCGGTTTTTCAGCGGCAACACCTTTAGGTATTTTAATGTAAGCCCCTTCATAAGAAAAAGCCGTGTTGAGTGCTGTTAAACTTTCCTGTGGCGCAACCTTATTGAAGTATTTTTTTATGATCGGTTTATACTTAGCTTTATTAAGAGCAGAAGACATCAAGCATGCATCAAATTTATCATGAGTGGTTTGTGAGAGGTGAGAGGCATAGATACCATCGACAAAGACAATTTGATAGGTATCAATATCGTGAATACAATATTTTTTGATATCGCGATATTCTATAGTATCTTCCTTTTTTGGGAAAATGCTATAGTCTTCTTTTAATATTGAATTAAGAGAAGTGTATTTCCAGGCTTCTTGTTTCCTGTGGGGGAAACCCGAATGCTCAAAATACTTAATCGCTTCATTTCTAATATTGTGAATATCGTTTTCTAAATCGATATTTTCTTCAAACGCTAAATATGAAGAGAGTAATTTTTCTTTAAGTTTCATTTTTTAATGTTTCAAAGTTTCAAGTTCAAAGTTTCAAGTCTTTGGTTTCAGGTTTTTGGTCTCAGGTTTCTTATTGCTATAATGTTTAAATTTAATCCCTTTATGGTCGTTTTTCTTTAAATAGGATTTAAGATTTGCTATTTTTCCGCTTAGGTTTTCATAATCCTTTTGCTATATTATCCATTACAGAACCTGATGATGCTGTAATTTGATCTCTTAGGTTAAAATCTGATTTCAAATTAGTTTCCAAGCTTATTTGATTAATTATTTGAAATGATCTACGTGGTTCTTTCCCAATCTCTAATTCTTCAAAACGATTGATAGTATCCATATATTTCAATTTTAAACTAGAAACCAGAAAATTTAAACCAATTGTTCTTCTTTAAGCCAATCATAGCCACGTTTTTCAAGTTTTTTAGCCAATTCTTTATCGCCGGACTTTATGATTTTACCATCGACTAAAACGTGAACAACATCAGGAACAATGTAGTCTAAGAGGCGTTGATAGTGTGTAATGACTAAAGTCGCATTGTCTTTGGTTCTCAATTTGTTAACCCCATCTGCTACGATTTTTAGGGCATCAATATCCAGTCCGGAATCGGTTTCGTCGAGTATAGCTAATTGGGGTTCTAACATTGCCATCTGGAAAATTTCATTTCGCTTTTTTTCACCACCAGAAAAACTTTCGTTGAGTGAACGTGACAAAAATTTTCTGTCCATCCCAAGCATAGCTGACTTTTCTCTGATTTTTTTCAGCATCTCATTGGCTGGCATATCTTTTAAGCCTTGCGCTTTCCTAATTTGATTAATTGCAGTTTTGATAAAATTGGTTACCGAAACCCCAGGGATTTCAACAGGATATTGAAACGATAAAAATATACCTTTGTGAGCGCGTTCATCGGCTGATAGCTCAGAAATATTAGATTTATCGAATAAGATTTCACCTTCTGTAACTTCGTATTCTTCGTTTCCGGCAACTACTGAAGCTAATGTACTCTTTCCTGAACCGTTTGGTCCCATAATGGCATGGACTTCTCCGGGATTAATCTCTAAATTAACACCTTTGAGAATTTTTTCTCCTTCTACTTCGGCGTGTAAATTATGTATTTTTAGCATGGTTATTCGTTTTGTTTAGAACTGTATTTTATGACTTTTGTTTCTTCTTTAACTTTTGGTTTATATATGCTGTCAATGCTTTTGATGGTCAAGATTTGATCCCAACCTTCTTCTGTATTAGGTTGAAGTTCACCTTTTACAATCACTTTAATCACATCGTAATCATCATTTTTTATCGCGTCAACGTCTTTGATTAAGCTTTTGGCTTGCTCGTCCATTTTGACACCGTATATAAAATTATTCCCATTTAACACGGCTGCCGTGTCGACATCTATAAATTCACCATGATAGGTTTTAAACCGGCTTTCAACAATTTCATTGGAATCACTTTCAGATGATTTGTCTTTTGGATCAGACTTACAACTTAGAATTAAGCCACAAACTAAACAGCTTAAAAGCAATGACAATTTTATTTTTTTCATTTTGTAAAAGTTAAGTTTAACCTACTGAACCCTCGAGGGAAATTTCAAGTAATTTCTGTGCTTCGACAGCAAATTCCATCGGCAATTTATTTAATACTTCTTTACTGAAACCGTTTACAATCAAAGCAATGGCTTTTTCGGTATCAATACCACGTTGGTTACAGTAGAAAATTTGATCTTCACCAATTTTGCTTGTTGTCGCCTCATGCTCAATTTGAGCATTTTTATTGGAAGCTTCGATGTAAGGGAAGGTATGAGCACCACACTTGTTTCCCATCAACAAGGAATCACATTGAGAGAAGTTTCTTGCATTTTTTGCCCGTGGGCTAACTTTAACCAGTCCGCGATAAGAGTTTTGCGATCGACCTGCAGAAATCCCTTTTGATATGATAGTCGATTTGGTGTTGTTACCGAGATGAATCATTTTGGTGCCTGTATCGGCTTGTTGAAAATTGTTGGTTAAAGCAATTGAATAAAATTCACCAATAGAATTATCACCTTTTAAAATACAACTCGGGTATTTCCAAGTCACAGCTGAACCGGTTTCGACTTGCGTCCAGCTGATTTTAGCATTTTTCTCACAAAGACCACGTTTGGTTACAAAATTAAAAACGCCACCTTTACCTTCTTTATCGCCTGGGAACCAGTTTTGAACTGTGGAGTATTTAATTTCTGCATTATCTAAAGCAACCAACTCAACTACTGCTGCGTGCAATTGATTTTCGTCACGCATCGGTGCGGTGCAACCTTCAAGATAACTCACATAGCTAGATTCTTCTGCAATGACCAAAGTTCTTTCAAATTGACCTGTACCTGCTTGATTAATTCTGAAATAAGTTGAGAGTTCCATTGGGCAACGTACACCTTTTGGAATGTAACAGAAAGATCCATCCGTAAACACAGCCGAATTTAAGGCCGCAAAGAAATTATCTTTTGGAGGAACAACACTTCCAATATATTTTTTGACTAATTCGGGATGTTCCTGAATAGCTTCTGATATAGAGCAAAATATGATACCTTTTTCAGCTAAGGTTTCTTTGAATGTTGTCGCCACAGAAACAGAGTCCATGACAACATCAACAGCTACACCGGCGAGTTTCTTTTGTTCATCAAGGGAAATTCCAAGTTTGTTGAACGTATCTAAAAGCTCTGGATCAACTTCGTCTAAGCTGTCATATTTTGGTTTGTTACTCGGTGCAGAATAATAAGAAATACTTTGATAATCGGGTTTTTCATATCCAATATTTGCCCAATTAGGCTCAGCCATAGTTTTCCAATGTTTGAAGGCCTCGAGTCGCCATGCGGTCATCCAGTCGGGTTCATTTTTCTTTTTAGATATTGCTATTATGATATCCTCATTCAGACCTGGTGGTAAGGTATCGGATTTGATATCGGTATAAAACCCATATTCGTATTCTTTATTTTTCAGATCTTTTTCAAGTTCTTGTTCAGTATAAGCCATTTTATTAGTATTAAGTAATGAGTATTAAGAAATGAGTATTAAGTCTTTAAGACTTTAAATTATAGTGAGTTTTGATTGTATTGTACCAACCACCCACTACAAACTACCCACTATAAACTAAAACTTTCCCCACAACCACAAGTTCTTTGCGCATTAGGGTTATGGAAAACGAAACCTTTGCCGTTGAGACCACCAGAAAATTCTAAAGTCGTACCGGCAAGGTATAGAAAACTGCTTTTATTAACAGCAATTTTAATCTCGTTGTCTTCAAATATTTTATCGTTGTCTAGTTGCTCTTTATCAAATTTTAAATCGTATGATAAACCAGAACAACCGCCACTTTTTACGCCAACCCGCACATAGTGCTTATGCGCGTCAAAGCCTTCCTCGCTCATGAGTGCAATAAGCTTTTGCTTGGCATGTTCGCTTACTTTTATCATATTTAATTTTATTTAAACTGATTACAAATATAAGATTTTATATACGAAAACAGTTTTGTATTAACATTTTCCTAAAAGCAAAAAAAGCTGCGATTAATCGCAGCTTTTTGAGAACAAAGTATTGTACCGATTTAGTTAGTCGCCCAGCTAAAGTCAGCTTCTGTAACTGTTCCTGATGTATAAGTTCCATTAGGATCTGCATCAGCACCGTCAATTTGAATACCAGAAAGAGGTGCACCATCTGGTCTGTCGATTAATGGGTCATATCCAGTTAAAGTAATACCTGTGATAGTTGCACCAGAATTAGCTTTAAACTGTAAAGCTGTACCCGTGGTACCACTTGTATTTTCAGCTACAAAATTTTCAATTGTAGGATTACCATTTTCACCATCTGCTTCAATTGCAGTAGAGAAATTGGCATTTTCATGTTTTACAAAAGAATTGGTTAAACTACCATTCCAGCCTTCTGTCCAGTCAACTGAATCATCTTCCATATTTCTAGCGTAGAAATTTGTAAGATTAGCAGAACCACCAAAGAATTCAACACCGTCATCCTGACCATCTAAAACAGCAACGTTTTGAAGAGTCGTTCCTGAACCAACAGCATACAGTGTTAAGCCGTTGTATTGAGATTCTGGATTGATTTGTGCACCAGTTTCTTTTAAGACAAGATAATTTACAATACCTGAGTTATCATCTGGATTGCTACCACCGTAAATGATACCGCCAACTTCTGCAACAGCGTCAACACCGTTTGTTGTTTCTGCATCTCCAGCGATGACTAATCCACCCCAAACACCTGTTGAGCCTGGCTCCATTACTACAGGATTGCTTTCAGAACCATTGATGAATATATCAGCTCCTTTCTGTACAACCATATAAACGTCTGTTCCAGTTCCGGTTGTAACAGTTGTTCCAGCAGGAATCGTAAGTGAACCACTGTCAACAGAAACAATACCATTTAAAGTATAGTCAACACTAGAATCTAAGATGTTAATCCCGGTTAGGTTAAGCCCACCTAGTTCTGGATTTGTTACAAAAGAGACCGTTTGACGACCAGTCACCCAATCAAAATCTGAAGGAGATACGGTACTAGAATCGTAAGAACCATTAGGGTTAGCATTAGCCCCATCGATTTGAATACCTGATAATGGCGCATTATCTGGTCTGTCTAGTAATATGCTGTAACCAAGTAAAGATACATTTGACATTGTCGCTCCAGAGTTAGCTTTAAATTGTAAAGCAGTACCACCACTTAAAGAAACCGCTCTAAAGTTATCGATTGTTGGATTGCCATTTTCACCATCTGCTTCTATTGCAGTTGAAAAATTTGTGTTGGCGTGTAAAACATAAGTATTAGTCAATGACCCACTCCAACCTTCAGTCCAGTCTACAGAGTCATCCTCCATATTTTCTGCATAAAAATTGGTAAGGTTTGCCTTGCCACCAAAAAACTCTACACCATCATCTTGACCGTTTAACACAGCAATATTACTTAAAGATGTTTCTTCACCAACTGCGTAAAGGGTTAAACCATTGTATTGAGATTCTGGATTGATTTGCGCACCTGTTTGTTTTAAAATTAAGTAATTGATTGAACCTGAATCATCTTGGTTGTCATTACCACCGTAAAGGATACCACCAACTTCGGCAACTGCATCTACGCCATTTGTAGTAACACCGTTACCAGCGATAACAAGACCGCCCCAAACGCCAGTTGAACCTGGTTCCATAACAACGGGATTACCAGCTTCACCATTGATTACAATATCAGCATCTTTTTGAACAACGATATATACGTCAGTTCCAGTGCCAGTAGTAATTGTTGTTCCAGCAGGAATAGTTAATGTCGCTCCAGCTTCAACAGATAAGATACCATTTAAGGTATAATTTTCTGTAGGGTCAAGAGTTAGATCTTCGGTTAAAACATCACCACCTAACTCAGTGTCATCACCACCAGGAGGAGGTGTTGTTCCGTTGTCATCATCATCGCTACAGCTTATCACTGTAAACGTAAATGCTAAAATCGTAAGCAAATAAGCAAAAGATTTAATTGTTGTTTTCATGATTAAATTAATTTAGTTGTTATTTATTGATTATTAAAAGTTATAAGTCACACCAAATGATACCTGAGCACCATTTTTATAAGATCTCACAGTTTCCTCAGTTTCTATCTGTTCTGGATTATTGTTTATAGGTTGTACGATTTGGGTTCTTTCTATTTCTGGATTTAATAAGTTTTTACCCGATAGCTGTAAAGTCAAATTTTCATTGATATCTTTTCTCACAATAGCATTAAGGATTACAAAACCTTTTTCTATGATTTCTTCATTAAATTGAATATCTGGATTGGTTTGTGTTTCAGGATTACCTAAAGAGAAAATATTCTCAGAAGCAAAATTTGCAGATACATTAGCAACCCAAGGATTGTCATTTGTAGTTTCAAAAGTAAGGTTACCATTAAAAATCCAGTCTGATGCACCTTGAAGACCTGTTTCGGTTTTACCGTTGTAAGCAAAGGTGTTTCCATTGGCTAAGGTTTTGAGGTCTTGCTCATGCCACATTCTCGTTACATTGACATTTGACCTTAAAGAATAGCCAAGATCTGCTTCTTTTGAAATAATATCAATTTTTGAATCTAATTCTATACCTAAAATTTCGGCTTGTTCACCAGAGTTGAAATACGAGAAAATACCTGCTGAACTTCTCAATAATACCCTGTTGATAGGATCATTAATTTGTTTGTAGAAACCTGTTAAAGATATTAATTGAGATCGACTTGGAAAGAATTCCCACTTAAGATCTAAGTTGTAGTTTTCACTAGCTTCAACATCAGGATTACCTTGAGAAACTTGCCCTCTTGGGTCTACATATTGAAATGGCGCAATTTCTTTAAATTCTGGAAGTGTTATGGTTTTACTAGCAGATAATCTGAAGTTGTGTTCTTCATTAAGCTCATATTTGATATTAATCGACGGTAAAAAGTTGTCATAATCTTTCGTAGTCGAGCCATTAGGTGAATTTAATACGTCCCAAGTGGTTTCAATCTCATCTACTTCGTAACGTAATCCCAGATTAAAATTCCATTTATCTAATTTATAATTACTAACAAGATAACCGGCGTAAATATTCAATGTGGCATCATAAACATCTGGTTTTCTATCGTCTATTGCCAATAAGCCATTATCAATATTTTCTTGTGTAAATACTTCAGTTAAATTGTCTAAAGAGTTTGGGAATACTGAAGGTTGTGGACTGGTTTCGAATAAACCAACAAATTGTGATAAAAAGTCTCTAGTTTTATTTCTAAAATCACCCCCAACATCTAGTTTTAGACCATTTTCATTGTCTTCTTCCTCGATATTAGTTACTTTAAAGGAGTCATTAATTCGCGCATTGACTTCAAAGTCATCAATTTCTTGATTACTCTTTCTTTGTTGAAAATCTCCTGTTCTTCCCAGTTCAATTCTATCTTCATTAAAGTTGATTTCGTTTCTAATACGGTTGGGCTCATCTGCATTGACAATATTGAGGCCAACAGCCCAATCAACTTTGTGTTGACCAAAATTATTTTCACCTATAAATTGATTGACCAAAACTTGAGTTTCTCTTACATTTTGATCTCTTATGAATTGGTCAAGGGGCGGTTCAGTTTGCACTTCATCAAACACAAAGCCTTCTCCATTTCTACCAGCTTCAAAAACTATACCTTCAGTTTTATTTAAAAATAAACTGACAAACTTAATATCATCATTGTCATTGTAATCGTATCTTAAATCTAAAAGTGCAGAAGTAGAGGTCGTCTTTTTAAAGCGATTGATATCTGTAAAATTATCTCTAACATTATTGCCATCAAACTCCTGAAAAAATTCTTCTCTAAACTCAAAACTTGTCTTTTGAGATAAAGTTGCAAAAGTCCTAAAATTATCTCCAAATTTTTCACCACCTGCAACATTAAAACTGTAGTTTACGGGATTGTCTTGAACTTGAGTATTCCAAGTCTGACCGAGCATCGCTTCTGTAGTAGTTAGATTAGAATTATGAAATCCTACCGAAATATCATCTTGAAATGGGCCAACTAAAAATTGATTTGCATCTATAGCATTTTCATTAGCACCAATTTTGAAACCTACTGATAATTCTTCAGTTCCAACTAATTCTCTGGTAGCAATATCTATGTTTCCAGAAGCTTGGTCGCCGTATAAATTTGAGGTATATGCTTTACTAATTGAAATATTAGATACGACTCGAGTAGGGAATAAGTCTAAATCTATATTTTTTCTTTCTACATCATCAGAAGGGACCGGTAAACCATTCATTGTTGTCACAAGATAACGATCACCTAAACCTCTAATGAATACATCTCCAGAACCCTCGGAGTTAGATACCCCTGAGATTTTTGTTGTTGCAACAGCAACACTGGAAACCCCCATTTTAGCTAATTCTTGGGAACCTATGCTTTCTTTAATATTAATAGCACCTTTTTGGTCAAGCAGCAATGCTACTTCAGAATCTCTACGTGCTACTGTTGTAATTACAACTTCGTCTAATGTGGCAGCCGTGGCTCCCATTGCTGTATTAACCTCAGTTACTTTACCGGCGATAACTTCTACATCTTCAATAGTGATGGTTTCGTATCCTACATAAGAAAACTCTACGGTGTAAGTGCCAGGTTGAAGATTGCCAATATTAAAAAGCCCTTGAGCATCTGTTGTTGTACCCTTGTCTTCACCTTTCAGAATGACATTTGCAAAAGGTAATGGCTCATTATTAAACTCTTTGTCTGTAATTTTACCGACGATATTACCTGTAGTTTCTTGGGCTAATATTTGTAAACTCATTAACCCAATTAAGCAGAACAGTGAAAATCTTTTCATTCAAAATTATTTTGGTGCAAATAAAGCAATTCAATAACTGTGAATGTTTAATTGTATATTATTAAGAAATTTGATTGTGTTAAGTTATCATTAACTGATTTAAGCACTTAAACACATAAAAATTTATATATCAATATTTTATGAGAAATATTTATTTACATTTGTTTACATAAAGATTACATTAAGGCAATTTTAGCTTTACAAATCATAGGTTAATAAAGCGGAAATGTAAAGTAATTTTAACATTGATATTTATTTAATGTATAAATTTGTTAAGTAAATTTTTAATCATGAAAAAAAAGAACATAACTATTCTTATTGTTGACGACGAGCCTGATATTTTAGAAATATTGGATTACAATTTGTCTAACGAAGGGTATAAAGTTGAAACTGCAAAAAACGGTGCTAAAGCTGTTAAAATAGCTAAAAAAATAAAACCTCAACTGATTATCCTCGATGTGATGATGCCAGAAATGGACGGTATAGAAGCATGTGAACAAATTAGAAAAATCAAATCTCTAGAAGATACTGTTATCGCATTTTTAACCGCTAGGGGCGAAGATTATTCTATGGTTGCTGGTTTTGAGGCTGGTGCTGATGATTACATTACCAAACCTATTAAGCCCAAGGTATTGGTGAGTAAAGTGAAGTCTTTGTTGAGGAGATTCCGCTCCAACAAAAAAGAAAAACAAATTTATAAAGTCGGAAATATCACCATTAATAAAGATGAGTATAAAGTCATTAAAGACAAAACAGAAATGCCTTTGCCACGTAAAGAATTCGAATTGTTGTCTTTACTTACTTCAGAGCCGGGAAAAGTATTTAAACGCGAAGATATTTTAGACAATGTTTGGGGCAATGAAGTAATTGTCGGAGGAAGAACAATTGACGTCCATATCAGAAAACTGCGTGAAAAACTCGGTGATAAGTCTTTTAAAACCGTAAAGGGTGTGGGCTACAAATTTGTCAATTAGAGATGGGTGATCAACAGTTTAAACGATCTTACAGATTTGCGTTTTTTTCATCGCTTTATATCACCCTATTTCTCAGTGCTTTCCTGCTTTTAATTGAATATATTTTTTTTGAAATCAACTGGCAGAGTTTATTAATTTTTACTATTGTATGCTATGTACTCGCTTTTCTTGTCATACAATTGCGTATAGAGCACTTTATTTACAAACGTGTCAAGGCGGTATATGATTCTGTAACACTTTTAGATTCTTCATTGTTGCAAGAAGAGCGTGTCACTACAGATATGGCAACCTTGACCAAAGAAGTCGAAAAGTTTGCTCGAGACAAAAAAATAGAAATTGAAGGCTTAAGAGTTAGAGAAAATTATCGTAAAGAGTTTATGGGCAATGTTTCTCATGAATTGAAAACCCCTTTATTTACCGTACAGGGCTACATCTTGACATTACTAGATGGGGCTTTAAAGGATAAAAAAGTGAGAAAAAAATATCTAAAACGCGCAAGTAAAGGTGTTGACCGTTTGCTGTATATTGTGAACGACCTAGATATGATCACAAAACTCGAAGCCGGCGATTTACATCTTTACAAAGAAGATTTTGATATAATAGAAGTAATTAAAAATGTATTTGAGCTTTTAGAAATGAAAGCCGAAAAAAAAGAAATCTCTTTAAATTTTGATAAAAATTACTCATCAATTTTTGTTAATGCTGATAAAGAACGTATACAACAGGTCTTGACTAATCTTATTGTGAACTCTATCAAATACGGTAAAAAGAGTGGAACCACTGAACTTAGCATTGAAGATTTAGACTCAGGTAAAGTCTTAATTAGAATTACTGATAACGGCGAAGGAATAGATGAGGAACATATCCCAAGATTATTTGAGCGCTTTTACCGTGTTGATAAAAGTGGCTCTAGACAAGAAGGCGGCTCAGGACTTGGCTTATCAATTGTAAAGCATATTATAGAAGCTCACGATGAAAAAATATATGTCGAAAGTGACTTTGGTGTAGGAAGCGAATTTTCATTTACCATCAAAAAGGCTAAAGACACTCGTGAAGCAGAGACCTCCATCGAAGACCAAGTGGTTTAAGCCACTACAAAAATCAATTTTTTTTAATTGCTCTACCTTAAAGTGTCGCTGTTGGCAATACGGTGCTATGTGATGTGCCATTAATCGTTTTGCTAAATATTGTTGTTCGAATTGCCCCGGCGTTGGTATAAAAAAGGCCTTTTTGTTGAGTTTAGCTAAGTCCATAAGCGTTGTATAACCAGATCTAGCAATGACGATATCGCTTTGTAAAATGAGTTTTTCAAGCGGCTTTGCTTTTAAAAAATTAATAATTTTGATAGCGTGATCATAATAGACCACTTCTTCTTTTTCAACTATACCACGAACCAATACAACCTTAGCTTCATAATTTTTAAATTCTTTAAGCAATTTTGTCTCCAATAGGCTTCTTTGTGGCTCTGGTCCAGACAACAAAATTAGGATGTCATATTGAAGTGGTTGTTTTGTCCATTCAAAACGACTGAGGACGCCAATATATTTAAGATTGAGGGATGTTTGTTTAAGATGGCTTAACTTCCCACTTAAGTTTGGAGTACCGGCTTTATCAGGTACTCAGCATTCATCGTATTTTTTGATGAAATATTGATGCAGCCATGATGTCAAAGCAGTTGTACTTCCTGAATATACTTTAAGCTGATGAGACAGGATTGCGCAGGGAATAGCTCTGTGATACAAACCTAATCTATTATCGGCAATGATGCCTTTCAGCTGAATTTTATGGCTCAATTTTTTTAAAAACCTTCGCTCTTGTTGGATGCAACGGTATAACCTAAAGATTTGAAGAACAATTTTAAATTTAAACCACAATCCCTTTTTGGCGTATTTAATTTTGAGTGATGGTAACGCATAAGATTCAAGTTCGGGAAACTCTTTTTTTAATAGCTCTAAAGCTGCTCCATCAGAAGCTAATATTGGATTATAGCCATATTTTTGTAATGCTTTAATGATTGGGATACATCTAGTTGCATGACCTAAACCCCAATTGAGTGGAGCAACTAAAACTGAGCCTTTTGACATTAGATTTTTTAAAGTTTAAAAATTAATTAAATTTACAATTTAAATCTTATTTGAATTGGGGAGTAAAAATAAATTACGAAGATTTAAAGATAACGAAACATTTGCTAACGTTATTCAACCGAGTCGAGAAGAAGTTGTCGATCAATCTTATAAATATAAGGGACGATGGAATACTTTATATTTTAAAAATAACAATCCCATTATAGTGGAATTGGGTTGTGGTAAAGGTGAATATACGGTAGGTCTAGCTGAAAAATATAAAGACAAAAATTTTATTGGAATAGATATCAAAGGGGCTAGGTTTTGGAAAGGGGCTAAAACAGCTTTAGAGCATGATCTGAAGAATGTCGCCTTTCTCAGAACTCAAATAGAATTGGTGACTGATGTTTTTGATCCTCATGAAGTCAGCGAAATTTGGATTACTTTTCCAGATCCTCAAATCAAATATAAGCGTACCAAACACCGTATGACCAATCCGGATTTTTTAAGCAAATACAAGACTATACTTAAACCTCAGGGTTTAATTCATTTAAAGACCGATAGTGAGTTTATGCATGGTTATACTTTAGGTCTTCTTGAAGGTTTAAGTCATGACATCCTTTACAGCCATCACGATATATACGTCAATCACGAAGCACCAAAAGATGTAGTTGGCATTCAGACGTTTTACGAAAAACAATATCTTGAAAAAGGAAAGCCTATAACATATCTCAAATTTAAACTCAATTAAAACCAATTCAAGACTATTTTGCACGAAGTCAATTTATTTATAATCACTTTTTTTGCTGCATTAGTTGGCGTAATTCCACCGGGACTCGTCAATATGGCTGTGGCTAAAACTTGTGTAGATATCAACAAAAAAGCGGGTAAATACAAAGCCTTTGGTGCTGCAAGTGTTGTTTTTGTTCAGGCTTTAATTGCCATACTCATCGCCAAAGAGATTTTGAAAAACCCTGAGTTTAAAGACAATATTTTACTTGTAGGGTTATTTGTTTTATCTGTACTTTTAGTGTATTTTATCATTTCAGCTCGACGACAAAAGCCCACACCTTTAGAGCACAAAAGTGCAAAGTTGACAAAAAGTTTTATGAATGGTGTTGTCATATCTGGACTTAATGTTTTTCCAATACCTTACTTTGTAGTGATTTCTACATTGTTTACACCACAAAATCACATTGATTTTACCTGGACTACAAAACTTATATTTTCCTTATCTGCGGCCTTAGGCAGTTTGACCACATTTTTGCTGTATGTCTATTTTTTTGATAAAATCATCAAACAAAATAAACTGTTCAAAACTTACTCTAATTATTTTATGGCAGCTTTGATGTTGTGTTTATTGTTAATTACACTTTATCGACTATATGGTTAAGCAGTCTTCAGATTTTTTTAAAAAAGTTTACGGTATTGTCCGTCAAATTCCCTACGGAAAAGTGACCACTTACGGTGCTATTGCTAAGGCCTTAGGTGCAGCCAAAAGCGCTAGAACAGTTGGGTATGCTATGAATGCTTCACATCAATACGAGGATGTTCCTGCACATCGGGTAGTTAATAGAAATGGGGTGCTTACAGGAAAACACCATTTTCCCGGTACACATGTCATGCAACAAATGCTAGAAGCAGAAGGTGTTAAAATTAAGGATGACCAAATCATAGACTTTGAGAAGTATCTCTGGATACCTTCTCTTCAAGACTAAATATTTACATAAAACTATTATGGCAATTCTAAGCCTTGATAGGTCATGTAAAACATCTTAGCTTGACCATTAATTATTTTAACTTCGTTGTTCTTTAAGGTATAACTTAAGCGGTCAAAAATCATCAAAAAATCACCTTTATCGTTTTTAAAGCGAAAACTAAACTCCTGTTGAGGTGCATCATTCAAATAGTCGTATTTACCGGCCATTGCCTTGAGGTGGTTTGTCAAATCAGTTTTTAATAAAACTTCATCATAATATCTAAACGCTATGATATTATTGCGGTCAAAATGTAAATGCAAAGGGGTATTGTTATTACGAGAATTACTCAAAATCAATTCTGTAAAATGGGTGTAAGCGTTTATTTCTTCAGCATATTTAGATTTTAACAAACTTGATCTATAAGTCCAAACTGTTTTAGAATTATTGTTTGAAGGTATTATTTGGATATTTAGCGAGTCTGCTATTTTTTTGGGCAAATCATACGTTGTAGTTTCAGAAAAAGCTAGTTTTGGATCAAATCCAAAATAGGCTTTTGTCTTATTCAATGCATTTCTGTTACTGATATATTGAATTATACTTTTAAACCTCTTAAATTCACCGGCAGTAAACGATTTTTCTGGTTTATTGTCAAGTTTTTGCATGAGCTCTTCAAGCTCAGAATATTGGGCATTAATAGAGATTTTAAATGCAGATAAAGGTCCAAACGTGCTTAATAAAATCAATAGAAATACCGATTTAGCATAAATACTTAAATCTTTTTTATTGGAAATAATCATATAAATCAACATGCCCAAAATCCAAATGGCTAAAACCAAGCCCAAATAACGCAGTTCTGTAAAATTGTACTCTGCTATTCTTCTGTAAAGTGCAATAAATAATAGTGGTATAAGGGGTAAAATGCTCCAAAAATAATAAGGGAAAAATTTTTGAATAAGTTTTGATTTGTGGGTTTTGCGGATTGGCTCAATTGCTATATGAATCAAAAACGCTAAAAGGCTTAAAGCTGTAATAAGATAGGTCACCCAACCTCGAGGCAATTCCCAATCTATCAATATTTTTAAGACATAAACATATACAATTAGCATATATAATAAACTCAAAGGGATAAGTATGTACAAGATGAGCACTTCACTTGCTTTACTAAAATCAACCTTATGGTCTAACTTATCTATGCGAGGGAAATCACTTAAATACACAAATGTGTTAACGATACCGAGGCAGAATATGAAAGTTTGTAAATATATATTACTATTAAACTCTGCATCAAACAAAAGTTCTAAAGCAGAAATGGCTAGAGCCAATCCTATATAGAGTACAACTGCGTAAAGTCCACTTCTGAAAAGCGCAACGATAATAGACTTTAAATAATTCCAAAACTTATTTTTATGCCATGTATTAACAAATGGGGCAAATCCTACAAAGATATGACCCGCCAAAAGAAGTAATGCCCAACGGTCGTAAACCTTTTCTGAGATATCAATTTCAATGTTATATATGTAGTAAGAAAATAGCGCTAGAGCAATGATAATAGATAGTTTAAACGCAAACCGATTTAAAGGATTGTGTTTTAGAGCCTCAGACAAAAATTGGCTGCCAATTAGCCAAGAGACACCGAGAATTAAAACTAAAATAAAACCTTCGTTTTGCTGAATAAGATCAAAATCATCTATGCCATAAACACTTATTAAATAAAAACTCCCAAAAATAGCCCAAATCAAAGTGACTGGAAAACGTTTAAAACTCGAAGTTGCTTTTTGGCTCAAATTGAAGATAAAACTCATACATCGTGTATTTACTTTTAAGTCGTGAAAATTGTATATTTTTGACTTATATTCAATTTACTAACATAATACTTTTTGTTTAAAATATTATTTTATTTATGGCTGGACATAGTAAATGGGCCAATATCAAACACCGTAAAGGCGCCCAAGACAAAAAACGAGCAAAGCAATTTACAAGAGCAATTAAAGAAATTACCGTAGCAGTTAAAGATGGTGGCGGCCCCGATCCGGAAACTAACCCGACATTGCGAAATGCTATTGCCAATGCTAAGGGTGTCAATATGCCTAAGGATACTATTCAAAGAGCGATTAAAAAAGCCAGCGGTGCCGATGCAGAAAATTATGAAACAGTCACTTTTGAAGGTTATGGGCCTCACGGTATTGCTATTTTTGTAGAATGTACGACAGACAATACCAATAGAACCGTAGCCAGTGTTCGTTCCATATTTACCAAAGGTGGTGGAAGTTTAGGGACCAATGGTTCACTTGAGTTTTTATTTGATAGAAAAGGGGTGTTCTTGCTCGAAAAAGAAAAACTTGAAATGGACATTGAAGCAATAGAACTAGAACTGATTGAAGCCGGAGCTACAGAAGTTGAAGATAATGATGATATATTGGTGATTTATACCGATTATAATGATTTTGGAAAGATGAATGAAGCATTAGAGCAACTTAATATTGAACCAAAAAACGCTGAACTTCAACGTATTCCATTAAATACGACTCAACTGGAACTAGATCAAGCTAAAAAAATCATGGACCTCATTGATAAATTTGAAGAAGATGATGACGTTCAAAATGTCTATCACACCCTAGAAATAACCGATGAATTAGTAGAAGAGTTAGATAAAGAAGAATAAGATAAAATACAAACTATTTCTTCATAAACAGTTCTCTTCTGATTTCAGTTTCACGTCTTAAGGCAGCGTTGAGGTATTTAGCATCTTTTTCATCTTCATAAGTTTCTATATAATTCATATAATAGTCGAGAACTTTAGATTTATCTTCAAAAGCATAATCTGCAGCTAAAGCTCTGTAATATTGAGAATCTTCATGATGCCAATTTTCATCATAAGATTTTTGAAATTGATAAAACGCAATTTTATAATCCTGATTTTGCATATGGTATTTACCCATTAAAAAATTAAATCTCCACATAGAAGTATCCCTTAGTTTTTCGTAGATTAATAAATATGGAATAGCTTTTTTAGGCTCTTTGAGATAAAGATGAATCTCACTTAACTTCAAACACAGTTGCAGATCTTGATTATCTTTTATAAAAGCATTTTGAAATGCAATTAAAGCTTTTTTAGGTTCGTTCAATTTTAAATAACTGTTGCCCTTAATGTCATAAATAAACTTTGGTAAATCAGATTTTAAAGTTTCCAATTTGTCGATGTATTTTATGGCCATTTGCCAGTTATCTTCTCTGTAGAAAATTTGAGCCCTGAGATTGATCAATTTAGGGGTGTTAGGCACAAGCTCTAATGTCTTTTGACTAATTTTCTTTGCTAATTTCAAATTGTCAACTGCCATAAAGTATCGGGTAGCTTCATGTGCAGCTTTGATGTGTTTTGGGTCATAACTTAAGGCATCGAGATAAAATTGATGATAAGCCATTTGCTTCAAAGCATCAGCAATTTTACCTTTTTGATACAAGATTTCTGGATGATTGGGCATGATATCAAGTAGGTTGGTGTAGATGCTGTCGGCTGTTTTATATTGCTTTTGGGTTTTTAATAATTTGGCATATTGAAACCTTGAGGTTAAAAATGCATCAGCCTTAGTCGATTTTAGGGCGTTTTGGTAAGTTTCTTTACAATCAGCATACATGCCTTTAGCACAATAAGCTTTGGCCAAGACCAGTTTATCTGTTGTTGAGGGATTTTCAAGTTTTGAATACCCTTCAATTGCTTTAGCATATTGTCCTAATTGAACATAATCGTCTAAAGTTTGCGCATGATGTCCATGAAAACTTAAAAGCAATATAGCAAGACAAATTTTTTTCATGAGGTCTATATTTAAAACAAATATAACTAAATTATTAGTTTAACTAAATATATAGTTTATAAAACATAAATAAAAGAGGGTTTAAATGAAATAACTACACTGAATATTTTAAATTTGTGATATATGATATTTATCTATTTTAAATGAAAAGTTTTAAACCCAAAGATTTAGAAACTCGCAAATTACACGGACTTCTTTTAGGTGCAGTTGGGCCAAGACCTATTGCATTTGCAAGCACTATAAGTAAAAAT
This sequence comes from Mesohalobacter halotolerans, assembly GCF_006120725.1. GTDB lineage: Bacteria > Bacteroidota > Bacteroidia > Flavobacteriales > Flavobacteriaceae > Psychroflexus > Psychroflexus halotolerans. The sequence continues at coordinate 794,745 of NZ_SWMU01000001.1, forward strand.
GGTGTACCCAATTTATCGCCCTATAGTTTTTTTAATGTCTTTAGTGCTAACCCACCTATTATGATTTTTTCTCCTGCGAGACGAGTAAGAAACAACACAACAAAACACACCCTGAGAAATTGCGAAGAGACAAAAGAAGTCGTTATCAATATTGTGAATTATGCTATTGTACAGCAAATGTCTCTGTCTAGTACAGAATATCCCGATGAGGTCAACGAGTTTGAAAAAAGTGGTTTGACGATGCTTGACTCTGATATCGTAAAGCCTTACCGCGTTAAAGAATCGCCCGTGCAATTTGAGTGTAAAGTCAATGAAATTGTCCAACTAGGTAAAGAAGGTGGTGCCGGCAACCTAATCATTTCAGAAGTGGTAAAACTACATATATCAGAATCTGTTTTAGACCAAAATGATACCATAGATCAATATGAGATTGATCAAGTGGCCAGAATGGGTGGTAGTTGGTATTCTAGAGCCAATAGAGGTATGTTTGAAGTCCCCAAGCCTTTAGCCAAACTTGGAATAGGTGTAGATCAGATTCCCGAAAATATTAAAAACAGTTGCATCTTAACCGGTAATGACTTAGGAAAGTTGGGTAATGTTGAAGCGCTTCCAAAAGAACCTGACATTAAAGACTTTTTGAAACGAGAAAACTTACTCGAATTTATACATTATAGTTATGAAGATGGATTACACCAAAAAGCTCATGATTATTTAAAAGGAGATGATACCTTTGCAGCTTGGTGCATATTATTGTCAAAAAAATAAATTAAGATTATGGAAGTAGAAGGAAAAATAAAAGTAATTGGTGAAACCAAAGAATACGGGAAAAATGGATTCCGAAAGCGTGAAGTTGTCATTACAACAGAAGAGCAATATCCCCAATTTTTAAATATTGAATTTGTACAGGACAAAACCCAATTGGTCGATAACTTTTCGGTTGGAGAAAATGTAAAAATCGGTATCAATTTAAGAGGCCGTGAATGGGTAAGCCCACAAGGTGAAACCAAGTATTTTAATTCTATTCAAGGTTGGCGTATTGAACGCTTAGATCAAAGCCAGAATCAAGACGCATCCATCCCACCTGCAGATCAATTTGAGCCTGTAGATGACCTCAACGAAGAAGATCCGGAAGATGATTTACCGTTTTAATACTTGAGAAAAATGGATAATTTATAAAGTTTTTATGGGTTGGGGATATCTTTAATTATCTAAGCGTATTAAACCCAAAAACAGATAAATATATCACAATAAACATATTCATTAAAAAAACCCCTTATAAATTAAAGGGGCTTTTTATACTTGGATTTTACAGCAATTTTATAAGTGAATCACCTCATCATAAGCATCAGCCACAGATTCCATAACCGCTTCACTCATAGTAGGGTGAGGGTGAATGGCTTTAAGGACTTCGTGTCCTGTCGTCTCTAGTTTTCTTGCAACAACAGCTTCAGCAATCATATCGGTTACACCTGCGCCTAACATATGGCAACCTAACCATTCGCCGTATTTAGCATCAAAAATAACTTTGACAAAACCGTCTTTGGTACCTGCAGCACTAGCTTTTCCGGAGGCTGAAAAGGGAAATTTACCAACTTTGATATCGTATCCGGCGTCTTTTGCTTGCTTTTCGGTCATCCCAACACTAGCTATTTCCGGATTAGAATACGTACAACCGGGAATGTTACCGTAATCAATAGGTTCAACTTTTTGGCCGGCTATTTTTTCTACACATAAAATACCTTCAGCAGAGGCGACGTGAGCTAAGGCTGGACCATGTGTAACGTCACCAATAGCATAATAACCAGGGACATTGGTTTGGTAATAGTCGTTTACGACTATTTTATCTTTATCCGTTTTGATTCCTACATCTTCAAGACCAATATTTTCGATATGGGTTTTAATGCCAACAGCAGATAATACAACATCTGCTTCAAGTGTTTCTTCACCTTTTTTAGTTTTTACTTTGGCTTTGACTTTTTTGCCTTTTGTATCCACACTTTCAACAGAGGAATTGGTCATAATTTTAATCCCTTTTTTCTTATAGATTCGCTCAAACTGTTTAGAAACTTCTTCGTCTTCAACAGGAACTATATTGGGCTGAAACTCAACAACAGTCACATCTGTGCCCATATCACTATAAAAACTCGCAAACTCTACACCAATAGCTCCAGAGCCCACGACAATCATAGATTTTGGTTGTTTGTCTAATGTCATTGCTTTTCTGTACTCTATCACTTTTTTACCGTCTATCGGCAAATTTGGTAATTCTCGAGCATGTGCTCCTGTTGCAATAATGATATGGTCGGCTTCGTAGTCTTTAGCATTGCCTTTATCGTCTTTAACACTCACTTTTTTGCCTTTTTTTACAGTACCATGACCTTCAAGAACATCTATTTTATTCTTTTTCATCAAAAATTTAACTCCACCACTCATTCCATTAGCGACTTCACGGCTACGTTTGACTACTGCAGAAAAATCTTTATCGGCTTTTTCAACTTTCAAACCATAATCTTCTGCATGGTTCAAATAATTAAATACTTGAGCACTTTTTAGTAATGCTTTTGTAGGAATACAGCCCCAATTTAAACATACACCACCGAGGCTCTCTTTCTCTACAACAGCTGTTTTTAATCCTAATTGAGAAGCTCTTATAGCAGCGACATAACCACCCGGGCCACTTCCTACTACTATGACATCATATTTACTCATGTTAAAAATATTTTCTGATTAATAGATATTGCAATTTACTAATATTAGAGATAATGAATGTTATTTTGTGTCTTTTTTAGTGGAATAAGATATAAATATTGATATGTTAAAATCTCTTTTTAACTTTTAGAAAACCTTATCAAATAAATATTCTAAGTTAATACAGTTTTTTTATCTTTAAACACATTCTAAACAAAACAAAAAAACTTAAATAATTATGGGAAAAGGATTTTTTCAAGTGCCACCAGCGGTCAATGAACCAGTAAAATCGTATGCGCCAGGCACACCAGAACGAGAAGAGGTATTAAACACGTATAAAACCATGTATGAGTCTAATGTTGAAGTTCCATTATACATAGGAAGTCAACATGTTAAGTCTGGTCATACCAAAACCATAAATCCGCCCCACGATCATCAACATCAAGTCGGAGTCTATCACAATGCCGAAAAAAAGCATGTTGAACAAGCTATAGAAGAAGCGTTGAAAGCTAAACAAGCTTGGGCTGATTTACCTTGGGAACAACGCGCTGCGGTATTTCTAAAAGCTGCAGATTTGATTTCAGGTCCATATCGGCAAAAGCTCAATGCTGCTACAATGATTGGACAGGGTAAAAATATTTTTCAGGCTGAGATTGATTCTGCATGTGAAATTGCTGATTTTTTGAGATTTAATGTGCAATACATGAGTGAAATTTTTGAAGAACAGCCTGAATCTGATGAAAAAGCCTGGAACCGTGTAGAGCACAGACCGCTTGAAGGTTTTGTCTATGCCATTACACCTTTTAATTTTACAGCCATTGCGGGGAATCTTCCTTCCAGTGCGGCTTTAATGGGAAATGTCACGGTATGGAAACCTAGCGATAGCCAGATATTTTCTGCTAACGTCTTAATGGAAGTCTTTCAAGAAGCTGGTGTACCTGACGGTGTAATCAATATGATAATAGGTGATCCTGAAATGATAACCGATGTCATTTTAGCTCACGAAGAATTTTCAGGGATTCACTATACCGGTAGTACAACTGTCTTTAAAGGCATTTGGTCTAAAATTGGTCAAAATATTCACAACTATAAATACTACCCGAGAATTGTTGGAGAGACCGGAGGTAAAGATTTTATAGTCGCTCATAAATCTGCTGATGCAAAAGTTGTTTCAACGGCATTGGTAAGAGGAGCTTTTGAATTTCAAGGTCAAAAATGTAGTGCTGCTTCTAGAGCCTATATTTCTAAATCCATATGGCCAGACGTTAAAAAACTATTGATAGAAGACATAGAATCTTTTAAAATAGGGCCTCCCGACAACATGAAAAACTTTATCAACGCTGTAATTCATGAACGTTCTTTTGATAAGTTAGCTAAATATATAGACCAAGCCAAAAACAGCGATGAAGCCGAAATTATTGCTGGTGGAACTTATGATAAATCAAAAGGATGGTTTGTTAATCCTACTGTGATCGTCACGACCAATCCTAAGTATGAAACTATGGAAACTGAGTTGTTTGGTCCCGTATTAACGATTTATGTTTACGATGATGATAAATTTGAAGAGACTCTAGATTTAGTTGATGACACAAGCATTTATGCCTTAACGGGTTCTATCATTTCTACAGATCGTTATGCGGCTGCTTTAGCGACTAAAAAATTAGAAAACTGTGCAGGTAATTTTTATATCAATGATAAGTGTACAGGTGCGGTTGTGGGAAGACAGCCTTTTGGTGGTGCGCGCTCTAGCGGAACAAATGATAAAGCGGGTTCTAAACTGAACTTGCTGAGATGGACTTCGCCACGATTAATCAAAGAAACATTTGTGCCTGCAACGGATTATAGATATCCTTTTATGGGCTAGTCTTATTTATTTTCTAAAATGGAAACCTTGCAGGGCTTAAAAGCTTTGTAAGGTTTTTAGTTTATAAATCTAAGTCGTATAGAATTAATCCGCATTATGCATTAGAAATCATTTTAATGCATAAACGAATAAGAAAACTCTACCATTTTGATGTTTCTGCAAATCATCAAAATGGTGATTTTCTATCTTGGGGTTACACCCAACTAATGCAAGTCCGTCTGTGGCCGGCAGGTAGTTTGGCTCATTCTTCACCTCCTATTGCAAAACTTGGATTTAAATAATCACAATTTCTTTAAACTGATTTTGTAAATATTTTATAGTTTTACACCATATTATTTATTTATGAAAAAAGGTACAAATAGCCTAAATAAATGGCTTAAGCTAGCAGGATTTAGTATTGGTGGACTCGTTGTACTTTTACTAATTTTAATGTTCATTATCCCTAAAATATTTTCTGATGATATTGATAATGCCATTCAGAATAACCTCAACTCACTTTTAACAACCGAATTTACGTTTTCTAATACCGAAGTCTCTTTTTTTAAACATTTTCCTGCTCTTACTTTTTCTATCTACGATATCAAAGTTGATGCTTCTGCTCCTTTTGAAGATGAACATCTCATAAAAGCTGATGAATTATATTGTAAAGTCGATATTTTTAATTTGATTTTTTCAAATGATGTTAATATTAATGCTATTGTAGCCGAAAATGCTGATCTGGCTTTGAAGTATGGTCCTTCAGGGCAATCAAATTACGATATTTACAAAACATCAAATCAATCAAATACCGGGTCTGAAGCTCAACAAGATTTTCTTCTCCAAATTCATAAAATTCAACTCAACGACTCAGATTTGTACTACGACGACCAAGCTTCAAAAATTAAAATTGAGCTCAATGGATTTAATTTTACCGGTGACGGATCAATGTTTACATCTCAAGCAGATATTTACTCGGTTTTCTATGCTAAGGCTTTTAAAATGCAGTATGATGACATCGTTTATTTTGAAAATAAATCTATTGATGCTGAAGTCAAAAGTATAATCAATACCGATAAGTTAACTTTTTTATTTGAAAAAAATAAGATTAAAATCAACAAACTTCCCTTCGATTTTGAAGGAGAATTTAGTATCTTAAAGGATGGCTATTTTATGGATCTTATTACCAATTTTGATAATGTAAAGCTTAGGGATTTTATTACAGCCTTACCGCCAAAATACAATGCGTGGCGAGAAATAACCAATATAAAAGGCGTTTCATCTACCAGTATTCAACTCAAAGGGAATTATATTGCTCAACAAAATATTTATCCCGATTTGGCTTTAGACTTTACTTATGATGAAGGTGAGATAGATTGCAAGGTCACTACCGAAAAGCTTCAAAATATCAATATTGATGCCAGTGTGTTTATACCACAATTCAATCTAGACAGAACAGATATCAACATAAACAATTTTCGTTTTGACCTTAATGATGAATATTTGGTTGGCTATTATAAAGAAACTTATGATGAAAAGGGAAAATACGTAGATAGTAAAATTGAAAGTAACATCACGTTACAAGATTTGTCTAATGCAATTGGTGTTGATGGCTTAGAAATGACTGGAGATCTTGGTATATATTTAGAAACTAAAGGCTATCAAATTCCAGAACAAAATATATTTCCAAAAAGCAATGGCCAATTTGATATTTACAATGCATCAATTAAAACGCCATTCTATCCTAAACCTATTGATAGTCTAAACGCCAATATGGTGTTCAAAAACCCATCGGGAACATATCAAGATGCAAAATTACAAATAAATGATTTGAATTTTATATTTGAAGGTGAACCCTTTACAGCTCAAGGCAGCTTTGAAAACTTTGAAGATTTAAAATACGATATTAGCGCCCAAGGCCAATTTAACTTAAATCATTTTTATGAACTACTTGGATTAGACCAACAACAACTTGAAGGCTATATTACAGCAAACTTAAACCTAAAAGGGCAGCAAAGTGATTTAGAAAATGCCAATTATGATCAAGTTGAGCATTCCGGTAATATGGTCTTTAGAAATATTAGCTTTAAATCAGAAAATTATCCTAAACCACTTCTACTTAAAGATGGTAAACTTGAGTTTACGAATACTAAAACTTCATTTAAAAATTTTAAAGTGCAATATGACACTTCAGACGTAAGACTTGATGGAGATTTTAAAAATTTGATTTCATATCTGGTATCTTCAAAAAAAGCGCTTCAAGGTGATATTAATTTGAAATCAGACTTTATTAATCTCAATGCATTTATTCCAAGTTATTCATCGATTGAAGATAATTCTAAAATAATTGATAGCACAGATAATGACAATTATGGCGTGCTTAGAGTGCCAAGCCGAGTCAATTTAAAAACAAAAATAGATGTAAAACATATACTTTACGATTCTATAAATCTATACAACTCTAGTGCTAAGTTAGCTATAAGAGATTCCACTTTTGTTTTGGAGTCTTCAACCCTGAGTTTGATTGATGCCAAAGCCCAAATGAAGGGTTTGTATAGAGCTGTTAGCCCGACAGAAGCCCAATTTCAATTTAATATTAACTTAGAAAATTTTGATATTCATCGTGCCTACGAGGAGCTTCCTTTATTTAGAACAATAGCAGAGCCAGCGGCATATACTGAAGGAATTGCGGGGATAAACTATCAACTCAAAGGAATTTTAGATGCTGAAATGGCCCCAATTTATCCTTCGCTCGAAGGTCGCGGAGTGATTCGTGTTAAAAACGGTCAGATTAAAGGCTATAAACTTTTGGGTAAAGTTTCAAAATCAACTGATATTTCAGCGATTGAAGCCCCAGAACTCAATGAAGTCATCATTCCCACACGAATAAAGGATAACATTATCAATATAGACGAATTTAAAATCAAGCATCGTGGCTTTAGACTCAAAACCGAAGGTCAAACCAGCTTTGATGGGGATTTAAATCTGAGGATGCGTTTAGGGTTACCACCATTTGGTATTATTGGTATTCCTTTAAAAGTTATTGGTGATAGCGATGACCCCAAAATTAAACTTGGCCGAAAAACCAAAGATTTAGAAACGTTGAGTTACAAACAATACCTTGAACTTCAAAAAGACAGTTTGCAACAAGATTTAGATAGTTTAGAAATTAAAAAACTCCAGCTCAAATTTAAAGGCCAAATCAAAGCCGATAGTTTAAAACAAATTCAGCCTCAGGACACTATTAAACAGACAATTACAGGTTAAAATCTTAGGTTAGCCATAAACAATGCGTATGGGTATTCCTCTTTCATCTTCGTTATTCTTGTCAGCGATATATTGAAGCGAGTGCTGTTTTTTAGCAATAAGATAAAGAGACATGGCGTCAAAAATATCATCGGGTTTAATATGTTCCCGCTTATAGGTTGTCATTAAATCTTTATAAACAGATTTCAAGTTAGAGTCGATATCAAAAAGTAAGCTTTGGCGTTCTTTGAGGCCTGTTTTGTCGTGTTTAGAATATTTCAAATCTATATTTTTGTTAAGTGTTTTGAAGCATAACTCAGGATGGGCTTCGTAAATATTAAGGTCATTTGGTTTTTCGCTTAACCACTCATCTACAGCTTTTATTTTTGGGATAATATTATAGGCTTGAATTGAGATGCCTTTTCCTGTAATTTTTCGGTTAATTTTTAAAGCTTCTTGGTAATTTTTAGCATACAAAGCTTCTCGGCATGGCGGTGAAAAAATACTAGATTTTCGTCTCTTGAGATGAGTTCTTGCTTTGGCATCTACCGTGCGGCTAGCATGTTTTGAGGATAACCCGATAGGAATATCAATCAGTATAAGTTTTAACGCCGGGTAGGTTTCAATTAAGTTTTCAAAGCTCTTAAAGCATCCCCAAATAAGTTTACCCTCAATTTGGCCAATACCACACCAGCCCATTCTGCAAGCATCCAGACCTATAAAATTTGACATTTTTCAATATTTATATAAAATAAGATGAAACAAGCTTAACTTTGATGAGTTATCTATAAAGGAGCTCAACGCTTTTGTTGCTCTTGCCATTTTTTGAGGGCATATTTTTGCATATCGACTTCTTTATCTGTTTCATCTACAATTTCAAAACCCAGTAATGATTCGATAATATCTTCAAATGTAGCAATTCCATCCATGCCACCATAGGCGCCTTCGATTATAGAAATGTGTTCTTTTTGTTGAAGCATAATTTCCCAAGCATTAAATAAAGTCGTGTCTTTTGGGAAACTCAAGATGTCCCGTTTAATATCTTTGAGAGTTAAATTAAGTTCTTCGTCAATTAATTTTTCAAATATCTGTTGTCGCATCACATAACCTGTAATATTATCTTTATTGGTATGGTAAACAGGAATTCTAGAAAAATGAAATTCAGCTTTACGTTCTAAAAAGGCTTTTAACGTCATGTCTTCATTGGCAGTTTCAACCACAATTCTGGGTGTGATGATCTGTTCAATTTTTAAACTTTTTAATTTAATTAAGTTTTGAATGATCTTATTTTCATTGGGCTTAAAAATACCTTCTTTAGTCCCAATACTTGTCAATGCCGAAATTTCTTCTCTGCTCGTTGTGGGTTCGGTCTCCTTTTTTGTAATTAATTGTGTGATAATAGAGGAGAGCCAAACCAAAGGGTAAGTAATTAAGATGGTAATTTGAATTAATTTTGATGTAATGACCATCAGTGTTTTATTGTGATTGGCACCTAAAGTTTTTGGGATGATTTCGGTAAAAACCAGAATTAAAATGGTCAAGGTTGCAGATACAATTCCAAAATAAGCATCTCCAAATACTACTGTAGCTTGCGCGCCAACACCTGCTGCACCAACAGTATGCGCTACTGTATTTAGAGATAGAATTGCTGAAAGTGGGCGGTCTACATCTGTTTTGAATTTAATCATGAGCTGAACACGTTTGTCTCCTTGCTCATATCTAGATTTGAGATAAGATAAGGGTAAAGACAATAAAACGGCTTCCATGATGGAACACAAAAAAGAAGTAAATAGGGCTATAAATAAATAAACCAGTAGTAAAAACATTGTTGTATTTTGAAATATCCAAATTTAGGAATCTAAAGATACAATTTATCTATTCAACCTATTTTTTAATATTTAGCATTCAACAGCTAGAGGATTTATAAATTTTGAAAAGCAAATGCTTGCGCATACCCATTGTCAAATATTTATTTATTTTTGAAATAAAAACATGAAAAAGTTAATCGTTTTAGCCTCAGCGATTGTACTAATGTCTTGTTCTACGACTAAAGTCTTCATGGATTACGACAAAGATGCTGACTTAAAGTCGTACAAAACCTATAACTATTTTTTATCTAATAACACAGGTCTGAGTGAATTAGATGAAAAACGAGTCGTAAAAGCTATAGATTCTATACTTCCTCAAAAGGGCTTTCCTCAAAAAACCATCCCAGATTTTAATGTAAATTTTTATGCTGAAACTTATACGGTAAACAGCCAGAACAGTATTGGTGTAGGAATTGGTGGTGGCGGTGGTAGAGTAGGTGGAGGCGTATCTGGTGGGATCCCTATAAATTCTTCTAAAGATATGCTGGCTCTTACTGTAGAATTTGTGGATGCTTTAAATAAAGAATTATTTTGGCAAGCTGTTGTTGAAACTCGAGAAAACCTGAAGCGAACACCCTCAGAACGTCAAACTTTTTTCAATGAAATCGTACAAAAAGCTTTGGATAAATATCCACCTGAACCCAAAAAGACCAAAAAGAAGAAAAAATAAAGCTTAAAATATAGACTTAAATTGTTTTAAGAATCTTAAATCATTTTCATAAAACATACGGATATCGCCTATTTGATAAAGTAGCATAGCTATGCGTTCAATACCCATACCAAAGGCAAAGCCGGTATATTCTTTTGGATCAATTTTACAATTCTTAAGAACATTAGGGTCAACCATTCCACAGCCCATAATCTCGAGCCAACCTGTCCCTTTTGTTATACGATAGTCAGTTTCAGTTTTTAACCCCCAATAAATATCGACTTCTGCACTGGGTTCTGTAAAAGGAAAATACGATGGGCGCAACCTTATTTTGGATTTGCCAAAGAGCTGAGTAGTAAAATAGATCAGGGTTTGCTTGAGGTCTTTAAAAGATACATCTTTATCAATATACAAGCCTTCTACCTGGTGAAAAATACAATGTGAGCGTGCTGAAATATCTTCATTTCTAAATACGCGTCCAGGTGAAATTGTTCGGATAGGCGGCTTGTTGTTTTCCATATATCGGACTTGAACACTAGAGGTGTGTGTTCTCAATAATAAATCTTCAGGATTATTTTGAACAAAAAAAGTATCCTGCATGTCTCTTGCCGGGTGATACTCAGGCAAATTTAGCGCAGTAAAATTGTGCCAGTCGTCTTCAATTTCAGGGCCTTCAGAAACATTGAAGCCAATATTAGAAAACACTTCAATAATTTGGTTTTTGACGATAGAGATAGGATGTCTAGATCCTATTTCACTAGGCTCAGCAGGTCTGGTTAAATCGCCGTAAATATTTTTTTCATCATTGACTTTGGAGAGTTCAGCTTTGAGCTGCTCTACTTTTTGAGTCGCGGCTTGCTTGAGTTGATTGATGGTTTGACCAAATAGCTTTTTGTCTTCTTTTGGAATAGACTTAAACTCTGCAAAATAATGATTTAAAATCCCTTTTTTGCCCAAATATTTAATTCTAAAAGCTTCTACATCATCTAAATTGTCTGCTGCAAATTCTTCTACAGTTTTCAAATGAGATTTTAACTCCTCTATCATAATGGTTTCAATTTTTCAGAATTGCAAATTTACAATTATAATTATTCAAGCTTAGTCGATATAATTTTTTTCTACAAAATATTGTACAATGGCTTCTTTCATCAATACGCTTTGTTCTCCAGCTTTGAGTGGCGGCAATTGTTCTAATATTTTGTAATGTGGCCAGCCTTCTTCATCAACATATTCAAACTCATAGTAACCGTAAGGTTCTAATAGCCTGCAAATGGCGATATGCATCAAATTGATTTTATCATCTTTTTTGTATTTGGCATGCACATTTCCTTTTTCTTGAACCCCAATTAAATAGATGATAGCGTCTAATTCTAGTTCATCACCATCTGCAAATTGAGCTGATAACTTTTTTGTGAGCATCGTCCACTGGGATTTTAATTTTTCGTCTCTTGCCATGTTATAGGTTTAATAAATTTTCTCTGAATGTTTTGGCATAACGGGCAATAATTTGTGGGGTGAATTCTTGCTCTTCGTTTATTCTTCCTATACATTTGGCTGAGGTTTTAGACAAAATAATATCTTCTGTGGTCGGGTGTTCATTACCACTAAAAATAATTCCAATATTTTCAAATCCTCTTTTTTTAAGGCATTCTAAACTCAACAGACTATGATTAATGCTACCGAGATAATGCCTAGAAACCAATATGATTTTATCGTCTTTTGTTATTAAGTCTGCTATCGTGTTTTTTGAGTTTAATGGTACTAATATTCCGCCAGCACCTTCAATGACAAGAGGTTGAGAAGTCTTTGGCCTTGTGATTTGGTTGATATTAATTTGAAGCCCATCAATTTCAGCTGCGGCATGCGGACTCATGGGAGTTTTAAGCGCATAAGCATTTTTATGATAATGAATGGTTTCATCATTGACCATAGCTTTGACTTTGTGGGTATCAGAATATTCTAAATCACCAGCTTGAATGGGTTTCCAATAGTCGGCTTGTAAAGCTTTGACCACAATGGCTGAAGCTACAGTTTTGCCCACATCGGTTCCTATTCCTGTGATGAAATATTGAGTTGGGTTATTAGGCATAGTTTATTTTTTGTAAAATCAAATGTATAACGCTATAGGTCAAAGCAAAGTTTATTTAAGAATTTATTTTAATTTTTCCAAACTAAAATTTAATGGAAGCATTTTTGCAACTTTAGATTCTGATAAATCTCCGATTAGAAGTACATTTTGAATATCTAAATTATTGCCAAACTGGTCAACGCGACAATGTCCTTTTTGAAATTGAAGCGTGCTTAATTCTCTTTTATGCTTTAATGTAATTTTTGAAGGAATATATTTAGAATTAAAGGTTTTAATGACTCTTGACTTAAGATAGATTAAAGACAAATCATTTTCGAGTGGCTTTATTCCAAAAATTTCTTCAGGTCTTACAGCAAATCCTTTATAACCTAATACAAATTTGGTGTTATCTAAGTTGTCTTCAATAAGCGATTTGAAAAACTTGTTGAGAGAGCTTTCGTAAATTTTTTGTCGTCTCCTTGATTTCTTAGGGTTGATGTCTTCAAAGAAAGAAAAGCCAGCATAATAGGATTGTTTTAAATAATATTCATTTAAAGTTTTGGTAGAGTATTTTACTTGGAAATCTTTTAAATCAAACTTGATTTTATACCCTAAATAATTATTTTTAATAATGATAGGGTTCATAGATTTTGCATAAAGGGTATTTTCCTTTACAACATAGTATACAATGACGTCGTCAAGATTTAAAATTTTACATTGTCTTGCGGGTCTTCCTTTACCTAAAAAATTATCTTCGAAAACCTCAAGCATATCTTCTCTACTAAATGGTGAAGCATACAAGTCTACAGTGTCTAAATTTTCAGGGTTTGGCTTGAGTTGATAGGTGTTTTTGAGGTTATTTAAATTGTTTTCATACAAGGTTTCATAACCTAAATAGCTTATCACCAGGATAGGCTCCGATAAGTTTTCAGGTTTTTTGATTCTAAATATGCCATCTAAGTTGGTTATTACACCTCGCGTTGTACCATCAAAATAGACCGTAGCTCCAACAAGCGGTTTTTTGTTTTCATCGACAACTTTGGATGTAAGCTGTTGTGCAAGAGTACTTTGAGAAAATGTTAAAATCAATAAGGATAAAAACACTGTTTTCATCATGCAGAGGTTTTCAACGTTTTAATAATATTGATGATTTCTTTTTCCGTATTAAAACTATGCAAACAAATGCGAATGCGTTCTTTACCTTTTGGTACAGTGGGATGCAAAATAGCTTTGACACCAAAACCTTTTTGCTGAAGTGTTGTGGCGAGCTGTTTTGCCTTTGTGTTTCCTGAAATTAAAAACGATTGAATGGCTGTTTGACTTGGGATAAAACGGGATTGGAGGTTGTGTTTTTCAATTTCCTTAGTAAAATTAGAAATTACAGTTTGCAATTCGGTTTTTTCTTTTTTTTCACTTTCAAAATAATGGAGTGAAGCCAATACTGATGCCACTTGATGAGGCGAAGCCGCTGTTGTGTAAATAAAGGATTTGCAAAAATTTATCATATAGGATTTTAGTTGTTGAGAGCCTAAAACAAAAGCGCCATGGCTTCCTAGAGACTTTCCACAAGTGAGTATTCTGGCAAAAATTTTATGGTCTTTATTTTGAGTAAGACCTTTATAATTTTCGCCACAAACGCCAACAGCGTGCGCTTCATCAATAATGAGATGGGCTTTATACTTTCCTGAAATTTCAATTAAATTAGAGATATCTGATGTGTCACCATCCATAGAGAACACACTTTCGGTAACAATGTAAATATGTTGAGGCTGCAGTCTTTCAACTTGTGACCTAATTTTTTGCTCTAAATCTTTAAAATCACAATGCTTAAATTTATAGGCTTTAGCAGAGGCCATTTGTAAACCATCACGAATAGATGCATGGCAAAGTTCATCGTAAAACACGAGGTCTTTTGGTCTTAAAACTGCAGATAATAAACCAACATTGGCATTGTAACCGGAGTTAAAAAACAAAGCGGCATCTGTATTGAATATGTCTTCAGCTTTTCGCTCTACTCTTTGAAACAAACTGTGGTTTCCGTTAATTAATCTTGAACCTGTAGAGCCGAGTTTGTTTATGTTGTGTTCCTTTATAATAGACAAATACTGCTTATAAATGCTGCTGTTTTGAGCATAGCCCAAATAATCATTAGATAAAAAATCGACTTTAAAATTATAATGTTTAAGTTCTCGAAAATTATCCTTGTTTTTCCTGTCTCTTAGAAGGTTTGATAAATTGCTGGGGAATTCCATGGTAGAGCTTTAAAATATTTTAATTGAGCGTAAAGGTCACATTGAGTTTAAACACAAAATTATCGCTCGACTTGTCAAAACTATAAAACCCATAGCGATAAAACCCACCTGCACCAATACCGGCATAAAAGGCATCTAAGTAATTTAATTTCAAAATTTTAGTGACTTCAAGTCCAGATTCAATAAAAATCTGTTCCTTGGTATTAAAATTCCAGTTGTGAGATTGTGGATGCTCTAAGTCTCCCCAACCCATATTGTGATGTAATATAAGACCGGGATTAAAATCTTTAGCTTTAAACAACAAACTCCCTAAATCGTGTGTCAGGAATAAGTGTACATATTGGTCTGATAAAAATTCATAAGGTAGCATGGTTTGAAACGTGTCTGGCATTACAATTGGGATATCATCATCGTTACTGCCTTCGCCTGTAAACAATAAGTCTAATGGGATGTCGCTATCGATATAACCTGCTTGAATGTGGTATCGGGTTTGCCCAAAATTTCGTGAAAAAAAGCTATGCGAAAGACTAGCTTCAATTTTTTGATAGTCGAATGCGCCATCTAGAAACGAGTCAAAACCTTTGGTATATCTCAAATTAAATACAGGATAAGTCGTACCAAGGCTTATCCGTTTTTTTGGGGTTTGTACTATTCGCTCACGAAAGGCATATCTTAAATTGATAACCGCTTCAGAATTTCTAAAGTTTGTGATGTTGTTTGAGTTGTTTACAAAAGCGTAATTGAATTGTGGTCTAATCCATTCATTTCTCAGGCCAATGCGCCAAGATAAATACTTGAAATCTCGTCGTCCAAATTCGATTTGAAAATGCTCGACTAAGTCCATTCTGGAAGCGATAAAGCTCCTCAAATTACCCCGTCCTGAAAAGTTTTGATTATTGATGGTCGATCGACCGATTTCCCTGACGTCATTATTGTAATTGAACTGCAAAAACATGTCATCAGATTCATTGATGTTATACCGAGCTTTAGCTCCAAATTTCCACTCGCTATCTTTAAAACCATAAGCGGTATAGCCACCAAGTATAACGTTTTTTAAAAATTTATCATTGGTTTCTAAGCCAGCACCAAGTCTAAATCCTTCGTGGGAATTGTAGCCAAAAAACCGGTTAAAGGGAATATTAAATTTTCCCCAAGGCACATAACCATCACTTAAGCTGGTTACTACATCTAAGACTTTGTCTAACTTTAATCGTTCGCCAATACTGTCCACTACTTTGTATGTGTTTTTATCGGTTTGGCTTAAGCTGTCTACTCTATATTGATTCCAAAATGTTTTATCTCGTTTTGGGGCGTCATCTTGGTACTTTAATTGGACTTCGCTAAAATCTTTAGGTTTTAAACTGTCAGTGAATTTTATGTCTTTTAAATAGGTGTTACCATTAATGAAAATACCTTGTTGAGTTGTAAATTCAAAATTGAGTTGTTCAGGGAACCATTGTTTATCTGCAATACGTTTATATTTCTGTTGAATTTTTAGATGAGTTATCAATTTATCATAAGGTTCTGCCACAATATTTTGAATGGCATAAGCATCTGAATTGATATACATAAATCCTTTTAATCCATCGATGTTGGCATCTGGTTTTGGTTGAAATGAAATATTAAAAATTGTATCATTTCCCCTTGATATTTTTTCTTCTAAGGTATAATCGTATCGCTTTATACTGCCTTTGGCGATAGGGTTCAAAAAATGCAAATCCATAAGGTTGATGTTGTCTTCGTAAAACCCAAAAGGCTGAAGCTCTGTTGCCAAAACAGCAAAATAGGGATCTTTAAAACCAGAAACTCTAGTGGCAACTACGGTTTCTTCGCTTAAATCAGGAGGCAAAAATTTTCGTTTTGTCACGGATTCAAACAACATAATATTAAAATTGCCTTCTCTTATTAAGGTTTTCTCAAAACCGCCTAAGGTATCACTTTCAGGGTCTAATTCTCCTTTTTCAATTTGCTCTAAAAAGACTTGTCTTAACGAATCAGACTCTTCCTGTCGTCCTTCTTTATCAATAATACTTTTGTTGTAAGAGGTATATCTAAAACCTCCTTTTTTTAGTGGGTTATTAAGTGCTTTATTGGCTATAACTTGTTTTACAATACGTAAAGCAGGATTTTCTGCATTGGTAATAACTACTTCATCAAGGCTTTCTAAAGCAGGTTTTAGAGCGATGATTAAATTTGTATTGCTGTCTGGTTTAAGTTTTAACGTCTGGTATCCTAGATAAGAAACTTCAATATTTTTAATGGGCTTATTGCTTTTATAAACAAACTTGCCATCGATATCTGTGATCACACCACGTTTTTTATTGTTGTTGAAAGTTATATTTGCAAAGGCTAAATTTTCTTTGGTTTCAGCATCTAAAACTTTTCCGTTGATTTGGTATTGCCCATAAAAGTTAAGAGTTAAAAATAGAGCAAACAATAAGGCTAGACATGATTGTTTCATCGAGTGATTCTTATAATAGGCATTTCTTTCTTTTCATCGTTTTATTTACAAAACAAATCTTGTGCCTAATCTACTTTAATTTTATTTATTTTCTTTTTCAACAGAAGTTTCTTCCTGGTCATTACTACTTAATTCGTGAGTTTTTTTGTTGTATTGATCTTTTAAATCGTCAATATGAGTTTTATCACAAAGTTTATTACCAATAAAATAGCCTGTTCTACCAAGTAAATGACCACCTATAGGAGCCGTTAGAAAAATAAAGATAATGATTGCTAGAACTCTTGTTGATATTGCTAAATCATTAAAAAAAATAGCTGCTGCTGCCAAGAGTAAACCCACTCCAAGGGTAGCAGCTTTGGTGTTTACTGATATTCTTAAAAATGTATCTGGCATCCGGATCAAGCCTATTGCAGCAAGAAGGGCAAAAAGTGTACCTAAACTTGACAGTATAATTATTAATAATTCACTCATTATTGTCTCTTTTTTCTAAATAGTATGTAAAAGCCACTGTACCTAAAAAGGCAATTAAAGCCAAAATTAATGCGATGTCTAAGAAGTTGGGTTGATTGTTTATAATGCTATAAATAGAGATGATGCCAATACCTATAGTTACAATAAGATCTAGAGCTATGATTCTGTCTACGATACTCGGACCTTTTAGAAATCTTATAAAAACCAAGACAATCGAAAAGGACAGTAAAGGCAGAATAATATAATATAAAAAATCGTTTAAAATCATCTTGTAATTAATAAAATTCGTCTTTCAAAACCATTTTTAATATGGTGTATAAACTCATCTCTATCTTTAACATACATCGAATGTACATAGAGTACTTTTTTATCATCAGAAACGTCTAGACTTAGTGTTCCTGGTGTCAGTGTAATAAGGTTGGCCAGTAAAGATATTTCAAGATTGGTTTCAACATCTAGCGGTATTTTAATGATACCTGGTGTAACATTGAGATTTGGTGTCATGACTTCGTAAGCCACTTCAAGGTTTGCAATAATTAGTTCATAAACAAAATAAAAGAAAAATGCAATGACACGAGGTAAAATTTTAATGTACTTGGTTTGACCTACACTGTACCCAATAAGCCAAATAATCAAAAGTCCAAGTATAAACCCAAAAGAAAAATTGTATGCATTGTAGGAGCCCGTTAAAAACACCCAAATGAGCATC
Source organism: Mesohalobacter halotolerans (assembly GCF_006120725.1). GTDB lineage: Bacteria > Bacteroidota > Bacteroidia > Flavobacteriales > Flavobacteriaceae > Psychroflexus > Psychroflexus halotolerans. Next base: position 812,997 of record NZ_SWMU01000001.1, read on the forward strand.
AATAATATGTTGGATAAAAACTGTGACTTCATAGCTTATGGTTTTAACACTGCGTCAATATAATTTTGAGAGTTGTACAAATCTTCTGCTATCCTTTCCGATAAGGACTGAATGTGCTCTGCGCCAAAGCCAATATACAAAGAAAATAAAGCTAATAATACTATAGGGGTTACAAATTGCCATTTCTGAATAGGGTATAATTTGTCGAAAAAGATAAACCTTTTACTTACTTTTAATTCGGGCTGATTTTTCCAAAAGACCTCTGACCAGATTTTAGCAACAACAATCAAGGTGATAAAACTTCCTAAGATTAATGCGCCAAGATACCAGTAATTTTCAGTGCTGTAACTACTTAGAAATAAAGATATTTTGGGCCAAAATCCAGACAGTGGAGGAACACCAACCAATGAGAATAAAACTATTAGTAATAACAAACTTATCTTGGGATAACTCTTGTAGAGCCCTCCAATGTTTTTCATGTTGGTTGTAGATTTTAAACGATAAATTAGGCCGCCAATTAAAAATAAATTTGTTTTAACAATGATGTCATGTATCAAATAAAAAATAACACCTGTTAAAGCCAAAACATTAAAAATCCCCAAACCACCTATCATAAATCCAATGTGACAGATGATGAGAAATGAAAATACTTTTCTAATATTATTCTGAATAATTGCCCCAAATGATCCACTTATAATAGTTAAGACAGAAAGCACTAAAAGCACATTCATTAAAAAAACATCATGAGGAAAAATAAGCGTCATCATACGGATCAAAGCATAGACACCAACTTTTGTCAATAATCCCGCAAAAATAGCAGATACTGCTGATGGGGGCGTGTGATAAGAAGCTGGTAGCCAAAAGTTAAGAGGGAAAACCGCAGACTTTATGGCAAATGCAGTCAAAAATAAAACTGCACAAACATCGATTAAAATTTGATTGTCAACTTGTTGAATTTTAACAGCAACATCAGCCATGTTTAAAGTTCCTGTCAACCCATAAATTACTCCTAAGGCAGTTAAAAATATAAGTGAGCCAAAAAAGTTTAAAGTAAAATACTTGACTGCACCTTCGAGTTGATTTTTTTCACCTCCTATACTTATCAACACAAATGAACTGATGATGATAATTTCAAACCACACATAGAGGTTAAACATATCACCGGTTAAAAATGCACCGTTTAACCCTAAAAGTAAAAAATGATATACACTAAAAAACCCAAATCTTAATCTCGCATTGATTATTGAAATAACAGAAAAAATGGAAACAGAAAGCCCTGCTATGGCGGTGAGTAAAATCAATGTCGCCGAGAGCATGTCACCGACAAAAACAATACCAAAAGGAGCTTCCCAATTTCCTGCATTAACGACATGTGTGCCGTTTTTCCAAGTAAATATAAAGACTGCAATAGCGACTCCTAATGCCACAAAATTTCCGATGATTGTTACAATTTTTTGGACCTTTACCTTGTTCCAAAAAAACATCAGTATAATGCTAAAAAACAAATGAACTATTAATGGATATGTAATGATGTTTTCACTCATGAATCTTCGTCTAAGGTATTTAACATGTCTAGGTCGTCTGTTTTTAATACTTTATAGGCTCGTTTTACCAAAATAATTGCAAAAGCCTGCAAACCAAAACTTATGACTATCGACGTTAAAATAAGGGCTTGAGGTATGGGATCTGCATATATATCTGTAAAATGTTTAAGTTCAGGTGAAATAATGGGTGGATTTCCTTTAGTGATTCTACCGAGAAGAAATATCAATAGATTGACGCCATTACCAAATAGTATAATACCTATAATCAATTTAACAATACTTCTCCTTAAAATCATGTAGGTTCCAGCGGCGTAAAGTACTCCAGTCATAATGGCTAATAGTATCTCCATAAATTAAGCATTTTCAGATATGGTGAATATAATAGTAAGCGAAACTCCAACAACTACAAAATAAACACCGGTGTCAAAAAACAAAGCCGAGCCAATTTTTCCAATCACTGGAATATGACCGCTCGCCCACAATCCTGTCATAAATGGTAAATCTTGAAAAAACACGGGTGTTACTGCACTTGCAAAGGAAATCAATAAGCCAAGGGGCATTAAAAATCCTGGATGAATTTTTATGATTTTGCGTGAATTTTCTAAACCGTTTGCAAAAGCATCCAAAACAAATGCAATAGCGGCGATAAGACCACCTACAAAACCACCACCTGGCAGATAATGACCTCGCAGCAAAATAAACACCGAAAACAAAAGCAATACTGGTAAAAGTATATCAGATGCTGTTTTTAGGATTAATGTTTTCATGATAATTTTTTATTTTTTATCTCTTGCTTTTAGTCTGAGTTTTAAAAGGCCAAAAACCCCTATTGCTGCTACGATAAGTACTGTAATTTCAATTAAAGTATCACTCCCTCTAAAGTCAACCAATATAACATTGACAACATTTTTACCTTTTGCTAAAACATAAGAATTTTCTGCATAAAAATTACTGATTTCTGAATTTTTAGGCTCGCTAATTACTTTTAAAATCAAAAATGTAATCATACCACCGAAAATAGTTGATAGAATACCATGTTCAACACGTAAGTAGTTTTTTGAGAATTTGAGATACTTGGGCAATCTATATAATACTAAAACAAATAATATAACAGTCAGGGTATCGACTGAAAACTGTGTCATGGCCAAATCTGGCGCACTGTAAAATAAATAGAGCAAACAAAACGCAAAACCAATAATTCCCATTGCAGCAACAGCAGCTAATCGCGATGGTGTAAATACTGTAAACAAGGTGGACAAGAACATTATGATGATAATGACTATTTCATAAACCGTTAAGTCAGCCAAAGTATTGTAATCAATTTTTAAAACGGGGTCTTTGAGTAAAAGATAACCAACCAATACAATGATAAACGTGACATAAGTTGCTACATAATGTCTTAAATACCCATTTTGGAATAACATAGTCCAGTATTTAGACATAATTTTAAACAAAGAGACCAAGTATTGTGTTATTGATTTGGGAGAGATAAACTCAAATTTTTCAGAGAACCTTAATAGTTTATCTGAAGGTTTTAGAACAAGATAAACTATAACACCAAACGCGATCGTTAGCGTTGATAACCAAAACATAGTATTAAATCCATGCCATAATTTGAGATGCAAACCACTTTCGCCACGACTTAAAACTTCAGCACCCGGCATAATTAAACTGTCGCCCAGTAAATATGGCATAAAACCTAAAACCAAGCCTAACAAAACCATCAGCATTGGCGGTAACCATAAGCGAATACTTGGCATATGTAAATGTGGTAAAGCTTCTGGTTTTTTGCCTAGAAAAGGTTTTACACCAACTAAAAATCCACCGTAGAACAGTAGAACGTTAGTCGCAATGGCAATTCCTGTGAGTAACCAAGCATTGTTTTTAAAATGTAAAGTAGATTCGTAGATTAAATCTTTTCCTACAAACCCAAGCGTAGGAATCACACCACCACTGATTAAAGCGGCAACAAATCCAGCGACAGCGATTGGCATTAAACCTTGTTTTAATCCAGACAATTTTGTGATGTCTCTGGTCCCTGTTTCGTGGTCTATGATTCCCGTAATTAAAAACAACGATGCTTTGTATAATGCATGGACAACAATAAATACCATTGCGGCGACCAAAGCTTCATAGGTACCCAGACCGGTTAAAAAAGTCAAAATCCCCAAAGCACAAATGGTGGAATAAGCCAGTATGGCTTTTAAATCTGTTCTAAACAGCATTTGTATGGCAGAATACAACATGGTTATCGCACCAATAGTAATTAAAGTTGTATTCCACAAAGACGTTTCACCCAAAATAGGGCTGAACCTTAATATGAGGTAAATTCCTGCTTTAACCATTGTTGCCGAGTGAAGATAGGTAGAAACCGGCGTTGGCGCTTTCATAGCTCCAGGCAGCCAAAAATGAAAAGGAAACTGAGCCGATTTGGTAAATGCAGCTAAAAAGATCATGACGACTATAAATGTATAGCTACTACTCATGGCAATTTCATTACTCATAGAGAGCATTTCTGAAATGGTATAAGTAGAAGTCACCTGTCCTAAAATAACTGCTGCTGCGAGTAAAAATAAACCACCAACCCCTGTAATACCTAGAGCCAGCAAGGCAGATTTTCTAGAGCTTTTACTTTCGTTATTAAAACCAATGAGAAAAAAGGAGCTAATGCTGGTTAATTCCCAAAAAATAAACATGGTAATTAAATTGTCTGAAAGCACTAAACCGAGCATTGCCGCCATAAAAATACCGAGATAGGCATAGAAACGGTCTAGATACTCATGACCTTTTAAATACGAAGAGGTATACCAAAACACTAGTGTCCCAATGCCGGAAATCATTAATACAAACAGGAGAGATAAGCCATCAAGCATAAAACTCAAATCAACACTGTATGACGATATCCAGCTATATGAGACCTTTATGACATCATTTTGGGCTATATCACCAATAAAACTTAAGAAGTATAAAAATGACGTCAGCGGAATTAATGTAGAAAGCCAAGCCCAATTACCTTTTATAAATTTATGTATAAAAAGAATAGCTATTGAAAGTAAAAAGCCAAGACAGACTATAAAAAGCATATGGTTAACTTTAATTGCAAATATATAAGGATTTTTAAAAGAAAATAAGACTTAAACTAATACCATCAATAAAGACTTTCAAAAATATATTAGTAAATGTAAGCTTTGGAACGATTTTAGATTATAAATTTGTTAAAAAATCAATCATGAAACGACTTCTTTTTTTAATGGCTTTAATTTTAATGGCTTGTGATGAAGGTAAAAGCGTATATATAGCAGATTCTTCTGGCAATCTTAATATGGTCAACATCATCTCCGAAAACCAATTATGGGATAGTAAACTAGGTGAAGATATCAGAGATTTGATGGCCAAAGATGCAGAAGGCTTACCTCAAAAAGAACCGCTTTACAAACTTAGACATATCCCAAATAAGGCCTTTACAGGATTTGCCAAGAAAAATAGAACTTTTTTAAAATTTGATCTTGGGAAAGAAAATAAAATAACTTTCGCAAAAGATAGCTTTGCAAGACCTCAATTAGGAATTTTTATTAAAGGCAGAAATGAGGATGAGCTCATCAAAACTTTTAAAGACAATCAAAATAAAATATTAAACGCTATCAATAATACTGAAATCAGTGAAAAATGGAGACGGATGAACAAGTCTCTTGAAGACGATACCAAAATTAAAAACCTTTTAGGCATCTCTTTGAAATTTCCAACGGCATACAGATTTGCTAAAGAAAGCAACGACAGTTTTATCTGGTTGAGAAAAGAAATCAAGAAAGGCAGTATGGAAATTTTTATATATGAAGTTCCTGTTACTAAAATAGAAAATGAAAACTCTGTAGTATCCAACATTGTCAAAATAAGAGATTCGATAGGCAAATCTAACGTTCCAGGACCTCGACCAGGAACTTATATGATTACAGAAGAGGCATATATGCCTTACCTCTACGAAACTAAAATTGATGGGAAATTTGCCTACGAAACCCGTGGGACATGGGTTGTCAAAGGGGCTTTTATGGGAGGCCCATTTCTTAATTTTGCCATTAAAGATGAAGTTAATAACCGCTATGTTGTCTTAGAAGGCATTGTTTTTAAGCCCACAGCCGAAAAGCGTAATAATGTATTTGAGATTGAAGCAATTGGTAGGTCAGCTAAGTTTATTGATTAATTAAAACCGGTACCATTTTTTCTTTTTTACTTCTTCTGAATAGCCATAACCGTATCCGTAATTATAATCATATCCTTTTTTAGTGTTAACACCATTAATAGCTATAGCTAAATTGTTGAGCTTTTTGAGTTCTTTAAGTTCCTTGATGTGATTTAATATTTTTAATTCTGTATAATTTGTCCTTACCATGTAAATGATAATATCGGCATATTCAAAAATGGTTGACGTATCGGTTACCAACATTGTTGGGGCTGTATCGACTAGAATATAATCGTATTGCTTTTTTGCTTCTTTGAATAATTCTTCTAAACGTCCATTGTTTAAAAGTTCTGATGGATTAGGTGGTATTTCGCCAGATATGATAGCATCAAAATTCAAATCATTTTTAAGTTTCAACTTAATGTCTTCCAGCTTCAAATCTCTGTTTACAAGATATGAAGACAAACCAACAGTATCTTTAGACACATCTAGATAGTTGTGAAGCTGTGGATTTCTTAAGTCACACCCTACTAAAAGGGTTTTTTTATTATTTGAAGCTAAAACTGATGCTGTATTGATGGCTGTAAAAGTTTTGCCTTCTCCTTTTGTACTCGATGTAGAGAAAAATACTTTGGGGTCTGAATTATTGTTTTTATCTAGGGTAAAATAATTCAAATTGGTTCTCAATATCCTGAATGATTCTGCCAGAGAAGAGTTGTCAGTGGGTTTGATGATTTTTTCGTTGTACTCTTTGTTAAATGGGATTTCTGCTACGATAGGAATATTAAGTCGCGATTGCACCTGTTCTTTGGTTGAAATTTTTGTATCAAAGAGGAAAACTAGATATAAAATTCCAATAGGAAGTCCAAGTCCTATTATTAAACCTGACAGAAAGATGATGCGAGTTTTAGGGCTAATTGGATCTGACGGAGTATAAGCATAATCAACAACTTTGGCAGTTGGTGCTGTAATTGCGGCTGTTAAAGCAGCTTCTTCTTTTTTCTGAAGTAAAAACACATATAGTTTTACTTTTACAGCTTGCTGTCTTTGAATTGAGCTGATAATTTTTTCTTTTTTTGGCATAGATTCAATTGTAGCATCTGCGCGTTCTTCCCTTAACGAAATATTTTGAAGTGAAATTTCTAAACCTTTTGTATAATTTTGAATAGAATTTTTTATGTTGAGGTTGAGTTTTTCAAGTTCATCCGACAATGCTTTGACTTGTGGACTTTGAGTTGTTGAAGAGTTTAGTAACTTATTTCTCCTTAAGACCAACTCATTATACTGTTCGATCAAACTGTTTGTTGTACTATTGTCAATACCAATATCGCCGGGAAGCAAACTATATGGACTATTATTTTCAATTTCATTATTTAAGTATCGTGTGATTTGAAGTTGATTTTCAATTTCTGATTTTCTTTTTTCGGCTTCAGAATAGGTTTCAAACATCATTTCTGCCCCACTTTGTAGGTCTACAATGTCATTTGAGCTTTTGAAGTCAACCAGATCAGACTCTACGGTATCCAATTCGCTAACTAGCATTTTTAGTCGTTCGGAGACAAACATTTTCGTTTTTATGGCTACTCTTCTATCGTCTTCAATCCCGTCTTGGATAAATTTATCAATCAATTCATTAACAATAGCTTCATTTTTAACTTTATTTTCACCATTAATTTTAATTTGCAAAACTTCGCTAATATCACCTATGGGTTCTATGTTTATTTTTTTGTTTAATAGACTTTCGACAACATTATTTACTGGTCTGTAATTAAAAAAAATAGTTCTTCCGATAGGCGATTTGTTTTGATAATCAAATACAGGATTTCGATGAATTACAAATTGAGCATTTTCGATATTGATTTCTTCACCAAACGTAAATACTTTATTGAAGGAGTTTTCTGAAATTTTTAATTCAAATTGACTGTTACTTATGAGTTTAAAAATAAAGGTATTACTTTTTATAAAGTCTGTATTTCCATTATCGGTATTCAGCCAATTTACTTTAAATGGTACCTCATCACCGAAGACTTCATTGTCTATAATTCTCCCACTCACGTAATAGTATGTATCAAGATTAAGCTCATTTACAACCTTTTCAATAATTCTTCTAGACTTTAAAATTTGAATCTCATTTTCAAGGTTTGTTTTACTCATATCAAATAGGGGAGAACTGCCATTTAGCCCGGATAAATCAAATCCACTATCTTTCTTTTTGAGAATTTTTACTTTGGCGCTTGTTTCGTAAATATTTGGAGAATACCTCAAATACAAATAGCATATGCCTAAAGTAATAAGCAGACTTAATAAAATCCACCTCCAAAACTTCAGGTATCTGAATATTTCTTTTTTTAAGCTTTCGTCGCTATTGGTGGTATCTTGATATGGCGTATGGTTTTCGATAGGCATCTTGGATGATATTATATATTAACGTGCTAATATGACAACTGCAGAAAAAAGAATTGACACAACAGATAATAGTGTACCAACATTACTAATAAAACCAGCTGTTTTAACTTGAGGATTATTTGGTTCTACATAAATCCAATCGTTTTGTCTGATAAAGTAAAAATCTGAATTCATCCAATCGGACTTTGTGAGATCTATCCTTTTGGTTATTCTTTTGTCATCTAAGGTTCTCACAATTACAATATTGTCTCGTCTACCTCTGATTGTTAAATCTCCAGCCATACCCAATGCTTGTAACAAAGTAAAATTAGGCTCGGCAATCTCATAAGTGCCGGGCCGGTTAACTTGACCTTGTACTGTAAACTTATAATTTAATATTCTAACAGATACATATGGATTTTTTAAAAAAGGTGAAAGTTTAGTTTTTATTTTTTCTTCGGCTTGGTCAAGATCTAAGCCGGCTACTTGTACTTTACCGATTTCAGGCATATTAATATCACCTGATTCGTCCACAATATAACCTTGTAATTTGAGAATAGGCAATTGTTGGTTGCCAACGTTGTTTTGTGTTATGGTTTTGGTAAAAGGAATAACGCTTTCAGGGTCAAGAGTTTTGATGTCAACTTTTAAGATGTCATTTATTTGAACCTTTGGTTTTGGCTTTATTTTACTAATGTTTTCAAGTTGTGAATCATCTATATCTTGTAGATAAATCACTTTTTTTTTACTCGCACAACTGCTCAAAAAAATAACTGCTAGACAAAAGATTATAAACTTACTCATACTTGCAAATATAATTTTTTTGAATGTATTTAGTAATAAATTCTTAGATTTGTATTTAAAATGTTTCAACTAACCTATCCATTATGAATACAATAATAAAATATTTGTTTCATAAACTTAAAAAATTATCAAAATACCACGTTCCTCGAATACTTATTTTGTGGATTGATACGGTTTTGAGTTTTCTGGCGTTGTTATTGACTTTTACATTAATAAACTCTTCTACAATAAGTTACTTTGAAATTGATGATAATTATTGGATTAATTTTGGTATCATATTTATCATTCAATTTTTATCTATTGTTCTTTTCAAGTCTTATCTCGGTATCATAAGATACACCAATTTAAAAGATGCTTTTAAACAAATACAGTCTATTTTATTTACGATAATAGTCATCTACACCATTAATATTGTCTGTGATTTTTTAGGTATAAGCAGAATTTTTACAAATTCAGGTGTTATTGTATATGGTTTTATTGCCTTTACATTTCTGTTTTTTTACAGAATTATCATAAAGGAAATCTATCAAGCCATACATACGACGAGTGCTTCTAAATACGTATACGTGTTAGGTACAAGCCTTACAGATGTTGCTGTTGCAGAAAGCATAAATAATGATGTACAAACCGAATACCAACTGGCTGGATTTATTTCTGAGAGTAAATCTTTAAATAAAAAACGTATTCTTAACTTACCTATCATTAGTCTAAGTGAGGTAGAATCTTCAGAAACTCATAATACAGTAATTGTTACAGTGGATAAAATAAAACGCTTAAGAAAAAATGAATCAAAAATTTTAAATATACTCCTCGATAAAAATTTTAACATCTATAAACTCCCAGAAATTGAAAACTGGGATGAAAAATCTATACTGTCAAATATTAAAAAAGTTAAACTTGAAGATTTATTACAACGAACTCCAATCAAATTAAATTGGTCTAAACTTAAAGGGATATACAACAATAAAGTTATTTTAGTTACAGGAGCGGCCGGTTCTATAGGCAGTGATATTGTAAAGCAACTCACATATTTTGAGCCTAAGACTATAATCATGCTCGATAATGCTGAAACTCCGCTTCACGATATGAGCCTTTACATGAGTCAAAAACATAATGATATTCATTTTGAGGCTATTATTGCAGATGTCAGAAATCTTAAGCGCCTTCAAGAAATATTTGATGTTTTTAAACCTGAAATTGTATTTCATGGTGCAGCCTACAAGCACGTTCCAATGATGGAAAATAATCCAGTTGAAGCTTTGGATGTCAATTTTTGCGGGACAAAGCATTTGGCAGATTTAGCAGTTAGACACAAAGTGGATAGATTTGTATTTATATCTACAGATAAAGCAATAAATCCAACAAATGTAATGGGAGCTTCAAAAAGGGCTGCAGAGCTATATTTGCAGTGTAAAGCCAGAAAAAATAAAGACCAAACTACCTTTATCACAACTAGATTTGGTAATGTCTTGGGTTCCAATGGTTCTGTGATTCCATATTTCAAAAAACAAATTGAGCAAAGACAAGCCTTAACTGTGACACACCCAGAAATCACGCGTTATTTTATGACCATAGATGAAGCTTGCCAATTGGTAATTGAGGCTGGCGCAATGGGTAAAGGTGGAGAAATTTATGTTTTTGACATGGGTAAGCCAGTCAAAATATTAGAGTTGGCAAAAAATTTGATAAGATTATCCGGTCTCACGCCAAACGTAGATATTGATATCAAATTTGTAGGACTAAGACCAGGCGAAAAACTGTACGAAGAACTCCTAGCCGATAAAGAAAATACATTGCCTACTCATCATCAAAAAATACTGATTGCTAAGGCGAGTTATGATTTTGATAATACCAAAATAAAACTACTGAACGATTTGATTTATTTTATCCAAGAAAATAATCAAAACAACAGCCTTAAAGGCCTGAAACTGCTTGTGCCTGAATATAAAAGCACATCCTTAAGTAAAAAAGATAAAAAAAATGGCACTCATATTTCTTAAATATGTTGTAAGCCTATCTGTTTTTTTTGACAACACAATACAATACTAATAAATAGCTCTACTCATCATTATACTATTAAAGATAGTATCTTTGTAAGGTAAATATTTGTTAATAACGTATTTGATTTATGGATTACCTCATCCTTAGCCTATATGCTTTTTGTTTATGTCTTGTGTTTCTTTATAGTTTGGCTCAACTCAATCTTTTGATAAATTATATTAAAGCCAATAGGAAAACACAGAGCGCACCAAAATTTGATTTTTCAGATGCAAACAACATTCCAATAGTCACCATTCAGTTGCCTATCTATAATGAACTTTATGTTGTAGACCGATTGTTGGATAATATATCTCAAATCAAGTACCCAAAAGATAAACTAGAAATTCAGGTCTTAGATGACTCCGTCGATGAGTCTATTTATACTACAGCCAAAAAAATAAAACTCCTTGAAGATTTGGGTTTTGATATCAAACATATTAAAAGAGATCATAGAGAGGGATTTAAAGCAGGCGCTTTAAAAGCAGGATTAGAACAATCTAAAGGGGATTTTATAGCAGTTTTCGATTCTGATTTTATGCCAAAATCAGACTGGCTTTTAAAGACCTTGCCCTATTTTAAGGATAAAAAAATTGGTGTTGTACAAACGCGTTGGGGACACATCAATAGAGATTACTCGCTTCTTACAAAGATTCAAGCCTTTGCTCTTGATTTTCACTTTGTCTTAGAACAGGTAGGTAGAAATTTTGGAAAACACTTTATTAACTTCAATGGTACTGCTGGTATTTGGAGGAAGCAATGTATCATTGATGCTGGTAACTGGCAAGGCGATACCCTTACAGAAGATTTGGACTTGAGTTATAGAGCTCAACTCAAAAACTGGCAATTCAAATACCTTGAAGAAGTTGAAACACCAGCAGAATTGCCCGTAATTATGAGTGCTGCCAGATCTCAGCAGTTTAGATGGAATAAGGGCGCTGCAGAAAATTTTAAAAAATTCAGTTGGCGATTGCTTAGGGACTCTTCAATATCTAAAGGGACAAAATTTCATAGTTTTTTTCATTTATTAAATAGTAGTATGTTTGTTATTGTACTTGCTATTTCCCTATTAAGCGTGCCTGTCCTTTATATCAAGAGCGCACATCCTGAATTATCATGGTTGTTTAATAGTCTTGCGTTTTTTGCGATTAGTACGATTATTTTTTTCTTTTGTTATTGGCAGTCCTATACCAGAATTCATGGTGGTGGGTTAAAAAATTGGTTTAAATTTATTGGGATGTTTTTTACTTTTTTCTCTGTAGCCATGGGGTTTTCTGTTCATAATACTATTGCTGTTATGGAAGGTCATCTGGGTAAAAAGTCTAGCTTTATCAGAACACCAAAGTTTAATATCAAAAAAGTAAAAGATACTTGGAAAAATAATATTTATATTAACAAAAGAATACCCTTAAGTGTAGTGATAGAAATTATTTTATTTATCTACTTTGGTTTTGCTGTTTTTAGCGCCTTTTACACCCACGATTTTGGTTTAATTATCTTTCATTTGATGTTATTCTTTGGGTTTGGCTTTGTAGCATTCAAGTCTTTAAACACAAATTCATAAGTTAACTTATGAAACCTGTCTTAATTTTTTTAAAACCCCTTCCTTACAAAACTTCCATTTTTGTATCTGTTTTAGGTGTTTTGGTTTATGGTATAATTGCCTTTTTTACTTCTAGAACAGAGTTTACTCAACTTATACTATTAACTGCAATCTCTTTTATCATAACTTACATTATTATTGAAAAAAGTGAATTGAATTTTAATCAATTATGTGTATTATCTCTTTTATATAGATTGGTTTTTCTAGTTTCTATTCCAAATCTTTCTCAGGATTTTTTTAGGTTTTTTTGGGATGGTCAACTCGTACTTCAAGGTCTAAGCCCTTATGCTGAAAATGTAAATTATTTTTTTAACAACGGTTTAGAATATAAGATTGATCAAGCTGAGATATTGCGTCAGGGTATGGGAAAATTAAATGCGGGCAATTATTCCAATTACCCAGCTTTTAGCCAATATATTTACGCTGTTTGTGCTTGGTTTGCAAAAGGTTCGGTATTGAGCTTTGTCATATCACTCAGGCTAATTTTAATTTGCTTTGATCTTCTGTTTATAGTGTTTGCAAAAAAGCTTTTGGTTCATTTTAAACAGAATCCTAAAAAATTATTTTGGTATGTTCTTAATCCTCTTTGTATTTTAGAATTAACAGGAAATCTTCACCTTGAAGGTGTTATGATAGCCTTTTTTGTGATTGCTTTTTATTTACTGATAACACAAAAGCATGTTTTAAGCGCATTATTTTTAAGCTTATCTATATCTACCAAATTGCTAAGTTTGATATTTCTTCCTCTTGTGTTTAAGTACCATACAAATAAATTTAATTTTTTAAATGCTTCAAAAAGAATGATATACTATAGCTTTTGGGTAATTCTATTATTAGGTATTCAATTTGTTTTCTTTTACGATGACCGTTTTTTTAACAACTTTTCAGAAAGTATTGCATTGTGGTTTGGAAAGTTTGAATTTAATGCTAGTATTTTTTATGTCATTAAGTGGATTGGGTATCAAATTTCAGGTTGGAATATTATTCAAACTTATGCTTTATTCATGCCTTTTCTAACTGTAATAAGTTTTGTGATTATTATTATAAAAAGCAAAGCAAAATTGATTAATCTACTCGAAAATCTCATGTGGATGTTTATGATTTATTATTTGCTATCCACTACCGTGCATCCTTGGTATATATTGTTTCCATTGGCTTTAAGTGTTTTTACCCCATTTAAAGCTGTATATCTTTGGTCTTTTTTGATTTTTTTGAGTTATTTTGCTTACAACACCAATGTAGTTGTAGAGCCTGCTTGGGTTTTGATTATAGAATATGGTATACTTATAATTTATATATGCTATGAATTAAAGCGTAAATTTTATTCAAGCCGTATTCGTAAAATTTTAAGTTAGGCTAATTGTTTTAAATATATACAGGGTTTAATTCAATTTGTATCTCAATTTATATTGATTTATTTCTTCAAGCAGTTCACCTGTAATTTCTACTTTTTTTGTCTTGCTGTGCGTATTGAGTTTGAGTTTTTCCGTCTTATCAAAAAGCACTACATCAACGATTTTATCACCTTTATATTTATTACAAATTTTAGATAAATTTTCGACAGTTTCCTCATCAATTTGGTTGATGTCCAATTGCAATTGTATTTTTTTTGAAAATGATGAAATCACATCTTGCAATTGCTTAAACGATAAATACTGGGTCCTGATTCGACCTGGTTCTCCGGTCTCACGATTGATGTATTGCGTAGGTTTTACTTTTAAATGAACAAAGTGATCGGGAATAAGATAATGCCGGTTTTTGAGATAATCCTCACCAAATATCCAAAACTCATGACTGTCCTTGTAATCTTCAAGCACAAACGTTGCAAAGCCTTTACCATTTTTGCTGACACGATGATTGACATCAGTAATAACCCCTGCAATTTTCATCTCTTTGTTGATGTAATCTTCCAGATGAGAAAATGCAGTGAGATCGGTATTACAATAATGTTTCAACTCCAGTTTAAAATCATCCAGTGGGTGCGCTGAAAGGAATAGCCCTACAACTTCTTTTTCGGCTTTTAATGTTTTCATGTTATGCCAGGGTTCACATGGAGGCACTTCCGGCTCAGGGATTTGAACTTCGCTAGCATCACCAAACAAACTAACTTGAGCTGAGTTTTTGTTTTCTTGGTAACGCGAAGCGTATTTAATGACTTTTTCAATAAATGTTTGTTCAGAATCATCGGTTTGGTGAAAAAATTGAGCCCGATGTTCATTGCCTAGATTATCAAAAGCACCAGCGTAAGCTAAACTTTCAAAGGCTTTTTTGTTGGCTGCCCGAAGATCGATACGGGTAGCCAAATCAAAGATGGATTGGTATTCTCCATCTTCTTTTCGATTGTCTACAATCGTTTTTACCGCATTACGCCCTACACCTTTTATTGCACCCATTCCAAAACGTATGGCATTATCTTTATTGACTGAAAATTTATAATACGATTCGTTGACATCAGGGCCTAAAACCGGAACACCCATACGACGGCATTCTTCCATAAAAAAGGTCACTTTTTTAATATCGCTCATATTATTAGACAATACCGCAGCCATATATTCTGCTGGATAGTGTGCTTTAAGATAGGCAGTCTGATAGGCAACAAATGCGTAGCAAGTGGAGTGGGATTTATTAAACGCGTAGCTTGCAAATGCCTCCCAGTCCTTCCATATTTTTTCTAATTTATCTTCTTCAAAGCCTTTAGATTTAGCTTGATTGATAAATTGAGGCTTCAATTTTGCCAGGACATCTTTTTTCTTTTTCCCCATGGCTTTTCGCAAAATATCAGCTTCACCTTTAGTGAAATCTGCCAATTTTTGAGACAGCAGCATCACCTGCTCCTGATATACTGTGATTCCGTAAGTCTCTTCCAAAATTTCCTGCATCTCCGGCAAATCATAGGTAATTTCTTCATCACCGTGTTTTCGCTTAATAAAACTCGGGATATATTCCATCGGTCCAGGCCTGTACAATGCATTCATCGCAATGAGATCCTCAAACACGGTTGGCTTCAGGTCTTTCATATGCTTTTGCATACCAGGGGATTCGTATTGAAAAATACCAACCGTTTCACCGCGTTGAAAAAGCTCATAGGTTTTCTCATCGTCCAGTGGGAAGCCCTCAGGGTCTAGATCTTTTCCATGCTTTGCTTTGACAATTTTGACCGTATCCTTAATCAGGGTTAAAGTTTTAAGCCCTAAGAAGTCCATTTTTAGCAAGCCAGCAGATTCTACCACATTATTGTCAAATTGAGTGACGTACAAATCAGAATCCTTAGCGGTTGCTACGGGTACAAATTTAGTGATGTCGTCTGGTGTGATGATTACACCGCAAGCATGAATCCCTGTGTTTCTCACTGAGCCCTCAATAATTCTGGCTTGGTTTATGGTTTCTGCTTGTTCATCCTGATTTTCGCTTAGTTGAAGCAGCTGCATGATTTTATCGATGTCTTCGCTTCTGAACTTGCTTTTGAGCTCTTTTTCGTCTTTTCCGAAAATTTTTGACAATTTGGTCATGTCAGGAACCAACTTCGCAATTCTATCGGCTTCATACAGTGGCAGGTCAAGCACTCGAGCGGTGTCTCTGATTGCAGATTTTGCAGCCATGGTACCATAGGTAATGATTTGTGCAACTTGATTTTCACCGTATTTTTCAATCACATAATCCATAACTTTACTACGGCCTTCATCGTCAAAATCGATATCTATATCTGGCATACTCACACGCTCCGGGTTTAAAAACCGCTCAAAAAGTAAATCGTATTTAATGGGATCGATGTTGGTGATTTTTAAACAGTATGCCACTGCACTTCCAGCTGCTGAACCGCGTCCCGGCCCCACGGAAACACCCATATTCCTGGCCTCTCGTATGAGGTCTTCGACGATAAGAAAGTAGCCCGGATAACCGGTGTTGGCAATGACGGAGAGTTCAAAATCTAAGCGTTCCCGGATGTCTTCGGTGAGTTCACCGTAACGTTCTTTAGCGCCTAAATATGTAATGTGTTTTAAGTAGGCATTTTCACCACGTTTTCCTCCATCGTCTTCGTCTTTATCATCTTTAAACTCTTCCGGAATTTCAAAAGCAGGCAGCAATACGTCTCTGGCTAAATCGTAAAACTCGACCTTTTCAGCAATTTCCTTGGTATTCAATACGGCTTCAGGATAATCTTTAAAGAGATGTTTCATCTCTTGAGCAGATTTGAAGAAATATTCATCATTGGGCAATCCATAGCGGTAACCTCGACCTCGGCCAATAGGAGTGGTTTGTTTTTCGCCATCCTTTACACAGAGCAGGACATCGTGTGCATTTGCATCGTCTTGATTTTCATAATAGACGTTGTTGGTCGCTACGAGTTTAACGTCATGTTTTTGAGCTAACTTTACCAAACTCTGGTTAGCACGATCTTCATCCTCTTGTTGATGTCTATTGAGCTCAATGTAGAAATCATCCTGAAATTGACTTTTCCACCAGATAAGTGACTCTTCTGCCTGATTTTCGCCAACATTTAAAAGTTTGGATGGTATTTCTCCGTATAAATTTCCCGATAAAACGATAATATCATCTTTGTATTGTTCGATAATCTTCTTGTCGATTCTCGGCACATAATAAAACCCTTTTGTAAAAGCTATCGAAGACATTTTGGCCAGGTTGTGGTAGCCATTTTTATTTTTGGCCAGCATGACGATTTGGTAACCGTTGTCTTTATGACTTTTATCTAAATGGTCTTCACACACAAAAAATTCGCAGCCTATAATGGGCTTAATGGTTTGTTCAGCTTGATCTTTAGATAGGCTTTGATTGTATGCCTTTGCTGCGTTTACAAAATGAAAAGCCCCCATCATGTTGGCATGATCGGTGAGAGCAACAGCAGGCATGTTATTTTTTGAGGCCACTTCAATTAAATCTTGAACCGATAATGTAGATTGAAGAATTGAAAACTGGCTATGGTTGTGTAAGTGTACAAAAGTTTCTTCAGAAAGATGTTCTAGATTTTGATTTAATTCTTGTTGAGTGGGTTTTTTTGTTTGATCAGGTTGATGTTGGTCTGCTAGTGCTTTTGAAGCTTTTTTAAGATTAGTATGTTTTATTCCGATAAGGCCAAAAGGCTCTAGATTTTTACTTTGAAATTCAGTAATATAGCCCGGTTCTGCCTTGAGTTCATCTTCAGTGAAATGTGCTTTTCTCAATAATTCTAAAAAACATCGGGTGGTAGCTTCAACATCGGCAGTGGCATTATGAGCTTCTTTAAAAGATTCATTAAATAAAAATTCGTGCAATTCAGTTAATGTGGGCAACTTGAATTTGCCTCCGCGTCCGCCTGGGATTTGACAGAGCTTAGCTGTTTTTTCAGTACAAGTATCTAATATAGGCATGTTTGTCAATGGGCTTTCAACTTGTGAGCGATAAAACTCAGCACCCATGATGTTGATGTCAAAATCTACATTTTGTCCAACTACAAATTTGGCCTCGTTTAAAGCTTTATTGAAAACTTTTAAGACCTCACTCAACGGTTGACCTTCTTTTTGTGCTAGAGCTGTAGAGATACCGTGAATTTTTTCTGAATCGAAAGGGATATCAAAGCCCTCAGGTTGAATTAAAAAATCTTGATGATCTACAAGTTCACCCCATTTATTATGAACTTGCCAGGCAATTTGAACCGCTCTAGGCCAATTGTCAACATCAGAAATTGGAGCATTGTAGCGTTTGGGTAAGCCAGTAGTTTCTGTATCAAAAATGATGTACATAAGTCGCTGAAGTTTGAGGTAAATTTATAAAATACAATCCAATATATCACTTTTGTATTTTTAAAATATTATGGATTATCACAATATCTTTTGAAAATATAATAACTGACTTTTGTCAAGTGTTTGATAAAAATTAGCTCTTCTTATACTTAATCTCAAACTTTTATTTTAATATTGCGTAAACAAAATCAATTAATTATGAAAAAACTAATTTTAGTTATCGGAATTGCATTAGTAGGTTTTTCTGTTAATGCGCAAAATTTTAACGTCGGTGTTAGTGGAGGTATTCCTACAGGAGACAACAGCGATTTTTATTCTTTTGGGATCATTTTAGATGCAAATTATTTGTACGATGTTTCAGAAGAGTTTAGTGTTGGAGCAACAACTGGGTTTATTTATTCTTTATTAGATTCAGACTTTGAAGGTGATGACGCAGGTTTTCTGCCCATAGCAGCAGCAGCACGCTACTCAATTTCTGAAGAATTTGTTCTTGGAGCAGATTTGGGTTACGCATTAGGAGTAACACCATCTGAACTAGATGGTGGGTTTTATTATGCACCAAAACTTCAATATTATTTCACTGAAACCATCAGTGGTGTTGTATCTTATAGAGGTATAAGTGTAGACTCTGATGCTGGTGGAAGCGCAAGTTTTGACCATATTACATTTGGTGTTGAATTTAAATTATAACACCTAAATTTATTAAATCTTAAAACCAGTCTAAACTAATTGGGCTGGTTTTTTTATTTGCGTGATTTTCCGCAAAATTTATTTCAACATCTATAAAAGTTTATATTAATTTAATAATTACATTCAATAATAGTTTACTTTTGTTCAAACAAAAAAAATTAATCTTATGAAAAAATTTCTATTTATTACTTTAATCACATTTGCTAGTTTTTCTGTTAATGCGCAAGAGGAGTCAAGTGCTTTATCAGAGGGTAGTTGGTTAGTTGAGGCTAACACCGGTTTTGGTGGTGGTGATTTGGGAAACCCAGCTAATACAAGTTTTAGCTTACTATCGATTGATGGGACTACACTATGGTCTGTAGGGGCTGAAGGAGGTTATTTTGTTATAGACAATTTAGCGGTTAAACTTGGCTTAGGTTACAACGACTTTGATGGAGCTTCATCATTTTCTTACAAAGTAGGTGCAAAATACTACATTGCCTCTCAGTTTCCTGTACAACTGGATCTGGTTGGAGCATCAGGAGATGATGTTTTTGGTGATGAAACCCCACTTTGGTTAGGATTACAAGGGGGTTACGCATGGTTTGTTGCTGATAATATATCTATAGAGCCTGGATTAAGATATGGGCTTTCGTTAAACGAAGACTTTACTGACGAAGGAATATTAGAATTTAATATTGGATTTGCGTTACACTTTTAGTCATTAATTAAAAATTCTTCTTCCTCTTAATATTAACCAGCTATTCTAGTATAATAGCTGGTTTTTTTGTTTTTATCTTTTAAGAAGTGGATTTTGACTATTTTTATTGGCTTAGGGATTGAGGCGTGACGACTGCCGAAAGCCCGACTCCCGCAACTGCGGGAGAAAACCCCTAAAATATCATATTCCAATGTTCTATAATTTTGTATATGAATAAGCCTAAATAAATAAAACTCACCAAGGCTTTCATAAACGTTGAGGCCAAAAACCCAACAAAAGACCCAATCGCAGACCTAAACGCATGTTTTGAATTGCTTTTCGAGTTGAATAAAATTTCACCCAAAAAAGCTCCTATAAAAGGGCCGATAAGAAAACCTAAAGGTGGAAAAAATAAACCTACGATCAACCCAACAGTTGAACCGATAGCTCCTGAGCGACTTCCTCCCAGGTAGCGGGTTCCTAAAATGGGAATAATGTAATCCATGGCAAAAATCAAGGCCGCTATAAATAGCGTAATGCCTAAAAATGTGTAATTAAAAGGAATTTCTGGAATACAATAAAGACAAAGAATACCTAGCCAGCTGATAGGTGGGCCGGGTAAAACAGGAAGAAAACTTCCTATAATTCCAACAAAACATAAGATAAGCCCTAAGGTGATAAACAAAATATCTACAAGCATATGTTCTCTTATATCTCAATTAAATATGAGAAAATGAAAATTTTATAAATACAAGTTTAATTAATTTCAGAATATCATAAGTATATTAAAACCGTATTTTTTCAAAACATTTCTGTTATTTTTGCAACACTTTTCTTTTAACTTTAAATTGGTATAGCATGCAACTGTACAATACATTAAGTGCAAAAGAAAGGGCGGCGCTTATTGAACAAGCTGGTGAAGACCGGCTTACGCTTTCCTTTTATAAATACGCACAGATTGGCAACCCCGAACTGTTTAGAAATCACTTGTTTGTAGCTTGGGATGCTATGGACGTTCTCGGTAGAATATATGTAGCTCACGAAGGTATTAATGCACAACTCTCTGTTCCTGCTAAACGCTTTACAGAATTTAAAGCGTTTATTGACGATATTTATTTTTTAAAAAACGTCAGGCTTAATATTGCCATTGAACAAGACAATAAATCCTTTTTAAAACTTAAAATTAAAGTCCGACCAAAAATTGTAGCCGATGGGCTGCAGGATGAAACCTTTGATGTTACCAATAAAGGCATGCATGTCGACGCTGAGAAGTTTAATCAATTGATAGAAGACCCGGACACCGTATTGGTTGATATGCGAAATCACTATGAAAGCGAAATTGGCCATTTTAAAAATGCTGTAACTCCCGATGTTGACACCTTTAGAGATTCTCTGGACATCATTGAAAA
This sequence comes from Mesohalobacter halotolerans, assembly GCF_006120725.1. Classification (GTDB taxonomy): domain Bacteria; phylum Bacteroidota; class Bacteroidia; order Flavobacteriales; family Flavobacteriaceae; genus Psychroflexus; species Psychroflexus halotolerans. The sequence continues at coordinate 834,063 of NZ_SWMU01000001.1, forward strand.
CGACCTTAAAGATCATAAAGAAGATAAAAAACTAGTGATGTATTGTACCGGAGGCATTCGTTGTGAAAAGGCGAGCGCATACTACAAGCATAAAGGGTTTAAACAAGTCTACCAACTAGAAGGTGGTATTATAGAATATGCCCGACAGGTAAAAGCTAAAGGACTTGAAAATAAGTTTCTAGGAAAAAACTTCGTGTTTGACCACCGCCGTAGTGAGCAAATCTCTAATCAAGTGATTGCGCGATGTCATCAGTGCGGTGAGCCTTGTGATACTCATGTCAACTGTGCCAATGAAGCCTGTCACTTGTTGTTTATTCAATGTGAATCATGTGCAAAAAAAATGAATAATTGCTGTTCAACAGACTGCCAAGACATTATCAAACTGCCCTATGATGAGCAAAAGCGCCTCAGAGCAGGCAAGAAAAATAGCAACAAAATTTTCAAAAAAGGACGCTCACCGGTTTTAAAATTTAAAGTCTAGCGTAAGGAAGTAATACCTCATCAGACTTAATTACTGTCCTAAACCTATGTATTATGAAAACCATAAGTCTTTTGATTTTTTTATTTCCGATATTGATATATGCCCAAAACATGGGTAATGCTGAGCTTAAGACTGTTATACAATCTCAAGCCGATGAAGTAAAAGGTCAAGATGGACAATGGCAATTTAAAATTAATGATCGCGTGTTGATTTGTGTAACAGATAACAATCATAATCGCATGCGAATAATTACACCTATTGTTGAGATTCAAAAGTTAAATACTGAAGAAATCTTAAGCGCCTTAGCAGCTAATTTTCATACAGCTTTAGATGTAAAATATGCCATTTCTGATGATATCATGTGGTCTGTATTTATTCATCCTTTAAAACAACTAACCAAAGCTCAAGCAAGAGATGCTATAGAACAAGTTTACAGTGCTGCAGAAACTTTTGGGAGTTCATATAGCAGTACTCATCTTGTATTTCCAGGGTCAGAAGAGTCTGAAGAAAACACAGATAAAGAGACCGTTCCACTCAAGCAAGGTTAAATTACGGAAAAATCTTAAAATATTTTGGGGTGATTACTCAACAGATTGATTACTTTAGGACTTAAATCTTAGCATATGAATTGTTCAAAACTCGGTGTTGTATTTCTGCTATTTTTTTCGTTTTCCCTATTTGCTCAAAGCGAACAACTTAGTGTAAAAATTGATCGTAAAATTAGCGATTGGCATCAAGCGGCGGCAGAGGCTGATCTTGAAACTTACAGTAACTGCATGACTAAAGATGCTGTGTTTATAGGCACAGACCCTACAGAATACTGGAGAGGCCAGGATTTTATTGATTTTGCAAAGCCTTATTTTGATAGGGGTAAAGCATGGACATTTTATAAATTAAATCGTCATATTTATATAGGAACCGCAAAACAAACGGCTTGGTTTGACGAATTACTCGACACACCAATGGGCATTTGTCGTGGCTCAGGTATTTTAGTCAAACAAAAGGACCAATGGAAAATTAAACATTACGTGTTGTCTATCACTATTCCGAATGAAAATGTAGAATCGATTAAGAAATTGAATAGAAAATTTAACCAAAGCTTTATTAAAACGCAAAAGGCTAAATATTGAATAAATATTTTTTTACTGACTAAAATATGCTTCTAGCTCCTTTAATGTTGCCGGAGTAGTTTTAATATCTTTGACCACTTCACCTTTTTCTAAAACTACAATGCGTTTACAAACATCGGTTACGTGCATTAAATCGTGACTGGAAATAAGAACTGTGGTTTGGTTTTGTTGCGTAAGTTCATTGAGGATTTTTTTTAATCTAATCTGTGTTGTCGGATCTAAATTGGCAAAGGGTTCATCTAAAATAATCACTTCAGGATTGCCAATCAGGGCAGCAACAATACCCACTTTCTTTTGGTTTCCTTTAGATAAATCTCTTAAATATTTCTTTTGATTGAGAATTTCGTCGTGGAAAAAATCCTCAAAATTAGCAAGCAAATCATTAACTTCAGACTGATCAACACCTCTTAAATCACCGATAAAATAAAAGTATTCTTCCGGTGTAAGATAACCTATAAGAAAACTCTCATCTATAAATGCTGAGGTATATGGCTTCCATTCTTCACTCTGATTAACAACGATATCTCCATTAGTTATTTCACCAGTAGTCGGTTTAATAAGGTCAAGGAGTAAACTAAATAACGTTGTTTTACCTGCGCCATTATTACCAACTAAACCAAAATTTTGTCCTTTAGGAATGTTTAAATCTTCAACTTTTAAGACTTCCTGTCCGTTATAAGATTTGCTGATATTGGATATGTTTATCATAGTCTGTTATTTTTTTTCGTCAAATGCTGCAATGGTTTTATACTTCTGTTTTTGGTAAATGTTTTCAATGAGGTTTAAAAATTGATTTTGAAAAATCAATCCTAATAAACCACTTAAAGCCAAAGTGATAATACCGGCGTCAAAACTGATAAAATAATAAGGTATAAAAAAGATGACAATTGGCCCTAGTATTTTTGGTATGCTAATCAAAAGTTGAGTCAAATTAAAACCGTTAGTATTTTGAAAGGCTTTGGCTTTGACATTCAATTCAACCGGTACGCGATTAAGTGCACCACCATAAAGTGTTATAAAGGAGTTTAAGCCGATATTAAATGAAGCACCAGCCAAGATTAATTTGTAAATGTCCCAGCCGAAATACAAATAGGGTAAACTCAGGATAGTAGAGACTGTAACGGCAAATACCATTAAAACTAATTTTGATTTTAAGTATTCGCGATAGGGAATATTTTGACTCATCATCAACTTGTAATATTCGCTGTCCCAAGACGGCACCAATTGTCCAAAGGTTAATAAAAATCCACCGGTGATAAACATAGAGGCAAAAGCTAATATTGCTGGATTGTCACGGTATATTTCAAATGTGTAGAAAAACAATCCGTAAAATAAGAAGAAAAATGAAGTCAATAAGACTTGTTTAGGTCTAGCATTTCTCAAAATGAGCTTTATGTCATTTTTTAAAAAAGGGGCAATATTGCCAAATTTATCTACAAATTTTAAATCTAAGGCTTTAACTTTTTCGGTTTTTTTAGTTATGGCACCATCAATGTAAAAGTGTTTTATATAATATTGATAATTGGCATAAAAAGCCAGTCCCATTAACAGTAGAGGTAATAAAATCCAAACAGGATTGGAGTACATGCCGTAAAAAAAGACCTGTGCATAGGCCGTTATATCAAAAATTTCATAGCGTTGAAGTCCGATAAACACTAAAACAAGGCCGACAATTAAAAAGAAATAAATGTTGGTTTTATTGATGAGGTAGACGGTGAAATTATTGAGAAAAATCAAGCTTAAAACCCCAAAAAACCAAGCTGTGACATATAATGGATGATAACCTTTGACAATTAAAGTAATACTAAAAGGAATAAAAAACAATAGAGGTAAGATATTAAAAAAAGAGGTCATTGTTTTACCCAGTAAAAATTGAACCACTTTTTTTCGTTTAATTGGAATGATTAATAAAGGTTTGATATTAATGACAGGCATTTGTTGAATAAAGTACCTGAGACCAAGGTCAAACAAAAACCAGTAAATGAGATATTGGTTAAGCGACATAAGGGGATCAACCTCTGGAATGGCTTTTTGAAGAATAAAATAACCACCAATACCAGCCAATATAGCGATACCACCAAAATATAAAATACCTAAGACCATCAAAATCTTTATGGCAAGTGCGGCTTCAAAATAAGAAGATCTTCGGAATTGCTTCCATTGTAGAGACACAAATCGTTTAATCATATTAAAGATTTATTGGTTAGTAAGTTACATTGAATAATTGTTACAATTTTAAACAAAAAAATCCGATTCGAATAGAATCGGATTTTTTATAAGACTTGAATCGGTAAAATTTAATCTACCAAAACGATCACTTTGTTGTCTTTGCATTCTACAACGCCACCTTTGATATCGTAAGTCAACTTGTCATGAGTTTCTTTAAAAAACGACTTGGCCTTATCTTCAATATTTACAGTTTTGTCTAGCTTGATTAAACCCTCATTTAAAGTTGAAACTATAGGCGCATGCTGATTTAAAATTTGAAATTCACCTGTTTTGCCAGGCAAAGTTACAGCATCGACTTCCTGACTCATTAAAATTTGCTCTGGTGTGACGATTTCTAAATGAATAGTTTTTTTGTTATCAGGTTTCAGTTATCAGTTTGTAAAAATGAAACCAATTATTTGAATAGGAAATAGTTCTCGACTCCGCTTGAAAAAACAGTTATAGGGAATATGATACTAAAAGCAACTATCTTACTGCCTCATCGAGTGTAGTCGAGATGATGCGTGGTTATGCTGGAAATGGATATAAAAAATCCTGTAATCAATAAGACTACAGGATGGTTTTTTAAAACCCTATATCAATTAACTCAAGTAATGATCAAGAAAGTTTTATTTCATTTTTCTGATGCCGTAAACCGCACCGGCGATTAAACCCAAAGCAACTAAAGATGAAATAGGTGCCGGTGAGGTATCATCTTGTGATTCATCAAAAGGCGGTGGAAGTTGGGCAGAACTTATGGCTGTGACTAATAAAAAGCTCAAAATTAAAATGGTTTTTGATGCCTTAAAATTTGTTATTTTCATAATAGAAGATTTATTTTATATCCGATAATTTTAATCTTAAAATTAACTACGAAAAGTTATAAAAACCTCGCGTAGTTAAAAAGTTCATGTTTTATTTAATGATCAATCTTTCTTTTGACGTTTGTCCATTCTGATCGATCTCGATAAAGTAAACACCACTTTGTAAATTGCCTAAATTGACTGTTGTTTTTCCATTAGCTTTAAAAGTGCTTCGCTGATTAAACACACGTTGACCCATGATATTATACAATCTTACAGAGGCATCTCCGGTCAAATTAATACTTTGTATGCTTACCTGACCATTTCTTACCGGATTAGGATAAATTGTGAAATTGTCAGATAATTCATCATTATTAATGCTGAAAGTATCGATTTCAAAATCTATGCTAAATCTGTCTGTGGCTATACTTCCAGGAATATTTTGATCTACACTAAAGCTTATTTGGTTACTTCCGTCGTTCAATAAGGTTTGATCGCCGGTATACTGATCTACTAAATAAGCTTCTACATCATCCGGTAAGTTGTTGTTCGTGATAACAAACGTATAGTCATTTGCTGTAAATCCGTCGGTAAAAAGTTCTAATGATTCACCATCACTTGGCAGGCTTCTCTTTTCTATGCTTACCAACTCATCATTTTCATTTCTGGACAGATTTTCATCCGGATTCATCAGTTTATCAGCGTCTTGTATGTTTACTGTGTTATCAAATTGGTTATCAAAGTTGATTTGTAAAGCATCAGATTCAAATTTCTGAGCATTGAGATCATCTGTTTTGTATAACTTCAGATTTAATGAAGTTTGATTATTATCACTGAAAACCGCCGTTGATGTAGCACTCACATCTTTAGATGATTCGGTAAACGTGATATCTGCGGCTCCATTATTGACGGTTTGTACAAAGAAAGATTGTCCCGGCATGACGAATTGATCAGCCGCTGATGAAGAAGCACCGCCAGCTGGCGTTTGGCTATCTCCGGTTGATAGATCTACCGCTACATAAGCTCCACGCGTGCTCATATTCGGATCCCAAACCCAATAGAAATTGGTGTTGATATTTGTCGAGCTCACATCATTGATATTGACAATGGCCTGATAAGGATTACCCACAAAACTGAACAAGTCCTGATTCGGATTTAAGCTAAACGTCTGATTTCCAACAGCTAGGTCACCGGTGGCGCGTAAAGTTACATCAGTATTTGGAGCATCAGCCGGATCAGAGTCTAAATCGTAATTTCTATCACCGCGGATAAAAACAAGGTAAGCTTTTCCGGCATCAAGTTTAGTTGGATCTGTATCACTTATAGGACTCCAGGCATCATCTGCTACGGTATAGGAATTATCAAATTCATACATGGATGGATTGCCGGAAATACTGACATCAAAGCCATTAGCGCCAGAAGAAGAGCCGGTGATATGGGTGCCAAACCCGGCCGGGGAATTACCACTTTCCTGCCAGTTATCATAAATAGGATCTGTTGAATTAACAGCGGAAGTTAGAAATCTAAACCCTCTGGTGACTTCTGTTGCCACTGGAATGAAACGTTCTACAGTGACATCACCTGTACCGGTAATTGATCCACTAAAGTCATCTAGCTGTGCTGAACCATTTGTATCGCTGGTAAATAGTATTGTGCCATCATTAGTAATGTCACCGTCAAGTTCTAATACAGCAGAAGCCCCTAATTCTAAAGTTGCACCGGAACTTATACTTAAATTATTGCCTTGAATTACACCATTAAGTACGGCAGTTCCAGCTAATACCTCAATTTCATCAGCAGAAGTTGATGCCGGTGTTCCGGTAACAGGGTTGGTATTCCAACCAGTTGTATCGTCAGTATAGGTGTAAGTTGGTGGAGCTTCGACGCTTATATTATCAAAATAATAAAATTCAGAACCAGCATTATTAAGTACTTTAATCACTATCTTAAGTGTACTATTTGAAAGCCCTGTAAGTGATTCGGAATCTGTAATTGTACCGGTTATTTCTCCATCATGCTTAGTAATAGTAGTAAAACTTCCTCCATCAAGTACATATCCAGTTTCTATATAGTCACTAGATTCTAGTTCTCCAATTACTGAGCTAACATCAATGGTAATATCTACATCTGTTTCCCCTGAAATGTCAATTACCGGTGAATTCCAAACCTGCTCATCATCAACATCTCTTGCACTAAACTCTTCATTTTCTACACGGAACCAATCTGATGATGCACCTAAACCACTCTCAATAATGTCTAAGGTCCAATCAACACCTGTCAAATCAAAACTAACTGTACTACCACCTGTTGCTCCTTTGCCGTTTTGACCCGTGAAATCTTCAGAATAAGGAAATGTAGCAAGATCATTTACATCATAACTCTGCTCAGTGGAAGTTGTTGTTTCCGGTTCATCATCAGTAGCTGCTATTTCATAATAAACCGTGGTTCCATCAGATTGTGCCGGAATATCAGAATCTGTTTCATACGTATCGCCTGATGTGTTAGACATGTTAATGGTATTCCCCAAACTACCGGATGTTGTACCCCAATTAAGCTCAACATTGTTGATCGTTCCATCCGAATCTGTTACATCAGCAGATACAGTTACTGCATCAGATGATGTAATGCCAGTGGCCGGAGTTTGTGTAATATTTGATATAGAAGGAGGTATATTTGCACCTGCTGCGATAGCTTGTAAATCAAAATCAGTTATCGTCCATTCAGAACAACCTACTGAAGAAAAAACATACTTAAATGCGACATAAACCTGGTTGCCTGAGACACCTTGAAGTGAAGTATTGTTACTTTCTGTTCCGGCATTTCCTGACGTTATAGTTGTAATTGTAGTCCAGTTAGCATTATTAGGATCGCCAGTCCCACTATAATCTGTTGAATAAAGAACCTCCAGATCTGTACCACTAAACCCTTCGCTGGTTGTAAAGCTTAATTCTTCATTATTGTATGAATCTAAATCAAAGAATGGCGTTATTAACCAGTCTTCATTAATTTGACAGCCACTGTTAAATGCATTCATTTGTGCACCCGAACCTGTGTATTCCCATTGTTCTGCACCTGAAACGCTAAATTGCTGCCAGTCGTTATTGAAAGGATCATTTGTAAAGTCAAATGAGTAAGGTAAAGTTGTTGCTGTTATTTCATCATCTACTACAGTAAGCGTATGCTGGTCAGGATTAATAGTTATTCCGGTTGATGTGGTTTCTGCAATATCTAAAATGATGGTTTCATCATCGCTATCGGCATCATCATTAATGTCGAGTGAAATATTTTGAGTTGCGTTTCCTGTAAAACTTAAAGAAGTTGTATTTAAAGTATAATCTCCTGATTCAGCTGTAGTACTGCTTCCATTAACAGAAACACTTAGGTCAACATTAGAGCTAAAGTTGCTTAAGGTTACCGGTATACTGACACTAAAGGTACTGTTAGTTTCGTTTTCTGTGCTTGAGGTAGCATCGAAACCAACGGTTGGTGTTGAACCTGAGGCCGTTCCGGTAAGACGAAAATTATCAAATCCAGATTCACCACTTCCGCCGTTATTCTCTATGATAATTTCTAAACGAATATCATCGACGGTATCGGGAACATTAACGCTTACTGAACCTTCTGAATCATCTCCGGGAGTAGAGCCTGTTTGAAGTACAACGCGTCCTTGACCAACACCATCGTAAAAAAGTTCATAATGTACTTCGTCTGAATTCGCATTATAGCCTTCTACATCATAATCAAAACTAAGATTTACACCAGTATAAGTAGAAATATCCGTAGAGGTAGTCAAGCTTGGAAAAGAAATTATTGCCTCTCCAGACGTTCCACATGAAGATTCTAAGTCTTGCTCTGATAAGATATTTGTAGATAATTGAGCTAAATCTAAACCAGTGGCACTTACATCTCTTATTCCCAAGAAGTCAGAGCCACTATTACAGTCAAAAAATGGAATGTCAGATTCATAATTCCATGTTGAAGCAGCATCAAAGTCTTGTTCTACTATAGTAGTCTGCCCAAAACTCAGACCTGTAGCCAGGAATGTTAGTAAGCCAAATAATATGGATTTGAAATAAAGTGTTTTCATAATAGATAATTTTTTTTTAAAATTATTGAAATTATGATTTAAAAAATCAATCTACATTTTAAATTAAAGTAAAATCTTAGTGATTAAGTTATAATTTATTTGTATTTTAAAATTAATTGTGTTAACTCTCTATTAATAACAACCCCTCAGACTTAATGGATTAAGGCACTTTATGATCTTTAAGCCTCTACTTTGACATCAATGAAATTTATTGCGGCCCTAAAGCTTTTGCAAATCTGTAACTAACTCAATTACAGATTAATCTGCCCTCCGTAAGCGATTGTTATTTTAGATGGCATTAATTGACTTGCCCTAAGGCACAAGTCTGGGAAGTTGCTTAGTTAAAATAAATCACTATCATAAAAAATCCTGTAATCATAAAGACATGACTACAGGATAATGGTATAATTGACAACAAAAAAATCCGATTCGAACAGAATCGGATTTTTTATAAGAGTTGAATCGGTAAAATTTAATCTACCAAAACGATCACTTTGTTGTCTTTGCATTCTACAACGCCACCTTTGATATCGTAAGTCAACTTGTCATGAGTTTCTTTAAAAAACGACTTGGCCTTATCTTCAATATTTACAGTTTTGTCTAGCTTGATTAAACCCTCATTTAAAGTTGAAACTATAGGAGCATGCTGATTTAAAATTTGAAATTCACCTGTTTTGCCGGGCAAAGTTACAGCATCGACTTCCTGACTCATTAAAATTTGCTCTGGTGTGACGATTTCTAAATGCATAGTTTTTTTGTTATCAGGTTTCAGTTATCAGTTTTCAGTGATTCAGTTTTAATTTACTGATAAAGCAGATATATTAGTCTTCTTCTGCCAACATTTTCTCACCGGCTTCAATAGCATCTTCAATAGTACCTTTTAGGTTGAAAGCAGCTTCAGGTAAGTGGTCCAATTCACCATCCATAATCATATTAAAACCTTTGATGGTATCTTTAATATCAACTAAAACTCCTGGCATACCCGTAAACTGTTCTGCAACGTGGAAGGGTTGAGATAAGAAACGCTGTACACGTCTTGCTCGAGATACAGCTAATTTGTCTTCTTCAGATAACTCTTCCATACCAAGTATGGCAATGATATCCTGAAGTTCCTTGTAACGCTGTAATAGCTCTTTTACGCGCTGTGCACAATTATAGTGGTCTTCCCCTAAAATATCAGCTGTTAAAATTCTAGAAGTAGAATCTAATGGGTCAACCGCTGGATAAATACCAAGTTCTGCAATTTTTCTAGACAATACTGTTGTCGCATCTAAGTGAGAAAAAGTGGTTGCAGGAGCAGGATCTGTTAAGTCATCTGCAGGTACATAAACTGCCTGAACAGAGGTAATTGAACCTTTTTTGGTTGAGGTAATTCGTTCTTGCATCGCTCCCATTTCAGTCGCTAAGGTTGGCTGATATCCAACCGCTGATGGCATACGCCCTAGAAGTGCAGACACCTCAGAGCCCGCTTGTGTAAAACGGAAAATATTGTCGACAAAAAATAAAACATCTTTGCCTTGTCCATCACCAGCGCCGTCTCTAAAGTATTCAGCAATAGTTAATCCTGATAGAGCTACTCGTGCACGAGCACCAGGTGGTTCGTTCATTTGTCCAAAAACAAAAGTAGCTTTAGAGTCTTTCATTGCTGCTTTATCGACTTTGGTTAAGTCCCAACCGCCATTTTCCATAGATTCATTAAAATCCTCACCATATTTAATAATGCCAGATTCAAGCATCTCTCTAAGCAAGTCGTTTCCTTCTCGAGTTCTTTCACCAACACCAGCAAAAACAGAAAGACCACCATGGCCTTTAGCGATATTGTTAATTAATTCTTGAATCAATACGGTTTTGCCTACACCCGCACCACCAAACAGACCAATTTTTCCACCTTTAGCGTAAGGCTCAATTAAGTCGATCACTTTTATACCAGTAAAAAGCACTTCTTTAGACACAGATAAATCTTCGAAATCTGGAGCGTCGCGGTGAATGGGTAAACCATTTTCGCCATCTTTAGGTAAGTTGTCCATACCATCAATAGCATCACCTGTAACATTAAATAATCTACCAAAGATATCTTTACTTACTGGCATTTGAATTGGATTTCCAGTTGCGATGACATCTGTTCCTCTTGAAAGACCATCTGCCGTATCCATTGCTATAGTTCTAACAATATTATCACCAATATGAGATTGCGCTTCTAGAACAAGTGTAGAGCCGTCTTCGCGTTTTATTTCTAAAGAATCGTAAATTTGTGGTAAATCTTTGCTGTTTTCAAAAGCCACATCAATCACAGGACCTATGATTTGGGCAATCTTACCTTTTGTTTGAGACATTAGCTATGATTTTAATGTAATTTTTTGGTTTGCAAATATAGGGGTTTTAAATCAAAATAAATCGAAAGTTTTTCAAATTAATTTACGATTTTGATTTTATAAAAAACATCTACTCGACGGTGACCGATTTGGCTAAATTACGAGGTTGATCTACATTTTTTCCTAACATTACGGCTATGTGATAAGAGAGTAACTGAAGCGGTATTGTGGTTAATAATGGTGTAAATGCTTCAAAAGTTTCTGGGACTTCAATCACGTGGTCTGCCATCTCTTCTACAGTGTTATCACCTTCTGTCACAATGGCTATAATTTTACCTTTTCTTGACTTAATTTCTTGGATATTACTGACTACTTTTTCGTAGTGGCCTTTGCGTGTTGCAATAACGACTACCGGCATCTCTTCATCTATTAAAGCAATGGGTCCATGCTTCATTTCAGCGGCCGGATATCCTTCTGCATGAATATAAGATATTTCTTTTAGCTTAAGTGCTCCCTCTAAGGCTACTGGGAAATTATAACCTCTTCCCAGGTATAAACAGTTTTTAGCAAGTTTATAATTATCGGCAACCTTTAAGATATGATCATTTTTATCAAGAGCAATTTCAATTTTACTAGGAATGGATTCCATCTCGTGGAGATAAGAATGAAAATCTGAATTTGAAATTGTGCCTTTAGCCTTGCCAAGCTTTAAAGCAATCAAACTTAGTACTGTAATTTGGGTCGTAAATGCTTTTGTAGATGCAACACCAATTTCTGGGCCAGCATGTGTATAAGCTCCAGCATTAGTTTCTCTCGATATAGAAGAACCAACAACATTACATACGCCAAAAACAAAAGCCCCATTTTCTTTGGCCAACTTTATTGCAGCCATAGTATCAGCTGTTTCACCGCTTTGTGAAATGGCAATTAAAATATCATTCCTATGAATTACAGGATTTCTGTATCTGAATTCTGAGGCATATTCTACTTCTACAGGAATTCTTGCAATATCTTCAAAGATATATTCTGCGACTAGACCAGCATGCCAGGAGGTCCCACAAGCCGCAATTATTATTCTATTGGCATTGACAAATTTTTCTAAATGATCATCAATACCTGCCATTTTAATAATGCCATCATCGGCTAGCATTCTACCTCTAAAAGTGTCTTTAATAGCTGTAGGTTGCTCATATATTTCTTTAAGCATAAAGTGATCGTAGCCACTCTTTTCTATTTGATCCAAACTCATCTGTAGTTCTGTGATGTATGGATCTACTAGTTTGTCGTCATTTATTTTTCTTATTCTGGGTTCTCTTCCCAGCCTGATGACACCCATTTCCCCATCTTCAAGATAGATAGCAGATTTGGTATATTCTATAAAGGGTGAAGCATCTGAAGCGATAAAGAATTCTTCATCACCTACACCTATAGCTAAAGGACTTCCTAGTCTTGCGACAACAATTTCATTGGGCTTTTCTTGATCGAAAACTGCAATTGCATAAGCACCGACAGTTTGGTTTAAGGCTATTTGTACGGCTTTACCTAATTTAACTTTTTCGTTAATCATTACTTCTTCGATAAGATTAACCAAAACTTCTGTATCGGTATCTGATTTAAATTGGTAACCTCGGTCTTCTAATACCTTTTTGATGGTATCGTAATTTTCTATGATCCCGTTATGTATGATGCACAAGCGACCAGAGTTAGACTGATGTGGATGGGAGTTTATATCGTTAGGTTCACCATGTGTTGCCCATCTCGTGTGGCCAATACCTACTTTACCTTTAATTAATTGCTCATTTTTACACTTTAGATCAAGTTCTGAGACTTTACCTTTTGTTTTGCATATACTTAAATTTTTGCCATCATAAAGTGCCAAACCCGCAGAATCGTAGCCTCTGTATTCTAGCCTTTGTAAGCCTTTAAGTACAATATCGTAAGCATCCTGTTGTCCAATATATCCTACAATTCCACACATAATTGATTAGTTTGGTTGAGTATAAAATATTTGCAGTTTTAGTCGTTTATCTTCGTCAGGCGATAAGTTGCCGTGGAGTACAGTTCCTCTCGGCGTAGATATAGAACTTTCAATAAACGAATTTGTTTCATTTAGTTGACTTTCTCTGATATCTAATATTCTTGCACTATTTACATTTTGAGAGACCACAACACCTAATCTGGAATTCGTTGAATCATTATTTATAATATTATTGATATGAGTAGTCATTCTTATTTTATAAAAACGATTGCCGTCATCGTCTTCTTCTAGTGGTCCCAGATGGTTTCGTCTTGAGGTAAGCGGGTTGTTTGTTGCACTTGGATCTAAATTGTAATCTATTAATACCCTTTCTCGGTCTAGATCAAATACAAATATACGTTGAGGTATTACTGGGAGCTGATCGGCCATACTTTCATCAACATAAAAAATTAAGTTGGCTTCATTGACAAGCCAATTGTTTTGTCTTAGCTCGTCAATTTCATCAGCTACGCCGTTTCCATCAGTGTCAGGGCCATTAAATGGATCTACAATGGTAACAATACCCTGACCACCTTTTAGATATAGTGTTTCTTCACCATTATCGGTGTCTTGATTTGATAAGTCTAGTGTGTTATTATTATCGTAAAAATTGATAATATTACCGGCAAAATTAAGGTCAAACTTATTGAAAGTTTCAACTAATTCCGGATCGTCTTCTACTTCTAAGCTAGGTGGTGGTCTTAAAGATTTGTAATAAAGGGTAATATTAGCATCTTCACTACTTAAATCTAAATTTATCATTGAGCCTCCATTAGTAGGTTGCTCAGTTTTGATATAGAAGCCTCTTAAAAAGTTTTTAAAACTGCTTTGACTCACAAGATTGACTGAGTTTTGATTGTCAAGAATTTTTTCTTGAAAAAACTCATTAGGTAATTTTAACCGAATTCTCGGTGAGAGTCGCAAGGTATCAATAGTCGTTGAGTCAATTTGATCAAAAAGAATTTGAGTTTCTGTAAGTTCAGAAGGTACTATTTCATCCGAAGTATATAAAGGCGTATCGTTGATGTTATTTTCAAATTCTGAGAACTGATCGGTATAATATATTTGTGGTTCTTCAAAATCACCATCTTCACCAGGGTTAATGTCATTAAGAAACTGATTAGATTCAAAAACTGAAAATTTAATGCCACCATCTCCAAAAATTGAATCTAAACGATAAGTATTTATGTTGGTCTCAGGATCTGTTTCTGTAATTTGAGAAAACAATGGTAATGTTAAAATTACACTATCTAAAGTCGGATCTTCACCAAAATCCGGATTAGTGTTCTGTAGTTCAAGTTGAGTCAAAATGCTGACATCAGAATTTCCAAAAACCTGGTCATCAAATTGTCCTAAAAGGTAATTTCTTAAAGCGTTAGACTGTACAGAAAGGATATTGTCGTTGTAAGCAGCCAAATTTTGAACTTCGTAAGGCTCTGGTAGGGTTAAGCTATTGACAAAGTCAGAACCTACTGTTGTAAAGTCATCTTCACAGGCACTTAGGAGAAATAAAACTATCGACAGTGATATTATCAGCCTAAGGCTTGACTTTAATTTACTCAATTTCTTCATTTAAAATGTCTTTAATATAAAATTCTTGATACGGCTGGGCAAACTCTTCTAATGCATGAAAATCTAATTTGGGAATATCAATACTTTCTACAAAAGTTTTCAATTCATCAGAAATATGATCGCTACCGATTACAATGCCATCAGAATATTTAATCGACAATTTTATTAAATTATTGTAGTTTGGGGTATCAATTAACTCAACTTTATCTTCATCTATGCCATCAAACATGATTTTTTTGTCCAAATCTTTATCCAGTTCGCCCTCAAAATTGTTTTGATAAACCGAAGTCACAATTTTTGAATTTTTAAAAAGCGGTTCATTCCCGTAATAGTTCTTTAAATACAGTGGCAACAAAGAGGCCATCCAGCCATTGATATGTATGATGTCGGGTGCCCAATTTAACTTTTTAACGGTTTCGATAACACCTTTGGCAAAAAAGATTGCGCGTTCATCATTATCTTCAAAGAGCTGTCCGTCTTCATCGCTGTACATGGCTTTTCTTTTAAAGTAATCTTCATTATCAATAAAATATACCTGCATTCTCTCTTTAGGTATTGAAGCTACTTTAATAATTAAAGGCATGTCTAAATCGTTGACAACAAGGTTTAATCCAGATAATCTTATGACTTCATGGAGTTGGTGTCTTCTTTCATTGATATTACCAAACCTCGGCATAAATATCCGGGTTTGTCCACCTGTTGAATTGATCATTTTAGGAACCTCAAACGATAAGGTTGAAATATCGTTTTCTGGAAGATAAGGAACAACTTCTGAGGAGACAAAAAGCACGCGTTTATCCTTCATAAAAATTCGTTTTGAGCCTTGTGAAATTTTAAAGTGTGCAAATTTACAAAAATTATGTGGATTGAGCTTATTATGTTAGTTTTGCATCAAATTTAAATAAGCTTTAGTGATATTTAAAAATATTTCAGATTTAAGACACCATCTGATTGAGCAGTTACCTAATGCTTTAGGTCTAGTCCCAACTATGGGAGCTTTGCATGATGGGCACTTATCTATTATTAAAGACGCCATAGCAGATTGTGATGTTGTTGTAGTATCGATATTTGTAAATCCAACTCAGTTTAATGATCCAAAAGATTTGTCAAATTACCCTAGAACACTGAAAGAAGACGTAGAAAAAATCAATCAACTCCATGGCAATATTTTAATCTATTGCCCATCGGTAAAAGAAGTCTACCCTCATGGTGTGGTTTCTGAAACTTTTGATTTTGGTAGCTTATCGAAGTATATGGAAGGTCAATACAGAGGTGGGCATTTTGATGGAGTAGGTACAGTTTTAAAACGTTTATTTCAACTCGTAAAACCCAATAAAGCTTACTTTGGTAAAAAGGATTACCAACAGTTTGCAATTGTCAAAAAATTAGTTGATATCGAAAACTTTAGCATAGAGGTCATAGGTTGTGAAACCTACAGAGAGTCGAATGGTTTAGCTAAAAGTTCTAGAAATAAATTGTTGAGTAAAGACCAAATGCAAGAGGCAGAAATTTTATATAGTTGTTTAAAATGGGCTAAAGAAAATTTTCATAAACAAGCACCTACAGAAATGAAAAAAAAGGTTAAATCTATATTTACTTCTAAAGAAAACTTTAAATTAGAGTATTTTGAGATAGCAGACGAAAATGACTTAGTACCAGTTGTTAAGCTAATAAAAGGCAAACGCTACAGAGCATTTATTGCGGCTTATTGTAGCGGAGTAAGATTAATTGATAATATAGCTTTGAATTAAATACAATGCAAATTACAGTAGTAAAATCTAAAATACACAGAGTAAAAGTTACAGGTGCGGACCTTAATTATATTGGGAGTATTACAATAGATCAAGACTTGATGGATGCCGCCAATATTTTTGACGGGGAGAAAATTCAAGTGGTTAATAACTCAAATGGAGAACGCCTTGAAACCTACGCTATTCCAGGTCCTAGAGGAAGTGGCGAGATCACACTCAACGGTGCGGCTGCAAGAAAAGTATCACCTGGTGATATTCTTATCCTTATGGCTTACGCCATTCTCACTCCTGAAGATGCAAAAAATTTCAATCCTTCAATTATTTTTCCAAATGAAGCTAACCTTTTAGATTAAAATATGCCTAAATCTCAATTTAAAAGTTGGATTAAAATCCTATTACCACTTTTATTAGGTATATTTTTTATTTGGTTTTCCTTTAAAGATACTACAGCTGAGCAACGTACGGCTATTTGGGAAACCACAAAAAATGCAAAATTATTTTGGATTATCTTATCTATGGTAATGGGTATTACATCACATGTTTTAAGAGCAAGTCGGTGGAAGCTTTTACTATTACCTCTCAAAGACCAACCAAAATTATCCAATTGTTTTTACACGGTAATGTTTGGATATTTAGCCAACCTCGGTATACCCAGATCCGGAGAAGTTTTGAGAGGTGCAAGTTATGCGAGTTATACAAATTTGAGCTTCGAGCAAACTTTTGGAACGATTATTACAGAGAGAATTATTGATTTCATTATGCTCATTCTTATTATTGGCGTAACTCTTGTTTTAAAAACAGATGAACTATTATTTTATTTAGACCTTAACGACATCAAACCGCTGCACACACTAGGGTATCTTTTTGGTTTTTTGGGTTTTATTTTTTTAATATTTAGAGCTATTAAACAATCCAAAAATCTTATAGCAATTAAGATTAATAATTTTTTGACAGGATTAATACAAGGTATAAGAAGTCTTATGGTAATGCGACATCAATGGAAATTTGTATTCCAAACTATTGCCA
Source organism: Mesohalobacter halotolerans (assembly GCF_006120725.1). GTDB lineage: Bacteria > Bacteroidota > Bacteroidia > Flavobacteriales > Flavobacteriaceae > Psychroflexus > Psychroflexus halotolerans. The sequence goes on from NZ_SWMU01000001.1 coordinate 851,450, forward strand.
TTTGGATGTTGTATATCGGTATGTTTTGGATTATAAAATACGCTATTGCTGGAACAGAAAATTTATCATTTGGAGCTGCACTCATTGGATTCATAGCTGGTACATTTGCAATGTCTGTCACTAGTGGTGGTATTGGGTTGTACCCTTTTGCAATCTCAGCTGTATTCAAATTGTTTGATATACCTGTAGAAGTTGGTCAAGCTTTTGGATGGGTGCTTTGGATAGCCCAAACGATTGTGGTAGTTGTTTTGGGAGTTACTTCGGCTATACTATTGCCTATTGCAAATAAAAGTAATAAATTAGCAAATTAAAAAACCAATTTTTTATGAAAAAACTTTGGCTGTGCGTCATTGTGATTTTCATACCCCAGTTTTACAGTTTTGCACAAAAAGAATACATCGAGGTCGAATCAAAAATATTGGAACAAACCCGGCAAATTAAAGTTCAATTACCTCGAAATTACGACCTGGAAAGCGAAAGAACATACCCGTTAATTTTTGTTTTTGACGGAGATTACCTCTTTGAACCCGTTGCTGGGACTGTAGATTACCTCAGTTATTGGGAAGAAATGCCAGAGGCCTTTGTCGTTGGTGTAAATCAAATAGGAACCCGTATCGAAGACGGTAATTATGACAGGATAGACTTTACACCCATAGAAAAAGGAGAAAACTTTTTTGATTTTATAGGTCTTGAAATCTTACCATATTTAAGTGAAAACTACAATATTGGTCCCTTTTCGGTTGTGGTTGGACACGATTATATGGCCAATTTTATGAACCTTTTTTTATTTAGCAAAAAAATACCATTCGATGGTTTTATTAACTTAAGTCCAGATGTTCCAAATGGTTTTATACCTTATATAGCAGAAAAAATGTATGAACTTGAAAGCGATCTTTGGTACTCAATTACGATGGGTTCTAACGATATCAACTTTATAAAGCAAAAAACCAAAAAACTTCATTCAAACTTATCTTCTGTAGACAATGATAAATTGAAATTGAGTTTTAACGTGTTTGAAAATACCAACCATTATACTTTTGTAAGTTACGCAATTCCATTTAGTTTATCAGAAATCTTTAAGCCTTTTACAGCGATAGACGATGAAGAATACGAAGAAAGTTTATCAAAAGCTTCAGACCCCACAGATTATCTTATTGAAAAGTATAAGACCATATACAGACTTTATGGCGTGGAGAAAACCATAAGAGTATCAGATATCATGAAAGTTTATAAGTTGATTAAAGATCAAAAATCTTGGGAAAATTTGAAAAATCTTGGAAAATTAGCCAAAGATCAATATCCAGAAACATTATTATCAGACTTTTTTAGTGGTATGTATTTCCAAAAAATTGTTAAACCTAAAAAAGCTATTAAAGCCTATGAGTCAGGATATGCATATGAAGAAGTAGGTGGAATAAAAAAAGAAATGCTACTAGACGAAATTGACTTTCTCAAAGAAACTTTTGGTTACTAAAATATATGGCTAAACCTCAAACCGTCTACTATTGTCAAAACTGCGGAGCACAGCATCCCAAATGGCAAGGACAGTGCCATTCTTGTAAAGAATGGAATACCTTAGTAGAGGAAATTATCAGCAAATCTAGTAAAAAAACATGGCAGTCCTCAAGCGCTAAAAACAATAAAACAAAACTACCCAAAGCTTCTAAGCTTAGTGATATCAGCTTTGAAATAGAGGACAGGATCAAAACCAAAGATGAGGAACTCAATAGGGTCTTAGGAGGCGGAATAGTAAAAGGGTCTCTAGTTTTACTCGGAGGCGAACCCGGTATTGGCAAAAGTACTTTGTTACTACAACTTTGTCTTAACCTGCCGGTAAAAAGCCTTTATATCTCTGGTGAAGAAAGCAGTAAGCAAATAAAAATGCGCGCAGAGCGTATTCAAAAATCTAATGACAACTGCTTTATACTAGCAGATACTTCAACTCAACGTATATTTAATCAGATCAACAAAATTGAACCAGAACTTGTGATAGTAGATTCTATACAAACTTTGCATACTGAAGTTATTGAAAGTTCACCTGGGAGTATTTCTCAAATTAGAACTTGTACTGCAGAATTGATCAAATACGCAAAAGAGACCAATACACCAGTCTTACTTATCGGACATATCAATAAAGAAGGCCATCTTGCAGGTCCAAAGATTTTAGAACATATGGTTGATACCGTTTTACAATTTGAAGGTGACCAAAATTTTATTTACCGTATTGTTAGAGTTCAAAAAAACAGATTTGGTTCAACCAATGAATTGGGAATTTATGAAATGCAAACCAATGGATTAAAGCAAATTTTAAACCCCTCCAAAATTTTAATTTCCAATCAAGAACACGATTTGAGCGGTACGTCAATTGCAGCAACATTAGAAGGTATGCGCCCACTTATGATTGAGATTCAAGCTCTTGTCAGTACGGCTGTTTATGGCACCCCACAACGTTCATCAACGGGATATAATGCCAAACGACTCAATATGATTCTGGCTGTTTTAGAAAAACGGGCTGGTTTTAAATTAGGAACTAAAGATGTCTTTCTGAATATTACGGGCGGTATCAATATTGATGACCCTGCAATAGATTTAGCCGTTATAGCTGCTATTTTATCATCCAGTCACGATATTGTACTTAACTACCGTTATTGCTTTGCTGCAGAAATCGGTCTTGCAGGTGAAGTCAGACCTGTACCGCGCCTAGAACAGCGTATAGCTGAAGCCGATAAATTAGGATTTGAAAAAATATTTATAGCTCACAATACTAAGACTTCAAAAAATAACGTCCAGCTCGAAATCATCAAGCTTAAAAGTGTAGTTGATCTAGTGGAGTATTTGTTTTAGATATATTTAAAGATATAACAAAAAAAAACCAGCTAAAAATTAGCTGGTTTTAAACATCTATATGGGTATGTTTATGGTAATGTTGGTAAAATCACATTATCTAAAACATGAATTACACCATTTGAACCTGTTACATCTGTAGCGATAATGTTCACTACTCTTCCATTTTGATCTGTAATGGTTACACCATCTGGAATATTGATTGTAATGGTTTCACCTTGTACTGTTGCTGGCGTAATCCCATCAGAGATATCAGCAGCTCTGACAGCGCCATCAGGAAGGACATGGTATGTTAGTACATCTGTTAAAGCACTAAAGTTTAAAACATCGTCTATAGTTTCAAAAGGATCATTAGGATCTTCATCCAAAAAGTTTTGAAAAGCCATGTCATTTGGCGCAAATACTGTAAATGGTGCTGGGCTAGTTCCAGCGTCAGTAGATAAAGTTGCAATCAAATTTTCCTGAGTTAAAGCAGTTGCTAAATTAGAAAACATAGGATTTGAAGCAGCTAGGTCTACAACATTAGGAATAGTAATTACCGCATCTACTACATGGACCGTTCCATTGCTACTCTCTAAATCTGCTACTGTAACTTCAGAACTGTTGTTCAAGTTTACACCATTATCAATGTTTACATATAAATCTATAAAGTTATTATTACCAGAATAAGATTCAGTAGCATTGGTTTTAACATATCCGTTGGTTAAATCAGTTGATAAAACGTTTCCTGTTACAACATGATTTAATAATAGATTTGTAAGCTCATCATCAGTTAATGTTGAAGGATCAATACCGCTAAATGCATCATCAGTTGGTGCAAAAACAGTAAAAGTACCACTACTTAAAACTTGATCCAGACCAGTATCAATAAGGAGTTGTTCAAGTACAGTATGATCCGGACTATCTGCAATGATATTAAATGTGTAAGCTGGTGGTGTTGCATAACCATCGTCTGAACCATAATCATCGTCTGAACATGATACAGAGGTTATTAGCAATACAGCTAAAAACATAATTTTTGATAGTGATTTCATAAGTAATTGTTTTTTGGTTTACATTGATAAGACAATGCATTGTCAAAAATTACTACCTGTGAAATTTGATTTAATAAATTTTTAACTTTAAGATCGGAAATTGTTAAAGAAAGTAGAATTACTCACAGTTTTGCCGGGATTCATTAAAAACCGCAATAAAATCAGAATTTGAATCAATTCGGATGGGGTTTGAGCTAGAGTCTAATAGAAAGATTGGATATTCAATTTCAAAAATGTCATTATCGTGAAGATTTTCTAAATGTCGAAATACTTGTCTATCCGTATTGAGTTGAAAGGTTTCAAAGCTCTGTGTCAAATCATTAAACTCTTTTAGTACAATAGGATATTGTATGTCTAGACAAGAGTTAGGTTGTATGTTGAAATTTTCGTCGCAAACGCTTTTTACCAGATTAAAATCTGTGCCAGATACAATGTTGTGCTCTTCATAATTATAAAAAATCGCTTTAACCGGATAAACTATTTCTATTTGTTCGGTATTGCTTAGATCTGAAATATCCTGTTCAGAAGTTATATTTCTCAGTTCTGAATTCACTTGAATCTGGTAAGGAAACTTGATGCTGAAACAAGAGGTATTGTCTATGAGATCATCAAAAGATGCGTTGTGAACCGATATGGCTTTTACCAATTTAGTCAATTCAGAGTTTCTGTGTGCATTATTTTCAGATTGAAGCGTTTGCACTTCCTCATCATTATAACAACCCACTAGAAAAATTAATAATATGTAGTATATAATTTTATTCATAAAATGCGCTTTCATAAATAAAGACAATTCAAAGATAAAAATTCCTACCTAATTAACTATTTTTATAATTTTAATGAATATGACAAAAGATAAACTTCTAAATAAAAATTGTTGTGACCAAAGCATTTTTTCTAAACTTCATGATAAGCATGCTAAAGATTTACACGATTTTATTTATTATAAATTTGGTGAACAATTTAACCCTAAGGACAAAGTTCAGCAAGCCTTTTTAAAATTATGGGAAAATTGTAAAAAAATTACACCAGATAAAGCTAAGAGTTATCTCTTTTCGGTGGCTAATAACACCACACTTAATGTGATAAAGCATGAAAAAGTGATTTTAAAATACGAGTCAAATACCAAGTCAAATAATTCAGACCATCAAGATCCTCAATTTCTTCTCGAAGAAAAAGAGTACATGGATAAATATCAAAATGCCTTATCAAAATTGACTGAAGAAAAGCGAGCTGCTTTTCTTTTAAATAGGGTAGAAGGCAAAAAGCACAAAGAGATAGCTAAGATATTAGGCATCTCCAGAAAAGCCGTTGAAAAAAGAATTTATACAGCATTGAAACAATTGCGAAAAGAGATACATGAAATTTAACATTTAATGGGTAGGAATTTATAGAAATTAATTGTCATATAATCGATGAAACCAGATAAAGAAATTTTAATCAAAAAATGGCTCAACGATGAGCTGTCTCCTGAAGAGTTTGAGATGTTTAAGAAATTAGACAAGTATGAGGAGTATATCAAAATTTCTGACAGAGCAAAACATTTTAAAGCACCTCATTACAATCAAAAAGTTGAATTTGAAAAATTAAATTTTGCAACGTCTTCTCAGAAAAAATCTTCGAATCTTAAAGTTTTTAAATACGTTGCAGCGGTTGCTGCTATAGCCATTATAGCTTTTACCTTATTTCAAACATTAAATACAACGACAAACTTACAATCTTTTGCAACTTCTACAGCAAAAACAAAATCTGTTCAATTACCAGACCAATCAAAGGTAAGTCTTAATGCCAATTCTAATTTAACTTACAATAAAGACGAATGGTATAAAGAAAGACAGCTTCAACTTAACGGTGAAGCATTATTTAAAGTCAAAAAAGGACAAAAATTTGTCGTGAATACAGCTTATGCAAATGTGGAAGTGTTGGGGACAGTTTTTAATGTTAAATCTCGCGATTACATTTTTGAAGTCTCGTGTTTTGAAGGTTCTGTGAAGGTCTATTTAAAAGGGCAATCTTACGTCTTAAAACCCAAAGACAATCTCGTGATTGATCATGAAAATATTTTGATTACTCAATTCAGCTCTGCTCAACCGGATTGGAAAACCAATAAAACCATTATTGACAGCAAAAGCTTAGACATTGTTTTAAAGGAATTTCAAAATTATTACGATGTCAATTTTGATGCTTCAAATATCGATACTTCAACCATATATTCAGGAAGTTTTTCTCACAATGATTTAAAAATTGCTTTAAATTCTATTACTTTGCCCTTAGGATATACGTATACCAAACAAGGTAATACCATCATTTTATCTAATCAGTGAGATTTTTAAAATTACTATTTTCAGTTCTTTTTATTTTCGGAATGAGCCAAAATTTTCGTGCTCAATCTAATCCAACTTATATAGGGTTAAACACCTACCTCAATATTTTAGAAGGTCAATACGATGTTGTTTTTTCCTATGGAGATGATTATATTAAATCCTCAAGCGTAGCATATGCTGAAAATTTAAAAAATTTAAAACAGTATTTAAACTACCTAAGAGAACAAACCCCTTTTAAGTATCTCGTACAGAGTGAAAGTAATATTCTAGTGATACAAAAACCTTTTAAAAAAACTATCTGTGTCAATGTAATCAATGAAATTACTCAAGAGCCTTTGACAAACGCAAGATTAAAGATTGATAGTTATATATACAAATCAAATTCTAAAGGTCAATTTCAAATTCCAATCCATTCAAAGGTTATAAATTTTAAGATATTTGCAGAAGATTTTATCACTCAGCAATATACAATTGATACTTCTCTAGAACGCGAATGTTATGAGCGATATATCAGTCCGTTTTATCAAGAATTAGATGAAGTTGTACTGACCAATTTATTGACACGCGGTATTCAAAAGATTGCTTCAGGCGGACTAGAAATTAACTATAAAGAATTTGGCTTATTACCTGGCTTGGTAGAGCCTGATGTGCTACAGAGTTTACAGGCTTTGCCTGGTATAATTAGTAGTAAAGAAAGCGTATCTTATTTAAATGTAAGGGGCGGAACACATGATCAAAATTTATTTTTATGGGATGGTATTAAAATGTACAATACATCGCATTTTTTTGGAATGATTTCGGCTTTCAACCCTTATATGACTCAAAACGTAAGACTCATAAAGAACGGAACCTCAGCCAAATTTGGTGACGGTGTTTCTAGCCTAATCGATATGAAAACAAGCAATACGGTTGCAGATAGCCTAAATGTTGAGATAGGATCCAATCTCATTAATGTAGATGCTGTAGTTGAAGTCCCGTTAAGCTATAACTCTTCTTTAGAATTGTCATCGAGGCAATCTATAAATTCACTTTGGGAAAGCCCAACATACAACCAATATTTTGAGAAGATTTTTCAGAATACAGAAGTTACAAATTTTGGCTCACCCTCTGTTCAACAAAATGATGATTTTTGTTTCTTTGATACGGCTTTAAATTTTAAATATCAAATTACCGATAAAGATTTTTTAAAAGTCAATATGTTTTATGCTGAAGATCAGTTTGCACTAGAGCGCTTTGATGTTGATGGCACTCGCGTCAATATACGCAGTAGTAATTTAGAACAAACCAATTTTGCTACCGGGTTGTTTTACAAGAGGAAGTGGTCTAACAAGACGACATCTCATTTTCAATTTTATTCATCGTTGTACAACCTTAATGCTGACAATACCAACCTGCGTAATCAACAGCGCTTAGATCAGATAAATGAAGTTAGAGAAACTGGATTTAAAATTAATATTGAGACTCAATTGTCAAAACAATTTAAAATTGAAAATGGTTACCAATTTAATGAAACCGGGATTTTAAATTCTGAAGAAATCAATGACCCTAGTTTTTTTAGAGAAACTCAAAATTCTATTTTAACCCATAGCTTATACTCTCAATTGAATTATAGCTCAAGCAATAGTTTGCTCAATTTGAGCTTAGGTGCAAGAGCCAACTATTTTTCTAAATTTGATAAATTTCGCCTAGAACCTAGATTTAATTTGAGTTATGAATTTACTGATGATTTATTTTTAGAAATATTAGTGGAACAAAAAAACCAAGTGACCTCACAAACTATTGATTTACAAACAGATTTTCTTGGGGTTGAAAATAGGCGATGGGTATTGTCTGACCCCGAGAGCAGACCTGTTGTGGAAAGTCAGCAAATCTCTGCCGGTTTAAACTTTATCAAACCCAATTGGTTTATCAATCTAGATTTTTATTACAAAGCAGTTGATGGCATTACTACTCAGGGACAAGGTTTTCAAAATCAGTTTGAGTTTGTAAAAACTCATGGTCGTTATGACGTCAAAGGATTTGATGTATTGGTCAATAAGAGCTTTGAGCCTTTCTCTGGATGGGTAAGCTATAGTTTGTCAGAAAATAATTATAAATTTGAAGATTTATCGCCATCTTCTTTTCCTAATAATCTAGATATCAGACATGTCATCTCAACAGGTTTGAGTTACGAAAACAATGGGTTGAAATTGTCTGCCGGATATAATTGGCATTCCGGAGTGGCCACGACCTTGTTGTCAGAAAACCAAGATCAACTGCCTCAACAAATTCGATTTGAAAGCCCAAATGCTGAGCGACTTAAAGATTATTTTAGGTTAGATTTTTCTACAACTTACACTTTTAAATTATTTAGAAGTGTAAAAGCCATTGCAGGTGTTTCTTTTTTGAATATTCTAGATAACTCCAATGTTTATAATCAATTCTACACCATTGGAGACAATGAAAGTATCCATACTTTTAGACAAAATGGTTTGGGTTTTACACCCAATGTGATGTTTAGGCTTCGGTTTTAAAAGACAGTAGTTTTTAGTGTATCTCGCCAAAACGTAAAAACATAAAAGCGAGTGGAGAGATTGTCTATTCTTCTAAAAGCTTATTGATTTGATCGAGTTGTGGCTCTAAAACCACTTCTATTCTTCTATTCTTAGCTCTACCAGATTTGTTAGTATTGCTCGCTACTGGTGCAAACTTACCACGACCTGCAGCGGTTAAATTTTGTGGATTAATACTGTTGTTTTTAAGTAAGAGTTTTAAAACTTCTGTGGCCCTTTTTGTCGATAAATCCCAGTTGTCTTTAAGCGGACCATTGCCACCATAAGGCACATTATCGGTATGCCCTTCTATCAAAACTGAAATATCAGGATTTTGAGCTAAGACATTAGCTAATTCGCTGATAGCTTTCTGACCTTCTCGGCCAACATTCCAACTGCCTGAGGCAAACAAGAGCTTATTTTCCATAGAAACATAAACTTTACCATCGCGTTGTTCAACACTTAAACCACGACCTTCAAAATCGACGAGAGCTTCGCTCAATTTGTTTTTTAAATTGTTGAGTTTAGCATCTTTTGAGGCGATTAAATTTTCTAATTGTTCTATTCTGTAGGAGCGTTTGTCTAAATCTTTTTGGAGTTGCTCAAGGCGTTTTTGTTCTTCAGCAAGGGCTTTTTCTTTATCTTCAAGTTGTTTGAGAAGGTCTCGATTTCTCTTGGCGTTGGCTTGAAGTAGTTCACTGCTGTTTTGCTCTAAGGCGTTGTATGAAGCTTCTAAATTTTGAAGTTTTGAAGTCTGTTCATTATAATCCCCTGAAAGTTCTTCGTAATCTTTTTGAAGTGCTTCAAGTCTATTCTGACTTTTTTCATAATCAGAAGTTAATTGGCTTTTACTTTTTTCACAAGCTTCAAGTTTTTTAGTCAATAAATCATTTTGCGACTGCAAATTATCGTAACGGGTTTGAAGGTTAACCAAATCTTTTTTTGGCACACAAGCACCAAGTAAGCCAATGGTGATAAACAAAAGCAAATATTGAGTTTTCATAGAATATTGTTTTTTAGAAATCTAATTTAAGTAAAACTGGGCAATGGTCACTGTGTTTGGCCTCTGGTAGTATAACGGCTCTTTTGATATTTTGTTTTAAAGGTTCAGAAACCAAATGATAGTCTAATCGCCAACCTTTGTTATTGGCTCTCGCATTTGCCCTATAGCTCCACCATGAATATTGCTCGACCTCTGGATTTTTAAATCTAAAGGAATCGATAAACCCACTATCTAAAAATTTTGATAACCATTCACGTTCTTCAGGCAAAAACCCTGATACTGTTTTAAGTCTTACAGGGTCGTGAATATCAATAGGTTCATGGCAAATATTGTAATCTCCGCAAATAACCAAATTGGGTTTGTCGTTTTTAAGCTTGTTGATATAGTTATAAAAATCAGCCATAAAGTCAAACTTTAGGTTGAGTCTGGCGTCATTCGTGCCAGATGGTAAATACAAACTCATCAATGAAAAGTTGTCAAAATCTAGTCTTAAAATACGCCCTTCATTGTCCATATAGTCGATACCGCAACCCACTTCAATATGTTGAGGTTTTACCTTTGAGATGATTCCAACGCCACTATAGCCTTTTTTTTGAGCAGAAAACCAATAACAATATTCAAACCCCAATTGTTTAAAGGCTTCAACATCGATTTGCTCTTCTTGAGCTTTGGTTTCTTGAAAACACACTACATCGGCATCGGTGGCCTTGAGCCAAGTGGTCAAACCTTTGCGCATAGCTGCTCGTATGCCGTTAACGTTGTATGATAGAATTGTCATTGTTTGTTTTTTAAAATTTAAGCTTACTTTATTTATTTTTACTTTTTAATGATTGTATTTAAACCATTAAGGCATTAAGTTTATTAAGACTTGACAGGAATATGGTTCAAAATATCCTTTAAAAACGCCCAAAACTTTTGGGTTGAGGAAATGCTGGCACGTTCATCGGGAGAATGTGCCCCTCTTATAGTTGGACCGAAAGACACCATATCCATTTCTGGATAATGACTACCTAGAATCCCACATTCTAATCCCGCGTGACAAGCCGCAATATTTGCTTTTTCACCAAAATTATTTTGATATAGCATATCGAGAACTTTTAAAATTTCCGATTTTGGATTTGGCGTCCAGCCAGGATAATCGCCTGAAAATTTTACTCGACAACCAGCCAAATCAAATACACTTTCAAGGCTGTGAGCCAAGTCCCACTTGCCTGAGTCAACAGAAGACCTTGTGAGGCAAGAGATTTCTATCTTTCCTTTTTCAATGTGAACCTTGGCGATATTGTTTGAAGTTTCTACTAAACCATCAATATCCGGACTCATCCTATAAACACCGTTGTGAGCAGCTTGGAGAGACTTAATAATTAGATCCTGTACATCACTGCTTAAAATGGATTTGGGTGTTCCACACGCTTTGAGTTGGATAGACATTTGAGGCTCCAAGGACTGATATTCCGATTGGATTTCTTCAGTTAAATTTTTAAACGAGGCTTTAAAAGCATCAATATCATCATTTGCAATGACAAAGATTCCAGTACTTTCACGGGGTATTGCATTGCGTAAGCCACCACCAACAAACTTTGACAACCTCATATTGTAGTCTTGATGAGCTTTAAATAAAAGTCGGGTTAAAATTTTATTAGCATTGGCAAGTCCCTTGATGATATCCATACCAGAATGGCCACCTTGTAAACTTTTAACGACAATTTGAAATGCTGTGGTATTTTCAGGAATAGACTCTTCAATATAAAACCGAGTAGCCGTGATATCCACACCGCCAGCACAGCCAATACCGATTTCATCATCTTCTTCAGTATCGAGGTTAAGTAAAATTTCACCGTCCAAAATATTGGGGTCTAATTTTTTTGCACCTGTCATTCCTGTTTCTTCGTCTACAGTAAATAAGGCTTCTACAGCTGGGTGTTTGATATCGTCTGAAGCAAGAATACTCATAATAGCTGCTACACCAAGACCGTTATCTGCACCGAGTGTTGTACCTTTAGCTTTGACCCAATCGCCATCCACATACATCTCTATACCCTGTGTGTTGAAGTCAAAGCTTGTGTCTTCATTTTTTTGATGTACCATGTCAAGGTGCGACTGAAGGACGACAGTTTTTTTGTTTTCAAACCCAGGTGTGGCGGGTTTTTTGATGATCACATTTCCTGCCTTATCCTTTAATGTTTCAAGGCCCAGATTTTTACCAAAATCTATCATAAATTGGATAACCCGTTCTTCTTGTTTTGAAGGTCTGGGTACAGCATTAAGTTGACTGAAATGATCCCAAACTATTTTAGGTTCTATATCGTTAAGCATGTTTAAAATTTTAGCCCAAAGCTAATAAATCTAAACCTTTTAAATCCCTAAGGGGCTAAAATATTAAAAGGTGAAAACGGGAGATTTCTTAATATCCAAAATGCTATAATTAAGATGAGAATTAGCCAAGCCGTTTTGGGATTGTAAAGCAGATTATTTGATTTTTGAGGGTAAAAATACGCCCGAATCCATAAAAATATTTTGTACAAAAGGACTAATAGCCCCATACCAATGAGAAAATTATGCTGAAATCCATCTAAAATCCTACCATGTAAAAAATCGTGCAGTGCTCGCTGGCTCCCACAGCCCGGACAATGCAACCCTGTAATGCTATGAAATGGACATTTTGGGATAAATAGCTGTCCGCTTGGATTGATATTAAAATATAACCATAACACTAACAAGCCTACCAAAACACCGAAGCAAATCAGTATAGTTTTTGTAAGCTTGTTTAATGTCATGGATTGATAAAATTAAAATTCAGCTTCTGATATCGCAGCAACGGCAACAGCGCCGTAAAAAATAGCAAACACGATAATGACAAGAAGCCCAATACCTATAGATAAAAAACTCCATACTTTAGCATTATTTGATGCGCTTTGTGCACCTTGGTAATCACCGGCAATAAACTTTGAGTTGACTTGCGATGCGTATATGATTGCGATAATTCCAAATATTTGACAACAAAATAGCGTCGATATAATGGATAAAGCGAGATAGTTTTGTGGTGGTTTAGGTTTGCTTTCCATTATTGAAAGTCTTCTGGATTAAATTCACCACTTTCTATCATTTCAAATACTGTAAATCCAACTACAGAGAAATAGATTATAGCTACAACTACTCCAATGACAGCAGCTAATATCCAAAATAATTTGGCATTTTTTGAGGCTTTTAGTGCACCGTCGTAGTCGCCTGCTGCATATTTTGAATTGACTTGTGTTGAAAATACAATGCTAACAATTCCAAGAGGTAAGCAACAAAAAATTGTTGACAAAATGGCTAATGCCAAGTAGTTAGGTGGTTTAGGTTGTTGAACTTGGTTGGTTTCTTCCATAAAATTGAATTTTTGGTTTAAGTTGGTAAATTAGTAATTTTTTTATAAAATATTAGAATTTCATGAAATTGTTAATTGTTTCATAAATGATATCTGGCTCAAAGCCTTTGTACATCAAATAATTTTTAAGCTTAGATTTACTTTTCCAACTAGTGTCCTTGCCAAGTTGGCTGAATTTTTTCTGAGCTAAATCTTTTATTTTTTTTCGATAGACACGGTCTTCAATTTGATCTAATGCTTTTTTTAAAAGAAAATCTGAAACTTTTCGTCTTTTAAGCTCTTGACGTATTCTTATTTTACCCCAACCTTTTTGATTAAACTTTCCCATGGCATAATTCATGGCAAAACGCTCTTCATTAAGAAAGTCGTGTCGAATTAAATCTGAAATAATTTGAGCTCTGGCTTCAGGAATCATATTCATATCAATGAGTTTTTGCTCCACCTCTTGATGGCAGCGGTCTTGATATACGCAGTACCTACAAAGTGCTTGAAACGCTTCTTGAACCGTATAAGATTTTGTTGTTTCTTTCATGATTTATTAACCATTTTATTGAACCATTAAGGAATTTATTAAATCTTAATGTGTTTTAACTTCTTAAAGGTTAGTTTTTTAGCTTAGACTTTTATTGATGTTTTGGATGTAGTCTAAAATTTCATCTTTTCCTGTCTTGTCTTTAGATGACGATAAAAATATAGGCATGAGCTCTTCCCAATATTCCATTAAAACAGATTTGTAATGTACAAGTTTTTCGTCTAAAGTTTGGGGTTTCAGTTTATCTATTTTGGTAAAGATGATCGAAAATGGAATAACATTTACGCCAAGCCATTGCATAAATTCTAGGTCAATGGTTTGTGGTTGGTGGCGAGAATCTATTAAAACAAATGCGTTGACGAGTTGTTTTCGTTTTTTAAAATAATCAGTGATAAATTTTTGAAATACTTTTTTTTCTTTTTTGCTCACTTTGGCGTAACCATAGCCCGGTAAATCTACTAAATGCCATTTTTCATTGATTAGGAAATGGTTGATTAATCTTGTTTTACCAGGTTTCCCAGACACTTTAGCGAGATTTTTTCGGCCGGTTAACATGTTAATTAACGAGGATTTACCCACGTTACTTCGACCGATAAAGGCGTACTCAGGTAATGTGCTATTGGGGCAATTTTCAACTTTTGAATTGCTGATGACAAATTTGGACTGCTTAATCTCCATAATTTATAGTTTGCGTTTCAGCAACCACTCGTGTAATACGGTGTTAAATTGCTCCGGATGTTCCATCATGGCAGCATGACCACATTTGTCTATCCAATAGAGATCAGAATTTGGTAATTTTTCATGAAATTCTTCAGCAACATTTGGTGGTGTGACGTCATCTTGTTTGCCCCAAATAATACATGTAGGTTGCGGCATATTGGGAAGGTCTTTGGCCATATTGTGTCTAATGGCGCTTTTGGCAATGGCTAAAGTTCTGATAAGTTTTCCTCTGTCATTGACAGTTTTGTATACCTCATCAACAATTTCTTTAGTTGCGACTTTAGGATCGTAAAAGACATTTTCTGCTTTCTTTTTGATGTAATCATAGTCACCCCGTTTTGGATAGCTCTCACCCATAGCACTTTCATAAAGTCCAGAGCTTCCTGTGATGATCAAGGCTTTTATAGATTCAGGATAAAATTTTGTTGTGAGTAAACCAATATGACCACCGAGGGAATTTCCTAATAAAATGACGTCTTTATATGCTCTATGGTCAATAAATTCTTTGATGTAAGTAGAGATGTTTTTGATGTTAGTTTTTAAAATGGGTAAACTATAAATAGGCAATTCTGGGATAACGACTTTGTAGCCATGCTGCGGAAAAAAATTAACAACACCGTCAAAATTACTCAGTCCACCCATTAAACCATGTAATATAATAATGGGTGTGCCTTCACCTATTTCTATGAATTTAAACTTTCCATCCTGTTCTAATTTGTGTTCCATCAATTGTATTTATTTCTGGTATTCAAATATAATTAACTTTTTTAATTAGTAGTTGATGTGCAGTAAAAATGGTGAATTGTAAGCGGTTTTTAGCTTAGGGATTCCCGATGAAATATTAATAATAAATATTTATCGGGACAAGATGCTTGACAACTCCCGCACGTGCGGGAGATATAACGGATAGCCCGTTAAGAGCCAATACTAAAGTTATAAGTCGTCTATAACTTTACTGATTCGGGTTGTTATTTCATCAATGCTGCCAACGCCATCAACCCCGTAATATTTATCTTTTTTCTGATAATAGGATTTTAAAATCGCAGTCTCATCATAATAAACTTTGATGCGATTTCTGATAACATTTTCATTGGCATCGTCTGGTCTTCCTGAGGTTTTACCACGCTCTAGTAGACGTTTTACTAAGACTTCATCATCGACTTCTAGTGCTATCATGGCATCAATTTGTGTGGATTTTTTTGTCATGAGTTGATCGAGACTCTGGGCTTGAGCTTCAGTTCTGGGAAAGCCGTCAAAGATAAATCCGTTGCACGGCAGATGTTTGTCAACTTCAGCATTGAGCATTTTTATGGTGACTTCGTCTGGAACAAGCTTTCCGTTATCGGTGTAGGATTGGGCGAGCTGACCCAAATCTGTCTTGTTTTTAATGTTATACCTGAACATATCACCAGTTGATAGGTGAATGAGATTGTAGGTTTTCTTTAAAATGTCGGCTTGTGTACCTTTTCCGGCTCCTGGTGGGCCAAATAAAACAATATTTGTCATAATTTATGAGGTTTTAAGTTGATAGACATCGGGTAAATTTCTGCCTAATCCATCATAATCTAGGCCATAACCCAGAATAAATTTATCAGGAATATTTATGCCGATGTAATCAATAGGATATGTTTTTTTATAAGCATCCGGTTTATGAAATAAACTCACAATCCGATAAGATTTTGGGTTTTGAGCTTGAAGATGTTTTATGAGGTATTCTATAGAATTGCCGGTATCCACGATATCTTCAACAATAATGATATCCTTATTTTTGAGCTGTTCTGCTTCCAGATAAGCTTTAACCTTACCTGTTGTATGCGTTCCTTGATAGGATGCCAGACGCATAAAACTCAATTTACAATCGCCCTTGTAATTTTTAACCAAATCGGAAGCAAACATAAACGCGCCATTGAGTATGACGAGGAATGTTGGTGTTTTTCCAGTGTAATCCTGTTCTAATCTTGCTGCCAATGCTTTCACCGATTTTGATATCTCATCACGTGAAATGAAGGGCTTAAACTCTAAATCTCCAATTTTCATTTTTTACAAAAATACAAAGGTAACGAATCTGCGCTAAAGCTCATTATATAAGTAGCTAATGTTAAAACTATTCCTCTTCATTTAATTTATTGATATAAAAATCAATGTGATTTTCCAACTGTGACTTAGGATATTGAATGTCGGTAAAACTTTCCATACGTTCTTTTAAGATTTTGGCGACAAGATAACGCGCAGTAGGTTTGTCGTCGGCAGGAATATTATACCACGGCGCATGAGGTTTGGAAGTTGCATTAATGGCTTTTTCGTAAGCCCTGATATACTTTGGCCAAAGCTGTCGTTCTTCAATATCTTCAGGAGCAAACTTCCAGTTTTTGTGTGGTTTATTGAGACGTCTGAGCAATCGCCTTTTCTGTTCAGATTTTGAGATGTTGAGAAAAAACTTAAATATAATTGTCCCGTTCTCATGAATAATTTCTTCAAACTGATTGATTTGATTGAGGCGCTTATCCCAAAATTTTTCTGTAATTTGATCAATGTTTTGAATGTGTGGTAGATTTTCTCCAAGAATTATTTTAGGATGCACCCTAGAAATAAGTACATTTTCGTAATGTGATCGGTTAAATACAGCATATTTGCCCCGTGCCGGTAGCCTTTTGTAATGGCGCCACAAAAAATCTTGTTTAAGCTCTAAAAGTGTTGGTTTTTTAAAGCTATAGCAGTTAACGCCTCTGACGTTAAAATCTTTAAAGACTTCTCGAATTAAACTATCCTTTCCAGAGGTGTCCATGCCCTGAATGCAGACTAAAACACTGTATTTGCTATGGGCATACAATTTGTTTTGTAGGTCGCCTAGTGTTCTTCTGGTGTTGAGTAATTCTTTTTCAACTTTAGAACTTTTAGAGCCTAAGTCAAAACTCGTGGGTAATTTTCTTAACTCAGTAAATGGTAATATTTTAAAACTCTCGATATCTATTTTTTCCATAGTTTATTATTTAGTTTTCACACCTCTTTTGCCAAAGTCTATCACTTCTAAATTCTCGATTTTAGAAGTATTAATTTCAAACCTCAACATGGTTCTTTTTAGATGAAAGCCATGTTTGCCGATAGCTCCAGGATTCATATGTAATAAATTTAATTTTTTATCGGGCACAACTTTTAAGATATGAGAATGCCCGCAAATAAACAAATCTGGAGGATCTTGTTCTAATTCTTTTTTGATGTTTGGGTTATAGCGGTTAGGATAGCCGCCGATATGGGTTATCCAAACTTTTAACTTGTCTATATTGAAGTGTTGGTGCAGTAGAAAACAGGATCGAATGTCGTGGCTATCGATATTGCCGTAAACGGCCCGAAGTTTGGTGTGTTGTGCTATGGCGTCTGTGACTTTCAGATCACCTATATCGCCTGCATGCCAGACTTCATCGGCATGTTTTGCATAGTCTAATATTTTATCATCAATATATGAATGCGTATCACTCAATAACAGTATCCGCATGATTTTGGTTTAAAGATAGTGTTTAGCCTCTTCTAGCGCTTTAGAAATACCTTCAGGATGTTTACCACCTGCTGTAGCAAAAAAGGCTTGTCCGCCACCTCCGCCATGAATGTGTTTTCCAAGTGACTTAATGATTTTTCCAGCGTTATAGTTCTGCTCTTCAGCTAAATCTTTTGAGATAAAACAACTTAAAATAGCTTTTCCGTTTTGTTTAGAACCTAAGATGAGAAACAAATTTTCTATTTCGCCACCGAGTTGAAAGGCGACATCTTTCATCGCTTTAGGGTCTAAATCGACTTGTTTAGCAATGAAATTGACACCGTTTATAGTTTCGGTCTTATGTTTTAATTCAGTTTTTATGGTTTTAACTTTTTCCTGAAGCAGTTTTCGATTTTCATTCTTGAGCACTTCAAATTCTTGAATTAATTTGTCTATATGTTCAACAGGCTTTTGATTAGATCCTACGAGTTCTGATATTTGTTGGATTTCATTATCTTTCTGCTTGAGGTATTGTCTTGCAGCCTCATTGGTTATGGCTTCTATCCGTCTTACACCTGAGGCCACAGAAGATTGACTTATGATTTTAAAATACCAAATGTCTGAGGTATTGTTGACGTGTGTTCCTCCACAAAGTTCAATAGATTCCCCAAATTTTATGGTGCGCACTTTATCACCGTATTTTTCGCCAAATAACGCCATAGCACCCTGAGCTTTTGCTTCCTCAAAATCTGCTTTTCGATTTTCTTCTAAATGAATATGGTCAGCAATCATCGTGTTGACTGTGTTTTCAATTTTTGAAATTTCTTCCGGTTTGAGTTTTTCAAAGTGTGAAAAATCGAATCGCAAGTAGTTTTCATTGACCAAGGATCCTTTTTGCTCGACATGACTCCCCAGGATTTTTCGTAGAGCATAATGTAATAAATGGGTTGCAGAATGATTACACGCTGCAAAAAACCGTTTTTCAGAATCAACCCTGGCAATAAACTTTTGATCTATGTCAGAAGGGAGTTTTTTGGTAATGTGTATAATATCACCGTGCTCATTTTTGGTATCCAGAACTTCTATACTTTCATTTTCAAACTTAAGTATGCCGCGATCGCCTACCTGTCCACCGCCTTCTGGATAAAAAGGGGTTTGGTCAAAGACCATTTGATAGCGTTGTCCCTCTTTTTTACTTTTCAGGCTACGATACTTAAGAATTTGTGATTGCGTTTCTAACTGGTCATAGCCCACAAACGTAGGGGTTGAGTCTGTTTTTACAATATTCCAATCACTCGTTTTACTTTCAGATGCATCTTGAGAGCGCTTTTTTTGTTGCTCTAAGGCCAACCTGAATTCTTCTTCATTATAGTTATAGCCTTTTTCGCTTAAGATTAAAGCCGTTAAATCAATTGGGAAACCGAAAGTATCAAAGAGTTCAAAAGCTTTGTAACCTGAAATAGTTTTAGATGAACTTTCTTTGATGATATCCTCAAGCCGTTTTAATCCTTGAGATAAAGTTTTAAGAAAACTATGTTCCTCTTCCTTGATGACTCGCTGGCATAGTATATTTTGCTTGGTTAATTCCGGATAATCTCCGCCAAGCTGCTGGGTTAAGACTTCAACTAATTTAAACATAAAAGGCTCGTTCATGTCCAAAAACGTATAGGCATACCGCACGGCACGTCTTAATATACGTCTGACGACGTAGCCAGCGCCATTACTGGAAGGCAACTGTCCGTCTGCTACACAAAACGTCACTGCTCTAATATGATCTGCAATCACTCTTATAGCAACATCTATATCTTCATTTTTACCGTAACCTTTGTTTGAAATACTTTCAATTTTTTTGATAATCGGCTGAAAAATATCGGTGTCGTAATTAGATGTTTTACTTTGAAGCAATCGACATAGTCGTTCAAAGCCCATGCCGGTGTCCACGTGTTTTTGGGGTAAGTTCTCTAAGCTCCCATCAGCTTTTCTGTTGAATTGAATAAAAACTAAATTCCATATTTCAATGACCTCAGGATGGTCCTTATTAATGAGGTCTTTTGCAGGGATTGCTTTTTTATCAGCTTCAGATCTTAAATCAATATGGATTTCAGACGAAGGCCCACAAGGCCCTTGATCGCCCATTTCCCAAAAATTATCTTTCTTATTACCGAGAACTATTTTTTCGTCATCTACCAAAGTTTTCCAATGCGTTATGGCTTCTTTATCTTTTTCTAAACCGTCTTCTGGATGACCTTCAAAAACAGTAGCGTATAGATTGTCAGGATTAATTTTATAAACTTCAGTTAAAAGCTCCCAAGCCCACTGAATAGCTTCACTTTTAAAGTACCCGCCTGCCGGATGGGCAGGATCGCCAAAGCTCCAATTGCCCATCATCTCAAACATCGTATGGTGGTAATGGTCTTTACCAACTTCTTCAAGATCGTTGTGTTTGCCAGAAACCCTAAGACATTTTTGTGTATTATAAACCCTAGCGTGCTCAACTTTTTCAGTTCCTAAAAAAATAGACTTAAACTGATTCATCCCCGCATTAGTAAACATTAATGTTGGATCGTCTTTAAGAACAATTGGCGCTGATGCTACGAAATTGTGGTTTTTCTGCTTAAAAAAATTAAAAAATTTAGCTTTGATTTCTTTTGAATTCATGGACAAAAAGGCTTAAGCTGTGTAAGTATTGAATTTTATTATATTTGCAATGTTAATCAGCGATGACGCAAAAGTAATATAAATTTAATAATGCGAAAGGTAAAATACTATTACGATACTGAAACGCTCTCCTATCGAAAAATAGAACGGAAGAAGGGAAAAGTCTTTGGCCTTACGTTGTTGTTCATTTTAGGAACTCTGGTCGCTAGCATTTTACTACTCATTGTATACCTTAATATTCCAGGTATAGAAACCCCAAAAGAGAAAGCTTACAAACGTGAGCTCGATCAAATGACATTTCAATACGAAATGATGAATCGGGAGATGGAAGAAATCACAAGCGTTGTTAAAGAACTCGAGGAGCGAGATAATAAAATATACAGGGTTTATTTTGAAGCAGACCCTATCTCTGAAGAACAAAGGAAATCAGGTTTTGGGGGTGTAAACCGTTATAAAGATCTTGAAGGTTATAATAACTCTGAAATTATCATCAAAACTAAAAAAAGACTTGACCAGCTCAAAAAACGAATTGTAGTTCAGTCTAAGTCCTTAGATGAAATAGTCGAATACGCTTTAAATAAAGAAGAACTTCTAGCATCGATTCCTGCCATACAACCTGTTCAAAACGACGATCTGAAGCGAACCGCATCAGGATACGGTATGAGAATGCACCCGATTTATAAAATCCGAAAAATGCATACCGGGATGGACTTTTCTGCTCCAGAGGGCACGCCAATATTTGCCACGGGTAATGCCAGAGTAAAAAAGGTCAAGAAATCCCGAAGAGGTTATGGTTATCATGTGGTCTTAGATCACGGGTTTAATTACGAAACGCTATACGCACACATGAGTAAAATCAGTGTATTCAGGGGTCAAAAAGTAAAACGCGGAGAGATTATTGGGTATGTTGGAGACACCGGTTCTTCAACAGCACCTCATTTACATTACGAAGTAATTAAAAATGGTCGTCATGTGAATCCAGTATATTTCTATTACAACGACCTGTCGGCTGAAGACTATGAAGCTATGATTAATAATTCTGCTTTAGAAAATCAATCTTTGGATTAAATCTATGAAAGTCCATTTACCAGAAAAATTGTATTACAATATCGGTGAGGTAGCCAAAGCATTTGAGGTAAATACTTCCTTAATCCGATTTTGGGAAAAAGAATTTGACATCATCAAGCCAAAAAAAAATGCCAAAGGCAATAGAAAATTTACACCTGAAGATATCAAAAACTTTGAGTTGATATACCATTTGGTTAAGGAGCGTGGGTTTACCTTAGACGGGGCAAAACAGCATCTCAAAACGCATAAAGATGATACGCTTGACACCTATGATCTCATTAGAAAGTTAAAATATATTAAATCTGAACTTGAGGCTTTAAAATCTAATCTATAATATTGTTGATTAGTTTTGTACAAAATCAAAAGTATTTTTATATTTGCAATCCGCTTTAGAAATAATTTAGTTAAACATATATCGCGGGGTAGAGCAGCAGGTAGCTCGTCGGGCTCATAACCCGAAGGTCGCTGGTTCGAGTCCAGTCCCCGCTACTACAAAGCCACTTCATTAAGAAGTGGTTTTTGTTTTACATGGTCGCTGGTTCCCCCGATGCTTTGGGGCAGTCCCCGCTACTAATTAGCCATTAGCCTTTAGCTAGTGGCTTTTTTTATTAGGTAAATTAAAAAAATATCTGTTAGGACGAGTCCAGAAGTCTCGGGATATCCTGAGCGCAGCTTAACGAAGCCGAAGCAAGTCCAGCCAGCCTGCCGACTAGCAAGAAGGCAGGTCCCCGCTACTAAAAAAACCACTTCTTAATGAAGTGGTTTTCAGACACGTTCGGTTATAACGTTTTAGCCATTAACCATTACTTTTCTTGTAGTCGGCTAAGAATTTTTCCAGTCCGCTATCCGTTAGAGGATGTTTGAGTAAACCTTCTATAGACGACAGTGGGCCAGTCATGACATCTGCCCCAATTCGAGCACAATCTATCACGTGCATGGTGTGTCTCACTGAAGCGGCGAGTATTTCGGTTTCAAACCCATAATTGTCATAGACCTGACGAATATCTGCAATTAGCGTCAGCCCATCGGATGAGATATCATCTAGCCTACCAATAAATGGAGAGACATAACTGGCACCGGCTTTGGCTGCTAAAAGGGCCTGACCCACAGAAAATACCAAGGTGCAATTGGTACGAATACCTTGATCTGAAAAATATTTAATGGCTTTTACGCCTTTTTTGATCATCGGGACTTTAACTACGATCTGGTTGTGGAGTTTAGCCAAAGCTTCGCCTTCTTTTACAATACCTTCAAAATCGGTGGCAATAACTTCAGCACTGACATCACCATCAACAATTTCGCAAATATCGATATAGTGTTGTTTGATGTTAGCTTCTCCTGTAATTCCTTCTTTGGCCATGAGAGAAGGATTGGTGGTTACACCGTCGAGAACGCCGAGGTCTTGGGCTTCTCTGATTTGCTCTAGGTTTGCAGTATCAATAAAAAATTTCATAAGTTTTATTTTAAAGTTTATAATGTTTTAAAAGAATTTTCTCAAAAAGGTTTTGAGGTAGAATGTGCTTTAAAGTTACAGAAAAACATTGTAAAAATGCTCCAGATCTGTAGTTGACTTTGGGTTGAGAATGTTGTATGATTTGATGTACTTTTTTTGCCAATTTAATGGGGTTTTCGCCTTTATCGACATCTTCATCCATCAATTCTAGGGAGGATTTGTAATTGGTGTAATAAGGCGAATCTTTTTGTAATGGCGAGTGAAATCTGCCGCTTGCAATATTAGTCGCAAAATCACCGGGTGCAAGATTGACCATTTTGATGTTAAATTGCTTTAATTCCATGCGGTAAGCTTCAGTAGCTTTAGCCAAAGCACTTTTTGAAGCAGAATACATACCTCGAAACGGTAAACCCATGTGAGCGGCAATAGAGGTGATATTGATAATTAAGCCTTGTTTGTCTTTTCGCATGAATGGTAAAACCGTATTGATAAGGTTTAAGGGCCCAAAAAAATTGGTATTAAAATGCGCTTTAGCCTCGTTTTGAGGAACTTCCTCCATTGGTCCCGTTATTCCAACACCAGCATTATTGATCAGGATGTCGAGATGTTTTTCTTTGGATATAATTTTATCGATGCAAGACTTAATACTATCCGGCTCCGTAACGTCCAGACTTAAAAAGTGAACCCCATTAACCTCATCGGATTTGGGGTGTCTGGAAGTCCCGTAAACTGTATAGTTCTGTTTGACAAGATATTCAGCAATAGCCTGACCTAAACCCGAAGATGCGCCGGTGACCAATACAACCTTTGGCATGTTTTAATTTTTTGTAAATATCGGAAATATTGTTGACAAAAGCGCATAAAAAAAGGCAAGCGACCTACATCACACCGCTACGACCATCTACCTTTGCTGCGTTCCCGCCCTGGAGGATTCGACAGGAGCTGGTTGTGTAGGACTTGCCTCGTGCAAATATACAACCTTTGTCAGGTTTTCCAAGTTTTTTAAATTTAAAATTGTCTAAATTTGTATCAAATTCTTTTAAAGCTTTTACAAATGCGAAAGTTAGTATTCTCCCTATTTGTGCTGTCAATAATCCTTTCATCATGTCAGGACCAGAAACACTTTAAAGTAGAATTCAACACACCAGCAGACGATTTAAAACTCAATCAAAATTTAGAGGTTAATATTATACCATTAACAGATAAGAGTATTGATTCGGTCACATTTCAACTACAGCATAAAACGGGGACAACTACAAAGCGTTTTCAAATGCCGCTCACAGACCTTTTATTAGGTCGCCATAATTTAAAATTCAAAATTTATACTAAAGCTGATGTTTTTGAAATAAAAAAGCCACTTAAAATATTAAATCACAAACCTCCAAAAATTTTCAGTTATGAGGTTATTAACGCCTATCCTCATGATATAGATGCCTATACGCAAGGGCTGGAATTTTACAAGGATACCTTATATGAAAGCACAGGACACTATGGAGAGTCTACTTTACGTAAGGTCAATTATAAAACAGGGGAAATCTATAAATCACACCAATTAAAAAATCATTATTTTGGAGAAGGTTTGACTGTTATAGACGATAAAATCTATCAATTGACTTGGCGTGAGGGCGAAGGTTTGGTTTATGATATCAATAGCTTTGAGGTGATAGACAAGTTTAGATATAATAAAAGTGAAGAAGGTTGGGGATTATGTCACGACGAAAATTACGTTTATAAAAGCGACGGTACCGATAAAATCTGGCGTTTAGACCCTAAAACCTTACAAGAAATTGATTATATCCAACCTACCACTCATCAATCTATTTCTGAAAAGTTAAACGAATTAGAATATGTCGATGGTAAAATCTACGCCAATACCTATCAAAAAGATGGTGTTGCTATTATTAACCCAAAAAATGGCGCAATTGAAGCTGTTGTTGATTTCAGAACTTTAAAAAAACAAGTCAAACAACATTCTGATTTGGATGTATTGAACGGCATAGCTTATCATCCAAAAACCAAAAAACTTTACGTTACAGGAAAAAATTGGAACAAATTGTTTGAAGTGAAAGTCATTTCAAAATAATATTAAACTGCTGTCGTTTATTAACTATGATAAAACTCTTAAAATCTTATTGTCCGTTTCTTTTAGTCATTATGGTTTTGGCTATGTCTTCCTGTAGAGAAGATTTTGAGTTTGAACCCAGCTCGGGAAATCTTGAATTTTCTACAGATACTTTATTTTTAGATACGGTTTTTACCAACATAGGCTCAAGTACTTTTCAGTTTAAAGTTTATAACCGAAGTGATGACGACATATCTATACCAAGTGTGGGTTTAGCAGAAGGTGAAAGCTCTAAGTATCGCCTTAATGTTGATGGTGTGCCTGGTAAAACATTACAAAATGTTGAAATTTTGGCCAATGATAGCATTTTTGTTTTTGTTGAAGTTACCGCTGATATAGAAGAGGTTATAGCTCAGGACACTCAGTTTTTATTGACGGATGAAGTCGAGTTTGATAGTGGTGATCAACTTCAAAAAGTAGATTTGGTGACTTTAATCCAAGATGCAGTATTTCTCTTTCCAGAACGTTTTGAAGATGGCACAACCGAAACAATTTCACTTGGTATGAATGAAGAAGGTGACGAAGTACTTATAGATGGTTTTATTTTGGATGATTCTGAGTTGGTTTTTACAAATGAAAAGCCTTATGTAATATATGGTTACGCAGGTGTGCCAAGTGGGCAGACTTTGCAAATACAGGCCGGTGCAAGACTCCATTTTCACGACAACAGTGGGATTATTGTAGCACAGGATGCATCACTTCACGTCAATGGTCAACTTAGCTCGGATCCTGAATCACTTGAAAATGAAGTCATTTTTGAAGGGGATAGATTAGAGCCCGAATTTTCTGAAGTTCCCGGGCAGTGGGGAACGATTTGGTTAACAGCAGGCAGCACCGATAATCAATTCAATTATGCGACTATAAAAAATGCAACCGTAGGTATTTTAATGGATTCTAATGATGGGAGTAATACCCCAACTTTAACACTTAAAAACACGCAGATTTACAATTCATCTAATGTAGGTTTATTGGCTAGAACTGCCTTTATTGAGGCTGAAAACTTCGTGGTAAATAACTCTGGTCAAGCTTCTGTAAATCTTTCATTAGGTGGACAGTATAGTTTTAAGCATTCAACGATTGCCAATTATTGGCAAAATTCCTTTAGGCAATTTCCTGCTTTATTAATAGAAAATCAATTAGAGACTCAGGATAATCTATTTCTAGCCGATTTGGTTGAAGCGACATTTTCAAATTGTATCATTTATGGCAATGAAAGGGTAGAGGTACTTTTCAATCGCGCAGAAGAGGCTGCATTTAATTTTAAATTTGAAAATAGTCTGTTGCGTATCGATCCTTTTAATACTCAGCTTTTAGATGAACCTGAATTTGATTTTGACAATACAGATTTATATGAAAATATATTGCTAAATGCTTCTCCGGAATTTTTAGATACCCAGCTTAATCAATTGAATATTAGCGATGAATCTGCAGCCAATGGATTAGGTAACACTCAAAGCTCATCTGAGGTGCCTTTTGATATTTTGGGTATAAATCGTACCTCAAATCCTGATGCTGGGGCTTATGAGAGTGTCGTTTTTGATGTGGAATAAGATATATAGCAATAAAGCCGTTTCGATTTCGAAACGGCTTTATCTAAACTATTCTGAAATCAGTCTATTTTGAGTATTTCTGAATTAATGGCATTAACTTCATATTGAGTTCTTGAGCCATTCCCATTGTTTCTTTGGTCATTTTTTCTTGAACTTCGAGATTTTTTTGGCCTATGTCGCTATTGTAAAAATCTAAAAGCTTTTTAATTTCATCATGCGAATAATATTCCATGCTTTTTTCTGCTAATTTCACATAGAAGTCTTCCATAACAGGTTTTAATTCTTTTTTGAACGCTTCTAAGTTGTCTTCTGGTATCATCGTGTAAACTTGACTCATGTTAGCTTCAACTGCACCAGAGGACATTTTGGTTAGTTTTAGTGCATCTTCTTTAAAGGCTTCGTCTTGGGCTTGAACAGAAATAAATGTTCCTAGACATAAAGCTACTGTTAGTAAAATCGTTTTTTTCATCATAAAATATTTAAAGGTTAATAGTTATTATACAATTTGAGTTTCTGCAAATAAAGGTTTTGATGAAATACTTCGCTCAATTTCCTGTTTTATATTTTCCAAAGCTATATCATCTTTGTGTTGAGTTATTACTTTATCAATAAGGCCAACTACCCAATGCATATCAGATTCGACAAATCCTCTAGTTGTTAACGCAGGTGTACCTACTCTAATTCCTGAGGTTACAAATGGCGATTGATCGTCGAAGGGCACCATATTTTTATTTACGGTAATGCCTGCCTTTCCAAGCGCCTCTTCAGCTGCTTTTCCTGTAATGCCTTTGTTTCTTAAGTCTATCAGCATCATATGATTATCAGTCCCACCTGATATAAGGTTGTAGCCTTTTTCAACGAAGATATTAGCCATAGCTTCAGCATTGTTTTTGACTTGAATCATGTAATGTAAAAACTCATCAGTCAAAGCTTCGCCAAAGGCAACCGCTTTTGCTGCGATAATATGTTCTAATGGGCCACCTTGATTTCCAGGGAAAACACCAGAATTCATTAGAGAAGACATTTTTTTAAGCTTACCGCTTCTAAATGTTTCACCAAATGGATTGTCGATATCTTCTCCAACCAATATAATACCTCCGCGAGGCCCTCGAAGAGTCTTGTGTGTAGTCGAAGTTACGACATGACAGTGCGGAATAGGGTCTTTTAATAGTCCCTTAGCAATTAATCCTGCAGGATGTGCAATATCGGCGTGTAAGACTGCGCCAACTTTGTCGGCAATTACTCTAAAAGCTTTGTAATCTATTTCTCTAGAGTACGCAGAAGCACCAGCAATGATCATTTTTGGTTTTTCTTTTAGGGCAATACTTTCTATCTTATTATAATCTAATCGTCCAGTTTTTTCATCTACACCATAAAAAACAGGTTGATATAGTTTACCAGAAAAATTAACAGGTGATCCATGAGTTAAATGTCCACCATGTGCTAAATCAAATCCTAAGATTTTGTCACCTGGTTTTAAACACATAGAAAAAACAGCTGTGTTGGCTTGAGAACCGGAGTGCGGTTGAACATTGGCATAACTTGCTCCAAAGAGGCTTTTTGCCCGATCAATGGCGATAGTCTCAACCTCATCCACAATCTCACATCCGCCATAATACCGCTTGCCTGGATAGCCTTCAGCATATTTGTTGGTCAAAACTGAACCTGCAGCTTTGAGTACATTAGGACTTGCAAAATTTTCACTAGCTATAAGCTCTAATCCATTTTTTTGTCGCTCTTCCTCAGCTGAAATTAAACTAAAAATTGCTTTGTCTTCTGTCATGATAATTTATCGTTAAAACTGATTCAAAAATAATAAAAGCATTCGGTTAATTGACATAAAATAATATATTTGAATGATGTTTAATTATTGTTTACATTAAAAAAATCTTATATGAGCCTATTAGCTAACGATCCAAAACGAAAAACTTGGCTAGATATACCTGACAATTCAGACTTCCCAATTCAAAATATTCCATTTGGAGTTTTCTTGACTCGTGATGACATTATTACAATTGGTACTCGAATTGGTGATTATGCCATTGACCTCGGTGCTTTACATCAATTAGGGTATTTTGAAGGCATCCCTTTGACAGATGATATATTTCTGCAAGATTCTTTGAATGATTTTATTGCCGATGGTCGAAAAACGTGGCGAAGCGTCAGAAATAGAATTGCTGAAATATTTGACAAAAATAATTCCAAACTGAAAGACAACAAAGATCATCGGCAAACTGTGTTGTTTAAACTCGATGAGATAGAAATGCAAATGCCAGTTCAAGTTGGAGATTATACAGATTTTTACTCTAGCAAAGAACACGCTACTAACGTGGGTAAAATGTTCAGAGATCCAGATAATGCATTATTACCAAACTGGCTCCATATTCCCGTTGGGTATCACGGCAGGAGTTCATCGATAATCCCAAGTGGTATTCCGGTGCATCGTCCTCAAGGCCAAAAAATGCCAAAGGGTGCAGACGCGCCAATTTTTGGTCCATCACGACTGGTTGATTTTGAATTGGAAATGGCTTTTGTAACCACTGCAGCAAATCCCTTAGGTCAGCCAATTCCTATAGATGAAGCAGAAAATAATATTTTCGGAATGGTTATTTTTAATGATTGGAGTGCACGTGATATACAAAAATGGGAATACGTACCATTAGGCCCTTTTTTAGCTAAAAGTTTTGCGTCTTCTATTTCGCCCTGGATAGTTACTTTGGATGCTTTAGAGCCTTTTAGAACAGAAAGTCCTAAACCAATTAAGCCCCTGTTACCTTATTTAAATTCTAAAGACCACAAAAAAAGTTTTGATATCAATCTGGAAGTTGGAATTACACCCAAAAATAGTACAGAAACCGTCGTATCTCGCACCAATTTTAAATATATGTATTGGAATATGAGTCAACAGTTGGCTCATCACACCGTTAACGGTTGCCCGGTCAATAGTGGAGACATGATGGCCAGCGGTACGATTTCAGGTCCAACACCAGACTCTTACGGGTCCATGTTAGAGTTGTCATGGCGTGGCGAAAAACCATTAAAACTTAAAGATGGTGCTGAGCGAAAATTTATAGAAGATCACGATACAGTCAAGATGAGAGGCTATTGCCAAAATCACGAAGTCCGTATCGGCTTTGGTGAAGTGAGTACAAAACTCTTGCCAGTTTTTAAAGACAAGTAATCTATGAGTTTTACGGATAAAGAAATAATTGATAACTTAAAAACCATTATCAAACCCTACGTTAATGATAAAGAAAGATTAGAGAATATAAATCCTGATACTGAATTTATCAAAGACTTAGAAATCAATTCTGCCAATTTAGTTGATGTGATATTGGATGTAGAAGATAAATTTGATATAAGAATTGAAAATGATGAAATGGAAAAAATGCTTTCTGTCGGGGCTTCATTAGAAATAATTCAATCCAAAATTACATAAACTATTCAAGCCTTAGGTAATGATATTATTAATTGGCAGGTCGCTAGATGTCAAACTCAAAAACTTAGACAACGATGTCTAGTAAAATTATTTAATTCAGCAGAGTTAGATTACATTCATAATCATGACTCTTCAATTTTAGCCTTTTGGCATATGTGGTCCATCAAGGAAACAGCCTATAAAGCTTGGCAAAGGCTGGTTAAGGCTAGCCCCATTTTTAATCCATTAGCATTTCATTGTCAAATGATTTCAGATTCCGAATGTGTTGTGAGCATAGAAAATTTAAATTTTAAGGTCAATTCAACACTAAATTCAGAATTTATCTATTCGAGTATCATTTCTAAAGAAAACACAATCTCTAAAGTATTTGATTCGAAGGTATTGTTTGAAGATTTTACTAATCAATTAGATTATTATGGCTGGTGTTTTAAAAAAGATAATAATGGGATTCCTAGCCTGTATTCTGAGCGGAGATCAACAGTCTTACCAATCAGTATATCACATGACCAGAATTGGTTTGCTGTACAGATTACAAAACAAATCGCTGAGATTATTTTTGAAAAAGCATAACGACGTAAAGAAACAAATAAAGCAAACCTCCTGATCTTCCTAATAAGGCAAAAATGACAAATGCTATACGGATATTCTTTGCTTTAGTTCATTCTTAGACCTAAGCATTCACAAACGCCTAGAACCATAATTTAACTTTTAGCGAATTTAAATTCAAAGGTTTTACCGTCAATTTAAGTATTTTTTCTCTACATAAAATGTTCCGAAGGGAATTACAGAAGCCAGAATAACGAATACTAAACGGCGTAATGTCCAGCTTAATTCAAAATACACCCAAATGGCCCATGCGACATACGCTACAAACAATATTCCATGTATCATCCCGACGACACGAACCCAAGAAGGGTCTTCCCAGATGTATTTCAATGGCATGGCGATAAACAACAAAACCAGTAATGAAATCCCTTCTCCGCGTGCAACCCACTTAAAACTTTTTAACATCATAAAGGAATATTACCGTGTTTTCTTTCAGGTGCTTTGACAGACTTGTGTTCAAAGGTTGCAAATGCTTTTATCAACTTTCGGCGGCTATCTTTTGGCATAATCACTTCATCTATAAACCCACGTTGTGCTGCTCGCATAGGATTGGCAAACATGTCGGCATATTCTTTTTCTTTTTCAGCCAATTTATCTTCTGGATTCTCAGCAGATTTTATTTCTTTTCTAAAGATAATTTCACTCGCGCCTTTGGCTCCCATTACAGCAATTTCAGCAGTTGGCCAAGCGTAATTAAAATCTGCTCCAATGTGTTTTGAATTCATAACGTCGTAGGCACCACCGTAGGCTTTTCGAGTGATTAAAGTGATTCTAGGCACTGTAGCTTCGCTTAGTGCATACAGCAGCTTAGCACCATGCAAAATGATTCCATTCCATTCCTGATCTGTACCGGGTAAAAACCCAGGAACATCTACGAGGACAAGCAAAGGAATATTGAAAGCGTCGCAAAATCTCACAAATCGTGCTGCTTTTTTTGATGCATCAACATCTAATACTCCGGCTAAACTCATGGGTTGGTTAGCAACAATACCAACACTTCTTCCACCTATTCTTGAAAATCCAACCAAAATATTATCTGCATAATCTTTGTGAATTTCAAAAAAGCTGTCTCTATCGATAATACCATCGATGACATCGTGCATATCGTAGGGTTTGTTGGCATTATCGGGAATAATGTCCTCAAGCTCAGGTCTTAGTTCATCGCCAAATTCCACCTCAAGTTTCTTTGGCTTGCTCTTAAAACTTTGGGGTAAATAGCTCAAGAGAGTTTTAATGTTTTCCAAACATTCTATATCATTAAAAGCAGTTAAATGCGTCACACCAGATTTTGATGAATGCGCTGAGGCTCCACCGAGTTCTTCTGCTGTGATATCTTCATTGGTAACGGTTTTGACCACGTGTGGACCGGTGACAAACATATAACTGGTGTCTTGGACCATAATCGTAAAATCAGTCATAGCCGGCGAATAAACTGCACCACCAGCACAAGGTCCCATAATGGCAGAAATTTGTGGTACAACGCCGGAGGCTTGAACATTTCTGTAAAATATATCAGCGTAACCCCCAAGAGAGCGAACACCCTCTTGAATTCTGGCGCCACCAGAATCGTTTAAACCAATAATTGGCACGCCAATTTTTACAGCATGATCCATGATTTTGCATATTTTTTCGGCATGTGTTTCAGATAATGCGCCACCAAAAACAGTAAAATCTTGAGCATAAATACAAACTAATCTGCCATTTATTTGACCAAAACCTGTAACGACACCATCGCCATAATAGATCTGTTTATCCATGCCAAAATCTGTGGTCCGATGTGTGACTAGCATACCAGACTCTTCGAAGCTGCCTTCATCAAGCAGGTATTCTACGCGCTCTCTAGCCGTTAGTTTTTTCTTGGCGTGCTGTTTTTTTATACGCTCTTCACCACCGCCAAGTTTAGCTTGTTTAATTTTTTCGTTTATATCATATTTGTTTGTTGACATGGCAATTAATTTTTATTAGCATCAGGTGTTTTTAAAATTTTACGGTCTTCTAAATAGGTTTTGATAGCTACAATTGATGCTAAATGGGCTTCATTTTTGTATTGTGACTCAAGTTTTTCTGGGGTATAATATTTTTTAACAAAATGCGTATCAAAATTTCCAGAACGAAAGGCCTCATGTTGACATACAAATTTTCCAAAACTTAAAGTTGTTTCCACACCTTCAACTTCATATTGATCTATAGCTTCTATCATTTTTTGAATTGATGCTTCACGGCTGTTGCCGTAAGTTACGAGTTTTGACAACATTGGATCGTAATAGATAGGAACATCCATACCTTCTTCAAAACCGTTGTCTACTCTAATATTTTTTCCTTTAGGCAACTTATAGCGATTGAGATGTCCAACACTTGGCATAAAATCTTGTGTGGGATCTTCAGCGTACACTCTGAGCTCTAATGCATGACCATTAATTTTGAGGTCGTCTTGTTGGATGTTTAATTTTTCGCCCCGAGCTATTTTAATTTGTTGTTCAACTAAATCTACACCGGTAATCCACTCGGTTACGGGATGTTCCACTTGAAGTCGGGTATTCATTTCAAGAAAATAGAAATTGAGGTCAGCATCCATCAAAAACTCAACGGTGCCGGCACCGATATAATCACAGGATTTAGCAACATTTACGGCGGCTTTTCCCATTTGTTCTCTTAATTTAGGAGTAAGTAAGGCGGAAGGGGCTTCTTCGACCACTTTTTGATGACGACGTTGAACGCTACATTCTCTTTCAAATAAATGAATCACGTTACCATGTGTATCTGCTAGAACTTGGATTTCAATATGTCGAGGTGAGGTGACATATTTTTCAATAAACACAGAACCATCACCAAACGCTGATTTGGCCTCGCTAATGGCACGTTTCATTTGCTCTTCTAAAGATTTTTCGTCTTCCACAATTCGCATGCCCTTGCCGCCACCACCCGCAGAGGCTTTTATCAAAATAGGAAAACCAATGTCTTTTGCAATATTTACAGCCTTTTTAATATCAGTAATGGCTTCATCGACGCCTGGTACCATAGGGATATCATAAGCTTTAACAGTTTCTTTGGCGGCTAGTTTGTCACCCATTACCTTTATAGCATGTGGTTTAGGACCTATAAAAGTGATTCTTTCCTTTTCAACTTGAGCAGAAAAGTTTGCATTTTCACTTAAAAACCCATAGCCTGGATGTATACCGTCGACATTGAGATGTTTTGCAACATCTATAATTTTATCTGCTTTGAGGTAGGATTCCGATGACGCAGCTGGTCCAATACAAATCGCTTCATCTGCAAACTTGACGTGTGGTGCATGTCTATCGGCTTCAGAGAATACAGCTACGGTTTTTATTCCCATCTTCTGTATACTTTTCATTACCCTTAAGGCGATTTCGCCACGATTAGCAACTAGTATTTTTTTCATATGTCTTAAATTAAGTTATTGTTGTCAAAAAAAATTTACTCTAACTCTATGAGAAGTTCATTTTTGGCAACGGTTTGTCCTTGAGTAACAGAGATACTTTTTATACTCGCATCATTTGAAGCTGTGATGGTGTTTTCCATCTTCATGGCTTCTAAAACTAAAAGGGATTCACCTGCTTTAACGTTTTGGCCTTCTTCTACATTAATTTCTAAAATCACTCCCGGCATAGGGGCTTTAATTTCATTTTCCAAATGGGCTTTGCCAAGTGATAAGCCTAATTTTTTGATTAAAAGATCTAGCTGATTTGATATCTTGACCTCGTAAATGTTTGAGTCAATTTTGACCTGATATGTTTTTTCTAATAAATCTTTTTTAACGACTTGAAGAAGATGGGATTGGTTTTTAAATATAAGATGACAATCATTTTGCGAAATATTTATGAGGTCTTGTTTTTGAATGTCTTCTTCTGAAAAATCAAACTCGAATTCGTCGTTGACTTTGGTTTGAAATGCTTTTGGCATAGCTTATTAATTTGTTGTGGTAAATATAAAAGGGATTGTCTGAAATTAAAAATTAATGTTCATAATTAATTATTTCACAAACCTTTTTTGAGTTTAGTTTTAAATACTTACACCTGATTATATGGTTCTTTCTCCTTAGTAATTCTTAATAAATTTTGTAAGTTTGATCACTAATGTGTTACTAAACGTAAAACCTATATTCAATGAAATCACTTTATATCTTACTCTTATTAATTGTATGTTTAAGTTGTAAAAATAACCCTTCTGAAACAAGTAAAGAAACCCAATCATCTAATTCTGAACAACAGATTGATGATACGCGTAAAACAGCAACACAAAGTCAAGGTATTGTTGTTTACGATTCTATTGATGATTTAGATATAGCATACACTAACTTAAAAGCAATCTTTGATAAAAACCCAAGTATAGGCATTGTTGCTGAAATTAATCACAGTCTGAATGCAAGGAAGGTTGATGTAGACTTACCAACCACTAAAGCGATTTTTTTTGGCAACCCTAATTTAGGAACATCACTGATGCAGGTAAACCCATTAACAGGTCTAGATTTACCACAAAAAGTGATTTATATTCAAGATAAAAATGGCAAAAATCAAATTATTTATAACGATGTTGAATATCTCAATCGAAGATATGCACTTGAAAATCACAAAAAACTCCCTGTAATATCTAATACACTTAAGGCCTTGATTGAAAGAACGAGTGGAAGTCAAAACTATCAATCTATAGAGCTTGAGGTTTCAAAACATCAGGGTATTGTGACAAAAGAAAGTAATTATAATTTTGCATCGACATTAGATAGGTTGATGACTATTCTAGAGAGAAAAAAAGGCTTAAAAGTTATAGCAACATTAGACCATCAGGCCAACGCAAAAAAGGCTGGTTTAGAATTAACACCAACTTATCTAGTGGTGTTTGGAAATCCTAAAATAGGGTCACCATTAATGGAAACACAACAAAGTTTAGCCTTAGATTTGCCACAGAAAATGCTGGTTTGGGAAGATAAAACAGGACAAAGTTTTGTGTCTTATAACGATATTTACTTCCTTAAAGAACGCCATCAGATTGATGGACATGATAGGGCTTTTAAAAAAATTAATACGGTTTTAGATAAAATAAGTTCTGAAGCCGTTGAATAAAGATTAGATAAGCTTACGCCTCAATTTCTTGTTCTAGCTCTTCCGCCAAATCAATTTCAAGTCTCAGATTGTCGATGATAAAATCTTGTCTATCAGGGGTGTTTTTGCCCATGTAGAATTTTAAAATTTCATCTATACTTTTTGTTTTGTCAAGCATTATAGGGTCAAGCCGGATATCATCACCTATAAAGTGTTTAAACTCATCCGGTGAAATTTCGCCAAGTCCTTTAAATCTGGTAATTTCTGGTTTTTTTCCTAGTATTTTAACCGCTTGTCTTCTTTCGTCTTCAGAGTAACAATAAATGGTTTCTTTTTTATTCCTCACTCTAAACAAAGGGGTTTGTAAAATATACAAATGCCCCTCACGAATCACTTCAGGGAAAAATTGCAAAAAGAAAGTGATAATCAATAAACGGATATGCATTCCATCCACATCGGCATCTGTTGCAATTACAATGTTGTTGTAGCGTAAGTCTTCAAGAGAATCTTCAATGTTTAAAGCAGCTTGAAGTAAGTTGAATTCTTCATTTTCATAAACAATTTTCTTACTCAAACCATAACTGTTTAAAGGTTTACCTTTAAGGCTAAATACCGCCTGGGTATTGACATCACGAGATTTTGTAATACTACCACTAGCCGAATCACCCTCTGTAATAAACAGTGTAGTTTCAAGATTGCGTTCTTTTTTGGTGTCTCCCAAATGAATACGGCAGTCTCTCAATTTTTTATTGTGTAAACTCGCTTTTTTTGCACGTTCACGTGCCAACTTTCTAATGCCAGATAAGTCTTTGCGTTCTTTCTCTGCCTGAAGAATCTTACGCTGAAGTTTTTCTGCAGTTTCAGGATTTTTGTGTAAATGGTTGTCCAGTTTTCTTTTGACAAAATCTAAAATATAAGTTCTAACTGTTGGTAAATCGCCACCCATATCTGTAGAACCGAGCTTAGTTTTGGTTTGACTTTCAAAAACAGGCTCCATGACCTTAATGCTAATAGCAGCAGCTATAGATTTTCTAATGTCACTAGGGTCATACTTTTTACCAAAAAACTCACGTATGGTTTTGACCACAGCTTCTTTAAAGGCAGTCAAATGTGTCCCGCCTTGAGTCGTGTTTTGACCGTTTACAAACGAATGGTATTCTTCACTATATTGTGCTTTGCTATAGGTCATGGCCACTTCAATATCTTCACCTCTTAAATGGATGATTGGAAAAAGCCGATCTTCTTTTCTTATATTATCACTTAACAGATCCTTTAAACCATCTTCAGAGTAAAACTTTTTACCATTAAAGACAATCGTTAAACCAGGGTTGAGATACACATAGTTTTTAAGCATTTTTTCCACATACTCACTGCGGTAATTATATTTTTTAAAAATCTCATTATCTGGTACAAAGCTCACTTTTGTACCACGTCGGCGCGAAGTCTCATCTAGCTTTTCCTCGTTTTTAAGCTCACCTAATTCAAACTCGGCCGCCACCGACTTGTTATCACGATTAGATTCTACTCTGAAATATTCAGACAAAGCATTTACAGCTTTGGTACCAACACCATTAAGTCCAACCGATTTTTTGAATGCTTTTGTATCGTATTTTCCACCTGTATTCATTTTAGAGACTACATCTACAACTTTACCCAAAGGAATACCACGTCCGTAGTCTCTTACGATAACACGATTATTTTGAATAGAAACCTCAATCGTTTTGCCGACACCCATGACGTATTCATCAATAGAATTATCCAGCACCTCTTTAAGTAAAATATAAATGCCGTCATCTCCACTTGAACCATCACCGAGCTTTCCAATATACATTCCGGGGCGCATACGGATATGCTCTTTCCAATCCAGAGATTTGATATTGTCTTCGGTATATGCAGTTTCTTTTGCCATCTTATCAAATTTTAATGCCAAGATAAGACTTGTTTTTAAAACTACGAAATTTCATATCCTCAATTAGGGCTGTCGATACTCCAAAGTCGCATCGGCGGGCTTTAGGCAGTCGTCATGCCAAATGCGTAACTCCAATAAAGAATGGTGAGCAAAGTCGAACCACAATCCCTATGCCAGGACTAGACTTATTGGCTGACATGAACAGTTGTCTTGACAGCCAATACAAGATTTGTTTTAAAGAAATACCAATAAATCATTAATATCATTACAAAATTCTATAAAAACCTCTATTTTTAAACTTCAATTTAAAGATATCATAAACTATGAATTCATATATTGTAGATGGAGTCAGAACGCCAATTGGAAACTATAAAGGTACATTGTCACCGATCCGCACTGATGATTTAGGCGCTTTGGTGATTAATGAAATTGTAAATCGTAACAACAATATTCCTAAAGACGCTTTTGACGATGTGATTTTAGGTTGTGCCAATCAAGCCGGTGAAGACAATCGAAATGTAGCTCGTATGTGCCTATTGTTGGCTGGATTGCCCTATTCTGTCCCTGGAGAAACTGTAAACCGTTTGTGCAGTAGTGGTCTCTCAGCAATAATTCATGCCCATCGCGCAATAAAAACTGGGGATGGCGATTTATTTATTTCTGGTGGGGTAGAGCATATGACCCGTGGTCCTTTTGCTATTTCAAAAACCTCAAGTGCTTATGGTAATGACGCCAAACTTTATGACACGAGCTTCGGTTGGCGTTTTGTCAACCCTAAAATGCATGAAATGTATGGCACAGACGGCATGGGTATGACCGCTGAAAATCTTGTTGATATTCATAAAATTTCTCGTGAAGATCAAGACAGGTTTGCCTACAATAGTCAAAACAAAGCAGCTCAAGCTCAAAACACTGGGCGTTTGGCCAAAGAAATTGTTGAGGTTAAAATTCCTCAGCGTAAAAAAGACCCTATAATTTTTAAAGATGACGAGTTTATCAAGCCACAGACCAAACTAGAAATACTAGTCAAACTTCGACCCGCATTTCGAAAAAACGGCAGTGTTACTGCTGGAAACTCTTCAGGTTTAAATGATGGTGCAGTCGCAACAATCATAGCATCAGAAAATGCTGTAAAGCAATATGGCTTAAAACCTAAAGCTAAAATATTAAGTTCAGCTGTAGTCGGTGTTGAGCCCAGAGTTATGGGTATTGGTCCTGTTGAAGCCTCAAACAAAGCACTTAAAAAGGCTGGACTTAGCCTTGCAGATATGGATATTATTGAGTTAAATGAAGCATTTGCAGCTCAATCATTAGCCTGTATTCGTGCATGGGGCTTAAAAGACAATGACCCGAGAATCAACCCCAACGGAGGCGCCATAGCCATCGGTCATCCACTTGGTGTTACTGGTGCAAGATTGGCCTACACCGCTGCTCTTGAACTGGAATTAACCAGTAAAAAATACGCTCTAATAACCATGTGTGTAGGTGTTGGACAAGGATACGCCGCTGTGATAGAAAGATGTTGAGCGAACCGAAATCCACAGAGCGTAATCGATTAGATCCTTGAGTTTAAAATACCACTAAAAAAAAAATTATGAAAACCACACAAAGTTATATTAACGGAAAATGGACACAAGGCCAAGGTGAAAGCCAGCCGATTTTTGATGCGGCAACAGGAGAACACTTTACCAATATCAATATTGATGGACTCGATATTCCTGAAGCTTTAGCTTTTGGTAGAAAGCATAACAAAAATCTTAGTCAGATGACATTTCAAGAGCGTGGATTGATGCTTAAAAAACTGGCTTATTATCTTCAAAAAAAGCGAAAAGATTTATATGAAGTAAGTTATAAAACAGGGGCAACCAAACGCGACTCATGGTTTGATATTGATGGTGGTATCGGCAATTTGTTTGCAAATGCTTCGCTGAGAAAACTTTTTCCAAACTCACCTTACGATGTCGAAGGTGATCCAATTGATTTGTCTCGCGGAGGTAGATTTATGGCGCATCATATTCTAGTACCCAAAGAAGGCGTCGCTGTCCATATTAATGCGTTTAACTTCCCGGTTTGGGGAATGTTAGAAAAATGTGCTGTAAATTGGATGGCTGGTGTGCCAGCCGTAGTTTTACCCGCGCCACAATCGGCCTATTTAACAGAAGCTGCGGTAAAATATATCATTGCTTCAGGTATTTTGCCAGAAGGTGCATTGCAGCTTATAAGTGGTACGGCTAAAAATATTTTAGATAGCGTGCTGTCTCAAGATATTGTAACATTTACAGGTTCAGCTTCTACCGGAAAACAGTTAAAAAATCACCCGCAATTGATTAAAGAATCGGTACCGTTTACCATGGAAGCAGATTCACTAAATGCTAGCATTCTTGGTCAAGATGCTAAGCCGGGTACACCAGAATTTGATTTGTTTATCAAAGAAATTCGCAATGAAATGACGGTAAAGTGTGGTCAAAAATGTACAGCGATTCGACGTATAATAGTACCAGAAGATTTACTTGAAGATGTTCAAATTGCATTAGGGCAGGCGTTAAATAAAGTTACAATAGGTAATCCTCGTGAAAAAGATGTGCGCATGGGGTGCTTGGTCGATAAAAAACAATTGGAAAATGTAAAAAGTCAAGTTAAGAAAATTACTAAAACTGCTGATATGGTCTATGGCGATTTTGAAAGCATGGAATTGCTCAATGCCGACTATGACAAAGGTGCATTTATAAAACCTATTGTTTTACGTGAAAATGAGCCATTTAAAAATGAAGCCGTTCACATCACAGAAGCTTTTGGCCCGGTGAGCACGTTAATGCCATACAAAAGTCTCGATGAAGCTGTAGAACTTTCTAAAAAAGGAAAAGGCTCTTTGGTTAGCTCCATTTTTACTAATGATGATAAAATAGCAAGTGCATATACAATTCAAGCAGCCTCACATCATGGACGTATTTTAGCCATTAATAGAGAATCTGCTAAGCAAAGCACAGGTCACGGTTCACCATTACCAAATTTGGTTCACGGTGGCCCCGGGCGAGCTGGCGGTGGTGAAGAAATGGGTGGCAAGCGTGGTATTAAACATTTTATGCAACGTTGTGCTATTCAAGGTAGCCCGACAACATTGACTGAAATCACAGGGATTTATCAACCCAAATCTGCTTATAAAGCAACAAAAAAGCACCCGTTTGCGTATCATTGGGAAGATATTGAACCAGGGATGTCGCTCGAAACTCATAAGCGGACATTAACAGATACCGATATCATTAATTTTGGAAACCTTACTTGGGATCATTTTTATGCCCATACTGATATTACATCTCTAGAAGGCAGTATTTTTGAAAAACGAACAGCGCATGGCTATTTTATCATATCAGCAGCTGCCGGCTTATTTGTTTATCCTAATAAAGGACCTGTTGCAGCAAATTATGGCCTGGAGAACATTAGGTTTTTGAGACCGCTTTACCATAACGACACAATTTACGTAAGATTGACGTGTAAACAAAAAGTTGACCGTGAACATAAAGGCAAAGAATTGCCAAGCGGTATCGTAAAATGGTATGTTGAGGTTTTTGATGCTGAAGAAAATGACCCTGAAGAACAATTGGTTGCTATTGCAACTATACTCACTATGGTGCAAAAAAGACAAGATGTTTTTCCAGAGATTAATAAAACCAATCTCGAACAAAAATTAAACCAACTTGAGAGCAACAGCAAACCCAAATGGGGCATGATGACGGCTCAACATATGGTTGAACATTTAGAATACGGTTTAAAAATTGCAAAAGGCGATATTCAAAATTTTGATATCGGTACACCAGAAGAGCATTTGGACAAAGTTCAAGAGACTTTATACAATTATGAAAAAATGCCAAAAAACTATAAGATGCCTTTGATGAAAGAGAACGAGCTTGAAGACTTACGTCATGATAATTTAGCAATCGCAATAAAAGCCTTTTTGAAGACTTATGACGAATTTCATCATTTTTTTAAAGACAATCCAGAGGTAACCACAAAAAATGCAGTTTTTGGGATGCTTAATTATTTTGAATGGAAGCTCTTAAACCGAAAGCATTTTTACCATCATTTTGATCAGTTTGACTTAATATAATCAAACCCTACAAAAAAACCTTGTTCAGCTGAACAAGGTTTTATAATAAATAAGTAAGACTTAGCAATAATTAAAGTGAAGCGACGTGCTTCGCTAATCTCGATTTGATACGAGCAGCTTTGTTGGCGTGAATGATATTTTTTTTAGCGAGTTTGTCCACTTTTGAAATTACATCGTCAAACATTTTTTCAGCTTCAGATTTTTTTGTGGTGCTTTCGAGTTTTCTAACAGCATTTCGAGCTGTCTTATGCTGATAACGGTTGCGTAACCTTTTGGTTTCGCTGTTTCTAATTCTTTTTAAAGCAGATTTGTGATTTGCCATAATATTTATTTTAGTCTTACTTTGTTAACATTGTAGTCCGTAGGGGAATCGAACCCCTGTTACCAGGATGAAAACCTGGCGTCCTAACCACTAGACGAACGGACCAGTTGATTATATTTTGAACATTTTGTAGTCCGTAGGGGAATCGAACCCCTGTTACCAGGATGAAAACCTGGCGTCCTAACCACTAGACGAACGGACCTTATAATCTATTTAGGTACATGTTGTTCGAATAGTGATATTCTTAAAAGAATTGTCCCGAATTTTCGGGCTAACCACTAGACGAACGGATCCTGCAATAATTTGCGGGTGCAAAAATACATTATTTTATTTATGTTGCAATATTAATTTTAAAAATTTAGTAGGCTTTAGCATAAAGTACTTTAGAAACAGCTTTCTTTTGAGAAAATAAACACTTACTTCCTTCAGGTATTTTTTCATCTATTATACATCGTATTGTCGCTTTAGTATCTTTTTTTATTTGCTCTTCTGTATTTGCAGAACCATCCCAATAAGCTTCAATAAAGCCACCATCACCATTTGTAATGCTTTTAAATTCATCATATGACTCGACTTTGTGGGTATTTTTTCTCATAAAGTTTTGAGATTTTTTATACAGATTATTTTGAATATCTTTTAATGTTTGTTTTACCTCAAGGATAAGACCATCTTGTTTGACAAATGACTTGTTTAAGGTATCTCTTCTTGCTAATTCAACCGTGTTATTTTCTAGGTCTTTCGGGCCAATACCTATCCTAAGGGGTACACCTTTCATTTCATATTCTGCAAATTTCCAACCTGGCTTATGTGTATCTCTATCATCAAACTTTACACTAATATGATGATCTTCTAGTTCATTTATAATTTCCTGTGCTTTTTCAGAAATCTGAGTGAATTGTTCATCATTTCTGTATATAGGGACAATAACAACTTGATATGGAGCAAGTTTAGGCGGTAAAACTAATCCACTGTCATCGCTATGTGACATGATTAGTGCTCCCATAAGTCTTGTAGAAACACCCCAGCTAGTAGCCCAGACGTATTCTTGCTTACCTTCCTTACTGGTATATTTTACATCAAAAGCTTTCGCAAAATTTTGGCCTAGAAAGTGAGATGTTCCTGCTTGTAATGCTTTACCATCTTGCATAAGGGCTTCAATACAATATGTCTTTACAGCACCAGCAAATTTTTCACTTTCTGATTTTGTGCCCTTTATAACAGGCATTGCCATATACTTTTCAGCAAATTTTGCGTAAATATTATTCATCAGTTCAGCCTCTTCTATTGCTTCTTGTTTTGTAGCATGAGCTGTGTGGCCTTCTTGCCAAAGAAATTCAGAAGTCCTTAAAAATAAACGGGTTCGCATTTCCCACCTCATAACGTTAGCCCATTGATTGATTTTTTTAGGTAAATCTCGATAAGATTGTATCCAATTTTTGTATGTATTCCATATAATGGCTTCCGATGTTGGTCTGATGACTAATTCTTCCTCCAACTTTGCTTCTGGGTCAACAATAAGCTTTGACTTATCATTTTTATCACTTTTTAGCCTATAATGTGTAACTACAGCACATTCTTTTGCAAAGCCTTCAGCGTTTTTTTCTTCAGCTTCAAAAAGATGTTTAGGAACTAAAAGCGGAAAGTATGCGTTTTCATGTCCAGTAGCTTTAAACATTTTATCAAGCTCTTTTTGCATTTTTTCCCAAATGGCATAACCGTAGGGTTT
Organism: Mesohalobacter halotolerans; assembly: GCF_006120725.1. Classification (GTDB taxonomy): domain Bacteria; phylum Bacteroidota; class Bacteroidia; order Flavobacteriales; family Flavobacteriaceae; genus Psychroflexus; species Psychroflexus halotolerans. Next base: position 895,295 of record NZ_SWMU01000001.1, read on the forward strand.
AATGACCATGCAACCCCGAACTGCAGAATTTTCTGCTAAATCTGCCTGGACCACTAGTTCATTGTACCATTTTGAGTAGTTCTCTGAACGTTTTGTTAAGTGTTTTGACATATTTTGATTTTTGGCATAGAAGTTGTATCTATGTATAGTAATAAAAATAAAGGCAAATCTAAGGATTTTGCTCTATATATAATCTTTAAAACCACAACTTATGAGACCAAAACTAAATTTACTTAAATCTGCACAATTAGTCGCAGGATTATTGACGGTGGTTTTTGTATCTTCATGCGGGTCATCTTATGAAAACGCAAGTGTTCAAAACGATGGTATTTACGCAACTGATGCTGTAGCCAATGAGGCAACTCAACAAAATAATAACGAGCAAACTCAAAATAATAATGATTACTATCAGAATTACTTTGATGAACAGGATAAGTTGATTTCTCAAGCAAGACAACAAAATGATGTTTTTACAGATATAGACTCCTATTCATCTCAAGGTTCTGAAGAAGTTCCAGAAGAAGACATTATTGTAAATACTGATAATACAGAGTATAGTTCTTACGGAGGCTGGGGAACACAGCCAACTTCCGTAACATACAATTATATTGATAATACTTTTCCCGCTTGGGGCTGGGGTGGCTTTGGCCTTTGGAATAGATGGGGCTGGGGCGGCTTTTACGGTCCAGGATTTGGCTGGGGCGGTGGCTTTTATGGTCCAGGCTGGGGCTGGGGTGGCTTTTACGGTCCGGCATGGGGCGGCTTCTACGGTCCAGGATTTGGCTGGGGTGGTGGCTTTTACGGTCCAGGCTGGGGCTGGGGCGGTTTTTATGGCCCAGCAGTAGGATTCTATAATCCATATAGTGGCTTTGCATATCACAGAAACTACAGAAACAATACTGTAGCTTTAAACCGAGGGCGATCAAATTTCAACACTAGTAGAAGAGGTGTAAGAAGTAATCAAAATATCAGAGGGAGATCATCAAATTCAAGAAGCAGGTTAAACGCTGCAAGAAGTAATCGCAGTTTTGTTAATTCTGATGGTAGAAGAATAAGAAATTCTAGTAATATAAATGCTAGGACAAGAAGTGGGAGATCAAATGATAGAACTACCACTACAACACGAAGATCAAGATCTGGTTATTCTAACCAAAGCCTTTATCAAAATTCTTCACGTAGAAGTTCGGTCAGGTCTAGAACTACCAGGAATAATAGATCCTATTCACCTAGGACTAGATCTACAAGAAGTAGCTCAAGTGTAAGAAGCTCAAGTCGAAGTAGTAGCTCTAGATCATCTGGAAGCCGAAGCAGTGGTAGAAGCTCTAGAGGAGGTGGTAGAAGATAATAATCCTTTAATATTAAATTAACTGTCTGAATTATTGAAGATTTTAACCAATTTCAGGGAGTTTTTTATCTCAAAAAACATGAAATTTAAGATTCTAATAGCATTATTATTGATCCCAATGGGACTTATGTTTGCACAAGACCTTACTGATGCTGTAAGGTTTTCAAGACAGGACTTGATGGGTACTGCACGCTTTTCAGGCATGTCTGGAGCATTTAGTTCACTTGGTGGAGATTTATCTGCCCTAAAACTCAATCCATCTGGTTCATCAATCTTCCTGACTAACCATGCCTCAGGAACCTTAAATCTAAACATTAGAAGCAATGATGTAAACTTTACCGATGGTTTGACCAGTGATAATGAAACAACTTTTGATTTAAACCAAGCAGGAATTGTTTTCGTTTTTGCCTCTAATAATGAAGACGCTACTTTGTCAAAATATGCTTATGGTTTTACTTATGAACAAATAGCTAATTACGACGATTCATATGTAGCAAGAGGTAATAACAGTCAATCCATAGATCAATTTTTTGTCGACAGCGCCAATGGACTACCTTTAGACTTGTTAACACCTTTGGCAGGTGAATCTGTTTCAGATCTGTATGTCTTTTTGGGAGAAACTGAAGGAGTGTCTGCACAAAATGCATTGTTGGGTTTTCAATCTTTCGTAATAGATCCCGTAGACCCAGACGATTTTAACAATACCATTTACACGTCAAATATGACTGCTGACAATGTTCTGCAGGATTATATCATACGGGAAGATGGGTATCACGGTAAATTTTCATTTAATGCTAGTGTAGAACTTAGTAAACGTTTTTATTTTGGTTTAAACCTCAATGCGCATTATATGGAGTATGATAGATTTACCTCATTTTTAGAAACAAATTCTGACCCGACAAGTGATATCAACAGTATACGTTTTGATAATAGATTGAGAACAAGAGCAAACGCCTTTTCTTTTCAATTAGGGAGTATAGTTAAAATTACTGACCAACTACGAGCAGCTTTATCTTACGAATCGCCAACCTGGTTTAATGTGTCTGACGAAACCACTCAATTTATAAGAACAGGAAGCGAGGAATTTGGTCCTGCAAGTGTCGATCCTAATGTGCTCAATATTTTTCCTAATTATAACTACAGAACAGCTAGTCAATGGACCGCGGGTTTATCTTATATATTTGGAGGAAAAGGCTTACTCAGTGTTGATTATAATATACAGGATTATTCCAATGCTAAATTTACTTCAAATAGTCTTGAGTTTTTAAATGCAGAGATTGATCAAAACCTGACTTCTGCAGGAAATTTGAATATCGGTGGAGAATATGTTTATAAACAATTAAAATTTCGTGGAGGTTACTTTTTTCAAGAAACACCGTATGAAAATAATTTCTTTCAAGGTGATTTAGAAGGTTTTAGCTTAGGACTTGGCTACACTATCAATAATGTTAATATTGATTTGGCTTACAGTTTAGCTTCAATTGATCGGAATGACCGTTTATTTGAAACAGGCTTAGACCAAAGAGCACAGATAGCATCAGATATTACAAATTTGTTTCTAACCGTATCTTTTGGATTTTAAAATATTTCATACCATTTTGCAGCTAAGAGCGTTAAAATATGTATGAGGTCTTTTTTAGTCATTATATTGGGTTTATACTTGAATTCTGTTTCGTCTCAAAATCTATATTTGAGATTACATTCAGAAAACATCAAACAGGATAGCTTACTCAAGACATTTATACCAAATCAATCTTTTACAGGTTTTAAAAATCTAGAAGCTGCATCTAAAGAAATAATAGCTGAGCTACAGCAAAAAGGATATTTGAACTTAAGAGCGTATCAACTTGAACCTGCAAATGATTCAGTGTATCAACTTCAGCTTAATTTAAGAAAAAAGTATAATGTCGTTTATATTAAAAATCATTCCGCTTTTACTGATGTTTTTAACAATATGGAACCTTATGTCAAGATTGAGGATTTGCCAGAAAGATTATTCGTTACATTAAATCAGCTGTCTAAAGAAGGTAAGCCTTTTAGTCAGGTTAAATTAAAAGAAATTGAATTTAACGAGAGCGATACTGTATTTGCTAAAATAGACCTGAATGAATCTCCTAAAAGAACTTTAGATAAGATTGTAATCAGAGGTTATGATAAATTTCCCCAAGCCTTTTTAAAACACTATTGTAATGTAAAAATTGGTGCGGTATTCAATAGAGAGCAACTTCTAAAACAATCAGAACAACTGGATGCCTTGCGATTTGTGAATCAAACCAAAACACCACAAGTTCAGTTTACAAAAGATTCGACAAATCTTTTCCTATATCTTGACCGTTCACAAGCTAATAGTTTTGATGGCTTTTTAGGCTTTAACAACTCAGATGAAAATGATTTCCAGCTTATTGGTAATATAGACTTATCGCTCGTTAATAATTTTAATGCTGGTGAAGAAATAAATTTGAATTATCGAAATGACGGTAATGCACAAGAGTGGTTTGATGTCGGTCTTAGATTACCTTATATATTTCAATCTCGTTTTTCAATTGAAGCAGGCTTAAATTTTTTCAAACAAGATTCTACGTTTTCTAATAATGCCCAGCGTTTAAAATTAGATTATCAGGTTACTCAAAACATCAATCTTGGTTTGAACACAAAAATTGAGTCATCAACAAATTTACTAGATGCTGAGAATCAAATTAATGATATACAAGATTTTGATAAAAGCAGATATGGGCTAGAAGCTGTTTACAATAAGCCCAAACGCTTTTCTAGTCTTTTTTTAAGCACACAATACGTCAATCTCAATTTTGGAATAGCTCGGCGTCAAACGCAAACTCTAGAAGAAGATCAGCAATACATAAGCTTGAAAGCACGACAGATATTTAAAATCGATAAAAGACAGTATGTCTATTTAGGTTTAGATTCAGGTTTTTTGAGCTCAGAACAATATTTGAGCAATGAACTGTATCGTCTTGGTGGGATTAATTCAATACGTGGTTTTGCTGAAAATCGCTTTTTTGCCAATTTATTTGGGACAATTCAGACAGAGTATCGCTATATTTTAGGCTCAAATCTATATATTCATAGTGTTTTAGACTATGGTTTTTATGAAAATGATATTGATAGGTTCAGTGAAAATCTATACAGTTTGGGCGTAGGTTTTGGGATTGAAACACGGGCTGGTGTTCTTCGGCTTATCTTTGCCAATGGTGGGTCTGACACACAAAACATAGAATTTAAAAACACACAAATTCATCTTAAATTTTTAACGGTTTTCTAGGCTTGAGATGACCTTAAGGTTAATTTTTAACACTGTTTTTTTAAATTAAAGTAAAAAAAATTTGTGTGATTAACTATTTATTATGATTTTTGGCATTGGCTAATTCAAATAAATTTAAAAATGAGAACAAAGTTTAGAGGAATTCTAACGCTACTTTTAGCGTTTGTTGTGCAACTCACGTTTGCACAAGAAAAAACAGTCACCGGTACGGTGGTTGACGGAGATGGTTTGCCTGTTCCCGGGGTAAACGTAATCATCAAAAACACATCTACGGGTACACAAACAGACTTTGATGGGAACTACAGCATAAGCGCTGCTTCCAATCAAGTTCTCCAATTTACCTATGTTGGTTTCAAGACCAAAGAAGTTCGGGTAGGTGCTAAGACAACTATAGATGTTACAATGGAACCTGACTTAGAAGAACTTGATGAGGTTGTTGTAACGTCTTATCAAGGTATTCTTAAAGAAAATGAGGTCGTCTCCGCATCATCGAATGTAAAATCTGAATCGATTGAGCAAGTTCCTATTGCTTCTATCGACCAAATTTTACAGGGTAATGTAGCTGGAGCAAACGTAAGACAAGCTTCAGGGCAACCTGGTCAATCTGCTACGGTAATCATAAGAGGTCGTACATCATTAAATGGTGATACTGAGCCTCTATATATAGTAGACGGTATGCCGGTAAATCAGGACAATTTTAGAAGTTTAAATTCAAATGATATCGAATCTATGCGTGTTCTTAAAGATGCTGCTGCAACAGCTATTTATGGAAATAGGGGTGCAGCTGGTGTGATTTTGATAACAACCAAAAACGCTAAACGAAATTCTAATTTATCTGTTCAGTATAGAGGATTATACGGTGTTTCGAATTTGCCTGAGAAAAATTTCAACATGATGAATGCTTTCCAGCTATTGAATTACCAGAAAAATTTATTGCCAGGATCACAGTTTGGTGATGGTCTTACAGATCAAGAAATTGCTGTGTTATCAAATCAAACCAATACCAATTGGGAAGACATTATATTAAGAGAAGGTACTACAGAATCTCACGACTTAGTTATTCAACAAGGTGGTGAAAATTTATCTTCATATACTTCACTTCAATATTTTGAACAGGAAGGTACAACCTTAAGGTCAAAATTACAGCGTTTCACGGTAAGAAACAACTTATCGGGTGGTGACGATAAATTTAGATATGGTACAAATATTACCGCAGCATTTTCTAAGAGTGATTTTGTTGTTGATGCTACCAGAGATAATAATACAGGTGGACAGCTTGATAATCCATTTATAGTTCCGTTTTTGGCATTACCTTATTTGAATGCTTTCAATCCTGATGGAAGCCTTAACACATTAGGGACTGTAGAATCAGGTGCTTTAAATCCTGATGGGACAATAAGCGCAAATGGAGCTAATGGTTTTGTTAATACACCATTTATAGCTCTTAATACAGCAAGATTTAATACAGATAGGGAAAACGAATTCCGTTTTACCGGAAGCGCAAATGCCGAATATGATATTCTTAAAAACATAACAATAGGTGGTAGAATAGGAGTTGATTACTTAAATATACAAAGGTTATTTATTGATTCACCTAATAGTATTCGAGGTTTATTGAGTCCTAATGTTGATGCAGCTGCAGAGTTTTTTGGCGGTTCTCAATTTGAAAGTTTTAATAGAGATTTTTCTTTTAACTCTAATGCTTTTGTTAGATACAGTAACGTATTTGATGACAAGCATTCCGTAACTGTTTCAGGTTATACAGAGTATTTCTTTAGAAACATTCAAGGAGCTTCCTTTCAAGCTTTTGGTCTAAATCCAAAATTTCCAGGTTCTAGTGCCGGATTTGTTGATCCTTCAACCTTTTTTCCTGATTTAGATGCCGAAACTCCAGCAGCTCCATTTATTCCATCTGTTTCATCAACAGAAATAGAAACTGCATTATTTTCATATTTTGGAAATGCAACTTATGATTATGATGGACGTTTTGGCTTAGATTTAACTATACGACGTGACGGCACATCAAGATTCCAAGAAGATCTAAGATGGGGTACATTTTTCTCCGTAGGTGGTCGCTGGAATATAGACAAAGAAGCTTTTATGGATAATGCAAGTGGTATAAGTGCATTGAAACTTAGGGGAAGTTATGGCCAAACCGGTAATCAAAACATTGGTTTCTTTGCTGGTTTTCAAACCGTTGGTGGTGGAAACGGATTTCAAAACAGCCCGATTTTGAGCGTTAATAATCTTGCTGACACTAATGTTCAATGGGAGACAACTACACAAGCAAATATTGGTGTCGATTTTGGTTTTTGGGACAATAAGTTGACAGGTTCTCTTGATGTTTACGACAAGCAAACAGAAGATTTATTCTTTGCAAGAAATGTTTCTCCATCTGGTACAGGTTTCTCAAACACACAATCAAATGTAGGAGACATGCAAAATCAAGGTGTTGAAGTTCAGTTGTCATACGATATCCTCAGAAAAACTTCGACCAATCCCTGGGGTGTAAGAGTATTCGGTAACTTCTCCTACAACGAAAATGAAGTTTTAGATATAAGAAATGAGCAAGGATTTACAGGTAACACACTAAGAATTCAAGAAGGACGAAGAGCCTTTACATGGTTTTATCAACGTTGGGCCGGAGTAGATCCATCCAATGGACAAGCCTTATATTTAGACGCTGATGGAGAGTTAACAACCAATTATGATCCAGACACTAACGGTGTTTATGTAGATAAGCAATTTGACCCGGTTTTTACCGGAGGTTTTGGAACAGCCGTAACGTGGAAAGGCTTTAGTTTGAATGCATTATTTTCATATGCAGCTGATACATGGAGAAACAATGGAACATATGCAATTACAGAAGATGCATCACTTGCAGGTTTTGCCAATCAGAACGTTTCCATGCTTGACGCGTGGCAACAACCCGGAGATGTCACAGCTATACCAAGTTTAGCTTTTGGAGGCTTGAGATTTCAATCTGGTGATCGTTACCTAGAAGATGCCTCTTTCTTAAGATTAAGAAATGTAACATTAGCTTACAATCTCGACGGGAAGACTTTAAATAAAATTGGTTTCTTATCTGCTTTGAGAATATATGCTCAAGGTACAAACCTTGTAACATGGAGTAAGTGGAGAGGATATGACCCTGAAACAAGTGAATCAGGAGATTTCTTTAACTTTCCTTCTCCAAGAGTTGTTTCTTTTGGAGTTGATATAACATTTTAAATAAAAAAACAATGAAAAAAATATTTTTAACATTACTTATTGCGACTCTATTAACAAGTTGCGATGATCAACTGGACAGAGCACCGGTTGATGCGCTTATTAACTCTACAGCATTTGAAACTGTAGATGACATTGAAGCTGCAGTGAACGGAATTTATACAAATTATGATCCAAACAACGTATTGGATATCAATGAGATATTTACAGATAACTGTAGATTAGGAAAAGATAGCGGTGGACAAAAGGTCAATGTTTTAAACCAAGTTGTGAATACACAATCTAACTCGGCTGCTATTTGGACTAACCGCTATAATACTGCAAACTTGTGTAATCGTGTATTTGCTGCATCAGAATTAGTGACTGTGGAGTCTGGTGAGCAAGATAAATTTGATAATCTCCTCGCGCAGACTTACGCTTTGAGAGCATTAATGCATTACGATTTGCTTCTTTATTATGGTGAGGATACAACTGACCCTAACGCATTAGGCGTGCATTACCAAGAAGAGGTATCTGTAGATGATTCACCAACAAGATTAACAACTCAAGAAACAGTAGCTAAAATCCTAGACGATTTAGATTCTTCGAGTGCTTTGTTAGATGACGATATCACTGATGTCAATACTATTACTGAAAGTTTTATAACATTTCTCAGAGCAAGAGTTGCCTTAATAACTAATGACTTTGATGGAGTAATTACGCATACGAATTCTATTATCAATGATTTTCCTTTAGCAAATCAATCACAGTATTCTGCTATGTTTAATGGTGATCAAGATGTAACTGAAGTTATATTCAAGTATAATAATGTTAATGGGTTCAATAGAAATATTGCAGGTGAATTTATCTTTACCGGAACAGGTGGTAATTTCATTGGTATGTCCGATGGTCTTTTTGATCTTTTAGAGGAAGAATCTATTAATAACAATGACGTGAGATTTGAAACTTTCACCGATGATCTTAATGATGATCCAGAAGAAAATACTATAAATAAATACCCGCCGATCGCAGGTGTTTACATAAATGACTTTAAAATGTTCAGAGCTTCTGAAGCTTATTTAATGAGAGCTGAGGCCTACGCGAGAAACTCACAATTTCAACTTGCTGCTAATGACGTACAAGATGTAAGAAATGCCCGTAGAGCTACGACTTCCAGTGCATCGGCTTATTCAAGTCTTGAAGATGCAATAGAAGATATCGCTTTTGAAAGACGATTAGAGTTGTGTTTTGAAGGTCATAGATATATAGATTTAAAAAGATACAGAAACATACTCAATACTGGTATTCAAAGAGATCCTAGAGATTGTGATGGAAATATTCCATGTTCATTACCAGTAAATGATAGAAGATGGGTGCTGCCAATACCTCAAGTTGAGCTTAACGGTAACCCTAACATACAACAAAATCCACAATGGTTATAAAATAAAAAAATTATGAAAAAAGTATTTTTAATATTAATTATTGCTGCAGGAACTTTAATTTCCTGCGATGATACAGAGCCAGTCGTATTTGACGGTTCTCAAACTCTCGTCTATTTTCCTGAAAATTCGGCAAATTTAGATGTTGTAATTGATGATACAGGTTCATTAGACGTGCAGATTAACACTACAAGCTTGTCTGATCAAGACCGAACAGTAGATATAGAAATTGTAGAAGGTGATGAAACGACTGTAGATTTTGAAAATATAGATATCCCTAGTTTGTCAACAACCATACCTGCTGGTGAATTTTTTGGTTTTTTGACCATTAATGGTATTGACAACAGTGTAGAGACATCACCAGAGCTTCTAACTTTACGCATTACAGATGCTGGAGACGCTACGGTAGATCCTTCTACTATAGAAGTTAGAGTTAGACAAATTTGTCCAATTGAAGAAGGCTTTTTTACTGGACCTTACCTACTTGAGCAAGTTACGCCAATACACCCTGAAAATGGTATACTTACATTTGAAACTCAAATTGTCGATATAGTTCAAGGTTCAGGATCAACGGAAAGAAGTTTTGATGTTAATTATCTTGAGGGCTTTGATATAGGACAGCCCGATATGACTCTACCTTTTGATTTATCATGTAACGATGTTGTTATATTAGGCGACAACGTGATTGATTCAAATTTAGGCTGTAATAATGATCAAGGAACTGATGATCCAGATGATGATGTCTTTGAAACAATCTTTTTTGGCTCTGTTTCTACAACTGGTAGTTTTGATCCAACAGATGATACGTTTTTTAATCTTATTGTTGGTGAATATATGCAGCCAGCATGTGGTGTTTCTGCACCTTTAACAACTGAATTTAACTTAACAAAACAACCTTAAGATATGAAAAATATAATTAAAACAATAACAGTAGTCCTCGGCTTTATACTTATTGGCTGTAATGCTGTTGATGATACCAGATTTAAAAATGATCCACAATCAGGTTGGATTGAGTTTGAAAATGAATCTCAACAAGTTCTTAGCGATGCAGGATCGGTTGAAATACCAATAGAGTATAATGTACCTGTTAATAGACAAGATACTTCAATTTCATACGATGTTGAAATCGTAGAAGGAAGTGCACCAAGTGTTGAAACAGGTTCTTTTACTACTGTAGTACCTGCCGATACTAGAAACGCTAGTATTTTGTTTGACATTGATCCAAGTATATCAACAAATTATACAGTTCAATTTACAATAACATCAACCAGTAATCCAGATGTTATTGTTGGTCTGGATGGTGATAACCCCGATGTTTTTACATTGGAAGTGTGCTCAGGAGTTCTTCCTCTTGAATGGACTGGCTCTTCTTTCATAGACGGTTCTGAAATCAATACATTCGATATGACCCTTACACCAACTGGTAACGAAGGAGAGTTTAACATTAGTTCAGCATGGGGTACTAATTTTGTAGCTGAGGCAACTGGAGATCCTAGTTTTGACGGACAGTTTATATATGATGGGGTATTGACTATCAATCCAGATAATACTTTATCAATCGTAGGTAGTGACCCTGCATTATTCCCTGGTACAGTGTTACAAGAAGATGCACTTAATGGTAATCTTTTTGATCCATGTTCTAATCAATTATTTTACACATTAGAACAAGGATTATTTACAGGTGATTTCGTTGTAGACGTTGTTTTAACTCCTACTCCTTAAATCATAATAAGTTATCTAATTAAAATCCCGCTTTATGCGGGATTTTTTTATATTTAAAACATGCAAAAAAAAGATATAATTTTCGGCATACATCCTGTTATAGAAGGCCTGAAAAGCGGAAAGCCTATTGACAAAATACAAATTCTTAAAGAATCAGAAAACACTCAAGACATTATTCGCTTAGCCAATGAAAAGCAAGTTAAAGTGAGTTTTGTCCCTCATCAAAAATTCAGGAAATATCAATCTAAAAATCATCAAGGCGTTTTGGCCTTTATGTCTCCAGTCGATTTTGTCGATTTTGAAACTACTGTAGAAAATGTACTAAAAAACAACCCAGAGGCTGTGTTTTTATTACTTGATGGAATTACAGATGTCAGAAACTTTGGCAGCATATTAAGAACTGCAGAATCGTCAGGAGTTAGTGCTGTTATCGTACCTCAACAAGGGACTGCCAGAATAAATGAAGATATGGTTAAAACCTCTGCAGGAGCAATTTTTAATATACCACTTTGTAAAGTCAACCATCTCAAAGATGCTCTATATTTATTAAAAGCATATGATGTAACACTTGTAGGTGCTTCAGAAAAATCAAATCAATCTTTGTTTGATAATACAATAAAAAAACCTGTGGCGCTTGTTTTAGGAAGTGAAGGACTTGGAATTCATCACAGTATTATTAAGATGCTAGACCATACTTATCATATCCCTATGAAAGGTCATACACAATCTTTAAATGTTGCTGTTGCTGCCGGTTTGTTTTTGTATGAGTTTGTAAGATAACTCCTATTGTTTTTTATCTTTCTGTTCTTTCATATAGTATACAATCTCAGTCTCTTCATCATCCTTATTTTCATCATTGACTTCATTAGTCATATCAGGGATAAAATTACCATCTTCATCAAAGAGCTGCATGAATTCATCGTCTTTTGAATCGTAGTCTTTTTTTTCCCACTCGTATTTTGGTTTAACGATATGTTTTGTTTTATAGATTAATGCTAAAGCCAATCCAACTATAAAACCGGAAAAATGCCCTTCCCAAGACATCCCAACTTTTCCTGGGAATAAACCCCAAACTAAGCTTCCATACACAAATACAACGCTAAGTGATAAAGCAACTAACCTGTAATATTTTGAAAAAATACCTTTAAAAAATAAAAAAGAGGCCAAAACATACACTAAACCACTAGCACCAATATGGTAACTTGGTCTGCCTATCAACCATGTCAATGAGCCAGTAAGTAGTATTCCCCAAATGATAACTGGCTTACTGATGTTTTTGTAAAAGTAAAACAAAGCCATACTCAATAATAAGAGCGGTACAGAATTATTGAATAAGTGTTTTAAACTGCTATGTATAAAAGTCGAAAACAAGATGCCCTTTAAACCATCAATTTTTTGAGGATATACACCATAGTTATTAAAATTTAGATTGAATTTGATTTCTACCCAATACACAAACCATATCAACAGGACTAAACCTAATGGATAAAGCAGAACATCATGTGTATATTTAAATGTTTTTGACATAATATATATGAAATTATAAATATATCAATTTCGTTTCCAAGTTGGCAACACCTGTTATAATGTCATTAAAATTGTAAATTTGTGAATATGAAAGCACCTCTAGCAGAAAGACTTCGGCCTAAGCAATTATCAGATTATATCGGTCAAGACCATCTTGTTGGTAAAGATGGTTTAATTTCAAAAATTATAAAGCAACAGAGCTTACCATCTCTAATTTTTTGGGGGCCACCAGGGATAGGAAAAACGACTTTAGCTCAAATTATTGCCAATGAAATCAATAGGCCTTTTTATAAATTGAGTGCTATCAATAGTGGAGTTAAAGATATCAGATCAGTAATACAAAAGGCTAAACAATCTCAAGGTATGTTCAGTCAAAATTCTCCAATTTTGTTTATTGATGAAATTCATAGATTTAGTAAATCTCAACAAGACTCTCTTCTTGAGGCTGTTGAGAAAGCTTGGGTTACTTTAATAGGGGCAACTACTGAAAATCCTAGTTTTGAAGTCATCTCGGCTTTATTATCTCGATGTCAAATTTATACCTTGAAATCGTTTGGAAAAGAAGAACTTGAAACTTTACTTGACAAAGCACTTACTGAAGACAGCCTCTTGAAAAACTTAGACATTCAGATAAAAGAAAAAACAGCTTTGTTTAGAATGAGTGGCGGTGACGCTAGGAAATTACTTAATGTTTTAGAACTGATTGTTACTCAACAAAACCATAAGGATAAAATCATTATTAGGGATGAACTAGTTTACAAAGTTGTACAGGAAAAACCCTTAAAATATGATAAGTCTGGTGAACAGCACTACGATATTATCTCTGCTTTTATAAAATCAATAAGAGGTAGTGATCCCAATGCAGCAGTATATTGGTTAGCTAGAATGCTTGAAGGCGGTGAGGATATTAAATTCATCGCTAGAAGATTGATTATTCTAGCTTCAGAGGATATTGGCTTGGCAAATCCTACAGCATTAGTGATGGCCAACAACACATTTCAAGCCATAAATGTTATAGGAATGCCTGAAGCCAGGATTATATTAAGTCAGTGCGTGATCTATTTAGCTACATCGCCAAAAAGTAATTCGGCTTATATGGCGATCAATAAAGCTATGGACTTGGTAACAAAAACTGGAGATTTAGAAGTTCCGCTTTCATTGAGGAATGCACCTACACAATTGATGAAAGATTTAGACTATGGAAAATCATATCCATATGCTCATGATTATGATGGAAATTTTGCATTTCACGACTTTATGCCTAAAGAGATTTCCTCTGAAAATCTATATACTACCTCAGATAATAGTAGGGAAAAGCAGAATAAAGATTTTTTAAATAAGCGCTGGAAAGGCAAATATGAATTTTAAAGCATCATTGTTTCTTAAATATTAATTTTTGAACAGCATCTTTATCTTTGGCTAAGTATTCAACTATGAGGTTTCCTTCAGCATCAAAATAAGCAGCACCATCAATAGTAGAAGAATCAAACGAATAAGTTCCACGATCTGCTTGCTCTAAAGTAGCAAAGATAGTCTTACCTTGATCTTGATATAAGATATAATTGTTTTTTTCCTTTGTAAGCCAATATGTCTTATTACCTTCTTTATATGTCTTAGCTCTTTCCTTAAAAGGGATGTTGCTATTTTTGTTATCAATATTTACTGACTCAGCAGGAGTTTCACTTTCTATGTTTTGCATGAAGTATTGAGATGAAACAACCTGAAAATCGCGAATAGCATTTTTCAAACATTCGTGATAAGCATCCTTGAACGGCTTTTTTCTACTCGTGCCTGTACTCTCGTAAATAGTGTTGCCAAAACAGTTTTTTAATTGAAATTTCAAAGTGGTTGTAAATAAACCGCCAACTTTAATCACATTTGCTTTTAAACCCAAACATTGGTCTTTTGCTAATTCATTAGGTAATTTTTCGCCTTCATTCATGTATACTTCAAAATTTGTTTCTTTTAACAATACACGAGTCAAAACATTGATTTGAAACTGGTTAGGTTCGGAAGTGAAATTATATTGAACAGGTACAGTTATATATTTATATTTTTTTGGTGAAGTTTGACCTAATGCGCTAATGCTTAATAGTAATAGCAGTAAAACAATGTTTTTTTTCATTTTAGAATATATTTAAAGTACTGTTTTTAAATCTTTTAGATTTTCGACATAATCGATTTCAAAATTAGGTTTTTTGCCAAAATAAATAGCCTCCATTCCAAAATCTTTTGCCCCTTGAATATCGGCTTCCAGACTGTCGCCAATCATCAAACTGTTGTGCTGATGTGTTTTAGCTTTTTTCAATGCATGTTCAAATATACGTTGATCTGGCTTTTTAAATCCAGAACCTTCGGCTGTTGTTACCGTTTCGAAAAAATGATCAATTTTTGAAGATTTTATTTTCTTGTGCTGTATCTTCTCAAAACCATTAGTAATAATATGTAGTCGATACTTATTTGCTAGATAGTTTAAAGTCAGCTGGGCGTCAGGAAAAAGATGGATTTGATCAGATAAATAGTTTATATATTCCTCGGCAATCAAGTTAATAAGTTGTTTGTCACTCTTAATTTTTAGGGTTTCAAAAACTTCTTTAAGTCTATAAAATCTCAGGTTTTCAGAGTCGATTTGATTTCTTCGATACATATTCCAATATTTAAAATTTACCGGTCGGTAAACATTCATAAATGAATTCAAGTCTATATTGATGCTATGTTTCTCAAAAATAAGGTTAAATGTAATTTCAGAATTCTTTTCAAAATCCCATAAGGTGTGGTCTAAATCAAAAAAAATATCTGTTAACTCCAACTGCGCCATTATATCATTTGTTTAAAAATTTGAAAATAGCGTTTTCTCTCGTCTTCTTCTGCAAAATCTGAATTATTAAACAGTAAATTAAGATTGACTTTATAGGGTTTTAGTTCGTTTATAAATTGTTCTACTTCTTTATTATTCAAACGCTTTAGTACTTTAGAGCTTAAAAAATAGGGGTTAATCTTTATAGGTGAAGCTTGTTCTAAATTTAGATCATAAAATAAAAATGAAGAACAGGTTCCAGCTCTAAATCCTATGTGGTTGGCATAACCCATAGAGTAATCTTTTTGTATAATTGTTTTTTCAAGATTGACATAAAAATCCGGGAAATTAAGCTTGCGGTCTTTTATTAAGATACTCTCCAATTCCAAATTAGATATATTTTCAAAACGCTTAATTTCTTTATGTAAAGTTTCAATATCTTCAATACCTTCATGACTTGCCAGTAAACCAATTTCGCAATAATCACCCATAGATTTAATGAGTTTTTTATAAAGCCTTTTTCGATGATTTATGTTTTTGGTATGGATACTATAATCACCAAGCTGAAACATAAAAAGCATATTAATATTCAACTGGTCTTTCAAGTCAATCAAATCGTCGTAAACATCAAATGGATCTAAGCTGGATTTAAACCACGTTTTAATTCTGGCATAAAGGTCTCTTATCTTAAGCTGAAAGACATCAGCTAAAAATCCACCGATACTTCTCGATATTCCGATTTTTCTAAATTGAAAAGCCCTTTCAACCGCAATGATTAAATTAAAATTAAATTGACTTTCCTTCTCTTGAACAGTATCAAATTTTTCTTTTAAGACTCCAGTAAAGTGAGTCAACCATATGTCTATAACAGGCAGATGCAAAAAATTATTTTTATAAGCTAAACTTTCATTGGCGGGAAACTCGCCAAGCTCGTCTTTGACGTGCGGCAAGTATTCCTCATATCTGGATAATAAAAAAAAACTTGCGGCAAAAATATCATATGGGATATCGCTTTGAGAAGAAGTTTTAAAAAAATAGGGAACATCTCGCCACTTCGAGACTGTAATATCAACATCATTTACGCCCTGTTCAGAAAGCAAACCATGGGCTTGAATGAAAATTTCATTTCCTAACCTTTGATTGGCATAAGAAAATTTTACGCCCTTATAAGCAATAAAAGTTTCAATTTTGGTTGTAAAATTAATTTCAAACCCTAACATACGTTTACAGAGCTGCCTGAACGTATAATTGATACGAGAGGTGATTTTTGGAACATATATTAAAATTTCCATAGACTAAAGCAACTCTTCATCGGCAAAGCTAAAATAAGATTTCTCTGTTACAATGATATGATCTAACAATTTAAAATCCATCAATTCAGCTGCATTTTTAATTTTTTCTGTCAATTTGATATCTAATCGACTGGGTTTTAAAGTACCTGAAGGATGATTGTGGGCTAAAATTATTGCCACCGCATTGCAAGACAATGCTTTTTTGAAAATTAAGCGCATATCGACAACTGTGCTTGTAATGCCGCCTTTGCTAACTTGATGTTTGTTGATGACTTTGTTGGAGTTATCTAGCAATAATGCCCAAAATTCCTCGTGAGATAAATCTCCAATAATTGCATGTAACACACGATAAGCATCATGACTCGATGTAATTTTAGGAAAAATAGGAAAATCTGCATTACCGTGGCGCTTGCCTAATTCTAAAGCAGCTACAATACTTATGGCTTTAGCCTCGCCAATACCTTTATACGTTTGAAGTTCTTCAACACTCATTTTGCTGAGTTGTTTCAATTGATGGTCTTTGTCTCTTAGAATACGTTTGCATAAGTCAACAGCACTTTCTATTTTATTACCCGAACCAATCAATATTGCCAAAAGTTCCGCATCACTTAAAGTTGATTTGCCTTTATGCAATAGTTTTTCTCGTGGTCTATCACCTTCAGCCCAAGATTTTATTGAAAAAGAATTTTGACGTTCAGACATGTTTTAAAAATACTAAAAAATCCCTATAAGCACTTAAAATTTTAGTGAACAAACCTAGATTTGACCAATTCATTTAATAAAATGTATCTTTGCAAATTACGACTTAAGCCTGTCGGTAGACTGACTACATTTTATGAATTATTTTAAAAAAATCATACGATTTGCTAAGCCTTACAAGGTATACGCAATTGGCAACATCATAGCTAATATTTTTTACGCCTTGTTTAGTGCGTTGTCATTTATCGCCTTAATACCTATGCTAGATGTTTTGTTTAATGAAGAAGCCGAACCTATAACAGATAAACCTGTTTATCAAGGTGTTGGAAAGGCTAAAGATTATTTTAAAGATAGCATGTCCTATTATATTCAGGATGTAGCTCAAGATGATATCTCTACATCTTTGCTTATCGTGATTACGCTTGTCATAGTTTTGTTTTTTCTAAAAAATATATCAAACTACCTGGCACTATACTTCATGACGTTTTTAAGGAATGGTGTCCTTAAAGATTTAAGAAATGCACTTTATAAAAAAACCATTGAACTTCCCTTATCACATTATTCTGAGAAACGAAAGGGTGATACTATTGCAAGAATAACAAGTGATGTACTAGAAATACAAAATTCGTTTTTATCTATTTTGGTCCTTATAGTCAGGGAACCACTCACAATTCTGTTTACTATTGGTGCAATGATGTTTCTAAGTTTGAAATTAACCATTTTTGTGTTTGTTTTTATACCTATTTCTGGGTTTATTATATCTTTAATAGGGAAATCATTAAAGCGAAAGTCTGACCTTGTCCAAAATGAACAGGGTTACTTTTTATCCATTCTTGAAGAAACCCTTGGCGGATTAAAAATTATAAAAGGCTTTAATGCAGAATCTATATTTTTTAAGAAATTCTCAGATTCTACAAAACGGTTTTTTAATTACTCAAACACCTTGCTTAACAGGCAGAATTTAGCATCACCAGCATCAGAATTTTTAGGTATTACAGTTATTGCCGTGTTGCTCTGGTATGGTGGTAGAATGGTAAAAATAGAAGGCGTTTTGGATGCTTCAGACTTTATTGCATTCATGGGGCTAGCCTATAATATATTAACACCGGCAAAGGGCATATCAAAGGCGTCTTATAATGTTAAAAAAGGGAATGCAGCTGCAGAACGGGTGTTGGAAATTCTGGAAACCGATAATAACATCAAGGACAAACCTAACGCCATAAAGAAGACAGATTTTGAAGATAGCTTAAAGATTGAAAATTTATATTTTAGGTATGAAGATGAATTTGTCCTGAAAAACTTTTCAGCCCATTTACCTAAAGGCAAAACGCTGGCTTTGGTTGGACAGTCGGGTAGTGGCAAATCTACAATTGCTAATTTAATCACAAGGTTTTACGACATAGAAAAAGGAGTTATCAAAATAGACGACATCAATATCAAAGATATCAGCCAGAATGATTTAAGAAACTTGATGGGATTAGTTACTCAAGATTCCATTTTATTTAACGATACTGTTGAAGAAAACCTAAAAATCGGTAAGCAGGATGCCACTCAAAATGAGTTGATACAGGCCTTAAAAGTCGCTAATGCTTACGATTTTGTAATGCAGCTCCCAAAAGGCTTGCAAACCAACATTGGTGATAGTGGTAATAAACTTAGTGGTGGTCAAAAACAGCGATTGTCTATTGCCAGAGCAGTGCTCAAAAATCCGCCGATTATGATTTTGGATGAAGCGACATCAGCGCTTGATACGGAAAGTGAAAAATTAGTACAAGAAGCTTTGGAAAACATGATGAAAAACAGAACTTCTGTAGTTATTGCACACCGTTTATCTACCATCCAAAGTGCAGATCAAATCATAGTTATGCAAGAGGGCGAAATTGTTGAGCAAGGCCAACATGCAGAATTGATGACCAAAAACGGCATGTACAAAAAATTGGTCGATATGCAGTCTTTTGAAGCGTAATATCTTATGGAAATTGAAGAAGAAAAAGATTTAATTAACCGGTTGTGTTCTGTTGATCATGCACACAAAGCTTTTGCAGAATTAGTTGATATTTACAAAGAACGCTTGTATTGGCACATCCGATATATGCTCAAAAACCATGAAGACACTGACGATGTTTTGCAAAATGTATTTATTAAAATCTATAAAAACATTCACAAGTTTAAAGGCGACAGTCGATTGTATTCATGGATGTATCGTATAGCTAAAAATGAATCGCTGACGTTTCTAAAAAAGCGATCAAAAATATTAAAGATTAGCAACGAAGAGTTACAAACTCACATTGTAAATAATTTAGAAAGTGATGTTTATTTTGAGGGTAATCAAATTCAACTTCAACTGCAGAAAGCTATTAGCACATTACCTGAAAAACAGCGTGAAGTTTTTCAATTAAGGTATTTTGAAGAAATGAAATACAAAGACATGGCAGAGTTGCTAGATACTTCTGAAAGTGCATTAAAATCTAATTATCACCACGCTTCAAAAAAAGTAGAAGATTACCTTAAATCACATTAAACCTTTTTGAAAATCAGTTGTCTAAGTAATAAATGAAATCGAATAAACACATATCAGACAAAAGCGGGTTTAAAGTTCCAAAGTCTTATTTTGAAGATTTTGAAATTAAGCGTTTTGACATTGAAAAGCACAAACAAAGCAGTGGCTTTTCAGTACCCGAAAATTACTTTGATGATTTTGAAGTTAAAATTCCTCAACAAAGAAAGCTTGTCAACCTCAATGAAAAGCAAAAGTCTTTTGCAATTGCAGCTTCCTTATTACTTCTATTAGGGTCTTTGCTTTTAGGTTTGATTTTAAAATCTAAACCTCAACAAGAGTTTAATTTCAGTAAGATAGACCAGTCTGTAATCGAAGATTATCTTGAATATGAAATGTTTATGGAAAATGATTTGTACGTTGAAAATGAAGACTTTTTTTTCAAGTTTTCATCAAAAAATTTATCCCAAAACGAGATAATAGACAATATGGATGATAGTTCTTTAGAACAATTGATAGATTATTAATTTATTTCTGTATTTATGTTTTAAACCACAAACCATGAAAACACTGATAGTCGTATTAAGTCTCTTTTGTTTTGTGAATTTATATTGTCAAGAAGACGATGACATCACATCCTATAAAATTGCCTTTATCACAGATAGACTTGATTTAAGTTCAAAACAAGCGCAGGTGTTTTGGCCAATTTATAACAAGCATAACAGAATATACGAAGACCTCAAAAAAAATACCTGGGAACCTATAAGAGAAGGGTTAAATAAAATTGACAAATTGTCCAATCAAGAAGCAGAAAAACTGCTTGATGATTACAGATCTTATAAGAAAAAACGCTACGAATACAGAGAGGCTTATATTAAAGAATTATTGACGGTTATTTCTCCAAAAAAAATTATGCAACTCAAAAAAGCAGACTATGACTTTAATCGTGAGTTGCTGAAACAATACCAGTCCAAGTAAATTCCAAACTCTTTTTTTACGTATTTTTGCCGATTAAATCAGACGAATGCGATTACACAGAAATCTAGTTTTTGCCGTTGTAGATTGTTTGCAGCTCATCTTCAATAAAGGCGAATATGCCGATAAGCAATTACGGAAAACCCTGAAGCTCGATAAACGTTGGGGTTCACGTGATAGAGGCTTTATCGCGGAAACCGTTTATGATATCGTCCGATGGCAAAGGCTTTATGCTAAAATAGGTGACGCGCATAAGCCATATAAACAAGAAGATTTATTTAGGATGTTTGCCGTCTGGGCAACACTTAAAGGAATTAAGTTGGCGCAGTGGCCGCAATTTCACAACACACCAACCCGTCGCATCAAAGGTCGGTTTGACGAATTATCAAAAATCAGGAAATATAAAGCATCCATACCAGATTGGTTGGATGAATTGGGCCTAACAGAACTAGGTAATCTTTGGGAAGAAGAAATATACGCTCAAAATGAAACCGCTCCTGTCATACTCAGGGCAAACCAATTGCTTACCAATAGAAGTGAACTGATCAAAAGTCTGGCTAATGAAAATATTTATGCACATCCGGTGAAAGGCTTACAGGATGCAGTTAGACTCAAGGAAAGAGCCGATGTTTTTAAGACCGAGACCTTTAAAAAAGGATGGTTTGAAGTTCAAGACAGCTCTTCACAACAGGTCACCGAACTCTTAAGTCCAGAACCGGGTCAACGTATTGTTGACACCTGTGCCGGTGCAGGAGGCAAAACCCTTCACATCGCCTCATTGATGCAAAATAAAGGTCAAATTATTTCACTCGACATATACAAGAAAAAACTAGTCGAACTTAAAAGACGTGCCCGACGTGCCAAAGCATTTAATATTGAAACGCGACACATTGACAACAATAAAGTCATTAAAAAATTACACGGGTCTGCAGATGCTGTTCTCATTGATGCTCCATGTAGTGGGTTAGGAGTGTTGCGTCGAAACCCAGATGCGAAATGGAAATTAAAACCCGATTTTATAACTAAGATCCAACAAACGCAGCAAGAGCTTTTACAAGCCTATTCAAAACTATTGAAACCCAAAGGAACACTGGTTTACGCAACATGTTCCATCTTGCCTTCAGAAAACACCAAGCAGGTTCAAACTTTCTTAACTTCTGAAGCCGGACAGGGTTTTAAACTTATTGAGGATCGATCTATCTTAACGCATCAAACAGGGCAGGATGGGTTTTACATGGCAAAATTAAAAAAGGTATAATATTTGCCTCATGAGTTAATGTAAAAATAGCACAGACCATTATCTAAACGGTCAATTTTCACCATATTTGCAAAACATAATATCATCTAGGACTATGAAAGGAATTTTTACAACATTTTTTATATTAAGTTATATTTTGGCCTACGCTCAAGCACCTCAAGGCTATTATGACAACGCTCAAGGTCTGACGGGATTTCAGCTTAAAACAGCTTTAAAAACGATCATTGACGATATTGATGATGGCAACGGTCAGCCTGTTCATAATCCTCAGCCTTATTCTGATTTAGATTTGGCTTACCCTATCCCTAATTCTGGTTTCATTGATACCTACGGCGATTATGATAACGATGGGTTTTTGTTAGATATTTATTCAGAAAACCCGAACGGCTCAGACCCATACAATCACGAGATGGTTACAGACGAGTGTGGCAATTACAACGCCGAAGGGGTTTGTTACAATAAAGAACACCTCCTGCCACAATCATTTTTCAATCAGCAATCGCCAATGCGTGGAGATATTCATTATGTTTTTCCAACAGATGGCCAGGTAAACGGTTACAGATCTAACTTTCCTTTTGGTGAGGTGAATAATCCCAATCTTACAACCTTAAACGGCAGCAAACGAGGCCCCAATGTTTTTCCGGGCTATAGCGGTACTGTTTTTGAACCCTTAGACGAGTTTAAAGGTGATATTGCAAGAGGCTTATTTTATTTCGCTACGCGCTACGAAGATCAGGTGAACTCAAGTGGCTGGGATGATCCCAGCGGCAATGTACTTAATTCAGACAGCAGTCAGTTTTATGATGATTGGTACATTGATTTATTGTTAAATTGGCATTTAAGCGATCCTGTATCTCAGGAAGAATTAGATAGAAATGAAAATGGATTTACCTTTCAAAACAACCGAAACCCCTTTATTGATAATCCAATTTGGGTTCAAGCCATATGGGATGAAAATTTCAGTAACGAAGAGTTTCAAAATTATGACATTCAACTTTATCCCAATCCTGTAAGAGGTCAATTTTTAAACATCAAAATAAAAGGAGTTTCCGATTTA
Source organism: Mesohalobacter halotolerans (assembly GCF_006120725.1). Lineage (GTDB taxonomy): Bacteria > Bacteroidota > Bacteroidia > Flavobacteriales > Flavobacteriaceae > Psychroflexus > Psychroflexus halotolerans. Next base: position 918,390 of record NZ_SWMU01000001.1, read on the forward strand.
AAAGTAGAGGTTTATAATATTTTTGGGAAAAAGATATTATCTAAAAAACTTAATGATTCTAATACTCAGATTTCAGTAGAGCAATGGTCTTCGGGAATTTACCTGCTGAAATTGTCAAATAAAAATGTCAAAGAAACTTTTAAGGTTATTGTGCCTTAAAAAACTCCAAGGAGCTTAAACCCCTTGGAGTAGTGTGATATTAAAAATCATATTTCACAAAAACACTGGCATTAATACCAGGATCACTCAATCTATCCATCATAGATAGACCGTTTGCGCCTTGATTTCTGAAGGCAAAATTCAAGTGATCAAAATAAAATTTGTCAAAAACATTCAGCATGGCCACTCCAATATTAAGTTTTTTGGTCAAATTGTAATTAGCCTTAAAATCTACTAAAGCATAACCCGGTGTTGATTGAAGTTCGTCAAACGACGATGCCAATTGGCGCTGTTTAGCAACGATTTTATAAAAAATACTAGCATAAAACTTATCATTCTGATAACTCAGTTCAAAATTACTTCGCAGTGGTGAAGTTAGCGGTAAACTCTCTTTTAAATCTTCGTTTCTTGTATAAACATAGGCAACATTAGAATTGAAGTGAAAATTATTGTAAAAATCAAACCCAAAACCAACTTCAAATCCTGTTTTATAAGCTTCATCAAGATTTCGAAACACTTTGGGATTGGTCGGCTCTACATTGGGCATAAACTTTCGGTCTTTGGTCTCATCGATAATGGCAACAATATAATTTTCAAATAGCGAATAATATGCTGATGCATTATAACTTATATTAGAGATAAAACCTTCTGTTTGTAAATTACCACGATAAGCCACTTCAATTTGGTTGTTCACTTCGGCATCTAAGTTTGGATTACCGACATATTCAAAGGGATCTTGACCCACTTGAAAGTGATTGATGGCGCGCTCAATCATATTGGCAGAGCGCACACCACGGCCAAAGGCGATTTCTAAGACATCTTGGTTTTCTAAGCGCTTTTTTAAGGATATTGTTCCGCTGATGTTGTGCTCATCCCGTTGATCTAAATTAGGGTAGTAGCCTAAAAAATCACTTTCAGGATCTTGTATGTCTGAAATTACCACGTCATACCGCAAGCCGGCATTGAAAGAGGTACTTTCATTCACTTGGTATGTTGTTTCTGCGAACAATCCAAAGTCATTGATATAACTGTCTTGCCAAATTTTATCTACAAATGCCATCGGTGGATCGAGTGGCATACCCATCATATTTCGTTTGACTAAGCGGTTTCTGACACCCTCTCTACTGATCAAAAGCGCATCAGCACCTGTGTAAGTTGTCCATTTGTCTGAAAATTTCCATTTCATTTCAAATCTGCCGCCAGCCGTGGTGGCCTCAACTGGCGAAACGGCCTCAACAGTTTGAAAATTAGCTCGTCGACTATTGCTCATTAAATGGTCAACAAAAGAGTAATATGCCTTTGCTTTGATATGTTCTAAAGCTTCGCTGATATTTTTCTTATGGTAATCTAAAGATAAAATACTGGAGTCATCAAAATCGGAATCCATAGGGAGTGATGCGTGTAAGACATCTCTACCAAATGATTGTCTCCAGTCAATTTTTAAGCGTTCTTGAGTAGAAAAATTATAACCCAAACGAATGCCATAATCAATGCTTCTAAAGGATGATGGAATTTCGGTTCCCTCACCATCTTCATAATTGCCGAAGTCACGATAACCATAACTGCCTTTTAGATCAAACTTTTCATTTGAGTATTGTAATTGAGCTAAGTTTACGGAGTTGTTACCATTTGTTTCGAAACCAGATGAGACACTACCGGAAAGACCATAATTTTCATATTCCGGTTTTTTAGATACCATATTAATGATGCCTCCAAAAGTTGCGCCATATCTCACAGAATAAGGTCCGCGGATAACTTCAATTTTTTGAATGTCTTCGGGAATAACATGGGTTGTAATAGGGTCCATACGGTTTGGACAAGCATGCAAAACTTTTGTACCGCCATCGTATTGAATATTAAGCTGCTCGTATTGTGAAGCCCTAAAACTGGGGTCCATGGCATAATTCCCTCTTTTGATGATACCAAAACCTTCTACATTTTCAAAGAGATCGGCTACATTTTTGGGTTGTACGACATTTTTACTTAAATCTGGTGTAGTCACGCTCATGGCGGGATCTTCAAATAATAGTCCACTCACCATGACTTCACCGAGCTCATGCCGTATGGGTTGAAGTCTGATGATTTTATCTGAATTTGCAAGGACTGTAAATTCTATTTTTTCATAACCCATCCTTAAGATGAGGTAAGTCTCATTGAGGACTAAATTTAGTTTTCCATTCTTTGAAAGGATGGTGTTTTGTGTTTCTGTATTTTGGGCATAGACCGATTCCAACGGTTCGCCGGTAGAATGATTAATGACTTTATAGGTAATGGTTTGGGCATAATTTACCCCAAACCAAAGGCTTATACATAAAGCCAATAGTATTGATTTCATGATGTTTTCTTATCAAATTAAACGTGAATTTTATTTTAACGATGAAGTCAAATTAAAAACTCAGGTGGTTTGATAAGTTCTTTTTGATAATCAAAAACATAGAGTTGTGGAGTGAAACCAAAAGCGGATTGATTTTCCCTTAAATCCTTTGAAAGATTGAAGTGGTTGTCTGATTTACAAAGGTAAAAGACGATTTCTACAGAAGTCATTATCATTACATCTTTTTGTTGATCCTGTTCAGATGAATTTCGTTCGAGTAATTTTGACAACTCACATTTTCCGTCACAGTTTAATTCGGGTCTGTCTTTATTGACGCAATAGTTTCCGATAAATGTTTCGGTGAAGGTGATGTAATAAGTCATCACCAATGCTGATTTAAGCGTAAATAGGCTAATCACCAAGCTCAGGCAAATGCTGATATATTGTCTTCTGAGTAACACGCCACAAAGATAGTTTGAATTATAGAAACGAATGATGACCTTAATCAGTAATCCAAGATAAACTTACCAAGAACCTCAATTTCAAAAAAATCAAAGTCTTACCCAACAGCCGATACCGGCATTAAAAATTTTAACTTTTGTTATTTAAATTTAGTATAAATAAAATTTGCGCAGTCTGCTCAGAACTTTATATTTGCAGTGTATTTATAACAAATCTAAATAAAAAGATTAATAACAATTTATAATGAGAAGATCAATTTTAAGTTTGTCGATTTTAGCTTTAATTTTTACATCCTGTAGTGATGATGATAGCGTAACCACTGTAAGTTCAGATGTAGAGGCGCCAGCATCCTATACATTTGAACGTGAGGGCCAAAGTACAGTAAGCTTTAGCGGTCAAACCACTCGAATTTTAATGGGAGACGAATTAAACACGTCATTATTAGACAATACGCAAACTGAAACGGAATTGCTTTCCATGTTTGCCCACCAACAGGGTGATTCTGATTTTTTAAATAATGAGCTCAATGCTTCCGATAAAAATATTAGAAGTAAAACTGCGGCCTCCAGAGATTTCTTTTTTACCAATTCTACAGCATCAAATGCGATCAAAACCCAATTTGAAACCTGGATTTCTGAACAAGTTAACGAAATTTTTACCGCTTGGGATGACACAGCCGCAGAAGGTGTTGCAGGACAAATCCAAGAAGCGGGTGGCGGCTCAATTCGGTATGTTAATGCTAAAGGCTTAGAATATAATCAAGCAATTATTAAAGGACTTATTGGCGCTCTAATGACCGACCAAATGCTGAACAATTATTTGAGTCCAGCTGTTTTAGACCAAGCTGATAACATTGCCAATAACGACAACGACATTACCGAAGAAGGGAAAAACTACACCACCATGGAGCACAAATGGGATGAGGCTTTTGGCTACCTTTATGGCACTGATAATCCTACAAACCCACAGCTTAATCAAGACAGTTTCTTGAACAAATATTTGTCTCGAGTTGAAAATGATGAAGACTTTGCAGGTATAGCTCAGGAAATTTATGATGCATTCAAACTCGGAAGAGCAGCAATAGTTGCCAAAGAGTACGAATTGAGAGATCAACAGGCTGAACTTATTAAAGAAAAGGTTTCTGAAATTATTGGTATTAGATCAGTTTATTATTTACAACAAGGGAAAAATTTTCTAGCCAACGATAAAGGAGCTGCTTTTCACGATTTATCTGAAGGGTTTGGTTTTATTTACAGCCTAAAATTCACAAGACAACCTAATTCTGATAGTCCATATTTTACAGCAAATGAAGTCGATACTATGCTAACATCTTTGTTAGAAGGCAATGGATTTTGGGATGTTTCTGAGCAAACCTTAGATGATTTTTCAGACCAAATTGCAGCTCGCTTCAACTTTACGGTTGAACAAGCTGCTGACTAATTTAAAATTAGTTTAAGATTAAATTAATGGGCTATTCGCTGCCTTAACTCATATATTTGCAAAAATTAAAAAATGATGATGAAACGTATTTTAATAACATTTTTTTCGGTTTGTCTTCTTCTGTCTTGTAGTTCAGACGACGGTGGTACGGATATCAACAATAATCCAACGGATGGTTTTGACCGACAAGCCATGTTGACCAACTGGGCGGATAATATCATTATTCCAGTATATTCAGACCTTAATGCCAAACTCGGAAATATAGTCAATGCGAAAACAAATTTCATAGATCACCCAACTCAGGCAAAACTAGATAATTTACGAATGGCCTGGCAAGAAGCTTACAAAGTTTGGCAACATGCAGAAATGTTTAATGTTGGTCTTGCTGAAAGCACGAATTATATTTTTCAAATGAATGTGTATCCAACCAATGTCAATGATATTGAAAGTAATATTCAATCTCAAAATTATGATTTAGGAAGCGTAAATAATAACGATGCTGTAGGGTTTCCGGCTGTTGAATATATGTTATATGGATTGGCCGAAACCGACTCTGAAATTTTAAGCTTCTATACCTCATCTACAAATGCTGATAATTATAAAACCTATTTGTCAGACTTGGCAGACAGAATGAAAACCCTAACCCAAAGTCTTTTAGATGATTGGAATAACGGATTTCGTGACAGTTTTGTTGCTAATACTGAAAACTCGGCAACAGGTTCTATCAATTTGATGGTTAACGATTATATTTTTTATTACGAAAAGGGTTTTCGAGCCAACAAATTTGGTATTCCAGCAGGTAATTTTTCGCCAAATCCACTGCCAGACCGTGTTGAAGCTTTTTATAAAACTGATTTTTCTAAAACCTTAGCTTTGGAAGGTATTGATGCTATTCAAAACTTCTTTAATGGTCGTGCATACAACAGCAGTGCTGATGCCGAGGGTTTGAAAGACTACCTCGACTTTCTCAACACCATTAAAGAAGGTGAGGATTTAAGTTCACTCATCAACAATCAGTTTGATGAGGCTCGACAAAAAATCAATACTTTAAATGAAAGTTTTGCCCATCAGGTCGAAACCAGTAATGTTGCTATGACCGAAACCTTCGATGTCATTCAATTGGCTGTAGTTTTGCTAAAAGTTGATATGCTCCAAGCTTTAGATATTAGCGTAGATTTTGTTGATGCAGATGGCGACTAAACTTAAGTAAAATAAAATTGAATCAAATTTTAAAGGGATTTTCTATACATGAAAATCCCTTTTTAAAGTTTAAAGCATGTCAATAAAAACCTATTTTGAGAAAACAACATCATCAGCACCATTGGCTGTGTTTCGAATAGGTTTTGGTGTAATGATGCTCATCAGTATAATTCGATTTTGGAGTTATGGCTGGATCGAAAAACTATACCTTAAACCGCAATTTCATTTTTCTTATTACGGTTTCGAGTGGGTCAAACCAATTGGAGATTGGACATACTTCATTTTTTTCATTTGCGGATTGACTGCGTTTTTTGTAGCCTTAGGCTTAAAATATCGCTTGTCCATCATCTTGTTTTTTTTGAGTTTTACCTATATCGAACTCATGGACAAAACCACTTATCTCAATCATTATTACTTCATTAGTATTCTCAGTTTTCTGATGATATTTCTACCCGCAAATGCTTATTTTTCATTAGACAATTATTTTAGACAAAAACAATACACCCAAATTCCAAAATGGACAATCGACAGCATTAAACTTTTACTTGGCATTGTGTATTTCTATGCAGGTTTGGCTAAAATTAATAGCGATTGGTTGTTTAAAGCTATGCCTTTAAAAATCTGGTTGCCCTCTAAATATGATTTACCATTTATTGGCGAAAACCTCATGCAACAAGAATGGTTTCACTACGTCATGAGTTGGAGTGGAATGCTGTATGACTTGAGTATTCCGTTTTTATTGTTGTATAAAAAAACGCGCGTTTTTGCTTTTGTTCTGGTCGTGTTTTTTCATGTGTTTACGCGTGTGTTGTTTCCTATTGGTATGTTTCCTTACATCATGATCGTCGGCAGTCTAGTATTTTTTGATGCTAAAGTTCATTTAAAAATTATCAATTTCATCCAATCACTGTTGAGATTATTCAAGATAAAAAGTCAAAATATACCGATTTCAAGTTTTCAATTCCCAAAACAAAAGATTGCAGTTGCTTTCTTAATGCTGTTTTTTGTTATTCAATTATTGATACCATTTAGGTATGTGCTTTATCCAGGTGAATTATTTTGGCGGGAAGAAGGCTATAGGTTTTCTTGGCGTGTAATGTTGATGGAAAAGCGCGGTTATGCCAATTTTAAAGTGGTTAACCCAAAAGACAAGACCTATTTTTATGTGGACAATTCAGACTTTTTGTCTTCTTTTCAAGAAAAACAAATGAGCACCCAACCCGATTTTATTTTAGAATATGCACATTTCTTAGGTAAATATTTTAAGTCACAAGGTCATGAACCAATAGAAATTTATGTTGAAAGTTATGTTGCCATCAATGGAAGACGAAGTCAAGCCTACATCGACCCAGATGTGGATTTATTAAAACAATATGAATCACTCCAACCAAAAAGTTGGATTTTAGCTTTTAAAGATGATATCAAAGGATTTTAGTTTATGTTTATTTATAGGTTTTTTATCGTTAAGCCTTTTTAGTCAACATAAAATTGAGGGTTATGTTATCGACCAAGCCAAGCAAGAGCCATTAAAAGCTGTCAAAGTTTACGATAAAACAGAAGGCTTTCTTTCTCAAACAAATGCTTCGGGGTTTTTTAGCTTTGAAACACAGAAACAAGATATCACATTGGTTTTTTATGCTTTTGGCTATCAAATCCTTGAAAAAACAATTCAATCAAACGATACAGCGCGTTTAAATATTCAGCTCGAAACCCTTTCTGAGGAACTCACTGAAGTTGAAATCATTGCCCAAAACAATAAAGTTTTTGAATTACAGCGTCTAAAAGATGTGGAAGGCACAGCAATCTATGCAGGAAAAAAAACAGAGGTCATTCAAGTTGACCAATCCATGGCCAATTTGGCGACAAATAACGCAAGACAGATTTACAGTCAAGTGGCGGGTTTGAATATCTATCAAAACGACGATGCAGGCTTGCAACTTAATATTGGTGGTCGTGGGTTAAACCCCAACCGGACGGCTAATTTTAACGTACGTCAAAACGGTTACGATATCAGCGCCGATGCTTTAGGCTATCCCGAAAGCTATTACACACCAGCATCTGAAGGTCTCGAGCAAATTCAAATCATTAGAGGTGCAGCGTCTTTGCAATATGGCACTCAATTTGGCGGATTGATCAACTTTAAAATGAAACAACCCAACCCCAACAAGACACTAGAAATTATCACCAGAAATACTGCTGGAAGTTATGGGCTTTATACCAATTTTACAAGCCTGAGCGGCACCAAAGACAACTGGAGCTACTACACTTATGTCAATTACAAGCGCGGCGATGGATTTAGACCCAATTCTGAATATGAATCTATCAATATTTTCTCTCATGTCGGCTACAAGTTTAATGATAAAACTAAACTCACAGGCGAAGTGACTTATATGAATTACCTCGCACAACAAGCCGGTGGATTGACCGATGACATGTTTGCTGAAGATCCGTTTCAGAGTAACCGAGAACGCAATTGGTTTGAAGTAGATTGGCTTTTGTATAATTTAAAATTATCACACGAATTTTCAAAACAAACCAATTTTACCTTTAGCTTTTTTGGTTTGAATGCCCGTCGAAGTGCACTCGGGTTTCGAACCAATCGCGTCAATCAAATTGATCCGCTTGAAGAAAGGGATCTCATAGAAAGCGATTTCAATAATTTTGGATTTGAAGCCCGATTACTTAGTAAATATAAAATTGGAGAGAAGAACGCCACCTTCTTAATTGGCTCAAAACTGTATAATTCAGACAATCAAGAACGTCAAGGACCAGGTTCAGATGGCTTTGGTGCTGATTTTAGTTTTAGAAACGAGGAATTTCCTAACTACCCCAATCAATCTGAATTTGACTTACCAAACATAAATGTTGCGGTGTTTGGTGAAAATATTTTTTATCTCAGCGATAAGTTTTCAGTCACTCCGGGATTTAGGTTTGAATATATTAAAACTGAAAGTGACGGCTTTTTTAAGCGCATTAATACCGATGCTGCGGGCAATGTAATAGACAATGAAACTATACAAGACCAAAGGGAGTTTGAGCGTTCGTTTGTGTTACTAGGTTTAGGCTTAAGTTATAAACCCAATGACAATCTTGAAGTTTACGGTAATATTTCTGAAAATTACCGTTCTGTAACCTTTTCAGATATTAATATTACAAATCCTGCTTTTGCTGTTAATCCTGACATTACAGATGAGGAAGGCTTTACAGCCGATATGGGGTTACGAGGAAATTACAACAACTTTGTGTCTTACGATTTGGGTGTTTTTGCGCTGTCGTATGAAGGTCGTATTGGTTTTGTTCAAAAAGTTTTGGAAGACAACCGTATCATAAGTGAACGTGGCAATGTAGGCGATGCCTTGATGTATGGCGTAGAATCTTTAGTTGATTTTAATTTTAAAAAACTTTTAAGTTTGAATTCAAATTATCAGTTTAATGTTTTTGTGAATACCTCTTTTATCAATTCAGAATATACCAGTTCTCAACAACTTGGTATAGAAGGCAATGAAGTGGAGTTTGTGCCAGACCTTAACCTTAAAGCTGGATTTAGGTTTGGTTATAAAGACTTTGCAGCAAGTATGCAATATACCTATTTATCTAGTCAATTTACAGATGCGAGTAACTCTGAGGAATCAAGCCTGAGTGGTGTGATAGGGGAATTACCTGAGTATGATGTTTTAGATATGTCATTGTCTTATCGCTATAAACAATTTAAATTAGAAACAGGAATCAATAACATTTTAGATGAAAAATATTTTACCAGACGAGCTACGGGCTATCCGGGACCTGGTATTATTCCATCAGCACCACAAAATTGGTATGCGACTTTGGAAGTGAAGTTTTAAATGAATTCTAAACTTAATAATAATTCATTTTGAGTGTATCATTTTTAATGCATCTTCTAAGATGGTTTTATGGTCAAAAGCTAGATGTTCTAAGTCTTTGATATCTTTCCATTTTGCAGTTTCAGCATCGTCCTTTCCTTTGACGGTAACTTCATTTTCAATTATAGCTGTAAAAGCAAACGTGATGGTTCGTCCACGCGGATCTCGTTGAGGCTCATCGTAAAAGTTAACAAACTTCAACTCTTCAGTCTTGATGCTAAGACCTGTTTCTTCTGCCAGCTCTCGTTGACAAGCCTCAATCACCAATTCTCCCTGATCTACAAATCCACCCGGAAAAGCATAAACATTTTTAAAAGGTTCATTTTTACGTTTGATAAGCAAAACCTTAAACCCTTGTTTGTGTCTATAGAACACAATAGCATCTGCAGTAATATTGATCTGTTGTTTCATGTTTGCGATGTTAATGCGTATACGAAATTAACAATCTCGTTGAGTTCTCCATTTTAAAATCAATAACTTTGAATATATTTATAAAATGCCTTTAAAACGACACGAAGCTTTAAAAAACCTTAGCCGAGAGCATCACGATGGCTTGGTGTTTGCACTGAGATTGCAAAAAGGAATCTCTAAAAAAGCTGACCTTAAAGCTCTTGAAGCCTATACTGATTGGTTTTGGAAAAATTACCTCCATCCGCATTTTCAATTGGAAGAACAACATTTATTTCCCATGTGTGTTGAGTCAAATGATTTGGTTTTAAAAGCCAAAGCACAACACGGTGACATAAAAAGTTTGATAGACACCCAGCCCAAAACTTACCAGGTTTTGAAAAGTCTTTACCAACATATCCAAGCCCATATCCGGTTTGAAGAGCGGGTATTTTTTATGCGTATCCAAGACCAGCTCTCAGAAGAAGATTTAGCAAAGTTTCACAAAATACATTCAAAACAAAGCGAATGTGGACTTTGGCTAGATCGGTTTTGGGATTAATTACTTTGCTTTTGTTTCTTAAAAACAAAAAAGACCATCTCAATTGATGGCCTTTAGAAAATTAAAAAAAATGAAGTTAAAACTAATCTACATTATCGTGTAAGAACGAGTTATTGTTTCGTAAGGTAATTTCATCATCATCATTGTGCAAAGTTGTTCTAGACAGCTTACCTTGCTTGTCTTTAGGGTCATCCAGCTCAACACCGGCGCGTTTGTATGCAGGTTGTTTTTCAATTTCATCAATGTTTTGATTTTGACTAAATCTGTAGTTAAACTGCTTCATTTTAGCTCGTCGCTCAGCAGCTCTCGCTTTCAACTCTGTGATAGAAGCATTTAAAGGATCTACTTGTTTTGGCTCCTCATCCTGAGTTGGAGTCTGTTGAGGTTTAGTTTTAGTTTCAAACTTTAAGTTTTCATCTTCATCAAATTTAGACTTATTTTGAGAATTCTCTGATTCAGGGTCTTCTAATTGATAGGTTTTTACTTTTTGGGTAGACTCAGGCTTAACTTCTTCAGGTTCATTGACTTCAATCGATCTGATATCTTCATCCAGATCAAAAATAATTTTAGGATTTTGTGACTCTTTTTGAGGTTGTTGATTTGTTGATGGAGATTGTTCTTCAAAAACATTTTTTGTGTCCTGCTGAAACAAATCAAAAGTCAAGTGCTGGTCATCATCATCTGGATTTTTTTCTGTTTTGTCTTCAGTTTTATCAGTGATCTCAAAATCATCAACCTCTAAGTATTCAGCTTCAACCTCAATATTTTCAATGGTTTCAGTAGTGTCTATTAAAGGATTTTCTTCAGCTTTAGAGTTTTGTTTGTCGTCTTCTTCAATATCTTCAAGCTGATGAACAATTTTGTTTTGTTTTTGAGGGCTTTCGTCATCTATACCCAAAGATCTGTCTTGAAAGTTTTCTTCATTCTCGGTTAAGTCAATTTCAGCTTTTTGCTCATCTTCAAGGGTGTGAATAATTTTTTTAGCTTCTGTATTGACAATATCGTCTTGCTGTTCAGAATTAAACCCTGTGGCAATAACAGTGACTGAAATAGCATCATCCAATTCTTCATCTTCACCAACCCCCATAATGATGTTTGCAGAATTACCGGCTTCGTTTTGGATATGGTCATTGATTTCACCTATTTCATCAATGGTAATTTCATCTCTGCCCGAAACAATGAGTAACAATACATTTTGAGCACCTGTAATTTTATTGTCATTCAGTAAAGGAGAATCTAAGGCTTTTTCTATGGCCAATTTTGAGCGATTGGTGCCTGATGCACTGGCAGATCCCATAATCGCTGTTCCACTATTGCTTAAAACTGTTTTTGCATCGCGAAGGTCAATGTTTTGGGTGTAATGGTGGGTAATTACTTCGGCTATACCGCGTGAAGCTGTAGCCAGGACTTCATCGGCTTTGGAAAACCCGGCTTTAAAGCCCAGATTTCCATAAACTTCTCTCAGCTTATTGTTATTGATAACAATCAGTGAATCTACATTTTCTCTTAACTTTTCAACGCCAGATTGCGCTTGTTCGTTTCGTGTTTTACCCTCAAATTGAAAAGGCACCGTTACAATACCGACGGTGAGGATATCCATTTCTCTAGCTTGCTTTGCAATAATTGGAGCAGCACCTGTTCCAGTACCACCGCCCATTCCTGCAGTAATGAAGACCATCTTGGTGTTTTTGCTTAACAAATCTTTGATATCTTCAAAGCTTTCTACGGCAGCTTGTTCTCCAATCTCAGGATTGGCGCCAGCGCCGAGCCCTTCAGTAAGATTGACTCCCAATTGAATTTTGGTAGGTATTGGTGAATTTTCTAAGGCTTGGGCATCGGTATTGCATATGACAAAATCAACGCCATTGATCCCTTGTTTAAACATGTGATTGATGGCATTTGAACCACCACCACCTACACCGATAACTTTGATGACGTTAGATTGATTTTTGGGTAAATCAAAAGAAATGTTGCTTAAATTTTCTGTGCTCATAATATTCTATTTTGTGCGTTTATTCTGCGTTATCTAAAAAGTCTTTAAGTTTGTCTACAAACTTCTCCATAAATGATTTTCTGGGTTTATGGATGGTTTCTTTTTGTTGTGCTGTATTCTCTTGAGGTTGTTCTTCATTTTCATCGGTTTCTACTTGCTCTTCAATATCTTTTTCGTGTTGCTCCTGTTTATTAAGGCTGTTCATAACTAGCCCAACGGCTGTAGCATAAATCGGGCTTGCGGTTTCTTTATCCGTATCGCCTGCGAGATGCTCATTTGGAAAACCGACTCTTGTGTCCATGCCGGTAATATATTCAACGAGTTGTTTAAGATGTTTAAGTTGAGCCCCACCACCAGTTAAGACAATACCAGCAATCAATTTTTTTCGCTTTTCTTCATGGCCGTAATTTTTAATTTCTAAAAAGACCTGTTCGATGATTTCTACAGCTCTATAATGGATGATTTTAGCTAAGTTTTTAAGCGAAATTTCCTTAGGTTCACGACCGCGTAATCCAGGTATAGATACAATTTCATTTTCTTTGTTCTCTCCAGGCCAAGCAGAACCAAATTTAATTTTAAGCAATTCTGCTTGTTTTTCTATAATAGAACATCCGTCTTTGATATCTTCAGTAATAATGTTGCCACCAAAAGGAATCACTGCGGTATGGCGAATAATACCATCTTTAAAAATTGCCAAATCTGTTGTACCACCACCGATATCGATTAAGGCAACACCAGCTTCTTTTTCTTCCTGGCTGAGTACTGCATTGGCAGAAGCTAAAGGTTCTAAAGTGACACCATTCAATTCTAGCCCGGCACTTTTGATACAGCGTCCAATATTTCTAATCGACGAAATTTGACCGACAACCACGTGAAAGTTGGCTTCTAGTCGACCACCGTACATACCTATGGGTTCTTTGATCTCTGCTTGACCGTCAACTTTATATTCTTGAGGCAGTACATGTATTATTTCTTCTCCGGGTAACATGACAAGTTTATGGACTTGATCACATAAGGCATTGATATCATCTTCACTGATAACTTCGTCAGCATTTTGTCTTGTAATATAATCACTGTGTTGTAAACTTCTGATGTGTTGACCAGCAATACCAACAGTAACTGCAGATACCTCCTTTGTTGCGTTTTCTTCAGCTTCTTTTATAGCCAGTTGAATAGATTGAATGGTTTGCGTAATGTTATTGACTACACCGCGATGAACGCCTAAACTCTTGGTTTTACCTAAACCTAATATCTCCAACTTTCCAAACTCATTTTTACGACCAATCATGGCTACAATTTTAGTTGTACCAATGTCAAGTCCTACTGCTATATGTTCGTTTTCCATAGTTTAAGATTCAATTTTTTCGCAGACAACTTGGTTGCCATACTGTAAGTCTATTCTTTTATATTTTTTCAAAAGGTTGTCTTTTTTAGCTTTCACATAAAAGGCTTTAAAATTCATAAACTTTTGATTGAGATGATCAATTTCACCAATAAATATTTTAAAATCTTGTTTTCTGAATCTCAGGCCAAATTGCGTGTTAGGATACACTCTTATTTCTGTGATATTTTGCTTTAAAAACAGGTCACGTTGAATAAAGTTTAGCAGTTTAAAAACCTCATGAATTTGATGGTTTTTTATCCCCCAAACTATAGGCACTCTGGCAGAGTAATTTTGTGACAAAGGCATCTTTTTACCATTTATATCAATGTAATATTGTTCTTCACTAATCACACGTGCGATAGGTTTTCTTTGCTTTATCTTGGCGTGTAATGTGCCATCAATATCTAAAAAAACTTCTGCATTTTCTATCATTGGATGTGCTTGTACATGGGATTCTATAACATTCAAATCTAAGTGTTCTTGGCTTAGATTCTCAACGCGTTTTTTATTTTGTATTAACAATTTATTAACCGTTTGTTTATCCACAAAAAATTGATTTTCTTGGTGATATGTGATATCAATAGCCTTAATTTTTTTTGAGCTATGGCGATGATTTGTAAAAGCTGCTAATATCACCATCAAGATGAGCATACAACTGATTTTTATATAAATCCATTTATTTTTCATCTTTGTAATAGTTTTTGATGTGTTGAGCTTCAACACCAATATCACCAGCACCCATAAGTACAATAACTTTACAACTGCTGGTTCTTACCGTGTGTAAAATATCAGTTTTTTGAATGAGTTGCTTGTGTGAAACATTTACTTTTTCAAGTAAAAATTTCGCATTTATTCCCTCTATCGGGTCTTCTCTAGCGGGATAAATGTCTAATAGTTTGACTTCATCAAACCGACTTAATTGTCGAGCAAAATTATCTGCAAAATCTCTTGTTCTAGAGAACAAATGGGGCTGAAAAATACCCATGACTTTTTGTTCAGGATGCATTTGTTTTGCCGCTTCATAGACAGCATTAATCTCTGAAGGATGATGTGCATAATCGTCTATGATATTCAAATCAGCTCGTTTGACGATATAGTTGAACCGCCTCTTCACACCTTTAAAATTGGTTAATGATTGCGCAAAACGCTCTCCCATTTCGGGTTTATAAGCTATTGCTAAGCATAAAGCGCTAATGGCATTAAACAGATTGTGATAACCCGGCATGGTGAGGCTTATATTCTTAATTTTTTGATCTGGACCAACCCAATCAAAATAGTAAGTCCCATCCTTGAGATTTATATTTTCTGGATGAAAATCAGCAGAATTATTTATACCAATTGTTTTACCACCAAAATTTAATTTGTCTTGATGGTATAATTGGGTTTTGTCTTTTAATTGTTCAACAAATTTATGAAAACACTGTTCTAATTCTTCTTTTGTATTGTAAATATCTAAATGATCTGCATCAATATTGCTGATTAATGCATAATCTGGCTGTAAGTTTAAAAAAGACCGATCAAATTCGTCTGCTTCAATCACAAATATATCATCTCCATTATGGATATAATTTGAATTATAGTTTTCTGCGATACCACCGAGAAAACCTGTAACGGGTAGATTATTGTCTTTTAGTATGTAACTGAGCATACTTGTAATTGTAGTTTTGCCGTGAGTTCCTGCTACAGCAATACATGTTTTGTCTTTGCTCAGCTGTCCTAAGATCTGTGCTCTTTTGAAAATTGAATATCTGTTGGACTTGAAATATTTATAAATTGGATGGTTTTCTTTTATTGCCGGTGTGTATATCACTAAAGTATTGTTTTTACGGGTTTTTTTAGCGATATTAAGATTTTCATCGTACTCTATTTTTGCTCCTTTCTTTTCAAGTTGTTCAGACATTGCGTTAGGTGTTTTATCAAAACCAAACACCTGCTTATTCATTTTTAAAAAGTGAAAAGCTAAGGCGCTCATCCCTATACCGCCTATACCGATAAAGTAAACTTTTTTGATATGATTTAAGTTTATCTTCATGCGTTATTAATTATTTTTTCTGCTATATCTACAATATCTTTTGTAGCCTGAGGTTTTGCCAAGGATTTTATGTTAATTGAGAGTTGTTGTTGCTTGGCTTTGTCTTCAATTAATTCATTCAAAGTAGTTTCAAACTTTTGATCCAATTCATGTTCTTCAATACAAATTGCTGCCTGATGTTTGGCAACAGATTGTGCATTTTTAAATTGATGATTTTCCGCAACATTAGGTGATGGTATAAAAATCACAGGTTTTGCTACCAAACTCAATTCACTAACTGCGCCTGCACCAGCGCGCGAAATAATAATATCGGCTGCAGCATAAGCTGCTTGCATGTTTTCTATATACTTCAAAATTTTTATGTCATCATTAGACAGATGTTTGTATTTTTCAAAATAAAAGGCGCCACATTGCCATAATAGATTGCAGTTGAGCTTCTTTATCAGTTTTAAATGCTTGGATATAGTTTTGTTCGGAACTGATGCGCCCAAACTACCACCAATGACCAATAAGGTTTGCTTTTGTGGATTTAAGTTAAATTCTGAAAGCGCTTCCTGTTTTGATAGTTTGTTGCCAATTAAATCCTGCCTCACGGGGTTGCCTGTCCAAGTAATTTTATCCTTTGGAAAGTAGCGATCCATATTATCATAAGCTACACAAATCGCGTTGGCTTTTTTGGCGACCCATTTGTTGGTCACCCCAGCATAAGAATTTTGCTCTTGAATTAGCGTAGGAAAATTCATCATATTTGCCATTTTCAATAGTGGCGCACTTGCAAAACCTCCTGTACCGATGACTATATCGGGTTGATGTTTTTTGAGGATTTGCCTTGATTTTATCAAACTATGTAACAATTTTACAGGGAAGAGTAGATTGGATAACGTCAATTTTCTTTGCAATCCACTTATCCATAATCCAATTATTTTAAATCCTGCTTTTGGTACTTTTTGCATTTCCATACGATCTTTGGCTCCAACAAATAAAATATCAGCATCTGGTTTACGTTTTTTGATTTCTTGAGCAATAGCAACTGCCGGGTAAATATGACCTCCGGTTCCACCGCCTGATATGATGACTTTCCAATGTGTCATATGGTTTGACTCAATACATCTAAGGGGTTTTCTTGTTCTTCGTCTTTATATTGTAGTTCTTTTTCACTGTAATCTTCATTGGATTTTGAACTTACACTGAGTATAATCCCAATACCAACACAGGTCATCCAAATGGAAGAACCACCGCTACTAACTAATGGTAATGTTTGACCTGTGACAGGAAATAAATTTACTGCTACACCAATGTTTATAAAAGCTTGAAAAACTATTGGTAATCCAACTGCGGCAACGAGAAGTTTAGCATATATGGAGTCTCTTTTCGTAAAAATAATAGCTATTCTCAGTAGGATAAATAAATAAAGAAGAAGAACAAAAAAGCCGCCTATTAAACCTGTTTCTTCAATAATTATAGCATAGATAAAATCTGAAGAAGACTGTGGTAAAAAATTTCTCTGTACGCTTTTACCTACACCTTTGCCTGTGAGGCCACCTGTAGCAATAGCTATTTTTGCCTTTTCGACCTGATACTGCTCTTGCTGAACATCATCAGATATAAAATTTTCGATTCGACTAGTCCAGGTATCTACACGATTTGGGAGCAAGCCTGGAAATGCTTTTGAGGTTAAAATAAATAAACTGGCTATTACAACTGTGGTACCAAGAATGTAACCACAATATTTTAAGGGATAACCGCCAAGATAGGCTAGAAGCAAAACCATGCAAAAAATGATTGCTGCAGTCGAGAAGTTTGCAGGAAATATTAATCCTACAATAGTTAAAACTGGAACCCAAAGTGGCCAAATCGTTTCTTTAAATGTTATTTTCTTAGATGCTATTTTTGATAGATATCTTGCTACATAAACCATCAATACAACAGCAGCAAAACTTGAGGTTTGAAAACTCATATTAAAAACCGGAATCGTAATCCAACGACTGGCATAAGCCCCATCTATAGTAGTGCCCTTTAAAAGGGTAAAGACTAATAAAATTATAGTAACAGGCAAAAGTAATATTGAAATACCTCTGAAATATTTATAGGGAATTTTGTGTACAGCAAATATGATGATAAATCCCATAAAGAGGTGAACAAAATGTTTGATAAGATAACTTATGGTACTTCCATTACCACCATTAAGATATGCTAAATTACTACTTGCGCTATATACTGGAATAAACGAAAATACAGCCAGCAAGGCCACTAAAGCCCAAATGGCTTTATCGCCACTCAGATTACTATTAAAAAAATGTACTAAAGAGTTTTTCATAGTATCTACAGATTATGAACAGCTTCTTTAAATTGTCTACCGCGATCCTCGTAATTATCAAACAAGTCAAAACTGGCACAAGCCGGTGAAAGCAACACCGTATCATCTTCTTGGGCAATGTGGTAAGCTATTTTTACACATTCCTGCATAGATTGAGTCTCGTAGATGTCTTCTACGCAAGATTTGAATGCGTTGATAATTTTTTTATTGTCAAGACCTAAGCAGATGATAGCTTTGACCTTTTCATTAACTAAAGGCAGTAAATCTTCATAGACATTTCCTTTGTCTACACCTCCTACAATCCAAATTAAATCTGAGCCTACAGAGTCTAAAGCATAAAATGTAGCATTGATGTTAGTGGCTTTAGAATCATTGATATAATTTACTTTGTTTATTTTTAAAACATGTTCTAAGCGATGCTCTACACCGTGAAAGGTTTCTAGTTTTTCCCTTATAGTTTCTTTTCTGATTTTTAGCAAATGTGCTACTGTTGAAGCAGCCATTGCGTTTTTTGTATTGTGTTTTCCTTTAACTTCTAAAGCGGATATTGGCATAATATGTAATTTTTTATTGAGGTTTATAATAATTTTATTGTCTTTAAGATAAGTTCCGAATTTCAATTCTTTTTCAGTTGAAATAGGAATACAGGTCGATTTTACAGGATGTTTTTTGAGCCAATTGCACAAATGTTCTTCGTCAGCATTGTAGATTAGGAAATCTGTGTTGAGTTGGTTTTCTGCAATTCTAAATTTTGAAGCCGTGTATAGATCAAAATTATTTTGATAACGGTCTAAGTGGTCTGGCGTAATGGATGTAATTATAGCTATATGGGGTTTGAATTTTTGAATACCATCAAGTTGAAAACTGCTAACTTCCAGTACATAATGTTTTGCTTTTTTCTCAGCTACAGTTTTTGCAAAACTCAATCCCATATTCCCTGCCAAATCTACATCTTCAAGTTCATCTTTCAGCAGATGATAAACCATATGTGCGACAGTAGTTTTACCATTTGAACCTGTAATACCAATAATATTGGCTTTGGTATGTTGAAAAGCAAATTCAATTTCTGAAATAACCGGAATTTGTCTCTTGTTGAGTTGTTTTACAATTTGAGCATCGTCAGGAATCCCCGGACTTTTTACAATAAGGCTAGCCTTGGCTATTTTTTTGAAGCTGTGCTGATTTTCTTCATATTCAATATTGAGGTTTTTAAAGCAATCAATTTTGGGTTGGGAAATGTTTTGTGAGTCACTCAGAAACACCTTATAGTTTTTCTTTGATGCCAGAATTGCTGCACCAAAACCGCTTTCACCACTCCCTAAAATTGCTATTTTTTGCATTATCTAACTTTTAAAGTAATGATTGATATGACGGCTAATAAAATTCCTATAATCCAAAACCTCACGACAATTTTACTTTCGTGAAATCCTTTCTTTTGAAAATGATGATGTAATGGAGACATCAGAAATATGCGCTTTCCTTCACCCAATTTTTTCTTGGTGTATTTAAACCATCCGACCTGCATCACTACTGAGAAATTTTCTGCAAGAAAAATTCCACATAGTATTGGTAATAAAAGTTCTTTTCTTGTGGCTATTGCTATAACTGCAATGATTCCGCCAATAGTTAAGCTTCCGGTGTCGCCCATAAATACTTGTGCGGGAAATGTATTATACCATAAAAATCCTATAAGAGCGCCCGTGAAGGCAGCAATAAAAATGGTCATTTCACCAGACCTAGGAATATTCATAACATTCAAGTAATCTGAAAATATAACGTTGCCAGACACCCAAGCAAATATGCCTAACGTCAAAACTATAATGGCAGAAGATCCGGCGGCTAAACCATCTATGCCATCAGTTAGATTTGCTCCATTTGATACAGCTGTTACAATAAAAATCACTATTGGGATGAAAATGATCCAAGCATAAGAGGCTAAATCTTCACTAATCCAGGTAATGATTTTAGAATAATCAAGTTCGTTATCTTTAAAAAAAGGAATAGTTGTGGTTGTTGATTTTTCTTCATTGGTTATCTGTACAATTTGGTTGGTTTTAGAATCGAGTTGAATATCGTTTCTCACTGTAATATCATCATGAAAATACATAGTTAAACCTATTATTATACCTAGACCTACTTGTCCAAATACCTTAAATTTCCCTTTTAACCCTTTTTTGTCTTTTTTAAAAACTTTGATATAGTCATCAAGGAAACCAATACTTCCCATCCATAGTGTGGTCACGATAAGCAAGATGATGTAAATATTGCTTAAATCTGTAAAGAGCAAAACAGGAATAAGTGTTGACATAATAATAATAAGACCTCCCATCGTTGGTGTACCTGCTTTTTGGATTTGACCTTCTAGACCTAAATCTCTTACACTTTCACCTACTTGTTGTTTTTGCAAAAACTTGATGATACGCTTACCAAAAATTAAAGAAATCAATAGGGATAAAATTGCTGCTATTGCTGCTCTAAAGGAAAGGTATTGATACAAACCTGCACCAGGAAAGTCATATAAGCTATCGAGATATTTTAAAAAATGGTATAGCATATTTATTTTTTAAAAAGGTTTAAATAAGATTTCACAATTTTCATGTCATCAAAATCTTTTCGAACACCTTTAACTTCCTGGTAAGTTTCGTGTCCTTTGCCAGCAATCAGAATAATATCATTGGTGTTGGAAATTTTGCATGCTGTTTTTATGGCTTCTTCTCTATTGGTGATGCTTAGTATCTTTTGTTGGTGTTGAGCCTCCACACCTTGCTCGATATCCTTGATGATTTCGTCGGGATCTTCGTTTCTAGGGTTATCACTTGTAAAAATCACTTGGTCACTAAACTTAGCTGCTATTTTGCCCATTTTAGGTCTTTTGGTTTTATCCCTATTTCCTCCACAGCCAACTACTGTTATCACTTTTTCATTTTTAGTTCTAATACTATTTATGGTCTCCAGCACATTTTTTAAGGCATCTGGAGTATGGGCATAATCGACAATTGCAGAGATGTTTTCGGTTTGACTTCTGAAATGTTCAAACCGACCATCTACAGGTTGAAGTTGGCTTAAAAATTTTAAGCTTTCCAGTTCATCTAAATTGAGCAAGTGTGCCACAGCATAAACGGCAAGGAGATTGTAGGCATTAAATTGACCAATGACTTTAGTCCAAACATCTTGATCGTTTATTTTTAGATGCAATCCACTAAAACTATTTTCAACGATTTTGGCTTTGTAATCTGCATAAGATTTTAATGCGTAAGTGTAGGTTTTGGCTTTACAGTTTTGAAGCATATAGCTTCCATTTTTGTCATCTATATTGGTGATGGCAAAAGCGGTCTTTTTAAGTTGGTCAAACAATTGTTTTTTGACATCTCTATAGGCTTCAAAAGTTTTGTGATAATCTAAATGATCATGGGATAAATTGGTAAAAACCGCAGCGTCAAAGTCTAATCCAAGTGAACGTTTTTGGTCTATGCCATGTGAGCTCACTTCCATAAACACATATTCTACACCATTATCATGCATTTGGCTTATATATTTGTTTATAGTCAAAGAATCTGGAGTAGTCAATTTTGTAGAATACTCATCGTCATTAATCAGAATCCTAACCGTAGAAATTAGACCAACGGGATATCCTAATTTCAAAAACAGCTGGTACAACAAGGTCGAGACTGTGGTCTTTCCGTTGGTTCCAGTCACCCCAATGAGCTTCAATTTTGAAGATGGATTATCATAATAATTAGATGAGATATAGGCGAGTGCTTCTCTGGTGTCTTTTACCTTGATATAAGTAACACCGTTTATTTTCAGCTTTGGAAACTCTTCGCAAACTATAGCAATAGCTCCTTTATCTACCGCCTTTTTGATGTAATCATGGCCATCAGAATGTGTCCCTTTTATGGCAACAAATATATCGTTTAGACCAATTTTTCTCGAGTCAAAATGTACGTTGGTAAAGGATTGGTTTGTTGATCCTTCAACCGCTTCAATACTTACTCTATACAATATGTCTTTTAATGTATTCAACCTAAAATGAGTTTGACGTTTTGATTCTTTTTTATTTTTTGACCTTTTTTGATTGACTGTTTAATCACTTTACCTTCACCTATAAAGCGGACGTTCAAATCCATATTTTCTAGTACAGATAATGCATCCATTAAAGACATTCCTTTGAGGTTTGGCATCGTATGGATTTGTTCTTGTATATTGGCTATTCTTTTATCCAAAAGGGATTCGTTTTTAAGCGCGTTGATAATGTCTATTTTGACTTGGTCTTTAATTGGGGTTTTGGTGTAGATTTTTTCAGCTATTTCTGCAAATACCGGAGCTGCAACTTGACTGCCGTAAAACCCTATTTTTGTATCTGGTTTATGAATAGTTACAATACAGGAGTATTTTGGATTTTCAGCAGGGAAATAACCAGCAAATGAAGCAATATATCTGCCACTTTCAATCCAATATTCAGTTTGGCATGTTCCTGTTTTTCCAGCCATAGAAAAACTCTCATTATAAATATTATCGGCAGTTCCTTTTTCTACTGTTTTCTTTAGTAATTCTTGTAAAATATTTGCAGTTTCTTTTGAACAGACACTATTTTGAATGATAGGTTTATTGTAAGAATTAATAACCTCTCCTTTGTCCATGACCTGTTTGATAAATCTTGGCTTTATTCTAATACCATCATTAGCAATAGCGTTGTAAAAGCTTAAGATTTGAAGTGGTGTCATTGATACACCATAACCAAAAGACATCCAAGGTAGAGTAGTGCCATACCAATTTTTGTCATCAGGGTGCGGAATTGAGGGCTGACCTTCACCTTTTATTTCAAGACCGATTTTTTTGTTTAGCCCCATATTTATTAATCTGTCGACAAATTTTTCAGGTTGGTCTTTGTAGAAATCATTAATTATTTGGGAGAAAGCTGTATTTGAAGAAACAGCGAAGGCTTGACCTACTGAAATTTTTCCATAACCACCTTCTCTTGAGTCTCTAACTGTTCTGTTGTAGTACTTAAGAATACCGTTTTGGGTATCTACGATTTTGGTGGTATCAACGACTTTATCTTCTAGGGCCACAGCGAGACTCATCAATTTAAATGTCGAACCGGGTTCATGACTTTCCCAAACAGCGTAATTTCTTTTTTCAAAGTAGGTGTTGTCTTTGGTTCTTCCCAAATTTGATATGGCTTTTATTTCGCCTGTTTTGGTTTCCATGACAATGACACTGCCGTGGTCCGCTTTAAATTTTTCAAGTTGTCTCAATAAAGCATGATGTGCAATGTCTTGTACGTTGACATCAATGGTAGACACGACATCTAAGCCATCCTGTGGCTCTACACTATTGCTATCATCAAGAGGTTTCCATTGGCCTTTGGATATTTTCTGTTTAAATTGTCTACCCTTTTTGCCCTTGAGGTATTCGTTAAAAGCACCTTCAAGGCCAACATTGTTATAACCTACTGTTCTTCGGCCAACTTTCCCCATAGGATGTTCTCGTTCTATACTTTGTTCAGCAATAAACCCACCTCTGTAAGGTCCTAATTTGAAAAGCGGAAAGGATTTAATCGTTTTGTATTCACTGTAGTCAACATTGTCAGCTATAAATAAATAACGGTTTTTCTGCTTCCTTGCATTTAATAATTTGTTTTTGTAATAAGAGACAGGTAGGTCAGAAAATTTTGAAAGTGCTTTTGATAAGGGTATTAGATTTTTATCAAAATCTTCTTTAGAAACTGTTACTGCGTCAAACCTAATTTCATATACGGGTACAGAGGTGGCTAATAAGTTTAAATTGGTGTCGTATAGATTGCCTCGGTTAGGTTCTATGATGAAGCTTTTGTATACACTTTTATTTGCAATATCTTTATAGTGATCGCCATCAATGATTTGAATTTGGATGATTTTATAGACAATAAAACCTGTAAATAAAACCAATGCCACAAGTATGACATAGAATCGCTTTAGTATGTTTTTTTGTTCTATCATTCAGACTTTGATTTTACAATAATTTCGTAAGGCGGTTCTTCAGAAAGTTTGATGCCTCTCTTGGTCATTATTTTTGTAACATTAGATTCCATTTTGAGTTGCATGACATCTTTTTTGGTATCCACAAACTCACTACGAAGCGCTTTCATTTGGGTTTTGAGTTCGGCAATCCGATACACTTTTCGGTCTGCACTATGAGAGCTGGCAATCATTACTAAAGCCAAAATGGCACAAAACAGAATAAAACTCCAATTTTTAAATGCACCATCTTGAATTAAAAATTTTCCTTTTATGATATCAATGACGCCTTTGCTCATATCTATATTTTTTCTGCAATCCTCAATTTTGCACTCCTTGAGCGATTGTTGTTTTCTGTTTCTTCTTGACCTGGCACTATTAGCTTACCTACTTTTTTAAATGGTTTCTTTACATTACCATAAAAATCTTTTTGGATATCATCATCAAAATTTCCACTTCTTATAAAGTGTTTCACTAACCTATCTTCTAGAGAGTGATAAGAAATTAAACTTAATCTACCTCCGGGTATTACAACTTCAGCAGTTTGCATTAGAAAATCTTTTAAAGCTTCAATCTCTTGATTGACTTCAATCCTCAAAGCCTGATATATCTGAGCTAGAAATTTATTCACCTTAGTCGAAGGCAAGAAAGGCTCTAAGACAGCGTTAAGTTGAAAAGTAGTTTCTATAGGCTGCGTTTGTCTGGCAGAGACAATTGCCGATGCCAGCTTTGGCGCCATTCTTAACTCTGCATATTGCTTTATGATTTTTGATAAGTGGTCTTCGGTATATGTATTGACAATTTGGTTTGCGTTGAGGTCTTGACTTTGGCTCATACGCATATCTAAATCTGCATCATACCTTAAAGAAAATCCACGCTCTGCTGTATTAAATTGATGAGAAGAAACGCCAAAATCTGCCAAAATACCATTTAAACAGTCAATTTTATAAAATTTTAAAAAGCGCTTGAGGTATCTGAAGTTTTCAGGGATCAATAAAAATCTCTTATCATCTATTTTATTGTTTACAGCCGCTTCATCTTGATCAAAACCAATTAATTTACCCTTAGCATTCAACTGACTTAAAATTTCACGAGAATGCCCGCCACCGCCAAAAGTTGCATCAACATAAATTCCATCAGGTTTTATGTTGAGCCCTTTAACGCTTTCCTTGCGCAATACAGGTATGTGGTAATCATTCTGTGTCATTATCGTTTCCCATTACGTTTTCAGCTAATTCAGCAAAATCATCGACATCTTCAATAGACGTTTCGTAAAGATCTTTATCCCAGATTTCAATAATATTAATGGCTGAGGATAACACGATATTCTTGCTCATGCCGGCAAAGGCTTTTAGGTCTTTTGGTATGAGTAGTCTTCCGTTAGTATCAACTTCGAGCACCTTGACACCAGCTGTAAATTTTCTGATGAAGTCGTTGTTTTGTTTTTTAAACCTGTTGAGTTTATTGATTTTCTCCATTAAGACATTCCACTCTTCCATGGGATAGAGTTCGAGACATTTTTGAAATACGGAACGCTTTAAAACGAAACCCTTTTCCAAATGGGAGTGCATTTGTTTTTTTAGAGCAGAAGGCACTAGCAATCGTCCTTTTGCATCTATTTTACACTCATATGTCCCAATATAATTTATCATTGACCCTATTGATTAGGTCAAATATATCAAAAAAATTACCACAATTTACCACTTTTACCCACATTGTTGATAAGTTTTTGAAAAGAAGCATTGGTTTTTATCCAGTTCTGCGTGACAAAGGTGCAAAACTAAGGCGATCAGCTTTTATCAAACATATTGAAAATCTAAGATAAATTACCTCTATTTTATTTAATTATATTTGATAATTAATCAACTATATATTTCAATCTACCATAATATGAATGATAAATTCGCAATTGTTTTAACAATACTTTTTTGTATATGTGTAATACAAATACCTCAAGCTCAGGTAAAAGTTGATTTGAAAAATGGGCAATGGTCTTTTTATATAAAAGATAAACCCTTTGATGTAAAAGGTGTTACATTTAGTTATAATGAAAGTAATAATTATGATAAATATTTTAAAGAATTAACCACTTTAGGTGTTAATACTATAAGAACTTGGGGAACAGATAACAACACTAAACACCTTCTTCATACAGCTCATAAGTACAACATAAAAGTTATGCTTGGTATTTGGATGCGTCATGGACAGCCAGGTATGGAAGCTGACGATAGTTTTGATTATTTAATTGATGAGCAAGGCAAACAAGATATGTATGATAATGCGATTAAAGTGGTAAATCAGTTCAAAAATCATCCTGCAATTCTAACATGGGGTGTTGGCAATGAAGTATATCTCAACACATCTACCGATGAGGAAAAAATAGCTTATTCAAAACTTTTAGAAAAAATTTGTTCAAAAATAAAAACTCTAGATCCTAATCATCCGGTAACATCAATTGAGGCTTGGACTTTTGGTGTTAAATGGTGGGAAAATTATGTACCATCCTTAGATTTATATGGCATTAATACTTATGGTAATGGCGCTGATGTTCTACATGAAGAATTGAAAAAGAAGAACGCCACAAAACCTTATGTCATTACAGAATTTGGAGTAAGAGGAGAATGGGAAATGAAAGCAGATGAAAATGGTGTAAAACCAGAACCATCAGTCCCTGAAAAATATGAAGCTATTGTTAAAGGCTATAATGAGTGGATTAAACCAAAACCAACTTGTCTTGGGGTATATATTTTCAGTTATGGCACAAGTGATGAATTTGTTGGACCATGGCTGCTCACCCATTTTAAAGGCATGACAAGACCGCAATATTGGGCAATTAGAGAAGCCTACACAGGTCAAAAACCTAAAAATTACGTGCCAAAAATTAAGTCTTTTGATATGCCTGATGCTAAAACCAAGAGCAAAACTTGGATACCTGTAAATCTAGAAGCAAGTGATAAAGAAAATGAAAAACTTGAGGTTTCTTTTTATTACAACCAACGCAAAGGCAGTCGAAAAAGACGAGATCAAATTTTAAAACTAAACTCTAGAGGTAATTTGGATTCTGGCTTTGAAATACAATTGCCAATTGTTCATGGCGGTATACAAGTATATGCTGTAATAAAAGACAGCTTTAATAATGCTGGTATAGCCACACAATCTATTTTTGTTGAAGACAAAAAAGAAGCCAAAAGGGAATTTCTCGTGCCACGTGTAGAATTACCATTTTATGTTTACAAAGACAATTCTGATTTGCCTTACACATTTTCTGCTTATATGGGAAATTACAAAGATGTTGAGGTTGACTTAGGACATACAAAAACAGTAAAATCTGGCGAAACGGCGATAAAAATCAGTTACAAATCAAAAAAAGGGTGGTATGGTTTAGGCTTTGTTGACCCTGCAAATGATTGGGGCGATATTCTTGATGGTTATGACATTGGCGACACTGAAACATCTAGCTTTTGGGCGAAAGCCAGTTATGGCGATTTAAACACTAAAATTGGATTTGGATTAATTGAAGATGATAAACCATACCCGGATTCTGATATAGAACTTATAGAAATTAAACTCACCAAAGAATGGAAAAAATATAGTATAAAAACCAAGCGCTCGGACTTGAGTTATTTCCGCTCAGGATTTGTGATTTTTACATCAGGCGAAGGTTTAACCCATGAAATTTTTATAGATGATATAGTATTTGAGTAATATTGGTTAAAATGGAGAGTATTTTATTGTTTTTCAATTGTATATACATTTAATAATACTAATTTAGGTTTATAATTAATAAGGACTACTATTAAAATCTAATTAAATTAAATAAAAATATTTAATTTTATAATCTATTAAAAATCATTTGCTATGATAAGCGATTCAACAGTTGATAAGGCATTGAAGATATTTGCCATTATTTTATTTTCTGTTTTAGTTATGGGTGAAATTGCTGAGTCGATAGGAGAACTTTTGGCTTTAGCATTATTAAAATAACACAATAAGTAATAATACCAATCAAAGTCTTAATTATCAACCTCATTTATTTCTTCCGCATATAAATATCAATAGGAACACCTTTAAAATCAAAATTTTCTCTGATTTTATTTTCAAGAAAACGTTTGTAAGGATCTTTGATGTATTGTGGTAAATTACAGAAAAAGGCAAACTGTGGATGATGTGTGGGAAGTTGAGTGATAAATTTAATTTTAACGTATTTGCCTTTAACAGCTGGTGGTGGAAATTTTTGAATCACGGGCAATAACACATCATTAAGTTTTCGGGTTTTGATGCGTTTACTTCGGTTTTGATAGACTTCAACTGCGGTTTCAATAGCTTTAAAAATTCGCTGTTTATTCACTACTGAAATAAACACAATCGGCACATCCGTAAAAGGTTCAATTTTGTGAAGAATGTGGGCTTTAAAATCTTTAACCGAATTGGTTTCTTTTTCGACCAAATCCCATTTGTTGACTAAAATCACAATCCCTTTTTTATTGCGTTGGACCAACCAAAAGATATTTTGCACTTGTCCATCAAAACCGCGTTGAGCATCAACTAGAAGCATACAAACATCTGAGCTTTCTATAGCTCTTACGCTTCGCATGACGGAATAAAATTCCAGGTTTTCTTTAACTTTTGCTTTTCGACGAATGCCAGCGGTATCTACTAACTTAAAGTCGAATCCAAATCGGTTGTAATGGGTGTCTATGGCATCTCTTGTGGTGCCGGCAACATCAGTTACAATATAACGCTTTTCACCAATTAAAGCATTTATAAAAGATGATTTTCCGGCATTTGGTCGACCTACAACGGTAAACTTGGGTAGGCTTTCATCATTTTTAAGAGTTTTTTCTGGTAGTGCTTTAACAAGGTCGTCTAGTAATTCTCCTGTACCGCTACCATTAATAGCAGATATGTTGTAATATTCACCAAGACCTAATGCATAAAACTCCATGGCATCCTGAATGTTTTTACTACTATCTACTTTATTAACAACAAGGAAAACCGGCTTCTTAGACCTCCGTAGAAGTTGTGCAACATCTTCATCCATTGCCGTAAGCCCATCTTTAACATCAACTAAAAATACAATCGCATCAGCTTCTTCAATGGCTAAATGCACTTGTTTATCAATTTCATTTTGAAAGACGTCATCACTGTTTTCTACATATCCACCAGTGTCTATTAAAGAAAATTCCTTACCATTCCACTCTGATTTGCCGTAATGACGGTCTCGCGTGACACCGCTTTCTGCATCAATAATGGCTTCACGTCTTTGAATCATACGATTAAAAAACGTAGATTTTCCCACATTTGGGCGACCAACAACTGCGACGATATTCGACATTAAATTTTAAAATTTTTGCAAAGATACATTTTTAATGTGGTAATTGTTTAATGCGTTAATTTGATAATGCGTTAATTTGATAATGCGTTAATTTGCTCATGCGTAAATTTTCAAATCCTTATCATTACAATAAGAACTTATAAATATTATTTAATGTGTTAATTTTTTTCTTTGGTTTCTTTTTGAACTTGAGATGATTGAGGATAGAATTTTTTTAATTTCTAATAAATCATCTTCTAAGCCTTCTGGATTTGGGTAAGTTTTTGAAAATTTACAAAGCCTCAACCAATAGCTAACTTCATTAGCTTCTTTATCAGCTATTTTTAATTTGTGAATAAAATCTAATCGACTTTCTGCACTTTGAGCCTCGTTTATGTTAGCACCAATTGACGTCCCTGCTTTTAAAACTTGGGTAGCAATAACATATTTCCTTTTGGATTCCAATAATTCAGCGTATTCAATAATATTTAAAGCAAACTCAAAACTCTTTTGTAAAATGATATTTTCCATGATTTAAATATTTTATTTAATTATAATTAAAATAACATCATTACAATCAAACAAATACTTCTAAATTTAATTTTTATAGTAATTATTTTTGTTTCCTAAAACCATCTAATTAACACATTATCACATTTTAAAATTATCACATTATTAACTCCCAGTACTCCCAAATCCGCCATCGCCACGTGAAGTTTCATCAAGTTTTTCAACCAATTGGAATTCGGCTTGTTCAAATTTAGCAATCACCATTTGCGCGATGCGCTTGCCGTTGGTAATTTCAAAATCATCTTGAGACAAGTTAACTAAAATCACACAAATTTCACCGCGATAATCTGCATCGATGGTGCCGGGTGAATTTAAAACGGATATACCGTGTTTAGCAGCGAGACCACTACGAGGTCTGATTTGTGCTTCATAACCTTCTGGTAATGCAATATGCAATCCTGTTTTAATGATTTTTCGTTCAAGAGGTTTTAATACGATAGGACTATCGCATACCGCTTTTAAATCTAAACCTGCTGAATCTTTAGTTTCGTATTGCGGTAAATTGTGTTCAGACGTATTGATAATCGGAATAATCATAGTTATGTTTTTTTAAGATAATGTAACAATTCTTGTTTTTCAAAAGTATAGGCTAAAATTAGATACCCCAAAATAAATAAAACGCCAATCCAAACTTGTTCTCTAAACAGATAAAAGGATAATGCAGAAAATGTAATGCCTAATAGAGTATAAATGGCTAAACGTTTTAATGGATATTTGATTTTATAATATTTTTGACCCAAAGTGTAAGACAACAGCATCATGCTACAATAAGCACATAATGTGGCAATAGCTGAAGCTTTAAATCCATAAAGTGGAATAAAAATAATATTGATGGCTAAAGTAACAAATGCCCCGATACTCGAAATTATTGCTCCAAACCTAGTGCGGTCAGTGATTTTATACCATACCGAAAGATTGTGATAAATCCCTAAACACAAATTTGCCAAAAGCAAAATGGGCACAACGTCTAAAGCTTCATAAAACACATCGTTTTGAATAATCAGCTTGAGATAATCTATAAATACTACAACAAACAGTAAGATAAAAATCCCACAAATCACAAAGTATTTGGTCACTAAAGCATAAGCTTTTTTTGGGTTTTTGGTTTGCGAATGGCTAAAGAAAAAAGGTTCTATACCGAGACGATAAGCCGTTGCAAAAAGCGTCATAAACATCGCTAATTTATAGCAAGCACCGTAAACACCAACTTGAGACTTTGCGATGTTTTCAGGTAATAAGTAGTTTAGCAAAATTTTATCTAAAGTCTCGTTGATTGAAAACGCCAAGCCTGCAATCAAAACAGGTAATGCATATTTCATCATGCTTTTCCAAAGCTTTGGGTCAAATTGATATTTCAGTTTTAAAAAAAATGGAGATAAGAGTAAAAACGTCAAACCGCTTGAAATGACAAAAGAAATAAAAATGTATTCTATTCTAAAATCAGCAACATAAATGCGGTTTAAAAACTCAAAATCATTTTTCCATGTGGGTAATTTTAAAAGTAAAAATAGATTCAACCCTAAATTTATAACGACATTGATGATTTTAATCACAGCATAACGAATTGATTTTTTATTGATACGCAGATAGGCAAAAGGAATCACACAAATGGCATCAAAAAATAACACCCAAACAATAAGTTTATAATGATAAGCATTCAGGTCTAAAGCTGTTGAAATTTCTGCACTAAATATTACTGACAACACTAAAAACAATAGACTCGAAAACAATATGGAAAGTGTTGCTGTACTGACAACTTTGCCTTTTTGATCTTGCTTGGTGAAAAATCGAAACACTGTGGTTTCCATCCCGTAAGATAAAATCACATTAAAAAAAATCAGATAAGAAAACACCAATGTAATGATTCCGTAATCTGAATCTGAAAAGAGTTTGGTGTAAAGTGGTACCAATAAAAAACTTAGCATTCGGGGTAAAACCGTCGCTAAGCCATAGACAAAGGTGTGTTTAAAAAGCGTTTTAAAAGGGTTCAATACCTCTGAATTTTCGGTAAAGGTAAGAAATGAGGTTAAATTTTATAACTGCAATGAAGTATTGTTTTGTGTTGGACTTTATGAGTCTATTGATTTAGAAAAATAAATTAAACTAAAAAAATGATGATAAAATTAGTAATGTCATGTTCTTTCACTTATTTTTTATTGAAAAATTTAATATGTACAAGGTTGTCAATACTTTGTGAATTGAAATGTAAAAATTGTAATAAAGATATAAAAGATTACGCCAGATTTTGTGAATCTTGTGGAGCGAAGGTTATGGATACCAAGATAAGTCTAGCGGTTTTGTTTCAGGAATTTATGTCTACTTATTTTGGTTGGGATATCAGTTTTGCTAAAAATTTAAGAGGATTGATTACCAAGCCTCACTTTGTCATCTCAGAATATTTGGGCGGTGTGAGAAAACGATACATGCCTCCGATAGTGTTTGTGAGTTTTGGAGTAGCTTTGTCTTCTATTGTGATGAATATCTACTCAGATGAATATTTAAATTTGACAAGTAGTTTTGGAGAAACACAGTTAGAAATCATTCAAGATAGTTATGACGAAGGGGTAATTGATGAAAAACAATATCAGGTTCAGCTTGACAGTATAGGAACTTCAAAAGAAATACAAAAAATAACATTAAAGTACTTTAATATAATCTCTTTCCTTTTACTACCTATTTATGCTTTATTCACATTATTGATTTTTTGTAGAAAGTACAATTATGGAGAACATTTAGTCATTAACAGCTATCTATTACTCTTGGACATTTGCAAAGCTTTTGAATTATGCACCAGGTAAAGCTGTATTAAAATTTTTGATACTTATCTTTCTACTTTTAGGTTTATTTATTATGACTAGTTTACTAATAGCTGTTTATATGATAACAAGTGAAATTGCGTAAGGTATATTGTTTTAAACAATTTGACAATTTTCAATTCATTTATCGATTGTTTTTTCGTTGCATTTCAGCTTGCCGCATCGGCATACTGTCAATGCGTTTAAAAAGTGACTTAGGGCTTACAGGCTCATTTCGCCTAAGTTTTATGGTGCCATCTAAGCCAACCAAGATGACTTCAAACGACTTTTGGAAAGAAATTTGGTCTTTTAAATACGCTAAAGGATTGTGTTTAGTTTTTGGATAATTAAATACTGGAGTAGCACCTTTGCTTGTCCAATGCATAATTCCGATTCTTCGCTCAATAGCTGAGGATTTGTCTGCTGTAATAGATTCAATCTGTTTTTGGTAGGCTGGATCATCTCGCTCAGCAACAACAATAAGCCAACGTCTGTTGGTCTGGTTTTGGGATAACATGGCAGTGCTTATTAATAATAAAATGATAAGGTAAAGCTTATTTTTTGAATCCATATTATAGGGTGTTTTTTATTTATCTTGATATGATACAGACTATTTAAAAAAATTACAGCTTAAAAATATCGGTGTTTTAATTGTGTCGACTTAGGCGACCCAATCTTCTAGCAAGTCTAAATTTTTAGGTTCGTTTTCTTGGAAAACTTCAGTTTTTGCTCTCAAGATAGCTTTCAAATGGTATTTAATAATTTTATCACGACCTGACTTCGTGTTTAGGATGTTTTGAAACTCCTCTAGGTTGTCAATAAAAAAATTTTCGGTTAATACAGCCGGCATCTTAGTTTTGGTCAAAACATAGAAACGTCGTTCTTTGTCCAGGTCGCCATCAGAAAAACCTGTTCTTAGTCTTCGGTCAGGAAATTCTTTTTTGTATTCTTCTCCAAAAATACTTGCTATTTGATCACTTTTGGTCACTCCAGGTGAGGTAAAAAATTCACAACCATGACCACCGCCTGCATTACTGTGAATACTCAAGTAAAAACTTTTTTTGGTTGGGTATTTATTAGCCCACCTTACTCTTGTATACAAAGTTACATCGCGATATTCCGGTGCAATGTTAACGTATGGAATTTTCAAAAAAGTTAATTTTTCAATCAAACCGTTGACAATGGCACGATTGAATTAGCCTTCGTAAATCACTCCATCTTTACCCCAGTTTTTTCTTTTGCCCGGTGTCACGTATTTACCATTAATAAGACCGCCATGACGATTATCTAATAAAACAATCATAATGTGTAATTTGATCTTTAAAAATACTAAAAAATTTTTGAGTGTCTTTTATACCTTGATTCTTACTTTAATAAATCAGAGCAATTGAACTTATATATGGCTAAATTGTCATAATTCATTTTCTCATGCTTACCTTTGTTAACTTATAATTGCGTAGATTGATATGAAATACTACATCATAGCCGGTGAAGCTTCGGGTGATTTACATGCGTCTAATTTGATGAAAGCCCTGCGACAAATCGATAACAACGCTGATTTTCGGTTTTGGGGTGGCGATTTGATGGCTGAAGTTGATGGAACTTTGGTAAAACATTATAGGGATTTAGCTTTTATGGGTTTTGCCGAAGTGGTGATGAATTTGAGAACCATTTTTAAAAATATAAAGTTCTGTAAGCAAGATATCCGAAGCTTTCAACCGGATGTTATTGTGTTTATAGACTATCCCGGGTTTAATTTTAGGATTGCCAAATGGGCGAAAGCACAAGGTTTTAAAACCCATTATTACATTTCTCCACAAATTTGGGCATGGAAAGAAAATCGCATCAAAGCCATCAAACACGATATTGATGAAATGTATGTCATTTTACCGTTCGAAAAAGACTTTTATGAACAAAAGCACAATTTTCTAGTACATTTTGTAGGCCATCCGTTGTTGGATGCCATTCGTGATTTTAAACCTAAAAGCTTCCAAGCTTTTACCAAAGAACATCAACTTTTGGATAAACCCATTATTGCCCTTTTGCCCGGAAGTCGTAAGCAAGAAATTTCAAAAATGTTGAGTATCATGTTGAATGTAGTTGATGATTTTCCAGACTATCAATTTGTGATAGCGGGTGCTCCAGGTCAAGATGCTCAATTTTATGAACAATTCAACGCCAAGAAACGCGTCTCTTATGTGCAAAACAAAACCTACGATTTACTCAGTGTTTCAACAGCAGCTTTGGTGACATCTGGGACTGCAACATTAGAAACTGCTTTATTTAAAGTTCCTGAAGTTGTTTGCTATAAAGGGAGTTTTATTTCTTACCATATTGCTAAACGCATTATCAGTTTAGATTATATTTCTTTAGTTAATCTCATTATGGATAAACCTGTTGTTAAGGAGTTGATCCAAAATGAATTGAATACTGTAAATTTAAAATCTGAACTTCGTAAAATTTTAGACACTGAACACAGAAAACAACTATTTTTAGATTATTACGAGTTGGAACAAAAACTCGGTGGAGCCGGAGCTAGCCAAAAAACCGCACAACTGATATTTGAAAAAATACAGTAAATTCGCAAATTATGACTAAGAGTATTCAATTATCCCACGGAAAATCGGCTTATTTTGCTAGCGATAGCCATCTCGGAGCACCCAATCAAGAAGCGAGCAGAGTTCGTGAACTAAAATTGGTGAGTTGGCTTGACGGAATAAAAGAAGATGCAGAAGTCATCTTTCTACTCGGCGATTTGTTTGATTTTTGGTTTGAATATAAAACAGTTGTCCCAAAAGGGTTTGTAAGGATTTTAGGAAAATTAGCTGAATTGTCTGATGCCGGAATACCCATCCACTTTTTTGTAGGCAACCATGATTTATGGATGAAAGACTATTTCCAAAAAGAACTCAATATACCGGTTTATCATAAACCGCAGATTTTCTTAATCAATGATAAGCTTTTTTTTATCGGTCATGGTGATGGCTTAGGACCAAATGACAAAGGCTATAAACGCATGAAAAAAGTGTTTACCAATCCATTTTGTCAATGGTTGTTTAGATGGTTGCACCCGGATATAGGTGTGCGATTAGCGCAACATCTCTCTGTTAAAAATAAATTGATTTCAGGTGAAGAAGACGCCAAATTTCTCGGCGAAGACAAAGAGTGGTTAGTGCAATACGCTAAGCAGAAACTAAGAGAAAAACATTACGATTATTTTATATTTGGACATCGTCACTTGCCTTTAAATATTCAACTAAAACCTAACAGTCAATATATTAATCTTGGAGATTGGATTAATTATTATACCTATGGAAAGTTTGATGGTAATAAATTTTTACTTGACGATTTAAAGTAATGAATAGCTTATTTTAAATTCTTTTTATCGTCATCAGGGGTTTTATCATCTTCTTTAGAAGCATCTTTAAACTCTTTTATACCACTACCAAGACCTCTCATTAATTCTGGTATTTTTTTACCACCAAAGAGGAGTAAAATAGCAATACCTATAATAACCCATTGCCAAGGTCCCATTGCGAATATTACATTAAGTGAATGCATGTCTTATATTTTAAGATACAAATTTAATTAATATCTAGTGATAATATGTGTTTATGACTTAAAATTAATTAAATAGTTGAAACAGTCAATTTTATTTCTTTTAATGATTTTTGAAAATTATAAAATATGTTAACCTCCTATTAACAGCATATAAGTACAACTTTCGTTAATTTTGTATAAATCTTTAAAATATATATATTATGTCAAATAACACTGGAAATACTATCGTCGCTTTACTTACCGGAGCAGCCATTGGTGCTGGTTTTGGTCTGTTATATGCTCCACAAAGTGGAAAAGAAACAAGAGAGCAACTCAAAGAAGAGGCAGGAAAAGCCAAAGATAAATTGAGTAAAGAATACGATGATTTATCTGCTCAAGTCTCAGATTTTGCAGATTCTGCAAAAAGTAAATTTGAGAAACGTGTCGATAAGCTTTTTAAATCTGCAAACAATCAAGCTGATGATATATTAGCTAATATGGAATCAGAATTAGAAAGTTTAAGAAAAAAAAACGCCGACTTAGTTAAAGAGTTAGATAAATTAAAAGCTTAGAATGTCTAATCAAAACATGGGTGAGCATCTCAATAACCTATCTGATGATGCTAAAACTTATATTGAAAGTGAAATAGCTTACTACAAGCTCGAT
Organism: Mesohalobacter halotolerans; assembly: GCF_006120725.1. GTDB lineage: Bacteria > Bacteroidota > Bacteroidia > Flavobacteriales > Flavobacteriaceae > Psychroflexus > Psychroflexus halotolerans. The sequence continues at coordinate 955,405 of NZ_SWMU01000001.1, forward strand.
GCTTATAAAAAATTAATAAAGGCAACGTCATCTTTGCTGAAATTCCTTATAAACGCTGGAATAGTCTTGCTCATTTTTGCATTTCTTTCAATTGGTTTAGGTTTACTATTAGGTAAATTGATAGGGTATTATTATGTAGGGTTTTTTATTATTGCAGGAATTTATTTTGTAATACTTTTATTAATATTAATTTTTGGAAAACCTTTTATAGAGAAATCCGTATTAAAAATTTACAACCAAATATTTGAGGACATTTAAATTATAGAATTTTGAGAAATTACCAGTCTATGGAAGATATCGATAAACACCTTAAAATTTTAAGGTTGCAAGCCGATATTCATAAACAGCGAGCTGAAATAGATTTAAAGTACATCAAGCACACTTTAAAGCCATCAAACCTTTTTGCTGAATTTGTGGCAATGTTAAGCCAAAAATATCTATACAAAAAAATTGTACAGATCATTGTAAATAAATTTAGAGCATAAAAAAAAGCACTTTCAAAAAAGTGCTTTTTTTTATTAGTAAAATAAATATTATTATTCCACTTCGATGTCTTCAGTGTTGTCTATCAATACTTGACCTCTATAATATAATTTGCCTTCATGCCAATGCGCTCTATGATATAAATGCGCTTCTCCGGTGGTTGGGTCAGTAGCAATTTGAGGCATTTCGGCCTTAATATGAGTACGTCTTTTATCTCTACGTGTTTTAGAGGTTTTTCTTTTTGGATGTGCCATTTTCTAATCTTTTAATAATTTTTTTAATTTATCCCAACGAGGGTCTATTTCTGGATTTTCAGTATTTTTTTGATTGATGCTATGACGATTTAATTTGTCAAGAATTTCAGAATCTAAAGTACCGTCTTCTACTCCAGGATGAACTTTTTTGGAAGGTAAAGCCAAAACTACGCATTCATAAATGAATTGTTCAATTTGTATTTCATCCTGTCCGAAGGGAATAATCAACAACTCTTCGTTTATCTCTTTGTATTCATCTCCAAATTTTACAACTAAAGATAAACTGTTTTCTATTGGCAAGTAAAAATGCTCTAAAGTCAAGTCACACTCGACTTCCACTTTACCTTCAATGTGAAAATCAAATTCGAGATGGGTATTTTTTTTGACCAAATAGATATCAACCTGAATATCTGATTTCAAAAATTCTTGGTAATCAAATTCATCAAAGAACGTATTATCTATCTTATACTCAAATTGATGTTCTCCTTCCTTTAGGCCAACAAAACGAATGGCATAATCTTCAAGATTCAACATCATCACATCAATTTTGAACTTACAAATATAAAAATTATTTAGAAATTATCTGATTTAAAATTTAATTTTATGAACCTAACCTCGATTACTTGACTTTAAGCGGGTTTTTAGTCAATTGCTTATATTCTGTTCTATTGTTATTAATTTTAATAGCCTCAAAAACTGCTTTTGTAAACGAACTTGGGTCTGCTTTACCTTGACCTGCGATATCAAAACCTGTTCCATGATCTGGAGAAGTTCTTATATAATTTAAACCCGCAGTAAAATTCACACCGTGTCCAAAAGATAAGGTTTTGAATGGAATTAAACCTTGATCATGATAAGCTGCAACAATGGCGTCAAAATTTTTATAGTTCTTAGATCCAAAAAAACTATCAGCAGCATAGGGGCCAAATACATAAGGCTCAGTTTTGTTTATTTCAGACAAAGTAGGTCTTATAATATCATCGTCTTCTTTACCAATAACACCATTATCTCCAGTATGTGGGTTGATACCTAATACAGCTATCTTTGGGACATCAATTTGATAGTCTTGTTTTAATGAGTTTTTGACTGTGTTTATTTTTTGTTTTATGCGATCTGGAGTGATATGCTTTGAAATATCTTTTACAGGCACATGATCTGTAAGTAATCCAACTTTTATAGGGTCTGAGACCATAAACATCAAGGCATTACCACCGAGTTCTTGTTCTAAAAAATCGGTGTGGCCCGGAAATTTAAAGTCGTCTGCCTGGATACTGTTTTTATGTATAGGTGCGGTCACTAACACATCGACATGCCCTGCTTTTAAAGCATTTGTCGCAGAACGTAAAGATTTAATAGCAAAAACTCCTGCGGCTTTGTGTTCTTGACCAAATTCTATTTTAGGGTTATTTTTCCATGAATTGACCACATTGATTTTTCCTTCAATAATCTTTTCCGATGATTTTACACCTTGAAATTTTAAGTTGAGTTTGAAATGTCTTTTTAAAAAAGACAACATTTTAGTATGTGCGAATATCACTGGTGTACAAAACTCAAGCATCCGCTCATCCTCAAAGGTCTTTAAAATAATTTCAGAACCAATGCCGTTGATGTCGCCAATACTTATACCGACTTTTGGAAGACTTTTTGAAGATTTTGTAATTTTTTTTGTCATAAATTCAGATCTCAATATACGCTAAATAAAAATTAACATAAGACTTTAAATAGATAATACTTTTTATTTAAACTAAATTTGCATGCAAAGATAATTAAATAAATCTGCTTTATGTTTACAGGAATCATTGAAGAAATTGGCGAAGTTATAAATATAGAAAAGGATAAAACCAATGTCAATTTTGACATTAAAGCCCAAATAGCAAAAGAACTCAAAATTGACCAAAGTGTCTCACATAACGGTGTTTGTCTTACGGTTGTTTCGGTAGATTACTCTAAAAGTACTTATAGGGTAACTGCCATTGATGAGACGTTAAAAAAAACCAATTTTGGAAAATTGACGGTTGGTAGCAAGCTCAACTTAGAACGTGGCGCTTTAATCAATTCTCGTCTTGACGGTCATATTGTTCAAGGTCATGTTGACCAAACGGCTCAATGTATTCAAGCTGAAGAGATAGGCGGAAGCTGGGTTTTTCGTTTTGAGTATGACTCAAAGTTTAATAATGTTACCATTGAAAAAGGATCGATTACAATCAACGGTGTAAGTTTAACCGTTGTCGATAGCGAAATCAATTCCTTCAGTGTTTCAATTATCCCTTACACTTACCATCACACCACATTTAAGACACTTGAAGCTGGTGAAATTGTCAATCTTGAGTTTGATGTCATAGGTAAATATGTAAAAAGGCTTTTCGAGTTAAAAAACGATTAGAGTTTTCATCTTTACTTTCATTACAGACTAGTTTAATTTCAGATTTAGGATTATTTTATTGATATATATCCAATTAAATATTGCCTATTGTATTCATGACAAAATATATTAATATCCAAAAATAATTTAGAACGCATATTAATCTTGATTTTAACAGAAAAATATCTTAAAATTTAATAATATTGGACTTTTAAATTTTGTGTCATTCCATTGTTTTATGAAAATTAATTTATACCCATATAGCCTAATTTTATGTTTTTTATGTTTTTTATGTTTTTCAAATTTAAGTGCACAAGATGATGAGGAATGTAATACTGGATTAGACATTCATATTGCAAATGATATTTCGGGTTCAGTAGATGCAACAGAATTTCAGCAATCAAAGGATTTTATAACTCAATTAGGGCTCTCTTTCGCTGGCTCCCTTGGAACTGACGATTCGGAAACAAGAATTTCAATTAGTAACTGGTCATCGGGTCCAGGTAACTTTTTAGAGTTTAATTTTCCTATAGCTGGTCCAAATTATACAACCGAAATTTCAGATGTGGTGGCATTTGGTGAATCTACCAGACCCTTTTCTGGTGGCACTGATATCTATACAGCACTTTTAAATGCTTTTAATTGGGTTAATCAAAATCCCGTAACAGACAGAAGTGTTCCTAAGGTCATTGTACTTTTAACCGATGCGTTTTGTGATCAAGTCCCAGCAAACCTAACCAATCTTGCGACTCAAATTAAAAGTCAAGGCATCATAATTATTTTATTAGCTGTAGATACTGCCTCTGGTTGTACAGAACTTCAAGGAACTAATGTGGCCTCTCCCAATGGCTACTTTAGTGCACCTAATTATACAGCGCTTCAGAATAACGCTGTAAATTTCGTTCAAGATATTACGCAAGTAGGTTGCGATGGTGACCCGCCAGACCTTTCAAATGCATTCGATCTTACTATTGAACTTTCTAACTATGAACTTATAAATTGTAATCCAGGACCACCAGAAGGCTCAGTGCAATACACCATAACAAACAATGATTTGCTAAATCCTTTCAATGATGTTTTAAAGATATCATATTATGATGGTGACCCTACTGTGCCGGGAACGCAGTATTTATTTACTGAAGATTTAAATGTGCAAAATATTCCTGCCAACGGAGGTACTTTTAATAGTTTAGTTACGAGCCAAACATTTTTAAGTGCTACACAATTGTATGCTGTGGTCAATTTTGATGGTAGTACACCTGGAAATGAAGTCCCTTTATTGTTTTCTGACCTGCCAGATCAAGTTGAAGTTGATTCTGAAGAGCAAGTTGCCAACAATATTTCTGATCCGATAGATCGAGTCGATGATGGCAATTGTGCCGAGTTTGCAAATATTGATGTTCAAGTCACAAATTCTGGTGTGGGTTGTGACGCACAAGTGTTTTACACAGTTGAGGTTTGCAATATAGGTACGGGAAATGCAGTAATGGACGCCAATGATATAAATCACCTACCACCAAATGGATTTAACCTCCAATCTTCTGATTTAGTTGGCTCAAATCCTTTTATTTCAGATATTGCTATTGGACCAGAACAAATTGTATCGATAAATGAAAATGATGAATTGGGTGATGTTTTTGCTGCAGATCTAGATGGCGATGGCGATCTAGATGTCATTTCCGCAAATTTAAATGACGAAAAAGTTGCCTGGTACGCCAATGACGGTGCGGGTAATTTTGGTGCTCAGCAACCCATCTCTTCAAACATGGGAACGGCAAGATTGGTTTATGCTGCCGATCTTGACGGTGATGGTGATCAAGATGTTTTAGCTGCCGGAGATTTTCCCAACGAAATCACTTGGTTTGAAAATGATGGTGCAGGTAATTTTACTAACCAAATAATTGTATCATCATCACTAGAAATCCCAAATGATATTTCAACTGCAGACTTAGATAATGATGGGAATTTGGATATATTAGTCGCTTTTGGTGATGACGATAATGTCGCTTGGTATCAAAATGACGGCACTGGTAATTTTGGTCCACAACAGATTATAACAGCAAATGCTATTGGAGCGAGTTCTGCTGCTGCAGGAGATTTTGATGGCGATGGTGACTTAGATGTCGTTTCAACTTCAGCAACTGATGATAAAATAGCTTGGTACCAAAATGATGGCTCCGGAAATTTTGGACCTGAACAATTTATAAATATATCTGCTTCTACAGACGAAGAAGTTAAGGTAGCAGATATAAATGGCGATGGTGCAATTGATATAATTGCTACCGGTGCAAATCAAGTCACATGGTTTGAAAATGATGGCAGTGGAAATTTTGGACCAGAAGTCTTTATAAGCAATACTGCAAATTCTGCTCAGTCCATATTTACAGTAGATTTTGACAGTGATGGTGACTTAGATGTATTAGGTTCTTCTGGAACATTTACATCTCAATCTAAAATAAGCTGGTTTGAAAATGATGGCAGTGGAAATTTTGGTGCAGAACAATTTGTCACCGGTAATATTAATGAGCCACAGACTGTTTTTGCTGGAGATTTTGATGGAGATAATGACCCTGATGTACTTTCTATATCAACATCAGAAGATAAAATTGTTTGGTATGAAAATCTTATCGTAACAAAGCTTCCAGCTCAGACTTGTGCTACTTATGAATATGTATATGACATTAATGGTTTACCCGCTGGTGATTATGATTATACTGTTGCTGTAGAGGCGACAGCCGAAGCTGGCATAAACCCTTTTGTCATCTTTAATCCAAACACAGATTTTAGTTTTGGTACTGAGACAGGCTTAGATGGTTTCGATGGTACAGCAAATACTAGTGATGATCTTACATTTAATGGAACTACATCAGATTGTGTGCCTGGAGAACAAATTACAGTTGATGTTTCAATGACTGGAGACGGAAGCTGTCCTGATGATTTTAGTACTGCTACAATAACGATTAACAACCAAAGCGGTTTAACCCTTAACAATACTGTGCTTACTTTAGACCTATCTGGAACAGGTACCGTTTTTAATGGAGAACCATATAATTTGACAAATGGACTTGTTCTTGCAGAACCTAATATTTTTGATCCGAATTATCCTAATGTTCCCAATGCCCTATCTCAACAAAATGGTATTCAATCTCTCGATATTTTCAACTTACCTGGAGGAATTTCAACATTTGATGTGGACATTTTTATCGGAACAGATCCAATTGATTTATCGATTGAGGTCTCTCAAATTCCAACAAATATTAATGACACAGGCGTTGCTTCAGGCGCAGATAGTATAACACCCGCAGCTCTCCCGACTATTACTGGATCTTGCCCGGGTGATGTCACCATCTCTGACACTACGATAGATTTGAACTTCACAGTTTCTAATGCAGCATCCATAACTTGGACTTCTGGAACTCAGGGCGATTTTACAAATCCGAATTCCGGTACAACTACATATCTTATAAGTGATCAAGATTTAGCAAATGGATTTGTAAACTTATCTTTACAAGCAGTATCTGCTGGAGGTTGTTTAGAGATATTTGATTGTCAAGTCAACATAACTGGAGGTCTATTTGATTATGGGGATGCTCCAATCACTTATGATTTGAATGAAAATAGTGTCCCAGTTGCAGCAGGAGCCTTAATTAATTCAGATGTATTTTTTGGCTCAATTTTACCAGGTGATGAACCAACAAATCAACCTACTCCTGATGCGACAGGTGATGGAAATGAAGAAGACGCTATTTCATTATTTTTATTTACAAATCCTTCACCTGGCGGGACTTTTGAAATAGATGTAGAAGTGACCAATAATAGTAATGAGCCAGTATTTGCACACGGCTTTTTAGACTGGAATGTTGATGGTGATTTTATAGCTGACACTGACGAGAAATCTGAACTTTTAACTATTCCTGCAAACTCTGGTTCAGACACCTATCAGCTTATTTTTAATGTTCCCAATAACTTTGACACCTCAGTTGAAAATAAATTTTTGAGATTAAGATTAAGTAGTGATGAATTGGCTGTTGGCTTACCTTATGGTTCTGCCGCTAACGGTGAAGTTGAAGACTATTTACTTACGATTAACGAGGATGGTTGTGCGTCCTTAGAAAATGATATTTCTGATCCAACACCTATCGAAGTTTGCCAAGCTTCATCCGGTGGAGACTTAAGTGATGAAACTGCAACATTTGACTTGAGCACTAAAATTAATGAGATTACACAAGGTGACACAACACTAGAAGTTGAGTTTTTTGAAAGTCAAGTCGATTTAGACAATGATAATCCGATCAACCCGATAAATAACTTCGTCAACACCGTAAACCCACAAACATTAGAGGTCAGAGTTTTTGACCCCTCAACGGGTTGTGAAGCATTCACAAACTTGACTTTAGTTATCAATGTTTTACCAAACTTACCACCAGATTTTGGCACATTAGAAGAATGTGATGATGATGCCGATGGTCAAGTAATTTTTAATTTGACGTTAGCTCTTTCTGATTTTTTAACTAATAATCCTAATTATAACGCAACATACCACATTTCCCAACCCGACGCCACCGGCGGAGTCAACCCGATTGGCGATCCTACGACCTACCAAAACACGAGCAATCCTCAAACCATTTGGGTAAGACTAGAAAACCAAGGCGATACAAGTTGCTTTGAGGTAGCCAGCTTTGAGCTGTCAGTGACAGACTCAGCCCCAGTCAACTTAGACCCACCGGATTTGGTCGAATGCGACGATGACAACGACGGGTTTTT
>NZ_SWMU01000010.1 GCF_006120725.1 Mesohalobacter halotolerans
TTTTTGATGATTTTAAAGGATTGTAGGTTTTGTTTGTTTTTGTTGCGTATGTAAAGAATATAAGTTGCAGACGGCAAACCCGAAGTGCTGATTTGTGTTTGTTTTGCCTTGATCTTTCCATCTTTTATTAGTTTGCCTTGCAGATCAAAAAGGAAATAGGACAATTTTTCCTGATTGTAATCGCTTATCTGCAAGTTTAAATGATTGACAGTAGGATTAGGAAATACTGAAAGGGAGATGTTGCGTATAGGTTCTTTAACCTTTAAGGTAAATATTTCGTAGGCTTGTTGTACGCCTTGGCTAACAGTGCCGGAGGCATCTGCATTTATAGTATAAACTACTTGTCCTAGGCTATAAGCAAGGGTCCCTCCACTACCTGTGGCATCTCCGCCTGAACTATTTACAGAATTTTGCGCTTGAACGGAGTACCCTAATAAAAGTGTTGTTACTAAGACAAGTATAGATTTTGTTTTATTATTTGACATATTGTTATCTTAGTGATATACTTAATAAAATTAAACTCAGGTTATTTTAAATGTTATATTTTTAATTTGATTCTAAGATTTATAAATTTATGGAATAAACTTTAAAAAAAAACATTTTTTTAAATTTAATGAAAGCGACTTGTATTGTAGTATTTATTCTTCAAAAGGAAACAGACTCAACGTATAATTTACCTTCACAGCTTACTCAGTAGTTCAAAGCACTTCAATCAAACTTATCACTTATCTTAAACGCTCTAACTTTTTTCACAAATAGCATAGCATCTTCATTGTAGCACTTATAAAATAAGCCTTCTGTGTAGAGTGTAAATAGAGTGCTGTTTGCACTTTGGGTTACTTTTTCTGTTATTTTCATATCGCTATTTTGAAAAAAAACGACCGCCCTAAAGCATTTGCACAGGGTAAACTACGCGGTAATAAAATCCTGCCATCCGCTGAAAAAGCGGAATGGCAGGATAAAGTGTCACACTTCGGCTATCGCTCAGTGTAAAAATCAATCAAAT
>NZ_SWMU01000011.1 GCF_006120725.1 Mesohalobacter halotolerans
CAAACCCCAGAAAAAATGAGCTACCAAGCGGTGGTAAGAGACGGAAATAACGATCTAGTAACTGAAGCCCAAGTCGGTATGCAAATTTCTATCTTACAAGGCACGGCAAGTGGTACAGCCGTTTATATAGAGACCCAAACACCAACTTCAAACACCAACGGATTAGTAAGTTTAGAAATTGGTAGTGGAACAGTTGTATCTGGAACCTTTACTACTATTGATTGGGCAAACGGTCCGTATTTTATTAAAACCGAAACCGACCCCACAGGTGGAAGTAATTACACAATTTCAGGGACAAGCCAGTTGATGAGCGTGCCTTATGCTTTATATGCAAAAGAATCTGGTAGTTCAATACCAGGTCCAGCTGGCCAAGATGGTCAAGACGGCGTAGGCATTACTTCAACAACAGATAATGGTGATGGAACTTTTACCTTAAACTTTAGTGATGGCAGTAGTTTTACTACAGCAGACCTCACTGGACCACAAGGAGCAACTGGTCCAACTGGACCGCAAGGACCGAT
>NZ_SWMU01000002.1 GCF_006120725.1 Mesohalobacter halotolerans
GCGCGAAACCCACCACAAGATGAGATTTCTTTTAAGGATCCCTAAAGACGATAGGGTAGATAGGCTACAGGTGTAAAGGCAGTAATGTCATAGCCGAGTAGTACTAATCATCCGTTTAACTTTTTTTTACCCGTATGACTCTTTTTATTATTACAGTATGTTAACTTATTAAATTCCTGATCCCAAAGGATTAGGAAACCTATAGCCTTCAAAATCTATAGGGCATCCATCACCTGGATGTTAAGACTTAAGGTGATTATAGCAACGGGGCTCACCTCTTCCCATTCCGAACAGAGCAGTTAAGCCCGTTAGCGCCGATGGTACTACAATGCGTGGGAGAGTAGGTCGTCGCCTTCTTTATTATAAACCCTGACTATTTATAGTTGGGGTTTTTGTTTTTAGAATGTTTGGTAGGAGAGCCCCGAGGCACTCCGTTTTCGGGATTAACCAGCCTGTCCGGACTGCCAGGTTCCTGCTTCTGTTCATACTGCGTTACACTTCTATTCACAGGCAGTCATTGAATAGGTCGTCGCCTCCTTTAAGAATTAAGCCACTTTAAACGAAGTGGCTTTTTTTATAAATAATGTTTTGTGATAATAAAACTTCTACAAGTACAACTTTCTAATGACATTAAGATGATGAAGTTCATGACCACAAAATATAAATGGTATTAAACCAACTCTAAATTTATAATCACCAAAATCAACAGATTTTTTAAGTTCTGTTCTATCAAAAGTCTGAAATAGGCTTATGCTAGCTTTTCTGTTGCTTACGTAATCTTTTAAAAGTTTGGATTTATCTTGAGGCTTACAATTTTGAGCATAGGCTTCATGATCGTAAGATTCAATTTTAGCTCTGTTTTCTCTGACAATCTTTAGAGCTCTGTAACAAAAAATACGTTCAGTATCTATGATATGCTGTAATATTTGAGCTATGGTCCACTTATTCGGAGCATAAGCAAAACTCATTTTATCTTCACTCAATTGATTAAAGAAATTATAAACAATATTTAAATTTTCGTTGAGCCTACTAAACATCTCGTCTGTTGTCTCAATGTTGTTAAGGTACAAATCATAGTAAGGATCATAGCCTTCGTTAAAATCTTGAAGTTTCATAAATTATACTAGTTTACACGCTTAACATATTGACCAGCTCGACGTTTTTTTTCTTCTAACAGTAAAGAGAGTTCACGAGAAGACTGTCCTTGAACCGAGGAGTTTTCTTGCGCTCTTCTAAATAAGTAGGGCACAGCATCTCTTACAGGACCAAAGGGTAAAAGTTTAATCGCATTTGAGCATTCACTTCCTAGGTTGTAACTAATGTGGTCACTCATCCCGTAGAGTTGACCAAACCAAATGCGGTCATCATCCAACTTTAAGCCTTTTTGCTCCATAAGTTGTAGTGCCATATAACTCGATACTTCGTTATGGGTTCCTATAAATATTGAAATATCATCAATATTGTCAATACAATAACACATCACAGCATTAAAGTTGACATCACTTGCTTCTTTATCTTCACATATTGGAGTTGGGTAACCTTTTCTTTTTGCTCTAAAATTTTCTTTTTCCATATATGCACCTCTGACTACTTTGAAGCCTAGTTTGAAATTTTCTCTTTGAGCTCTAGCATGAATATCCTTAACATAGCGCAATCTATCCCATCTGTAGCATTGTATTGTATTGAAAATTATAGCTTTTTCTTTATTGAAGATTTTCATCATATCTTCTATCAAATCATCTGCAGCATCTTGCATCCATGATTCTTCTGCATCAAACATGAGTTTTGTATCGTAATCAACAGCTGTTTGACAAAGGTGTTTTAAACGTTTTTTGATACGCTTCCACTCGTGTTTTTCACTGTCATTTAGAGTAATATTTTGACTTACTTTTTCCCAAATTTTAAAACGACCAAGACCGGTAGGTTTTGCGACTGCAAACGGAATTTCCTTCTGCTGTGCAGTAAATTTAATGATATCAACCTTTGCTTGAGTCGCTTTATCAAATTCTGCTTCTTCACTTTTTCCTTCTACTGAGTAGTCTAAAACACTGTAAACCTTTTTTGAATACATTAGCTTGATGAGCGGTAAGCACTCTTTTTGTGTTTCTCCACCACAGAATTGTTCAAAAATGGTTTTTTTAATTAACCATTCTATAGGAAGATGAAGTTTTAGCGCTATTTTTGCTACGAAAATACTAATTGGAACGAGAAAAGGAATATTCATCAGCCTGAATATAAAAATAGACCGGTTAAGGTCTTTTTTGGATTTTAAAACAAACGCGCGTTTGGTATTATTAAAAATTTTGGTATCTAACATTGTGAGCTTTACTTTGCTCAAAGATAATTATTAGTTGTTGCATTTTATTAAATTTACAAGAGTAATATCCCTATCTTAACACAATATTTATGACATTTTATAAAGACATTTGCCCAGTAGTTTTAGATAAAAAAGCTTTTAGTGCTCTAAATGATTATCTTAATAAAATTAGACCGTCATCTATTTTTGTATTAGTAGACGAAAACACAAAGAAATATTGTCTTGAAATATTAAATCATCGTTTGTCTTGGGATTTGAAAATTATCTGTATTGAATCTGGAGAACAAAATAAAACTCTTGATACATGCATTTATATATGGGACACTCTATCTAAAAAAGGAGCCGATCGCAAGTCTGTAATGATAAATCTTGGTGGAGGTGTAATTACTGACATCGGAGGGTTTGTGTCTTCTTGTTTTAAAAGAGGAATTTCATTTATCCATATTCCAACGTCATTATTGGGCATGGTAGATGCTGCTATTGGTGGAAAAAATGGAGTCGATTTTAACAACCTAAAAAATCAGATTGGGGTTATTCGTAATCCTGAAATGGTAGTGGTAGAAAAAGATTTTTTAAAAACCTTACCCTATGAACATTTGGTGAGTGGCTTCGCTGAAATGTTAAAACACGGCTTAATCAATCCAGAAAACCAAAGCTACTTCAATGATTGTCTTTCTGTAGAGCGTTTGGTACATCATCAAATTCGTCATTTGATAAATGAATCTATTGCTATAAAGCAAAACATTGTCAGCAATGATATTGAAGAAAAAGGCATGCGAAAAGTCCTAAATTATGGGCACACTTTAGGACATGCCATAGAATCTTTCAGAATGTCGCTAGATGATTCTAATCATTTGTTTCACGGTGAAGCCATAGCTATTGGCTTGATATTAGAAACCTATATTTCAGCCAAAATGTTTGGTTTTCCTTTTGATAAATTAAATCATCTCAAGAAATTTATTCACCAATTTTATAAATTTCAAAAATTTAATAAAGAAGAAATCAGTCATATTATAAAGCTCATGAAATACGATAAAAAAAACGTGGGCAATCAAGTCAATTTTGTATTGCTGAAGTCCCTTGGTGAACCAGTTTTAGATTGTAAAGTTGAGCATCAGTTAATTTACAAAGCTTTTGAATATTATCAGAGTTAAAAATTAACCATGTATACTTTCATGCTGACTTAATCTTTTCATGATTTTAGCTTCAAACTCTAATAAGTCTTGCCACTTTTTGTTGACTTTTGATTCATTGCCGAACTGTCTGGCTAGTTTTAAAAACATGGTATAGTGATTGGCTTCAGAAATCATTAATTTTCGATAGAATTTTTTTAAACTTTTATCCTTTAGCTGATCTGACAAAAGCCTAAATCTCTCGCAACTTCTGGCTTCAATTAATGCTGCATACAGTAAACGATGAATAAGCTGATCGGTTCGGCTTCCTCCCTTAGGAAAAAATGTCATTAGCTCAACAACATATAAATCTTTTCTATCTCTACCCATCTTTATTCCACGTGATCGCATGAGGTCGTGTACCATTTTAAAATGACTCATTTCTTCTTGAGCTAAGTCTGTCATTTTGATGACCAGTTCTTCATATTCTGGAAAGCTTACGATTAAAGATATTGCAGTCGATGCAGCTTTTTGTTCACAATAAGCGTGATCGATTAATATTTCCTCGATATTTTTTTCAGCAATGTTGACCCATCTAGGGTCTGTTGGCAGTTTTAATCCTAGCATATTTAAAAATCTAAATCTAATTTTTGTTTGAGCAATTCTATTTTAGGGTTAATTTCTTTTAGCCTTTCATATTTTTCTTCTTTAGTGTGTACATACTTTTTTTTCTGGGTTGCATTGACATGTACTTTAAGGTCTATTTGTGTATTTTGTAGCGTGTTTTGAATGTATTTCAAAATTCGATCTTTATTTTGAATAATCTCAATTTTCATGGTTTCATTGGGCATCTGTATTTCAATACAATTTTCCTTTAATTTTGGTATATCAGAAAGTAAGGTTGAGGCTAAAAGTTTTTCTCCTTTTTTATCTACAATTTCAGCAAAATTTATCCATGCAGATTTTATGTCTTCTTGGGTGTAGTTTTCATCTAAAATCTTTTCTGAGATTTGATTTGGGCTCGTTTGTTTTTGATGTTCTTTTTTATATTGAATTGCTTTCAAAGAAAGCGCATTTTTCTTTGTCTTACTAGAACTTACGGTTTGACTTATTTTAGATGATTGTTTATTGTCATTAGCAGGCTCTGATTCAGAAACTTGAGTTGTGTTATCTTCCTTTTGCTTTTGATGAGTTTTGTTCGATTTTTGGAGATTGTCTTTTGGTTGAGGAGAATCAGACTCACGATGCGCTAGATTTTGTGGAGAACTTATCTTATTTGACTTTTTTTTTTGGCGATTTTTTTCTTCTAAAGAAGCTAATTTCATCAAGCATAATTCAACATGAAGACGTTTGTTTTGACTTAGTTTGTAATTAAAGTCACATGTATTAGCCAGGTCTATAAAGTTTAGCAATTGTTTCATGCTCAGACTATCAGCTTGTTTTTTATAAGCGTCTTTTGTGGACGAGCCGACGTCAAGGAGCTCTATAGTTGAAGTGTTTTTACAAACCAAAAGATCTCTAAAGTGCGAGGCCAGTCCAGAGATAAAATGCTGACCGTCGTAACCTTTTGATATTACATCGTTAAAATACATTAAAACACCAGGAATATCATTTTTCAAAACTAAATTAGTAGTATCTAAAAAGGTTTGAAAATCTAAAACATTAAGATTTTCTGCAACTGCAGGTCTTGTTAATTTTTTTCCGCAATAGCTGACTACTCTATCGTAAGTAGAAAGTGCGTCACGCATTGCACCATCAGACTTTTGAGCAATGATTTGCAAAGCTTCATCTTTTGCCTCAACACCTTCTTTTTTAGCGATAGTTTTTAAATGATCCTTAATATCTTGGACTGTAATCCGTTTAAAATCAAATACCTGACATCGCGATAAAATTGTTGGTATGATCTTATGTTTTTCGGTTGTGGCTAAAATAAATATCGCATGTTTAGGAGGTTCCTCAAGTGTTTTTAAAAAAGCATTGAAGGCTTGCTGAGAAAGCATATGCACTTCATCAATAATATAGACTTTAAATTTTCCGGATTGAGGCGGTATGCGTACTTGATCATTTAAATTTCTGATATCATCAACAGAATTATTAGATGCAGCATCCAGCTCGAATATATTAAATGCAAAATCTGAGTCTTGTTCAACCTCAGATTGATTAATGGTTTTAGCAAGTATACGAGCACAAGACGTTTTTCCTACTCCTCGTGGACCCGTAAATAATAGCCCTTGAGCTAAGTGATTATTTTCAATAGCATTTTTTAGTGTGCTGGTTACTGCCTTTTGACCGACAACCTCATCAAAGGTTTCGGGTCTATATTTTCTTGCCGATACAACAAAATGATTCATAACACAAATATAATTAAAGCCAGCTGTAAGTTATAAGAATACTTCATTAAAATCATTTTTATTAAAAATGATACTTAGTAATTTTTACTTATTGTATTGCACTAAATTACTTTCTAAGCGACGTCATATAATCTATGACAGTTTTAGATGGAAAGTCTTTGCGCTTTTTAAGATTGGCTATTATGGTATTGAAATCTTTAGCATTTTTATCTTGTGATAACTTGTAAGTCGATTCGATTTTATTGATTTCAATATAAAACCCTAATATCCCACGAATTTGACCTAATGTTTCCTTTGACATTTCTTGTACAGAAATTGGTTCTTCAGATGGCCTTTCGTATTTGTCAACCAGTTTTTCTAAGCATAACACTAAGGTATTATCATCAATTAGACGTATTTTTCCGTAGATGTGAACAGCAATATAATTCCATGTTGGTGCATCTTCTTTTTCATACCAAGAGGAAGAAACATAGGCATGTGGACCATTGAATATAGCTAAGACTTCACTATCATTTTTTAATGTATTACATTGTGGGTTTGCTTTTGAGATATGACCAAATAGGATGTCATTTCCAAATTCATCTTTATCAATTTCTAATGGTATGTGGGTTCCAACTATTTTATTTCCAGTTTGATTGAGTAATATTCCAAAACCGTGATCACTAATGAATTGTTTAATATCCTCAATATTGTCATGTTTATAAACTTTTGGAGTATACATAAGCTTTTAGTCTTTATAATAAGGTCTTTAGAACATTTGAAACTCTGACCAAATATAATTTTTTAAAATAAGATCTATGATTTAATATTACATAAAACCATTGCAATATATCAATGTTTTGGGGGTATTATAAATTCAAACAATCTTCGCTTGGTATATTTATGCCGGCAGCCTGCTCATAAACCAAAGATGCTCCAAGATGACCAACGTAAATCAAACCTGCAAGCCCAGCAAAATTTAAAATTAAAATTAAAACCATAAAGGCTTTTTTAATTTTTATTACAGATGTAAACAGTTTAATCGACCACAAAACAGTACATCCCAAAAAAGCATAAACCGTGTAGTAAGCATAGTTTTCATGGTCTTTTAAAATCGTAGGGTCGCAAAGTGTTCTTGATACTTTACCGTCTTCAATATCACCGGTATAAAGTGAAACTATTGCACAAATTACACCTAAAAACAGTATACTCAAATTAAATTGAGCTAATGTTTTCTTATATTTAAATACAAGATAAAAACTTAGCAATGTAGATAGACTTAAAAACGCAATCGGAAAATGAACCGTCAGCGGATGCCAAGTTTGAATGTCAAAAAAAATTTGCAAATTTATTGTATCTTAACACTGAGAGGGTCTAAACGCTTACCAACTTTTTCAACTTTGACTTCAACATTTTGGCCTTCTTTTAAAGTTGAAAAAGGTACATTTTGCCCGTCTTGTGTTAATTTAGTTTCATCTACAAAGTAAAGTTCAAGTGTTTTACCTTCTTCTGTTTTGACGTATATTTCAGATTTATCTGCTTCAACTTCTATGATTTTTCCTGTGTAAGTTCCAGATTCAACTACATCTGTAGATTGACCACATGACATGAATAAAATTAAACTTAAAACAGTAAAACTTTTAATAATGAATGATTTCATAATGATTTATTTTTTATAGTGTTTAAGGTATTGTCGTCTGGCAAAATAACCTAAAATCAATAAGGCTACAAGCGTTATAATGATAAATTGATAACTGATGATTTGGTCTCCGCTGGCATAAGAATGTAAACCTGTTAAATAAAAATTTACGCCAAAATAGGTCATTAAAATTGAACCAAAAGCAATGACAGAAGCCCAATTAAAAGCAAATCTGCCACGTAAACCAGGCACAAATCGCATGTGAATCACAAAGGCGTAAATAATAATACTAATCAAAGCCCAAGTTTCTTTTGGATCCCAACCCCAGTAGCGTCCCCAACTTTCGTTTGCCCATTGTCCACCAAGAAAGTTTCCAATCGTTAACATTACCAAACCTACTGTTAGGGAGATTTCGTTAATAACAGTGAGTTCTTTAATATTCAAGTCCAACTTTTTCTTATTCTTTTTTGTGGTAATAATCAATAGGATTAAGGCAACCAAACCAATAATCATACTCAGGGTAAATGGGCCATAACTCGCCACAATAACTGCCACGTGAATCATTAACCAATAAGAATCTAAAACTGGTTGGAGATTAGCAATAGAAGGATCTACCCAATTCATATGCGCAACCCACAAAATGATAGACGTAACAAAAGCGGTTGACGCCATAGTCAAATCGCTTTTACGTCCAAAAGCTAAACCAAAAAACATCGATGCCCAAGCCACGTAAATCATACTTTCGTAAGCATTACTCCAAGGCGCATGACCTGAAATATACCAACGTGCAACTAGGCCTAAAGTATGTGCTATCCAGAGCAATACTAAGGTTATTTTAAACACATTGAGTAACCCGAGATTAAGTTTATTTTGTTTAAAGATTCGATACAGGACCACAAAAATCATCAAGACTCCTGCTAGTAAGTAATATTTATAGAGCCGGTTAAAAATATCAACCTCATTGTATAGGACTTCAACATCGACCTTTTGGTCAGATAGCATCACCTTTGAGCCAAATCTTTTTTGAAAATTTTTCATTCCAACCAAGATTTCATCGGCTTTAGTATAATCATTGCTCTGTCTAGCTGTTTGAAGACGCTGCATGTAAATCGGTAAAATTTGTCTTGTGTAAACCGAATCCATCCCTGAGAAGTAATTTTCTTCAATAGCTTCATTTCGAGACACCCATTTATTGTTGGGATGCTCAGGGATTGGAAATATTTTCAAGAGTTTACCCTGTAAAGCGTCATAAAATAAGTTCACGCGTTGATCTGCTTTAACAAAATCTTTTTCAAACTGATTTCTGACTTTAGCACGGTAGGCTTCATCTAAAAAAGGACTTAATTTGTAACTCCCATCCGGATTAAAAAAATCAGTTAAAGTTGCATATTTTTTCCCTTCTTCGATGCCTAAAACATGGTGTAAACTATCATTTCTTGATTTTAAATAAATTAAAGGCGTGGTGTACCAAATTACCGGATTTTCTATCATAGATAGCATGACCTGGTCTGAGTTGAGCGATTTGTAGGTATCCTTGTGACTTAATTTTCTCAACAATTCAGAAGAAAAAGTATTCATTGGCTTCATTCGGCCACCTTCATCTTGTACCACGAGTTTTCCAAATTTAGCAGCGTGTTTAGCATCTACTGCATTAGCCAAAATGAGTGAATCAAATTTTTCAGCATTGAACGCCATTGGCGAGCTGTTTTGTGATTTATGAACTTCATGAGTATTTTGATTTGAATTGGATTCTGTGTTTTGTGCCAACCCTGATAGACTGAAGAGTATCAAAAATACACTGATAAGTTTAGCCTTTTTAGCTTTAATTTTCTCGAGTTGTTGTCTTAATTTTCCAAACCTTGAACCTTTATCTATCAAAATCAGCATCAAACCGAGATACAATAAAAAATAGCCGATATAGGTAATCCAAGTTCCCCAGAAATCATGATTAACAGATAAAACAGTCCCGAGTTCATCTGGGTCGAAAGAGGATTGAAAAAAACGATAACCCTTATGGTCTAAAACGTGATTCATATAAATCTCATAAGGATAAGATTGACTACCGTCTACAACTTGTACTTTACTTTTAAAGGATTTGTAACTGGGATTGGCTCTGTCTTCTGTGCCCGGGTGTTTTTCTGCAATAAAATCATTGAGCTTTATGGCAAAAGGCAATTCTAAGATTTTGCTGCCATAACGCACACTGATGTCAAAGTCACCAACCGATGTGGAAGTCATAGGCTCTAACATGCCTCGACCTCCTATCAAGTTTAAAGTATCGGCTTCACCTTGGGTAGACACTTTTAAAATTACACCATCGGGTTGATCTTTATTTTGAATGTCTGATTTTACGATGCCTTCCTCACCTTTTATAGGCATTTCAGGTATGACAAATTGCATTTGGCCAATGCTGTATAATGATCTAAATTTTAAGGCTTGTAAAGAATCTTTTTTAAAAACAGATAGATTTTGGTCAGCCATTCGCATCACTTGACCTTCAAATGGACTTTTTATATTAAATTCTCCGGAGGCATTTTCAGTAATGTTGATAGCGCCTTCAGTTTGCTTGTTGTAAGCAAAAAGTGTATTGTGAATATTAGCAACTTCGCCTTTTTTCAAATAGTGCTCATGCCGTTGTCCATCACCAGATTCAACGATTTTAAGATGCTTTGTGCCTTGTGGGTTCTCAACAATGCCCATTTTAGCATCTGGAATAAACTTTAAAACTTCAAATGTTACGGGTATACCGTTATAATTGGTTTCAATAATTTTATTGTTGTCTAAACCATCAGATAAAACTAATGGGAAATGCTGACTACGTCGGCGAGCTTGTCCGTTGATTTCGCCATCAATATAAGTCGTTAAATGGACATCTCTAGATAACATTGTATTTTCAACTTCACCTTCTCTTATAGGCATAATGCCCTCAAAACCAATATATCGAGTTACAAAAGCCCCAACGAGTATCAAAATGAATGAAAGGTGAAATAGTAAAGTTGTCCATTTTTCTCTACGCCATAACTTGAACCTGGCGATATTGCCTAAAAAATTGATGACAAAAAATGCCATTATCACTTCAAACCACCAAGCGTTATAAATCCATTCTCTAGCTGTGAGTGTTGTGTAAGAGTTTTCAACAAATGTCCCAATTGCCATGGCTAGAGCAAAAATAATGAATAACATAGCCATGAGTTTTGTAGAAAACAAAACAGATTTAATTAGACTTACAATTTGTAGGATTGGAGGCTGACTTTCTGTTTTTGACATGTTTAACCAATTCAGTCTGCAAAGATAGTCAATATGTCCTGATGTCTATAATAAAATAGCCTAAACAGGTTTCAAAGTTTGTTAAAATTACGAGATCATATTTTCGGAAAATAATTCATCAAAATACCAATTATATTTACAAAATCACTTTGTTTTGTAACTTTGCGATTAATTTAGAACCAAACTATGGCCAAATCTAAAACTACCAAATCAAAATCTAAATCAAAGTCTTCACTTTTTGGTTTAAACCAAAGACAAAAAATTGTTTTGGGGAGTTTCTTCTTTTTTGTGGGTTTGGCATTATTTATATCATTTCTGTCTTTTATTTGGACATGGCAAGCCGACCATAGTACAATTAATGAAGTTTTTAACCGGGATATTCCATCAAAAAACCTGTTGAGCAAATTTGGAGCCTATCTTGGTCATTTTTTTATTTATAAAGGAATCGGGATAGCAGCCTTCAATTTTTCAATTCTTGTAATGATGAGTGGCTTGTATTTGTTTTTAAATTTAAAGCAGATCTCACTTGCCAAACGTTGGTTTTGGGGATTGTATCTTATGTTGATTATTAGTATTGGTTTAGGTTTTTTTGCCAGTTCTCATCCGGTATTAGGTGGTATGATTGGTTATGAGCTTAACGACATCGCTGCAGATTTTATTGGTAAAACCGGGACGATTCTTGTCATTTGCTTTTTGTTTATCATATATCTTGTCGTAAGGCTTAAAATTACCCCAAAACATATCACAAATCTCTTTAGATCTAAGGCTGTTGCTGAAGACTTACAAGATTTAAAAACTGAACCAGAGCAGAAAGATGCTGAAGAGCTTAAAGTCGAGACCAATTTTACTGAAAAAGACAAAACACCTGCTGATCAAGCTAATGATGCCGAAATTGAAAACGCTTTTGTTTTAAATAATGAAGATAAAAGTTTTGATAAACAGGAAAATAATAACATCTCAAATTCTGAAAGTGACGAGGTAAAAATGGAAGTCGAAACGACCAATGAAGATGAGGAGGTTGATGAAAAGTCTCAAAAAATCGTTGAAAATTTTGGTGAATTTGACCCAACACTAGAGTTAAAAAATTTCAAATTTCCAAGTTTAGATTTATTAAAAGATTATACAAAAGGTACAGGGATAACAATCAATGAAAAAGAACTTGAGCAAAATAAAAATAAAATTGTCGAAACGCTCAATAATTACAAAATTGGAATTGCTCAGATTAAAGCCACAGTAGGGCCAACCGTGACTTTATATGAAATTATTCCCGATGCAGGAATACGCATTTCAAAAATTAAAAACCTTGAGGATGATATTGCACTATCACTTTCAGCTTTAGGCATTCGAATCATAGCGCCAATTCCAGGAAAAGGTACAATTGGTATAGAAGTACCAAGTCAAAAACCCTCTATTGTATCGATGAAATCTGTTGCATCCTCTAGTAAATTTCAAAATGCAGAGATGGCACTGCCAATAGCTTTTGGTAAGAACATCTCAAACGAAACTTTTGTTGTTGATTTGGCTAAAATGCCACATTTACTCATGGCAGGAGCTACAGGTCAAGGTAAATCTGTAGGTTTAAATGTAATCTTAACGTCATTGTTGTATCAAAAGCATCCCGCAGAAGTTAAGTTTGTACTTGTTGATCCCAAAAAAGTAGAGCTGACTTTATTTAATAAAATTGAGCGCCATTACTTAGCTAAACTTCCAGATACAGAAGAAGCTATTATTACAGACAATACAAAGGTTATCAATACTTTAAATTCGTTGTGTATTGAAATGGATGCGCGATATGAGCTTTTGAAAAAGGCAATGGTCAGAAACATAAGAGAGTACAATGTCAAATTTAAAGCCCGTAAACTCAATCCAGAAAATGGACACCGTTTTTTACCTTATATAGTTTTAGTCGTCGATGAATTTGCAGACCTGATTATGACCGCTGGTAAAGAAGTAGAAACCCCAATTGCAAGGTTGGCACAGCTAGCCAGAGCTATTGGAATTCACTTGATCATTGCAACACAACGTCCATCTGTTAATGTCATAACCGGGATGATAAAGGCCAATTTCCCCGCCCGAATAGCATTTAGAGTGACTTCAAAAATTGATTCTCGTACTATTTTGGATGCTGGAGGAGCCGACCAACTGATAGGGCGAGGTGATATGTTGTTTACACAGGGCAACGAAGTGATACGCTTACAATGTGCTTTTGTCGACACGCCTGAAGTTGAAAAAATAACAGACTTTATTGGCTCTCAAAAGGCCTATCCGGAAGCCTACCAATTGCCAGAATATGTCGGTGAAGAGTCCAAATCTCCACTTGATAATAGTATTGAAGATCGTGACAAATTATTTAATGATGCGGCAGAAGTCATCGTGACCGCTCAACAGGGATCAGCGTCTTTATTGCAACGTAAACTTAAACTCGGTTACAATCGAGCTGGACGAATTATAGACCAACTCGAAGCTGCTGGAATTGTTGGGCCTTTTGAAGGAAGCAAAGCGCGCCAAGTTTTAGTGCCTGACATGAATGCCCTCAACGAATTATTAAAAAATGAATAAAAAAAATGGTATCAAATTTGATACCCTTACTTTTGAAAAATAATTTACAAGTCAAGTTAAATGAAAAATAAATTTTTAATATTTTTTTTGGTAGGTGTATATTCTATTTCTGTCCTAGCTCAAAATGATCCTAAAGCTGAAAATTTAGCAAATGATGTTTTAGAAAAAGTGCGTAGTTATGACAATATCAGCATAAATTTCTCCTATACTTTAGAAAATATTGCTGAACAGCTCAAAGAAGAAACCCGAGGCGAGGTTTATGTAGAAGGTAACAAATACCGTCTTAATTTGATGGGCACTACACAGATTTTTGATGGCTCAAAACTATACACCATAATTCCTGCCGACGAAGAAATTAATATTTCGTCTGTTAATTCTCAAGACGACAATACCATAACACCATCAAAAATGTTGACTTTTTTTGAGGATGGATATGTGTATAAATGGGATATAGAGCAAAATCAGAGTGGTCGTAAAATACAATATATTAAATTGATACCTATCGACTCCAATGCTGATTACAAAAATATTTTACTCGGTGTAGATAAGCATACAAAGAATATATCTAATTTGATTTACACGATGAATAATGGGACGCGAACAGAAATAAAAATTTCAAGCTTTAAACCTAACGAACCTTTGTCTGAAAATACTTTTAAATTTGATAAAAGCAAATATCCTGACTATTACATCAATGAATTAGATTAGTTGATTTGAAAACACTCGATAGATATATTCTATTTTCATTTTTAAAAACCTTTTTATCGGTATTTATGATATTGATTCTCATATTTACCTTGTATATCGTATGGGCATTTATTAAAGATTTGGCTGGAAAAGAACTGGATGTTGTAATCATTGCAAAATTTATTTTTTACATGCTTCCCAGTTTAGTACCCTTAATATTACCACTCACTATTTTGGTCACTTCAATCATGATTTTTGGAAACTTTTCTGAAAATTACGAGTTTGCTGCTATGAAATCAGCAGGCATTTCATTGCAACGTGCTATGGGAAGCTTGATTATATTCATTGTAATATTAGGTTATGTTACTTTTCAATTTTCAAATACCGTAATTCCTTGGGCAGAATTCAAATCGCTAAACTTGAGAAAAAACCTGGCACAAGTAAAACCCGCGATGGCCATCAATGAAAATAGATTTAGCGATATCGCCTCTTATGTCATTAAGGTTGATAAAAAAACAGGTGAAAATCAAGAAATTTTAAACGATGTCATTATACATGAAAAAAACCAAAAGCGAAGTGGTAATCATACTGTAATAAAATCAAAGACTGGCGAATTTAAGTCTGGTGGTAATCCGAATTTAATTTCACTGGTTTTAAAAAACGGTAATTACTACAACGAAATTCCACCTAAAAACTATAAAGAAAGACAAAAGCGCCCCTTTGTAAAAACGTCATTTGACGAATATGTTTTAAATATAGACATCTCTGAGCTTAACAAAACTGATTTAACTGATGAAAGCGCGACACACCCTTATAAAGCGCTCAATACGGCAGAATTGAGAACAAACTTAGATTCGTTTTCAAATAATTATACCAAAAATATTGGAATTTATAACCGTTTTATGAATCAGAGAAATGGGTATACTAATTTGTTTAAGAAAACAGGGCAGAAAACTAAAGACAATAAACAATCTAAACGTCAAATACCTCAAAACGATCCCCAAAAAACCACTTCTGTTCCGGATAGCATGAGATCAAAAATTCTCCATCCAGATGAATACTATATTTTAGACAGTTTGATTTTAAAACAATCTAAACATATACAAAAACAAATCTTTAGTTTGGCAGAAAGCTCTGTTGGCAGAATTTCAACTCAAATCATGGCCAAGGAAAAAGTGTTTGCAAATAAAGCTCGAATATTAAACCGTGTAGAACTTGAACTTCATGAAAAGTATGCTATTGGTATCAGTTGTATAGTTTTATTCTTTGTCGGCGCACCTTTAGGAGCTATTATCAGAAAAGGCGGTTTAGGTTTACCACTTGTGGTTTCTATTTTATTATTTCTAGCCTATCATTTCTTTGGTATATTTGCGGGAAATAGTGCAGAGTCAGGTAAGTTAAGCCCATTTTTAGGCGCTTGGATTTCTACTTTAATTATGTTGCCTTTAGGCATTTACTTAACTTATAGAGCTACAACAGATCAAGGCTTTATCAATACTGATATCATTACTGAGCCTGTTAAAAAAATATTGAGACAATTAAAATTGATTAAACCTCATGACGAAAACGATTAGTCAACAAGACATTAAACTAGACACTATAGAAGAAGCCATAGCCGATATAAGAGCAGGAAAAGTCATTATAGTTGTCGATGATGAAAATCGAGAGAATGAAGGTGATTTTGTAGCCGCTGCAGAAAACGCCACGCCTGAAATGATTAATTTTATGGCCAAGCACGGACGTGGACTCATATGTTGCCCATTAACAGAAAAGCGTTGCGAACGTCTAAAGTTGGATATGATGGTAGGCAACAATACAGATCCTATGGAAACTGCCTTTACCATCTCTGTTGATCTCAACGGAGAAGGTGTGACCACAGGTATTTCTGCTGCAGATCGCGCTAAAACAATCAAAGCTTTATGCCATGACAATACTAAACCACATCAACTTAACCGACCGGGACATATTTTTCCATTAAAAGCTAAAGAAGGCGGTGTTCTACGGCGAACTGGCCATACTGAAGCGGCAATAGATTTTGCGAGATTGGCCGGGCTTAAACCGGCAGGTGTTATTGTCGAAATCATGAATGAAGACGGTAGTATGGCAAGGTTACCACAATTGGTAGAGGTTGCAAAAAAACACCATCTTAAAATTGTCTCTATTGAAGATTTAGTAGCCTACAGAATGTCTCATGATTCTCTCATTGAGAATAAGGAAGATTTTGACTTGCAAACGCGTTTTGGACATTTTAGATTAAGAGCTTATCAACAAACCACAAACAATCATATTCATTTAGCATTGACTAGAGGTGAGTGGAAAGCCGACGAACCTGTTTTGGTTCGTGTGAATTCAACTTTAGTCAATAATGATATCCTAGGCACATTGACCAATAATGCTGACAAAAAACTTGATGATATGTTTAAATTGGTCAACAAAGAGGGCAAAGGCGCAATTGTCTTCATTAATCAAAATGTACAAAGTCTAAATATTTTATCCAGGTTAAAAATATTAAAAGACCAACAAGGTGATGGAATTGTAAAGGCACCTCAATTAAAAATGGACAATAAAGATTTTGGAATTGGTGCTCAAATCCTACATGACATCAATGTGCATAAAATTAAACTGATGTCCAATACCAAACAAACTAAACGCGTTGGGATGATTGGTTATGGGTTGGAGATTATTGACTATGTTAACTATTAATTTCAATAACAACTTCTTCTAAAGGACGACGCACCTTTTCAAATTTTGAAAACTCGTCATTTTGATCTCGATATCCTACAGGCATAATGAGAACAGGCTCAATATTTGAATGGTTTAAGTTTAATATAGAGGCATATTCTTTTGCATCAAAACCTTCCATGGGGCAGGCGTCAATTTTTTCGACAGCACAAACGGTAAGCATATTACCAATAGCCAAATAAGCTTGATTTATGGCCCAAGCTCTAAGTTGAGTATTACTTTTTTTGGAAAAGTCATCAATTAAAAAATCTCTAAATGGCCTTAGAATTTTATCTGGCGTTTGACGAACCTGTTTAACCAATTTAAAATGCTTTTCTATAAAATTTTTATCGATAATTTTATCAATGCACAACACAAAAACATGTGAAGCTGTTTTAACTTGTTTCTGTTTGTAGCTAGCCTCATATAATTGTTTTTGAATATGGGTATCACTTGTAACAACGAGTTTAAGTGGCTGCAAACCGTAAGACGTCGGGGTCAAATTAAAAGCTCTTTTAATACCATGTATTGTTGATTCAGGCAACTTTTTGTCAGGATCAAAAGATTTTGTCGCATATCGCCAGTTTAAAGCTTTTAAAATTTCCATATTTTTTGGTGCAAATGTAAAGGGATAGCGCTTAGAAGATTATCAAATAAATCATAAAATTAAAACATTGGATTAATCATTATTTCAAAGAGTAACATTAATTTTTTTTAAATTAGCAACTATTAAAACGATTTAGCATGTCTATGACCAACATACCAAGTGTTGATTTAAAAAAATTTTTATCTCATGACACACAACAAAAACAAGATTTTGTCAACGATATTGGCTCAGCTTATGAAGAAATTGGTTTTGTTTCTTTAAAAAACCACTTCCTCGACGATGAATTAATGTCAGATTTATATCGTGAAGTCAAAGCGTTTTTTGATTTGCCGGAAGATGTTAAAGTAAAATATGAACGCGAAGAGCTGGCTGGTCAAAGAGGCTATGTGTCATTTGGAAAAGAACATGCCAAAGGACGCTCTCAAGGGGATTTAAAGGAGTTTTGGCATTTTGGGCAAGAACCAGACGCTGATGCTAATTTATCTGAAACTTATCCTGAAAATTTAAAAGTTGAAGAATTACCAGCGTTTTATCCTACAGGGATGAAAGCCTACAAGGCTCTTGAAAAAACCGGAATTTATGTATTAAGAGCTCTTGCCATTTACATTGGCCTAGAAGAAACTTATTTTGACCATTGGGCCAAAAATGGCAATTCTATTTTAAGGCCCATTCATTATCCGCCAATTACCGAAGAACCAAAAGGCGCTGTGAGAGCCAGTGCACACGGAGATATTAACCTTATTACTTTACTTATGGGAGCTTCGACCGGTGGTCTACAAGTTAAACGTAAAGATGGAAAATGGATAGATGCTAAGCCTGATGAAGGTGATTTGGTTATTAATGTTGGAGACATGCTAGAACGCCATACCAATAATAAATTGCGTTCAACTATTCACCGTGTTATCAATCCACCGCGAGAAGAATGGGATAAACCAAGGTATTCTATTCCTTTTTTTATGCATCCTAGAAGTGATATGAAACTAAATTGTTTACCAGAATGTATAGATGAAAACAATCCAAAACAATACGATGATATTACTGCTGGCGAGTTTTTAAATCAGCGTCTCGCTGAGATTGGCCTGACTAAATCATAAATTATGGACTTAAAAGATCAATTACAAAACTTATTTCCAGATCATAAACCAGAAGAAGAGCAGGACAAAGAACCTGAACCCGAAATTGATATTTGGTTACAAGATGCGCCTTTGATTTGTAAATATGAAAAGAGACAGGGCAAACCAAATACAATTATAGAAAATTATAATGGCGCTAAATCAGATTTTAAAAAATTAACACAATACTTCAAAAGAACCTTAGGTGTTGGTGGAAGTCATAAAAATGAAAAAATCATTATTCAAGGAGACTACAGAGATGAAATTATGGATATACTCAAAAATTTAGGATTTACCGTAAAACGTGTTGGAGGATAATAAATACATTATGAAACAAATTAAAGAGTCTGAACTTATTTTAAACCCTGATGGCAGCGTTTATCACCTTAACCTTAAACCCGAAGATATTGCAGAGACAATTATAACTGTTGGTGACCAGGATCGTGTGGAAAAAGTTTCTCAACACTTCGATAGTATTTTGTTTGAGGCTCAAAAAAGAGAATTTAAAACCCATACCGGCTTTTATAAAGGCAAGAAATTGACTGTGATTTCTACGGGAATAGGTATCGACAATATTGATATTGTGATGAATGAACTCGATGCATTAGTTAATATTGATCTCAAAACTCGTCTTGTAAGAGATAAGCTCAAATCACTTGATATTATTAGGATAGGTACTTCTGGTGGGATTCAAGATTATGTGGAGCTTGATAAGTTTGTTATGGGTAAAGCGGGATTGGGTTTTGACGGTTTGATTCATTACTATCAAAACGAGATTACACATTCCAAAGCTACACAAGGCTTAGTAAAACATATAGACTTATTCAAATCAAAAGCTCAACCTTACATTGTTGAATGTAGCGATAGATTGGCAGAAATGTTTGAAGAGGAAATTCAAGTGACTTCTGGCATTACCGCTACAAATATTGGATTTTACGGACCACAAGGAAGAACACTCAGGTTATCACTTCAGGATAAAGACTTTTTAGATAAGTTAACTACCTTTGAATACAACGGATTTAAAGTTACAAATATGGAAATGGAAACCAGCGCCATATATGCTTTAGCCAAAATGTTGGGTCATCACGCTTTATCAATGAATGCAATTATTGCCAATAGGAGCACAGGTGAATTTAGTAAAAATCCAAAAACCGTTATTGACGATTTAATTAAATTTACTCTTGATAAACTTTCTAAAATTTAAAACTCAACCTGCGTTTCAATTGTTGAAACACTCATATTTCTATCAGGGGTGTATTTAAATTTGATGTAATAATGGTCTTTTTGCTTTTTGATATCAAGATGCCCCTGTTCAATAAGCGCATACCCAGCATCTGGACAAAAACACGATTTTTGTACTAAAGCCTTTACGTTCTTTAGTTCTTTGCCTGACAACGAAATTTTATTAGATTTTTGAGGAATTTGAAAATAAAAGGTTTCAATATAAGAATCATCTGCAATATTAGGCTCACCTGAATATTTATAGATGTATTTTATCACGTTGTGTGATTCATCTTGATTTATTTTGATATAAGTTTTGCCAATACCGTCTTTAAGAATTGAGATCGATCGATCTTTTAATACTTCACCATAACATTCATAGCCTTCAGGACAATCTGGTTGTTTTTCAATATTTTTTACGCTCTTACAAGATGTCAAAACAACTGAAATAACAAATAAAGTGATTTTTAGCATCTGTTTTTTTAGTAAAATTAAAGATTAAATACATTATGCGAATTACAAGTTTAAACAATAACAATTGTTTAACTATATAAATTTTAAGTTAAACAAAATAGATAATATTTTTGAAAAATGAAATTGTATACGATTAAAAAACACAACATACTACCCATTGACTTAGAACAAGCTTGGATTTTTTTTTCTAACCCGAGAAATCTCCAAAAACTTATGCCGGAGGATATGAAGTTTGAGGTCAAGTCTGAATTACCTCATGAAATTTACACCGGACAATTGATCGAGTATAAAGTTTCTCCTTTTAAGGGTTTTAATACCAAATGGGTCACCGAAATTTCACATGTAGAACGTTTGAAATATTTTGTTGACATCCAACTTTATGGACCTTATAAATTATGGCACCATAAACATTTTTTTAAAGAGGTAGAAGACGGTGTTTTAGTAGAAGATTTAGTTCATTACAGAGTGCCATTTGGTTTGATTGGCGAATTTTTACATCCCAGTATTATTCAGCCCAAACTAGATAGTATTTTTAAAGCAAGAGAAAAGAATTTAGAAACAATTTTTGGAATTATTAAAAAATAAATCATATGATGAAAAAGAATATTTTAATTATTGGAGGCAGTAAAGGAATAGGTTTAGAAACTGTAAATTTACTAGAAGATGGCCACAACCTTTTTGTTACCTCCAGGAGTAAAGACAATTTAGAAGGAAAAGACATCACACATTACACATTTGATGTGCTGAAAGATGATATTTCAGACCTTGATTTACCTGATCGTATTGATGGTTTAGTGTTTTGTCCGGGAAGTATCAATTTAAAGCCCTTTAAGATGCTTAAACTTTCAGCTTTCGAGGACGATATCAATTTAAATTTTATGTCACTCGTGAAAGTTACGCATCAAATTTTAGACAAGTTAAAAGCTTCACAACAGGCTAGTGTAGTGTATTTCAGTACAGTAGCAGTACAAACAGGAATGCCATTTCATACTAGCGTAGCAGCAGCAAAAGGAGCAATCGAAGGATTTGCGCGCTCATTAGCTGCTGAATATGCACCTAATTTTAGGGTTAATGTTATCGCGCCTTCTTTAACAGATACGCCATTAGCTTCAAGACTTTTAGGCAATGATAAGAAGAAAGAAAAAATGGACGAACGCCATCCTCTCAAACGCGTAGGAACTCCACATGACATAGCTTCTATGGTAGCTTTTTTAATGAGTGAAGATAGCACTTGGATAACAGGACAAGTTCTAGGAATTGATGGTGGTATGTCAAGCTTAAATGTGAGCTAAATTATGACAAAACTTAATGTTTTTTGGTTTAGACGGGATTTTAGATTGGAGGATAATGTTGGATTGTACAAGGCTTTAAAATCTGAAAATCCCGTCTTACCTATATTTATTTACGATACCGATATCATTGATAAATTACCTAAAAATGATGCGAGGTTGACCTTTATTTATGAATCTCTTCAAAATTTAAATGACACTTTAAAAGAAAAGTACAACTCATCTATCGCATTTTATCATGGAAAACCAATAGATATTTTTAAACGTATATTAAAAAACTATGATGTCAAAAAAGTTTTTACCAATAAAGATTACGAGCCCTACGCCATACAACGAGATCATTCGGTTAAAGAATTATTAAATCAACACAGCATTGAGTTTATCGCTTGTAAAGACCAAGTTATATTTGAAGAAAGTGAAGTCGTTAAAGATGACGGTGAACCCTATTTGGTTTTTACGCCTTACATGAAAAAATGGAAAAAGGTATTTAAAGATACAAAATTGCAGGAATATCCATCAGAAAATCATCTCGACAATTTTTTAGATAAAACAGATTTGCCCAATTTACATTTACCAGATATGGGTTTTGAAAAATCTTCAATAAAGGTCAAAGACTACCATCTTGAAAAAGAATTCCTTGAAAATTACGATAATACGAGAGATAACCCCTCAATAAATGGTACTTCTAGGCTAAGCCCTTATTTAAGATTTGGTTTAGTAGGTTACAGGAAAATAGTCAAAAAGGCTTTATCTGTAAAAGATCATACGTTTTTAAATGAGTTAATTTGGCGTGAGTTTTACAAGGTTATTTTGTTTCACTTTCCTAAATCTATAGATCAGTCATTTAAGAAAAAATACGACCGTATTGAATGGAGAAATAATGAAGAAGATTTTAAAAAATGGAAAAATGGACAAACCGGTTATCCTATTGTCGATGCAGGTATGCGTCAGTTAAACCAGACTGGTTGGATGCATAACCGAATTAGAATGGTGGTCGGTAGCTTTTTATGCAAGCACTTATTAATAGATTGGCGTTGGGGTGAAGCTTATTTTGCAGAAAAATTGCTCGATTACGAGATGTCCTCAAATGTAGGTGGTTGGCAATGGGTTGCTGGATCTGGCGTAGACGCCGCTCCATATTTTAGAATTTTTAATCCATACAGCCAAACAGATAAATTTGATAAAGACAAAAAATACATTAAAAAATGGGTGCCGGAGTTTGAAACTGAAAAATATCCTGAACCCATGGTCGAACATAAATTTGCACGGGAAAGATGTTTGAGCACCTATAAAGAAGCCTTAAATTAAAAGACCTTCAGAGGAAATCTAATTCTTCTGAAGGTCTTTCTTGCAACAAAAACTAAATTGCAACTATTTATTTTTATCCTCCTTTTGAGGCGGAAATTCTTCTAATATTTCCTTTACAATTTCTTTAATTTTTTCTTCTTTGCGTTCCATATCCTGAGATAAAACATCGGTGCCTAGACCTTGCCACACCAATTCGTTTCTTTCTTCATCAATCAAGTCAATAAACAAAGTCCCTTCAACATTTGTGTAGGAACTAACTCCACCTGCACCACCCCAAAAATATGGATTCCAGCCCCATCCATATCCAAAATTATTTTGAACAACATTTACCTGTTCTTTGGTTTGCGTAAAAATACTAATTAATAAATCTGGACTATCAGACTTGGTCATCCCTTTTTGGGACAGCTCAAAATCTATTGCTCTTAAAATACGTTTTTTGTCAAGGTCAGAAATTTTAGCTTGATCTATTCCTGGTTTGTAAAAAGCATAAGTTTTATACTGATCAAAATTGACTTCTTTGTCGTAATCTGTCGCGACATCAATTGTTGCACATGACCCAAAAATTAAAACTGTTAAACTTAAAATTAAAATCTTTTTCATAGCAATTTGTTTATACAATTATCTTTAACGCTTTGAGCTATTGTGACCTTTAATAAGGGTTCATTTTCCATTGCACGCTTAATGGCAAAAACTGCTCCATCGTTTTTGGCCCAAGCACGTCTTGAAATGCCGTTATTTACATCCCAGTGCAACATTTTAAGTAGTCGACGTTCTGCATTTATACTACCGTCAAGTACCATGCCAAAACCACCATTAATGACCTCGCCCCAACCAACACCACCACCATTGTGTATACTGACCCAGGTTGCTCCTCTAAAGCTATCTCCGATAACGTTTTGGATAGCCATATCTGCAGTAAATTGGCTACCATCATAAATATTAGAGGTTTCTCGATAAGGTGAATCTGTACCAGAAACATCATGATGATCACGTCCTAAAATAACAGGACCAATCTGTCCGGCTTTAATCGCGTCATTAAAGGCTTTAGCAATTTTCATTCGGCCTTCGGCATCGGCATACAAAATTCTAGCTTTTGATCCTACAACCAATTTGTTGCGTTTTGCTCCCTTTATCCAATCAATATTATCTCGCATCTGCTGACTTATCTCCGATGGTGCATTTTCAGATTGCTCACTTAATACATTACAAGCTAAATCATCAGTGATGTCTAAATCTTCATCTTTTCCACTTGCGCAAACCCATCTAAATGGTCCAAACCCATAATCAAAACACATGGGTCCCATAATGTCTTGCACGTAGCTTGGATAGGCAAAATTGTCTACATTGTCACATTTCGATTTATCTACAAATTTCCCCTTATCATTTCTGTAAATTTTAGCATTAGCTCTTGAGGCTTCTAAGAGAAAGGCATTTCCATAATCAAAAAAATAGGTTCCAACTGCTGTATGACGATTGATGAACTCGACATGTTGTTTCAAACTCGCTTGAACTGCTTTTTTAAATTCGTCAGGCTTGTTTGACATTAATTCGTTTGACTTTTCATAAGAATATCCCACAGGATAATAGCCACCTGCCCAAGGATTATGCAAAGATGTCTGATCACTACCAATATCTACTTTGATTTGTTCTTTGTCAAATTTTTGCCATAGGTCAACAATATTTCCGGCATAAGCTATTGAGATTGCTTCCTTTTCAGCTTTAGCTGCTTTAACTCGACGACAAAGTTTGTCTAAGTTATCATAAACTTCATCAACCCAACCTTGTTCATGTCTTACCTTTATAGCCTTTGGATTGATTTCTGCACAAACGGTCACACAACCTGCAATATTGCCAGCCTTGGGTTGAGCGCCACTCATACCGCCAAGCCCTGCAGTTACAAATAAACCGCCTTTAGGCGATTTGTTTATTTTTCTGAATGCATTTAAGACCGTAATCGTAGTTCCATGAACAATGCCTTGTGGACCGATATACATATAGCTACCAGCTGTCATTTGTCCATACTGAGTTACCCCAAGCGCGTTATATTTTTCCCAGTCATCTGGTTTGGAGTAATTAGGAATCATCATACCGTTACTCACAACAACTCTCGGTGATTCAGGATGAGAAGGGAACAACCCCATGGGATGACCAGAGTACATGACTAAGGTTTGTTCATCTGTCATTTCAGAAAGATATTGCATCGTTAATAGATACTGCGCCCAATTTTGAAAAACGGCACCATTGCCACCATAGGTAATCAATTCATGAGGATGTTGCGCAACTTTTGGATCAAGGTTGTTTTGTATCATGAGCATGATGGCTTTAGCTTGCTCAGATTGTCCTGGATATTCTTCTATGGATCTGGCATACATCTCGTAGTCTGGTCTAAAACGATACATGTATATTCGGCCATAAGTATTAAGTTCGTCAAGAAATTCTTTGGCTAAAACCTCGTGATGCTCCGGGTCAAAATAGCGTAAGGCATTTTGAAGCGCCAGTTTCTTCTCTGCTGTGCTTAGAACATCCTTTCGTTTTGGAGCATGATTTACACTTGCATCATAAGTTTTTTTGTCTGGTAAATCATGAGGAATACCTCTCTTAATACTTTCCTGAAAACTGATTTTAGTTTCAATCATTACTATTCAATATTTTTGTTATAACCATAAGGACAATGACGGCATCCACTTTTACAACAATAACCACGTTTTAGATGATATTGTTCAGTAAAACAACGGTAACCTTCTTCTGTAATATAATAATCGCCTTCTTCTAATGGAATTATTTTTTTCATATAAAGACAAAAATACATATTTGCCAGCTTTATACCATTTGATTAATCTTAATTTTGTGAGAGTTTTAAAAATCTAATATGTCTTTGTTTGATGCTATATACCGCAGTGATATACAAAATGTTTATCGAGACAAATCGCAGTGTATTTCAATTGATATAAAACGTGAAGATCAGATTCACCCTGTAGTTTCCGGAAATAAGTTTAGAAAACTGAAATATAATATCCAGCAGGCCTTATCAGAAAATCATCAGGTTGTATTAACTTATGGTGGAGCATATTCAAATCATATTGCTGCCACTGCTGCCGCGGCTAAGATGTGTGGATTACAAAGCATTGGTATAATAAGAGGTCAAGAAATTGAGGATAAACTGAAGGCCAACCCTAGGCACAATCCTACTTTGGCTTTTGCAAAAGAACAAGGGATGTACTTAAATTTTATAAGTCGAGCATCCTATAAAAAAAAGCAAACAACAGATGAAATCAAAAAACTGCAACAAAAGTTTGGCTCATTCTATCACATACCCGAAGGTGGAACTAATGCACTCGCTGTCAGGGGTTGTCAAGAAATTTTATCAGATAATGACAAAAAATACGATATTATTGCTTGCTGTGTTGGCACTGGCGGAACACTTGCAGGTATTATAAACTCTACCCATAAACATCAAAAAGTGTATGGATTTTCTGCCTTAAAAGGTCATAATCACGATGAAATTAAACAATGGACAAAAAAGGGCAATTGGCAAATAATTCAGGACAATAACTTTGGCGGCTATGCTAAATCTAGTCCTAGATTAATAAATTTTATCAATAGTTTTTATCGTTGTACATCTATAAAATTAGATCCGATTTATACAGGTAAAATGTTTTACCAACTTTTTAAAATGGTTGAACAACACCAATTTAAAAATAACACTAAAATTTTAGCCATTCACACTGGTGGTTTACAAGCTATAAAAGGATTTAACCAGAAACAATCTGATAAAAACAAACCATGTCTTGAATTTTGAATTGTTATTTAGAGCTTGAGTAAGTATATTTACATTTCTAAAAATAATTGCTTTGAAACATCTAAAATATTCTACCACTTTTTTTATAACTGCTCTTATTTTGACTTCATGTGGATCAAAGAAAAAAAGTATACAAACCACCCAGCCCTATCAAACCAAAACAAATGTAGCCGTGACTGAAAAGTCAAAAGTATATGATGCTGTTGGGCAGGTTAAGAAACCACCTAAAAACCTTTCTCAGACAGAGTCTTATATTTACCAATACGCTGAAATTGCAAAACAGGAAATGAAGCTTTTTGGTATCCCAGCAAGTATAACACTAGCCCAAGGCATTTTAGAATCAGGGAATGGTCAGGGACAATTGACAAGTCGTTCCAATAATCATTTTGGCATTAAATGTAATGGATGGAAAGGTGCCAAAGTATATCATGATGATGATAAAGATCAAGAGTGCTTTAGAAAATATACTCATGCAGAATATTCTTATCGCGACCACTCATTGTTTTTATTTAATCGAAGTCGATACGCATTTTTGTTTGATTATGATACAAGAGATTACAAAGCCTGGGCAAAAGGTTTAAAAAAAGCAGGTTACGCGACTGACCCAAAATATCCAAAAAAACTTATAAACCTTATAGAGCGCTATGATCTCAACAAATACGACGATGAGGTTTTTAAGTCTAAAAAAAACAAGCATAAAAAGAAAAGAAGAAATTTACCAAAAGAAAATTATCACCATGTGAAAAAAGGTGATACACTTTACAGTATCTCTAACCGCTATGGGATTAGCGTTGAAGATTTGAAAAAACTCAATAAACTCAGAGGAAACGATATACAGATTGGACAACAATTAAAATTAAAATAGAAAACACTGTAAATAAAGTGCTTTTCTTAGATATCTCCTAAATTTGCAAATAAAAATATTTTATGATTTATAAACGCAGTAGTGCACTTTTTAAAGAAGCTAAACAATATATCGTTGGTGGTGTAAACTCTCCTGTGAGAGCATTTTCTGCCGTAGGAGGTGAGCCTATTTTTGTTAAGCGTGCCAAAGGCGCCTATCTTTATGATGAGGATAATCGAAAATTGATAGACTACATCTCTTCATGGGGACCAATGATTCTCGGTCATGCTTTTGAACCTGTGGTTAAGGCACTAGTTGAGGCGACTAAAAAAGGAACATCTTATGGGATACCAACAGAACTTGAAACCAAAATCGCCAAACTAGCTGTAGAGATGGTGCCTCATATTGATAAAATCCGTTTTGTCAATTCAGGGACTGAAGCTTGTATGAGTGCTGTAAGACTAGCGAGAGGTTATACAGGAAAAGATAAAATTATCAAATTTGCTGGGTGTTACCATGGCCATAGTGATGCATTTTTAATCCAAGCCGGCAGTGGAGCTGTAACGTTTGGAACACCTAACAGCCCTGGTGTTACTCCTGGAACAGTAAAAGATACATTACTGGCAGGCTACAATAATTTAGATGAAGTAAAGTCGATAATAAAAGCTAATAAAGATGAAATTGCAGCTATAATCCTTGAACCTGTAGCTGGAAATATGGGATGTATTATACCCGAAGAGTCGTTTATAAAAGGTCTAAGAGAACTCTGTGATGAGCACGATATTGTTTTGATTTTTGACGAAGTCATGACCGGTTTTAGACTAGCCAAAGGTGGTGCTCAAGAAACTTTAGGCATAAAAGCAGACTTAGTATGCTTCGGAAAAGTCATCGGTGGTGGCTTGCCGGTTGGCGCATTTGCAGGACCACAGCACATCATGTCTCATCTTGCTCCTGAAGGGCCAGTTTATCAAGCTGGGACTTTAAGTGGAAATCCACTTGCGATGACGGCTGGTTATGAAACTTTAAAATATTTAATTGAGCATCCTGAAATATACCATAGCTTAGAAGAAAAGACTAAATATCTGCATACTGGAATAGAAAAGGTTTTAAATAAACACGGCGTTGAGCATCAAATAAACCGATACGGTTCGATGCTGTCAGTTCACTTTACAGACGAACCTGTAAGCGATTTTGAAAGTGCTGCCAAAGGCAATAACCAAAAGTTTAAAGACTATTTTCATGGCATGTTAAAACAAAGTGTCTATTTACCACCTAGTGCTTTTGAAAGCTATTTTCTCAACGATGCATTAACTTATGAGGACCTTGACTATACAATTAAAGCATTAGATGAAATCGCGATATCACTTTAATTGTCGATCAAAATAATATCTATTTTCAACGGTTTTTTCTTTAAAACCATTGATAAAATTTTGAGTATGAAGATACTCATATTCGGTTATAATAATATTATCATCATTACCT
Source organism: Mesohalobacter halotolerans (assembly GCF_006120725.1). Classification (GTDB taxonomy): domain Bacteria; phylum Bacteroidota; class Bacteroidia; order Flavobacteriales; family Flavobacteriaceae; genus Psychroflexus; species Psychroflexus halotolerans. The sequence continues at coordinate 28,769 of NZ_SWMU01000002.1, forward strand.
AGAGCGATATGATGAACTTTTAAATTATAGGCGAATAGAAAAAATGGGATTCCAATAGGTAAATTTTTATAGTCATATCTAAATGCACCATTTTTCATTTTACCTTCGATAACTTTTGAAAATTTTCGCAAACCATCGGTATAATTGATTTGTAAATGTTTATTGTCTAAAAAAATGAAATCAACTTTTTCAACATTTTCAGTTTCTTTTAAATCAAAAATCTCAGTAAGAAGTTTAAACTCACCGTTTGTTCTATAGGGATCTATAAAATAGGTTCCATTCATTAAGTGAGCTTGATCCTTGTAGAGATATACTTCTGGATCCCCAATGGTTTTACTTACACTTTTACAAGATATAAGTTGGATAGCAAAAAGTAAAACTATGACTGTTTTCAAAAATCGCATTCTAACCCATTTTTTGCTGTAAAGTTAAAAGCTCTTCAATGTATTTTCTTTCGTTAGATAGTCTTGGTATTTTATGTTGACCACCCAATTTTTCATTATTTTTCAACCAAGAGTAAAACAATCCTGCTTTGGCTTTATTTAATTTTAGCATTTTTAGTGTGGTGTCCCTGTCACGTTTAGCATCATAATCCGAATTAACAGCTCTCAGATTATCATCTAAACTTTGTTTAAATTGTACTAAAGACTCTGGCGCTTTTTTAAATTCAATAATCCATTCGTGTGCGCCTTTATCTTTACCCTCCATAAAAATAGGCCCAACAGTATAATCAATAATTTCTACGTCGTGTTTTAAGGCAGCTTTTTTAAGCGCAGCTTCAGCATTTTCAATGATCAATTCCTCTCCAAATACATTGATGTGGTGTTTTGTACGTCCTGTGACTTTAATACGATAAGGTTTTTTTGATGTAAACCTTACAGTATCACCGATTTTATAACGCCATAAACCTGAGTTTGTTGTGATAACCATAGCGTAGTTTTTACCGACTTGAACATCTTCTAACGCAATCGCCTTTTCCTGTTCATGACCGTAAATGTCCATAGGTATAAATTCATAGAAAATACCATAATTGAGCATTAACATCAAATCTTTACTGTTGTTCTGGTCTTGTGCCGCAAAAAAGCCTTCAGAAGCATTATAAATTTCATAATAATTAAAATTTTTGTCAGGAATGATGTTTTGGTATTGATTCATATAGGGCTCAAAACTCACACCGCCATGAAAATACACTTCCAAATCAGGCCAAATCTCTTTGATATGCTTTTTCCCGGTTTTATCTAAAATTTCATGAAGTAGTACCAGCATCCAAGAGGGCACACCAGCTAGGCTTGTAACGTTTTGCTTAATGGTTTCATCTATAATAGCAGGCATTTTTTGCTCCCAATCTCCCATTAAGGATACGGCATTACTCGGTGTGCTTGAAAAACTAGCCCAAAGCGGCATATTGTCTATAAGTAAAGCTGACAAGTCACCAAATGAAGTCCCATTATTTTGGTAAATTTCTTTACTTCCACCAAGTCGTAAACCTTTACCTGTAAACAATTTAGAGTTTTCGTTGTTATTTAAATACATACATAACAAGTCTTTGCTTGCAGCATAATGATTATCTTCAAGAGCCTCTTCACTCAAAGGGATAAATTTACTTTTAGCATTGGTCGTTCCGCTGGATTTGGCAAACATCTTGATTGGACTTGGCCAAAAAATATTTGAAACACCTTGACGGCTTTGTTCAATTTTGTCATAAATATCTTCATAACTCACAATGGGCAAGCGTTCATTAAAATCCCGGTAAGTTTTAATCGATTTGAAATCGTGTTCTTTACCGTATTCTGTATCTTTGGCTTTGCTTAAAAGTTTAAATAAAAGTTCATTTTGAACCTCATGCGGATATTTTAAAAACAACTCCATTTGATGGATGCGTTTTTTTAAAAACCAAGAAGCTACATTGTGAATGATTTGGATGGGCATTAACTCAAATATTTAAAAGTAAAAATATTAAAAATATGCAATATACAGGTGTTTTAAAGAAAATGAAAAGCGAAAATTACAAGCCTGTTCAATATTATTTGAATTTTAAAGACAGCTTTATAGTTCTAAATCAATTGATTGATAAAACTATAAGTATAACTTTTAAAACTTATGAGTGCCTTAACTGCCATAAGGATAAAAAAATATTTAGACAAGGCTATTGCTATGACTGTTTTTATCAAGCACCTGAAGTAGGAGATTGGGTCATGAAACCGGAGTTGAGTCAAGCCCATCTAGATAAAGAAGATCGCAATCTAGAATTTGAAAAAAAAGTACAGCTACAACCTCATATTGTGTATTTATCTAATACCGGTAGCGTAAAAGTTGGCGTTACCCGAAAAACACAAGTCCCTTACCGCTGGATAGACCAAGGTGCGCACGAAGCCATTGTTGTTTTGGAAACGCCAAATCGTTATTTGGCCGGTGTTGCTGAGGTAGCACTTAAAAATCACGTATCAGACAAAACTAAGTGGAGAAGCATGCTCAAAAACGATATTGAAGATCTAAACCTAAAAGATATTAAAAACAGACTAAGAGAGTTTTTACCAGATGAAACTCAAAAATATTTTGAAGAAAATGCAGATGAATTTAATATAGAATTTCCAGTCAAACAATATCCGCAAAAAGTAAAAAGCTTGAATTTGACTAAGAGTAAAGATTACAAAGGAAAATTAAAAGGGATTAAAGGTCAATATCTCATTTTTGAAGACCAAACTGTATTTAATGTGAGAAGCCACAGTGGCTTTGTTGTAGATTTTAATCTATCATAAAAACAAAAAGCCAATCAAAAATTGGCTTGTTTTGTATAAAATATAATCAAGAATTAGAGATTAAAAATCTTCTTTTTCCTTGATAGACTGAATATATTGCGCTTTTTTAATTTGTTGTCTGCGCTCGACAGAAGGTTTTGTAAATTCTTTTTTGTCTCTCAAAGTTTGTAAAACCTGAGTATCTCTAAATTTACGCTTTAAGCGTTTTAAAGCTCTGTCAATTTTTTCGCCGTCTTTTACTTTTACTATTAACATAGGTTTACTCTAAAATTTTGAGTTGCAAATATAAGATTTTATTTTGTTTTAAAAAGATTTTGAAATTTTATTTTAAGCTAGTTTTTGAATCAAAGCTTTGCATAAATTATACATCATTGTGAGCTTTACTCAATTTTATAGTTTGTATTAAATGTAAATTTCGTTTAATATCAAATCAAATGAAAGATTTAGTTAGGTGTTAATCAAGGAAGCAAATTCAAAATTATAACCTTAGTTAATTTTAATCAAAACTATTTGACTAATTAACTAACAATTGTTAGTTTTGAAATTATTATAAAAATTATGGCCGAGTTTTATCCATTAGCAGTAAAATCTATAGATAAAGCAACTGAAGACTGTACAGTTGTGACCTTTAACGTTGACCATGAGCTTGAATCAAAATTTAATTTTCAGCCAGGGCAACATTTGACTTTAAAAAAACAACTTAATAATGAGGATGTGCGTCGATCTTATTCACTTTGTAGCAGTCCTTTAGATCGTGAATGGAAGGTTGCCGTAAAACAGATCCCCGATGGTAAGTTTTCCACTTATATTAATCAAAATCTAAAAGTTGGTGATCAATTAGAAGTCATGCCGCCAAGTGGATTATTTGGGGTAAAGCCCGAAAAAAAAGCTTCAAAAAACTATGTCTTTTTTGCGGCAGGTAGTGGCATAACGCCAATATTATCAATGATAAAAACCCATCTCGCTGTTGAACCCCACTCAAATTGCCAGTTGTTTTATTTGAATAAGAATGCAAAATCTATTATATTTAAAGAAGAGTTAGAACAATTGAGAAATAAGTTCTTTGGCAGATTTGAATTATTTTATTTTTTGACCCGTGAAAATCGTGACATTGAATTATTTAATGGAAGATTTTCTCCTGAAAAAATAAATCAACTATCGGAGACTTTACTAAATGTAGAAAATATAGATGAATGTTTTATTTGCGGTCCTGAGCAAATGATATTTATGATTCGTGATGAGCTTTCAAAAAGAGGCTTATCTGAAGATCATATTCACTACGAGCTTTTTGTTTCAGGTCTTTCAGAAGCAGATAAACAACGTGTAGATAAAGCAAGACAACGTCAAAAGGGAGATACTCAAATTACAATTTTAGACGGTGGAAAAGAATTTCATTTTGATATGTCAAAAGAAGACGACAACATTCTAGATGCTGCTTTAGATGCCGGTGCAGATTTGCCGTATGCTTGTAAAGGCGGTGTTTGCAGCACTTGCAAGTGCCAATTAAAAGAAGGTCAAGTCGAAATGAAAGTCAATTATGCTTTAGAAAAAGAAGAAGTTAAAAATAATTTTATATTAAGTTGCCAAGCCATACCTACAACATCCAAAGTGGTTGTTGATTATGATGTATAAAAAAACCCAAATTATGAGTACAAACGAAATTAAAAATTTAGAAGAAATCTTTGAGGCCAAAATAGCCAGAGATGAAAAGATTGAGCCTAAAGACTGGATGCCTGAAAAATATAGAAAAACTCATATCAGACAGATATCACAGCATGCGCATTCTGAGATTGTCGGTATGCTACCTGAGGGCAATTGGATAACTCGTGCACCTTCCTTGAGGCGTAAAGTTGCCCTTTTAGCAAAAGTTCAAGATGAAGCCGGTCACGGGTTGTATTTATATTCTGCTTGTGAAACACTAGGTATTTCTCGAGAAGAGCTTTATGAACAATTGCATTCAGGAAAAGCTAAATATTCGAGTATTTTTAATTATCCAACTTTAACTTGGGCAGATATTGGTGCCATAGGTTGGTTAGTTGACGGTGCTGCAATAATCAATCAAGTGCCATTGTGTAATACCTCTTTTGGTCCTTATGCTCGAGCTATGGTCAGAGTATGCAAAGAAGAAAGTTTTCACCAAAGACAAGGTTATGAGATTATGATGACATTGTGCAACGGTACACAAGAGCAAAAAGATATGGCGCAAGACGCACTTAATAGATGGTGGTGGCCTTCATTAATGATGTTTGGCCCAACAGATGAAGAATCTACCCACACTGCTCAGTCTATGAAATGGAAGTTAAAACGAAAAACTAATGACGAACTTCGTCAACAATTTATAGACCAAACTGTACCACAGGCCGATATTCTTGGTTTAAAGATTCCAGATGACAATTTGAAATACAACAACGATACCGGTCATTATGATTTTGGTGAAATAGATTGGAGTGAGTTTTGGCAAGTAGTTAAAGGTCATGGCAAGTGTAATAAAGAACGACTCAATGCCCGAAAAAATGCTTGGGAAAATGGCAAGTGGGTGAGAGAAGCGGCAATGGCTTACGCAGACAAACAACATCAACGTAAAACAAAACAAACAGGATAATTAAAATTGAAAAGTTGCAAGTTGTAAAGTTGAATGTTCAATTAAAAATTTTTGGTTTAACCCTAGCCTTTACTCCTTTTAAGGTTGATAATTAAAACTTGCTACTTTAAACTTTAAAACTTATTAAACATGAAAAAAAATTGGCCGCTTTGGGAAGTATTTGTAAGAAGTAAAAATGGTCTCGAACACCGCCATTTCGGGAGTCTTCATGCACCTGACGCAGAAATGGCTATAAAAAACGCTCGTGATGTTTATACACGCCGTAAAGAAGGTGTGAGTATATGGGTTGTGGAGTCCAAATATATCAAAGCGTCAAATCCTGATAATAACGCTGAGATGTTTGACCCTGCAGATGATAAAGCCTATAGACATCCCACGTTTTACGACCTCCCGGACGATGTTGAACACATGTAATTTAAATCACCATGACAAAACAAAATTTAATTCACTACATTTATGGGATTGCTGATAATGCTTTGATTTTAGGGCAACGTTTATCTGAATTGTGTGGTCACGGACCAACTCTTGAAACGGATATTGCATTAACCAACATAGCTTTAGATTTACTTGGACAAACACGCTCTTACTATCAATATATTTCTAATTTGACCACAGATGGTTCCACAGAAGACGATGTAGCTTTTTTAAGGAAAGAACGACAATACAGAAATGTATTATTAGTTGAACAACCCAATACAGATTTTGCTTACATTATTGTTAGGCAGTACTTTTATGATGTATTTCATTATATGTTATTACAAGAGCTTCAGCTAAGTAAAGATGTCAACCTTACTGCTATAGCTGATAAAAGTATTAAAGAAGTCGGTTACCACCAACAGTTTTCAGGAGATTGGGTTAAACGTCTCGGTGATGGAACTTCGGAAAGTCATGACAAAACCCAACAAGCCGTAAATGATTTATGGGTGTTTACAGAGGAGCTTTTCCATTTATCAAATGAAGATAAAATTGTAGTTGATTCAGGGCATGGTATCAATCCTAAATCATTCAAAGATCAATATTTTAATAAGATTTCAACACTTCTCGAAGATGCCACAATCAAAGTTCCTGAATCTAAATATTTTCAAAAAGGCGGCAAAGATGGTATACATAGTGAACATATGGGTTATATTTTAGCAGAAATGCAATATATGCAGCGCACTTATCCTGATATGAAATGGTAAAATATTCAAATCATGCCTAACATACCGCAAATACATCCTGACTTATTTCCCATCTTAAAATCAATTCCCGATCCAGAGATTCCTGTGTTATCAGTAATTGATTTAGGCGTTGTAAGACATGCTGAACTTGATGGCTCTAAAGCTATTGTTAATATTACACCAACTTATAGTGGTTGTCCGGCAATGGATGTAATCGGGGATGATATTAAGAAGGCTTTGAGCGAAAAAGGCTATAACCCTAAAGTAAATCTTGTTTTAGCACCAGCTTGGACAACAGATTGGATGACTGTAGAAGGTAAACAGGCTTTAAAAAAATACGGTATCGCTCCACCTATGGATGCCACTTCAGACAAAAAAGCTTTACTAGGGGAAGAGCAAGTTGTTCCCTGCCCAAAATGTGAATCTACACACACCAAATTGGTGAGTCAGTTTGCCTCTACAGCCTGCAAAGCCATGTTTAAATGTGAAGATTGTGAAGAAACCTTTGATTACTTCAAATGTCTAATATAGGGACAAAAAAAGCTAAGCTTACTGTAAATTTACGAGGTTGATACTGCAGTTCCTGAAGCCACGACCATAAGCATACCTTTGCCAATGGTTTCATAGTCTAAATCGACTCCAATTACTGCATTGGCTCCCATCATTTGGGCTTTCTCTTGCATTTCTTGTATCGCTGTATCTTTAGCTTCACGAAGAACTTGCTCATATGACGAAGATCGCCCGCCAACAATATCGGTAATACTTGCAAAAAAGTCTCTAAACACGTTGGCACCTATGATGGTTTCTCCTGAAACTACCCCATGGTAGGATTTGATATCATAGCCATCTAGTGTGTTTGTCGTTGATGTTATAATTTTTAAAAATATTTTATCTACTGTAATTTGGAGATTCTTTAGTGATTGTTACATTGTGCGGATGGCTTTCATTAACACCTGAAGCTGTGATTTTTACAAATCGTCCTTTTTCTTTAAGTTCTGTAATTGAAGCAGCACCACTATAACCCATACCAGCTCTTAGGCCACCTATAAATTGGTTCATACTTTCATACAATTCACCTTTATAAGGCACACGGCCAACAATTCCTTCCGGGACTAATTTTTTGATGTCATCTTCCACATCTTGAAAATACCGATCTTTAGAGCCTTTACTCATAGCCTCAATAGAACCCATACCGCGATAAGACTTATATTTTCTTCCATCGTAAATTATTGTTTCTCCGGGAGACTCTTTAGTCCCTGCAAGAAGTGAACCTAACATGACACAATCGGCACCAGCAGCTATCGCTTTGGGAATGTCTCCGGTATAGCGTATACCACCATCGGCAATGATGGGAATACTTGTGTCTTTTAAAGCATCATAAACTTCCATCACTGCTGATAACTGCGGAAAACCGACGCCTGCAACAACCCGTGTGGTACAGATTGACCCAGGACCAATACCTACTTTTACGGCATCTGCTCCGGCTTTTACAAGATATTTGGCAGCTTCACCAGTAGCAATATTACCTACGATGACGTCAACATCTGGAAATTGTGATTTAAAATCTTTTAAAACACCGGTTACACCTTTGGTATGACCATGGGCTGTATCTATAATTATAGCATCAACACCAGCGTCAATTAAAGCTTTAGCACGTTGAGTTGCATCAGGTGTTACACCTATTGCTGCAGCAACTCTCAATCTCCCGTATTTGTCTTTATTTGCTAATGGTTTTTGGGTAAGTTTTGTAATATCTCTAAAGGTAATTAAGCCTACCAATTCATTATTACCTTTAACGACAGGTAATTTTTCAATTTTGTATTTTTGAAGTATCACTTCAGCTTCTTTCAAAGATGTGCCTTCATTAGTTGTAATCAGGTTTTCTTTGGTCATGACTTCAGCTACATTTTTCTCATCGTCATTTACAAAGCGTAAGTCTCTATTGGTAACTATCCCAACAAGGGTGTTGTTTTTATCAACTACAGGAATACCACCAATGCTGTGTTCTTTCATTGACAATTTAGCATCCTTGACTTTAGCATTGGCGTGAAGTGTTACAGGGTCTATAATCATTCCGCTCTCAGCACGTTTGACTTTTCTAACCTTAAGGGCTTGAGCTTTAATACTCATATTTTTGTGTAAAACGCCTATACCGCCTTCTCTAGCGATAGCAATAGCCATACGAGATTCAGTAACCGTATCCATAGCAGCAGACACTATGGGTACATTTAAAGTAATATTTTTACTCAGTCGGGTTTTTATGCTTACGTGACGCGGTAAGATTTCAGAATAATTTGGAACTAAAAGGACGTCATCGTAAGTATAACCGTCAAATTGGATTTTTTGAGAAGCTGTATTCATTTTATAGCTTTCTTTGCAAAATTAAATCATTCGCAACACAATAGAGCTTAAAATTTATTTTTTATTATTTTTTTGATTATTAAATACCATTAAACTGTTTAATTTATTCAGTTTAAAGGTTTCAAACACTACAAATATCAATATAAAAGTACGAATATCAGAAAATAGATAAATACACTAATATTTCAGAGAATTTTTAAAATTTATCTATTGTTTAACAATTTTAAAGCTTTCACTTTCAAATTCGTTGGTTTTTACATTTACAAAATAAATACCATTATTGAGATCTCCTAAATAAAGACCTTCAGTTTTGTCGTAAGATTTGGTTTCAAATACCTTTTTACCGTTGATGTCAAAAACACTGACCTCATTAATGTCGTTTATATTGATATAAACATAAGACGATGTGGGATTGGGATAAATTTTGATTTGTGTTTTGGAGGGATCGTTTACAGATACATTAGGATCACAACTATCTTCTACAAGGGTTAAATTTACTGGATTAAAAGACAATGTATTTTTTGTTGAAGTTATAGTGAGTGATGAAATATTTGTAGAAATAGGTGTAACACTATTGATCGCGTTTGTTGTATAGTCAATAGTCATATTATCACAAACATTTGTTTTTTGACTTTCAATTTTAAAAAACTCAATATTTGCAAAACCTCCAGTCGCAGGGTCTCCGTTTCTATAACCAACGGTGTATTGAGCTGTGGTTGCGGCATCAAAATCATTAATAGCCATATCGGGGTAATAGACTTCAGGCATTTGTGGAAACATCGGGCTGTTCCAAAAGCTGAACTCATCGCCGGGTGTTTCTTGAAATGGTAATAAATATTGATAACTTGATCCTACTTGATTACCGTTATTTTTTTCAAATTCATGAACAATCACATTTGATTGGTCATTTGATGTACCATTAAAATAATTTCTCCTGTATCCATAAACCAATAAATTATCAGTATTGGATAGTGATTCTAAGATTGAAAACCCATAAAAGTCTAGTTCAAAATTGACTTCATTGACATACCATGTTTTGGTAAAATCGATAGCTCCAGTTGTGTTGTTTAATACAGTGACACCAAAATGATGAAAATTTGAATAATTAGTTAATAAATAAATTTCATTTGAAGCTGTATCATAATAACCATCTACACTTAAGTCTCTAGAATTTCCAAAAAAGTAACTATTATCCCAAACAAAATTTCCTTCAAAATCCAGTTTGTGAGCCAAAACTGCTGCTTTATTTGTTCCATTGTCTAAGTGATTTGCACTACCGGTTAATAAAAAACCATCGCTTGTTTCTACTGCACCGTTAACAAAATCAAAATCGTTATTGCCTGTGACCGGGCTGTCAACTTCTGCTGACCATAAGAAATTGAGAGTGAGATCTGTTCTTAAGGCAAAACCTATATTAAGATTACAAGTATTATCAAAGTTGTAACAACTGCTGAAAAAACCCGTTACCAATACGCCTGCATTAGGATTTCCGTCGCCAGTTGCATCGCTTTCTGTTGTCAAAATTTTAAAACCACGGGAGTTGAAATTTGCGTTGACAACATCATAATATTCAGCAGCCAAGAGATTTCCGTTGAGAGCTTCAATTCTTGCAATAAACACTTTTTTTACACCGTTGACATCGATAGAACCTGTTGCAAATATCAAGTCAAAATAATTAGTGATGTCAAAAAATCTAGCATTGGCTAAAGTTGTATTGTTATAAGTTTTGGACCAAACTAAGCTTCAATCAGAAGTTACTCGCTTTAAAACAGGCTCGGAAACCGGTGCTGCTGGTGTGAATTGATTACTTGCAATAACTAAGTCGTCGCTGCCATCATTGACATTTGTGATGTTTGCGTTAATTAAATGTCTTTGTGAGGCTTCATAATTCTTCTGAGCTTGTTGGGTGTACCCTGAATAAGTAAGCAATAGAAATGATAAAATTGTAAAATAAGACTTCATAATAAATTGGTTTTAGTGCTAAAATACTAAAAAAAAAGGACTTTTTTTAAAATACCCTTAATTGAAACCTTTAAAATGAGGTTTTAAATTTTAAAAAATGTAATTATTGTGGGTTTCAAAATTTAAACATCAGCTTGAATTAATTTTGAAAGTTTGCGTTTTGCTCTGAAGAATTTGACCTTTATAAGATTTACAGATTCACTCATTTCGTTTGCAATTTCTGAGTAAGGTGTGTCTTCAAAAAGTCGTTTTTTGAGAATCTCCTGATCATTTGGTTTAAGTTTTTTTATAGCAGACTCAATAGTCTCAATATATTGGTCTTGTATCAACTGATCTTCAATATTGACTTCATTACTTTTTATAGCCGATACCTTATTATTAATATCTGTAGTCTTAATTTCTTTTTTGCGTTGCATATCTATCCAAAGCCGTTTACAGATAGTGATTAACCAGGTCCTAAAACTGTATTTGTCATCGTATTGATCAATTTTATCAAACGCTCTAGCAAAGGTCTGAATGCATAATTCTTCCGAGGTATAAGTGTTATCTGTTTTACTCTGAATATAATTGTAAACATAGGTCCAGTGTTGCTCTAATAGGTTGTTAAAAGCTTTTTGGTGCCCTTGCTTTGCTAAGTTAATATCTTGTTCGGTTTTACTCAATTACCAATTTGATTTTGTTGAAAATAAGTTTCTTGTAAAGATATAAAACTGTAAACATATCAGATTCAATTCCCAAAAGTAGCTCCAAACCCATAAATCCCAACTTGCAAACTTCTTGTAAATCTTATAGTTAAAAGCAAATTTTATTAATAATAGCAATAACACAAACCCTAAGAAATTGAATTTATAATTATTTTGAATTTCTAAATAAAGCGTAAGCGGTATCACTAAAAACCAAAATAAAACTTTTGACAAATATTGTAAACCAAGCCAGAATTGATGTTTTAGCTTATAATATGTCGCTGTTGTGATGTGTCGTATTTTTTGACTTATCCAGGACTTAATATTTGTCTTTGGTTGGCTTTCTACAAAACTATCAGGGTGAAGACACAAGGCAATATGACTTGTTTTTGTAGCTTGATTGACTAATAAATCATCATCACCGGATAACAAGTTGTTGTGTGAAGTAAAGCCTTTGAGTTTTTTATATAAAGATTTGGTATATGCTAAATTACGACCAACACCCATATAGGTCATTCCTAATTGAGAAAACCCGAAATAGTTTATAGCCGTTTGTAAAGTCTCAAACCGAATAATTGAATTGATATAACTTACTTGCTTTTGGTATGGCGAAAACCCTATAACCAATTGATGATGAGTAGAAAAGCTGTTTTGTAAGTGGTTTAACCACATTACAGACTGAGGCTTACAGTCAGCATCTGTAAATACTAAATGTTCGTATTTTGCCTGTTGTATACCAAAATCTAAAGCTTTTTTTTTGATGATTTTAAATCCTTATCTACATTAAAGTATTTTAAAAATGGATTATGCTTTTAAACCCATCTAAAACCTTTACGGTTTCATCTTGTGATTAATCATTTACTACAATCACCTCAAATTGAGGATAGTTTTGATTTAAAATAAAAGGAAGGTTAGCTGTTAAGTTTTGAGCTTCATTTTTGGCAGCAATAATGACTGATAAAGGTCTATGGAATACATTTTTATTGTCCCTAGAATCAATATTATCAATTGCAAAAAACAATACAATATCAAAAAAAAAAATACAATAAAAGAAATAATAACCATATTAACTCATAGGGAGAATACATGGTTTAAACTTTTGCACTATCGCAATCTTTTTGTTCGTCTGGGGTACGACCACAGTAGCTACAAGATTCACCATCTTTGTTTAAAAAAGGACTTTGGCTGGCACATGTTCCGGCAAATTTACCATCTTTTTTACCCCATATTTTTATGGCTATTCCTGCAAATGCCAGACCTAGAAGAATAATAGTAATAAATAAAAGTTCCATACTACAAAAATAATAAATTATAGTGATTTGCTGTCTTATAATGTGTTTTTTAATTAGATTTAACACGTTAATTCCCTGAAATGCTGATAGCTAAATTTATTTTTAAATTCCTCTTAGGTTGGCAGATCAAAGGCCAATTTTCAGCAGAGGTAAAAAAGACAGTTGTCGTTGTAGCGCCACATACTAGCTGGCACGATTTTTATATTGGTGCATTGGCCAGAAAAATTGTACACGTTCCGATACATTATGTAGCTAAAAAAGAATTGTTTGACTCTTGGTTTGGTTGGTATTTTAGATGGATGGGTGGCGCACCGATAGACCGTTCTTCATCGCAAAACAAAGTCGATCAAATTGTTGATATATTTAATTCTAAAACAGAGTTTCGTTTAGCGATTACACCAGAAGGTACCAGAAAGAAGGTTAACAATTGGAAATCAGGGTTTTATTATATTGCTAAAAATGCTAAAGTTCCAATAACTTCAGTTGCTTTTGATTATGCAACCAAAACAATTTCGATATCAAAACCATTTTATATTACAGGAGACTATGAAAAAGATCTGCGTCATATTAAATCCTATTTTAGTGACGCTGTCGGAAAAGTGCCTGAATATACATAATGACATTTAAGAGTTTTTGAGCACTTTTTATAAGAATATTACAGATTTTCATTAAATATATTTGCACATTTCATTTTAATCTCTAACTTAGCTAACACATTATGACAAATATCACTTTTTTCTGGAACAGTTTCTATTATGCTTTTTATAAAAGTATAAGGGACTGTTGTTGAAAATATTTAACAATATTTAAAAATAAAAGTCCCGAACCTGTTTCGGGACTTTTTTTGATTAATACTTTATTATGACTCAACGCATAGCCATTCAAGGCATAAAAGGCTCAAACCACCATAAAGTGGTCTGTGATTTTATTTCAACAAAAGCTGAAATCAAAGCCTGCATGAGTTTTAATAATTTGGTAAAAGCCATCATAACAAATCAGGTTGATTATGGTATTATGGCAATAGAAAATTCTATTGCAGGTAGTATTCTGCCAAATTATAAGCTAATTAGCGATCATGATTTAAACATTACTGCTGAATATTACTTAGATATCAAACATAATCTCGCAGCCTTAGAAGGTCAAAAATTAGATGAAATTAAAACAGTAAATTCACATCAAATGGCGTTTTTGCAGTGTGGTGATTTTTTATATCAACAAAAACACCTCAAGTTGGTTGAAGATGTAGACACCGCCTTACCGGCACAAATTATTGCCGAAAAACAAATTTCACATGTCGCGGCAATAGTGCCAGATGGCACAGCTGAGTTATTTGGTTTAGAGGTTTTGAAATCTCATATCCAAGACAACGACCTTAACTCTACACGTTTTGTAAAAGTTGAAAGGAATTCACAAATTTTACCAAACCAGTCTGCAGATAAAGCTTCTATCCGATTTGAATTGGCTCACGAACCAGGCAGTTTATTTAAGGTTTTGGCCTTATTGCAAGAATACAATGTCAATATGACAAAAATTCAATCGATTCCTACTGCACATTCCAAATGGAATTATGCGTTTTATATCGATTTGATTTTTTTACCTGAAATTGATATAAAAAAATTAATGAAAACACTAAAATCAATTACCCATCATTTTAAACTTCTCGGAATCTATAAACAAGCTCAAAAATGATAACATCTGCCGACCGTCTAGCTCAAACCAAAGAATATTACTTCTCTAAAAAATTAAAAGAAGTCAAGCGTCTGATTGACGATGGAAAACCTATCATTAATCTTGGCGTAGGTTCACCCGATATCAACCCACCTGAGTCTGTTGTTGAAACCATGATTAAAGCAACATCGCACCATAAAGCTCATCAATATCAACCTTACGCAGGTATTCCCAGTTTACGGGAAGCCATAAAATCTTTTTATGAGCAAACTTATCAAATTAAACTATCTGCTGTCCAGCAAATTTTAACACTTATAGGAAGTAAAGAAGGCATTATGCATATTTCAATGGCCTTTTTAAACCCAGGTGATGAAGTTTTGGTGCCAAACCCAGGCTATCCAACCTACGCAGCAGTTTCAAATCTGGTTCAAGCCAAAACTTTATTATACAATTTAAATGAAGCTCAGAATTGGCAACCTGACCTAGATGAACTCTCAAAACTGATAAGTCCAAAAACCAAACTCATGTGGGTCAATTACCCACATATGCCTACAGGCGCAAAAGCTGATAATGAAACTATTGATAAACTTGTAAAGTTTGCCAAAGTTCATAATATATTGCTGGTTAATGATAACCCGTATAGCTTGATTCTCAATGATAATCCTTTTAGCATTTTAAAACACCAGTGGCCAAACGCCCATGTTTTAGAGCTAAATTCACTCAGTAAAACCTTTAACCTTTCGGGCTGGCGAGTCGGAATGCTTTGTGGTCATCAAAATTTACTACAACAGGTCGTTAAAGTAAAATCTAATATGGACAGTGGTATGTTTTACCCGATTCAAAAAGGTGGCGAAAAAGCATTAAAACTACCATCAGAATGGTATGAAAAACTAAATTATACTTATAAAAAACGCCGAGAATTAGTTTGGCAAATTTGTGATCAACTTCAATTGACTTACCAAAAAAACACTTCAGGTCTTTTTGTTTGGGCCAAAATTCAATCTCAGCATTCTGCCAAAGACTTATCCGATAAGTTACTGCACAATTATGATATGTTTGTGACACCAGGCGATGTTTTTGGCTCTCGAGGTCAAGGCTATTTAAGGTTTTCGCTCTGTGTAAATCAAGACGAATTAAGGACATGTATAGAACGCACAAAACACTTTAAAGCATGAAAACAATTATTGGTGTAGGTCTCGGTTTAATAGGCGGTTCCATGCTTTTGAGCTTAAAACGCTTTTACCAGCAAGCTGAATTTTTAGGGGAAGATAACAATGAAGACCATCTTCAACAAGCTAATGACTTAAACATCGTCAGTAGAAAAGCAAAAGACCAAGATTTTAAAACTGCAGACCTTGTGATTGTAAGTATTCCCGTAGATACCGCGCCAAAGCTTATTGAAAAATTATTAGATCAAGTTGGCACACAAACTTTAGTCATAGATACAGGTTCAACCAAAGCTAAACTTTGTGAGCATTTGGCTAAACATCCTAAACGCGACCAATTTATGGCGACGCATCCTATTGCTGGAACAGAATTTTCTGGTCCGCAAGCAGCATTTCCATCTTTGTTTGACCATAAAACTATGATCATTTGCGAAATCGAAAAAACCAATTTAAAACTCCAGCAAAGGGCTATTCAGTGCTTCGAAAACATGCAAATGAATTTGCGATATATGAATCCTGTCGCCCATAATAAACACATGGCTTATGTTTCACATTTATCTCACATCAGCTCTTTTATGCTTGGTAAAACCGTAATTGATAAAGAAGAAAACGAACGCAATATTTTTGACCTTGCCGGTAGTGGATTTGAATCTACGGTTCGTTTAGCCAAAAGTAACCCAGCCACATGGACGCCTATTTTTAAACAAAATAAAACATTTGTTTTGGAAGCACTTTCAGAATATATCCATAATTTAAAGAATTTTGAAAAGGTGCTTGAACACGATAATTTTGAACAACTCTATAAAGATATGAATAACACAAATATTGTAAAAGACATTCTAAAAGGCATAAAACTTTAAAATAATAGCACTATGACAAATCAAAAAAAATTTAAAAATTGGCTTCAAGCTTTTCAGCTTGACCATCCTTTGGTCATTGCTGGCCCTTGTAGCGCAGAGACTGAAAAACAGGTATTGACCATAGCTCATCAGCTCAAAGATACCGATACTTCTGTGATGCGAGCGGGTATTTGGAAACCTAGAACCAAACCTGGAAATTTTGAGGGTGTGGGCAAAATTGGTTTGGACTGGCTCAAAAAAGCAAAAGCAGAAACAGGACTTAAAATCGCCACTGAAGTGGCCAATAAAACCCATGTTGACATGGCACTTGAAGCCGATGTTGATGTGTTGTGGATTGGTGCGCGAAGCACGGTGAGTCCATTTATCGTTCAAGATATTGCCGATGCGCTGAAAGGAACCGATAAAATTGTGTTGGTCAAAAATCCCGTTAATCCGGATTTACCACTTTGGCTTGGTGCTATAGAACGTTTGCACAAAGCGGATATTCAAAATCTTGGCGTGATTCATCGAGGATTTTCGACTTATGAAAAAACCGGATATAGAAACAATCCCGAATGGCAACTGGCGGTAGATTTGCAAAATGAATTTCCAGATCTGCCTTTAATTCTAGATCCCTCGCATATTGCCGGTAAACGCGATATTATTTTTGATATATGCCAAACTGCATTAGATTTAAATTATGACGGCATTATGGTTGAAACCCATCACACTCCAGATGAAGCCTGGAGCGATGCTGCTCAACAAATTACACCTCAAGCTTTGGCTCAAATGACCGAAGATTTAAAAATCAGAAAAGAACATGGCGATGCCGCTGAATTCAAAAATAAACTTAATACCTTGAGAGCCAAAATTGATGTGGTTGACCATCAAATCATCAATCAATTGGGAAAACGCATGAAAATTACCGATGACATCGGGGCTTTAAAAAAGAAAAATAACGTCGCTATTTTACAAACCAAACGGTGGAATGAAGTTTTAGACAAAATGGTAAGTGAAGGCCAAGACAATGGTTTAAGTGAGGAATTTGTGACTAAATTTTTAAAAGCCATTCACCAAGAGTCGATTGCACATCAACATCAAGTTTTAGTCAATGATAAAAAATGATATTTTTACACTTCAAAACGGTTTATGAAAGGCATTGTCTATAAATCTACAGGCAGTTGGTATCAGGTCAAAGCACTTGATGGTTTGGATTATAACTGCAAACTCAAAGGTAAAATAAGGCTTCAAGGCCTGAAGAGCACTAATCCTGTAGCTGTAGGCGATAAGGTCAATTTTGAAGTCACCAAAGATGGTGATGAAGCCATTGGCATTATCACAGATTTTGAAGACCGTAAAAATTACATCATTCGTAAATCGGTTAATTTATCTAAACAAACCCATATTATTGCAGCTAATGTTGATTTGGCGTTTTTGGTGATTACGCTCAATAATCCGGAGACGACCACAATCTTTATTGATAGGTTTCTCGTGTCTTCTGAAGCTTATGATGTCACAACGATTTTGTTGTTTAATAAGCTAGATACGTTAGATACAAATGAATTTGGAGAATTTAAATACCTCGCCGAAATCTATCGTGATATTGGCTATCACTGTATTGGTGTTTCTGCCACAAGCGGAAAAAATCTCGACCAAGTCAAAGACTTGATGATTGATAAAGTCAGTGTATTTGCCGGTCATAGTGGTGTCGGTAAATCCAGTATTATCAATGCGATGGATGACAATATTAACATTAAAACTAAAGCCATATCAGAACAACACGCACAAGGTCAACACACCACAACTTTTGCAGAAATGCATGACACGCATTTTGGGGCTAAAATTATTGATACACCAGGGATTCGAGGATTTGGAATGATCAACATGGAAAAAGAAGAGCTCGGCGATTATTTTAGAGAGTTTTTTGCCTTAAAATCAGAGTGTAAATTTCATAACTGCCTACATGTCAACGAGCCTAAATGTGCCATTAAAGCTGCCTTACAGGAAGACATTATCGCTTATTCCAGGTATAAAAGCTATTGCCAGATTTTGAACGAGTTGGAAGAACAAGACCAAACGTTTAGAAAAAATCCTTATGCTTAGATATGTCTTATTGCAAACCCGATGAAGCCTGTCTGCTGACAGAGGTAGGCAATCTCATGAAACTCACCTAAAAACCTAAACCGTCATTGCGAGGAGCGACTTTGGAGCGACGAAGTAATCTCAAGAACCTCACTTAAAAACCTAATACGTCATTGCGAGGAGGAACGACGGCGCAATCCTTAGAACTGAAAACCAATTCGTTTTAATTATCCAATTTAAACTGAAACACACTAAGATTGCCGCAATTGTCTCCTGCTTGTCAGTAGAAAACGCCTTCGCAATGACGGTTTAAATAATTACATTTGCAAAGTATTTCTTTATAAAAACAATAAGCAATATGCGGGTCATCATTCAACGTGTCAAACAAGCTGATGTCAAAGTTAAGCCTGAGTATCAGGCTGAAATACAACAAGGCTTATTGTTATTTTTAGGCATAGAAGATAAAGATACCCAAGAGGATGTCGATTGGGTGGTTCGGAAGATATCGAGATTGCGTTTGTTTAGTGATGATGCTGGTAAAATGAATCTCAGTCTTTTAGACACAGGCTTTGAAGCTATGGTAATTAGTCAATTCACGCTTCACGCGTCTATCAAAAAAGGCAATCGCCCCAGTTTTGTGAGGGCTGCTAAGCCTGATTTTGCCGAGTCGCTTTATAGTGATTTTATTCAAAAGCTATCAAAGTCATTGGGTCAAAATATAAAAACCGGAATATTTGGAGCTAATATGGAAGTAAGTTTACTTAATGACGGTCCGGTGACAATTTTTGTGGATTCTAAACATAAAGAATAAAAATTTACTCTTTGTTATCTATTACCTTAGAATTTTTAGGATAATCATCATCCCAGTTTTTAACTTGAGGATCGTGAAGTTGATTTTGAGATTTTGCAATAAGCATTGAAACGGTAGCATCTCCAGTGACATTTACAGAAGTTCTTAACATATCTAAGGGCCTATCCATTGCAAAAATTAGCGCCAGACCTGCTTCAGGAATCCCAGCTTGACCTAAAACGATTACCAACATGACCATACCTGCACCAGGAACAGCAGCAGAACCAATAGAAGCTAAAGTAGCTGTTGCAATAATTCCCAGTTGTGTCCCAAGTGTTAAGTCCATACCAAAAGCTTGAGCGATGAAAACTGCAGCAACAGCTTGATATAGGCTTGTGCCGTCCATATTGATAGTTGCACCAATAGGCAAGACAAAACTAGCAACCTGAGGATGTACGCCAATATGTTCTTCTACGCGCTCCATGGTTAATGGTAGGGTAGCAGCACTGGAACTTGTGGAGATTGCGAGCAGTTGAGCCGGAGAAATTCCGTTTAAAAAGAATCCTGGAGACTTTTTCGTAAAGATCCACACGAACATGATGTAAACACCTATCATCAGTGCCAAGCCTGAAACGACAGCAAGCGTGTAGTATAGCAAAGCATAAAACAAATCTGCTGAGGGTGCTTCGACGACTAATGCCGCCATGAGTGCTAAAACGCCATAAGGTGCAGCAAGCATTATGATATCAATCATTTTGAGGATAACTTCATTAAACCCATCAAAAAAATCTTTAACAGGTTTTGACTGTTTGTCGGGAATTAAAATCAAACCGATACCAAAAAAAATAGCGAAAAAAATCACCTGTAACATATTACTATTATCAGAAGCTGCACCAAAAATATTGTCCGGCACTAAGTCTTCTAGAGCTTGAAGTGGCCCACTTTCCTTTTGACGTTCAGCATCTTGCTTTTTAAGTTCTGCGTCACCTGCATAGGCGTCAAGCAATTCTTGTCGGGTATCATCGTCTATTGAAGTTCCCGGTTGTATGAGATTTACCACACCTAAACCAATACTTACTGCAATGAGAGTGGTGAAAATATAAGTTACAATTGTTTTAAGCCCCATTTGTGATAAACTAGAGATATCTTTTAAATCTGAAACGCCTTTGATTAAAGATGCTAGAATTAAAGGGACAGCGATGAGCTTGAGTGAGTTGATGAAAATATTTCCAAAAGGCTTTATCCAATCGGTGATAATTTGACTTCCCCATGTAAATTGTGTAAAAAGCAATCCAATTAAAATACCGGCTGCCATGCCAATAAGGATTTGCCAATGAAGAGCTATTTTTTTCATAAAACTTTAATTATAAGTTTGAAGATTTATTCATTAAGTAAAAGTCCGCCATCACTAAAGCTGCCATAGCTTCAACAATAGGAATTGCACGCGGTACAACACAAGGGTCGTGACGGCCTTTGCCCTTAACTGTAACTTCATTATGGTCTTTATCAATGCTGTTTTGGTCTCGAATTAAGGTTGCCACAGGTTTAAAAGCAACATTAAAATAAATATCCATACCATTTGAAATTCCACCTTGGATGCCACCACTGTAATTTGTTGAGGTTTTTCCATCTTTGGTAAAACTGTCATTATGATCGCTACCTTTCATAGTTGTGCCTTTAAAACCACTTCCATATTCAAAGCCTTTTACTGCATTAATCGATAACATGGCTTTACCGAGTTGAGCATGAAGCTTATCAAAAACAGGTTCACCAAGACCCACAGGTACGTTTTGAATCACACAAGCTACTATACCACCAATGGTATCGCCTTGCTTTCTAATTGACTTGATGTGAGTAATCATTTTATTGGCTAAATCTTGATCTGGACACCTGACCGAATTTTTTTCGATGTGTTTGAAATCAAGTTCTTGATATGTTTTACTGAGTTTAATCTCACCTATAGAACTTGTAAAGGCAGTTATCTTTATCGGATCAATAAGTTGTTTGGCAATTGCTCCGGCAACTACTCGACATGCCGTTTCTCGAGCACTAGAACGTCCACCTCCACGGTAATCGCGATTGCCATATTTTTTAGTATAGGTAAAATCGGCATGGCTTGGCCGGTATACATCTTTGATATGGTCGTAATCTTTTGACTTTTGATCGGCATTTGGAATTTGAAATCCAATAGGAGCCCCTGTAGTTTTACCCTCAAATAGTCCGGACAAAAACTCAACTTTATCCGATTCTTTACGTTGAGTTACAATGGCTGATTGCCCAGGTTTTCTTCGATCCAAATCCAACTGAACTTTTTCTAAATCCAGTTTGAGATTTGCCGGACAACCGTCTATGATACCACCAATGGCTTTACCGTGTGACTCTCCATAGGTCATTAATTTAAAAACATGTCCAAAATTATTTCCTCCCATTGTTATTGCTTAAAAATTACAATTAAATCCAATTGTGTTGTACTTTCATAACTTGTTCTATGATATCTCTTACACAAGCATCACCACCATTGCGATGAGAAACATATTGAGAGATAACTTTTATTTCAGGGACAGCATTTTGCGGGCAAGCAGCCAAAGCAACTTCTTGCATAACTTCCATATCAGGTATATCATCTCCCATATAACACATATTTTTAAAAGAAACATTGTAGATATCAGAAAATTCATCAAGCTTTTCCATTTTATCATCTACACCTAAATAAATATTGGTAATACCTAATGTTTTTAAACGCGATTTAACTGCAGGATTGTTTCCTCCGGAAATGATACAAATTTCGTAGCCTTTTTTAATAGCTTGTTTCATGGCATATCCATCTTTGACATTCATCTGTCTGAGCAGTTCTCCAGACTCTGAAATATGTAATTTACCATCTGTAAGCACACCATCTACATCAAACACAAAGGCTTTGATATCGTTAAGAATTTGTTTATAATTTTTATCACTCATAAGTCTTCTGAATTGAAGATGTCAAATATCGATATATTTCTTGATAATCTGGGTTGTCTAATTGATGGATATGCCGATTTATTGTGGTTTTGTCATTTCGTTTAGCGGGACCGGTTTGGGCTTCTCTCGGAATTTTAGAATTTATTTTATCTGCAGTTTCTTGAATGAGAGGTTTTAAAATGTCAAAAGGCAGTTGTTTTTGAGAACAAATTTCATGTCCAATATGGTACAAATGATTGACAAAATTACAGACAAAAACAGCAGCTAAGTGCATATCCTGTCTTTGTTCACTATTAACAGCATAGGATTTGGCTTCAAGTAGATTTGCTAGGGTTTGTAATATTTTAAAATCTGATTTATGCTTGGTTTCTATGCAAATTGGTAAGTCTTTAAAGGTGATATTTTTGTCTTTTGAAAAGGTTTGCAAAGGATAAAAAACTGCATCTCTGTTAATAGAGTCGAGTAGAGGTAAACTACCGGAAGTATGGGCTACAATGGCTTTGTGTTGATTGATTTTATGGATTAAACCCTCAATATAATCATCTTTAATGCAGACTAAATAAACATCAGCAGGTTTTAGGTTTTCTAATTGAGTTGTTGTATCAAAGCTTGAATAAGTTTTTAAAGTTTCAGCTTTATGATTGAAAATTTGAACAAGTTGAATATCAGAGTTCTTTGAAAACGCATTGATAAAATGTGAAGCGACATTTCCGGTTCCTAAAACAGTAACTTTTAGCATACGTCAAAAATATTAAAAATATAGTATTTTTAGATTAAAGTTGTGGTTAAATGGATGGACAATGCGATAAAATAAACAAGGAATTACTTAAGATAAATAATCACTTACTGTTTTCAACATGATTTTGAATTGCTCATCTTCAGACAAATTGGTGTTATCAATAACGATGGCATTTTCAGCTTTGATCAATGGTGAATGCTTTCGAGTAGTATCGATTTGATCTCGATTTTGGATGTTTTCAAAAACTTCATTAAAGCTAGTGGTTTCCCCTTTTTGTTGTAACTCTTCAAAGCGCCTTTTGGCCCGTCCTTCAGCAGAAGCTGTCATAAAAAACTTGATATCAGCTTCGGGAAAAACTACACTACCTATATCTCTACCATCCATAACAATGTTATGCTTATGTGCCATGTCTCTTTGAAGGGTAACCAATTTTTTGCGTACTTCCGGAATTGTAGCAATTTGGCTTACGCGTTCAGAAACTGACATACCTCTGATATTGTCTTCTACATTTTTTCCATTGAGAAGAATTCTGCTTTTCTGAGTTTTATTGTTAAATTGAAAGTCTATGTCTATGTCATGCAGTTTTTCTAAAAGCGCCGTATTGTTAAGTTTATCATTTTTAAAACAATGGCTTTGTATAGCAAAAAATGTTACAGCTCTATACATAGCTCCGGAGTCGATATATACAAATTGCAAATATTCAGCTAGACGTTTTGCAACAGTACTTTTGCCTGTCGAAGAATGTCCGTCTATTGCAATGACAATTTTTTTCAATGGTTTTAAAATAAAGTCGGCTGATCGTTATCAGACGATTGGATTCTGTCTTGGTCTTCATCCTTATTTGACGATACATTTTCTTCATCTACAACGTCAATCTCATCAGCTGGTGTAGATTCTTCAGGTTCAAATGGAACAGGGTCAATCAAATCAATCTGATTGACTTTTTCTGCAGTCAGTTGATTCCCCATGGCTTTGATACCTTTAATACTGATAAATTCTTGTAAGTTAACAATATCGTTAGGTTTTCTATCTTTACCGCGTTCTTTAGTATATTCAATTTCTATTCTTGGAATATAATCTGTAGAGACTAATTCTAATTGTGAATCTTGATGTTCAGTAATGATAATTTCCTCTTTTTCTTCGTTTTCAACCAAAAAACGTTTGACGTAAAAGCGTTCTTTTTCGGCTTCCCAGTAGACTACAGAAATGGGTTTTTTGGGTGTCCATTTTTCGAGGATAATAATATCGTCCTGAAAATGAGTTGTTAACTCCGGTCTAATTGTTTTTAACTTTCCGGATTGAGTGATGATTAATATGCGATCTTCACCTCTAAATTCGCCAAGGAGTTCGCCTCTTTCGTCTACGTTTAAGCGTCTTACGGTTTCATCAAACCAAATTTTTCTGGGTTTTAATGTTGAAACACCTTCTTCTTTGAGTTCTACTTTTTTTATAGGCTGTTTAGTAACGAGATTACCTTTTACCCCTCGACTTTTGATGGCTAAATCAGAAAAGTCTAAATCAAATTTAAACTTCTTCATGCCTTTTTTCTGTCTTAAATGAACAGTAACAACTTCAGCTTCTCCATTGGGATTAGCAGAAAAGTAAAGGACTTTAGATTTTTTATGATCTTGAGCCAGTTTATAGACGCGGTCTCTGGTAATTGAGGTTACCGCAAACCGCTTCATATAGTTATAGTTATTTTTACCGTTTTTGTAAATATAATTATAAATGGTACGACTGTCTTTTTTCTTAAAAATACCAACGTAAATAATGTTTTTACCAATAAACACTTTTTTGTCGACCTTGGTTACCATCATGCTGCCATCTTGCGTAAAACAAATGATATCGTCTATATCACTACAGTCAAACACATATTCATCTTTGCGAAGTGATGTGCCTATAAAGCCTTCTTTTCGATTTACATACAGTTTGGTGTTTCTTATAACAACTTTTGAGGCTTCAATATCTTCAAAAGGTCTAATTTCGGTTTGTCTTTCTCGACCTTTTCCATAAGTTTTTTT
This sequence comes from Mesohalobacter halotolerans, assembly GCF_006120725.1. Lineage (GTDB taxonomy): Bacteria > Bacteroidota > Bacteroidia > Flavobacteriales > Flavobacteriaceae > Psychroflexus > Psychroflexus halotolerans. The sequence continues at coordinate 53,851 of NZ_SWMU01000002.1, forward strand.
AAGCCGTTCAAAGTATGCGATGGCATAATCTGTTAAATTGTCAAGGTGGTGTTTAACCTTTTCTATTTCACTCTCAAGGGCTTCAATTTTTTGTTGGGCTTTATCTAAATCAAATTTGGAAATACGTTTAATACGAATTTCTGTTAATCGTACAATATCATCTGTTGTGACTTGACGTTTAAGGTATTTTGTATGAGGTTTTAATCCTTTATCAATCGCAGAAATGACGCCATCCCACGTGTCTTCTTCTTCTATATCACGGTAAATACGATTTTCAATAAAAATCCGCTCTAAGGAGGCAAAATGCCATTGTTCTTCCAGTTCACCGAGTTTGATTTCCAATTCTCTTTTAAGTAATTGTACTGTTTTATTAGTGCTTTGCCTTAACAATTCGCTCACGGGTAAAAACTGCGGCTTATCATCCATAATAACGCAACTCAAAGGCGAAATAGACACCTCGCAATTGGTAAATGCATAAAGCGCGTCTATAGTTTTATCTGGTGAAATATTAGCAGGGATATGGACTAAAATTTCTACCTTGGATGAGGTATTGTCTTCTATTTTTTTGACTTTTATCTTGCCTTTGTCGTTAGCTTTTAAAATTGAATCAATGAGTGAAGTCGTATGTGTTCCATAAGGGATTTCAGTAATTTCTAATGTTTTCTTATCACGAATATTGATTTTAGCTCGTATTCTAACTTTTCCACCCCTTAATCCGTCGTTATAGTCTGTAACATCCATGATTCCAGCTGAAGGAAAATCCGGATACAGTTTAAATCGACCACCTTTTAAGTGTTTAATCGAAGCATCGATTAATTCATTAAAATTATGTGGTAAAATACGAGTGCTGAGCCCAACAGCAATACCTTCGACACCTTGTGCTAAAACCATAGGAAACTTAACGGGTAAATGCACAGGTTCATTTTTACGACCGTCATAGGAGATTTGCCATTGTGTTGTTTTAGGATTAAATACAACATCTAAAGCAAATTTTGACAATCGCGCTTCAATATATCGTGAGGCTGCGGCACTATCTCCAGTGAGAATATTGCCCCAATTCCCTTGTGTGTCAATCAATAAATCTTTTTGACCCAATTGTACAATGGCATCACCAATACTGGCATCACCATGTGGGTGGTATTGCATGGTGTGACCAACGATATTAGCGACTTTGGTGTATCGACCATCGTCGAGGTCTTTCATTGAGTGTAAGATACGTCGTTGTACAGGCTTAAAACCATCTTCAATTGCCGGTACAGCACGTTCTAAAATGACGTAAGAGGCATAATCTAAAAACCAATCCTCGTACATACCGGTAACTTTAACCAGCTCGTCTTGTTGCGAATTTTCAGATGGGTCTAAAGGTGTTTCGTTTTCCTCTTCGCTCATGAAGTGATTTGATTTTTGATTTCACAAATGTAATATATATTGTCAAAAAAACCGAAGTTAAAACAAGAGCTATCTAAAAAAGATTTGACAATAAGTCAATGCATACTAGAAAAATTAAATTCCAATACTAACTTTCAACCTGAGTTTGGATATTGATAAGTTTATGGTAAAGCCCTTCAGTATCATTTAAAAGGCTTTCGTGATTACCCCTTGAGCTGATTTGACCACCTTGTAGAACTAAAATTTGATCGGCTTTTTTTATGGTTGATAATCTATGGGCTATAATAACAGAAGTTCTATTTTTCATCAATTTTTCTAAGGCGTCCTGAACCAAGACTTCAGACTCAGTATCTAAAGAGCTTGTAGCCTCATCTAATATAAGAATAACCGGGTCTTTGAGAACAGCTCTGGCAATGGCTACTCGTTGTTTTTGGCCGCCGGAGAGTTGAACACCGCGTTCACCAACTTGAGTGTTGTATTGCTCCGGAAACGACATGATAAAGTCATGTGCATTGGCTTGTTTTGCAGCTTTTGTAATATCCTCAAAGCTTGCGTTTGGATTACCGTAAGCAATATTATCTTTAATGCTTCCACCAAAGAGCAATACTTCCTGAGGCACAATAGCCATTTGTTGTCTTAATTCGTGTAAATCATATGCAGACGCGGTTTTTCCATCAAATAATATGTTACCTTCCTGCGGACTGTAAAAGCGTAAGATCAAATTGGCAATTGTAGATTTTCCGGCACCACTCGTTCCTACAAATGCTGTAGATTGTCCGGGTTTGAGTTCAAAATTTAAATCTTTTAAGACTCTAACATCAGGTCGTGAAGGATAAGCAAAATTGAGTGCTTCAAACTTTAAATGGCCCTTAATTTTTTGTTTTACAGTTTGGTCTTCTAAGTTTTCGGGAGTTTCATCAATAATATCCAAAACCCGTTCTGTGGCTCCAACAGCTTTTTGAATTTGTGCATATTGAATAGGTAAACCACCAATTGACGCCCCAACAAAAATGGTGTAAAGTATAAAAGTGATTAACTCTGATTGATCGAGCTCTCCGGCATGTTGTAATTTTACAGCATACCAGACCAATAGAACAATCGCGCCAAAAATGCAAAAGATGATAAATGATGAAAAAGCACCTCGTGCTAGACCGCCTTTTATCGCTATAGACTTGATGTCTAAAACTGCTAATTTGTATTTTTTGATTTCAAAAAACTCGTTTGTAAAAGCTTTGACGTCGGCTATGGCTTGCAAGGTTTCTCCAACTATGCTATTGGCATCAGCCACTTTGTCTTGAGCTTGTTTGGATAATTTTTTGATATATCTACCAAAAACAACAGCGACGAGTGCAAACACAGGAATAGTCACTAGCATGAGTAAGGAAAGTTTTATCGATGTCAAGAACAAGGCAATAATCCCACCAATAACAATAATCATCTGGCGCAAAAATTCTGCAATACCTGTGGTGAAAGTGTCTTGTATTTGACCAATATCTGCAGCAATTCTACTGTTGAGCTCACTGACACGTCTTCCCGAAAAAAATGTCATGGGCATTTTAATTAAAGTGTTATAGGCATCTTGACGTATAGCCGATAACATGTTTTCAGTGACATTGACAAACAAAACCACCCTAAAAAAAGAAAACACCGCTTGGGCTGTAAACAAAATAAGTAACCACATGCCCATCGTGTTAATATCCTCAACTGAAAAATCGGCTGTTTTGATCAAATCGCCCATCAATTTAGGAAATAACAAAGCCGTGACACCTGTTAAACCCAAGAAAACCATCCCAATAGCGAGTTTCCATTTATGCGGTCCGATATAATTAAACAATCTTAAAGAACGCTTCAAATTGGTTTTGCTCAGCTTAGTTTTGGGTAAATCAGATTTTGATTTTCGTTTTGACATTCAAATTGATTTCGAAATGGGCTCGCAAATTTAATTGAAATAAAGGATTTATACCTTAGAAAGGTATTAAAAGTAATGCAAAGTTTGTCTTGAGACTCAAAAAATCATTTAATGATTTGTCAATTTTTATATTTCAGCCCACTTAGAATGATATAAGTCTTTGAAAGCTCTCAATTTTCACTTAAAATTTTATCAATTACAAAAAACTTCACTGGTTTTTCGTATTTTTGATTTATAAGATTTACTTATGTTTAAAATTAAAACCTTCAAACTTCGTAAAAACGAACGTTATAATTATACACCTCGATATTATAATGGTAAAGATGAAGGAAATATTTATGATTTTGATTCACGTTTTGCAAAGTTTAAAGGTACGCCAAATCAAATTGACTTTGGATCACATTGGGCAGAAGCAAGAAAAGCCAGTAGAACACGTGGCAATCGAAGTTTAAATAAACGGGTATTATTAATTGCCGCTATTCTTATTCTTATATTTTTGTGGATTATAGATTTTGACTTGTCTATTTTTACACAACAACAATGAACGATAGCATAAAATTACTTCCAGATCACGTTGCCAACCAAATTGCAGCAGGTGAAGTTGTTCAACGACCGGCTTCAGTTGTAAAAGAGTTGTTAGAAAATGCTATTGATGCAGAATCGACGACAATTACATTAGTTGTAAAAGATTCTGGAAAGACATTAATTCAGGTTACTGATGATGGAAAAGCTATGACGACAACGGACGCCAGAATGGCTTTTGAGCGCCATGCCACTTCAAAAATTAGCTCGGCTGATGATCTATTTAACTTACATACTAAAGGTTTTCGTGGAGAGGCACTGGCTTCTATAGCTGCAGTAAGCCATGTCCAACTCAAAACCAAAAGAGAAGAAGACGAAACGGGTACACAAATATTAATTGAAGGGAGTGAGGTCCAGGCTCAAGACCCATGTGTTTGTCCTTCTGGCACGTCTATTGCTATTAAAAATTTGTTTTACAATATTCCGGCTAGACGAAATTTTTTAAAATCTGATCAAGTAGAACAACGCCATATTAACGATGAATTTCAACGTGTTGCTCTGGCACATCCCGATGTTGCATTTAAACTTGTTCACAATAACAACGAGTTGTTCAGATTACCTAAAAACAATTCCCGGCAACGTATTGTTGGGGTTATGGGCAAAAAAATTAATGAAAATCTTGTCCCTATTCAAGAAGAAACTGAATTATTAAAAATTAAAGGTTTTGTCACAAAACCTTCATACGCTAAACGCAGCCGTGGCGAGCAATTCTTTTTTGTCAACAATAGGTTTATAAAAAATGCCTACCTACATCATGCCATAACACAAGCCTTTGATGGACTTTTAAAACCCAAAACTCATCCGTCTTATTTTATTTATTTAGATATTGATCCAAAGCGCATTGACATTAATATTCATCCTACTAAAACTGAAATAAAGTTTGAAGATGAATACGGGATATATGCCATTTTAAGAAGTGCCGTAAAGCATAGTTTAGGCCAATTTAATGTGGCTCCAGTTTTAGATTTTGACCGAGACAAAAGTTTAGATACAGATTACCACACAGAAAAATCCAATGCTAAATTACCCAAAGTTGAAGTAGACAGAAACTTTAATCCATTCCAAGAACAACCACAATCTCAACCTAATGCATTCAAGAAAAATTCCCATCGAGGACAAGATACAACTTGGGAAACGCTGTATTCTGGTCTTACCGACGATGTTGATTTTTCTGAGGATTCTCATTTTGAAAGTAAAATTCAGCCAGATGAGTTATTTGATGACACAGCACATCAATTACAGACTTTCCAACTCATGCGTAAATATATAGTGTCTTCTTTGTCTTCTGGGCTTATTCTTGTCAATCAACATCTTGCCCATGAAAGAATTTTATATGAACAATTTTTAAGTCAAATTACCCAGGAAGCTGGACACTCACAACAGTTAATGTTTCCTTTAAGCTTAGAACTTTCTCCTAAAGAGATAAGTCTGCTAAAATCATTGAAAGAATCTTTAGAATTAACTGGTTTTATTTTTGATTTTTCAAAATCTGAGGATGGAATTGTCAATATCAAAGGTATTCCGAGTATGTTGATTGAATCTCAAATTTACGAGGTCATAGATGAGCTTATTGCTGATTTTAAAGCTGATATACCCGACTCCGGCTTTGACCGAAACAACCGATTGTCTATGATTATGGCTAAAAATATGGCAATAGCCAACGGTAAACTGCTTAAAGCTGAAGAGCAGCAAGACATTATTAACACATTATTTTCTTGCAAAGAACCCTCAGTATCACCAACAAACCAACCCATTTTTGTTCATTTAGGTGAAAATGCCATTGAAAAAATTTTTAATACATGAATAGACTGACAGATACCGTAAAGACCTTACTCATTGCCAATGTGATGTTTTATTTGGGTTCACAATTTTTAGGTGATGCAGCATACAAGCTGTTTGCGCTCTGGTATCCAGGAAATCCTAACTTTGAATATTGGCAATTGATTACACACATGTTCATGCACGGTGGATTGACACACATTTTATTTAATATGTTTGCCTTATACATTTTTGGAAGTGTGTTAGAAATGTATGTCGGACAGCAAAGGTTTTTATTTTTGTATTTTTCTGCCGGGTTGGGTGCTGCAGGACTTCAAATCTTATTCAGCTATTTTGGGTTTAAAGAAGCCTATCAATACTATATTGATGCCGGCGTGACACCATCTCAAATACAAGATATTTTAGAGTCAGTCATTGAAACTGGGCAATATCGAGATTATGGGATTTCAAATGAAATAAGTAATCAGCTTATATCCAATTATGTAACGCCTATGGTAGGCGCTTCCGGTGCAATATTTGGCGTTTTAGCAGCTTTTGCGGTGATATATCCTAATATGCCGCTTTATATTATTTTTATACCCATACCTATCAAAGCAAAATATTTAATTGGTGGTTATTTTGCATTAAATGTCATTTCGGCTGTTACCGGAAGTTCGTTGGCTGGACCATCAAATACGGCTTATTGGGCACATATCGGAGGTGCGGTGATAGGATTTTTTACCATGTGGGTGTGGAAAAAAAATCAGTTTAATCAAAACCGATGGAATTGATATGACAACTAAAGAACAAATCATTTATAAATATAAGACAGCAAATGTCTTAGAAAAGCTTATAGCCCTTAACGTCATTATGTTTGTTTTGACTTATGTGTTTAGGGCATTGTTTTTCTTGATGGATATTCAAACCAACTTTTTCATAGACTGGATGGTTTTCCCCAAAGACCTATTGGATTTTATTTTAAAGCCCTGGTCAATTATAACTTATGCCTTTTTACACTCAGGATTTTTGCATATTTTATTTAATATGATCATTCTGTATTTTGGTGGGCAACAGTTTTTGACGTTTTATTCAGGTAAAAAATTGCTGAATTATTACGTTTTAGGTGCAATTTTTGGCGCCTTGATTTATATGTTGAGTTATAATTTGTTTCCGGCTTTTGCTGGTATTGGGAAGTCTTATTTAATTGGCGCCTCGGCTGCAGTCATGGCTGTATTTATAGGAATAGCGACTAAAGTCCCAAACATGAGTGTCAGGTTATTTCTTTTAGGCAACATTAAGTTGTGGTGGATAGCGGCGTTTTTTGTGTTGATGGATATTATTCAAATGCCTTTTGACAATCCAGGTGGACACTTAGCTCACCTTGGTGGAGCTTTTATCGGATATTTTTATACTAAACAATTAGATAAAGGTAATGATATTGGAAAATGGATAGAGCATTTAATTGCTGGATTTCAACAACTTTTTAGTCAAAAACCAAAGCGTAGTAAATCCAAAATGAAGACGGTTTACAAAAATAAAAGCTATAAAAAGACCTCAAAAAAGGAAAAAGATGAAAAGCAAAAACGCGTTGACGATATCTTAGATAAGATAAGTCAAAGTGGGTATGATAGTCTGACTAAAGAAGAGAAAGATTTTCTTTTTAACGCCGGAAAGGATATCTAAAATTTAAGCATGAAAAAGCTGAGTTTGGGGTATAGGATTTTGTATTTTGTGAATGTCGCATTTGCAATACTACTCGCTTTATCTTATCTTACAAGTTTCGTCTCTCCTCGTACATTTTCTCTCCTAGCTCTTATTAATTTTAGCATTCCTTTATTATGGGTGTTTAATATTTGTTTTGCATTAATCTGGTTAGTAAAACTTAAAAAATATTTTTTCCTATCATTTATCGTTATTGCATTAGGATGGTTTCACTTTCAAAAATTATTTGTTCTCAAATCAATAGATAAAGATAATGAACATAGCTTTAAAGTTATGAGCTATAATGTTATGCAGTTTTATAGCTTAAAAGACAACCGAAAATCTACCTATAAAGATATTGAAAGCTTCATATATCAGGAAAATCCTGCTATTTTATGTATGCAAGAACTCAAGTATTTTAAAAAACCAATTTTTAAAAAATTCAAATACAATACTCTAGACACACAAAACTTATCACTGCAGTCTGCAATCTATAGTCATTACCCTATTTTAGACGTTAAGCGATTTGATTTTGAAGCATCCGGGAACTCTGCAATATATGCTGATATCAAAATGAAAGCGGACACCATAAGAGTGTTTAGTGCTCATTTTCAGTCCCTTAACCTAAAGCCTGATATTGCAACCATCAATGAAGAACCTAAAGAAAAATTGATAAAGCGATTACAAAAAGTATTCGAAAAACAATTAAACCAATTTGACCTTATCAAAGAAGATGTGACCCATTCACCTTATCCGGTATTGTTTTGTGCAGATATGAACAATACTGCATTATCTTATTTGTATCAACAAATTACTGATTTAGGTTTAAAAGATTCATTTTTAGAATCTGGAAAATATTATGGTAAGACGTTTAATTTTGGAGTTTTACCTGTTAGAATAGACATGATTTTATTAAGCGATTCTCTTGATGCTAATAGTTTTAAAAACTATGATGTAGATTATTCAGACCATTTTCCTGTCATGGCTGAAATAAAACTATGAGCCTTTTAGGTAATTTACACTCTCTGGTCCTAAGTTAAACAACAAATCCAAAATACTGAGATTAGAGATAAAACCAAATTTGTCTTCAAAAACCTGATGGTAAGTTTTTAATTTAAAATCTTTTTTTGATTTTGCATCAATAAGCTTTCTTTCATCACTTATTTTACTATAGTTTTTAAAATACTCTGAGGTCATTTCTATGTTTACCTCTATGTCAAGAAGGTTTAAGATTGATTCAAAACACTTTAAATTGAACTCAAATAACGACTCAAAATTTTTATCATAAAGTGGTTGAATGTCATCTTCATAAAACTCAAAATAAGGTGAAGTTCTATAAGCAGACTCTAAGGATTTAAGATGTAAATCTTGCCATTCAAAATCATTTTCAATCTGACTTTCGCTATACTTTAAACGTTGTTTTGAGCCACTGTGTTTGACAGGGATATTCAACATTAATTTTCCATTGGCTCCGTAAATATATTGTCGGTTTCTATAGGATTGCTTCTGGTAGTTTTCAGCAGCTTCAATATAAATTGAGTTGTAGTTTATAAGTGATTTGTAAACACTTATAGGGCCAAAATATGGTAAACAAAATATAGCTTGTGGCATTTATGACTGTCGTTTTTTTCTAAAATATCTAAACCCAACAATTAAAACCAGACCAATCAAAAAATAGGGCAAGTAAGAGACACGTTCACCATTTCCAGATACCGTTGTAAACATTCTATCCCATCTTATATTGTTTGGGAAAGATTGGTTTGGATCTAAACTCAACCATATAAAGACCGGTTTTCCAACCACATGATTTTGGGGAACATAACCCCAAAAACGACTATCTTCACTATTGTGACGATTATCTCCCATCATCCAGTAATAGTTTTGCTTAAAAGTATAGCTCGATATTGGATCATCATTGAGAAGAACTTGATTGTCCTTAATGCTGATTTCTTGTTTCACACCCATTTCACGTCCTTCATACACTTCAATGATACGTCTATAAAAATCTATACTGTTTTTGTCAATCTCGACAGTCTTTCCAGCTTCAGGAATATAGATTGGACCAAAATTATCACGATTCCAATCGCGTTTGGCTTGATTTGGGAATACTTTTTTTGAAGGTTTAGTATCTGTTTTACTCAAAATATCTTTCACAGCCGATTGGACATTGGGCAGTTTCTTAAAACGTTCAATTTTTGAATCCGGAACAGCTATGGCTTTAAAAATTCCTTGCTCTCTGTTGACAAACCCAAATCCGTCAGTAATGCTGTATCTGTTTTGTAAAGTAATGAGGTTAAAATTGTCGCCTTTAATGATATAGGAATATTGTAAATCAGCTCTTTCGGGAAGTTGAAGCGGTTGACCGTTAGTATAAACTTTCCCGTTTATAATCTCAAGAGAATCGCCGGAAACTCCAACAGCACGCTTGACATAATTAGATTTTTTATCAATAGGCTTTTTATAGCTTTGAGGTCCGTTATAACCAAAATAGGGTACAGTATCTACCGGCCAGTTAAACACCACAATATCATTACGACTTACATTTTCAAAGCCAGGTAACCGAAACATCGGCAATTGTGGTTTATTTGTGTAGGACTTGACTTTAACCCCAGGAATGGTATCGTGTACCATGGGTAACGCAACAGCTGTTCCTGGTGTTCTTGCGCCGTAGTGAAATTTACTCACAAATAAAAAATCACCAATTAATAAAGACTTCTCAAGAGAAGAAGTTGGAATGGTAAATGGCTGTATGAAATAAGTATGCACAATAGTTGCAGCCACAACAGCAAAAATGATAGACCCCAAAGTTTCACCAGCTTTAGTCTTAGCCTTTAATTCACGATTACCGGCGTATTCGCGGTTAGAAAAATAATTGATGTAATACAAGTAAAACCCTAATGTAACAACAGCTAAAACACTGTCTTTAGGATCGTCATGATTAAAACTTTTAGCAGTTTCAATCCAAACCACAGGAAACATCAATAATTGAACAATAGGAATAAATAATAAAAATATCCACCACCATGGTCTATTGATGATTTTCATCAAAACATAGGCATTGTAAATAGGAATAATGGCTTGCCAAGCTGAGCGACCAGCACGTTGGTATAACTTCCAAGTCCCCAAAAAATGAATAATTTGAACTATCAGGATTATAATTACAATATCAAATAAAGTCATATGTCTAAATTATAGTATTAAATATTAAGCACATCGTTCATGTTAAAACAACCATGATTTTTTTGATTAACAATCCACTCAGATGCTAAAACTGCTCCCAAAGCAAAACCTTTGCGATTATGTGCAGTGTGCTTGATTTCTATATCGTCAATTTCAGATCTATAGCTGATTTCGTGTGTTCCAAATATGCCTTTTTCTCTAAAAGCTTTAATTGGAATATCTTTACTGTTTTTAGCTTTTGGAGGATGTGACCAACTTTTATAATTGGTATGTTCAATAATTTGTTCTGCCAAACTGATGGCTGTGCCACTTGGGGCATCTTTTTTTTCAAGGTGATGTATTTCACTAATATCAACTTTGTATTCTTTTTGTGTTTTCATCATCTGAGCCAACATAGAATTGAGTTTAAAAAATAAGTTTACACCAATGCTAAAATTGGAGGCGTATAAAAATTTAGAATGGTTTTTTTCTACTAAACGCGCCACGTCCTCAAATTGATCTAACCAGCCTGTTGTCCCTGATATAACCGGAATTTGGTTTTTGATACATTCAGAAATATTATCAAAAGCTGCTTCAGGAATGCTAAACTCTATAGCTACGTCAGCTTGTTTTGCCTGGCTAAGGTTGGGCTTTTCATTTGTTTTATAGATTACATTATGGCCGCGACCTTGAGCGATTTGCTCAATACTTTGTCCCATTTTTCCGTATCCTATAATTGCTATTTTCATTAGTTTAATTTTAAATTTAACGACAATCCAAAGGCTTGTTGTCCGGTTGAAAAATTTTGTAAGTGACGTGGCTGCAAAGTTAGATCATCAGAAATATTAAATTGATTGAGATGTGCTTCAACATTAGCATCAATAATATTTAGAATATAAGCAGCAATGGTGAGTAGCAGAGATAAATCTCGATTTTCTCTAAACAATTTTTGAGCTTCAATTAAATCATCATCATTTAAAATACCGATAAACTCATCGTTTTCAAACCCCGCTAAACGACTTTTAAAGGCATCTCGGTAACTGTGGTATTGATTGTTATTGTCTATATAAAAATACAAGGGTGTTCCAATGGCGATATATGCTAGGGGGATTTTCCAATAGCTTTTATTATAAGCCTGTCCTAATCCCGGCAACACTGCCGAATAAAATGCAGCTTTTGCCGGTGCATTGGCATCAAAAGGGTTGGCTTCAAAGCTTTTGCTTTCAACAGTTTTATCAAGTTGTAGTTCTTCATTTACAGGAATACTATCGTTTTGAGTAAAACCTTTTACCAAAAAAGAAATAAATACAGCTATGAAAATTATATTTTTCAATTTCAATCTTGATTTTTCAGTAACTCGTGTATTCGGTTTAAGTCTTCTTCAGAGGCAAAAGGAATAATAATTCTGCCGTTACCTTTTTGATTGACTTTAATATCGACTTTAGTGCCAAAAAATTTTGAAATGTGTTGTTTTTCAGTAGAATACTTTTTAGTTTTTGGTTTAGTCTTTTTTGGAGTAATATTCTTCTGATTGTGTTGTCTTACTAAATCTTCAGTTGCTCTTACAGATAGTTTGTCTTTAAGTATTTTTTGATAGATATTAGTTTGAGATTTAGCATTTTCAATGTTTACCAGGGCTCTACCATGACCCATGCTGATAAATCCATCCCGCATACCGGTTTGTATGATTGGGTCAAGTTTTAGGAGTCTTAAATAATTGGTAATTGTAGAGCGTTTTTTGCCTACTCGCGAACTCATTTGCTTTTGCGTCAAGTCTATTTCATCGATTAACCTTTGGTAGGAGAGTGCAATTTCAATTGGGTCTAAGTCTTGTCGCTGAATATTTTCAACTAAAGCCATTTCTAGAGCTTCTTGGTCATTGGCTATCCTAATATAAGCTGGAATCGTTTGAAGCCCGGCAAGTTTGGAGGCTCTAAAACGTCTTTCACCAGATACCAGTTGATATTGCTGGTGTTCAATTTTTCTAACGGTGATGGGTTGAATAACTCCAAGTTCGCGGATAGAAGAGGCTAGCTCTTCGAGATGTTCTTCATTAAAACTGCTTCGAGGTTGAAAAGGATTAACTTCAATATGTGCAAGTTCTAATTCTACAATACTGCCTACGACCTTGTCGGCATCTTTATCTTCAACAGATTTAATATCTTGATCCGGATCATTCAGCAGGGCTGAAAGTCCACGTCCTAAAGCTTGTTTTTTTTTGGCTTTGGCCATAAATTTAGGTTTGATTTTGTTTTAATAATTCTTCTGCAAGACTTAGGTAATTATTAGCTCCGCGACTTGAGGCATCGTATTTTATGATACTTTCACCGTAACTCGGCGCTTCACTTAACCTCACGTTGCGTTGTATAATGGTTTCAAACACCATATCTGCAAAGTGTTTTTTCACTTCATCTATTACTTGGTTAGACAACCTTAATCTGGCATCGTACATGGTAAGTAAAAGGCCTTCAATGTCTAGATTTGCATTGTGTAGTTTTTGAACACTTTTAATGGTATTCAATAATTTGCCTAGACCTTCCAATGCAAAATACTCACATTGTATAGGGATAATCACAGCATCTGAGGCCGTTAAAGCATTTAATGTTAATAACCCCAAAGAAGGAGCACAATCTATAATGATAAAGTCGTATAATTCTCGCAGATCTTCAATGGCTACTTTCAACATTTTCTCCCGATGGTCTTGATCTACCAGTTCAATCTCTATCGCCACCAAATCTATGTGTGCCGGAATCAAATCTAAATTAGGAGAATCTGTAGAAACTATCAACTTTTTTGCTTCTTGAGTGTGCTCTAGAAGTTGATAACTGCTATTTTCGACTTCATCAACATTAATTCCTAATCCTGAGGTCGCATTGGCTTGAGGATCTGCATCTATAAGCAAGACCTTTTTTTCTAAAACACCTAATGCGGCAGCCAAATTGACTGCTGTGGTAGTTTTGCCTACACCGCCTTTTTGATTAGCTATAGCTATGATTTTTCCCATGTACTAAAAATAATATGTAAAAATACAATTTATTACATCACATAAAAATCCTTTGTGATAACTTATTATCATATTTTTATTCATCAGAAGGTGAGTGTATCTTTTGAATTGTCACCACAAAATTATAATTTTCTAAAACTTTATTAAAACTCAACTCTTATGATATTTATTGTCAGTAATCAATCACTTTTCTAAAATTATTAATGTGGCTTTGCTTTAAAATTTTAGCTTATTTCATATTTTTTTACTCAATACTCAATACTCAATACTCAATACCGGAAACTTTGTTTTTTAATTTATGTATGAGAGTTGCTCTTATTTAAAATTTTGAAACTTCGCTGTAACAAATTAAAAGTTAACTCGTCGAAGTAGTGAAGTCAATCATATGAAAATTTCAGAATTTAATAGTTCAGTTTTACCGATTCAACAAAAAATATTTAGGTTGTCTAAACGGTTACTAACTTCTTCAGATGCAGCAGAAGATGCTTCACAAGAGGTTATGATTAAATTGTGGAACAAAAGACATGAATTAAATGAAATCAATAATATAGAGGCCTTTGCAATGACTATTACAAAAAACCATTGTTTAGACCAGTTAAAACTAAAAGCAAATCAAAACCTGAGGTTGGTTCATACCAATTATGAAAATAAATCAGCAGATCCTCAAAAACAATTAGAAGCTAAACAAGAACTGAATACTGTCGAAGCAATGATAAAAACTTTACCAGAAACCCAGCGCTTGGTTTTACACCTTAGGCAGATTGAAGGTTATGAATATGATAAAATTTGTGAAATCATGGATATGAAACCAAAGGCTGTGAGAGTCACCTTGTCGAGAGCCAGAAAAAATTTAGTAGAACGCATTTCAAAACAACATCAAAATGAAAACAGAGCTTAACATTAGTCAGTTACTGGATAAGTATCTTGAAGGCAAAACACATATTGAAGAAGAACAAATACTTGCCGACTATTTTAATAACAATAAGGTTAAACCCGAGTGGCAAGTTTATAAAGAGATGTTCACTTATTTTGAAAGTACAAAAGCTGAGGAGTCTCAACAGACTTTCAGACCTCAAAATACATCATCTTACAGATCTTTTTATAAGTATGCTGCTATTTTGATAGTATGTCTTGCCGGTGCTTGGTTTTACAATTATCAATATAATACCAAAGACTTAGGAACTTACGACGACCCAGAATTGGCACTCGAAGAAACCAAAAGAGTGTTTGACCTTATAAGTACTCACATTAACGCCAACACCAGTGAAATACAAAATCTATCAACTTTAGAAGAAACCAAAACAAAATACATCGATAATATTAATCCTTAAAAACAACAACTATGAAAACGATTTTAATTGCTATATCAGCACTGTTAATAACCGGTTTTACCTTTTCCCAGGACTTTGACCGATATGAAAATACCCCCGGTGTAAGCTCAGTTATCATTAATAAGAATATGTTTAAATTGATGAGTAAACTTGACTTGGATAGTGAAGACAAAGAGATACAAGAATACGTCAAGCTCATCAATAATCTTGAAGACATCAAAATATTAAAGACGAATGACTCAAAAATGAGCGAAGAACTCAATGGTGACGCAAAATCTTACATTAAAAACAACAATTTAGAAGAGTTGATGCGAGCCAATGAAGATGGAAAACGTGTTTCATTCCATTTTAAGCCTGGTAAGACTGATGATGAAATTAAACAACTTTTTATGCATATCAATGGCATAGACAACGAAAATGAAACTGTGGTAATTATCATAAACGGGTTGATAGATTTAAGACAGGTTTCAAAACTGGCCAACGATCTTAAAGTACCTGGTGCAAACTCAATGAATAAAAAATAAATATTATTATGAAAACGACACTCACATTATGCCTTAGTCTTTTCGTCTTGATATCTTGTCAAACCAATTCTTTACAAACTTATATGGTTGACCATAAAGATGACGAAAACTTTATCAGTTTAGATTTTTCACTCAAAACCTTTGTAGATAATTTTGATGACTTTTCTGAGGAGCAAAAGAATTTATTTAAAGACGTTAGAAAAGTTAACATTTTAGCTTTTAAAAAAGACAACTCTAATGATAAAGACTACAGTGAAAAGCGAAATTTATTGACTCAAATCTTATCTGAAGAGTTTAGCAAACAACAACTCATGTCTGTTAATGATAAAGGTCGTCAAATGAAAATGTTTGCAGATAATATGGATGACAAAGTCAAAGAAATTGTAATTTATGCCAATGACAATGATAAAGGCTTTTTGCTATTAAGATTGCTTGGCGACGACTTAAATCCTTCAAACTTTTATGAAATGATGAAAATGTCTGATGAAATGAATTTTGAAGATTTGGCCCAAATGATAGACCTATAAAATACTTTTATAATTCTATTGAATTTATTTTGTAGAAATAGAAAGCTTATTATCTTTGCACTCGCTATTTTGGAGAAATGGCAGAGTGGTCGAATGCGGCGGTCTTGAAAACCGTTGTACCGCAAGGTACCGGGGGTTCGAATCCCTCTTTCTCCGCAAAAGAAACCCGAAACAAATGTTTCGGGTTTTTTATTTTTCAGCGCCGTCAAAAATTCATTTTTGAAAGGTGAGGGAAAATAAAAAAACACTAACAAACGCAGTTTGTTGGGTTTTTATGTTTGCAAAGCTTAACCCACTTGGGATCACGCCAGGTAATCCCTCTTTCTCCGCTTAGAGCAAAGCTCGATTTCTGATAAGAAATCGGGCTTTTTTTTATATTAAGAAGCGTCAAAAGCCAAACTTTTGTAAGCGGAATGCAAAAAAAGACCTAAAGTCGCTAAAGCGATTTCGAGCTTTATTGTCAGGTGAGGCGATTTTAGGGATCACATCAGTATTCCCACATTCCCTTCAGATTAAGACCTTGTAAATCCAAGTTTTGTATAGTTTTTATGTAAAATAAAACCATAAGTTGTTTATATTTTGTACTCAAAATCTTCTATTGTTTTTTATGTCGATGCCACAAAAAATTTAGAAGTTAAAATTGAAACACATTTATAAGGAGTTGAAAATTACACCAGATAACATAAGCCTTGGAAGTTAAAAGACTAACCAAAAGACATAAGATTAAATTCTTAAGATTAATATTTAATTATTCTCTTAGATAGATGTCTATTGTTTAGGCTGAGACTAATGAAATAAGGACCTTCAGCCAAGTTTGATATATTTATATTTTTAGGCAGACTTTTATAAGAACTATACCTAAGTAATTTGCCTTCAATATTATAAATTTTAATTTTTACTGTTTGATCAGTAATGTCATTATTCCACTTGAAATTAATGAAGTTTTTTGCAGGATTTGGATAAATTGAAAAAAAATCAAGATCTACATTGTTGACATTAAGGGTAGTGCAATTGCTGCCCCAGCTTGGTTTAAAACTGTCTTGTAACGAAGAATTAGTAGAAAATAATGCTGGCTCGTTATTAAACTGTTGAACACACCAACCAGATAGATCATTATTGAAAGAAGCGGCATTCCAAAACATAGCATCCATATTATTCACATTTGAAACATCCCAATTGTCAAGCGCTTGATTAAAAGCAATTGCACCATTAAACATTCCACCCATAAATGAAACATTTGAAACGTCCCAGTTATTTATAGGTTGATTAAATGATTCTGCATCTTTAAATGTTCCAGCCATTGAAATTACATTTGAAACATCCCAATTATTTAAGGGTTGGTTAAAGGAAATCGCATCATTAAATAAAAGTTGAATATCGGTGACATTAGACACATCCCAATCATTTATTGATTGGTTAAATGATTCAGCATTTGCAAACATGCTTTTGATTTCTGTAAGGTTTGAGACATCCCAGTTATTTAAGGGTTGGTTGAAGGATAAAGCATTGCTGAACATACTATTCATACCACTAAATGTGCTGCCTGTATTTACAACATTGGAGACATTCCAATGATTTATATTTTGATTAAAAGATTCAGCACCCGCAAACATGCCATACATATTTATCACATTTGATAAATCCCAATTATTTAAAGCTTGATTAAAAGCTGTTGCACCTGCAAAAGTTTTTAACATTGAAGTGACATTGCTAACATCCCAACTATTTAAAGTTTGGTTAAATGCTTCAGCATTAAAAAACATTTCAGACATATCAGTAACGTTTGAAACATCCCAGGATGAAATATTTTGATTAAAATTTTCTTTGTTTTCAAATAGGTTAGCCATATTTACAATCCCTGATGTGCATGTTAAGGCGATTTGTGGATCAGATTCGTTATTGTTAATTAAGGTCTCAAGCTGTGCTTTAGACCTTTTAGTAAAGGTCTTTTGAACGCCATTTATAGAGAGCGTTCCTGATTCTCCAAAATTTGCATTAGGACACAAACAAGTCACTTCATTAGGGGCTAATGTAAAATTTGGATTGTTTTGTGAAATACAGACAATAGCACATAGTAAAAAACAAAATGTTATGTATCCGGAAATTTTATTGTTGTACATAATGTTTTATTTTTATTTTAAATATATTAATTTAATTAATTGTTGACGGGATAATATTGAATTTTTAAAAGATTAATTGAGGTTTGGATTAGTCTTTTATTAAATCTGAAACAAAGTAACTCAATGATTTACCTGTGGTTGATGACGGTATTGCCTCACAAATATGGATGTATTTTAAAGGGTTATTTTTTAACATCTTTATCATATTTCTAATCTCATCAATACCAAAACCGGAAGGTGTTTTTGCACTAGCATTAAAGTTTTGAATACTGTCACAATCTATTTCTAACCCAAACTCATTCATCAAAAAATTACAACCTGCTTTGAGTTTTGATAATTTTTCCAATTGGTTAAGGTGTAATAGCTGATCAAAGCAGCAAAAATCTATATTTGACTTTTGGTCAATATATTCAAAGATGTATTCAGGAGTATAGTTTTTATGTAGGCCAAAGATGAAATATTTTTCTAAAAATCCCTTTTGAATAGCATATGAAAACCCATTTCCAGAGTGACGGTGTTTGCAATGTCTCAAATCTGTATGCGCGTCTATGTTTAAAACATTGATGGGTTTATTTTCAAAGTGAGAACAAGCCTTAATAATTCCGAAGGCATTATTATGGCCACCACCGATTATGATTGGAATTTTGTTAAAATTCAATATTTGTTTGACAATATCAAAAACAGCTTGGTCGATTCGCTCGACTAAATCCCCTAAAACGACATGATAGTCATTGTGATTTGGATCTAGCTGTTTGGCTTGTTCTAAAAGCATTTCAAAATTTAAGTGGCCTAAAATCACTACATTTTCAGTTGAATTAAATCTATTATGCTGAATATTTAAAAAAGCCTTTAAAAACACATCCCAGGTTTGAGCAGCACCTGCAACTCCATGATTTGCCCTAACGCCAATATCTTCTGGTAGTCCCAGGATAACATAGTCTTGAGTCAAATTTTCTAATTCATCAATTTGCTCAACGAGATCTAGGTGTTCACCAATTTTTGTCTCTCCATGTCGGTGATTAACGTATTTTTGAACATCTGTTTTGTTGAAATATTCAAGAGTTGTCATGAAGTTATATTTTTACCATTAATCCAAACTTGTTCGATGTGGTTTTCTCCAAAAGCATACGGAATAAAGCTAAAGCTATTGATGGGTTTTGTTATCATAAAATTTGCCTTTTTTCCTTTACAAATACTCCCTAGCGTATCTGACAATTCAATAGCATGTGCTGCATTTAGAGTAGCAGCATTGATAGCTTCCTCAGGAGTCATGTTCATTTTAATACAAGCTAAAGCAACTATAAAGTTCATATTGCCACTAGGAGCACTTCCGGGATTGTAATCACTGGCTAAAGTTAACGCTAAGTTATTATCAATTAATTTTCTTGCAGCTGTGTATGGAATACCCAGAAAAAATGAACACCCCGGAAGTGCTACAGGTAAAGTTTTTGAAGCTTGCAAAGCGCTAATATCATCTTCAATAAGTTCTTCTAAATGATCTACACTTAGCGCATCAAAATCGACTGCTTTTTGAACACCGCCAAAAGCATTAAATTGATTAACGTGGATCTTGGCTTTGAGTCCCAATGTTTTTGCAGCTTTGAGAATTCTTTCTGTATCTGCTAAATCAAAATAACCTTTTTCGCAAAACACATCTACATAATCAGCAAGATTTCTTTTGACAACTTCAGGTAAAGTTTTATTGATGATTTCATCAATATAGGCTCTCTTGTTGTTTTTATATGCAATTGGTAATGCGTGAGCAGCAAGATATGTTGCTTTGACAGGAATAGGGGAGTGGCGTTTTAATTTTTGAATAACTTCAAGCATTTTTATTTCGCCCTCATGAGTTAAACCATATCCACTTTTTATTTCTATCGCTCCGGTGCCAAGTTGGATTAGGTTTTGTAACCTTTTGAAAGATTGATCAAACAATTCGTCTTTTGAAGCATTTTGAAGTTTTTCAGCAGAATTTAATATTCCACCACCTTTTTCTGCGATTTCCTGATAACTTAATCCTTTAATCCGATCTTTAAATTCATCCTCTCGTGTCCCGGCATAAACCAGATGTGTATGAGAATCTACCCAAGTAGGTAAAATTATTTTACCTTCAACATCGATACACCTATCTTGATTACTGAAATTAAATTTAGCCATTTGGCCATAATCTACAATGTTTCCGTTTTCTAAACTGAGATAAGCATTTTCAATTTGAGGTAAAACAGCCATTTGTGGCCCAGAAACTATCAAGTCGTCAGATTGCCTGACTTGGAGTAGGTTTTTGATATTTATAAAATGCGTTTTCATCCTTGTAAAAATGTTTAGGCTATTTAGATATGGTTAAAGATATAAATTATTGTTAATCTTAAAATATAATGGTATTGACATTTTTAGTAGAAATAAAAACACCCTAAATTTACTTCAAATTTATTTTATTGATGAAAAAAAATTACGGCCTAAATACCATTTGTGTTCACGAAGGTGAAGTAGAGGATAAAATTTATAAAGGTGCAGTTTCACCTATTTTTCCGGCGACCGCTTATGCCTATCATGGAGCAGAAGAGTCGGCTTATCCACGTTATTTCAACACACCCAATCAGGCAAATTTAGCTAAAAAGATTGCTAAACTTGAACATACAGAGGCTGGATTGATTTTTGGGAGTGGAATGGCCGCTATAAGCTCTGCAATGCTCAGTGTTTTAAAATCTGGTGACCATGTCATAGTGCAAAATCAAATATATGGCGGTACTCGAAATTTTATAAAAAAGGAATTGGAAAGCTTTAATGTAGAATATGATTTTGTGGATTTAAACAATTTTGATGCTGTAAAATCCCTAGTAACAGATCACACAAAATTAATTTATTTAGAAACTCCATCAAACCCATTGCTAGAGCTAGTTGATTTAAAGCAAATTTCAAATCTTGCTAAAAAGTTCAATCTATTGACTATGGCAGATAATACCTTTGCAACACCCATAAATCAAAGACCCATAGATTTTGGAATTGATATTGTGGTTCATTCAGCGACGAAGTATCTCGGTGGTCATAGTGATATAACGGCCGGTGCAGTAGCCACAACAAAAAAATTGATGCAGCCTATTCTATTAAAAGCAAGAAACTTTGGAGGCAGCTTAGCAGATCAAACCACATGGTTGCTGGAACGCAGTATGAAAACGCTCAACCTTCGCGTGCAACAACAATCTCATAATGCAATGGCTATAGCTGAATACCTCAATCAACAAGATTGGGTTAAACAAGTATTTTATCCGGGTATAAAAACGCATCATCAACATGAGTTGGCCAAGATGCAAATGTCAGGTTTTGGCGGAATGTTGTCTTTTGAACTTGATCAAGAAATCCCAGCAATTTCGTTTTTAGGCGAACTTAAACTGATTAAAGATGTTTTGAGCTTAGGTGGTGTAGAAACGACGATTTTATCACCTACCAAAACTTCACACAGCTTACTTTCTGAATCAGAAAGACAAGCTCAAGGGATTACAACTCAATTATTGAGGCTATCATGCGGTATAGAAAATCATGAAGATATTATCAATGATATTAAGCAAGCTGTTGGTAAAATAACATAAACTTATAGGCAGTCAACGTAATGATAGTTTTTAGTTATAGTAATATAAAAAAAGACAACTTGTAAATAATGATTTACCTGAGTTTATAACTTATTTTTGTACTAGAATATTAATCTTAAAATTATATAATTATGTCAATTGTTGGAAAAAAATTCCCAGATTTAAAAGTAAATGCCATGAACGATCTCGGCGACACTATTGAAATTAATGTGCTTGAAGAAGCCGTTAAAAACAATAAGAAAGTCGTTTTGTTTTGGTACCCTAAAGATTTTACATACGTATGTCCTACAGAATTACACGCTTTTCAGGAAGCCTTACCAGAATTTGAAAAAAGAAACACCATTGTTATAGGTGCTTCATGTGACACAGCTGAAGTTCACTTTGCATGGTTAAGCACTTCAAAAGATGACGGAGGAATTGAAGGTGTAACTTATCCCATTCTTGCGGACTCCAATAGAAATTTGAGTAGTCGATTAGGAATATTAGATATCACTAACGAGCGCTATGATGAAGAAACCGGAGATGTTACAGTTGACGGTGATAATGTGGCTTACAGAGCGACTTACCTTATTGATGAAGAAGGTGTTGTTTTTCATGAAGGTGTAAATCATATGCCACTTGGACGTAATGTTTCAGAATTCTTAAGAATGATTGATGCCTATACACACGTTCAAAAGCACGGTGAAGTTTGCCCAGCCAACTGGGAAGAAGGTAAAGAAGCTATGCAGCCAAACAGAGATGGTACAGCATCTTACTTATCAAACAAGTAAGCATTGGATTTAATCCAAATACAGGTCAGAGGCAAAACTCTGACTTGTATTTAAAAAATAAAAATTATGTTTAAAGAATTAGAACAAGATAA
This sequence comes from Mesohalobacter halotolerans, assembly GCF_006120725.1. Taxonomy (GTDB): domain Bacteria; phylum Bacteroidota; class Bacteroidia; order Flavobacteriales; family Flavobacteriaceae; genus Psychroflexus; species Psychroflexus halotolerans. The sequence goes on from NZ_SWMU01000002.1 coordinate 76,304, forward strand.
TTTAGTAGAAGAATTGAATGACAACGAGACTGTTGTGGTTCAATATGCCGCCTCTTGGTGTGGCAACTGCCGATTGATGAAGCCAAAATTTAAAAAATTGGCTCGAGAGAATGAAGACATCCCATTTATTATTGTGGATGCTGAAAAATTTCCGGAATCACGAAAGTTAGCTAATGTGAACAATTTACCAACGTTTGCTACTTTTAAACACGGCAAATTTGTCAACCAAGTCCAAACCAATAAATTTGATTCACTTAAAGATTTAGTCAATGAAGTTACCCATAATTAAACACTTACAGAAAAACAATTCTGCTGAAAAAATGCAGCATACTATTGATGTTTTAGAATCTTTTACTGAACATCGTTCAGTCAAAGAAGAAGAAATGGATGTAGTGGGAGAGCTTGTTACCAATTTAGCGGGTGCTATTGAAATGAATAAACTCGTCGAAGAAGGTATGTCAGAAAAAGATGCGGCAAATACATTTGCCAAACGCGTTTTAGGTTCTATTGATCAGTAATTGAGATCTTAAAATACATTTTGTAGAAAGGCTTTATCAAAAGGTAAAGCCTTTTTTTATTTTAATACGCTTTGCCATTAGTGTTTTACAACTTCCCAATCAAAAGTTTCAGCGAGTTTTCTGCCGTTTTGAGATAAAAGTTGGGCTAAATTATGATTGTCAAACAATTTTAAAATGGCATGTGTCATTTCTTCTTCATTATTAGGATTTACGAGTAAAGCTTCTTTTTTATTTTCCAAAAGATATGGTAAACCACCAACATTTGTTGTTACCACCGGCAGACCTAGCGCCATGGCTTCAATCACACTCACTGGCGTGTTGTCAACATTTGTCGTATTGATAAAACATCAAAATCTTCAGCATAAGCTATCCAATCTTCTTTAGTCATTTTACCGGTAAATTTTATAGGGAGTTGATGTTCTTTAGCATAAGCTCTACAATGCTCAATACTATCATCTTTAAATGGACCTACCATACTTAATTGAGCCTTTGGGTAATCTAAAAGCAATTGTTTTAATACTTTTAAAGCCAAAATCGGGTTATAAATATCAGCAAAAGCTCTGACCCAAAGAAGATTAGGTTTTAAAACACGTCTTTTTTTAAATTCGTAGTTTTTTATTTGAATGGTGTTAGGGATAAGTTTTAGATTATTAAACCCATGCGATTTAAAGCTGTGGTACAAATAAGCTGATGGTGCTATATTGACATAAGCTTTAGAAAATAAAGAATAACATAATTTGGGATTCTTTTCTAATCTTTTTGGTAAATTCCCACCTCTTAAAATTGGAATGTATTTTATCTTTAACTTAGTAAATAAAAGACCAGAAAAATAAGCAAACCAAAACCCACTTGTGCTATAAGTATCTATCAATACATAATTTGTATTTTTCGAAAATTTGAATATTGTAAATAACATATCCAAAAGTCTTATCAATTGGTTTTTTTTGCTTGATGTCCTCCGAATTGAATAGCCTGAATTATTTAAAAATAAAGCTTAAGTCTCAATTGAAGTTTGATTGCTACCTTTCTTGGATAGCATATTTCCAACGTAGATTAATTTTGTCATTTTAATCAAATTTAATTTTCAATAAAGCTAAACCATAAATAAAACCCGGTGCAGCAATTCGCATGGCGGAGTGATTGATGGTTAGAAACCAAAAGATTACTAAGGGAATAATAAATATATTCCGATTATCTGTTAGAAAATTAATTGCGGAATACTAATTAGAAGTATTAAACTCAAAATACCCATAAACCATGTTCTGAGACAAGTCTTGTCACTTCGTTATGGGAGGCAGCCCTTATTCCTTCAGTTTTGGCTCTAAAAAATTTACCCATTCCAACACCAATTCCAAAAATTGGATTTTGCTCAAAAGCTTCAAACTCAGTTTTTGCTATTTCAACTCGACCGGTTGTGATATCGCCTTGTTTCTTTCCACTGGCATTTCTATCTGTATATTTGTTGTATAACATATTGTTAGTTGCAATTAGGGTTATAGACCAAACAGCAATAGCGCTGATGCCAATAGCAATAACTTTAGCCGTACCTTTTGCTTTAGCCGAAGGAGTTGCGTATCTAAAAAAACTTACCATAAAAAACACACTCATAAAAACGGCTGTAAAAACTCCGCCTCTGGATAAAGTGGCTAAAGCTCTAAAACTGAAAAAAGCTAACACACCATACATAATAAGTCTTAATGTCTACTCTTATAAGTTAGAAATAACCGCACAAACAAACAAAACATTCCTAAACCTAATATTGTAGAAACCTGATTAGGCCCAAAACCACCAGAGGCTGCAAAATTGGCATCTGCTCCTGTAACTACTTTTTGAAGATCAGGCGTGAAAAAAACAAATAAGTAGCCATGGCTGTAATTGGTAAAACCATGGTATCCAATAACCTCAAATAGTGCATCAATTTTATTTCACGTTGATAGCAAAACAAAGCTGTGGAAAATAAATTCATTGGGCCGCTCAGGTTAAATAGTATGGTTTTCCTGAAATTAGTTTCATAATTGATATCAAAATAGGTGACAAGAACTCCGGGTATAAGAAGTAATAAAAATATAATATAAATATTAGCCGATCTTTTAAAATTATGATGATATAACCCAAATAGCATAAATAAAATAACTTAATACTTACCGGTTTCGTAAAATATTAAACCACCGGTCATTCTTAAAAAGACTTCTGCAGCCATTGTATAGGCAGCGGCTTGAAGAATAATTAATGGATTGTTGGTTTTTTTTATAATTTTAAGAATAAAATAAATTAAGATCCCAAATGTATAAAGCAATGACAATGGTCTAAATGTAAAAATTGCAAATTCTATAACAGCGTGAAAAATCACCTGATTCAGATAAGTAAGTCTGTAGGTTTTTTTATTTTTTCTCGAATATGTTTTTTAGACAACATAAATAAATGTAAGACATTTAATTTTTAAGAACCTTGTTGTAAATGCTTAAAATTTTTTGAATAATTTTAGAAGGATCAAATTCATTTGTTATTTTTAATACAATTTTTCTGCGTTTTTACTAGCGTCTTCTGGATGCTTATAATTGTATGTTATGGCTTTTACTAGTTCTTCGTTATTACTTGGGTTTACAACTAAACCAAAATCCCCTACAACATCTTTACACTGTCCAACATCAGTTACGACCAGTAGAAGTTTGGCTTGGGCATATTCTATAAGACTTACTGGAAGTCCTTCAGAGACCGAACTCAGTAGAGCCATGTCTGCCTGTTCTAAAAGCCCGGCAATATTAGTTTGACTACCGTAGATAAACACATATTTCTCCAAATGATGTTTTTGGATAAAATTTATCAGGTTTTTATAATATTCAGAGTTTTTATCATATCCGCCAATTAAATGGTAACTTAAAACAATACCATCACCCACTAATTGCTTGATAGCTTTAAGCGCTGTAAGGTGATCTTTTTGCGATCTTAGATTGGTAACGTGAATTATTTTAAAAGCTTGAGAATGACCTTTGAGTTGAATATTTTGTTCGTTTTGGTAGCTTTTAGAACCCAAACTGAAATTTTGAATGTATTCTAGATGTTTACACCATAAATTATGAGAAGACCATATTTTTAATTTTTAGTCAACCTATTTCAGGAAAGTACAATAATGAAGAAAATAATAACGGCAAATTTTGTTTAATAGATGTTCTATGCCTGTACCCATAATGATCATGCCAAATAATTTTAACCTTAGGTAATATGTCTTTTTCTAAAATCCCTGAACGTCTTGAGGCTAATAGTGATGAAAAATTAACCTGTTCTGATAGTGCATTTGCCAAATGAACAGACATGCGTTCACCACCACCAGCATCCAGTGAATCAATAAGTTGAAGGACATTTATGGCGTTAGATTTAGACATTTTTAATATTAAATTTCATAAATCAATGATTGCATTTATATCAAATCTTTATTTAGAGATAAATAAATGATTTGTTCAGAAGAATATAATGGATGAGTTTAGGTAATAGGATAAAAAAATATAATTAATAAAAGTCTTTTTAAGGTTAATCCCTATGAAATTACTAATTTTACAAATCAAAATATCAAATTATGAGTCATAACATTAAACCCGGTGTTGCCACAGGCACAGAAGTTCAAGATATTTTTAATCACGCAAAAGCCAACGGCTATGCTCTACCAGGCGTTAACGTTGTAGGGTCTAATACAATTAATGGTGTTTTAGAAACAGCAGCGGAATTAAAATCACCTGTAATTATTCAATTTTCAAATGGTGGTGCACAATTTAATGCCGGTAAAGGGTTAAATAATGATGGTCAAAAAGCCGCGATTCTAGGAGCAGCAACTGGAGCAAAACATGTTCATGATTTAGCCGAAGCATACGGTGCAACAGTGATATTACACACAGATCACTGTGCCAAAAAATTATTACCCTGGATTGATGGACTTTTGGACGAAGGAGAGAAGTTTTACAAAATTCACGGTAAGCCGCTTTTTAGTTCACATATGATTGACTTATCTGAAGAACCACTTGAAGAAAATATCGAAACATGCAAAACTTACTTAAAACGCATGAGTAAAATGGGCATGACTTTAGAAATTGAGCTTGGTGTTACAGGTGGAGAAGAAGACGGTGTGGATAATACAGATGTTGACTCATCTAAGCTTTACACACAACCAGAAGAAGTAGCTTATGCTTATGAAGAGTTGAGTAAAGTCAGTGATCAGTTTACCATAGCAGCAGCTTTCGGTAACGTTCACGGAGTTTATAAACCTGGAAATGTCAAGTTGACCCCAAAAATACTTAAGAACTCTCAAGAATATATCACTGAAAAGTACGGTGTAGAACACAATCATATCGACTTTGTTTTCCATGGTGGAAGTGGCTCTACAGTAGAAGAAATTAGAGAAGGGATAAGTTATGGTGTTGTAAAGATGAATATTGATACTGATTTACAATATGCTTTTATGAGAGGTATTAGAGATTACATGAAAACAAATGCCGATTACCTCGAATCTCAGATAGGAAACCCTGACGGAGACGATGTGCCTAACAAAAAATACTATGATCCTCGGAAATGGTTGCGTGAAGCTGAAGTTACTTTTAAGGAAAGATTGAAAGAAGCATTTGAACACCTTAACAATGTGGACGTATTGTAATTCTATAAAACTATAGATTAAATCTAATTTTATAGCTACAATATTGAAAAACTAATAACTATCTATTAAAAACTAAATAATGGCTTGGTTTAGACGAAAGAAAAAAGGCATACAAACGGCTACTGAAGATAAAAAGGACGTACCTAAAGGATTGTGGTATAAAACACCTACAGGAAAAGTCATCGATTCAGATCAATTGGCAAAAAACTATTATGTCAGCCCTGAAGATGGTTATCATGTAAGGATTGGGAGTCAAGAGTATTTTGAAATTCTTTTTGATGGCAAAAACTATAAAGAGCTTTACAAAAATTTGGCTTCAAAAGACCCACTAAAGTTTGAAGATACCAAAAAGTATACCTCTCGAGTAAAACAAGTTCAAAAGAAAACAGGACTTAAAGATGCCATAAGAACTGCCGTAGGAGAATCTAAAGGCAAAAAAATAATTGTCTGTGCGATGGACTTCAAATTTATAGGTGGCTCAATGGGCTCAGTGGTTGGAGAAAAAATAGCCCGTTCAGTCGATTATGCCATAAGAAATAAACTACCATTAATCATTATTTCAAAATCTGGTGGTGCCAGAATGATGGAAGCTGGTTTGTCATTGATGCAACTGGCTAAAACCTCTGCAAAACTCGGACAATTGGCTAAAGCCAAACTACCTTATATTTCACTTTGTACCGACCCAACCACTGGTGGAACAACGGCGTCATTTGCCATGCTAGGCGATGTCAATATTTCAGAGCCTGGAGCCCTGATTGGGTTTGCAGGACCTAGAGTTGTCAGAGATACGACCGGTAAAGACTTACCTGATGGTTTTCAGACAGCAGAATTTGTAAAAGAACACGGGTTTTTAGATTTTATTGTTGAGCGTAAACAACTGAAAGACAAAATTAATTTATATATTGACCTTATTCAAAATCAAAAAGTTAGAAAATAATATAGGCTTTATTTGATAGGCTGTTGATATTTTTATTTTTGTTTTTATGAATTATACTTAAATTGGCTATTTTAAAGTAAATATGCCAAAATTCGCCTTCCATCTTGCAATACCTGTACATGACTTAAATCGTGCTAAAGAATTTTACGCTAAAGTTTTAGGTTTTAAAACAGGGAGAGCAAGTCAAAAGTGGATTGATTTTGATTGTTATGGACATCAACTAGTGGTTCATGAAGTTGATCAATACAAACCTCAAAATCACTTCAATCCCGTAGACGATAAAGATGTTCCAGTTCCACATTTTGGTGTAGTTTTATCTTGGCAATCGTTTTGGAATTTTAGTGAAAGACTACAAAATTTTGAAGTTAAATTTCAAATTGAACCCTATATCAGGTTTGAAGGTCAAGCTGGAGAGCAAGCTACAATGTTTTTTTACGATCCTTCAGGCAATGCATTAGAATTTAAAGCTTTTAAAGATCCTGACCAACTTTTTAATATTTAATACCAATACATGAAAACCATACCACCTAGAGTAATTAGGCAAATATTTTTGATGAGTGTCATTATAATATTGGCAATCATAATTTACAATAATATCTTGCCCTATATTTCAGGGATTTTAGGAGCGATCACTTTTTTTGTAATTAGCAGAAAAATCATGAAAAGACTCAACGCAAAAGGTTGGCCTAAGAGTCTTTCAGCCGGGCTTATCATAGTTGGGTCATTTATACTGATTTTAATTCCATTGGCAGGTGTGATATTCATGCTTTCTTCAAAAATTGGTGAAGCCATTAAAAATTCAGAAAAATTTGTTGTTGCGGCTAAAACTCAACTTGCACAGCTAGAGCAATATACTGGATATAATTTGTCACAAGAAATTGACACGTCTGGAATTGCATCTTTTATATCTAAAAATGCACAAAACCTCGCATTAGGCACATTTGATGCATTTATTTCAATAAGCATTATGTATTTTTTGCTCTATTATATGTTGATAAATCAGGAGCAACTTAAGACTTCATTGCAAAGTTATATTCCAGTCGGTAAAAAAAACCTCAAGACTATTGGTATTGAAGCTACAAAAAAGGTAAAAGCAAATGCTATTGGTATACCGTTGGTGGCTTTTATTCAAGGGGTTATTGCTTTAATTGGATATTTGATTTTTGGTGTTCCGGATCCATTTTTTTGGTTTGCTGTCACTGCAATTGGGTCAGTTATTCCTTTTATTGGGACGGCGATTGGTTTTATACCGGTGACTGTTATCCTGTTGTCACAAGGGATGACTTTAGAGGCTATTGGTGTATTAGCTTACGGTGTTATTGTAGTAGGGTCAAGTGATAATATTGTTAGGCTTTATGTGCTTAAACGAATGGCCAATGAACATCCTTTAATTACATTAATAGGCGTCATTGTTGGTATTCCAGTATTTGGGTTTTTAGGGCTTGTGTTTGGACCTTTGTTGATTTCTTTATTTTTAATAATTGTTGTAATTTACAAAGAGGAATATGCCAATGAAACTGACACTGGTTTTAACGACATGCCTAGCATAGATGAAGATCTTGAAGAACAACAAGAATTAAGCGAAAACCCTGAGGAAGAAATTAAAGAGGAGTCAAATGAAAAAGAATAAACATAAGTCTAAAATTAACGAGGAATTTGTCGCCGATAATGCTAAAAACATTAATAAAGCAGATTTTAATAAAATAAACAGAAAGCGCAAACGCCTACAAAAAATTTTAAATTTAAAAGTATTTGTTGATCAAAAAGAGAAATTAAAACTGCTTTTAGAGCTAATTAAGCAATATAAGAGTGGAAATTATAAAACAATCCCATGGCGTTCAGTAACTTCGATTACATTCACACTGCTTTATATCATAAATCCTTTTGATATTGTACCTGACATATTACCTGTCGTAGGTTATGTAGACGATATTAGTGTGTTTATGGCTTTAATGCGGCTTATTGATGAAGACGTTAAAGTTTTCAAACAATGGAAGAGCACACAACAAGTCCCCCAATAACATTTAATTAAGCCTTGCTTCTTATTCTGTGTTGTTCTCTAGCCAAAAGCGTATTCTTAAGAAGCATAGAAATGGTCATTGGGCCAACACCTCCTGGAACTGGTGTAATATAAGAGGCTTTCTTAGATACATTTTCAAAATCAACATCACCTGTAATTCGGTAACCTTTTTTACGAGAATCGTCTGGAACTCTTGTAATTCCAACATCTATAACCACAGCATCATCCTTAACCATTTCTGCTTTTAAAAAGTTAGGAATACCTAAAGCTGAGATAATAATATCAGCCTGTGAGGTGATCTGCGTAATGTTCTTAGTATGACTGTGTGTTAAGGTGACTGTTGAATTTCCTGGAAATCCTTTGCGCCCCATCAAAATGCTCATAGGACGTCCAACGATATGACTTCTCCCTATAACGACTGTATGTTTACCATTGGTCTCAACACCATATCGTTCTATTAGTTCTAAAATCCCAAAGGGTGTTGCTGGAATAAAAGAAGTCATATCTAAAGCCATTTTCCCAAAATTTGTGGGATGAAACCCATCTAAATCTTTATCTGGATCGACTTGCATGAGAACTTTCTGAGTGTTGATTTGCTTTGGTAATGGAAGTTGAACGATATAGCCATCAATATTATCGTCTTTATTTAATTCTTCAATTTTGTCTAAAAGTTCTAGTTCACTTGTTGTACTAGGCATCTTAATTAATGTCGATTCAAACCCAACTTGTTCACAAGACCTTACTTTACTCCCTACATAAGTTAAACTCGCCCCATCGTTACCTACTAAAACCGCAGCCAAATGCGGCACTTTTTCGCCGCGCGCTTTCATTTTGTCCACTTCGATTTTAATTTCGTCTTTTATGTCTTGGCTAGTTTTTTTGCCGTCTAATATGGTCATATTTTTGTTTTTTGATCTTGTTATTTTACAGTTGTCATTCTTCAGTCAACAGTCTTTTGTTATGAGTATTCAAAATTCAATCTGCAGGATTAAGTGTATCTGACTATTGCCCACTTTAATCTGCTTATATCTCACTTCTCACATCTCACATCTCACTTTTCAGCTCATTAAAACACTACTTCATCTGATTCATCATCTGCATCAATTGTTTACCACCACCGCCTTGCATCATTTTCATCATTTTGCTCATTTGACCAAATTGTTTCAAAAGTTGATTAACTTCTTGAACACTCGTTCCTGATCCTTTAGCAATACGTCTTTTCCTACTAGCATTAAATAATTTGGGGTTTTGGCGTTCTTCAGGAGTCATAGAATTGATAATGGCTTCAATCCCTTTAAATGCATCATCATCAATATCGACATTTTTCATCATTTTTCCAGCGCCAGGAATCATACCCATGAGGTCTTTCATATTACCCATTTTCTTGACCTGCTGGATTTGCTTGAGAAAATCATCAAAACCAAACTTGTTTTTGGCAATTTTCTTTTGCATTTTTCTAGCTTCCTCTTCGTCGTATTGTTCTTGTGCACGTTCGACCAATGATACAACATCACCCATACCCAATATTCTATCAGCCATTCGTGACGGGTGGAAAACATCTAACGCCTCCATTTTTTCACCTGTACCAATAAATTTTAAGGGCTTATCCACAACAGATTTAATCGAAATGGCTGCACCACCACGGGTATCACCATCCAGTTTGGTCAAAACCACACCGTCATAGTCGAGTACATCATTAAAAGCTTTTGCTGTATTGACTGCATCTTGACCAGTCATAGCATCTACAACAAAAAGTGTTTCATTTGGCTTTACGGTGTGATGTATACTTGAGATTTCTTTCATCAAAACTTCATCGATAGCTAAACGACCTGCAGTATCGATAATTACAACATCAAAACCATTAGATTTGGCATGAGCTATAGCTCGCTCTGATATTTTTACTGGATTTTTTTCCTCTTTATCAGAAAATACTTCAACGTCAATTTGTTCACCAACGACGTGTAACTGGTCTATCGCTGCCGGTCTATATACATCGCCGGCAACTAATAAGGGATTTTTGGCTTTTTTCTTTTTAAGGAAGTTTGCCAGCTTTCCAGAAAAAGTAGTTTTACCACTTCCTTGCAAACCTGACATTAAGATAATACTTGGATGGCCAGATAAATCTAATCCTTCAGCATCACCACCCATGAGTTCGGTTAATTCGTCTTTGACGATTTTAACCATGAGGTCACCTGGTTTAAGTGTCTTTAAAACATTTTGACCTAAAGCCTTTTCTTTTACAGTATCTGTAAAGGTTTTAGCAATTTTATAGTTAACATCAGCATCGACTAAGGCACGTCGAACTTCTTTTAAAGTTTCTGCAACATTGACTTCAGTAATTTGTCCATGCCCTTTAAGCAGGTGTAAGGCATTATCTAACTTATCGCTTAAATTGTCAAACATAGTTTTCAAAATTTAAGCTACAAATTTAATCAATTGAAATGGTTATCAACAAAATGAAGGGTATAAATAATTTTAAAACAATATTAAATAATAGAGCTGATTTTAAATTCAAAAGATGAATTTTAAAGAACTGAATTTTCAATTTTTAAAATAATACCCTTACAAAAGGCATATATGCATCTGCATAAATACTTTTATCACTGTCGTATAATACATCATATCTAATACCGACAGTCACTGGTCCAGAGGTGTAGCCAACACCTATAAATAGTGCTGGATACCAGTAATCGTCTTCTACACCATTATTAAAACTTCGATTTACCCGTAATTGCTCATACTCTAAAGAAAACTGCAATTCTTTTAGAGGTTTAGCAATGCCTATTAAACTACCGCCATAAACAAAGGTGTCATTATCATTAAAGCTTGAATAGGTAAAATTTAAACCTGCACCACTCATGAGAAAAGGATTAATCTGATACAAAGCGAAAGGAGCAAGTGTTCCACTAAAAAAGTCATTTCCAAAACTCAACCCTACACCGCCACCAAACCTCACATTTTCTATAAAAGAACTATTTCTTGATGAATTGAAAGTTTGGGCAGAAGTGGATATTGCTAATAAGAGAAACGATAAACATATTACCTTGAAGTATTTATTTTTCATATTTGATATGTTTTTATATAAATAAAGTTTAATTTGATAAAAGTACAAAAGATATGATATTAGAGCATCTTTAGGTATTTATTAATTTTAAGCCTGTCATTTAACTTTGAAACAACATATTGATTAAATCATTTATTTATGTTTGCAAAAAAATGTCTATGAAATTACTTTTATGTGGTTTATTCTTTCTTTTTACACTAATTAGTTATGCGCAAAATCCATTAATCAATGAACTCGATGCAGATACCGACGGTGTTGATACCAAGGAATTTATTGAAATTAAAACAGATAACCCATTTCAACCTTTAGATGGATACTTACTTGTTTTGTTTAATGGGTCAAATAGTGGTGGAGACTTAAGTTATTATAATTTTGATTTAGATGGTTTTACAACTGATATTAATGGATTATTTGTCTTAGGTGCTTCTGAAGTATCTCCTATTCCAGATTTTGAATTGTCTTTAAATACCATTCAAAATGGGGCAGATGCTGTAGCGATTTATCAAGCTAATGAATCTGATATGCCAATAGGATCTTTAGCAACAACCACAAATTTAGTCGATGCTTTGGTTTATGGCACAGACGATGCTGATGATACGGCTTTACTCAATTTGTTGGGGCTTTCAGCTCAAATTGATGAAGATGCAAACGGCAATAAAGATTTTGAATCTATTCAACGCGCAAATGATGGTAGTTGGTTTGTAGACTTACCCACACCAAAACAACTCAATGATGGTTCAGGTGTAATACTTAACGGTATAACCATTTCAACAGATCAAGATATTTACGATGAAGGTGAGATTGTTACCATCACTTTAACAACAGAAGACCCTGTAAGTAATGATATCACTTTCAATCTAGATTTAAACAATGGGGATTTTAATAACGCAGATTATACAGGAAATGCTTTTATTGATTTTCAAACAGGTGATACTACCGGTCAAACACAAATTAATATTCTAGCCGATGGAGTAGCTGAAGAAGATGAATTTATGGAAATCAATATTTCAAATCTTCCACCTGAATTTATTTCAAATAACAATAATGTGAGTATTATTATTATTGACAGTGATTTTACCACATCAAATTTTGGCTCACCATTAAATCCAAGTTTTGGTAACGTTTCGAGTAATGCACCTAATGATTATTACGATAATCTTGATGGGTTAGCTGGTAACGCATTAATTCAAGGGATTACAAACCTCATATCAGAAAATGGAGTTGTCCGCACACATACATATACAGATATTATTGACATTTTAAAAGAAGCCGATCAAAATCCGGATAACAATAACCAAGTTTGGTTAGTTTATACAGAACAACCTAGAGCTAAGTTTTTATTTCAAACGGGTTCTTCAAGTATTGGCAAATGGAATAGGGAACACACTTTTCCTCGTTCAAGAGGTGGTTTTTCTAGTATAGAAGACGATGATATTGCAGATGGTATAAATGTGTGGTGGGAAACCAATGCAGATTCACTAAGACATGCCAATTCTGATGCTCATGGTTTACGTGCAGCTGATGCCGGAGAAAACTCAAGTCGAGGGAATCAACATTACGGGCAGTATGTTGGCCCACCATCAAATGCTGGAAGCTTTAAAGGTGATGTGGCTCGTGGTGTTTTCTTTTTAGCATTGCGCTACAACGATCTGGATGTTGTCAATGGTTTCCCTGCAGTAACTGGAGAACTTGGCGATTTAGCAACTTTATTGACTTGGCATCAGCAAGATCCACCGGATGATTTTGAAATGAATAGAAATAATGTCATTTATAATTGGCAAAAGAACCGCAACCCATTTATTGATTTTCCTAATCTCGTCGATTTTATTTGGGGAACTGAGTTTGGGAACCCTTGGAATCAAAACTTAAACTTAGATGAAACCAGTCTTGAAGATGTAGTCTTGTATCCTAACCCTGTAGAAAACAATACAATTCAGGTTAAAGGTCTTAACTCAACACAGACCTATCAATTTAAGCTTTTAGATATTACAGGTAAAATTATTTGGAATTCCCTTCGATTAGGAAACGCTGAAATCCCAGTTAACCTCAAGACTGGTGTTTACTTTTTGACGATTTCTGATGAGATTTCGACACATGTTGAGAGAATTATTGTAAAATGATAGAATCTGACTCTGAAACAAGTTCAGAGCGACAGGTTGGGATGTACTCTGAAATGAGTTTAGAGTGACAGGTTGGGATGTACTCTGAAGTGAGTTCAGAGTGACAAGTTGGGATTTATTCTGAAACGAGTTTAGAGTGACACCTAAAATATCTATTACTCAGGTCTAACGGATTGGGTTTTGCGTTTATTTTTAAACGGAATCAAGTAACTGAGAGAATAACCCCAGCCTGCGCCAATTAAGCTAAAATCGTTAGTAATATTAAATCCGGGGATGAAAATATTATCAAAGTTTTGTAAATCAGTTTCGCTAACCAAAAATTTAAGTTGTACGTGTGCACCGGCGAAAACATTTTTGATCAATTCAACCTCAAAACCAAAGTGAAATTCAGTCCATAAGGCTGATAAATTGTTAAATTCGCGATTTACCACTTGTGTTTCTGGTTCAAAGGTATTATCTGATGTAAAAAAATTAAACTCTTTGAGGGATTGAGAATAGGAGGAAAGCCCAACTCTAAAGCCAGCATAGATTTGATTTTGCATCCCAATCCAGTTTTTATAGAAATTATAATTTGCACCCAGCTTGATATAACTTCCATCTGAGTTTACCACAAGATTACTCTCATCAAATGTAAATTGATCATTGCCCATTTCTCCTGCAAGGTATATCTCGTCTGTAAATCGATAATCGGCATTGATTTCAAAACCTGTATAATTATCATCTAAAGCTGTTCTCGTTATTTTAAACAAATCTATACCAAAAGATGCACCATACCTTTCGTTGTAGACAAGGCTATCATTTTGAGCAAAACTTTGATTTATTATCGAAAATAAACAAAGGCTAATGATCGATATTAACGTGCGTGTTTTGTTCATTTTCTACATTGAGTTTTTCTATTGAAACACTTCGTATCCAATTATTAGAAGCGGGAGTTTCTATAGATCTAATGGCACTTAAATCTTTATAAACAGCTTTAAAACCACAAGCTCTATTGACATAAACTTCATTGACTTCATAAATAAATTCTATGGTATCTGCGTTTCTAATATTAGGATTGTTGGCATTCCTAATAAATTGATATTTGGTTGTATTTCGGTTTGTATTTAAAGGTATTGCAATAGAATCTGTTGTACCAACAGCTATCGTATCGTTTGAATTTTCAGCGATGTAACTTAAACCTCTTACATTTTTGTTTTCTCCTTCCTCAGCGACATCAAAAAACTCAATAATTAAAAACGGTGTAGTAGGCGTCGAAGCTGGGCAAATATCATCGCGTTCACAAGATATAGATAGTAATAAGACAGTTATTATTAATAAGAAAAATGTTTTAATTTTTTTTATCATGATTGTATCTCTAAGGCAACCACGTTTTCTACATGATGCGTTTGTGGAAACATATCAACGGGTTTGACCTGTGTTATTTTATAATTTTCACTCAAAATCTCTAAGTCTCTCGCTTGAGTTGCTGAATTGCAACTTACATAAACTATACGCTTAGGTTTTAAATCTAATAAAACCTTTACCACATCTTTATGCATCCCTTCTCTTGGTGGATCGGTAATTATCAAATCCGGTTGGCCGTGTTCATTTACAAAGGCTTTTGTAAATACTTTCCTCATATCACCCGCCACAAACTCACAGTTGTCAATTTGATTGGCTTTGGTATTTTCTTTTGCTTTTTCTATAGCTTCAGGAACAGCTTCTATACCGATGACTTTGTTTACATTTTTAGCAATAAATTGGGCAATGGTTCCTGTGCCGGTGTATAAATCGTAAACCACTTCCTTGCCTTGAAGTTGAGCAAATTCTCTTGTGATTTTATATAGTTCGTAGGCTTGTTTGGAGTTGGTTTGGTAAAAAGATTTGGCATCAATTTTAAACTTCAATTCCTCCATGACTTCAGTAATGAAATCTTGACCGTAAAAACATATCACATCTTGGTCATAAATGGTATCGTTGGGTTTTTGGTTAATGACATAAAGCAAAGCTGTAATTTCAGGAAATTTTTGCTTGAGGTGCTCAAGTATCATTTTTCTTGACTTAGGTTGGTCGTCATAAAATTGAATCAACACCATTATTTCTCCTGTAGACGTTGTGCGAATCATTAATGTCCTGAGTAAACCCGATTGTTGCTTAACGTCAAAAAAGCTTAAATCATGATCAATGGCAAATTGTTTGACTTCGTTTCTTATTGCATTGCTTGGGTCTTGTTGAAGATGACAGGTGTTAAGATCTAAAATTTTATCCCACATGCCGGGTATATGAAACCCCAAAGCGTTTTTTTGTTTAATATTTTGACCGCTTTCAATTTCATCCTGAGTTAACCAACGGTTATTACTAAATGAAAATTCCATCTTGTTGCGGTAAAAATAAATGTCCTCACTTGGTAAAATATTTGAAATTTCGGGTAATTCAAGATGACCAATGCGTTTTAAATTGTCTTCAACTGATTTTTGTTTGTAAAAGAGTTGTTGCTCGTATTTCATGTTTTGCCACTTGCAACCACCACATGTCCCGAAGTGTTCGCAAACCGGATTGGTTCGATGTTTTGAGAACTTGACAAACTCTACAGGTTTAGCTTGAAAATAACGGCGTCTTTTTTTGTAAGATTTGGCGTGAACAACGTCACCTGGAATGGCATTATCTACAAATACTACCTGACCTTCATCGGTTTTAGCCACAGATTTACCTTTGTGGCCAGTATCTATAACTTGAAGGTTTTCAAACGTTTTATGTCTATTGCGTCTGCCCATTTACTCTTCTTCGTCAGATTTTTCTTCATCTTGAAAGTCAGTATAATCATTGTCAATTAAAATATTATACCATTGAATCACTTTCTTGATATCGCTTTGATAGACGCGGTCTTCGTCATATTCTGGTAAGATTTCTCTAAAATAGCTTTCGAGTTCTTTTTTTGAGCTTTTATGGTCTATGCTTTTTTGACCGTCTGTTTTTTGGTATATCTTGGAAAACACTTCATTTAAGGGCACTTCATCAGCATAAGTATAAATGGATATTTCTGATAAAATACTGATGTTGTTTCTCAAGTTAACTTGAATTTTTCTTCCATCAATAAGCGATTGAGCTAATACGCCAGCTCGGGTTTGGGTTTTGAGTTCGTATAATCCAGGCTTTCCAGAGACAGAAAGAATTTTATCAAATTCCATAGTTTACTTTTTTAGCTCGCAAATATGCGATGATAGGTTGATTAATCAAGGGGTTATCTGTTTTTTTTTAGTTTTGGAAAGCGCATACGATATTCCACATCAATTTTTCCTTCTGAAATTTTTTTAAGCTTCCCTTTAATTAAGCGCTTTTTTAGCCCTGAAAGTTTGTCGGTAAATAAAACCCCTTCAATATGGTCGTATTCGTGCTGAACAACTCTAGCATAGAGACCATCAAGTGTTTTGTGTTTTAAATTAAAATCGCGATCGTAATATTCAATCTCTATTTTGGGTTGTCTAAACACGTCTTCTCGAACTTCAGGAATACTCAAACAGCCTTCGTTAAAATCCCATTCATCGCCTTGTTCATTTTTTATAGTAGGATTGATGAAGACTTCTTTGGCTATTTTGAGTTCTTTTTTTTCTTCCTTAGAGATATTGTCGTCTTCTGCAAAAGGCGACGCATCGACAATAAACAGGCGTATAGATTTCCCAATTTGAGGAGCCGCCAAACCGACGCCATGTGCGTTATACATGGTTTCGAACATGTTATCTATAAGTTGTTGTAAATCTGGATAATCTTTAGGAATGTCTTTAGCTTTGCGTTTTAAAACCGGATCACCATAGGCAACAATTGGTAAAATCATTATAATACGTTTAATAGAGTTTTGCAAAGTTAAGCAATCTGATAGAATAATGACTACAATGCGTAAGCGAGAGATGTTGATTATTACAATTAAATATATATGAAATCACTGATTAAATTTTATTGATAATAGGAAGCGTCAATATTTTTCTTTCTGCACTGATGACTAAGTTAATATTCATACGAGCGTTTCAGCACTGCCGATAAATGTCAGCACCTTCCCTAACGCTTCAACGTAAAATGCTCAACAAAAACAGCTGGTTCGCCACTTTGTGGATCGGTAAATTCGACCCGAAACCAATAATCCTGCGCCGGCATCTGGCGACCTTGGTAGATGCCATCCCAACCAGCTTCTAAAGGACTGAGTTGACGAAGAAGTTTACCATAACGGTCAAAAATATAAATCTTTGCATCAGGTTGATTTCGCAAACTGCGAATGTTCCAAAAATCGTTAAAGCCGTCTTGATTGGGTGTGAAAAATGGTGGGAAACTTAAAATACTAAAAGCAATTTCTGTCACGCCACAGCCCAAAGCATCTCTTCCTCGAATGACATGATTACCGCCAGAGAGGTTTTCAAAAATCAAACTGCTTTGCCCAACTTCTAAACTGACCCAATTGCCGTTATCCAATTGAAATTCCACCTCGCCTTGACCTTGAATGTTGTTGACTTCTACCGCAGTATTCCCCGATGAAAACGCCGGACTCAAAATATCGACATTAAACAATGGCGGATTGACTTCTTCAACGTTAATACTTTGAGAAAAAGCACAACCTGTTTCAAGATTGGTCACATTGACTTCATAAATTCCAGAATTTGTAGTTTCAAAACTTGAGGTGGTGTTGTCTAAAACCTCGCCATTAAGCGACCATTCAAAACTAAAATTGGTTTCTGATAAACCCGTATCAAGTATTGGTGGTGAAAATCCATTTTCTATAACTTCATCTGTTTGCAAATCAATGCAAATCTGTGCAGATTCAGGCAATGCAAAATCAGGTAAGGGATTGACCAAAATATCAAAACTCACCTGCTCGGGCGACACACACAGCGTTTCAAGATTCACCACTTCGGCGATGATTTGGGTTTCTGTGGTATTGACTTCAAAACTTTGTGGATTGTCAATAGAAATCCCTGCATTAAAATTCCCTAAACCTTCATAATACACCACCAAAGTTTCAGCAGCTGGATTAGGATTGATGCTGTCATCAAATTGGGTTAAATCGACGTTAGCTAATAATTGTTCGGGTGTTTCACTGCACAAAATTACATCGTCAATTGCTACATCGTCTATTACCGCACCTGTCAAGACGTCTAACTCAAAACTTGCGACAGACACACAATTGTCGCTGTCGCTTACTCTAATCCAAAGAGGTTGTGGGTTGCTAGTGTTGACAAAATTAGCGGGATTTTGAATGGGGTTGGTATTGGTTAAAGCTTCATTTTCAGACAAAAAATAAGCCACCTCAAAAGTTGAACTATCGTTATTTAAAATAATACTGGCGTTGATATCGGTCAAATCAAAGCTAGCCGTATTACCACCAACAGCACAAGCCGACAAAACAGGTTGACTAGAATCCAACTCGGGATTTGCTAAAACCTCTATCTCT
This sequence comes from Mesohalobacter halotolerans, assembly GCF_006120725.1. Lineage (GTDB taxonomy): Bacteria > Bacteroidota > Bacteroidia > Flavobacteriales > Flavobacteriaceae > Psychroflexus > Psychroflexus halotolerans. The sequence continues at coordinate 95,021 of NZ_SWMU01000002.1, forward strand.
AAAGTCCCCGTAAAACTACAGCCATTGCCCGTTTCTTCGGTGCGGAAAAATACAGTTTGATCGTTGGCAACAGTATTTGTAAAAGGCGATGAAATGGGGTTAGTGTTATTTTCAGCTTCGTCTGCTGTTAAATGAAAACTTACACTGATATCTGGATTGTTTAAAGAAATTTCATCAATACTTTGGCTTAAATCAAATGCAGCAAACCCATCGTTATCGGTATCGCAGACTTGTAGCGAATCAGGTGAAAAATTCACCTGAGCAGCGTTGGCTACAGAAATGGAAAATTCCGCTGTTAAAAAACAATTCACCGGCGAATTGATATTTTCCAATCTTATCCAAATGGGTTGTGGATTGCTTAGGTTTTCATAGGTTGTAGGATTGGGAATCGGATTTTGTTCATTGATAGCCTCGGTTTCCGACAAATAATATGAGATTTGAATAGCAGAGGAGTCTTGGTTACCAAGAGCTAAAGCAGAATTTTCAGTCAAATCAAACACAGCAGATTCTCCAGGAAAAATACAAGCTTGAATATTCAAATCATTAATGTTGTTGATAGCCACCGGAAAGGTGTTGATGTCAAAAGAGGCCGTTGAAAAGCATCCAGGATTAGTTGCATTTTCAGCCCGAATAAAAATGGTTTGACTATTGTTAGGTGGCGGATAAGCTGTTGGATTTGGGATAGCACTCGTGTTATTTTGTGCAGCGGCAAGCGTTTCGTGGTAAGAGATATTGGTATTGCTTGGGTCGTCAACGCCGATAGCTGAAGCGTCATTGGTCGTTAAATCAAAAAGAACTATCTCATTATTTTCCTGACATTGGTTTAGGTTGATGGTTTGTTGGATGTCCGGCGTGTATTGATAACTGGCTTCAAAGCTCTCAACAGTAAAACAGGCTGGAGCAGCCGAATTTTCAATGCGGATAAAAATATCCTGCGGATTGCTGGTTAACACAAAACTTTCCGGATTGGGAATTGGATTAACACCACTTTGAGCATCGCTGTCTGATGTAAAATATTGGATATTAAAATCTTCGGGATTTGCAAAGCCTAAACTGTTAAGGCTGTTTTGAGTCAGGTCTATGGGATCGTTTGTTGAGAGGTTGCCGCAGGTGGAGAGAGGAGTTGGTGGGTTGATTAAAACAGGTGTTTGAGGAATAAAAAGCTCAACTTCAATTCTATTATTAAGCACATTACTTTCATTGACAGGATTTGTGCCGTCTTGAATTGTATTGGCTTTTAATATTAACGTGCTGATGTTTGGAATGTTATCAGGAATAGTGACATCCACTGTTTGAGTTTCTGAACCATCGATAGGTATATTGTTTTGTGTAAAAAAAGTATCTAAGAATATTTCATTATTATTCTCACTTAGTACAAAAATTGAAAACGGTGTATTTGCTTGAAGCACATCGCTGGAGTCAAAATTGTTAATATTAAGAGTAATGGAAATATCTCGATCATCACAAGCATCTTGATTGGTAATTTCAACAAATTGAATCGTTGCATCTGGTAATACTGAGCGGGTAACGGTGACTACGTTTTGTATAAACCTTCTGGGAGCAGATGTAAAGGTAAGCGTTGCTTGAGTATCTCCAATATTTAAAAAATTTGATATATCAAATACATCTAAATCCATATTCCATAAATCTGTGGCACCAGTATAAGTGTTTGTACCATTAAAAGGGTTATCAGCAGGGTTTAAAAACGGTGTACTTAAAAGATTTCCGTTAAATGAGACACTTTCATTAAAAACTTGGATGGTTGAGCCTTCCCATGCCAAATAACCCATGCGAGAATTTTGAGTGTCAATTATGTTTAAATTACTTAAGTTTATAGTAGAGGATGAATTATCTTCAAAGCCAAAGACAGAATTTAAACCATCATATACATTTACTTGTTGGATTGGTAATGTATTATCTTTATAAATTACTAAAATAGCCCAGCCACTGTTTTCTGAAGAATTGGAGCAGTAACTACCTATTATAGGATTAAGGTTTAATCCTGAAAAGACATAATTACCGCTACCAGTTCCTTGCACTATATTTGAAATCTCCTTAAATGCTGAATAGAAAAATGTAAAATTGTTTTGTACTGGATCTACAATGCTTATCTCGTCTGCAATGAAATTATTACCATTCACTTCTACATCTGGATCAAAAGTACCATCGCCTATGCCAAACCAATATAAATAGGCTGCAACTATATTTTCATTAGCATTTAATGTCAAATTAGCACTACTCGAAGCTATAAATGGACAGGTTGCTGTCGTTGTAGTAGCATTGTCAGCCGTCGTTAGTGTATTACCAATAATTTTGTAGTCAAATTGACCATTAAATTGTGCACGAAGTTGTAGAGGTGCGTCTGTTGGTACTTGGCTATATATGCTATCAGTAAAAGCTAAAAATATCAATATTTTAAAATATAACTTCATATCGTAAAAATAATGTGACCACAATGTTAATTTTGAATAATTTAGTTAAATAAAAGTTAAAAAAAAAAAAATATTTCTGATTTTCAATTAAATAAAGCACTAACTTTAGTGAAAATAATCTTAAATTTATTTATTATGAAAATTTTTCATTTATTTACAATTTTATTCATGACTACTGCCTTAAGTTTTGGACAAAATCAGTCATTTTCATTAATTACAGACCCAATTACACCAGCATCTACTATAATTACAGGCGAGGTGTTCAGATTTGATCAAGGTTTAGTAACACAACTTAACAATGGTCCTGATTTTAATTTTAGTAATGCCCGTTGGTTCTCTATTGGTGAGCTTAATACAGGATCACAAGATGTATTTGGTTTACGATTCCAACTACCTAGAAGAGGGGTTATTTTTGGTTATCAAGACATCAATGATGATAACCCAAGAATACAATGGATAGATGACAGAGAAGAGCCAGGCAGTTTGGAATTTAGGTTTGCAAACGATACTCTAAGCACCAGTTCTACATTGGTAGCAAATATGACAAATAATGCAAAATTAGTTTTACCAGCTCAAGTATTCGGTCCACCATTTATAATTCAACCAGTATCGACAAGACTAACTGTTGCTAATGATACTTTTGATAATGGTATATTTGTAACAACATCAGGAAGTAATAATCAAGGTAATGGGATTTTTGCGAGATCAACAAACAATGCCAATAATGTTGCCGTAAGAGGTCTTGTGACACGTGCATCAGGTTTCGGGAGTTTTGCTTATGGTATTTTTGGTGATGCTCCAACAAGTTTTAATAGTTTTGCCGGTTTCTTTGATGGAAATGTTAATGTTACTGGAACTATAACCCAAGGCTCTGACCGCAAGTTAAAAGATGACCTTAAAGAAAGTGAAAATGTTTTAGAGAATTTGTCTAAATTGAAAGCTTACACTTATAAATTTAAAGACAATGATAATTTAAATCTGCCCAAAGGTCTTCAACACGGCTTAATTGCTCAAGAGGTAGAAAAAGTCTATCCCGAGTTGGTTCAAGACATCACATATCCTATTTATAACGAAAAAGAGGAATTAGTAGATACAGACACTTACAAATCCGTCAACTATATCGGCCTAATTTCAGAATTAACCGCAGCCATGAAAGAACTCAACGCTAAGGTTAAAGAGTTAGAAAGCCAAGTTGAGCCACGTGTGGTTTACAGTTCTAAATTTACAGCGAGTGAGTTGGAAAATATTACCAAAAACGCCTATAAATTAGAACAAAACAGACCTAACCCGTTTTCAGAAAGCACCATAATTTCTTATGCCTTGCCGGAAGACCAAAATAAAGCTTCCATTCTTGTATTTGACCTTAACAGCAGAATGCTCAAATCTTACGACTTGAAGAACAACAACGGCGAATTAAAAATCAACGCCACCGACCTTAACGGCTCGGGCATGTATCTTTATACGTTATATGCTAATGGTGAGGAAATTATTACCAAAAGAATGATATTGAAGTAATTAAAAGTTTAAAAATCTTAGAGCTACAACCGACTTACTAGTTACTTTGATTTAAATAATCCTGCAAAATTAGTGTGGCACTAACTTCATCTATCAAAGCTTTACTTCGTTTTTTTTTGTTTTTTAAACTACTTTGAGCTATAGCCTGAGAAGCCATTTTTGAAGAATACCTCTCGTCAATCCTTACAATTTTTAATTGTGGAAACTCTTTTTTAATATCTTCAATTAACCACAGGATATTTCTTTCTAAAGCCATGAGTTGGCCGTCGATGTGTTTGGGTTGACCAATGACCAATTCATCTACTTCAAATTGTGCACAATACGACTTTAAAAGTGACATTAGATTTTTAGTTTCAACAGTTTTCAATCCAGAAGCAATCATCTTTAAATCATCGGTCACAGCAATGCCGGTACGTTTTATTCCGAAATCTAAAGCCATAGCTTGAGGCATATTCAATTTTATTTTTAAGACAAATATAGCACAACATGTTTTGATAACTCCAAAACCAAAACCTTATCTTTGACAAAAAAATATTTATGAATCAACTACAAGATATTATATCCAAGGCTTGGGACAATAGAGAATTGCTTAAAGACGAAAGCACTATAAAAGCTATAAGAGAAGTGATTGAACTTTTAGACCAAGGCAAACTCCGTTGCGCTGAACCCACTTCAGAAGGTTGGCAAGTCAATGAATGGGTTAAAAAAGCAGTGGTTTTATATTTCCCTATTCAAAAAATGAAAACCTTGGAAGCTGGCATTTTTGAATATCATGACAAAATTCCATTAAAAACCAATTACAAAGCACGTGATATCCGAGTCGTACCCAATGCAGTTGCAAGACATGGCGCTTATATATCGAGTGGTGTGATTATGATGCCAAGTTATGTCAACATCGGTGCGTATGTTGACGCCGGCACGATGGTAGACACCTGGGCCACTGTTGGAAGTTGTGCACAAATTGGTAAAAATGTGCATTTATCCGGTGGTGTTGGTATAGGTGGCGTTTTAGAACCTTTACAAGCTGCACCTGTTATTATTGAAGACAATGCTTTTTTGGGCTCAAGGAGTATTGTTGTAGAAGGTGTGAGAGTAGAAAAAGAAGCCGTTTTAGGCGCTAATGTGGTCTTAACCGCATCAACAAAAATTATAGACGTTACAGGCGACAAACCAAAAGAAATGAAAGGTCTTGTACCGGCACGTTCAGTTGTGATTCCTGGTAGTTATACGAAACACTTTCCAGCAGGAGAATACAATGTGCCTTGTGCTTTGATTATTGGAAAACGAAAAGCAAGTACCAACAAAAAAACGTCTTTAAACGATGCACTGCGAACTTATGATGTTGCAGTTTAGCTGGTTTTAGAACAAATACTGATATTTAATTTTATGGTCTGTTTTTAAATTTTAAATAGAATTGAAATTGTAATTTAATAAATGAATAAAGCTTTCTTTAAATTATCATTTGTGTATTATAAAACCCAATCATGATTAATTTGCTTTGTATTTCTTCAGATTTAGATATCATAACATATAATATGTTAGGCTCGTTAAAATCTAAGGGTTACAATATATATATTACATACTCAACTAAAAATGAACACCAAAAAATAGAAGAAATTGGCTGTATGGGTGTTAAAATATTTCCATTGAAAGGGAAATTAAATATAAAAAACATTCTACTTATTAATAAGATAATAAAGAAATATCAAATTCAAATCAACTACTGTTTAACTAGTACTGGAATAGCAAATGCTACTATAGCCAGTACTTTTAGAAAAATCAAAACGATTGCATACAGAGGTACCCAAGCCAAGATAAGACCTACAGACCCTACTTATTATCTGGGCATCTTAAACCCAAAGTTAAACACCGTAATCTGTGAAACCCCAGATATTAAAGCTCAACTAAACAAATACCTTTCTAAAAAGAATTTAATAGTCAACCCAAAACCCTATAAAACAGATTGGGTAAAAAATGCGATTTTAAACCCAAAAGAGTTAAGCGGAACACCAAAAAATGCTTTTGTTGTTATTTGTATTGCCAAAACTAAAGGTAGACCTCATAAGGGCTTATCTGAACTGATAAAGGGTGTACATCTATTAAAAAACAAAACTATTCATCTTTTACATATTGGAGATTATGACAAATCTAATTATGAGTTAGCAAAGCAAGGAAACAACGCAAATCAAATTCATTTTGCAGGTTTTAAACATGATGCTATACACTACCTTCCAAAATCTGATGTATGTATTTGCCCATCAACTAGAGATGCTGCTCCACTAGCCATAAAAGAAGCCATGGCTTGCGGTAAGCCTACTATTGTTACAGATATTCCAGGTGCAAGAGACTTAGTTGTTCACCAAAAAACCGGATTAATTATCCCTCCAAATTCACCTGAAGCCATTGCAAAAGCTATCGAATACTTAGCTTCTCAACCCCACAAGACTGAAGCATTTGGAAAAGCAGCTAAAGAACATCTTGAAAAGACTTTTTGTATGAAGAATTACTTAGAAAAGTTTGATTTAGTATTTAAATGAAAGCAATTTGAAGATACTTGTAATCCAGCAAAAAATGATAGGTGATGTCCTCACGAGTAGTGTGATTTGTGAAAATTTAAAACGCAATTTTCCAAATGCAGAGGTTCATTATCTTATCAATAGATTTACATTACCTGTAGTTGAAAATAATCCTTATATTGATGAATTTGTGATATTTGAAGATGAATATCGACAAAGTAAAATCAAATTTTATAAATTTCTAAAGCAAATTTCCAAATCAAAATACACCCATGTTTTTGATGCTTATGGAAAATTAGAAAGTTTATTAATAAGTCGATTTTCTAAGGCTAAATATCGTTTTGGGTTTAGAAAATCATATAGTAAATTTTACTACACGCAAACTGTTAAAATAAATAACATAACCACTACAGAAGCCGGTTCTGCTATTGAAAACCGAATACGATTGTTGCAACTTATGCCTAATATCAAGTTATTTAACAACAAACCTAAAATATATCTTGATAATTCAGAAATAGTACAAGCCAAAGAAAAATTATCAGGATTTAAATTGTCGAATTCTCCATGTATCATGATAAGCGCTTTAGGAAGTATACCTTCCAAAAATTATCCTTTGGAATATATGGCAAAAATTTTAGACTGTATTGTAAAACATACAAATGCTGCTCTTATATTAAACTATATGCCTTCACAACAGGCGCAAATTGATCACTTAAAACAGCAATGCAACTCTACTACACAAAACCATATAATTGATGGTTTACAGATTAAAAGTTTACGCGATTTTATGGCAATCTGTAAGCAATGTGCTGCTATTATTGGTAATGAGGGTGGTGCTATAAATATTGCAAAAGCTCTGGATATTCCCTCTTTTTCAATTTTTTCACCATGGATTCTTAAAGAGGGTTGGAACAGTTTCGAAAAAAATCATCCCAATACTTCTGTCCACTTAAGTGATTTTCAAAAAAAATTACACATCAAGAATGACGTAAAATACATTAAGAAAAACGTAGAAAACTTCTATGCTGAATTAAGACCAGAAATGATACAAAGAAAACTTATTGACTTTTTGGACTCATGTGCAAATTGAGTCCGAACTCAGTTTTAGTTTTTTGAGTTTTTTTTGTCTCTTGTCTTATCTCGTTATTTTTCTTCCAAGCTTCTTCGTTAACATAACCTCTTTTATGTTCTAAATGAACAATAATAGCAAAATATCTCACGCGTTTAGGATTGATTCCAAAATTGATAAGTCGTTCCCCAAATTCTCTGTCTTCTCCACCGTATTGCATACGCTCATCAAACCCGTTCAATGCCAAAATATCTTTTTTCCAGGCTGAAGCATTTCCACCATTCCAGGTTGATTTGGTTGGAGTGATAGCATTCATAAATTCAGACAAAGCTTGTTTTTTGGTTAATTTTATGTTTTTAAAGCTTGGCTTTAATCCTTTTTCTTTCAGCCAATTAAGATCAAAGCAACGTTGAGCTAACACATCATCCTTACGAATTAAGTGTGAGATCTTCATGCTTAATGGAAAATGCCCGCCAGATAAAAAAGTATTGTCTTCGCGATGAGATATATGCGCTTTGACAAAATCTTTTCTCGGGATACAATCTCCATCGGTAAAAATGATATAATCTGTTTTGGTTGCCAATACAGCCTTATTGAGAATTCTTGTTTTCTGAAAACCTTCATCGCTATGCCAGATGTGATTTATTTTAAGATTTGTGTGTTTTGACATTGTTTTTAGCATCTCCTTGGTAGAAGACGTCGAGCCATCATCTGCTATTACAATTTCGAAATCTGTAAAAGTTTGAACAGAATATCCCCAAAGCACTTTCTCTAGCCATTCCGGCGAATTATAAGTACTTATGATTACAGAGGCTTTCATAGGTGTATTTGAGATTTCAAAAATAGATGAATTTAAGAGATTAGACAAAAAAGTGAAACTAAACCCCAAATCAGCTTTTGAATTATGACTTGTATGCCTTAATTGAATATTGAATTTCCTTACCTTTGCAACGCATGGAAACAAAAGCGATAGAAGAGTTAGTTGAACAAGGTCTATACTTACCTTTAATGGAGGCGTTTTATACCATTCAGGGCGAAGGTCATCATACGGGAACTGCGGCATATTTTATCAGAGTAGGAGGTTGCGATGTGGGCTGTCACTGGTGTGATGTCAAAGAGAGCTGGAACCCCAAAACCCATCCACCCACAGCTATTGAAAAGATAGTAAAGGAGGCTCATCAATATTCAGATACCATTGTCATTACAGGTGGTGAGCCTTTAACTTGGGATATGCATCCTTTAACCTCTGCTTTAAAGCAGAAAGGGATGAGAATTCACATAGAAACTTCCGGTGCTTATCCTATGACAGGCGTTTGGGATTGGATTTGTTTGTCGCCTAAGAAAATAAAATTGCCTCAGCCAGAAATTTATAAACGAGCTGATGAGTTAAAAGTCGTTATTTTTAATAAACACGACTTTAAGTTTGCTGAGCAACAAGCAGAAAAACTTGAAACCAATGCGATTTTATACTTGCAACCCGAATGGAGTGTTCGAGAAAAAATGATGCCACTTATTGTAGATTACGTGATGAAACACCCCAAGTGGAAAATTTCTTTACAAACGCATAAATATTTACGCATTCCTTAGAGTTTATGTAGCTATTTGATAATTACAGTTATGGCGAACAATGCCAAAGCGTGGTGAAGCCATCTTTTGAATTGGAACTCAATTTGCATTCAATAAACACTACAAACTCAAATTTACCAAGACTGCCACGATTAATAGGCCAGCACTTGGCAGTCCTAATAATCTCTCAGTGACGGTTATAAAATACTCGTCATGGCGAACCCTGCAAAAAGCTTCATAAAGCATCTTTTGAATGGAAAACAACACTGTCATTGTGAACCACACCCAAAGCGTGGTGAAGCCATCTTTTGAACTGGAACTCAATTTGCATTCAATAAACACTACGAACTCAAATTTACCAAGACTGTCACGATTAATAGGCCAGCTCTTGGTAGTCCTAATAATCTCGCAGTGACGGTTATAAAATACTCTTCATGGCGAACTCCGCAAAAAGCTTCATAAAGCATCTTTTGAATGGAAAACAACACCGTCATTGCGAACCATGCCCAAAGCGTGGTGAAGCAATCTTTTGAATGGAAAAATAATTTATTTACTACACGTTTTTAAGGCACTAAAAACTGTCCTTTCCAATTGTCTTTTTTCTCAAACAAACATCTTATATGATTTGGTCGCTTAAGCTGAAGACTTTCAATATATTCGGTTTGTAATTCAAGTACTGCAAAATTTAATTCATCACCGTAATCAACACGATCTGGGTTTTTGATGGGTGTTGATGGTTTTTTTAAAGTAGTATAATCTTTTTTGGAAGACCCTTGTACTTTTTGTTTGTAATAATTAATGCGTTCTGTATCCTGAAGGAGCTCGATTGGACCACCAACTTTTATTTGTAAAAGTTTTTTGTGATTGTAGAATAAAACTTCAGCGTTGCGATTGTTCTTATATTGTTTTACTTTTTCCGATCTTTTATCAGTAAAAAAAATGAGATGGTATCCTTCAGTCATATCTCTTAAGACAACTGTTCTTATCTGAGGTTTGTTTTGGTAAATGCTAGCCAAACTACAATATTTGTTAGCATGTTTACGTTTTAAATAACCAAATTTAATTTCATTGATTGTGTCATTAAAGATTGTTTTCAACATTTTTTTCTTTAAATATAGACATAATACTTTCAGTCTCAAGAATTCTATTTTAGTCTTATTTATTTTTTAATAAATTATGAGGATAACAGATGATGATAGATAAAAAATGAATTTTTCAGACTAAATTGTACAAGTAACGTTTACGATAATATATTTCTTTGATTTTTGAGTAAATTAAAATACAAATTTTTACTTTTGTCCATGCAAAAAAATATACTCATTTTAGATTTTGGTTCGCAATACACACAGTTGATTGCCAGACGTGTAAGAGAACTCAATATTTACTGCGAAATTAAACCTTACAACAAAATTCCAGAGGATTTATCAGAGTTTAAGGCCGTCATACTTTCCGGAAGCCCTTTTTCTGTGCGACATGAAGATGCTCCAACCCCTGATTTAAGTCAAATTAAAGGGAAATTACCGCTTTTAGGCATATGTTATGGTGCGCAACATCTCATTCAAAAGCAGGGTGGAAGCGTAGAAGCTTCTAATACAAGAGAATTTGGCAGAGCACATTTGCAAGATATAAAAAGGGACAATCCATTATTTGATGGAATACATAGTGGTTCTCAAGTTTGGATGTCTCATAGCGATTCTATTAAATCCTTACCTGATAATGTTCACCGTATAGCTTCAACCGAAGATGTTGAAATGGCTGCTTTTCAATTTGATAATGAACAGACTTACGGTATCCAATTCCATCCTGAAGTTTACCACACCACTGACGGTTTAGCTTTATTAGAAAACTTTTTAGTCAAAATAGCTCAAGTGCCTCAAGACTGGACACCAGCCAAATTTGTCGACATGACTGTGGCTGATCTTAAAAAAACTGTTGGAAATCAAAAAGTGGTTTTAGGACTAAGTGGCGGCGTAGATTCCAGTGTGGCAGCAGTATTACTCCATAAAGCCATAGGTAAAAATTTATATTGCATTTTCGTCAATAATGGATTGCTGAGAAAATTTGAATTTGAAGATGTTTTAGAGCAATATAAAGATATGGGCCTTAACGTTAAAGGTGTAGATGCAGCGGAACGTTTTTTAACAGCTCTGAAAGATATCAAAGATCCGGAAGAAAAGCGAAAACGTATTGGCAACGCATTTATTGAAGTATTTGATGACGAAGCTCACCAAATCAAAGATGTCACCTATCTTGCTCAGGGAACAATCTATCCGGATGTCATTGAATCGGTATCTGTGAATGGCCCATCAGTAACCATTAAATCTCATCATAATGTTGGTGGTTTACCTGAATATATGAAACTCAAAGTTGTCGAACCTCTTAAAATGCTATTCAAAGATGAAGTAAGACGCGTTGGCAGTGAGCTGGGTATATCGCCGCTACTATTGGGTAGACATCCGTTTCCCGGACCAGGTTTAGCTATAAGAATTTTAGATGATATAACACCAGAAAAAGTCAGCATATTACAAGAGGTAGATTATATTTTTATCAAAGCGCTTCGCGATTGGGACTTGTACGACAAAGTATGGCAAGCTGGTGCGATGCTTTTGCCGGTACATTCGGTCGGTGTAATGGGCGATGAACGTACTTATGAAAAAGTTGTAGCTTTACGTGCAGTTGAATCTACAGACGGCATGACTGCAGATTGGGTAGATTTGCCCTATAAATTTTTGCAAAATGTATCAAATAAAATTATTAATCAAGTCAAAGGCGTTAATCGTGTAGTTTACGATATCAGCTCAAAGCCTCCATCAACTATAGAATGGGAATAAGTATGAAAATTAAAGATTTTGTTATTTTATTCATTCTCGTAGCTAGCCTCACTTCGATGCAGGCTCAAAACTACGTGGTATACAATACCAAACCAAATGATACACCGCAAAGTATAGCCCAAACCAATAACATACCTTTAGATCTTTTGTATCGCTATAACCCAGATTTAAAAAGGTCTAAAACTATCAATCAGCAAAAAATAGTTATTCCAAAATCTGAATCCAAAAACTTTGGATTTTTGCGATACAGAGTAAAGAATCAGGAGACTTTATATAGCATTTCAAAAAGTTTTAATTTGAGTATAGCTGACATCAAAGCCTTTAACCCAAAACTTTATGATAGAGAACTTAAAGCTGGAGAAGTTTTAAAACTCCCGGCATATAAATTGCCAGAGGAATATCAAAACATTGACTTTAACCAAAGTATTAAAAACTCAAATTTCACTGCTTTTAAGCATATTGTTCTGCCAGGTGAAAATAAAGCTGATATCGCCTCAAAATACGGGATGAATCTTCAAACTTTTGATAGTTTAAATCAAAACATCATCAATGTTCAAAGTGGACAACTCGTAAAAGTTATTCCAAAACTTTACAGTACCGAAGCGTCCAAATATGACATTGAGGATTTAGACATGGATTTGCAGTACTACAAGGTGCCTAAACGGCAAACACTTTTCAGTTTAACCAAAGAATTTGAAGTCAGTGAAGAGATTATTTACAAGTTAAATCCTATTGTAAGAAGAGAAGGGCTTAAAGCAGGTATGATTATCAAACTTCCACAAAAACTTGAAATCCTCAGTGATCAAGCCCAGATTGTAAATTTGGAAAATTACATTCAAAATTTTAATGAAAAAAAACTCGCCCTGTTTTTACCTTTTTCTCTCAACCGGTTTGATATTGATAGTATTAGTGAAAAGAATGTGTTAATGAGAGACCAATACTTGAATGTTTCTCTCGATATGTATCAAGGCGTTAAAATGGCTATAAATCAAGCTAAATCAAAAAGCATATATACTGACCTCGTTGTATTTGATACTAAACGCGACCCAAGAGTGGTCGATTCTATTTTGACTGATTACAATTTAGAAAATACAGATGCGATTATTGGTCCTGTACTCAATAAAAATGTCGACCAACTAAGCCGTTCATTAAACGCCAAAAATATTCCTATTTTCTTGCCCTTTACAAAATCAGAACATAGTCAAACTACAATCATTAATACCATACCTGATCAGAGTTTAAAAACAGAAACTTTAATTACCTTAATCGATAGTACAAGACAAAATCAAAATTTAATTTTCATTACTGATAGTATAACACAAAATGCTTACGATAAGTATAAATACACATTTCCCAAAGCAACATTTTTTCAGCCGGAAAAGACTTATATTGAACCTGAAGAACTCAAAAATTTGCTCAAGCCAGATCAAGAAAATTGGGTTATTTTAGAAACAACCCATAAAGGCGTAACCGAAAGTGTTGTAAATTCTGCCTATAAATACAACAAAAGCTTCATTGAAGAGGAAACGGGTAAAAAGAGTAATTACGACATTAAATTATTTACTTCAGACCGCAATCAAGCCTTCAGAGAATTTTTAAATAATGAAGCCTTATGTCAACTCAGATTTACCTATATCAGTGCATCAAAGTATGATATTTTAGAATCAAATACCATCATTGAAAAGTATAAATCGAAGTATGGACATACACCTAGCCGATATGTTTTAAGAGCGTTTGACCTTACGTATGATATTTTATTAAGATTGGCTTATGAAGGTAATTTGAAAAACGAGAAAGGTCTAAATCCATATACAGAATATAATGAAAACCGTTTTGCTTATTCAAAATCTTTTATGAGTGATGTTTATCAAAATACTGCATTATATATCATTCAATATTTACCAGATTTTGAAATCGAAATTTTAAATGAAAACAAGCTTTGATGTATCATGTCTTTACAAAGATAGCCATGATTTGTATATTTTTATGGTGTTTCATGATAAGTTCTAGGCTTTATGCTCAAGAAGAAATCGTATGGTCAAAACGAAATACTATAGAATGGAAAGACTTTAAAGCCCAACCTCAAATGCAATCACCTCAAGCAGCTTCTATTAATACAGGAATACAATATTCATGGAAAACAGAATTTATTAACGGCAAACAAGTGCTGAATTATAAGGTTTATGCTTATATGAAACCCACCAAATCCTGGGTTAAACCCTCTGAAAAATCTGATTATTTGTTAGAACACGAATAATTACACTTTGATATTACTGAGTACCATGCCCGAAAATTAAAACAAGCTTTTGATACTTATGAACTGAAACCTTCAATTAAAAAAGATTTAAAAACGATATATCGTCAGATTGTTAAAAAACGGCTTAGCATACAAAATCAATATGACGAAGAAACACAACACATTTAAAATCGGGTTGCTAAAGAGCGGTGGCAAAACAAAGTAAGAGAATTATTAAAGAAATAAACTTAAAATTACTATTCTTGACAGATGTTTGCTTTAGCTTCGCCGTATTCTTTTATCATCTGTTCTACAATGGTTTGAGCTGGTAATAATTCATCAATAAGCCCAGAAATTTGACCAATTTCAAGTTCTCCTTCATCTAAATTTCCTTCAAACATCCCTTTTTTTGCTCTTGCTCGTCCAAGTAATTTTTTCAGGTCTTCTTTGCTGGGCGATTGTTGGTATAAACTTTGAATATCCTGATAAAATTTGTTCTTTATCATTCGAACTGGAGCCAACTCTTTAAGGGTTAATTGGGTTTCACCTTCCTTTATTTCCAAGACTTTATGTTTAAAATTGATATGTGAAGAGGCTTCGTGACTTGCTACAAATCGCGTTCCGACTTGCACGGCATCAGCTCCTAAAATCATGGCAGCTAACATGGCTTGACCGTTGCCAACACCACCAGCCGCAATGAGTGGAATATCAATCGCTTTGTTTACCATAGGAATTAAAGTGAACGTCGTTGTTTCTTCACGACCATTATGACCGCCGGCCTCAAATCCTTCTGCAACGACCGCATCAACACCAGCTTGTTGTGCTTTTAAAGCAAATTTTACACTACTCACTACATGGACTACTTTTATGCCTTTTGACTTTAAATAAGGCGTGTAAGTTTTTGGGTTGCCTGCTGAGGTAAATACAATTTTGACTTTATTGTCAACAATAATTTGCATGATTTTGTCAATTTTAGGATACAGCATTGGGACATTTACCCCAAAGGGTTTATCAGTAGCTGTTTGACATTTTTTGATGTGTTCTTCCAAAACTTCTGGGTACATAGATCCTGCGCCAATAATGCCTAAACCGCCGGCGTTGCTGACAGTAGAAGCAAGTTTCCAGCCACTAGCCCAAATCATTCCAGCTTGAATCAATGGATATTTGATGTCAAATAGTTTTGTGATTGTGTTGTTGTCAAACATTTTCAAATCAATACATTTTAAATTTAATTTATAACACCCGAACCTATGAGTTCGTCGTTATTGTACCAGGCTACAAATTGTCCTTCTGCGATTGCAGTTTGTGGATTTTCAAAAATAACATACAATGCATTTTCTTTTTGATATAATGTTGCATTTTCTAATGGCTGGCGGTATCGAATTCGGGCTAGATAATTTTGCTGTTCACCAATATTGAGCTTTAAGTCTTCTCTTAACCAATGAATTTCATGATTCAAGACCTTAAGACCATTGCGGTATAAGCCAGGATGCGATTTGCCTTGACCTACGTAGATAATATTGTTTTTAACATCAGTTTCGACTACAAAAAGAGGTTCTGGTGTACCACCAATGTTTAAGCCCTTACGTTGGCCTTTGGTAAAAAAATGGGCACCAGGATGTTCACCAACTACTTTACCGTATGATGCTTGGTATAGGTGTTTTTGAGATTGACTTTCAATATCTTTTGAGATCTTTTGCTTGTATATTTCATGGTTTGCATCAATTTCTACGACTTGACCTGTTTTAGGTTTAAGTTGTTGCTGTAGAAATTCGGGTAATTTTACCTTACCTACAAAGCACAGGCCTTGAGAGTCTCTTTTGTCTGCTGTGATTAAGCCTTGTTCAGCAGCGATTTGCCTTACCTCAGATTTTTGAAGTTCACCAACAGGGAACAAAATTTTTGACAACTGTTCTTGGTTAATTTGACACAAAAAATAAGATTGATCTTTGTTTTGGTCTAAACCTGATAATAAGTGGTAAGTTTTTTGACCATTATCTTCAGTTATATTTTTTCTACAATAATGACCTGTAGCGACATAATCTGCACCAAGAGACTCCGCAATTTTTAAAAACACATCAAATTTTATTTCACGATTACATAATACATCAGGGTTGGGTGTTCGTCCATTTTGATATTCTTTAAACATGTAGTCCACAATGCGAGACTTGTATTCTTCGCTTAAGTCTATAGTTTGAAAAGGGATACCAAGTTTTTCGGCAACCATCATAGCATCATTACTATCGTCTAGCCATGGGCATTCTTCACTTATCGTAACAGAATCGTCGTGCCAGTTTTTCATAAACAAACCTATGACGTCATAACCTTGTTTTTGACACAGATAAGCTGCAACACTAGAGTCTACACCTCCACTTAAACCTACTACAACACGCTTCATTAACTAATTTTTTTTCAAAAATACTAAAGCTAAATTGAACGGCTTCTGCTATAAAGGTTTTCTTAGGGTTTTACTGTCAATTTATGTTCATTAAAATATTGCTTTAAGACTTTTATTTCATCAGAATTTTTTTTGAAATTCAAAAGTCTCACTTTAGCATTTTTGAGTATTATATAACGAAATTTCATACCTATAATACTTTTTTCTTTATAATAAGATATTTCATACCTATAATACTTTTTTCTTTATAATAAGATATTTCATCATGCTTTAAAACTTTTAAACTACTATCGTAAAATAGGTAATATAATAGTGCGGCTATAAAAAATACAAATATGAATATAAATATATATAATAAAGGATTGTATAATTGTCCCCAATAATTAAAGAGCTGAAATATCGCGTTTATCAATTGCAAAATAATAAAAACTACCCAAAAGTATTTTAAAGTTTTTGCGTTGTCATCAATAAACAGTGTTTTGATATGTGGTTTGAATTTAATCTTCAATTTTGGCTTTTTAAACTAACTTAAACCTCTAAAAATTTACTCTGTTCTTCTGGCGATGGCATAGGGCAGGCTTCTTTTTTACCAAACCATTTATAGCGGTTTTTGGCGATGAGGTCATAAAAAAAGTCTCTCAAGCCACGAGGTAAAAATAAAAAAATAGATAAAACAGGATACAAGCCAGACATGTTTTTGGCAATCTCTAATGCAGCGTCAGATTTTATGTAATAGGCCTCTCCCGGTTGGATGAGTATAATAGAATCGACTTCATCTGTATTAATATCGCGTTCTTGAGTGAGCTTTTGTCCTAATTCAGATTGTAATGAAGCGTATCTGTAAAGGTCTTTTTTGTCTCGCTTCATTATAAAACGCACAGAGTCATTGCAAAAATTACATACACCATCAAACAGTAGAATATGTTTTCCTTTAGGAAGTTCAGATTCTGTTCTCATTTTGCAGATTTTACTAATTCTAACATTTCTGGTTGTACAGAGGTTGTAAATGCACCATAGTTGACGATAGCTTTCTGTTTTTCAAAACGATCTATTGTCCCAACCGCTTTGCCATCCTGAAGTCTTACGCTATCTCCTTCGTGAAGCTTAGGTTTGGGCTTAGGTGGTCTTTTGGCTTCCTCTTTTGCCGCTTTCTTTTTCTTCTCTCGTATCTTGTCAATACGGTTGTGCATTTCTTTTTCTGTTTTAGCTTTTTGTCTCTTTTGCTTTACACGCTCTTTTTTATTAAGTTTTGTACGTTTTGTATTTTCTTTTTCAATAACACTTAAAAATTCGGCGATTAATTTCTTTTTGTTTTTGTGATTGAAGTAACGTTCGCCCATATTATTAAGCTTTTGTCCCAGTGAGATTAACTTTTGGTTACTATCGTAGAGGGTTTGAAAGCTTTCAAGTTTTTTTTGTAGTTTTTCATTTATTGTATCTAAACGTTTTTGTTCTTGATCGGCTTGAGTAGTCTTTGTAGACAGTTCTTTTTTAGTTTTGGTAAGATTTCGTCTTTCTTGTTGAAGTTTTGCTATACTCTTATCAAACCTTAGTTTTCCACGTTCTACTTTTTTCTTAGAGCGATTAATCAAACTGAAAGGGATTCCGTTTTTTTGCGCCACTTCAAAAGTAAATGAACTTCCAGCTTCTCCTGTTTTAAGCTTAAAAATTGGTTTTAAATTATTGCTGTCAAACATCATATTGGCATTGCTAATGCCTTTTGTTTCTGTCGCCATTTTTTTTAGGTTCGCATAATGTGTTGTGATAATACCAAAAGCTCCTTTTTCATAAAAAACCTCCAAAAAAGTTTCGGCTAGAGCTCCACCAAGCTCGGGGTCAGTACCAGTACCAAACTCATCAATAAGGAAAAGTGTTTGGTCATCACATTTTTTGAGAAAATTGCGCATATTTTTTAAGCGGTAGCTATAGGTGCTCAGATGATTTTCAATGCTTTGGTTATCTCCAATATCAGTCAGAATATTGTCAAAAAAACAAACTTGGCTGTACTCGTGTACAGGAATTAGAATACCACTTTGTAGCATGAGTTGTAAAAGCCCTACTGTTTTAAGTGTAATACTTTTTCCTCCTGCATTTGGGCCAGAAATAACAATAATTTGTTGGTCTTTATTGAGACTAATATCCTGAGGGTAAGTTTTTTCACCTATTTTACGGTTTGTAGCTAATAATAAAGGATGGTATGCATTTTTTAAAGTGAACCTTTTATCAGCTGTAATTTCTGGTAAAATACCATTAATTTCATCTGCATAGCGTTTTTTAGCATAAATTAAATCTAAATCGCTAAGCGTTTTGGTATAGTTTACAAGCAATTTGTAATAAGGCCTGATATCTTCTGTAAGTTGTTGTAAAATTTTATTTTTTTCTTGAGTTTCATCTGCCAATAAATTCAAGAGATTTCTGGTATGCGTATCAGTTGAATCAGGCTGAATATAAACTATACTTCCCGTTTTAGATTGCCCAAGGACTTTGCCTTTAACTTTTCTTCTGTACATGGCTTTTACAGCGAGCGTGCGAATATTTTCCGTAAGACTTTCTTTGATGTCGGCGAGATAACCCATAGATTGATATTGCCCCAGGGCTTTACTAAAACTTGATCCTATTCTGCTCCTTGTTACCTGGATTTCTTGACGTATCACGGCTAGGTTTTCACTGGCATCATCTTTGACTTCACCAAATTTGTTTATAATGTTTTCAATTGATATTATAATGTCTGGAGTAAAATATAATTTAGAAAACTTATTGTGCAAGTTGGGGTAGAGGTGGTTGTTTTGCCTAAAGAACTTTATGAGCTCATTGGCCGTTTCAGAAATATCTTTAAATTTTACAAATGAGATTTCTTCCAAAATACTTCCTTCTATAGACAATCTTTTGAGGTCTGAAGATATATCATCAAAACCGTGTCTAGGGATTGGTTTATCTTCCAAATCAGAAGATTTGTATTCACCAACTTGCTTTAATTCTGTAATGGCTTTATGACGAGAATTAAAGGGCTTGATTTTTAAAGCTTTGTCTTGCCCTAAAGTAGTCACGCAATACTCCTTTATATGAAGGCATACTTCTTTAAATTCTAGATCAGACAAGGTTTTTGAAGATATACGCGACATATGTAACAATTGCTTATTAATTTTACAAAAATACACATAAACATGAAGGTTAATATTCAAACCCATTGGAAAAATATCTTAAAAGATGAATTTAAAAAACCCTATTTTTTAGATTTAGTCGATTTTGTAAAAGATGAATATCAACAATATAGATGTTATCCTAAAGGAAGCGATATATTTAAAGCCTTTGAATTAAGCCCTTTTCCTAAAGTTAAAGCGGTTATTATAGGACAAGATCCTTATCACGGTCATGGTCAAGCTCACGGACTTTGCTTTTCTGTTCAAGACGGTATTCCAAAACCACCTTCTTTAGAAAATATTTTTAAGGCTTTGCATCAAGATACGGGAAAACCAATACCGCAAAGCGGTGATCTATCTTCATGGGCAAAACAAGGTGTTTTATTGCTCAATGCGACATTAACTGTACGTGCCCATGAGGCGGGAAGTCATCAAGGCAAAGGTTGGGAAACCTTTACGAATGCCGTAATAACGGCTTTATCAGAGCATAGAGAAAACCTGGTATTTATGTTATGGGGTGGTTTTGCTAAACGCAAGTCGACTTTGATTGATAAACAAAAACACTTGGTATTAACATCTGGGCATCCTTCACCGTTAAGCGCAAATCGCGGATACTGGTTTGGCCATAAACACTTTAGTGAAGCCAATACTTATCTGTTAAAACATGGGAAAACCCTCATAGACTGGTAGTCATCACAAAAATGAATTTTTGAAGTAAACCAAGATTATTTGTCAGCCATAGCAGTTTGAGAAATTAAAGTGTTTCTCTCTGGCATATTGACTTTTTTGGTCGTTTTGTTTTTTGTTGAAACACAATCATTACTACTAAACTTAAGTAGTAAGAAGTTTATTGCTATTAGTACAACTAAGACGATTAAAATATAATACATTCAGATTGGGTATTTATAAGTAGATAGACAAATCTTAAAAAGGTTGCGTCGGTTTTACCAAATTATCTAAGAATACCAAAATTTTTTAGTAAAGCTTTGTAATCTTGAAAGTTTTCTGTCTTAAGCTGTTGCTGACTCCACTCTGTACTTGAAAGCCAATCTCTAGCATCTTCTAATTTGATCTGATACCGTTCAGATAAAACGCTTGGGAGATTTGGATCATTTTTAAGTTTTGAAGTTTCTGAATTTATAATGTTGAGTATTTGAAGAATTTCTTGCGTATTTTTGTTGTAAAAGTCTTCTCGACTCACGATAACAAAACAAGGCCAAGGTGTTGGGCAATTGCCTAAATATTTTAAGTCTCCATTATCTACATAAGGTTTTGTTGTGTATCTTTCCCATAATAGGAAATCTGCAGATTTTTTCTGTAAGGCATTAATTGCACCGTCCAGATTTTTACAAACTTTAAAATTCAGTGCTTCAAAATTCCAAGAGTTGTTTTTAGCCAAAACATAGGTCATTAAGTGAGATCCAGAATTAAACCGACTTATAGCGGCTTTCTTAGCTTGAATGTCATCAAATGTTTCGTAAGAACTTTCTGCATCAACATGAACTCCCCAAAGTAATGGAGTTTCTATATATTTTTGAATAATTTTAAAAGGTTTACCTGATTCAATTTCTTTGATGCTGCCCTCAGTAAGCATAATGGCTAAATCTATTTTTTGCTTTTCTAAGGCTGTTGCCATTTCTCCTGTCCCGCCAGGGCAATCTTTCCAATTGACATGTGCAACCTCCTGAAATGCATTATTTTCGATACATTTTAACCATGGAAAATTAAAATGCTCCGGAACACCACCGATATTAATTTTGAGCATAAACTAGGACTTGAAATCGGATATAGCAAAGCTCAAATCAAAAACATCTGATTTTGGCTTAATGTTTTTAATAATACTGTATCCTGCAGTACTTCTATAACCGCCAGCACAATGGACCACGATGGGTTTATTATCTGGAATATTTTTGGCTTGTTCTCTCAAATGATTTAAGGGGAAGTGTTTTGCATTTTCAAATACCAAACCCTCATCAAATTCACTTTTGTTCCTAATATCTATGATAGTATATTTATCGGTTTGGGATTTAAATTTATCGATATCTAATAATTCATCACTCTCATTTTTAATCTTTTCATTTAATGTAATAACCGATAAGACTTGTTTTTCGTAACCAATTTTTGCTACTCGCTCTAATATGTACTGATAATCGTTTATGGTTTCAATAACCAAAAAGAAAGGTTCATTAGGTTTAACAATTGCACCAAGCCAAGTTTCAAATTTGTCATTATCGTCTCTTGCCATGATGTTGATACTATTGGGTAAGTGAGAAGATTTATACAAACTTTGCTCACGAGTATCTATGATCAAATGGTTTTCTTCAATAGAAGCAATATTTAAGTTTAATGGGATTGACCAGATACTTGACATGAATTTTTCAGGTCCTTTTTTATTCATGTCCACATCATGTCCAAAATAAGAAGGGATAAATGGTTGATCGCTTAATAATTCTTTTACAAACTCATCTTCGGTTTGTGATTTGAAAGCCCAATTTCCTGTTCGTTCATTACCTAAAGTGCTAGAAGAGGCATGGCTCATGTTTTTTCCGCATAGACTTCCTGCACCATGGGCGGGATAAATCAAAACTTCATCCGGCAGATGAGAAAATTTATTTTGAATACTGTGATACATTTGTTTGGCTAGGGATTCTCGCGTTGCTTTCATATTGCCTACATCTTCTCGTAAATCGGGTCTTCCTACATTACCAATAAACAAGGTGTCTCCGGTAAATAATGCTTGCTTCGAAGATTGAGTATCTTTTGCTAAGATGCAAATGCTATCAGGTGAGTGACCTGGAGTATTAATGGCTGAAAATTCAGTATTATTTAACGTCAATTGGTCTCCTTCGTCAAAAGTTTCATGAGGATAATCAGCCCCTAAATCTTTGCTGGCATAAATTCTAGCCCCGGTTTCTTGATGAATTTGATAATGACTACTTATAAAATCAGCATGTGGATGAGTTTCAAATACAGCTGCAATTTTTGCCTGGTGTTTTTCAGCAAATTGATAGTAGGGCATTGGATTCCTAGCCGGGTCAACCAAGGCTATTTTATTACCACAAACAATAACGTAAGAATAATGAGATAAGGCTTTATCTCTAAATTGTTCGATATACATCTTATATTTTTTTTAAAAATGCAAATTTACAAAGCCTAACATGAATTTTGTAAATTTTAAAAACTTTATTCATTAAATTATGATAGAAGTCAATCTTTTCATGTAACATAAGTTACGGAGAAGTCAAAGCGAAGATGGTATTTTTGTGTAAAATTTTTAATATGTCTTTTCTTTCTAAACTTTTCAGAGAACAATCAAATGTAAAAAATATTACGGCAGCCTCACTAAAACAATTTATTAACTCTCATACAAAACTGAAACTCATTGACGTGAGATCAACGGCTGAACACAACAGACAGAACATTAAAGGATCTATAAATATTGATGTTTTTGATAGTAATTTTGAAGACTTGTGTGAAACTAAAGTAAATATTAATGAGCCTGTATTATTGTATTGTAGAAGTGGTCAACGAAGTATGACAGCTGCTCGAAAGCTTGAGAAAATGGGATATAAAGATATTTATAACTTAAAAGGTGGGATGATTGCTTGGTCTAGGTTATAATATTTAAATATTGATTTATCAGTTTTATTTGTTCTTCGTAGATTAAATTATGATATTTTACCTTAAATGTCTAATTTTGCTTTATGAAAGTAATTATAGCTGGTGCTGGAGAAGTAGGGTTTCACCTTGCAAAACTTCTGTCTTACGAGTCACATAACATCGTTTTAATAGATGTAGATAAAGACCGTTTAGCCTACGCAGACAAGAATCTGGATATTAAAACCATATATGGAGATGCCACCTCGTTGAGCCTTTTGAATAGTGCTAACGTCTCACAAACAGATTTATTAATTTCGGTTACTTCAAGCCAATCTACAAATATTACCATTTGTGTTATTTCAAAACAACTTGGAGTTAAAAAGACTATTGCTCGTGTTTCAAATCCTGAATTTATAGATTGTAAGGATAAACTCAATATTAAGCAATTAGGGATTGATGAAATGATCTCACCCGAACATCTCGCTGCAGAAGAGATCATGCTACTACTCAGTCAATCAGCTTTTATAGATACCTACGAATTTGACGACGGTGTATTGACTATGATAGGATTAGATCTATCAGAAAATGCGCCATTTGTAGACTTAACTGTAAAAGAAGCAGCTGATTACTACCCTGGATTGCATTTTATGCCTGTCGCTATACAAAGGCATGGAACACAGTACACCCTTATACCGAGAGGAGATACTAAATTTTATAAAAAAGACCGTGTATATTTTGTCACTGACAAATCTGGAGTTGATGAATTGTATAAATTATCTGGAACGCATAAGCATCAAATTAAAAATGTGATGATTTTGGGTGGCAGTAATATTGGCAGAAGCTTGGCTCAAAAACTTTGCAACCAAAAATTTAAGGTCAAGCTAATTGAAAAAGATCATGAGAAAGCTTTAGAAATTGCAGATATGCTTCCTAAAACTCTTGTAATCAATGCAAATGGTCACAATGTAGATGTATTGGAAGACGAACAAATATCAGAAATGGATGCATTTATTTCGGTGACAGAAAATTCTGAAACCAATATTATGTCTTGTTTGGTGGCTAACTCTAAGAATGTGCGCAAGACTATAGCTTTAGTTGAAAACATGGATTATTTTCAGTTAAGTCAGTCAATTGGTATCAATACTTTAGTCAATAAAAAACTTATAGCAGCCAATAACATTTTTAGATACATCCGTAAAGGCGATATTGTAGCTTTAACAAAACTCAATAATCTTAATGCAGAACTTTTAGAATTTGAGGTCAAGGCTGATTGTAAGATTTGCGACACCAAAATAGCTGATATTAAAATACCGAGAACTTCCATTATAGCTGGTGTTATACGTGATGGCGAGGGCATTATTGCTTTAGGTGATTTTACCATCAAGGCTGGAGACCGTGTGCTGGTTTGTTCTTTGCCCATGTCTATTCATAAAGTTGAAAAATTATTTGTTTAGCATGACCAAGCTCAACTTTCCTATAATATTACATGTCATGGGCATTTTACTTGTCTTTAATGGCGTTTTTATGTCCGCAAGTGTATTAACAAGTTGGTACTATTCAGAATCTGCTATTTTATCACAACTTTTGTCATCATTTATTGTTGTTGTGACCTCAGGTATTTTGTTGATGTTTTTCACACGAAAGCACGATAAAGACATCGGCACTAAAGAAGGCTACCTTATCGTTACTTTAGGTTGGATAATTATGGCTCTAAGTGGAAGCTTACCTTATATCTTTACAGGGTCAATTCCCAGCTTTACCAACGCATTTTTTGAAACCATTTCGGGGTATACAACTACCGGTGCTACTATTGTTGAAGATATAGAAATACTACCCAAAGGTGTTTTGATATGGCGAAGTTTAACCCACTGGATAGGAGGTATGGGTATCATAGTGCTCACTATTGCTATATTACCTATGTTTGGTATTGGTGGTATGCAATTGTTTACCGCCGAAGCACCAGGTATTAATACAGATAAACTTAAACCTAAAATTACCGATGTGGCCAAAAGGTTGTGGTTAATTTATTTTTCATTTACAGCCCTAGAGACCTTACTTTTAAATCTGGCTGGAATGAGTTTGTTTGATGCTGTAAATCACGGGTTAAGCACCTTGTCTACAGGTGGATTTTCTACAAAAAACGCTAGTATTGCTTATTGGAATGACAATTATTGGATACAATACATTATCATTTTATTTATGTTTATGTCAGGGACAAATTTTGTATTATTTTACCTGGCTTTCAAACTTAAGTTTAAGCGTTTAATGGCAAATGAAGAGTTTCGCTGGTACATATTATTTGTCAGTATAATTACGCTAATTACATTTATTGCCGTTTATTTTCAGGGTGATCTAACCTTATCTTCAACGCAGCATCCAATGTTGTTAGGCAGAATAGAAGCAACGTTTAGACATGCTTTATTTCAAGTTGTTGCCGTGATAACAACAACTGGTTTTGTGACTTCAGATTTTACGGCCTGGTTGCCATTTATAAGTATTTTCTTCTTTGGACTTTTTTTTCTTGGGGGTTCTGCTGGCTCAACAGCCGGTGGTGTCAAGATTGTGAGACAAGTTTTTTTAATTAAAAATGGGATTTTAGAATTTAAAAGAATATTACATCCCAACGCAGTTTTGCCTATGAGGTACAATGGTAAATCTGTAGACCAAAAGATAGTTTACAATGTTTTAGGGTTTTTTATTTTATATATGTTATCGTTTATTGTAGGGACTTTAGTGATGTCATTACTTGGTTTAGATTTTATGACCTCTGTCGGAGCTGCAGCTTCATCCTTAGGAAATGTTGGGCCGGCATTTGGTGATGTGAGTCCTGTTGATAATTATAATGGCTTACCCTATTTAGCAAAATGGTGGAGTAGTTTTTTAATGTTGCTTGGTAGGTTAGAGCTCTTTACAGTACTTATTTTATTTACATCTTATTTTTGGAAAAAATATTAAATAGATATTCTGTTCAAAATCTTGTTGTCAATTACTGATACTTATTAGCTTTTACTAGTTTTTCATTTAAAAAGTTGAGTTTTTACAAATTTATCTCTAATTTGGGTTAATGTTTATTTAAAAAAAAACAATATGTCCGGGAAAAGTATCAATTCAACAGCAGACATAAAGGCGCGTAAAGCATTCACTTACTACCTTTTAAAAGACATTGAAACTTTAGATCAAATGCTTAATAATGATCTTTTTCCAAATGATACCATAAGGATTGGGGCAGAACAAGAATTGGCTATAACAGATGATAAAATGAAGCCAACATGTAAAGCTCTGGAAATTTTAGACCATATTGCAAGTGACCTATTCACGACAGAATTATCCCAATTTAATTTAGAAATTAACTTAGAGCCACAAACCCTTAAGGCAGGTGTTTTTAAACAATTGCATGAAAATTTAAAGTCTCATCTCAATCATCTCAAGACAAAGTCAAAATCATTTAATGTCCACTTTCCTTTAGTTGGTATTCTGCCAACAATTGAAAGAGCAGATTTCAATATTAAAAATATTACACCTTATCAACGTTATATTGTCCTCAATGATATTTTAAAAAAAACAGAAGAAAAATCATTTGAAGTGCGAATTTCAGGCGTTGATGAGCTTAAAATGGAATTGGATTCCATATTGGCAGAAAGCGGCAATACGAGTTTTCAAATTCACCTACAGTTAAAGCCTGGAGAATACAAGGAGAAATACAACTGGGCTCAGATGATATCTGGACCTGTTTTAGCAGCATGCACAAATTCATCCCTATTGTTAGGAAGAGAATTATGGTCTGAGACTCGAATTGCTTTATTTCAACAAACAGTAGATTCACGTAATTCGGTTTATCTTTTAAGGGAACAACGTCCTCGTGTAACCTTTGGTCACGACTGGGTTCACAACTGCGTATCAGAAATTTTTAAAAATGATATTTCTCATTATCCACTTCTCATTACCGCAGATATTGATGAAGAATCTTCTGAGGCTTTAAGTAAAGGCAAACCACCAAAGATGAAAGCTTTAGCAATGCATAATGGTAATCTTTACAAATGGAATAGATTGTGCTATGGTGTCAGTGACGGTAAACCTCATATGAGAATAGAAAACCGTTATATTCCTACGGGTCCAACTTTAATTGATGAAGTTGCTAACGTCGCTTTTTGGATAGGTTTGATGTCTGGTATGCCCGATGAGTATAAGGATTTGCCAAAGCTAATGAATTTTAAAGCGGCTAGACAAAATTTTTATAAAGCCGCAAAACACGGTTTGAGCATTCAGTTTGAATGGTTTGGTAAACAGGTATCAGCTAAATCTTTGATATTAAAAGAGCTTTTACCTTTAGCAGAAAAGGGCCTCAAAAGTTATGGTATTTCAGATGATGAGATCACAACTTATCTTGATATTGTAAAGTCAAGAGTTCAAAAAAATAAAACGGGTTCTGAATGGATGAGTAAAAACTACAATTGTCTCAAAAAACATTTTACGAAAAGAAGAACGGCATTTTTTATTACCCATCAAATGTTAAAAAATCAAGAACAAGATATCCCAGTTCACCAATGGAGGAATATTAATATCAATAAAAAACCTTGTAGTATATCTGACTTTACAGTCTCAGATGTGATGACAACAGATTTGGTTGTTGTTCATGAAAATGATCCCATCCTCATCTTGCAACACCTTATGGAATGGAATAATTTAAATCAAATTTTAGTAGAAAATAATGAGCATCAGCTCTCAGGAATCGTAGCTTTGCAAGATATTGATAAAGTAGATTCCAGCATTAAGCAATCGCGTTCAATCAAAACTATAATGCAGACAGATGTAAAAACCATAAATCCAGATGTTGAGCTTATTAAGGCTAAAGAAATGATGGATAAATACAAGGTATCTGCACTACCGGTTATAACCGATGAAAAACTAGTTGGTATCGTCAATTCTGACCATTTTAAACAATTTTCTATCGATGCCTAAACCAGAAAGATTAATTGCTTCAATTGAAAAAAATCCGGATTGGCCAACGCTTATTTTCTTTTGTTGTATTCACGGTAATGAAAAAGCGGGTTACTTGGCACTTCAATCTTTTTTTGATCATATTCATGATTTCTCTGATAAAATTCAAGGAAACTTGTACGGTATTTTTGGAAATCAAGAGGCTTACTTACAAGAATACAGGTTTCTTGACAAAGATTTAAACCGTATATGGACAAAGTCTCATCTAGAAGAGTCTAGCCGAAAGCCCAGCGTGAGTGAATATCATGAACTGACTGAAATATATAATGTGTTGTATGATATCTTAAAACGTTCTAAGTCTAAGGTTTTTTGTATTGACCTCCACACGACTTCTGGTTCTACACACCCTTTTATTGTTATGAATGACGCTTTAATAAACAGAGCGTTTGTGCGAAACCTTGGATATCCTGTAATTTTTAATGTCGAATCTTTTATAGAAGGGGCACTGTTAAATCTTTTGAATGACCTAGGTCATGTCTCGCTAGCATTTGAAGGCGGAGAGCACTATTCACAAGATTCTATAAAAGAATTGAAAGTATTTTGTTATAAAGCCCTTTATCATACAGGTATGATATCCTCTGAAGACTTAATAAATATGGGAATATTAGATCAATATTTTAGATCAAAACCAGCAAAGTATTTTGAAGTGGTTTTTAGGCAAGACTTAAAACCTAACGACGTTTTTAATATGTGCGGTAATTATTTAAATTTTCAAAGACTTAAAAAAGGTGAACGTATAGCAACCCTCAACGAAAAATCTATATATGCTCCTAAAAACTTTCAAATCTTTATGCCGTTATACCAGAAAAAAGGTGAGGATGGGTTTTTCTACGTAAAACACATGAATAGATTTAAATTGAAAGTTGCCAGAATATTTAGAAAAATAAAAGCAGAAAATATTTTAACTTATATTCCGGGAATAGAAAAAGTTAATTTTTATACTTTAAGTATCTCAAAGCCTTTACTGCGGTTTATTCCAAAAAGGCTTATGTTTGCATTAGGATATCGTAAAAGTATAGAGATAGATGAACAGAAAATTTACTTTACAAAACAAGAACGGAAATTAAAAAAACTTCCTAAATTATCTTCTTTTGTAAGTCCATATCAAAATTTAACCAAAACTTAAATATCATGAAAAACTTGAAATTATTAATAGTCATTTTAATTACAGCTCAATTGGGTTATGCTCAAGAAATTGATTTTGGAGCAAAGTTAGGCGTTAACTTTGCAACTCTTAACGATGCGACTGAGGCCAGCAATAAAACCGGTTTTGTTGGCGGTGCTTTTCTCAGCGCAAAATTTACTAAAATAGGTTTACAAGCTGAGCTGCTTTACTCGCAACAAGGTGCAGAAATTGATGCTACAGAGTTTGATCTCAATTATGTTAATATTCCTGTATTGTTCAAATTCTATTTGATAGGCGGTTTAAATGTTCAGGCCGGACCACAATTTGGTTTCTTAATCGATGATAATTTAGAAGATTCTGTGAGGTCAGGAGTTGAGGCAGAAACTTTTGATTTGTCCGGTGCTGCCGGTTTAGGTTTTGACTTACCAGCAGGTCTTAGAGCAGATGCGCGTTATGTTTTTGGTTTGACAGATACTATTGATGGAGGAGATGGTAAAAACGGTGTGTTTATGCTTTCTTTAGGCTACTCTTTTCTATAGTTTTAGCCTTATCGTCTCCTATAAGCTTTTGATATTTCAAATACGTGTTCTAAGATTTTAACCTCTTGAGCTTTTATTTTTTTATCTCGTCTTTTCATCACAATATCTGCGACTTCAATGGCTTTTTCAAACTTATAGGTGATAAATCCTGTTTTTCCACCCCAGCTAAAGCTCGGAATAAAATTTCGTGGAAAACCTTCACCATAAATATTAGCACTTACACCAACAACCGTTCCTGTATTAAACATGGTGTTGATACCACACTTTGAATGATCACCCATGATAAGACCACAAAATTGTAACCCTGTATCTGTAAAGCCTTGCTTAGAGTAGTTCCAAAGTTTTACAGCAGCATAGTTATTTTTTAAATTTGAGATGTTGGTGTCTGCACCAAGATTACACCATTCTCCAATAACTGAATTACCCAAAAAACCATCGTGTCCTTTATTAGAAAAACCTTGTATAACAGAGTTGCTCACTTCACCGCCAACTTTAGAATAAGGCCCAACTGTTGTGCCTGTATATATTTTTGCACCCATTTTTAACACAGCGTGATCACAAAGTGCAAATGGACCTCGAACACTTACTGATTCCATTACCTCAGTATCTTTACCAATATATATGGGACCATCAGTAGCATTTAAAGTGCCGCTAATCAATTTTGCACCTTTTTCTATAAATATTTGATCGGGATTTATAGCTAACACATGCTCGGGTATAGGTTCAGACTTTTTATCTTTTGTAAGTAAATTAAAATCTGCTTCAATAGCAAAATGGTTTAATTTGAAAATATCCCAAGTGTTCTTTAATATTGAAATTTCTTTATGGTATACTTTCACCTCGCTATATTTATCCTTCTTAGCAGAGCGATAAGCTATAAGAACATCGTTATACCTAAGCGCCTGACTAGGTTTTAAATCCATAAGACTTTCAACTAAAGTTTGATTAGGAAAAACAGATGCATTTACAAAAAGGTTGTCATCTTCAATATGAGGTGGCCAAACTTTACTTAAATAATCCTCAGTTAAATTTGAAAACTGAAAATTAGGACAATGTATTTTCCATTTTTGTCCCATTTTAAGAATACCACATCGCAATTCAGATATGGGTTTAGTGTAGCTTAAAGACAAAAGTTGATCGCGATAAGGTTCAATAAAAACAACATTCATAAATTGGTTTTTTTTAATTAAATCTGTTTGGTTAAATAAAACCCAATGCCTGCTGAGATTATTCCAGCAATGACACTGATTAAACTATAGATTAAAGCTTGAGTATATTCACCAGTCTTGATGAGTCTAAGGTTTTCTGAAGCAAAAGCTGAAAATGTAGTAAAACCACCACAAAATCCAACTGTTAAATACAAATACAATGGGTTTTGTATAATAGTTTTGCTTTCAAGTGCTAAAAGCAAGCCCATAATAAAACTCCCAATGATATTTACCGTCAATGTTCCTACAAATAGTGTATTAAATAAGGGATTTAGGCTTTTTGAAACCAAATAGCGGAATACACTTCCGAGTCCTCCACCAATAAAAATCCATAATAGATTTTGTAAACCCATACAGCAAATATAAAATAAGAACTACGTATAAAAAACAATTTAATGAAATAGAGGTAAATAAAAGTGAATAAAAAGCAAGGTTGGATTTTATTTAAGGAGGTGTATGAAAATAAATGTGCTAACCAACCTTGCTTGAACAAATTTACGATGATGATGTAGATTATTGTTGAGGTTTTACCTCACTTATTGTTAAATGTTTTCTTAAGTCAATAGGCTAAATGGATTTTATATTAAAAGTCACCTAAACTTTTTAGGGTGAGAACTAAAAATTTAATTGGAAATAAAATTGAAAAATAAAAAAAGCCTAACTTGTGGAAGTTAGGCTTCAAAAATGTGGTTAAAAGTTGATTAATCTTGAGCTTCCCATCTATTGTTTTGCGGTTTAACATCGAGTAAAATTCGATTGGGATCAATGACAATTTTTTTGATGCGTTTGTCTGTCTCTAAAGCTGTGGTCCAGGTATCACCACGTTGCCAAATTTCAACCGGTAATCTCAATTCGTCTTTTGTCCCATCCTTATAATAGACATTGTAAACGACAGGCATTGGTATACCAGAGCTTTCAAATTCAATTTGATAGCCTTCATCGGTTTGTGTAACTGCTTTTATACTCAATTCAATATTATCATTGCCATAAAACCAAGATTTAAAAAACCAACTCAAATTTTCACCCCCTGCATTTTCCATGATATTAAAGAAGTCACCAGGAGTTGGATGTTTATAGGCCCAGGCTTTGATATAGGATTTAAAGGCATAATCAAAACGTTCTGGTCCCAATATGTATTCTCTTAAAATATATAATCCCAATGCCGGTTTATAATAAGCCACAATACCTAAGTTTTGAGATTGAGCTACATCGGGAAAGGTGTTAATAGCTTCACGATTTGGGCTTAAAAACCAGGAGATAAGATTCTGTTTTGCCAATAGCATACGGTTTGGATATTCACCATCATTAAAAGCATCGGTAGAGTAGAGGTTGATAAAGGTATTAAAGCCTTCATCCATCCAGGCATGCCTTCTCTCGTTACTCCCAACAATCATGGGAAACCAAATATGACCAAATTCATGGTCTGTGACGCCCCATAAGCTGCCTGCCCTTGAACGGTAGCTGCAAAATGCCATTCCTGGATATTCCATTCCGCCAACATCAGCTGCGACATTAATCGCGTTTTTGTAAGGATAAGGGAACCATTGGTTTGAGTAGTGCTCTATTGAAGCTTTAGTGTACTCGGTAGAGCGTTCCCAAGCATTGTCTCCATGACTTTCTCTAGGATAAGCTGACTGTGCTAAGGCGTTTTTGTTATCTGGGAGGTCAATTTTTGCGGCATCCCATATAAAAGCTTTTGAGGCAGCAAAAGCCACATCTCTAGAATTTTGCATTTTAAATTTCCAAGTAAAACTATTGCCATCAGGTCTAATTTTATCAGTTTGACCTACCTCTTTAGGTTTTATGATAAATTGAGCTTTATCTGATTGTCTAGCTTCATCTAATCGCTTCTGTTGCTTTTTTGTTAGCACCTCTTTTGGGTTTTGCAATTGCCCAGAGCCAACGACAATATATTCTCTTGGGACCTCTACAGAATATTCAAAATTTCCATATTCCAGATAAAATTCACCAGCTCCGAGATAAGGCATAATATTCCAGCCTTGAATATCGTCAAATGTAACCATTTTAGGATACCATTGTGCAAGTGCATAAATCGTTCCATCTTCGACTTCAAGACGTCCCATTCTATCCATACCTTTTTCAGGAATCACAAATTCAAAATCCATGCTGATAATAGCTTTGCCACCTTTTGCCTTTAAAGGTTTTTTAAAAAAAACCTGCATCCTCGTATCGTTGATGATGTGTTTGCTACTTGTCGAGCCACTATTTTTAACCTTTATGTTAGACAATTTATAACCACCAACCACATCACCCTTGTAACGGTTTCCTCCTAAGGGCGTAGTCAAAGTTCCTCTAGAGTTAGGTGTAAATCTATTTTGCTCCAAAAACAACCAGGCAAAGTTCAAATCAAACGGGCTATTATTGATGTATTCAATCTCTACGTGACCTTTGATGTTGTGATTCTCTGGATTTAGACTGACATCAATTTTATAGTTGGCTTGATTTTGCCAATATTCTGGTCCAGGTACACCTGAAGCCGAGCGGTAGCGATTTCCAGTCCTATCGATAAACTCACTGAATAAGTCTTGATTGTTTGGTTTTACCTCTTGTGCATTCAAAGTATTTGTTAAGACCAACACTAAGACACACATTAAAAAATTAACTTTTGTCTTCATGATATTTTAGGTATAAAAAAAGCCGAGGATAAGCTCGGCTTTTGTAAATTTAATGATTGAAATTATTTCTTTTTATCATCTTTTGGTGCGTTCAGTTTTTGAGACATCTCTAAAGAAATTGAAGATTTGTCAAAGGTGATTTTACCGGCACCAGTCTCGAGGATGACGGCATCGAGTTTTTCGCTAAAATCGATGACTTTACCGTGCATTCCGCTTTTGGTGACAACTTTATCGCCTTTTTTTAAATTTGCACTGAACTGCTTTTCTTGTTTTTGTTTCTTCATTTGTGGCCTTATCATGAAAAAAAAGATAACCACAAAGATTAATATCATTGGCAATAAGCCTCCTATATCTCCCATCTAAATATTTATTTAACTTGAATTGGTGAACCCGATTTGGCGTTTCCAGAGCCAGCTTTAGGTGTTACAAATGCTTTGATTTGTAGTCTTTCTTTACCGGATTCTGTATTTGCAGTAATGTTTACACTTTTGTTTTGCTGATTTCGTTTTCCTCTTGAGTTAAACTTTACGAGCATTTCTCCGGTTTCACCTGGCGCTACCGGTTTTTTGGTCCAGTCGGGTACTGTACAACCACAAGTCCCTCTGGCGTTGGTGATAACTAATGGCGCATCACCATTGTTAGTAAAAGTAAATGTATGTTCTACAATTTCACCTTCATCAATGGTACCAAAATCATGTGTCTTTTCATCAAAGTCTAAAGTTGGATAAACGACTTCTTTAGCATCTCTTTCTGTAGCTTCTTCTACATTTTCAGCTTTTACTTTATCGGCTGCATTTTTCTTACAAGATGTAAAAGTTATTGCACTTACAGCAAGTAAACATAACATTAAATTTTTCATATGTGTCATTTTTTTTGGTTTTAAAAATTTTTTCAAAAATATCACAATTTATTTATTATATCAAACCTCGACCACTTTTATTCAACCTGTCTTCATTTTTGTATTGTTTTACTATTTTGTCTAAAAGTCCATTGATAAAGTTACTACTTTTAGGTGTGGAATAATCCTTGGCAATTTCTAAATACTCATTTATTGTAACTTTAATAGGTATACTTGGGAATTTCGTAAATTCGGTACAAGCCATGATTAATAAAATATAGTCTAAATCTGCTATTCTATCTTTGTCCCAGTTTTGTGTATTTTTTACTATATCTTTACTGTAGTCATCTTCATTCAATAAGCTTTTACGCAGTAGGTTTAATCCAAATTCACGATCGTCTTCGTTTTTGAACAAGTCCGGAAGTTTGAGGTCTTTTGCATGTTTTGGTATAAATTTTAGAAAGCGGTTTATACTCGTGTTGACAATAGGTAAATCGTCTATCCATGTTAATTTTTTATCCTCAAAGTAATCGTATAGCTTATCATTAGGCGCGATAATATTTTGATATAATTCAATAATAAAATTTTTGTCCGCATCATAGTGGTCCACATCGCTTTCAAGGTATAGCTTGTAAGCTTCACTCTTTAGAATATCTTTCCATAATAAATCAGGATATTCATCGTCAAACACCCAAATATCTAATTTTTTTTGACTATTGATTTTGTCTAAAACTTTTGAATTGACCAACTTCTCAAGTAATCTGTTGTTGACAAATTTTAAGTTTGGTGATTTATCTTGTGCTGTAGCTAAGTGTTTCTTTTGGCCTTTTTTATAATATTCAGAAGCGTGTTTTTGGATATTGATAAGCAAATTCAGATTAATGATAAACAAATCCAACATGTCTTGCATGCTTTTGTTAAGAAACTTTTCTTCGTTTTTAAGGCTTTCTTGATTGCTATGCTTGGTAGCATATATGCTTTGCATGACTTTAGTTCGAATATGTCTTCTTGTCAACATTTGTAAAGAACATTTATTTTGATTTCAAAATTAATTTTTTTTATCAAATTAGTTAAGTTTCTCTTATTTATTATTCATTATTTTTACAAAAAGCAATTGTATGCGACGACGCGGAAATTTATTTTTAATAGGTCTTTTATTTTGTTTGTTGAGTTGTAAGACAGACAAACCTGATGAGAAAAATAATTCAGAGACTTTAAAAAATGTAAAAGTTACTGAAGATCAGCAATTTTTAAATTCTATACAAAGCGCCTATAATACTCAAAAGTTTAATGCTGAAGCGAAAGTTAAGTTTAATGCTCAGGTAAACGTTTCGGATACTGTTTTTTACGATGGATATTTAATCCTGGATACAAAGTCTAAACAGGTCAGAATTTTAAATTCAAAAATTGATACTACGATAAGTGCAAACACCATAGACACAAAGCATCAAAAGATATTATTCTGGATTACAGAAACTTATGCCTTACCGTTTTGGTTAAAGTCTGAAAACTTCCAAAAGCTATCTAGTAATGATTCCATAGCCTTATCAAGATATCAATCGGAATTGACCAATTCAGAGTTTAAAATCTCAACACATCCTATTACACACATCATCAAAAATATAGAATACCAAACAGATATTTCAACTGCACCTTTTGATCAAGGCCGTATTGATCTTGAGCGCTACATTACTGTCAACAGAATTCCGGTTGCTATGGAATGGATTATAACAAAGAATAAAACAGTAAGCGCTGAGGTTAAAATTTCGAGGATCAGTTACCCTAAATAATTTAAGCCATAACATGAGGAAACGACCTAAGTTATGAGAAAAGACATGAGTGGTGGAGTATTAAATGATATTGACTTCAGGCTCCAGTTGAATAGAGAATTTTTGGAAAACCTCATGTTGTACTTTTTTTGAAAGATTTAAAATGTCTTGGCCACTGGCTTTCCCGTAGTTGACCAGTACTAAGGCTTGCTTCTTATGTACACCGGCATCTTGATCTCGATAACCTTTTAACCCACATTGATCTATGAGCCAACCTGCGGGAATCTTAATACGATTTTTGTCAATTTTGTATGAAGGTATCTCAGGATATTGGCTTTTTAAATCTTTGTATTTTAGATAACTTACAATTGGGTTTTTGAAAAAACTTCCAGAATTCCCTAAAACACTTGGGTCCGGCAATTTAGATTGTCTAATATTGATAACAGCTTTCGAAATATCTTGAGGCTTGGGGTTTGAGATTTTATATTTTTCTAATTCTTTTTTTATGGCACCGTAATCTGTCTTAATATGATGATTATTAACAGTTAGTCTAAATCTTACTGTTGTGATGATGTATTGATTTCTTAATTCATTTTTAAAAACAGATTGTCTGTAAGCAAACTTACAATCTTGTGCAGAAAAGGTTTTATGACTTAAGGTCTGTCGGTGAATAGCATCACAGGACACAAAAACATCTTTGAGTTCCACGCCATAAGCACCAATGTTTTGTATGGGTGAAGTGCCAACATTTCCAGGAATAAGCGATAAATTTTCAAGCCCACCATAATTGTGATTTAATGTCCAAACTACTAAGTCGTGCCAATTTTCTCCAGCATCAACTTCTAAAACGACATATTCTTCAGTCTGTTCTATAGTTTGAATTCCTTTAATGTTGACATGTAAGACAGTTTTTGAAATATCTTCGGTGAGTAACATATTGCTTCCACCTCCTAAAACAAATATTTCTTCAGTATAAAATCGTTTTAAAACATGCTTTAATTCATCAACTGAAGACACGCTTATAAACTGTTTGGCTTTGACATCAATACCAAAAGTGTTATAAGGTTTAAGTGAAAAGTTAGTTTTTAACTCCATCTAGGCATTGTAAAGTTGAAGGGCTTTTTCGAGGATATTTATGGATCTTATTAAAGATTTTTCTTCTAAAACATACGCCATACGAATTTGATTTAAACCTGTTTGGGGTGTAGAATAAAAACCAGAAGCAGGTGCAACCATAATGGTTTCACCACGATCTTCAAATTCTTCCAGAAGCCATTGCGCAAAATCTTCTGTATTATTTACAGGCAGCTGGGCTACACAGTAAAATGCGCCTTTGGGTTCAGCGACTTTAACGCCTTTAATTTTTTTCAACCCTTTTACCAGGATATTTCTTCTTACAGTATATTCTGCATTGACATCTTTAAAATAGGATTTGTCGACATCAAGTGCTGCTTCACTTGCAATTTGAGCTAAAGTTGGCGGGCTTAACCTAGCTTGTGCAAACTTCATGGCTGTTTTTATAACCTCTTGATTTTTTGAAACCATACAGCCAATTCTCGCACCACACATCGAAAACCGCTTCGACACAGAATCTACCATAATGGCATGTTCTCTAAGGCGTTCAACATTCATAATAGAATAATGTTCAGCACCGTCATATGTAAATTCACGATAGACTTCATCCGCAATTACAAAAATATCATGTTTTAAGGCTAAATCAGCAATGGCTTCAATTTCATCTTTAGTATACAGGTATCCTGTGGGATTTCCTGGGTTACAAAGCAGTATTGCTTTTGTTTTTGGTGTGATTTGTTTTTCAAAATCTGAAATAGGAGGTAAGGCAAAATTGTCTTCAAGCTTAGAAGTTACAGGTTTTACCGTCACCCCATATGCGGTTGAGAATCCATTATAATTAGCATAGAACGGTTCCGGAATAATAATCTCATCACCAAAATCTGTAATACTTCCCATGGCAAATGATAGCGCTTCACTTCCACCAGTGGTAACGATAACTTCAGATGAGTCAATGTCGATAGTATTATGCTTGTAATATTGAACCAGTTTATGAAGATAACTTTCAAACCCTTGTGATGGACTGTAAGATAAAATTTCGATATCTGTATTTCTTACAGCATCTAAGGCTTTTTGAGGTGTTTTGATGTCAGGCTGACCAATATTTAAATAATAAATATGTTTTCCTGCTTTAATGGCTTTATCAGCGTAAGGTTGAAGTTTTCTTATGGGTGAAGGCGGCATGGCCACGCCTTTTTTAGAAATATTTGGCATAAAAAAGTTTTTACTGCGAATTTATGGCTTTAATTTTGATGTTATATACATTTTAAAAAGTTTGTATATTACATTCATGTTAAAATTGATCAAGTTACTTTTATTTATTTCAATTGTTACACTAGACTGCAATGCACAAGATCAAGGTTTTCAATTTCACAGAGACAATAAACGATCTTATAAAGTCAATTTTGTCAATTTTAACAATTTAATTATAATGGAGGTAAAACTCAATGGTCAGCCCATGAATTTTTTGATTGATACCGGGGTTGACAAAACCGTTGTATTTGGGTTAAAGGAAAAAGAGAATATTTTAAAACAAACATC
The DNA here is from genome assembly GCF_006120725.1 of Mesohalobacter halotolerans. GTDB lineage: Bacteria > Bacteroidota > Bacteroidia > Flavobacteriales > Flavobacteriaceae > Psychroflexus > Psychroflexus halotolerans. The sequence goes on from NZ_SWMU01000002.1 coordinate 134,051, forward strand.
AAAAAAAATTTTAATTAAAGGGGTCTCCGGTCAGCACAAAACCTTTGCTTATAAAGTTGAGAATAATACTTTATCAATTGACAAATTTAAAGACCAATCTCATGATGTCTATGTCATATTTGACGATAAGTTTAATGTATCAGATAAGATCGGTTATCCTGTACAGGGAATTTTAGGCTATGATTTTTTTAAAAATCATGTTTTTAAAATCAATTATTCTAAGGCATTCATAAAAATATATAATCCAAAATATTTTAATAAAAAACTAAGATCATACAGTAAGTTAAAATTAAGAATTCATAAAGGTAAACCTTATGTAAAAGCTTTAATTAATGTCTTAGATGAATGGCATGAATTTATTTTTTTAATAGATACAGGGTCGGGTGATGCTATTTGGTTAAAACCAAATGCCAATACAGAGATACCAAATAAAAATTTTGAAGATATTCTTGGATATGGTTTTGCTGATGTTATTGAAGGAATAAGGTCTAAAGCCCATAGCTTTAAAATCGGAGATATAAAACTTGAAAAACCCAAAATAGCTTATCCAGACACCACTTCATACAAAGGGGTAAACTTTACTGATAAAAGCGGTGTTTTAGGTTCTGAAGTTCTGAAAAGATTCCATTGGATATTAGACTATAAAAATGGGGCAGTTTACCTAAAACCAAATAGGTTTTTTGAAGATATATTTAATTATGATATGAGCGGTTTGCTTTTAAAGTATGATGGGTTTCAAGCTCGAACATATTTCCAAAATATTTTTCCTCAAACCAACACGAATAAAAGAAGTTCTAATGCAACTCAAAGAATAGAAACAAAAGCCAAAGTTTTCGTTCAATTAGAACCAATTTTAAAAATTGGGGCAATTAGACCAAACTCCTCTGCTTTTGAGGCCGGTTTTATAGAAGGTGATATTATAACCAAAATACAAGGGAGACGAAGTGACCGATATGATTTGGAAGAAATAACCAAACTCCTTAGCTCTGAAGAAGGCAAAGAAATAAAATTTGAAATCAAAAGAGGCGGTCGGATTTATGAGAAATCACTGATTTTAAAAAGTCGATTTTTGGAATAATTTTTATGGTTTTAGAAGTATCCTACCCTTGACCAATACAGTATAGACATCTGGCTTAGTGTCTGTAAAGATTGTTATGGTTTTTCTAATTGGTCCTTCAACTTTACAATTATAAATTACAGTAAGCTGTCCTTTTTCAGAGGGATTAATTGTATCATTTGATAATTCAAATTCTATATGTCTGGAATTGCTCTTGATATCTATGATTTTTATCACAGTTTTACTTGTGTTTTTGAAATTAAAAATACATTCAGCTGTATCCCCAACCTTGAGCGAACCATAATCACAAGTGTCTTCTTCAAATATTAAAGCATTTGAATCTTGAGCGCTCATTAAAGTCATGAACAACAAAAATGATAATAAAAAAAACTTATCGAAGGGCTTCATCATGTTCCAAATATAAATTTAAAAACTTCAATTTCAAAATCTCTAATATTATCAAACAAATATTAACACAATTATCATGCTAATCTGTATTTTTGCCATCTAATTAAATTTTTATGGCCACACCGTCATCTTATAAGCATCAGGAAGTAGAACAAAAATGGTATACATACTGGATGGAAAATAATTTTTTTCATTCAGAAATTAATGATAAACCTTCATATACCATTGTGATTCCGCCTCCTAATGTCACCGGTGTTTTACATATGGGTCACATGCTTAATAATACCATTCAAGATGTGTTGATCAGACGTGCTAGGCTTAAAGGTTATAATGCGTGTTGGGTGCCTGGAACAGATCACGCTTCTATAGCCACAGAAGCTAAAGTCGTCGCTAAACTCAAGGCTGAAGGCATTAAAAAAACAGATTTAAGTCGTGATGAATTTTTAAAACACGCTTGGGATTGGACCCACGATTATGGTGGTCAAATTCTATCTCAGTTGAAACGTCTTGGCGCATCTTGTGACTGGGACAGGCTCAAATTTACCATGGATGATGATATGTACGACTCTGTGATACAGGTTTTTATTGATTTATATAACAAGGGTTTGATCTATAAAGGCTATCGCATGGTGAATTGGGACCCAGAGGCCAAAACTACCCTTTCTGACGAAGAAGTGATTTACGAAGAACAACAAGGTCAGTTGTACTATGTGAAATATCCGATTGTCGATAGTGATGAAGTATTAACTATAGCCACAACAAGGCCGGAAACTATTTTTGGCGATACTGCGATTTGTATCAATCATCATGACGAACGGTTTAAACATTTGAAAGGGAAAAAAGCTGTCGTACCTATCGTTAATCGCGAAATTCCTATCATTTTTGACGATTATGTGGATATGGAATTTGGAACCGGTTGCTTAAAAATCACACCGGCTCACGATGAAAACGATAAGCTTATTGGCGAGAATCACAATTTGGAGATAATAGACATTTTTAATGATGATGCGACGCTTAATGCCTACGGATTAGAATATGAAGGTCAAGATCGATTTGAGGCGAGAAAGGCCTTTGCTCAAGCGCTGAGCAAAAACAAATATTTAATTAAAACTGAAGATTATACCAATAAAATAGGGTTGTCTGAACGCACTAAAGCTGTCATAGAACCTAAACTTTCTGAGCAATGGTTTTTGAAGATGAAAGATTTAGCACAACCGGCTTTAGAGGCTGTGATGAAAGATGAATCTGTAAAGTTATTTCCTTCAAAGTTTAAAAACACCTATAAACATTGGTTAGAGAACGTGAGAGATTGGAACATTTCTCGCCAATTATGGTGGGGTCACCAAATTCCTGCTTATTACTTAAAAACTAAAGATGGTGTGGATCGCACAAAATTTGTCGTGGCCAAAAGTCATGACGAAGCTTTAAAATTAGCACAAGACAAGTTTGAAAAACCTGATTTGACAGTAAAAGACCTCATACAAGATGAAGACAGTTTAGATACGTGGTTTTCGTCTTGGTTATGGCCAATGTCTGTTTTTGATGGGATAAGACATCCAGACAATGAAGAGTTTAAGTATTATTATCCAACAAAAGATTTAGTAACTGGTCCGGACATCCTATTCTTTTGGGTAGCTCGAATGATTATGGCCGGTTATGAATTTGCTGATCAGAAACCATTTGACAATGTATACTTAACCGGTTTAGTGAGAGACAAACAGCGCCGAAAAATGTCTAAATCTTTGGGCAATTCACCAGATGCCATAGGATTAATCGATGAGTTTGGCGCAGATGGGGTTCGGGTTGGCTTATTATTAAGTAGTGCAGCCGGAAACGATTTGTTGTTTGACGAAGCCCTTTGTCAACAAGGCAAATCTTTTGCCAATAAAATCTGGAATGCTCATCGCCTGATTGAATCTTGGAAGGTCAATCCTGACTTACCTCAATCCAATTACGCTAAAATAGGTCTAGAATGGTATAAATATAGGTTGCAGCAGGCATTAGAAGAAATTGAAGACCACTACTCCAAATACCGTATTTCAGATGTGCTGATGACCAGTTATAAGTTGGTTTGGAATGACTTCTGTTCTTGGCTTTTAGAAATTTTAAAACCGGCTTATCAACAACCCATTGATGCTAAAACTAAATCTGCTTGTATACAATTGTTTGAAGATAATCTTAAGCTATTGCACCCATTTATGCCTTTTATTACAGAAGAACTTTGGCAAAATATTAAAAAAAGAAAGAGTGATGAGGCTTTAATCATATCACAATGGCCAAAGCAAGAAGATTTTGATAAAGATATCATTGAGAATTTTGAGATCACTAAAGAAATCATCACGCAAATTCGTTCAGTACGTAAGTCCAAAAATATACCTTTTAAAACAGCGATTGATTTAAAGGTTGAAAACAAAGAAAACTTTACAAAAGATTTTGACACTATAATTAAAAAGTTAGGTCAAGTTAGTGATTTGAGTTATGTCAAAGAACAACAAGAAGGCACTTTAAGTTTCAGTGTAAAATCAAACGTTTATTATATTCCTGTAGAGGGCGCAATAGATGTTGAAGAAGAAAAAGAAAAACTTCAAAAAGATTTAGAGTATTACCAAGGTTTTTTAAATTCGGTAGAAAAAAAATTGTCCAATAAGCGATTTGTCGATAATGCCCCTAAACAGGTGGTTGACAAAGAAAAACAAAAACAAGCTGACGCGCTTGCTAAAATTGAAACCTTAAAAGAAAGTTTGCATGCTTTGGAAAAGTAATTTACTTATTAAATAGCTTAGCTATAAAGAAGTTCTAAATATAGATTACATCTCGATACAAATTTTTTCCATTGCATTCAAAAAATCGACCTGCCTCGCCGGTCAGGATGGCTCGATGTGACAATAGCTTGATGTCTACGTCACTGCGCGCCTCAATTTTGAGGCGTGGCAGTCTGTTGAATTTGAGTTCTTTTAAACTAAAATTATTTTTATTCTCAAACCTTCCCCATCTGCAAGTACTGACTGTTTTAGATTCACCAATAATTAATTTTAACTGCTCTTCAATTTTATTTTCAGAAAATAAATCATCACTATCCAACCAATTCACATAGTCTCCTTTACTCATCTTAAACCCAAAATTTCTCGCCCCATTACCGCCGGGTAAATGCTCGTCCGGGCGATGGTAATATTTAAACCGTGGGTCTTTTAGGACATATTCCCCAACCACATCATCTGTATTGTCGGTTGAGCCATCATCGAGAATAATGCATTCCCAATTTTGATAGGTCTGTGCTAAGACCGAATCCAGCGTTTCCCCGATCAGGTGTGCGCGATTGTAAGTTGGGATGATGATTGACACTAAAGGGGTTTCGGACATGGTATACAAAAAATTATCAATACAAGATTACAATTATTTTGATATAGTTTGGAAGTTTTAAGTTGAAAGTTGAAAGTTGTCAGTCGGCAGTCCACAGTCCTCAGTTGACAGTCGTCAGTTGACAGTCCACAGTCGTCAGTTGACAGTAGACAGAATACAGAATACAGAAGACCGTAGACGGTAGACAGAAGACAGTCGTCAGACCAAAGTCCACAGTCGGCAGTTGTCAGTAGACCGAAGACCGTAGACAGTAGACATAAGACAGTCCTCAGTCGGCAGTTGACAGTCTTCAGTCGTCAGTCGTCAGTCGTCAGTTGACAGTAGACGGAAGACCGTAAACAGTAGACCGTAGACGGAAGACCGTAGACTAAAGATAGAACTTAATCTTCAAAAAAGTTATTTTGGAAGCCGATTAAATACAATTTAGTTTTGGCGCGGGTACAAGCGGTATAAAGCCATCTCAAACTGCTTTCATCAAGGCCTTCCGGTAAGTAAGGTTGCTCCACAAATACCGTATTCCACTGGCCGCCTTGTGATTTATGACACGTCATGGCGTAACTGAATTTGACCTGAAGCGCGTTAAAGAATTCATTATTCTTCACCTTTAAAAACTGCTTGTATTTGGATTTGATCTCGGCATAATCTTTTAAAACTTCTTGATACAGTTTTTGGGATTCCTTGAACGGTAATGACGGGGTATTCATTTCTAAGGTATCTAATATAATAACGGTTTCAAAGGCATTCATATCCGGATAATCGACCATTTGAGCCTTAATCTTGGCAAAACGAAAGCCATACAAATCAAAAAGGCCTCTAATTTTGAGAATTTCAATAATATCGCCGTTAGCAATAAACCCGGCTTCTGAAGTGGGTTTCAACCAAAAATAATTGTTCTTGACGACCATGAGAAAATCACCTACGGCAATTTCGCCTTCTCGCATCAAGATTCGCTGACGAATTTGTTGGTTATATTGATTGGCGCGTTTGTTAGAACGCACCACAATAGCCGTTTCTTCATGGCCATCATTGTCATAAGCTGAATTGATGGCATCCATAATTTCGTAACCGTCAATGAGCCGAATCAAATCATTTTGTTGCTGTAAATTAAATTGAAAATGCTCCGGAAATTCGTTTTGTAAGCCTTCACGCATTTGGGTTGCATTGCGTAATATACCACTGTCGAGTTGTTGCCGAACCACTTTAGTCAGTTCGATAGGAATCACCTCTGTATGGTATTTTGTCCTTAAGGTATCTTGGTCTAAAGCCGGACTCAATTCTGCTTTTACGGGCGGAAGCTGAGCGGTATCCCCAATAAGAATTAACCTGCAATTTTCACCACTAAAAACAAACTCGATGAGATCGTCCAGCAAAGAATTACCGCTAAACAAATCATCACCAGATGAAAAATCAGGAATCATAGAAGCTTCATCTACAATAAATACAGTGTTTCTAAATTTATTGTCTTTTTGCACAAAGTTAACGCCACCTTTACTGTTTTTTTGGGGAAAATAAATGCGTTTATGAATAGTTTGAGCTGGTCTATTGGAGTAATTGCTCATGACTTTTGCCGCACGACCTGTTGGCGCCATTAATGAGGATTTTAATCGTAATTTAGACAGGTTTTTTACAACGGTTGAGATAATGGTTGTTTTTCCCGTACCGGCATAGCCTTTCAATAAAAATATTTGTTCGTTATCGTTGTCGATCAAGTATTTTGATAAACGCTTTAATGCGGTGGTTTGATCGGGTGTTGGGGTGTAGGCAAAATCAGTGGCTAAATAGTTGTAAAGTTCATGCTCGGTCATGTGTAGATTTTCACTAATAATTACGTCCAAAATAAGGAAATAAAAATGAATTTATAGCCTTAATCTTTTTGGATAAAAAAAAAATTGTAGATTTGTCTAAAGTCTAAACATTATTTAAATAAAATATGAAATTAGTTCTTCAAATTGTTTTATGGGTTGCTATTGTAGTACTAGTGTATTTAAATTACAAAGCTATCTATGGACCCGTAGAGTTTAATAAGGAAAAAGAAAAGCGCTACGCACAAGTCATCAAAAAGATGGATAAGATTAGAAAAGCACAATTGGCTCATCGCGATGTTACCGGCAAATTCACAGGTTCTTTTGACAGTTTAACTCAATTTATTGATACTGCAGAATTTACCTTGACGCAACGCCGCGATACCTCTTATCTCGATAAAGAATACCTTAAAACTTATGGTGTTGATAAAATGGTTGAAGATGTCGTGATTGATACCCTTGGCACAGTAATGGTCAAAGATTCTTTGTTTAGTAATTACGATTATTCTAAACTTGAAATTGTACCTACTACCGAAGATAAAAAGTTTGAAATGAAATCGGGTTATGTAACCGTAAATAAAAACCGCGTTCCGGTATTTGAAGCAAAAGTCAATAAGTCTATCATTTTAGAGGGTTTAGATCCGGAATTGATAATTCAGGAAAAGCAAACCATTTCTGTTGATGGCGTAAATGGACCATACATCAAAGTAGGTTCTATGGATGAGGTTGATACCAGTGGTAACTGGCCAATAAACTATGGTAAACAAGAGTAAAACAGACATCAATACATTTCAACAATTATCCATCTTGATCGGTCAGGATGGATTTTTGTTTTATTTACACCACCAAGAACCTCAAAAATCTATATCTCTTGACTTCATAGCCATCAATGATATTTTAAGTTCAAAAAGCTTGAATCTATTCCAAAAGCGATTGCTTGATACTATACACAACTATCAATTTGATGCAGTAAAATTGGGGTTTTCTAATGGGTTTTATAGTTTAATACCTCAGGATTATTACGAAGAACAAGCAAAAGCAGATTATCTTAAATACAATGTCAAACTGTTTGAAGAAGATCAAATTGTATCTGAGCACATCCCAACAATAAAGGCATACCAGGTTTACATTCCTTTAATGAATTACCACAACGCCCTCTTAGACCAGGTTCAAGAATTTGAATTTGAGCACTTCACACACGCCTTAATTAAACACGCATACCCAAATACATTTGAACAAACTGAAAGACTGATGGTATATATCCAAAACACGAGTTTAGATATTGTCGCCTATGAAGGTCGCAAATTTAAGCTGTGTAATACTTTCAACTATGAAACCGACTTAGATTTGGTCTATTATATTTTGTTTTGTGTAGAACAACTCCATTTTAATCAAAGGACACTTCAACTTGAATTGTATCACAATAGTGAAGATGAAAGCGCTTGGCTTAAAATGATTAAAAAATACATTTTAAATGTTAAGTGTGAACAAAAAAATTTAGCTTCACTTGTTGTTTAAAATTATTTTTGAAAGATTGCTTAAATTCCAAAGCCCACCTATAATCAATAATTCAAGGCAATGAATATTAAAAACTATGAGTTTAAAGCAAAAGTTAGTGATATCAAAAAATACGAACGTAAGTTGTTATCACTTCAGCCGAATTATCAAGGACTTGACCACCAAATAGACACCTACTTTAATGTAAAATATGGAAGATTAAAATTGAGAGAAGGCCGTATTGAAAATGCTTTGATCAACTATGACAGAGAAAACCTCTCTGGCGCAAAACCATCTGATGTCATATTATATCAACATCAACCCGATCCTGCGCTAAAACAAATATTGACTAAACAATTTGGTGTAAAAGTCATAGTTGATAAAAAACGAAAAATATATTTTTATAAGAATATCAAATTTCATTTTGATATTGTCAAAAAATTAGGGGCTTTTATAGAAGTTGAAGCTATTGATACTAATCAAAAGTTTAGCATACAAGAGTTGAAGCAACAATGCCATAAATATTTCAACTTTTTTGAATTAAGCCAATCTGATACCATTGAGATGTCTTACAGCGACCTGGTATTAGAAAAAATGACATGAATAATAAGTCCAAAAAATAATTAAATTTATGAGAATAATATCCGGTGCATTTAAAAGCCGAAGAATCATCGCTCCAAACCATTTACCGGTAAGACCAACCACTGACCGGGCAAAAGAGGCGCTTTTTAATATCTTATACCACAGCTATATTCTTGATGAATTAAAAGTTTTAGACCTGTTTGCAGGAATAGGTTCGATTTCATTAGAGTTTGCTTCTCGAGGAACTCGAGATATTACTGCAGTAGATCAACATAGAGGTTGTACTGATTTTATATCTCAAACCACACAGCAGCTCGGGATTGATATGACAGTAAAGACTCAAGAGGTCATTGATTTTTTGGAAACTTCTGAGAATAGGTTTGATATTATTTTTGCCGATCCACCCTATGAAATGGGTGAAGAAGAATTTTATAAATTAATTCACACGGTTATGGCCAAAAAGCAATTGAATGACAATGGAATTTTAATCGTCGAACATTCTAAACACACAGACTTGTCCGGTCATCCCAATTTTGACCAAAAACGACAATATGGGCATTCTGTGTTTTCCTGGTTTAGTGATAGATAAGATTATAAAAAAATTTTTGATACGTATTTCATTCTATCAAAACATTGAAGTTCTTTAATACTTCCATTTTAACCTGTTTCAACATCGAGCCTTTCGAAAAGCTCAAGACAGGCTCAGACGAGATGTAAGTAGTTCTCGACAAAGTCTATCCTAAGTGATAGCCGAAGGTCTCGAACTTATAACATTGAAGACGCTAACTCCAAACATTAAAGACTTAGCCTTTTAAATAAATCTAATACACAAAACAATCTGATTTTGATGATGTTGAACTATACTTCAAACCCTGAAAAAGTAGAAGTAAAGCTTTAATAAATAAAACAAGCCTATAAGCCGGATTCTGTTCCCGTCGAGACGGAATCTTATCATTTATCTGGCCCCAATATTACTATTGGGATCAAGCTACCAACCCTCCAAGATCATGCGTGCCACATTCGAGCCTTGGTATACATGGTATTGCACCGCATAGAGTTTACCTGATTTCACTACAGCCTAACTGTACTTGCTTTCTGTTGCACTGGTCCAACACTGACGTAATAGACAGAGCGACGGGTGTTACCCGCTATGCTTGCACTTTGGTGTCCGGACTTTCCTTCCAGATCCCGAAGTTTCGGGACGGGACGATAAGACGGCTTGTTTTATTAAACGGTAAGAAATTTAAGCGTGTTTAAACCGATTCTTGTTCTTGCTCTTGCTTGTGTTTTTTGTTTTCTTTTAAACGCTCCATCAATGAACCTCCAATCCAATAGGGAAGAATGGCGGTTAAAAATATTAACAACCAAAACCCAATCGTAAGAATGGTCAAAAATAATATGAAACCCAGATATTGATCAAACTCAAACATAATATGCATTTTGACTACAAATATAAATGAATTTTACAAAACAAAAGCATTTAGAAAATGAATTAAATTAAAAATTTACAACACATTATTGATTTTAGAAATCTATATTACTGCTAGTTTAATTAAATTTGTGAAAAAAAAATCGAATGGAATACAGAATAGAAAAAGATACAATAGGCAATGTAAAAGTACCAAGGAATAAACTTTGGGGAGCACAAACTGAGCGTTCTCGTAATAACTTCAAAATCGGACCTCAGGCTTCAATGCCTCTCGATATTGTATATGGTTTTGCTTACCTCAAAAAAGCTGCAGCTTATACTAATGCAGAACTCGGGGTTTTGGATACCAAAAAACGTGATCTTATTGCTCAAGTTTGTGATGAAATTTTAGAAGGTCAACATGACGACCAATTTCCTTTAGTGATTTGGCAAACCGGCTCTGGCACTCAAAGCAACATGAATGTCAATGAGGTCATCGCCAATCGTGCCCACATTCTGGCCGGAAAAACCTTGGGTGAAGGCGAAAAAACCTTACAACCCAACGATGACGTCAATAAATCCCAATCTTCAAACGATACTTTTCCTACTGGTATGCACATTGCGATTTATAAAAAAATTATTGAAAATACTATTCCTGGCGTACAACACCTCAGAGATGCTCTCGATCAAAAAGCCAAAGCGTTAAAAAAGGTGGTGAAAATTGGGCGAACGCATTTTATGGATGCTACGCCTTTGACTTTAGGTCAAGAGTTTAGCGGCTATGTAGCTCAACTGGATTATGGACTAAAGGCTTTAAAAAATACCTTACCTCATTTACAAGAGTTAGCTCTAGGAGGCACTGCTGTTGGGACAGGTTTAAATACGCCTGAAGGTTATGATGTCAAAGTAGCCGATTACATTTCTAAATTTACAGGTTTTGAGTTTAAAACCGCACAAAACAAATTTGAGGCTTTAGCGGCTCACGATGCTTTAGTAGAAACTCATGGCGCATTAAAGCAACTTGCGGTTTCACTGAATAAAATTGGAAACGATATCAGGATGTTATCTTCGGGACCGCGAAGTGGCATTGGCGAAATCATCATTCCTGCCAATGAACCCGGTTCTTCAATTATGCCTGGTAAAGTCAACCCAACGCAATGTGAGGCCTTAACCATGGTTTGCGCTCAAGTCATAGGAAATGAAACCGCTGTCAATGTAGGAGGGATGCAAGGGCAGTTTGAGCTTAACGTGTTTAAACCCGTAATGGCAGCCAATTTGCTTCAAAGTGCTGAATTGATTGGGGATGCTTGTATTTCTTTTGCTGATAATTGCGTGGTTGGTATTGAAGCCAATCAAGAACGTATTGATGAATTGCTCAATAACAGTTTGATGCTGGTCACTGCATTAAATACCAAGATTGGCTATTATAAAGCTGCTGAAATTGCCAATAAAGCCCACAGTGACGGAACAACACTCAAAGAGGCTGCTGTGGAGTTAGGTCACCTCACCGAGAGTGAATTTGATGAATGGGTAAAACCTGAAAATATGATCGGCGACCTTAACAAGACCTTTTAGCATGCGGTTTAAATTAATTTTTCTGTTGTTCGGATTATGTTTGGTGATATTTTCATGTAAAAAACAGAATAACAAAAAATCCATAGCGATGAAATCTTACAAGTTTGACCTGCAAGGCCATCGAGGCGCCAGAGGGATTTTACCGGAAAATAGTCTTCCGGCGTTTCAAAAAGCTGTAGATCTGGGTGTCAATACACTTGAACTCGATGTTGTTATTTCTAAAGATTCATTGGTTGTGGTTTCTCATGAGGCTTATATGAATCCTGAGATATGTCTCGACCCTAACGGGGAAAAAATTAAAGATCAAACAGCATACAACCTCTATAATATGACCTATGAAGAGATCAAAAGCTTTGATTGCGGCAGTCTGGTTCACCCTGATTTTCCAGATCAAACCCTGGCTAAGACCCATAAACCCCTTTTGACTGAGGTTATCAAACTGAGTACTGAACATCTAAGAGATAAAGGCAAAAGGGTAGGTTTGAACATCGAATTAAAGTCTTCACCCAAAACCGATAATGTTTTTCATCCAAGTCCTCAAGTTTTTGTTGACTTGGTTGTAAAATCCATTAAGGAGGAATTGATTCCATTAAATAAAATCACTATTCAAAGCTTTGATAAACGGGTGATTCAATACGTTAAAGACAATTATCCTCAGCTAGCCGTCGCTTACCTAGTCGGGCAGGGTAATTTTTACGATAACCTCCAAAGTCTTGAAAGAACGCCTGACATCTACAGTCCACAATATGAAGTGTTGGACAGCTTAGATATCAAACAAGCTCACGATAGTGGAGTCAAAGTCATTCCTTGGACTGTTAACGATATTTCTGATATGAAAACCTTACTTGAAATGGGAGTTGATGGATTAATAACCGATTATCCTAACAAGGCTAAAGTTTTGCACAAATCTTGAGGTTTTAATTGTCATTTTCTTTCTTCTTTTTCTTTCCACCAAGTAAACCGCCAAGTACATTTTTAACCGTTTCTTCGACCTTGTCATCTTCTGTAGAAGTCGAATCAGAAGCTTTATCATTTTTTGAATTGCCACCAAGTAAATTTGTGAGTTCTTCTCCGGCTTTTCCAATAAGCTCATCTTTTTGCTGTTCAATAATTTGATTGGTTAAATTACTGACTGCAGATTGCATATCAACTTTTATAGTAGGCTGTTTTAAATTTCCACTGATTCCAATAGGGAGATCCACTTTCATATTTTTTACTTTGGTAATACTCAGTTTAGCCAATTGACTGCCTATCTCATTACCAAAATATTTTGCCGGTAGATTTAGATTGACAGTGTAATCCATAACATTATTTAAACTGTGGCTGCCTTGGAGATTAACATCTATATCTTCTATTTTAAATTTTACGGGCTTAACATTTACAGCACCATTATTAAATTTAAATGTGGTTGCCACATCATTGAGCTTCAATTTGTTAAAGTCGATAACATTCAACTGACTATTAAGTGAATTGGTAAGTGGCATTTTAGAAGGTTCGACTCTGGCTTGAATAATATTAGCCAGTCCAGAACCCTTTAGGCTTGTTAGAATAGGAGAGAGCCCTTCAGTCATGTCACCGGAAAAATCAAATTCAGTAGTAAATTTTCCGACGAGTGATTTAAGAATTGGAGTAAATCCTTTGAGTAATCCTACATCTTGCATTGAAGACGCAATATCAATATTTTGCAATTGAAGACTCATACCAAATGTTGGGGTTTCTGTCTTTGTACTGACATTGCCATCAACCAAAACTTTCCCACCAAATAAGTCGGCTTGAATTTTGTTAAGACTTGCTTTTTGGTCTTTGATACTCAATTGACCTGTGGCATTTTTTAAATTATAGTTCTCATAAACCACTTCTTTGGCTGTAAAATCTAGACTCAAATCTAATTGACTTGGAATTTTTATGGCTTCCTCAGTTGATACCTGACTTGTGCTTTCTTCACTAGATTCAGAACCAGTAGGTTTTGATGATTCTTCTGCAGATGTTGTCATGAAATCATTGACTCTAAACCTGTTAGAATTGGCTTTAAAACTACCTTTCAAATCTTCATCAGAAAACATATAACCGATTAAATTATTGAGTTTTCCTTGTGCTTGAATATCAGTTTGTCCAGTTGTCATATTAAAATTTGATAACTCTGCATCACCGCGGTTAAATTTGACTAGTGCGGTCTTAATTTCAAATGGATTTGCCAATTCTTCGGAGGCGTATTTGAAATCAGTTAATTGTAATTGACCTTTACTTTTAATATTTTGATATTGTTCATTTTCAATACTATTCCTATCAAAATGGGTTTCAAAATCAGCATTTAACACTCCATTTAAACCTAGTTTAGTTTCTACTGGATAGGCTTGGCTTAGATTATTAAGATTAATGACACCTTCAGCAACAATATCGGCTTTCATGTTTTTGGTGAGATTTTTAAAATGTGCAGAACCAGAAAATCTATCTTGATCTATACTAAAATCTATGGTATTAATGTCGATTGTGGTGTCTTCCACAAGTCCGGACTCATTCAATAGTTTGAGATCTAGATTGATATTACCGACCTTTTTGGGTAAGTCTTTATATTGAAATTCAGCATTTTGACTGTTTAAAACAATGTTGATTTTAGGTATATGCTTATCGTCAATCACCCCATGGAGTCGTCCATCAAGATTAAACTCGCCTTGAGTGGAAACGCCATCAAAATTTCCGGCATATTCTTCGGGCACTAAAGCCAAAAGATTTTTAAAGTCAGAATTTGGAGTGGTAAAGTTAATGTCCAGTTCTTGACTGCTGTCATTGATTTGGACATAACCATCAAAGGCTAAAGGCAATTGATTGATGAGTGCCTTATTGTCTTTAAAGCTAAAACGCATTTGGTCTAGATCCATCGCCAAATCAGCATCTAAGACAATATTGTTTTGACTGAGGTAAGCCGTGCTGTCATAAACAAAAGACACTTTAGCATCGGTATGGGTTTTTAAAACAAATACATTTTTAGAAAAATCGCCTTGACCAGTATGGTTAAAATGCTCTAAAGTTAACTTCATAGCCTCGGCATCTTGGTATATAATTTTAGAATTTGAAATTTGATAAGCACTTAATTCTAAATTTAAAGCGTCTTCAGTTGAAGAATTGTTTGAAGGTTCATCTTGAGCAGTATCAGACGCCTTTTGAATATCGTAATTAGCAATGCCATCTCTGTTTGCTATAATATTCACCACAGCATTATCCATAAATATACCATCCACTTTGAGATTTTTTGTGTCAAAAATCTCAAACAATCCCATTTTTAATTCAAATTCCTTTGCATAAAACAAGGTATCGCCTTCAAAAGGTTTATTATTGATAATGGAAAGATTTTCTAAGCCTACTTTGGCGTTTGGGAAGTTTGATAACAAACTTAAGTTTAGACTAGACCATTCCACTTGAGCATTCACATTTTTGTTGACTGTTTTTTTGATGCTCTTTTCAATTTGGTCTTGGAATAAAAAAGGAGCTACGGCTAAAAGTAATACCAAAACCAATAAAACAATACCGGTGATTTTTAAAGCTTTTTTCATAAGTGTGACTTATATTACAAATATCGAGCTTAGAATTTTAAATTTTATTTATATAGTGTTAATATAATTTGACTGACATTTTTTCTTCAAAGGCTCCAATTACTTTCAAAATTAGTTTCAATATCCATGAGTTGGGATAACTAATAAGTTGACTTAACTTTAGGGCAAAACCATCCATGTTTTGAATCGTTTTGTTACGTTCGCTTACCTCTTGAGACCAAATCGTTTTAGCGCCATGCCAGGCGTAAGATCTCGCTTTTTGCAGGCTAAAATCAACTATTTTTTCGTCCGAGCGTTGACCAAGGATATCGAGTAAAAAGAATAGTGGAGAAACTCGGCTTATTCGCTATTGTAGTTCATCTGTAATTTGACGCAGGATAGCATTTACCTTATCAAAATCATTTTTCAGGTCCATTATATTTTGGCCTTCAATGGTTGCTGCTGTCGCTATGGCCAGATCTAGATTGATGTGCGCATTCATTCCCATTAAAATATGCTGAATTATGGTCAATGGGTTTTTCTGCTTGCTCAAAGGCAAAAGCCCAAGATTTACTTACAGGTTTGTTGACTTTATAGTTTTTGTATGCATTGATGTAAAGCATGGCAAAAGCAACATCAAAGGCTTCCATGCGTTTATTGTCTTCAAAATGTCCTAAGGCTATTTCTTTGGCAATTTCCGCGGTTGTTCGTCTGTAGACGTAAGCAAACACACCTAATCTGTGATTTGTAGCTTCACATTCAGCTATGATTTGGTCTAATTCGTCTAATATATCATTTATTGTTTCAGCAGAAGACATAACAATTCGTTATCTATTCAAACATAATTAAATTTTGATTAGATTCCATTTTTCAAAAAACTCCATTGCTTTTTTTTTGTAAAAAATCAAACCCGAGTCTAAAATTATTCTAAATATTAACTAAAATTATTCAGGATAGATATACTCTAAATGATAAAAGTTATTTTAGAAAAAAACAATTAATGAAAACTTTGCGATTTATCCTAGGCGACCAACTCAATTACCAACATTCCTGGTATGACCAAACCGATGATAATACCATTTACTTTATGGCCGAAACTCTAGAGGAAACAGGCTATGTCAATCACCATATTCAGAAAATCATTGGGTTTTTTATGGGCATGCGTTCTTTGGCCGAGCATCTTGAAAATGAAGGACATCAAGTCATATACTATAAGATTGATGATGACCAAAACCAACAAAACCTAGAGGATAATCTCAAACACATCATATCCAAGCATAGCATAGAAAAATTTGAATATCAATATCCTGATGAATACCGTTTAGATCAAAAATTAAAAGCGTTTTGTGAAGTGCTGAGCATTGAAAGCCAGGCCTATGATACCGAACATTTTTATACGAGTAGAGAAGAGGTCGCTGAATTTTTTGAAGGTAAAAAAACCATGATTATGGAATACTTTTACCGCGACATGAGAAAGAAGCATGCGATATTGATGGAAAACGACAAACAACCTGAGGGCGGCGATTGGAATTTTGACAAATCCAACCGAAAAGTCTGGAAAGGTGAGCCTGAGATTCCCGAAGCCAAATTATTTGCCCATGACGTTAATGATGTTTATGAAAGTATTAGGACTAAAGACATCAAATATATAGGTAGAATTGACCCCGAGCATTTTGAATGGCCCATCAATAGAAAAGAATGTTTAGAAGTCTTAGACTATTTTTGCAAGTATTTACTTTTACATTTCGGCGATTATGAAGATGCCATGCATACCGATCAAAAAATGTTGTTCCATTCTCGTCTTTCCTTTGCTATGAATACCAAAATGCTGTCTCCAAAAGAGGTCATCAATTCTGCTGTAGAAACCTATTACGATAGAAAAGACGAAATCGATATTTCCGAAATTGAAGGTTTTGTGAGGCAAATCTTGGGTTGGCGCGAATATATGCGCGGCATTTACTGGGATAAAATGCCCGAATATGAATCTTTAAATAAATTGGATAATACTAATAAGCTCCCAGATTTTTATTGGACTGGCGAAACCAAAATGAATTGTATGAGTCACGCCATCAATCAAAGTCTTGACCACGCTTATGCACATCATATTCAGCGATTGATGGTTACCGGAAATTTTGCACTACTCAACATGACTGACCCTGATGAAGTGGATGATTGGTATCTCGGCATTTACATGGATGCCATACAATGGGCAGAACTTACCAATACCAGAGGAATGAGTCAATTTGCTGATGCTGGCATCGTAGCGACCAAGCCCTATGTGTCCAGTGGGAGTTACATCAATAAAATGAGTAATTATTGTAAATCCTGCCATTATAAAGTCTCCAAAAAAGAAGGTGAAGATGCTTGCCCGTTTAATAATCTATATTGGAATTTTCTTCATAAAAAACGAGAGTATTTCAAGAATAATAACAGAATGAATATGATGATGAGTGTGCTCAATAAAATGAATAAAGAGACTTTAGAAAATCATATCAGTAGGGCAGAAGATATTATTGCAAATCCGGATAAGTACTAGAGCTTAATCTTCATCAACCCGTAACCAGATTTTATCGTCATTGAGTTTAAAGCTTCCTTTAAATTTGAAAGAACATTCGTCGGGTGAAATGATGGATAAAAAACTCTGATCATTGTCTTTTAAATACAAATGATAGACCTGCCCTACGATCGGTTCAAAACTAAATTCAGCATTGTATATCAATTTGTTATATTCATATTGTTGCATCAAATCATCGTAGGCAGACTTTAATTTGTCGTATTCAGTCTTAATCTGATGATTAGCTTTATGAATATTAGTATTTTTCCAGCCAGTTAAATCTTCAGAAGTAATTTTAGGTGCAGACGCATTGGTGGCATAAGGCAATAAACCAGCTTCATACTTATCTTCTTCTTCATTATAAACAACTTGATCTGGCTTTTTTTCAGACATAATTTCAGATTTTAATCAAATTTAAAAGAAATTAAATACACCAACTTAAAATGCTTAAAGTTTTAACCTGTTTTTAGGCATCTGATTATCTCACTAAAACAACTGATCCTGTAACCAGGTTCTTCTGTATTTCCCATTGCTGTCGTAGCGTTTGGCTTGTAATTGGGTATTAAATTTGCGGTCTCTTGGATCATTGCCAACCCCGGAATTATACATCCAATTTCCCCAATTGCTATGCACATCATAATCAACTAACATAGCTTCAAAATAAGCCGCACCTATTCGCCAATCTTGTTTTAGGGTTTTAGACCAATAGCTTGCAACATTTTGTCTGCCGCGATTACTCATAAACCCGGTTCGCTTTAACTCTATCATGTTTGCATTTACAAAATTATCCTTTGTTTTTCCAGCAGTCCAGTCTTTAAATGCTGCTTTATTGCGATGCCAATCGTAGTCTTTTTTAAGGATTCCTCCAATTTTGAAAATAGCATTGCCGTGTTTTAGGGACACATATTTGAAATAGTCTCTCCAAATCAATTCAAAAATCAACCAGTAGGTATCCTGATTTTTTTTGATTTCTTTTTCAAATTTTTTAACTTCACTGTAAATCCGTCTAGGAGAAATGCAGCCATGTGCCAGCCATGCAGAAAATTTTGAACTGTAATCTTTTCCTAATAATCCATTTCGGGTCTTTTTATAATATTTAAGCTTTTCAGTTTCCCAAAAATAATAATTCATTCGTTCAAAAGCTGCCGTCTCGCCACCTTTAAAAGGAAATGCTGTTCGTGAATCTCTTTCAAACGGTTCAAGCCCTAAATATGCTAAATCAGGGACTTTATCATCAAATTTAATATAATTTTCATCTGATTGTGGCTCTGTTTTTGGTAGAACCGATCGCACTTCAGACAACTTTTGACATTTTTTCCTGAAATGGGTAAACACCTGAGAAATTTCGTCATAATTATCAAAAGGACTGTCTTCCGGGTGGTAAAGGAATTGACCAAGATTGCTTTTAAACGTGATGTCTGATTGCTTAGCTTTAAGCTCATTTTCAACATCTACTTCTTCTGAAGTCCATTCTTTTTGGAAAAATACATTTTGAATCGAATACGATTCTGATAACTGTTGAACCGCTTCGGCAGGTGATTGCATCGATATCTTAAGTCCAATATTTAGTGAATGAAGCTGAGCCTTGAGGTCCTTCACAGATTCAATAATAAACTGTGCTCTAAACGATTCCGTTTTTTTTAGATCGTAAAAATATTTTTCGTATAGGCGTGGTTCAAAACAATAGAGACCAATTACAGGTAACTCCGACTTAAGGCTTTCGAGGAGTGTTGGATTATCATCAATTCTTAAATCGTTTCTAAACCAGATGATGTTGACTTGTTTCTTCTGCATTTTTTGCTACAATATTTTACGTTATCCCAATTTTTCTCCCATTTTTTTCGCCATTTGAATGGTCTTCCGCACACCGGACAGATCTTTTCTGGTAAATGGGGTTTACGATGTGCCATATTTATAATTCGTTTGACTGAACTCTATTATTATTTAGTTTTTAAAACCTGATCGGGTTGAGCGTATTCATACCTATGGAGTAAATCAATCTTAACATAAGCATCGCTTCCTAAAATACCTGCCGTATCAGTTTGTGTGAGGTCCAGAAATCCATCTTTAGACTGAATTTGTTTTTGATAGAATACATCGGTGACTTCACCAATGATCAGTCGGCAGCCATTTTCTTCTATAACATACTCATTTTTATACCGACACGCAATTTTAAGCGGAGCCGACTTCACGAACGGCGCTTTACAATCGCTTAAGAATTCTTCTTCTAAACCTACAGCTTCAAATTCTGAAATATTATGATTGTATTTTGCAGAGGTTTGATGGGCTTTGTCAATGAAATGCGTTTGAACTTGATTTATAGTAAATGCTGAGGTCTCTTTAATATTATTAAAGGTATGTCTCTCAACTGTAGTCGGTCGCAATAAAAAGCCCAATAAAGCTGGGTTACTCCCGAGGTGAACTACAGAGCTGAAAATGGCAAGATTGGTATTCCCTCGGGCTGATACACTTCCAATCAAGTTGGCTGATTTTACGCCGGTAATCGAATTGATAAATTGTGCTCTGAATCTGCTTGGCAGGCTTTGGATGTCATCAGATGTCAAATGTCTCATGTCACAAATCTAATGAGAACATCCTTTGACGTCTGTTAATAATTCTGCAAACTTTAAACGAGTTTTAAAACCTAAACCTTACAGGTTACTCGATTTGATACCGGCTTTGACTTGAGTCTCAAGATGATTCTCTTCGGGTGGAATAGCGCAGGAGTAATTTTTACTGTACGCACAGTAAGGATTGTAAGCTTTATTAAAATCAATTACAATGGTATCGCCCTTGGGAATCTTGAGATCGATGTATCGCCCGACGTCATAAGTTTCCTGTCCGTTTGTAAGGTCGGTAAAGGGTAAAAACAAATAATCAATATACTTCGGTTCCGAAGGGGGTTTGGTACTTTGGTAAACAGTGAGTTGATGGGGTTTGCCATTGAGTTCAAAGTTTACTATGGCGTATTCTTTGTACTTAGAGAGTCGTCTGGTGCTGGTCTTCATCATGGTAAAAATCGGGTACTCAATTACCTTAAAGTCAGCTAAGACCTTGTAATCCGGATCGATATCAAAAAAGTCATGAGACTGAAAGCGTTTAAGATCCTTTTTGGATAAGGGTGATTCTTCGGGGCTCTTATAAAATGCATTAAGTTCCTCCTGAAAAGATTTTATCTCATCCGTATATTCCATTTCCTGACTCATCACCGAAGTGGTCATGATGATGCACAACATTAAGGATTTAAGCCACTTCATATTATTTACGTTTAAGGACTTTTTTAGATTTCTCTACAATAGCTTTAGCATTCAGCCCGTATTTTTCCATCAACTGTGCAGGAGTTCCGCTTTCGCCAAAAGTATCCTGAGTCGCCACAAATTCCTGAGGTGTAGGATGATGTTGAGCCAAAACTCGCGAAACACTTTCTCCTAGACCACCGAGATAGTTGTGTTCTTCAGCAGTGACAATGCACCCTGTTTGCTTTACAGAGGATAAAATGGCTTTGTCATCTAATGGTTTTATGGTATGAATATTAATAACCTCAGCAGCAATACCTTGTTCATGTAAGGTTTTTGCCGCTTCTAAGGCTTCCCATACCAAATGACCTGTGGCCACAATGGTTACATCAGTGCCTTCTTGAAGCTTTACGGCTTTTCCAATTTCAAAAGATTGATCTTTTGGTGTAAAATTTGCCACTTTTGGACGCCCAAACCTCAAATAAACCGGGCCATCATGGTCAGCAATAGCAATAGTAGCTGCTTTGGTTTGGTTAAAGTCACAGGTATTTATAACGGTCATACCCGGTAACATTTTCATCAAACCGAGGTCTTCCAGAATCTGATGGGTTGCGCCATCTTCACCTAGAGTTAAGCCCGCATGAGAAGCACAAATTTTGACATTTTTTCCGGAATACGCAATACTTTGACGGATCTGATCGTACACCCGACCTGTAGAAAAATTGGCAAACGTCCCCGTAAATGGGATTTTACCGCCTATGGTTAACCCAGCAGCAATACCCATCATATTGGCTTCGGCAATGCCGACTTGAAAAAAGCGATCCGGATGTTTGTCTTTAAAGGCATTCATTTTTAAAGAACCCGTTAAATCAGCACAAAGTGCAACGACATTAGGATTGCTATCGCCAAGTATTTCTAAACCAGCACCAAAACCAGAGCGTGTATCAATATTTCCTGTATTTGTATATGTTTTCATCACTATTCTTTTTAATAATCTCCTAAAGTTTCAGGATTTTGTTTTAATCCGATTTCCAATTGCTCATCATTTGGCGCTTTACCGTGCCATGCGTGTGTATGCATCATAAAGTCAACACCGTTGCCCATGATGGTTTTGAGCAAAATTACAACTGGTTTAGATTGTCCGGTTTTAGATTTAGCTTCAGCTAAAACATTTCGCACTGCATCGATATCATTGCCGTTTTCTTCTTCAATCACGTCCCAGCCAAAGGCTTCAAATTTAGCTTTTAAGTCGCCCATGGGCAAAACATCGTCGGTTGATCCATCGATTTGCTGACCATTATAATCTACAGTAGCAATGATGTTGTCAATTTTGTTGGCTGCTGCAAACATGATGGCTTCCCAGTTTTGTCCTTCTTGCAACTCACCATCAC
This sequence comes from Mesohalobacter halotolerans, assembly GCF_006120725.1. Classification (GTDB taxonomy): domain Bacteria; phylum Bacteroidota; class Bacteroidia; order Flavobacteriales; family Flavobacteriaceae; genus Psychroflexus; species Psychroflexus halotolerans. The sequence continues at coordinate 156,451 of NZ_SWMU01000002.1, forward strand.
CATGTAAAGAATACACCAAATGCTTATCGCCGTTAAGTTTTTTACTCAAAGCCGAGCCAAGTGCAACGGAAAGTCCTTGTCCTAAAGAACCTGAAGCTGTCCTTACACCCGGTAAACCTTCATGGGTTGTCGGATGGCCTTGCAATCGGGAATTGATATGCCTGAAGGTTTTTAATTCTTCCACTGGAAAGTATCCACATCGGGATAAAACGCTGTAATAAACTGGTGAAATATGACCATTGGATAAAAAAAAGAGATCTTCGTCTTTGCCATCCATATCAAAATGGTCTTTGGCTCGAAGAACTTCTTTAAAAAGCACTGAAAAAAACTCTGTACACCCTAATGATCCACCGGGGTGACCAGAATTTACTTTATGAACTTGCCTTAAAATGTCACGTCGGACTTGAGTGACGAACTCTTGAAGGTTTGATGATGTAGTCATCTTGTATCGTTTTGTGCAAAAATAAACTAATAATTGCGCAACGAAAACGTTTTTATGGGCAGTTATTAACGAACTTATCAATATTCTTTTTTAGGTTTAATGAAATGGTAAAATTCTTTAAAATGCCATGGATATCAGTATATTTGTCGCGATTTAAACTTTCTTCATGACATTCAACATTCATTCAACGGATGACAATTCAAAAGCACGTACAGGGGTAATCACAACCGACCATGGGGAAATTAAAACCCCGATTTTTATGCCGGTTGGAACTATTGCAACGGTAAAATCTGTCCATCAAAGAGAGTTGTTGAATGATATTAAGGCGGACATTATCTTAGGTAATACTTATCATCTATATCTTAGGCCTGAGACTGATATTCTGCAAAAGGCTGGTGGACTTCATCAGTTTATGAATTGGTCTAAGAACATCTTGACCGATAGCGGTGGTTATCAAGTCTATTCATTGTCTGAACGCCGAAAAATTTCAGAAGATGGTGTCAAATTCAAATCTCATATTGATGGCTCTATGCATTGGTTCTCACCTGAAAATGTGATGGATACTCAGCGCTTGATTGGTGCTGACATTATGATGGCTTTTGACGAATGTACGCCTTATCCGTGTGATTACAACTACGCCAAACGTTCGATGCACATGACCCACCGGTGGTTAGAAAGGTGCATTACACGGTTTAACGCAACCGACGATTTGTATGGTCACCAGCAACACCTATTTCCTATTGTACAAGGTAGTACCTATAAAGATTTGCGTAAAGAATCTGCACAATATATTGCTGATAAGGATTTGCCGGGTAATGCCATTGGTGGTCTTTCGGTGGGTGAACCCAACGACGAAATGTACGAAATGACCGATGTTGTCACAGATGTTTTACCCAAAGACAAACCGCGTTATCTCATGGGCGTGGGTACACCAATTGACCTGCTGGAAAACATTGCTTTAGGTATTGATATGTTTGATTGTGTCATGCCCACACGAAATGCTAGAAATGGCATGATTTTTACAAGTCAAGGCAGCATTAACATCAAAAATTTAAAGTGGAAAACCGATTTTAGTCCTTTGGATAGCGACGGTACCACCTGGGTAGATCATGATTACAGTCGGGCTTATGTTCGACATTTGTTTACGGTCAACGAATTACTCGCTAAACAAATTTGTAGTATTCATAATTTAGGCTTTTATTTGAAATTAGTAAGGCAAGCAGCACAACATATACAAGATGGTGATTTTATGAGTTGGAAAACAATGATGGTTAATCAAATGCAAAACAGATTGTAGTGAAAATATTAGATTGGTACATCTTAAAACGCTATTTGATCAGCTTTCTCATTATGTTGATCATGTTCGTCCCTATTGGGATCATTATCAATCTGTCTGAAAAAATCGACAACCTCACGGAAAATAAAGTCCCGTTAGACGAAATTTTATACTTCTATTTCAATTTTGTTATACATTTTGCCAATCTTCTTTTTCCCATACTCTTATTCTTATCGGTCATTTGGTTTACGTCCAAGTTAGCAAATAACTCTGAAATCATAGCGTTTTTGAGTTCCGGCGTGTCGTTTATGCGGTTTTTAAGACCTTATTTTATTGGCGCTACAGTGGTTTTTTTTATTGCGTTGAGTTTTAGTATGTATATTTACCCAAATTCAAGTGAAGATTATAACTCTTTCTATTACAAATATTTAAAAAACAACAAGTCAGTTAGGGATACCAAAGATATTTATAGACAAATCAATGATAACGAATACATTTACGCTTCAAGCTATAGTCCAAGAAATCAGACCGCTTATAATTTTACACTTGAGCATTTTGAAGGTGAACGCATGACCTTTAAAATCACATCCAACCAGATAAAGTTTAATCCGGATTCGCTGAATTATACACTAAAACCCTACATTAAAAGAACCATCACAGAACGCGAAGATATTATCACAAAAAAGTCTGCACACGATACTATTTTACCGTTTGAACTCGACGAACTGACGCCAACTATTTATGCTGCGGAGAGTAAAAATTATTTTGAATTGCTCGATTTCATTGAAGAAGAAAAGCGACGCGGATCGCCTTACATCAATTTATATATGATCGATTTGTATAAACGCTGGAGCGTTCCTGTTTCGACTTTTATTCTCACCATTATAGCTGTGGCTGTTTCCTCGTTTAAAAAGCGCGGTGGAATGGGCATTAACCTGGCCATAGGAATTGTAATTGCTTTCTCTTATGTATTTTTAGATAAAGTCTTTGGAACGGTAGCCGAAAAATCAGATTTCTCACCATTTATAGCAGTTTGGTTATCTAATTTTATTTTTGGAATTTTGGCAATATTCCTTTTACAAAAAGCCAAGCGATAGTTTTTCCGGTTTGTACATTATAATTTCAAAACTTGTCTTTATATTTGTTATTGGATAACCCGTTTAGTAATGGACAAATTTAATCCACATAAAGATAAGATTGCAGTTGTCGTCAAGTCATTTAAGCTCAAGCGCAAATCTGAATTTTTTTTAGATCGCTTTAGTGAACCCTATATTGTTTCGATGGCAATTGACGAACAAGGCGCTTACGATACTTCAATTGATTTTAATATTTTACCATTTCCAAATGTCAGAAAAAATGAAACTGTGAGTTTTGACGGTCAAGGACATTTGATATATGGTCCAAATAACCCCGGACAGTTCTTGGCTTATTCGATTTTATTTATGGAAAGCGATAAAGATGTAAGAGATTTTGGAAAAATCATGGAAAATATATTAAAATCTGAAGCCGTTAATTTAGGAGCTAAAGCGCTTTTAAAAGCTGCTCCAACATACTCGACAGCTATCAATTTACTTCAAAACCTTACAGATTTGATAGCAAAACAGCTTCAGAAAAATAAAGACGACGAACTTTTTCGAAGAAATGGTACACTTCTAAGGGATGTCAAACCACCCTACGACATATTAAGAAGTTATGATAGTGAAAATGATTTTATTAAGACTAAAACCTCTATTATACCGCTAAATGTTTCCAATAAAATGGGTAAACAAACTAAAGCTATAAAACTTTAAAAAAACAAACATGGAATACTTAGAATTTGAACTTCCTATAAAAGAACTCCAAGAAAAATACGAGCAAGCTTGTGTAATAGGAGAAGAAAGTGAAGTTGATGTTTCAGATACTTGCAAACAAATAGAAAAGAAACTCAGAGAAACGAAAAAGGACATTTATAAAAACCTCAATGCCTGGCAAAGGGTTCAACTTTCTAGGCATCCTAATCGTCCATATACTTTAGATTATATCAATAATATATGTAAAGACTCATTTTTAGAATTACATGGAGATCGCAATTTTGGCGATGATAAAGCGATGATTGGCGGTCTAGGTAAAATAAAAGACCAAAGTTTTATGTTTATTGGTCAGCAAAAAGGCTTTAATACCAAAACCAGACAATACCGAAATTTTGGCATGGCCAATCCCGAAGGGTACAGAAAAGCACTGCGCTTGATGAAAAAAGCAGAGAAATTTAATATTCCTGTTGTCTGTTTTGTTGATACTCCAGGAGCATTTCCTGGTCTAGAAGCCGAAGAACGTGGTCAAGGTGAGGCTATTGCGCGCAATATTTATGAGATGACTCAACTTGAAGTTCCCATTATTGTTGTGATTATTGGTGAAGGAGCCAGTGGTGGAGCATTGGGAATCGGTGTCGGAGATCGCGTACTTATGCTGGAAAACACCTGGTATTCGGTAATTTCACCTGAATCCTGCTCGTCTATCTTATGGCGAAGCTGGGAACACAAAGAGACGGCAGCTGAAGCACTAAAGTTAACAGCAGACGACATGAAGTCCTTAAAATTGATTGATAAAATTGTCAACGAACCCATTGGTGGTGCACATAGTGACAAGGACAAAACCTATAAAATCGTCAGCAAAGCAATTCTGGAAACTTTTGAAGAACTTAAAAACTTATCACCAGAAGAATTAGTCGAAAAACGTATTGAAAAGTATGTCGGCATGGGTGAATTAAAAGAACGCTAATCTTTAAATCTTCACACCCAATTATTTAAGTTTTTTTATTTTTAATTAATCAAGTTATCAACACATTGATACTACTTATCAACAGCTTTTTGTTAATGATATGTTGATGAGGGAATTTGTTCCAATGTGGATTTGTCTTAACAATTTGTTTACATTCGCTGTATGGAAAATCAAAAGTCGTTTAGCAATAAAAATACAAAAAAAGGAAATGTTATCAGTTTGCAAAAAGGCAAAATACCGCCTCAAGCTGTTGATTTAGAAGAGGTTGTGTTAGGTGCTATGTTGATTGACAAAAAAGGTGTAGATGAAGTCATCGATATTTTAAAACCTGAAGCATTTTACAAAGAAAGCCATCAACACATTTTTTCAGCGATTAAAACCCTGTTTGAAGAAGGTCAACCTATAGACTTATTAACAGTTTCCAGTCATTTAAAAAAAGAAAAAAAACTCGAATCCATCGGAGGCGATTTTTATCTCATTCAATTAACTCAAAAAGTCTCTTCCTCAGCACATATTGAGTACCATTCTCGTATTGTTCTTCAGAAGTTTATTCAACGCAGTTTAATTCAGATTTCTAGTGAAATTATAGAGGAGGCCTACGACGAATCTACCGATGTCTTTGATTTGCTGGATAACGCCGAATCTAAACTCTATGAAGTGACTCAAGGTAATATCAACAAATCCTCTGAAACTGCACAAAGTTTGGTAATTCAAGCCAAAAAGCGTATTGAAGAAATTGCAAACCAAAAAGGCTTGAGTGGAATTCCATCCGGCTTTGACGAACTCGATGAATTGACTTCAGGCTGGCAACCCAGTGACTTGATTATTGTGGCAGCTCGACCCGGTATGGGTAAAACAGCACTGACACTCTCTATGGCCAGAAACATCACAGTAGAACGTGACATTCCTGTTGCTTTTTTCTCGTTGGAAATGTCTGCTGTTCAATTAATTACACGTTTAATTTCGTCTGAAACCCAGTTGTCTTCCGAAAAATTAAGAACCGGAAAACTTGAAAAATACGAATGGGAGCAACTCAATGTAAAAGTAAAGGCATTAGAAAAAGCCCCACTTTATATTGATGATACACCATCACTTTCCATTTTTGATTTACGAGCTAAAGCTAGACGATTATCATCTCAACATGGTATCCAGCTCATTGTTGTGGATTACCTTCAATTAATGACCAGTGGTGCAAGTAATAAATCAGGCAATCGTGAACAGGAGATTTCTACCATTTCTAGAAACTTAAAAGCTTTAGCCAAAGAATTAAATATTCCGGTTATTGCCCTATCACAGCTGTCTCGTGCGGTAGAAACCCGTGGAGGTACTAAAAGACCTTTGCTGAGTGATTTGAGAGAATCCGGTGCTATTGAGCAAGATGCCGATATAGTTTCATTTATCTACCGACCGGAATATTATGGCATTGATGAATGGGATGATGAAGCTGCTACACCAACCAAAAATGAAGCTGAATTTATAGTGGCCAAGCACAGAAACGGTGGCTTAGATAATATTAAGCTCAAATTTATCGGTCAATTTGGTCGATTTGAGAACATCAATATGGAAACCATTACAGAAGTTAACTCTAAGATAAATGACGATGATTTGCCTAATTTTCCACCAACTTCGGGTTTTGACGATTCTTCTCCAGACAATGATATGCCGTATTAAATCTTAAATTATAATCTAACTTTTATTAATATATTAAGACGCAAGGTTTATTATTCCTTTATTTTTGTTATATAATTGGATTTATGACGCTGCAAAAAATAGGATTAATCTCGATATTCATTTTGATGAGCTTTAGTGTAAAAGCTTCATTTGTTGTTATTCCTATGGATGTTGATTCTCAAAATGACCATCTTAAAGCCTATGGTATCACCTATTGGGTGCTAAGCAATGGACAAAAAGTTCAATGGCTACTTAACTATCGTGGCGGTGCATTCATGATTCCGGATTCTGAACTTTTAAGACAAGAGTGTACAATTCGCGGTGTGACTTATGAGATTATCAGTAACGCTGAAGCAGAAACCATATTGTCAAATATCGACAGCCCAAGTCAAAACCAAGAATCTGTTCTTCTTGAAAAGGCGCCAAAAATTGCTGTTTACACACCAAGTGGAAAAAAACCTTGGGATGACGCTGTGACTTTAGTATTAACCTATGCTGAAATTCCTTATGAAACCGTTTACGATAAGTCTGTTTTAAACGATGAGTTATTGCTGTATGATTGGTTGCATCTTCATCACGAAGATTTTACCGGACAATACGGCAAATTTTATAGAGCTTATCGTGCTGCACCATGGTATATTCAAGAAAAAAAAGAAGCTGAAGATTTAGCAAATTCTTTAGGTTATGATAAAGTTTCACAAGAAAAATTAGCTGTAGCTAAAAAAATAAGAGATTACGTCATAGGTGGCGGTTTCATGTTTGCCATGTGCAGTGCAACAGATAGTTTTGATATTGCCCTATCAGCTGAAGGCGTAGATATTTGTGAATCTATGTTTGATGGTGACCCGAGTGAACCGGGTTACCAAAACAAAATTGATTTCAATAAAACTTTTGCCTTTGAAGATTTTATCCTCGAAAAAAGTCCACTTGTGTATGAATTTTCTAGTATAGATATGACGCGTAAACGTCGTGTTCCTAAAGAAAAAGATTATTTTACGCTTATGGATTTTTCAGCCAAATGGGATCCCATTCCAACCATGCTTTGTCAAAACCATACGGCTATCGTAAAAGGGTTTATGGGACAGACCACTTCATTTGATGCGTCTCATGTAAAGTCTAATGTTTTAGTATTAGGTGAAACAAAATTAAATGGCGAAGCTAAATATATTCACGGCATAAAGGGCAAAGGTTTTTTCACATTTTACGGAGGTCACGATCCTGAAGATTATCAGCATCGTGTAGGCGATCCTAAAACAGAATTAGAACTGCATCCTAACTCACCTGGATACCGATTGATTTTAAATAATATCTTATTTCCTGCAGCAGAAAAGAAAAAACACAAAACTTAATCAAATAACTTTTTCTTTCTCAATTCAAAATTTTGACCTAAGTATACTTTTCTGACCATTTCATCTTCTGCCAGTTCAGTTGGGATACCGTGTTTTAAAATACCACCTTGAAACATCAAATACGTTCTATCGGTAATGGCTAGGGTTTCTTGAACATTATGGTCTGTGATTAAAATTCCTATATTACGATGTTTCAGTTGGGCGACAATCTTTTGAATATCCTCTACAGCAACAGGGTCAACACCGGCAAAGGGTTCGTCGAGTAATATGAATTTTGGATCTGTGGCAAGAGCTCGTGCTATTTCGGTTCGACGTCTTTCACCACCAGAGAGTAAATCACCGCGATTTTTTCTAATATGAGTCAAGCCAAATTCCTCCAAAAGCTGTTCGGTTTTTTCAGTGCGTTGTTTTTTGTTAAGACTTGTTAACTCCAGTACGCTTTTAATGTTGTCTTCCACACTTAGTTTTCTAAATACAGAAGCTTCTTGTGCTAAATAGCCGATGCCATTTTGAGCTCTTTTGTACATCGGAAATTTTGTGATGTTTTGACCTTCTAAAAATATTTGTCCTTTGTTAGGTTTTATAATACCAACAATCATATAAAATGTTGTTGTCTTTCCAGCACCATTGGGTCCAAGTAATCCTACAATTTCCCCTTGATTGACTTCTAAAGATACTTCTTTTACTACACGTTTACCACCATAGCTTTTAACGAGTTTTTCTGCTCTGAGTTTAATTTGGTTGACTTCTGACATTAATTTAAGATTTTATCTCTCTTGACAAATATAAATAATTCAATAACAGCAATTAAGATCATCATATAAGCTATTAACTCTACACTTTCTTCAGAGGCGCGCTCGACACTGTAAAGATAATTCTGCCCCATAATATTATCCCAATTAGAGGGTTTGCCATAAATACGGGTAAATACGTGTAAGTTGGCTAGGGAAATAAGAAAAATTCCAAATCCCGCAGTATGACTTAGAGATTTAATTTGATTAGAAAATGATTTTAAATTTTTAATTAAAATGTAAAACATGACAATAGCTAATACGACAACGTATGGAAACCAACCTATATTAAAGATATGAGTATCGAACCAGGCATCTAATTCTCTAATGAGGTGTAAGCCTATAAACAAACTCATCACTGCCATAAAGGTTTTGTACTGTGCCGTATAAGCTAAAGATATAAATCCTAAAATAATGGTAATCAGTAAGATGCTTTGTTGTGCAAGTTCTATAGCATTCGACTCGTTGGCTTGACCAATTAAAAAATCAGCTTCAATTGGAATGGTACACAAATAGAAAAGGACAGCATATATAGCTAGCCGAATTATAGGTTTGATGATTGCTTTCATATTTTAGTTATTATATTTTTCTTCGATGGCTTCCCAAAACTCATGCGCTCTTCTTAAATGAGGTATAACAATAGTACCACCAACAAGAGTGCCAATACTTAAAGCTTCCATAACTTGGCTTCTTGACCAACCTGACTTATAAGAAGACTCTAAATGATATTTGACGCAGTCATCACACCTCAAAACCAATGAAGCCACTAAGCCCAACAATTCTTTTGTTTTTTTATCTAGGCTTCCTTCAGCAAAAGAATTGGTATCTAAATTAAAAATACGTTTGATGACTTTGTTATTTTCTTTTATGAGTTTATCATTCATTTTAGCCCTATAGGCTTCAAATTCGTCAACTTTATCTATCATTTTAATTGTGTTTTACGTTGTTTTTTATATATAATTTTGGTAATCATTATACTAATTTCATACAATACCACCACAGGAATTGAGACAATAAATTGGCTGGCAATATCAGGCGGTGTAATGATTGCTGAAAGGATTAAAATCAATACTAAAGCGTATTTTCTATTCACTTTTAAAAATTCTGGGGTAACCAAACCCCATTTGGCCAGAAAGTAAATGATTACTGGCAATTCAAACATTACTCCCGAGGCTAAAGCTGAAGTTTTGACCAAACCGATATAACTTTCTAAATCAAAGTCGTTAAAAACTTCTGAACTGACTTGATAACTTCCCAAAAATCTAATGGATAACGGTGATATAATGTAATACCCAAATAATACGCCTAAAAAGAATAAAAAGGAGGTGATGAAAATGAACCACTTAGCACTGCGCTTTTCCCCAGAATATAAGCCGGGTGAAACAAAACACCACACTTGGTATATAATATACGGAAATGCAACTATAAAACCTGCAGTAACTGATGTCCACATATGAGCGCTAAATTGAGCTGCAACTTTTCGGCTTTGAATTCTAAAGGGCAATTCTTCAAAACAAAAACTTTGATCTAAACCTAAGACTTTAGATAAATTACACAAGATTTCGTAGGTAGGAAATGTAGAGTGTTTAGGCCCTAATAAAATGACATCAAAAATAAAACCTTTAAACATAAAAGCGATTATAGCACAAACCACAACAGCAATTAATGCTCTGATAATATGCCATCTCAAGTCTTCAAGATGGTCTAAAAAAGACATTTCATTTTTGTGTACTGTTTTTGCCATTAAATAATGCCTTCTCTAATTAAATTATGCAAATGAACGATGCCCTTATATTTGCCATCTTCTTCAGCAATAATTTGAGTGATACTATTGTTTTCAAGTATCTCAAGAGCATCTACAGCCATAGCTTTATTGTTAATGGTTTTAGGATGCTCTGTCATGATATCTTTAGCTTTCAAACCTTTAATATCATCATGACTTGTCAGCATTCGCCTTAAATCCCCATCAGTTATAATACCGATAATTTTTTCATTTTCTATGACAGGGGTTACGCCAAGCATATTTTTAGAAATTTCGATAATGACTTCTTTCATTAAATTTTCTGGATGAACTTGAGGTTTTAAATTCTGCTTTGTAATATCACTAACTCTAAGGTATAAAGCTTTACCTAAAGCACCTCCGGGATGGTATTTTGCAAAATCTTTTTTAGAAAACCCCTTCATTTTAAGTAAAGTAACTGCAAGGGCATCACCCATAACCAATTGAGCTGTAGTACTTGTCGTAGGTGCGAGGTTGTTGGGGCAAGCTTCTTTTTTTACAGGAGTGAGCAAGGTAAAGTCTGAGTGTTCTGCTAAATAAGATTTCTGGTTTCCCGTCAATGCTATTAATTTGTTTTCAAAATTTTTAATTAAAGGCACTAAAACTTTGATTTCTGGCGTGTTGCCGCTTTTAGAAATACAAATAACAATATCATCTTTAAGTATTGTGCCTAAATCACCGTGTATAGCGTCTGCGGCATGCATAAAAACAGCTGGCGTACCTGTAGAATTCATGGTAGCTACAATTTTTTGTGCAATGATGGCACTTTTGCCAATACCAGTAATCACTACACGGCCTTTAGATTTTAAAATCAACTTTACAACCGCCTCAAAATCTTCATTAATATATTGGTTTAAATGATTTACGGCTTCTGCCTGCATTTGTATGCTATCCTTTGCGAATTTTTTGATTTGTGAATGGTTCATAAATTTTTAATTGACTTGCAGACTTTAAAATATTGCTTATATTTAGGTTTGCAAATGTACGTAAAACAAAAATAAATTGAAGTCAATCGAACTACAACAGCATCTTAAAAAAATATTTGGCTTTTCAGAATTTAAAGGTCTTCAAGAAGATGTCATCAAAAGCATCCTAAACAATCAAAACACATTTGTCATTATGCCAACAGGCGGTGGTAAATCATTATGTTACCAGCTTCCGGCGTTAATATCTGAAGGAACAGCTATCGTCATTTCTCCTTTGATTGCTCTGATGAAAAATCAAGTTGATACGCTGAGAAATCTCTCTGACAACTACAGTGTTGCTCACGTGTTGAATTCCTCTTTGAATAAAACACAAATTAGGCAGGTCAAACAGGATATTTCTGACGGCCATACTAAATTATTATACGTTGCCCCGGAGTCACTTACCAAAGACGAATATGTCGACTTTTTAAAAACACAAAATATTTCCTTTTTAGCAATAGATGAGGCACATTGTATTTCAGAATGGGGTCATGACTTCAGGCCGGAATACCGAAACATAAAAAAAATACTCAACCGCATTGGTGACGATATTGCTATAATAGGTTTAACAGCCACTGCTACACCAAAAGTACAAGAGGACATCCTTAAAAATTTGAGAATGCCAAATGCTAATGTCTTTAAAGCTTCGTTTAACCGACCAAACCTATATTATGAGATAAGACATAAAACAGCTAATGTTGATAGTGACATTATAAAATTTGTAAAGCAAAATGAAGGAAAAAGTGGGATAATATACTGTCTTAGTCGAAAAAGAGTGTCGCAGCTTGCTCAAACCTTACAGGTCAATGGTGTAAAGGCTGTTCCATATCACGCTGGTTTAGATGCCAAAACTCGTTCTAAACACCAGGATATGTTTTTGATGGAAGAAATTGATGTTGTTGTGGCGACCATTGCATTCGGTATGGGAATAGATAAACCTGATGTACGTTTTGTCATCCACAACGATATTCCAAAAAGTATAGAAAGTTATTATCAAGAAACTGGGCGCGCTGGTCGTGATGGTGGAGAAGGTCACTGCTTGGCTTACTATAGTTACAAAGACATTGAAAAGCTGGAGAAATTTATGAGTAATAAACCTTTAGCAGAGCAAGAAATAGGATATGCATTACTACAAGATGTTGTAGCCTTTGCAGAATCTCCTGTCTCGCGACGAAAATTTATCCTACATTATTTTGGCGAAGAATTTGACAACGAAACAGGAGAAGGTGGCGACATGGATGATAATGTAAGGTATCCTAAAAAAACAGTTGAAGCCAAAGACGATGTTGCGTTATTAATAAAAACCGTTAAGCAAACTGAACAGCTTTATAAAATGAAAGAGCTGGTCAATATTTTGGTGGGCGTTCCAAACGCTATTATTAAATCCCATAAAACGGACCAATCTGATATTTTTGGTCAAGGCAAATCAAAAACTAAAGAATTTTGGAAAGCTTTAATCAGACAAGTTTTGGTAAATGACTACTTGCACAAAGAAATAGAATCATACGGTGTTATTAAATTAACAGATAAAGGCGAAGCCTTCTTAAAACAACCAGAGTCTTTTATGATGGCTGAAGATCACGATTACTCCGATGAAAAATCGACAGCCAACATCAGCAAAACTGGAGCGAGTGACCCAAAATTGCTCAAAATGCTTAAAGATTTAAGAAAAAAAGTTGCCAGACAAAAGGAAGTTCCGCCATTTGTGATTTTTCAAGATCCATCTTTAGAAGACATGGCTTTAAAATATCCCGTAAATATGGATGAGATGAGCTACATACATGGTGTGGGAGAAAGTAAAGCTAGAAAGTTTGGGAAAAAATTTATCGACCTTATCAACCGATATGTCGAAGATAATGATATAGTAAGACCGGACGATTTAGTTGTAAAATCTACTGGAGCTAATAGTGCTAATAAGTTGTATATTATTCAAAATGTCGACAGGAAATTGCCCTTAGACGACATTGCGAGCTCTAAAGGGATGGAGATGGAAGAGCTGATTAAGGAAATGGAAGCTATTGTTTACAGTGGTACAAAACTTAATATCTCGTATTGGGTGGATGAGATACTAGACGAAGACCAACAAGAGGATATTCACGAATACTTTCTTGAAGCAAAAGCAGATAGCATAGATGAAGCCCTGGAAGAGTTTGACGGGGACTATGAAGATGAAGAGTTGAGACTTTACCGAATCAAATTTATAAGTGAAGTGGCAAATTAATTCATCCGCTCATCAAAATCTAGATCTTCAAAATCATCTAAATCTAAACCGTCATTATCCAATTCTTCGCTAAATTCATCACTAAACTGGTCAAATAAATCAGCTTCAAACTTTTTTTCAGGCGGATTTTCAGGCAATTGTCCTTGTGCAAAGAGCAAGTCAGGATAGTTTCGGCTAGATTCTGGTTCTGTAATATCAGCCAACTCAACATAAAATGTCCACATGTTTAAAAAATCATACACATAGATGAGTTTGGTTTGTTTTTCAGATAAAATATCTTCTAGATGAGTTTCACTCATCATTTTCAATTTAGACTGCCCATCACTCATATCTTCAAGTGCAATTTCTTCACCTTGGTTCCATTGTTCATCTGACTTGTAAAAGGAAGCAATTTCTTGCCCTTCAAAGCCAAAGGCTTGTAGGATTGCAAAATGCAAATCTTCAAAAGTATCGGTTTTTCTTATGGCAACATCTCTAAATACGTCATCAAGGACATCTAGAGTGACTCTGAATTTATATATCATACGGACTGTATTTTCTTAGATCGAGTTGTGATATTGACGAATATATAAAATTGTAAACTAAACATCAAGGCAGCTATGATTAAATGTAGTGGTTGAGTAAGGAATGGAAAATCAAAATAATACATAACAGTACCGGTTAATATTTCAATACCGATTACAGCTAATAATCCATTGGTCAATTGGTCCAGTTGATAGCCAAACTTCCTGTTGATGTACCAAATTATAGCGTTTGTCACCAAAACCAAAATCGAAAAAGAACGGTGAACGTAGAATTTGACGTTTGGCTGTTCTAACCAAAGTTGCTTTTGGTCATACCCTATTGATTTAATCACTTCATCCACAAACTGGCGTACCTGAGTTCCTAACCCAATTTGAACCAAAGATAAAATTAAGCTCAACCCAACCAGATATTTAAATCCTTTTGAAATTACGACTTGCTCATTTTCATTGTCGGATTTGGAAATTTTAACGATATAAAGAAGTAAGGCTACAAGGATCAATGCCACAACCATATGTATGGTAATTCTAGCTGGTAATAAATTTGAATACACTACCGTCGCACCAAGCCAAGCTTGAAACAACAATAAAATTAAGGTGATAAAAGACCAAAATATAAGCCTAGGTTTTGATTTTCGATGCAAAAATGAGCTCACAAACATGAGTAAAACAAAAATCCCAGATAATGCCCCTAAAAGACGGTTGATATATTCTATCCAAGTATGCCAAACATTAAAAGTAGCATAATCGTGTTTTTCATAATTACTCCATTGGCTTTCATTAAACACTTTATTTGAAGTAAATGCCTGATTGGCAACTTTTAAGCTTTTATCAACAATAATAACTTGACCTTTAAAATAGTCATGTTCAGGTTTCCATTCAAGTTCTTGGCGTTCCGTTGGTGGGATAAGATAACCAAAACATTTTGGCCAATCAGGACATCCCATACCGCTCCCAGTCATTCTTACAACAGCACCTGCGATGATGACAAGATAAATGGTAATCAGTGAAATTTTTGCAAATTTTCTAAACATAGTTGCAAAGATAAACTAACCTGCAAGCCTGTAGATATTTATTGCTGGTATTCAATAAAAATTAACGAAGTTAAAAGAAGATAGATTAATTGCCTAACATGACTGGCATTACAAGCATTGTAACCTTTTCGCCGTCTTCCAACCCATCAACCGGTGTAAGAATACCTGCCCTGTTAGGCATACTCATAGCGAGTTGAACGTCTTTTGATGTTAAATTGCTTAGCATCTCAATTAAAAACCGTGAGTTAAACCCAATTTCCATATCATCACCGTTATACTGACAGTCTAGACGCTCTTCGCCAGAACTGGAATAATCTACGTCTTGAGCTGATATTTTGAGTTGAGCACCAGACAAATTAAGCTTAAGCTGGTGAGTCGTCTTATTGGCAAAAATAGAAATTCGCTTGACAGTATTTAAGAATTGTTGACGATCTATGATGAGTTTGTTTGGATTTTCAGTCGGAATAACTGCTTCATAATTGGGATATTTTCCATCGATTAATCTGCAGTTTAACTCGAAGTCTTCAAAAGAAAATTTAGCATTCGTTTCATTGTATTCAATGACGATATCATCTTCGCTACCAATTAAAATATTTTTGAGGAGGTTGAGCGGTTTTTTTGGCATGATAAACTCAGCCTGTTGATCACTTTTGATGTCCTCTCTCGTATATTTTACAAGTTTATGAGCATCTGTTCCTACAAAACGTGCATCGTTTTCTAAAAACTGAAAAAATACACCATTCATTACCGGTCTTAAACTATCATTGCCCGTTGCAAATATAGTATTGCTTATAGCTGTTGCCAGTGTAGCTGCCATGATTTTGGTGGTAGCAGCATCTTCTACCTCAACAGCGTTAGGAAAGTCTTCTGCAGAAACTGAAGCAACTTCTGACTTACCGCCTTGATAACTTATTTCTACAGTGTTATTGTCTTTAACTTTAAAGGTTAAAGGCTGTTCAGGAAATGTTTTTAACGTGTCTAGTAATATTTTTGCCGGTATAGCAAACTCAACTTTAGATTCAGACTCTACTTCCAGAGTAGAAGAAATTGTAGTTTCTAAATCAGAAGCTGAAACCTTAAGTTTATTATGATCTAACTCAAATAAAAAATTGTCCAGTATGGCTAGAGTATTTGAATTGTTAATAATACCTCCTAAAACCTGAAGTTTTTGAAACATATAGGAGCTGGAAACGATGAAATTCATATTTTTACTGTTTTAAAGAACAAATATATTTTAAATATTGCTAATTTACTTAGATTTAGTTCAGATTTATTAACGATTGGTATGACTTATAAACAATTATTAATTGGCGTTTTCATATTTACATTAAGTTACCACTTTATTAATGCTCAAACTTTTCAAGAAAGATTAGAGATTACTTCAAATTATGACTTGAGAGTTTTAAATGAGATTGCAGGAGAATATTCAAAACAATATAAGAAAGACAAAAGAGAAGCCATTGCTTATGCTTTAGAACACGATATTGAGCTTATAAAAACATTAGACAATGGCGGGGTTTCCATTTTAGAGAAAGTTTTAGAGGATGGAACTTTGATTTATATTCAAACTTACAATGCCGGTTCTGCTCAAACCATCAATACAAATTTGGTTCATCCTAACGGTTCATCCGGATTAGCACTAGATGGCCAAGACATAAATCTAGGAATATGGGATGGTGGTATAGTAAGATCGACGCATCAAGAATTAGTCGATAGAGTCACTCAACTCGATAATCCAAACGGATTAAGTAGTCATGCAACACACGTTGCCGGAACTATGATAGCTTCAGGAGTAAATCCCAATGCAAAGGGAATGGCCTTTGCAGCTGATCTTTCAGCCTATGATTTTGGAAATGACACCGCAGAAATGACTTCAGAGGCTTCCAATGGGATGTTAGTATCCAATCACTCATACGGCATAAATCCTGCAGCCATTCCAGATGCTTTATTTGGGGCATATTTGTCGGTATCAGCCAATGTAGACCAGTTAGTTTATAATGCTCCGTACTATCTTCCCGTTTTTGCAGCTGGCAATAGCAGAAATGTACTACCTTCACAAGGTGGACCGTTTAATGACAGTAAAAATGGGTTTGATTTGATTTCCGGAAAAAATTTAGCTAAAAATATCTTATGTGTTGCCAATGTTTTAGAAGTCAATAATTATCAAGATGCCTCAAGTGTTGTGATGTCTAATAGCAGTAGCTGGGGACCAACTGATGATGGTCGGATTAAGCCTGATATCTCAGCCAAAGGAACCAATACATTTTCTTCTATTGCCAACTCAGATACTGGTTATGCCAATTTTTCAGGGACGTCTATGGCTGCACCAAGCGTAAGTGGAAGTATTGGTTTATTACATCAACATCACAACAACATGTACAATGGCTTTTTAAATGCCGCTTCGATGAGAGCTTTGGTGATTCATACAGCTAGAGAAGCCGGAGATAACTCCGGACCAGACTATAAATTTGGTTGGGGTCTTATGGATACCGCTGCTGCAGCTGATCTTTTGACAAATAAAAATTTTACTTCTATAATTGAAGAAAATACATTAAATAATGGCGCCACCTATTCTTTTACAGTAGATGCTGTAGATCCAAACACCCCATTAGTGGCTACAATAGCTTGGTCAGACCCGGCTGGACCTATACAAGATACCAGTAGCGCAGACGATTCTACACCTCGTTTAGTCAACGATTTAGATATTCGAGTAATTGCACCCGATGGGTTTACTGAATTTAAACCGTGGAAACTTACCGCATTATTACCCAATTCCCCTGCTACAAAATCTGATAACAGTGTTGATAATGTTGAAAAAGTTGAGGTTGATAACGCTAGCGGACAGTACACGATACAAATTACGCATAAAGGGACATTACAAAACCTTGCTCAAGATTACAGTATAGTGATAAGTGGAATTGCAGAATCTAATTTTGCACTTCAAACTGATATACCCAATCGCTCATTTTGTGCCGATGAAATTGCTACATTCGACTTAGAAATTAATTCTATCGATTCTTTTAATGGAAATATCAACTTAAGTGCAAGTGGTTTGCCTGCAAATTTATCAGAAGCCTTTTCCCCTTCAAATATAAATTCCCAAGGGACATCAACATTAAATATAGATAACTTATCAACTGTATCACCCGGAGATTATCCTTTTACCGTTACGGCAACATCAGGCAGTGAAAGTTTTAGCTTTGATTTTAATCTAAACATTAAGCCTGCATCAGCTTTACCTCAATTGTCAATTAATAATCCAAATAGTACTCAATTAAGCTCATTGTCTCCAGTCTTAAATTGGGACGGAATTCCAGAAGCTTCTGATTATGAGGTAGAATTGTCAACATCATCAAATTTTGATTCATTATTTTTTAGCCAAATCACTGAAGATACGCAAGTCATCACCCCTGAATTGGAGTCCGATCAACAATACTATTGGCGGGTTAGACCTATCAGTAATTGTGTGATGGGCAGCTTTACAGTGGATTCCTTTACTACAAAACCCCTAGAGTGTTTACCAATTACATTTTCAAATGATACACCGGTAAATATCGTCAGTTCAGGACCTAATCTCGTACAATCTGTAATTAACATATCCGGAGTATCTCAAACTAATTTCATTGAAGATATTAATGTTAATTTTGAACTGACTCATACCTGGTTAGCTGATTTAGAAGTGACATTAACGAGTCCGGCAGGTACTACAATTACACTCTTAGATCAACCTTGTGATAATTTGGACGATGTTGATGTAACTTTTGATGATAAAGGCTTAGCCCAAAGTTGTAATGGATTTAACCCACCGGCATTATTAGGACTTATAAAACCAGATGAAAAATTATCAACTTTTGTAGGAGAAAACCTCAATGGGGATTGGATTTTAACAGTAAATGACATGTTTCCGGGAGATGGCGGAAGCATTGATAGTTTTGGAATTGAATTGTGTTATGAAGAAACTCTATCAGTTAGCGACATGGCATCAATAGAGTTCAGTATTTATCCAAACCCAAGCTCTGGTCGAGTAGTGGTAAATTTTAATCAAAATATTAGTGATGACGTAAAAATTGATATAATTGATCTTAATGGAAGAGCTTTAAGATCCTTCGCCCATGAAAATTCTTCTAATAATTTTAGCTTTAACTTAAGTGATTTGAGTTCAGGTATATATTTTGTCAGGATAAAATCACAGAACCAATCTGCTGTTAAAAAATTGATTTTAAAATAACAATGCTATATTTCAAAGTCTAATATGAGCTATTATGCTGATGTCATTTTACCTTTAAATATTGAGAATTTACTCACTTACAGTCTAAGTGAGGAAATGCGTCATCAGTGTCAGATTGGATCCAGAGTTGCTGTACCTTTAGGTAAAAAAAAACTCTACACAGCCGTTGTAGTCAATATTCACCAAAACCAACCTTTGCATTATGAGGCTAAACCTGTTAAAGAAGTTTTAGACCACTACCCAATTCTCAGCATTAACCAACTCAAATTGTTTAAGTGGGTTAAAAAATATTACTTGTCATCTTTTGGGCTTATCTTAAAGGCCTGCTTGCCAAACGCTTTACTTATTCAAAGCGAAACTTTACTTCAACTTAACGATAAGATAAGTTATAAAAAACAAAATTTATCTGACGATGAATACCTACTCCTAGAAGCTGTTGAAAAGCACACTCAAATCAAAATGAGTGATGCGCAAAAAATACTGGGAAAAACTTCTGGTCTCAAGGTGGCAAATAAGCTTATAAGTAGGGATTTGATAAGTATAGACCGCCACATTAGACGAAAGTATAAGCCTAAACTGAAGACTTATATTAGGATAAATAAAACCTATGAAACGACTGAAAACCTAAAAACTTTACTCAATAATCTTGGGCGAGCTCATAAACAGAAAGAGGTCGTATTACATTACTTTAAATTAATGGGGAAGTCAACCAAACCCTTATCAAAGCAAAACTTTAAATCACAAATCGATGCAAGTGATTCAGTTTTAAATTCTCTTATTGATAAAGGTGTTTTTGAAGAATTTAGTATACAGCAAGATCGAATCAAAAACAGCAAAATTACAACAGCAAACCACTTTTCTCTATCAACACCTCAACGCGAAGTTTTTGAAACTATAAAATCGCATTTTAACTCGGATGATGTCGTGCTGTTTAAAGGGGTCACTTCATCAGGAAAAACAGAAATATATCTCAAGCTAATTAAAGAGTACCTTGAAAAGCAACAGCAAATTTTGTATTTACTTCCTGAAATTGCACTTACTACTCAACTCATTCAACGGATAAAAAGCCAATTTGCTGATAAGGTGTTTGTCTATCACAGTAAATATTCGGCCAATGAACGCGTAGAGATTTATAGACATGTATTAAACGCTGATTCTGGACAAATCATTGTTGGAACACGCTCATCTATATTTCTCCCTTTTAAAAACTTAAAATTGGTTATTGTTGATGAATCTCATGAAAACAGTTATAAACAATATGATCCTTCACCAAGATATCATGCGCGAGACACGGCTGTAGTTCTAGCTTCGATTCATCGCGCAAAAGTGTTGATGGGTTCGGCGACTCCGAGTTTAGAAAGTTTTTACAATGTTAAGGAGGGAAAATTTAAATATGTAGAACTTAATAAACGTTTTGGTGACGTTAAACCACCTGTCATAAAGACCATTGACTTAAAAGACAAGTATAAACGAAAAAAAATGAAAGGTCATTTTTCGGATACATTGGTCGAGCGCATCACTGAAACGCTGAGTAAAGGGAAGCAAATCATAGTTTTTCAAAACCGCAGAGGCTATTCTCCGATTATAGAATGTCTAACCTGTGGACATTCACCGCAGTGCCCACATTGTGATGTCAGTTTAACGCTTCATAAGACCAATAACACTTTAAGATGCCATTATTGTGGGTACAGAATGGCGGTTCAAAATAAGTGTTTGTCCTGTGGAAGTCAAGATCTTAGTTCAATGGGATTTGGCACAGAGCAAATAGAACACGAAGCCAAGGATTTATTCCCAAAAGCGAATGTCAAACGAATAGATTTGGATACCACTCGAGGAAAATACGATTTTGAAAATCTCATCGCCGGATTTGAGAATCTCGAAATTGATATCCTTATTGGCACCCAAATGTTGACTAAAGGATTGGACTTTAGAAATGTTGATTTGGTTGCAGTCATGCATGCAGACGGCTTGTTTAACTTTCCAAACTTCAGAGCATTTGAAAAAAGTTATCAGCTATTAACGCAAGTTGCTGGAAGAGCAGGTCGTACCAAAACACAAGGTGAAGTGTTAATACAAACATTTCAGCCTCAACATCGTGTTATTCAAGATGTCATTACAGAAAATTATACCAACCTATATGAGCAAGAAATGGCACAGCGATTGCACTTTCATTATCCACCTTACTACAGAATAATAAAGTTGGTTTTTAAGTCTAAAGATTACAATCGTTTGAATGAAGCCGCAGACTGGATGGGAATTTACCTCAAACAAATTTTTAGCAAAAATATATTAGGTCCAGAATTTCCCGGTATAGCCAGAATACGAAACAAATACATTAAACACATTATTGTCAAAATACCTCCTGAACAATCTATAACAAAGACCAAATCTTACCTCATAAAAGGCATAGAGCGTTATAAAGCTGTTTCAAAATTTAAAAGCGTCCGTTTAAATGTCGATGTTGACCCTTACACATAAAAAAAAGACTACTCTAACGAGAGCAGTCTTTTTCAAAACTAAACCTAACACAATGACTATCGAATTGCAAGCATTTTGGTAAATGATTGCTTGCCAACATTTACTTGTACACTATATTTACCTTTTGGTAATTTTCTTGTATCGAATGTTTTTTTAACTACTAAATCATTGAGATTTTTAATTTCGGTCAATTCATAACCATTTTCGTCTTTAATACTAATTCTAACATTCTCGAGTTGAGGATTTGTTATCCCGACGTTCAAAAAGTTATGATCTTGTCTAATCATTGGCTTAAAACTTATGCGATTGAAATCTGAAGTCACTTCTGCGTGATCTCCATTTTTGACAATAACCGCAGTATTAATTTTGCTTTCGTTTTCATATTTCACAAAATACTTTCCATTAGGTAAAGTAGATAGCGCAAAAGTTTTTAAGTATGTACGTTCGTTGATTACTTCGTAAAAAAGTAATGTACCTTCTTCGTCAAAAATTCTGATGTGTTCCTCACCAGTTAGTTCACTGGCTTCAATGACGATCTCTGCATTTTCATTTGTTCTGATTTTGATGTCAGAGGCTGTGCTAACTTGTGCAGAAAGTAAAACAGCTATTACTGTAATCATTAATTTCATAGTTTTCATAATTTTCATTTTTTTATAATTATAGTACAAACATACCACTGAAGTTCACTTTAAGTTTGGTCAAAAATAACCATTAATGATGCTATATTAACATAAATACTGTTTTAACATATATTTAAAATTAAAATATCATTAAATTATACCATATTGTAGTTATTTAATTAATTTAGCACAAATTAGAGTTAAAATATCATGAGTCTAGTCAAACCAGAATTTGAAAAAATTGAACCTCCTTTTGGGAGTTCTATTGTTTACAAGCGATTTTCAAAACATGTCGAAAACGTCAAACCTTTCTGGCATTATCATCCAGAGCTAGAAATTGTTTACGTCAACGGTGGCTCAGGTCGTCGTCAGATAGGAAGCCATGTCTCTTATTACAGGAATGGAGATTTAATATTTATCGGTTCCAATTTACCTCATTGTGGGTTGACCGAGAAATTGACCAACAACAAACGAGAAACCGTCTTGCAGATGTCTCCTGATTTGCTTCATCAGGCTTTTTTTGATATTGCAGAAATGTCTTTTATGTCTGGATTGCTGGAACGGGCAAAGCGTGGTTTAGTATTTCATGGCGAATCTAAGCGTAATATCGGAAAAATGATTGAGGAGATGAACGATATGAATTACTTTGAGCGTATTGTTGCCATGCTCAATGTTTTCAAAGCGATGGATGAAGCCAAAGATTATACCATTCTTAATGTTCAAGAATTTACTTTAGAAACCTCTACCAAAGAAAGTGAAAAAATCAATTTGATTTTTAATTATGTCAAGGAACATTACACCAAAAGTATAAGTCTTGAAGAGATAGCAGATGTAGCTAGTATGACCGTTCCGGCATTTTGTCGGTATTTTAAAAAAATGACACGCAAAACTTTTACAGAGTTTGTAAATGAATATCGTATTGCCCATGCCGCTAAACTCTTACATGAAAAACAAATTAGCATTTCAGAAGTTTGTTACGATAGTGGATTTAATAATTTGTCTCATTTCAATAAACTATTTAAGGCCTTTTTTGGAAAAACACCTTCGGTCTATCGTGAAGAATTAAAGTTTTTAATGACATGATTTGTAACAATTTTAAAAAAAAGATACTCATAAATTAAATAAAACTCTCATGCAAACATTAAGACTTTCTCGTGTATCTAAAACCTATTCCAATGGGGTCAAAGCTTTAGACGATGTCAGTATTGAAATCGAACCAGGAATGTTTGGTCTATTAGGCCCAAACGGCGCTGGCAAATCTACCCTAATGCGAACCATTGCTACGCTTCAAGAACCCGATCAAGGTGAATTGACTCTTGGGGATATTAATATTCGAGAAGACAAAATGGCCTTGAGAAAAGTTTTGGGCTATTTGCCTCAAGAATTTGGAGTATACCCAAAATTATCTGCAGAAAAACTTTTACATTATTTTGCTCAGCTTAAAGGTGTTGAAAGCAAAAAAGATCGTCAAAAAATTGTGGACTTTGCATTAGAAATCACTAACCTCAGTGATGTTAGAAAAAAATCTGTAGCTGGTTATTCTGGTGGTATGAAACAGCGATTTGGTATCGCTCAGCTTTTACTCAATGATCCACACCTTATTATAGTTGATGAACCAACCGCAGGACTTGACCCAGCTGAGAGGCATCGTTTTTTGAATGTCTTGCGTGATATTGGCACCAATCATATTGTGATACTTTCAACCCATATTGTCGACGATGTAAAAGAACTTTGTACCGATATGGCCATTTTGAATGGTGGAAAGCTTTTAAATCACCACAAACCAACAGATGCTATTGAGAATTTAAAAGGCAAAATATGGAATAAAGTTATTGATAAGGATGCATTAGAATATCACGTCAATGAATTTAATGTCATTTCAAGAAATTATAATCAAGACCATTCCTTGAACATAAGAGTACGAAGTGATATGAAACCAGCTGATGGTTTTAATGTTATCGAGCCGGAATTGAGTGACGTATATTTTGTGAGTCTGAAAGAGGATGAAGTTCATAATTCGAATGCCTAAATTTTAAAAACATGTTTTCAAAAATATTTCAATTTGAATTTAAATCTTGGTTTAGACTGCCCATTTTTTATGTGTATTCTTCAATCTTATTTTTATTATCCTTGTTTATAATGGCTTCAGCGGCAGGTTTGTTTGATAATGTCACAGCTACAACAACTTCAGCAACTTATGTTAATAACGCCATTAATATTACGGGCCTCATCAGTTCAATTAGTGTGTTTTTGTATTTTATGTTGCCTTCGATTATCGGAGCATCTATCAACAAAGACTTTAAGCATAATGTGCATCATATTTTGTACGCCTATCCCATGCGAAAGTCGAGCTATTTGTGGAGTAAATTTTTAAGCTCGTTTTGTGTAGTATTACTCATCATATTTTTGATTTATTTGGGTATTTTTATTGGAACTATTTTTCCATTTACCAATCCAGATTTAGTTGCTGAGCATAATTTTTTATTTTATCTACAATCATTTTTATATGTGGTTTTGCCTAATGTATTATTTTTTGGAGCCGTGGTGTTTGCTGTAGTCACTTTTAGTCGAAATATATTTGCGGGTTTTATTACAGTTTTAATTTTAGTGGTTTTACAGTCGTTTACAGAAGTGTTATCTAATTATGAAGACTACAAAATATTAGCAGCTTACCTTGACCCTTTAGGGTTTTCTGCTTTAGGTTTAGATATAGAATATTGGACGGTTTTTGAACAAAATAATAATTTTTTACCTTTTAATGGCTATTTACTATACAATCGTTTGATTTGGTTAGGGGTAAGTTTTTTGATTTTTGCAGCTGTGTATTTCAAATTTAATTTTAACCAACAAGGGATTGTAATCAACTGGTTTAAGAGAAAAGGTCAACGACTGGTAAAATCTAATTTTAATTATTTCATCAATGTTAAAATCCCAAGTGTAAAGACTTCTATGAAAGCTTCTACACTTTGGAATTTTGCTATTAAGCAAAGTATTTTCGATTATAAATATGTGATTAAAAACAAGATATTTATTGGCTTTATGCTGATTGTTATTTTGATTGCCTTATCTGTTTTGTCGGTAAGAAACCAAATATCTGGCACTCCCACATATCCAGTAACGAGAGAAATGGCCCAATTAATAATAAATATTTCGGGCTTTTTTATGATTATTATGACCTTTTTGTTTTCAGGGATGTTAATCAACCGATCTAAAATTTCAAATATGGATCAGTTGGTTAATGCGACAGCGTATCCTAATTGGGCGTTTAGTTTATCTAAGTTTATAGCAATATTTTGGGTGCAGGCTACATTTTATATCCTATTGATTTTGTTGGCTGTTGGTGTTCAAATTTTCCAAAATTATTACAAACTTGAGATTGGTCATTATTTATTTAGTGCTTTTGTAATCAATTATTTATCAATTTTAGTTTGGACAGCACTTTCTTTTTTTACCCATCAAATTTTTAAAAATTATATTGTTGGGTTTGTCGTGTTGTTAGGCTTTTATATTCTTTTGGGCTTTTTCCCTCAGTTTGGTATTCAACAAGCTATATTTAGGTTTAATGCGTTTACAAGCTTGAGTTATTCTGATATGGTAGGGTGGAATGATTCAATTTTAGAGTTTTTTGTATATCGTATGTATTGGTTCGGTTTAGCTATAGTTCTGTACATTTTGAGTTTGCAGTTTTACCGTCGCGTAATGCTGAATTCTGCTCAACAAAGACTACAAAAAGCTTTTAAACAAATAAACACCCCAAAGCTCATTGGTTTAATTGTCGGTTTATTTACTTTCATCAGCTTAGGGAGCTGGATTTATTATCACGATAATATTTCAAATGAAAGATACACAGGGATTGAACGCGAAAAGCAACAGGTGAAATTTGAAAATACCTATAACAAATACGCCGCATTGCCTCATCCCAGAATCACAGATGTGTCTATTACACTAGATTTGTATCCAAAACAACGCAATTATAACGCTAAAGGTAAATTTATCCTTAAGAACAAGACTAAGCAGCCTATAGATTCAATATTATTAAACACTAGAGATGATGTTAAGACTTATCAATTCTCCAAACCAGGTAAAGTGGTTTTAAATGATACTTTTTACAACATCGACGTTTATCAATTTGAAAAACAACTTATGCCAGGGGATACGATGACATTTGCGTTTGAAATGCAAAATGAGCCTAACTCTATTTTAGAACGGAGTTCACCTATACGTTCTAATGGCACTTTTCTCAACAACGGGATGTTGCCAAACTTTGGTTATGCAGAGTCTAGAGAAATAAGAAGTAATAAAATAAGAGAAAAATATGACTTGCCAACCAAGCAACGCATGAAGTCACCATACGACTCAACCGCCTTAGGGAATACTTATATTTCAAAAGATGCAGACTGGATAAATTTTGAAGCTAAAATTACAACTTCAGCCGATCAAATAGCCATTGCGCCCGGTTATCTTATTGATGAGAAAACTAAAAATGGAAGAAGCTACTACCATTATAAAATGGATAAGCCCATTCTCAACTTTTACAACGTCATGTCAGCAGATTATGAAGTTTATGAAGAAAAACACAACGGCATCAACATTCAAATTTTTTATCATCAACCTCACGATTTTAATATTGAGCGTATGATGAAAGGTGCTAAACTGTCTCTAGATTATTATGAAGAAAATTTTAGTCCGTATCAGTTTAGGCAATTGCGCATTATGGAATTTCCTTCATTCTCAGGTCGTTTTGCGCAATCTTTTGCCAACACCGTTCCATTTTCAGAAACCATAGGTTTTATTGCTAAAGTTGATGATGAAGATAAAGAAAGTGTAGATTATCCTTTTAGCGTAACCTCTCACGAAGTTGCACATCAATGGTGGGCGCATCAAGTGATAGGAGCTGATGTACGCGGTGCAACTTTATTGTCTGAAAGTATGTCAGAATACAGTTCGCTTAAGGTTTTAGAAAAAGAATACGGTGCCAGCCAGATGCGACGATTCTTAAAAGATGCTTTAGACAGGTATTTACGCGGCAGAACATTTGAGCAACAAAAAGAACTGCCATTAATGCTTAACGAAAATCAGCAATACATTCACTATAATAAGGGTTCACTGGTTTTATATGCGATGAGTGATTATCTCGGCGAAAACAAATTTAATAATATCTTAAGCCAGTATATTGATAAAGTTGCCTTTCAAGAACCCCCATATACCACCTCAATTGAATTTGTAAAGCATCTTGAAAAACACACACCAGACACTTTAAAGTATTTGGTTGAAGACATGTTTAAAACAATTACGCTATACGACAATTATATCGAAAAAGCAGAATACACTGTCAATGCAGATAGCACTTATACCGTAAATATTGAGGCCATTGTTTCTAAATATAAATCCAATAACAAAGGCAAGCGACTATACGCCAAAGACCAAGATAGTTTAATACATATTATTGAAAACGATACGATCAAATCTTGGCCGATGAATGATTATGTAGAAGTAGGTATTTTTACAGAATCTTCTAAAGACGGAAAGTCCGTTGATAAACCTATTTACCTTAAGAAAGTCATTATCGATAGCATTTACAATACTTTTGAAATTAAAGTCAATCAAAAACCTACAGAAGTAGGTATTGACCCTTGTAATAAATTAATTGATACCGATAGTGGTGATAATAGAAAAACTTTAGACTGATAGAAGTCCAAACTCAAATAAATATATAGCGTTTCAGTTTTTTGATTTTCAGTTAAAATTTAAGATTATCTAAAAAATTTGATTTCCTTTAAAGAATGTCTAGACTTTAGACTATAAAATGTTAATTTCGCAAAGACCAAACCTAACCTGAATGCGAAAAGTTCACTACATAGATTCTAAACCTATTGCTGTAAACCAATTTGAGGCTATTCTAAATGACAGCAAACTTGTATTAAGTCAAGAGGCTGAAGAGCGAATTTTAAAGTCTCGAGCCTATCTAGATGAAAAGCAAGCTGGAGAAGAGCAACCTATGTATGGGATAAATACAGGTTTTGGATCGCTGTGTAATGTCAAAATTTCCAAAGCGCATTTAGCTCAACTTCAAGAAAACCTTGTTTTATCGCATGCTTGTGGTACAGGTGATAAAGTCAAGGTTGAAATTGTCCGTTTAATGATGTTTTTAAAAATACAATCGTTAAGCTATGGCTTCTCTGGTGTGAGTTTAGAGCTCGTACAGCGCTTAGTCTTTTTCTTTAATCATCACATTACACCCATTGTATACGAACAGGGATCATTAGGAGCTTCCGGGGATTTAGCACCTTTAGCCCATATGTCTTTACCTTTAATTGGTAAAGGAACGGTGTACTATAAAAACGACCTAACAGAAAGTCATGATGTTCTTAAGTTATTTAATCTCAAACCGTTGTCCCTTAAGTCTAAAGAAGGATTGGCTTTATTAAACGGCACCCAATTTATGAGTGCTCACGGTGTTTGGAATTTAATTCAATCAAATTATTTAAGTGCTTATGCCGATTTAATTGGTTCTATTTCTACAGATGCTTTTGATTGTAATTTATCACCTTTTGACGAATTAGTACATCGCGTTCGCCCTCATTCGGGTCAATTGAAAACAGCAGAGAAGATTAGAGCTTATTTAAAGGGAAGTGAGATAGCTAAAAGAGAAAAAGAAAATGTCCAGGATCCTTATTCTTTTAGATGTATACCTCAAGTTCATGGCGCGACCAAAGATGCTTTAGATTATGTAAATAAAACCATAACTACAGAAATAAATGCAGTGACTGACAATCCCAATATTTTCGTGGATGACGACAAAGTCATTTCCGGAGGTAACTTTCACGGGCAACCTTTAGCTATAGCTTTAGATGTATTTGCAATAGCTATGGCAGAATTGGGTAATATTTCTGAGCGTCGCATCTATCAATTGGTTTCTGGTTTGAGAGGTTTGCCAGATTTTTTAGTTGATAATCCTGGTTTAAACAGTGGTTTTATGATTCCTCAATATACAGCAGCCAGTATCGTGAGCCAAAACAAACAATGGTGTACGCCGGCCTCAGTAGACTCTATTGTGTCCTCAAATGGCCAAGAAGACCATGTAAGTATGGGTGCAAATGCTGCGACAAAACTTCTTAAAGTGGTCGATAACATCAAAACTATTCTGGCTATAGAGCTGTTTAATGCAAGTCAAGCTTTATATTTTAGAAAACCTTTAAAAAGCTCTAAGCATATTGAAGATTTTTTGAAGTTATATCAGCAAAAGGTTCCCATAGTCAATAATGATATTTTGATGTCTGAAGAAATCTCAAAAACCCGAGATTTTCTAGATTCAAAGGATGCTAAAGCTTATTTAAAACTTTAATTTACTAGACTAAACTTCAAAATGTAGCTAAGTCTGGTTAAAGTACTGTTCTGGGGCCGTCTAGAAACTTGGAGACGAGGTAACAACATTTTTTAAAGCGAAAGGCATTGATTTTTTTGTTTTAATAAGTTTTAATTTTATTTTCGCATACTACAAATTTCGGGATGTAGCTTAGTCCGGTTAAAGTGCGCGTCTGGGGGGCGCGAGATCGGAGGTTCGAATCCTCTCATCCCGACTTTTTTTTCAGATCGGAGGTTCTCCCGACACTTCGGGACGCTCATCCCGACTTTTTCTTTTAGATCGGAGGTTCTCCCGACACTTCGGGACGCTCATCCCGATTTTTTTAATCTTTCAATCATAGCTATAAATTTCGGTCACCTATAAATAATGCTGAGTAGGCGTAATACCTAAAATGTTAATTATTTTTTTAATAACTTTTCAATTTAGTCATTTGACCTCAAATTGTAATCAGTAATTTTATTCAAACTAAACCAGGGTTATGAAATTCAATTATGTTATTATTATATTGGTAATAATTTTAGTTTCTTGTGTGTCTAAAAAGAAACTCAACCAAGCTGAAACTGAAAAAAGTGAATTAGAACATCAAATCGCTGAACTTAAATCAGAAAAAGAAGCGTGTGAGATGAACTATAAAGCTATTGAAGAAGAAGTCAAATCTTATAAAGACATTATTTCAGAACTGCAGGGGAACGCCAAAAATAAAGTTGAACTTACGGCTGGCGGTCAGTTGTTGTCAGAGCAATCAAAATCTAACGTCAATCAGATTTTGTCTCAAATGTCAGCAGATCAGGTTGCACAAGCTCAAACCCTTGAAGACTCAATCAATCTCGCCGTAGGCTATAATATTAAAAAAGATTTATCTAATCAGATTGGTGAAGAAGGTATATCTATTGATGAAGCTATAGATGTAAAAGTACACGAACCCGTTGTTTTAATTACACTTATAGATAAGGTCTTATTTAAAAGCGGAAGCTATTGGGTTGATAAAAAGGCCTACAGACTATTAGCGAAAATATCTGATGTGATTAATTCAGAGCCCAATATTGATGTTCGTGTAGATGGCCATACCGATAATATGCCGTTGGCTGAAAGCTCTTACATTGTTGACAACTGGGATTTAAGCATACGACGTGCAGCGTCTGTTGTGAGAACCTTAGAAAATAAGTTTGGTGTTGAAGGAGAACGTTTAATTGCTTCAGGTCGTTCAAAATATGCTCCCGTAGCTGATAATTCTACAAAAGAAGGTAGAGCTTTAAACAGAAGAACCACAATTCTTTTGATGCCTGATGTAGAACATTACATGGCTCTTATAAACGGTGATATGAACAGTCAATCATACGAATCTCCAACAGGTGCCAAAACCAACCAAGACAAGTCTCAAGCACCAAAGAATACTATAATAGAGCCCAAAACTCCACAAGAAGAATAGGAACAAAAAGAGGAAGTATTTGTGATACAAGATCAAGATAACAACACTGAAAGTAAAACCGATCAAAGTAAAGCACAAACTAACATTACAAAACCCTCAGATTCTACTCAAACTAAAGCAAAAGAAGAAACCTTTAACAGACAAAACAGGAAAATGTCTCTAAGGGAAAAAAGAGCAGCTGAACAGAGAAAAAGAGCAGAAGCGGCCAAAAAAAGAAGAGAAGAAAGACAACGCCAAAAAGACTCTATAAGAGAGGCTATAAAAAATAGAGGTAGAGACCAATAGTTTTTCACCTTAAAAAGTGAATTATTGTTCAAGTTCACACATCTATCTTTTGTTTTTATACTAAAATGAAATAAAAATAGCTAATATTATACAAGGTTAATCCTTTAATAAGCAATCAAAATATTTAGTCTTAAATATTAAATAATTGATATTTAAAGCATTTAGGTTTGTAAACTTAGATTTATCTGTACCTTTGCAAAAAAATACAATTTTTATGAGTCAAGTAAAAGACAAAGACACTGTAAAAGTGCATTACACTGGAAAATTATCTTCAAACGATCAAGTTTTTGACAGTTCTTTAGAACGTGAACCTCTTGAGTTTACCCTAGGACAAGGAATGTTAATTCCAGGATTCGAAAAAGGAATTATTGATATGAAAGTTAATGAAAAGAAAACTATAGATATTCCTAAAGACGAAGCTTATGGTGATGTTCGTGACGATTTGTTCCACAAAGTGAGTAAAGAGCAACTACCAGAAGAAATCAAACCGGAAGTAGGTATGGGTCTCGTTTCTAAAAATCCTGATGGAAGTGAACAACAATTAAGAGTTTCTGCAGTAAATGACGATCATATTATAGTTGATGCTAATCACCCATTAGCGGGGCATGATTTAACTTTTGATATCGAAGTTTTAGAAATTAAGTAATATAAATATTGCTAAATTGATTTAAAAAAACCGCTTATACGAGCGGTTTTTTTTGTAGCAGATTTGAGTTAATTTTATATTTTTTGGCTCTGTAGTTCAACGGATAGAACAAAAGTTTCCTAAACTTTAGATCTAGGTTCGATTCATAGCGGAGCTACTGATTAATCAATCTAATATATTTAGTTTATTTTGCTAAAAACTATGCGCTAAATATATTTTTCATTTAATAACGTATGGATATTAAAAATATAGATATAGATTTTTCAACTATAAAACTTGTTGTATCCGATATGGATGGAACGCTATTGAATGACAACCATGAAGTTAGTCCTCGTTTTTTTAAACAATTTAAAAAACTTAAGGCTTTAAATATTCATTTTGTAGCTGCAAGTGGTCGACAATATCATAGCCTGATTGAAAAACTTGAACCGATCAAAAATCAAATTAGCATTATTGCTGAAAATGGTGGAATGCTTCAACATGACAATGAGCTTCAAGCTTTACTCAAACTGTCAAACACTGATGTCAATCGCTGTATCAAAACTCTGAGAACACTTGAAAATGCTTTTATCGTTTTATGTAGTAAGCACTCAGCATATATAGAAAGTGATGATATTGATTTTACATCGCGGCTAAAAGAATACTACACGGCTGTAAAGTCTGTTGACGATTTAACTCAGTTAAAATCCGATGAATTTTTAAAAATAGCTGTTTTTCATTCAGAGTCTTCAGAAAAGCATGTTTATCCACATGTTAAACCTCTAGAAAATGATTTTCAAGTCATTGTATCCGGACAAAATTGGCTTGATATATCGCATTTACATTCCAACAAAGCCTACGCCTTGAAAAAACTCTTGGATAAAATGGGGATTTCATCAGATCAAACTTTAGTTTTTGGTGATTATAACAATGACATTGACATGATGAAATTAGCCAAATACAGTGTTGCCATGAAAAATGCTCATCCTAACGTTAAACGTATCGCTAAGTTTGAGACTCATAGCAATACAAATGAAGGCGTAGAACATATCCTTGAACAGCTTATAGGTTCAAAATATTAAAAGTGTAGTCACCGGTTTATCTTTCATCATTTATATTCATTTTTTTATGTATATTTAAGTCATGCAGTTATGACTGTTCACTTAAAAAAATGAAATACGATGAAATTAAAAATTTTAGGATTAGCGATGATAATCATAGTGTTTTCTTGCAAAACGGACAAAGCAAACACAAAAGCAGACGTTGAGCAATATACTATCCAGCAGTTTATGGATAATGAATCTGTTCGTGGAGGTAGTTTTTCTCCAGACAATTCCCAATTACTCGTCACCAGTAACCGTACCGGGATATACAATGTTTATACTATACCTGTTGATGGCGGAGAGATGAAACCTGTTACCCAATCAGACACTACCTCGATGTATGCGGTAAGTTATTTCCCTAATGATGAACGTATGCTGATGAGCGCAGATGGCAATGGCGATGAAATCAATCACATTTTTGTAAGAGAGCTTGACGGAACAATAAAAGATCTTACTCCAACAGAAGGTGCTAAAGCATCATTTTATGGTTGGTCTAAAGATGAAAACTATTTTTACTTTCGGTCTAACAAAAGAGATGCACGTTTTTTTGATGTCTACAAACTGTCGATTGATGACTATTCTTCTGAAATGATTTATCAAAATGATGATGGACTTGAATTAAGTGGAATTTCAGATGATGAAAATTACTTTGCTTTAACCAAAAGTATCAATACAAATGATACTGATTTATTCATCTATAATGTCCAGACAGAAGAGATGACTAAAATCAACGACAATCAAAGTAAAAATTCATCACAAGATTTTTCAGCTGACAATTCTATATTTTATTATACTACAGATGATGATAGTGAATTTTCTTATTTGATGTCTTATGAATTAGAAACCGGAGAAAAAACAAAAAGTCCTAGAGAAATCTTGGGATATTGTGAGCGCAATTTTTTCTCCTGAATATTCCTACATGACTGTATTTGTAAATGAAGATGCAAAAAATACCATCGAAGTTTTAGATACAGACTCTAAGCAACCCATTAACCTTCCAGATTTTAAAAATCAAAGTATTACAAATGTAGGTTTCAGTCAAGATGAAAAATGCATGAGAATGTATGTTGGCGGATCAGATATGCCATCTAATTTGTATTCCTACACGCTTGAAAGTAAAACTTTAAATAAATTGACAGATGTGCTAAATGAAGAGATTAACGCAGAAGATTTAGTAGAAGCCCAAGTGATTAGATATCCATCTTTTGATGGTGTTGAAATACCGGCTATCTATTATTTACCTAAACAAGCTTCCGAAACCCAAAATGTTCCGGCTATGGTCTGGGTTCATGGCGGACCCGGTGGGCAAAGCAGACAAAACTTCAGTCCACTTATCCAGTATATGGTCAATCACGGCTATGCTGTTTAGGCCGTAAACAACAGAGGCAGCAGTGGTTACGGTAAAACCTTCTTTCAAATGGATGATAAAAATCACGGCGAAAAAGATTTGCAAGACTGTGTTGAAGGTAAAAAATGGCTTGCTAAACAACCAGAAATTGACAGTGAAAACATTGGCATAATTGGCGGGTCTTACGGTGGTTATATGACAATGGCAGCTTTGACTTACACTCCGGAAGAATTTGATGTTGGTGTCAATTTATTTGGAGTAACCAATTGGTTAAGAACATTAAAAAGTATTCCACCGTATTGGGAATCATTTAGAGAGTCATTATACAAAGAACTTGGAGATCCCTATACCAAAGATTCTATCAGGTTAAAAAAGATTTCTCCACTGTTTCACACTGAAAAAGTGACTAAACCCTTAATAGTCTTACAGGGCGCTCAAGATCCAAGGGTTCTTCAAGTAGAATCTGATGAAATCGTTAAAGCTGTAAAAGCCAATGGTGTTCCAGTTGAATATGTTTTATTTGAAGATGAAGGTCACGGATTTGTTAAGAAAAAAAATCAAATTGAAGCTTATAGCCAAATTTTAAAATTTTTAGATGAACATCTTAAAAAAGAAAAATTGTCACAAAAGTAAAAGCAAAAAAGACACCGTATGCAGGTCTATGACTTTAAATTTTCAAAACACCTTTATGCCAAACTTTATTAAACATAGATTGTGGTGTATGTGTTATCGATACTCCTATTGTGTTGGTGTTGATATTTTTTAAAATTTAAACTTCAAAAAAAGACTAGATTTATGCGCGTAAAGTATTGCAATATTTGTGGTAAAGATTTTTCTACCATGTATCGTATTCAATACAAACAGCCAAAATCATGGGTTTTTGTCTGTAAAGACTGTTTACTTAGGGTCAAAAAAGACAACCCATTTTACAAGTATGGTGGAACTTGGAAAAAATAAAATTTACTTTAATAAAAATACAAATACTTGCTTAACTTCAATATTTATTTCATTTAAACCGTAGCTTGGTTTTTTGAAATGGAATAAGGCTGTAAATCCTTGTATAAAATTAATCCTACAATTTATTTATTATTTTATTTCTATTTATTCAAATTAGACAACATTATTTAGGGATACATTTAAATTTTAACAATTAATGAGGAAAAACCTCAACCAACTTTAATTTATATTTTTGATATTTGGTTTATATATGTATTGATTTATAATATTCAATAAAAAAACATAAATACTAACCAAAACCAAAAGTTATGTTATACCCTAAAAGAAAACTAGCGCATAGGACACGCGTTACATCGCAAACCATTGCAAATAGCAGATATGTTACGATTAAAAATCTAAAATTTTTGTTCTTTTTTTTAATTCTCACGTTTTCATCGTGTAAAGTGAATAACGTTGAATTGGTCAAAAATATGAATTGAAATATAAAATTGTATATCCGCAAATAGACCAAACAATTGAAACTTAAATGATCATGCAAAACCTACCGGGTGTTGCTGGCATCTTGGAGTCAAGTACCGATCAAGAAAAACACCGTACCTATAACGACTTTTGTACTATGATGGACTTCCACGACAGTTTTAGTAATTCAGGTTACGAATTGCTAGACTGGGAGCGAATTGCACGATAAAATCTATCTGCAAAACAATGTTAATTCTCTTTTAGCCGATACGATTAACTTTTTCATGTTGATAGTTCATACAAATAAGGGTTAAATATGTTTGTATGAAAGTAGGAGCTGCTCTGACATTATTGTCAGAGTGGCTTTTTTATCTTGTGCTTACAATAGTTTATGGTTTTAGATTAGGATTTGCGGATTTATAGATCCTGATTGATTTCAATGCTGGAAACCTGCCCTGCCGATCAGGCGGGTACAAAACCACTGCTACCGCAGTTAATGTATTTACTTAGCCTGATTTACAAAAGTTTCACTTTTGACATTGGTCTAAATAAATACACCCTGACAGAGTAGTCAGGGTGGTTTTGTACTTATTGTGACCTCGGCAGGATTCAAACCTGCAACCTTCTGAGCCGTAATCAGATGCGCTATTCAGTTGCGCCACGAGGCCTTATTTTGCTCTTTAGAAATTCTCTTCCAGAGCCTGTTTTAAAATATTTTTCTCTTTCAACTGCCTCTTTTTTAGTGAAAAATATTTCGCAATATACTAATTCCTAAGGTCTAAAACCTTTTGTTGATTTAGTTTTTCGATTATTATGTTCATTTATTCTTTCTTGTATTATAGTTGTGAATCCCTTATAAAGACTTCCATCCTTTTTACTTTTAAGAACATAAACATAATATTTCATAACTCTTATACGCCCTGCCAGAACGTGCCTAACGTCAGTTCGGCTCGGGCGGGTATTCAGTTGCGCCCACCTGAATGTAATTCATTCGGGCAAGCCACGAGGCCTTATTTTTTTGATATCTTAATTAACTTTATCATCGATATCAATTTTGATATTTTGCTTTCTCCACCTTCGTCCAGCTGAAGACTTCAGATATTTTTCTCTTTTTCTTGCTTCTTTACGAGTATTTAAAACTTCAAAATGAGCTATAATCCAAGGTTTGTAGGCTTTAGTAGAAATCATTTTACCTGAGTTGTGTTCAGACAAACGTCTTTCTATATCTACTGTCATCCCTACATAATATCTATCAAACTTTTTACTATAAAGAACGTATACGTAAAACATAACCTTTATTTTATGCGCCCTGCCCGAAAGTGCCTAACGTCAGTTCGGCTCGGGCGGGTATTCAGTTGCGCCCGCCTGAATGTAATTCATTCGGGCAAGCCACGAGGCCTTTTTGGGGTTGCAAATATATTTCTTTTATACCTTATCACAAAATTTAGAGAAATTTATATTCGATTCATTTTGAAAAGTTGTGCCTTTTCATCAAACTTAATTAAATCTTGAGGGAAAAGTTCGTGTAAAATACCACTATGAATTAAATTTTGTGGTGTATCATGTATCACTTGTTTATCTTTTATAAGGATGATAGAATCACAAAGCTGTAAGGCTAAATTGATCTCATGTGTAGCAAAAATCACAGACTTATCGTGGTTAGTGCTGATGCTTTTTAATAAATTTAATACCATGGCTTTATGGTACATGTCTAAGTGTGAAGTCGGCTCATCTAGTAATATCAATGGTGTATTTTGAGCAATAGCTCTAGCAATAAGTACTTTTTGAAGTTGCCCGTCGCTTAACCTCGAACACGCTTTATCTTTTGCCTCGTACATTTTTACTTGCTTTAGGGCTTTTATGATGTGGTTTTTATCTTGATACTCATGTATCCCTATCCAATTGGTATAAGGTTGTCGACCCAAGGCAACGAAATCAATCACTTTCAAATGCTGTGGAAGGCGCTGTTTGGTTAGTACCAAGCTTATTTTTTGAGCAATTTCCTTCACAGTATATGTGTTCAAAGGACGATTGTACAATTTGATGTCTCCTTGAAGTGGATTTATAAGTCCTGATAAACTTTTAATTAAGGTAGATTTACCGGAACCGTTCACACCTATAACAGCAGTTAAGCCAGCATTTTTAATGCTTATATTAATACCACTGGCCACTTCTACTTTTGGCTTGTTGTATCCTACACTCAACTGTTTTGTTTCTAATCGCATGCTTAAAAGTTAAGTTGTCTTGAACGGAGAATAAGCCATATCACAATTGGTGCTCCAAAGAGTGAAGTGACAGCATTTATAGGTAAAGTATAATCAACACCGGGCAATTGCGAAATACTATCGCAAATCAGCATCACCACAGCGCCACCCATACAAACCGTAGGTAACAGAATGAGATGCTTGTTTGTTTTTAAAATTAGACGCATAAGATGAGGTATAGCCAATCCAACAAACGCTATTGGACCAGCAAAGGCCGTAATACTTCCGGTTAAAACACATGTCGCAATAATTGTCATAAAACGCAACAACTTGATGTGAACCCCTAAACTTTTAGCATAAGACTCACCGATAAGTAGGGCGTCTAAAGGTTTAATGAGAAACAAACAAAGAATTAAGCCTAAAAACCAAAACACCCCTAAAATGGAAACTTCACTCCAGGATAAATCCCCCAAACTACCTAAAGACCAAAACACAAATTGTTGCAGTTCATCTGAAGCACTAAAGTAGGAGAGAAGGTTGACTACTGCACCAGTAAGACTCGCAAACATTAACCCGATGATTAACAACGCCATACTGTCTTTTATCTTTACGGAGGTAATAAGCACTGCGCCCATAACCATCAGGCTACCAAGACTAGAGGCGAGAATGACAGCTGTTTTGGAAAACCACAAGTAGTTTGTAAAACTTAATCCTAAAATCCCACTACCCATGAGTAGCAAAGCTACACCAAGACTTGCACCGCTGCTCAGTCCTAATACATATGGTCCGGCCAAGGGGTTTCTAAAAAAAGTTTGCATCAATAATCCACTGACTCCTAAACCTGAACCCACAATAATGGCCGTCATAGCTTTCGGAAGTCTGTAGTCGAGGATAATGTACGTCCAAGTATCGACTGAACTTTCTCCTGTGAATATCACTCGTGTGATGTCTTGTAAAGGAATAGAAACTGAACCCAAACTGATATTTAACAGTAAGACCAAAATTAGGATCAAAATGCTTATTAAGCTAAGTTTAAGCGTTTTCACTAATCTAAAGGTTTGAAAAATTGAGGTTCATAAGTATTTAAGAGCTTAGGATGAAATATATGAATTAAATCCTTAAGCACCCAATCCGGACGTTGTGGAGCTAACTCATAATACAGTACTCCACCGGTTTGCCCTTTAGTCTTAGCAAATGTATAAATATTTTTATTTTGAAAGGCTTTAAACTTTTTATAGTGTTTTTGCTGATCCAACATTTGTTGATATGAGGTATATTGCGCTGGTGCAATCCAATACTCAGCGTCTTGACTGTCGTTTAAAACACGTTCAAATGAAAGTGATAGACTCCCGCTGGTGTTTGTGTCAGCATATAGATATTCTGCATGAGCGTCTGCTATTAATTGGGCTTGCCAACTTTCACCACCGGGTAAATACCATTGGTCTTTCCACAATGCTCCGGATATCACACTAGGTTTGGTTTGACTCTTTGAGGCTAGGGCTTTTGCTTTTTCATATTCATCTTTAATGGTATTAAATATTTGTTGAGCTTTATCGTTTTTATCAAAAAGCAACCCAAAAAATTTGATCCATTCTGCTTTGCCTAAAGGATGAGACTCCACCCAATCGGCATTATACAAGACTGGAATATTAGCATTTTTAATACTCTCTACAGATTTATTTTGCCCTTTTACGGCAAAACTCACCACGACATCAGGTTTTAGCGATAACAAAACTTCGGTATTTAAATTTTGATCTTGGCCTACATTTTTGATTTGTCCTTGTTCAATAAGAGCTCTGGCTTGATTTGAAGAAATATAATTAGTATTTGGAAACCCGACCAAATGATCTAAGATACCTAAGGCTTCAAGTGCCGGGATATGCGTTGTTGATGTCACCACAAGGCGCTCAATTGGTACTTTAATTTTATAATCATAACCCATTCCAGATATGTCAATATCCTCAGACTCTTGGAGTAAATACGTAAAAGTCTTGTCGGCATTTGGCCAAGCTTCTGTAATGCTAAGTATTTTGTAACCCTCAAAATTTTGAACCTCAAAGCCTTGTGCGTAATCTATTTTAAATGTGCGAGGTGCTTGTTTTTTCTCAGACGCTGATGGTTTCGGCTTTTCGAGTGTATCGGCACAAGACCACATTAACATTATAAACCCAAGAATTGACAAGCTTCTCAACATAACTTTTTTTATGAGCAAAAATAAGATTATTGATTTAGCTGCACACTATATGCAAATGATATTTATATGAGCTAACTAAAGGTTTAACTGGTTGAGGTCAATTGTTTTTTCTAGAACTTAAGAAAAAACTTGATGTGATAGGAATTTGATCTGATTTTTAAAACCTCTATATTTATTGTCCTTTTATCAGTTTAAATTTAGCATAAAAATGACTAGGTTTCTAAGGCGTTTATTGATTGGGTTCTACCTCGTTGCCGGTAGCTATCACTTTATAAACCCGCCATTCTATAAGGGATTAATCCCGACGTATTTGCCTTTTCCGGAGGTGATTAATTATACCAGTGGAGTTTTGGAAATTCTGCTTGCCATTGGTGTGGCTTTACCCCAACTGAGACGCTATGCGGTATATGGAATCATTACATTACTAATCCTCTTTATTCCTTCACATATCTATTTTATTCAAATTGGCTCTTGTGTGGAGCATGGCTTATGTGTCTCACCTTGGATTTCATGGACGCGTCTGCTGCTCATTCATCCGCTGCTCATCTACTGGGCTTGGAAAGTAAGAACCTAAAGCAAATAGCTTGAGTTGCTAAAACTCATTATTTATAACAACTTGATGCCAAGTGTTCTAAATATATTTTCTACTGTAGATTCGATTAAAATACCTGTGTTTTCAATAGCTTCTCCTAAATGCATAGGTTGATTAACAATTGCAAAAGCAGCAGTAAGACCACACTTGTAAACTGCCTTGAGATCCGTTTCAACCTGACCGGCAATAGCAATCACCGGAATCCGATGGTGCTTTGCTTTTTTTGTAACACCTATCAGGGTTTTACCATATAGGGTCTGCTGATCGATTCGGCCCTCTCCGGTAATGATTAAATCAGTCTTTTTGATGTGGTTTTCCATTTGTAGTTCATCCATAATCAACTCAATTCCCGGTTTTAATTCTGCATTTGTAAAGGTTAACAATCCCATCGCAGTTCCTCCGGCTGCACCAGTCCCTTTAATGGTCTGAACAGACTTGCCGAGTTGTGTTTGGATGATTGTTGCCAAATGCGATAAATTGCTATCTAGTTGTTCCAAATCCTGAGATTGTCCACCTTTTTGACGCCCAAACACATGAGAAGCGCCTTGTGGACCGGTTAAAGGATTGGTTACATCACAGGCCGCAATGACCTTGCAATCAGCTAAACGGTTATCTAATTGACTCAGATCGATACAATCTAGATCAGCTAAAGCACCGCCGCCTTGTCCGATGGGTTTACCCTGTGAATTCAGAAATTGTCCCCCTAATGCCTTAACGAGTCCCATCCCGGCATCGTTGGTGGCACTGCCACCTAAACCGATAATGAGTTTTTTACAGCCACGGTCAAGTGCGTGCTGAACAAGCTGACCGGTTCCATAAGTTGAGGTGACAAGGGGATTTCTTTCATTAGGATGCAAACGTTCCAGACCAGACGCTGCGGCAAGCTCAATGACCGCAGTTTGACCATCTCCCAAAATACCATAAGACGCCTCAATCGGTCGCATTAAAGGATCGTTGACCTTGACGGTGATCAATTCACCCTTTAAAGGAGTGACTAAAGCTTCTAACAAGCCTTCTCCACCATCGGACAGTGGGATTTGAGTCAGCTTTGCATCTGGTAATACTTTTTTAATTCCTTTAGCGATATGACTGGCCACCGCCTTTGCCGAAAGGCTGTCTTTAAAAGCATCGGGAGCGATGAGAATGTTCATGGGTTGAGATGGTTTTACTTTTTAAGCTGCCATTCCTTCGATAAAGGTCTGAATAAAGTTATTAATTTTACTGATGATTCTAGGTATACTTTTTCTACGGACGAGTATAGATTGTTCCTGTTCCATAGATTTTCGTACTTTTTCTCTCAGTTCGGGCACTTCGTTGGTGTATATTTTTTCTTCGATAATACTTTCGACCTTTGTTGGATTTAAGTTTTCTTCTTCGCAAATGGCTTGGAATGCTTTTTTCTGTTGCTCACTCCAATACAGTTCAAACGCATCCTGAACACTGGTTATATCGCCGTTTATGAGGTGTTGGTCTATGAATTTTTCAATCAATTCTTTTTTACTTCTCAACTCCAGGTCACCAGACAGTAAGTCTGAAATTTTTTTACGTTTTTGTTCTTGTTCTTCTTCAGTGCTATCGGTAAACTGTTCCAACAAGTTCAAAATATAAGCCACATTAATGTTGTCTTTGTGTATCAATTCGACCTCAAAATCAACATCGTTCAAAATAGAAGCTTTTTCAGTTTCGCTATCCTGTCTTGTTTTTTCGTATAGATCCAGGTACTTACTTTTGTAATCTTCAAAATCCTGTTTGTCCATTTCCAGATCGTCAAAACTGAAATCGGAAAACGTACTTAAGGCATTGATTATTCGCATTAGCGCTCTAAATCGTTTTACAAATTGTTCTTCTTCTATTTCAGACGCTAATCCGTTGACACTGTCAACTGTTGGCGTAATTTCCTTTAAATTTTTATAGGCTTCAACAAAGGCATCTAGATAGTCCTCATAAGGTTCCATTAAAATCGTTTCCCTGGCGTCTTTGTTTGAAAATAAGGCAATAGCGTCATCGGTAGCCTCTTTTAAATTTCTGAATACGATAATGTTACCATGTGATTTTTTGGAATTTAGAATACGGTTTGTCCGTGAAAACGCCTGTATTAAGCCGTGATGACGTAAGTTTTTGTCAACATAAAGCGTGTTTAATGGCTTACTATCAAACCCAGTGAGAAACATATTTACAACAATCAAGAGGTCTATTTCTTTGTTTTTTACCCGTTTGGATACATCGTTGTAATAATTGTAGAAATCCTGACTTGATTTGGTAGAATATTGGGTTTTAAACTCTGCATTATAATCGTCAAGATATGCGTCTAAGGCTTTTCTATTGTTAGAGTTGTAGGAGGCTGGTTCCTCGGCTGCCATATTATACTCTAAGGTCGTAATACCATCGGCTTCATCGACTTCCTGGTTGCTGTCGTAGGAAAATATGGTAGCGATACGTAAATCATGCAACCCCGCTTCTTTTTTCTGCTTAAAGATCTCGTAGTACTTTTTTACAGCGTCGATACTGGATACACATAGCATGGCAGTAAACTCCTCGTTGTGTGTTTTTACGGGGTGCGAAGCAATAATGTAATTGACAATTTTTTCAAGCCGATCTTCGGATTCCAGGACTTCTTTGGTATCGATGTCTTCGACTTCAATGTCTACAAAATTTAAACTGCTTTCTGCTTTTCGTTTGTATCGACCAATGTACTCCACAGAAAACTTCAATACGTTTTCATCCCGAATGGCATCAGTAATGACGTATTTATGTAAACACTCTCCAAATAATTCTTTTGTGGTTCGTCTACCCAATTGATTTTTAACCGCATTTTCAGCAAAAATAGGCGTGCCCGTAAACCCAAACATTTGTACGTTCTTGAAATACGCCTTAATGCGTTTATGGGTTTCGCCAAATTGAGAACGGTGGCACTCGTCAAAAATAAAAACCATTTTTTTCTCTTGCAAAGGCGCCATAACCTTCGCATAACGCTTATTGCTAATGGCATTATTGAGTTTTTGTATGGTAGTGACTATAAGCTTCG
The DNA here is from genome assembly GCF_006120725.1 of Mesohalobacter halotolerans. Lineage (GTDB taxonomy): Bacteria > Bacteroidota > Bacteroidia > Flavobacteriales > Flavobacteriaceae > Psychroflexus > Psychroflexus halotolerans. The sequence continues at coordinate 200,171 of NZ_SWMU01000002.1, forward strand.
TGTCGTCGCCAAACTGCCTTACAAGCGCTTTGGTGTTGTCTGTACCATCGACACTGCCGTCTGAGAAGTTATTAAACTCTTTGGTGGTTTGGTAGTCCAGATCCCGCCGATCGACTACAAACACAACCTTATTAACTTCAGGTAAATCTTTTATAAGCTGACTGGCTTTAAACGAGGTCAGTGTTTTCCCTGAACCCGTGGTATGCCAGATGTATCCGTTTTTATTGGATTCTTCGACACGTTTGATGATCTTTTCTGTGGCGTAGTACTGGTAAGGGCGCAACACCATGAGCAATCGGTCTGTTTCTGCCAGAACAATGTATTTGCTGATCATTTTTGACAAATGGCAAGGCTCTAAAAACGTCTCTGCAAACGCTGTAAGCTGACTGATTTTGGTATTATCTTCCTTCGCCCAAAAAAAGGTCTGTTTAAAGTTGAGTGCCCTTAATCGGTTGTTGGCAAAGTATTTTGTGTTTACACCATTGCTGATGACAAACAGTTGAACCAACTGAAACAAGCCAGAACCCGATGCAAAGGAATGGCTTTTATAGCGCAAAATCTGTCGGTGGGCTTCAGCCATTTCGCAACCACGGCGTTTTAGCTCGATTTGTGTTATGGGTAAGCCATTGATAAGGATGGTAACATCGTAACGGTTTTGGTATTTGCCGTCTATGGTGATCTGGTTAGTGACCTGGAATTGGTTTTTGCACCAAGCAGTCGTGTTTAGAAAATCGAAATACAAAATATCGCCATTGTCCTGCTCGATAAAATGCTTTTGGCGTAAAAGCTTTGCTCGCTCAAATACTGAACCTTTGTTGAGAATGTTTAAGACTCTTTTAAACTCCTGGTCGGACAATTTGACCTCGTTATGAACTTCAAATTGTTGCTTGAGGTTATCCAGCAAGTCACTTTCAGAACGAATCTCGACACGTTTATAGCCTAAACCATTAAGCTGGTCAATGAGTTTTTTTTCTAAGGTGGCTTCACTTTGGTGGGTCATGGTTTGTTTGAAAAAATGTTATTATAACTTTCTTGTATCCATTCTACTTCATGGTCTTTCAGAACTGAAAATTCTTTGTTTAGGACACGTTTTGACAGGATGCCATTATTTTGTTCTAAAAATCGAACCAATGTGGCAATCATGTTGTCCGGCATTTCAAATTTATCACTTATACTGCGTTTAAATTCATCGTAATTCAATAAATAATTAACTTCCTGTGGTATAATCCGTTTTAGGGTGTCCAAAACACAATCATACAAAAATTCGGCTTGTTTGGTCGCATCGAAATAGCGGTAAAAATCAACAGTATCATTAAATACCTTTACATTATTGTTCTCGGTTGCTTTCCAATCCACAAAATCCAATAAGGGATGGGAGTAGCTTTGTAACACCATTCGGTAATCCTCAATATGGTCTAGAATTGAAGCGGATATCGGAAAAATTAATCCCTGAGACGTCAATCGCTTTTTGGCCAAGATGTGATGAATGAGGTAACGGTGTAAACGTCCGTTTCCGTCTTGAAATGGATGTATAAACACAAAACCAAAGGCTATGGATGCGGCTGCCAACACAGCATCGTAGCTGTCATCCTGCATCAATGTGTTGGCTTCGACGAGTCCATTTAACAATGAGGATAAATCCTCTGGCTTGGCGGAGATATGTTCGGGAATGGGGTCTCCGGTGAGCCGATCGTGTTCTCCAACAAATCCGCCTTCTGCTCTTAAACCCAGCTTGACAAAACGAGCATTTTCGATGACGATTTGCTGTAAACGCTCTATTTCTTCTATGCTCAAGGCTTTGGCTCCAGCTTGACCGATGGCTTTGCCCCAACGCATCGCTCTATTGGTTCCCGGATTTTCCTGTTCTATCGTAAATGAAGCTTTGGAGTCCTTTAAAAGTAAAAAGGAAGAGGCGCGTTGTAAAACATCTTTGTGAATGCCATTTAAATACGTGTTTTTTTGGTCTGATAATCTGGCATTGATATAGCCTTCTAATTTATCGGTTTTATAGATTAACGGACAAAACTCCGGAGTACCCGGAAGATTATTAATGATCCTATGCCGTGAAGAATTTTTGCCCGGGATAGCGTATTGCAATTTCTCGTCTATTAATGGCACATAGTTTTTAATACTTAAATCTTCTACAGGTAAATATTTGTCTAAAAGCCATTCATACAAGAACCAAATTTTACGGCTGTACTGACCAGTTGGCTCTACTTGAAGTAACTCAATAATAGCTTTTTCGTTTAATTTTCCAAATAGTTTTTTAAAGAATAAAAGGTTAATGCCTTCATATTTGAGTGCAAAGACCAAATGTTTATAGAGATTATCCTCAAAAGCTGTCCTTGAAGAAAATACCTTCCACTTATCTGTGTTGTAACTCCGTCTTTTATCACTTATGAGTGCCAACTTATCAGGCAATGGCATGTTTAATTTTAAGACTTCTATTATAGCCCCATAACCTACAAGCGTGGCGACTTCAGGAGCTTTTAATCCGTGAAAAACACTTATTTTACGTGAATAACAGGTATTATTCATGGTTTATGGTGAAAAACGTTTAATGCTCAAATATATGGATAAATAGGTATACTTTCGGAAAAATAGGTATAATTTAGTTATGTATCGGAAAAATAGGTTGCTATTTCTACTGTCAAAAACAGGTATTTTAATGGCTTTTCAGGTATATTACAATAATTATGTGACAAAACAGGTATTTATAAATTATAAAAAGTTAAGCGCTTTTCAACAAAGTGCTCAAAACAACACCACACAAACATTTTCTGCAACAACCCCTTTTTAAACGTTTTGGTCTGGTCTAATCATGGGGAATCTCTTTAATTAAAAAACTTATTGAGTTACTTTAAAATTTTTAAAAGATAATCTACTCATTTACAAATATTTAATTAAAAACTTGTTTTAAGTAGTATAATATATTAAATTTGTATTACATTAAATAATAAGTCGACTCGATTAAGACCGTTTGTCTTAATAGGGCCGCAACAAAATCCTCGGTTTTTGAACCGAGGTTTTTTATGCTCTTACGATACCTAAATTATCAGATTTACTTGCTTTTTTCAATAATACTGGTTCTAACCTATTGAATAAATGCTCCATGCCATATTTTTTTAAACTTCCTTTAGGATATTCTTTTCTATAAAGCAAATGAGCAATAATATCAACAGTTTGTATAAAATAAGATTGAGCCGAATTTCTTGAAAATGGGTCTTCCAAAATATTGTTTATGGGCGCATTATATGAACCTTCTCCATAATGCGTTGGTGTTGGGTTATAAATTCTCATCTTACGTTGCAAGTTTTGAAGTTTAATACTGTCAGTATCATCAACAACCACAATACCTTTATCCTTGGCCTGTCTTTTTAAGAAAGTATCAAAACGTTGAATGAGTCTTGACCAAGCGAGTTCAAATATGTCTCTATCCTCAAAGTTTTCTATGTGCAGACAAACATTGATTACTTTGGAATTATTAAAAATTATAGGTATTTGATTCGCATAATCTTTTAAAATTTTTATTCTGTTAATCTTTTTTATTTTTTGATATGTTTTTAGTTTATTAATTCTAATAAGCTCTGAGGCATGTATTTCTGTTCTTTGATTTAAACCATATACTTTATACAAAGATTTCCTAAACTTTTTAAGATTACTCAAACAAGACGACCAGTCATTTTGATCTATTATTAGACCAGATAAAATGAAATGCGGTGAACTGAATTTATGAACACCGGGATCGCCACTTTCGTCTACATATAATATATGCATATTACCTGCTTTAAGCCTTTAACTCTTGTTGTACTTTTCCCCAAACAGGATATATCACTTTATAAAAATTTTCCATTGTATCGCAATACCATTTAATGATTCCCTCCCAATTTTGCTTGTCATCAAATTTATAATCAAAACTATGTTCTCCAGTATTTTTAGTTTCAATTTTTATACGTGATGCCTTTTTATTGTCTAATCTTTGCCATTGTAATTCAGGTATTTTTTTCTCTAATTGTTCCCTGTAAGCATACATTTTATCAAAATAGATCTTGTCTGAATCGTTCATAAAGTATAATTCTACCCTGAAACTTTTTCGACCTACACAGAACGCAAATTTACCGGCACTTTTCCAAAAGCCAATTGAGTAATGGGGCTTTGCACTCACTCTATCCAAATAATCCAAGTTTCGTATTTTAAGTTGTTGTTTAAGTTGACTCCAAAATTCTAACAACAACGCGTTTGTCTCTTGCACTTTTTTACTCACGCCTTTATTTTCTTTTTCTTTTTGTTTGGCATCTATCATAAACTCTGTGGTTTCTGGAATAGGTATAATCTGCTCAATTTGCAAAAACTCATCTCCATCAAATAGATATGGTGAAACCCTAAAACACTGTATATTTACTTCATGATTGAGTAACCATAAGACTGTTGAAGTTACTTCTTTTCTGAATTGATTAGCTATAAAAATGATACGTTGGTCGTTGGCGTTAAGTAACAAATCTGTATCGTCCTCACGTTCTAAAAATTCTAAAATATTTTCTTTAGCGTTGCTTTCGGTTTGTTCTTGATCTAAATATTCTTGGTATATTCTGATAATTTGAGATGTGGTTAAGGTTGAGCAATATGAAGCATATTTGAGCGCTTGCCAAACTACATTTCTGCCCGTGTCGTCTAATTTGTTTTCAATGATAACCAAATCACCACTTTTGTCAATAGCTAATAGGTCTAAGCGTTCATTGGTGTCATTAAAACCTTGATATTCTTTTTGAATAATCAACAAATCTTCGCCTAAGACTTCTGGATTTTTAGCTATCCATTCTTGTAGATGTTCTCGTTCACGATATCCTAAATCTTTAAACAAAGATTCTTCTAAGCGCTGTATATCGTTTTTCACTCTGTTAATTTTATACATGGATTTCTATTTAAATTTTCTAAAGGCTTGGACTAATTGATATATACCAAAACCAATAGACAGCTTTGCAAAAAATACTGTCACATAAAATTTGGTGTTCTGTTCATTTTTTAATAACTCGAAGTCTGTTAAGTTAATCAAACTAACATAATTCTTTAAGTTTTCGAAGTCATACGATTTTGAGATACTCAGTACACAATGGAATATGAAGGTGACTACCAATATAAAAACAAGACCCGTAAGCCAGCTGGTTTTAAAATAATTGGAATATTTATTGAGTTTAAGGATCAAATAATCACTTAATAACAATTTTATCTTTTTGAAATCATTGTACTCATATATGACCTCAAGGTGTTTTTCTTCTAAAAAAGTTTGCTTTTCAAATTTTAAATACTTTTCAGCTTCAATTAAATTGTTTTGACCTATTAGTTGATTTTTTATTATTCTAAATGTCTCTCGTTTATTTTCAATAGGAATATAAGAACCATGTTTTAGCACATTATCATATGTATCAGAGTATATGTTTATTGATATAGATGGATATGAATATAATTCAACCATAAAAAAAGATATGGTACCATTTATTATTGATTGAGATAAATCCAATCCAACTGGCCTTTCTTTATTGCCAAATTTAGTTCTTGTAAAAATCAATTGCTTTTCAAAAGAAGAGTGTGTGAAAAATGTATTGTGCAAAAAAACTGATTTTGTAAAGGATATGTTTTTATAAAAATAACATTTCAAGAAAACAGTGTGATTAATAAACCTGCAATTAAAAAACTCTACATACTCTTTAAAATCTACATTATTATTTGTTAAGGTGTTGAATTCGCAATTATCAAATTTAATTTTAATTTCATATGCTGATCCATATATAAAAGGTGAAATATTGAAACTACAATTTTCAAATTTCACATCAATTCTTAACGAATTATTTATTTGAAGTTGTTTTGAGAACTTAAAATTTTTAAAAACGATATAATTATAAGAGTTTATGTCAAATTCATCTTCTCTCGAACACTCATAATAAACATTACTTGTGTATGTTATAAAATCTTCAATTGTAATCAGTATATCAATATCAATTAACTCTCCCTCATCTGCTCCATAGAATAGGAGTTTTCTGCCTTCACTTAGACTATGAATATCATTACCTTTGAAAATCTTATCATCATCGATAATTTCTTTAAGTCTATTTTGTCTTGACATTCTAGTGCTCATATCTACACAAACATTTTCTGCAACAACCCCTTTTTAAACATCTTAGTCTGATCTAACTGCTGTTGTGTATAGTCTATTTTTTGATCGATTGCCGATAAACAATTGGCGATTTTACTTTGTTCGTTGAGGTTGGGTATTTTAATCTTTAACTTAATAAAGCTTGACTTTGAAATATTAAACCTAGTACTTCCCTGAGCCAACGGCATAATTTTTCGTCTGAAAATCGAATTACGAAATAAATAACGAGCAAAAAATGGGTTGATAATGTTTTGGTTCACTCTAAATCCAAAACAAAAACTGTTAAGGTATAAAGGTTCAGTTGTTTCCCCCAAATATACAGATGCAGTAGCTATTTCATCAGGTGTTTCTGAAGAAACCGTAAAGAAAACGTCACCAAATTTAACTTCATTTTGTTTTTCATTTTCCTTTAGCTCTACTTTTCCACAGTCTTTAATATCAATCTTTGAGTTATCAAAAATTTGCTTGTATTGAATGTAATTATCACCATCACCAAAATCATCCTTTGTTTTTCCCGATAAACCGCTATAGGTTTCTCCAATTAAGCCTAACCTTTTCTCCTCCCACTCCGGAAACGCTTCCCCATTATCCTCACCTTCGTCTCCGCTCAGGTCAGGCTTAAACCGAATCTCCTGACTAAACAACTTTTGCATCACCCCTTTTTTATACAACTCCAGCTGTTCAACTTTTTGGGTGAGCAGGTCGATCTTTTTATCTACCTGGCTTAAAAAGGAAGCGATTTTTTGTTGTTCGAGAACTGTAGGATAATTTACTTTTATTTTAACCAACTCTGATGGACTAATTGCGGGGTAACTTGTACCTGTTGAACGCCTATTTACAATATTTACAAAGTTTTGATTATGCAAAAATTGAAATAAATATTCAGAATCATATTTGGCCTTTATTTGAGCGTAGCCGGTTGAAGCCACATAATCTCCATCTTTATCGAAAAAGTAGTTATTTTTTTGATAGGGTCTTACGGTTTGATACAAAATGTCTCCCTTTTCTAAAACTCTTTGAGCTCTACTAGGTGCTTCTTGTGCAGATATTGTTTCTTCTTTGACTAATATACCTTTTGTAACACTTTCTAAATCAATGTATATAAACTTATCAGGCAATTCTTTATTTCTAGGATTAACTTTGGCTAATTTATTTAGTGGGTCTTGTTTCCATTTTCCATCAAATTCAGGAAACCGTAATTCTGGAACAAGTTTCGTTAATTGATTCATCTTAAAACGGCGTTTTAATATTCAACTCCTGGCAATAGCCGGAAATCGCTTTATCGGTTTCTGCTATGTCCGTTTCAAGATTTTTTAGATCTTCGCTTACCTGATCCAAGTTCACAGGTTCCTCTTCTTCAAAGGTATCGACATATCTTGGAATATTCAGGTTATAGTCGTTTTCTGCCACTTCGTCCAGCGATGCCACATAGGCGTATTTATCGACGTCTTGTCGTTCTCGATAGGTGTCAATGATCTTTAGGACGTGTTCTTCGGTCAAATAATTCTGGGTTTTTATTTTTTCGTAGTGTTCCGAGGCATCGATAAATAAGATGTCCTTATCGTGTACACGGCATTTTTTATACACCAGGATACAGGTCGGGATACTCGTGCCGTAAAAGATGTTAGCCGGTAAGCCGATCACCGCATCCAGATAATTTTTCTCTTTAATGATAAACTCACGAATATGTCCTTCGGCGCCACCTCTAAACAAGGCGCCATGAGGTAAGACCACTGCCATTGTGCCTTGGTCGTCCAAATGGTACAGCATGTGTTGTACAAAGGCATAATCGGCTTTAGATTTTGGTGCCAGTTTGCCGTAATGGCTAAAGCGTTCATCCCCTAAAAATAGATCGTTAGCCGACCATTTTGCCGAAAATGGCGGATTGGCAACTATCGCTTCAAATGTTTGGTCAAAGTGTTGTGGCTTTTCCAAAGTATTCTCCTGGCGGATGTCAAAACGCTTGTAATGCACATCGTGCAGGATCATGTTCATCCGTGCCAGGTTGTAAGTGGTTCGGTTGAGTTCCTGTCCGTAGAAATAGGCCACATTGGCTTCTTTGGAAACACGCAGCAATAAGGAGCTACTCCCGCAAGTTGGGTCGTAGACCGATTTAATTTTGGTTTTATCCAGGGTCACCAATTTGGCTAAGACTTTAGAGACTTGTTGAGGCGTATAAAATTCACCTGCCTTCTTCCCTGCGCCACTGGCAAATTGCGCAATCAGGTATTCGTAAGCATCACCTAACACGTCGCTTTCAGAATTCTGAAGGTTAAAGTCAATTTTATCCAAATGGGCGAGGACTTTAGCGATCAAGGTGTTTCGTGCATCAACCGACTTACCGAGTTTGGTCGAGTTTAAATTCAAATCTTCAAATAAGTTTCCAAAATCATCTTCGGCTTCGGTACCCATGGTACTTTTCTCGATGTTGTTGAGGATAGCGGTCAAATCTTCTATGATAAAATTGCTTGAGTCTACCGATTGGCTGTTGCCACGTTTCGCAATTTGTGAAAACAACTCGTTAGGATACAAAAAATAGCCCAATTTGCTAATGCTTTCTTCTTTTACGGCTTCGAGAAGTTCAACATGTTTAGCATTGTCGGCATCGAGGTCAGTAAAGCTAATGTTATCGTGCTTTAGGATCTCGTCTGCATACAGGTGCAACTTTTCTGACAGGTATTTAAAAAAAATAAAGCCGAGAATATAGTCTCTAAATTCATCGGCGTCCATTTTGCCACGCAGTTCGTTGGCAATATTCCAAAGATGGGTTTCGAGCTGTTTTTTGTGGTCTTCAGACATGGGGTCGATTTGATTAGTGCTTTAAAATTACTACTTAGCGAAAAATCTGGCAACTAATCCACTTTATATTTTTCAACATCATGTTTTTGGTCATAGTCATTGTCACTAATGACGACTATTTCTACATTGTGAGTATTTGCGATTTGTGAAATAACTTCATCGTTTTTACTACATATAGCTACACTTTTAATAGATTTAGGTTTATGATTTTTGATCAAATATTGGCTAAAGTAAGCTTGACCGAGAAGATACATCCCAATACGGTATGCTTTTGTCTGAACAATAATAACATCTTTACCCTCAATATCATATGTCTTACCTTCATAAATTTTATGTTCTTCACCTAATATAATCAGACCGTCAATTAGTCTTTTTCCTGAAGCTTTGGAACCCTTTACTGCTATAAATTCTTCAATTAGCATACCACCTACTTCAGACCAGTATTTTCTGGTTCTCCATGTTTCTTTTTTGCTCATAGTTTTTTTCTAGATTTGTTGTGGCCCATTTTGTTATGGAGTTCGTTGGCGATATTCCAGATTTGGGGGTCGTATTGTTTTTTGTGGTCTTCAGACATAGATAGTGTTTTAATCCCTAAAAATATAAATCTTTTTGGGAACCTTAGGGGCATTCTGCAATTTCTCTGGAATTCTTTTGGGGTTAACCTGCAAGGGTACTATTTTATATTGTAATTAGTCTTTTGACCGGCATAGCATAAAGTTATTAGCCTTGGTTGCCTACAGACGAGTTCTTCAAAACCACCAACAACTCCTGATTCTTCGCTCTTCACAATTCACTCATCACAGCTAACTGCTCACTAACAACCAACAACCAACAACAAATCCAAACAAAATCCCTACCTTTGCAGTGCATTTGGTTTTACGAGACCATTTTAGGCTCGTAGATTAAAAGGGAATGTCGTTAAAATCGACAGCTGTTCCCGCAACTGTAAGCTTATTCCAATTTGATGTGGAAGCTTCTTAACCAACTTCATGCCACTGTTTCGGAGACAACGACACGGGAAGGTTTTTAAGAAGACGCCAGCCAGGAGACCTGCCTCATGCTTTAATCAATTCGACAATCTTCGGGATAAAGATTGAGAATGTGTATGAAGTATACCATTGTTTTAATGCTATTGCTGTGCCTATGTGTAAATGCCGGGGCACAGACTGAACCGATCCAGATGCTGGATACGGTATACCTGTCTGATGCTAACCTCAAGCTGTTCAACACTGGTCAGAAACAACACCACATTTCAGAAAAGGCCATTGCCCGGCACAATTTTGCACTGACCGACCTCTTGCAACGTCAGACCCCAATTTATTTTAGGCAAAACGGGTACGGTATGGTATCTTCAGCGGCCTTCCGTGGAACTACAGCTGCTCAAACTGCCGTGTTGTGGAACGGCATCAATATCAATTCCGCACTGACCGGGCAAACCGACTTCAACACATTGCTCACGGCCAACTTATCCAGTATCGATGTCAAATTTGGGGGCGGCAGCAACATTTACGGCACCGGCGCTATCGGCGGAAGTATTCACCTCAATCAAAATCTTAGCAAGCATGTTGAAGAACAACATCAATTCCAAACCGCTTACGGCAGCTTTAATACGTTTGAAACCCAATATGCTTATCAAAACCAATGGAAGGATTTGAAGTTTAAATTGGCCCTGGTCAGTCGACAATCGGATAACGATTATGAGATTCCTGAACAAGACCGACAAAATCAAAACGGACAATTTGAAATGAACAGCCTTGATGCTGTAATTAGATATGACCTGTCTGATGACAACATACTGAGCTATTTCAGCAACTTCACCTTTGGCAAGCGTCATTTTTCATTGATCAGACCCACCGAACCACGGACTCGCTACGATAATATCGATACCCGAAACATGATCGAGTGGCAGAGTTCATCAAAACATATTCAATCGAAATTAAAATTGGCTTACCTGACCGAGCAATTCACCTTTTTTGATAACCTTTTACGAAATACCTCTTCAACTTCAGAAGTCGCCACTCAGGTTATGCAATACGAATTGCTTTACAGTCTGGATGACATCAAATTGAAAACCATCCTTAATTATCAAAATGCTCAGGGTAAAGGTAATCAACTCGATAGTGCTGAACGTGATGTGGCGGGAATTTCGCTGGTGTTTCAGCAACAACTAACCGAGCAGTGGAATTACGAATTTACACTCCGCCAGGATGTAAATGATGATTTTGAAAACCCATTTTTGTTCAGCTTTGGGAGTCAATACCATTTAACAGATCGATGGAGTTTACGTGTACATGCCTCCAGAAATTACCGTCTGCCAACCTTCAACGACATGTTTTGGGTTAATGGCGGGAACCCCGATCTGGTGCCCGAAACTGCTATTCAAACCGAAGCCGGTGTAAATTTTGAGGCTAAGGGGCTTCACTTATCGCTCACCGGGTTTTACAATGATATTAACGACATGATCCGTTGGCTTCCCGACGAATTCGGAATTTGGCGACCCCAAAATACCGACGAAGTTGTAACCTACGGCCTTGAACCCTCATTGCGTTATGATTATCAAATATCAGACGATCAATCAGCCCGGTTTCAGGCCAATTATGGCTATACGGTATCAGAAGATCAATCTACCGACAATCAACTCATTTACGTGCCTTTTCACACGGCGAATGCCAAACTGATCTACAACATCAACCAATGGGATTTTGGCTTATCCTGGCTGTATAACGGCGAAGTCTTTACCCAAACCGACAACAATCCCAACCGAATTGTTGAGGATTATGCCCTGCTGGACCTGCAAATCGGAAAGCGATTTCCAATACTGTTAAATTCTAGACTCAGCCTGAGGGCACAAAATATTTTTGACCTGGCCTACGAAGCTGTAGACAACAGACCCATGCCGGGACGTGCATTGACCATTCAACTATTAACCTCGTTTTAAAACCATACAAGATGAAAACTTTTTTTAGAATTTACCTGTTATTTGCTTTATTAATCCTTACAGCGTGCAGCAATGATGATGATGTGAACATGCCGGCACCAAAAGGGGAGTTTGACTCCGGCACACTCGTCCTTAATGAAGGCGGAATAGGAAGTGTCACATTCATTTCTAACGATTACAGTCGCGTAGACCAACAGATCTACAATAGCGTCAATTCCGGTGAAGATTTGGGGCAATTTGTACAAAGCATATTTTTTGACGACAATAACCGAGCTTACATCATCAGCAATGGGTCTAACCTCATCACCATCGTCAAGCGATTTACTTTTGAAAAAGTAGGGGAGATCACTGCAAATTTGGACGTACCCCGTTACGGAACTGTGGTAGACGGTAAGGCTTATGTAACCAATCAAGCTTCGTTTACGACCAACGCAGACGATTTTGTATCAGTCATAGATCTTGATACCTTAGAAACTGAAACCATCATCGCTTTTGATGTGGTTGTCGAACACATCATATCTGATGGGACTAAACTCTATGTACAAAACTCAGCTTTTGGGTTTGGAAGTGGCATTTCTGTGATTGATCCCAGCACCAATACTATTGAAGCAGAACTTGACACCGGTGAGGCGTTGCAAAGCATTTCAATCAATGCCAATACGCTCTATGCCCTTCATGCAACAGGAATAGATGCGATTGATCTCGTTTCGCAAGAGCTAATCACCACCAAAAGCCTTCCTTCAGAAATATCTGGGGCAAAAAATTTGAGGATTTCAAATGGTGTACTTTATTATACATTTGCCAATTCGGTTTATCAAACCCCTTTATCAGAAACGGTATTAAGTAGCGATCCTTTCATTTCTTATGATTCCGACTCTGAGTTTGGAACTATGTACGGGTTTGAGGTCAATGAAAGTTTGATCTATCTTGCCGATGCCACCGACTTTGCCTCTAATGGTTTTGTGGAAATTTACGATTTGGATGGCAATTTGGTGTTTGAAACCGATGTCGGCTTAGGGCCAAATGGGTTTTACTTTAATTAAATAAAATTGATTATATCTATTGAATAGTTTCTAACGCTTAAGCTCATAATACATTATCACTTTCTAAATACTTTAAGAATTTAAAGCAGAGACTGTAACAATTTTCCAAAAATCTTACTAATACTATATAATCAACAACTTATAACTATGCAATACTACAAAACCACGTGGGTTGTCTTATTTTTGCTGTTTTTAAATGTAACTATGGGACAAACGATAAATGGTGATTGGAGCGGTAAGCTCAACGCCATGGGACAAGAATTACCACTTATTTTTCATTTTTCTGGTGAAGATGACAACCTCACCGCTACGATGGACAGCCCCGCTCAGGGCGCTACAGGAATTCCATTAGACGAAGTGTCATTTAATGACAATACCATCACCCTGTCAGCTATGGGTGGCCAGCTTACTTACGAGGCTAAAGTTGATGGTGACGCGATGAACGGGACCCTTAAGCAAGCCGGAATGGAGTTTCCGCTAACACTCACTAAAGGCGAATTAGAAAAACCGGGCGATGTGAGTTTACCCAGCTCAGAAGAAGATTTGAAAGCTCTGGCAGAGCAAGATACCGGTAATTACAAATATTCGGTCAAAGATTATTTTGCTAAACCAGCATCTTCCAGCTTTCAGTTATCTCCCGACGGAACTTACATGAGCTATCGTGAAAAAGACGAAAATCTTAAAAATCACGTCTATGTGAAGAATACCAAAACCAACGCTGTCAAAAGGGTTATCACCGAAGGTGAAGAGCTCGTAAGGGGTTACGGCTGGGCCAATGAAAACCGTTTGATTTACGTGATGGATAAAGGTGGAAACGAGGATTACCATATGTTTGCCGTAGACGTTGATGGTAGCAACCAGAAAGAATTAACGCCTTACGAAGGCGTGAAAGTAGAGATACTTGCCATGCTTAAAGACGATAAAGACCATATGGTTATCTCTATGAATAAGAACAATCCTCAAGTATTTGATCCGTATAAGATCAACATCAAAACCGGTGAACTGGAACAATTGTACGAGAACAAAGATCTGGAGAATCCAATTATGGGTTACGAATTTGATAAAGACGGAAATCTAAGAGGATTTATGCGTTTAAAGGACGGTGTGAATACCCAATTTTATTATGCAGTTGAACCCGGAGACTACCAACTAATGCAGACGACCAAATGGTATGAAAGTTTTGGCATCATCAGCTTTGATTATGCATCAGACAATCCGCATGATGCCTACGTGATCTCTAATCTGGAGTCCGATAAAGCTAAGATCTATAAATACGACCTGGCTAAAAAAGAAATTATTGAGGAGCTGTTTTCCAACGATCAGTACGATGCGGGTGGAGCTTCAATTTCCAGACACCGTAACTGGGAGCTCGATTATTTCAGTTATAATGGTGAAAAAAATAAGATCATTCCCGTCAGTAAGTATTATAAGAAACTGCACAAGAAGTTATCCAAAGAATTTGGCGACTACAATTTTTACCTTTCAGATAAAACGGATGATGAAAGCCAATATTTGATATACGTGACCAGTGATAAACTTTACGGCAGATATTATGCTTATGATGTGAAAAATGATGAGATCAAGCTGTTATACGATCTTATGCCGCAATTAAAAGAAGAAGATATGGCCGATATGATCCCAATCTCCTTCAAAAGTCGAGACGGCTTAGATTTGCACGGTTACATCACCTTACCTAAAGAAGCTGCTGATGGCCCGGTACCGGTTGTGGTCAATCCACACGGTGGTCCGCAGGGGATTCGAGATTCTTGGGGTTTTAATCCCGAAGCACAACTGTTTGCCAGCCGTGGTTACGCCACGCTGCAAGTCAACTTTAGAGTCAGCGGTGGCTATGGAAAAGAATTTTTAAGAGCCGGTTTTAAAGAAATTGGTCGTAAAGCTATGGACGATGTTGAAGACGGTTTACAATACGTGATCGACAAAGGCTGGGTAGACAAAGACAGAGCAGCCATCTACGGTGGAAGCCACGGTGGCTATGCCGTGTTACGTGGTTTGACTAAAACTCCGGACCTTTATGCCTGTGGTGTAGATTACGTAGGAGTTTCTAACCTGTTTACGTTTATGGAAACTATTCCGGCCTACTGGAAGCCCTATTTAGATATTCTAAAAGCCGTATGGTACGACCCCGATGTGCCAGAAGAAAAAGCCATTATGAATGAAGTTTCGCCGGCATTCCATGTGGATAAGATCAAAAAACCATTATTTGTGGTTCAGGGAGCAAACGATCCTCGGGTTAATATAGACGAAAGCGATCAAATTGTTAGACAGCTTCGAGCAAAAGGTGTAAATGTACCGTATATGGTGAAATACGATGAAGGTCATGGTTTTGCGAAAGAGGAAAACCGAATGGATTTGTATGAAGCGATGATGGGCTTTCTGGCTCAGCAATTAAAGTATGGCAAAGTCAAAGGCTAGTTTTGATTCTGAAATTCACAAATGAAAAGCGAACCTTACTGGGGTTCGCTTTTTTTCGTTTCCACGAGTAAAATTAATGGAGATATAATTGGTCTTCCTTAAAAGAGGTTATAAGCTCCAACCAAAAGTAGTCTGAAAAACATAGTCAGTTTCTTCACCGCCTTGAGCGGGCTGGTTATCGTAATTTAAACTCAGTCCTAGATTGATAAAAAAGTCTAAAGGTAAATCGTAATTGAGGTCCATATTAAAATCGGTACGCCAACGACCAGATTCTGTTAAACTGGGATAAACCATCACGCGGCTTAATAAACTAAAGTCACCAATATCATAAAGATTGACTTCGGTGCCTAAGAAACCTTCTGCACTGTTGTTGCTAACGCCACCCATATCAGTATTAAAACTTTCGTTATTAAAAGAAACACCTGCTTGTAAACCCCAGTATGAACTGTTGGTTTGTATGATATATTTCCCTAAACCGACTTTGCTGACTGTACGTAAATCTAAATTTTGAGCAGTGTTGGATAGCCAATTTACCTCACCTAGGATAAACCAATTTTTCCTTAAAAACCGATTGTAAATCAAATTGGCATCTAACCTCTGGGTCTCTGGTGTATCGGATTGTGAAGAAATGATTTGATTATAGCGTGTGGAAGCTAGCCAGCGTTTTTCCCTATACCCAAAATAACTTCTTACGCTATACTGAGAAAGGTCATTAGCTTTTGTAAAGTTGTAACCCACACTCAAAGAAGCATCAAATTTACTCCAAAAATCACTGTCAATTTTTCTCAAATAGACAATGTCTTCGATTGGTGTTTCAACCATTATTGAATCATTTTCAATAACGTGCACTTGATTTTCTGAACTACTCTCTAAATGTCCGGAAAACCTACGACCTGAACTTAGTGTCAAAAGATATTCAGTTTGTGTTTTGACCTTGAGTACTTCATCCCAGTCTATTTTAAAATCGCTATCGCTATAGTCTGTTTCAAAAACTGCAACACTTTTATTTAAAGATTTAAGTTCGCCGACAATAACATCATTATTTTTTAGATATAAGGAATCGGTTTGTGCAAATAAAGATGAAGTCGTTATAAAAAATGTAATTAATCCGAAAATGAATGTTAAACTTCGGTGGTTTAAAACCATAATTATAGTTATTTAATAAATTCTAATATGACTTGACTGTCTTGATTTAAAAATTTAAGGCTATTGTCTTGAAGCTTATATTGTGTAACCTTTTGGAGACTTTTGTTGAGTTCTTGTTCAACACTCATATTTTCACAAGCCATCATCGTACTGCGCATTTGTGAAAACCCAATACCTTGATTAGGTTTTAAAGTATAACTACCACTTAATCTGTTGCAACCCCCTGAGCCAGCTACGAGGCTATCATTGACTCTAAATATCAAATGCGCTTCGTTTTGTAGGCTAGCGGGATCAATGGCTTGGCCATTTATTGCTGTAAGAGACCAGTAAGTTTCAAGCCATCGAAGATCCTCAGATAGTTTGTTTAAAATATACAAGTCTTCTAAATCTCCAGATATTTTTTTGCCTTCCAAGTCTAGAGCAAAAAGTTTGTTTTCTCCAACTTGATAAGCCTGTTTTTCATTTTTATCAAGGTATATTTTGCTCCCTGCTTCATTCCATTTAAACTGACCTTTGGATGAAAAAGTAGAATCACTTTTACCTAAATATTTTTGAGTTTTGGTGTAGGTCAGATCGTTGTTTAGCGTGATTTGGGTTTCTATTCCCATACAATCAGCACAAGGTAAAACACCTTGATAAGTACCATCCCAATCTAATGCATTTTGACTGTTGTCTGTGGTAGGAAGCTTTTTTTGAGTTTCGGTATTTTCAGGTGTATTCTGTTTTTGATCTGCAGTGTCTGACTTTTTTTTGCAGGACACGCCAATAAATAGTAGGGCAAGAAAAATAAGACTTAAATTATTCATCATACTGAGGTTTTAGTTTGTTGAATTTAAAATATTTTATAGTTGATTTTTATAGATTTTACCGTTTTTCATCACCATCAATATATTTTGATCAGCATTTTTCTAAGAGTTCTAAAGTGTCTTAAAGATTACCATCATTGATAAGCATATCAGCCTAAGCACCTTCTTCTATTACACCTATTTTACCTTTGTAAAGACTTCTGTTTCCAGACATGGCTAATAAATCCGCATTATTTGAAGTCGCCATTTTTAAAATTTCATAATTGTTGAACCAGCGTTTCATTTTAATGAGTTGCTTGTTGGGTTCAGCAGCTTTTTCTTTGTTGAATAGCACATCAGTACCATAGGCAATTTCAATATTGTATTTTTTGGCTAAGGCAAAAGCATTATCGGTTCCACTATACATTTCAAGCTGTTTGGCTCGGCTTTCCGGAGATAATCCAGCTTTATTACCTTCGTCTGTAAAGGGTTGTAAACTCCAAAAAATATTATTATCGACCATCATTTTAACAGTTTCTTCATCGACCAGTTGACCGTGATCAATACACTTTACGCCAGCTTCTATGGCTTGTTGGATAGCTCTTGGTGTGTAAGCGTGAACTGTCACATAGGTTCCCCAGTTTTCTGCAGCATCAACAGCAGCTTTAATTTCTGGAATGGTATATTGGGTAACATCAAGCGGGTCGTAGGCTGAGGAAACTCCACCACCTGCAATGAGTTTTATTTGGCTGGCGCCTTGCATGAGTTGCTCTCTTGTTTTTAGTCTTACAGCATCATGACTATCGGCTATAGCTGCAGCATTGATGCGTTCTACATAAGATAAACCTCGCGTTGGATCTGATGGAATTTCATTAGGTAATCTAAAATCGCCATGGCCACCGGTTTGAGAAATAAATGCTCCGCTAGGCCATATTCGAGGATCTTTTGAAATGCCTTTGTCTATGGCTTGTTTTAGTCCAAAAATAGGCCCACCAAGATCTCTTATACTCGTGTAGCCGTTCATCATAAGATATTCAATGTTCTTTTCAGCGACAATATTTACAAAACCTAGGTTTGCTGTCAGTAAAACGATTTGGTGTAAACTCGCAAACATGGCATGGTAATGCGCATCAATCAATCCGGGCATGAGAAATTTGCCTTGCCCATCGATTATTCTGGTTTTACCGCTTTTGTCAGTTCTTATAGGTTTGTTTGATATTTTTTGAATAATGTTATCAACAATTAGCACATTGGCATTATAGGTGTTTTTGTCTTTACCATTAAATATTTCGACATCGTTTATTAATATACTTTGTTGCGCTACAATGAATTGAGTCGTCAGAGCAGTGAATAGTATGTTTAAGATGAGTTTCAAAACTAAAATTTTTTTAAAATTAAAATTTTTTAAACTGTTTTAAAGGAAATACGTAAAAATTTTTAACAAGTTCAAAATTTTAATTTAACCCGTAAATTTCTATATGATCTTTAAAAAATACATAAGCTATTTTCAAAGCTTGATCAATCATGATATCGGTTGATTTTAAGGGAGTCGATTTTAAATTAACAATTTGTCCTGTTTCTTTATTGAGGGATTTAAAATATAATTTTTCTTCTTCGTATGTTACAAAAACATAAGTGTTTTTATCGATTTTACCTTTTTTTGAAGTTTTAAAATCATCCTCTAAGTATGAACCAACATCAACTTGTGGAAGACTTGTAAAGTCATCATATAGCGTGGTATAATTATGATAATTTCCATAAACGAATGCTGATGAACGATTTAAGACGCCAACATTGGTTGATACTAAAACACTTTTGAAGGCATTATCAATTTGTTTAGGAATAAAACCTAAAGTTGCACTATAAATACGATATCCTTGTTTCCCCAAGGATTGCGTGGTATTAATTAATGAGGGTTTTACAATTTTTGAGGATGTTGTATCATATATTTTATGACCTTCCTCATCTAAATACACAAAATGGTTGTTTTGACGAAAAAAATATCCATTTGAGCGTCGCTCAAATTGTGGAACACTTTTTTCTTCAAAGGTGAATATGAGTTGAGGTTGTAATTTTTCTTCGACTTTAGTGCGGTATAAACGGCTATTAGAGAAAATCAAAAAGGTATTTTCTACGCTGTCAAACCAAACATGATATCGATTATTAAAAAGTTTTAAACCTCTTTCGGCAAAAGAAGAGGTGTTAAGTGTTTTAGGGGATTCTCCAATCAACTCACCAGTATTTGAATTAATTTTATGAATAAATGATGGGGTGATACTTAATACGTATTTGCGCTGTTGCTTAATAAAATACAAGCCTCTATCGTCTGATTTAAATATTTTGATAGGGTTTTTCCAAGCCTTTTGCCCTGTGCTATCAATTTTAAAAAAAAATTGATCCTGTATTACAAAGTATTGATTATTTACAGTTGGAATAACATCTTCTAATAAAGGTAAACTTTCGCTTTTTTCCCATTGCTTTTGGCCTGTTTTGAGAGAAATTACATCAAACCCCGTTTGGGTTATGACAATCAATCTGCCATCTACCAAGATAGATTTTTTGATTTTGCCAAAAACCTTAACAGGTTGTTCCCAAAGCAAACTCATATCACCACTAAGGTAAGCTGAAATTAAAGTCTCTTTATTGGCTTTTGAGACATTAATGTTTTCTTTATATGTAATTAAAATATCACTATTTGGTTCATAATCAATATCTTTAACATTATTAATTTCAGAGGTTACCTGGCCATTTTTTGCATTAAAAACACGAAGTTGATTATCTAAAACCCAAAAAATATTACCATTTTGATTTGGTATTAAATTGTCATTACCAATAAGTTGTCGTTTTGCAGCTTTTATAAATTTATTGTCTGCAAGTTTGACTTCCCAATTTTTGGCTTTATCTGTTAACTTTAAATGATATAGAAAGAAAGATTTATGTTTTATACCCGTAAACAAAATTGATTTATCTTTTGGAAAATATTCTAGATTAAAGATAGATTTATAGTTTAATCGAGTCGAATCGAAAAAAATCTCACCTGTGTCGGTGTCGAGGATAATAAAAGATGCACCTTTAGTATTGAAAAGTTTTGACAAAAACTTGGAGTTGATCAATGGCTTTTTTTCAAGTAAAATCAAAGACGATTCACCTAACTCCATATAAGATTTATAAATGACCTTTTTGAGTTTTTTAGTTGTCCACTTCAAATGTTGAGTTTGTGGGTCTATACCATATGTAGCTTTTGATGTGGCTACTAAGAGATTGCTATTTTGTTGATTGATGATTTTAGCTTTGACTTTACCCTTAATGTCAATTTTATTTTGAGCAGTAGAAGTGAAGCTTGATAGAATAAAAATGATAAATATTAAAATCCTATTCATTTTGAATCTTCTGAAATATTTTTTATTAAAATTACACATAAAAATTAGCCCATCCTAAAAAATCAAGATGGGCTTTGAATTTTTTTTTAGGAACATTTCGCAGATCTACCGATACTCAGGATTTTGAAAACCCCAACGTTTACCATTATCCCAATCTTTTCTAGAGTTACCATAAGCCGGATAGCCGTCTTGTTCTTTGAGCATTTTGGCCAGATGCATAAGGTTGTAACTCATAAATGTAGTATTACGATTGGTGAAATCGTTGTTTTTAGCATTGGCTTCTTTATCAAGGTGACTTGGTCCAGGACCAACTTCACCAATCCAACCGGCATCGGCTTGTGGTGGAATGCTATAACCCAAATGCTGTAAGGCATAAAGCGTATTCATTGCACAGTGTTTGACACCGTCTTCATTTCCGGTAATGATACATCCTCCGGCTTTACCGTAATATAAATATTGACCTTTATCATTTTGATGGCCACTCATAGAATACAGTCGCTCTATCAGTAAAGAAGCTACTGAGGAGCGTTCACCAAGCCAAATTGGGGTGCCAATAATTAAAATATCAGCAGCGAAAATGGTTTTAAACAAGTCTGGCCAATCGTCTTTATTAGCACCGTGTTCTGTCATGTTAGGTTGAACGCCAAAAGCTACATCATGGTCAACCAGTCTAATGTGTTTGACGTCAACACCTTCTTTTTCCATAATACCAGCAGAAACGTCCATTAATCCACGAGTGTGACTGTCCTCGGGTGATTTTTTGAGAGTGCAATTAACAAAAACGGCTTTAAGTCCTCTAAATTCCATAGTATTTTAATTTATAAGATAGTCCTATATTATAAATATAACTTACAATATTTTGGAACTTTTGATAACATCTTGAATAGAAATTTGATAATTATCCGGTAGTTTGTTGTGTTTGGGTAAAAGTGCGAGATAACGATCTAGATTAGATTGATAGTTGTTTCTAAAAATTGGATCTTCTAAAACGTTCACTTCACAAATGTCCTCAATCAGGTCTTTGTGGTGAATGACATCTGTAGAGCCCAAATGAAATACCCCTTGTAAACTTTGATTGATGATGTAATGCATTTGTTGACAAATCTTTTTCTCGGTCGTGGCATTGATGATGACCTTTGGAAAGACATCAATAGCTTCATTAAGTTTATGTAATTTTAAAATTTCTTGAAGTCTTGGCGAGGTTTTGCCAAACACCATGGGTAACCTCAAAATGTTATAATACGCATTTGGTAAACGCAACAAGGCGTTTTCAATTTTTATCAAAAACCGACCGTAAATACTTCCAGAAAGGGTTTTATCGTATTCGTAAGATGGGTAATTGGTAAAAGCGTCAAAAACATTAGAAGTTGAAATAAACATGAGTTTTTTACGATGTCTCACTACATAACTGATAAGTTCCTGATAAGCCTCTACTTGAGCGGGAAAAGCGCCTTTGAAACTTGTGATGACAATATCAGGTTTGATATCATTGAGAATAGGCGTAAGGGGCTCACTTTCTACATTCCATTGATAGTATCTGCGATTAGAATTGTAGCTTTTTTGAGAGGTGAAATAAGTTCCAAAGACATCAAAATAGGGATTGAGCTCTTTAAACAGTGCTTGCCCCAAAAACCCACTTGCTCCAATGATAAAAATTCTCAAAATAAGGGTTTTGGGTTGATGATTAGTGAAAACTTATTTTTTGTAAAACGGCAATTTTACAATTTTAGCACGCACTTGTTTTTTTCTGATTTGAATAAAAAGCTCTTGATTTACTTGATGAAAACCAGTTTTGACATAGCCCAATCCAATAGCTTTCTGTAGACTTGGCGATTGTGTGCCTGATGTAACATAGCCTATGGGATTATTGTCTTCATCAAGAATAGGATAATCTTTTCGTGGAATCCCTTTGTCTAAAACTTCAAAAGCGATCAGCTTGCGTTCAACGCCTTCTTCTTTCTGTTTCAAGAGATTATCTTTGTTGATAAAGTCTGTATCAAACTTAGTTATCCACCCTAATTTTGCTTCAAGCGGAGACGTGGTTTCGTCAATGTCGTTGCCGTAGAGACAAAAGCCCATTTCTAATCTCAAGGTGTCTCGTGCCGCGAGACCGATGGGTTTTATACCAAAATCTTTCCCGGCTTCCAAAACTTTATCCCAAACTTGTTTGGCATATTCATTTTTAATGTACAATTCAAACCCACCACTTCCAGTGTAACCGGTAGCTGAAATAATAACATTCTCAGCGTCAGTAAATTGGGATTCTGTAAAGTGGTAAAATTTAATTTCAGACAAATCGACATCAGTCAAACTTTGCATGGCTTCAATAGCTTTTGGCCCCTGAACCGCTAGAAGACTATATTGACTACTCACATCACTTAATTTAGCATCAAACGTATTATGCGAATTTATCCACTTCCAATCTTTATCAATATTAGACGCATTAACGACCAGAAGATATTTTTCTTTATGAAAACGATAAATGATTAAATCATCTACGATGCCGTTTTTCAAGTTAGGTAAGCAGGTGTATTGTGCCTTACCATCAATGAGTTTAGACACATCATTGCTGGTCACGTATTGTAATAAATCTTCGGCTTGAGAACCTTCAACAAAAAATTCCCCCATATGGGACACGTCAAAAACACCTAAGTGGTTTCTAACATTTTGGTGTTCAACATTAACGCCTTCATAACTCACTGGCATTTCAAAGCCTGCAAAAGGAACCATTTTGGCCCCGAGATCAACGTGCTTTTGGTATAAAGCTGTTTTGTGCATTATTATAATTTTGGAGCACAAAAATAAAGCAAATATTAGGATTTAGAGCCAGTAGGAAGGTATAATTTAATAGTTTTTGGGTTAAAACTTGCAGCGTCGCAATGGCCCATAATTATCCTATCTTCTGTGATAAGATGCACGTGGATATTTGTATCGTGATGGGTATAAACGCCATGAGCAGAATTGGAATAAAACCCAATCATCTCTACGGCTTTATTATCTATTTCAAAATCAACCTGACCTTGATGAGCTTCTTTTGGAGAAGAGACTTTGGTATTTGGTGGTAGATTTTGCACGTGTATCTTACCAGATTCAATTTCGCCTTTTAACTTAAACACATAAGCGTCGTCTCTAACATGATTTTTAGATAAAAATTTGTTGAGAAGATTAAGGTTGGTTACATACTCTGGTAACTTAATCTCAAAAAATTTTTTAGTATTGGTGTAAACAAAAAATGGCGCCCCAACATGAGCTTGTTTTTCAACGCGTATTTGATTATTGTCATCTATTGTAGAAATATAAATTTGACCCTCATCAATAGTAATTTCTCCAGCCAAGCCTTCTAAAGGCCCAATACCGTAAAGTCCGTTTTTATTTAAAGTGTCTAGCTGTATTTTAGCCCCAAGCTCGCCTTTCCACATCACATTTTTCATCGCGGAAACCGATTGTACTTCGTTAAGCTTAATTGACTCACGACAGGACACTGCTAAAAACAATAAAGCCAAACTAAAAAATAGTGTTTTCATCTTAATTTTTGATACCAAATTTCTTTAAGATATCTTCCAGTAAACACCATTTGGTCAATGATGATTGAAGTAAATTAGCACCGACAAAAGCGGTAAACCACAACCAATTGATGTTGACATAAATCGCTAATAGCAAGCTAATTAACACAAAACTTCCGGCTACGCCTCTTACAATTCTATTTTTCATAATTATTTATTTTTAAATTTAATTTTTTAATGTTTCAAGTTTTCCATTTCAGGTTTCAAGTTTAAAATTCAAAAATTATTTTTCTAACCTCTAACCTCTAACCTCTAACCTCTAACCTCTAACTTCTAACTTCTAACCTCTAACTCCATAACTTATCCTTTCTTTTTCTCAATGATGTAATAAATCAAGGGGATAACCAATAAAGTCAATACTGTTGAAGCAATCGATCCGCCCATTAAGGATATAGCAAGTCCTTGAAAAATAGGATCAAACAGTATCACAAACGCTCCAATAACAACGGTTCCCGCTGTTAATAAAATTGGGGTTGTTCTTACAGCACCAGCTTGCAAGATCGCTTCTTTCAGTGGCATGCCTTCTTTTAGTTTAAGATTGACAAAGTCAATTAAAAGCACGGAGTTCCTGACCATAATTCCAGCTAAAGCAATCATCCCAATAAATGAAGTTGCTGTAAAGAATGCCCCCATAATCCAATGGCCTAGTATAATTCCAACCAGAGAAAGTGGGATGGCTATCATCATTACAATAGGTGCTCTAAAACTTTGAAACCAACCAACAATGAGCATATAAATGATGATAATGACCCCTAAAAAAGCCAAACCTAAATCCCTAAAGACTTCTAGGGTAATTTGCCACTCGCCATCCCATTTGACTGTAAAATCATCAGTATGTTTTGGTAATCCTATATAGGATTCATTTATTTTATATCCTTTAGGCATATCAATAGCTTTGAGTTTGTCTTCCATACCGAGAATGGCATAAACGGGGCTTTCGAGTTTACCAGCCATCTCTGCAGTGACATAAACTACCCGACGTTGATTTTTTCTGTAAATACTTTTATCAATGGTTTTTTGATCTACAGTTATAAAATCAGATAAAGGATAAGCTAAACCTTGTTGGGAAATTACAGGCAAATTTAAAGCCTGACTGATATTACTTTTGTCCGCATCCGATAATTTTAAAGAAATACGCGTTGGTAAATTAGACTGTTCTTCATAAAGTTGAGCTATTGGTTTATCTTGCATCACAAGGTTTAAATTCTGTATAACTTGTACTGATTGAATGCCTTTGAGCTGTGCTTTTTCTTTATCAATAATCAAGTCATATTCCTGTTGTGGAGCTTCTACATGCCAGTCGATATCCACCACATCTGTAGTTTTACCTAAGATAGTTTTGATGCTGTCAGCCAGTTGAATCTGTTTTTGATAATCAGGCCCGTAAACTTCGGCTACAATTGTCGATAAAACCGGTGGTCCTGGTGGGACTTCTACAATTTTAATTTCTGCACCAAACTGGTCAGCTATGGCTTTTACGCCAGCTCTAAAGTCTTTGGCTATATCGTGACTTTGTGCTGACCGATCATGTTTATTCGTGATATTAACTTGAATATCAGCGAGGTATTGGTTTTGACGTAAATCATAATGTCTTACTAGGCCATTAAACGTAATCGGTGAAGCCGTGCCGACATAAGATTGATAATTGATCACTTCAGGGCGCTGACGAACATACTGCGCAATTTCTTGGGTGACGGCATTAGTTTGTTCTAAAGTGCTGCCTTCAGGTAAGTCGATAACAATTTGAAATTCATTTTTATTATCAAACGGTAACATTTTGACGATGACCGAGTTAGTAAAAAATAAAATAAAGGACGCAAACAGGATTAAAAAGATAATCCCCAAAAATCCCCAACGTTTAGCTTTATTCTCTAATAAAGGTTGTTGAAGTTTTTTATAAAATTTATAGATTTTAGAATCTGTAATGTCTTTAGGTTTTTCCTCTTTTGATGCTTTTTCGGTTTTCTTTAAAAATATAAAACCGAGATAAGGCACAATGGTTAGAGCTACAAACAATGATAAAATCATTGCAATTGAGGCGCCTATCGGCATCGGACTCATATACGGCCCCATTAATCCGCTAACGAAAGCCATAGGTAAAACTGATGCAATGACTGTAAAAGTGGCTAAAATTGTAGGATTACCAACTTCATTGATGGCGTAGATCGCTGCTTTTTTAAACGGTAATTGCTTCATTTTAAAATGCCGGTGCATATTTTCAGCAATAATGATGGAATCGTCAACCACAATACCAGTTACAAATATTAAAGCAAAAAGTGTAATCCGGTTTAAGGTATAATCCAGAAGGTAATAACTCAATAAAGTTAAGGCAAAGGTTACAGGTACTGATAAAAACACGACAAGACCTCCGCGCCAACCCATGGCTAGCATAACTATAATGGTAACAGCAATAATAGCTCCTATAAGATGGAGTAGAAGTTCAGACACTTTTTGTGAAGCGGTTTCTCCATAATTTCGGGTAACTTCAACCTTGATGTTATCAGGTATAAATTCTTTTTGGTACTGGTCTATGTTAGCAATAACTACGTTGGCCAACTGCATGGCGTCCGCACCTTTGCGTTTTGCAATAGACAAACTCACTGCTGGATATTCAGAGGGATATTCGGTCTGTTTAGTAGAGGCTAGACCATATCCAAAACTTACAAAATTCTGAGGACTTGATGCGGCATATTCGATTTTGGCTACCTGATCAAGGTAAATGGGTTTTTGGTCCATTTGACCTACAATCAGTTGTTTTAAATCTTCAATGCTGCTAAAAAATTGACCGGTTTTTAAAGAAATACTTTCGTTAGACTGAATCATTTCCCCAGTTGATAAACGCATATTATTGGCTCTCAGCATTTGTTGAATCTGAGTAACGTTCAATTTAAATGTGTTCAGTTTTTCGGGATTTACGATGATGTCAATTTGCTCTCGTCTTCCACCAATATCCTCAACTACTGAAATGTCTTCAATCTGTTCGATGCGATCCTTTAGTGTTAAGGCCACTTTTTTCATTTGTGTATCATCCACTTCTTCACTCCACAAGGTCAAATTCATAATAGGGACATCGTTGATCGACCGAGTTTTGACCAATAGTGGCGTCACACCTTCAGGCATGTGGTTCATATTTTTCATCAATTCGTCGTAAAGTTTGACATACGAACGCTCAATATCTTCGCCGACGACAAACTGCACAATCAGCATGGCTTGTCCGCTCATTGAGGTGGAGTAGACATATTCTAC
Source organism: Mesohalobacter halotolerans (assembly GCF_006120725.1). Lineage (GTDB taxonomy): Bacteria > Bacteroidota > Bacteroidia > Flavobacteriales > Flavobacteriaceae > Psychroflexus > Psychroflexus halotolerans. The sequence continues at coordinate 227,655 of NZ_SWMU01000002.1, forward strand.
ACCAGTAATGTTGGAGACAATTTTCTCAAGTGGTTTTGCCACTCGAGATTCTACTTCTGTCGGGCTGGCTCCGGGATAACCCACAAAAATATCGGCCATAGGGACATCGATTTGCGGTTCTTCCTCACGAGGAATCAAAAATGAACTGTAAACCCCAATGACCATAAATACGATCATTAACAATATGGTGAGCTTAGAGTCTAAAAAGACTTTGGCTATATTTCCTGCTATTCCGTTTTTCACGATTTAAGTTTTTTTATTCTGTTATATTCAATCCGTTATACAGCCTGCTTTCAGCTGAAATTATGATTTTGTCTTGCGGCGTTAAACCTGATAATACTTCAATCTGATCGCCTATTTGTCGCCCGGTTTTTATCCATCGAAGTAAAGCGGTATTGCTCTTTCCATACACATAAACACCTTCTAAACCGTTTTGTCTAACTAACACGGATTGTGGAATGCTTACTAAAACTTCCTTTGAATCTCCTTGGGTTCTAGAATCGGTGTATAGTTTAGCAAACATGCCTGAAAGCACCTCTTTTGGTGTATTTTTAAAAGCAGTCTTGACGAAGTATCGGTTACCATTAGTTTCAGAAGACGAACTGACTTCTGTGATAATGCCCTTAAAAGTTTTTCCGACTGAAGGCACTTGTATACTCACCTTCTGTCGAGGTTTTACTTTGGTAATTTGTGTTTCACTTAGATTGGACTTTACTTCGAGTTGAGATGAAGATGTTAGACTTAACAACGGCATACCCGGCATGGCCATATCGCCTTCTTGAATCATTTTATTGCTTATAGTCCCAGTAAAAGGCGCTTTGATATTAGTATAGTCCATCATAGCTGCTACCTGATTGTAGCTTTGTTTGGCTTGTTCAAACGCTGATAGACTAGACTGGTATTGTAATTGAATTTGCTCCAGTTCTTTATCAGAAATGCTGTTTGATTCCTTAAGTCTTTCATAACGCTTTAGGTCTTTTTGGGCAATCTCAAACTGCTTCTGCGCCTGTTCTTTTCCGGCTTTAGCCTGTTGAAGTTTTGTCTGGAGATCTGCATTATCAATATTGAGTAGAATTTGATTTTTCTTTACCTTATCTCCCACATTGACTAAAATATTTTTCACGTACCCCGCGTGGCGTGTTTTTATAGTTGACATTTGCTTTGCACTGATGGTTCCGCTAAAACTAAATCTATTCTGAGTAGAGCTATTGACTTTCATGGTCTCAACCTTAACAGCCTGATTATCAGAACTCTTGTCTTTTTTATCAGAACTACCGCAGGATAGAAGTGCTAAAGTTAAAATACCGTATATGAATTTATGTCTTGTCATGTTTATTATTTTTCAGTTAAAAATTGATAGTATAAAAGGTTGTAATTATAGTTAAACACCGATTGAAGATATGCCAGCTGTGTGTTGGCATACTTGGTTTCTGCAGCCAAGACATCCGTGGTTTTTTCGAGACCTTCATCGTATCGGTTTTTGAGAATACGAAAAGCTTCTTGTGATTGTTGTACTGCAATTTTGTGGCTATTCATATTTTGTTCAGCCATTTCAATATTTCTGATGCTTTGCTTGACATCATTTTGTTTTTGTTGTAGATAATTTTGTTGCTCTAATTCTACTTTTTCAGCTTCAGCTTTAGTTTTTTGAAGTTTGGCAATTCGGGAATACCCTTTAAATAAATCCCATTTGAGTTCTGCCCCAAAGAAATAGTTATCACTAGAGGTGCCAAAAATTTCATCATCAAAAAATTGTAATTGGCCAAAGGCGTTTAAAGTTGGTAAAAAACTGTATCTCTGTGCTTTATATAATTCTGAAAACGACTGCGCTTTGAGCTCAAAAGCTTTAATGTCTGATGTGTTTTCAATATTGGTGCTTTCTATTCTCGAATCTGACCACATATCAATCATTTGAAGAGAATCTGTTGGTTTCAAAATCGCTTCAGCCTCATCTTGTATGAGCTGTTTGATTTGATCTGAAAGATTTTGTATTTGATTTTGAACAGCAATGCTTTGTGTCTCCACCTCAGAATGTCTCATTTGAGCTGCCAGCAAATCTGCTTTTTGAATTAAGCCTTCCTCGTAAAGATTTTGGGTTTGCGTTTTATTTAGATTTGCAGTTTTTAAGGCTTTTTCTATGACTTTTTCAGAACCGTAAGCTAACTGCAATTGCATATAAAGCGTTTTTGATTTTAAAATTAAAGCTGAGGTCCTATAATTATTTTGAAATTCTTGAGCTCTTGAGGCATATTTTAAAGCTTTTCGTTGGATAAGTTTGTCAATATTTAAAACAGGCTGCGCTACCTCAAGAGTAGTGGTGAAGTTAGATAAAGCCTCAGGGTTATTAAGCGCATTAACATCAAAATCACTTTGATTAAAAACACCTTGGTTAAGCTTAGACCCAAAAGCCATCACTGGATTGTTGGTTCTAAAACCTTGATGGCTAATTGATAATTGTGGCAAAATAGCCGCATTGGATTCACGATATTGTGCTTGAGTCATATTCAAACTTTCTGTGTTTATTTTGATAGATAAGTTTTTGGATTGAATCGCTGAACTCAAACTATCCATAGAAATAGATTTATAGTCTTGAGACCAACTTATTTGAGTAAGCATCACAATCAATCCACCAAACCAAATTGCTTTCATAATTCAAATTTTAGTGCAAAAGTAGTTGATGAGGTACGCTCTATCAGTAACTTTTGTTACTTACAAGAATATGTTTGCCTTTACATTAAAATATGATGATGGTCATTTTTTAAACTTTATGACCACTCTATTTTTGACCAAAATTCTTTTATGAGTGTCATTTACATCCTCTTAGCCATCAGCACCATAGTCGCTATTTTCTTCTTTGTGCTTTTTATCTTCTCGGTAAAAAAAGGACAATACGACGATAGCTATACTCCATCTGTGCGGATGCTCTTTGACGACGAGCTTGTGGATGAAGACTCAGAAAGGGATGAAAAACCTGTTAACGAAACACAATAAATTATGGAATTAGAACGGTTTCACTACGATAACAAGATCGTAAAAAACTTCATTTACGCTACAATTGTATGGGGCGTCGTAGGCATGTCAGTAGGTTTACTGGTGGCCTTTTTGTATTTATTTCCTAACTTAACTGAAGGCATTCCTTGGTTAAGTTATGGGCGTTTAAGACCACTACATACTAATGCAGTGATTTTTGCATTTGTGGGTAATGCGATTTTTGCGGGCGTCTATTATTCTACACAACGCTTATTAAAGGCAAGAATGGCAAGTGACTTTTTGAGTAAATTAAATTTTTGGGGCTGGCAAGCTATTATTGTGGCTGCAGCAATTACACTTCCATTGGGGTATACTACGTCTAAAGAATATGCTGAATTAGAGTGGCCAATTGATATCATGATTGCCTTGGTTTGGGTAGCTTTTGGTGTAAATTTAATCTGGACCATGATCAAGCGAAGACAGCGTCACTTATATGTTGCCATTTGGTTTTATATCGCCACATTTGTGACTGTTGCAGTGCTTCATATCTTTAACAGTTTAGCCTTACCAGCAGATTTTCTTAAAAGTTATTCTGCTTATGCTGGTGTGCAAGATGCACTTGTGCAATGGTGGTATGGTCATAATGCGGTGGCGTTTTTCCTCACTACGCCGTTTCTGGGTCTAATGTATTATTTTGTACCTAAAGCTGCTAATCGACCTGTATATTCTTATAAATTATCTATCATACACTTTTGGTCGTTAATTTTTATTTATATCTGGGCCGGACCTCACCATTTGTTATATTCTGCTTTGCCCGATTGGGCGCAGAACCTCGGTGTGGTCTTTTCGGTGATGTTAATTATGCCGTCTTGGGGTGGTATGATAAACGGTCTTTTAACTTTACGTGGCGCTTGGGACAAAGTCCGGCAAGATCCTATTTTGAAATTTATGGTGGTCGCCATTACAGGTTATGGTATGGCTACCTTTGAAGGGCCGATGTTATCACTTAAAAACGTCAACGCGATTGCGCATTTTACCGACTGGATTATCGCTCACGTTCACGTTGGCGCGCTAGCATGGAATGGCTTTTTGACTTTTGGGATGTTGTACTGGCTCATTCCAAGATTGTATAAAACTAAATTACACTCTATAGGTTTAGCTAATGTTCATTTTTGGCTTGGAACTCTTGGTATCGTGCTTTATGCCTTACCAATGTATGTTGCTGGATTTGTTCAGGCTTTTATGTGGAAACAATTTAACCCAAGTGGCACTTTAGTATACGGTAACTTTTTAGAAACGGTCAACGAAATCATGCCAATGTATTGGATGCGTGCTATCGGTGGTAGCTTATATATTGTAGGAGTATTTGTAATGGTCTATAACGTATGGCGAACGGTAGCTTCTGGTTCTAAAGTTGAAGATGAACTGGCAGAGGCTGCAGCCTTAGTAAAAGTGACTAAACGTCAAAAAACCGAAGCTTTTCACACTTGGTTAGAACGTAAGCCAGTTAAACTTACTATTCTAGCAACTATTGCGATATTAATTGGTGGTGCGGTGCAAATTATTCCGACCATTATGGTAGATTCTAATGTACCTACTATAAGCTCCGTAAAACCCTATACGCCACTTGAGTTAGAAGGACGTGATATCTATATCCGTGAAGGCTGTGTAGGTTGTCACTCGCAAATGGTTAGGCCATTTAGAAGTGAAGTGGAACGCTATGGCGAATACTCTAAAGGTGGCGAATACGTCTATGACAGACCATTTTTATGGGGAAGTAAAAGAACAGGACCAGACTTACTTCGTGTAGGGGGTAAGTATAATGACAGCTGGCATTTTAATCACATGTATAATCCGAGTAGCACATCGCCAGGCTCAATTATGCCAAAATATCCATGGCTAATCACAGATGAATTAGATAAATCTGAAACAGAAGCTAAAATGAAAACTCTCGTCAAACTTGGCGTGCCTTACTCAGACGAGGAAATCGCCAATGCGCAAGCGGCAATGGACAAGCAAGGACAAAGGATTGAGGAAAGCCTGTATACCGATCCAGATTTTGTCAAAACTTATGAAGCTGATAAAAAAGCAGCTAAAGCTAGTGGAGAAGAGTTTGTAGAAATGAAAGACCGTGAAATTGTAGCCTTAATTGCTTATTTACAACGTCTTGGTACAGATATTAAAAAAGCATCAGACAACGCATCTACTGCTTCTAATTAACATAAAATCTTGTAAAAATGAAATTTGCTAAACAATATTTAGAAAGTATAGACGGGGTTGAAATTTACCCTATCATCACCTTGCTCATTTTCTTTAGCTTCTTTGTAGTGTTGTTTTGGTGGGTGTTTACCACATCCAAACAACAAAGTAAAGCCATGAGCGAGATGCCTTTAGAAACCAATCCAAAAGACAACAACCAATGAGAACAACTGCATCATATTTAAGAGTTATAGCACTTGTAGTTATAGCTATCATCGGAACCGAGTATTTTACCGATTTACCAAAAGGGGAATACGCTATTTTTGAAAAGCCATTTGCTGCACTATTTGTATTTATGGTTTTAATTGTCGCAATTGCTATTGAAGTTACTGTGGCTGCATTACATAAGATTTTGTATTTGTCTTTATCTGAAGACAAAAAAGAAGCTTTTGATAAAGCTCAAGCTAAAAAGTCAACGTATTTCTCAAGACAAGTAGAACGCTTAATGCAAGCGATGACAAAAAGTAAAAAGATTGAAGAAGAGCACGAAATAGAACTTGACCATAACTATGACGGGATTCGTGAGTTAGACAACCGCTTACCGCCATGGTGGGTTTACAGTTTTTATCTCACCATTATTTTTGCCGCAGTTTATTTAGTCCGCTTTCACATTTTTAATGATTACGATCAAGAAGAAGAATACTTAACAGAAGTAGCAGAGGCTGAAGTTGCTATTGAAGAATGGAAAGAAAATGCCAAAGATTTTGTCAATGCTGAAAATGTCACCATGCTTGAAGATGAAGCGCGACTTCAAAATGGAGAACAAATTTATGTTCAAAACTGTGTGGCTTGTCACAAAGTTGATGGCGGTGGCGGAATAGGTCCAAACCTTACAGATGAACACTGGATACTTGGTGGAGGAATAAAAAATGTATTCAGAACTATTAGTGAAGGTGGTCGATCTGGTAAAGGGATGGTGGCGTGGAAGAATAACCTTTCACCTGCAGAAATGCATGAAGTGGCAAGTTATGTGATGACCTTTCAAGGAACCACGCCATCAGACCCTAAAGAACCACAAGGCGAAATTTGGAAACCAGAAAATGAAGAATAATTGAATTAGAGATTTATCATGGCTGAGAAGAATTTTAGAGATAGTATAGGCACGATTAATGAAGAAGGAAAGCGCGAATGGGTTTACCCCAAAAAACCTAATGGCCTATTTTATAAATATCGCAAATGGGTAAGTTATGCCTTATTACTTTTTTTGTTTGCCTCACCATTTATTAAAATTAATGGCAATCAGTTTTTACTTTTTAATGTTTTAGAGCGTAAGTTTAATATTTTTGGTTTTCCGTTTTGGCCTCAAGATTTTTATTTAGTGGTCATCTCAATGATCATTGGAGTGGTCTTTATCACTTTATTTACAGTGGCCTTTGGACGTATATTTTGTGGTTGGATTTGTCCTCAGACTATTTTTTTAGAAATGGTGTTCAGACGTATCGAATACGCTATTGAAGGCGATCGCGGTAAACAAATCCGCTTAGACAAAATGCCATGGAACAAAGAAAAAATCATTAAAAAGAGCAGCAAGTGGTTGATTTTTTATGTCATTTCATTTTTAATAGCCAATATTTTTCTGGCTTATCTTATTGGGAGCGATGAATTATTAAAATATGTTTCAGAAGGTCCGCAAGCACACCTGGGAACTTTTATTCCTTTAATCATTTTCTCATTTGTGTTTTACTTTATTTTTGCATGGTTTCGCGAACAAGTTTGTGTCATCGCTTGTCCTTACGGACGATTGCAAGGCGTTTTGCTCGACAATAAGTCTATCGTTGTGGCTTATGACCACAAACGTGGAGAATCTAAAAATGGACGTAAAAAATTTAGAAAAAATGAAGATAGAGCAGCTCTAGGTTATGGAGATTGTATTGATTGCCATCAATGCGTGCATGTATGTCCAACAGGAATTGACATTAGAAATGGTACTCAACTGGAATGTGTCAACTGCACTGCTTGTATTGACGCCTGTGATGAAATTATGGAAAAGGTAGATTTGCCTAAAGGCTTGATACGCTATGCCAGTGAAGATAACATTACAAAAAAAGCAAAATTTCAATTTACACCAAGATTAAAAGCTTATACGGGAGTGCTCACTATCCTTGTGGGGTTATTAATTGGTTTATTGTTTATCAGAAGTAATATTGAAGCCGATATTTTAAGACTACCTGGTCAACTCTACGAAACGACTGCTGATGGTAATTTGAGTAATGTTTACACGTATAAATTAGTCAATAAAACGACAAATTCTATGGATAGCATAAACTTTAAATTGCTTTCCCATCAAGGCAAAATCAAGTTGGTCAAAGGTGAATACTTTAAAGTTCAAGAAGCGGGCTTATCTGAAGGTACCTTGTTTATTGAAATTCCACAAGCAGAAATTAAAGGTGAAGAAAACACATTAAAAATAGGCGTTTACAAGGGAAATGAATTGCTTGAAAAAACCAGCACAAACTTTATGGGACCACGGTCTTTTTAATAAAAAACAAAAAATATGAAACTGAATTGGGGAACATCTATCGTTATTGCAATGACGTTATTTATAGGCTTTATCATGTATATGGTGATTACCATGACCACGCAAAAAGCCTATGACCATGACTTAGTTGTCGAAGAATACTACAAAAAAGAGATGACGCTTAACGACAAGCTACAAAAGATTGAAAATGGCAAGTTATATGCTACAGATATTAAATTTAATGCGAATCCTAATGGGTTATTATTGAGTTTTCCTGAGGAATTAAAAAGTTTAAGTGAAGCCAACATTTTTGCTTATCGCGCTTCTGATAAAGCATTAGATTTTAATAGTTCAATCACATTAAACAGTCAAGGTGAAGCTTTGGTCAATAGGCCATTAGCAAGAGGTTTGTGGGAGTTTACGTTGGCTTTTACTTATCAAGATAAAGATTATCTGATCACAAAATCTGCAAATATTCAATAATGTTGTGGTCAGCATTCATATTAGGATTGGTTGGGAGTTTGCATTGCGTAGGCATGTGTGGACCAATTGCCTTTATGTTGCCTGTAAGCCATCATCAACCTTTAAAAAAAGGCGTTCAAATCAGTTTATACCACCTTGGTCGAATTTTAGCTTATGCTATTATTGGGTTAGTCTTTGGACTTGTTGGTCAGGGCTTTATGGCATTTGGTTACCAACAGCATATCTCCATAGCAGTTGGCATTTTGATGATAATTTTAGTTTTAATACCACAATCCTATATTAAACCTTTAGGGGTTTTTAGACCATTTTTTAGATTTATCAATGGCATTAAATCCGAGTTGGGTAAAGCCCTTCATAAAAAATCATACGATACTTTTTTCAGTCTGGGTTTTCTCAATGGTTTTCTGCCCTGCGGCTTGGTTTATATGGCTGTTGTAGGTGCTTTTGCTACACAAGGTTTTAGTGGAAGTATAATGTATATGGTGTTGTTTGGACTCGGAACCGTGCCTATGATGACTACAGTGGTTTATGCGCAGTCTTTTATTAAAAAACATTTTAAATTCAACTACAAAAAACTTATCCCCGTTGCTGTGATTATTGTCGGTTTATTATTTATACTTCGCGGCATGGGTTTAGGTATCAAATATATATCGCCTAAGCTTTCCCCACCAACAGAACAGGTTGAAGCTGCAATACAGTGCCACTAACTATTGCCCCAAAACCGTTTCAATGGCTTCAGCCAATTCAAAGTCCTTTTCTGTAACACCGTCAGCATCATGAGTTGACAATGAAACATTGACGGTGTTGTAGGTGTTTGACCATGTGGGGTGATGTTGAAGGCGTTCTGCTTCAAAAGCAATGCGTGTCATGGCTGTAAATGCATTTTTAAAATCTTCAAACTCAAAACTAATATGTATGGCATTGTCATCATAAGACCAGTTTGGGAAATGTTTTAATTGTTTTTCGATTTGTTCTTTGTTTAATTTTTTCATGATATTTTTATTAGATTATTAAATTGACTTGAAATATTAAATAGACCTCACAAGTCTTCCTCCTAAGGCGGACAGGCTGAGACCTGTAAGGTCTTGATTAGATTTATTGAATATACACTGTTTTAATATTAGCAAATTCTAAAATGCCCTCTCGTCCTAATTCGCGACCGTATCCTGAATGTTTTGTGCCGCCAAAAGGCAAACGCGGGTCACTTTTAACTAAAGAATTAACAAATACAGCACCGTCTTCAATTTGTGAAATAAGGCGTTGATATTTGGACTTATTTTCTGTAAACAGACTCACACCGAGTCCATATTTGGACGTATTGATCAATTTAACGGCTTCTTCTTCATCTTTAAATGCTGTGACAGCCAACACCGGACCGAAGGTTTCTTCTTTAAAAATCGGCATATCAGGTGTTACATTTTCAACTAAAGTTGGTTCAAAATAGGTTTTGTCTTGTTGTCCGCCATGGCTGATTGTTGCCCCCATCTTAACGGATTTATCCAATTGAGACTTGAGTGCTTCAGCTAAATCTTCACGCGCCATAACGCTGATATCGGAATTATTATCAAATGGATTACCAATGTTAAGCTGTTGTATTTCAGCTTTTATTTTTTCCATAAATTCATCGTAAACAGAATTGTGAACCAAAAGCCGTTTACCGGCAATACAACTTTGTCCGGTGTTTTGAAAACGCGCTTTAACACATATTTCAGCTGTTTTTTCTAAATCGGCATCCTCAAAAACTACTAAAGCATTACTACCACCGAGTTCTAAAACTGATTTTTTAATCGCCTTCCCGGCTTGGCTGGCGACAATACTGCCGGCTTTAGTGCTGCCGGTAAGCGTTACAGCTTTAATCAATTTGTGGTTGATGATTGATTCAATTTGTTCAACTTTAACGATAATATGCCCAACAGAATGCGGTTTAAAACCAGCGTCTTCAACCAAACCTTGAATCATTTCACCACAACCGAGTGTATTAGGAGCGTGTTTAATTAAAATGCTGTTACCTAACATCAAGTTTGGTGCAATAACCCTAAAGACCTGCCAAAACGGATAATTCCACGGCATGATGGCCAGAATTACACCAAGCGGTTCATAGTTGATATAAGATGATTTGTCATCGGTTTTGACAATTTTGGATTCTAAAAATTGAGGGGCATTATCTGCATAAAACGCACAAACCCAGGCGCATTTTTCAATTTCTCCCTTAGCTTGTGAAAAGGGTTTGCCCATTTCTAAGCTGATTTGTTTGGCGTATTTTGAAGAGTTGTCTCTTAATAATTTGGCGAGACGTTGCATTTTTTCAACACGCGAAGAAGGCTTAAAGGTTTTAAACTTCTGAAAAACTTTATCAGCAGCTGAAATTTTTTCCTCAAGCTCAGTTGAACCCGAGGTTTTGTAAAGCTTTAAATCTTGATGAGTATATGGATTTCGGGTTTGCAATCCCATTTTATTTTTAATTCAAATATAAATGTTTTCACTGCCAAAACTTATAAAATTATGTCAAAGAAATTGCTGTGCTGTATTTTACAGTATTGATGTTAAAAGCACTTTGAGTGCTACTGATAAAAGGAATAGAGGTGAGTTTTTCTACCATAAATTGCCGGTATGCCTTGATGTTTTTAACATTGATTTTGAGTAAATAATCATATTCACCGCTAATGTGATAGCATTCGGTGATTTCATCCAGGGTTAAGATGTCTTTTTCAAAATGTTCCAAACTTTTTCTGGTATGGTTGACCAACTTGACCATACAAAAGGCTGTGAAAGCTTTATCGACTTTTTCTAAATCGCATAGGGCGACATAAGACGTAATGAGTTTTTCGCGTTCTAATCGTTTTATCCGCTCATAAACAGCGGTTTGGGAGAGTTTGATTTTAGCAGCAATCTGCTTTGTGGTTTGGCTGGCATCTTCTTGTAAGAGCTTTAATATCTGTTTGTCTCTCTCATCTATTTTTATCATGATAAATTATTCGAAAAATGTCTTTTCGTGCTAAATTATAAATATATATTCTATATAAAATAAAAATATAGATAAAAGATCTAAATTTAAAGTAATAGGTTGTAAATATATTTAAAGTAATATAAATTTGATGTAAAATACAAATCATGTCAAAACATCCGGCTTCATCTTTACAAGATTTGCAATACTTTGGAGAGTTTGGGGGCGTCAACCCGTCCATTTCAGACAGTTCTACGTATACTTTTATGACCGCAAAAGGTATGCGTGATACCTTTGAAGGTAATGGTAAAGGCTGTTTTTTATACAGTCGACATACCTCGCCGAGCAACCTATATTTAAGCTCAGCTTTAGCCAAAATGGAAAACACCGAAGATGCTACCGTTTTTGCCTCTGGTATGGGCGCTATCACATCTACCATATTGCAAATCTGCCAGCAAAGCGACCATATTGTGGCTAGTAGAACGATTTATGGCGGCACCTATGCCTTTCTTAAAAATGTCTTACCCAAATTTGGAATAGACACTACTTTTGTAGATTTTACCAATTGCCAAGCTGTAGAACACGCCATACAGCCTCATACCAAATTGTTGTATTGCGAATCGATAAGTAATCCTCTACTTGAAATCGTTGATTTAAAGAGAATCTCAGAAATTTCAATAAAACACAACACAAAATTTGTGGTGGATAACACCTTTTCACCTTAGATGTTACAGCCGGCTATTCACGGTGCAGATGTGGTAGTTCACAGTTTAACCAAATTCATAAACGGCAGTTCAGACACCGTTGCCGGTGCGGTTTGTGCACCTGCTGAATTTATAGATGATTTAAAAGATGTCAATTCCGGATTGGCGATGTTGTTGGGACAAACTTTAGACAGCCTGAGAGCAGCTTCAATTCTAAAAAATTTAAAAACGCTTCCTATTAGAATGCAAAAACACTCTGAAAACGCCTATTATTTAGCCGAACAATTTGAAAAAGCTGGTTATAATGTTACTTATCCGGGATTAAAATCCCATCTTCAACATGACCTGATTTCAAACTATCTTACCGATGTAATAGGCTATGGTGGCATCATGACTGTAGATTTTGGCAGCCTGGACAATGCCAATGCCATTATGGAAATGATGCAACATCAAAATATTGGATATTTAGCGGTGAGCTTAGGGTTTTATAAAACTTTGTTTAGCGCTTCAGGGACTTCAACCTCAAGTGAAATCTCAGAAGACGAACAAAAAGAAATGGGGTTATCTGAAGGCTTAGTGCGATTTTCAGTGGGTTTAGATTACGATATTAAACAGACTTTCGAACAAATACAAAAAGCTATTGAACTCGTAGAACAACACAAACAACCTTTTTCTTTTTAATTTTATCCTTAAAGCATATTAAAATTAACATTTGGATTAGTATTTTAGTCTTCAAAATCAAATTCATGAAAAATTTTGTTGTTCTATTAAGTATTTTTATTGTTTTAGGGTGCAAAGCACAAAAGGATATTAATGACGTTAATCCAGAAATTTATGCTAAAACCATCAGTTCACAGACGCTTAAAAACAAGCTCTATACTTTTGCATCAGATGAATTTGAAGGTCGGGAAACTGGAGAGCCTGGACAGAAGAAAGCTGCGGAATACCTTAAAAATTTTTATCAATCTATAGGCGTTAAATCACCTTTGGGTAAAGATAATTATTACCAAGATATTCCATCTTCTTTTTTTAATAATCGTCTACCGGATTCTGAAAATGTCGTGGCTTTTATAGAGGGTGATGGTTCTACTGACGAAATTTTAGTGCTTTCGGCTCATTATGACCATATTGGTGTGAATGGCGATCAAATATACAATGGTGCCGATGATGATGGTTCAGGCACTGTAGCTATGATGGAAATTGCCAAAGCTTTTAAAGAAGCAGAGAACGATGGCTATCAACCCAAGCGAGGTATTTTGTTTTTGCATGTAACTGCAGAAGAGAAAGGGCTTCTCGGTTCGCTGTATTATTCTAAAAACCCTATTTTTCCCATAGAAAATACCGTTGCTAACTTAAATACTGACATGATTGGTAGAGTAGATGAGCCCCATAAAAATAACCCTAATTATATCTATCTGATAGGCAGTGATCGATTAAGTACTGAGCTTCATGAAATATCTGAAGCCACCAATGAAAAGTATGTGCAATTGGATTTAGATTACAAATTCAACGCTGAAGACGATCCTAATCGCTTTTATTACCGTAGTGACCATTACAATTTTGCTAAGTTTGATATACCTGTGATATTTTATTTTAACGGCACACATGAAGATTACCACCAACCTACAGATACGCCTGATAAAATTAATTACGAGCTATTAGCTAAACGTGCCAAATTGATTTTTTACACCGCTTGGGAGGTTGCAAACCGTGAGAAACGACCATTTGTAGATAAACCCACAAAAAAATAAGTATTTTGAAGCCGTTCAGTTTATTGTTGTTGACACTTTTCATTTTTCATCCTACTTGGAGCCAGACCAAAATTGAAATTGAAAAACATGTCAAAACACATGAAGTCCCAACCGAAGCTCTGGAAGATTTAGGGGAACATTTAAAAAATCCCAAAAAGGTAAAATGGTATTATCAAGAAGACGGTGATAAAAAAGTGTTTGAAGCTAAGTTTAAACAGAATTCAAATCAATACAGTGTTGAATTTTCTAGACAAGGTGAAGTTTTAAATGTTGAAGTTATTACCAAATCAAATCAGATAGAAACTGATACTTTTAAACAAATCAAATCTGAACTTAAATCTACATTTAGCGATTTTAAAATCAGAAAGATTCAACGAGAATATCTTGGAGAAAGAGAGGATTTGTTTGAAATTATTTCAGAAAATGAGATTGATGATGATTTAAACCTACGCTACGAAATAGAAGTCAACGCCAAAAAAGATAAAAAACGTCACCTTTACGAATTGTTATTCAATAAAACCGGCAATCTTATTAGTCAACGACAAGTTAAGCTCAAATCCACTGATATTTTAGATTATTAATGCGACAATTTTTAATTATTATTTTTTGTCTTATAGGACTTTTATGTTCTGCTCAAAATGTTGTTGCGGGTTTTTTACCAGATTTTACATTGTCATACAAGGCTTCAGAACAATATAAAATAGTTCATAAGCTTGAAAGTCGCTTTCCGTCCTATAACGATACATCTGAAGATATTAATGTTCAGTTTGAACGTTTGGATATGCAGAACTTTATCGAGCGTAAAATAGGCTTGTTTTCAAAATTGTCCCTAGGTTATCAATACCGTATTAAAGACAGTGCAGCAGATGAGCATCGCTTTATCCAGCAATTTTCCTGGACAGATAATTTAACAGCCTTTAGAATAGGGCATAGGTTGAGAAGTGACCAGACGTATTCTAGAGCTAGAAAACCGGAAATACGCTTTAGATATCGCTCTGGCTTTCAGTTTCCTCTTCAAGGTCAACAACTTGATGCGGGCGAATATTACTTGTCCATTTCAGATGAGCTGGTTTGGTCTTATCGTTCGCCAAACGCCGATTTAGAAAATAGGGTATTGGCAAAACTAGGACTCTACATTAACGATAAAAATAAAATTGAATGGGGTTTAGAATGGCGACTTGAAGAACTGTTTTTAGAAAAGGTCAATCATCAACTATGGGTCGGATTGAGTTGGTATAAGGCATTGTAGGTTTAGGCCTTTCATTTCATTTATTTTTAATTAGAAAACAAAGCGACAAACTCTATTTAAATACATAAATTTACAACATGATGGTTTTCAAATTTATTAGGTTTGTTTCGGTGTTTTGCTTGTTATTTATAAGTTTGTTCTGCTTTAGCCAAAATGCAACGCTAAAACCTGTTGATAGCATCCCTTTAAAAGCCGATAAGTTTGTCGGCATCGACAAATTTCAAAACTTGTATTATGTCAAGGATAATACCTTATTTAAAAAACCTGATAATGGTTTAGAAACTCTTGCATTTCAAGATGTTTTACTAGGCGAACTTACAAGAGTAGATATTTTAAATCCCAACAAAGTTATTTTGTTTTATCAATCGGCTAATACCGTTGTGGTTTTAGATAACCGCATGACAGAAATTGATCGGCAAGATTTTAATAGTGTTTTTCCTTTTAAAAATGTTGCTTTTGCTGGCACATCAAAAGATCAAAGCCTTTGGATATACAATATTGACCTAAACCAACTAGAGCTTTACGACTATCGTTTTGATAAAACCACAGCTAAATCTTTACCAATTAGTGTCGATATTTTATCTATGCACAACAACTTCAATCAATGTTATCTGCTCAGTAAAGAAGGGGTTTTGGTGTATAATATTTATGGAAGTCTCGTCAAAGAAATTCCAATAAAACAAATTAATGGCTTAGATTTATACAAAAACCAACTGCTTATCTATGCAAATGAGATGTTGACAATCTTCAATAAAAATTTTGAAATTACACAATCCATAGAATTCAATAGTCTTGAGCTTAAAAATCTTTTTTTTGCTGGCGAAAACTTCTATATTTACGACGGAAAAAAAGTAATTCAATATACCATTCTTTCAAAATAAAACTACATGCACGTTGCTATTGCCGGGAATATCGGTGCTGGAAAAACCACGCTTACTGCACTGTTGGCTAAACATTTTAAATGGGAAGCCCAATACGAAGATGTTTTAGAAAATCCATATCTAGAAGATTTTTATAACGAAATGTCTCGCTGGTCCTTTAATCTTCAGGTCTATTTTCTCAACTCGCGTTTTAGACAGATATTAGATATTAGGCAAAGTGGTAAGGATATTATTCAAGATAGAACCATTTACGAGGATGCTTTTATTTTTGCGCCAAACTTGCATGCTATGGGATTAATGACAAATCGCGACTATAAAAATTACCGCTCTTTGTTTGACTTAATGGAGTCGGTAACTAAGCCGCCAGATTTACTCATTTATTTGAGAAGTACTGTGCCCAATTTGGTCAATCAGATTCAAAAACGCGGTCGTGAATATGAAAATTCGATTTCTATAGATTACCTGAACCGCCTCAATGAACGCTATGAAGCTTGGATTCACGATTATAACAAAGGTAACTTGTTAATCATAGATGTCGATAAATTTAACTTTGTTGATAGCCCGGAAGACTTGGGAGATATTATAAACAAAATAGATGCTGAACTCAACGGTCTTTTCAAATCTTAGTCGTTACGGTCAATCTTTTTCAATACTTTATAGTTTTTATAAAGCCTACGTGTCAAGATGCCGTAAAGCAGTCTATAGAAACCAACTATTAATAACAGAAAAACCAAAAAAACGATAAACAAAAATCCTAAACTGAGAAGTTTAACTTTAATGGGTTCGGAACCTGTAAATTTATCTATTGTAATATAACCTGTAACCATAAAAGAGATTGTAAAGAAAACAATATTAAACCACACGTAAGCCTTAACAGTTTTACGTGTGATGATAATGTTTCTCATCAATCCTTTTACACTATCGTCCGTGCTTATTTTCTTGTAATTCCTAAAAAACAGGGCAATAAATATAACAATCATCGTATAATTGACCACCAATGATATTCTGTAAAAAGTACCCAAGCCCATGTCTTGAGTAAGATTGTGACCAGTTTCGAAAAAGCTTAAAGATTCTATTCCAAGCCAAAACACAAATTCGGCTATACTGATGATAAAAATCCACTTCACAATAGACGTCGATTTTTTATGCATCATTGTATATATTTCTTCTGCTTTGAGACGCGGCAGGTTTTTTTCCTGTCGTTTCCAGTCTTGTTTTAATAAATCAAGTTCATCCATATCAAGGATTTATAATCGTTCTTAATTTCTTTTTTATTCTGTTCATTTTTACTCTGGCATTGACTTCAGAAATACCAAGGGTTTCAGAAATTTCTGCGTAGTTCTTATCTTCTAAATACAAAAATACCAGCGCTTTATCAATATCATTTAACTCTTTTACCGCGGCATACATCAATTTTAAGTGTTGTTCAGTTGTGTCATCGTAATAATCGGCTTCAATTTTAAAGCTGATATCAGCTATATCTTGCGTTTTGACACGTCGTTTTTGCTTCCTGTACAATGTAATGGCCGTATTTAAAGCCACGCGATACATCCAAGTCGAAAACTTTGCATCACCCCTAAATTTAGGGTATGCTTTCCATAATTGTACAGTAATGTCTTGAAACAAATCTTTGTGTTGTGCTTCAGTATCAGCATACATACGGCAAATTTTATGCACGATGTTTTGGTGCTTTTCTAAAAGATTAACAAATTTTTGCTCTAGTTCAGATTTCACAAAGTCGGTTATTACCTTATAAGTAGTAAAGTTTTCTTAATGTTACAGAATATACGAATCAAATGTATTAAAATAAGAAATATTAATTTGTATTATGAATATACCTGATTCAAAAGATCCTAGAGTAGTCGTCATTGGTGGTGGATTTGGCGGGATGTCTGTCACGCGAAAGTTATTAAACAAGCCCGTTCAATTAGTATTAATAGACAAGCGTAATTACCATACTTTTCAACCGCTGTTGTACCAAGTGTCTACTTCGGGCTTAGAGCCAGATTCTATAGCTTTTCCACTTAGAAAGTTCTTAAACCGCAGTAAAAATGGCTATTTTAGAATGGCTGAAGTCAATCAAATTCATGCAGAAAAGCATTTGATTGAAACTAATATTGGAACGCTCAATTACGATTATTTAGTTATAGCAACAGGTTCAAAAACAAACTTCTTTGGCAATGAAAATGTAGAAAAAAATGCCGTATGGATGAAAACGGTCCCTCAAGCACTGAATTTAAGAAGTTTGATTTTTGAAAGTTTGGAACAAGCAGCAATTACAGAAGAAAAAGAAAAACGAAAAGCCTTGCTCACATTTGTCATTGCCGGTGCTGGGCCAACAGGTGTTGAGTTAAGCGGAGCGATCGCAGAGTTGAGGAATCATATTATCAAGAAAGATTATAAAGATTTTGATGCTAGTGAATTGGAGATACATCTTATTGAAGGTGCTAATCGTGTTTTACCACCCATGAGCGAAGAATCTTCTGCCGATGCTCATAAATACTTGACCGAAATGGGTGTACAGATTCACTTAGAAACCATGGTTAAAGATTATAAAAACTGTGAAGTTACTACCAATAATGGTGAAACCATCTCATCAGAAAATTTTATATGGAGTGCTGGTGTTCATGGCGCGCCTGTTCAAGGTTTAAAAGCTGAAAGTTTGATAAATTGTGCTAACCGCTATAAAGTTAATACGTTCAATCAAGTTGAGGGTTATGAAAATGTGTTTGCTATAGGTGATATTGCATTAATGCATAGTGTTGATTATCCTAAAGGTCATCCTATGGTCGCACAGCCTGCTATTCAACAAGGAAGACAATTAGCAAAAAATATCCTCAACATTATAAAAGGTGAAAAGATGCAACCATTTGAATATAATGATAAAGGTTCTATGGCAACCATCGGACGAAATAAAGCGGTAGTTGATATTGGTAAATTTCAACTCGGTGGCTTTATAGCTTGGTATATTTGGATGTTTGTGCATTTGTGGTTCTTAATTGGAATCAAAAACAGGTTAGTGACCTTTTTAAATTGGGTTTACAATTACATCAATTACGATCGTTCTGAACGTTTGATTATAAGACCGTTTAAAAGAAACAGGGCTAAAATGGAAGATGTGGAGTAGCACATCTCGTTACTTTTTATACTATTTTCCTACTCTAAAAAATTATAAAACACCTGCCTCGCCCTCAAGGCTGGCTCGATGTGACGCCTCTAGTTGTATCAAGAACTGATTGTTAATAACCTGTTTACAACATCTAAAATCACAGATTAAACTGCATTTACATAATCTTTAATTTTATAAAAATTCACATCATGGAAAACAGAAGTCAACAATTATCTGAATTAAGACCTGTGATTTCCGGTGCCAAAGTGACCGCATTGACATCTGAAGAAGAAAGTTTTCAAAACAAAACTTTAAGACCCATCGCTAAACTGCAAAACGATTTGCTGCTAGAAATTTTTAAACACTACATTAAAAAACGTAAAAATGTTTACTTCACCTTGAGTTTACAAAAACAAGTCGACTACATTGAGCATGCTGTAAAACAAGATACCAAATTACGAAATACCATAAAAGGAGTTTTTATAGGCTTGTTTACCTATGATGAATACCTCATTTATGCTGAAAATAATCGCGCACTCAATAAGCGAATAACAAACTTGACTATAGAGCGACTCAAAAATCACATGCAATATTTTGAAGAAGCTTATGCGAGTTAGCATTGGTTTAAATTTAAGACTTTATCAAAAATGAAAAAGCTTAGACTTGGAGTAAGTGTTGTAGCTATAGTTTTAATCGCAATTGAGTTGTATTTGATTGATTATAAAAATTTAAGTTTGGCTGATAATACAAATCATTATCTTGTAATTTTTGCTATGATTTGTTTAATACTCTCAATGGTTTTTTCTCAACGCCATGATGATAGACTTAAGAAATAGTTGTCATAAATTTTAATTTAACAGTCTATTTAAATCAGGTTTGTTTAAGCTTCAACACATCTATTTGCATATTTTAACTTTAGTTAAAAATGAAGAATAAGTTAATAACTTATGTTTATAAAAATCATCAAAATGGAAAACATATTAGTTATAGGAGCTAATGGAAAAACAGGTAAAATTATTTGCAAGGTCTTAAATAATGCTTCTGGTTATAAACCTTTTGCTATGATAAGACAAGAAAAACAAAAATCTTACTTTGAAAACCAAGGTATCCATACCAGAATTGGCGATTTGGAAAATGATTTTCCAGATGCTTTTAAAGATATCCATAAAGTAATTTTTGCTGCTGGTTCTGGTGGTCATACCAGTGATAAAAAGACTACTGCTATTGATCAAGATGGCGCCATAAAATCTATAGTTATTGCAGAAAACCAGAGGTTGCAGAAATTTGTGATGTTAAGCTCTATGGGAACAGATAAGCCAGAACAAATCAAAAGTCTTAAGCATTACCTCGAAGCAAAGAAAAAGGCTGATGACTTTTTAAAGGCCTCTAATCTGTCTTATACTATTGTGCAACCTGGTGCATTAACTAATGATGAAGGTCATGAAAAGGTTAAGATAGCTAGTCGCCTAAACTCAGTAGGTCAAATATCCCGTGAGGATGTCGCACAGGCATTAATTTATGCTTTAGAAGAGAGTATTGCAAAAGATACCTCATTTGAAATGCTTTCGGGCCAAGACGATCTTAAATATGCCATAGAAAATTACAAGTAGTAGTTAATACTGCTCGTCTTGATTGGGAAAATCACCAGTTTTAACATCGCTGTTGTAAGTCTCTATGGCATTGCTCATAATATCGTGTAAATCTGCATAACGTCTTAAAAATCTTGGACTAAAAGACTTATCCATACCTAACATATCAGTAATAACCAGAACCTGTCCATCAACACCATTGCCAGCTCCAATACCAATTACGGGTATTGATATGCTCTTAGCGACTTCCTTAGCTAGATGTGCGGGCACTTTTTCTAATACTAAAGCGAAACACCCAAGTTTTTCAAGCATCAAAGCATCTTTTTTAAGCTTTTCGGCTTCAGCTTCTTCTTTGGCTCTTACGGTGTAAGTGCCAAATTTGTAAATAGATTGCGGCGTTAATCCCAAATGTCCCATCACAGGAATGCCTGCTTTTAAAATGCGTTTTATAGAATCTTTAACTTCGCTGCCTCCTTCAAGCTTTACAGCGTGGCCACCACTTTCTTTCATAATTCTTATAGCAGATCGCAAAGCTTCCTTAGCGTCACTTTGGTAGCTCCCAAAAGGTAAATCTACCACGACCAGTGAGCGTTTTATAGCACGGACTACACTTGAGGCGTGATAAATCATCTGATCTAAAGTAATAGGCAAAGTCGTTTCGTGACCGGCCATAACATTTGAGGCTGAGTCGCCAACTAGAATTACATCTGTGCCTGCACCGTCTACAATTTTTGCAGTTGTAAAATCATAGGCAGTTAACATACTGATTTTTTCACCCTGGCGCTTCATATCGACCAAGCTTTTTACTGTAACTCTTTTATACTCTTTTTTGGCAACAGACATAATATTAATTGTTTAAAAATTTTAAAAACAAATATAAGGTTTTCGTAATGATGCTTAAGACGCGAAATTTATTTTTGTTAATTTACTCTAATTCAATCGTCCAAGTTTCAGTTTTTATTTCATTGGGTTTTAAAATCTGAATCCCTTTTTTGTGATTAAAACTATCTGAAATGCCCGTCATAGGTTCAATGGCTAATCGGTTTTCGCCAGGTGGCGCATAGATTTGCAGGAAGTCAGATTTTGGATGACCTGTAATTCTGGCTTTATAATAATCTGTATAAAATTCAACGACCTTGTTTGATAATACAAAACAATCATCAAGGGCTTTGTTTTTTAAAGCATAGGGGTTTGGTATTAAGGTTTTGGCTGTGCCTAAGGCAATCATTTGGTCATTAAAAATGACTTGTTTATGGCTCTCAAAACCTAGAAAATCAGTGTCAAAATTACTAATACAAAAATATGGATGCCATCCTAAGTTAAATAAAAATGGGGTTTTATCTATATTTTTTATGTCTATCTTTAGACTAAGTGAAGCTTCAGTTAGCCTGTAAATCAATTGGATTTTATATTGAAATGGAAACCCCAGAGGTGGATGTTGTTCGGTATAAGATAATTTGACTTCAGCAAAATCAGGCTTTTCTTCAGTGTCTTCAATATCAAAAGTTTTGTCAAAAATCAATCCGTGTATGGCATTATTGCTGCCGGGTTCATTGCACTCTAATTGATAGTGTTCTCCTGCAAAATCATATTGTCCGTCTTTTATCCGATTTACAAATGGAAAGAGAATAGCACCGGCGTGGCTTTTGTCGTAAGTCTTGTTTTCTAAATCTTCTACAATGGGTTTATCTTTAAAAATTAAGGATTTAAGTCTGCCGCCTTGATGTGTTAAACCAATTTTGGCTTGTATTTGATGGGCTTTTTTCAGCACAAGCTCATCATTAAAATGTTGAATCTTAAACATAAATTAAGGATTTAAGCCAGTTGTGAAATCAAAAAAAATTACGATTCTCAAAGTTATTACTTAATTACATTATCTATTATAATTAAATGATAAATGTTGTTTAATTAAAATAAAACTTTGTTTACGATTTTTACGTGCTAGATTTTAATAACAGTTACAATAATCCTCTCGCTTTAATCTCCAAATATTTATTAATCGTGTTGATGCTTAATGCTTTAGGTTTGGTCAAAATGGCTTGGATGCCATTTTTTTCAAGTTCTTTAACCATCAAACGCTTGTTGTAAGCAAAATCTGTAGCAATGGTTTTTTGATAAATACTTTGTAAATCTTCAGATTCCTTATGAATGAGTTCGTCTAGCTCTGTATTCTCAAAAAAGATAACCACTAAAACGTGTTTCCTCGCTATCGCTTTAAGATAGGGTAGTTGACGCTCTAGTGCCGAAATATGCTCAAAATTGGTAAACAAAAAAAGTAAACTGCGCTGAGTGACTTTGCGTTTGAGATGCGCGTAAAGCAAACCAAAATCACTGACTTTAAAGTCAGTTTTAATATTGTATAAAGCCTCAGACAAGACATTGATTTGAGATAATCTGGACTGGGCTTTTCTAAAATTGTCAATGCTATTGGAGTAGGTGAGCATTCCAACTTTGTCGTTCTTCTTTAACGCAATATTTGAAAAGGCTAAAGCCGAATTAATGGCATAATCTAACAGACTGAGTTGTTCAAAAGGCATTTTCATCACACGACCTTTGTCTATGATGTTGTAAATGGGTTGTGATTTCTCATCTTGAAACTGATTGACCATCAGTTGGTTGTGCTTGGCTGTGGACTTCCAGTTAATATCTCTAACATCATCGCCTTTGACGTATTCTTTGATTTGTTCAAACTCCATACTATGGCCAATATGTCTTATTTTTTTCATTCCAAACTCACGCCACTGTCTATCTAAAGCCAAAAAGTCGTATTTTTTCATTTGAATAAACGACGGGTAAACTTTGACCATTTGTTCGTTTTGAAACTTATATCGTCTCTTGGTCAACTTAAGTGGAGAAGATACATAGCAATTTAGATTGCCAAAATAATATTCGCCGCGTTGAGTTGGTCGGAGTTGGTAATCGTAAGACTTTTGATGCTTGGCGTCAACTTTTAGTGTTTTTAAAAAATCTCGTTTTTGAAACTGCACAGGAATTTCATCTATAATTTGCAATTGAACTCTAAAGTTGTAGCCATTTTCAAAATTAAGCAATACGACATTATCATCACTGTTTGAAAACTTATCCGGTAGTAATCGCTCTGCAAAAAAACCTTTGATGCGAAACAAGGCTGCGATATCAATAATGACCAAAACGACTAGGGCATAAAATAGCATAGCAGCAATAGTAAACAGCATGCTAAACCAATAAGATAAAAAGAACAGCATAGCTATACTGATCAAGGCTGTAAAAAACCGTCGTGTAAAATATAAAGGCTTGAGCAGTTTAAACACTATCTTGGAATTTCAATAGATTTTACAATCATATCTACGACATCTTCAGTAGTCATCCCTTCCATCTCACGTTCTGGAGAAAGCACAATTCTATGGTTCAAAACGGGTTTCAAACTGCGTTTGACATCATCCGGCGTTACAAAATCACGACCGTTTAAAATCGCAAAAGCTTTAGCTGTCAACATAATTGCCACAGAGGCTCTTGGCGAAGCACCCAGTAATAAATGTGGATGTTGGCGTGTGTTATGGACAATTTCAGCAATATAAGACATGATTTTAGGCTCAATATTAATCTTGTGAATATCAGCTTTGAATTGGCTAATACTGTCTTTGTTAATGATAGTGTCAATTTGATTGAGAAAATTTTGAGCTTTACTTTGATGATGCTTATCTATAATGTTAACTTCTTCTTCAAGATTGGGATAACTGAGTTTAATTTTAAAGATAAACCGATCGAGTTGAGCCTCGGGTAGGGCATAAGTGCCTTCTTGTTCAATTGGATTTTGGGTAGCTAACACCATAAACGGTGCTTCCATATCGTATTGATGCCCATCGATGGTCACTTGTTTTTCTTCCATCACTTCAAATAAAGCCGATTGGGTTTTGGCTGGTGCACGGTTGATTTCATCAATTAAAACCATATTAGAAAAAATGGGTCCGGTTTTAAATTCAAATTCGGCTTTTTCGGCATTAAAGACTGAAGTGCCGAGCACATCGCTTGGCATTAAATCTGGTGTGAACTGAATGCGACTAAAATCGGCATTGATGCTTTTGGCAAAAAGTTTAGCCGTTAAGGTTTTAGCAATGCCCGGCACGCCTTCTATTAAAACGTGGCCATCTGTCAAAAGACTGACGAGTAGCAATTCTATAAAATCTTCTTGACCTACAATGACTTTTGAAAGCTGAGCCTTTAAATCTTCAGCCATTTGTTGATAGGTATTTAAAGCTGAACTAGACGTTTCTTGAGATGTTGAGGCTTCTGATGATTTAAGCTCTGATTTTGAATTGTCTTCAGGATGTTCAGTTGGATTTGTATTTTGATTGTCCATAGACTTAGTTTTTAAGATTTGAGAGTTGTTTTTCTAATTTAAGCAATTGTTCTTTAGATATAGATTTCTGACTTTCTATGTTTTTGATATATTTTAATAAAGATTTGATTTCTTGTGGTGCTTTACCAGATTTTGAAGCCAGTTGAGCTACAAAATCATCGTCTAAATGTGTAGTTGAAATATTGTATTGAGACCTGACAAAATCATAGAAATGCTCAATTTGTTTGGTCGCAATGCTCTTGTGGTCTTTTTTACGGTAATACATCTCAGCGATAGTTTTGGTAAACGCATAAGTTTTGTTTTCGTATGGCTGAAGGACTTTGATGGGTTTTTGCTTGCGTTTGCCTTCAAAAACGATGTAAATGACCGCTAAAAGCAAAAGCAAATAATACGCCCATCTCAAATGTTTATCAGCAACGAGATATTGCAGTAAATGGGGTTTTTGAAGAACACGTTGGGCTTTGTAGTATTCATCGACCAAAATGGATTGATCGTAATTTAAACCTGATAACACCTGTTCGGTATAAATGGCATTTTTGTCATTGACCAAAAAATAATTGGTAAATGCCTTTGGGAAAAGATGCAGGTAGAGTTCACCACGCCCCAAATCTGCTTTGATGAAATTTGGTAAGTATTTGGTAGTCGTGCTGTCGTCATTAACGACTTTAGAGTAACCTAAAACTTGATGCTTTAAAGTGTCAGTGTTGGTGAAATAGTGAATGTTTAAGTTTTTTTTAAAATCAAAAACTTCACCTTGATTTGTAGTGTCTAAAGTCACACTAGGTTGATAAGTAAACTGCTTGTCAAACACAAATTTTTCCTTTTTTAAATTTAAAGTATCTAAAATAGTTTTAGGCAAATATTCGGCAGACATCATTACAGTATTGCCGTTGTCTATCCAGCATAATAATTCTTGGGTGTCGTATTTGCCTAAGCCTAAACTGCCATTAAAAAAGAGGTAATTACCTGTTTTATAGGTTTCTGTTAAGGTTTCGTATGTAGACTGTTGAGTTTCTTGGGTTTGTTCAAGATGTTTTGTGAAAATTTGATGAAATACTTCAGCACCAAAGGGTTTAGAATGTGTTTTCCAATAGCTATCTGTCCAGTCTAAAGGCGCTTGAGAAGTTGATTCTAAAAAGACGTAGGAACCAAAAAACACCAAAACTATAAGCAGTATGTAATATTTAGACTTGAGCATATTGTTTTTGGTCTAAGGTGTTGTGAAATGTTTCGTATTGCTGGTTCAGGTTTTGAAAGTAAGTCTCATCAAATTGCATTTGCCCATACCAAGTTTGCTCATAGGCAATAGTGAGTTGTTTAAAAATCTTTGAAAGTTCCTTAAACTCAATTTCTTTTAAATACTCAAAATTAGTTTTATCGTTAGCGTATTTGATGATGCCTTTTAAATCTAAGCGTTTGATGCAATTAAGGTACAAATACCGAATGGCTAAACGGTATTGTTCATTTTCAATAGCATCATCAGCCATTTTCTCAAGGTTTTGCGTCATCAACAATTCTTCTTCTTCAGTCAAAGTGACTTTTGAAGTTTGATGCTGACGCATAATCTGATTTCCCGGATTAGTACGGACAATAAACCATACGATAAAAATCAATGCTGCACCAAGGACTAAATAGGGCAAAACTTTAAAGATAAAAAACCAAAAACTGGAGTCGAGATTATCGCCAAACAAATCTCGCCATTGCGTGTTTAACCAATCCTTAAATTCAGTCCACCAATTGCTTTGAAAGGTTTCAGTAGTGTAATTGTAGTCATCATTTGTTTTGAGTTCGCTGAGTTTTTCTTTGTCAAAAATATTTTTGTCTTGATAAACCGCAGTGCTGTACAAATTAAAACTGTAATTGAAACACAATACCGTTAATAAAAGCAAGATGGTTTTGCGCATAAGTTTTAGTTTCCGATTTGGTCAATTTGTTCGTAAGTGCCTGTAAAGTCTTGTTTTTCAGATAGATTAAAATACACTAAAACAATCATAATGACCGTGAAAATGCTTAAGAATAGCTGTCCAAGGCTACCAATAGCGGTAAACAATAAATAGACCCAATTTTGATATAGTCCAGTCACCGCATTGGGGTCAGAAGCTTGTTCAATCGCCGTAAAACCTTCTACCATACTAAAAACAAAAGCAGGTAACTGAAATATAAACCCGAGAATGGCTATTAAAATCCCAAATACAAAAAACGTTGCAAAGGTGATCCACCAGTTGTTTTTAATTAAGGTAAAACATTTGGTAAATGCCTCTGAAATCGATTCGTTTTCCATAATTAAAAGGGCAATCCCCGGAGCGAGTACGACTGTCAAATAAATACCTGGTATAAAGCAAAGCATAAACCCGACAATTCCAACAATGGTCGTTAGAGCAAGGTAGCCGAGCAATCTCCAAAAATCTTTTTTCAGTCCTTGTGATATGTCTTTTTCTAAAATTTCCCCATTATTTTTAATATAAGATTTGATGATGTGTAAAATTGTGCCATACAGCACAATATTGGTGGCAATGGAAACCACAAATAAAAGAATGATAATCCAAGAATCTCCTAAAATGGCTGAGATGGCTGAATCTGGGTCTGTAAAAGTAGTGATGTCACTAAAAACATCGCCCATTTTGTATTGATAATAGGTTGTCACAAAAATGCTCAGCAATATAAATGGCCCGACAAATTTTAAAAATAGATTTAAAATGCTCTTGTAATTTTGTGTAAAGAAACTAAAGGTATCACTAATAATTTCTCCAAACTCGCGTTCTTTTCTAAAGGCAAATTGTGGTTGATTTGAACTAAGGTTTTCCATTGTGTTGGTTTTTGTGAAGTTTAATGGGTAAAAATACGTAATAAAATAAAATTAATGCCATTGAGCCACCAATGATAAATATAGCCAGAGCATCAGGCATTTCGGTATGTCGGGTGACAAAACCTTCTAAAAATCCTGCGATGATAAAAAATGGCACGGTACTTAAAACAATTTTGAGACCGGCTTTTGCACTTCGGGCGAGAGATTCTAATCGGGTATAGGTTTTAGGAAACATAATGCCATTGCCAGCTACTAAACCTGCACAAATACAGACAATAATCACTGAAATTTCAATCGTTCCGTGAATCCAAATGGTTCTAGCAGATTCCCACAACAAGCCTTTATCAGCAAAAAAATACTGAAATGAACCTAACATGACTGCATTTTGCATGCCTATAAATAAAGCGCCAATACCAAGTAAAAATCCAAAAATATAGGATAAAAACCCAACCCTGACATTGTTAATGGTAATTCCAATAAACATATCGGTTTCATTGGCTTTTTTATACACGGCCATCGGGTCGTTATTGTTGATGTTTTCTAAAGTCATATTGACATAATTATCCCCTAAAATTAACCGGACAAAATCTTGGTCTGTGGCTGCAGAATATGCACCTACTAATGAAAAGAACAAAAAGACTAAAAAAGCCAGTAAAAGTTGATAACGATACTGATAAAACATCAACGGAAACTCTTTGGTATAAAACTTTACAATTTTATTACCCGATGTTTTTTGGGTTTTGTATATTTTTTGATGCGCTTTAACCGAAATTTGATTCAAGTATTTAGTCGTATTACTGTTTGGGTAAAATGTTTGGGCATAGCTCAAATCATCGGTAATTTCGATGTATAAATTTGAAAGGTCGTCGGGAGAATATTGAGCATTATCTCTCAAATAGCTTTCAAATTTGAACCATTTGTTTTTATTTTGCTTTACAAAAGCAGCCTCGCGCATGGTTTTTAAAATAAACTTCAAATCTAACAAATTTTAATGGATAATTTTCAAATTCAAACGGCTCAAAATGTCACGATTGATCAAAATTTAGCAAACTACTTTGAGCGAGCAGCGGCGTTTCTTATAGATATTCTCATTTTATTAGCTTATTTATTTTTAGTTAGTTTTATTTTTCCACTATTAGGCGGCTCTAGCTTTGCTGTTGGTATGGTAATTTCTCTGCCTTTATTGCTTTATCATTTGGTCATGGAATTGGCGATGAATGGTCAAAGTGTAGGTAAAGCCGCCTTGAAAATTAGAGTGGTTTGTCTTGATGGTTCAAAACCTAAAATAGGCCACTATTTGATCCGATGGTGTTTGCGCTTGATTGACATCAGCATAACAATGGGTTCAGTGGCTAGTTTGTTTATTTTATTTGGCGGTAAAGGTCAGCGTTTAGGAGATTTGGCTGCCAAAACTACAGTGATTTCAGAACGTAACCGTGTCGATTTTACGCAGACTATCATCATGGATGTGCCGGAGAATTATCAACCTAAATATCCACAAGTGACCATTTTTAATGATGAAGATATGCGGCAAACCAAAGCCATTTACATGAAAGCTAAACATCAACGGGAATATCATTTAATCAACAAGTTGCAACAACAACTTGCAAGTAAGATGGATGTTGATTCTTCAGGACAATCTATCAAATTTGTTGAAACTGTTTTAATGGATTATAATTACTATACTCAGCGATAATGGAATTTATATTCGTTTTAGACATTCTCGGTGTTGTGGCCTTTTCTATCTCAGGCGTTTTAGCAGCCATGCGTAAAGGTCTTGATGTATTTGGTATTTTGATTATCGCCTTTGCAACTTCGGTTGGAGGAGGAACTTTACGTGATGTGTTGATTGATACCGATGTCAGCTGGCTCACTAATATGACTTATGTCTATGTGATTATCATTACCACCATATTTGGTATAATCTTGAGAAACAAGCTAAACTATCTACGCAAATCCCTTTTTTTATTTGATACGCTGGGTATTGGCCTTTATACGGTTGTCGGTGTAGAAAAAGCCATTTCAGCTGGTCTGCCACCAGTGATATGTGTGGCGTTTGGGACGATGAGTGCTTGTTTTGGCGGGGTTATTAGAGATATTTTGTGTAATGATATTCCTGTGATTTTTCATCAAGAAATCTATGCAACGGCCTGTATCCTTGGTGGCTTTTCTTATTTTGCTTTAGCTTATTTTAATTTGCCTCAAGACTTAATCTTTATTATTTCCGGACTCATTGTCATTGCCATAAGGATTTCTGCTGTAGTCTTTAAAATATCTCTACCGAAGGTATATTAAATATTTTACGTATTACTTTTATTCACCTCATTGAAGTCTAAGGTTATTTGATTTATAAATTCACAAAAACCTGTCGTTTATTATGATTAGGGATTTGTTTGCCTTGTTCGACTTCTCTTTTTTGAGTTTCAGACATATCTTGAAACACTTTGTCATTTATATTAAGAAC
Source organism: Mesohalobacter halotolerans (assembly GCF_006120725.1). Lineage (GTDB taxonomy): Bacteria > Bacteroidota > Bacteroidia > Flavobacteriales > Flavobacteriaceae > Psychroflexus > Psychroflexus halotolerans. Next base: position 257,661 of record NZ_SWMU01000002.1, read on the forward strand.
ATAATTGATGGTAAAATCAATGTCTTGAGATGAAACAATAATAGAATTTTTTTGATCTATGATATATGAATTGGTGTCTTGAAGATCAATTGTTTTATCAATATGATATTTTTGTTTTAATAGATTTATGACCTCAGATTTTTGGACATCATTGTGTAGGTGAGAAAATGTATAATTGTACATTATCAAAGTATTTTTATAAAAATGTAATTCCATATTGACCTTGTGGTCACCTAAGTAAATTCGATAAAAATAAATTTTGATTTTACCGAAACCATAATTGTTGACAATCGTATAATTTGGTCTGCCATACCTTTTTTTGATGTACTTAATTTTATGCTTGCTGAATTCGGGATTTTCAGAAAAGACAATATCTTTGTTTGTGGAGAGTCCCCGTTTATTTTGAAGTTTTATTAAATTTAAGTACGGATCAATGCTTTCAAACTTGTTTAATAATTTTTCGTAATAATAGTCTCTGGTTTCCGTCGAATCCTTATTTCCTAAAAATCTCGATACTTTTCGTATGATTTTCATAAGTTTATCCTTTTGGGGTAATGACAAAATTTGACTATCATGAGTGATGAAATACAAAATAACTTCCATGTCATCGTGGTTTATCAAATTGTTGTCAATTTGTGAGATTAGAAAATAAACTTAAATGTTCACTGGAATAAAAACCATAATTAAAATCGTTGATTTTAGTCGTAAAATTTTTAAGTTAAAAATAGGCATTACGAATTGCCAATAAAAAAAGCCCACCTAAAATGGCAGGCTTTTAAAGTTTGATTAAAAACAGATTTTACTTTCTGTCGTTATCTCTACGATTATCTCTTCTGTTGTTATCACGTCTCGGTTTAGAAGAACGCTCTTTATAACCTTCAGGTTTGGGCAATAAAGCTTTTCTTGAGACTTTTTCTTTTTTGGTTCTTGGGTCAAAGCCAAAATATTTTACATCTATAACATCACCTACATTGACCACATCAGTGACGTTGTTGGTACGCTCCCAAGCCAATTCAGAAATGTGAAGTAGAGTCTCGTTTCCAGGCGCTTCAACATATTCTACCACAGCGCCAAAGTCTAAAATTTTTATCACTTTCACTTCGTAAACGCTGCCTTTTTCAGGCTTGAACAACATGGCTTCAATTTTAGCTAAAACTTGATCTATGCCATCTTGGTTGGTGCCTAAAATTTCCACAATACCTTGTTCGGTTTCTTCATCTTCATTAATCACGATTGTCGTTTCCGTTTCTTTTTGTAGTTCCTGAATAGTTTTACCACCAGGGCCAATTAAACTTCCGATATAGTCGCCGGGTATCGTTGTGGTTACAATTTTTGGCGCATGTGCTTTTACATTTTCGTTTGGCTGAGCTATGGTTTCTGTGATTTTATCTAAAATATGCAATCTCCCGTCACGCGCCTGTTTTAATGCTTTGATTAAGATATCATAAGATAAACCTTTGACCTTGATATCCATTTGGCAAGCGGTAATCCCATCTTCAGTACCTGTGACTTTAAAGTCCATATCTCCAAGATGGTCTTCATCACCTAAAATATCAGACAATACGGCATATTTATCACCTTCAGAAATTAATCCCATGGCAATACCGGAAACGGGTTTTTTAAGTTGAATTCCGGCATCCATTAACGACATGGTTCCTGAACACACTGTAGCCATTGAAGAAGATCCGTTGGATTCTAAAACTTCAGAAACCACCCTAACGGTGTAAGGGCAATCCTCAGGAATCATATTTTTAAGGGCGCGTTGTGCTAAATTTCCATGTCCAATCTCACGTCGAGAGGTTCCTCTTATGGGATAAGCCTCACCGGTACAGAAAGGCGGGAAGTTGTAATGAAGATAAAATGTCTCTTCGCCTTGATAAGTCGCATTGTCTATAGTATTGGCTTCACGGGAAGTGCCCAGCGTTGTCGTCGCTAAAGCCTGAGTTTCACCTCTAGTAAATATAGCAGAACCATGAGTAGAAGGTAAGTAGTCGACTTCGCACCATATCGGTCTGATATCTGTGGTTTTTCTACCGTCTAATCTGATGCCTTCATTTAAGGTTAGGTCTCGTATAGCATTTTTATGAGCCTCTTTAAAGTATTTGGAAATCATATCTCCAAGCTCTTCTTGTTCTTCTTCAGAAAACATATCGACGACTTCTTCTTTTAAAGCCGAAAAGGCTTCAGAACGCTCTTGTTTACTTAAACCTTGCTTGGCTATGTCATAAGATTTTTGGTAAGCTGCACCGTTAATTTTTTGTTTCAAGTCTTCATTTTCATTTGCTGTCTCGTATTCACGTGTAGGTTTTTTGCCCACTTGTGCGACCAATCTTTTTTGGGCTTCGCATTGTGCTTTAATGGCTTCGTGGCCAAATTTGATCGCTTCGGTCATATCTTCTTCAGAGCATTCGTGCATTTCTCCTTCTACCATAGAAACACTATCCTCAGAAGCACCAACCATCATATCCATATCCGACTCTTCTATTTGAGAACGGCTGGGATTAACAACAAATTCACCATTTACTCGAGCAACTCTAACTTCAGAAATAGGATACTCAAATGGGATATCAGATAACTGTATTGCTGCAGATGCTGCAAGACCTGCAAGCGCATCCGGCATAACTTCGTCATCATGAGACATCAATTGAATCATTACTTGAGTTTCAAACTTGTAATCGCTTGGGAATAAAGGTCTTAAAACTCTATCAACTAAGCGCATGACAAGTATCTCATCATTGCTCGGTCGACCTTCTCGTTTTAAAAATCCACCGGGATATCGACCGGCAGCAGCAAATTTTTCTCTGTAATCTAGTGTCAATGGAAAGAAGTCCATTTTTGTAGGTGTGTATGACGATACAACTGTACATAACAATACTGCATCTCCCATTCTCACTTCTACAGAACCGTGAGCTTGTTTAGCTAATTTACCGGTTTCAATTGAAATTTCTCTACCATCGCCTAAATCGATTATTTCTTTAAATGTTTTTGGAATCATAATAATGTTTTAAAATTTCCGCCTTTCGTGACGGTCCGGTTGTGTTGTTGATGTTGTAAAGACCAAAGGAAACTTAAAACAAGGAAAGCAAATTTAAAGATAAAAAAAAAGGGGCAAACGCCCCTTTTTGGTTAGCAAATTTATTTTCTTAAACCTAAATCTTTAACGATAGCTCTATATCGTTCAATGTCTTTTTTCATTAAGTAGTTAAGTAAATCTCTTCGTTTACCAACAGTTCTTACCAAAGCTCTTTCAGAATTAAAGTCTTTGGTGTTTTTCTTTAAGTGATCGGACATGTGTTGGATGCGCTTGGTCATCAATGCAATCTGTCCTTCGGTTGAGCCGGTATCTTTTTCGTTTTTACCGTGCTTGGCAAATAATTTCTTTTTGTCTTCAGATGTAATATACATGCAAATATTATTTCAATGATTATTATGTACGAGAAAATTTTTCTCGGGTGCAAATATACAACTTTATTTAAGAAAAGCAACACCAAATATTACGGCTCAACTTTTGTGGCTCTTCCAGTCTCTTTCTGGGTTTCTCCGACAACATTGTATTGAAACGTATAGGAATTTTTTGTTGTACTTATGATTTTCATATGCATTTGGTATTGGTCTAAAATGCTTTCCGGATGAAGAGGCGTTAAAATAAATTCACAGTCATTAATCCATCTTATCTCAGAAGTATCTGTCTGGTTTTTGTATACCTCTATTTGCAAACTGTCATTTCTTATAAACAAGGTTTGTTCTAATTCACCATCGACAAGAGCTTCATATTTAAACTTTCCCAACTTAAAGTCTTGGCAGTCTCGTTTAGGAGTATAACATGAAAGACATATTACGACAATAATTACACTTAATTTTCTCATGTTGCAAAATTAAAGTTTAATTCGGGGTATAAGTAGAGAAAGAACCATTTTTATAAAAAATTACGATGCGTTCTATATCTTTTGGTGTTTGCTGTTTCCTTACAATTGGTGGTTTTTCCGGATGTTCTTCAACCTCTTCGCTATTTTGATTTTGAGGTCTTAGTGATGAACGACTGCGATCTTGAGTTTCTTCATCGATTTGAGGGAAATCTCCCTTGCCGTTTAACAACCAATAAAGCTCAACTTCAGGAAAAGTCTTAACAACACGCATCACAAAATCTAAACTCGGCTTATTACGGCCGGACAATAAATGCGAGATCGAAGCGCGACCAACATCAATTTTATCAGCAAAAGCCGAAGCATTTAAATCGTAATAATCAAAGATTTGTTCTAGACGATTTGAAAATTCCTTACTGTTTACCATTGTAAACTTATTTTAATGAAACTTGAATTATACAAATGTAAATAATAATTATAAACTAAGACTACTTACCCCAACATGAGTTATAAACACTAACTAAAAGTTTAGATAAAAGTATTTAAAGTATTGATAATAAGGAATATAAAATGTTATTTGAAGTTTCTTGGAATATTTCCTCATAAAGCCAACCAGTGGATTTTACATTTGTAACTTGACCACAGAACACTGTATACAATTGTAATATTCAAGATGTTTACAGATGTGAATAGTGGATTGTTTACATTTGTGACATGGATATATCTTCTTACAAAAGGCTTCAGCAGAACTACTCAAGTTTTGAAGTTTCAGGTTTTGATAACCGTTATTTAAGTTTTGAGCACTTGCAAACGCATTTAAATAAAAATGTATTTCCTTATTATTCTCATCAGAGTATTGGCCGATCTATACAAAAGCGACCTATTTATGAAATTAACATTGGGCATGGCAATACTAAAATTCTTATTTGGTCTCAAATGCACGGTAATGAATCGACTACGACAAAAGCTATTTTAGACCTATTGAATTATTGTCGTTTAAATGCTGAGAACGCCGAGGTTATGGACATGCTTTCTCAATGTACCATTAAAATCATACCCATGCTGAATCCGGATGGAGCTACGCAGTATACAAGGTTAAATGCCAATAGTAAAGATCTTAATCGCGATGCCATAGATCAAAGTCAATCAGAAACACAAGCTTTTTTTCAAGTTTTCAAGCAATTTAAACCAGATTATTGTTTTAATATGCATGGTCAACGTACAATGTATAGTGCAGGTCAAGCGGAATATCCCGCAACTTTATCTTTTTTGTCTCCTTCTGTAAATGCTAATCGTTCACTTAATACAGTTCGTAAGACAGCCATGCAACTTATTTTATCAGCCTTTGAAACGCTTCAGGCCTTTATTCCTAATCAGATAGGACGATATGACGATACGTACAACGCTAATTGTTTTGGAGATCATATTCAAAGTCAAGGGATTCCTACTGTACTTGTTGAAGCCGGACATTATCCGGGGGATTACAACAGAAACAAAACCCGTCAACTAGTCTTTATGTGTTTACATAAAATGTTAAGTCTTATTTCTCAAAATGGCCTATCTTCTATTGATTACAATAAATATTCTGAAATCCCAATGAATCATAAGCTCTTCTTTGATTGTATTATCACGAACGCTTTACAAACATACCCAGATGCAATAGGTTTGACGTATAGTGAAGTTTTAGAGGATGATAAAATTGTGTTTTTGCCCATTATCAAAATCATAGATCGTTTAGACGATTTTTTTGCCTTTAGGTATATTGATGCGCAGCATCAAAATATTCTAGCTGGTTCAAGGTATCAACTAAAAGTAGGTGAGCAGCTGGATAAAATTCGAGTCGGCAAAGAGATTATTGACCTAAAATTCTCTTGAGTTTTTAACGAAAACCTTATAGTAAAATTACAAAGCCATAAAATTATTGATTTATTAAATGTTTTTTTGATAAAAAAGCATTAATTTTGCTATTTAATTCATTAAAGTTTAAAAAATGGGAAAAATAAAATTAGACGACACCGATCACAAGATTCTTAACATGCTCATCGAAAATACCAGGACACCCTTCACAGATATAGCAAAAAAGCTATTGATATCTGCCGGTACTGTTCATGTGAGAGTCAAAAAAATGGAAGAAGCCGGTATCATAACCGGATCAAGTTTGAGTTTAGATTACAAGAAATTAGGCTACATGTTTATTGCTTATGTCGGTATTTATTTGAAAAAAACATCCCAAACTCAATTTGTGATTAATAGAATCGGTGAAATCCCAAATGTAACTGTAGCAAGTATTACTACCGGTAAATATAATGTCTTTTGCAAATTAAGAGCTAAAAACACAGATCACGCAAAAGGAATTATTTTTAAAATTGATGATATTGAGGGTGTTCAACGCACAGAAACCATGATATCACTTGAGGAAAGTATTAACGACAAAAAACGGTTGATGCATTCTATATTTGATGAGATGTAACAATAAAGTTGTATATAAGTACAAAAAAAGTCGTGTAAAAACACGACTTTTTTTGTTTATAATTTTGACTATTTTATTTACAAATCCATCAATCTATTGTACTCTCTTAATTCCTCGAGATTAATTTTATTTTTTGAATTTTTTATAAGATTCATAAAATAAACAAAGCTTTCTACACCAGTAATCAGCTGTACATCATCTTCTTCACCTTCAAGTGGCTCATCGGTTGGGATAGGAATAATAAAACTTTCGTTTTCTTCAATGTGTTCAGAAGCTAGACGTAGGGCTTTAGCAACCACAGGCTGTTTGGCTTCTACAGCATAAGTTCTTAAATCTTTCAACTGTTCAATTAATGACTGAGAAACAGCATTCTTGTTTTCAACATCGCTGATGATATCTTCTATCTTTTGTTGGGCTTTTTTATGTTCCAAAATATTAAATTTTATGAGGGCAAAAATAAATTATTTATGAGATATTTTAGTTTAAAAATGATTTTTAATGCTTTTTAACCTTTAAAATTTTAGTTAACTTTTATTTCTACTTATTTTTGCAAATCTTTTAAACCTAAATGATACCTCTTTTATGTTGACAAAAACAGCAGATAAAACCCTGTATGACTACCAAGAAAAAGATCTTCAGAACATTTTTGAACATATTGAGAATGAAAAAAGTGACTTTAATTTATTGTATCAACTGCCTACCGGTGGTGGAAAAACTGTAGTGTTTTCAGAAATTGTGAGGCGCTATATCAATAAAACAGGTAAAAAAGTTATAGTGCTCACCCATAGAATAGAGCTTTGTAAGCAAACTTCAAAAATGTTGAAGGAATTTGGCGTCAACAATAAAATAATCAACTCACAGGTTAAAGAACTCAGTGATGATAATGATTATATGTGTTTTGTAGCCATGGTAGAGACACTCAATAATCGCCTCAATGATGAAAAAGTAACCCTGAAAAATATCGGTTTAACCATTATTGACGAAGCCCATTATAATTCGTTTACCAAGCTGTTTAAATTTTTAGAAAAAACTTTTTTGCTTGGTGTCACAGCAACACCCTTGAGTTCTAATATTAAGCTGCCAATGTATAAAAATTACGACAAGCTCGTCGTAGGCGAATCTATTCCTTCTTTAATCCAACAAGGATTTTTAGCCAAAGCTAAAACCTATACTTATAATGTGGGTTTAAGCCAATTACAGGTTGGGATCAATGGTGACTATACTGTAAAGTCTTCAGAAGACCTTTATACAAATATGAACATGCAAACAAAGTTATTGCAGGCGTATGAAGAAAAATGTAAAGGGAAGAAGACTTTAATTTTTAATAACGGTATCAACACCTCGTGGTATGTATACCACACGTTTAAAGAAGCGGGTTACGAAATCAAGCATCTTGACAATACCCACAATAAAAAAGAACGTAAAGCCATTTTGAAATGGTTTAAAGAAAAGCCCGATGCTATTTTGACTTCAGTCAGTATTTTAACGACAGGATTTGATGAACCAACGGTTGAAAACATTATTTTAAATCGCGCTACAAAATCGTTGACTTTGTATTTTCAAATGATTGGTCGTGGTTCTAGAAAACTTCCTAATAAAGATACCTTCAATGTTATTGATTTAGGTAATAACTTCGCTCGCTTCGGACCATGGGACGCTAAAGTCGACTGGCAAATGATCTTTAAAAATCCAGATTACTTTTTAGAAAATGTCGTGTCTGACGAAGAAATTGAAAGTCAATTTGTTTATGAAATGCCGGAAGAAGTTCGAGAGAAATTTAAAAATACTGAAGACATCAGTTTTGATATTAAAAAACGATATGATGAGACTGTGAATAATGGTGAAAAATCAAAGTTAGTTCTTGAAGAGTCTATCGCTCAGCATGCACAGATGTGTGTAGAAAACTCTGAAGATGTTTTTGATGCTCGAATTTTGGCGCGTGAATTAAAGGAAGACATCCAAGACCGTATAAAGCAATATTCAAAATGTATTATTAGAAATACAAAAAACTACAGAGATTGGCTCTATGAAGATTATACGAGAAAACTGCGTTCAAAAATCAATGAACTCTTTATGGATTAATTTAAAGGACTCCAAAAATTAACAAACCATAAATTACAAAGCGTAAAAACCTCAATAAGCCGAAAAGTAAAAAACTTCCAAAAGGAAATTTAATAATGCCTGCAGCGATACTCGATATAGCAAAAGGCAAGGGGAGAAGTGCTCCTGCAATAATTAACAGGCCACCCCATTTACGCATATTTTTAATGTGTTTAGCCATCTTAACTTCCAAATAGACAAATACTCTTGGGATATTGGCTATACCACGTCCAAAAAAGTAGGACAAAACCCCACCTAGGTAAGACAGCACAGATAGAATACTTAAGAAAAACCATGGATATTCATTTTTTCCTGACCAGGCTATAAATATTTCCGGAGGAATAAGTCCTAATATAGACTCCGAGGCAAAAAACACACCGAAAACCCCTATGGGATGAAAATTTTCTGTCACATACAATAAAATATCATTGATGTCTATGACAAAAAAATGTATGCTTAAAACTATGATTATAAATACGATGATAGGCGGTGTAGCTTTAAGCAAACTTCGACCAATAAAATTATAAAACCCGGTGTAGGTGTAATATTGATGCAATAATTTCCATCGCGGTTTTTTTTGATGTTTTTGAGGAGTATTAGCCATTAATGTGATTTAGAAATTGCAAATTACTTTTTAAAAAGGCTTATCATAACCTAAAAAATTTATAATTATTGTTTTCCTTAAATTATAACTGAGTTTTTATTCTAGGAACATATTTTATTCGCTGAGCATTCAATATACAAAGCAAAACAAATAGGGACAGACTTATCATAATAATTTGTATACTTAACCCCATATCTATCATTTGCCCAATAATTAAAGGACCAAGAGCAGTGCTTAACACCATAAACATGGTAAATAAACTACGAATGGTTCCTAATTTTTTGATGCCATAGACTTCAGCCAAAACCGATGTTTTTATAGTGCCTGACATCCCAACTGTAATTCCCATCAATATCAAAAAGATAAGGGCGCCAATAATAGAATTGATATAGGCAAAAGCCAAAAGGCCTAAACCAATAGGAATCAAATAAAACCTGAACAGTGTTTTTGCCGTAAAACGGTCTACCCAAAGACCACCAAAAAGAGAAAATAATAGTCGCGTTATCGCATAAGCTGTAAAAAATGAGGCATAAAGTGTTACTGACCAGCCCTTTTGTTCTACAAAGACGTATTGGTAAAAAATAACTGCTGTGGCTGTAAAACTCAATACAAAACTCGTTGGCATTAATATTAAAAAGCGCTTGTCTTTTATAATCTCAAAAAAATCTTTAAAAAGACTTTTAGAGCTAGGTTTAAAACTATTGAGCTGTTGGTCAAAATGGCTTAAGTCTGTAAATCTTAAACGGATTAAATATATCAACAACAAAATACCACTTCCTATCATAGCTATTCGCCAATCAAAATAGGCAATGGTGCTTACAATGATGATAGGCAAAATCGCTTCCCCAATAGAAAAGCCCAAAGTTGAAAAACTAATGGCCTTACCGCGATCTTTATCGTAGTATTTTGACAATATTGTAAAACTAATATGACTTAACATACCTTGACCACTCAACCTTAGCCCAATTAATGCTAAAAATACAAAAGCCAAATGATAGGAAAGGCCCATTAAAATACAACACATGGCTAAAGCCAAAATGGTAAAAAAACTAACTTTTTTAACAGGAATATGATCGACCGTATGACCTATACTAAGCATAATCATAGACGAGACTACAGTACAAACGGCATAAATCGCTCCAAAAGTGCCCTCTGTAATATCAAAAGCTTGAGTAATGTGAATGACATACAAAGATATCAAGTAGGTTTGCCCAAAGCTTGATAAAAATGTAAGCAACCATCCATAACTTAAAGGCTTTAAATTTAGCTTTATAAATTTCAAAAACTGAACCATACCTATTTTTCAGGTTGCAAAAATAGGATTTTAAACCGCGTTGAGACGTTAACTTTTAATTAAATTCAAGTCCTTGCCACTTGGGAGCTCAAAAGCCTCAAGCTCAAAAAATGGTATGGTGGCCAATAGATGATCAAAGATATCAGCAATAATATATTCGTAGTTTTTCCAGACTTTATCAACACTAAAGCAATAAACTTCTAGAGGTACGCCTTGAGCAGTTGGAGGCAATTGCCTGGTCATAATCGTCATGTCGTCACTTACAGCAGGGTGTTGCTTTAAGTATTCATCAATATATTTTCTAAATACGCCAAAATTAGTTTGGTTTCTGCCATTGATGATCACACTTTTATCTACATCATGAGCTTCATTGTATTTGTCGATATCAGCTTGTCGTTTTTGAACATATGTGCTGATCAATTCAATTTTTTTGAATTTTTCCAGCAAGTCTTGATCGACAAACTTGATGCTGTTGGCTTTAATAATAATGGCGCGTTTTATTCGACGACCACCAGATTCACTCATGCCACGCCAGTTTTTAAACGAATCGGATATCAAATAATAAGTCGGTATGGTGGTAATGGTTTTATCAAAATTCCGCACTTTAACCGAAGCCAAATTGATTTCAAACACATCACCATCGGCACCGCATTTCTCCATAGTAATCCAATCGCCAATGCGCACTGTATCATTAGCAGCCACTTGAATACTAGCCACAAATCCCAAAATAGTATCTTTAAAGACCAATAAAATTACCGCAGAAATCGTACCCAACCCAATCAAAAATTTCATTAAAGGTTTACCGGTAACAATTGAAAAAATGATGATAATCCCGATAAGCCATAACAATATCATAAAGACCTGAATATAACTGTCTATAGGCTTATCTCTAAGGTTATCAAGTGTTTTAAGGTAGTCTTTGATGGTTTTTAAAATACTCCTTACCGTCCAAATTGTGAATACAACTAATAGAACTTGAATTATTTTGCTAACAAGGTTTTCAAAAACCGGAAAGTCAATATACAATTCTTCCGTAAAGGCAGAAATAATATAAAAAACCAGTAAGTTTGATAAATTGACAAAAGTTTTGTTCTGAACCAAATAGTCATCAAAATGGGTTTTGGACTTCTTGGCAAACTGATTGACCAACTTTAACCCAATACCTCTTAAGATTCTATAGATAATATAAGAGATAAGTATAAGTACAATACTATTAGCTAAAGCATTAAAAACCAAAGCGTAAAAATCACTTAAATCTGAATGGGATTTAATTATATCATAAACGTAATGAATAGACGTCTTAGGATTCATGTGGATGACTTTAAAAATTCAAAGATAAATGATTAAAATTGTTATTGAATAAAAATAGGATGTTTAAGAATTTACTCGGTTTAAAAATTATAGTCTTTTTATGCGTTGCATTGGTTGCCACATTACTAATTTTTAAAGATTTTATATTAGAAAGTGAACAAGAAGATTACCATTATAAATTGGTCAGAGAATGGACACTGCCTGATGAACTCAACGAAATCTCGGGCATGATTCACCTTGATAAAAACCGCATTTTTTGTATTCAAGATGAAGATGGCTACTTGTTTATTTACAACCTCAAAACTAAATCTATAGACCAAAAAATCAAATTCGGACCAGGTGGCGATTACGAATCTATTACAAAAGTTAACGATACCATTTATGTCTTGAGAAGTGACGGCAAGTTGTTTGAAATTAAAAATGCGTTCAAAAATATAGATGTAAATACCTATCAATCAAACTATAGTTCAAGATACAATTTTGAAGGTTTATCTTTTGATTCAGTTCAAAACCGACTCTTGATAGCTCCAAAATACAAACTCAAAAGACAGTCAGGTAAAAAACCGATTTTCGGGTTTGATTTAAACCGCCATAAATTTATTGATACACCGATTTACCAATTAAATTTAAATGATAACCTACTGAAAAAACACCCAGAATTTATGCCGGCATCTTTAACATATTATGCCTCGACAAAAAAATATTATATGCTCGATGGTCGGCATAGACGATTATTGATATTAAACTCTAGCTTTAAACCACAAAAGATATACAAACTCAATATTTCAGAATTGCCACAACCCGAAAGTTTATCTTTCTATATTGACAAATTTTATATCTCTTCAGAAGCAGATCAAGGGATTGCACCACATATTTATGAGATTGTCTTAAAAAAATATTGACATAGGCCTCAAATAATTATCTCAACAAATTTTTATTCAAAATGATTTTTATATAATCTATTTCTATCGTCAAATTGAGTGATTTATTTTTCTTGGCTTCCTAAAAGCCAAAAACAATAAATTGTATCGAGATTAGTCGAAGATCCCTCGATAGAATTTAGTTTAATTTTTTTTAATAATCAAACTAAAACCACTCAAGCAGAGGTTAAATTCCTTTATTATAATAGAAAACTATTTTACTACATTTTATTTTAACCTGAAACAAATTAGTTTAAGTCTTATGAACTCAGAGATTAATATGCTCTAAAAACAAAGAAGGTTAAACCTTTTTTAAATCAACCAACACTTAAATCTTAAATTTTACTTTTGAAATAAATTACAAAACACAATAAAATGAGAGGAAAAGTAGCATTCATAACTGGCGGTTCAAAAGGTATTGGTTACGGTATTGCTGAAAGTTTAGCACAAGAAGGTGTGCACAGTGTTTTAACCAGTCGAACTCAAGCCAATGCAGATAAAGCCGCAAAAGCCATATCAGAAAAATATAAGGTCAAATGTCTTGGCATAGAAGCCGATGTTCGTGATTATAAAGCTGTTAAATCTGCGGTAGATCGTGCCGAAGACGCTTTTGGACAAATAGACTATGTGATTGCCAATGCAGGTTTGGGTCACTTTGGTAGTGTTGAAGACCTCAAAGTAGAGCAGTGGCAAGAAGTGATTGACACTAACCTGAGCGGCGTGTTTTATACCATAAAATCATCTGTAGAAGCACTTAAGAAAACCAAAGGCTACTTTATCAGTATTTCCAGTTTAGCTGGTGAGAATTTTTTTGCGGGCGGTTCAGCTTATAATGCGAGTAAATTTGGCGTTACTGGTTTTACCCAAGCTGTAATGCTAGATTTAAGACAAAAAGGCGTTAACGTCTCGACCATTATGCCCGGCTCAGTTTCAACTTATTTTAATGGTAACGAACCTGATGATAAAGATGCCTGGAAAATACAAATTGAAGATTTGGGCGAAATTGTTGTGGATTTATTTAAACTCAACCCCAGAACTTTACCAAGTAAAATTGAGGTCAGACCATCACAACCCCCAAAAAAATAAACTAAGTGTTTATTGATATTTTAAACTGTTGGGGTGTCATCAGCTCCAACTTTTTAAATTGTCTATTAAAATAGCTGATGGAATTAAATCCTGAGTAAAACGCTATTTCTGAAATACTTAAGTCTTGACGTTCTTTAATTAATTGTTTAGAGAACTTGATTTTTTCAGAATTGATATAATCAATTGGTGAAATGCCTAAAGTATTTTTAAAGGTTTTGTGAAAATGAGATTTACTCATATGCGCTTTTTCGGCCAATTTTTCTACACTGATGTCTTTATTAGTAAGATTTTGTTTAATATACTTGATTACAGAACCCATTCTGGTATCTGAAAACGTATTTTGCATATCATTGATTAATAAAACTTTAGCTTTAGTTTGTAAGAGTCTGACAATCAGTTCTTGAATCATCAAGTCTAGAAGCACGTCTTTGGATTTGGTTTGGTTGGTAAAGGTGTAAACTAAACGGTTAATGAGGTCATTGACCTCGTCGTGATTTGCCAAATGGTTTGAGGTATCATCCAATGACCAAGAATTGTTTTCGTTATCTACACTTACAATTGTATTAAACCTATCAACCACTTCATTTATTTTATCGGTATCTATTCCAAGGGCTAAACATTGTGTAGGTTCGTCAAGAGAAGCCAGTGGAAAATCGATTAACATATTTTGATGACTGGGCAAAACAACAGATTCACCGGGATAAAATTCAAAAGACGGCATATCGTCAATATGCATGATTTTTTTACCGGTTAGCATACTTGCTATGATGGGAAAATTAAATTTTAAAGCTACTTTTTCAGCAAATTCATGAGTTTCATAAATATTTAGCTCAGCAAAATCTGCATTGTATACGGTTCTATTTTCTACTAGTGTGGTAAGCTTTCTGTGTTTTTTATGTTGACTTAGAAGTGGGCTCATTTTATTAAAAATATAATACAGATTATAAATATAATAGAATTGTACTATAATACGATACCATTGTTCAACAATTTGATAAAATAACTCTATAATTTTAACAAATAATCAAAACACACAATATTATGAGTTATTCTAAACCTAAATTCAAAGCCAGTTATGGCAATTTTATTAATGGAAAATTTGTTGAACCGCTTGGTGGCGATTATTTTGATAATACATCACCAATAGACGGTAGTCATATTGCAAAATATCCACGCTCTCAAAAAGAAGATGTAGAGATGGCTATAGATGCGGCTAATGCAGCTAAAGATAACTGGGAAAAGACATCGGTTACAGAACGTGCCGCTTTGCTTAATAAGGTGGCCGATATTATCGATGAAAACCTCGAGGAATTTGCTACAGTTGAAACTTGTGATAATGGTAAAGCCATAAGAGAAACCTTGAATGCAGATGTGCCATTATCTGCAGACCACTGGCGTTACTTTGCGTCTTGTATAAGAGCTGAAGAAGGTAGTGTTGCTGAGCTCGATGAGCATACCTTATCTATGAACATCAAAGAACCACTCGGTGTGGTTGGTCAAATTATACCTTGGAATTTTCCTTTATTGATGTTATCATGGAAGCTGCCACCGGCACTTGCTGCTGGTAACTGCGTCGTTTTAAAACCTGCCGAGCAAACTCCATCTGCAGCCACTTTACTGATGGAAAAAATTGCAGATGTTTTTCCACCTGGCGTCGTGAATGTAATTCACGGGTTTGGACCAGAAGCCGGTAAACCCTTAGCTTCAAGCTCAAAAATTGATAAGGTGGCATTCACCGGCGAAACCACAACAGGACAATTGATTATGCAATATGCATCTAAAAATCTGAATCCTGTTACCGTCGAACTCGGTGGTAAATCACCAAATGTATTTTTTAATTCTGTCATGGATGAAGACGACGCTTTTTTAGATAAATGTATAGAAGGTGCAGTTTTGTTTGCCTTTAATCAAGGCGAAGTCTGTACGTGTCCGTCCAGAATGTTAGTTCAAGAAGACATTTATGACAAATTCATGGAACGTGTTGTCGAAAGAACTAAGGCCATTGTTCAAAGCAATCCTTACGACGTCAATACTCAGGTTGGTGCTCAAGCCTCCAATGACCAATATGAAAAAATCCAATCTTATTTAAAAATTGGCAAAGAAGAAGGCGCCAAAACGCTCTGTGGTGGTGAAGCAAATAAGGATGGTGATTTATCTAAAGGACATTATATCAAACCAACTATCTTAGAAGGTCATAACAAAATGCGGGTATTTCAGGAAGAAATTTTTGGTCCGGTCGTTTGTGTGACCAAATTTAAAGATGAAGCTGAAGCACTAGAAATTGCCAATGATACTTTATATGGTCTTGGCGCCGGAGTCTGGACAAGAGATGCGCATCAGCTTTATCAAATTCCAAGAGCCATTAAAGCTGGTCGAGTATGGGTGAATTGTTATCACGCTTATCCGGCACATGCTGCCTTTGGTGGATATAAAAAATCGGGTTTTGGTCGTGAAAACCACTTAATGATGCTTAGCCACTATCGCCAAAACAAAAATATGTTGATTTCTTATGACAAGAATAAATTAGGGTTCTTTTAAACTTTAAAATTTTATAAAGCAGACTGATACTATTAGTCTGCTTTATTAACTTAAAACGATTATTTCTAAATTTTCATCAAATCAATTATTATTATATTAATACAGAATTGAAACGATAGAAATTAATTTTAAATAGTACAATTTTAGCCTATGACACGTATAGACATTACCCCGGAAGCTTTAAAAGTTCTGAAACAACTTAAGCATCAACACGGCGAATTAATATTTCACCAAAGTGGCGGTTGTTGTGACGGTTCTTCACCTATGATTTTTGAAAAAGACGATATGTATCTTGATGATAGCGATATACACATGGGTGACTTAGATGGTGTGCCGTTTTATATGAATCAAGATCAATACGAATATTGGAAACATACCCATTTGACCGTTGACATCACAGAAGGTAGAGGCTCAAGTTTTTCACTAGAAATACCACTAGGTTTACGCTTTATTATCCATTCTCGACTTTTGAGCAAAGAAGAAAACACTTTTTTAAACGATAAGTCATAATTATATTTTTCAAAACCATTCCATAAAATATTTATTAAATTTAAATTTGAAATTAGAGTTTAAATTCATTTCTAAACCTATAATACATTATGAGTCATTACCATATCAAACACCTTGAAGAATACTACCAAGTTTATAGAAAATCTATTCGTAACCCGGAAATATTTTGGGAAGAAATTGCTGAAGAGCATTTCATGTGGCGCAAGAAATGGGATAAGGTTTTAGATTGGGATTTTTCTAAACCGGAAATCAAGTGGTTTGATGGAGCTAAACTTAACATCACCGAAAATTGTATCGACCGACATCTCAATACACAAGCCGATAAAACGGCCATACTTTTTGAACCCAACAACCCCGATGAAGGTGCAGAACATATATCTTACAAACAATTACATGAACGGGTTTGCCGGTTTGCTAACGTATTAAAATCAAAAGGCATTCAAAAAGGCGATCGGGTCTGTATCTATTTACCCATGATACCGGAATTGGCCATTTCCGTTTTGGCTTGTGCTCGTATTGGTGCCATACATTCAGTAGTATTTGCTGGATTTTCTGCTAATGCCCTTGCCACACGCATCAACGATGCAGAGTGCAAAATGCTCATAACAAGCGATGGCTCTTATCGAGGTCAAAAAACTATAGATCTTAAAGGTATTGTAGATGAGGCTTTAGAATCATGTGCATCTGTTGAAAGTGTTTTGGTAGTTCAACGCATAAAGTCTGATGTTAATATGAAATCCGGTCGTGACGAATGGTTACAACCGCTTCTAGACCAAGCTGATAAAACTTGTGAGGCTGAAATCATGGATGCCGAAGATCCGTTATTTATTTTATACACATCCGGATCAACCGGTAAGCCCAAAGGCATGGTGCATACCACTGCAGGATATATGGTATATACGGCTTATACGTTCAAAAATATATTTCAATATAAAGATAAAGATGTGTATTGGTGTACCGCAGACATAGGCTGGATAACAGGTCACAGTTATATTGTTTATGGTCCGCTTTGCAACGGTGCAACTACAGTCATGTTTGAAGGTGTGCCTAATTATCCGGATTTTGGTCGGTTTTGGGATATTGTTGAAAAACATAAAGTTAATCAATTCTATACAGCGCCAACTGCTATTCGTGCGTTAGCCAAAGAAGGTATTGAGCATATAGAGAAACACGATTTATCAACTTTAAAAGTCTTGGGCACGGTTGGCGAACCCATCAATGAGGAAGCCTGGCATTGGTATGATGATAATGTGGGTAAAAGAAAATCTCCCATTGTAGATACGTGGTGGCAAACCGAAACCGGTGGTATCATGATTTCTCCAATTCCTTTTGCCACACCAACCAAACCGACTTATGCCACTTTGCCATTTATAGGTATCCAGCCTGTTTTAATGGATGAAGATGGAAAACCTGTAAAAGCCAATCAAGTTGACGGGCGTTTATGTATCAAATTTCCTTGGCCAAGTATAGCTAGAAGCATTTGGGGCGATCATCAGCGTTACAAAAACACGTATTTTTCAGCCTTCAAAAACATGTATTTTACTGGAGATGCAGCTTTTAGAGATGAAGTGGGTTACTACCGCATTACGGGTAGAGTAGATGATGTGATTATTGTTTCCGGGCACAATCTTGGTACGGCACCTATTGAAGACGCTATCAATGAGCATCCTGCTGTAGTAGAAAGTGCGATTGTAGGTTATACACACGACGTTAAAGGCAATGCGTTATACGGTTATATCACCATGAAAGACACCGGAGAAAGCAGAAATCAAGATAACGTAAGACAAGAAATCAATCAAATTATTACTGAACAAATTGGACCTATCGCTAAACTGGATAAAATTCAATTTACCAAAGGTTTACCAAAAACCCGAAGTGGTAAAATCATGCGTCGAATTTTAAGAAAAATCGCTTCAAATGATACGAGTAATTTGGGTGATACCAGTACATTACTTAATCCAGAAGTCGTTGAGGAAATTATAAAGGGCTATCTAAAATAAAAAAAAGCTGAGCATATTCTGCTCAGCTTTAACTAGGATAGTTTAGGCTAATCCATTAGTTAGTCAACTCAAATAAAAACTAGAAGTGATTAATTATTTTCTATAACATTTTGAATTTTTTGTTCTAAAAGTTCAATTTTAGAATTGAGTTTATCAATCTGTTCCTGTTGATTTTTATTTTCAGACTTAAGCTTATCTATTTGCAGTTGCAGTTCTTGAATACCTTGAATTGCTATCAGACTCAGGCCTGCATAATTTACGCCTAGTTTATCGCTTTTTTCATCTTGGTGAACAAACTCAGGAAACACCTCTTGAATTTCTTGAGCAATAACACCTGTTATTTCAGTTTTTGATTTGTCTCTTTTATAATTGTATTTAACAACTTTAATTTGATTAAGCTTATCTAAAATATTAGCCTGAGCAGGTCTAATATTTTCTTTTAAACTTCTATCAGATGTTTGTACATAAGCTCCGGAAAAATCATTTATATAAGACACATTATTATTTTCATAACTAAAACGTAAAAAAGCAGTTGACATGTGTATGTTCCAATAATTTGAATTACCCACATTAACAATCCCTATTCCATCACCATTAGGGGTTGTATTGGTCTTGACCTCAACGGCCAGTTTGTGTTGTGGATCTGAGAGACACCAAAAAGATTTTTGTGTAACAGCAAATCAGACTGTAGAGGACTTAAGTGTCGAACTTTTTCCATTAGACGATGCTGTTCCTGGATTTGAATCTGATTATGAGCTAATTGTTGAAAACAAAGGCACCACATCAATTCAGAATGTTCAAGTCACTGTGAATTTTGAAAATACTAAGCAAAGCTTTATTTCAGCCAGTCAAACCCCTTCAACCAGCACCTCAAACTCTATAACATTTACCATTTACAATCTACCGATACTGGGTTCAGAGGTAATTAATTTTACATTGTTAAATGTTCAGCCACCGACACTTAACAGCGGTTATTTGGTCATCATTAATGCAGATGTTAGCCCAGATAATAATGATGCCAATCCGGACGATAATAGTGTTAGTTTTGACCAAATCGTAGTTAATTCTTTTGACCCCAACAATAAACTCGTCACTCAAGGCGATGAAATTACTATTGATAAAACCGATGAATACCTCGATTATAAGATCCGATTTCAAAATGTAGGAACTGCCAATGCTATAAATGTTGTAATAACCGATACTATTAGCAGTAAACTGGATTGGACAACTTTTCAACCCATTAATTCCAGCCATGATTACCGTTTAGAGTTAGTTGATCAAGAAGAAATCAATTTTATCTTTGAAAACATCAACTTGCCTTACGAAGCCATTGATGAACCTGGTAGTAATGGTCATGTCAGCTTTAAAATTAAACCTAAAAATGATGTGCAAATTGGCGATATCATAGACAATAAAGCTTACATCTTTTTTGATTTTAACGCACCAATCATTACCAATACAGTTTCTACTGAAGTTGTGGACAATCTTAATATTACAGATTTTGAACAAGCTCAACAAATTAAATTGTCCCCAAATCCTGCTGAAGATCAAGTTAAAATTGTTCACAATTCTAATATTGATATCCATAATGTTGAAATTTTTAATTCTATAGGAAAACGGCTTAAGACCATTAAAAATAAGTCTTTACTAGATAATCGATACAACATTGGGTATCGTAGTAAAAAAATTGATTGTAAAAGATTAATAAAATATATTTAGACCAAGATAAAATACACCAAAACCCACCAAAAACCATAGACAGACCTGGCTAAACCAATAATAAATAGGTTTAGGTCGGTTATCTTTAGGAAAATTTGAAGATGTTACCAATTTTAAGTTTAGCCAAGCAATAATTGGAGTCGTTAAGAAAGCAACACCGGTGGCAAAATCTATAAAAATAGTAAAGCGATTTGAAAAGAAATAAAGTAACGCTATGCTTAAAACAGCTATTATAAACAACAGTAAGATATAATTTGATTTGTGGGTATTGGTCGATTGTGACCTGTGTTTAAGATACTCATCAAACACCCTTGGATAGGCATCTGTTACCGCTAGAGTAGTGCTAAACATTGCAAAAAAAGCAGCTACCGCGATGATGGTTTTGCTCCATTCTCCAATAGTATATTGGTACATTTCAATCAATTGGCCAGAAAACCCTACAGCAGTTGTTGAAATAACAATATCTCTCCCAAAGAAAACCAATACCCCAAGCAGAAAAAATAATAAGCCAATAAATGAAGCTGAGAGATAACCTATATTAAAATCAATTAAACTATTTTTTACAGAATTGTTTAGGTATTGTTTATTTTTTTCTTTAGTCCATATAGAGTGCCAAACAGAGGCGTCAACTGGAATGGGCATCCAGCCCATAAAAGCAATGATAAAAGCTAAAGAGCTCACAGTCCATAAGTCAGGATGTGTGTAGTTAAACAAATAGGTGTTTTTTTCATTACCAACAGCTAGAAAAACGGCAATTAAGGTCGCTAAAGTTAAACCGCTTATCAGTAATTTCATCAATCGGTCTATAGTTTTGTAGCGACCTATCGATAATATGATTATACATAAACTTAAGATAATACAAGACCACCCAAAAATACTGATTCCTGTTTGAAATAAGTATTCTGCAAGTCCCGCAGTGACTAAAGTGACAGCCGCTTGTATAATAAAAACACTGCCAATGCTGATTATAAAATACAACTGTAAAGCCCATTGACCAATACTTTTGTAACCTTCTATTAAGGTATTACCTGTAGATGAAGTATATCGTGGCCCAAACTCCATAAATGGATATTTGGTTATGCAAGCCAAAACCAAAGCCCAAATCAGAACAAACCCGAACTCTGCACCAGCTCGTGTGGCTTGCACCAGATGAGAGACTCCAATTGCTGCTCCAGCTAATAAAAATCCAGGGCCTATAGATTTGATGAGTTTTATAAAAGACTGCCTCAAGTTTATTTAAATTGTGGGTTGGTTAGACATTTGATATTATCTATAAAAAAACGACTAGGATTTGTGGTAATGATTTGATCTTCAAACTGTTCTTCAAGTTCAGTTTTGA
The DNA here is from genome assembly GCF_006120725.1 of Mesohalobacter halotolerans. GTDB lineage: Bacteria > Bacteroidota > Bacteroidia > Flavobacteriales > Flavobacteriaceae > Psychroflexus > Psychroflexus halotolerans. The sequence goes on from NZ_SWMU01000002.1 coordinate 279,415, forward strand.
GAACGAAGGTGTTTTCATAGTTTTTAGCTATAATTTTCATTAAAATAACTTCAGACTGTATAAGTTCATCATAAGCCTGTTGCGTAAGAATAAATCTCGCATAATTAGAAACCGAGCTGTAATTGTTTTTTTTATCGTAATAATTAACTCCGCAAATCTTCTTCTCGCGTTGAAATAAACTAATTATAGTGTTATTTTTAAGAGAAAAACTTAGTTTCGTTCCTTGTCTAAAACAAATTGGCTCTAATTTTTGAGTTTTTGAGTCTTTAGTGATTTCAATTTCTATGAAAAATTTATTATCAATTCTAATTAAAGAGGCTAAAATTATTCTACCGTTTAGAGGTGTTTCGTAAAGATCTAATGTTATTGGCGAGAGCTTAAGCGTAGCTTCATTAGTTTTATTGTCGTATTTTATGCGTTCATAGTTACACTGCCCATAGATTAGAATGCTAAAACAAATCCATAATAAAAATAGCAATTTAACTGATTTCACACTCATGTCATATTTTATCACAAAGTAAGACAATTTTTTGATTTTTAAAATCTGTTGTAAAAAACGTATAACTTTTACCACCGTCTTTGAGTTTATACTTTGCCTTGACTTGTTCAGACTTTAAAGGGTAGTTTCTGCAACTCACATTAGATTTTAAATCGGGGATATTATTTTTTATATTTTTTGATTTAGGCGAAAAAACTGATTTGATTTTAAAACGACGCCCTGGAAATTCTATAAGTGTATCGCTTGTAAACAAATGCGAATTTTTGGCTAATGCTGAAAGTCTGAAACGCAAAGATAATAGACCAAATAATTGAGATTTCATGAGCGCAGCATTGGGTTCGTAGAGATAAGTTTTGGGTTTAGATATTGATGGACTTGGGTTTGCAGATGTTAATTGACTTTCAAAACCAGGCTGTCCTGACTCAAGATTAATAGCTTTTAAAATGGGTAAACTTTTAGTCGAAGAAAAATCGATGAGCAGCAATACCTCTTTGACTTCATTTTTAATTGCAATAATATGTATTTCAGATATATTGTGTATTTTATTTAAGCAATACTTTAAGTCGAGTAGTGGTGAAGTCTTAATTAAAATGCGATTTGATCTGGATTTAAATAAATCTAAAAATTCTAAAACATTAGGTGAAGCATCTTCAAGTCTAAAGACTTTGCTTTGATGTTGATTTCGTCGAGCTGGATCGACGTATATCAAGTCATATTTAGTTTTCTTCTGTCTAATAAATTCTATCCCATCGGTTAGGTGAAATTTTATTTTTGGGTTTTGAATTTTTAGATTGTGCTTAGCATATTCAAAAGTTTTCGGGTGGACTTCACAGTAGGTGACATTTTCAGCATTTTCAGCAAATGCTAAAGCGTCAATTCCCATACCACCAGTAATATCAATAACCTTATCATCAGATTTTAAAAATTGAGCCTTGTATTTTGCGGTAATTTCAGACGAAGACTGTTCTAAGTTAAGTTTTGGTGGATAAATGATCTGCTCATTAGAATACAATGTCGGAAATTTCGTTTTAGCAATCTGTTTCCCTTTAATTTGCTGAGCAATATGTTGAATACTAACGGTTTTAAAAGAGCTTCCTTTTAAAATTAGCGCCGGTATATCATCGTTTTCATGATGTTTTATAAAATCTATAATTTTAGGATGTAAAATATTTTTGTTAACACTCATAATTGCTGATTTACACATTCGTAAAGTACAATTGCTGCTGCTTGCGCTACATTCATACTGGTATTCTGACCATACATTTCAATGTGAACACATTTATCAACACATTTTAAGATGTCGTCCGAGAGACCAGAAATTTCATTGCCAACAATCAATGCTGTATTGTCTTTAAACTTTGTTTGAGCTAAGGCTATGCTCGTATCACAATGTTCAATGGCCACACTTTCAAAGTGTTTGTTTTTAAGACTTTTATAAAGTGTAAAAAAATCATTATAGTAAGTAAGTTCAATAAATTGATTTGAATGACGAGCGGTTTTTTTAAATCGATTAGAATTTAAAATATTGGTATTGTTTTGATGTATGTAGAGTTTTGCAACGCCAAAAGCATCAGCTATCCTGAAAATGCTACCTAAATTGGCTGGCGATTGCAACTTGTCGCAAATTAAGACAATAGATAGATTGTGTTTATTGTTATTAATAAGATCATGCGGCAGTTGTTTCATTATCAAGTTTAGTTTGAAAATACGTACTTGATGATATTAGCGCCCATTTTTAAAGCCTTTTGCCTTACTTCTTCTGGATCGTTGTGGACTTCAGGGTCTTCCCACCCATTGCCCAAATCACTTTCGTATGAGAATATTAAAATCAATCTATCTTCATGAGTTATTCCAAATAATTGTGGTGGCTTGCCATCGTGTACATGAATCTTTGGCAGTCCTTTAGGAAAACTAAAAGTCTGCGAAAATATAGGATGATCTGCTGAAATTTCCTCCAAAATTTTATCTGGAAAAACTGTTTTTAGTGCTTTTCTAAAATATGGTTCTAAACCATAATTATCATCGACGTGAAGAAAACCACCACTTAACAAGTAGTTTCTAAGATTCTGAGCATCTTTTTCAGTAAAAAATATATTACCGTGTCCAGTTAAATATATATAAGGATAATTGAATAACTCTGGCGAATCAGGGGTTACGGTTGGTATTTTTTCTGATATTGAGGTGTTAATTTCAGCATTGCAAAATCTAACAAGGTTAGGAAGAGCAGTAGGATTGCTATACCAATCGCCACCACCTTTATACTTCATGACGGCGATTTCTTGCCCAATCGTGTCATGCGAAAAAAACATTATAAGAATAAGGCAAATATATCTCATGGTTTAAGGTCTAAATTTGATGTTGTAAAGCTAAGGCTTGAGATGCAAAAATACCGGCAGTTTCCGTTCTTAAGCGCTTTTGGCCAAAGCTCACAGGTATAAAATTTGATTTTAGAGCCATGTCAATTTCAGTTGAATCAAAGTCACCTTCCGGGCCGATGAGTATACACAGCTTTTGTGATGTTTTTATATGATTTGTCAGATATGATTTATCTTGTACTTTGCAGTGGGCAATTAGGTTTTTACTCATTGTAAAGTCTTGATTTATAAAATTTTCAAAAGTTGATAATGCATTTAATTTTGGCAGAAACAAACGCTGGGACTGCTTCATAGCACTTTTTAAAATGTTCTGAGAGCGTTTCATGTTCAATCTTTTGCGTTCGCTATTTTGACATAATATAGGTGTAATTTCTGAAATTCCAATCTCAGTAGCTTTTTCTAAAAAAAATTCAAACCTATCACTAGACTTAGGAGGTGCAATGGCAATGTGAAGTGAATAGGGTAGAGGCTTGTCTTTAAAAACTTCTAAAATATTTACCACACATTGTTTAGACTCAACATCAGAAATCTTGCATTTAAAGCCTTGTCCACATCCATTAGTCAAGTAGATGACATCATTAATTTGTTTGCGTAAAACTCTTAATATATGCCGGCTTTCATCTGGTACAATTTTATGTGAATGGGTACCAGAGTTAATATGTTCATCGTAAAATAATTGCATAACTATTTTTTGACTTTGGTTTCTACAACCAAAACTTCTTTGATATCTTGTTTTGAATGGGTTTTCTTTACAAAGTAATAGGCGTTAATTTCCGGGACTTCAAATTCAAATATTTCGTCAGCAAGTTTATTGCTTGCAGTTGCTTTTTTAAAAAATTCTGAATGGGTTTTGCCTTGTTTAAACCAGCCGGAATCACCACCTACATTTTGTTGATAATCCATTGAGTATTGCATAGCAATCGATTTGAAAGTAACATCATCAAGTAAAGACCTTATCTTTTTAAGGTATGCATTAAACGCCTCATTGGTCTCAAATTTATTTTTGTCTATAAAAATATATCTCACTCTGTAGTGGGGTATTTTTTCTTTGCCAATGACTTCATATTCTAAATTGTAATAAGCTCTTTTTATTGTTCTTGTTTTACCTCTTCTAGACTTAAGCAACTTTTTGGCGAGTTTGGTTTTGTGTTTTTCTTCATTAAAAATGATGAGTTTCCCTTGATTTTGATAGACTTTTAATTCATTACCATCAATATTAAAATCTTTTGATATCTCATCATATCGTTGATTGAATAAATTTCGCTGGGCATTTAATGGAATACAAAATAAAACAAAAAGTAATGTAAAGTAGAATTTATTCATAGTTTGAGTCTTGCTTTTGAGGTTGAGCCAAAATCGGCAAATTCTTGTTGTAAAAATTTATAATATCCAACTATTGCTATCATAGCGGCATTGTCAAGGCAATATTCAAATTTAGGAACGTAGCTTTGCCAACCAAGCCCTATTTCAGCCTGCTTTAAAGCTGTTCTAATACCCGAATTGGCAGAAACCCCACCACCAATAGCAATTTGGGTAATACCAGTATCTTTGACTGCAATTTTCATTTTATCCATTAAGATATCAACGACTGTTTTTTGAAATGAGGCGCAGATATCCTTTATGTTTTCATCCACAAAATTAGGATTGGCCTTTTTCTCTTTTTGTAAAAAATATAAGACCGCTGTCTTGAGTCCGCTAAAGCTGAAATCAAGCCCACTGACCTTGGGTTTTGAAAAAGTGAAGCGTTCCGGATTGCCTTGTTTTGCAAGTTTGTCTATTATCGGACCAGCAGGATAACCAAGTCCCATCATTTTACCACATTTATCAAAAGCTTCTCCTACAGCATCGTCAAGGGTTTCTCCAATGACTTGCATATCAAAAAAGTCGTTAACTTTTACAATTTGTGTGTGACCACCACTTATCGTTAGTGCCAAAAAAGGAAATTGAGGTATTTTTTGATTTTCATCATCAATAAAGTGAGCCAAGATATGCGCTTGCATATGATGAACCTCTATGAGCGGAATGTCTAAAGCCATGGCCAAAGATTTTGCAAAAGATGACCCTACCAAAAGCGAGCCTAATAATCCTGGACCTTTTGTATAGGCAATTGCGCTTAAATCTTTACGGTCAACCTTAGCTTGACTCAAGGCTTGGTCTACCACTGGTACGATATTTTGTTGATGCGCACGAGAGGCCAGTTCGGGTACTACACCGCCATATTTTTCATGAACAGCTTGTGAGGCAATAATATTGCTTAGCTTTTTGTTATTCTTAAATACAGCTGCAGATGTATCGTCACATGATGATTCTATGGCAAGTGTATAAATAGGTTGTTTAGTCATATGTCTTAAAAGGCATAATTATTGAAATACATAACAAAGCTAAATATTTTTAGGTATTATCAATCATAGATTAAATGTATATTTGTTTAACAAAAATTACGAAGTATTATTAAGCGCGTTTTTCATATTGTTAAAAGAATAGTCATAGCAATCATATTGCTATTCTTATTGATTGTTTTGATATTTTTAATTCCTGGAGTGCAAACCTATACGGCCCAAAAATTGACTTCAAATATTAATGAGACTTATGGCACAGAGATTGGCATAGAGCGCCTAAAAATCGGGTTGAGTGCCAATGTACAAATTGAATCTATTCGGGTTATTGATCATAAAAATGATACCCTTTTTAATATCAAAAAACTATCGAGCTCGATATTTAATATTCCAAGTCTTATTGATGGGAGCAATTTAAATTTGAGCAGTACTGATATTGAGGGTTTAAAGATGAAATTGATACGCTATAAAGATGACCCCAATGATAACCTCACCACCATTTTACAAAAATTTGAATCTGATAAACCAAAAGATACTACCAAATTATTTAAACTTCACGTCGACGATATTTTGCTAGTTGATAGTCAATTTAGTGTAACCAATTATAACTTAGACAATCCAGAGTCATTTAGTATTGAAAACCTAAATTTTGATGTTGATAATCTCAATATTGTTGGTGGTAAGGTGAGTTTAAACATCAATTCATTATCAGGCTTAACAGGATTTGGCTTTAAAATAGACCAACTTCAATCGAGGTTTTTTATGAATGCATCAGAAATGCGGTTAGATCAATTAAAACTTAAAACGCCTCAATCACAATTGGAGACTGATTTAAAACTTGAGTATGCTTCAGGCGATTGGTCAGATTTTGAAAATAAAGTAAAAATATCGGCGAGATTCGATAAGTCTAAACTTTCTACCACAGACTTAAATCATTTTTACAAAGGTTTTGGATATGCTGAAGATTTAGTCTTATCCGGTCAGGTTATTGGGACACTCAATGATTTTAATTTTAAAAATATAGACATCAAAGGCATTCAAAGAAGTCAAATTCAAGGTGATATTTATTTTAAGCGTGTAACAGAGTCTGAAGATTTTGAGCTTATCACTCAAAATATTGACATTAAAACCAATTATTTTGACTTAAAGCGTTTATTGCCAGAAGTTTTAGGCGATAGGCTACCGGAATTTATCCAATACATGGGGAATTTTTCGGTGAAAGGAGAAACAGCGCTAAAAGCCCGAAACTTATTTGCCGATGTAGATTTTAATTCACCAGTTGGCCAAGGTCAAATTGAAGTTATGTTTAAAAACCTCAATCTTTCTGATGAGGTAAAATACGATGGCAAGCTGGACTTGCAAAATTTTAATTTGGCAAAAGTGCTTCAGTCCAAACGATTAGGTTTGGCTAGCCTCAAAGTAAATATCAACGGAAAAGGGTTTACAGAAAAGGCTTTAAACACCAAAATTGATGCTGATATTCAAGCCTTTGACTTTAATAATTATACCTATAACGAAATTGCAGTTCAAGGCAATTTAAAGTTTCCAATATTTAATGGCCAACTCAAAAGTGAAGATGAAAATTTTTTGTTTGACTTCAATGGTTTAGTCGATGCTAGTCAAGATCAAAATCTTTATAAATTTCAATCTGACATAAAATATGCCGATTTGTACGCTTTGAATTTTATCAAAAAAGATACCTTATCTATTTTTAAGGGAAACTTAGACATGAATCTTAAGGCAAACTCTCTAGATGATGCAGTTGGAGAACTTAATTTCAATGATTTTAATTATAAAAATTCATTTGGTGAATACAACTTCAAAGATTTTAAGCTTCAATCCTCAATGTCTGCAGGCATACATCAGTTTAGCGTCAACTCTCCAGATGTAGTTAATGGTAGAATTTATGGGGATTTTCAACCTTCTCAATTACCGGAGTTTGTTGATTATTCCTTAAGAAATTTGTACTTCAAAGATTTACAACAAAGCAATTTTAAAGACAGAAATGTAAACTTTGAATTTCAAATCAACAACAAGGTTGTCGAAGCTTTCTTTCCTAAAGTCAGTATCGCCCCAAATACTTTTTTAAGAGGAAACATATCATCTAATGAAGATGAGATGAAAATTCGATTTATTTCTCCTGAGATTAGGTTTCAAAATAACATATTAAAAGATGTAGAAGTTCAGCTCGACAAGCAAAACCCTTTCTTTGATACTTATGTCAAAATTGCTAATATTCAAAACGCTATCTACCCAATCCAAAATTTAAGCTTAATAAACGTCAAACTAAATGATACTTTGTTTTTTAGAACAGAGTTTGAAGGTGGTCTAAAAAATGATGACAACTACAACATCAATTTATACCAAACCTACGATCAAGACAATAATACCGTAGTGGGTATTCAAAAATCCAATATCAACTTCAAAAACAAATCCTGGGATATCAATAAAGATAATCGATATACCAATAACCGCATTATTTTAGAACCAGGTTTACAAAATTTTACATTTGATTCGATTTCAGCGTTTTATAAAGATCAAATGATAAAGCTCAATGGCCAAATGCGAGATTCGACTTACAAAGACATCAATTTTAAATTGAAAAAAGTAAATCTTGCAAATATTACACCTTATCTTGACAGCTTAAACTTTGGTGGTGTAGTGAATGGCGATATTAGTATTTTTCAAAAAGACAATCAGTATTCCCCCAATCTTGATGTTTTGGTCAAAAACTTTAACGTCAATCAATTAGATTACGGTAACTTAAAACTATCTGCAAACGGTAACAGGGATTTATCAGATTTTGATGTTAAAGCTTATATTTTCAATCAACAGCAAAATTACCTCACTGCAGAAGGTCAAATCACCAATAACAATCAAAATCAATTTATTGATGTCAACCTAAAGCTAAATCAATTGGACGTATCATCCCTAAGTCCTTTGGGCGGTGAGGTTTTAAGCAGAATAAGAGGTAAGATTATTGGTGAAGCAAAACTTTCAGGAAAACTTCAAAATCCAGATTTATACGGTGAACTAAATCTCAATGATGCTGGTTTAAAATTTCCATACCTCAATATTGATTTTGATTTTGACCAAAACTCTAAAATTCAATTGGACAAAAAGCAATTTATCCTGGATAATATACAACTTACCGATACAAAATACAACACCAAAGGGGTTTTAAGCGGCAAAATATTTCACGAAGACTTTTCGAAGTGGAATTTAGATTTAAGATTAGACTCTGACAATATTTTAACCTTAGACACGCCATACAAAGAGGAAAGCCTATATTACGGTACTGCATTTATTGATGGAACTGCAAGTATTGTAGGTCCAACAGACGCACTAACAATAAATGTCGATGCCAAAAGTAATCCTAATACGGTTTTTAATATTCCATTATCAGATACAGAAACTATTGGGGACAATTCTTTCATTTATTTTTTAACGCCTGAAGATAAAGCCAGTAAAAAAGAAGGAAAAACTTACACCTTTGACAAAATCTCAGGCTTAAGCATGGCTTTTGACCTTGAGATTACAAAAGATGCTTTAGTCGAAGTGGTTGTAGACCAAGAAAGTGGAAGCACTTTAAGAGGTAGAGGTGATGGCAATTTGAGAATTGAAATTAACACTAATGGCAAGTTTGACATGTATGGTGATTTTGTGGCGTTATCTGGAGAGTATATTTATAAATATCAAGGTTTGATAGAAAAAAAGTTTGAAGTTATTCCCGGTGGTTACCTATCTTGGCAAGGTAATCCTGTAGATGCTAATATGGACATTAAGGCAAAGTATACGACCAACGCAAATCCTGCTGTTTTATTAGAAAACCCAATAATCAATAGAGAAATTCCAATAGACGTAATTATTTCTCTAAACGGAGAATTGATGCAACCAGACATCAATTTTGATTTAGATTACCCCAATCTCAGTTCGGTTGTAGAATCTGAACTTGACTACAGAATTCAAGGTCGAGAAAATACTGAACGTCAAGCGCTATCACTTGTTGTTCAAGGTACTTTTTACAATGATGAAGCCGTAGGTCTCAATTCTATCGGATCAAATTTAATTGCAGAACGTGCCACAAGTATATTAGATCAAATTTTAAAAGATGATGAAGGTAAATTTAATATTGGTTTAGATTATGTACAGGCAGAACGAACACCTTCTCAAAATGCAGTAGGATCGGATAGAGTAGGGATGACACTTCAAACTCAACTCAGTGATAAAATTTTTATCAATGGCCGTTTTGGAGTGCCGGTTGGTGGACAAACCCAATCTTTTGTTTTTGGTGATGTTGAAATCAATTTTTTACTCAATGAATCGGGCTCATTAAGAGCGCAAGTTTTTAATAGAGAAAGTGACATACAGTTTATAGGTGAGGAATTGGGCTATACTCAAGGTGTTGGGGTCTCTTATACGGTCAACTTTGAAACTTTTGGTGAATTGCTTAGAAAAATATTAAAACAAGAAGCTAAGCAACAGAAAAAAATCGATAATTCTAAGAATCCTGAGCCAAAAGACGACAACAAAGAAGAAAAGAGTTTAGTGCCAGATTATATTGTATTTCCCAATACAAGACAACAATAGACTTTAAAGTTTAGGTCCAAAAGCAAGATCTCCGGCATCACCGAGACCCGGTACAATATATCCTTTTTCATTTAATGATTCGTCGATATCGGCAATCCAAATTTGTGTGTTCTTAGGTAAATGCTTTTTTAAATACTGAACACCGGGTTTTGCAGCTATAGCAGACAATATTACTAATGATGATATATCAAACTTTTGAGCTATAAACTTATAAACTTCAACAATAGAATGACCCGTGGCTAGCATAGGGTCGACAAGAATTAGGGTTTTTGAGGTGAGGTCTGAGGTTGCACAATATTCTATATGTATATCAAAGGTTTCGTTTGCTTTATTATGTGTTCTGTAAGCCGAAATAAATGAATGATTAACATCATCAAAAATTCTACACACACCATTGTGCATTGGTAATCCAGCTCTTAATATTGAACAAATAACTAATGAATCTGAAATTACTGCTTTTTGGTGTTTTCCTAATACAGTTTGAATCTCTTTGACGTCATAATTTAATGTTTTGCTCATCTCGTAAGCAAGAAGCTCACCAATACGTTCGAGATTATGCCTAAATCTCAGTTTATCTTGTTGCACAGACTTGTTTCTTATTTCAACCAAAAATTGATTGAGGACTGAGTTTTCTGCAGAAACGTGATGTACATTCATAATTGAGGGTGTAAATCGTCACATGAATTAAAAATCAAAAATATTTAAAAATTGATACAAACTGCAAAGCAAAGCAAGAGTTTAAACATATTAAGGTATTCTAATTTCGCCGGTATCAGAAGACTGTAATTTTAAAATATCATTGGCATGTGAGGCTCTCACAATTTGGTTTCCTCGAATTGCGATAGGTTTATCGACTACTTCAGGATGATTTTCAATAATTTTTAAAGCATCAAATTCATCAATATCTGGAGATTTCCCAAATTTTGAAATAATGATGTCGTGGTTTAAATCAATTAAATCAACTACACTTAAATTAAGCATATTTGCCATTTCTGACCAATCGGTCTGGCTTATTCCGGTTTTACTTATATCTATAGGTAAAATAACAGCCTTATTGGCCTTTGCAATAGCCAAACACTTTTTAGACAATTGATAATTAGGATGATAATATAAATTAATTTGTTTAGAATCTTTAGATATCATAATTTTTTTATATGAATTAACGTTATTTCATTTGAAGTCTCAAAGTCTTAGCTTATTTTTAGTAAATATTTATAAGTTTAGAAAAAAACGTAGAATGGATAATAAAAAAGTTATCATTATAGGTGCAGGTGTAAGTGGCTTAGTTGCAGCTATTAATTTAGAAAACGAAGGTATACATCCTATAATATATGATAAAAATGATAGGGTAGGTGGGCGTGTTCAAACCGATTATATTGATGGTCAGGCATTTGATAAAGGATTTCAAATTTTGCTACCCAATTATCCGGCAGTTCAAAAATATCTCGATGTCAGGTTACTCCATTTAAAATACTTCGCATCAGGTGCGTTTGTTTTTAAAAAAGGATATCAAAGCAAATTGGGCAATCCGGCTAAAGGTTTTGATTTACTGTTTTCAACTTTATTCTCAAAATTGGCCAGTTTTTCAGATAAGTTAAAGATTATCAAACTCTACAGGTCATTAAAATACAAATCATTTGAGGAAATTTTTGAGTCTCCAAGTCAAAGTACTATGTCATACCTCAAATCTTTTGGGTTTTCAAATAAAGTAATTCACAATTTTTTTAGACCATTTTATGCTGGAGTGTTTCTCGAGGAAAACTTAGAAACTTCTAGCCGCATGTTTGAATTTACGTTTAAATTATTTTCAGAGAGTAAAGCCGGAATACCCGAAAAAGGCATACAAGCCATCCCCAATCAATTGGCTAACCAACTCAAAAAAACAACTTTTCACTTTAATACTGCTATAAATAAGGTCGAAGATAAGACCATCTGGCTTTCAAATGGTTCCAAAGAAAAGGCTGATTTTATTATCATAGCCACTGAGCCTTCACAACTGATAACAAATTTAAACAACCAGCAAAGCCTGTGGAAAAGTGTAGACAATCTTTACTTTGAGGTAAAGAATCGGGTTGTTAATTTGCCTATGATTGCATTGATAGCAGAAAATGACACCTTTGTCAATAATTTTCATTACGCCAGCTTAGCTTCTGAAAGCCAACAAATTTTATCAGTAAGTGTAGTCAAAACCCATGACTTAAGTCGAGAAGAATTGGTAAAAAAAGTCAAAAATGAGCTTTATGATATATGCGATATAGAAGTCAAAAAATTATTGAAACACTACAAAATACCCAAAGCTTTACCGCAAATACACGATTTAAATTATCAAATGCCGCATACAGAAACCAAAATAAAAGATAATATTTATCTAGCGGGAGATGTCTTATCAAACGGGTCTTTAAATGCCGCTATGCTAAATGGCGAATCAGCTGCAAAAGCACTGATAGAGCAGTATAATGGTTTAACACTTGATATGGCTTAAACCTATGCAATTAACAGAATATAAAGGCGAAAAATTTGTTTGGTACGATTGTAACCGTGCAGATATCAAAGCATTAAAGCAGCTCGAAATCTTTGATCAAATTCCTAAAAATTTTATTGAAGACAGTCTAGAGCTTGGGCATCTACCCAAATATGAAAAAAAAGGGAATTTCGAACTTATTATTCTCAGGGCTTTTTCTGATAAAAAACAACCAGAAATCGTCAATGTTGCACAGGTTTCTAATAAAATTGCATTTATAATCTACGACAATATCTTAATCAGTATCCATAGAAAGCATTTCGATTACTTAACTCATTATGACAAAGAATTTAAGTCAATAGAGCAAATACTGTTTTTTTCTATTAAGAATATGATTAATAGTTTTGAAAAACCTTTAACAACCCACAGTAAAACAATTGATGTCTTAGAGAGAGAATTACTTTTAAAAAATGCACAAGACTTTTCGATTGACAAACTCTATTATATCAAATCTAAAACGAGAATGCACAAAAAAATAATACAAGTCAACCAAAATGTGCTTAATCAAATCGCCATCAAAAATGCTTCGTATCATTCAGAATTGCAAGATATTAAAGATACCACACTAAACTTGTTGCTTACCGCTGATGAAATTATTGAAGATACTCAGTCTTTACTAAATTCATACCTGTCTATTACAGCCCAAAAGAATAACGAAGTGATGAAACTTCTAACTGTATTTTCGGTATTTTTTCTACCGTTGACGTTTATAGCTGGTATTTATGGTATGAATTTTAAGTTTATGCCGGAACTTGAATGGGAGTATTCTTATGTCGTTGTGTGGCTAATCATGCTTATTATATCAGTAGGCATTTGGATTTGGTTTAAAAAGAAAAATATACTTTAAAAAATATATTTGCAAAAAGCTATACAAATTTAAAATATTCATATATATTTGTAAAGAATCACCGTGGAATAACAAATGTATTATCTATTTGGGGTATTTGGTAATAATTGTCTACGGTGATTTTTTTTACAACACGCTTTAATCATAATATATATTATGTAAAATAGAATTATAAGAATACCCCATTCACTTGTATTTAAAACCTTCATTCTACTCTAAGGCTAATCAGTATTTATTTTAGTATTTTTGTGTAAAATATATTCTATGTCAGACGACATTCTTAAGGAACTTGAAAAAAAATATGCCAATTTAGGTGAAAATCCAGAACCTTATCTCAAAGGCCTTTTATATTCAAAGCCTATTACGTATTGGGATTATATCGAAGTTGATACGCTGTTAAGTTTACAAAAACCACGGACAGATTTTAAGGATGAATTTGTCTTTATTGTTTATCATCAAGTCACCGAACTGGTCCTAAGACTGATGATACACGAGGTTGAACAAGTAATATCTTCAGAAAAACCAACAGAAGAATTGTTAAAAGACAAATTGAAACGTTTGATTCGTTATACAGATATGCTCATCACCTCTTTTGATGTGATGAAAGAAGGCATGAGTCATGAAGATTACAATAAATTTAGACTAACGCTGACGCCTGCCAGCGGTTTTCAGAGTGCTCAATTTCGATTTTTAGAAATATATTGTACACCTATCCTTAATCTTATTCATAAAGAAAAACACAAAGCCCTATCTAAAGAACCCACAGCAGAAGAATATCTAAAACACGTTTACTGGCGATTGGCAGGATACAACCCAAAAACAAAATCTAGAAGTACAACACTAAAATTATTTGAAGATAAATACCTTGGCGTATTTGCAGAATATATCAATAAAGCAAAAGGGAATACCATTTACGATAAATTTCATCAAATTCAATCGCCTTCGGAAGATCTTATCAGGCTAATGAAGACTTTTGACAACGCTTACAATGTAAAATGGCCGATGGTACATTATAACACAGCAAAACATTACCTGACCAAAAAAGGTGAAGCCAAAACTGCCACTGGTGGATCTCAATGGGAAAAATATTTACATCCAAAATTTCAAAAGCGTACATTTTTTCCTAAATTATGGGAAAATGACTCCATTTTAGAATTTTAAGAAATGGAATAAAATTTGATATAGTATAGTTGATGAGATACATTTTGAGCTTATTACTGATGGTTTCCATAGCTAAATACAATTTGGCTCAGGAAATCAGTTTACCACCTTTAGACTCAAACGAATTATCGCCTAAAATACAATCCCCTTTATATCAAGACTTTGGTGTTTATAAATTTGAATTATTAGTTAAAAACATCAATGTTTTTGCATCTCCAAATGCAGAAAACACTTTTGATTTTATACAAGCATCAGCATCAAAAAACCGTCGACCTTCCTATCAAAATTTTTATGATGCCATCAACCGTCAAATGGCGCAGTATTCAGATTTTACTGTAGAAATAGACAATTCTAAATCTTCAGTATTTATGGATTATAACGACCAGCCTATATATTCTGGCTCTTTTAGAGTAAAAAATGCAGTTTACCAACGTGCTGATCGCCTGACGGGAACACCCAGAAGACCACTACTCTACTCGCCTAGCTTGTCTGCCCGGCGAGGACTGATTTGGTATTAATTATGATTATATATCAAACCCTAATAAGCTATATTTGATTATTGTTAAAAGCTTATCAAACCTGTATATAATGCATAGTTATATTTGTATATTTAACATATGAAATGGATAACTATACTAAACATATTAGGTCTTGTTATCGCCATTATAGGTCTACTAACGGGATATTATTTATTTCTCTTCCTAATTCTACCTATCGGGTTCAATTTTTTTAATAAAAGTAAAAGACATGAATGATAAAACACTATCTCAACAAATAAACGAACTTAAGAAACAAGGTTATACTAATGACTTTAACCTGGATGATGATAAAATTACAGACAAAGCTCTAGATTCTTCTTATTTACCAGACCAATTTAATGTTGATAAGGTCTATAGGTTTGAAGGCATGACCAATCCTGCAGACAATTCTATACTATATGCTATTACAACATCAGACGGCCGTAAAGGGCTGTTAGTCGACGGTTATGGAGTATCCGGTGGTCAAATTTCAAAACAACTCCAAGAAAAATTAAACCGTTAAGCCGTTAAACTTATATTAAGATAAGTCACTTTCAAGGTTTTATAGCATAAACTATTGTATATTTGTATTGTAAAATTAAAATCGATAAATAAAAACTATGAGTTATTTAAGTTTAGACAAAGATAAAACACAAAAAACAGTAGAACAGCTAAACATTCTTTTAGCCGATTATCACATGTACTATCAAAAATTGAGAAATTTTCATTGGAATATAGAAGGGACTAATTTCTTTGACTTGCATGAAAAATTTGAAGAAATGTATGATGATGCCAAAGAAAAAATTGATGAAATTGCTGAAAGAATTCTTACGCTTCAACATTCCCCAAAAAGTAATTTAACAGACTATTTAAATATCACAAATCTAGAAGAGTCCAAAAATGACCTTAATGATTCTGCGATGGTAGACACATTGTTAAGTGATCACGGCAAAATTATCTCTCAAATGCGCAAAGTTGTTGAAACTGCTGACGAAGCTAATGATGAAGGCACCATTGACTTGACAGGCGCATATATTAGAGAGTTAGAAAAAACAAGTTGGATGTTAGACGTTTGGACTAAAAAATTGCGTTAATTTGTAGTCCAAAACGAATTGAATGGTTTATCAAGATAAAGCTACAAAAGATACAACTGACCAAATCTTTGACAACACACATACAGCTTGGTCAGAATTACAAGATAAATTAGATAATTGGGTGGATTCATTAATATTGAATCTGCCCAATTTTATTTTAGCAGTACTCGTTTTTATTCTCTTTATTCTCATAGCCAATTTATCGGCGATTGGAATCAATAAAATTTTACGTAAAACTAAGGCTCAGCATTCCGTAAGGGTAGTTGCTATTAGAATTTACAAAGCTATTGTGATTCTAATAGGGTTTTTTATTGCATTAGGTATTCTAGATTTGAGTACAGTGCTGACCTCAGTACTAGGTGCAGCAGGTGTTTTAGGTTTAGCTGTCGGTCTTGCACTTCAAGGCACGTTAACCAACACTTTTTCTGGAGTGGTGTTGAGCTTTATTCCCAAAATACAAATTGGGGATTGGGTAGAAACCAATGGCTTTGAAGGTTTTGTCATCGACATCAACCTCAGAAGTGTAACCTTAAAAACAGCTGATCAAAATTTGGTTTCTATACCAAATTCAAAAATTGTTGACAACCCTTTTAAAAATTTGAGTTCTGACGATCGGAGTATTGCTATTCTAGAATGCGGAGTGGGCTATGAAAGTGATCTGGAATTTGTCGAAAAGATTACAAAACAAGCAATTGAAGAGGCCTTACCACAAGAGAAAACCGAAAAAGTTGAATTTTTCTACAAAGAGTTTGGTAACAGTTCAATAAATTACGAAGTCCGTTTTGGTATTAAAGAGACAAACGCAAAAGATGAGTTACTAGCCAAGCACATTGCAGTTAAAGCTATCAAAAAAGCCTACAACGAAAACAACATCAACATTCCGTTCCCAATTCGTACATTAGACTTTGGAAAAAATAAATTTCGTTCTGAAACTCTTGAAATTAAAAACCGATCTACATCTTAAGATTCTACGAGCATAGATTTATAAAGTTCTTCATAGGATTTGATAATATTTTTGATATCAAAATCACGAGCTCTTGCTTTGGCAGCATCTTTAAATTTTTGATGTGTTTTGGGGTTGCTTAAAATTTTTAAGGCATTTTTGGCCATATCATCCACATCGCCTACATTGCTTAAATATCCTGACTTACCTTGAATATTAACCTCAGGTAAACCACCGGTATTTGTAGAAATAACCGGGACACTATGTGCCATAGCTTCAAGAGCGGCTAAACCAAAACTTTCTTTTTCTGACGGCAGAAGAAACAGGTCAGAAAAACACAATATTTTTTCAATATCGTTACTTTTCCCCATAAAAATCACTTGATTTCTAACACCAAGCTCTAAAGCAACGTTAACAGCTTTATCCCGATCCGGTCCATCACCAATTACGATGAGCTTAGCTTTTTGATGTTTTAAGATATTGGCAAATATTTTTATGACATCACTTATTCGCTTAACCGGTCTAAGATTACTAACATGTGTGATGATCATCTCATCGTCATCCGCCATAGTGTGCCTTTGGCAGTCTTCAACGTCGTCATTGAGATTATCAAAATCAATAAAATTTGGGACGACATATATTTTGTTTTTAATATCAAATATTCTTAAGGTATCAATTTTTAAGCTATTTGAAACTGATGTAACGCAGTCGCTCTTATTGATACTGAAATTTACTGCACCCTTATAAAAATTATGGCTTCCCACCAACGTAATATCTGTACCGTGTAGCGTTGTCATCATTTTAATATGATAACCGTCTTCTTTCAACATTTGTTTTGCCATATAGCCAGCATAGGCATGTGGTATAGCATAATGCACATGGAGAATATCAATATCGTATTTTTTGATGGTATTAACCAACTTGGTTGATAATGCCAGTTCATAAGGTTGGTAGTGAAATAAAGGATATTCAGGAACAGACACTTCATGAAAGTGAATATTTGCAGATAAATATTCAAGCCTAACAGGTTGTTTATAAGTGATGAAATGTACTTCATGTCCCCGGTTGGATAAACCAATGCCCAATTCGGTTGCCACTACTCCACTTCCTCCAAAAGTAGGATAGCAAACAATAGCTATTTTCATGTAAAAAATTTTGTACTAAGATAATTCTATTTCCAGGTCATTAGTCTTAAGAAACTCCAAAATTATTAATCTTCAACATGATCGTAGATAATTTGTTGAATTTCGGTACGGATGTTTTCTTTAATCAGTTCAGTGTTACTCATGTCCGGATGGATACGATTTGATAGAAACACATACACAATATTTTCCTCAGGATCAGCCCAAGTATAGGTTCCTGTAAAGCCGCTATGTCCAAAACTACTCATCGATAAGCAACCGCAGGTCGGACCAACCTCTTCGAGTTGTGGCTTATCAAAACCCAACCCACGTCTTACATCGTCTTCACAATAATAACAGGTATTAAATTTATTGATTGTTGAAGCTTTTAACAATTCTGCATCACCATAAACCCCTTTATTCAGAAACATTTGCATAAATTTTGCCACCGCATTAGCATTGGCAAATAAACCGGCATGACCACCTACACCACCGAGCAATGCAACCCCTTGATCATGAACGTAACCTTTGAGGAGTTGCTTTCTCCATAAAGTATCATTTTCTGTAGGGACAATATTCTTTTTGTCAAATTCCTTTATGGGGTGATACCGCATCATATTAATACCCATTTTACTGTAAAACTTATCAACAATAAGTTGATCTAAAGGTTCATTTTCATAGCGTTCGATAATTTGTTGAATAATATAAAACGGAAGATCACTGTATTTGTACTCTAAATCACTAGAAAGCTCACTTTCGTAAATTTTGTTGTAGATGCTATCTCTAAAATCATTTCTGACATACATATTTTCTGCAACTTGAGTAGAGTAATTAAAGTCTGGTGTATCCTTATAATATTTGTCTAAATCTTTAAGTGTTTCTAAATAAAATGGAATCCAAGATTTAAGGCCAGCATAGTGTGATAGCATATGTTTAAAATCAATAGAGGCTTTATTTGTCATTGAAAGTTTAGGTAAGTGCTGGTATAAACTGTCATTAATATCTACTTTGCCTTCTTCTTCTAGTTTCATAAATAAAGGTAAAGTAGCTAAAATTTTGGTCAAAGAGGCCAAATCATAAATATCGTCATTCTTAACTTTTATCTTTTTATCATAAGTGTGATACCCGAAGTTTTTTTGATAGATGCTTACACCATTTTTAGTCACCATGACTTGTGCTCCCGGTATCATTTTTTCTTTAACAGCATGATTGACAACTGAATCTATTTTGGTTTCAAATTTTGGATTTATACCTTGATTTTGGCTATAACCGTATGCTAACCTCTCTAAAGAATTAAAACGGTAACCAGAACCTTCAGGATAGATAATACTGATATCTACGGGTAATTTCCCACGTGCTGGTCTGGCGCCAAAGAGAATTTGTGCAACGACAGACTGAGCCAAATCAGCGTTTTGATAGGCTTGGACAATGGCTTTAATATTTACTGTGCTTTTGATGTCACTTAAGGCATAAGGACTAGCAAAATTAACCAAAATTACAGGTACTTGAAGACTGATTTCATGTAGCGCAACGAGTTCTTTGTCTGTAAATTGATAAGATTTCCACGGTGTTGCATTTGAGGTGTGATGACCAATAACAACCTTATCGTAACGCTTCAGCTTATCTATTTTTTCATTGAGAAGTTGATTAGAGTTTATGGTATCAATTGTATCGTATCGGTTTAAGATATCAATAAATTTTTTATTGCTTGCATTTCCCATTTTAAGATAAGCGATACGTTCTTTTTCCAAATTTTGAAAGGGTAAAATGTTGGCATTGTTTTTTAATACTGTAACTGCCTGAGCAATTGATTTCATATAAACAGCATCATCCATTGCAGAATTGAGGTCATCTTTCAAATGTCGAGTGTCTATAGACTTGTAGTTTGACAACCCTAACTTATATTTAGCATACAATATTTTCTTTACAGAGTAGGCTAATCGGTTTTCTGTAATTTGACCCTTTCTGTAGGCTTTTTTAATTTTTTTTACCGCCAAAGGGATATTTTCTGAAATCAAAAGAATATCATTTCCTGCCAAAAAAGCTTGAAGGTCAATTTCTCCTGGCTCATCAAAATTGGCAACACCTTTCATGTTTAAGGCATCTGTAAAAATAAGTCCTTCAAAGTTAAATTTTCCTTTGATCAGACCTGTTACCACATTTCTAGAAAGCGAAGTCGGTAGGTTGTTTTGAGATTCTAGGGCTGGAACATTGAGATGGGCAACCATGATACTACTCAGTTGCGTTTTTGTAAGTTGTTCAAATGGGTAAAGCTCTACATTTTCTAATCTCTCTTTTGAGAATTGTATTGATGGTAATGTTTTGTGCGAATCAGTATCTGTGTCTCCGTGACCCGGAAAATGTTTGGCACAAGACAAAATGCCTACTTCATTAAAAGCTTCCACAAAGGCTTTTGCTTTTGCAGTGACCTTTCTTTTGTTTTGGCCAAAAGATCTGTTACCAATAATTGGATTTTTAGGATTGGTATTAATATCGACTATAGGCGCAAAATTGATGTGTACACCAAGGCGTTTATTGTGTTTTGCAATTTGCAACGCGACATCTTTTACAGTTTTGATATCTTCAATTGCCCCTAAAGTCATATGCCAGGGAAACGCATAAGTCGAATCGAGTCGCATGGCTAAACCCCATTCGGCATCCATGGCTATCATTAAGGGAGTTTTACTTAAGGCTTGATATTGGTTGGTGAGCTGAGCTTGTTTTGTGGGTCCGCCTTTAGAAAAAATAACACCACCAATATGGTATTTTGTGATAAGTTTTGTTATATCTGCTCTAGGATTTTCTGAAAAAACATCAACCATAAATAGCTGTCCAATCTTTTCATTTAGGCTCATAGCGTCATAGAGGCTATCTACCCATTGCTTTTGTGACAAGTGGTCATGAGTTTGTAAAGGCTTAAAAGAAGACTGAGAAAATGATATATACCAAAAAAAGAGTAGACCGAAACTGTATAAGTATTTCATTAAATTAAAATTATTTATAGAAACCTAGCGTGCCAGCTATCTTTTAAAGGAACTTCCCAATAATCTTCAAATTCTTGTTTTGAAGCTACCAAATTATTAAAAACAATTGTATTTGCATTAACAGCACGCTGTTTAACCATTTTTTTAAAGTCTAATAGGGGTTTAAACGCTATATGTTCACCATGTTTGTAGGAGACGTTCATTTTGTCTAGCAAATCTACCTTAAATTCTTTCTCTAAACTTTGAATAAAATGAACCATACTATCAATTGAACAACCCGATGCATTAGATTGACTTTCGTCAACACTTATAATAATAAAGCGTCTGTATTTTATAAGAAATGATGTTTTTAACTGATTACCATGGGCTGACCAAGCTTCTAAAAACGTTTTGATGTCTTTGTTAAGTTTTGAAATTTCTTCCTCTGTAAAGCTTCTGTTACACTGGTAAACCCAAATTTTTGAGGATTTTGGTAACTCGTCGAATTTAACTAGCATATTTTTAATTTATTCATTGCAAATATAATGAACGTGCTTGGTTGAAAATGGTAATACTAGTCTAAAATTTAGTAGCTAAAAGACACCTCTACAATCGCGTTTTAATTTTACTTGTATTCTTTCAATTTCTTTAGCACCTGGCGGTAGCATTGCACTGGATAAACCTTCGTACTGATTTGAGTCTTTCCACTTGAGTATGGTCTCACTAAAAAAAGCTGAAGCCAAAGAATCGGTTTCATATACGACTAAATCAAAGATCTCACCTTTGTCACCACCAAATCTTGTAACCACTTGCCATTTACCATTTTCTTTGTAAGATGTGTTGGTATAATCGGATTGCGGATAATATTTTTGGTCAGATGGTCTTAGCAAAACCCAAATGTCTTTGTTATGGCCTTTGGGGTAAACACCCATGCTGAGAATTCGACAATTAACCGTATCTCCTTCAACTGGTGATGTAACCTGAACTTTTTTGATAGGGTATTCAATATCAGATGTATTCCCCACATCAAAAGTTTCAATATCGGCTATCGGCCTTAACGCACCATAACTAAAACCACCATAAAGCAAAAGGACTATGCCTAAAGTACCGAGAATTATTCTGAATAGATATTTCTTTTTGTATAAAATGGCGATTAATAAAAAAATTACACCTAACGCAACTGAAACTATGACACTGGCTAACATACTAAATGGTTTGATTCATAAATTTACAAAAAAACTAATATTGTAAATATTTATATGTTATTTTATCGTATAACCCAAAAATGAGCGTAAAAATCAAGTATTTTTTTGATGTATTAACTAGAAATGGTTTTGAACGAGTTGTATGATATTGTTATAATGATAAATCTGTATGTCGTCTTTTTCTTTCTTTTGCCTTACAACTTCTACCATAGCTTTTGCAACATCATTAGCGTGAATCGGTCTAATTTTGGACGGTAATAAAAACGAAAAAGTCTTCATGATGATTTTGGCCACTTTTTCAGCAAACCTAAATTCTTGTCTTTTACCGAGTAATATTGAAGGTCTGAATATATGTAGGTATTGAAATCCAAGTTGGGATAGCTCCTCTTCGACTTCTCCTTTTAATTTTGTATAAAAATTTGAGCTCTTGGCATCTGCACCTACCGAAGAAACCAAAACAAAAGTATTACAAGCTTTAGACAAACCAAATCTAGCGGCCTTTACAGGAATGTCATAATCTACTGAACGGTATTTTTCTTTATTGCCTTTGACTTTTTTGTTGGTTGTCCCTATAGCGCAATAGATGATACTTTGGGGTTCAATGGCATCTCGAAAGGCTTTATCATCTTTAAAGTCAATAACAACCTCTTTAACCTTAGGATGGTAAAAATTAACTTTTCGTCTTAAGATTGTTGTAATCTGTGTGACAGATTCATCTTTGATTAAATAGTTTAAAACATGATGACCAATAAGACCTGTCGCACCGAGAAGAGTTACTTTTTTGTTTTTCATGTCACCGGTTCTACAATAGTGCTAAGATTTAAAAGATGCAATATTTATAAAGATGACTTAAATTATTCTTTTTTAAAAAGAAAGCTGAAATTAAAATATAAAGAAAAAAATTGCTTGTCAATTTTGACTTAAAAGAACTAACAACATAAAAATAAGCCGACATCAAGCTATCATAATTCATCAGCTTCAGCAATCATTTCTACAACATCATAGACTTTGATACTGTCTTGCTTTTCTTTGTTTTTAACCCCATCTGTCATCATGGTGTTACAAAATGGACAGCCAGCAGCAATAGCTTCGGGTTGAGTTTCTAAAGCTTCTTCTGTTCTATGGATATTGACTTCTTTGTTGCCGGGTTCGGCATCTTTAAACATTTGAGCACCACCGGCACCGCAGCATAAACCTCTACTTTTACAGCTTTTCATTTCTACGAGTTCAACATCCATTTTTCTGAGCAACTCTCTAGGGGCTTCGTACTCACCGTTTGCACGTCCAAGATAACAGGGATCGTGATACGTAATGCGTTTACCCTTGAATTCGCCACCTTCTATTTTGAGTTTGCCACCCTCAAGTAGCTGTTTCAAAAATTGAGTATGATGGACAACTTCGTAATCACCACCCAAAGCAGGATATTCATTTTTGATAGTATTAAAGCAATGTGGACAGGTGGTAACAATTTTTTTGATATTGTATCCATTTAATACTTCGATATTTGTAGCAGCTTGCATCTGAAACAAAAATTCGTTTCCTGCACGCTTGGCCGGATCGCCTGTACAGCTTTCTTCGGTGCCTAATACAGCAAAATCAATATTAATTTTATTGAGAATTTTTACAAAAGCCTTAGTTATCTTTTTTGCTCTATCATCAAAACTCCCAGCACAACCTACCCAAAACAAGATCTCGGGTTCTTTTCCTTCTGCCATGAGGTTTGCCATTGTAGGCACTTTTAAATTTTCGCTCATATCATTTAATCTTTAAACACTTGTATGTTAACATTTTTCATCACTAAATCTGTAAATTTACCCTTATAACGAGTAGCTTTCACCAAATGATTATCGATCCAGTGGTAATTTCCACCTCGCGGCTTGCCCATGAGTAAGCTATGATATTTAAAACCGTGCTTTTGTAGCCAGTTTTCAGTCACTTCTCTATGGTCTTCGGTTCTAGAGGTAAAAAAACAGATTCTGTGTCCGTCTTCATACCATTTATTAATAGTTTTTAATGCGTCTTCAAAGGGTTTACATGTGGCCATGCGTTCGGGTTCTTCATTGGGAACATCTTCTGTGACTGTTCCGTCAATATCAATCAAATAATTTTTGATATGATCCGGTAACATTGGACTGACATGTTGGTCACCAGCTATAGTTTCTTTTAAAAATTTATCGTTCTCAGTTTTATCAGACATAAGAAAATAATTTTGGTTAGTTGTCTTGAACCCAATTTAATCGGTCTTGTTGATTGTACGGCCATGGTGCAGCATTGTTTTCTATATTGGTCATGGCATTATTTAATTCTGCTGGAGCTGCACTCTCTTCCATAACAAGATATTGTCTCATATCCATGATGATAGATAGTGGGTCAATGCCAATCGGGCAAGCTTCAACACAAGCGTTACAAGTTGTGCATGCCCATAGTTCTTCTCGACTAATGTAATCGTCTAAAAGTTGCTTTTCATCGGATTTAAACTCGCCATTTTTATTGATGTTCTCCCCTATTTCTTCCAGTCGATCCCTTGTATCCATCATGATTTTACGTGGAGATAACTTCTTTCCGGTTTGGTTTGCCGGGCATTCTGAAGTGCATCGACCACATTCAGTACAGGTGTAAGCACTTAAAAGCTGGAACCAATTGAGATCAGTAGCGTCGCTAGCTCCGAATTTTTCGGGGATTTCTTCTGATGCATCAGAATCCCCTTCTGCAGGTGCGGCATACGGGTCTGCATTGGGATCCATCATCATTTTTACTTCACTAGCCACTGTTTCATTGTGACTAAATTGCCCTTTAGGTTTTAGCCTGGAATAATATACATTTGGAAAGGCTAACAATATATGCAAATGCTTAGAATAGTATAAATAGTTCAGAAAGAAAAAGATGCCTAGAATATGCAACCACCACGCCGAGCGTTCGATTGTAATTAGTGTCGCATTAGAAAAACCTTCAAAAAGTGGCAATAAATATTGGCTGATTGGGAAAGCTCCAGCTTGACTATAATGCTCTGCGTTATTGAGCTGTAATTGATAATCGGTAGCGTTCATGGTTAAAAATAATACCATTAATACCACTTCAAAATACAGAATATTATTGGCATCATTTTTTGGCCAGGAGGTCATCTCTTTAGACCAAAATCGTTTAATTTTAGAAATATTGCGTCGTGTCCAAAAAAGTATTACACTTATTAATACCAACAAGGCTAAAACTTCAAAACTCCCAATTAATACATCATAAACCGGCCCAATAAATGAAAATATACGATGCGTCCCTAAGATACCATCAATTATAATTTCTAAAACTTCAATATTGATGATGACGAAACCAACATATACTAGAACATGAAGAAAACCCGCTATGGGTCTTGTGACCATTTTGGATTGCCCTAAAGCTACCCTTATCATTTTTTTCAACCTTTTTGACTTATGGTCTGTTTTATCGATGTCTTTTCCTAATAAAATGTTTCTTCTCAGCCGGTTTACATTTCTAGAAAAAAACCAAATCGAAAACCCTAAAGATATAATAAACAGAATTTGTGGTAAATAAGACATCATATTTATTGGTCTCGATTTTCAGGTTTGACGTATTCTTTATTCTTTTTTCCAAAAACAGAAAAATGCATATAGCGTTTGGGGTTAAGTTTTAAGTCTTGTAACAATTCTTCCAGTTGTTTTGAAGCTTTTTCCAGATTAACATAGAGTTTATCATCATTCATTAGCTTACCAATACTACCGTCACCATTATCAATTTTTGCCGTAATGCTATTGATACTACTAATTGTGGTATTTATGTTATTTACCATTTTACCAAACTCAACTTGAGACAGGGTATCTGAAAATTGTTTTAATTTTTCAGAAGTCTCTGAA
This sequence comes from Mesohalobacter halotolerans, assembly GCF_006120725.1. GTDB lineage: Bacteria > Bacteroidota > Bacteroidia > Flavobacteriales > Flavobacteriaceae > Psychroflexus > Psychroflexus halotolerans. Next base: position 305,454 of record NZ_SWMU01000002.1, read on the forward strand.
GCATTGTGAATTGTATTTTGAATATCCTCAAGGTTTTCAGACAAGACAAAATCTACATTTTCAGCTGTAGAATTCAAGTGTTTAACGGTTTTATTAAAATCATTAATAGATTTTTTAATAGACTCTCTAGTGCCTGTATCCATAACATAATTGACAGAGCGAACCAAGGTATCAACACTAGAGACAACACTTTCAACCTTAGTTTGAAGAGGTGCTAGTTGGTCATTTACCAATTCTAATAACCCAGCCTCTATTTGACCTTGAAGTGTATCTCCGGATTTAGCATTGATGTTATTTTCAAAATCTGGAACTATTGCAATAGACTTCCCGCCTATCAAATCACCACCATATATTTCAGCGATACTAGTTTCTGAAAAAGAAAAGCTATTTTTGATATTCATGGTAACTACTAGTTTAGCATCATTTCTTATTTTGATATCGGTCACAGAACCAATTTGAAGACCATTGATTGTGACAGCAGAAGATGGGCTTAAACCTTCAACCTGATCGTATACTGCGTAGAATGTTCTAGAATTTTCTAATAGATTTTTTCCTTTTAAAAAATTATACCCGAAAATGAGTAAAGCTATCGCAACGATAGCCATAAGACCCACTCTTAATTCTTTAGAAATGTTCACAGACGTTGAATTTAATAAGGGTAAAAATAATTATTTGATTTGGGTTTTCAAGGCTTGTTCTATACTAATTTTCTTATCATCTAAATAGGCGATAATAAAAGCGCCTTTATAACCTTTATCTTTGGCCTCTAAAAGCTTGTTTTGTATATACTTATGAGAATGAGATTCTGCATATCGGTATTTGTACAAATCTCCTTCTCTTATTCTAAAAATAGGGTCTAAGCCATTAAAATTCTCTGCACTGGCCTTAATTTTTCGCTTTGCTGCTGCAATTTGTACGTAAAATGTGGCCCGATATTCATCACTAACATCTTGATTTTTGGTAACTTCAGAACCGGCGTAATTATTATCATTTTCTATATGAAGTGCATTTTTGTAATTAATCACAGCTTGGCTTATTTGTTTAGCCAAATGAGATTGTCCACTCTCTGATTTTAAAAATTTGTTTTCATTCTTATTAGATAAAAATCCCAATTCAACCAGAACACTTGGCATATAGGTTTCTCTTAACACTAGAAAACCCGCTTGTTTTACACCTCTGTTTTTACGTTTTAAGTTTTCAGTAAAATTCTTTTGAATATAATCTGCCAGTAAAATACTTTGATCTAAATATTCTTCCTGCATTAAACTAAAACCAATGTAAGATTCTGGGGAATTTGGATCAAATCCTCCATATTTTTCTTCGTAATTTTTCTCAAGTTCAATGACTTGATTTTCTTTCATTGCTACCTCTAGGTTGTCTTGGTTTCGATGTAAACCCAAGACAAAAGTTTCGCTTCCGTAAGGTGAGCGGCTTTTTACACCATTACAGTGAATAGAGACAAACAAATCTGCTTTGGCCTTATTGCCAATAACTGCTCTTTCATTTAGGCCAATAAACTCATTGTTTTTACGGGTATAAATCACTTGTACATCTTGATAGGTTTTGAGTTTTTCACCTACTTTTAAAGCGACCGCTAGAACAATATCTTTTTCATAAATTCCAAATCCAGTTGTTCCGGTATCCTTCCCGCCATGTCCGGCATCAATAACGACTTTAAACTTTTCTTGGTTTTGAGCTTGAAGAGCAACACTATTAAAACAGTGTAAAAGAACAATAAAGCCCAAAGTGAAGTGTTTTTTAAAAGTCAAGGCTTTATAAAGACTTTGAAGCTTTAATTTTAATTTTTGTGACCTATTCATTTAATAATATGTAATTTTGACGGTTTTTATAACAGTATCATTATAACAAAAATACGACTATAAATCTTGCAGGCAAGAATACCACATATACTTTTATGCATTTGTTTTAGCGTAAGCTTTAATATTCATGCCCAAATTGATCAAAACCCACTTCCATCAACCCCTGATAGTCTTCAGAAAAAGGATATTATTCAAAACGATAACCTAAAAATAGAATCTAAAGGCATCATAACTGTCCCGAGAAATCCAATTGTAAATGACAGCGTAAGAACTGACACTGTTAATAATGCAGCACTGACAGACATTGTTAAAAAGGAAGCTTCAGGTTATCAAAGAATGTCAAAGGTTGAAAACAAAATGTATCTCTATGATGAAGCTAAAATCCAATATGGTGATATTGAGTTGACGGCTGGACGCATCATTTTAAATAATAATAACGACAATGTATTTGCAGCAGGTATAAAAGACTCAACAGGCTATACACAAAGACCAGTTTTTAAACAAGGCAGCAATGTGGTAGAACCTGATAGTATTTTCTTTAATTACAAAACAAAAAAAGCGTTAATTTATAATTCTAGAACCCAAGACGGAGAGCTCAATATTATAGCCGAAGCTTCCAAGCGAGTCAATGATTCGGTTTATTATATGCGTAATGCCAAGTTTACAACTTCTGAAGATGTCGACAACCCAGAATACTATTTTCTTGCGCGTAAAATAAAATTTGTACCCGACAGTAAAGTCGTGACAGGCTTAGTAAATATGTATATTGCAGATGTTCCTACACCACTTGGTCTGCCGTATGGTTTTTTTCCATTAGCAGATAAACAATCCTCTGGGTTTATTATTCCATCCTTTGGCGATAATAGAAATCGTGGTTTTTTTCTTCAAAATGGCGGATATTATTTTGCCATCAGCGACTATGTAGACTTAAAAGTTCTTGGAGATATATATACAAACGGTAGTTATGGCTTGAGATTTGACTCTAATTATGCTTTCCGCTATAAATTTAATGGCAGGGTAAGTTTGCGTTATGAAAAATTATTTATTGAAGAACGCGGTTTTCCAAATTTCTCTGAACAACAGATATTTAATTTTAGATGGAACCACAATCAAGACCAAAAAGCCAACCCGAGCTCAAGGTTTTCAGCTTCTGTAAATTTAGGCTCAAGTCAATTCTTCAGACAATCTGTAAATCAAACAAATACAGGTAATTTTTTAAACAATTCGTTTAACTCTTCTATTTCCTATTCTAAAACTTTTGAAGGCGAACCGGGAATGAACTTAAATATATCTGCTACCCATAGCCAAAATACCAATACGGAACAAATTAACATGACGTTGCCCACCTTGCAATTTAGTATAAATCGTATTTACCCTTTTGAACCAAAATTTAGAGCAAAAAAAGGGGCAATTGAAAACATAAACCTTCAATACAATTTAAGGGGTGAAAACCGAATACAAACTACAGACTCATTGTTTTTAAAACCTCAAATGTTTGATGACCTGAATGCCGGGATTCAACATAGTATTCCAATCACGACAAACTTTAAAGTGTTTGATCACTTTAGTGTATCAACAAACTTAAATTATCAAGAAACCTGGGTTTTTGAAACTTTTGAACCTTTTTTTGATGAAGAAAGTCAAACAATAGCACGTGACACAATCAGTGGTTTTGATTCTTATCGAACTTACAATGTCTCTGCCAGTGTGGGAACTACAGTTTATGGCATGTTTAATTTTGGTGATGATAAAAAAATAAAGGCTATAAGACATGTTATGCGCCCAACGGTGTCTTACTCAATCAATCCGGGTTTTGATCAGTATTTTGAAGAGATCAATATTCCAGGAGTAGGAACTACACCTGACAGAACAAGACAAGTTTCAAGATTTGATGGTACTTTGTTTGGGGCACCAAACCCAAATTTTGCCAGTAGTATGTCTTTTGGCTTGACAAATGATTTTGAAGCAAAGGTTAGAAAAAAAGATACAACACTGACAGGTGATGAAGCTTACAAAAAAGTAAAATTGTTGAGTAATCTGGGGCTTAATGCGAGTTATAATTTTGCTGCAGATTCCTTAAAATTAAGTCCCATAAGCCTTAGAGGTAATATTCCGCTTTTCGACGAAAAAGTTAATATAAATATTATTGGTGCTTTAGACATGTATGCACTGGACAGTAATAATAGACGAATTAATACTTTAAATATTAATAACGGTGGAAGCCTATTTAGGTTAACACGCGCTAATGTGAGTTTTGGTTATAGATTATCTAATGAAGATTTTACAAAAGAAGAAGAAGACGAGGATGAAGAGCAAGATGAAGAAGAAGATTTAAACAATGATACTTTTTTAAGTGGTGGTCGACCAGATGATTTATTTGGGAGTGGTGACCCTTTAAATGATCGTTTAAACCCCAATGGTAAAAAAGATAAACCTAAAACAGATGACAACGAATTTTATAATTATAAACCACCATGGTCATTAAATCTTCAATATGCAATGACTTACAATAATTCTGCCCGACAAAATGAAATTTCAAGTCACTCGATCATGTTTTCCGGTGACATTGAGTTGTCTCCTCGCTGGTCGATTGGAGGTTCGTCAGGGTTTGATCTAGTCGACCCGGGATTTACCTTCACCCAACTTAGATTTAGTAGAGATTTAAAAAGTTGGCAAATGAGTTTTAATTGGCGCCCGATTGGCAATCAGCGGTCTTGGTTTTTCTTTATTGGGATAAAATCAGGTATTTTTAGAGATATCAAATACGATAAAAACCGTGAACCAGATAGAAGACTCAATTAAAGTTTCATACATTTCATACTTAAAAAAGGATTATATGTCAAAACAAATTATCAACACCGCCCATGCAGCAAAACCCATAGGTCCTTACAACCACTCAGTAAGATATGGTAACTTATTATTTACATCCGGACAAATTGCTTTAGATCTCAACGGTAAGTTAATTCAGGATTCAATTGAAGACGAAACACATCAGGTTTTTAAAAACTTAAAAGCGATTTTGAGAGAAGCCGGCTTAGATTTTAATAACGTTATCAAGGTTAGCATATTTTTAAAACATATGTCAGATTTTGAGGTAGTCAATTCTGTGTATGGTAAATATTTTAAGTCTGATACAGCTCCGGCCAGAGAGACTGTTCAAGTCGCTAAACTTCCTAAAGATGTCAATATAGAAATTAGCCTCATAGCAGGTCTAGATTAGCATTATGAGCTTATCCTATATAGATTGGGCAATAGTTATAAGCTTTTTTGTACTAAGCTTATGTATTGGTATATATACTTTAAAGTTTAGTGGAAAAAGTGTCTCAAACTTTTTTCTATCAGGTCGAAACATGCCGTGGTGGGTTTTAGGGGTTTCTATGGTGGCTACGACTTTTGCAGCTGATACACCGGGTTTAGTGGCTGGAATTGTCAGAGAAGATGGTGTCAGTGGTAATTGGGTGTGGTGGAGTTTTTTACTTACAGGGATGTTGACCGTATTTTTTTATGCTAAACTGTGGCGCAGAACAGGGATTACAACAGATTTAGAATTTTACGAATTGCGTTACAGTGGTAAAAGTGCATCATTTCTAAGAGGTTTTAGAGCGCTATATCTTGGGGTATTTTTTAATGTTGTTATCATGGCAACAGTATGTCTGGCTGCGATAAAAATAGGACATGTCTTATTTGGGTTTTCGGCTTCTACATCACTAATAATTGCCTGTAGTATCACAGCATTTTACTCGATGTTAGGTGGTCTTAAAGGCGTTCTTATTACAGATTTCGTTCAATTTATCATAGCCATGACTGGAAGTATTTGGGCTAGCATATTTATCGTTAATAGACCTGAGATTGGTGGAATTCAAAATTTAATGCAGCATGTTGATGTACAGCATAAGCTCAATATATTTCCCAATTTTGACCAACCAGAAGTTTATATACCATTACTTGTAATTCCTTTAGCCGTTCAATGGTGGAGTGTTTGGTATCCCGGTGCAGAACCCGGTGGTGGCGGATACATCGTCCAACGCATGTTGGCTGCAAAAAATGAAAAACACGCGACTTTAGCGACTTTATTTTTTAATGTCATGCACTATGCTATAAGACCTTGGCCTTGGATAATTATGGGTTTGGCTTCTATTGTGATTTATCCAAATCTTATTGATCTCCAACAAGCTTATCCTAACTTGGACTCAGAATTTATCAAAAACGATTTGTCATATGCTGCTATGCTTCAACTTTTACCGGCTGGACTAATTGGTATCGTCGTGACTTCGCTAATTGCCGCATTTATGAGTACGATATCAACACACTTAAATTGGGGCAGCAGTTATATCGTAAATGATTTTTATGTGAGATTTATCAAACCAGATGCATCGTCTAAAGAACAGGTTCTTATTGGGAGATTATCTATATTAATCATGATGGTATTGTCTGCTTTATTGGCTTTTGTTCTAGAAGAAGCTAAAGATGCATTTGACTTGTTACTTCAAATTGGGGCTGGTACAGGGTTGTTGTTTATCGTAAGATGGTTTTGGTATCGCGTGAATCCCTATAGCGAAATCACAGCCATGCTGGTTTCTTTTCTCATTGCGTTGGTGTTTTTTGTTAATAAAAAAACTGATTATCAGTGGTTTGCAATTCAACAATATGAAGAACTTATCTATGGTGTTATTATTACAAGCATAGCATGGATGGGGGTGAGTTTACTGACTTCACCAAGTCAAAAATCAACATTAGAATCCTTTGATCAGAAAGCATTTAAAAACGCTTCAAAATTTCATAATTTTAAGTACCAAATTGTATCATTTTTAGCAGCAACCATTGGGGTTTATGCTTTGCTGTTTGGTATTGGCCAGGCCATATTTGGTCACCTCTCTTCTACTCTATTTTCTGCTTTGATAACCTTAACATGCTCGATTGTGGTATATAAATTTTGGAAAAAGATATGATTATGCATTCCAAATTTCCCAGGATTTTTCAGCTTGAAATCTCAACATATCGTAACCGTTACAAATTTTAGCACCTTGATTATTTCCTTGGGCTAAAAAGGTGCTTACTTTAGGGTTGTAAACCAAATCAAATAAAAAATGTTTTTGATTTAAATAGGCATAGGGAATATCCGGCGATTCATCAATATTCGGATAAGTTCCCAGCGGTGTACAATTAATGATAAGATAATGAGCGTTCATTGTATTCTTATTGATATCATTATAATGGATTTGGTTGTTAACAGGTTGTCTGGATACTATCTTATAATCGATATCAAAGGACTTCAGGGCATAACAAATTGCTTTTGAAGCACCGCCAGAGCCTAAAACTAATGCCTTTTGATGATGTTTTTCTAGTAAAGGAAACAGCGCCGACATAAAACCAAATACATCAGTATTATAGCCGTATAATTTATTCTGGACAATTTTAATGGTATTTACAGCACCTACAGCTTTAGCGGTTTGATCTAATTGATCTAAAAACTCTATGACACTTTGTTTATAAGGAATCGTAACATTTAAACCCTTTAAATTTTTTTCGCGAATTAATACTGATTTTAACTTTAAAATATTATCAATATCATAATTTTCATACGTAGCATCAATATTTAAGTTATCAAACTTTTGAGTAAAATAAGTCTTTGAGAAAGAATAATCTATATCTTTTCCAATTAAACCAAATTTATGCATAGCGCTTAGTTTTATTACGTTTGTCGTACCAAACTAAAAATAATATAATGGAAATACCTACAAGGATAAAAAAAATAGCCATGTAAGTAGAAGATAAATCAAAATCTGGCCAATAGCGCTTGTAATTTTTAATGATAGGCTCTTGATTTGAATCCAAAAGTATTTCTCCTGCGCTATTCTTATCAAAGATTTTTTCTTTCCATGGCCAAACAACACCTAAACTCCCAGTTATAAAACCAATAATTGTTGCAAATGTATTATTTCTAAAATGCTTCAATACATAACCTAAAACATGAGAGATGCTGACTAATCCTAATACAGATCCAGCTGTAAAAACACCTAATATTTTGAGTAAATGAACCCTTTGTGCATTATCCGTAAAACTGAAATCCCATCTGAATATTTCAGTGATAGTATCATAAAGAGCGTTAACAGAGTCAACCAATAACAGCACATAATTTCCCATTAAAATGAGTAAAAATGATCCCGATAAACCCGGTAAAGTCATACCCGAAACACTCACAAATCCACACAATAACACAAACCAAAGGTTATCATTTTGTGTAGCAGGTTCTAAAAGGCTAATCATCAAACCACCTATTGCGCCTAAACTCATAAAAACAATTTGAGATTTTGACTTGAGATCAAAATCTTTACTAAGGTAATAAATAGACCCTAGAATCATTCCAAAAAAAGTAGCCCAAACATAGATTTCAAATTTTATGATCAAGTAATCTAAGATTTTTGAAACACTAAAATAGCTGATAACCATTCCTAAAACTAAAAGACTGATAAATCTGTAATTGATATATTGTAAAAAGCTTTTAAATCTACCATTTACAATCAACAACACTGCTTTGGTATTAAACTTTTGAAGTGAGTAAATAAATTCTTCATAAAATCCTGCAACAAAAGCGACTACACCACCAGAAACCCCAGGGACTTTATTTGCAGCACCCATAGCAATTCCTTTGACTACGAGTATTACTTTGTCTGTTAAAGTGCGCGTGGCTTCCATTTTTAAGATTTCTTATAAGACCATCGTTCTAAAATGAATATCAATGCAAATCCTAAAATAGCTAAAAGGATAGCAGTAATCACTTGTGGCTGACCGTCAAAGTTGTGTGGCAAAACGGAGGTTTGCCTTAAAATCACTTCTTTGCCTTGAATGATTTCAGAATTAATGACATTTTTCCAAGGCCAAATTTTATTTAAAGACCCAACTATAAATCCTGTTAATATGGCTAGGGTTATATTTTCATAATGTTGAAACAACCATTTTAAAAGTCTTGAAAATGACAAGAGTCCAACTACAGCACCAATTCCAACAGTGGCTATAGTTTTGACGTCTAAAGCACTGACAGCCTCTAAAATTTGTTTGTATGCGCCTAATAGCACTAAAATAAAAGCACCTGAAATTCCAGGTAAAATCATTGCACAAATGGCTAAAGCACCGCAAAAAAAGAGGTAAACTAAGCTTTGGGTTTCTCCAGCCGGAGTTAAGGTAGTAATAAAGTAAGCCATAACTGCTCCCAAAACCAAACACAGGATATAACTGAGTTTCCACTTTGGGATTTGTTTACCAATATACCACACACTGGCCAGGACTAATCCAAAAAAAAATGACCAAACCATAATAGGATGATTGTCTAACAGATACTTCATCAGTTTCATTAATGACAAAACGCTGATGCCAATTCCAATCAATAATGATGTCAAAAAATTACCATTAAGTTTTTTCCACATCTCTGGAAAACCTTGCTGACTCCAGATTCTCAATAAGCTCAAATCAATATTACTGATTGTGGTTACTAATTCCTCATAAATTCCCGTAATAAATGCAATAGTACCTCCAGAGACACCGGGGACGACATCAGCGGCACCCATAGCCATACCTTTAAAAGAAATTAAAAGGTAATCTTTAAATTTTCTATCGGTCATTACTGGATTTGATATGGATTTCAGAAAAATCTTTAGTGATTTTGAAACTGGTTTTAGATTCGTCAAACTCTAATTCGTCCAAACTTACCTTAACATTATCGATTTCAATTTCAAAAATATCAAACGGCAAGCCTACTAAATTGATTTTAAAATAATCATAAGATGTGTCGTATTTACCTAATTTATGTTGTGCAATGATGAGATCATCTTGTTTTCCGGTCAGTTTAAAATTTCTAAAGCTATATCGCCCTTTTTTGTAATCATAGCCATCCTGTGCATCTTCATATACTTGAGAAGTTTCTTCACCAAGTTTAAAGTAAATATCGAGTTTTAGTTCTTTAATTTCAAGTTCACCAACAAATTGTTGTACAGGGTATTTTGGAATGATAGCACCAGCTTTAACGTATATTGGCATACTGTCCATATCTGCATCTACCCACATTTCTTTGCCTCCACTAAAATAAGTGTTATCCCAGAAATTATACCATTCTCCTCTTGGGAAATACATACGTCGACCTTTTGAATGCGGTTCTAAAATGGGACAAACCAATATTTTGTTACCAAAAATAAATTCATCAGTTCTAAAATGAGTTTGAGGATCATTCTGGTCAAAATAGACTAGTGGTTTTATAATGGGAAGACCTTCAGTTGAGTATTGATAAAAAGCTGTATACAAATAAGGAAGCAGAGTATAGCGCAACTCAATAAATTTTCTGGTAATGTCTGTGACATCATCGTCAAATGTCCAAGGCTCTTGATCGCCGTGATGACCGCTTGAATGGGTACGACAAAACGGGTGAAATACCCCGAGTTGTATCCATCTCACAAATAATTCACTATTGGGTTGTTCTGCAAAACCACCAATATCTGAACCTGTAAAAGCCATACCGGACAAATTCATACGCTGGACTTGTGTATTGGCTATCCATAGATGTTCCCAGGTTGCAACATTGTCCCCAGTCCATGAAGTTCCGTATCGCTGTGCACCACTATAGGCTGAACGGGTAATCACAAAAGGACGTTTGGGATACCCGTATTTTTTAACTCCTTCAAAGGTTGCTCTAGCCATTTGAGTTCCATAAACATTATGGGCTTTCCTGTGACTACATGGATGACCATCGTAATCATGTCTTACATCGTCTGGAAAGGTCTTATTAGGAACTTCCATAACAGCGGGTTCATTCATATCATTCCAAACCCCTTTAACACCAATATCAGCGATTAAATCTTTATATAAATCTGCCCACCATTCCCTGACCTCTGGTTTTGTAAAATCTGGAAAACAACACTCACCAGGCCATACCTTTCCTATCATGTGGGGACCATCTGCACGTTTACAAAAATAATCTTTTTCTAAACCGTCTTTATAAATTTCGTATTCGTCGTCTATTTTTATACCCGGATCAATAATGACAACAGTTTTAAAGCCATCATCTGCCAGTTCTTTTACCATTCTTTTGGGATCTGGAAAATAGTCTTTATTCCACGTAAAGCATCTAAACCCATCCATATAATCAATATCGAGATAAAGGCCGTCACAGGGTATTTTAAGTTCTCTAAATTTTTGAGCGACTTCTTTAAACCGACTTTCTGGATAATAACTCCACTTGCATTGATGATAGCCTAAAGCCCACAATGGTGGTAATTCGGCATGGCCAGTCAAATCTGTATAGTTACTCACAACATTTTCCATTTTTGGCCCGTAAATAAAGTAGTAGTTCATTTCACCACCTTGTGCCCAAAAACTTGTGATATTATGGCGTTCTTGGCAAAAATCAAAAAATGTTCTGAATGAATTGTCAAAAAATATTCCATAAGCCTGTTGATGGTGAAGTCCGATGTAAAATGGAACAGCTTTGTAAATAGGATCTTTATCTTTAGAAAATGCATATTCGTCTGTTGGCCAATTTTGAACACGCTTGCCTCTTAAGTTAGAGTGCATAGGCTTATCGCCCATACCGTAAAACGCCTCTTTTTCTTGGGTTTTTTTACTCATCTTTACGACATTTCCGCCTTTGTCGTATAATTCTTCATAATGAAAGCCTACTTCATCTTCATTGATAAGCTGACCCTTGGTATCGTATATTTTATTTTGGAGACTCTTTTTCTCTATTTTACATACAAGTTTTGAAGTGGTTACAATATAATTTTCTACATCTTCAGACACTTCTAACTTGTTGTATCCCTTAACGCTTTTTTCTGATATTGCATATGAAAAATCATCTTCAAGTTGCCCTCGTACGCCGTATCTAAATCTTATCACACTATCTCTTAAAATACTGAGTTCTAAGACAATATTATTTTTAGTTTTAAAGTATAATTTATCTACATTTTGTTCAAATGAAATAACTTCGTTAGGAAATTGATTTCCCAATTCATGCAACTCGGTGTTTGTAATCATATCTTAGTCAATTATTTTAAGGCACAAATATAAGGCTTGCTTTATTTAAATAGCTTTAAAAATTAAAAATCCTAAGGGTGGTAAGTCAAGATTAATTGATGTATTTTTATTATGGTGTTCAAGCTTTTCTATTTTTACGTTTTTGTTCTTATAATGTCCGGTACCACCGTAGGTTTTGTCATCTGAATTTAGCAAAAGCTTCAAAGATTTTATGTTTTCAATTCCTATTCTGTAGTTTTCACGAGGTACCGGTGTAAAGTTGCAAACCACAATCAATTTATGATTATCCTTATCTTTTCTGATATAGGATAAAACAGAGTTTTCAGCATCGTTATAGTCAATCCACTCAAAGCCTTTATCAATAAATTGTTGTTCGTGTAGAGCTGTTTCTTTTCTGTATAAAGCATTGAGTTCTGCTATTAAATTTAAGACACCTTTGTTAAGTTTATTTTCTAACAGATGCCAATCAAGGCTATTCTGAAAATTCCATTCATCGTATTGACCAAATTCTGCACCTTGAAAGATTAAATTGGTTCCTGGATGAGTAAACATATAACCAAATAACAGCCTCAAATTAGCAAACTTTTGCCATTGATCTCCAGGCATTTTGTTTACTAAAGATTGTTTGCCATAGACCACTTCATCATGCGATAGCGGAAGCATAAAATTTTCTGTAAATGCATAATTTAAACTAAAAGTCAATTCGTTATGATGATGCTTTCTATAAATTGGTTCTTTGGAAAAATATTCTAAAGTATCATTCATCCAGCCCATCATCCATTTCATACCAAATCCTAAACCACCTAGAAAAGTGGGGCGAGACACTTGCGGATAACTTGTAGATTCTTCTGCGATGGTCTGTACATCAGGGTAATTTTTGTAAACCTCTTCGTTAAATTCTTTGATGAATGAAACGGCTTCGAGATATTCATTACCACCGTAAATATTGGGTTCCCATTCACCGTCTTCTCTTGAGTAGTCTAGATACAGCATTGATGCCACGGCATCGACTCTCAGACCGTCAATATGGTATTTGTCTAACCAAAATAATGCATTACTGATTAAAAACGCTTTAACTTCGTTTCGTCCATAATTGAATATGAGAGATTTCCAGTCGGGATGATAACCTTTACTCCTATCTGGATGTTCATAAAGATGTGTACCATCAAAAAACCCTAATCCATGAGCATCTTCCGGAAAATGTGATGGCACCCAATCCAAAATAACACCAATATCATTCTGGTGAAATTTTTCTACCAATGTCATAAATTCTTCGGGGTAACCAAACCTTGATGTTGGGGCAAAATAGCCTGTAATTTGATAGCCCCAACTTGGGTCGTATGGATATTCCATAATAGGCATAAACTCAACATGAGTAAAATTTAATGATTTTACGTGTTTGACGAGGTCATCAGCCAATTCTAAATAGCTTAAGCTTCGATCTTCTTCGACAACTTTTTTCCAGGACCCTAAATGAACTTCATAGACTGAAAAAGGGGATTTGATGGCGTTTTTAGTTTTTCTTTTTTGCATCCAAGTTCCATCTTTCCATGTTTTATTCAGTTTCCAAACCACAGAAGCAGTCTTTGGAGGATGCTCGCAGTGTTTTGCAAAAGGGTCAGCTTTTTCAGTTTTGATGTCATTATTATGTGATAAAACTTTGTATTTATAAATATCACCTTGCTTCACACCAGGAATAAATCCTTCCCAAATACCACTTTCATCCCATCTTACATTGAGCTGATGTTCACCTTCTATCCAGTAATTGAAGTTGCCAATCACCGATACTTTTTTTGCTGAAGGTGCCCAAACAGCAAAGTAAGTTCCTTCTTCACCATCAACAGTCATAGGGTGAGAACCTAATTTCTCATAAAGTCTGAAGTGTTTTCCGGTTTTAAAAAGATCGATATCAAAATCTGTAAATAGGCTGTGTACTTTGACTTTACTCATCGTTGTTTTGTTTTAAAATGTTTACTATGCCTTTGAGAGGAATAATTGACCATTGTGGCCTAGCATTGAGCTCATAACCTAACTCATAAATTGCTTTTTCGAGCAAACAATATTCTAATAAAAATTCAATTTCATTCAGGTAACCGATATTGACATTATTGTTTTGCACTTTTTCAATGTAGGCGTTTAAAAACACACCAACCATATAAGAATAAACAACTTCTGCGCTGTGAAACAAGTCTTTTACCGGATGTTGATAGTGGTCAATATTGTTGAAAATCGTGGCATAAACAGCATAGCTGAATGACCTAAACATCCCAGCAACATCTTTGAGCGGCGGCTGTTTTACTTTTCTATCTCTAATTGTACTTTCGGGCTCACCTTCAAAATCTATAATAAAAAAATCGCGGTCTTGAACCAGGACTTGACCCAAGTGATAATCGCCATGAACTCTTATGCGTTCACTTTTAAGTTGACTCTCATCAAAATCTAAAAACCGCTTTTTGATTTTTTTTTTATGGTCTAAGAGGTCGTTGGCCATTTCGACCATCATACCATCTAGCTTGTGTAAGTTGTTTTCGAGAAGATTTATACGGTTGTCAAGCATATACATAAGTCGATTCTTTAACCAAACCGTATAATCGTAAGTGTATGCAGTAGGTGTAAAACTAGCATTGATGCGCTCCATACCTAAAGTAATATGCATTTCAGCAGTTCTAAGGGCAAGTTTTTCTACATCTTCAAAAATGTCTCTATCAAACCACTTGAGTAATTTTGGATCAATATCATCGACCTTAATTTGATTGTATTTTTTCAGTACGTTTAAGGATTTGACATTGTATTGTTTTTCGGTAAGCTTTCTATATGCTTTTTCAATATTCTGGACGAAATACTCCCAGGCGTCTCCTTGGTTAGGGATAAGTTCTTGCATTAATGCTAACGTCATGATATTCTTATCGCTAAATTTAATGGTAATACTACCTGCGTATCCGGGTGTATTGGTAAAGTATCCTTTATTGGTCAAATACTTACTAATTTCATAATCAGGATTTTGATCTGTGTAAACTCTTCTAAAAAACTTTAAAATATATTTATCATTAAAAATGATAGAGGTGTTGCTTTGTTCAGCACTTAAGAATTTTGAGCTCTCATAAGCACTAGCTTTACATTTTCGCCCACGACGAAATTCAACTTTATTGTATTTATACTTATTACCTTCTACTATTTTATCAAAAATTTGAGACCGGAAAGATTCTAAAAGTATTGCATCAACCAGGTAGCCTTTTTCACCATTGAGATTAATCCGAGCAATGATATTATGGTCTACATAGTCTTTTTCTTTAACCAAACCTATTGGTAAAAAATACTCTTGAACAAAGGCTTCTTTAAAATTGACTTCTAAAACAACGCCGTAAAATAAATCATTTTCATTTTCAATTTTAAAAAAACTTTCAATATCAATATATTTTAAAGCACTTGCTTTGCCACCGTACCAACGTTGTGAAACAATATAATCTTCTAAAACATCACTGCAAAACTCATTGATAAACCGTTGGTTTTCAAATATATATTCCCATGCGGAGCCATATTTAAAAATAGCATTAATATGTGGTTTGTTGTCTGACATTAAACCAATTCTAGTTTAAAGATGTGCAATGGTAGACTTGGATTTAGCTCAACATAATTCCACTCGTCATACCAATTGTAATGATTGTCTGTAATTAAATCTGTTAATCTAAAATGTTGTCCTACATTAAACCCTAACACTTCATAAGGCAATCTTAACATGCCTTTTTGAGTGTAATAAGCATCAAGACTAACAACTCCTAAAATTAAATTGTCTTTTTCCTCATTCCATTTAACATAGCCTAAAAGATTTTCGTTTTCGATACCGCAAAACTCAATATAATTGGTTTGCTGTAATGCGGGTTGGGATTTTCGAATATGGTTAATTTTGGACATCAAAAAAGTGATCTTATTTTCTATAGACCAATCCCAGTGTTTAATCTCATATTTTTCAGAATTCTGGTACTCTTCTTTACCTAAAACACCTTCACTAAGCATTTGCTCAAATACCGGCCCATAAACCCCTGCATTACTGGATAGTGTTGCGGCAAGAGCATATCTAATGACGTGCATCGTTTCATTAGCACCTTGCAAGTGATAGGGATTAATATCAGGTGTGTTGACCCAAAAATTAGGTCTGAAGTATTCTTTCATAGATGTTTTTGTCAATTCGTTGACATATTCTATCAGTTCATTTTTATCAACTCGCCAAGTAAAATAGGTGTAAGACTGGCTAAAACCCTGCTTTGCTAGCTGCTGCATAACCTTTGGTCTTGAAAATGCCTCTGACAAAAATAAGGTGTCCGGGTATTTACGTTTTATTTCGGCTATAAACCAATGCCAAA
Source organism: Mesohalobacter halotolerans (assembly GCF_006120725.1). Taxonomy (GTDB): domain Bacteria; phylum Bacteroidota; class Bacteroidia; order Flavobacteriales; family Flavobacteriaceae; genus Psychroflexus; species Psychroflexus halotolerans. The sequence continues at coordinate 321,655 of NZ_SWMU01000002.1, forward strand.
AACGATAAGGTTTAGTGTGTGGGTTATCTACTCTAAATACTCTTATGCCTTGCTTTGCCCAATATAATCCTATACTCAAAAGTTCATCCCAAAGCTTATCAACCGCTTCACACTCAAAGTTAAAATTGACGATGTCTTGATATTTTTTGGGTGGATTTTTAGCATATTGGATACTCCCATCTGGTCTAAATTTAAACCACTCCGGATGTTCAGTAAGATATGGATGATCAGGTGCGGCCTGAAATGCCAAATCCATGGCAACTTCGATACCCAGAGCTTTGGCTTTTTGAATGAGTGATTTAAAGTCATCTAAAGTCCCAAGATCAGGGTGAATGCTTTTGTGGCCGCCGAGTTTTGAACCTATCGCCCAAGGTACGCCGCAGTCGTCCGGTTGTGCCTGAGTGGTATTATTTTTACCTTTTCTATTTTTTTCTCCGATTGGATGAATAGGTGGAAAGTATAAAGTATCGAAACCCATTTTAGCAATGCGTTCTAAAAGTTGCTCACTGTCTTTAAATGTTCCATGATGAGCCTCTTTTGGTGATGATGAACGTGGAAAAAACTCATACCAGGTACTGAATCTTGCCTTATCTCTATCGACATAAATTTGATAATCTTGAGTTTCGGTAGCAAAGGATTTTGTTGGAAAATCAATAAACAATCTTTTCAACCTATCAGATTTAGCGTGATCACAAGCCTCTTGATATTGATTTTCATTTTGAAATAATTTGATCAAGTCCTGAATAAAATTTAAATCTTCTTTTTTAGTGATTTTGTCCAGTAAAACTTCTAAATATTGAACCCCTTCTAAAAGTTCACTTTTGACGTGAGTCTCTGCAGCTATTTTTGCAGAAATCCCGTGATGCCAGTTTAGGGCATGATCAACCCATGCTCTTAATTTATAAGTGTAGTAGCCTTGATGTACAACATAAAACTGTCCTTTAAAAACATCGTTGACTTCATGATCTAATCTTAATATAAAATTATGCTTGTTGTCTACATGGTTAACTTCAACTTCGGCTTGGATCACATCGTGTCCATCACCAAATATATCTGCAGAGATATTGACAACTTCATTGACGACACGCTTTATAAAAAAAAGACCAAAGTTGAGTTGTGGTGATACATTTTCAATGATGAGGCGTTGCTGTTTGGTCATTTTTTTGATTTTGTTGTTAAAGTAATGGATTTTTTAAATGTCTTGCAAAAAAAGATAGTATATTTTTTTGATATAAAATTTAAATCATTATAAATTATTTATATGGTATTTTGCTATTAATCAAAACTAATACAACAGTCTATATATTAATTTAAACTTTAAAAGATGATTATAGTCAGCTAATCGCTAAATGAATTAAAATTATTAAAGATTAATTATTATCTTAGTAAAAACTAAAATATACAAGTTATGGATATCAATTTTAATTATGTACATGTATCAGCGAGTGAACGACTTGAATCTTTTACCTCTAAACGTCTAAAAAAACTAAAAGACAGATACAGCTGGATTGTAAGAGCTGAAGTTCATTTAAAAAAAGAAAACACATCGAGTCCAGAAACGGGTATGATATGTGATATACAGATCAGTGCTCCGGGACAAAATGTTTTTACATCCTCTAGTGAAAAAACATTTGAAGCGGCTATTAGCAAAAGTGTAGATGAGCTTAAGCGTCAATTACAAAAGAAAAAGGAAAAAATGTCCACACATTAATCTAAGATGATTTCATACTAAAAAAGCGGTTGAAATATTTCAACCGCTTTTTTTTGACTTGAATTTACAAATTAGTTTTGTTGACTTTCTTTTTCTTTAATGAGTTTATCCATTTCTTGAGCTTTTTCATTGTCTTGAGTTTGATAGTAAATACTTTTTAAGTATTTCATCGCATTAATGTTTGATGAATCCAGCTCAATTGTTTTCTTCAAGTACGGAATAGCTTCTTTAAGTATATCGATTTTCTCTGCCTTTAGCTTGTCATACTTTTTAGTATCTGCTGGAGACATTCCTAATTTATTCATTTCTTCAGTAATTTTTCTGTCTTTAGCCAGGATAATGCTAGCGACATTATTGTAAGCATTGGCCATCTCGGGATCTAATTCAATAGCTTTTAAGTACATTTTTTTTGCTTTATCAAAATCTTTCAATTTCTCTGCACTCACACCGAGATTATAAAATACAACTGGATCATTGGGGTTCTTTTTAGCAATGAAGGACATTACTTCATTATATTTTTCCATGTTACCCATATTGTAATATAAATCAGCTTCAGCCTGCATAAGAGCAACATCGTCTGGATTTTCAGCTTTAGCGCGTTTCATTGCAGCTATTGCTTTTTCCGGTTTATCTTGTTCAATATAAATAAGTGAAACATTTTTAGCGATTTCACCTGCTTTTGAAGGAGTTTTATTATCTATTGGATCTTTATGCGAACCAGATTTCACAGAAGCATCTCTAAGGGTTTTGTTTCCAAACGTCTCTACAACTCCTGTTTCAACATTTGTAGCTTGATACAATACTTGTGATCCATCATAATCTAGATCTAAAAGCTTTTTGTAGTATTCGAGCGCCAAATCATATTCTTGAGCATTTACAGCGCTCGATGCAGCATAATACAGGTACAACGTATCTTGTTTACCAAGTTCATAAGCTCTGTAAAGTTTGTTGGCGGCAATCAGATTTTTTTGTTTTTTTTGATCTTCTACTGCATTATTGACTAATGCGGCTCTTACTTCTTCAAGTCCTTTTTTTGCATCGTCTACATCTTCTCCTAAGTCTACAGCTTTTTGAAATGCATCAGCTGCTGTCTTTAAGTCTTCAAAAGAACTCCCCAACCCGTTAGCTAAATAGGCTTTACCTTTAGTTAACAGATATCTGGATTGCCATTTTTCTTTCTCGTTGGTGTATGTACTTTCAACTTCTTTTAGTAAAGATTTGGCTTCGCTAAAGTTTTTATCTTCAACGGCATCTTCGGCATTTCTAATTTCTTTTTTTTGTGCATAAGCTGTTATGACAAAGCACATTAATAATAGTGAAAAAATCTTAGTTTTCATCATTTTAGGTTTTGGTTTTGTATATTTTGTTTTCGATTTATTCTTTATCAATATTGTCTTGACTTTCAATGTCTTTGATATCGTCATTCTCATCATCTTCTACCATAATTTTGGCTACAGCAGCAATAGCATCACCGTCTTTTATATTGATGAGTTTTACCCCTTGTGTAGCTCTCCCCATAGTTCTCAACTCATTCATAGACATTCTAATGGCGACACCAGATTTCTTAATAATCATTAACTCATCTTGATCAGTTACCGACTTTAAGGATACTAAATTTCCTGTTTTTTCTGTAACAGAAATGGTTTTAACGCCTTTACCGCCTCGATTGGTTAACCTGTAAATTTGATCACCTGTTTCAGGATCGTCTATATAAGTTCGTTTACCATAGCCGTTTTCAGAAACCACTAAAACCGTTTCTTCTTGTGGATGATTGACAATTATCATACCAACGACTTCATCAGAATCATTAGCAAGTGAAATTCCTCTAACACCAGACGCGGTTCTTCCCATAGGTCGTGTTTTTTCTTCTTCAAAGCGAACCGCTTTACCACTTTTTAAAGCCAGCATAACTTGACTATCACCTGTTGTTAAGCTCGCAGATAGCAATTCGTCGCCTTCTTTTATAGTAATGGCATTGATACCATTTGTTCGAGGTCTGGAATATTGCTCTAAAGAAGTCTTTTTAACCTGACCTTTTTTGGTTGCCATTAAGACGTAATGGCTGTTAACGTAGTCTTCATCTTTTAAATCTTGGGTACAGATAAAAGCATGTATTTTATCGTCATTTTCAATATTCATCAGGTTTTGTATTGCTCTACCTTTTGAAGCTTTACTGCCCTCGGGAATTTCAAAGACACGCATCCAGTGGCATTTACCATTTTTAGTAAAAAATAGCATGTATTGGTGGTTTGTTCCCACAAAGATATATTCTAAAAAATCTTCATCTCTTGTCGTTGAAGCTTTTTGGCCTACGCCACCTCGACTTTGAGTTTTGTATTCTGTAAGTGGTGTACGTTTGATGTACCCTGCATGAGATATCGTTATGACGACTTGCTCGTCTGGAATCATATCTTCCATGCTCACATCACCACCGGCATATTCAATATTAGAACGCCTTTCATCACCATATTTTTTCTTAATCTCCTCGAGTTCCTCCTTGATGATAGTCATTCTACGATCTTCATTGGCCAATATGTCTTTGAGATCTTCAATGGTTTTCAAAAGTTCGTTGTATTCATCTCTTAACTTGTCTTGTTCAAGACCGGTCAATTGTCTCAAACGCATTTCTACTATCGCTTTTGCCTGAACTTCTGTCAACTCAAAGCGCTCGATAAGTTTACTTCTGGCTTCTTCAGCATTTGCTGAGGCACGGATTAGGGCTATCACTTCGTCAATATGGTCTGAAGCAATGATAAGTCCTTCTAGTATATGAGCGCGATCTTCAGCTTTTTTGAGTTCAAATTTGGTTCTTCTAACGACAACATCATGTCGGTGCTCCACAAAGTTGCTAATCAGGTCTTTCAGATTGAGCATTTGTGGTCGACCTTTGACTAAAGCTATATTGTTTATACTAAAGCTCGACTGCAGTGCAGTGTGTTTGAACAATGTATTTAAAACTACATTTGGAACAGCATCACGTTTTAAGAAATAAACAATGCGCATCCCATTTCTATCCGACTCGTCTCTTATCAAAGAAATACCTTCCAACTTTTTATCATTGACCAAATCTGCGGTTTTTTTGATCATATCCGCTTTGTTAACTTGGTATGGAATTTCATCTACTATGATGCACTCTTTGCCGTTGATTTCTTCAAAACGTGTTTTGGCTCTCATAACAATGCGACCTCTACCCGTCTTGTAAGCTTCTTTTACTCCGTCATAGCCATAGATAGTCCCGCCGGTTGGGAAGTCAGGCGCTTTGATATGTTGCATTAAATCTTCTATCTCTATTTCCTTATTGTCAATGTAAGCAATAGTGCCATCTACAACTTCAGAAAGATTATGCGGAGCCATATTGGTCGCCATACCAACTGCTATCCCACTAGCTCCATTGACAAGTAAGTTAGGAATACGAGTGGGCAAAACTGTAGGTTCGTGGATAGTATCGTCAAAGTTAAGTTGATGATCGACCGTGTCTTTATCAATGTCAGATAACATCTCTTCACTTAACTTCTGCATTCTAGCTTCAGTATATCTCATCGCAGCCGGGCTATCGCCGTCTACAGACCCAAAATTACCTTGTCCATCGATAAGTTGATACCGCATACTCCATTCTTGAGCCATTCTGACCATGGTGTCGTAAACAGAAGTATCACCATGTGGGTGATATTTACCCAAAACTTCACCAACTATACGCGCAGATTTTTTGTAGGGTTTATTTGAGGTGATACCCAGTTCATGCATCCCAAACAGCACTCGTCTGTGAACAGGTTTTAAACCATCTCTGACATCCGGCAATGCTCTTGAAACAATTACAGACATAGAATAATCTATGTAAGCTGTTTTCATCTCATCCTCAATATTGATAGGAATAAGTTGTTCTTTATCTGACATTTTTTAAAATTTGATTTACTAAATTATCAATCTGCTAATTTAATTAATTTTTAAAAAGAAAAATCTTTCTACTCAGCTTTTCCAAATTTTTTATTAACAAAGAATTATTATAAATTCGTTAATAACTTAGCATTATTTTGTGAGTATTTTAAACAAAAAAATTGTTATTTGCTATCATGTATGGCGTGATTTATGCTTTATAATTTAAAGGAAAAAGATAATTAATTTATGGATGATAATTTTTCACCAAAGGTAAAAGATGTTATTGCTTTCAGCAAAGAAGAAGCTTTAAGATTGGGGCATAGTTTTATTGGTACAGAACACCTGTTACTTGGTCTTTTAAGAGAAGGCGATGGTATGGCTATAGATATTTTAAACACCTTAGAGATAGATTTGAATCATTTAAGACGTAAAGTTGAGATTTTAAATCCCACAGAGCCTAATCCAGTTCACATCTCCAACGAGAAAAAGAACTTACATCTGACCAGACAAGCCGAACGTGCTTTAAAAACGACATTCTTAGAAGCTAAATTGTTTCAAAGTTCTTCTATTAATACAGCGCATTTGTTATTGTGTATTTTAAGAAATGACAATGACCCTACAACCAAACTGCTCAACAAACTTAAAATAGACTACGATATAGTGAAAGAAAAATTTAAATCTCTAAAAGGTATGGAAGATGATTTTATAGAGTCTCCATCGGCGAGTTCAATTTCTGATGACTCTGATAACGACAAGCGAAAAAACCCGTTTGAAAGCAGTAAAGCTTCCAAAGGATCGACTTCTAAAAAATCAAAAACACCGGTTTTAGATAATTTTGGCCGTGACTTGACAGCACTTGCTGATGAAGGTAAGCTTGACCCCGTCGTAGGACGACAAAAAGAAATTGAACGGGTATCTCAAATATTGAGTCGTAGAAAGAAAAACAATCCTTTGCTCATCGGCGAACCCGGTGTTGGTAAAAGTGCCATTGCTGAAGGTTTAGCCTTGAGGATTACCGAGAGAAAAGTCTCTCGTATATTATACGACAAACGATTAGTGACTTTAGATTTGGCGAGCCTAGTGGCTGGTACAAAATATAGAGGTCAATTTGAAGAACGCATGAAAGCCGTCATGAATGAACTTGAAAAGAACGATGACATTATATTGTTTATCGATGAAATTCACACCATTGTAGGTGCTGGTGGCGCTACTGGCAGCTTGGATGCCAGCAATATGTTTAAACCGGCTTTAGCAAGAGGTGAAATACAATGTATTGGTGCTACAACCCTTGATGAATATCGTCAAAATATTGAAAAAGATGGTGCCCTAGAAAGACGTTTCCAAAAAATTATAGTAGAACCCACTAATAAGGAGGAAACTATAGAAATTTTAAACAATATAAAAGGAAAATACGAAGATCATCACAGCGTCACTTATACCGATGAAGCGATTGAAGCATGTGTCACTTTGACATCCCGCTACATGACAGAGCGATTTTTACCGGACAAAGCTATCGATGCCCTTGATGAAGCCGGGTCCAGAATTCATATCACCAACATTAAAGTACCACAAAAGGTACTTAACCTCGAGCAACAACTTGACGAGATAAGAGAACACAAAAATTCTGTTGTTAAAAAGCAAAAATACGAGGAGGCGGCCAAATTGAGAGATGATGAAAAAAATATTGAACAAGAATTAGAAATTGCTCAAGAGGAATGGGATAAACATTCTCAGGAAAATCGCGAAACAGTAACTGAAGACCATATTGCAGATGTTATTTCTATGATTACCGGTGTTCCGGTCAATCGAATTGCCAAAACAGAAAGCAACAAGTTGGCTCAATTGCCCAAAGTGATAAAAAGTAAAGTTATAGGTCAAGACGTTGCCGTTGCCAAAGTTTCAAAAGCAATTCAGCGTAATCGCGCCGGACTTAAGGATCCTAACAAACCTATTGGTTCTTTTATATTTTTAGGACAAACCGGTGTTGGTAAAACACAATTGGCAAAAGTTCTAGCCCGCGAGTTATTTGATAATGATGATGCACTTATTCGTTTAGATATGAGTGAGTATATGGAAAAATTTGCGGTATCACGATTGATTGGTGCACCTCCAGGTTATATCGGCTATGAGGAAGGCGGTCAACTGACCGAAAAGGTTAGACGCAAACCTTATGCAGTCGTCCTTTTAGATGAAGTCGAAAAAGCCCATCCGGATGTTTTCAACATGTTATTACAAGTTCTCGATGACGGTTATCTTACCGATAGTTTAGGGCGTAAAATTGACTTTAGAAATACCATCATCATCATGACTTCTAATGTTGGCGCAAGAAAACTCAAAGACTTTGGTCAAGGTGTTGGTTTTGGTACCAAAGCGAGAAAAGAACAAGAGGATGCCAATACGAGAAAAGTTATTGAAGGTGCGCTTAAAAAAGCATTTGCCCCTGAGTTTTTAAACAGAATTGACGATGTGGTCATCTTTAACGCCCTCGAACAAGACGATATCTTTAAAATTATTGATATCGAACTCGATAAACTTTTTAAACGCATCAAAGAAATGGGCTACGAGTTTGACTTGACTGACGAGGCTAAAAAATATATTGCCGAAAAAGGATTTGACAAGCAATACGGTGCGAGACCACTTAATCGAGCTATTCAAAAATACATTGAAGATGCTTTAGCTGAAAAAATTGTGAATTCAGATATTTCTGAAGGCGATTACATCAAAATGGATTTTGATAAAAAAGCTGAAGAACTCGTCATTGATATTGAACATCAAACGGCTAACTAAAATTTTATCACATGGATATGGATTATTTGATTTATTCAAACCATCCATATCCTTTATTTTACAATCCTATTTTTTTAGGCTTTTTTCTACTAGTATCCTATTTATCATTGGCGGGTATATTTTGCTTAAAAATCCACTAAAAGAAATTAATTGGCTTTATGGTTACCGTACCAAAATCTCAATAAATAATCACTTAAAGACATTGCCCGTTACCTTTTTAAGGGTAGCGGCAATCCTAAACCTTTGAGACACAAATACGATGGATATAGGTCTAACCGTATAGACAGAGTGCAATAACTTATTTACAGATACGAAAAAAACCAAATATCGATTGCCAGATGTAGGTTTCACTATGACTGATAAAAGCTTTAATTATAACCTGTATCAATATGTCTAATGTAAGGATTTACATTCTCTCTTACTTAAAATAACTAAAATCATCACCAAAATCAATGTTTAGTAAGGATTGGTAGATAAGTTCAATCACGGCTTCCACATCATTTTTATGTACCATTTCTACGGTAGTATGCATATAACGCAGTGGTAGAGAGATTAAAGCTGAAGCCACGCCACCATTGCTATAGGCAAAAGCATCGGTATCGGTACCAGTCATTCGGCTTGCCGCCATGCGTTGAAATGGAATCTCATGACTTTCTGCCGTTTCAATTAACATTTCCCTTAAATTATTTTGAACCGCCGGCGCATAACTAATCACCGGTCCATCCCCTATTTTGGTCAGTCCTTCTTTCTTTTTATCAATCATAGGAGTCGTTGTGTCATGACACACATCGGTGACGATAGCCACGTTGGGTTTTATAGACTGTGTGATCATTTCTGCGCCACGCAAACCGATTTCCTCTTGAACAGAATTGGTGATATAAAGTCCAAAAGGAAGTGTTTTGTTGTTTTTCTTTAATTTTTTAGCCACTTCTGCAATCATAAATCCACCCATTCTGTTATCTAAAGCACGGCATACAAATTTATCTTTGTTGAGCACAAAGAACTCATCGGGATAGGTAATTACACAGCCAACATGAATGCCGAGGGCTTTAACCTCATCTTTTGTAGAACAACCTACATCGATGCAAATATTATCCAACTGTGGGGCTTTTTCATTAGATTTATCTCGCGTGTGAATTGCCGGCCAGCCAAAAACGCCTTTGACAATACCATTTTTAGTATGGATGTTCACTCGCTTTGAAGCCGCAATTTGATGATCGCTACCGCCATTTCTTATTACATAAATCAAGCCTTCGTCAGTAATGTAATTGACATACCAAGAAATTTCGTCAGCATGACCTTCGATAACTACTTTATATTGAGCTTCAGGATTTATCACACCCACAGCTGTACCATAAATATCTGTAATAAATTCATCAACGTAAGGCTTTAAGTAATTCATCCAAAGTTTCTGCCCTTCAGATTCATAGCCTGTAGGTGAGGCATTGTTTAAATATTGCTCTAAAAATTTGAGTGATGTCTTATCCATAAAACGTAAAATTTTGAGCTAAATTAATCAATTTTAAAAGACTTACTGAAGATAAAAGTCTAATTTTGGAATAATTTTTGGAGAATTATATTTATGAAATTTACCCTATTTACGTTTTTAATCTGCAGTAGTTTTATTCAGGTTTTACATGCTCAAATTAAAGAGTATGTCCCAGAATCTAAAGATAAGACGGCACCAAAAGAAATGATTATCATAGAACATGATACTTTGGTTGTCAATGAGATTACTTTAGATGAAGTGATTGTCTTCCAACCATTAAGATTTGAATCAAAATCTGAATATAAAACATATCTTATTTTAAAACGCAAAACTAGAAAAGTATGGCCTTATGCCGTTTTGGCTGCAGAAAGACTTGAGACTTTAAATGCCCGATTAGAACAATTAGATTCTAAACGAAAAAAGCGTCGTTACACCAAGCGTATTCAAAAATATATCGAAGGCAAATTTACCGATCGTCTCAAAAAGCTGACTAAAACCGAAGGGCAAATCCTAGTTAAATTGATGCACCGACAAACCGGTATCACAACTTTTGATTTGGTCAAAGAGTTAAAAAGCGGATGGCGCGCCTTTTGGTACAATACCACCGCGAGTTTATTCAATATTTCACTCAAAGAAAAATATGATCCTTATAGCGTAAAAGAAGATTATTTAATCGAAGACATCCTCAGGCGATCTTTTAAAGACGGTGTGCTGGACAATCACGATCCGGCTTTTGAAATTGACTATCTCGACCTTGTAGAGTTATGGCAAAACAAAAAAACTGAGGCTCAACAAGCCGATTAGTGATCATTAAGTCCAAAATCTGCATAAGCATCCATGCCGTGTTCATGGATATCCAGACCTTCGACTTCTTCACGTTTTCCAACGCGAACACCTACCAATTTATCGACTAAACTGATTACAATAAAAGCCGACACAGAACAAAATACACCAATCACAAAAACACCTATCAACTGGTAAGCCAATTGATAAAAGCCGGCTTTATCTCCAAAAATTCCAACCGCTAAAGTTCCCCAAAAGCCGCAGAACAAATGTACAGCTACAGCACCAACAGGATCATCGAGCTTCAGTTGATCGATCCAGCTTACGGCATAAACCACTATAGCGCCTGAAATAATCCCTATGGCAATAGATTCTAATGGTGACATCAAATCGGCACCTGCTGTAATACCGACGAGCCCACCTAAAATACCATTCATAAACATTGTAATATCAAAGTTTTTAAATTTTATAGCTGATACGACAAAAGCCCCCAAACCACCAGCGGCTGCCGATAAACTTGTGGTGACTAAAACTAAAGATGTCAATGCAGGATTGGCACTTAATACCGAACCGCCGTTAAACCCAAACCAGCCTAACCATAAAATTAAAACCCCCATGGTTGCTAATGGTATATTGTGGCCGGGAATCGCTTTAGAATTTTTGTTTTGGTCAAATTTACCCAATCGAGCACCCAAAACAATAATGACAATCAATGCCGCCCAACCGCCTACAGAATGCACAAGCGTTGAACCGGCAAAGTCATAAAATCCACCTTCTTTGCCAAAAACTTCACCAAGACTTGAGAGAAAGCCGCCACCCCATTGCCACGAACCAACAATTGGGTAAACGACAGCGATATAAATGATGCTAAACAGCATAAAAGCATGGATCTTTATACGTTCTGCCACGGCTCCGGATACAATTGTTGCCGCTGTTGCCGCAAACATCCCTTGAAACAAAAAGTCGGTCCAATAGGTATAGCCACCATCTGCGTATGAAAATAAGTTGCCATTTTTCGGAGATTCTATACCAAATCCCGCAAAGCCTATATATCCATTAAAATCGCCGGGATACATCAAACCAAAGCCTACGACGTAGTAAACCACTAGCCCGCCGCAAATGATAAATAAATTTTTAAATAATATGTTTATCGTATTTTTTTGACGTGTCAGTCCGGCTTCTAATAATGAAAACCCCAAGTGCATAAAAAATACCAAGGCGGTGCAAATCATCATCCAAACGTTGTTTGCCGTAAATAGTGACTGTTCCATAGTTGAGATTTTTTTAGTTAATAGCTTTGTTTCCCTTTTCTCCGGTTCGTATGCGTATGGCGTCAGAAATTTCTGAAACAAATATTTTACCGTCACCCACATCGCCGGTCTTTGATGCAGCGATTAAAGTCTCCAGAGTTTTGTCTAAAAATTCATCGGAAACGACAATGACCAAATAGCGTCTTTGGATATCTGTTGTGCTATAGGCTACGCCACGATATACATGTCCTTGTTCTTCATTACCAACACCAGTTACATCCCAGTAGCTAAAAAAATTAACCTCAATATCATGCAATGCCTTTTTGACGGCATCGTATTTGGATTTTCGAATGATGGCTTCTACTTTTTTCATGACAAAAATTTTCGCCAAATTTATTGTATATTTTTATAATCCCCTACAATTTTTTATACTTTAAACTCATTTTTATTATTTTTTAAATTTTAACCCCTTATTTTATAGGGGTAATTAAAATATATTACAATATTTAAGGTTTTGTTATTGTTAACGCATTCCAGGCGTAAATATAGAAACAAGGTTGTGACGCCATAGATATGCAACGACATTGCGAGGTCAATTTATCTGCCAACAGCAGGCAAAATGACCGTGGCAATCTTGGGGTATTTTGAGTTATTTGTGGGTGTTGATAAGGCATTAGTTTTCAATTCAACAGATTGCTTCGTCGTGCCTCGTTCTCGATAAAAAACGGGACAGGCGCCATGACGGTGTTACTTCAACTCAAAAGATGGCGTCGTCCTAAGCCCTAAAATTGACAGGTTTTCTTTGACTATCAATCCTTATGGATTTAGGGTTAAACTTAATAAACTGCTAACCTTCGAAGTGACTTTTTTAACATTGGCGCTACATAAGCGTAATAATAGCTTGACTTTATTTTTTTTAAAATATTGTTTATTTGATAAAACCTCAATACCTTGACACAAAAACGACACGTACAACTTGCAGTAATTTCAGATGTTCATTTAGGAACCTTTGGCTGTCACGCCAAAGAACTACTTCAGTACTTGAATTGTATTCAACCTAAAACTTTGATACTCAACGGAGATATTATAGATATCTGGCAGTTTAGAAAAAATTACTTTCCAAAATCACACCTTAAAATCATTCAAAAAATTATCAGTTTATCAGCTTCCGGCACTGAAGTCATTTACCTCACCGGCAATCATGATGAAATGCTTAGAAAGTTTAGTGATATTAAAATTGGGAATTTATCTGTTGTCGATAAAAAAGTGATGGATCTCGATGGCAAAAAGGCATGGTTTTTTCACGGTGACGTCTTTGATGTCTCTATTCAACAAGCCAAATGGTTAGCCAAACTTGGTGGCTGGGGTTATGATTTACTCATATTGTTGAATCGGTTTATAAACTTTTGGTTGATAAAATTTAAACGCGAGAAATTTTCGCTGTCTAAAAAAATTAAAAATTCAGTTAAAAAAGCTGTCAAATATGTCCAGGACTTTGAAAATGTAGCTTCTGACCTGGCCATTGAAAATGGGTATAAATATGTGATTTGTGGCCATATCCATCAGCCTCAGATGGTTCGTAAGGTCAATCATGAGGGCACTTGCTTATATCTGAATTCTGGGGATTGGGTCGAAAATCTGACAGCTTTAGAATACCATGATAAAAAATGGAATTTGATCAAGTTTGACGAGCTTCACTTAAAGACCAATATCGAGCAATCTTCTGATGAGGGTACTTCAGATTTGTTAACGGCAATAACTATTATTTCAAAATTAAAAGGTTAATTTGATAAGGCAGATTTTGTTGGTTTTGAAACAATTCAAAAGTTGGCATCGTCCTATCGTCCTTCCCAATAAAAACGAGATAGGCGCAATAACGGTGGCATTTCAAATCAACAGATTGCTTCGTCGTGCCTGCTTACCGATAAAAAAGGGACAAGTGCAATGACGGTGGTATTTTTTAGCTTTTATAATTTATTAAAAAATCAACCATCAAAATAAAATAACCACCCATCAGATAAATCTTTCCATTCAGGGTTTTCTTTATTTATCAGGTCTATCTTTTTTTGTCGACTGCCGGCTTTTATTTGTTTTTCCCTTTTGAATAGCTTCATTTATATCTCTAAATTCTTCATAATAGACTAACTTATTACAGTTGTATCGTTTTGTAAATCCTTTAAATATTCCAGTTTTATGTTGATAAATTCTTTTGAGTAGGTTTGATGTAACACCAGTATAAATAACGCTGTTGTTCTTATTTTTAAGTAAATATGTGTAAGATTTTTTCATTTTGTTAATCAAATAGAAATTAAAATTAAAAAAGTTTTTTTAACCGTCATTGCGAGGTCAATTTATCTGCCAACTGCAGGCAAAATGACCGTGGCAATCTTGGGATAATTGAGTTCTTTGTGGGTGTTGAAAACGAGTTAGTTTTCAGTTCTAAAGATTGCTTCGTCCTATCGTCCTTCCCAATAAAATCGAGACAGGCGCCATGATAATGTAATGTTCCGTCACTATGAGACTCAGTCTTGAGCCATTGCATTCTGTTTTATTTAAGTTCAGGAGTGACGTTAAAATCATACGACGTCAGTTCGAGTGCCGAGTTTGGAAAACTCGGTGTATCGAGAAATGTATGTGTTGTAAGAAGTGCCGTAAATATTTCACTAAATTTATTTACGAAAACTAACCGATAAATAGATTTATGATCTCTTCTCTGATACTTGGGTTCGCACCTGCAGCAAGCGCCACAGAAATCAGTAACCCGAGCATTGCCGAACCGAAATCTCTTAGCGTGAGTTTAAATGCTTTTCTTTTGTGTCTTGTTCCTTTTTTCTTTCGCGCAAAGCTGATGGCAATTTCACGACCGCCAATTATACCAAGGAAAATCCATGTCGTACTCATGGGTACTGTGGAGATAAAAAGTTTATAAATCAATAGAATAACATAAGAGAAATCCACCAAAGTCGCTGCTCTCACATCAGAAATTCTTGCTTTTTCACTTACGATTTGCTGTATTTTATCTCCTCTAAAGTAGAAGAGTAAGCCGAGCCCGATAAAAATTGTAGCGGAGAAAATCACAAATTGATATAACTCCAGTTGTCTTGGTAAAAATACTGCGATATTGGCGCCATCTTGCATAATCCAAACCGACCAAAGTGAACCACTGACAAACCATTGGATATAAGTCCAAGTCTTGTTAAAACGTCTAGATTTAAAGTGTTTTCTGATTAAGTTATATCCGAGGTTCCAAATTAAAAAGGAAAGAATAAATGCCAGGATATATCCCGTCCAACTCTTATAAACCACAGAAGTAATTCCAGAAGATGAAGCGCTAAATACACTGAGCAAGAGAAATGTCGTGGAGACAGGCATTCTCAATCGTGTAAGTATCAACAAAACTAATGGTGCTATAATTTGAAAAAATGA
Source organism: Mesohalobacter halotolerans (assembly GCF_006120725.1). GTDB lineage: Bacteria > Bacteroidota > Bacteroidia > Flavobacteriales > Flavobacteriaceae > Psychroflexus > Psychroflexus halotolerans. The sequence goes on from NZ_SWMU01000002.1 coordinate 336,977, forward strand.
AAATTCTTCAGGATGTGGATAGGGTGTTGTCCCATCAGGCTTTAATAAACGCTGAAAGGTGATATCACCGTCAAAAACAATCCAGCTGTAAGTTACTGTAGCGAGAAATATTGTACCGATAAACAACCAGAGATACCACCATTTTTTATCAGAATTACTTTCTATAAACGTCCCAATAGTTTGAATACTATCATTGGCAACAGCTGCGTAAGCTGCAAAGAAGAATCCAATCCACATGGCGATTTGCCAATTATAGGCTGTAGAAGCCCCAGCAAGAATAAAGCCAGTGATAATGATGATTAGGAAATTCTTTTCCTCTACAAAAAAGTCAAAGAGTTTTAGATTTGGTCTGGTATTATTTCTTTTCCCCATGCTTTAGCTATAAGTCATCGCAAATCTAAGTGGTGTTTATCTTTCTAATGTTTCCAAAACGTTAAGAAATTTTACCAATCAAATTGATAAGACAAGCCACCCAAAATTTGTAAGCCTTGAACTTGGAAATTACGCCATTGCTCATAGTTATCGCCAATTAAGTTATTTCCGGTCACAAAAAGACCCAAACGTTCATTCAGCTGATAATCTACACCAAAATTTACATCTATAAAACTGTCTACAGTCGCTGAAGTTAAGCCTATACCATCGGCGGGTAAATTTGTATACCGGACGCTTTCCCGATCACCAACAAAAAAGAGGGTCGAATGCAAATACCACTTCTCACCGATTTGGTAGTTTGCATGCAAATCCAATTTTATTTCAGGCAAATAAGAGGCTTCGGGTAAAATATCTACCGAATAATTAAAATAATGGGCCGAAAGACCGATGTTAAAATCATCAAAAGCAGCATAATTGACTTCAGCATTCAGCCCCAGTGTTGTTAAATCGTCGTATAACAACCCAAATGAATTTGAATATTCAAAATTATTTTCTGGCTGAAAAGGTAATATTCCGGCCACTGTTTGGTTCTCTGTAAAAAAAGCATAATTGTTCTCTTGTTTGTAAAATGCTTTAAGATTGTAACTTAAACTTGCGATTTTACCATTTAAACCGGTAAAACCTGAAATAGAATTATCGGTAGGCTGTAAAAGTAGCGTTGGTGAGACAAACGGGTTTTGATTGACGATACTCTGGTAAGAATTTTGATTTAAATCGCCATCAGCACCGGCGTAAAACACAATCTCATCGCTATACTTGTAAGCAGCTTTAATTTTAGGATAGATAAAAAATTCGGTATCACTTAATTCTATGTCGTTGAGTACAGTGGCTTTCAATCCCAGGTCTAAATTGATATCACCAAATTCAAATTGCATTGAGGGTTGAGCTGATGCCGTTAAAAAACCATAATCTATACTTAGCTGTGGTTGATTGAAAGCTTGATCAAAACTTCCAGTGAGATAGTTTAAATCTGCCTCAAAATCTAATATCTGATCAGTCAAATAAAATTGAAAATCACTACTCAGGTCGATTTGATTTTCAGCTGAACCGTAATCGTCTGTAAAGTTTTGAAAGTTGAGTTTAACAGTTTTAACTAAGCTGTTTTCAAATTCGAGCTGTCCATAAGCGCTCAAGCCCAAATAAGTTTGCAAAGTGTCTATGCTTGAAATATCGGTGCCAAATATTTGAAAATTATCTTGAAAAACACTAAGGATTTCTTGGTCAAAGCCATACCAATTATAACGCTTATAGTCTACACCTAAACCGGCTTCCCAATTGAAATAGCGTTCTGCAGATTGTAGGTTGAGGTCTAATGTTGAATCTAAAAAACCATCGTCAGTTAGTGAACCATCGATACCACCAGAAGACGACAAGTGATCAAATTCTATATTTAATTTCTGATATCGACTTAAGAACAAGCTCCCATAAAACTGTCCTAAAATATTAGTAAAATTACCGGCGCCCACTCTGGCATAATTTTGATAATTGTAAGGTTTGGCTTGAGGTCTTACTGACCCAGCTCTTCCTTTTGTAGGTGTAAAAGTTGAAGCTACAGGCACAGAAAATATGCTGTAATCCACATCTATTTGGGCACTTTTGATAGAGTCTGATATTCGGGGTTTTGATTTCACTTTAAACGCATCATTCAGGGTTGGTGAATACTGTTTAACGATAATGAGTTTTTCAGTTTTGATGGTATCATTATCTTTCTGAGCAAAGAGACTGACAGAAGCAATACAAAAAAGAAAAAGACTATATTGTTTTAAATTCATATATGACAAATTAACTCTACAAATAACGGATTTTGATCTATGATATAACTCCTAAAATCTGCGAATATTTTAAACATTAGCATAAAATAGGGCGATTTTCAATTCTGCCTTAAATAATTTAGTGTGTACTTTTTTTTTGCATTATCCAAAAAAGTAACCAAATACGCTAGGCATACCATAACAATATTACTTAAAAACATTAATTGATATTATTCCGGGTGATATTAGTCTGTTTTGCTTATGAGTCTAATATACGTTTAATATCAGGTTTAAAATAATTAGGACCTTTGAGCACTTTACCGTCTTCACGATATACAGGTTTACCATCTTCACCGAGTTTACTCATATTGCTGCGCTGTATCTCATCAAACACCTCTTCTATTTTGTCTTGCATACCGTGTTCTATGATGGTGCCACAAAGAATATATAACATATCACCCAAAGCATCAGCAACTTCAATCAAGTCGTTGTTTTGTGCAGCGTGAAAATATTCTTTATTTTCTTCTTTCATCAAGTTAAATCTGAGCTTGTTTTTATCTTTGCCTAAACTTGCTGTTGGCTTGTTTTTAATGCCTAAGCCAAAAGCATCGTGAAAGTTTTGGACGGCTTTGATTGGTTTTTTAATCATATTTTTGGTATTGATTTTAATAAATTTAATAGGCTTCAAATCTAAGGCATTTGAATGAAATAATACATCCTCAATTTCTGAGATTTAAAGAATTCATCGTGCTTTTTCACGAACTCGATGAAAAAAATTTAAATTAAGCGTTGATTAAATATTGTTTATATTTATAAAAAAAAAATTATGAGAGTCTATTTCGTTTTACTTATCAGCTTAGTTTCTTTAACTGCAATTTCTCAGGAATATGTGTTACGCGATGAAAACCAAACAGATAAAACCTATATTCAACAGTTTATACAGCAGTCAATTGCACAGGATATGTTAAAAGAAAACCCGCTCGTCATTGTTGATGATAAGGTAGTGACTCATTCTAAAAAAGTTATCCAGCTTGATTTTTTTAAATCAGATATCATGAAGATCAGTTTTAAGCCTAAAAATCAATCTGAGTGGATTAAAAAATACGGAGCTCAAGCTGTAAATGGGGTGATAGAAATATCAACTCGTCCTTTTTATGCTAAACCTATAAATACAGTAAAAGGTTATGCAGAAGAGAATATTTTATTTATGGTTGATGGTAAGGTGGTTTCACAAGAAGATATTCACGACCTGCAACCCAATGATATTGACAATATAGAAGTGGTCAAAAATAAGATTTTGATAAAAAAAGAAACCTCAAAAGATTACGATGGCATCATCAAAATAAGGCTTAAAGAATGAGAGTTAAGTTTTAAAAATCAAATCGATTAGTTTTAAATAATCGCTTCTGTTGTTGACGAAATCATAGTTTGAAAGATCTATGATTTTTGTAGTAAAACGGTTTTGGTTTTTGATAAAGTCAAGGTAACCGGCATTTATTTTTTCAAGATATTCAGCATCTATGTTTTGTTCATAAGAGCGACCCCTTTTTTTAATATTATCGAGTAATCGCTCGGTATTTTGATAAAAGTAAACGTACAAGTCTGGTTTAGGAATGTCCCGGTACATGATATCAAACACCTTTTTGTAGAGATCCAATTCTTTGGGTTGAAGCGTTACACGAGCAAAGATGAGACTTTTATACAAATCGTAGTCGGCTACACTCAAATCTGAAAACAAATCAAGCTGAGAGATATCATCAACAAGTTGTTGGTGTCTGTCTGCCAAAAACGCCATCTCAGTTGGAAACGCATAACGTTTGGGATCTTTGTAAAACTGGGGCAAAAAGGGATTATCTTTAAAGCGTTCTAAAATGAGCTTGGCATTGTAATCTTGAGCAAGCATTTGAGCAAATGTCGTTTTTCCGGCGCCAATATTGCCTTCTATACATAAATAATTAATTTTTGTTTGAGGATAAGTTTTGGATTTAAGTTGAAAATCTGTTTTTAAAATTTTACTCTTAGAATCAAGCTTTTGCTTTAAATTTAAAATGCTCTCGCCCAAGATAGGATGCTTTTTATCTGCTGCGATGTCTGACAAAGGAAATAATACAAAATCGCGTTTACTCAACTCAGGGTGTGGAACTTTTAAATGTGTATCGTCGATACAGTCATTTTCATAAAACAAAATATCTAAATCGATATTCCTATTTTGATAGCCCTCATTACTTCGTATTCGACCTAATTTATGTTCTATGTACTGAATAGCGTTTAAAACTTGAGGTGGACTGAGTATTGTTTTTATTTTGATACAAGCGTTTAAAAAAGCATTCCCATTAAAACCCCATGCCGGAGTTTCGTAGACATTAGAGAGCTTTTCGATGTGACCAATGTGTTCAAATATATCATCAATGGCCTTTTGTAAAAATTGTTGACGTTGACCTTGGTTACTACCTAAAGCTATGTAAACGCTCTTGAGTGTATTCAATGTGTTAAGAAAATTTTACCTAATGATGAGCGATAATTTTTAACAAAAACTCGCTGTGCAAAGCTACAACCCTTTATTTTTGCCTGCAAGAAAAACTGATAAGCCATTTTGAATTCGTCTCAACAACAAAAACAAGCGCTATTCATTTATATGATTTTGGCCGCTCTGTTTATAGCTTCTTTGGTTGCTTCCAACCTTATTTTTAAAAAATTCTTTGTGTGGGACTTTTTTGGGGTGTACACTTTTGAAATATCCGTTGGCATTCTGCCTTACCCACTTACATTTTTGATTACAGATAGCATTAGTGAAATCTATGGCAAAAAAAAGGCAAATCAAGTAGTAACCGTCGGTATATTTGCTTCACTTTTTTCTTTGCTCATCATTTTAGTTTCAAACCAAGTTAGCGCGAGTTCGAGCTCGCCTGTTCAAGATGATATGTTTAATCAAGTCTTTGGATCGACCGGTATCGCGGTTTCAGCATCGATGATTGCCTATCTTTTAGCACAATACATTGATATTTCTATTTATCATTTTTGGAAAAGAATGACCAAAGGCAAATACCTTTGGTTAAGAAACAACTTTTCTACCTTTAGTTCTCAGTTTATGGATACCCTAGTCGTTGTAGGATTGCTGTGTAGTTTTGGTGAAATCTCATGGGACAAATTTGGCACTCTTCTGCTATCGGGGTTTTTATTTAAAGTCATTGTTGCGCTTTTAGACACACCACTACTCTATCTTATTGTTTATGCGTTTAGAGAGCGTTTTAAACTTAAAATAAATCAAGAAATTCAATTGGATTAAATGAAACTAAAAAGCCTTTTGAAAATCAAATAAGCTCAAACTGAAAGCTTATATTTGCCAAAATTTTTGCATGCACAAATCGGTTACACCATACAAAGGCTCTAAAGACCAAAAGAAAAAGCAGGTCGAGAGTATGTTTGATAAAATTTCTACCAATTATGATGGACTGAATCGCGTGATTTCTTTTGGCATTGACCAATCCTGGCGAAAAAAAGTCATCGCAATGGTCAAAGCCTCTGGTGCAAAATCGGCATTGGATATTGCGACAGGTACCGGTGACTTGGCCATCGCACTCGCTAAACATAAAGTAGAAAAAGTTGTCGGCTTAGATATTTCTAAAGGTATGCTGGATGTGGGCCGACAAAAAATTAAGGCACAACAGCTATCCAAACAAATTAAAATGGTTCAGGCTGATTCTGAAAATCTTCCTTATGAAGACAACAGTTTTGATGCGATAACCGTTGCATTTGGGGTCAGAAATTTTGAAAATTTAGACCGTGGTTTATCTGAAATTTACCGCGTTTTAAAACCTAAAGGTATTTTTGTTGTCTTAGAAACTTCAAACCCGACAAAATTTCCATTTAAACAAGGATATTACATTTACACTAAATATATCTTACCTACAATCGGAAAACTATTTTCAAAAGACAAAAGTGCTTATACCTATTTATCTGAAAGTGCTTCTGTTTTTCCTTTTGGTGAAGCCTTCAACAATATTTTGAAAAAAAATGGGTTTATAGAGGTAAAGCATTATCCACAAACCTTTGGGGTTTCAACAATTTACAAAGCTTCAAAATAATTTATGAGACTAACAGTTAGCATTCTATTGATATTGTTTTTAGGGCTCTCCGAGGGCTACAGTCAAGGTTTTTTTAACAAAGAAAAGGTCGAGAATAATCGAAATTATCTCGATCAACGCAAATGGTCTTGGGGCTATTATTTAGGGTTTAATAGTTTAGATTTTAAAATTGACCGTATAGCAGAAAGTGAAGCCGTACTTGTTACCAAAAACGTAGGTTTTAATGTAGGTTTAATAGGAAACTATAAATTGAATAATTACTTAGATTTGAGATTGGAGCCTGGTGTTATTTTTTCAAATCGGGATTTAAATTTTACTGCTTTTGGCAATGATGACGTTGCGGCCTTAAGAGAAACCAAAGCGGCCTATGTCTATGTTCCACTGGTATTAAAGTTCTCTACCAAAAGGCTAAATAATTTTAAACCTTTTGTCACAGGTGGTATTGGAATAGCCCACAATTTAAGTAGTAACCAAGACAATCCAGATGATAATTCGGCAGGTCAGTTTAGAATGAAAACGACCAATTATTTTTATGAAGTCGGTTTTGGTATTGACTTTTATCTGGAGTATTTCAAATTTACACCTTCGATTAAAGGTGTGTTTGGGTTAAGCAATGAATTGATTAAAGATAATAATCCTGACAGTCCATGGACTAGCAATCTTGACGAAATCAATACGAGAGGTATATTTATCAATTTTACCTTTCAATAGTTCGCCGTTTAAATTCACTTAGCATAATAGACGTGGCCATAGCCACATTAAGGCTATCGGTTTCTTTGTGTTTGCCAAATTGTGGAATACTCAAAGTGTTTTCTACTAATGCTTGTAGCGGATATGATATGCCGTGTGACTCGCTTCCCATGAGTAAGATTGCCTTTTTGTCTAGTTCAGTTTTGTAAATTGATTGACCATTCATGTCTGCAGCATAAATTGGTAAACTCGTTTGAGACAATACCGCTTTCAAGTCTTGGTAATACAATTTAACCCTGGTTAAGGAGCCCATAGAAGCTTGAACAACTTTGGGGTTATAACAATCTACAGTTTCTTCTGAACAGACTATTTTTTTTATACCAAACCAGTCACATAACCTAATGATTGTCCCGAGATTGCCGGGATCTTTTACGCCATCTAAAGCCAAAGTCAGGTCTTTTATCTTTAGGGGTTTAGGGGTTTTAATTTTAAACACCCCTACTGCGACTTGGGGCGAATTTAAAAAGCTAATTTTTTTAAGGTCTTTAGGGCTGATGATATTGACGGTTTGATTTTTTACCGAAAATACATCAGCGATACTGTAAAGACTTTTTAAAGAATAGTTGCTGTTTAAAAATTCTTTGATCACCTTTATACCTTCAACTACAAAAAGCCCGTTCTTATGTCTGTATTTTTTATATTTTAGGCTATTAATTAATTTTTGTTGACTTTTGCTTATTGAATGCATAGCTTTATTTTAAACACTTACAATACAGATTGAAAAACAGATTGACAAAAATATCATTTCTTTTTGGCATAATACTATTTTTTGTGTCTTGTAATTCTACAAAGCGCGTTGCTGATGATGAATTTTTGTTGACTGAAAACACTATTGATACTGGTGTAGATAGCATAAATGCCAATACATTAAAGCCTTTTTTAAGCCTTAAACCCAACTCAAAATTTTTATTTGGAATACCTTTAAAACTCTATATTTATAACTGGGGAAAACCTAAGCCAGACTCCCTTTTTGTGGATTGGCTCAAGAAGAACCCTAATAGAGAAAACCGTTGGAGTAATTTTTTGTCTGAGCGGCAGTTAAAAAATTTGGGAGAATTTTACGTTGATATCCACGAAGGAAGACGTAAAAATGGTGAACCGCCAAGTATTATCACTGATAAAAAGCTCGAACAATCCAGAGAGAGACTTAAGTCTTGGTATTGGAATAGAGGCTGGTTTGATGCTGAAGTTAATTACGATATCAAAAAAGACACACTCAATCAAAAAGCTAAAGTCAACTACAAGATTACCCCAAATCGACCTTATATCATCGATAGCATAAGTTATAACATAGCTTCACCAGTTGCAGACTCTGTTTATAATACCATCAAACCAATGGCATTGATCAAAGAAAAGCAACTGTTTAATTCTCAAAATTTTGAAGGTGAAAGGCTACGCATAGAAAAGTATTTTAGAAATCATGGTTTGTACCATTTTGATAGAGATTACATCAGCTTTATTGCGGACAGTTTAAACGATAATTCTAGACAACTAGACATAGAGTTGAACATTAAAAATCGTGAAAAAAAAGTACTTGATACAGCATTTCAAGTCCCTTTTAAAGTGCACAAAATTAGTCAAGTGAATGTGTTTACTGACTATAAAAACAAATCTAAATACATCGCAAAAGATTCTGTATCGTACAACAATATTACGTTTTATGCAGAAGATAGGGTTAAGATTAATCCTAAAATATTGGCTGATGCTATTTTTATTGAAAAGGGACAACTTTTTAGTGATGAAAAGAGAAAAAATACCTACAACAGGTTTTCAAACATCCGGATATTTGATTATCCCAACATTAACTATCAAAAAGACCCGAGAACACCAGGCGAAGACAATTTGATTGCCAATATTTTTCTCACCCCAAAGAAGCGTTTTGGGTTTACACCAAATTTTGAAGTCTCCCAAAGTAATATTCAGGATTTTGGGATTGGTGTCAATACTTCATTTTTGGCTAGAAATGCGTTTCATTTGGCCGATATTTTGGAGTTGTCCTTTAGGGCCAATTTAGGTTCGTCGAAAGATGCAGCAAGTAGCCAAGACCAATTTTTTAATATCACAGAATTGGGCGGAAATTTGAGTTTGAGCATTCCTAAAATATTATTTCCGTTTACCCAATCTATTATTAAGAAAAATATGCAACCTTTTACCAGAGCAACTTATGGATTTAACACTCAACAAAATATCGGTTTAGACCGACAAAATCATACTTTAAAATTTGACTATAATTGGAAACCAAACCAGAAGATATCAAATAGGTTTTCATTACTTGATTTCCAATTTGTTAACAATCTTAACATCAATAATTACTTTAATATATTTACCAATTCTTACAGGGATTTAAACGGGATTGCTCAAGACAATATTTTTGAAGTCAATGCTAATTTTATAGATCAGGATACAGGTAATCTTATCATTTCAAGTGGTACTGATGGTTTTATTGATCAAGTACAAAATAATGAAGTTGATTTAGAAGTTGAAGAACAGCAATTATTTAATTCAATTGTCGAACGAAAAGACCGTTTAACAGAAAACAATCTTATCATCGCTAGCAATTTTAATTTTGATTATTCGACGCGTGAAAACATAGACGACGAAGATTATTATCAATTTAGGTCAAGATTTGAGTTAGCTGGCAACTTATTACAAGGTCTTGGCAGCGCATTAGATTTAAACAAAAACGATAATGGTGATTTTACATTGTTTGATGTCCCTTTTTCTCAATATGCAAAAGTTGAATTAAATTACATCAAGCATTGGGATTTGGGTGATCAAAATATTATTGCCACACGGGCTTACGGTGGGATTGCTTTGCCTTATGGTAATTCGCGTTCTATTCCTTTTGCACGAAGTTTTTTTGGAGGCGGTCCTAATGATAACAGAGGTTGGCAACCTTACGACCTTGGTCCAGGAAAAACTAACGGTGTTAATGATTTTAATGAGGCTAATTTTAAATTATCGTTTAATTTTGAATACCGCTTCAATGTGTTTGGCAATTTAAATTCGGCCCTTTTTGTGGATGCAGGCAATATTTGGAATGTGGCTGACAATGTAACAAATAAAGACGCTACTTTTGATGGGTTTCAAGATTTGGAGGATTTATCCATAGCAACAGGATTTGGATTTCGCTACGATATCAGCTTTTTTGTCATTCGCTTGGATTTTGGATTTAAAACCTATAATCCGGGTGATCCTGAGCAAAGGTGGTTTAGCGATTATAACTTTAGAAATATGGTCTTTAATTTTGGGATAAACTATCCGTTTTAAGGGATTTGTACTTTTTCTGAGCAAACTTATTTAGATAATAACAGCCTGTTCCAATTGTGGTGCCTACTAGCATCCCTGTCAAAACATCACCGGGATAATGTACACCAACATATATTCTGCTATAAGACACCAATAAAGCCCAAATGATTAAGGCTGTAAAACTATACTTGTAATGGTTTTTAAAGATTAAGCCTAAAAAGATAGCCAGCGCAAAAGAACTCGTCGCATGTCCTGAGAAATACCCATAAGAACCACATTCTGCAACAAATCGACCTAGCCCTTCCAATCTTGGCTCCCCACAAGGTCTTAAGCGCATAACACTGTGTTTTACAGCATAAGACAATTGATCGGTTAGGGTTATCATTAAAGCTACAACCAAAAGGGTAATTACTGTTTGTTTGACACCAAAATTTTTAAAGAGTAAATAAATTAATAGCAAATACAAAGGAATTGAAGCCCATTTGTTGGTAATGATGAGCCATAACGTATCAAATCTTGTTGAACCTAAATTGTTTAAATAAAGAAAAATAGATTGGTCTAATTCGATTAAAGTGTCCATCAGCTATCGTATTGTTCAATTTCTGAATCGTAAAAATCAAAGGCTTCTTTTACCAGAGTGTCGTACTCGCCCTTAGCTTCTTCTTCATCAAAATTTTCCCAGAATTCGAGTTCATCTGTATTGATGTTGAGAATAAATCTTGGAAAATCTGTATGAATGACATAAAATATATCATTTTCAGCATTGTCAGCTAGTAAAAACCTAGGATACTTCATAAATTAAAGTTTTAATGCAAACTTAGTATTTTTTTAAATAGCGATGTGAGACTTTGTAAAAGCGGATATACAACAATAATGCAGAAGCAGATAATCCGGCTAGTAAGCCAAGCCAAATACCATCGCTCCCCAACTGTTCTTGTTTTCCAAAATAATAGGATATTGGAAAACCGATAAGCCAATAAGAAACAAAACAGATAAATGTTGGAATTTTGACATCTTGTAGACCGCGCAGCGCCCCCAAAATACCAGCTTGTAGTCCGTCACTGATTTGAAATAATGCAGCGACAACAAGCAGACTAGCCGCAATCCGAATAACTTCAATATCATCGATATAGAACTCAGGCAACACATTTTTAAAGACGATAAATAGCAATGCAAACACAATTTCTATACATAAAATTTGTAGAAATATGGAGTGAGCTATGCGCTTCATGTCAAAAAACTGCTTCTTCCCTTTTTGGTTAGCAACCCGGATTGTAGCTGTTACGCCCAAACCAACAGCAACCATAAATGTCATTGAAGCCAAGTTCAAAGCAATTTGGTTGGCTGCTTGAGCCTTTGCCCCAAGCGTTCCTGCGAGTATAACAGAAGCAGTAAAAATTCCGCCTTCAAACAACATCTGTAGAGCTGTTGGAAAACCCAAAGACAAAAGTCTCTTAAATATTTCTGTATTGATTTTCTGTATGAGTTTAGAGAAGTAGGGTTTTAATTGCGATCTGGACTTTAAAATAAAAACTATAAGGATAAGCATGATTAGCCTTGACGATAAGGTTGCAATCGCAGCGCCTTCCACTTCAAGTCTTGGAAAAATCCATTTCCCATAGATTAAAAAATAATTCAATACAATGTTTGTAAAGTTGGCTATAAGTGTAGCATACATCGCGTATTTAGTTAAAGACAAGCCATCTGCAAACTGCTTAAAACCTTGAAAAATCATGAGTGGAATAAGTGAAAACGCGACGATGTTTAAATAGGGGAATGCTATTTTTACAACTTCTGCCGGTTGGTCAAGTTGATACAACACAGGCTTGATAAAGTAAATCAATGCAAATAATAAAATACCATTGATGCTGCACATAATAACTCCATTTTGAAATACACGTCGACCGCGTGTAAAATTTTGTTCTCCATCCGCCTCAGCAACCAAAGGCGTGATAGCGAAACTAAACCCAATCCCTATAAATAAAGCAAAAAACACCAAAGTATTACCTAAGGAAACTGCTGCTAAAGGCTCTGCACCTAACCGACCAATCATGATATTATCGACCAGACCTACCAAGACATGACCTAATTGACCAAGCATAATAGGCACGGCCAAGCTAAAGTTTTTTGGAAATTCCCTTAAATAGGTTTTAAACATCAAGAAAAATTTGAGTGCAAAAATAATTGTTTAAACTCCTAAATAAAATAAGTCATGTTATATTTATGTATTTAACCCTTCAATAGAAAAATTGTAACTTTCATAACTTAAAAGTCCTTACGATTTCTTTTTACAGGCATAGTAAAAAATTTCCAAATAAAACTTGTGCATGCAGTTTTTTATTTCATTCAACATCTGTTAAAATAATATCGAATATGTTAAAATAATTAACATAAATTGATATGATTTATCTATCAGTCATAGTTTATTACTATCGTATTGGACGCAACTGTTTTGTAAACCACAGATTACTAGGGGCTTATTTAACAGGTGTTCAAAAAAACTTCTTTATTTTAATGTAAGCGAAATGAGCAGCATGAAATGATTAAGGCTTAACACATAAAATTTATACATTCGTGTGCGTTAATAAAAAAACAATCAATTTATGAAACAATTAGACTTGACTCGAATCACGTTTATTTTATTTTTATTGTTTTCTGTTTCTCTTTTCTCTCAAGAAAAAAGGACAATAAGCGGTAATGTTGTCGATGAACAAAACGTTCCTCTTCTCGGTGCAAATGTTATTATTAAAAATACCAACCCACCTCGAGGAACTACAACCGATTTTGATGGTAACTTCACCTTAGAAGTAATAGCTACTGATAAAAAAATCGTTATCTCTTATTTAGGTTACCAAAAAAAGACAATATCTATTGTAGGTAAAGATGAGTTTTCTATTCAACTTCAACCGGGTAATCAATTAGATGAAGTTATTGTTACCGCTTTAGATATAAAACGTGACGAAAAATCGCTTGGTTACGCTGTACAAAGCTTAGATTCAAAAGAAGTTAGTGATGTTAAGGTCACCAACATCTCCAATAAACTACAAGGTAAAGTTGCCGGGGTATTTGTTAATTCTTCTGGTAATGGTCCTACGGGATCTTCAAATGTGACTATAAGAGGTCAGACTTCATTGACAGGAAATAGTCAAGCGCTTTATGTTGTAAATGGTATTCCCATTACCAATGGTTTATTTTCACCAGGTGATGGATTAAATGGATCAACGACGATAGACTTTGGTAATTCTTCACAGGTGGTCAATCCAGATGACATCCAAAGTATTTCTGTTTTGAAAGGTCCAGCTGCTGCGGCTTTATACGGATCAAGAGCCGCTAATGGTGTGATATTAATTACAACAAAAAGAGGGTCTGATAAAGAAGAAGGTTGGAATTTAGAATGGAATCTTCAAACTGTAGCTAAAGACATTTTAAGACAACCAGATTTTCAAGATACATACGGTTTTGGTGGTTATGGTTTTTATAGCTACCGCTCTGGTGATATTTATACCAGTTTAAATGGCGTTAAGTACTATGATGGTTTTGGTGAAAATTGGGGTCCAAGAATGGATGGTCAATTAATTAAACAATTCAATTCAAACGGTGAACCTGTTCCATTTACGCCTGCTGAAGATAATTTTAATGATTTCTTCAATACCGGAGTAATGCTTTCAAATAATATTTCGGTCAGTAATAATTCTGAAGATGGAGATTTTAGACTATCTTATACATATTTAGATGATAATGATATTGTCCCAAATTCTGGAATTACTAGAAACACACTTTTTACGAGTGTAGGTAAAGAACTCTTTGATGATAAAGTTCAAGCTAGAGTTAACCTCTTTAATATCAGAACTTCATCAGACAATATCCCAAATGGAGGTTACGATGAAAGTAATTCTATCATGTATGGATGGCTTTGGTATCCCAGACAAGTTGGTATTGATGAGCTCAAACCCATATGGCGTGAAGGCCAAGTTGGTGAGCAACAACGCTATGTCGAAGAACTCTGGGTCAATAATCCTTGGTTATTAGCTAACGAAAATACCAATACGCATCAAGAAAATAGAATTATTGGTAATGCAACATTAAAATATGATTACAATGATAAGTTGAGTGTTAGAGCTCGGTATGGTGTCGATTTAAAAGATGAACAAAGACAGTTTAGAAGAGCTACCTCTACAAAAGCTATTCCAGGACAATTTGGAAGCTACAGAGAGGATGAAATTACATTTAGCGAAATTAACACGGAACTGATCATTTCCTACTCTGATATAGACAGAGACAAAAAATTCAATTATGATTTAAAGCTAGGTGGTAATATGATGAAGCAAAAAAGTAACATATTAAGTGCTGCAAACAATCAGTTGCTACTTCCTTCATTGTATACTTTAACCAACAATAGAGCTGAAGTACAAGTTGAAAACCCAAGAGCTGAAAAAAATGTCAATAGTATCTTTGGTTTTGCAAGTTTAAGTTGGGACGACTGGATTTATTTTGATGCCACGGCTCGAAACGACTGGTCAAGTACTTTACCACAAGATAACAACTCTTACTTTTATCCTTCATTTTCTTTAAGTACAATACTTTCAGAACAATTAGATTTAAGTGAGTCGGTTTTAGACTTTTTTAAATTAAGAGCAGCATGGGCACAAGTCGGTTCTGATACTAATCCTTACTTACTATCAAGAACTTATAACCCACAACCTCTATTTGGAGACAATCCAGCATTTTCAAACAATTCTTTTGCTGCAAATCCGGACTTAAAACCAGAACGTACAACCTCTTTTGAAGTCGGTACAGACATGAGGTTTTTTGAAAACAAATTAAAGTTTGATTTTACTTACTACAATATGTTGAGTAGCGACCAAATTATATTTTTACCTAGAGCAACAAGTAGTGGTAAACAAACGCAATTGGTAAATGCAGGTGAAATACGAAGTGAAGGTATAGAATTACAACTTGATATTACACCAATAGAAACAAAGGACTTTTCCTGGAATTCAGTAATAAATGTTGGTGCTAACGAAGCTATTGTTGAGTCTTTACCAGATGGCGTTCAAGACAGTTATCCAATTGTTTCTGATGTATTCCCAGGTGACGAAGGTTCTAGAAACTTAGAGCTAGTTGCTGTAGAGGGCATGAAATTAGGACAGTTAAGAGGTCTTGGTTTTCAACGTAATGAAGAAGGTCAAATTATACACGAAAATGGAATTCCTCAACTAACTGATGAAAAAGTTCTTGCGGGTTCTTATCAACCTGATGCCAGGATAGGTTGGCAAAATACATTTAGATATAAAAATTTCAGTTTTGGTTTCTTATTTGACAGTCAAGTTGGTGGTAAAATTTATTCTCGCGGTCATGCTTTGTTTAATACCGCTGGTACAATTACCAATGCAGATGATCCTAATTTAGATTTAACAACCCTTCAAGGTAGAGCTGAGTATAACATATCTTATAACACAGCTGGTGAACCCGTGTATTCTTTAAGACCTGGTACCGGGCAAGGCGTTATTGGACCAGGAGTTGATGTGGATGGAACACCAAATGAAACACCAGTTGCACCTAGGGATTATTTCTACGCCTATTATGGTAACCAATTTAATAGAGATAATATTGAGGCAGCAACTTATGATGCAGACTGGATAAAATTGAGACAAGTTATGCTATCTTATAATGTCCCCGGAGAATTCTGTGAAGAGTATGGCTTAGATAGTGTTCAGGTGTCTTTAGTTGGAAGAAATTTATTACTCATTACTGATGTTCCGACAATTGACCCTGAAACATACTCCATTAGAAACGGTATATTTGTCAATGGTTTTGGTAGTAACCCTCTACCATCTACTAGTACTTATGGTTTATCCTTAAACGTCAAACTTTAAAAAAGATATTTATGAAATTTAATATAAAAACAATATTTGCAATTATCTTAATTACAACCTTGAGTTGTGACGATAATTTTGAAAATGTCAATACTAATCCCAACCAGCCTGAAGAAGTCTCTTCTGATGTATTGATAACTAATGCAACGAGAAGTAGTATGAATTCCATGGTAACAGAGTCCTTCTTGTTATCTAACAACATAGCACAGATCAGTGCTAAAACATTAAGATCTGAAGTTGATGAATACAATTGGAATGCTTTTTCTACATTGTGGCTTCAGCAATATATAGCCTTAACCGACCTTGTTGATGCAGAAAATATTGCTGTAGAAAATGAGCAAGTAGCTAACCAGGCTGCTAGCATTGTCATGCAATCGTGGATATTTTATACCTTGACAATGGCCTATGGAGATATACCATATTCTGAGGCTATATCAGGATTAAACAGTGACAATTTTACGCCTGTTTATGACAGTCAGCAAGATATATTAGATGGTGCAAACGGTTTAATAGCACGTTTGGATGAAGCCATTAATTTATTTGGACAGACCAATTTGGATGTCGAAGGCGATTTAATTTATGATGGGAATACATCTCAATGGGTAAAACTCGCTAACGTCTTAAAGTTGAGAATTTTACTTCATTTAAGCAACAAGAGAGATGTTTCTTCAGAAATGCAAGCTGTTGTTAACAATGGCATGTTATTCTCTGGAAATGCTGACAATGCAACTTTAAATTATTTAAGTTCATTCCCAAACGATTTTCCATTATTTCCTTTAAAACAAGGTGATTTTGATGCTGTTGTTATGTCTGAATCTTCAGTAGAAAAATTTCAGGAATATAATGATCCGAGATTAGGCGCATACGCTAGGCCAGATAATGTCACAGATTTAGAA
The DNA here is from genome assembly GCF_006120725.1 of Mesohalobacter halotolerans. Classification (GTDB taxonomy): domain Bacteria; phylum Bacteroidota; class Bacteroidia; order Flavobacteriales; family Flavobacteriaceae; genus Psychroflexus; species Psychroflexus halotolerans. The sequence goes on from NZ_SWMU01000002.1 coordinate 354,016, forward strand.
ACTTTTGACAGCCCTGCAGCAACTTATAGCGGTGCAGAAAATGGAAGTGAAACAGGTGGATGCGATAAAGGCGGTTCACGATTAGGCGCAAGATACTATGACTATCCTGGACATCCTGTCGGTAGTGTTAGAGCTAATGGTATTATATCTACATATACTGAACAGGAACTCATTATAGCTGAAGCTATACAAAAAGGGATTTTGAATGGTAATGCTGAAAACCACTACAGAAATGCCATTGAAGCTAGTATGAATTACTACGATGTCAATTTAGACACCTTTGGATGGTCTTCTTTTAGTGACTTTTATGATAATTCAGGTGTAGCTTATGATAATACTTTAAATAAAATTTGGGAACAAAAATGGATAGCTCTCTTCTTCCATGGTATGGAGCCTTATTTTGATATCAGAAGAATGGTATTTGAAGCTAATGGAAATAGCGGATTTGATGTAAGTGCTTTGCCGTTCTTAAATGTGCCATGTGCCAATCAAAATGATGGTAACATGCCGGTAAGATTTTTATATCCAGGTGACGAACAGAGCTTAAATGCCGAAAACTATCAAGCTGCTGTTGATGCTTTAGGTGGTAGCAATAGTCAAAATGCTACACCATGGCTATTTGAATAACCTGGGTTTAAATACAAATAAAAAAACCTATCAGTAGAGTTTCAATTTTTTTCTATTGGTAGGTTTTTTATATCTTGAACCTTTAAATTTTAATCATGTCCAAAAAAATAATTAGAAGTGACAAAAAAAAATCAATTTTTGGTCTTGAGGTCAATGGACCTGTTTTTTTTACCTCCTCAATTTTAATTGTCATTGGAATAGCACTCACACTCATTTTTAAAGAAAGTGCAGAAGCGTATTTTGAAACAATCCAATCTACGGTTTCAGATTATGGTGGATGGTTTTTTGTGCTATGTGTCAATGTATTTTTATTCTTTGTTTTGTTCATTGCCTTCAGTAAATTTGGCAAATTAAGACTTGGAGGCAAGGATGCTGAACCAGAGTTCAAAACCTTGTCATGGTTTGCAATGCTCTTTAGTGCGGGTATGGGTATTGGTTTGTTATTTTGGAGTATTGCAGAACCCATTACACATTTTAATGCTCCACCATCAGCAGATGGTCAAACTATTGCTGCTGCAAAAGAAGCCATGAACTTTACATTTTTGCACTGGGGTTTGCACGCCTGGGGCATTTATGCTTTAGTCGGTTTGTCATTAGCTTATTTTACCTATTCTAGAGGTTTACCTTTAACTATAAGAAGTGTATTTTATCCATTCCTTGGAGATAAAATATACGGTATCGTTGGTGACATCATAGATATTTTTGCAGTTCTAGCGACTTTATTTGGTCTAGCAACTTCATTAGGTTTTGGTGTTCAACAAGTTGCTGCCGGTTTATCCCATGTCTTTGGTATTAGTGGCGGTATTACCACCCAAGTAATGCTTATCGGGGGAATTACTGCAGTTGCGACATTATCTGTAATCTTAGGAGTAGATAAAGGTGTAAGGGTTTTAAGTGAATGGAATATGCGTATTGCCGTAGTTTTATTAGTGCTCGTTGTGATTTTAGGCTCGACGCTATTTATTTTTGAAAGTTATCTTGAGAACCTTGGTAACTATGCCAGTAGTTTATTTGAAATTTCACTATGGAATGAAAGTTATGCAGGCACATCATGGCAAAACAGTTGGACCGTTTTTTATTGGGGTTGGTGGATTGCCTGGTCTCCATTTGTTGGAATGTTTATCGCTCGTGTCTCTAAAGGACGAACCATAAAAGAGTTTATACTCGGTGTCTTAATAGTACCTACATTAGTTACATTTTTTTGGATTTCTGCTTTTGGGAGCTCAGCACTAAACGATGTGATTGGTGGAGATCAAATACTGGTCCAAGCTGTTGGAGATGATGTCGCTACTGCCCTATTTGTATTTTTTGAAAGCTTTCCATTTTCATCAGTTCTGAGTATAATTGGAGTCATTTTGATTATTGGTTTTTTTGTTACCTCTTCAGATTCAGGTTCATTGGTTATAGATAGCTTGACTTCTGGCGGCAAAATTGATGCCCCTGTAGGTCAGCGGATATTTTGGGCTGTTGCAGAAGGCGCTGTTGCAGCAGTATTACTCATTGGCGGAGGTCTTGGAGCCTTGCAGACAGCATCTGTCGCGACAGGTTTGCCCTTCGCACTTATCCTTTTAATTATGTGCTATTCATTGTACAAAGGTCTTGAAGAAGAAATCACAAAACGAGAACAAAGAGAGAAAAAAGAAGAAGAAAAAGAATATGAAAATGTGGTTAGAAATATTATTAAAAAACGAAATCAACAAAATCAAAAACAAGATTAATTATGAATGTTTTTAAAAATATACTCATCGCTTTAGACCTATCAGATATTGACAATACTTTAATACGTTATGCAAATTATTTAGCAGAAAACTTTGATGTCGAAAACATTTATTTTGTACATAATATTAAAAAATATGAGATTTCAGATTTTTTAGAACAAGAGATTAAAGACATTGACCTTGAAGATAGTATTAGTCGTGAACTTACCGACAAAGTTTCAGAAATTATGGGTAATAAGGCAAATTGGGAGGTATTAATTTCAGACGACCCCTACACTGAATCCCTCATCAATTACATAACCAACAAATACCATGTTACAACAGTTGTTTTGGGTAATAAAAATGGCCACAAAGGCACAGGACTTGTCGGGTTTAAGCTTTTGCGTTTACTCAAGTGTAATGTGTTATACATACCAAAAATTAAAGCGATTGACATAAAGAAAGTTTGGGTAAGTACAGATTTTTCCAACTCATCAAAAAAGTCTTTTAAGGTATCGGCGTTAATTCAGGAAAAATTAAATGTAAAGACTAAAGCAGTACATGTCTATAACTTACCTATTCACTTTTCGCCCTATATCAATAATTCCAAAATTGAACATAAACTTGAGACCCATGTTCAAAACAAATTTGATCAATTTTTAAAGAAACTAAAATACCCGTATCAAATAAACAAAAACCTTATTGCGGGACGAGAAGCCAATGCCGCTTCAAAAATAAGACAAGAAGCACAAAAGCATCGTATTTCATTTTTAATTGTCTCCGACAAAGGAGCGAATACACTTTCTAGCCTATTAGTGGGCAGTGTGACTGAAGAGTTATTTAATAGGGATTTGAAAGTGCCGCTTTTTATAACAAAAACACAAGATTAAAATTTTAACGGCCAAAATCAAAAAAGGTAGCATTCACGCTACCTTTTTATTATTTGATATGTCTGTATTTTATTGTTGTGCTAATATCACTTTGTCAATGGCATGGATAACCCCATTTGCTGTTTGAACATCTGTCACTATAATATTACTCACTCGGCCGTTAGGATCAGTTATCGTAGCGTTATCTGCATCGATGGTCAGCTCTGCCTCTAGCGATTGCACTGTACCATTTGTTAAATCTGCAGCTCTGACATTTGCACCGGCAATGACATGAGAATTTAAAGTATTGGTTAAAGTCTGTTGTGGAACATCGGCTAATTCGTTTAAACCTAGTTCCGCTAAAAGATTACCAAAAGCAGTATTAGTTGGAGCAAAGACTGTAAAAGGTGCGGGGTCTGTTCCGTTTGGCGTACTTAAAACTCCTACAAAATCAGGTTGATCACTTCTAGTCAAAGCAGCTTCTAAATTATCGAATGTTGGATCAGCAACCGCAAAAGTCGTTATGTTAGGTAAGGTTAAAACTTGATCAACAACATGAACAACACCATTATTAGCATTCAGATCAGCTACAGTTACTGTAGAATTACCATTAATGACAACATTATCAACTACATTCACATAAAGATCTAGGGGATTATCATTTCCGGTAATATTTTCTGTCGCAGCAGCTTTGTAGTATCCTGTGCTAAATATTGGTTGTTGAGTTATTCCGGGCGACTGGGCAAAAGTCTCTCCCACCAAAACGTGGTAAAGTAAAACATTAGCCAACTCTTCATTTGATAAACCATTCAGGTCTACATTACTAAAAGCATCGTCAGTTGGAGCAAAAATAGTATAAACTCCTTCGTTTAGGACTTGGTCAAGACCAGTATCAACCAAAGCCTGTTCTAAAATTTCATGATCCGGGCTTTGTGCAATAATTTCGAAGGTATCTTGACCTTCTGGTGTGGGTGGTGCACCATCATCATCGTCACTACAAGAAATTATACTTAAAGATAATGTTAAAATAAAGAGTTTTAAATAATTTAAATTCATAATAATTTTTATTTTTTTTTATTAATAATTTCAAACATAAGAATCTTAATATAAAATTGCTAAGATTTAACAGCTTGTAAAGAAACAATAACAAATTTTTACAGGTAACACTTAAAATGGCAAAATTTGTGTGATTTAAAATTATTTTTTGTCCGTCTCGTTTCGGTAAAATGGGTCACCTTCCTAAGCGTTTCCAAGGCAGTCTTTGCACAAAAACACGCATGTATGATAGGGTTTGTATTGTATACGATAAAACTTGCTAATGTCTCTATTGAAAATTTTGCAATTATTATTACGCATGGAAATTGGCTTTTTGATGTTTTTGTAAAAACTTGTTATATAAGAATTAAATAAAATAAATTATTAGTATAAGAGCTCGTAAACTCGATTGAAACACCTGTTTTTTAAATTGTTACCTTGCTATAAAAACATTAAACGGTATTAAAAAAAAATGGTATGCCTTAAAAAAACTCAAAACACTTACTTTGAAATTATTTTAGAGGTGTTTTTTTTATTACATTTTAAATTTGAATTATTTGTATAATTTTATAGGCTTAAAATTTAATAATCACTTTTTATCAACTATGATAAAAGCTTTACTTTTTTCATTCTTAATTCCTTTTGGACTTTGCGCTCAAATTAGTGAGAGTGATACTTTAGATTTTAAAGGCAACTTGTCACTAACAGGCTTTTATCAAGGTGGCAATGTCGAAACGCTTATTTTTAGAGCAAAATCTGATTTAACCTACAAGCCATTTAAAAAATGGGTTTATAAAAATACAAGTTCATACATTTATCAAGAATTTGGAAAAGAAAAAGCCGACGAGGATATTTTAAGTCTTAATTTCTTGTATTTCAACCCAGAACGAAAATTTTATCCCCTTGTCCTGGTTTTTTTAGCACCAATTTTAGAAGGAAAATCGATTTTAGATATCTACTTGGCGGCGGTGTAACCTATAATATTGTTGAAAAAGAAAATCAATGGCTCAAAGCAGCATTGTCGACTGAGTATGAGAAAACACGCTTTAGCGAAAATGATTTTATTCTATCTGAATACGACGGCAAGGACATTATTGAAACCCAACGGGCAACACTTTGGCTCAGTGGTAAGCACAAAGTATTTAAAGGGAAAATTATTTTGACTCATGAATCTTATTATCAACCGTCTTTAGAAGATGGCGGCAATTATCGTTGGCAAACCGATTTGGGATTAGAGTTACCATTGTGGAAGTACCTCAATTTCAAAATAAATTATACCCATACTTTTGAGAGTATAGTGATTGCCAATCAAAAACGACGAGATAATATTTTAACTTTTGGTTTTAAAATTAAAAGTTATAAAGAGGATTAATAACCTTAAAATATTCTCGTATTTACTTAGGTTTTATAAAATAAAAAAAAAGCGGTAATAAAAATAAAAGGCCAACTCCTGTGGGAATTAAATAATTGTAAATTTCAATTTCACTATAAAATCGGTAATGGCTCATTTTAGCAGAGACAATAATTATAATTCCACCAAAAACCGCAAGCCATATTTTAGGATACAATTTCTCTTTTGACAGTTTTTTATTATCTGACATGAGTATTCGCTTTTTTAGCCTTGGATTTAGTTTTTATAATAATTTAAATCTACAACTTCCGTAACAATTAGTAATCAAAAATCACTTAAGTTTTATCTATCTTTTTTCCTCAAAATTACCAAAGGCGGTTTTTTGATAACGCCTAAACTATTGCTGAGTCCAATAAATAAGACTAAAATTACAATTCCTGGAAATAACACCAAAAAAGGAATTAAGGAAGGAACAAAAGCAGATTTAAAGACAAAAATAGCCAAAAGTTGACTACTGAGGAGTGAGAGCAACACTCCAGACAACGCACCTAAAACTCCCAAATAAAGATATTCTAAAGCATTGATTTTTAAAATTTGTTGGCTTTTTGCACCAAGCGTTCTAAGGAGTACACTTTCTCGAATGCGTTGAAATTTACTAGTTTTAATAGCGCCTATTAAAACAATAACTCCTGTTAAAATACTAAAAAATGCCATAAAATTGATGATCAAAGACATCTTACCAAGCAAATCTTCTAAAATACTTAAGACCTGTCTCAAATCTATGATAGACACATTTGGAAATAGTTTTACCAATTCTTGCTGTAGCTTGGCAGATGTTTTTTCATCAGGCACTTTTGTAGTTATTACTCGAAATTGAGGCGCTTCCTCTAAAACTCCTTTCGGAAATACCAAAGAAAAATTTAAATCCATTTGAGACCAATCTACAGTTCTTATACTTCCTACGACTGTTTCTAACAACACACCTTGTACATTAAAAACAAGTTGATCACCTACCTCTACTCTAGCATCTTCAGCAAAGTTGTTGCTTACAGAAACCGGTACAAGTGTATTGTCGTCTATTTCTGAAGTCCAGGTTCCACTTTGCAAAGTTTCAGAATCAATGAGTTGATCCCGATAAGTTGTTCTAAATTCATGATTTAAAATCCACCGATTGACTTGCGAAGTTGAGTCTTTACGAATATTATCTACCGGCTGTCCATCAATACGTTCTACACGCATCGTAACAATTGGCACATCTCTTATGACAGGCAAATCGTTAACATATAAAGTTTCTTTTAAATCTGCCCTTTGGTCGCTTTGTACATCAAGTAAAATTAAATTAGGATTATTAGCATCAGATTCGAGCGAGGCTTGATCTAATAGCAAATCTTTTGTGAAATATAATGTACTGATAAGAAACGTCCCTACACCAATTGATAAAATAAGGGTTAAGGTTTGATTTTGAGGTCTAAACAAGTTGAGCAAACTCTGTCTGGCGACAAATCCCCAGTGCTGTGGGAAATACCTCTTAATGGACTGCATAAACAGATAAGCTAAACCATATAATACACTGAATGTCATTAATACGCCACCTACAAAACCTAAGACATATTCCCATTCCTTCAATAGCCAAAATGTAAAAAACACAATAAATCCAAAAATACCCAAGGAGACTAAAACTTTCGCTTTAATAGACTTAGTTGTTTTCTCATTAACAATACGTAAGGCTTGCAGAGGTGAAATGTATAACGTACCAATTAAGGGATATAATGCAAATAATATTGACATCAAAACACCTAAAGCTATTCCAAAAAGCATGATAGGTATAGCATAATTGATTGTTACATCAACGGGCAGTAATCCCTCAAGTAACCACGGGAAAAATTGTTGAAACACCACGCCGAGCAAAGTCCCTAGTACACCACCAATCAAGCCCATAAATCCAACTTGAATCAGAAATATTAAAAATGCTTGATTTTTATTTGCTCCTAAACATTTTAAAACTGCAACTGCTTTTAGTTTCTCTTTTATATAAATGTATATTGAACTGGCAATTCCTACACAACCTAACAATACAGCAATAAATGCAACTAGATTAAGAAACTTTCCAAAGTTGTCGTAACGTTCACCCAAACGTTCGCTTGTTGATTTATGAGTGTCCAGGTCTGCGTCTTCATTGTCTAATATCGGATCTATTTTTTTGTCTAAAGCCTTTAAATCTGCTTTTGGAGCCTTAAAGTAAAAATCATATTCAATTTGACTGCCTGTTTGCACTAATCCAGTTTGTGGTATAAATCGATATGGGATGATAACTGGTGGCGCTACAGAGCTAAAAACAGCAGTACTGCCAGGTGCACTATTTAGTTGGCCTAAAACTGGTAATGTAACTTGACCAATTTTAATACTATCCCCAAGCTTGATATCTAGCTGTAGCATAGTTGTGGCGTCAACTAATGCCCCAGCTTGAGTTTGAAAAGTCTGAGAGGCATCAACAGGTAGGGTTTCCAATTCACCATAAAAAGGAAAAGCGCCTTCTATTCCTCTAACCTGCATCAGTTTAGTGGCTTTACTTTGTGGAAATGCAGCCATTGAGGCAAAACTGACCTCACGAGCTTGGAAACCCCCAAGCGAATCCATGATTTGTTGAACCCTTTCATCTGGAGGGTTATCAGAATCGATTTTAAAATCAGCTCCCATTAGAGCTTTAGATTCTTGCGTAATAGTCGTTTTAAGATTTTCGCTAAAAGACTGTATAGATACAACAGCTGCAATTCCTAAAACTATGGATGCCATAAAAAGGCTGAGTTTTTTTCTTGAGGCTTTACCGTCCCGCCACGCCATTTTAAATATCCAACCTAAACCTGGCTTAGAATGTTTATGCATCAGCAATAGGGTTTTGAGTTGTCAACATTTTACCACCTTTGAGTTCAAGGATATAGTCTGTTTTTTGGGCCAATTCAATATCGTGTGTAACAATAATCAAGGTTGTACCAAAGTCTTTGTTAAGTGCAAAGAGTAATTTTTCAATATTTTCACTAGTCTCGCTATCCAAATTGCCAGTAGGTTCATCTGCAAATAATATTTTAGGTTTGGTAGAAAATGCCCTTGCAAGAGCTACACGTTGTTGTTCACCACCGGATAATTGTGAGGGATAATGATTTATGCGATTGGTTAAGCCCACTTTTTCTAATAAATCTTTACTGAGATTTAATGCATTTCTCTCTCCTTGCAATTCAAGTGGTACAGCGACATTTTCTAAAGCAGTTAAGGTTGGTAACAGTTGAAAGTCTTGAAACACAAAGCCCACTTTTTGATTTCGCAACAAAGCCCTTTCATCTTCATCTAAGGTGCTTAATATATATCCACAAAGCTCAATAGACCCGGAGTCAGGACTATCCAGACCGGCGCATAAGCCCAGCAAGGTTGTTTTACCACTTCCTGAAGGACCAACAATAGAAAAGGTGGTGTTTTCTTCTACACCAAAACTAATATCTTGCAATACTTTTAATGTTTTATTACCACTAGAGTAACTCTTCTGCAAATGGTTTACGTTTAATATCTTTGCCATGCTTTTATACATTTATTTAAGGCAGCAAAATAAAAAACTGAATGATGATAAACCGCGTTGTTATGAGAAGCTTAAGAGGATCTTTTGTGTGTATTGTAATGCTTTTTTTGATCTCCTGTGGACAAAAGACAAAAAAATCAAAGGATAACCCACCAACAAAAAAATACACCATTGAAGATCAAAAGCCTTCAAAGAAAAGTTCTGATAAAGTTATACTTTGCTTTGGAAACAGTTTAACAGCTGGTCTAGGTTTAAAATCCACTGAAGCTTTTCCAGCCTTGATTCAAAATAAAATTGATTCTTTAGGTTATGATTACAAGGTTGTCAATGCTGGCTTGAGTGGAGAAACCACAGCAAGTGGCAAAAATCGAATTAACTGGGTTTTAAAACAAAATGTTGACATTTTTATATTAGAGTTGGGCGCAAATGATGGCTTGAGAGGCATTCCACTAACTGAGACACGGCAAAATCTCCAAGACATTATTGATACCGTAAAGTCTAAAAACCCCAATACTTCAATTATATTGGCTGGTATGCAAATACCGCCAAATATGGGGCAAGATTACACTTCGCAATTTAGAAACATCTTTCCTAAATTAGCTCAAAAGAATGATATAGCACTGATTCCCTTTTTGCTTGAAGGTGTTGCTGGTAATCCAGACTTAAATCAGTCTGACGGTATCCATCCCACTGCAGAAGGCTATGAAATTGTAAGTTACAATGTCTGGAAAGTTTTGAAAAATATATTAGAACAGTAAAGTGGTAAGTTTAATGAATATCAAATTTAAACATACAATTGTATTTGTCATTATTCAAATGTTTTTCATGCCATTGTCTTATGGTCAGACCAAAGGTGAAGTATTTGGAAAAGTGACAGATGAAGTCGGTACACCAATATTTGGAGCTTCAGTTTATTTAGAAGGGACAAGTCTGGGCACAACCACAGATTTTGATGGTCAATATCGTATTGAAAATGCACCTACTGGGTCTTACAATCTTATAGCAAGCTATACAGGATATGAACCCCAAACCAAATTCAATATTATTGTTAAATCTAAAGGAAACATAGCCTATAATTTTACTTTAAAAGAAGATGTGGTACAGCTTAATACAGTTACTGTAACAGACGCCAATGTGATTACCCGACCAAGGGAAACCCCATTATCTGTGCGCTCTTTAGGAGCTGTAGAAATAGCCAATTATCCGGGTAGTAACAATGATGTTGTACAAGTTGCACAAACCTTACCAGGGGTTTCACCCTCAATTGGAGGTTTTCGTAACGATCTCATTATTCGTGGTGGTGCGCCAAACGAAACGGTCTATTACCTTGACGGCATGGAAGTTCCAAATATTAATCACTTTGCAACACAAGGAAGTGCCGGTGGACCTGTTGGTATGGTTAATGTCTCATTTATAAGTGAAGTTACTTTGTCAAGCTCAGCCTTTGGAGCTCAATATGACAATCCTCTTTCTGGAGTTTTACAATTTTCTCAGCGTAATGGCAACCCTAGAGACTTTGTGAAAAACTTCAGAGTCAGTGCAAGTGAAGCAGCCTTTACAGTGGAAGGTCCTTTATTTAAGGGTGACAAAGACCAATCTCAAACTACTTTTTTGGCCTCGGTTAGAAGAAGTTATTTACAATTTTTATTTGCACAAATCGGCTTGCCTTTTAGACCAAATTATTGGGATTATCAATTTAAAATTAATCACAATATTGACAAGCACAACAGCATATCTTTGCTAGGTCTAGGTTCTATTGATGATTTTTCGCTTGAACCGCCGGACGAATTTGATGAAGAACAACAAGCGACATTAGAGCAGGCACCCTTTATCAATCAACGCACTAACGCGATTGGTGTGAGCTGGAAAAACAGGTTTAAAGATGGATCAGGGTTCATGCAAACCACTTTGAGTAATAATTTTTTAATGAATGAGTTTACCCGTTACGCCGACCCTGAAAATGAACAAGACATTATTTTTAATAATGATGCTACAGAAAATGAAACCAAGCTCAGGTATGAAATGACTAAATTTCTCGGGGAATGGAAGTTGTTTTCCGGTTTTAATGTGCAGTATTCAAAATATGACAACAACACTAGTAATGTTACAGATAATCAATTTTTTAGTACTGTAATTGATTTTATGAAGTACGGTTTATTTGGTAATTTAACACGGACATTTTTTGAAGGAAAAGTCGACTTATCTGTAGGGTTTAGAATGGATGATGATACATTTTTACAAAATTCAAATCTATTAAAAACCTTTTCGCCTAGAGCTGCAATCTCTTACAATTTTACCCAAGACTGGAGTTTAAATGCCACTATTGGTCGCTATTACAAACTTCCGCCTTACACTATACTTGGTTTTAGAAATAATCAAAATCAATTGGTTAATGAGGATATAAATTATACACAAAGTGATCATTACGTATTAGGCGTAGAATACTTTCTCAATCCGTCGGCAAGTTTTTCATTAGAAGGGTTTTATAAAGCTTATGACGATTATCCTGTGTCTGTACTAGATGGCGTTTCTTTGGCAAATAAGGGTGGCGGATTTGAAGTCTTAGGCAGTGAAGAAATTGAAACTGTAGGAAAAGGACGAAGCTACGGTCTTGAATTTCAATTTCAGCAAAAGTTGACGAATAATTTCTTTGGTATTTTTTCATATACCTGGTTTTATAGCGAATTCACGGGTTTTAATAGAAGCAATTATCTTCCGTCAGTATGGAATAGTAGACATCTTATCTCTTTTGTAGGCGGATATAAACTGCCAAAAAATTGGGAGATAAGTTCAAGATTTAGGTTTACCGGAAATTCACCATTTGTCCCAACTGATCTTGACGCAACTCTAGAAAATTACCCTGATGTCGTCTTAGATTATGATCGCTTAGGCGATGAACAATTGGGAATCTTTAGTCAATTAGATGTGAGGATTGATAAAAAATGGAATTTTCCAAATTGGTCATTTAACCTCTTTATTGAAGCTCAAAATATTTTAACTCAGGACATCCCTCAACCTCCAGAATATGGATTGGTCAGAGATATGTCAGGAAATATCATTGAACCCCGAAGTCTCACTGAAATTGAACAAGGGAATGGACAAGTTATACCAAGTATTGGGATTGTTGTTGATTTTTAAATATGATCAAACAACTGTTTCAATCTTGAAATATAATGATTTCCGTTATTTCATTATTTATTTTCAAACCCTTTTAAAGTCTCTGTGATAATATTTACACAATCCAATAGCTGTTCTTCATTAATCACCAAAGGTGGCGCAAAGCGAATAATGTTGCCATGAGTTGGTTTAGCGAGAAGACCATTTTCCTTTAAAGCTACACAAATATCCCAAGCTGTAGAAGAGTCTTCGCTATCATTAATAACAATAGCATTGAGTAAACCACGCCCTCTCACGAGGTTGACAATTTTAGAATTTTGAATGTACTCATTGAGTTTATCCCTAAAGAGTTGTCCAAGATGCCTTGCATTTTGGGCAAGCTTTTCGTCTTTAACCACTTCTAGCGCCTCCATGCCCACTGCTGCTGCAACAGGATTGCCGCCAAATGTCGAACCGTGTTGACCCGGTTTGATAACTCCCATAACTTCGTCATCAGCCAATACGGCAGATACAGGATAAGCGCCACCTGATAAAGCCTTTCCTAAAATCAAAACATCAGGTTTTGAGTAAGTTTTTTGGCGTTCACAGTGACCTTGACAATTACACTTTCCGCAAACGGCAAGAAGCGCACCGGTTCTAGCAATACCCGTTTGTATTTCGTCTGCCATAAACAAAACTTCGTGTTTGTTACAAAGGGCTTTGACTTCTGGAATAAACTCATCACTAGGTGTAAATACACCGGCTTCACCTTGAATTGGCTCAATAAGAACGCCAGCTATATTTTTTTCCTGTTCTAAAACATCTTTTAGAGCTTTGGAATCATTATAATTTACCTTTATAAATCCGGGTGTATATGGACCGAAATTTTTTCTTGCGCCCTCGTCATTACTAAAAGAAATAATCGTTGTAGTTCTCCCGTGGAAATTGTTTTCAAATACAACAATTTTTGCCTCTTTTTCTTCTATGCCTTTTTTCTCGTAAGCCCATTTACGACAAATTTTAATTGCTGTTTCTACAGCTTCAGCACCCGTATTCATCGGCAGTAGTTTGTCAAGATTAAAATACTCAGTTGCATACTTTTCAAATACTCCTAATACATTATTGTGAAATGCTCTAGAAGTAAGCGTAATGCGATTGGCTTGATTGGTCATGGCATTAACAATTCTAGGGTGGCAATGCCCTTGATTAACCGCAGAATATGCTGATAAAAAGTCATAATACTTTTTGCCTTCAACATCCCAAACAAACACGCCTTTACCTTCTTTTAAAACGGCTGGCAACGGATGATAATTATGCGCACCGTGCTCGTTTTCTAAATCAATAGCTTGTTGAGAACTGGTAATATCTTGAACGGTCATAGATGATAATTTTAATTTTGCACAAAAATATCAATATATCTTATTATTCATAAGTTTTCAATTGTTTATATAACTAATTTAATATGAGTTTAAACAAATTAGTTATTAGTTGCTAGTTGGTGGTTGGTGGTTTTTAGTTGGAGGTTATTAGGTTGTGGCAGTGATAGTAACGGAAAGCTTACAAGGCTTGATAAATGACAAAACTTGTGCTGACGAAGCGACCAACGGAAGCTCTTGTCAGCGCTTAGTTTTATTTTATCAAGCCTTGAAACTTGAAGTGGATAGCACGTTTGCCACACAAATATTAAACATCTGACAACCTGTCATAAGTCTTGTGATGGCATAATGATTGAAAACTAATTAGATGAATAAAAGTAGAATTTAAAATAAACATTATGAGTAAAATAATTGGAATAGATTTAGGAACTACCAACTCATGCGTATCTGTGATGGAAGGCAATGAGCCAACGGTAATCCCAAATTCTGAAGGAAAACGCACAACACCGTCGGTTATTGCATTTGTAGAAGATGGTGAAATTAAAGTTGGTGATCCTGCAAAACGTCAGGCGGTAACAAATCCAGAAAAAACCATCGCTTCGATAAAACGATTTATGGGAAATAAATTCTCTGAATCTTCTAAAGAAATCAAGCGAGTCGCCTATAAAGTAAAAAAAGGTGAAAACGATACCGCACGTGTAGATATCGATGGTAGATTGTATTCACCTCAAGAATTGTCGGCTATGATTCTTCAAAAAATGAAAAAAACAGCCGAAGAATATTTAGGTCAAGATGTATCTGAGGCCGTAATTACTGTACCTGCGTACTTTAATGACTCTCAAAGACAAGCTACTAAAGAAGCTGGCGAAATTGCTGGTCTTAAAGTAAGACGAATTATCAACGAACCAACAGCAGCATCTCTTGCTTATGGATTAGATAAAAAAAGTACTGACCAAAAAATAGTCGTTTTTGACTTTGGTGGTGGTACACATGATGTCTCTATCCTAGAGTTAGGTGATGGTGTTTTTGAAGTTCTTTCTACAGATGGCGACACGCACCTTGGTGGTGATGATGTCGATGAAACTGTGATTGACTGGTTGGCAGAAGAATTTAAAAAGGATGAAGACATTGATCTTAGAGATGATGCTATGGCGCTTCAACGTTTAAAGGAAGCCGCTGAGAAAGCAAAAATTGAATTATCATCTTCAACATCAACAGAAATCAATTTACCTTATGTTACGGCTACATCTAGTGGACCAAAACACTTGGTGAGAACTTTGTCGCGTTCTAAATTTGAACAACTCATTGGTGATTTGGTTAAGCGAACTATAGCTCCATGTGAAAAAGCCTTAAAATCTGCTGGATTGAGTAAAAATGACATCAACGAAATTATTCTTGTTGGTGGATCTACGCGTATTCCTGCAGTACAAGAAGCTGTCGAAAAGTTCTTTGGTAAGAAACCGAGCAAAGGTGTAAATCCGGACGAAGTTGTTGCGATAGGAGCTGGTATTCAAGGTGGTGTTTTAACGGGTGATGTTAAAGATGTATTACTTCTCGATGTGACGCCATTATCTCTAGGTATTGAGACTATGGGTGGTGTCAATACTAAATTAATTGAAGCTAACACTACAATACCGACAAAAAAATCACAGATCTTCTCTACAGCTCAAGACAATCAGCCAAGTGTAGAAATTCACGTTTTACAGGGTGAACGTCCTATGGCGAAAGACAACAAGACAATAGGTCGCTTCCATCTCGATGGCATTCCGCCTGCAAAACGCGGCACTCCGCAAATTGAAGTAACCTTTGACATTGATGCCAATGGAATTATTAATGTAAGTGCAGAAGACAAAGCTACTGGTAAGAAACAAGACATCAGAATTGAAGCATCATCTGGATTGACAGAAGAGGAAATTGAAAAAATGAAGAAAGAAGCTGAAGCTAATGCCGAAGCAGATAAAAAAGCTAAAGAAAAGGTCGATAAGCTTAATGAAGCAGATGCGATGATTTTCCAAACAGAAAGCCAGATGAAAGAATTTGGTGACAAATTACCAGAGGATAAGAAAAAACCTATCGAAGATGCGCTAAACGAACTTAAGGAAGCGCATAAAACTGGTGATGTTGAAAAAATCACTCCAGCATTAGATAAGCTTAATGAAGAGTGGAAAAAAGTCTCTGAAGAGATGTACAAAGCCCAAGCTGAAGCTCAACAAGCTCAAGGTGGAGCTGATGCTTCTGGCGGTGCACAATCTGATGCAAACGCTGGTGGTGACGACTCTGACTCTAAAGATGACGTTGAAGATGTTGATTTTGAAGAAGTCAAGTAAAATGTGAACACATAGAGGTTTACCACAGCGATGAAAACAATCGCTACATAAAAAATCCGCCGATAAATTCGGCGGATTTTTTATGAAATGAATTTATAATAAATTAAATGGCTAGTTTGTCTTAATAACACATTTATCTGATGTTGTATGAAATTTAAAGATATTTCTAGCTTATTAAAAGACATTCCCTATATGTCTAGCACTCAAGGAAAAATCATATACGAGTTGATCATTAAGCATAAACTGGTAAATATTCTTGAATTAGGTACAGCATATGGAACAGGAAGCTGCTACATGGCTTCAGCTCTAGATGAAATAAAATCTGGCCATATCATAACAATTGACAAAGCAGATTCTGCCCACAAATCTCCTAATGTAGAAGATTTGGCAAAAAAATGTAACCTGTCAACCTACATTACTTCTATTTCAGCCAATACAACTTATAATTGGGAGTTGATGAAATTGATCGATAAAAATACAGTAAATGGTATTTGCCAGCCAATTTTTGATTTTTGTTATTTGGACTGAGCACATAATTTTGAAACCGATGCATGCGCTTTTTTTTCTTGTAGATAAACTATTAAAGCCTAATGGCATCATATTGTTTGACGATCTCAATTGGACATACGCTAAAAGCCCGAGTTTGAAAAATACTGATGCCGTTAAAAATATGACGCAGGAAGAAAAAAACACGCCTCATATCAAAAAATTGATTGAACTCATCGTTCTTCCCCACCCTAATTGTCATAATAGCTCAAAACATGATGCTTGGTTTAAAGTGTCCAAAAAAGTGGATAGTCACAAGGAGGCGAGATCTCCATTTATCCTTGAGGAGCATTTCCCTGAAAAAAGTCTATTTGAAGATATTAAAATATTTTAATCAAAATTAAAAACAAAAAATATAGCTTTTGAATCAAATACTTTTATTGATAAATAATTTATAAATAAAAAAACCGTTGAAATAACTTCAACGGTTGAATTGAATTTTAAACAGCACTTCACTATCCCAAATACTTTTTAAGCATTTTATTCTTAGATTGGTGCTTTAAACGTCTAATGCCTTTTTCACGAATTTGACGAACACGTTCGCGGCTTAAATCAAACATATCACCAATTTCTTGAAGTGTCATGGCAGGTTGATTACCAATACCGTAATTTAAACGAATCACATCAGCTTCACGTTGTGAAAGCGTGTCCAGGGCACGATTGATTTCTACGCTTAAGGAATCTTTCATCAATTGATCATCCGGATTTGGAGATTCTGCAGAGCTCAAGACGTCATAGAGGTTAGAATCGTTTTCACCTTCTTTAAACGGTGCATCCATCGAGAGATGACGACCAGAATTTTTAAGGGCGACTTTTACCTGAGATTCAGACATATCGAGTTCTTTTGCAATCTCTATTGCCGATGGTGGTCTTTCATTAATTTGTTCAAGGTGTGAAAATGTTTTATTGATTTTATTAATGACACCAATTTTATTTAATGGTAATCGCACAACTCTAGACTGCTCCGCAAGGGCTTGAAGAATAGATTGCCTAATCCACCAGACTGCATAAGAAATAAACTTAAAACCACGGGTTTCATCAAAGCGTTTAGCAGCTTTCACTAGTCCTACGTTACCTTCGTTTATTAAGTCAGGTAATTTTAAACCCTGATTTTGATATTGTTTTGCAACAGAAACCACAAAACGTAAATTGGCATTAGTCAGTTTTTCTAAAGCCACCTGGTCACCCTCTCGTATCCTTTGAGCCAATTCCACTTCTTCTTCAGCTGTGATAAGATCAACCTTACTGATATCTTGTAAATACTTATCTAAAGACTTTGACTCTCTATTAGTAACCTGTTTTGTTATTTTTAACTGTCTCATATATATTTGTGATTAATTAAGTTCGGTATTATATGTTTTTTATTTAATATAGCCAAATTTATTTCAATAAATTAATAATCTTTAAGATTTTTGAACTACAATTAATTTACTATCAGTGTTTTATAAATGCTCAAAAGCGCAATCAATGACCATAATATTGTTCTTAACCAGTTGTATTTTATAAGTTGAGAAACACTCGCTGAGGCCTCTTGATTTTTATCAATATTTTGATGAAGCGGCACAAAAATAACAAATGTCAAAACCCAGGTCAATAGAACAAGTAAAGAGTCTATGATATAATAACTGGACCAATTTGATATCAATAACAATATAATACTTATGACAATCTGACTTAGCATTAATGGTAAAACAACAACAGTAATTCTACTCGTATAAGGACGATGCCATGATTTAAGATTGTTAGGATTATAGTACCTAAAACTTGGATAAATTATCAACTGAACTAACCAAATTAAGACCATCAATCCTATATCCGGAATAAGTTTATACATATAAATGTGATCAATCTGCATACTTGTCTGTTAATTTCCAATGGTAATCTTTATGAGTTTTCCATAAAATATATCCAAAAGGAATCCACCATAAAAAATCGTTGGTAATGAGCGTATAAAAAAATTCAAATGGAATCTCACCACGATAATATTGGATGAAAAAACCTAAAGGTCCAAAGATTTTCCCTAAAAATCCAACTGCAACAATAGGCCAATGCCGCATCGGAGCGTACGACGCCCACCAATAGCCAAGTCCATAAACACCAATCACCATGCCCATACCTTGCCAAATCATAGTATGAACAGGCAAAGGCATGCCAACTAATTCAAAAAATTGGTTGGGAAACAAACCGACCCACAAGCCCCATAAAATATTGTAGATTGCTGCTAGTTTTAAAATTAATTTCATATCAATTTTTAAAAATGCGAAATAATATAATTAAAGTCTATTTTTACTTCTAAACACTAATAATCTTTTCATAAAAAAACCCTGCAGAGCGAATCGTGCAGGGCTTCCAATCAATCATGAAAAACTACTATTTATCCCACTTTCGACTTTCAAAGGCTTGATCTAAAGGTGTGTTTGCAATGTGATTGATGTAATTGGAAAATGTTTTCATCCCAACTGCTGTAACCACACCTGCGATGTGTCTATTGGTATAACCCTGATCTCTAAAAGCTTGAGTAACTTCATCAGAAGGATATCCTCTTGTTTTTACAACGGCTTTAGCGTATTGACTCAAGGCTTCAAGTTTAGTGTCGGGAATGGTTTTACCTTTTCTAATGGCGTTGGTAAATTCTTCAGGGACATTACTTTGGTTATCTGCTATAAAAGAATGTGCAGCAACGCAGTAGGTGCAACCATTTTCAACGGCAATACTTAACAATAACACTTCTTGTTCAACTGGAGAAAACCCAGAATCTTGTCTAAAGCTTTCATCAGCAGAAGTGTAGGCTTTTAATAATGAAGGATTATTTGCCATAACTGCAAACAAATTGGGTACCATACCCATATTATCTTTAGCAGATTTTAAAATGGGTCTTGCCTCTACATCGGCATTGTCTATCGTTTTTAATTCAAATGTTGACATAAATTCTATTTTTTAGAATTCGTCGTAATAGAATAGGATCGCTTACAAAAGCTTTTGATATTTGATGTTTGGAGCATCACATCATTGGACAGGATTAAAGATTCTGATGGCAATCAATGCTGGAAACCTACCCTGCCGATCAGGCGGATACAAAACCACTGCTATCGCAGTCTTGGTTTTGTGCTTGTCGTGATCGCGACAGAGCCTGTTCCGAATATCGGAAATTCGAACCTGTGACCGTTCCGACATTGACGTCGGGTTGCTCTATCCAGCTATGAGTTTCTCTATGAATTTTCTTGATTTTTTTGACTTAATTTCTCGCTCCCGGGCATAAGCTTCTTGTTTTGTATCAAATCTTTCAAAATAGACCACTAACCAATCGGTGGTTCTTCCCGTAAAACCTTTATGATTTGCGTTGTGTTTTTTAAGTCTTTCCTCTAATGAAATACTTGTATAACCTATATAATATTTATCAAGACTACTAGAGTACAATATATAAGTATGGTATTTCATTTTCTAAAAACAAAAAACCTTACATCTCTGTAAGGTTTTAGTGATCGCGACAGGATTCGAACCTGTGACCGTCTGCTTAGAAGGCAGATGCTCTATCCAGCTGAGCTACGCGACCAGTTTAAAATGCAATATATCAAATATCACATTTGTAAATTCAATATTTCAAAGCTGCCTGTCCGTCCGAAGCAAAGCGGAGGCGGAAGCTACGCGACCTTATTTTATTCCAATTCGTATTCAAACCAGTGTGACCGTTCCAAAAAAATATACTCGGATTCTATACTGACGATAAATTTCGATATGTTGAAAACATGTATATTGTTCCATATTTAAAGAAACTAAATCATTAGAATTTAGGATGTCAAGGAAACGGGTTGCAAAATTAATATTTTTTTGGATATAAAAAATTTAAATGTAAATATTATTAGGTTTATTTATTGATTTTTTTACTTAAGTAGCATAAACTTTTGAAAGGAGTCAGTACTGCTCAATGGATTTGTTTTATATTTGTTTTGATTTATTTTTTAAATAAGATTTGGATGATAGATTATAAAAAAATAAGTATCAACTGCGGAATCATTTTTGGTTTGTATTCATCAGTATTGCTTTGGTTAAGTTACAAGTTCAATTTTGAAGACAGCTTACTCATGTCATTTATCTCTGTGGTTGTTGCCGTAATTTTGGTGTTTTATCCTATTCACCTATTCAAAATAAATAACAGCAACAACCTTAAATTGGGAGAGGCATTAAAAATTGGCCTTATTGTCGGTTTAATAAGTGGAATCATTTATGGGATTTACACTTATTTACATTATAATTCGATTGATACTGAATTCATTCCTCTTAAGTTAGAAGAAAGCAGACAGGCCATTGAGCAAACCAATAGTGAACTCTCTGATGAACAGATGAAACAAACTTTAGCAATGACAAAAACCATGCTATCGCCTTTTACCTTAGGCACCTTTGCATTATTCAACCTGCTGTTTAAATCTTTTATTGTTGGTTTAATTGTAGGTTTGATTAAGAAAAATTAGAACATGTTGATTTCAGTTGTCATTCCTTTACTAAATGAAGCAGATTCGCTATCTGAATTATATGCTAGGCTAAATAAAGTCTTGAATGACCTTAGTTTTGAATATGAAATCATTTTTATAGATGATGGTAGTTCAGATAATTCCTGGGGTACTATCAAAAGTTTAAAGAAAACTCACCCAGAAATCAAAGCGATTCGGTTTTCAAAAAATTACGGTAAATCTCAAGCCCTTCACGCTGGCTTCAATTTAGCCAAAGGAGAAATCGTATTTACGATGGACGCTGACTTGCAAGACAGCCCTGAAGAAATTCCTGAAATGATAAGTGTTCTTCAAGACAATAATTTGGATATACTTTCTGGTTGGAAAAAGAAACGCTACGACTCTATTTTATTTAAAAATTTGCCCTCAAAACTCTTTAACTTTGCTGCTCGAAAGACCTCTGGACTAAAACTTCACGATTTTAACTGTGGGTTAAAGGCTTACAAAAAAGAGGTTATAAAGTCTATAGACGTTAAAGGCGAAATGCATCGCTATATTCCTGTATTGGCAAAAAATGAAGGCTTTACAAGAATAGATGAAAAACCCGTTAAACATCAAGCGAGGAAATTTGGCCAAACCAAATTTGGTGCTGAGCGTTTCATCAATGGCTTCTTGGACTTAGTCTCGCTTTGGTTTTTTTCTAGATTTGGCAAACGTCCTATGCACTTTTTTGGAGCTCTAGGTGTATTGATGTTTGTTATCGGCTTACTTTCAGCTATTTATATTGGAGCCTCAAAATTATATAAGCTATACCACGGACTCCCCAACATACTAGTAGTTGATAATCCCTTTTTTTATATTGCATTAACCAGTATGATTATTGGAGTTCAACTGTTTTTAGCTGGCTTTATAGGCGAACTTATATTAAACAATCAGTCTTCAAAATTCAGGTATAATATTTCAGAAAAAATTTGAACCATGAAAAAGGAAATTTTAGAAAAAGCACAGGAATGGTTAGCAGAACCATTTGATCAAGATACACAACAGTCTGTACAACATCTCATTCAAAATGATCCATCCACGCTAGAAGATGCTTTTTATACTAATATTGATTTTGGTACTGGTGGTATGCGTGGTATTATGGGTGCTGGAACTAACCGAATTAACAAATATACTTTAGGGAAAAACACACAAGGGATAAGTAATTATCTCAAAAAAACCTTTCCCAATACTATCCATCGCGTGGTGATTGCTTATGATTGTCGTCACAATAGTAAAAGTTTAGCTAAGATTGTTGCTGACGTATTTTCTGCAAATAGGGTTAAGGTTTTTCTATTTGAAGATTTAAGACCAACACCAGAATTGTCTTACGCCCTTAAAAAGCTGGATTGTCATTGCGGAATTGTTCTTACTGCTAGCCACAATCCACCTGAATACAATGGCTACAAAGTGTACTGGCAAGACGGTGGACAACTGGTACCTCCTCAAGATCAAGATATTATTGAAGAAATCAATCAATTACAATTTAAAGATATTGTATTTCAACCGCAGGAAAACCTGATTTCTGTGATTGGTCAAGATATTGATAAGCAATTCATTAAAGATGCTATAAAAAATGGTCAAAAAAACATCTCTCAATCTGCTAGGGAAAATTTAAAAGTAGTGTTTACTCCTATTCACGGTACATCTATCAAGTCAATACCTCAAACCTTATCTCAAGCTGGATATAAGCAACTGAAAATTGTTGAAGAACAAGCCGAACCGGACGGTGACTTTCCTACTGTAAAGTCACCAAACCCTGAAGAACCGGAAGCACTAAAAATGGCTATCAATCTCGCCAATAAACATGAGAGTGATATTGTAATTGGCACAGATCCTGACAGCGATCGCCTTGGCATTGCTGTAAGGAATGAAAACAACAATATGGTATTACTTAATGGCAATCAAACCATGGTTTTAATGACTTGGTTTCTGCTAGAAGAATATAAAACCAAACTCAAGGGTAATGAGTTTGTGGCTTCTACAGTAGTTTCAACACCTATGATGCGTGTCATGACCGAAAATTATGGTGTCGAGTATATGGAAACTTTGACGGGTTTTAAGTGGATAGCTGATTTAATTAAAACCTTTCCCAAAAAACACTTCATAGGAGGTGGAGAAGAAAGCTTTGGTTTTATGGTTGGAGACTTTGTTAGAGATAAAGATGCTGTTACTTCAACTTTACTTATTTGCGAAATTGCCGCTTATTTAAAATCTATGGGCTCATCTGTCTATGAAAAATTGATAGCGCTCTATACCGAACATGGCTTTTATAAAGAAGAGTTAGTAGCTTTGGTTAAAAAAGGGATTCAAGGTCAAAAGGAGATTCAACAAAAAATGAAAAACTTAAGAGACCATCCGTTAAAAGAAATATGTGGAGAGAAAGTGATACTAATTGAAGACTATCTGAATTCAGTTTCAAAAAACCTGCAAAACCATGAGCGTTCTCAGTTGGGTTTGCCTCAATCGAATGTGCTGATTTACTATACTGAAAATGGAACTAAAGTTGCGGCAAGACCAAGCGGGACAGAACCGAAGATTAAATTTTATATCAGTGTGAATACCACTTTAAAATCCCCTGAGACTTACAAAGAAGTAGACAAAGTTTTAGAAGAAAAAATAAATAAAATAAAGAAAGAAATAGGCTTATAACACAGATTGCCACAAATTATTATGAGGTAAATCTGCTTCAAAACACATTTTCTCTTTTGTTGTAGGATGTATCAAGCTGAGTTTTCTAGCGTGTAAGTCAATTCCGCCATCAAAATTGCTTCGCTTAGCTCCATATTTTAAATCACCTTTGATGGGACAGCCAATATAAGACAATTGTGAGCGAATTTGATGATGTCGACCGGTTTCGAGTTCTATTTCTAACAGGTGATAATGCTTCAGTGATTTAAGAAGCCTGTAATTTAAAACAGCTTGTTTGGCACCTGGTATTGATTTTGGGTAAGCATAAGATTTGTTTTGCTTGGGCTTTCGCTTTAAATAGTGAACCAACCGTGCTTGAGTTGCTTTGGGTTTATTTTTGACCATAGCCCAGTAGATTTTTTGAGTTTGGCGTTCACTAAATTGTTTATTAAGTCGAGATAAGGCTTTTGAGGTTTTGGCAAAGACTAAAACGCCACTTGTCGGACGATCTAAACGATGGACCACACCCAAATAAACATTGCCCGGTTTGTTATACTTCTGCTTAATGTATGTTTTAACAGTTTCGTTTAAAGGTTCGTCTCCTGTGGCGTCACCTTGTACTAAACGCCCTACTGGCTTATTAATGACAAAAAGATGATTGTCTTCGTAAATGATATATGACTGTAGCTGAGACAAATTTGTTTTACTTTATAATTGTTAAAAATATTCTAATGAAGTTCAATAATCACATTCTTAATTTTGATTGATTTATAGAGCTTTTGAGTCATAATTTGAGTATAATAATTAAGTTAAAAAATTCCTTTTATGATATGAAAAATTTAAGTTTGCTTTCTTAGTTTTTGGATACTCGCGTTAAGTTCGAAACCCAACAAAAAGATGTTAGAATTCAACCAAATGTATATCATTAAAACCAACAAGGCACCAATAGAACCGTAAAGTTTATTGTAAGTTGAAAAATTTTCGATGTAAAATGAAAACAAGTAAGTCGTCAGGATAATTAAAAAAGTTGTAAACAATGCTCCTACAGAAAAGAAACGCGATTGACGTCCTTCTTTGGTTCCAAAAAAGTACAGTATAGCTATTCCAATATAGAGCATAATAAGAAGTGTTGCATAACGACCAATTTTTGCCCAAAATATAGTATCTCCAACAATACCAAAATGCCTTAAGTTTTCTATAATGTAAGTTAAATAAATCGTAATGGTAACTGAAATTAAAAGTAAAATCGCGATGATTAAAGCCACTCCTACGGCAACGATATATTGTCGAATAATGGTACGGTTAATTCTGGTGTGGTAAGAAAACTCAAAACTTGTAAATATGGCATTAACACCATTTGACATTAAAAAAATAGACAGCAAAAACACAAAAGACAACAAGCCAGCTCTTGGGTTATTGGCAATGTCAACAAAAATATCACTAAAAAAATTAGCCGCTTGAGTTGGCATTAAATCTTCAATAAAATAAAGGACTTCACTTTGAAAATCGTCTATAAACGTAATAAACGGAATGAGATTTAAAATAAATAGCAAAAACGGGAAAATTGCCATAAAAAAGCTAAAGGCAATAGAACTTGCACGTGTTGAAAAAGTACCTTTAATGATACCAAAAAAATAAATTTTAATTAAATCGTATAAAGTTAATCCGTCGAGTTTGGGCAGTTTTACCTTTTTGCAGCCTTTTGCAATATCTTTTATAATAGGTGTTTCTGATATGGTTTTATCTAAAGGGTCTGACATTTTAAATCGCTTTAAGGCTCATATCCATATTGTAAACAGAATGGGTCAAAGCGCCGCTTGATATAAAATCAACACCACAATTAGCATAATGTTTTGCCGTTTCTAAAGTAATGCCACCACTAGATTCTGTATAGCACTTCTCTCCTATTAATTCGACGGCTTTCTTGGTGTCTTTATAATTAAAATTGTCAAGTAAAATTCTATACACACCATCTTGTTTTAAAATCATTTCCACTTCTTCTAAACTTCTCGCTTCTACAATAATTTTTAAATTTAAGTGATGGTTTTTTAAGTAATCCTGCGTTTTTTGAATAGCTTGTGGAATGCCACCAGCAAAATCAATGTGATTGTCTTTGAGCATAATCATATCATATAGTGCAAATCTGTGATTGGTACCACCGCCAATTTTTACCGCCCATTTTTCAAGGGCGCGAATACCAGGTGTTGTTTTTCGAGTATCTAAAATTTGAGTCTTTGTGCCTTTGAGTTGCTTGACAAAATCATGGGTTTTGGTAGCAATTGCACTCATGCGTTGCATAGCGTTTAAGACGAGACGCTCGGCTTTGAGAATTGATTGACTTGAGCCTATTACTGTAAATGCTATATCACCATTTTCAACTTGATCACCATCATTAAGAAGCGTATTGATTTCTATGTCAGTATCAATAGATTTAAAAACTTGTTTCGCAAAATCAATGCCGGCGATTATACCGTTGTCTTTAACCAAAAGTTGTGCTTGACCTTTGACCTTAGAAGAAATACAGGCCAATGATGAATAATCACCATCCCCAATATCTTCTCTAACCGCATTTTTTATAATTAAATCAATCTCGTTTTGAAATTGTGCACCGCTTATCATAAATTTACTTTAGTTTACAAAGATAATTGAATATTATCTATTGATAAATTAGACTAAAATATAAAGCCTCAATTTGATATTTTGTAGGCTTGTTTAGCAATTTCAAGTTCTTCATTGCTGGGAATCACTAAAATTTTGGCTTTAGAATTTGCTTTACTGATGTCTCTACTTTCTTTTGAAGTCAATTGATTTTTACTTTGATCAATTTGAAGTCCTAAAACATCCATATCTTTACAAACCAATTCTCGCATTAAAGCTGAGTTTTCGCCAATTCCAGCGGTAAAAACAATGGCATCTAATCCATTGAGGGCAACAGTATAAGCGCCAATATATTTTTTTATACGATAGGCATTCATCTCTAAAGCTAATTGACAATCTTCGTTTCCTGCTTCAGCTTGTTGTTGGATATCTCGCAAATCATTTGAACCTGTTAAACCTAACATACCGCTTTCTTTAAGCAAGATGTTATTCACTTGTTCTGCAGAATAACCTAACTTATCAATCAGATAAAAAATCACGGATTGATCAATATCACCAGCGCGTGTGCCCATAATTAAGCCATTTGCCGGCCCGAATCCCATTGAATGGTCAATGGCTTTGCCATTTTTTATTGCGGTCATACTACAGCCGTTGCCGAGGTGAATACTAATTAACTTGGAATTGGGTTGATTTTTAGATTTTAAAAACACTTGTGCTTTTTCAGAAACATATTTGTGGCTTGTTCCATGAAAGCCATAAGCTCTGATGTCTTCATCTTCTAAAAAAGATTTTGGAATGGCAAATTGATAGGCTTTCTGTGGCAATGATTGTAAAAAAGCCGTATCAAAAACTGCAACTTGTTGGGCTTTAGAGAACACTCTTTCGGCCACTTCAATGCCTTTTAAATTTAGTGGGTTGTGCAATGGCGCTAAAGTGCAAAGACTTTGTATTTTTGACTTGACATCTTGTGTGATTTCTACAGTTTTTGAAAAAGATTGTCCACCGTGAACAACACGATGTCCAACGATTTTAATAACATTTTTATTAGAAATCACACCAAACTGTTTATCCATTAAAAGGCTATTCATTTGGGTTAAAGCTTCTTCATGATTTTTAATTGGGAGTTCGTTACTGGTTTTAAAACCCTCTTTTTTGTAAGTAATTTTGGCATTTTCTGCACCAATGCGTTCAATTAATCCATTGGCTTTTACGCTCTCATTTGGCATATCAATCAACTGATACTTGAGTGACGAACTGCCAGAATTGATAACTAATACATTCATAATTAAATATCTTGAGCTTGTATGGCGGTAATCACTACCGTATTAAAAATATCATCAACTGTGCAACCACGACTTAAATCGTTTACGGGTTTATTTAAGCCTTGAAGCATCGGTCCGATAGCCACCGCACCTGTTTCACGCTGAACAGCCTTATAGGTATTATTTCCAGTATTTAGGTCTGGAAAAATTAAAACTGTGGCTTGACCTGCAACTTTAGATTTGGGTAATTTGCTTTGACCAACGGCCATATCTACAGCAGCATCATACTGAATTGGGCCTTCAACATTGAGTTCTGATCGTTTTTGTTTGACCAGCTCTGTAGCTTTTCTTACTTTTTCAACATCTTCACCTTTACCGGAAGAACCTGATGAATAAGATAGCATTGCAATCCTAGGTTCAATACCAAAAGCCTGACTGGACTCCGCAGAGGATAAAGCGATTTCGGCCAACTGATCTGCATTGGGATTAGGATTAATCGCACAATCGCCAAATACAGAAACCCGATTTTCTAAACACATAAAAAATACAGACGAGACCACAGAGACTTCAGGTTTCATTTTAACAAATTGTAAAGCGGGTTTTATCGTGTGTTGTGTAGTATGAGCTGCACCAGAGACCATACCATCTGCCATACCTTTGTATACCATCATAGTCCCAAAATAAGAAACATCCCTGATTAAGTCTTGCGCAATATCGATAGTCATTCCTTTGTGTTTCCTTTGTTCATAAAGGGTTTGAGCAAAGTCTTCTATATATACAGAATCTAAAGGATCAATGATGTTTATTGTGTTGAAATCAAAATTTAAGCCCAACCTTGAGCTAGCTTCTTTAATTTTGTCCTTTTGGCCAAGCAAGGTAATATCGACAAAATCCATTAGTGCCAGTCGAGATGTAGCTGCAATAATTCTGTCGTCATTACCTTCTGGTAAAACTATATGTTTACGCTGGGTTTTGGCGCGTTTAAGTAAATTATATTGAAACATTCTTGGGGTCATTCCATTGTGTTTAAACGTAATAAGTTTATCAGAAAGCCTATCAACGTCACAATATTTTTCAAACATATTTAGGGATAACAGTATTTTTTCCTCATTATCAGCATAAATGTGAGAACGCATATTGCCTATTTTATTGGCGACTTCAAATGTGCCTTGTTGTACCGACAAAATAGGAGCAACAAATTGCAGACCGTCAATCAATTTGATAATAGAATTCTCCGGTACTAAACCTCCAGTCAATACAATTCCTGAAATTCTAGGATAATTGCTGGATATGTTGGCTTGAAGTGCTCCAAGTATGATTTCAGCACGATCTCCGGGCGTTATGATTAAACAACCATCTTCAAGATAGGTCAAATAATTTCTGAGTTGCATAGCACCAACCTTAAAACTGCTACTTTGGTTATTCAGCATATCTTCACCAAATAAAACTTTAGCATCAATTGATTTTGCAATTTCTTTAATAGTTGGATTTTTTAAACCAGAAATAAGTGGAATTGCGTTGACAACTGTATCTTTAGGTAGGTTTTGTTCAACGCCTTTGATAATGGTTTCTAGATTTTCTTCTTGGACTTTATTGGCTATCACAGCAGACACTTTCACCCCTTTTTCGTCAAAAGAATCATAAGCTAAATGCAAACCATTTATAAATTCATCCAAACTTTTTCCTACGCCAGAAGATACAATCAGTGTTGGCAGACCCAGATTTTGAGCAATTAAAATATTGGCATCCAACTCTATTGCTGTACCTTCACCAGAAAAATCTGTTCCTTCGACTAACATAAAGTCGTTACGCTCTTCTAAAGTTTTATATTTTTCAATAATAGTGTCTAAGATTTCACCGTCTTTATCTGCATTACGCTTATCTATAAACTCTGAACGTGTAAATGCATAAGCTTCTTCATGTGTAAAGTTTAAATCAAAATGAGAAAGTATCGTATTGATATGGTTATCGTCTTTACCTTTAAAATCACTGTCGATGATGGGTCTAAAATAACCTACTTTAGCGGTTTTAGATAAGAGCATACGCATTAGACCCAAGGCTACTAGTGACTTACCGCTATCGGGTTCGCTGGTGGCGATATAAATTCCTTTGTTCATTAATTAATAGTTTTATACGACTTGCAAAGGTCTTCTATTCTATGAATTTTTATCTTAATAGAAAAATAAATTTTAGTATGGGTATATAAAATATGATATTTTTCATTTAATATATTCTACTGGTAAAAATTAAAGAGATGGTTTCACTAATTTCGCCAAGACGAGTAGTTTTCTTTTTTGTAGATTGCGACTTCGCCTCTTTTGGTCGGCTCATCGCAATGATAACTTTTTTAAAAATATTAAATATACATTTAATTTTGATCGCTAAATAAATGAACATCAAACTCCTACAAATCGGTCAGACCAAGCAAAACGAATTAGACAGCTTGATTCAAGACTATGAAAAACGTCTTTCACATTTTATCAAGTTTGAAAGTCTAAGTTTGCCGGATTTTAAAAAGACCAAAAACCTTTCTAAAAAACAACAGAAAGGCAAAGAAGCAGAATTGTTTTTAAAGCACATTAAACCAAGCGACTGGGTAGTTTTACTGGATGAAAAAGGAAAATCTTTGACTTCACGTGGATTTGCAGAATATTACCAAAAAAAAATGAACTCAGGCGTTAAAACGCATAGCTTTTTGATTGGTGGTCCTTACGGGTTTTCACAAGATATTTACAAAAGGGCAAATCAAAAAATCGCTTTGTCGTCTATGACTTTTACACATGAAATGATTCGATTGATTTATATGGAGCAAACCTACCGCGCGTTTTCTATCATTCATAATTTACCTTATCATCACGATTAAGTATTTCTATTTTTTAACCATTAAGGCATTAAGTTCATTTAGAGTTTTTTGTTGAGTATTCATGTGTCTTAACTTCTTAATGGTTATTTTTTTGGTCATAATACTTCATAGTGTTTTTATTTTTCATCATCAATTTCAAAAGCTTTCTTAATATTTAGTTTGAAAACACAATACGTAAAGCTAACTCATCTTTATTTTATAAATTTGTATAAAATTGAATATTATGAGCACTGTTGTTGCTACGCCAGATACTAAAGACAAACAAAAAGTCGCCAATAAAACGACTGAAAAGCAAACCACAACAAAAGGTAAACCCAAATGGCTTCGGGTAAAATTGCCTACTGGTGAAAAATACAGAAATCTACGTAAACTCGTCGACAAGTACGATTTACATACCATTTGTACATCAGGTAGTTGTCCTAATATGGGCGAATGTTGGGGTGAAGGTACGGCAACGTTTATGATACTCGGTAATGTTTGCACACGTTCCTGTGGCTTTTGTGGTGTTAAAACTGGTCGCCCAGAAGATGTGGCTTGGGACGAACCTGAAAAAGTAGCGCGTTCTATCAAAATTATGGGAATTAAGCATGCAGTGCTGACAAGTGTTGACCGCGATGATTTAAAAGATATGGGATCTATCATTTGGGCGGAAACCGTTCAAGCTGTGAGACGTATGAATCCTGAAACAACCTTAGAAACCTTAATTCCTGATTTTCAAGGTGTCAAAAGAAATATTGACCGTATCATTGAAGTGAGTCCAGAAGTGGTATCTCATAATATGGAAACGGTGAGACGCTTAACACGAGAGGTTAGAATTCAGGCGAAATACGACAGAAGTCTTGGCGTTTTAGAATATTTAAAACAACAAGGCATTCGTAGAACTAAATCAGGTATCATGCTTGGTCTTGGAGAAAAAGAAGATGAAGTGATTCATACTTTGAAAGATTTACGTTCTGTAGATGTAGATGTGGTTACAATTGGACAATATTTACAACCGAGTAAGCAACACTTACCTGTAAAACAATTTATTACCCCAGATCAATTTAAAAAATATGAAACCATAGGGAAAGAACTTGGCTTTAGACATGTAGAAAGTAGTGCTTTAGTGCGTTCGTCTTATAAAGCACAGAAGCATATTAATTAAATCAATTGAAGTGCTCAATCTGATGTTGAAACAACCGTTGCAAATTGAGGATAAAATATATCTGAAGCTGAACAGAGTAAAAATAAATTCATCAAGTAAGGTTTGATAGATTTAGATTTATTTATTCCTTTGTTTTCTAGTATTTTATACCCTGTTTCTTTAAACATTCGTTTAATGCTTTTTTTAGTAAAAAAACGCATATGGGTGTGATCCATTACACCACTATCTTCATATTTCCAGTCTTTATCAAATAAGAACATTCGCATAGAATTATGATAGCGAATATTTGGGATAGAACTTATAATTATACCAGTTGTTGTCAGTTTTGACTTTATTTTTTTAAGCACATTATAAGGATCCACCAAATGTTCTAAAACGTCATTAAAATATATGACGTCAAAATAATTATCCGGTAAATCTTCCAAAAAATCTTCACAGGCACCGCTAAACACTTTATCTAAAATTTTGTCTGCTTCCATGGCATGGGAAGACATATATTCAATTCCCCAAGTTTCAGTCTTGTACATTTCTTTAATTTGTTGAGCAAATGTACCTTGCCCACAACCAACATCTAAAACCGTTTTAGCTTCTTTTGGAAAAAAATCAAGCATTTCTGCTCTTTCATTTACATAATATCCCTTTTCTTTATTTATATAATTCATAGCATGATTTTTTTTAAACCCAACTCCTTCCCTTTTTGGAGCATAAATTCTCGTGCGGCTTCTTTTTCATTTGGAATTTCGCCTTCAAGAATAGCTTCTTTAATGGCAGTTTTAATGATACCAATTTCTTTTGAAGGTTTGATGTTAAAGGTTTTCATAATTTCTTCACCGCTGATGGGTGGCTGAAAATTTCGGATATGGTCGCGTTCTTCTACATCTTTAATTTTATCCCGAACCCGCTTAAAATTATTGTGATAAGCTTTGTAACGTTTTGGGTTTTTGGTGGTGATATCGGCTTCACAAAGTGTCATAAGGTCATCTAAGTCATCACCGGCATCAAAAATGAGTCGTCTTACGGCAGAATCGGTCACATCAGAATCAACAACCGCAATCGGACGAGAACTCATAAAGACCAATTTTTGAACGTATTTCATCTTGTCGTTTAGCGGCATTTTTAAACGCTTAAAAAGTTTATAAACCATTTTTGAGCCTTTGTATTCGTGACCGTGGAATGTCCATCCTATGTTTTTATCAAAGCGTTTGGTGGGCGCCTTACCAATATCGTGGAGTAAAGCTGCCCAGCGCAACCATAAATTTTCTGTCTTTTCTGATATATTGTCGACCACTTCTAGGGTATGCCAAAAATTTTCTTTATGTCGCTGACCGTCGACCTCATCTACGCCTTGTAATGCAGTAAGTTCAGGCAAAAAGTATTTTAATAGTCTGGATTTTAATAGAAGTTTGAGTCCAAAAGAGGGTTTTGGCGTCAGCATAATTTTATTAAACTCATCAATGATACGCTCTGGAGACACAATTTTAAGACGGTTGGCCTGTTGCTGAATAGCATTAAAAGTTTGTCCTTCAATTTTAAAATGTAATTGGGCAGAAAACCGAATGGCTCGCATCATTCGCAAAGGATCGTCAGAAAATGTCAACTCCGGCTCTAATGGCGTTTTGATGATATTGATTTTCAAATCCTGTATGCCGTCAAAAGGATCGAGAAGTTTGCCAAAATGATCTGAATTTAATTGTAAAGCCAAGGCGTTGATGGTAAAATCCCTTCGGTTTTGATCATCTTCAAGACTTCCGGGTTCAACTTCTGGGTTGCGACTATCTTTGGCATAAGACTCTTTTCTTGCGCCGACAAACTCGATGTCGATATCTTTAAAACGCAGCATTGCGGTGCCAAAACGTTTAAAGACTTTGACCTGTTTTTTATTGATTTGTAAGGCCTTAGCAACGTGTTCAGCCAAGTGAATGCCATTCCCAACGCAAACTATATCTATGTCTTTTACTTGTTCTCTATGAAGAAAAAAATCTCGCACATAGCCGCCGATGACATAAGTGTCTATATTCATTTCATCTGCGACTTCAGATATCGTTTTAAAAATGGGATGGGTTAATGCTTCAGTAAGTTTTGATATCATTGATGTTAGTCTCTAATAATTTGCACTTGACCTTGTTCATCAAACTTTATGATTCTTGAAGGTTTGGTCTCGCTATTATTTTGATTTTGCAAATTTACAACATAGTCCACGCCTTTTAAAATTTCATCTTGAATTTCAGCAAATACTTTTGGTGTTGGTTGTCCACTAATGTTTGCCGAAGTTGACACAATAGGTTTATTAAAATCATGGAGAAGTAGTTGACAAAATTCGGTTTGACAAATTCGTATGGCAATAGAGCCATCTTCAGCAATAAGATTTTTGGCTAAATTTTGGGCTTTAGGGTAAATAATCGTTGTCGGTCTGTCGGTTTGTTTTAAATATTCTAACGCAGGGTCAGGAATATATTTTACGTATTTTGATAACATATTGAGATCTTTAACTAGACAGACTAAAGCTTTAGAATCATCCCGTTGTTTGAGTTGATAGACTTTTTTAACGGCCGTTTTGCTTGTTGCATCACAGCCAATACCCCACACGGTGTCGGTAGGATATAATAGAAGTTTTTTTGAGTTTAAAACCTCTAAACTGTTTAATATTTCAATTTTCATGAATAATGTGTGTTGATTTATTGAGTGTAACGCCTTGTAAAATATGATTCCTCAAAAATCTATATTTAGTATTCCATAGGCTTTTGAAACTGTATTTAAGAACCATATGTACATGAATAAGTTTATAGGAAAAAATGCCGTAATGTTTTCTTATTACATAAAGTAAAGACCTTTTCAATTCAGTTTTAATACGAATTGATTTTTCTGTGCTTGCTCCATGATAGTGAAAACACTCAGCTTGAGGTATTATTGCAGCACCTAATCCTGATTTTTTGAGTCGTTTACATAAATCTGTTTCCTCATGGTATAAAAAAATGTTTTCATCAAATCCACCAATATTTTTAAATACTTCACGATTAATAAACATAAAACTACCTGATACAAAATCTCCGAATGTAGTCTTATGCAGTTTTCGGTTTCGATCATGAAATAGTTTTGGCCTTGTGAATTTAAAAAACTTCCGACCAAAAAAATACTTAACCGGTGATGCAAAAAAGTCTAACGTGGGCAATATTTTACCTCCGTTGGTATATGTAGTCGGACCAGAAATCCCAATTTTAGTATTGATATCATATTCATTTTTTAGAAGTCCAAGACAATCATTATTCAGCAGAACATCATTATTTATAAAAGCAAGATACTTCCCTTTTGAATACCTGTACCCCAACATATTACCACCACCAAAACCTGAATTTTTTTGATTTCTATAAATATGTAATGACGCAATCTTGAGATTTTTACATGCTTTTTTCAAAGCCGTGAAGTCCAAGTTATTAGAATTGTTATCTACAACGATAATCTCTTTATTCAATTTATCAGAAGTATGAGCAATAATCGATTTGACACATTCAATTGTATACTTAGATGAATTGTAATTAATGATTATTACTGAAATATCTAACATTTTGCTATAAAAATTGTGAAACCCCTTTTTTTATTGTCTTAAGCTCTTCTCTTTCGGCTTGTCTTTCTATTTCCAAATTCACTTCTATATGAGACTTTGATTGTTCTTTATGGTAAATATGATAAACAATTCCGGCAAACTTAAGTCGTTTACCCACGAGACCAATATTGTGCAAGCGTTGAATCATTTCGGAATCATCAATTCCCCAGCCGACCAACTCTTCATTAAAACCGTTAACCTTGACAAAATCTTCTCGCCAAAAAGACATATTACATCCTCTTAGTTTTCGAGAACGTTTTTCTACCGGTTTGTAAAGACGAGTCAGTAAAGGCAAATGTAGAGTTCGACCTCGTTTTTTTATGCCTTTAGAAAAATAATTAAACGTGATTTTTTCTTTTGAAAATAAGTCTGGTAAAAATTCTTTTTGAATATTAACTCTTGAGCCATAGAGATATTGGCCTTTTTTAGCAAATCTTAAATGGTCTTTGATAAATTCGGGATGCATGATAATGTCGCCATCAATTTCAATTATATAATCGTGTCTTGCTTTAGCTATGGCTTTATTCATGATACGAGGCTTTCTATTGCCCTTGTCCTCATGCTTAATATGAATAAGAGGAATTGGAAATTTATCTTGAAAAGTCTTAATCAATTTTGTCGTCTCTTCTGTTGAGCCATCATCAGCTATAATGACTTCATCAGGCAGATGAGTTTGGTTTAGCACACTTTTTAAAAGTAAATTTAGTGCTTCCGGCCAATTATAAGTTGGTGTTACCAAACTGCATTTAGAAAATTGACGCATGCGATAGAATTTCCACAAAACTAATCAATTTCAAAACAAGACTCAATGCTAAAAAATTCAATTATGGAATAGAATCAACCACACTTCCACATTTGAGCATCGAAGCGCCATAATAGGGGTTTCTGATCTGATCAGAAAAACTTAACCACCGCGCTCCTTCTCCACTATCAGCCATTGGACAGCGCTGTATAAAAATCGTTTTGTCCAGTGAATTGGTCGTTTTTACAATTCTTATCACTTCTCCAGATACTACTATAAACTCTTTCCTTAATTCTTTAATTGAACTTAACTCTTCGATATCTTTAAATTTTTTTATACTCAACTTAGCTAGCAAAGCAATAACCTTTTTATAATGGCGTTTTGAAGTTTCAAAATCATCTAATACCAGCGCATTTTTTAATTTGTTATAGACTGAAATGAGGTCTTTAACTGTTTCAGGATCATTAGCCATCTCTTTTACTTCATTTTCAGCCGCAATTTCCTTAGTTTTTGATTCATTATGATCATCAAGACGAGTATTTAAAGATATATCATCAGGGTTCATCATACTCGGTTTGTTGGCTAATTGTGCCTCAGAGTCGATGCTAGATGCGCCATGAGTTACGATTTTATCATCGGCATTTAATCCCGATAAAACTTCAACAAATGCTGCTGATGATGGGCCAGTTTCCACTTCTTTCATCTTGAAATAGACGCCGTTTTCATTTTCCAATTGTTGGTATACGACGGAGCGTTTTCCCGTCCAAAGCACGGCCGATTTGGGGATCATCAAGCTTTTAGAAGACGTTGCGTTCTCTTTTTCTACCGATAATTTGGCTTTGATAAAAACACCCGGTTTTAATTGCTGATCAGTATTATCAATGACTACTCTTGCTTGAGCTGAACGACTATTGTCATCTAAAATCGGTGAAATAAAAGTTATCTTACCTTGTATATTTTGCTGATTTGATGTCTGGATGCTAAGCTTGTCTCCAATATTGATCTTCCCCAGATCGTTTTCATACACATCTACCATTGCCCAAAGGCTTGATAGATCAGCAATGCGCATAAAGTTTTGGCCAGCTTTCAGGTTATCACCTTGCTGAACCATCAACTCGGTAATATAACCTGATCTTGGAGCTCTTAACTTTAACTTCCCTTGATTCAGTGATTCAACATCGCTTACCGACAATTCGTAGTTTTTAATTTTTTGTTTGATGCTATTTAAAAGCTGTTCATTTTGTTGACGTTTAGCTAAATTCCATTCTTCTTTTATCACTTGAATATCCGGCGCATATAATTCAGCGATCACCTGACCTTTATTTACTTTTTCGCCTTCATCATTGACATAGAGGGTTTCTATTCTAAGATTGAAATTAGCTGTAAGTGTTTGAGTCAGATTTTGATTGATCGCCAAACGACCGGAAAATTCTAATCCAGGATCCTGAGTTTGACTACCAACAACCATGGTTTCTAAGCCCGCCAATTGACGTGCGGTTTTGCTCATTTTAATCGCATCAGGATCGATATGGTCTTTCATAGAAGACGCCGGGATTAACTCCATACCACAAATCGGGCAATCGCCGGATTCTTCCTGACGGATTTGCGGATGCATGGAGCAAGTATATGCCGAAGTATCGGCACTTTCTTGAAGTTGAACTTGGTCGTTTGCTTCATTTTGTGATTCTGAAGAAAACAAACTGGCACCAATAAAAATACCTAAGATCATGGTCGATCCTACTATAATGTATGTTTTGATGTTATTTTTCATAATATTTTAATTTAAAGTAAGGTAATTCAGTTTTTCCTGGGTTTTTTGAAGCTCAACAAGTGTTCTGATTTTCATTTTATGATGGAGTAAATGTTCTTCATAAAGTCGTAAAACTTCCTCTATTTCTATTGCTGCATTTGCTAAAGCGATTTCTGAAAGTTGCAAGATATCGTCCAACTTTTGCATTTGTTGTTCATGAAGCGCTACGGATTTTTCAAGTTCGTTGTACTCATACTTTGCCATTTGAATGTCGCTTTGTAGCATTGTTTTTTCATGTTCTAATTGAAATTGAAGTGATTCTCCTTCAAGTTGAGCTTGTTTTTGTCTGGATGTATTTTTTTTACCAAAAATGGGTAAACTCAAAGACAGCATCGGCATCAACGCATCTTGACCCGCATCTGTCGTCATAACATTTCGGTCTTGAATGATAACGTAATCTAATCCTACTCCAAATTGCGGAAGCGCTTGTTTTTGGGCGAGTTTCTCTTTTGCGTTGTTAGAGGCTTTTAAATGTCTGATCCTTTGCATTCGTGGATGTTCGGTTGGTATCGAGTCTATTTTCATCAACTTGCGTTCTTCTAAAACTTGTTTTGGTTTTATTATCTCGACCGGTGTTTTTAAAGGTCTGTTCATCAACTGATTGAGTTGCGTTACTCTAATCTGTTCTTGCTCTTTTAAAACTTCTATCGCTGTCTTTTGCTTATCAATTTCTAGATCAACTCTTAGAACATCAATCAATTGAACCTGATTATTTTCATAATTGGCTTTCGTGATCAATTTTAAATCTTCCAATAGTTCTAATTGTTCCGCTTCAAGTTGTTTGTTAACTTTTATGGCCACAAGTTCATAATATTGCTTAGCAACTTTCAAAAACAATTTTAACTTCTGATCTTGAAATTTTTCAAACTCAGCTTCGGCTTTGTAACTGGCTATGTTGCCTTTTGATTTAAAAGTGCCAAACCAGGGTAACATTTGCTTCAAAGAAAATCGGGCAATTTGTGGTCCGACACGGGTTTCTATCGGGCTGATGAAGTAGCCAAAACTCAAATTCGGGTCTTGCCAGGCTTTGGCTTGGGTAACGTTTTCAAGCTCAGCTTCAAAGCTTTTGTATTGCGCTTTTAAGGCTAAGTTATTTTCAGCTGCTTCTACTTTTAAGCTATCTAAATGCTGCGCGTGTGAGTATAAACACCCTAAATAAGCTATTAGAATTAAGGGAGCTGATTTGCTAAGATGTTTTATGTAGAAAAAATGTATCATATTAAAATCGATTAATTTTTAGTTCAAGTTAATTTCAGAAGTCGATTTCAGCTTTCTGCTGTAAACGATATAAAATAAAATAGGCAATAAGAAATAGGTCAAACTGGCCATGAGCATTCCGCCAAAAGCCGGAATCGCCATTGGCACAATGATATCTGAACCTTTTCCCGTAGAGGACAAGACAGGTAAAAGCGCGATGACCGTTGTTACAGAAGTCATTACCGCCGGGCGAATTCTTTTCAATCCGCCTTCCAACACTGCTTCTCGTAGTTCGTTTTTAGTTTTGGTAGGATTGCGTTTAAACGATTGTTTAAGGTAAGTTGCCATCAAGACCGCATCGTCGGTGGCAATGCCAAACAGAGCAATAAATCCAACCCAAACCGCCACACTCAAGTTGATGGTTTTGAGTTGAAAAATATCCCGTAAATTTTCGCCAAACAAGCTAAAATTCAAAAACCAATCTTGCCCATACAACCAAATCATGATAAAACCGCCACTAAAGGCTAAAGCGATAGATGAAAATACCATCAAACTGATTTTTACAGATTTGAATTGGAAATACAAAATCAAAAATATCACCAAAAAAACTACGGGAATTATCAACGATAGGCGTTTTTCTGAGCGCACTTGATTTTCAAAATTACCCGCAAATCTGTAGCTGACACCGCTTGGCACTTTTAGGTTTCCTTTATCAATTTCAGATATAATCGCATCTCTGGCTGCTTCAACAGCAGTCACTTCAGCAACACCATCGGCGCGGTCAAACAAAACATACGAATTGAGGAAGGTTTCTTCGCGTTTGATCATTTGTGGACCGGGTTTATATTCGATTTCAACCAATTCACCGAGTGGAATTTGTGTTCCCTCTGATGTGGAAATTAACATATTCTCTATGGTTTTAGGCGAATTTCGCAATTCACGTGGATATCGAACCCGCACATCATATCGTTCTCGTCCTTCAACAGTTTGGGTCAATACTTCGCCACCAATAGCTACAGAGATATAGTTTTGAACCTCATCAATACTCAAACCATAGCGGGCTAAATTTTGACGGTTGAGATTGATGTGCAAATAAGGCTTGGCCACTAGGCGATCGGCAAAAACCGCCTGGGTTTTGATCTGTGGCACTTGTTTTAAAATGGTTGCTAATTCTTGTCCAAAATCTTCAATCGTTTGCAGATCCGGTCCGGATACTTTGATGCCCATCGGTGCGCGCATACCGGTTTGTAACATCACTTGGCGGGTTTCTATCGGTTGTAATTTTGGGGCGGAAGTTAAACCCGGGATTTTGGTGACGTTTACAATTTCATTCCAAATATCATCCGGAGATTGGATATGCGGGCGCCAATTTCTAAAATACTTACCGTCTTCATTTTTAACTAAATACAAATGGAAATCTTTGTCGATTTCATGGAATAGTTTAGATTGAATAGCATCAGAAAAAGCTTGACCCGATTTGTCTTTAAATACAAATTCAGTATTATCAAACCAAATTATAGCTTCGGTGTCATTCGAGTTCTTAACCTGATCATTTTGAATTTTTAGGCCTTGAAGTTTAAATAAACCCTTTTCACCAACTTCAAAAGCCTGCTGCTTAGCATCATCATTTAAAATGAATTCAGTTTTGTAGGTGATCAGATTTTCAAACATCGAAATCGGTGCCGGATCAATAGCCGATTCAACACGACCGAGTTTCCCAACTACCGTTTCTACTTCCGGTATTTGGCTGACCAACATGTCCATTTGCTGCAGTTTTTCCTTATTGAATTCGATACCGGAATGCGTCATACTCGTTGGCATCAAGATAAAACTACCTTCGGCGAGGCTTGGCATAAATTCTTTGCCAATACCAGGAAAAGTCCTATCCAAAGACTTCCAAAATGTTGTATTTTCTATAGAAAACCCGATTGCATTTGAGGCTTGTTTTGGATAATAAAAGACTTTAGCAAACCCAAGCCAAACCATAATTCCTATCAAAATAGCCATTAGAGGTAGGAGTAAAAATCCTTTAATATGGTTTAAAAAGAAATTCAAAATTTGAGCGTAATACTTCTGCAGCAACAGATAAAATAGCAGTAAAACACCAACTAAAATCCCTACAAATAAAGTGTTAGATGATATTGATCGCTGTGGTCCTAGTGGTAACCAAAAATGAGAAAGCAGAACTAAAACGCCAGCGATCAATACATAAAAATGGAGGTTTTTAGGTTGAAATGTTTTGTTGAAAGTTTGAAAAGACAAGAAATAACCGATAGCATAGATCAGGATAAAGACTCCCAACCAAAACGCATTAAAAATTGTCCAAATTCCAATAAAGACAAGCATTGCATTGAGATAATATGCCGTTTTGATTTTGTTGATTTTTAACTTAAAAACGAAATACATCAATGTTGGCAAGATCAAAACCGCCACTAAGAAGGCGGCGATCAGCGCAAAAGTTTTAGTATAAGCTAAGGGAATAAACAATTTACCTTCTGCTGCTTCCAGTGCAAAAACCGGAACAAAACTGACTACAGTCGTTAAAACCGCTGTCAAAATAGCTGAACTCACTTCGGCAGCACCTTCGTAGATATTCCTGACCAATGAGTTTTCAGGCGAGTTTTTCAGTTTTTTCAATACATTTTCTGAAAGAATTATCGCTAAGTCTATCATCGTTCCTATGGCGATAGCAATTCCCGATAAAGCCACGATATTGGCCTGAACATGAAATAATTTCATGGCGATAAACACCAGTAATACCGATATGGGCAACACGGCTGAAACGACCAGCGAGGCTCGCAAATTAAAAACCACAATAATGATAACCAGTAGCGCAATGATCAATTGTAAGCTGATGGCTTCTTCTAATGTGCCAATGGTTTCATTGATCAATTCTGAACGGTCGTAAAACGGCACAATTTTAAGTTGGCTTTTCGTGCCATCAGATAAGGTCTTTGTAGGTAAACCCGGCGATATTTCCTCGATCTTAGCTTTGATATTATTAATAGCTTGCATAGGATTATAACCATCGCGAGCTAGGACAACACCACCAACGACTTCAGCGCCAGCTTTGTCAAGAATACCACGACGCTGACTTGGTCCAATTTTAATTTGTGCTACATCTTTTAGATAAATTGGTACATTATCAGCTTCATCAACGGCGATGTTTTTAAAGTCTTCGAGATTTTCCAGATAGCCTAATCCACGAACGATATATTCTACCTGATTAATCTCCAAAGTTTTGGCACCGACATCGCGATTGCTTGCTTTAACTGCTTTAGCGACTTGCATCAAGGAAATATCATAAGATTTTAAGGCATTGGGATTGACGTCGATTTGGTATTCTTTGACAAAACCGCCAATGGAAGCGACTTCAGCAATCCCTTTAGCACTACTTAAACCATATTTGACATAAAAGTCCTGAACGCTTCGAATATCAGCAAGATTCCAGCCACCGGTTGGATTATTATTTTCATCTCTAGGTTCCAAAGTATACCAAAAAACCTGACCCAATGCCGTAGCATCCGGTCCTAAAGTGGGTTTAACATCATCAGGTAAAAGCCCTTGTGGAATGGCACTGAGTTTTTCCAAAATTCGTGACCGCGACCAGTAGAATTCAATATCTTCTTCAAAAATGATATAGATACTGGAAAACCCGAACATAGAATTGCTGCGCACCGATTCTACGCCTGGTAATCCTAATAAATAAGTGGTTAACGGATACGTGATCTGGTCATCGATATCTTGTGGTGAGCGGCCTGGCCATTTAGTGAAAACGATCTGTTGATTCGGACCAGTGTTCGGAATCGCATCTACCAAAACGGGATTTTGAGGCAAAAAGGAATCTGCCCATTGAAATGGAGACACTATTAATCCACCGATGACGATTGCCGCTAAAAGTATCAACGACACCAATCGCTGATTGAGAAAAAACTTTATAATTTGATTTAACATGAAAACTTGAGTTTAAAACATAAATACTAGTGTTTGGCTCTGTTTGATGAGAATCAAAAAGAGCAAAAAGAATCATGTTTTAAAATCAAATTAAGTAAACCTGATATAAAGCTTGAAAATCAGCTTGATATAACGGTGGCGGGTATTCGTAGCGAAAAGGTGTTTTATGGGTTTGAAGTGTAGGTTTTATAAAAAACGTATACACTAAAGCTTGAATAAAAATGGGTTGTGGCAGCTCAAAATCTGTAGATTGAAGCTTCAATTGGTCTTGCCCTTTAATAATTTCAACTTCGTCATCACAACAACTCTTGTGATTACTTTCGTTCTCGTGTTGTGAGGACACATCGTGCATTGCACATTTTTGAGCCGGTTTCATAATCGTTTTATCAACCAAAATATTACCGCAGTAGTGAGTGCTAACTGTCATTGACATTGTAGAAGCTAAAACTACAATAGCCATCAAAACACTTAATATTTGATTGAAAAAAGATTTCATAAGATTACAAAAGTATGA
The DNA here is from genome assembly GCF_006120725.1 of Mesohalobacter halotolerans. Lineage (GTDB taxonomy): Bacteria > Bacteroidota > Bacteroidia > Flavobacteriales > Flavobacteriaceae > Psychroflexus > Psychroflexus halotolerans. Next base: position 397,311 of record NZ_SWMU01000002.1, read on the forward strand.
TTTTTTTAATAAATCTATAAATTAGTATTTAATAGGGTTTTGATAATTGGCAAAAAATATTGTCTGTATGTCTTCTTTTTTTAATCTAGGATAATTATACAAGATTTAGTTATTTTTCAGTTTATAAGGTCTATTGAAAACTACCTGAGATATTTTAAAATAATCTGCTAATTTTCTGATGCTTTCTTTGGATAAGCCTTTTTGGTAATTTAAAATTTTAGAAATAGTTCCCTTAGATAAATTTAATATTGAAATTAAATCCTTAGCACGGAGATTGTTTTCAGACATCAGTGCCTTCAAAGATTGTATAGGGTCTAAATCTTCACGAGAAAATTGTGTTTGATCCCATTTCTCAATGAGAAGATTTAGCAATTCTATCTCATCTTCTTGATTAGACTCGCTAACAACTAATTCTTCTAGAATGTCACAGTATTCATTATACTGTTCTTGATTGTGTATAACTGTATATTTTAAGACTTCAGTATTCATATTTTATTTTTTAAAAATCATTAACTTGAAATTGCTTTCCTTCTTTGCATAATTTAGAATATTCAGCATGCGTTCCTATCCATTTGATAAACAAATGAACCGTTGACTTACCAAAGTGGTATTTACATATAAGCCTGAAATTGTTACCGCCAATATTAAATACAACTCTTTCTGAAGATTTGCCTAATATATCCGCTGAATTGAACGTTGATACAATATCTGAAGGAACATCCCAATCAGCATATTTTATAAGAGATAACCAAACTTAAAAAGATGATTTACTTCTAGCATTATCAGATATATAGCCTACTATTGTTTGTTTTTTTATTAAATGGACTTTCATACCAAAATTCAAACATAATAAGTTTCACTAAATGAAACCAGTTGTGTTTATAAAACTTTTAAACTTTAAATCTACAATTAAATAACATTTACTAATCTTTATAAAATATATTCTTAATTTTGCATTCAGACTTATTTTATACATGATTATAAAAATTCATCCGGATTTTAAGTCTTATCAGACTGAGATTATAAATTGCATTTCAAATTTTGATAAACAAGGGCAATTAATATATGGCGGTAGTCGTAATAGTATAAAAATCTTTGATATCGGAGATTTGGTTTTAAATATCAAAGCTTTTCAGAGGCCAAACTTTATTAAAAAAATCATTTACACCTACTTTAGAGCGTCTAAAGCCAAACGTTCTTATAATTTTGCTCAATATTTAATTGATAACAATATTGGCACACCAAAACCCATAGCCTACGTAGAATATAAAGACATCTTAGGTCTCACAAATAGTTATTACGTTTGTGAACATCTTGAATATGACTTGATGTTTAGAGAATTAGTAACCGATTCTAACTGGCCTAAACATGAAGAAATATTAAGACAGTTCACCCAATTTTGTTACAAGTTGCACGAAAACGGTATCGAGTTTAAAGATCACTCACCTGGAAATACATTAATAAAAAAAGAAAGTGATAAGCATTATAAATTTTATCTTGTTGATTTAAACCGGATGACATTTCACGATAATATGAGTCTTGAACAACGTATGTTCAACCTAAGAAGATTGACACCAAAACTCGATATGGTGAGCATCATAGCTGATGAATATGCAAAATTGAATGGAGAAAATTCAGATAAGTTGTTTAAAATGCTATGGGAAGCCACATCAGGGTTTCAAAGAAAATTTCACCGTAAAAAACGATTTAAAAACAAGTTTAAATCGGTTCCTTCTTAGATTGGTAAAGTTTTTTTAAAAAAGGATAGCGATAATAAACGCTTAAAGCATTTAAATAACATATAATAAAACCGCGTTTGCCATCTAAAATACCAAGGCGAATTAAAAATGTATATAAAAACTTATAAGCCGGTTTGATGTAATAGTGAAAGAAGTTGGGCTTTACATCTTTCATATAAAGCTCCTTAGCTTTGAGATTAGCATAGTTAATCATTTTCTGTTTATAACTGTCGTAATCAATATAAGAATAATGAATCAACTTGTGCTTCATGGTTCGCGTTCGACCTTTGACCCTTAAGATTTCGTGAACTAATCGCTCTTTGGAGTATCGAGCTGCATCTTTTTTAAATAAACGGATATTTTTGTCGGTCTGCCAACCGCTAAAGTGCAACGGCTTATCTTTAAACATAAATTTTCTGAAGAAGTAATAAGCCTCTGCGGTGTCTTCGTTTTTGACGGTTTCGAGAATTTCTTTTCTTAATTCCGAAGTTAAACGTTCATCGGCATCTAGAAACAAAATCCAATTGTGGTTAGCATAATCTAAAGCCAAATTGCGTTGATCGGTAAAGTTTTCAAACTTATTTTGATAGACTTTGACATGTTTGTAAGATTGGGCAATATCGACCGTTTTATCGGTTGAGAAAGAATCTAAAACAATAATCTCATCGACAAAATCTATATTTTCAATGACTTCACTAATATTTTTCTCTTCATTGAGTGTAATGATTAGGCCAGTAATTTTAGGTTTGGGTTGGGTCATAGTTATGGCTTAAACCGGATCAAAAATACAATAGCTATTGAATTATCCTACCTTTAAAGCTAAAATATTTTATTTATAAAGTCTATTCAAAAGTATATTTGAGTTGAGTCAAAATTATTTCTATCTGATCATTTAATCAGCATTATATATGGACAACCAAAAAATCAGATGAATTGGCCTTGAGTTTTAACCTTGAGATTGTTGCCGGAATAAGATAAGTTTCTTGTTGAGCTATGGAAAAGACTCTATTTTCAAAAACGATTTCTGCATCGACTCCAACATTAATAAGAATACAAAAACTCTCTGGAGAATATAAGTCTAAATCAAATTCACCATTCACATGAAGATAATCTGTTTTGAAGTGTGGGTTGTAAACGACTTTATTTAAACTATTCGTTGTTTTATTGTAATTTACACTTGGGTCTTTTGAAGTAAAGTCTATGGCGTCTAAGGCTTCTTGCTGGTGTAGTGTTCGAAATTTCCCCTGTTCGTCTACCCTATTCCAATCATAAATTCTATAAGTAATATCTGAAGTTTGCTGAATTTCTGCCAATAAAACGCCTGAACCAATGGCGTGAATTAAACCGGGAGCAATAAAAAACACATCACCGGATGTAACATTAATGTGATTTAAAACATCTTTTATCGACTTATTTTTAACCGCTTTGAGATAATCATTTTTGTTCATAGGTCTATCAAAATCAGCGATGATAAAACCGTCTTTTTCAGCATTCATAACATACCACATTTCGGTTTTACCCATGCAATTGTGCTTGGTTTTGGCAATCTTATCATCAGGGTGAAGTTGAACCGATAGATTCTCTTTGGCATCAATAAATTTAATCAACAAAGGAAATTCATTTCCAAATCGCTTGTATACGGATTGACCGACCAATTCTTCTTTGTAATTTGCTAAAACAGTGTTTAAACTTTGACCTTCTAAAGCTCCACCATCTACCACAGAAACACTGCCTTCAACACCACTAATTTCCCAGGATTCTCCAATTTTAGTATCTTCTGAGACTGACTTATCTTTATAATTTAAATGCTGACCACCCCAGATTTTTTTTTTGAGAATGGGTTTAAATTTTAGAGGGTAAAGCTCAGGTTTATGTATTAATTTTTTTGACAACTTTTAAAGCTTTTCTGATATGCGGTTTGGCATCCATACTGTTAAAACGGTGAATTAAAACCCCATCGTCGTCAAAAATAAAGGTTTCTCGACCTGGTAGCAAGCCCAACAAGCTTTTTTTTACGCCAAACTGTTTTCTGAGTTTACCGTCCTTATCTGATAATAAAGTAAAAGGTAAATTGTGTTTTTTTGCAAAGCGCTGGTGCGAACTTTCACTGTCTCCGCTTACGCCAATAACTTCAGCACCGAGATCTTGAAAATCCTGATAACTATCTCTAAAACTACAGGCTTCTTTGGTGCAACCCGGCGTAAAGTTTTTTGGGTAAAAATATATGACTAAAGGTGTTTTACCAAGGTGTTTTGAAATATCAAATTCTTCTTCGTTTTGATCTTTAGCTGTAAAAGGTTTTAGTTTGTCGTTAACTTTCATATTATTGACCGTTGTAGGTTACAAAATTTCTTGGTGTTTCGTATAAAGTTACACTCAATTCAAGATTATTGTCTAAATGTTTTCTCAACTTATCCCATATTACCACTACAATATTTTCAGCTGTAGGATTTAAAGTTTTAAAAACTTCAACTTGTTCATTGAGATTTTTGTGGTCAAATTCGTCTTCCACTTCAGTTTTGATTAAATCTTTGAGCACCTTTATATCTATAACGTAACCAGTTTCTGGATCGATTTCTCCGGTTACTGCAACCACCAATTCATAATTATGACCGTGATAATACGGGTTGCTGCATTTTCCAAATACAGCTTCGTTTTTTTCATCTGTCCAATCTTTTCGATATAAACGATGGGCGGCGTTGAAGTGTGCTTTTCTGTGGACAGTGACTTTCATATAACTTTTTTTGTATTTATGGCAGAAAGATATTTCTCAAATATAATTTTAAACCAGGCTGTATATTGTTCAGGATATTTGGCCATATTTGCTTTAATTTGGTTTAATGTTCGCCATTTAAAATCTGCAACTTCGTCAGGATTAGGTTTAGGGTCATGGTTATAATATCCAATTAAAATATGATCAAACTCGTGTTCAGTTAAACCATTGGCAAAAGGCGCCTTGTAAATAAAAGACATCACTTCTCTTAAAGGCACTGAAAACCCCATTTCTTCTTGTAATCGACGCTTACCAGCCTCGACATGAGACTCACCTTCTTTTTGATGACTACAGCAGGTGTTGGTCCACAGGCCTGGCGTATGATATTTTGTCAAAGCCCGTTGCTGCAATAGCAATTCATCTTTATCATTAAAGACAAATACCGAAAATGCACGGTGAAGAAGACCTTTTTCGTGAGCTTCTATTTTTTCCATTTTACCAATGGGATTGTCGTTTTCATCGACCAGAATCACATATTTGTCTTCAGCTTTATCCATAAAATATATATTGACTGTAAATAAAATAAAACTCCTTCAACTTGCCTATGAAAAATAGAGATTTAGTATTACTTTAATAAAGTTGAAAGACTTAGTAGCCAAACCGTATGCCTACCAAAATGTTTAAAAAATGCGCTTCATCAAAAAAATCTTGACGGATTGGTGCAGTATCAATCTGCATAAAATCTATACGGTATTCTGGCTTGATAAAAACTTTTAAGTTTTTGGAAATTTCATAACTCGCAGCAGTAGAAAAGAGCAGTGTTGTGGCGTCATCTTCAAAATCTATTTTTTCGTCAAAAGTGGTTGATGTTTTTTTATTGTTATAAACCGTGGCTCCTATTCCTAATGAAGTTTCTAAATTAAATTGTTCATCTAAAATAAATCGATAGCCACCAACAGCTAGATATGAATTGACATTACTGTGTTCAAAAACCCCAACAAGTGTTACATCAGCAACATCAGCTCTTAAATGTTGAAATTTTAATCCAAAAAAAAAGTGATTGTTAAAATAGCCTTTAAAACTAAAATCTAAACCGTACTTAAAGTCCATGCCATCTGCTGCAAAATTATTACCAATAGCTATTGGCACTACACCAGAAAATTCAATATTGAGGTGAGTTTTGGATTGTTTTATTTTATTATCTATAGTATCTGAAGTTTGCGCTAGTAATGAACAAGCACAAAAAGAAATTGTAAAAATAAGTGTTTTAGTAAGTAAACTCAAAGACATTGCTAGGGTTGTTTAAAGGTATTTCTATAACTTGATTGGGCGCATTGTTAATACTGTAAATAAAAAAAACTGTGGAGTTGCGTAGGCTTTCAATTGTTCGCGATTCTTCTGGATTCTCTGGACTATTTTGACCTGAAATACTGAAAAACGTATCGCAAAATTCAATGTTTTCTAATTGATTTAAATCAGAAATAGAAATAAAACATTGAGCCGTTTTTCGCTCAATTGTCCATTCTAAAAAAACAGGTTCAGTAGAAGTCTTTAGAATGTTGAGCTCTAAAATAGCTTTTCTTGGAATTTCAAAGTCATTCAATTCAATTTGATTGACATTATCAAAAACACCATTATTAAATGCCAAAGCAACATCTGCAAATTCATCAGTTACAGCGTCAGATTCTTCTGGAAGAATTTGTAAGCCTGCGTTTGAAGATAACGGCACTAAAGATGTAAATTCAAAAAAACCATTAGCATTGGTTTGTCCTTGACCAATTTTGTTTTGAGCACTTGCAAAGCTAAGGTCAGCATTAAGTGTTGAGACTAATCTTGCATTTTGAATAGGTTGATTATTTTCGTCTATCAAATTTCCTGTAAAAATCAGCCTTCGATTGTTAGCAATATCTTCGCAAGACAAACAAAACAATAGGCACAGCAAACAAAAAAAATTAAAATATGTTTTCAAAAGATAAAATTTTTTAGACACACTTATACATTGATAAGGTGCTTTAGTTTGAATGGCGTTGCGTTACCAAATTGTTAAGTTCTTGCCCGTAATAAGATTTTTGAATAGACTTATCAAAAGATTGATAAACAGAATCTAAGTATTTTGTATTAATATATTGGGCTTGATTTAAAATAACATAGGGGGAAACTTCTAAATCAGGATGATTCATCGCAAAATTAATGGCATACAAATACCGCCTAGTTGACATTTTGTTATAAGCTTGATTAATACTATCAAGACGATTCTGATTATTAGCTTTTCTAGCTTCGAGTTCGGCTTTAATTAATTCTAGCTTTTGGTCTCCAAAACGCTTAATGTTTTGACTGTATTCTTGAAATTGTTGTTGGTTTTTATAGTCCGCTTTGATTTTGGCATACATAAATGCATCCAATTCTGCATTGACATTTAAATGACCTTTATCGGCAAAAAAAGCAATGAAATTATCAGCTCGCTCTAAGGTATCTTTTTCTAGTTGCAAATACATCACTTCAGGGTGATTGAGCTGCACATCAAACTGAAATTGATTGGTATTATATAGCTCTAAAGAGTCTATATTAATGATAGCAGAATCTTTGACTTTTTGAAGGTATAGTTTCCCTTTTTTTAATCCTGAGATTTCACCTGTTATGGTTAAATCAGGGTTTTTTGTCTCACAACTCAAGGTTGAGATAAAAACAACTAAGCATAATAATTTAATTTTCATATTTAAAATTTAGATGCCATTTCCATTAAAATTGTGCAAGCTATCGCCGCATAAGTCCCTACAGCATACCCAAATACTGCTAAAAGCACACCAACACTTGTTAAAGACGGATGAAATGCCGAGGCGACCACAGGTGCTGACGCCGCACCGCCAACATTTGCTTGACTACCAACCGCTAAAAAGAAATAAGGCGCTTTAATAAGCTTTGCCACTAAAATTAATAGTCCAGCATGAATACTCATCCAAATCAGGCCAATACCAATTAAGCCCGGATTTTCGGTAACGGTGGTTAAATCCATTTTCATCCCAATAGTAGCGACTAAAATATAGATAAATACAGAACCTATCTTGCTAGCGCCAACGCCTTCAAAACGTTTGAGTTTAGTGAATGATAACGCAATACCAAATGCCGTAGCAATAGTTATCATCCAGAAAAATTGACCGGCAAAGGAACTCAAGGCTGAAGATTTATCACTAAACACTTCAAAATTTGAAATTAGGAAAGTTGAAATTTCTTTAGAAAACCAGTGTCCGAGTGCTACACCGGTAAACCCAATCGCTAAAATTATCATCATGTCAGAAAGTGTTGATTTACGTGACACACTTTTTTCATAGGCAGAGACTTTCTCTTTTAAATCGTCTATGGCAGAATTATCAGCTTTTAGCCATCTATCAATATTTTTACGTTGACCTATGCCTAATAAAATTAATGCCATCCAAAGATTGGCGACGACAATATCTACCAAAACCATAGCGCCGTATTTTCTAGGGTTATATTCAAAGATTTCTAGCATAGCAGCTTGGTTGGCTCCACCACCAATCCAACTCCCTGCTAGGGTAGATAACCCACGCCAGATGGCATCAAAACCTGTTCCTCCTAATGTTTCTGGTGAAATATAGGAGATGATTAGTATTGCTAATGGACCACCTATTACAATACCCAAAGTTCCAACAAAAAACATCAGTAAAGCTTTCCAACCGAGGTTGGCAATTGCCTTTAAATCTATACTTAAAGTTAATAAGACTAAAGATGCTGGTAATAAGTATCTTGAAGCAAAAAAATACAATTGTGATTTTTCTTTAGTCACTTGCCCGGTTGTATCTACAACATCCCATTCAGACGAAATTAAACCCAAAGAATTTAGGACGGCTGGAATGAGGTAACACAACAACAACGCAGGCACATATTTGTAAAAACGAGACCAAAATTTATGTTTTAAATTTGAGGTATAGAAGATTATGCCCAAAACCAATAATAGAAGTCCTAATACTACAGCGTCATTAGTAAAAAAGGGTTCAGGTCTCAGGTTCTCCATAATAAATTTTGGCATAAAAATAGAGATTACAAAAGAACCTAAGGCTATAAATTAAATAATTTTTGAAGGTGGTTTGCAACACCGTTTTCTATATTGCTTTGCGTAAAATCGTCAGCGACAGCTTTGACTTCATCTTTGGCGTTGTCGACAGCTACGCCGAGACCAACTTTGTCTATCATCTCGACATCATTATAATTATCGCCATAAGCCAAAATATTGTCCAATTTGATGTCTTTATATATTTTTTGCAATAGAACTTGTAGCCCAGACAATTTAGAGATTTGCATAGGCGCCATCTCTATATAGGTTGGTTTTGAACGGTAAAGATGTAATTTATCATTATGTTGTTGAGATAAGCGTTGATAAAATTGTTCAACTTTAGGCTCATCGCCCATACACATAATTTTATGTGGCTCTTTATTATACATTTTCCAGTCTTCTAAAACAGCTTCGTTTGATTTAAACTCAGGTTCTACTTTTGTATTAGCCACTTCTCTCCTGCTCCAGTGATCTTCTTGTGGTGCAAACCATTCATCGTTATGATATAAACTGAGATGCAAATTCAAATCATGGTTAGCTTTTAAAACTTCACTGAAGGTTTGAAAATCTATACCTGTGTGTGATAAAATTTTGTTTTGATGTAAAACCAGACCGCCATTGTAAGCCACAATAGGATAATCTTTGATTCCTAAATCACTTTGAATATGCCGCATTGCTTTCGGCATACGAGCTGAGATTAAAACAATTTTGTAGTCTTGTTTTAAAGCGCGAATACACTTAATAGTGTTCTGAGAAACGCTTTTATTTTTATCCAGAAGCGTTCCATCAATATCTATAGCAATAAGTTTATACATTATTTAAAATTTTGAAGAAATATCTCAATTTCAGACTTTAAATCTTGATGCAGTGGCAAATTAGGATTATTGTAAGCTTTTTGATTTTCAAGCCCTATGCTTTTGACTTCTTTTAATACGTGGTTCATATTGTCTATGATTGCATAATCAGCATTTGGAAAACTTTCTGAAAGAATTTTAGCTTCTTCGCCTGGTACTTGAATATCGGTTGTGCCTCCAACCACTAAAGTAGATTCAGTAATTTTTTTTGCAATTGCTTTAGGATTATACTGCATCCAAGATTGTAAAAAGGCCTGTGTGTCTTCTCTCAATACGGTTTTTAATAAAGGGTTGTATGCTTTGACATATCCAACTTTTTTTATCGAATCAAAAGCTTCTTTTAAATCTTTATATAAGAAAGGTGCTTGTTTGCTGATTTGACTTACCATCACTTCATCGATGGGTTTTGCTGTGCCACACAGTAAAATTAAACCATTAACGGCAGTTTTGAGACTGGCCAATTGGGCAACTAAAGCCCCTTGACTATGACCTATTAGAATAAACTTGTCAAAACCATATTTTGCACCCTCAAAAAGTTTAAAGTAATTCACGACGTCTGCTGCATCGTCTACAAAATCTTCAAAGCGGATTTGAGATTGGATATATTTTTGATTTCTCGATAATTTAATGATGCGTTTATCGTATCTAAAACTGGCAACTCCTTGATCTGCCAAAAAATAAGCCAGTTGTTTAAGGCTGTTGTTTTTCATCGCAATTTGATTACCATCGCGATCGGTTGATCCTGACCCAGCAATGATGATGGCTAAAGTTTTAGATTTTTTTTCTTCAGGTTGTAGCAATGTCCCATCAATAAAATCATTGATTTCAAGATTTTCTATAATATGATTTTGAGCATAATTGCTAATTATCATACAAACCGAAAACACCGTAAAAAATATTTTTTTCATGTATCTGAAATTATATGATTTTAATGAGATGAATATGTTGAATTATTTATTTACAGTCTTGAATTTGAAAAGATTTTAACTTAAGTAAAGTTTTATGCTTTTCTGCTTTCAGCTTTACAGCTTTACCAACCTCCAACAGCACCACCGCCACCAAAGCTACCGCCACCAAAGCCACCGCTAAATCCGCCGCCACCACCAAAACTTCCACCTGATGAACTGCCGCCAAAACCACCGCTGTGATGACTTCCGCCAAGGCTACTTAAAATTAAAATATCAAATAAATCTGGTCTGCCCCGGCGCATACCGCCACTGCCATTACCACCACCACGACGCCTTTTCACCACTAAAATGATAAAAAATATAATCACTAAAATAGGTATGACATAGCCTAAAATATTATTTTTCTTATCCGATTTTTGATTTAAAGCTTCAGCATCAAATTGACCAGCAAGCAATTGAAATATGGCGCTGGTTGCTTTATCCAAGCCTTCATAAAAATTGCCTTTTTTAAATGCAGGTTGAATAATCTGGTCGATGATAGTTTTGCTGTTATAATCGGTCAGATATTCTTCGAGACCGTAACCATTTTGAATAGTGATTTTTCTATCATCCTGGCTTACCATAATAATGGCCCCATTGTCTTTATTGTCTTGACCAATACCCCATTCTTCTGCCCATTCAGTGGCGAATGTAGCAATATATTCGCCTTCAAGAGATTTTAAAGTCACTATAACAATTTGCGTTGAGGTGGTGTCTGCGTAAGTTTCTAACTTTTGTCTTAAGGCACTTTCCTCTTCATTTGAAAGCATATCTGCACTATCATAAACCGCTTTTTGCTTGTCAGGTTGGGGCGGAATGTCTTTTTGTGCAAAGCTTATTAAACTCAAGCATAGCAATAAGCCCGTCAATACTGTTTTGTTCAATGTCATATTATCCTTTTGAAATATCATCTTTAAGTTCATTTGTATCATCACTTTGGTAAGGAAAGTATTCTTTCAACTTTTGTCCAACTTCAGTTATGCCTTTAATTAAGCCTTCTTTGTATTGGTTTTTTTTGAAATGCGAGGTGATGATCTCGACAGTAGATTCCCAAAAGCCTTGACCTACTTTTTCATTGATGCCTTTATCACCACATAACACGAGTTTATGGTCTTCAAGCGCAACATAGAGTAAAATACCGTTGGCTAACTCGGTTTTATGCATATTGAGTTCCTCAAAGACTGCTAAAGCTCTATCGTAGGGATCTTCAAGTGGACACTTCATCTCGATATGTAAACGAATTTCGCCCGAAGTTTGTTTTTCGCCCGCTTTTATAGCATCAACAATTTCAGTTTCGTCATTTTTTGAAATATAATCTGTGAGTTTTGACATAAGTTTATTTAAAATTCAAATTCTACATCAGGGGTATTTTCAGCTCCGGCATCGGCTTCATATCGTGTTAAAGGCTGAAATCCAAACATACCTGCAAAAAGATTATTGGGAAATTTACGAATTAAAATATTAAAATCACCTACGGCTTCATTATAGCGATTTCTAGCCACGTTAATACGATTTTCTGTGCCTTCCAGTTGTGCTTGTAGGTTGAGAAAATTTTGATTGGCTTTGATATCGGGGTAACGCTCTACACTGACCAATAATCTTGATAAAGCTGAGCTTACACCACCTTGTGCTTGGCCAAAAGCTTTAATACTTTCTGGGTTAAGGTTTGATGCATCCACATTGACAGATGTTGCTTTGGACCGCGCTTCAATGACTTCAGTCAAGGTTTTGCGTTCAAAATCGGCTGCACCTTGCACAGTTTTTACCAGGTTACCGATTAAATCGTTTCGCCTTTGATAGGAGCTTTCAACATTACTCCAAGCGGTTTGGGCATTTTCTTCTAGGGTTACGGCTTTATTATTAAAACCAGCTGTCATATTGTATAAAATAATCCCTAGAATTACAATGATTCCTACTGGAATGATCCATTTTAAATGTTTTCTCATTTTTAATTGATTTAGTGATTTACAAATTTAAGTTTAATTCATCGATTAATAAGTCTTTGAGCACATGAATATGTTACATGTCCCATTTATGTTTGATAACATTTTATTCATATTGTTTGGCTTCTCACTTTATCTAAAAGGCTATTTTTGCAAAAAAATAAAAGATGAAATCATTATTGACTGCATTGTGTTTTTTTGTGATTGTTCAAGGGTTTTGTAGCGATAACTGGGGCAAAACGGGACATCGTGCTGTAGCAGAAATAGCAAACCATTATTTGAGCGACAAGGCCAAAGCTAACATCAGGTTACTTTTGCACGGACAAAGTCTTGCCGTAGCCTCAACTTATGCTGATGAAATTAAATCTGACGAAGAATTTGATGAGTTTAAAGCTTGGCATTATGCCAATGTGCCATTCGATAAGACTTATCTCGAAGCTAAAAAAAATACAGATGGTGATATTGTGGTTGGCATTCAGTATTGTATCAATGTATTGAAAGATCCCGCAAGTGGTGAAGAAGACAAAGCCTTTTATCTCAAAATTTTGATTCATTTGGTGGGTGACATGCATCAACCCTTGCATTTTGGGCTAAAAGAAGACCGCGGTGCTAATGATTTTAATGTCGGTTGGTTTGGAGAAAATTCTAATTTTCATCGGGTTTGGGACTCAGAAATGATAGATTCCTATGGGATGAGTTATACTGAAATGGCTAAAAATAAAACGGTTTTATCTCCTGATGAAATTCAAAGTTACGCTAAAGGCGAATTAATTGATTGGGTTGAAGACACTCGACAGCTTACCAAAAAAGTCTATGAATCTGCCGAGCAACGCGAAAATCTAGGTTATCGCTATATGTATGATTGGTATGACACTTTAAACCTGCAATTGCATAAAGCCGGCATTCGATTAGCAAAGGTATTGAATGGTATATTTGGTTAGCGTTTTGAAATTTTATTACCGCTGATGTTTTTTTGCCGAGTTGACTTGAATCGTCCCTTTTTATTGTTACGTAACTTTTGATGCTTGGTTGATCGTCCTTGAACGCGTTTTCGCCACATCCTAAAACTGGAAGGTTTCATTTGACGCCGCATGATATTGATGACTTCTTCTTCTTTTAATCCAAATTGAAACTCAATGGCTTCAAAAGTGGTTCGGTCTTCCCAAGCCATTTCGATGATACGGTCTAATTCGCGTTCAGTAAATTTTTTGTCTTCCATTTTATAAGTAATATAAGGCCCACCAAATGAGTAAAAACTATAGTTGAATTCTCAAAATAAGGATGATTTTTGGAATTCCAAGGGCTTCTCGCTTACCTTTTAACATATTGATGTGAACTGTAAAGAAGATTATGAGCATCAAAACAATGCCGTAAATGGCAAAATCTTTCAATGTTTCAAAAAATAAGGCAGCCCCTAAAACAATCTCTGCCACACCGGTTAGATAGACTAATGTGGCTTTATGTTTAAAATAATCAGGCATGACTTTGATGTAAGCTTTAGGTTTGATAAAGTGCATCAATCCAGCAAAGATGTACATTATCGCCATTAAAATAAAGTGCCAAGTCATAAGGTTAAGATTCTAGATTTTGCGTTGCCCCTTTTTGCAAATAAAACTATAATAAGAGGTGAATCATAATAGTTGTTATCAAAACTATAATGTTCATTTCGACTCCGCTCAATGAACGCGACTCCGTTTATTAAATTTATATCCCTTAAGCGGTTTTATTACCTGGTTTTCCCATTAATACTTTCATCATATATCCAAAAGCTAGTCCGCCTATAGTCCAAACAGGAATGCCAATAAAAACTTTAACCCACCTGAAGTCTCCTTCAATAAAATATGGATACAATATACTCATAATGACAAACATCACACTACCCCAACCTAAACCGATTCTTATCCAGCCCCAACCATCATAGGGATTGGGTTTGCTGGTTAGATCTAAGTTTTTGTAACGTTCGGGCTGTTTGGCTAACCATTTTTGTTTCCATTTGTTTTTAAAACTAAACCAAATGGGATAAGATAAAGCTAAAATCACTAAACTGGTATAATTGAAAATACAGGGAATAATCTCTCCACAATTTGGACAATACAAGCCAAACCAATTTTTAAAAGCGGTGCCATTTTGAGCTGACCAAGTTTTAGCATCATGAAAGGTTTTACAATGCGGGCAAGGTATCAAGCTTCTTTCTATGAGTGGTTTAGAAGAGGTTTTATCGACTAGGCTTAGTTTAGGCAAGCGTTGCCCTAAAATCAATTCGTTGATAAATAATCCTGGATTGATTTTCCAATGCAAAATCATCCAGTGTTTGGAATTATAGGCTTTATATTTATTTTTATCGTATTGAAGCATCATTTATTTATTGTGTAGTCTTTTTTTCATTTCTTTTTCCAGAATTAAGACATCTTTTTCGCTTAAAAAATTTTTATCGATATTAATGCTTTTATTTTTATATAATAGCTTTATCGCGTGATTATAATACCGCAAACCTTTAAAATCGTTCCAGGCTATATGCCTTGACCATAAACGATTAATATAAATCCCTTTGTCATTTAGAAAAACATAGCCTCTCGATTTCCATAGGTATACATAAATTAAAGAGATAAAGCCAAAAAATATCAATACAGTTAAAAAATTACTCTCCTCAATTAAGAATATATATAAAACACCAAGAATCACATACATGATACCTAAAATAAGTATGCTTTTTAAATATTTAGTTTTGTAGTTGAACTTTAAATCTTGTGACATCATACTTTAATTCTTTAAATTTTCTTCTTCCATTTTTCGCGCTTTAGACAAAGCACTTGCTATTAAACCAGCTGGAATAGTAATGATACCAACACCCAACAACAATATAAATAACGTAAATATTTTACCTCCTGCTGTTATTGGATATACATCGCCATAACCGACTGTAGTTAAAGTCACAGCCGCCCACCAACCGCTATCGACAACCGAAGAAAAATATTCAGGTTGGGCTTTGTGTTCAAAATAATAAATCCCAGCAGAGGCAATAAACAAAAAAATACTCGTCAACATTAAAAACAAGACCAATTCTTCTTTAATTAAATTAAAAGCAATATGAAATCTTCGCAAGGCTTTGTTATAACGTACAAGTTTAAAAATTCTAAATATCCTGAATATTCTAAATACGCGAAGCGCTCTTAAATCTAAAAAAGTTTTGATGTAAAATGGTAAAATTGCCATCAAGTCTATAATACCATAAAAGCTAAAAATATATTTAAGCGGTTTATCAGCGACATAAATTCTCAAGATATACTCGATACTAAATATAACTACACAGAACACTTCAAAATGCCACAACAAATTTTGAGTTTGGGGCGAATTATCCGGAAAAGTTTCAACAGTAAATGCTATTAAAGAGCTCAAAATTAAAAATTGAATAAAAAAATCAAAATAAAGACCTGCTTTAGTGTCCGAACTTTCGATAATTGTTCTTAGTTTTTCTTTCAATTTTATAGGGTTTACTAAGGTTGAGTCAAATATAATTAATTTTATAAAGTGTTTATATTTTTCAAGACTTGAAAAGCTTATTTTT
This sequence comes from Mesohalobacter halotolerans, assembly GCF_006120725.1. Lineage (GTDB taxonomy): Bacteria > Bacteroidota > Bacteroidia > Flavobacteriales > Flavobacteriaceae > Psychroflexus > Psychroflexus halotolerans. The sequence goes on from NZ_SWMU01000002.1 coordinate 413,141, forward strand.
GTAATTTATTTGATAATTATGTTTACAACCGGACAATGGATATTTGCAGCGTTTTTTGTGGTGGCTTTTATAGTTTTAATGCTTCTTAGTTACAAAAAAGATAAGGTTTTACACCAAAAATATTACAAAGGCAGCTTTTATATTTTGCTCGGGTTTTTAGCCTTTGTGCTCATTTTGTTTTTGATGAAAACTTTTCTAAAATCTTAAGGATGCAAACTGAAATTGAACGTAAATTTTTGGTGAAATCTGATGGTTTTAAAAAAGATGCACATCAATTTTATGATATTAAACAAGGCTTTTTAAACCGTGACCCTCAACGCACGGTAAGAATTAGAATAAAAAACCAGAAAGGTTTTATCACTGTAAAGGGTTTATCTTCTAAAGATGGTTTATCGCGTTTAGAATGGGAAAAAGAAATCGACTTAAAGGACGCTCAAGAATTACTTGATCTTTGTGAAATGCCTATAATCTACAAGACTCGTCATGAAGTTACAGTGGGAAAACACACCTTTGAAATCGATGAATTTAAAGGTAAACATCAAGGCCTTATTATCGCTGAGATAGAATTGCAACATCAAAAGGAAAATTTCATAAAACCTGATTGGTTAGGCGAAGAAGTCACAGGAAATAAAGCGTATTATAATTCACAGCTATAAAAATAGTTTTCATCATTCAAAACTCATCATTCAAAACTCATCATTCAAAACTCATCATTCAAAACTCATCATTCAAAACTCATCATTCAAAAATCATTATTTCAAACCCTTCCTTTTAAAGCATCAAACACCCAAGCAATAGCAAAAAATCCAACGCCAACCGCAGCAAACCCCCATCCAGCAACATCTTCATATTTAAAAGCCCCTAAAGCAATGAGACCTAAGCCAACAATAATCATGATTAATGTCGCCCAACTCAAAACCGTATTTTTATTCATCATTCCCATGTATAATGTATATTTAATGTCAAATTAAAGTTAAGCAAATGTAAGGATTAAATTTATAATCTTCAGTTTAAAGAGAATGCCTGACTAACTTAAAACAATTTTTTTGATCAAGTCTTGATTAAGGCTATCATTTAAATTTTTGATAATCTGTGATTTACCATAACTTAATTCTTCTCGTAAAACCGCTGAAGATAACCTCACAAATAAAGTGCCTTTGTCTAAATGTATTTTTGTTGTATACTTTTCTATGGCTGGACCCATCTGCTCTTTCCATGCCCGTTGGACTTCAATTTGATTTAAGCCTTTATTTAAACCTTTTTTGTCTGTGAAAATTTTCAAGAGTTCGCTCAGCTTCTTGGTGTTGTATTCGTTGTCCATAATTACTCATTGATGTTTATAGCTTCAAAACGTTTATATGTATAAAGAAAGTCTTTTTCGTTTTTAATCAGCATCAAACTGTCGGTAAGACTTATTATGGTTTCTTTCCAAGAGTCGTAAGGTGTTTGGTAGTGAAGCTTTACACTATCGTTTTCTTTGATAAGTTTAAATTGTTCTAAAGCTTTTGAGGTTTTGTAATTTCCACTTAAATCAGGTTTAAGTTTTTTTCTAAACCCTATTGAATCAGCGAGTTCAAAATAATCAACTTGCGTGTTAACACTGTAAATTACATTTTTACCATAAGGATTTTGAGCTTGAACAATTTCCCAATAGCCGTCTAAGTGTTTAATATCGATCTCGTGTTTTTCTTTTTGGCAGGAGACAAAAACAAATGATAAAACAAGTAATATTCTAAACACTTTCATGGCTAAAATTGAATTCGTTTAAATTAATCATTTTATACTGTTCTGCATTAGCTTTGACCACATTTTCTGTGCGATCTGGATGTGTATCACTAATAAACATTTGCCCCAAATCCTGCTGGGTAACCATACTGACGATATGCTTGACGCGGTTTTCGTCCAATTTATCAAAAATATCATCTAAAAGTAAAATAGGATTGAGGCCTTGACTATCTTTTAAGTAATCGTATTGGGCAAACTTTAAAGCAATGAGGTAAGATTTTTGCTGACCCTGAGATCCGAATTTTTTAACAGGATAACCTTTGATGTCAAGTATTAAATCATCTTTATGTATACCTGTACTTGTGTACTGAAGCGCCATATCTTTTTGTAAACTTTTTTCAAACAAATCCCCTAAATTCTGCTCGTGCAATTGACTTTTGTATGTGATCTGAATAGGTTCGTCTTTTTGACATATTTCTTGATAGCGTTGCTTTAAAATTGGTGTAAAGTCTTCGATAAACTGTTGTCTTGAATTATAGATATATTGTCCCAAATCTTGCATTTGTTCATTGTAAACTGATAAAGTAGTGCTATCGTAAGTATGATTTACGGCAAAGTATTTTAACAACGCATTACGTTGAGATAATACTTTATTGTACTTCATCAGATAGTTTAAATACGTTTTATCAACCTGAGAAATAACAGTATCCATAAATTTACGTCTCACATCGCTGCCTTCTAAAATTAAGTCTCTATCGGTTGGAGAAATAATAACAACAGGAATCAAGCCAACATGTTCGCTAAGTCTATCATAAGTCTTGGCATTGCGTTTGACAATTTTTTTCTGTCCTTTTTTAAAAGACACAATAATGTTTTCTGTTTTAGATTGACGTTCAAACTTGCCGTCAACGACAAAAAAATCCTGTCCGTGTTGTATATTTTGACTTGTAATGGGGTTAAAATAGCTCTTGGTGTAGGCTAGATGATATATACTGTCTAAAATATTGGTTTTCCCTTTGCCATTTTCACCAACAATACAATTGATTTTAGCATCAAATTCAAACTCGAAGGCGTCAAAGTTTTTATAATGGAGTAAAGACAAGGATTTTAAAATCATAAAGAATACCGAAGTTTATAATAATTTATTCAAATCTACACATTCAATTTCAATTGGGATTTCAAATTTTAAAAAATTAGGCTGAGGTTATCAATAAAAATTATACTTTTGCACGTTGAATAAAAATAAGAAATGGCTACATATCAAAAACGCGGTGGTAAACCCAAAACAAAAAAAGAAAAACAAGACAAGATTGAGGAAGAGTCAACAACTGCAGAAGTCTTCAATACCTTAGATGAAAAAGCATCAAAGACCGAAGAGTTTGTTTCAAAATACCAAAATGTTATCGTTGGTGTTATAGTTGTGGTGATATTAGTTATCTTAGGTTTTTTAGGCTACAACAAGTTTATTATTCAGCCTCAACAAGAAGAGGCTTCAAATGAGTTAAATCAATCGCAAATTTATTTTGATACGGCTTTAGAATCTACTAACCCTGTAGAACGCGATTCTTTATTTAACATTGCCATAAATGGTGCTCAAGGCAAGTTTGGATTTGTCGATATAGCCCAAGAATACAGCTCGACAAAAGCTGGTGACCTCGCCAATTATTACGCCGGAATTTCTTATTTAAATATTGGTGAATACCAAAAGGCCATTGAATATCTTGAAAAATTTAGTGCTGATGACGAAATCATTGCAACCTTTGCGATTGGGGCGATTGGAGATGCTTTCTTACAGCTGGAACAAGAGGAAGATGCTTTAGAGTATTTTGAAAAAGCAGCAAAGCGAAAAGACAACAACTATACCACACCTAAATATTTATTTAAAGCTGCATTAACCGCCATTCAACTTGATAAAGCAGATAAAGCTGTTGAATATTTAGAAACTATTGAAGAAAAGTACCCCGATTCTGAAGAAGCCAAGAAACTTGCGCCTTACCTCGGTAAAGCCCAAGCTATGAAATCATAAATTATGGCCACTGCTGGAAACAATCTTTCAGAATACGATGCAGAGAATGTCCCAAACGCCAAAACCTTTAAGCTTGGTTTAGTCGTTTCAGAATGGAATGCAGACATCACACAAAATCTATTTCAAGGGGCTTTTGATGCCTTTATGTCGCATGGTGCAATAAAAGAAAACATTGTGCGCTGGAATGTACCCGGGAGCTTTGAACTCATTTACGGCGCTAAAAAAATGGCAGAAAGCTTCGATATGTTAGATGTGATTATCGTCATAGGTTCAGTCATAGAAGGCGAGACTAAACATTTTGACTTTGTTTGCCAGGGCGTCTCAAATGGTGTTGCTCAACTTAATGTCGAGCTTGATATCCCCGTCGTTTTTTGTGTACTAACCGATCAGAACAAACAACAATCAATTGACCGTTCTGGTGGTAAACACGGTAATAAAGGCACCGAAGCTGCCATTGCAGCGATCAAAATGGCGCAATTAAGGCAAGACGCCAAATTTTACAAACCCTAACAATATATGTCAGCTCAGGTATTGTTTTATATCATCTTAGGTATTGTTGTTGTCAGCTTTATTTTTGATCAGCTATTAGATTATCTTAATACTAAACACTTTAACGACCCCATTCCAGATGAACTCCGAGATGTCTATGATACTGACGAATATCAAAAATCACAACACTACAAGGCTGATAAAAATAAATTAAGTCTATTCAGCGATTGGGTATCATTTATAGGAATTCTCATTTTTCTCCTTTTAGATGGTTTTGCTTTTATCGATGGTATTGCTAGAGATTTGGCCAATCACCCAATAACAATTGCTTTGATCTTTTTTGGCATCCTAATGTTAGCCAGTGATATTGTTTCAACGCCATTTAGTTACTATTCTACATTTGTGATTGAAGAAAAGTATGGTTTTAATAAAATGACTCCAAAAACCTTTTGGATAGATAAACTAAAAGGTTGGTTATTAGGTGCCCTCATAGGTGGTGCTTTGCTCAGTCTTATCATTTGGTTTTACCTTCTATTCCCAAATACGTTTTGGATATATGCTTGGGGGCTTATCAGCGTATTCAGTTTGTTTATGAATATGTTTTATACCAAACTCATTGTGCCATTGTTCAATAAACAAACCCCACTTGGAGAAGGCAGCTTAAGAGATAAAATTGAAGCTTACGCAAAAAAGGTAGGATTTCAGTTAGACAATATTTTTGTGATTGATGGTTCTAAGCGTAGCACAAAAGCCAATGCCTATTTCTCTGGCTTTGGCTCGCAAAAACGCATTACGCTTTTCGATACCTTAATTGAAGATTTAGACGACGAAGAAATAGTTGCGGTTTTAGCCCATGAAGTTGGTCATTATAAACATAAACATATTGTTTATAATCTTACGCTTTCTATTATCAGTACAGGTCTAACACTATGGTTGCTATCGCTAATGGTTGGAAATCCAATACTTTATGAGGCTTTAGGTGTAAAACAACAAGGGTTTCATATCGGACTCATTGCGTTTGGATTGCTCTACACACCCATTTCGACACTCACAGGTTTTCTGATGAATATTTTATCACGAAAATTTGAATATCAAGCTGATAATTTTGCTAAAAATACTTATGCAGGACAATATCTGATCAGTTCTCTAAAAAAGTTATCTCAAAAAAGTTTAAGCAATTTAACGCCGCATCCGCTTTATGTCAAAGTGCACTACTCTCATCCAAGTTTATTACAAAGGGTTCAAAACCTTAATAGATGATAAAATTATCAAATTTATAGAGATTAATAGCCATCTAAATGACATAACGTCTATGGAGGCTGTTCAATTAAAATACTTTAAATTCATTCAACCATCTTCATACTCAAAAAACTCTTACCAAAAACTGAATATTTAAAGACTACATGTTGGTTTCTGAAAATATAATTTACTTTTGCATTTCGATTTGCATATATGACCAAGTCAGATCTTATAAATCATTTTTCTAAGGCCAATCCAGTACAACCATTATTATCTTTAATAGAGGGCGACGTTCCTAAAAGTTTTTTTATCAAAGGACTGGTTGGATCATCCAAATCACTTTACACTCTCCAACTTTTCAACACGAGTAATCGGCCACTGGTCTTCATTTCAAAAGATAAAGAAACTGCGGCCTATCATCTCAATGAACTTGAAGATTTTATCGGCAAAGATCAGGTCTTGTTTTATCCGGGAAGTTATCGCAGACCTTATGAAATTGAAGAAACAGACAACGCTAATGTCTTACTTCGGGCCGAAGTCTTAAACCGATTAAATTCAAGAAAAAAACCGGCACTTATTGTCACCTATCCCCATGCCCTTTTTGAAAAAGTCGTCACTAAAAGTGAACTCAAACGCAATACCTTAAAAATTTCAGTCGGTGATAAACTGGATTTGGATTTTGTCAATCAAACTTTGTTTGAATATGAGTTTAAACGTGTTGATTTTGTCACTGATCCCGGGGAGTTTTCTGTTAGAGGTGGTATTATAGACATTTTTTCGTTTAGCAACGATGAACCTTTTAGAATCGAGTTTTTTGATGATGAGGTTGAAAGCATACGCAGTTTTGATATAGAAACTCAACTATCTCATGAAACGCTTCGTAAGGCTTCCATCATGCCGAATGTAGAAAACAAACACATTCAGGAAAAACGACAGAGCTTTTTACAATATATAAATTCAAAAAGCTTGATCATCACAGAACATCCGGAATTACTTAAAACAGATCTGGATGTATTATATAAAAAAGCGGTTTCTGATTTTAAAAATCTATCTCAAAATGTCAATTATTCAAAACCTGAAGAACTATTTTCTGATGGTAAAACAATCATAAGTCAGCTCAAGGATTTTAATTGCATAGAGTTTGGTCAACAACAATATTTAAAACCCGATAAAACACCTGTATTTAAATGTGAAATAGCACCTCAACCTGCATTTAATAAGAAGTTTGACTTGCTCATAGACAATTTAAAAGAATATCGCGACCTGGGTTATACGAATTTGATTTGTTGTATTAATCAGCAACAAGCCAAACGTTTTCATGACATTTTTGAGGATATGGGTTTTACTAACTATAAAACCATGATTCTCGGGCTTCATGAAGGCTTTATCGATCATAAAAGCAAGTTAGTCTGTTATACGGATCATCAAATTTTTGAGCGTTACCACAAATTCAAACTCAAAAACAAATTTTCAAAAAAACAAGCCATTACGCTCAAGGAGCTCACGCAGCTGGAGCGTGGTGATTACGTCACACATATCGATCATGGTATTGGAAAGTTTGGTGGACTTCAAAAAATAGATGTCGATGGCAACACCCAAGAAGCTGTAAAATTGGTCTATGGTGAAGGCGATATTTTGTATTTGAGTATACATGCCCTTCATAAAATCTCCAAGTACAACGGCAAAGATGGTCAAGCCCCAAAAGTCTACAAACTTGGAAGTAAAGCCTGGAAAAGACTCAAACAAAAAACCAAAACTCGGGTTAAAAAAATAGCCTTTGACCTAATCAAACTGTACGCTAAACGCAAACTCAAAAAAGGCTTCCAATTTGGACCGGATTCGTATTTACAACATGAGTTAGAAGCTTCTTTTATTTATGAAGATACTCCGGACCAAAGTACGGCTACAGCATCGGTCAAGAAAGATATGGAAAGTGAGCAACCCATGGATCGCCTAGTCTGTGGAGATGTTGGGTTTGGTAAAACAGAAGTTGCCATTAGAGCAGCTTTTAAAGCTGTAGATAATGGTAAACAAGTTGCTGTATTGGTTCCCACGACTATTCTGGCTTTTCAACACCATAAAACATTTTCTGAGCGCTTAAAAGATTTTCCAGTCACTATAGATTATTTGAATCGTTTTAAGACGGCTAAAGAAAAAAGAGAAACCCTAAGTGACCTCAAAGCAGGTAAACTAGACATAATTATTGGAACGCATCAGCTGGTCAACAAACCTGAATACTTTAAGGATTTAGGTCTGCTCGTAGTCGATGAAGAACAAAAGTTTGGCGTATCAGTTAAAGACAAATTGAAAACCATAAAAACTAATGTTGATACCTTAACCCTAACGGCAACACCAATACCTCGAACCCTTCAATTCAGTTTAATGGCGGCAAGAGATTTGTCTACAATCAGTACACCACCACCCAATCGCTACCCAATTGAAACCCAAGTGATCCGTTTTTCTGAAGATATTATTAGAGATGCTATTTCATACGAAATTCAGCGCGGTGGACAAGTATTTTTTATCAATAATAGAATTGAAAATATCAAAGAAGTTGCCGGTTTATTACAACGATTGGTCCCTGATGCTAGAATCGGTATTGGACATGGACAGATGGATGGAAAAAAACTTGAAAATCTCATGCTGGATTTCATGAATAATAAGTTTGACGTTCTCGTGTCTACAACAATTATTGAAAGTGGCTTAGACATTACAAATGCCAACACGATTATTATCAATAACGCTAACCACTTTGGTATTTCAGATCTTCACCAAATGAGAGGACGTGTGGGTCGAAGCAACAAAAAAGCCTTTTGTTACCTTATCACACCAGGCTTGACACACATGACTCCGGATGCAAGAAAACGAATTACAGCTCTTGAACAATTTTCAGATTTAGGGAGTGGGATAAAGATTGCAATGAAAGATCTTGAAATAAGAGGTGCCGGTGACTTACTGGGCGGTGAGCAAAGTGGATTTATCAATGAAATAGGCTTTGACACCTATCAGAAAATACTCAATGAGGCAATCGATGAACTTAAAGAAAAAGAATTTAAAGACCTTTACGACAAGAATGACAAAACTATAGATACCAACGATTTTGTAAAAGATGTTCAAATTGATACCGACTTTGAAACCTTATTCCCAGACGATTATATCAACAATATAGCAGAACGCCTTAATTTATATACCAAACTGAACGAGCTTAAAAGCGAAAAAGACCTGGAAAAATTTCACTTAGCATTAAAAGACAGATTTGGTGAATTGCCCGTACAGGCCATTGACCTTTTAGAAACGATAAAATTGAAATGGAAAGCCTCAAAGCTAGGCTTAGAAAAGTTGGTTCTAAAACACAATCAAATGATTGGCTATTTTATCGCCGATCAAGAATCCTTATTCTACCAAAGTGAAGTCTTTAAACAAATCCTGCTTAAAGTTCAAAAAAACCCAAAAGACTTAGCATTAAAAGAAAAGAAAACAAGAAATGGCTTAAGGCTTTTACTCAAGTTTGGTGAAGTAAAAAATATTAAAGAAGCCACAAAAAAGCTAAACCAGTTTTAAAATCTTAGTCTTTATTTTGATAAGTATTATTCTTTTGGCATAGGAATTGGGTTATATTAGTATTGTTAGACGAAACAGATGTCAATTGATTAAAATGTGGTCTCAGTCAATGCGCAAGCCATAATGATATGACATCATGACTAAAAAATAACTATGAGCAATTCAAAAATATTAAATCTTGACAATTTGTCATCACAAGAATTTGATGAAGATGCAGAATTAATTCCTTTAATGACAACAGAAGACGAAGAAGAGATCAACTCAGAAGTATTACCGGAAGAACTATCTGTATTACCCTTAAAAAATACAGTGCTTTTTCCGGGCGTCGTAATTCCTATTACTGCTGGCAGAGATAAGTCTATTAAATTGATTAACGACGCCAATAATTCAAAAAAGGTGATTGGCGTTGTGTCTCAGAAAAATGAAGAAGACGAAGATCCTGGTTTTAATGATATCAATAAAATTGGTGTTGTCGCCAAAATTTTACGCGTTTTAAAAATGCCAGACGGAAATACGACGGTAATAATACAAGGTAAAAAGCGCTTTAAAGCCGAACAATCTATTACCGATAAACCCTATATCAAATGTACGGTTTCTGAATTTTCAGAAGACGTCAATGATGTCATGACCGAAGAATTTTCAACAATCATTGAAGAACTTAAAGCTTTGGCTTTAAAAATAATAAAAGAAAGCCCAAACATCCCTTCAGAAGCTTCTTTTGCTGTAAAAAACATAGAAAGCTCATCATTTTTGATCAATTTTATTTCATCAAATATGAGTTTGGAAGTCAAAGAGAAGCAGAAATTATTAGAAATATCTAACCTTAAAGAGCGTGCATTAGCAACATTAAGGCACATGAATTTGGAATATCAAAAACTTGAACTTAGAAATGATATTCAATCGCGGGTACAAAGCGATATCAGTCAACAGCAAAAAGAATACTTCCTTCACCAGCAAATGAAAACCATTCAGGAAGAACTAGGTGGCGTCTCTCAAGAAAATGAGATAGAAGAGATGCGAAAAAAAGCGAAGACCAAAAAATGGTCAAAAGATGTTGATGAGCATTTTCAAAAGGAATTGGCTAAGCTGCAAAGGATGAATCCTCAAGTTCCTGAGCATTCTATTCAAAGAAATTACTTAGAGTTATTTTTAGATTTGCCGTGGCAAAAATTTAGCAAAGACAAATTTGATCTTAAAAAAGCACAAAAAGTTTTAGACAGAGACCATTACGGTTTAGAAGACGTTAAAAGAAGAATTATAGAATATCTCGCAGTCCTTAAACTGAGAAATGACATGAAATCGCCTATTTTATGTCTTTATGGACCTCCTGGAGTTGGAAAAACGTCTTTAGGCAAGTCTATTGCTGAAGCCATAGGTAGAGAATATGTCAGAGTGTCTTTAGGAGGTTTGCGAGATGAAGCAGAAATTAGAGGACACCGAAAAACCTATATTGGAGCGATGCCGGGACGTATTGTACAAAACATCAAGAAAGCCGGCACCTCAAATCCGGTGTTTGTTTTAGACGAAATTGATAAGTTGGCGCAAGGACATCAAGGTGACCCTTCTTCTGCCCTTTTAGAAGTTTTAGACCCTGAGCAGAATAATTCGTTTTACGACAACTTTTTAGAAATGGGATATGACTTGTCTAAAGTCATGTTTATTGCTACCGCAAATAATTTATCAAGCATTCAACCAGCACTTAGAGACCGTATGGAAATTATAAGTGTAAACGGTTATACAGTAGAAGAAAAAATTCAAATTGCCAAAAGGCATCTCATCCCAAAACAAATTGAAGAACACGGTTTAACAAAAAAAGATGTCAAATTACATAAAAAAGAAATTCAAAGCATCATTGAAGGTTACACCCGAGAATCTGGTGTTCGTGGATTAGAAAAGCAAATCGCTAAAGTCATCCGTGGCGTGGCTAAAAAAATTGCTTTGGAAGAAGAGTTTACACCTTTACTAAAAAGTGAAGATGTTATTGAAATCTTGGGCGCACCAAAGCTCAAAGCCAACGTTTATGAAAACAATCAGGTTGCTGGAGTCGTTACCGGATTAGCCTGGACTTCAGTTGGCGGAGATATTTTATTCATTGAATCTACAGTATCTAAAGGTAAAGGTCAGTTAAACATTACGGGGAATTTAGGTAAAGTGATGAAAGAATCTGCAACCATTGCGATGGAATACATAAAGTCTCATGCAGAAAAATTTGGCATCAACTCCGAAATTTTCGACAAGTATAATGTTCATATTCACGTACCAGAAGGCGCAACACCCAAAGATGGTCCAAGTGCAGGAATAACGATGCTCACCAGTTTGGTTTCATTATTCACACAACGAAAGGTAAAGCAAAAATTAGCCATGACCGGGGAAATTACATTGAGAGGTAAAGTACTTCCCGTAGGTGGCATCAAAGAAAAAATATTAGCGGCTAAACGTGCTAAAATTAAAGACATCATTTTATGTCATGAAAACAAGCGTGACATCGACGAGATAAAAGAAGAATACCTCAAAGGACTTCGTTTTCATTACGTTGAAGACATGTCAGAAGTTTTGGATATTGCTATTACCAACCAAAAAGTAAAGGATGCTAAAGTATTGTAGAGTGCTTTAGCATCTTTTCTAGAATATTCCTAGCTTTTGGGGTTTGATTTATAATGTTTTTCCTAAACAGTTTATAACATCTGAAGCCGTGAGTGATAATTCACTGTTTGAAGTAGTGTAAAAATCTGCTGCTTTTCCATGTATGTAGACCCCTAAAATTGAGGACTCAAGAGGTGAATAGTTTTGACATAAAAAACTTGAAATAATACCCGCTAAAGCATCTCCACTCCCGGCGGTGGCTAGACCAGAATTTCCTGTAGAATTTATGTAGACTTGATCATCATAGACTGTAAATGTGTAAGCATCCTTTGAAACCAAAATGATATTGTATTGACGAGAAAACTTCTTCATTTTGTCAAGTTTATCGTACTGATCGCCCCACTCGCCTATTAATCGCTTAAGTTCCCCTTGATGAGGGGTTAAAATACTTTGATCAGGTAAATCTTCGAACAAATTTTTATTTTTCGATAAAATATTGAGGCCATCTGCATCAATAAGTATTGGCTGTTTAGATAGACGTATAAAATATGTTAACGATTTTACGGCCAGCTTGCTTTGACCTAAACCCATGCCAATACAAATGTTTGAGGGTTTAAAATTCAGATGTTTTGGGCTTACTTGTTCTATATCATCTGAAGGTATCACCATAGCTTCTGGTACGGAGTGTTGTAATATTTCAACACCACATTGAGGACTCAAAACAGTCACCTTTCCAACACCTGATTTAAGTGCTGCTTTTGCCGTTAAACTTACACTTCCCATTATCCCATATTGACCGCCAGCTACAAGTAAATGTCCGTAATCGCCTTTGTGAGAAAATCTATGGCGTACTTTATAGAAGCCATCAATATACTTTTTATTGACAAACTCAAAATCAGAATCAAGTTTATTAATAAAACTCTTATCTAAACCAATATCAATCACTTGAATCTTGCCCAAGGCATTTCCATAATCGGGTAAGAAAAAGTTTAATTTTGGACATTGAAAAGTTAAGGTATAGTCAGCTTCAAAAACAATGCTCTGTGGTGGCGTCAACTTACTTAAAAACAAGCCACTGGGAACATCTATAGCTATTCGAAGTGCCTGAGCATGGTTGGCTTTTTTGATGACCTTTTCTACGAATTCAGGTAAAGCACGATTTAATCCGATACCAAATACGGCATCTATAATTACCGGTTTAAAATTCAAACTTTCAATGTTTGAATCTTCCGTAAATTCTTCAACTTTAATTTCAGTTTTAGCCTGAAGCCGGTCAAAATTTATTTTGCAATCCTTTGAATATTCAGTCGTATACTTTAAAACCAAAACTTCAACCTCATAACCAAGTTGATCAAGATGAAAAGCAATGGCTAAACCATCACCGCCATTGTTACCACTTCCGGCAAGGACAGTAACAGGTTTTGGAGCTTTTAAAATAGCTTTAATTTTCTCAACTGCTGCTAATGAAGCGCGTTCCATCAACTCCCAAGATGATATTTTCTGATGCTCAATCGTATATTGATCGGCTTTATGAAGTTGTGAAGGCGTTAGGATTTTCATTTATTTTTGTCTCTCGCTAAGGCGCTAAGGTTTTACTATTTATTTTTCATATTCCAACTCCCCGTTGATATAAGTCTTTTGGACGTTTAAATCAGGAACTTTTTTTATATCAATAGTCATCAAATCTTCATTCAAAATAATAAAATCTGCATACTTTCCAGGTTCAAGACTGCCTTTTTCATTTTCTTCGAAAGCCGCATAAGCGGCCCAGATGGTCATGCCTTTTAAGGCTTCTTTGCGCGTCAATGCATTTTGAGGTTGAAAACCTTCATCTGGATATCCCTCAGCATCTTGTCTACTAACAGCTGCATAAAAGGTCAACATCGGATTAACTTTTTCTACCGGAAAATCAGTGCCCAGAGGTAATATTTCAGCTTCTTCAAGCAGTCGTTTGTAGGCATAAGCATGTTTTACACGCTTCTCTCCTAGCCTATCTTCCGCCCAATACATATCGCTGGTAGCGTGCGTTGGCTGCACTGATGGCAGGATATTTTTAGAAAAACAGACATATTCAGATGGATCTAAAACTTGTGCGTGTTCTACCCGCCAGCGTCTATTGGATTTGTCATTTAAATATTTTTGATACGTTCTTAAAACCACTGCATTAGCAGAATCACCAATAGCATGGGTATTCATTTGATATTCTGATTTGACTATTTCATGAGCCAAACTATCAAATTCATCTAAACCTATAACCATAGCTCCATAGTGGTTTGCCTGGTCTGTGTATGGTGCTTTTAAAGCAGCGCCTCGTGAACCTAATGCGCCATCGGCATAAACTTTTATTGAACCAACACGCAAACGTGGTGTTTTTATAACACCTTTATTGAGAAAGTAATCTATGTCTTCCTGGGTATTGCTGACCATGGCGTTGATACGAATTTTCAATTCGTTGTTTTGGTGCATTTCCTTGATGGTCAAAATTACTTTTTTAGATAAACCCGCATCGGTTAAACTGGTTAAACCATTTTGTATAGCGATAGCCTCAGCCTTGGTCAATGCTTTTTTTATTTCCGCTTTGTCTAAAGGTGGAACGACTCCTTCTACCATTTCCATAGGGTTATCGACTAGTACTCCGGTAAGTTGACCATTTTTCTTTAAAATCGCACCACCTTCAGCCTTTGTATTGTCATCGATACCAGCCAAATCAAGCACCTTTTGGTTGACTAACATGGCATGCCCATCAATTCTAGTCAATACTATTGGTGTGTTTGGAAATAACATGTCTAAAGTATCTTTAGTTGGAAATTCCTTAACTTTCCAATCGTTCTGATCCCAGCCACGACCTAGTATAAATTCAGAATTAAACTTCTCTTTATAATCGACAATACGATGCACTATTTCTTTAAAACTATTTGTGCCTTTCAAGTCTACACCTCTTAGGTTTTGACCTAAACCGTATAAGTGCGCATGCGCATCGTTGATACCGGGATAAATATACTTATTTTTTAAATCATGCATGTTGTCGGCTTGGTAACGATTTAGTATGTGTTCTGTAGAATTCACATCTAAAATCTTACCGTCTTTAATAGCCATGGCTTCTTGAACAGAAAAAAAGCTATCAACAGTATAAATTTTTGCATTATATATTACTAAATCTACAGTTTTTGGCTTTTGACATGAGATTAACAAGACCAAAAACACTATGGAGTAGCATGTTTTCATCGTAATTAAATTTGTGAATTGTGCAACTAATATAAATAAATTGTAAACTCTTTTGAGTTTAATCGACAAATTTTCTAGAGCGTTGTTTTGAGGTTAAGTCCTATATTTATTGAATAATAAACATATTATTATATTTTTGTTAAGATAAATTAAACTATGGTAGAAAACTGTATTGATAACCTCAAACAAATCAAAGACTTAACCCAAAATATTTCAGAAGCTGAATATCGGCATTCTTGTCGTACTTTATTTAATTCTAGTATTGGACAGCACATTAGGCACTCTCTAGAATTTTATATTTGTCTATTTAAAGGGCTTGAAAGTAATATTGTAAATTATGATGAACGCGAACGTCAACACGACCTTGAATCTCAGCCTGAAATTGCGTTAAAGGAGATCAACAAAATCATCAATCAACTTAAAGCCGTGTTATCAAATCAAAACCTAGAAGTCAAAGCCAACTACACTTCAAATGAAAATGATGAAGTTTGTATGCATTCGTCGCTTTATAGAGAATTAGGGTTTTGTTTAGAGCATTGTGTTCATCATCAAGCTTTAGTTAAAACAGGACTTAAAGAGTTAGATTGTTTACATCTCGTAGATCAAAGTTTTGGCGTAGCACCTTCAACCTTAAGAAATCAAAGTCAATGTGCACAGTAACATTTATAAAGCATCAAGATGGTTTTAGTTTAACTTCTAATCGAGATGAACAAGCTACTCGTCCAACATTTCCACCACAAGTTTATGAAGAGTATCAACAAAATTTGGTTTACCCAAAAGACCAAAAGGCTGGCGGCACTTGGATTGCTTCATCAGAACAGAACATATCGGTCTGTTTGTTGAATGGCGCATTCAAAAAACATATGCGTCAGTTACCTTACGACAGAAGTCGTGGACAGGTTTTAAAAGAGCGCTTTGCTTTTCAATCGAATAGCGAATTTATTCATAAAGTTGATTTGAATAATGTTGAACCGTTTACGTTATTAATGATTGACCACGCAGATCAATTGGACTTTAAAGTTTTGGTTTGGGATGGAAATCAAAAGCACTGCAAAACTGTAGACACAACACAAAATCACATTTGGGCATCAGCAACTTTATACAGTGACGAACAACTCAAAAATCGACAAATATGGTTTCAAAAATTTTTGAATAATCATGATATAATCAATGCTGAGGATATCCTGAATTTTCATACAGGAAGTTTTACGGATGATAAATCAAATGATATGCTGATGCAAAGAGATCAGGAATTGAAAACGATAAGTGTATCGCAAATTGATATAAACTCGACCCAAAAACAATTTATTTATAAAGATTTAGTCGAAAATAAAGATTACGTTCTAAACCTTAACACATTATGCCAAACAGTATAGCTATAGCTTTAGCCTGGCCCGAGACCCGTTGTAAACAAACTGGTGCTTGGTATGATAAGCCTGCAGAATTTTTGGGAATCAGCAAGAATCATTATTATAAAGTTGGGCATTCTGCCATCGTATTGATCAATCCTGAAACTAAACAATGCCACTATTTTGATTTTGGGCGTTATCACGCGCCTAAGGGCTATGGTAGAGTAAGAGATGAAGTCACGGATCACGATTTAAAGATTTACACTAAAGCTGACCTCTCAGATTCTTTAGAATTGATAAATTATCAAGAAATTATAGACGAAATTCAATCCAAACCGTCTTGTCATGGTAACGGTCAGCTCTTTGCTGGTTTGATTCAAATTAATTTTGAAAAGGCATTAAGGAGGTGTAAATATTTGCAAGATCAAGATTTTATTGAGTACGGGCCTTTTGTCTTAAACGGTACTAATTGTTCAAGGTTTGTTCGCAGTGTTTTGTTTAATGCCGTCTCTTCAAAATTTCTTAAACTTAAACTCACTTTTACAAGGACTTTGAGTCCTACTCCTATTGGAATTGTAAAGAATTTGAAATCTCAGCGAAAAGCTAAGTTATTCAATAAAGAAATTGAAACTCAAGAAAATATAGAGCAGTGCAAAATTCTAACAACTTAAGCCCAACCTTACCCGAACCCCAACGTCCTGAATTTTTGCCAATTCATGCACAGTGGTTATCCGGTGAAGGTGCAGGTTCTTGGTTTGTAATAGATACTGCACCACCAAACAACACATTTGAAATCACACGCTATAGCCCAAAAGGAAAAATAGAATGTCAGGGGATTTTTGAAGTTGAAAATGCTCAGAAGTCTTTAAACCTCAAAAAGGATTATAAGTTTGTTCATCTTAGTCATTGTGCATTTGTGCATGTTGAACAGGGCGATGAGGTTTTTAAGTTAATCAGAATGAAACCTCACGCTAAGACGCTAAGGCACCAAGTTTTTGGTGAAAGGATAAGCAAGATTAAAAAGAAGATTTAAAACAAGATAAAGTCTTTTTATACACACTTTGCGTCTCCGCGCCTTTGCGTGAGTAAAATTTATCTATCTCTGAATGGTCTGACTACCTGCCCCCAAAAGCCTTTCGGATAATTTTCATCTTTTTCAAAACCAAGTTCAATATTCTTACCGTCTTTTGGAATATATGCGGTTCCAAAGATATAATCCCATAAACTTAAAGTCAATCCAAAATTGACGCCTTTTTTGCGTTCATGTGGCAAAACCTTCGCATGATGCCAGATGTGCATTTTAGGGTTATTAAATATATACTTAAAAACACCATAATCCCAGCCCACATTCGCATGATTCAAATGACCAACAAACACCCCAAACATGTGTACTAAAAAGAATTCCTGAATGCCAAATCCAATCATCGCTAATGGAAGATATTGAATGGATTTATAAATGATGGTCTCCATAAAATGAAACCGAAATTGTGCGGCAAAGCCCATTTCTTTAACGCTGTGGTGCACTTTATGAAACTTCCACAGCCAATCGCGTTTATGCAATTGCACGTGTACATTCCATTGAATGAAATCAGCGATAATAAACATGATAAGCAACTGCGACCATGCTGGTAATTCCGCAATATTGACCGCGACCAGATTTTCAATACCAACAGCTGCCAAGCCATCATTAAATAAATTGACAAACACATTGGAAACCGCATTATAGCCAATCAATGAAAATAAGAAAAAGTTGAAGAAAATATAAAACAGATCTAACCAAAAACCATCTCTAAAGAACTTCTGGTTTTTTCGCCAGGGAAAAATGACCTCTGCCAGCATCACCAAAAGTGAAAGTCCAATGAGCCAGTAAAAATAACCCGTCCACTGCGGATTGGTAATTTCTTGGACGAGGTAATTAAAATAACCCTCGAAAGAGCTTAGAAATATGTCGACATACTTTTGCATCTTGCAAAAATAAGTGGTTTTGATCAACAAAATTGTGACCGATGTTACAAAACTTTAGTTTTTAACAAGCGTCTAATCCTAAGCCTAGAGCTACCAATCACCTCCAAAACACTTTAATGTTTGACGTTGGCATTCGTAAGCTATTTAATCGCTTACACAAAGTTCAATTGAGATTCAAACACCTGACTTTCAGTTTTTTGAATTTGAAGATATGGGGAATTTTCTCATTAAGACATAAGTGAGTGTACCGCATGCATAAGCTAGAATGTCCCAAAAGTCTGTTGTAAAGTTTTCACTTATCAGTGGAAAAATGAATTCTCCAATGAGGACAATTAGTATAAAATAGCCCAAAATATGGGAATGGGGCAAGTCTATGTTTTTATTTTGTAAAAGTATCCTACGTTCCCAAACTAAAGCATATAAAATTAACGGCATAAGAACTAAAGGGTCTAAATAATTATCTAATATAGCTATATTGAATTGAGTTTGCATCTGAATGTACTGATGGATCAAGAAAAGGATTCCTGAAAACGAAACTAAAATGATAACTGGCGTTTCTTTTTTCATAATCCGACTACAAGTGTGATAAATAAAACAATAAAGATGACTGGAGATAAGGCAAGAAATAAGATTAAAACAGGTAACTTGATAATAAAAATAAGGACCTGTAGTATAAGTGGATGTTTAGGTGAGGGCTTCATCCAATCCTTAGCAAAATAATAGATTAAAGAAACTAATGATTCTGTAGTTTTTTTGTTTTCTTTTTTTGATCGCTTGTAAGAGGCCTTCTTCATTTATACCGACTGTGTGTACACAATTAAAACACCTAAATATAATAATAAAAGACTATACAATTAAACTATTAAGCTTACCAATCTCCACCCAAAACCCGATAGAGATTAACGTAGGCATTCAAGAGTTGCTGTCGGGTTTCTACATAGTTCAATTCAGATTCAAAAGCTTGTCGCTGTGATTCTAAAAACTCCAGATAACTTGTCACCCCTTTATCATAGCGTTCTCCAGAAAGAAACTGAGCATTAAGTGAAGCTTCTAAGCGTTGTTCTCTGGCTACAAGTTGTTCTTTTAAGGTTTTGATTTCTACTAAGGCGTCTTCTACAGACCTAAAGGCATTAAGTACTGTTCTTTCGTAGGCCAATACCGCTTGACGTGTTTTGCTTTGTTCGATATCAAGTTGTCTTTGTAAACGACCAAAATTAAAAAGTGGTCCAAGAATAGAACCACCCACATTCCATGCCAAGGGCCCATCTGTTAATGTTGATAATTCATTTGATGCGCCACCTACTAAACCCGTTAAACTAATATTGGGAAAAAGATTGGCTTTAGTTGAACCTGTGATGGCATTTTGAGCTATTAGATTTTGTTCAGCAGCCATCACATCTGGTCGTCTTAGGAGTAATTCACTTGGCAAACCAACAGGAATAGTAAAAGTTGTATCAATTTCTAAAAGTTTGCTTTCAGTAACAATCCTACTGGGATTTGCACCAGCCAATAAACTCAATTGATGTTCGGTTTGTGCAATTAGTCTTTTCCATACCGGAATTGCTTCGGCAGCTACAGCCCGTTTAATCTGAGCTTGATTCACATCAATTTCCGCAACTATACCTTTGTCAAATCGTTGTTTTATAATGTTAAGTACACTATCTCTAAGAGCTAAATTGCGTTCTGAAATCTCAAGTCGTTTTTTATAATCTAACAGTAAAAAGTAATTTGTCGCTACTGAAGTGACGAGGCTAAGTTTTGTTGCCCGGAAAGCCTCTTCACTTTGAAGTAATCTTGCTCTAGCCGCTTCATTCAGTCTTCTGAATTTACCCCAAAAGTCAATTTCCCAATTAGCAAAAGCTACAGCAGAAAATGTATTTTGCGTACTCGGAAGTTGAAATCCCTGAAAATTTCCTCTAGTTGCTCGACCTTCAACCCCAAAGTTTGGAAGCATTGCAGATCGTTGAACGACGATTCCATCTTGGGCCTGGATGATGGTTTCTGCTGCAATATTCAAATCTTGATTAAATTCAATTGATTTTTGAATTAAGCTATCCAAAACCGGGTCTTTAAAGAGACTGAAAAATTCTAAACCAGAAATACTGTCTTTTGATAGATCGAATGTATTAATTAAAGTATCAACAGGAGCATCTGTTTGCTGATCAAAATAGAAACGGTCTGGAACATTAACTTCTGCACCTTTATAATTTTTGCCAGCTTTACAACCTATCAAAAGTGTACTACATAAAACGATTAATATAAACCTATTTTGCATGCTTATCGTTTTTAGGTTGAAGATTTCTGTTTTTTTCATACCCCGCTAATTTGCCGATCAACACAAATAACATGGGATACATCAGTACGCCAATAGCTGTTGCAACGCCCATTCCTCCAAGTAAAGCCACACCCATAACTTTTCTGGCTTCTGCTCCGGCTCCACTAGCCAATAAGAGTGGTAAAACTCCTAAAATAAAGGCAAAAGTGGTCATTAAAATTGGTCTAAAACGTAAAATCGCAGCTTCTACCGCAGCATCAAATAGACTTAAACCTTCATCAAATTTTATTTTTGCAAATTCTACAATCAATATTGCATTTTTGGCCGCCATAGCGATTAGCATCACCAAAGAAATTTGGGCGAAAATATTGGTTAAATAACTTTCACTAAACAATCTTGCAATGTATAAAAACCCAAAAGCACCCATCAAAGCAAAAGGTGTTCCTAAGAGAATAGCCAAAGGCATACTCCAACTTTCATACTGTGCCGCCAGAATTAGAAAAACAAAAAAGAGTGAAAATGCAAACACAATAGACAATTGACCTGAAGATTTCTTTTCCTGATAACTCATTGCATTCCAACTGTAGGTCATATCTGAAGGTAAAACTTCATCGGCAACTTCTTCTAAGGCAGTAAGCGTTTGAGCTGAGCTGTAACCTGAAGCCGGTTGTCCAGTTACTTCTGCTGCTCTTAATAAATTAAATCTTGTAGTATAATCCGGACCTGAATCAGGAACCACATCAACAAATGTAGATAAAGGAATAGAGACCCCATCTTTATTTTGAACATAAAATAATTCTAAGCCTTTTTCGCTTTGTCTGTATTCGGGTTCGGCTTGAACGTATGCTTTATAAGACCGACCATATTTAGTAAAATCATTGACATAGGCACCACCCAGAAAAGCTGCAAATGTATTGTAAACATCGGCTAGAGCGACGTTTGACTTTAATATTTTATCTTTATTGAGAATCATACGGCGCTGAGGGACCTTAGCTTGAAAGGTTGTAAACGCTGAAGCAACTTCTGGCCGTTTTTGAGCTTCTGCAATAAACTTATAGGTTTGTTCTGCCAAATATGCCGGTGACTGTCCTTTTTTATCTTGAATCATGATACTAAACCCTGATCCGTTACCCAAACCTGGAATAGCCGGTGGTCCAAAGGCCATGGCCTGAGCACTTAAAATCTTTTTGTTTAATGTAGCATTAGTTTTAGCAATAGCTTCATTTGCTGTAAGCTCCCGTTCATCCCAATTGACCAGCTTCACAAATATAAAAGCATTGTTTGGGATCATAGCACCTGACAACAAACTGTATCCTGAAATTGCTGTTGCATATTCTACATTTTCATCATCCATAAGCAGGTCTTCAATATCTTGGACTACGGCATCTGTTCTTTGCAATGAAGCAGCGTTAGGTAATTGCACATTTACAAAGTAGTAGCCTTGATCTTCTTCTGGTAAAAACCCACCAGGCACCAGAAAACCAAATATACCTGAAGCTATAACAGTTATAAATAAATAAACTACACCACGTTTTAGTTTTCCCGAAATTGCAGCTGTAGCTTTACCGTATTTTCGTGTTCCTCGGTCAAAAACTTTATTGAATTTGTTAAAAAATTTAGCAAGCGCCCCTTTTGATTCGGTTGGCTTTTTCATGATTAGAGCGCACAATGCCGGACTTAAAGTTAACGCATTAATCGATGAAAATACCACAGATACTGCAATAGTAATAGCAAACTGTTGATATAGACTTCCGGTAATTCCAGCCATAGCTGCCACAGGTACAAAAACTGCGATCATCACAAGGGTTGTAGCGATGATAGGACCACTAACTTCTTTCATCGCTGCAGTAGTTGCCGTTTTTGGGTTCATGCCTTTTTCAATGTTAACCTGAACGGCTTCCACAACTACAATGGCGTCATCTACCACAATACCTATGGCCAGTACCAACCCAAGTAGGGACAAGGAATTGACTGTAAAATCTAGAATTGGGAAAAACATAAATGTTGCAATCAGCGACACAGGGATAGCCAAAGTGGGTATCAAAGTGGCTCGCCAATCTTGAATAAATAGAAATACAACCAGAATTACCAAAATTAAAGCTATGATAAGTGTTTCTATAATTTCATGAATACCAGCCATGATGGGTTCTGTAGCATCTAATGAAACATCATAGGTAATATCTTCAGGGAAACTTTCTGCCATATTATCCATAGCAGATATAACTTCTTCTGCAAGGGTAACTGCATTTGTACCAGGCGATTGGTATATTGCAATTGCTGCAGCATCTTTACCGTTAGTTCGTGATTGAGAATTATAATTTTCAGTACCTAATTTTATTTCGGCGATGTCTTTCATCAAAAGCTGGCTCCCATCAGGTCTTGTACGTATCACTATATTTTCAAATTCGCTCTCATCAACAAGTTGATCAGGCAGTCTTACAGTATAGGTAAATTCTGTGCCTTTGGGTGCCGGCTCTGCTCCAATTTGACCACCGGGAGAGACCACATTTTGCTCACGAATGGCATTCATGATTTCAGGTATAGATATGTCTAGTTTTGCTAATTTATCGGGTTTTACCCATATACGCATTGAATAGTTACTAGATCCTAAGACTTGTACACGTCCAACGCCCTTTATTCGAGCCAATTGATCTTGGATATTAATAATGGAATAATTCCCTAGAAAATCTTTATCGTAGGTGCCATTTGGAGATGTCACAGAAAGAAGCATCAAAATACTACTCATTGATTTTTTTGTGGTTACTCCTATACGCTTTACAGCTTCGGGAAGCTTTGGCGTGGCTGTTGCCACACTATTTTGAGTAAAAACGGTATTCATATCGGGGTCTGTACCCAGATCGAAGGTTATTTCAAGACTCATACTACCATCATTGGCATTGGTAGATTTCATGTAGAGCATATTCTCTACACCGTTGATTTGCTGTTCTAATGGTGCGGCTACAGAGTTCTCGACAGTTGTAGAATTTGCTCCTGTAAAAAATGTGCTAACCCTTACGACTGGTGGAGTAATATTGGGATATTGTTCAACAGCTAATCCCAAAATAGAGACGCCACCTATGATTACCATAAATATAGCGATGACAATGGCTACTATTGGTCGTCTTACAAAGAAAATATCTTTTTGATCTTTCTTTACTTGATTTTCACTCATCACTAGTCTTCTTTATATTGAGAGGTGAACTCGACACTTTCAGCTTGAACTTTACTCCCACTTTTAGCACGTTGTAAACCAGCTATTATAACCTTATCACCGGGCGACAATCCATCTTGAACTATAAAATAATCTCTGTAATCCTGACCAAGTTGAATGGGAACCTGTTCTACCTTGCTTTCTTTATCCACACGCATTGCGAAATAGTTACCCTGAACTTCGTTTATACAACGTTGAGGAATGAGTAATGCATCAGGAATAGATTGAACAGCTGCTCTAACTCGAGCAAATTGTCCAGGTCGAACTAGTCTGTCAGGATTAGGAAATAGGGCTTGAACCAATATTGTTCCTGTAACGTTATCAACTTCTCGATTGATAAAATTTATTTTGCCTTTGTGGGGAAAAACTTCACCGTTAGACAAAACTAATTTTAGAGGAACTTTTATAGTTTTATCATCTTTAGACAGATCACGGTTTTGCCAGTCTAAATAATCATTTTCGGTGACAAAAAATTCAACCCGTAAAGAATCAATGGTTGAAACGGTATTTAAAACAACTGGGTTTGGGTTTTTGCCAACAAATTCGCCAACACCGGCCATAGATTTTCCTATTATACCATCTACGGGTGCTTCTATACTAGCGTAGTCTAATCTAATTTGGGCTAAGCTTAATTTGGCTTGAGCCGCTTTTACCATTTCATCTGCACTTTTTTTAGCTGCTATGGCCGCATCTAAATCTCTCTGGCTCACTGCATTAATTTCAGCTAGTGGTTTTATACGGTTCAAATCGCTTATGGCTTTATCTTGATTGACCTGGCTTCTAGCCAAATCACTTTTTGCGGCATTTAAAGATTCTAAAAGCAAATCAGGGTCTACTTCATAAAGCAGATCACCTTTATTGACGTAGCTTCCTTCTTGAAAAGCTATCTTTTCGAGAACACCGGCAACACGTGTACGAATTGGGATGTCGTTGTATCCATAGACTTGACCTACAAAGTCCTTTTCAAGAGTTACCTCTTGCTGATCTAAACTTACAACCTGAACTTTAGGCGGTGATGATTGTGTAGCGGTTTCTTCTGTATTACAGGATAATAATAAAAAGGAAAAAATGAATAGATTAATTATTTTTGACATGATATCAATATAAATTCTTTTACAATATTAAGTAAATTATCATAACTTATGCTTATTCAATATTATATTTTTAAAGTAAAAATATTAATACTTTCCGCCATCGTAAATAATTCTTCGAGGTACAGGCGTTTCAATACCATTTTCATCTAATGCTTTTTTAACCGCTTCTAATTGCTCCCAATATGTTGGCCAATAATATTCAGTTTTCACCCAACATCTAGCAATAACTTTAAAATCGGATTCTCCCAAGCTGTCCAACCAAGTATCGGGTTCAGGGTTTTTTTCTACTTTGGGATGTGCATTCAAAGCCTCTAGAATAATAGGCCTTACCAGATCCATTTTAATTTCGAAGGCAAACTTAAATTCTAAATTGATTCTTCGAATAGGTTCCATCGTCCTGTTATCTACATCACTATTGGCTACATTTCCATTAGGCATGGTTATGATTCTTCCATCAAAAGTTTTTAATCTGGTGTAAAGGATATCTATTTTTTCAACAATTCCAGTATTGGAATTGACATTGATTAAGTCTCCGACCTTAAAAGGCTTAAAAGCAAGTATTAAAATACCACCGGCAAAATTGGCTAGGCTACCCTGTAAGGCTAGACCTATAGCGATACCAGCAGCACCAAATATTGCTAAAAAAGACGTTGCCTCTACGCCTATTATCAGACCTATTACAGCAAAAAGCACTCCATAAAGAATAAAGATAGATAGACTTTCTAGAAAAGATTGTAATGATAACTCTATTTTATACCTATTAAAAGCAATCTTTAATAATTTCATAATCAACTTGATAAGCAAAATACCTATCAATAAAGCTACTATAGAGTATATTACTTTTGGAGCTATAGCCCACAAGCCATTTAGTATAATTTCTTTAAGTCGTTCTAAATTAAAAGAATCCATATTTAAAATTTATGTTCAAAAACAGAAGTTGTATATGTCAAGATTGAATTATAAACCATTTGGGTTTTCAAAGTGTAATCGTAAACAAATTTTTTAAAAAAATTTTCGCCAAAAAAATACATAGTTTTTGGCAATTAAAAATAGAAACTTCCATATGTTTTTCTTGTGTGTTTTTTTCAATGACGTGCTCTTTTTCCTACTTTAAAAAAAGTCTAAAACATTCCATAGAAATTATATTTGTAGTGACAGTTTTGCAGCGGGTTCAAAAAATAACATCTAGTATCTATTTATAGTTGTATTGTTTTTTTTACAAATACGCATTTCATTTTAAATTATATTGCGATAGTGTCGCGAGTGATGTATACTTAAGTCGTTTGAGCCTAAATAAATTATAATTGAATTTTTAATTATTTTTAAATGGTTTGTATGTATGCTAGAGTATAAAATTTATAAAGAATCTTTACAGCATATATTGGGTTAAAGTAAACATATTATTAAGCGTTCTTTAGTTATTTTTCTGTAATAGTTTATTAGTATTTTTCTTAATTGTTTTTTCCCTTTCCTTGAAGTTATTTTCAGGTATGTCATTTATTTTCCAGTTTTCATCCAGCCAATATTTTAAGTTGTTTTTATCAAAAATATACCTAGCAAATATCTGATTCGAATACCAGAGCTTACCACCTATAAAGTAATATTCAAATTTACCATTAAACACACCTGAATCGTTCACAACAGCATGCTCTATTTTAACTGGGACATTAGAATTTGAATACCACACGGTGACAGGTGTATTTGGCGTTCCATAGATTGTAATTTTTTTTTCCTCTTTTTTCAATTCAGAAAGTGTTGCATTTATTTTTTTTACAATTGAGTCAGAGGTTTTTCTAATGGTGTTTGAAGATGTGGTATTGCTAAATTTAGGGAATATATCAACCAATTCATTGGTTTTGGATTTATTTTGATTGTCACTTTCTGTTGTGCTTTTACCTTTATTAGTTTTATTACAGCTCACCACTACTGAAAAGCTAATTAATGCATAAATAAATATATTTTTCATTATTTTTCTTTTTATTATAATTCAGTTTTTTCCTAATTAAAATACTTTTTTCAGCTTTAAACTTTAAACTTATTGAAGCTAATAGTTGTAATGTTGGTTTGTAAAAACCTAATTAGACTTAAACCTCAATTTATCAGTTATTTATTACATGGTATGCTTTGTATATTTTAAAATGTTATTGCCATGTAAAATGAAATATTAGAAGAGAAGATCTTCAAACATTTTGTTTACTGATTTTGAAGCAAAACTTGAGGCTAAATTTTGAGTACCATTTTTCAGATCACCTGATAGAGATTGACTCCATTGCATCGAAGAAGAGCTTCTATTATAAAAAGAGACTTGAGCATTTACGGTTTCTACCCTTCTATTGCCACCAGCCAAAGGAATATCGGTACCTAAAAAACCTCTAAAAATTCCTAATTTTACAGGAACACCAATATTTGCGTCTATAGAGGGTTTTCTTTTATACTCTGACTTCACTTTTCCAAAATTATAAACAATTAAAGCATCTACTTGCAAGGTGTTTGCCTTTTTTATAAACGTATTTTCACTTTTTAAATCTTTGGGCTCTATGCTGTTATATGCGGTTATAGCATTTACACCTTTGTTTTTTAGCAATTTTACTGTGGCTTCTTCCAGCTGTCTTTGAGCCAATTCATCAGAAGTTTTTGCGAGTACCATTACTTTTCGATAGTTCTGTTTTTCGTAATCAGGTGATTTCCAAGAGCTACTGTTTTGAGAACCACAGCTTACTATCACACAAAATATTGTTGCCAAAAGTGGTAGTATAAGTCTCATATTTAAAGATTAATTGAGTAAAATTATTGATTTATAAACCTTGAAACCGAAGAAAATCTCAAATGTCTTAATGCAACATCTTCTTTTGTTCATCACTTAACACCTTATCCAAACCAGAATTAAAACCTTCAGATTTCATAAGACTGTTAGCTATTTTGGTTTGTGCTTTACTACCCATGAGCTGAGAGGGTGAAAAACTACTTATTAAATTTTGAAACTTTTCAGTTTTTAATTGAGAAACAACCAAATCACTGACCATTGCCTGTTGTTTGTCTGAAAGGCTAAGCTTTCTGGCCAATTGCTTTACTTGATCACCGGCAAATTTTTCTATAAATGAAGTTTTACCAACTTCTTCTGTTGTTTCGCTGGCTGATTTTGTGAGCGATTTTAAATCTTGAGCATTTAAGCTAAACGAAAAAACTAAACACAGTAAAATAAAAGTATTTTTCATCATTAAATTTTTAAAAATTTGAGGTAAATATATTAAACATTTATCGAAATGCTAATTTTAAATTTATATAATTTAAGTTTTGGCATTTTTTAGATTGAAAATCAAATAATTGATGGATAAATTAATTATTATTTATAGATTTAAATAAGTTGCTCAAATAAGAAATTACAGCTCCAAATGAAAAAATACCTGTAAATATTAGTATAACTGCAAGGAATCTACCAATATTTGTAACGGGGTAAAGGTCTCCATAGCCTACAGTAGTTATTGTAATAAAGGCCCACCATATTGTATCTTCAGCTGTATTGATATTTCCTACGCCTTTTTCAACATAAAGCACCATAAGCATAGACAAAAATAGGATTGTAACTTGCATAAAGACAATCAACCCAAAAATACTTCGTCTAAGTTCTTGTTTTACAAATCGTATTATAGACTTAAATGATCCGATATTATTTATTATTCTAAAAATCCTTATGATTCTAAGAAATCTAAATAAGCGCATTTCACTTATAACCGGAATAGAAGAAATGAAATCCAACCAACCTATGGTATACAAATACTTAAACTTATTTTTTGTTTCGTAAAGTTGTTTAAAAAAATCGTATAAAAAAAACAAACACAAAACAAGATCAAAATACCACAGAAGCCTATAAATTTCTGAATCTTCAGGCAAGAACAGGCTATAAGCCAATATTATAATGCTAAATAAAGAAAAAAGTAAGACTAATAATTTTGTAACCACGCTATAAATTCTAGTTTAGAAGGTGTGAACGTATAAACATCTTTTGAGGTCGTTTAGGCTATGTTTTGAAAGTGAGTTATCATATGCTCTAACTAATCTATTTTTTTAAACTGAAATTGAGTACCGTTGTAAGCTTTTAAATACAATGTCAAGCCATCTCTAGAATATTTTAGCCTTTTACCAAAGGCATGTTTAATCAAAAGGTTTTCGTATTCTAAACCCTCGCATGACTTTTTTGTCATTTTTGCAGATTCAATTTGGATTTCCTGATAACCTGTTATAAAAAACTTGGTTTTAAAATTATTACAACCTGCATTTCCCAAAATTTCATTTTTTTGAGGAAAGAATTCAAATCTTGGTCGTTGTTGATTTTCTTTTAGTTTAAGAGATTTTCCATCTATCGCTTCTAACACCCAGATATCATGTAGTCTTAAATCCGGTAAAAATCTCCCACATCCATTAAATTCTTTAAACTCATCATCAACACCATATTTAAATTGTACATTGACGCTATAGTCGAAAGTTTTATCTGCCATGCTATCCTGGCATGATTCTTTATTTATGGTTATAACCAGTTTTCCTTTTTCAACATGTGCATAGAATCTAGTTATATTGGCATCCATAGCTTTTTCACCTGTTACATTAGGCACATACATTTCTTCGCCATTAAGTGTGGCAAAATGGTACTGTCTATCAAAATCCATATCAAGTGACCAAGATGGCTCATGACCTCTGGCATAAAAGTTAATACCTTGCTTTAAAAGTTTAGTTTCGAGTTCACTTAAACTGTCTTGTTTTTCTTCAACTTGGGTTTTAGAATTGATTTCGTTTGAAAGTGATTGCTCTTTTTCCGGTTTTTTTTTACAACCGGTCATTACCAGAAGCATAACGATAAGATAATAATTGAAAATTTTTAAAGGCATATTAATAATTTAAGATGAAATATCTAAGATATCGGTAATGAATCTAGAGGTAAAAACAACTACTTTAGGGCTTTAATTATTTTTTCTGTGTACTTTTTAGCGTATTTTGATATATCTTGTGGGTTTTCTATTTTGGTTGTCACAACACTTACAAGCCTTTTACCTTCTTCTTTGGTCAAATCATAAGCAACTGTTTCCAACACATACGTTCTGTAGGTCGTCGTTGTTGAGGTTGGCTCAACATAAGTCCCTGTAGAAGCATAAGTCATAGGATGGTAGTAGTAAGAATAAAACCCGTTATAATATCCGGGGTAAAAGGGCACAGTTGCACCGGCATAATATCCGCCATCTGTATAAGTTTTGGTAGTTTCTATTTGATCTTTAACGACACTTAAAACGACTCCATCAAACCCTTTGGATTCTATAAATTGCTTAAACGCTTGTTTAGATTTATCAGTTTGTTTTTCCATTATATTTAGAGTTTCAGGTAAAACTGTAAAACTCGGTGAAGCATTTGTACCTCTTTCATTCAATCGGTTTGAAATTTCGTTTTCAAAATCGACTCTAGCTTGAGTATTTTCAGTTCTGGTAATAACCAATATATTATTATCCAGAACATCTGTAGCATAATCTGCTTTCCATGAGGCAAGTACTTTAACATTTGAGCAGTTATTGATTACAACTATTAACGCTAGAAGTCCTACAAATTTTAAAGTGGTTTTCATAATTAGTCCTAATTTAAGACAATAATAAAGAAATTATATAAATTTAATTAGCTAAATTATATAAATTTTAATTGATGTTTTTGGCTGTCTATATATCTTTAGTTTATATGAGGAAAATCATTTTTAAAAGTCTAATGTTAAGCTAAATTTGTTGTAACAAACAACACTACAATGCAAAATCTTATCACAAAATACAATGTAGCGGGGCCGAGATACACCAGTTATCCTACCGTACCGTATTGGGGTGACGAATCGTTTTCATACAACCGATGGCTATCGACAGTGAGAGATTCGGCTATACTTCAAAAGCCGATTAGCCTTTATATTCATTTACCTTTTTGTGAAAGTTTATGTACATTTTGTGCCTGCAACAAACGAATTACCAAAAGACACTTGGTAGAACAACCCTATATCAAAGCACTTTTAAAAGAGTTAGATTTATATACAAATATATATGGGTTTAAACTAACTGTTAAAGATATTCACCTCGGTGGTGGTACACCTACTTTTTTTTCACCAGAAAACTTAGCTAAACTTTTACAAGGCATTTTAGAACGCACTTTTATTGCAGAAGATGCTGCATTTAGCTTTGAAGGTCATCCCAACAATACAACATATGAGCATTTAAAAGTTTTAAACGACTATCATTTTAACCGCGTAAGTTATGGCATTCAGGATTATAATGAGACTGTGCAAAAGGCCATCAACCGTATTCAAAGTTTTGACAATGTCAAATATGTGACAGATACCGCTCGAAAAGTTGGCTATACCTCTGTAGGCCACGATTTAATTTATGGTTTGCCGTTTCAAACAGTTGACCATATTCTCAACACCATAGACAAAACCATTGAACTGCGCCCTGACCGCATTGCATTTTACAGCTATGCCCACACGCCATGGATAAAAGGCAACGGCCAGCGTGGCTTTAAAGATTCAGATTTACCTAATGCTGAAACCAAAAGATTGCAGTATGAACTAGGCAAAAAGATGCTGGAAGATAACGGCTACCAAGAAATTGGTATGGACCACTTTGCTTTGGCTCAGGATGAATTGAGTATTGCACGTCAAAACAAAACTTTACATAGAAATTTTATGGGATATACCACGCAACAAACTCATCACTTAATTGGGCTTGGCGTATCATCCATTAGCGACGCGTGGTTTGGTTTTGCCCAAAATGAAAAACAATTAGAAGATTACTATGAGCGATTAAAAGAAAATAAAATCCCAGTGTTCAGAGGTCATATTTTAACAACTAAAGATCTTGAAATTCGCCAGCATATTTTAAATTTAATGACTAAATTTGAGACAGACTTGAGTGAAACCAATTTAAATGTCAAAACATTACAACAAATACATCACAACCTTCAAACCTTTATAAATGACGATTTGATAGAAATAAACAATCAAAAAATTAAAGTCTATGACAAGTCTAAAGCCTTTATTAGAAATATCTGTATGGCTTTTGATTTAAGACTCTTAAGAAAACAACCAGACACACGATTATTTTCAATGACTATTTAACCTAAAATCCTAATACAATGAAAAAAATTTTAATACCTGTCGATTTTTCAAAGCCATCTGAGAATGCTCTTAGAGTTGCTGCTCAATTGGCAAGAGAGAATAACGCTGAACTTTACGTACTTCACGTTGTTGAAATGGCCGAAACTTTATTTGGCACAGAGCAATTTAACGTCAATGATGAACAAATTATCTTCTTCATGAAAATGGCTAAAAAGCGCTTCGCCAAATTTTTGGATAAACCATTTTTAGAAGGACTAAAAGTAATAGACAGCGTCGAAGTAGGATCTCCAACAATGGGCATCAAAGAACTCATCGAGAAAGAGCACATAGATTTTGTCGTAATGGGTTCAAATGGAGCAAGTGGCATCGATGAAATTCTTATCGGTTCCAATACAGAAAAGGTGGTCAGACATTCTGATGTTCCTGTTTTGGTAGTAAAGCAAGAGCTTGATCAATTAGAAATTAATGACATTGTTTTTGCTTCAAATTTTGATGAAGAAAACTTAAATGCATTTAAGAGAACACAATCTTTCGCTAAAAGTTTCAATGCAAAACTGCACTTGCTCTATGTTAATTTGCCGGGTAACCAATTTTATAGCTCTGAAGAGATTACACAACAAATTAATAGTTTTTTAAAGAAAGCCAGCATGTCAGATTTTGATAACGTCAAAATTTATAATGATTACACCATTGAGTTGGGTGTCATCAATGGAGCCAAAGCTCTAAAAGCCGACCTTATCGCCATGCCAACGCACGGAAGAAAAGGTTTATCACATTTTTTTAATGGAAGTATAGGTGAAGATGTAGTGAATCATTCTACAATGCCGGTCATTACTTTTAAAATTTAAAAAAGCTGATTATTTAATACAAAAAGCCTCTTTTAAGGGGCTTTTTTATTTGATAAATATTTAGACTTTAAGCGACAATCTATTAATCTAATTACTAAATCTTTTAGAATAATACATTGTTGTCAATATATTTTATGAAAATCGTATTCTTAAACAGCACTTTAGCCTATAATACGTCAAGCTTTTAAGCTAATTGATAAATTTTTTTTAAATTTGCAGCTTGCTTTTAGGGCTGACTTTAAATCGATATCATGGCTAATGATTATCTTAATAAACACAACAATTTGCTATCCTTAATTGGTTGCACACCTATTGTTAAACTCAATCGCATTTCTCAATCATTACAGGGTCAATATTACGTCAAATATGAAGCTCAAAACCCTGGTCACTCTTCAAAAGATAGAATTGCATTACATATTATTAACAAAGCTGAAGAAGACGGTTTATTAAAACCAGGTGATACTATTATCGAAACCACAAGTGGAAACACAGGTTTTAGTATCGCAATGGCTGCCACTATCAAAGGTTACAAGTGCATACTGGCCGTAAGTTCAAAATCATCTCAAGACAAAATAGACCTTCTTAAAACTATGGGTGCTGAAGTTCACGTCTGCCCTTCAGACGTTGCTCCTGAAGATCCGCGCTCTTATTACGAAGTGGCCAAAAAACTTCATCAAACCATAAAACCCTCGATCTACATCAATCAGTATTTTAATGCATTAAACACTGAGGCCCATTATTTATCTACAGGACCAGAAATATGGAAACAAACTGAAGGTAAAATTACACATCTTGTCGCTTGTAGTGGAACTGGTGGAACGATTTCCGGCACAGCCAGGTATCTTAAAGAGCAAAATCCAAACATCAAAATTCTCGGTATTGATGCTTATGGTTCGGTTTTAAAAAAATATCACGAAACCGGTGAATTAGATGAAAATGAAATCTATTCATACAAAATTGAAGGCTTAGGAAAAAACTTGATTCCAACAGCGACCGATTTTAATGTGATAGATAAGTTTACAAAAGTCACCGACAAAGAAAGTGCTTTGATGGCCCGTAAAATTGCAGTCACCGAAGGAATGTTTGTTGGATATACAAGTGGTGCAGCAATGCAAGGGACTTTTCAACTCAATGCCGAAGGAGAGTTTAACCAAAACAGTTATGTTGTCATTATATTTCCTGATCATGGGTCAAGATATATGAGCAAAATATACAGCGACGAGTGGATGAAAGCGCAAGGCTTTTTTGATACTGTGTCTAATAAAGAAGACAAAAAAATTAAAGAACTTAATAATATATAGAAATAAATAATTAAATTAGAAATTTAGTTTGAAAACCAAATGCACATGAGAGATTTATTTTCGAAAATTTACAGAGATAAAGGACCTTTAGGAAAATGGGCCGACCAGGCGGAAGGCTATTTTGTGTTTCCTAAACTTGAAGGCCAAATCAGTAATCGTATGAAATTTCAGGGTCGAGAAGTTATTACTTGGAGTGTTAATGACTACCTTGGTTTAGCCAATCATCCTGAAGTTAGAAAAGCTGATGAAGAAGCTGTAAAAAAGTATGGAAGTGCCTATCCAATGGGTGCCAGAATGATGAGCGGCCACACTGAGTTACATGAAAAACTACAAGATGAGTTAGCTCAATTTGTAAAAAAAGAATCGGCTTATGTTTTAAATTTTGGCTATCAAGGGATTTTATCAACAATTGATGCTTTAGTCGGTAAAGATGATGTGATTGTTTATGATGTTGATGCCCACGCCTGTATTATAGATGGTGTTCGTTTGCACCTAGGTAAAAGATTCACTTATCGTCACAATGATTTAGACAGTATAGAGCTTAATTTAGCTCGTGCAGAGAAGCTTGCTGAACAAACAGGTGGCGGTGTACTTTTTATATCTGAAGGGGTTTTTGGCATGAGAGGCGAACAAGGTAAGCTTAAAGAAATTGTTGAGCTGAAAGAAAAATACAACTTTAGACTGCTAGTCGATGATGCACACGGTTTCGGTACGCTTGGTAAAACAGGTGCCGGTGCCGGTGAAGAGCAAGGCGTTCAAGATGGTATTGATGTTTACTTCGCTACATTTGCTAAATCTATGGCGAGCACTGGGGCATTCATCGCAGGTGATAAAGAAATTATTGATTATTTAAAATACAATATGCGTTCACAGATGTTTGCTAAATCTTTACAAATGTCCTTAGTTGAAGGCGCGCTGAAACGTTTAGATATGTTGAGACGCATGCCAGAACTTAAAGATAAGCTATGGGAAAATGTGGATGCGCTTCAAGGCGGACTTAAAAAACGCGGCTTCGACATAGGTACAACATCTAGCTGTGTCACGCCTGTTTACTTAAAAGGAAGCATTCCAGAAGCTATGGCTTTAGTAAAAGATTTAAGAGAAAATTACGGTATCTTCTGCTCTATTGTAGTTTATCCAGTCATTCCAAAAGGATTAATTTTATTGAGAATGATTCCTACAGCTACACACACCATGCAAGATATTGAAGAAACTTTAGAAGCTTTTTCAGCCATCAGAGAAAAGCTTGAAAAAGGCATTTATAAACGCATGGCTCAAGAGGTCATGAAAAATTAAAGCCTCAATAATCTAATTACTAGTAAGCCTCAAACTCATTACGAATTTGAGGCTTTTTTATGCTTTTGGATTAAAAATTTCTGCCATCATACAACGTGCACTACCACCACCCAAAGTTTCTATTGTGTTTAATGGACTGTGTAGTATTTTCAAGTGCTCTTCAATAATTTGAATTTTAGAAGAATCTAAGCTCTCGTAAGCTTGTGAGCTCATCACCAAAAATTTTTCGCCCTTTTGATTTTGTACCTCAAGCATATTACCCGCATACGCTTCGAGCTGTTGTTCAGAAATTTCTACAATAGTTTTACCGTCTTCTTTTAAACTTCTGCTCACAAGTTTTTTTTCAGCTTTATCGTCAATGCTATCAAAACAAACCACTGCAACATCAGTACCTACACACATCATTACATTGGTATGGTAAATTGGTAACCTTTGACCATCTACATTCTGGTAAGCTTTAAAAGGAATAGGCAGATACTCAAAATCTTCACAAAACTCAATAAGTAACTCTTCATTTGCTCTTGGGGACAATGCACAATAAGCTTTTCTGTTGATGCGATCTAAAGTCAAACTGCCTGTACCTTCTAAAAATACCTGCTCGTTTTCTGCGTCAGTATAGTCGTAAACCTGGTAAAATTCAAAACCCTTTTGCTCAAGATCTTCTAAAATATCTTGTCGCCTTTCACTTCTTCGGTTTTTGGCAAACATTGGATATAATGCCAGGTTACCACTTTCGTGAAAAGAAATCCAATTGTTAGGAAAAATTGAATCTGGTGTTTTATTTTCTGGTAGGTCATCGTATACGTAAACATCAAGATGAGATTCGCGTAAGACTTTAACGAAATCGTCAAACTCTTTTTGAGCTTTTAGGTTTAATTCTTCTTTTGATAAATTTATGTTCTTCTGAAAATAATTGTTGACTGCTGTTTCATTGTTTAATTGAAAATCAACAGGTCTTATCATTAAAATATGTGAAGTTGATTGTTTCATAATTAATTTTTATCTCTAACTAGTGGCATCGTAGAACATCTCAATAGACCTTCTTGTTTAGCGATTTCTCTGTAATGCACTTCTTCTACGGTAATATCGCGAGCTCTAAGCCATGCGTTTAGTCTCGTAAATGAAGCATCAGAAATGACTACGTGTTCTGAAATTGAAAAGATATTTGAATACATCTCGTACATTTCATCAGCTGTAATTTCAAAAATATTATCCTTTCCAAAAAAATCAACTAGCCATTGGTATTCACTTTCTTCCAGAAATCCATTTTTGTGTAAAATCGCATATTTAGGACCAACAGGTTGAAAGCAACAGTCCAAATGTAAAGCATTGGCACGAGCATCTGTATTACTTTTTCTTAAATTAAAGGATTTGACAATTTTATGTGGAAAATGCTTTCTAATTTCTTCTACAGCTTCAACATTGGTTCTTGCTGTAATATAGTTTGCATAGTCATCACCTCGATAAGTGCCTACAAAAATGTAATCGTTATGAAGCATAACATCTCCGCCTTCCATATGAGCTTCCTCTGGAAGTTTAATGAGTTTCTCTTGTGGGATTTGGTCTAAGATATACCGAATAGCTTCAATTTCCTGATCACGATTTGGCAGTATATTAGATTTTATAATTTTATCTTCGATTACAAAACAGATATCGCGTGCAAAAATTTGATTATAATCCTTTATTAATTCCGGCCGATAAACATCGACATTATATTTTTTAAGAACTTCTAGAACTTCAGCCATCTCCTTAACTTTATCTTCCTCTTTGGGGTAAGTCCCATTTTTAATGTGTTCAATTGATTTTGGGTCGTAAGCCTCTTCTAAAGTAGGCGTTGGTCCATTGCTGTTTGCAATACCTAATATGACTTTTCTAAGCCTTGAAGTTTCGTTATTTACGTATAAATCCATAACTATTTTTATGATTGCAAATGTACGAAAAGCGTTTCGTTATAAGCCTAAAAATGGAATAGGCGAAATGATATTTTTTTTATAAAAATTTAAATCCTCTTTATGGCAGACCCCGGGATAATCTCCAAAATATTCGCCAATATTTTTAATCAATTGAAAATGAAGATGTGGGATATAACCACCATTTTCATTTGTATCTCCTAAGTTACAAAAGACCTGATTTTGATTTATGGACTGACCAACTTTTATATTCAATAGACTTTCTCGAGATAAATGGCCGTATAGTGAATAAAACGACACATAATTGGTCTGGTGTTTTAAAATAATACACGGACCGTAATTTCCAAAACCGGTGTTATCTGCAAAACTGTGAACCGAGCCTTTTAGAGGACAAATTATCTCTTCACCTGCATCTGCCCAAAAATCTATACCTAAGTGAATATTACGCTGTTTATCGGCAGCGTTGAAAAGTGACTTTTTATCATACAAACCTCTTTTCTCAAGATATCCTCCGTAGAGGACTTTCGCCTGTTTGTAAGATTTAATTTTATCTAGATACGCTGTTAATTCGTACTGATTTTGAGGATCAACATTCTTTGAATCTAAATTAGACTTTGACAGATCTACTGACTTGTAATCATCCTGAGACTGAAATCTATGTAATATAGGTTGAAACACAATTAATTATTTGCGACTTCGGGGTACCTTTGAGCGATTGAAAGCACTGATGCTCTTTTGCTGGCCAAATACTACAGCAGCAGGAGCAAATAGTACAAAGAAGCCAAAGCCTCCAAAGGAAAATATTAAAATAAGACTAACGAAAACGCTAATACCAAAACTTAATAAAACCCAAAACCACTCAGTTTTAGCAAAAATTCTATTGACATGTTTGGTGTTTGACGTATCACATTTACGACAGCTTAATTCAATTTCTTCACCATATTTTCTTTCGAATTCAAATTTGGTGGTGGCTTTTTGTGTAAGTTTGATGTCTTTGTAGCAGGAAGAACAAGTTGTATAGAGTTTCATATATTTTTTAAATTGGTTGAATAATTTTAATTGATTTACTTTATTCAAAAAGAGTCGTTTTACAAAACAAAACTTTTGCACACAAAAGTTAGTTCTCTGAGATCCCGAATGGAGTCGGAATAAGCAGCCTGCAAAAATTTTCTGCTTTTCAATTGAAAAATTTGGCGATCTTGAGATCCCTCGGCTACGCTCGGGATAAGCGATTCACACATCTTTTGCATACAAAAGTTGGTTCTCTGCTTACATATTCCTCCTATACTGTCCGCCTACTTCAAATAGGGCTTCGGTAATTTGTCCTAAAGAGCAATATTTGGTGACTTCCATCAAACTGTCAAACATATTCCCATTGTCAATGGCCGTTTTCTTCAATTCATTTAATAGCGCTTCAGCCCTATCTTCGTAAGTTTTATGTAAATTTTTTAAATTTGTGATTTGATTTTCTTTTTCGTCTTTTGTGGCGCGAATTACTTCTCTTGGCTTCACCGTTGGTGAGCCTTTACTGCTTAAAAAGGTATTTACCCCTATAATTGGAAAATCACCATTGTGCTTTAAAGTCTCATAATGCAAACTTTCTTCTTGTATTTTACTGCGCTGATACATGGTTTCCATAGCGCCTAAAACACCGCCTCGTTCAGTTAATCTGTCAAATTCCAATAAAACAGCTTCTTCTACCAAGTCTGTCAACTCTTCGATGATAAATGAACCTTGTATTGGATTTTCATTTTTAGCCAGACCTAATTCTTTATTGATAATCAATTGAATGGCCATTGCTCGTCTTACCGACTCTTCAGTTGGTGTGGTAATAGCTTCGTCGTAAGCATTGGTATGCAGTGAGTTACAATTATCGTAAACGGCATACAACGCCTGTAATGTGGTTCTAATATCATTGAAGTTAATTTCTTGAGCGTGCAATGACCGTCCGGAGGTTTGGATATGGTATTTCAACATTTGAGCTCTTGGGTTGGCATTGTATTTTTCTTTCATGGCTTTAGCCCAAATTCGTCGTGCTACACGACCAATCACGGCATATTCCGGATCTATACCATTGGAGAAGAAAAACGATAAATTGGGTCCGAATTTATTGATGTCCATACCTCGACTCAAATAATACTCTACATAAGTAAAACCATTAGATAAAGTCAAAGCCAATTGCGTGATGGGGTTGGCACCGGCTTCTGCAATGTGATAACCTGAGATTGAGACCGAATAAAAATTTCTCACTTTATTTTTGATGAAAGACTCTTGCACATCGCCCATCAAACGCAAGGCAAATTCTGTTGAAAAAATACAGGTGTTTTGAGCTTGGTCTTCTTTTAGTATATCAGCTTGAACCGTTCCACGAACAACTGAAATGGTTTCTTTTTTGATTTTCTCATAAACCTCTTGAGGCAATACCATATCGCCTGTTACACCCAGTAACATTAAGCCGAGACCGTCATTGCCTTCAGGGAGTTCACCATGATAAACCGGTCTTACCGTTCCTTTATCTTTATAAATTTTTTCAATTTTAGCTTCAACCTCTTTTTCAAGACCGTGGTCTTTAATATATTTCTCACATTGCTGGTCGATAGCCGCATTCATGAAGAAACCAAGCAACATCGGCGCTGGACCATTTATGGTCATACTTACAGAAGTCATTGGGTTTGCCAAATCAAAGCCTGAATAGAGTTTTTTGGCATCATCTAAGCAACAAATGGAAACCCCGGCATTCCCGATTTTCCCATAAATATCTGGGCGATAGTCGGGATCGCTTCCGTATAAGGTTACCGAATCAAAGGCTGTAGATAATCGTTTTGCGGGCAAACCCTGACTGACATAATGAAAACGTCTGTTGGTTCGTTCAGGTCCGCCTTCACCGGCAAACATTCGCGTGGGGTCTTCACCAGTGCGTTTAAAAGGATATAAACCTGCGGTGTAAGGGAATTGCCCGGGCACATTTTCTTGCAACATCCATTTCAACAAATCACCCCAAGCTTGGTATTTTGGCAATGCAACTTTAGGGATTTTTAAATGAGATAATGATTCAGTATGGGTTTTAATTTTGATATCTTTATCTCGAACTTTAAAGCTGTAAATATCGTCTTGATACCGCTGTTGAATGTTGTCCCAATCTAATATTTTTTCCCAATGATAGGGATTTAAATCCATTTTAACGCTATCGAATTCATGCTTCAGTAGTTTGATAAAGTCTTTGTTTTCTGATGTGACATACGATTCTAAATCGTCTTCATCAATTCCATTTGAATTTAAACTTAAAGATGAGGCATTTGCCGTAGAAACTAAAGTGGTGTAAATACCATATAACCGTTGAGCAACCTTCACTTGTTTGTCCACATCCTCGTCGTATGACCGATTATTTTCTACAATTTCAGACAAATAACGGGTGCGTTTAGGCGGGATGATATAGATTTTTTCAGACATTTCATCTGAAATTTCATAGCTGCTTTTCAACTCAGATGTGGCTTTATCTTCCATACAATCCATGATTTTTTTGTATAGAATATTCATACCCGGGTCGTTAAATTGAGAAGCTATGGTTCCATAAACAGGGAGCGTATCTAGATTGGCATCCCAAAGGTTGTGGTTGCGTTGGTATTGTTTTTTGACATCGCGTAACGCATCTTTTGCGCCGCGTTTATCAAATTTGTTAATGGCTACCAAATCTGCAAAATCAAGCATGTCAATTTTTTCAAGTTGAGTAGCGGCGCCAAACTCAGGTGTCATGACATACAATGAAGCATCACTGTGGTCAAGAATTTCGGTATCGCTTTGACCAATCCCGGAAGTTTCGAGAATAATCATATCAAATTGAGCGGCTTTAAGCACTTCAACCGCATCTTGAACATATTTTGAAAGGGCCAAATTAGATTGCCGTGTGGCAAGAGACCGCATAAAAACGCGAGGCGAATTGATAGCGTTCATTCGTATTCTATCACCGAGTAATGCACCACCTGTTTTCCGTTTTGACGGATCAACTGAAATAATCCCTAAAGTTTTATCCTCAAAATCGACTAGAAAACGACGCACCAACTCGTCAACAAGTGATGATTTTCCAGAACCGCCTGTTCCGGTAATACCCAAGATAGGGACTTTTCCTTTAGAATTTAATTTTGAGAAATGTGTTTTAAAGTCTCCTTGTCTGTTTTCTGCTAAAGAAATTAATCTCGCAATGGTATTGACGTCCTTTTGTTGGATTAAATCCTTTAATTTATCAGCCTGTTTTAGCGCTGGTGTTTCAAAATCAGATTGTTTGACAAGGTCATTTATCATGCCTTGTAAACCCATTTCACGACCATCGTCAGGTGAATAAATTCGAGTAATGCCGTAATCCATGAGTTCCTTGATTTCCTCTTCAAGAATTACACCACCGCCACCGCCAAAAATTTTGATATGCGTGGCCTTTTTGTCTTTTAAAAGGTCATACATATATTTAAAATATTCGTTGTGGCCACCCTGGTAAGACGTCATGGCAATGGCATTGGCATCTTCCTGAATAGCACAGTTTACCACTTCGTCAACGCTTCTATCATGACCAAGATGAATCACTTCTACGCCTGTAGATTGGATGATTCGACGCATGATATTAATCGCTGCGTCATGACCGTCAAACAATGATGCGGCTGTGACAATTCTAACTTTATGCTTGGGTTTATAAACTTTAAGCTGTTGCATACTCAATTTTAAATTTTATCAAAATACGTGTGTAAATTTAAGAATTTACAAATAATAAGCGTCTTTTACACGCTAAAAGTAAGATTCTTTTAACCCAATTTACCCCTCAGGAAATCTACCTATGAAAATCATCGATAAATGACTTAATTTACAACAGCCAATGCAATGATTTTTTAGCCATTAAAATGTAATATTCACTGATGTAAATTTGAATATTATTTGATATTCGAGATTAACTGTATGTTATAAATAGCACATAAACAATTTAATGTCAATACATTGAAAATTTTAATAATTGGTTTGGTTTATTATTAACATTTTTTTAGAAATATTTACTTAATTTAGGCTTGCTAAAAATTTGATATATGGTATAAAATTACTTAATCTTAAAATTTAAACATCATGGCAAGAGCAATGTTTGAATACACAAAGGAAGTCTTGAGGAAAGTTTCTTTTGATGTCAAATTGTTTTGTAGAGAAGTGGAAAAGGCCGTAAAGAGACTTTTGCCTCATGAAATTGATGAATTGAGGATTTTTATCAATTCACTTATCCATAAAAACCCTGAGCTCAATCGGTGTCAGGTATATCTAAATGCTTAAATTTTCATTTTTCAACCGCCTTTTTGAGGCGGTTTTTTTATTCCTTTGGCTTATCTTATTTTTGCTTAAAATTCTAAGCTATGAAAAACATACTTGCCTTTGCAGGCTCTAACAGTTCGACTTCAATCAATTTTAAATTGGTGTCCTATGCTGCTTCACTTGTCGATAGACATCAAGTAGAATTAATTAATTTAAAGGATTTCGATATTCCGATGTATAGTGCTGATGTAGAAAACCAACAGAGTATTCCGGCATCGATAGTAAAACTAAATAAACACATACAACAAGCTGAGGCGTTAATGATCTCTGTCAATGAACACAACGGTGGCTTATCGGCTTTTTTTAAAAACTGCATGGATTGGTTATCTAGGAATGACAGAAATTTTCTCAAAAATAAAAAGTTGTGTATTCTTAGCACCTCACCAGGTCGTGGTGGTGCAAATATGGCCAACGATTATGCGGTTGAAATTTTGCCAAGGTTCGGGGCTGAGATTGTTTCAAATTTTGCTTTAGCGTCTTTTGGACATCATTTTTCTGAAGACCATGGCATTACAGATGACGAGCAAAATAAAGAGTTTAAAGCTGCTTTAGATCAATTTTTAAAAGCAATCGCCTAAATTTTTGAGAACCTCCTATACCTTTTCACCACAAGATATTGAAGTCTTTAAACATAAGCTTTTTCACTGGTCAGCTCAATTTAATGACATCGTTTGGCTTAACTCTAATCAAGACCTCAATGCTGATTATGACGCTGTTTTAGCGGTAGATGCGTTTACAGCGATTCAAACAGATTATACTGAAGCTTTAGATGCTTTAGATGAGTATCAACACCAAACCCAAGATTGGATTTTTGGGTATTTGGGTTATGATATTAAAAATGGAATTGAAAATTTAAAATCTAAAAATGATGACAATCTAAGATTTCCTGATTTGTATTTTTTTCAACCTCAAAAGTTGTTTTTAATAAAAGGTAAAAACGTTGAATGCCTCTATTTAAATATGGTTGCTGAAGAGATAAAAGACGACCTAAAAACTATTGGAGATCAATACCTATCATCGGTAGATAATACATTTCATCAAATTGATTTAAAGTCTAAAATTTCAAAGCAAACATACCTTTCTAAAGTCAAAGAAGTCATAAAGCACATTCAACGCGGTGATATTTACGAGATGAATTTTTGCCAAGAGTTTTATGCCGAAAAGCATGATCTGAATCCGCATCAGTGTTTTCAAGATTTGAATGACATCTCTCGACCGCCTTTTGCTTGTTTTTTTAAGCACGAGCATTTGTATGCTCTGGGCGCTAGTCCTGAGCGATTTTTAAAGAAATCCGGGAAAAAAATTATTTCTCAACCTATCAAAGGCACAGCAAGGCGTCATAGCGATACCGAAGTGGATAAAAACTATAAATTAAAACTTCAGCAAGACCCCAAAGAGATTGCTGAAAATGTGATGATTGTCGATTTGGTACGGAATGATTTGTCTAAAATTGCTGTAAAAAATTCGGTAGAAGTTGAAGAACTCTGCAAAATCTACAGCTATAAACAAGTGCATCAAATGATATCTACGATTTCGGCTGAACTTAAGACTGAGACTAATTTAAAAGAAATTCTAAAAGCCACATTTCCTATGGGTAGCATGACGGGCGCTCCAAAAGTGTCAGCCATGCAAATTATAGAAGAACTTGAATCTACTAAACGTGGCTTATACAGTGGTTGTATAGGTTACATCACACCAGATTTCGACTTTGATTTTAATGTTGTCATTCGGAGTATTTTGCACAATGTTTTAAAACAGTACACTAGCTTGATGGTAGGCAGTGCTATTACTCATAAATCTATTCCCGAAAATGAGTATGAAGAATGTTTGGTAAAAGCTAAAGCCTTGATGGAAGTGTTAAAAAATGAGCAAGTATCTAAGGAATTTTTTCACGCTAAGACACCAAAACGCTAAGGATTTTGGTTAGTTTTGTAATTTAAGCGAACACCTACATTTGAATACATGCAAGACCATTTTCAAAAACAAATTCAATACCTTGTTCCTGGAGCAGAAAACAAAAGGTTTTTAATTGCGGCAAGTGGTGGTTTAGACTCGACGGTTTTGATTCATTTGTGTAATGTTTTAGGTATGAAATTTGGGATTTGTCATGTCAATTTTAAGCTGCGCGGTCAAGACAGTGACGAAGATCAACGATTTTTAGAAGATTTAGCCCACAGACTCAACTGCCCTGTTTTTGTTTTAGAAAAAAATGCTAAAGTTTATGCCAATAAACATCAACTTTCTACCCAAGAAGCGGCTCGACAAATCAGATACCAATGGTTTAAAGATTGTTTAGACAAAGAAAATTACGACGCCGTCATGACTGCTCATCACGCGGATGATGATTTAGAAACTTACCTCGTCAACTCCTTTCGTGGCACGGGAATTAGAGGTTTAACCGGAATTTCTCAAAA
This sequence comes from Mesohalobacter halotolerans, assembly GCF_006120725.1. Classification (GTDB taxonomy): domain Bacteria; phylum Bacteroidota; class Bacteroidia; order Flavobacteriales; family Flavobacteriaceae; genus Psychroflexus; species Psychroflexus halotolerans. The sequence continues at coordinate 458,124 of NZ_SWMU01000002.1, forward strand.
ACGTGATTCCATTATAAGACCTTTGTTAAAATTTACCCGAGATGAAATTTTGACTTATGCCAATCAGCTAAGCATACAGTGGCGTGAAGACCAAAGCAATGCCTCTGACCACTATCTTCGCAATGTCATCCGGCATCACCTTATTCCTTTTTTTGATAAACGTCAGGATGATTTACATGCCCGATTTAAAACCACTCAGAATAACATCAATCGGCAAAAAGACTTGTTAGACGATTATATCAACATGGTGTTTAAACAAATGGTAAAAGCCACTGAAGAGACCTATCGATTTGACATCAAAACTTTAAAAACCTTTCCCCATCCCAAAAATATATTGATTGAATTGCTCAAAGATTTTGGATTTACAGATTGGGATAGCGTTTATGGCTTAGTCACAGCACAGGTTGGAAAATATGTGACGTCTTCGACCCATAAACTCGTCAAAGAAAGGGGTTTTTTAGAACTTTTTGTTTTAAAAAATGACGAGAAAAAACCCATCACCATTAATTTAGATAAACTGCCTAAAACCGTATCATTTGCAGAAGGTAAATTAAGCTTTGAAACCGTTAAAAATTTTGATAAAGCAACACCAAATATTGCTTTTATTTCTAAAGATTTGCTTAAATCTTCACTTCTGCTTCGTCCTTACGAAAGAGGTGACTATTTTTGTCCCTTAGGTATGCAAGGTAGACGCAAATTAAGCGACTTTCTTAAAGATGAAAAATTAAGCACAAAAGACAAGTCAAAAATTTGGGTGCTATGCCATAACCATAACATCATTTGGGTTGTTAACCAAAGAATTGACAATCGCTATAAAACTACTGATAATACTACAACATGTTTAAAAATTACCTATTTCAAATAAGCTTTTTATTATTTAGCCTGAGTTTTTTAAACTTTGAGGTCGAAGCCCAAATCAACTTTGGTTCACAAAATGAAATTTTAGAACCCATTGAGTGGAAAGCTAATGTCACTAAGACCGATAGCTTATTTACCTTAGCCTTTATCGCTGAATTAGAAGACGGCTGGCATTTACCTTCAATGATAGAATTAGGTGAAGATGTCATTGGGCCTATCCCAACTGATTTTACATTTAAAAATCAAAACCACTATAATCTCGTTGGCGACACCTACGAGCCAGAAGGTATAGAAGCCTATGATGAAACTTTTGAAACCGATTTAAAATACTTTGAAGACAAAGTTGCATTTACACAGAAAATCAAAATTAAATCATTTGACCAACCTATTGAAGTCAATGTCACCTATTCTGTCTGTGATGATGAACGCTGTTTGCCACCAGAAATACATACGTTTAGATTAAAAGTAAATCCTGATGGGTCATTTCAAAATTTAGATCAGAATTTGAAAGTTGATGAAACAGATGTCAACTTGACGAATTCCTTAAAATTAGAATTACAAAATCCGGAATTGATCAGTTCAACTAACGATGAACAATCCTATACAACATTATTTTTTCTTGGGTTTATTGGTGGACTTTTGGCTTTGTTAACGCCTTGTGTGTTTCCTATGATTCCGCTTACGGTTTCGTTTTTTACCAAGGGAGCCAGAACACCCAAAATGGGTAAAATTAATGCCATACTTTACGGGATATTTATTTTTGGAATTTATGTGTTATTAAGTTTACCATTTCATTTGTTAGATAGCGTCAACCCAGAAATTTTAAATAACATTTCAACCAATACAACTTTAAATATTATCTTCTTTGTCATATTTATTGTTTTTGCCTTTTCGTTTTTTGGATATTACGAAATCACCTTACCGCAATCTTGGAGCAATCGCATGGACCAAAAAGCCATGAGTTTGGGCGGTGTTGTTGGTATATTTTTTATGGCATTAACTTTGGCTATTGTGTCTTTTTCTTGCACCGGACCAATTCTTGGTTCGCTACTCGGTGGCTCATTGACTGCTGATGGTGGTGCGATTCAGTTAAGTTTTGGCATGGGCGGATTTGGTCTTGCGCTTGCCTTGCCGTTTGCGCTATTTGCATTATTCCCTAATTGGCTTAAAGCTATGCCACAAAGCGGCGGTTGGCTGAATACAGTTAAAGTCGTTCTCGGTTTTTTAGAAGTCGGCTTAGCTTTCAAATTCTTATCCAACGCCGATCTCGTGGAGAATTGGGGACTACTCAAACGCGAGGTGTTTATTGGCATTTGGATTGTTATTGGCTTGGCACTTGTGTTCTATCTATTGGGCAAAATCAAGTTTCCACACGATGCCAAAAACATTAAATTGAGTAAAGGCAGGGTGTTTATTTCACTATTGATTCTCGCTTTTGTCGTCTATCTTTTACCAGGTTTAACACAGTCCACTTATGCTAACTTAAAACTTCTCAGCGGATTTCCACCACCATTAAATTACAGTCTTTACGATAAGGATAGTTCTGGACCTTTAGGCTTAAAAGCTTATAAAGATTTTGACAAAGGACTTGAAGCTGCTCAAGCTTCTGGAAAACCTATGTTGATAGACTTTACAGGAATGGCCTGTGTCAATTGTCGTAAAATGGAAGAACAGGTTTGGAGCGAACCGCAAGTCTTAGAAGTTTTACAAAATGAAGTGATTTTAATTTCACTATACGTTGATAAAAGAACAGAATTGCCGAAAGAGAAACAATTTAATTTTGAAAAGCCTAATGGCAGCATCAAACCAATCAAGACGATTGGCGATAAATGGGCGACGTTTCAAACCGTAAATTTTAGGAACAATTCGCAACCCTATTATGTTTTAATGGATAGTGATTTGAATTTATTGAATCAACCTATAGGCTACGAACCCGATGCAAATATATTTTTGGAATGGATTGAAAGTGGCTTAAATATCAATAATTAAAAATAAAGACAACTTAAGTTGCTGTTTTTGTATATTTGATTGTCACAGTTGGTGTATAATCCAAACTATTTATGAAAAGCACAAACTTTGAAACATATTTATGTTCAAATCTGAATATTACTCAGCAGGAAAGTTCATCTATAATCAAGAATTGCAAGACAAAGACAATCAGTAAAGATCAATTTCTTTTACGTGAGAACGAACATTGTAAACAAACTTTTTTTGTAGAACAAGGACTTTTAAGAATGTTTTCACTTGACAAAAAAGGCAAAGAACATATTCTTACTTTTGCTTCTGAAAATTGGTTTTTAACCGATAGATAAAGCTCATATTTTAATCAGCCGTCTGCTTATTATATTCAAGCTTTAGAAGATAGTCAAGCTGTCATGATAGATGAAGGTTTTGTTCAACGTTTATCAAAAGAAATTCCAAATTTTACAGACTTTAATAACAGACTGCTTCACAACCACATCCGGCATTTACAAAACAGAATCCACTTATTATTAAGTGCAACTGCTAAGGATAGATATCTTCAGTTTATCGCCATGTATCCTGATATACTCTTAAGAGTTCCACAAAGCATGATTGCCTCATATTTGGGAATTACACCAGAAAGTTTAAGTCGAGTTCGAAAAGAAATCTCACAAAACAACAATTAGCTTCTTATCATACATCAATAGATAGAAGAGGTATTGTCGTTATTTTTGTGAAAAGTAAAAACTTAAACGATGAAAACAAAAACTGTAGAATTAGTAGCAAGTCCTAGAGCACCCCATTTTGTGGGAGATGGCTTTAGAGTACACAATTTTATTCCAAGTGGATACCGAATGGATATGCAACGGATGAATCCATTTATCATGTTAGATTATAATTCAACCTATAAATTTCCACCATCAGATAAAGCCAAAGGTGTTGGTGTGCATCCACATCGTGGATTTGAAACTGTTACAATAGCTTACAAAGGTAAAGTTGCTCACCATGACAGTAGTGGCGGTGGCGGTGTTATCGAAGAAGGAGATGTTCAATGGATGACAGCTGCTCGTGGTGTTTTACACAAAGAATATCACGAAGAAAAATGGAGTAAAACAGGTGGTGATTTTCAAATGGTGCAACTGTGGGTCAACCTGCCTAAAAAACACAAAATGAGTGCACCAAAATATCAAGGCATTACAAACAAAAACATAAACCGCCATCAGTTAGATAACAATGCTGGTGAAGTTGAAGTGATTGCGGGTCGATACAAAAATACAAAAGGTGTGGCTTCAACCTTTACACCTATTAATACGTTAAATGCCAAATTGAATTCAGGCGGAAAAGTAGATTTTGAATTTCCAGCACATTACAATACTGCACTTCTTATTATTGAAGGCAATGTAGTTATAAATGGTAAGGAGAACACACCGACAGACCATCTCGCATTAATGGCTAACGATGGTGAATCATTTGAAATTGAAGCGACCGATGATGCTACTGTATTGGTATTGAGTGGTGAGCCCATAGATGAACCCATTGCTGCACAAGGTCCATTTGTGATGAACACCAGAGAAGGGCTCAGAGAAGCATTTAATGACTTTAATGAAGGTAAATTTGGTCATTTAGAAGATTAATGATGAAAACAGGAAGATTAGAAGCATTTAGTGATGGTGTTTTAGCAAATATCATAACCACCCTGATTTGTAATAAAACCAGATTCGTGAATTGAAAAAATACTATAAAATAATAGTTTGAAAATTAGGATTTATTCCTTATGCATAAAAGATTGTTTGCCTAGTAACTCCTCTTCGGTTTCTTCATGATCTTCATCTGGTACACAACAGTCTACAGGACAAACTGCAGCACATTGGGGCTCTTCGTGAAAACCCATACATTCAGTACATTTATCGGTGACGATGTAATAAAATTCATCACTTACCGGTTCCTGCACTTCCTCGGCATTGGCTTCTTTTCCATTAGGTAAAACTATATTTCCTTCAAGGTCGGTGCCGTCAGAGTAACGCCAATCGTCTGCACCTTCATAAATCGCTGTATTTGGGCATTCGGGTTCGCAAGCCCCACAATTTATACATTCATCGGTTATCTTAATCGCCATGTTTGTCTTTTATCGTAAGTTTGTTCAAAATTAAACATAAAAGCAAAATTCCACAAGTTTATGCTCACTTTTGAACAGCGAAAAGCAGCATTTATTGACCTTGGTCAGCATATCAGTAATTTAATTGATCAACAACTCTTAATATCTTCAAAACAAAATTCAAAATTTGAAGAAATATTGCAAATTGCTCAGGCCGAAAACTCGTGGTTTACCGAAGAAAATATTTGTTATGCCTTAGCTCAATGGGCAGAATCACTTAAAGAACCTCACCTACATAAATGGTTGTCAAAATATAATTTAGAAGTCAATAATACTGCTCTAAATATTGGTGTAGTCATGGCGGGTAACATTCCACTTGTCGGTTTTCATGATTTTCTCGCGATTTTAATCTCGGGACATCATATCATTGCTAAACTTTCCTCAAACGATAAACGACTTCTGCCCTATTTGGCCGAAGAATTAATCAAAATTCAACCAGGTTTCAAATCTTACATTAAGTTTGAAGACAATCAGCTAAAAGGTTATGACGCAGTCATTGCAACTGGCAGCAATAACACAGCGCGCTATTTTGAATATTATTTTAGAAATAAGCCCCATATTATCAGAAAAAATAGAAATGGGGTGGCAATAGTCACAGGTAAAGAAAACCTTGAGGATTTTGAAAAATTAGGTGAAGATATTTTTAGATTTTTTGGTTTAGGGTGCAGGAATGTATCGAAATTATTTATTCCTCAAAACTTTGATTTTGATGAATTTTTTAAAGGCATTTCAAAATTCAAATCCTATATTTACCACAACAAATACGCAAATAATTACGACTACAATAAAGCGGTTTATTTGATGAGTGAAATAAGTTTTTTAGACAACGATTTTTTAATCTTAAAAGAAGATACACAATTTTCTACCCCAATAGGTGTTGTTAATTATGAAATTTACGATAGTGAAGATTCTCTAAAAGCATCTTTAGAAGAACATCGAGAAGAGATTCAATGTATCATTGGTCAGCATTCATTATGTAAATTTGATTTTGGTCAAGCTCAACACCCTAATTTAACTGATTATGCTGACGGTGTAGATACCATTCAATTTTTACAAAACTTTACAACAACATAACATTATGAAAAAACACAATTTTAGTGCAGGACCTTGTATTTTACCAAAAGAAGTCTTTTTAAAAGCTTCTGAAGCTGTAATGGACTTGGACAATTCAGGATTGTCCATTCTAGAAATTTCTCATAGAAGTCCAGCATTTGTAGATATTATGAATGAAGCTAGGGATTTAGCCATTGAGCTTTTAGGACTAAAAGGTCAAGGCTATCAAGCGTTGTTTTTACAAGGTGGTGCAAGTCTCCAGTTTATCATGAGCGCTTACAATTTACTTGAAAATAAGGCGGCCTATCTTGATACAGGCTCTTGGTCAACAAAAGCTATTAAAGAAGCGCGTAAGTTAGCTGAAGTTGATGTGGTTGCCAGTTCTTCTGATAAAAATTTCAACTATATCCCTAAAGATTACAATATTCCTAAAGACATAGACTACTTTCATTGTACGAGCAATAATACCATATTTGGTACGCAAATCAAAGAATTTCCAGATACCGATGCACCGGTAGTTTGTGATATGAGTAGCGATATTTTTTCACGCCAAATTGATTTTTCCTATTTTGATGTAATATATGCGGGAGCACAAAAAAATATGGGACCAGCAGGGACAACCTTGGTTGTAGTAAAAGAAGAGGTTCTAGGCAAGGTCAGCCGGGATATTCCTTCAATGTTAGATTATAAGATTCACATTGGTAAAGATAGCATGTTTAATACGCCACCAGTTTTTGCGGTTTATACCTCATTACTTAATCTGAGGTGGTTAAAAGAAAAGGGAGGAATTGAAGCGATACAAAAAGAAAACGAAAACAAAGCCAAATTAATTTATTCTGAAATTGATATCAATCCACTCTTTAAAGGATTTGCCAACAAGCCGGATCGTTCTACCATGAATGCAACTTTCTATTTAGTCGATGATTCATTAAAAGAACGTTTTGATAAAATGTGTAAAGAAGCAGGAATCAATGGCGTAAATGGTCACCGAAGTGTAGGGGGTTATCGCGCTTCTATGTATAACGCTTTACCAAAAGAGTCTGTGGGAACTTTGGTTGAAGTTATGGATGAATTGGAACGAAAAGCATAATTAAAAATTAAAAACATAAAAAATGAAAATATTAGCAAATGATGGCGTTTCGCAAGCTGGTGTAGAAATGCTTGAAAACGCAGGCCACGAAGTCATACAAACCAAAGTCGCTCAAGAACAACTATCGAGTTATTTAAATGATAACAATATTGATGTCATTTTAGTCAGAAGTGCCACTAAAGTTAGAAAAGACTTAATAGATGCTTGCCCTTATTTAAAAATCATCGGTCGTGGTGGGGTTGGTTTAGATAATATTGATGTAGATTATGCTAAATCGAAAGGCATAAAAGTAATAAACACGCCTGCAGCTTCCTCAGATTCTGTTGCAGAATTAGTGATGGCACATACTTTAAGTGGTTTTCGATTTCTGCATTTAGCCAATCGACAAATGCCATTGGAAGGCGACTCAAAATTTAAAGACCTTAAAAAATCTTACGCAAAAGGTACTGAGCTCAAAGGCAAAACCATGGGAATTGTGGGTATTGGTCGTATTGGTCAAGCGACTGCAAAACGCGCTATTGGTATGGGAATGAACGTCGTCGTGCATGACAAATTTACAGATGAAGTGGATGTAAAACTCGAGTTTTTTAACGGCCAGCATTTAAATTTTAACCTCAAAAGTATTGATTTTGATGAGCTCTTAGCACAATCTGATGTCATCACATTTCACGTCCCTTCTCAGAAAGATTACGTTCTAGGGGCAAATGAAATCAAAAAAATGAAAGATGGTGCAGCTGTTATTAATACAGCTCGTGGTGGTGTAATTGATGAAAAAGCTGTAGTAAAAGCTTTAGAAAGTGGAAAACTTCAGTTTGCTGCTATTGACGTTTTTGAAAACGAACCAACGCCAGAAATTAAGTTATTAATGCAACCCAAGTTGTCATTAAGTCCACATACCGGTGGAGCGACAACCCAAGCCCAAGATCGAATCGGAACTGAGCTTGCCGAACAAATTATTGAATTAAGTCAATAACCTCATGAATTTCAGAACACTGTTTGTCTTTTTATTATTTTTTTGCTTTACAAGCCTCAATGCTCAAATACAACAAGGTCTAGCCTCAATTAGACCTCTCGCCCACGAAGGCCTTCTGACAAAAAGCGGTGAACGGTTTTCGCATGATAGTTTAGTGGCATCCCATCGCAGTTTACCATTTGGATCTGTAATTAAAGTCACAAACCTTAAAACCAGAGAATCTATTAATGTTAGGATAAATGATCGCGGACCGTTTATAAAAGGCAGAATTATTGATTTGTCTCAAAGTGCAGGTGACTCTATAAACTTATACCTTAATGATATTACGCAAGTAAAGTTGAGCGTGCTTAAACTCGAAAAAAACTTTAAGCCTAAAACTAATGATTTTAAAGGAAATTATACCATCCAGGTGGCTAGTTACTCTGAAAAAGAAAACGCAATTAATTACTCTACTGAACTCTTAAAGTATAATCTTAGAGAACCTGTAAAAATTAAGGCTCAAAAATTTGAGGAAAAATCTTTATTTAAAGTTTTTATTGGAACTTTCGAAACTCGAGAAGAAGCTGAAAAATACAAAAGACAACTTCCAAAAGCTCTACAAAATAGCTTCATTACTGATATTGAACCTTAAGCTATTTTTAGTTAAAACACAATTATATATAATTGTTTTAGTGTATTTTAGAGTATGAAATTTAAGTCTTTACATATTATAACTGGTTTAGCCTTACTCATAATAGGCTGTAATGCAACTCAAAAACCTCAACAATTTAAAGCCAATAAATCTCAAAAAACTCAAGAAAACGATACAATTGAGATTGCAAATGATAGCCTTGAATACAAAATCATTATACTTGAGATTGGATTTAACTCCTGGCTTGCAACACAAAGACCACGTGGATATTATTCACAGAATTATCTAGAAAACAGAAATCAAATCTTAGTCGCAGAATACAACAACCGAGTCAATCAACCTTCAAGATTTGATCCACTGCTTTATCCTTTTAGAATAGAGTATAACAGCAATACAGATTACGGCTATGAAGTCAACTATTTGCTTTACCATTATTTTTTGTTTTTTCAACAGCGGTACAACCAAAATTTGAGATATTAAAAAGTAACGTAATCATAGTGTACGGTTTAAAAATATTTAACGGGTATCACTTGTCAGCAAAGCAATATTTTTTAAAATAATTATTAAAACAGTTTATAACTTAGCATATTTCAATATATTCGCGCTAATGAAGTATTTAAAACAACATATTGCATTACTACTACTCTTTGTGGTAGCTTCATACAGTTTAGATTTACATGGGCTTTCTCATGCTTTTGAAAATGACTTTGCTGATGATGACAAACAATGTGAAATCTGTATACTTCATCATCAACAGCAAGAAACTTCTATTTCGATATTACCTATAAGTGATAATTTTGAAATTCAATTTGTTCTCGATAATTGGAATTTAAAAGCTGAATTCAAAACTCATCAGGTTGTATATCACAATCTCTATTTCGAAGGACAACATTTCAACAAACCACCTCCTCAAAACGTATAATTATTTTGCTTTAATTATTAAAAACGCTTTCTGTTTATAAGACTGTGTTTTTAGATGCGATTATTTAATTATATGTATGATTAAAATTTTTATTTTACCTACTTTTTTGTTTTTTTCTCTAGTGACTCATGCACAAAATTGCAATTTGAGTCTAAAAGGCTATGTCATTGATTTACATGACAATTCCGTTTTAGAAAATGCTTCTGTAAAGCTTGAAAATACCTCATTGTATGCCATTAGCAACAACAAAGGTTTTTTCATCATCGAAGGAATTTGCCCCGGAGAATATGAAGTCACAATTTCTCACATCAATTGTAAAAGCTTGACAAAACAAATAAATATTGAAACCAATACTGAAAAAAATTTTTCACTGGAACATCATTTACAAAGTTTAAATGAAGTTTTAATCAAAGGAGAATTGTATAATATAGAAGATAAATCTACCATCTCAGCTCAAATTTCACACGAAACTATTGACCAATTTAGTAATGCTACTCTTGGCGATGCCCTATCGACTTTGCCTGGTGTGTCTTCTTTAAATACAGGAAATACAATTGTAAAACCGGTAATTCAAGGGCTTCATAGTTCTAGGGTATTAATTATCAACAATAATGTAAGAATGGAAGATCAACAGTGGGGTGTAGATCACGCGCCAAACATCGACATCAATTCAGCGGCAAATATTACTGTTATTAAAGGCAGTTCTGCGCTGGAGTATGGTGGCGATGCTATTGGCGGCGTGATTATTGCTGAACCACAAAAAGCACCTGTAAAAGACACCTTAATGGGTAAAACCATACTAACCGGAGCAAGTAATGGACGTGGTGGTAATCTATCAACAAATTTAATTAAAGCCTATGAAAGCGGTTTGTATTTTAAGGCGCAAGGCAGTATTAAACGTTTGGGCGACCTTGAGGCGCCAGACTATATATTGTCTAATACAGGTGTGGAAGAACAAAACATGGCCATAGGATTGGGGTTAAATAAAATTAAATATGGTTTTGATGTTTTTTATTCAAGATTTGATACTGAAATTGGCATTTTAAGGGCTTCACATATCGGGAACGTTAGCGATTTAGTTAGAGCTATAAACAGTCAGGAGCCTAGTTTTATTAATGATTTTACTTACGATATCAATTCACCAAAGCAAGACGTTGTTCATCAATTATTAAAAGTTAATACATTTAAAAAATTTAGCAACTTTGGGCAACTTGATGTTCAATATGCTTATCAGAATAACAGAAGAAAAGAATTTGATATTCGACGAGGTGATCGCTCTGGAATACCGGCTTTAGATTTAGAACTTCAAACCCATAATTTGATTACCAAATTAAAATATGACAAGTTTGAAAATTTTTCAACTAAAGTTGGAATTGAATTGACCTATCAAGACAATTTTGCTAATCCTGATACTGGCGTTAGACGACTGATACCTGATTATGAAATGTATAAGGTCGCAGGCTTTTGGACAGCCAATTATGATCATTCTGATAATTTATTTTTTAATGCTGGCATTCGTTACGATTTTACGCATATTGATGCTCAAAAATTTTATTTTCAAAGCCGTTGGGATGAGCGAAATTATCAAGATGATTTTGCAGATATTATCGTTGAAGACTTTGGCACCCAGCTTTTGACCAATCCCGTTTTTGACTATCATAATTTTTCAGCCAACTTAGGTGTTCAATATAATTTTAAGGCTTGGGAATGGAACACCAATATTGGGACGGCTTCTAGAGCACCAAACCCTTCAGAGTTGTTTAGCGATGGTCTTCATCACAGTATAGCTAATATCGAAATTGGCGATCTTAGGATAGATAGTGAACAATCTTACAAAGTTTCTACACAGGTTAAGCGTCAGTTTAATCGCTGGCAATTTGACATTTCGGCCTATTACAACTTTATTGACGATTATATTTTACTGGAACCAGGTGGTATAGAGCAAACGATAAGAGGCGCTTTTCCTGTATTTGAATACAGGCAAACCAATGCCAGATTATTTGGAGTAGATGTCAATGTGGGTTATCAATTTTCAGATGAAGCTTCCTTTAATTCAACTTTTGCCTATATCAATGGAGAAGATACATCAAGAAACAGACCCTTAATCAGTATGCCTCCTGTCAATTGGCAAAACAGTTTAAATTACAAAATTCAACAATGGCATAATCTGAGTTTGCTTTTAAGCAGCCAAATGGTGTTTGAGCAAATGCGTTTCCCTGATGACAATTTTACCACCCCTATTCTGAATCCGGATACAGGAGATTTTGAAGAAACCTTAGTTGACATTAGCCAACCGCCCGAGGCTTACCACTTAATGAATTTTAGAGCAGAAATGCCTTTTGAACTCAGTTTTACAGAACTTCAGGTAGCTTTGAGTGTCAATAATATTTTTGATACCAGCTACAGAAGTTATCTCAATAGACAACGCTTCTATGCCGACGAAATCGGAAGAAACTTTGTATTACAACTTAAACTTAATTACTAACAAATAAACACAAATACTTATGAAAACAATTCAATTTTTAAACCCGCAAAATTTTATGTCTAACTTAAATTTAAAACAATTACCTATGAAAACAATGAAAACCTTTCAACTGCTTGCAATTTTAACTGTATTTGCATTTGCATTTACAAGCTGTAGCGACGATGACGCACCTCAAGTTATTAATGAAGAAGAAGTGATCACAACAATGACTGTGACACTTGTTGATAACAATGGTACGGTCAAAACCATGTCTAAAGTTGATGCCGATGGTGATGGTCCATTAGATCCCATCATCAGCGCAGACGATCTGGATGCTAACACAACCTACACCGGTAGTGTTGAATTTTTAAACCAACTTGAAGATCCAGCTGAAGATATTACTGCTGAGGTCGCTGAGGAAGATGAAGAACACCAAGTATTTTACGTCCCATCTTCAAATTTTAATGTCAGTGTTCAATACAACGACCAAGACGCCAATGGCAATCCATTAGGTTTAGATTTTACATTAACAACAGGCGATGCGAGCTCAGGAACATTAACCGTCATTTTAAGACACGAGCCTATTAAAGACGCAGCTGGTGTTAGCGAAGGCGACCCTACAAATGCCGGTGGTGAAACTGATGTTGAAGCAGCTTTTGAAGTTGATATTTTATAAGAATTAGCCTGAATTCTGTAAAACAAAAAAGCCTTTGGAAATTCCAAAGGCTTTTTATTTAGTTTTAAGCTGAATTACGACTGGCATTAATATTACCAAACAAACATCTCATGACCAGCTTTTCGTATTTGTCTTTTTCCGGATGGTCTTGTTGAATCATTTGTAAAGCATATTGCTGGATACATAGAAGTGGCAAAATTATATTTTCACGAGCACTTATAGAGAGACGTGTGGTCTTTTCATTATCCATCAATTCTTTTATACCAGTCAGTTTTAATGCCCATTTTTTAGACAGTTCATATTCTGCTCTAAGTTCTTTCCAAAATTCACCATACACTTTATCATCTTTCATATACTGTGTTAAAGGGAAATATGATTTTTTCATACTCATCATACTATTGTTGATCAGTGTTCTGAAAAAAGCTGAGTTTTTATACAAATCTTCAATCACTTCAGGTTCATCAGCATAACTTTCAAGAGCCGTTCCCAAACCGTAATAGCCGGGTACATTTTGGCGTATAGTACTCCAAGACCCTACAAATGGTATAGCTCTTAAATCTGAAAAATTAAGTGAAGACTTGCCGTTTCTCTTTGTAGGTCGACTTCCAATATTTGTGGCACCATAATATTTAAGAGTTGTCATGTTTTCTAAATATGGCACAAAAAGCTTGTCATCTTTTAATGCTGTATATTTTTTGTAACTTTTCATCGCCAATTCAGAGATTAAGTCTTTGTAATGTTGACTTAATTTTACAGATTTATTAAACGGTTTTGCACCTGCGAGTAAAAGTTGCTCAAGATTATAACTCGCTTGTTCATGAGTTCCATAAATGCTTGTAATAGTTTGCCCCTGAATGGTCAATTGAATTTTTTCATTGGATACGTCATCACCTTGAGAAGCATAAAATTGATGGGTTTTTCCACCACCTCGAGCTGGTGGCCCACCTCTACCGTCAAAGAATACAACTTTATTACTGTGATCTTTTGTCACTTTGGTTAAGCGTTCTTTGGTTTGTAAAATCTCCCAATTGGCTTTAAGGTAACCACCATCTTTAGTACCATCAGAAAAACCTAACATGATCGTTTGAATATTATCGCGCTTTTCGAGATGTTTTTTATAAACAGGAAGCTCATAGAGGTCTTTCATCACATCTTGAGAATTGTCCATCCCGACCATAGTTTCAAATAATGGAACTATATCTATTTTAATATCTTCATCTTGATACCCACAATATTTAAATAATGCATAAACATGAAGCACGTCAAATATACTTTCTGTATTTGAAATAATATAGCGGTGTAAAGCTCTCTCCCCATTTTCTTCCTGAATATCTTTAATTTGATAGACATTTCTAATGGTATCTACCAAAGTTTCATCTTCAAAATCATCTGCATTGAGCTCTAAAGACTTTTCTGTGAGATAACTTATTTTTTCTTGACGAGATAGTTTATCGTAATCTTTATTAAATGCTTGCCTAAAGATAATCTGCATTGCTTCAAGGTGTTTGCTACTATCCTGTCTCACGTCAAGTGTGGCAAAATGACTGCCAAATAAATGGACTCTTCCTATAATATCATTGACTTCGTCTAAGAATAAACTTTTGTACTCTTTCTTAAGCGTATTCTTGATTTTATATAAACCTTCTAATATTTCTTGATCTGTGATACAAACTTCATCTTGAAAAATTTGTTTGTATAGGCGTTGCTTAAGGTTTTCGGTAATTTCTACAACACCTTTAAAAGTCAATTTTTTTCTCAAATCTTTGATGTGATTGTAATAACACTTCATGATAGTGTTTCTCAGGAGTTGAGAGACTTTACGAGTAGTGTCATACTTTACAAACGGGTTGCCATCTCGATCGCCACCTGGCCAAAACCCTAATTCTATAAGATTGGGGTTAAAGTCCGGATCCTCTTCTACATTTTTAAAAATTTCGTGATACAACTTCCCAATAGTTTGGTAATAGACATATCTCATGTAATAAATGATGCTTTTGGCTTCGTCAAACGGTGTTGGTTTTTCCCGTTTAACAAATGGTGTATAGGCTAATTGATTAAGTAGTACATCAATTTTTGTAATGTCATTTTTTTGAATGGCCTGACGCAGTTCATACATGATAATTTGAACCTCGTTAGGGTAAAATTGTGTAGGGTGCGCCGTGAAAACCAAACGGGTACTAAATGATTTTAAATGTTCTTTCAAACTTTCATAATAATCATTTTCAGGTTGTAAGTAGCTCCCAATTTGAGGACGTTGAAAATCTAAAAAAGCGGCATCCTCGACACAGTCAAATAACACAACTTGCCTTTCTATATACTGTATTATCCTAAACAATAAAACAAACTCATCATCCTGTGTTTTGATATCAGTATGATTTTGGATAAATTCTTTTACAATTTCGGCGGGCGATTTTGCAGCTTCAAAACCTTCCTGACTCAATTTTCTCAACAGTGGAATATAAATCCCTGTATAAGTTGAATGTTTGTGAGGTAGATTTAGAAATAAACTATTGTAAACGCTGTATTTGTTCGTTATAATCTGTCTAAATAATTCGTGTCTTTCTTCTCTAAGCATGGTTTGATTGTTTGTTCGCTAAGTTAGGAATTTAAATAATGTTTATCAACTCTTCGTATGTTAGTTTTAAATTAAACTTATAAAAGCCAAGATTTGCTTCTATTTTAAAATTTAGTCTGTAAATTTGAAATTCAAATTTTAGACAATGAACAAAAAAGTAATTTTAGCCATTTTAGATGGTTGGGGCATTGCACCAAACAAAGAAGTTTCTGCTGTTGATACCGCAGATACTCCATATATTGACCATTTACAAAACACATATCCTACCGCAACATTAAGGACTGATGGAATGAATGTAGGGCTTCCAGATGGTCAGATGGGAAACTCTGAGGTTGGACATATGAATCTTGGTGCCGGACGAATCGTTTATCAGGATTTGGTAAAAATCAATATGGCTGTAGAGAAAGATACTTTGAAGGAAGAACCTGCAATTAAAGATGCCTTTGAATATGCAAAATCTCAGAATAAAGCTGTTCACTTAATGGGATTGGTCAGTGATGGTGGTGTCCATTCACACCTTCATCATTTAAAAGGTCTAGTCAAAGCGGCTTCAGATTATGGCTTAAACAAAACCTATGTCCATGCATTTACTGATGGTAGAGATGTCGATCCTAAGTCCGGAAAAGGCTTTATAGAAGATTTATTAGCCTATTTGGACAAACACCAGTCACAATTGGCTAGTGTAATTGGTCGATATTATGCCATGGACAGGGATAAACGATGGGAACGCGTAAAAAAAGCCTATGATTTGATTGTTCATGGAAAAGGTACACAGACTCAAGATGTTGTGCAGGCCATTCAAAATAGTTACGACAATAATACAACAGATGAGTTTATTGAGCCTATTGTAAATACAAACAATGGAGAACCTATATCGACTGTTAAAAATGGTGATGTTGTGATATTCTTTAATTTTAGAACAGATCGTGGGCGACAACTCACTATAGCCCTTTCTCAACAAAACTTTCCCGAACAAGACATGAAGGCCTTAGACCTTAAATATTACACGATGACCCGTTATGATGATACTTTTAAAAATATAAATGTCGTATACACCAAAGACAACATCAAAAATACTTTAGGTGAGGTCCTGGCACACGAAGGAAAAACACAAATAAGAGCAGCTGAAACTGAAAAATACCCACACGTTACCTTTTTCTTTTCTGGTGGTCAAGAAACAACCTTTAAGGGTGAAAAACGTATTTTGGTTAATTCACCTAAAGTTGCAACCTACGATTTGCAACCTGAAATGAGTGCTTTCGAATTAAAAGACAAGGTGGTTAACGAAATTAAAAACCAAAGTACAGATTTTATGTGTGTTAATTTTGCTAACCCAGACATGGTAGGTCACACCGGTGTTTTTGAAGCTGCTGTTAAGGCCTGTGAAACTGTAGATAGCTGTATGAAAGAATTGGTCACCACGGCTCAAAAAAATGACTATTCAGTTATCATTATAGCAGATCATGGCAACAGTGAGACCATGATAAATCCTGATGGTTCTCCAAATACTGCACATACCACTAATCCAGTGCCGTTAATTTTGGTTGACAATGATTTAAAATTTATTAAATCTGGAATTTTAGGTGATATTGCACCTACAATTTTAAAACTTATGGGCATCAAACAGCCTGATGAAATGACTCAAAAAGCACTTATTTAAAATTAAAATATAATGAAATCTTTGTATTTATTTATTGCATTGATGGTATTAAACATATCACTAGCTCAAGACCGGGATATTGTTGGAGAAACCAACAAAGAAGACATACGCTCTACATCCCATCGCAATTGGTTTGAAGCTAATTATCAAAACTACAAACCACAACCACAGTCAATAAAACAGCTCAACAAACTGTTTAATGAAAATGACTTTTCAATTCAAGTCTATTTTGGGACATGGTGTTCTGATAGTCAAAGAGAAGTTCCTAGACTTATTAAACTTTTGGAAGAATCTAATTTTAATTTTAATCACTTAGAGCTTATCGGAGTTGGCAGAGACAAAAAAGTCCCAAACGTTTCAAAAGCACAACAAAGAAAACTTAATATCACTAATGTACCAACTATCATTGTATATCAAGATGGAGAAGAATTGAACCGTTTTGTGGAGTACGCTCAAGAGAGTTTAGAAAAGGATTTAATCAAAATTTTTTCAAAACAACCTTACAAACACAGTTATCAAGACTAAAAATGTTTTCTAGTAACAAGCCTAAAATAGCAATAGATTTTGATGGAACCATTGTAGAAAGCCGTTATCCCGACATTGGCAAACCCAAACTGTTTGTGTTTGAAACCCTCAAAAAACTTCAAAATGAAGGTTATTTGCTTATCTTATGGACCTACAGACATGGTCATAAACTTAATGAGGCTGTCGATTTTTGTAAATCTCATGATTTAGAGTTTTACGCTGTGAATAAAAGTTATCCAGAGGAAGAGTTTAGTGACGATAAAATCAGCAGAAAAATTGATGCCGATATTTTTATAGACGATAGGAACTTGGGTGGCATGTACAGCTGGGGAGAAATCTATAAGATGATCACCAATCAGGAGGCTGATTTTGAAAAACAGCCTAAAAGTCTTTTCCAGAAACTATTTAAAAACACTTAAAAATCATAAATGATAAAAATTAAGTCTGATGAAGAAATAGCACTAATGCGCGAAAGTGCACTTATCGTATCCAAAACACTTGGAGTAATCGCTAATGAAGTAAAACCCGGTGTAACGACTTTAAAACTTGATAAAATTGCTGAAGAATTTATTAGAGATCACGATGCTGTTCCGGGATTTCTAGGCTTATACGACTTTCCAAACACCCTGTGTATGAGTCCCAATGCTCAAGTAGTTCACGGCATCCCTAATGATGAGCCTCTGCAAGATGGAGACATCATATCTATAGACTGTGGTGCGATTAAAAACGGTTATTACGGTGATCACGCTTATACCTTTGAAGTCGGTGAGGTAAATCCAGAAATCAAAACTTTACTTAAAGTGACTAAAGAATGTCTGTATCATGGTATCGACCAATTTAGAATTGGTAAGCGTGTTGGAGATGTAGGCTTTGCAATACAACAACATGCAGAAAACCATGGCTATGGTGTAGTAAGAGAATTGGTTGGTCACGGTTTAGGAAAGAAAATGCACGAGGATCCTGAAATGCCAAATTATGGCAAAAGAGGCCGAGGTAAAAAGTTTAAAAATGGAATGACCGTCGCCATAGAACCTATGATCAACTTAGGCACAAAACGAATTAAACAACTTAAAGACGGATGGACAATACTTACGGCTGATAATAAGCCAAGTGCACATTTTGAACACGACGTGGCATTGTTAGATGGCAAACCCAAACTCCTCTCTACCTTTGATTATATCTACGAAGCACTAGGGATTTCCTCAGATGAAGAAGACAAATTTAGAATGGACTGAAACCATTCTTAACAATTGTTAACAAAATTGTTTAATATTTAACTATAAATTTTAAACAAGACAATAAGTTATTATATATTTTTGCTATTGTTAATTAATATTATGGCAAACATTAAACAAAATTTCAGCATTAAAGATTTAGAATCTCTGAGTGGTATCAAAGCACACACTATCAGGATGTGGGAAAAGCGCTATAAAGTTCTTGAACCTAAACGAACTGACACTAACATCAGAACCTATGGTGTTAGTGGTCTTCAGAAAATTCTCAATATTGCATTTTTAAATGAAAATGGGTATAAAATTTCCCGAATTTCAAAAATGACTGACAATGAGATTAGTGAGCTTGTTAAACGGATAACGACAAGTAAAAGTAATTATAACCGCGCAGTAAAATCTCTAAAAGTGGCTATGATGAATTTTGACCAGTCTTTGTTTTTAAAAACTTATGACGGTCTTTTAGAACACAATACGTTTAGAGAAATATACAATGATGTATTTATTCCATTACTTACTGATATTGGAATGCTATGGCAAGCCGGTACAATTACGCCAGCTCATGAGCAATTTATTTCAACATTAATTAAACAGAAGCTTTTTATCAACATCGAAAAGCTTCAGTTTGAAAAACCTTCTAAGACAGATAAAGTATTTGTTTTGTTTTTGCCCGAAGAGGAAATACATGATGTCGGTTTATTTTATACCAATTATGAATTATTGTTACATGGTTATAAAGTAATTTTCCTCGGTCAAAGTTTACCAATGGAAGATTTGACATACCTTTCAAAACTATTTGACAATACCGTGTTTGTGTCCTATTTAACGATTAAGCCTAAAAATATCGATGAATATTTAGAAAGGTTTACAGAAAGTATTTGTACAGGTGATAAATGTGAATATTGGTTGTTAGGTAGAAAAGCTATCGAGATTATAGAAAATGATTACACTTTACCAAAACGAGTCCGTGCATTTAAAAATATTAATGAATTAACGCTTAACCTCTAAAGCGTTTAGTCCACAAAATGAGTAAGACAGTACATATTATAGGTTCAGGATTTTCATCACTTTCAGCGTCCTGTTATTTAGCAAAAGCTGGATACACTGTAAAAGTTCTAGAAAAAAACGCAAATCTTGGTGGAAGAGCTCGCCAAATGAAACACAAAGGCTTCACTTTTGATATGGGGCCGTCATGGTATTGGATGCCAGATGTTTTTGAACGATTTTTTAAAGATTTTGACAAAACACCACAAGATTATTACAAATTAGATAAACTCAACCCTGGTTATCAGGTTGTTTTTGGAAAAGATGATAGTTTTAAAGTTGCTGATAATTTAGAAGAGCTTTACAATGCTTTTGAACAACTTGAAGACAACGGTGCTCAAAAGCTCAAAAAATTTATGGATAAGGCACGTTCCAATTACGATATAGCTATAAAAAAATTGGTATACAAGCCCGGTGAATCTCCATTAGAATTAGTGACCCCTGAGTCGATTTCTAAACTTGGACAATTTTTTGGCAATATAGATAAAGACGTTGAGCGTAATTTTAAAAATCCTAAGCTCAAACAGATATTAAAATTTCCTGTACTGTTTTTAGGTGCGAGACCACAAGATACGCCATCGTTTTATAGTTTTATGAATTATGCAGATTTTGGTCTTGGTACCTGGCATCCCAAAGGTGGAATGTTTAGTGTTGTCAAAGCTATGCAAGATTTAGCAACTTCACTGGGAGTAACATTTGAAACCAATGCCAACGTCGAATATATACACGTTGATGAACAAAAACATGTAAAGGGTTTGACAGTAAATGGAGAACAAATTGACTCAGATTTAATTTTATCTGGCGCAGATTATCATCATACAGAATCATTACTAGACCAAAACCATAGACAATATTTAGAACAGTATTGGGAGAAAAAAACCTTTGCGCCTTCTTCTCTTCTCTTTTACGTTGGGTTTGACAAAAAACTCAAAAACATAAATCATCACAATTTGTTCTTCGATGTTGATTTTAATCAACACGCAGATGAGATATATAAGAATCCTAAGTGGCCAGAAGAACCTTTATTTTATGCAAACTTTACCTCACTTACCGATCCAGATACAGCTCCTGAAAATTGTGAAAATGGTTTTTTCTTAATTCCACTGGCTCCTGATATTAAAGATACAGAGGCTTTGAGAGATGAATATTTTCTAAAAATTATCACAAGGTTTGAAAAGTTGACTAACCAAAAAGTCCAAAAAAACATTATATTTAAAAAATCATTTTGTGTTTCTGATTTTAAAAAAGATTATAATTCTTACAAAGGAAATGCTTATGGAATGGCAAATACCTTGTTACAAACTGCCTTTTTGAGACCGAGGTTAAAAAGTAATAAAGTAAAAGGTTTGTACTTTACAGGGCAATTAACAGTACCGGGACCTGGTGTTCCACCTGCTTTAATTTCGGGTAAGTTAGTTGCCGATTTAATTGAGAAATACGACAAATCATGAAGTTAATATTTGACAACATCGCCAAACATTGCAGTAAGCATGTTACGCAATCTTACAGTACTTCTTTTTCCTCTGCGACTCGTCTCCTATCGTCATCTATACGTCAAGATATTTATAATATTTACGGCTTTGTGAGGTTTGCAGATGAAATTGTAGATACTTTTCATGATTACGATAAAGAATTTTTGTTTAACGATTTTGAAAAGCAACTCTACGATGCCATTGAAAACAAAATTAGTTTAAATCCAATTCTCAATGCGTTTCAAGAAACCGTTCATAAATATCAAATTCCAGATCATCTATATAAGGCTTTTATGAATAGCATGCGGGCTGATTTAAATAAATCAAATTACAAAACCGTAGAAGAATACGAGCAATATATTTATGGCAGTGCTGATGTTGTCGGTTTGATGTGCTTAAAAGTATTTGTAAAAGGCGACGAAGATTTGTATAACGAATTAAAGCACGATGCTCAAAAATTAGGATCTGCGTTTCAAAAAGTCAATTTTCTAAGAGATTTAAAAGCTGATTATGAAGATTTAAACAGGTCTTATTTTCCGAATGTAGATTTAAGAGCTCTAGATGAAGAAACCAAAATGAGAATTATCAATGAAATTGAAGCAGACTTTAAAGCTGGATTAAGGGGTATCACTAGGTTGCCTATTGAAGCTAAGCTCGGGGTTTACACAGCTTATGTATACTATTTAAAATTACTTTACAAGCTTAAAAAGACACCATCTTTACAGATCAAGTCCAAGCGCATACGTGTTAATGATTATCAAAAAATGAGTTTATTGGCTCAATCTTACTTATCTTGTAGATTAAATTTGATATAGACTATGTTTATATATTCTATTCTTGTTTTTTTAGTTTCCTTTTGTTTTATGGAATTTATGGCATGGTTTACCCATAAATACATCATGCATGGATTTCTCTGGTCATTACACAAAGACCATCACCTAAAAGACCATAAAAGCTGGTGGGAACGCAATGACCTTTTTTTTATATTTTATGCTGCGGTAAGTATGTTTTTCTTTATTT
This sequence comes from Mesohalobacter halotolerans, assembly GCF_006120725.1. Lineage (GTDB taxonomy): Bacteria > Bacteroidota > Bacteroidia > Flavobacteriales > Flavobacteriaceae > Psychroflexus > Psychroflexus halotolerans. Next base: position 480,433 of record NZ_SWMU01000002.1, read on the forward strand.
ACGTAGATAGTTTAGGCTATTGGTTTGGTGTTCCTATAGGCGCAGGAATCGCTGCCTATGGATTAACCTATTTTTTAGTTCATGACATATTTATTCACCAAAGATTTAAGTTATTTAGAAATGCAAACAACTGGTATGCAAAAGCCATAAGACGAGCTCATAAAATCCATCATAAACACTTAGGCAAGGAAGATGGTGAATGCTACGGCATGCTAGTTCCACCACTGCGCTTTTTCAAGAATCAAAAATAAATTTATGTCTAAAGCCATCGTCATTGGAGCTGGTATTGCTGGTTTAGCTTCGGCGTTAAGGCTCAGACATCAGGGTTACGAGGTAGACGTATTTGAAAAAAACACATACACCGGCGGAAAAATCCATGCGATTCAACTAGGAGATTACAGGTTTGATTTAGGACCTTCTCTCTTTACACTCCCAGAACTTGTTGATGAACTCTTTAAACTTTTTGATGAAGACCCACGGAACCACTTTAATTATATTCAGAAAGAAACCATTTGCAATTATTTCTGGGAAGATGGTACTTCTTTTTCAGCTTCTGCTAACAGGGATAGATTTGTCAAAGAAGCCAGTCAATTTTTTGAAGAGTCTGAAGAGTCTATAAGAAATTATCTTAAACGAAGTCAGCGTAAATACGAATTAACTTCACCGGTTTTCCTAGAAAAATCTTTACATAAAAGCAAGTCTTTTTTCAACCTGGAAACAATAAATGCATTAAGCTCAGTACATAAGTTAGACCTCAATCAAAGTTTAGATCAAGTAAATCACAAATCGTTTTCAAACGAGAAATTGATACAGTTTTTTAATCGTTTTGCAACTTATAATGGTTCTTCCCCTTTTAAAACACCGGGTATTATGTCTATGATTCCACACTTAGAAATGCAGCTTGGAACATATTTACCTAAAAAAGGAATGCATGATATTTCGCAGAGTCTAACCCGACTTGCCCAAAAAGTTGGTATACGCTTTCATCTCAATGCTCCTGTTGATGAACTTATGACTGAAAATAAAACCGTAAAAGCTATAAAAGCAAAAGGAAAAATCTATAATGCTGATACTGTAGTTTGTAATATGGATGTATATACAGCCTACAATACAATTTTAAAAAACGCACCAAAACCAGAGAAAACATTAAAGCAGGAAAGATCAAGCTCTGCATTGATTTTTTATTGGGGAATAAATAAAGAGTTTAAACCTTTAGATTTACACAACATTTTATTTTCAGAAAATTACAATAAAGAGTTCGAGCATATTTTTGATAAAAAGTACTTTTATGAAGATCCAACGGTCTATATAAATATTACTTCAAAACATATCAAAAATGATGCTCCAAGAGGCTCTGAAAATTGGTTTACAATGGTCAATGCACCTACACATGAAGGACAAGACTGGAAAGCTCAAACCACTTACATTAGAGAAAAAATTATCAATAAAATCAATAGAAATCTCAAGACAAATATTGAAAATCACATAGAAGTTGAAAAAGTTCTCACTCCAAAAGATATAGAAAAAGAAACTGCATCATTCCAAGGGTCACTATATGGGACGTCTAGCAATAATAAATTTTCAGCTTTTTTACGTCATCCCAATTTTTCAAAAAGTTATAGTAATCTTTTCTTTTGCGGTGGCTCTGTACATCCCGGTGGTGGTATTCCTTTATGTTTGATGTCTGCAAAAATAATAGCCAAACACATTCGTCAATCATGAAGCACATCAACTTGAAATACTCAGGGATATTCATGTTATGGCTTATGCATATATCCGGCTTTATTGGGATAAATTTAGGATACAGTGATTTCTTTCTTCCTTTATCAGCATTGAATTTATGGTTTATTTTTTCTTTATTAGTCTTTTTTTATCCTATAAAAAAAATCAAGCAAGTCATTTTATTTTCAAGTATTGCCATCAGCGGTTTTGTAGTCGAAGCTGTTGGTGTAGCCACCGGTCAAATATTTGGTGAATATACTTATGGTAACAATTTAGGACTTAAACTAGCTGATGTACCCATTATAATAGGTGTAAATTGGGCGATATTGAGTTTTGTGACTGCTGAAATTGCTGATTCAATTAAACTGAAATCTACTTATCTTAAAGCATTGATATCAAGTGGTTTAATGCTAGTTTTTGATATATTTATAGAACAGTCTGCACCAAGATTTGATTTTTGGGCATTTGAACTACCAAGTGTGCCTTTACAAAACTATATCACTTGGTTTGTTTTGGCTTATATTTTCAGTTTTGCGGTTTTGAAATTCAAATCCAAAGCGGACACCGTAATATCCTTTCATATTTATATTGTCCAAGTTTTATTTTTTATTCTTTTTTATGTCTTCTAAAGCTTTTGATTACATCATAATTGGAAGCGGCGCTTCCGGACTTCAACTCGCTTTAGCGATGTTGAGAGATACCCATTTTGATGATAAAATGATTGGTATAATCGAAAAAAGGACAAAATTTACAAATGACAAAACTTGGTGCTACTGGGAAACCGGTCAAGGGTTGTACGACAATATCATCCATAAATCTTGGAATAAAGGCGTATTTAAAGCTAATGGTGAAACCATTCCTCTTAATCTCGCTGAGTATCGCTATAAAATGATCAAATCAATTGACTTTTATACTTATGCTAAAAGTAAAATCAAAACTGCATCAAACATTCAGTGGATTGAAGATGAAATCACTAAAAGTGAAGAGAATCAAGACACAGTTCAATTAAGAGGGAAACACAAGACCTATTCAGCAAAACATATATTTGATAGCAGATTACCAGAAAATTACAAACCAAAAGACAGTATCAATATCTTACAACATTTCAAAGGTTGGTTCATTAAAACTGAAGAAAATGTTTTTAATCCGGATACATTTTGTATGATGGATTATGATATCTCAGACCATGAAAAAACCTGCTTCATATATGTTTTACCCTTTACCAAAAATAAAGCTTTGGTAGAATTCACGTATTTCTCTCCGGAACAAGTCAATGAGGAAACCTACGAACATTATATCAAAAGCTATTTAAAAGAAAAACTCAACCTCGCACAATATCAAATTTATGAAGAAGAAAAAGGAGTAATCCCCATGAGTAGTCATCCTTTTTACAAACATCATAGACCAAAGATCACCAAAATCGGCACATCTGGAGGCTGGGTTAAAGCCTCTACGGGCTATTCTTTCAAAAATGCTGAACGCAATTCAATAAAAATTATCAATAATATTAAAGAAGGAAAAAGTCCACACCATCATCTCTACGATAAGCGTTTTAAACACTACGACAAAATGTTTTTAGATGTATTATACAATCATAATGAATACGGTCAAACTTTATTTTATAAAATGTATAAATACAACGATATATCTCAAATCTTTAAATTTTTAGACGAACAAACCAAGCCTCTAGGAGAGGTTAAGATGATGCTTACCATGACATCATTTTACTTTATAAAAGCACTACTCAAACATATTGCTCAAGGGTTTAAAATAAAATAGCAGTGTATAATTATATTACAACTCTTAAATATATACTTGAATTGTGTCTAATTTGAAAACAAATCTTTTCTTGATATGATATTATTTAACATGACTTGCAGTTCACTTAACATCATAGCAGTTGCACCCCAAATGGTATAACCCTTAAGTTGATAGGACATCACTTGCCGTTTTCCAGCATAAGAAGTACGAATTGACCCTGTTTTTATATTTGATGGTTGCATAAAATCTTTGAGCTTTACAGGTATAATCTTTTCAACTTCAGAAACTTGGCGTTCAAAAACTGGTGTGTAATCAACTTTGGCTAAAGTGGGTTGTACCATATAGTTAGAAGGCGGAATATAAAGTTCAGTCATAGGTCTTATAACTTCAACAGTTGTAGCCTTCACTCCTATTTCCTCTTCTGTCTCCCGCAGTGCTGTTTCTATTAAATTTCCATCCTGTCTTTCAACTTTGCCTCCAGGGAGAGCCACTTGATTTGAATGCACACCTTTATAAGATTTTCTCAATATCAATACAAAGTGGGTTTCATTTTGGTGACCGGGATAAAATAAAACCATAACACCAGCTTTTTTGGCTTTATCAGTATTATAGCTTATTTCTAAAGATTCTTTTCTAAAATCAGGGGCTAATAAGATTTGAGCTTTTTGACCCGGTAAATCTATTTTTTTTATTTTTGGTAAAAATTGATTAAAATATGAAAATTGCATTTCGTGTCTCGCTATATTTTATTGTATTAACTCTGTTTTGGGCCTGTAAAAATGATCCTGAACCTAGGAAATACCCACAAAAAAGTCAAAAAACTAAAGCCAAAGATACAATACCAGAAGTTATCATCCCAGCAGGTGGAGAAAATGATGTTGATGTCTCCCATATTAAAACATTGACTCAAGAGACTCTAGAAGACTATCTTGAAAAATACGAAATACAAAATCCTGAATCTTTAGTCAAGGTAAAAACTCGATTTGGTGATTTTAAAATTCAATTGTTTGCTGCAGAAAAATTACACCGTGTCAATTTCATTCGTTTAACTAAATTAGGCTATTACGATGACACATTCTTTCACCGTGTAGATAGTGGATTTGTTGTCCAAGGTGGCAACAGTGATAAACCTAGCACACAAAAATTAAGGTCAAAAATTGGTGATTACTTAATTCCAAATGAGTACAATCCTTTACATAAAAACAATTATGGGTTTGTAGGCATGGCCAAACCGCCGAGTCAAAAAGTGAGTAACGCCTCATCGGCTTTTGAATTTTATATTGTGGTCAAAAAAGATGGCGCCCATCATCTCGATAAAGAATTTACAGTTTTTGGACGTGTGATAGAAGGTATGGAAGTTGTTGAAAAAATCTCACAAGTAGAAACAGATGCCAGTGAATGGCCATTGTCCAATATTCAAATGGATATTGATGTTTTAAGATAATAGCTAGTAAATCTTAAACTGGTATAAATTTGCCTCTATACCACCGTTAAAAACTTTTATTGGCTTTGAACCTTTAAGTTCTAAAAACCTTGGTGCATCATCATCTGAAGTGATGAAACATACTTTTGTATTCTTATAATTAGCTTTAAGCGTTTGACCCAAAATCTTGTAAAACAATTCTGGATTTACATCCAATCGATTGCCATAAGGTGGATTAAACAACATATGCAAAGGGCGTTCGTCTTCTTTTGAAGTGGAAAAGAAATCATCGTGATGAATATTGATAAACTCGCTTAAATTAGCTTTATCCACATTATCTTGAGCTTTTCTTATCGCTGAAGGCGCTTTATCTATACCTGTAATTTTAAAATGAAACGGTCTAATTTTTTTTAAAACTGATTTTGTAATCACTTCAAATAAGTCTTCGTCCCAATCTTGCCAATGCATAAAACCAAAAGTTTTGCGATTGAGATTAGGTGGAATTTGACAAGCAATCATCGCCGCTTCTATCAAAATCGTGCCACTGCCACACATTGGATCCATAAAATCACTCTGCCCGTCCCAACCTGAATGCAACAACAAACCAGCAGCCAAAACTTCATTGATTGGTGCAATATTAGTCACCGTACGATAACCGCGTTTAAACAATTTATCGCCAGAGCTATCTAAGCTGACTGTACAAGTGTTTCGATTGATATGCACATTAAAAATCAATTGAGGATCATCAGTCGATACATTTGGGCGCTTACCGGTTTGGTTTCTAAAAAAATCTACAATGGCATCTTTTGTTCTTAAGCCTACAAATTGTGAATTATTGAAAATGGATTGATGTGTAGTGGCAGAAGCCATAAATGTGTTATCCACAGTCATTATATTAGACCAATTGAATTCGTAGAGTTTTTGATAAAACTCATCTTCTGAGTGAAATTTAAATGTTTTTATAGGTTTTAAAATGCTTAAGGCTGTTCTCAAGCTCAAATTGGCTTTGTACATAAATCCAGTATCACCGACAAAACTCACGTTTCTTACGCCGGGTTTGATATCCATAGCGCCGAGTTTAAGAAGTTCGCGTTCTAGCAAAGGTTCAAAACCATAGAGCGTTGTCGCCAGCATTTTAAAGTTATTGCTCATAATTTTATTTTACAAAACAAAAATAGGCTAATTTTGTAGTCTATGAAACAAACAGCGTCTAAATGGTATGCGACTTGGTTTGATACCCCGTATTATCATATTTTATATAAAAACAGAGATAACGAGGAAGCGCAAAACTTTATGCGTCAACTTACAGATTACCTGAATTTAAAACCTAAATCACATATTTTAGATGTGGCTTGCGGTCGTGGACGACATGCCATTTATTTAAATAAAATCGGGTATCAGGTCACTGGAATAGATTTATCTCAAAACAGTATAGATTATGCTAAAACTTTTGAAACTAAAGGCTTAAACTTTGTTCGCCACGATATGTGTCAACCCATGGGTAAAACCTATGATGCCGTTTTTAATCTCTTTACCAGTTTCGGATATTTTGAAAAAGACGATTACAATATCAATGCCATAAAAGCGATGAAAGCCAATATGAAGCTCAATGCATGTGGCGTTATAGATTTTTTGAATGTGCATCACACACTAAAACATCTAAAATCACACGACAGCAAAACTGTTGACGATATTGAGTTTAAAATTCATAAATGGGTTGAAGACGGTTATATTTTTAAACGCATACAGTTTGAGGCTGAAGGTCAAGATTTCGATTTTACTGAACGTTTAAAATGTATTGATTTAGAGTTGTTTAAATCTTACTTTAAGACAGCAGGCTTACAAATTAAGCATGTTTTTGGCAACTACGATTTAGAAGACTTCAATACTGAAACTTCTGAACGTTTAATATTGATTTTTAAACCATGATGAGTTTATACCTTCCTATTATTGCGGTTTTTCTAGGTTTTTTTATTGCATTAAAAGTTAAATCCCATTCCAAGTATTTGAATTTATTGCTTGCTTTTAGTGGTGGCTTTTTACTCGCGGTAACTGTAGTGACACTTTTACCTGACATCTACAAAGCGCAAAATGATTTAATAGGTATTTTTATTTTAATCGGTATTGTAATGCAGTTGGTTTTAGAATTTTTTTCTAAAGGGGCTGAACATGGTCATGTGCATTTTGAACAAAAAGGAAATACATTTCCACTATTACTTTTCATCAGTTTGTCTATTCACTCTTTTTTTGAAGGTTTTCCAACTCACCAGCACTCAGATTTATTGATTGGCATTTTAGTTCATAAAATACCTGTAGCCATAATAGTAAGTAGTTTTTTATTGAGTACTCAATTATCAAAAACGAAACTGATTGTTTTTCTCATCTTATTTTCTATAATGACACCTCTAGGAAGTCTTGTTCATATTGTTTTTGAACAAGATTTAGGCCACATAAAAGTCTGGGTAGAAGCTATTGTAGTAGGTATTCTCTTACACATTGCCTCTACAATTTTGTTTGAAACCTCTAAAGATCACCAATTTAATTATAAGAAATTTATCAGTATTTTGATTGGGATGGGACTTGCGGTTGTGCAGATGCTGTTTTGACGCTTAGTGAAACCATTTTAATAGGATATGGTGGTGAGATGCTGAAACGAGTTCAGCAGGACATACTGAAAAGATGTTGAAACAAGTTCAACATGACAGTAGTTATCTACTGTCACCCTAAATTTATTTCAGGGTCAGGGTCTGGATCAGGGTCAGGGTCTAAAGGTTTCCACAAATCTTTCCATTCTGGATTAACACTTTCAATCAAATTAATTTTCCATTGCCTATGCCAACGTTTTAATTGTTTTTCACGTTTTATAGCATAATTGGCATATTGAAACTCTTCTAAATACACTAACCTTTTCAGGTTATACTTTGCAGCGAACTTAGAACCTCTACCAGCTTTATGTCTTTCCATTCTATCGTCGATGCCTCCTGTAAAACCAATATATAGTGTTCCTTTTGGTTTGTTTGTTATAATATATACCCAATACCTATGTATAAGTCGTTTAGGCATCTCAGATTTGAATTATGAATTTTGATTTTAGGTAAAGGTAATAAAAGATGCTGAAATAAATTCAGCATGACATATGGGTTTGGGTCTTTGTTGTCGGTGGATGCTGAAACAAGTGGTCTTGGATCTATGATATCGAGAGATGATGAAATAAATTCAGCATGACATAAGGTTTGGGTTTGGTTATCGTAGATACTGAAACGAGTTCAGCATGACAGTTTTGCCAAAAACTGTCACCCTGAATTTATTTCAGGGTCTAGGTCACGGTCAGATCTTAATTCTGACGGTTTTTAGCTTCAATGCTTAAGGTAGCGTGTGGGACTAATTTTAAGCGTTCTTTCTGAATTAATTTTCCCGTCACTCGGCAAATCCCGTAAGATTTGTTTTCTATCCTGACTAAAGCATTTTTTAAATCTCTGATAAATTTTTCTTGACGGATAGCCAATTGAGAATTAGCTTCTTTACTTAAGGTACTACTACCATCATCAAAAGATTTAAAAGTTGGCGCGGTATCTTCTGTATCATTAGCACTTCCGTTCTTGTAAGCATCGATGTAGATGTTGAGTTGCTTCTCAGCATTTTTAATCTTGTCTTCAATAAGCACTCTAAATTCTGCTAACTCAGCATCTGAATATCGTTCAGGTTGTTTAGTTGTCGTTGTCATTCTATTTCTTTTTTAATGTTATAACGGTATGCACATCGTCAAATTCAATTTCTCTTCCGTTTTTGATTTGGTCTGCAAAAATAATGTTTTCAGTTAAAGTTTCTCTCTTGATATACGTTAAATTTTCTTCTACAGCGTTTATGATATTGTTATCATTCTGAATACTAATATCGATATGATCCGTCACGTTTAAATCAGAATCTTTGCGTAGGTTTTGAATTCTGTTGACCAATTCTCTCGCAATACCTTCATTTTTAAGTTTTTCGTCGATATGTATGTCTAAAGCAACTGTAATATTATTTTGAGAAGCGACTAACCAACCTTCTATGTCTTGTGAGGTAATTTCAACTTCATCAATACTTAAGGTTTCAGGGTTGCCATTAATTTCAACTTCAATCTGACCATCGCTTTCAATTTTTGCAATATCAGATTTAGTCAATTGATTTACAGCTTTAACAGCAAACTTCATGTCTTTACCGTATTTTGGTCCTAAAACTTTAAAGTTTGGTTTTATGCTTTTAATGAGTAAATCAGAAGTATCATCAATAAATTCGATGGTTTTGACATTAACTTCAGATTTAATTAAGTCTGCTACAGCTTCAACATCGGCTTTAAAATTTTGATCTAATACGGGTATCATTATACGTTTTAAAGGCTGTCTCACTTTAATTTTTTCTTTTTTCCGTAAGGATAAAACTAAAGATGAAATGATTTGTGCTGTATGCATTTTTTCTTCTAGAGATTTATTAATCATAGAAGTATCAGCTTTTGGAAAATCTGCTAAATGCACACTTTCTGGAACGTCTTTATCTAAAACCGAAGTCAAGTCCTGGTAAAGTCTATCTGCAAAAAACGGTGCTACAGGGGCAATTAATTTTGAAATATCTAATAAACACGTGAAAAGTGTTTGGTAGGCAGAAATTTTATCCTGTTCGTAATCGCCTTTCCAAAAACGTCTTCGGCTTAATCTGACATACCAATTTGATAAATTTTCTTGCACAAAATCTGAAATGGCTCTGGTGGCCTTAGTCGGTTCATAATCTGCATAAAACGCATCAACATCTTGAATCAGCGTATGCAATTCAGATAAAATCCAACGGTCTATTTCCGGTCTTTGCTCGAGAAAAACATCGACTTCTTCATATTGAAAGTTGTCAATGTTAGCATACAATGTAAAGAATGAATAGGTATTGTAAAGCGTTCCAAAAAATTTACGTTGCACTTCTCCTATGCCGTTCAAGTCAAATTTGAGATTATCCCAAGGATTGGCATTGCTAATCATATACCATCGTGTAGCATCAGGTCCGTAAGTTTTTAAAGTTTCAAATGGATCTACAGCATTACCGAGACGTTTAGACATCTTTTGTCCGTTTTTGTCAAGAACCAATCCATTAGAAACCACATTTTTATATGCCACATCTTCAAAAACTAGTGTAGCGATGGCGTGAAGCGTATAAAACCAACCTCTTGTTTGGTCAACACCTTCAGCTATAAAATCGGCGGTCTTTTTTTTGTTTTCAACTTCTTTGGTGTTTTCAAAAGGATAATGCCATTGTGCATACGGCATTGAACCGGAATCAAACCAAACATCAATTAAATCGGGTTCTCGCTTCATCGGTTCGCCTTGATCTGAGACTAATATAACGTCATCAACTATATTTTTGTGAATATCGACATCGGCATAATTTTCATCTGAAAAGTCATTAACCTTAAAATCAGCAAAAGGATTTTCTTGCATTATACCGGCTTCTACTGATTTGTCTATTTCTTGTTTTAATGTAGAAATGGAATCAATAATTTTTTCTGCTTTGCCATCTTCTGTTCGCCATATCGGTAATGGTATTCCCCAATAACGCGAGCGGGATAAGTTCCAATCATTGGCATTGGCGAGCCAGTTGCCAAAACGGCCTTCGCCTGTAGATTTGGGTTTCCAATTGATGGTATTATTGAGTTCAACCATTTTGTCTTTAAACTCAGTAACTTTGATAAACCAGGAATCTAAGGGATAATACAAGATAGGCTTGTCTGTTCGCCAGCAATTGGGATATGAGTGAAGGTATTTTTCGACTTTAAAGGCTTTGTTTTCTTCTTTTAATTTAATCGCTATTTCAACATCTGTAGACTTTTCAGGGGCTTTTCCGTCTTCGTAATACTCATTTTTGACATATTTTCCAGCAAACTCGCCCATCTCAGGTCTAAATTTTCCTTTTAAATCCACCAATGGCACGAGATTATCTTGCTCATCTTTAACAAGTAATCCTGGCACTTCAGGCTGCGCTTGTTTAGCCACCATGGCATCGTCTGCACCAAAGGTCGGTGCGGTGTGAACAATACCTGTTCCATCTTCAGTCGTAACGAAATCTCCGGCAATTACCCTAAAGGCATTCTCCGGATTGTGATAAGGTTTGGCATAAGGTAAAAGTTGTTCGTATTTTATTTCTAATAAATCTTCTCCTTTAAAAGCCTTTGTGATAAAATACGGGATTTTTTTATCAGTTGATTTAAACTCAGATAGCTTTTGCTCATCATCTACGGCAACAAACTTTTTGCCAAATTCTTTTGACACTAAATCTTTTGCAATAATTACCGTGATTGGTTTAAATGTATATTGATTAAAGGTTTTTACAGCAACGTAATTTATTTTTTTACCAACGGTCAGCGCTGTATTACTTGGTAACGTCCATGGTGTGGTTGTCCAAGCCAAAAAGAAAATATCACCCTTGAATGTCTTAAGGCTTTCGGGCAAAGTGTCTTTAACTGCTTTAAATTGAGCGGTAACCGTTGTGTCTGATACATCCTGATAAGTCCCGGGTTGGTTGAGTTCGTGAGAACTTAAACCTGTTCCTGCTTTTGGTGAATAAGGCTGGATGGTGTAGCCTTTGTAAATCAAACCTTTATTATAGATTTGAGCTAGCAGCCACCAAACGCTCTCCATATATTTTGGCGTGTATGTGATATACGGATTATCCATATCTACCCAATAGCCAATTTTTTTGGTCAAGTCGTTCCAAACATCAGTATAACGCATGACGGTTTTTTTGCATGCGGCGTTATAGTCTTCTACCGATATTTTTTTACCAATATCTTCCTTGGTAATACCTAGTTCTTTTTCAACGCTTAATTCTACAGGTAAGCCATGCGTATCCCAACCGGCTTTTCGATCTACACGATAACCTTTTTGGGTTTTGTATCGGCAAAAAATATCTTTGATAGTTCTTGCCATGACATGGTGAATTCCAGGTAAACCATTTGCAGATGGCGGGCCTTCAAAAAAGATAAAAGGTTTGTCTTCTGGTTTTTGGTCAACACTTTTTTTAAAAATATCATGTTTTTGCCAATACGCCAATATGTCATTGGCAGTTTCTACCAAATTCAAGCCTTGATATTCCGGAAAGCTTTTGCCCATAATGCTGATTTAATCGTAAAGTTTGCGAAATTAATGAAATTATACCAAATTAAACTTTATTTCTAATGGAATTGATTCATATCATCTTTTGCCTAAACTTTAATATTTAAATAAAACAACAAAGCCTTTTCTCTTCAGTAATAAAGCTTAATTTTGCGCGCTTATTTTTATCAATTTATGAAATCATATTTACACCTCTTTGATTTTCAACAAAAAGTAAATTATAAAACCGAAGTCTTATCGGGTTTAACCGTCGCTTTAGCTTTAGTCCCTGAGGCGGTGGCTTTTGCATTAATTGCTGGCTTATCGCCGCTTACTGGTCTTTATGCCGCTTTTGTCATGGGCTTAGTCACTTCTATTTTTGGTGGTCGTCCAGGCATGATTTCTGGGGCAACTGGAGCTGTTGCTGTTGTCATTGTAGCTCTAGCCAAAACGCATGGTGTGGAATATGTTTTTGCTACCGTGATTTTAGCCGGAATCATTCAATTCTTAGCTGGACTCCTCAAACTTGGTAAACTCATGCGACTGGTGCCACATCCGGTAATATTTGGATTTGTGAATGGCTTGGCAATTATCATTTTTATGTCACAGCTCGACCAATTTAAAGATGCGAGTGGTCAATGGCTTACAGGACAGTCACTTTATATTATTTTAGGTTTAGTGCTATTAACTATGCTGATTATTTGGGGTTTACCCAAACTTACAAAAGTGGTTCCTGCCTCCTTAATGGCTATACTTGCAGTGTTTGGCATTGTGGTCTTTTTTGGCATTGATACCAAAACCGTTGGCGATATTGCATCAATCAAAGGTGGTTTTCCACCGTTTAACATTCCCGATATTGCTTACTCCTGGGAAACATTTATGTTGATTTTACCTTATGCCGCTATTGTTGCTGGTGTGGGTTTGATAGAAAGTTTATTGACGCTAAATATTGTGGATGAAATCACAGAAACACGAGGAAAAAGTAATAGAGAATCTATGGCTCAAGGTGCAGCAAACATGTTGTCAGGTTTATTTTCCGGTATGGGTGGTTGCGCCATGTTAGGACAGAGTTTAATTAACGTGTCTAACGGTGCCAGAGCAAGATTGTCTGGGATTGTAGCTTCAATTTTTTTGTTGGCTTTTGTGCTGTTTGGGTCGAGTTTAATCGAACAATTACCTATGGCAGCCTTAACAGGTCTGATGATTATGGTAGCTGTTGGAACTTTTGAATGGGCTAGTTTGAGAACCTTCAATAAATTTCCAAAATCTGATATCGTAGTGATGGTGTTAGTGACTTTAGTGACTGTTTTTCTACACAATTTAGCACTTGCAGTTGTGGTAGGCGTTATTATTGCAGCTTTGGTTTTTGCTTGGGAAAACTCAAAACGAATTAGAGCTCGAAAGTATATTGACGAATCTGGTGTAAAACATTATGAAATATTTGGTCCATTATTTTTTGCATCGACAGCTGTATTTAATTCCAAATTTGATGTCGCAAACGATCCTGAGGAAGTTATGATAGATTTTTCTGAAAGTCGTGTCGCAGACATGTCGGCTATTGAAGCTTTAAATAAGTTAACCGAAAGATATCACAAACATGGCAAAAAGGTCTATATCAGAAATTTAGCCAGTAAAAGTCATCGAAAACTCATCAAAGCCGATAAAATCATCAATGTTAATATTGTTGGTGATCCGAGAGAAGATAGGCTTGTTGAGAATTGATAAGTGATTTTTTTATTTAGTATTTTGATTTCATTAATTTAAAACTATACCCTATTTTAAATTTTTGAAATATTTTCAATCCTTTATGCCAAACTAAAGGTAATGATTTAGACTAACTAAACTAAATTCAATACATATGAAACTCATCAAAGAATTCAAAGAATTTGCCGTAAAAGGAAATATGATGGATATGGCTATCGGTATAATTATTGGCGTTGCTTTTAATGCGGTAGTCGATGTTTTGGTTAAACAGATTTTAATGCCACCACTATCACTGCTTACCGAAGGTGTGAAATTAAGCGATAAAAAAATAGTTCTAAGAGAAGCATTCATTAATAGTAATGGAGAAATTATATCAGCTGAAGTCGCTATTGCTTATGGGGCTTTATTTGAAGCTTTGTTAGACTTTTTTGTCATAGGCGTAGTGGTATTTATCATCGTAAAGTTTATGAACCGCTTACGAAAAAAAGCACAGGATATAAATGACGTCAGCGTGGTCACACCTAAAGATATTGAATTGCTTTCTGATCTAAAAAATTTAATGCAAGAACAAAACGACTTGCTGAAAAATAGAAAATCTGATTTGAGAAGTTAGATTGTAGGTGTGAGATTTAAGACTATAGATTGTAGACGAATGACTAACGACTCATAACCCAACCCTAATCCTGTAATCTAAAAACCCTTTTCAATAAGTCAGAGGTTCTGGCATTGATATCGTTACGTATTTTGGTTTCTTCAACGGCTATCATTGTAAATACGCCTTCAAGGGCTTGTTGAGTGACATATTCAGATAAATTAGGCTCAACATCTTCTGTTAAAGGTAAAGTATTGTATTTGTTAATGGCTGTCGTCCATATTTGATTGGCTCCAACCTTTCCGAGCGACTGTTCTACTTGGGGATAAAATTTTTGATAAAGCTCATCTGTTGTCTTTTGCTGAAGATATTGGGTAGCGGCTTGACTATCACCCATTAAAATCTGTTTAGCGTCTTGAAACGTCATGTCTTTTACAGCATTGACAAATATGGGTGTAGCTTCTTTTACTGCGTCAGAAGCTGCATCGTTCATCAACTTTAATCCTTCATCAGCTAAGTCTCCTAAACCTATCTTACGCAAGGTATTATCTACCTTTTGTAATTCTTCAGGCAACAATATTTTAACCATTTCATTGTTATAAAACCCATCTTGAGATGACAATTTTGTGACCTGATGCTCAACACCATTTAATAAAGCTTCTTTCAAAGCCGAACCAATTTGCGATTCGGTAATTTCTGCGTTTTCTTCGAGAACAGTTTCAGCAACACTTTGTAATTCAGCACAGGAAAGCGCTGAAAAAACAGAAATTAATACAACTAATTTTTTCATTGTTTTAAAATTTTAAACTCTACACTTAAACTGTCAGACAGTTTATATTGATTAACAAACCCCGCATTGACTTCCAAAACATATTGAGCCGGTTGTTCCGCTCGAATGGGATTTTCATTGTAGGGTTGAGCATTTTTATTGATTTCAACGATTTGCTTTTCAGCATTAATATAAATCAAATCTAAAGGAATTTGAGTATTCTTCATATAAAACGTCGGACGTGGTCGTTCATCTTGATACATAAACAACATGCCTTGATCCATTTCCATAGACGATCGGTGCATCAAACCTGTTTGCTGTTCGTAATCGCTTTTTGCAAGTTCAATAGCTATAGTTTTTATAGTATCATTTTTATCAATAAAATACAATTCACCTTCCTTTTCAAACGTAATTTCTATAGGTTTTACGGTTTTGTCTTTGTTGTTTTTGCAAGCAAAAAATAGACATAAAAAAACCAGAACGCTAAATTTAAAAATCTTCATTGGATTTTGCTTTTAGTTGACTGACGTAAATGATCACAATACCAATAACAATCATTGGTAAACTCAACAATTGCCCTGTATTAATCACCCAGTCAGCACGCTCTGCAACTTGAGGTTCTTTAGAATATTCAACCACAAAACGAATCGACCACAATAAGGTGAAAAAAATACCGAAAAGCATGCCTAATTTTTTAGAAATATTGGTTTTCCAATACAAGTAATAAAGAAAGACAAACAATAGCAAATAACAACCAGATTCATATAGTTGAGAGGGATGCCGAGCAAAATCTTCACCTAATTTTTTAAAAATCACCCCGTAGTCTGAATTGGTAGGTTTTCCAATAATTTCTGAGTTTAAAAAGTTACCAATTCTAACAAAAACACCGCCAAAGGAAACTGGAATCACAATACGATCTAGCACCCAAAATATATTTTTTTGTAGTACTTTTTTTGAATAAAAATACATGGCAGTCGCAATTCCAATAGCAGCGCCATGACTGGCTAAACCTGCAAATCCCGTAAACTTGAAAGTTGGTACAAATTGAAATGGCAGAAAAACAGATAAAAAATCCTGAGTAAACAACTCCGGTTGATAAAAAATCACA
Organism: Mesohalobacter halotolerans; assembly: GCF_006120725.1. Classification (GTDB taxonomy): domain Bacteria; phylum Bacteroidota; class Bacteroidia; order Flavobacteriales; family Flavobacteriaceae; genus Psychroflexus; species Psychroflexus halotolerans. The sequence goes on from NZ_SWMU01000002.1 coordinate 496,624, forward strand.
TGGCCTAATCTTGCGCCTAACAAAGTTCCTATGACAGTATAAATTAAAACTTTATCTAGTTTATCCATAGACAAACCTTCGTTTTTGTAGATGGCTTTCATCAAATACCAGCCCGATACAAAGGCAATGAGAAACATCAAGCTGTAAAATCTAAGTGTAAAAACACCTAAATCTATGCCCAATGGTGGATCCCAGGTTATTGAAAATATATTCATAATTGTAATTTTGGGGTTAAAGATATTTATAAGTTAAGTGTTGGTGGAATATTGTTGGTTATTTTTTTAAAGTTTTCGAATGAAGACTTTGTTCCTTTGATGTCTTTTGAGGTTTTGACTTCTGGTTTTTTGTTCGAGATTTCATATTTTTATTTATGAAATCTTACATTTTTAGACTGGTAAGCTCATAAACTTTAAACTCTTTTTTTCATAAAACTGTAAACCCATTAACTATAAATCAAAGCTCATCTGACTTTTCAGGTTGTCCCATCATCATTAAGTAAGCTTTTAGAAAGTCGTCAATTTCTCCGTCCATCACGCGATCAACGTTTCCAGTTTCATGATTTGTTCTTACGTCTTTTACTAGTTTATAGGGATGCATGACATAGTTTCTAATTTGCGAACCCCATTCTATGGCTTTTTTATCTGACTCAATTTCAGCACGCTCAGCTTGTTGCTTTTGCAATTCGATTTCATACAATTGAGATTTCAACATTTGCATGGCTTTTTCACGATTTTCAAGTTGGGACCTTGTTTCTGAATTAATCACCACAATTCCGGTGGGGTGATGTGTCAAAATTGCCTTGGTCTCTACCTTATTAACATTTTGACCACCTGCACCACTAGAGCGTGCAAAATCCCATTTAATATCAGCAGGATTAATGTCAATATTAATACTCTTATCGACAAGCGGATACACGTATACTGAAGCAAAAGAGGTATGCCGCTTAGCATTACTATCAAATGGTGAAATACGGACTAAACGGTGAACCCCATTTTCACCTTTAAGCCAACCAAATGCGTAGTCGCCTTGGATTTCTATACTTACGGTTTTAATGCCTGCAACATCGCCTTCTTGATAGTTGAGCTCTTTCATTTTAAAGCCTTTTCGCTCTGACCATCGCATATACATACGCATAAGCATTTCTGCCCAGTCACAACTTTCCGTACCACCTGCACCAGCTGTGATTTGTAAAACCGCTGTAAGTTTATCACTCTGACCGGAAAGCATGTTTTTAAACTCTAAATCTTCAAGACTGTCTATGGCTTTTTCATACTGCTTCTCTACTTCACTTTCAGTCGTTTCGCCATCTTCGAGAAACTCTTGCAAAACTTCAAGCTCTTCGAGCTGTAGCTTAACTTTATTAAAATCTTCAACCCATAACTTAAGATCATTGATCTCCTGCATCAACTCTTGTGCTTTCTGAGAATCATCCCAAAAGCCTGGCACTAAAGTTTTTTCTTCTTTATTGGATATTTCAACTTTTTTAGCGTCTAAGTCAAAGATATTGTTTTAGGGCAGTGACTCTTTGCTTTAAACTATTGATTTTATCAGTATTAATCATTTTTCTAAAGTTTTGAACAAATCTAAATATATTCATATTCTTAAACAACAGATAGGATCAGTTTTAGTCTGTAGAAATTTATATGCCATTGATTGGTGTTAATTTGAACTTATATAAATACTCAAAAGTCAGCTTATTTAAAATTATACATTTACCAAAATCAAAAACCTTATCTTTGAAACAAACAAAATCTATACATCATGATTAAAAAATATTGGATTCTTTTGTTAAGCTTTTCACTTCTTTTAAGTTGTAAAAAAGAGCCTAAACAAGCAGAAGCAACAACAAGTCCACAAACAGAAGAAGCTTCATCAAGAGTCGATGACTTTGCAGACATTCAAGTCCTTAAATATGAAATTCCGGGCTGGGATCAACTCAGCTTAAACGATAAAAAACTTGTGTATTATTTAACTCAAGCTGGTTTAAGCGGCAGAGACATCATCTGGGATCAAAACTACAAACACAACCTTGACATTAGACAAGCGCTTGAAAAAATCTACACCACATACGAAGGTGATAAAACTTCAGAAAACTGGAGTGCATTTGAAACTTACCTCAAACGTGTCTGGTTTGCCAATGGCATTCATCACCACTACTCTATGGATAAAATGATGCCCGAGTTTTCTCAAGATTATTTTAATACACTTTTAAATGAAACCAATACTAAATTAGATTCAGAGATTGTAGCTGTTTTATTCAACGATGAAGATGCTAAAAAAGTTAATCTTGACAAATCTAAAGGACTGCTGAAAGGCTCTGCAACTAACTTTTATGGCGACGATGTGACTGCCGAGGAAGTCGAAAATTTTTATAAAAACATGCAACAACCCAATCCTGACAAGCCTTTAGCTTTTGGTTTAAATTCTAAACTGGTTAAAGAAAACGGCCAGTTAGTAGAAAAAACCTGGAAACTGAATGGCATGTACCACAATGCCATCAAAGAAATTATCAAATGGTTAGAAAAAGCCAAGGGTGTAGCCGAAAATGAAAAACAAGCAAAAGGGCTTGAACTTTTAATAGACTATTACAAAACCGGTGATTTGAAAACTTGGGACGAATACAATGTTGCTTGGGTAGAAGCTACTGAAGGTGAGATTGACTACATCAACTCCTTCATTGAAGTCTATAATGACCCTTTGGGTTATCGTGGGTCTTATGAAACTATTGTCGAAATTAAGGATTTTGACATGTCTGCAAAAATGAGTGTTCTGGAGAACAATGTGCAATGGTTTGAAGATAATTCTACCATTATGGATGAGCATAAAAAAGACAAGGTTGTTGGCGTGAGCTACAAAACCGTTAATGTTGCCGGTGAAGCCGGTGATGCGTCGCCAGCCACACCAATAGGTGTTAACTTACCCAATTCCAGTTGGATTAGAAAAGAACATGGTAGCAAGTCAGTATCGCTTGGTAATATTATCCGTGCATACGAAAATGCCGGGTCTTCAGGAAGACTAGAAGAGTTTGCACACGATTCTACTGAAATTGCTTTACATAAACAATACAGCGCAGTGGCAGACAAACTCCACACTGCACTTCACGAAGTGGTTGGACACGCTTCAGGACAACTTAACCCTGGTGTAGGCACTACAAAAGAAACTTTAAAAAGTTACGCGTCAACCCTTGAAGAAGGTCGTGCAGACTTAGTTGGACTTTATTTTTTAATGGATAAAAAATTAGAAGAAATAGGCTTAACTGACAATGCTGAAAAATTGGGCATGGCGGCTTATGATGACTACATCAGAAACGGGCTCATGACACAATTTGTAAGAATCGATTTAGGTAAAGATGTCGAAGAAGCCCACATGAGAAACCGTTTTTGGGTAAGTGCATGGGTTTACGAAAAAGGTGAAGCTGACAATGTCATTGAAAAACTGACAAAAAATGGTAAGACTTATTACAACATTATAGATTACCAAAAACTAAGAACGCTTTTTGGACAGCTCTTGAGAGAAACACAACGCATTAAGTCTGAGGGCGACTATGAAGCCGCTAAAAATTTAGTAGAAAATTACGGGGTGAAAATCGATCAAGATATACACAAAGAAGTATTAGATAGAAATAGTCAATTTAAATCTAAACCTTACAGCGGTTTCGTCAATCCGGTTTTAGTCCCTGAGACTGATGATGTTGGTAACATTACTGAAGTAAAAGTGACCCAGCCAGAAAGCTTTACAGCACAAATGCTGGACTATGCTAAAAACTATGGTTTTTTAGTCAAGTAATTAGATTATATAAATGAACAAATCAAAAGGGTTTTAATTGAGTAAAGCCCTTTTTTTGTTTTTGACTCATATGAAAAAACCATTAAGGTATGAAGCAAAATGTGGCGTGAATTCTTAACTCTCTTAATGTCTTATTATTTAAAAATTCACCTTGCGTTTCAGCACCCATGGTTTTGCGAGTATGCCGGTCTGCGCTTATTTTGGAACCCTTTTAAGCTTTACTAAGCTCAGAGTAAAAACCATTAAGAATTTAAGGATTATTAAGTGGATGAATTCTTATTTCTCTTAATTGCTTGATGTTTAAAAAATCACTTTACAGTTTAGTTAATCATCTAAAAATCCTGAAAAAACCTTACATTTGTGGGGCTAAATTAATAAGAATTCTACTTTAAAAACACATCAAATGTCAGACGATAAAAAAGTGATTTTCTCCATGTCTGGAGTCAGTAAAACCTTTCAGGGTGCACAAACCCCTGTACTAAAAAATATTTATCTCAGTTTCTTTTATGGTGCTAAAATTGGTATTCTTGGCCTAAACGGTTCAGGAAAATCTACATTACTTAAAATAATAGCGGGCCAAGACAAAAACTTTTCTGGTGACGTGGTGTTTTCACAAGACTACTCTGTTGGTCTTCTCGAACAAGAACCCGAACTTGACGAAGACAAGACCGTAATGGAAGTCGTTAAAGAAGGGGTTTCTGAAATCACTGAAATCCTTGATGAATATAACAAAATCAACGATATGTTTGGCTTAGAAGAAGTCTATTCTGACCCTGATAAAATGGAAAAGTTGATGGGTCAACAAGCCAAACTACAAGATAAAATTGATGCAACAAATGCTTGGGAACTCGATCACAAACTCGAAGTCGCTATGGATGCTTTACGCACACCTGATGCTGATAAAAAAATCAGCGTCTTATCTGGTGGTGAAAGACGTCGTGTTGCGCTTTGCCGATTATTGTTAAAAGAGCCTGATGTATTGCTTCTCGATGAACCCACCAACCACTTAGATGCCGAATCGGTACATTGGCTAGAGCAACATTTGCAACAATATAAAGGCACTGTCATTGCGGTGACTCACGACAGGTATTTCTTAGACAATGTCGCGGGTTGGATTTTAGAGCTTGACCGTGGCGAAGGCATTCCGTTTAAAGGCAATTATTCATCATGGTTAGAGCAAAAATCTAAACGTTTGGCCGACGAACAAAAGCAAGCCAGTAAACGTCAAAAAACGCTTGAACGCGAGTTAGAATGGGCAAAAATGTCACCTAAAGGCAGACAAACTAAACAAAAAGCCCGTTTAAAAAATTACGACAAACTCGCCAGTCAGGATCAAAAGAAGTTGGATGAAAAACTGGAAATCTACATTCCCAATGGTCCGCGATTAGGAACTAACGTGATTGAAGCTAAAGGTGTCAAAAAAGCTTATGGAGACAAATTACTATATGACGATTTAAATTTTAAATTACCACAAGCAGGAATAGTTGGGATTGTAGGGCCAAATGGTGCTGGTAAAACCACCATTTTCAAAATGATTATGGGCGAAGTTAAACCTGATGCAGGTACGTTTAACGTCGGTGAAACCGCAAAAATTGCCTATGTAGATCAAGCCCATTCCAATATTAATCCCGATAAAAGTATTTACGAAAACTTTGCTGATGGACAGGATTTAATCATGATGGGCAATCAAAAAGTGAACGCTCGAGCTTACTTAAGTCGATTTAATTTTGGAGGTAGCGAACAAAACAAAACTGTTAGCAAGCTTTCCGGAGGAGAACGCAATAGATTGCATTTGGCCATGGCTTTAAAAGAAGAAGGTAACGTGCTTTTGCTCGACGAGCCTACAAACGATTTGGATGTAAACACCTTACGTGCCCTTGAAGAAGGCTTGGAAAATTTTGCCGGCTGTGCGGTGATCATTTCTCACGACCGTTGGTTTTTAGACCGGATCTGTACGCATATTTTAGCCTTTGAAGGCAATTCTGAAGTTTATTTCTTTGAAGGGAGCTACAGTGAATACGAAGACAATAAAACAAAACGTTTGGGCGACACCATGCCAAAACGCATTAAATACAAGAAGCTGAAGAGAGATTAAATTATTTCAAAAACTTTGCGTCTCTGCGACTTTGCGTGAGATAATCGTTGCATAAATACTATTTTTGTTAGATGCCACTCAAACTCACCCATCGCAAAATTATCCACGTCGATATGGATGCGTTCTATGCTTCAGTAGAGCAAATGGACAATCCTGATTTACAAGATAAAGCGATTGCTGTGGGTGGAAATTCAAAGCGAGGCGTTGTTGCTGCTGCGAGTTATGAAGCCCGAAAATTTGGGGTAAAAAGCGCGATGAGTGGGTTTAAAGCAACTAAGCTTTGTCCTGACCTCATATTTGTCAAACCAAGGTTTGACCGCTATAAGAAACTTTCTCAACGCATCAGACGCATTTTTTTTGAATATACCGATTTGGTTGAACCTCTATCTTTAGATGAGGCTTATCTTGATGTCACACATAACAAAAAAGGACAACCCAGTGCGAGCAAAATTGCTGAAGAAATTCGTCGTAAAATAAAATCTCAAGTGGGACTCAATGCCTCTGCAGGTATTTCTATCAATAAGTTTTTAGCTAAAGTGGCCAGCGATATCAATAAACCTAATGGTCAAAAGACAATCCTACCAGAAGAAGTAGAGGAATTTATAGAACAGCTCGATGTAAGGTTCTTTTACGGTGTTGGTAAAGTTACTCAGGAAAAAATGTATCGGCTTGGTATATTTACGGGTAAAGATTTAAAAGAAAAGTCATTGGGGTTTCTAAAGGAACATTTTGGCAAAAGTGGTAAATACTATTATTTAGTGTCCAGAGGTATTCATAACAGTCCGGTAAAAGCTGAACGTACTCGAAAATCCTTAGGTGCAGAGCGTACCTTTAGCGATAATATTAGCTCTGAAGTTTTTTTATCTGAGCGTTTGAAACAAATTGCTCATGAAGTAGCAAAACGAATGAAAAAACAAGATGTTGCTGGTAAAACCATTACATTAAAAATTAAATATTCAAACTTTGAAGTCCAAACAAGGAGTAAAACTTTAAAATTGTATATTTCATCTGAAGAATTAATTTTTGAAAAAACTAAAGATTTACTCTATCAAGAAAAATTGAAAGACTCTGTAAGATTAATTGGTATAAGCTTATCTAACCTTAATACTGAAAAGGACTCTTTACATGCATCAAAACCTATATCTGCTCAATTAAAGCTTAAATTTTAACATACAAAATTGAAAGCTTTAGATTAGATATGTCTTAAAGGTAAATTCTATGACCTTAATCATCATCTATAAAAAAACCGCCTCAATGATTGAGGCGGTTAAATTAAGATGATAAGATTGAGATCTAATTATTTGTCTTCATTCATCTTATCTTTTAAGGCTTGTAATTGAGCATTGGCATCACCAAGAGTTGTTTTGTTATCCTCATCTTTAGCTTTAGCTGCAGCTTCTTTTACAATTTTCTCTTCTTCTTTTTTATGAACTGAGGTATGAGAAGCGACTACACGTTTAAATTCCTTATTGAATTCTATAATGATAAATTCTGCTTCTTCACCTTTTTTCAACTTAGAACCAACTTCTTTTTCAAGGTGACGGTTTGGAACAAAAGCAGTGACATCATCATTAAAATCTATCGTTGCTCCTTTATCTACGATTTCTGTTAATTCTGCTTTGTGTTTAGTCCCTACTGCAAAATCTTTAGCATATTTATCCCATGGATTTGTTTTGGTCTGTTTATGACCTAAACTTAGTTTACGGTCTTCAACATCAAGTTCTAAAACAACAACTTCAAGTTCGTCTCCAACTTTACAGAATTCTGACGGGTGTTTTATTTTTTCTGTCCAAGACAGATCAGAGATATAAATCAATCCGTCGATTCCTTCCTCAAGTTCTACAAATACACCAAAGTTAGTAAAGTTTCTAACAGTTCCTTTGTGTTTAGAACCTACAGGATATTTAGAGGTAATATCTGTCCATGGATCTGGTGTCATTTGCTTGATTCCCAATGACATTTTACGCTCTTCTCTGTCTAGAGATAATATTTTGGCTTCAACTTCATCACCAACATTCACAAAATCCTGAGCAGAGCGTAGGTGTGTACTCCAAGACATTTCAGAGACGTGAATTAAACCTTCAACGCCTTCTTCGACTTCAACAAATGCACCATAATCAGCTAGTACAGTAACTTTACCCTTTACGGTATCACCAGCCTTGAGGTTTTCATCAAGAGCTTCCCAAGGATGCTTGCTTAATTGTTTTAAACCAAGTTGAATTCTTGTTTTATCTTCATCAAAATCTAAAATGACAACGTTGAGTTTTTCATCAAGATCTAAAACTTCATTTGGATGGTTAATTCTAGACCAAGATAAGTCAGTAATGTGGATTAATCCGTCTACACCACCGAGATCAACAAATACACCGTAAGAGGTGATATTTTTGACGACACCTTCTAAGACTTGACCTTTTTCTAATTGGCCAATGATTTCTTTCTTTTGTTCTTCAATATCAGCTTCGATAAGCGCTTTATGAGAAACAACGATGTTCTTAAATTCGTGGTTGATCTTAACCACTTTAAATTCCATTTCTTTACCGACGTAAGCATCGTAATCTCTAATTGGCTTAACATCGATTTGAGAACCAGGTAAGAACGCTTCAATGCCAAACACATCGACGATCATACCACCTTTGGTTCTGCATACAACATGACCTGAAACGATTGTACCGTCTTCATGGGCTTTGTTCACGCGTTCCCAAGCTCTTATAACTCGAGCTTTACGGTGAGATAAAATCAATTGTCCTTCAGCATCTTCTCTAACATCGATGAGCACATCTACAGTGTCACCGACTTTAAGATCGGGGTTGTATCGGAATTCGTTTAAAGAAATAACGCCTTCACTTTTTGCGTTGATGTCAATAATAGCGTCTTCTTCTGTGATATTAATGACCTTTCCTTGTACGACTTCGTTATCTAAAGTTTCAACAAAGTTTTCTTCAACAAGCTGTTCAAATTTTTCTAGCTTTTCGTCATCAACTTCTTCTATTCCTTCTTCGTAACGATGCCAATCAAAATTTTCTAAAAATTCTTTAGGTTGGTCTTGTTGTGGATTAGGTTTTACTTCTGTTGTCTGAGTGTCTTCAGAAGTTGAAGCCTGTTTGGCTTCGTTTTGAGTGTCTTCTGCAACTTTTTGTTGCGTTTCTTGTTTAGTATCTTCAGCCATTGCTGATTAAAATTTGTATCCTGTTTGTCGTGGATTTATGCATTCAAACAGAAGGATTTATACATTGATTAAAATTTCCATTTAGAATCCACTTGCTCTAAAGGATTGCAAAATTACAATTATTTTTTTGAAAACCAATATATAATAGGAAAGTATAAATTTAGGGGTTAATCATCGAGACTTTCCTCTTCTCTGTTTTGAATATCGACAATATTTTCATTAAAATCATCGTCTTCGTAATCGTCGATATCAAAGTCCGCCATACTGACTTCTAGTTTTTTGCTGATTTTGACTAGATAAATAGTGTCTTCAGTTCGGACTTCTACGGCTTCAATGCTTTCATTTTTTGCATTTTTAAATTTGATGATATGCTTATCATCATATCCGTCAGGATATTTTTCTACCAGCAACGAAAGTATTTCCGGCGTGAGTTTTTTATAGTCAACGATAATGCGTTTCATAACACAAACTTTTAAACAAACATAAACAAAGGAATCATTTTTTTAAATTATTTCTCATTAATTTTAAATGCATTTTGAATTGTCACTAAAGTATCACAATTTTTTACTTGAATTGCAAGCAGATCGTTTTGATGCTTTGCTTCAATTTGATAAAAACTACAGGGCTTTTTACGCTGTTGACTTTTTTTAAAATTAACATCACTACTCGTTAAGAATTCTTCTATGAGTGAAGTGTCTATAGTGTGTTCTCGAAAGAAAATTAAAGCCTTATCGTCAAAATTTCTTTGTTTTGTGCGTAATGTTTTCAAGACCCTATCATTTGGAAAATAATCAAAACTCACATCTTTCTTATCAAAAATAATTTTAACAAACACAAGGCCGATTGATAGACCTATAGCAAAGTATAGTAAACGTTTTTTGAGACTCATATTTTAAAAAATCAAAAGATTGGGGTCGCGATATGACAAATCAAACCAGTTGGCTACCGATTTACTGGTCAAAACACCGTGATAAAAATACAATCCATTTCTGAGACCTGTATCAAATCTTAAGGTATTTTCAAGACCGCCTTTTTCTCCAATATCTAAGAGGTAAGGTGTAAACATATTACTTATTGAAACAGATGATGTTCTTGCATAGCGCGATGGAATATTGGGAACCCCATAATGTATAACATCGTGTTTTATAACAACAGGATTTTCGTGTGAAGTAATTTCAGTTGTTTCTACACATCCTCCCATATCGATACTGATATCAATGATGACAGCCCCTTTTTTCATCTTTTTAACCATATTTTCGGTCACTAGCACAGGTGAGCGATTTATTCCTCTCACTGCACCAATTAAAACATCAGTTCGCTTTAGGGCTTTAATTAAATTTTTAGGTTGTAAAGTCGAGGTATAAATTTGCTGATTGAGTTGAGCTTGAATACATCTTAATTTAGTCAATGAACTATCAAAAACTTTGACATTTGCGCCTAAACCGAGGGATGCTCTTGCGGCGTATTCACCAACCGTTCCTGCACCTAAAATTACTACTTCTGTTGGTGGAACACCACTGGTATTACCAAACATAAGTCCATTTCCAAACTTTGCACTTGACAATATTTCGGAAGCTATAAGAATTGAAGAAGTTCCTGCGATTTCACTAAGCGCTCTCACAGCAGGTGAACCGCCGTGTTCGTCCTTGATAAATTCAAAGGCTAAGGCCGTGGCGCGCTTTTCTGCTAATTTTTGAAAATAAGATTTTTTTCGCATTTTCAGTTGAAGTGCAGAAATTAAAATAGATTGTGGATTGAGCATCTTAATTTCATCCAAACTCGGTGGTGAGACTTTTAAAACAATCGGGCACGAAAATATATCTTCTTTTTTTGAACAAATAGTGACGCCAGCCTCACTATAATCGCGATCTGAAAATCCTGCATACTCACCAGCATTACGTTCTACATAGACTTTATGACCATTGGCCGTAAGGGCTTGTACAGAATCCGGTGTCAAACATATGCGTTTTTCACCATCTGATGTTTCTTTGGGTAAACCAATGAGCATTTCACTTTTAGTCCTTGATATTTCAAGCATTTCTTCTTGAGGCAAGAGCTCCTGCTGAGAAAATGGGGTCTGAGTTGACTGCATCAGTAATATAATTTAATACCAAACTAAATTAGCAATAAATAGCCAATAAGTAAGTTGAATTCATTAGAAATAAACATATTGGTTATTTTTGAAAATAAAAAGTAATGTCAAATAATACCCCTTTTCATTTTGAAATGTCTGAACGCAAATTGTTGCTCAGGATATTTGGCGTCTTGATTATAGGTGTATATATTTTTTCTCTCAACTACATTTTTGACAAGACTTACATTTACTTTAGCGATTATTTTTGGTTATGGGTATGCGTTTACTTGAGTTATTTTTTAATATTTGGGACTGTTTTTGAACTTTATGTGTTAAAGAAGTCAGAATCGAGATTTACCGTTTTAAAGGTATTATTTTAAGTGTTTTTACAACGACATTACTTTATCTTTTAACGCCATACATTACTCCAGTGCTGCCTTCCAATCGGCTGCTTATTTTTCATCTAATAGCTGGATGTATTGTTTTGCTTACTTTATGGCGATTTTCATATATTTCTTTTATTACTTCTCCTAGATTTTATAAAAAAGTATTATTTGTAGGTCACAATTACGATATTAATCAGATTGTTGAAGAGCTTACAAAATTTGATCAAAACCTAAGAATCGAAGGTTATATAGACTCTTGTGCTGATCAAAAAACATCACCGGTGAGGCGTTATAAAATTTCACAAATAAAAACATTAGTCAACGAACTCAATATTGGTGAAATAATTGTGGCCAATTCATATAAAGGTGTGGATCAAGATCTTTACAAAAGCCTGACACCCTTGCTAAAAGAAGGTATTCCTAAACGTCCTTATTCAAAAATATACGAAGACATCACTAATTGGATTTTACTAAAAGATATTGAAAATGATTTTTATTGTTATTTCCCATTCAGCAGAAGTAACCAAAACAAATTATACCTAATGCTTTGTCGAGCTTTTGATGTAGCTTTAAGCTTGATTGGTCTGCTTATAATGTTACTTTTACTTCCCTTTATAGTGATTATTAATCTGTTTTTTAATCGAGGTCCTTTGTTTTATACACAAAATATAGTTGACCAAAAATCTAAAGTTTTCAAAATATTTAAATTGAGAACTATGGTAAAAGATGCTGAAAACGAAGGTGCTAAGTGGACTAAAAAAAATGATGCGTGCATTACCAAATTTGGAAAGATTTTAAGGAAAACCAGAATTGATGAATTACCTCAGTTTATCAATATATTTAAAGGTGACATGGGACTTATTGGTCCAAGACCTGAGCGTCCAGAATTTATAGAAAACTTAAAGATAAATACCGTTTTACGAAACCAGACATATTATTAAACCCGGTCTGACAGGTTGGGCTCAAGTTAATGCCAAATATGCAAGCTCTGAAGATGATGCGTTAGAAAAATTACAATACGATTTGTATTACATCAAATAAAGGAGTCTTTACTTAGACTTTAGGATTTTCGTCAAAGCGATTTCTACCGTAATATTTTTCAGAGGACAGTAGTTTAGTTTGAGAATTTGACGATTTGACAATTTGACGATTTGACAATTTGACGATTTGACAATTTGACGATTTGACAATTTGACGATTTGACAATTTGACGATTTGACAATTTGACGATTGGAGAATTTGACGATTCGAGAATTAGGCAATTTAGGTTGATTAAGCTTGATAGCCATAGCCTTTGAGCTTTCTATCATCAGAGCGCCAGTTTTTATCAATCTTGACATACAGGTCTAAAAATATTTTTTTACCAAAAAATTGTTCCAAATCTTTACGTGCTTCTCGACCGATTCGGTTAAGAGCTTTACCTTTATGCCCAATTATAATGCCTTTTTGAGTTTTGCGCTCTACCACAATGGTCGTATTAATATTGATAATATGGTCGAGCTCCTCAAAAGCTTCTGTTTGCACTTCTACACTGTAGGGAATTTCCTTTTTATAATGCATCAAAATCTTTTCTCTAACCAGTTCGTTTACAAAAAACCTTTCAGGCTTATCTGTCAAACTATCTTTAGGATAAAAGGCAGGTGAAATTGGTAACTTTTCAAGAATTTTTTTAAAAACCTCTTCGATACCAAAATTATTTAAAGCTGATATGGCGTAAATTTCAGCATGAGGTAGTTTTTTGGACCAAGAATCAACTGATTTTCTAACTTGATCTTCTGTGCTTTTATCAATCTTATTAAGCAGTAAAATTATGGGTTTATCGGTCTGCTTAATATGTTCAAAAATTTCTTCGTTTTTGGGGGACTTCTCTCCTATTTCAATCATGTAAATCAAAATATCGGCATCGTCTATGGCTGAAGTGACAAACTTCATCATGGCATTTTGCAATTCATAAGCAGGTTTAATTATTCCAGGTGTGTCACTAAAAATAACCTGAAAATCATCACCATTGACAATACCTAAAATACGGTGGCGAGTTGTTTGTGCTTTGGAGGTTATGATAGAGAGTTGTTCGCCTACAAAAGCGTTCATCAAGGTTGACTTCCCTACATTAGGATTGCCAATAATATTAACAAAGCCTGCTTTATGTCTAGTCATACTTAAGATTGAGGGCCATAAATTTTTTCAAATAAGTCTTTATAAAAGGCTTTGATTTCTCTGCGTTTAAGTTTCATTGTAGGTGTTAAATGACCTTTATCAATACTCCATTCTTCTGCAGTTAATTCAAAACGTTTTATTTTTTCCCATTTTCCAAAGCTTTGATTATAAAAATCAACTTCTTCTTGATATCTGTCAATCACTTGTTGATTATTGACCAAATCAGTTCTATCTTTAAAATCGACTTCTTTACGATGTGCCCACTCTTCTAAAAATTCAAAATTAGGCTGGATAAAAGCAGCAGGCATTCTCTGGCCTTCACCAACGACCATGATTTGCTCTATAAAACGGGATTGTTTCATTTTGTTTTCAATAATTTGAGGTGCGATGTATTTACCACCTGAAGTTTTGAACATTTCCTTTTTACGGTCTGTAATTTTCAAAAAGCCTTCTGCATCTATTTCTCCTATATCACCAGTATGGAAATAGCCATTTTTTAAAACTTCATCTGTTTTCTCCTGGTCTTTATAATATCCCATCATCACTTGTGGTCCTTTCACTAGAATTTCACCGTCATCAGCAATTTTTACTTCGGTATCTGAAATGGGCTTTCCCACGGTACCAATTTTAAAGCCTCTATCGCGCTCATCATTAACAGCCACTACTGGAGAGGTCTCTGTAAGACCATAACCTTCCATGACTTTAATATTGGCGGCGTTGAATACTCTTGCCAATCTTGGTTGAAGTGCAGCACTGCCAGATGCAATAACTTTTAGGTTTCCACCCAGTGCTTCTTGCCATTTACTAAAAATGAGTTTTCTGGCCAGTCCCAATTTTTTCTCATACCACCAACCATTGGCTTTATAAGGTTTGTATTTTAATCCAAGCTTGACTGCCCAAAAGAATAAGGCTTTTTTGATCTCTGTTAAATCTGCACCCTTGGCTATAATTTTATCATAAACTTTTTCTAGCAATCGCGGTACAGCAGACATCACGTCGGGCTTAACTTCTTTAAGATTATCGCTTATGGTCTCTAAAGATTCTGCAAAATATATACTCACACCACTGTATTGATACATGTATTGCAACATTCTTTCATATACATGACAAACAGGCAAAAAACTCAACGCCTTAGCTGTACCATAATCTAAGGGTAATCTTGTCGCGCTGTTTATGGCGTTACTGGTAATATTTTTATGGGATAGCATTACCCCTTTTGGGCGGCCTGTAGTTCCCGAAGTATAAATTAAAGTGGCTAAATCTTTTTCGCTTACAGCTTCCATTCGTTTTTGTACTTCATCTTGAAGTGACTCATCTTGACCTTGGTCTAAAACTGCTTTCCAGTTCTGCGCTGATTTTACTCCATCAAAAGTATAAACTGCTTTTAAAGACTTTACATCATCTTTAATTTTTAAAACTTTTTGTAATACTTCATCATCAGAAACAAAACAATATGTGGATTCGCTATGGTTTAACACATAAGCATAATCTTCTTCAGAAATTGTCGGGTAAATAGGCACGTTTTGAGCGCCTACTTGCATCACACCGATATCTACAATATTCCATTCTGTTCGATTGTTGGTGGAGATGACTGCAATCTTATCGTTAGGTTTTACATCCAGCTTTATCAAACCTCTACTTAATGCATTGGCTTGAGCTATATAATCTTTTGTAGAAAGTGACTTCCATTGCCCATTATATTTTGTGACTAAAGCATCTTTTAGTGGATAATTTTCTAGTTGGTAATAAGGAAAATCAAAAAGGCGTTTAACAGCTTTCATTTTTAAGAATGTTTAATTTGATAGGCAAAATAGAAATTTTATTAATGAAAAACTAATTTTTATTTAACATATACATGAATCTCTTTACTTTGCTTTTAAACTTTGTATACAATTGATTGTCTTTATTAGTAGACTTTTAGATTGTTGATGTGATAAATATATGAAGCGTAAAATATTTTTTTCATTTTTTGTTTTTAGTGTTATTCTAAATTTAAAATCGACTGCTCAAAACTCAAAACCCAAACAATATCAAATTCAAAAACTTAATAATGAAGCTAACATAGATGGAAATTTAACAGATAATGTATGGAAAAAGTTGCCTGTAGCAACTGGTTTCACTCAATTTGAACCTGGATTTAATATCCCTGCTACTGTAGATATAAAGACAGATGTCAAGTTATTTTACAACGACAAAGGCATTTACATCTCAGCTATACTTTATGATGAGCCTAGTCTAGTGATGAAACAAATCACACAGCGTGATGATTTTGGACAAACCGATTTCTTTAGAGTGGTTATCAATCCCAATAATGATGCACAAAATGATACTGAGTTTATTGTATTTAGCTCTGGCACACAGGCTGATGCTTTATCATCACCGAGCTTAGGAAGGGATTTTGGCTGGAATGCGGTCTGGGAAAGCGCTGTAAAACATACTGATAGAGGTTGGCAGTTGGAAATGATGATTCAATACAGAAGTTTGCGATTTCCAAAAAACAAAATTCAAACTTGGGGCATTCAATTCAGGCGATTTTTTAGACGTGAACGTTCTGAATATGCTTGGAATCCAATTGATCCTACCAAGGGTTACAGTGGGATTTATCACGGAGAGTTGATAGGTGTAAAAGATCTGGAGCCACCTCTTCGTCTCAATTTGTTTCCATTTACAACTGCGATTGGTAATCTTGAAGGCGATAAAACTACTACCGATTTTAAATTGGGTATGGATTTAAAGTATGGTATTACTGATAATATCACCTTAGACGCTACACTCATACCAGATTTTAGTCAAGCGAGATTTGATAACGTGGTTTTGAATCTCGGTCCCTTTGAACAAACTTTTGCCGAGCAACGCCAATTCTTTAAAGAAGGCATTGAATTGTTTAACAAAGGAGATTTATTTTTTTCTAGACGTGTCGGCAATGCACCCATAGGAAAAGTTGAGTTAAATGAAAATGAAGTTGAAACCAATAGACCAGATAAAGTCGACTTAATCAATGCTACTAAAATATCTGGACGACTTAAAAATGGTTTGGGTATAGGGGTGTTTAATGCCATTACTGAAAAAACAAATACTACAGTTCTAGATACCATTTCTGATACTTCTAGACAAGTATCGGTTGAACCTTTAACAAACTATAATATCGTTGTAGTAGATAAACAATTTAATCGCAATTCTTCTGTAACCCTTATCAATACAAACACTACGCGTCAAGGTAACTTTAGAGATGCCAATGTAACTGGCGCTTTATTTGATTTGCGCACTAAGGCAAACACCTACAGAGTTAGCGGCGAAGCTAAAATGAGTTATCTGAATTTAGATAATGATACTCAAACAGGCTTTAGAACAAACCTTAGAATTGGTAAAATATTTGGGAATTACAGATATAGTCTAGAACATGATTATGCTGATGACCAATACGATATCAATGACTTAGGCTTGATATTTAGAAATAATTTTAACAATTTGACCGGGCGGTTTTCTTACGAAATTTTTGAACCTACAGACAAGCTTCAAACCTATAATGTTTCATTTAGAGCAAACTATAGACGTCTAGCACAACCATCGACTTATACAGGCTTAAGGCTAGATGTTGATTTTTTTGCTACCAACCTCAATCTCGATAGCTTTGGCTTAAACCTTGATTATAATCCTGGTAAACAATTTGATTATTTTGAACCCAGAATTGATGGACAATTTTTTATTACAGAAAATTTTCTGGGTCTTGGAGGCTTTATTTCTACAAATTACAATAGAATATTTGCAATCGATATCCGTGCTAATGCAAACACTTTCATTGAAGAGAATAGAGATTCTTTTTCTTATAGATTTAACATCGAGCCTAGAGTGAGGTTTAATGACTATTTTTTTATGGTCTACGAATTTAATTTTAACAATAGACTTAATGACCGAGGTTTTGCAACGTTTTTTGAAAGTCAACCAGTTTTTGGTGAACGCGATAGAAAAATCATTGAAAATAGCTTGAGAGCAAACTATAATTTTAATTCTTATAATGGATTATCACTTCAGCTTAGACACTATTGGGATACAGTTTTATATGACGATTTGATGTATGAGCTAAACCCTAATGGGAGAATATCTATCAATGAAAACTTACCAAAAACCGCACTAGACAATAGCCCTGATGTGAATTTCAACACCTGGAATGTAGATTTGAATTACGTTTGGCAATTTGCACCTGGTAGCTTTCTCACAGTGCTATATAGACAACAACTCTTTCAAAATAATGATAGAGCAACACTGAACTACACCAACACATTAAGCGATCTATTTGAACAAAATTTTCAACATACTCTTTCGGTGAGGCTTCAGTATTTTATTGATGTAAATGATTTTAAAAACAGTGTTTTTAATCAATGACAATTATTAAATAACATTTAAGTTTATTAATATTAATCCTTTAATTTTAATATTTAAATGCTAATGACTTAAAGATAACACAAAATATTTTGTTTTATATATTATATACGAAATTTAGAGTTCTAGTCTGAAGATCTACTTAATTAACCGACTAAAAATGAGTAAAAAACTTCTTCTCTTTCTATTCTTTATGGGCTTAGTATATTTAAGTTGGGGACAAGCAGAACATAATAAAACTATCAAAAACCCAACCTTTATCGGCTTAAGTCTTGACTATGCCTACATTTTACAACACACGAGTTCATTAAGAGAAATAGGTGATGCCTACCCTACTGGAATTAGCCTGGATTGGAGTAAGTTATTATTAAATAAAAAAGCATGGGAATTTTGTAATTGTTTTCCTAGATTAGGTGTTGAGCTATCCTATTGGGACTTTGATAAAAGAGATATTCTTGGAAGCGGAATAATTGCTCTAGGCTACGCTGAACCCTATTTTAGAACACAGAAAAAAACAAATCTATTTTTTAGATTAGGGCTTGGAGGTACTTATCTCACCGAGCCGTTTGATGAACAAACTAATCCACTGAACAATACCTATAGTACGCACTTAAGTTTGGTTATTATGGCTGGAATAGGGATAAACTATCAAATTTCAAATGAGTGGAATCTCAGAATGTTAGCCAAATACAATCACACTTCAAACGGTGGCATCAATACGCCAAATAAAGGTATAAATTTTCCGAGCTTGAGTATAGGTGTTGCAAAAAGTTTAAATCCTGTTTCCTACCCAGACTATCAAAAAATTGAATCAAGACAAGCGCCGGAAAATAAAGAGCGAATATCTTTGACTCACTTTTCTGGCTGGAGTAATGCACAGGTTGGTGATAAAGATAAATTTTATGTATTTGGGTTTACAGGTCATTATAGTCGCTGGATTGGAAAACGAAGTGCTTTAAATGCCGGGACTGAAATTATCTTAGATTATTCTAGACGCGAACTCATTGGAAGTGAAGGAAACAGTAATAGTTTTGTCCAGGCTGGCGCCTTAATCGGTCATGAGTTTTGGTTAGGCAAGGTGACGTTTGCCCAACAACTCGGAGTTTATTACTTTAATGATTATCGTATTAACGATGATATTTACCAACGATATTTTTTAAGTTATAGCTTTACGGATAAATTTGAAGCTGGCTTTGGTCTTAAAGCTCACCTTAATGTCGCAGATTTTTTTGATTTACGCGTTGCTTATCGGCTTTAAATTTAATTCATACTTCAATTGTACCTAAATCTGATATTTGAAATATTTTTCAAAAAAACTGCTGGAAACTGCTAGGTTTATTTTTCAATCAGCTAAGCAAAATTTAAAACACCTCATCGTATTCTTGATAATTACGCTTGACAAATTCGAGTGCTGTTTTTAAAATATGACCCATTGTTTTAGCACGTTTAAATTTAATATCCCTAGTATAAGCCACCAACTCATTTCGTAATTGTTTGACGTTGTCTTTTGTAGAGACGTGATCTTTTATCATACTCCTAATCAACATTCTAAAGCGTTTTTCAGAGGTGATTAAACGTTTGGCAACTTGTGAGCGTTCTTCTTTTTTGTATTGTAGAATAGATGATTCTTCTAGATGTTTTTCAACCAATTTGACCATAGTATAGTTTTCCTTAAAGAAGTGCGGGCGATATACATTAAGCTTGCCTTCATAACATTGCTGGTCAAAGTCTATAGCCCTAATTTTGTAATCGACATGGTCAAAGTCGTGTGTAGGAATGACCACATAATTATAAGATCGCATATCGCCAAGTAGTCTAAGTATACACCGCTCATTAAACTTGACAAATTGCTTGGCGATTTGAGTTTTTTCAAGGTGATCACAATCCTCTAAAAATTCTTTGATAAATACATCGCCAGGAATACCTGAAATGTGCTCTTCAATCAGCGTATCTTTGTAAACTAAAAAGTTAATTCGGTGAGGAGATAATATATGTTCAAAATCTAAGCCGTAAATTCTTGAAGCATCTGCTTTTTTGACATAGAAATAAGTGAAATTATCGTTTAAAATATTTCTAATTTTTATGCGAAACGGTTTAGAATTCCCAAAGGTACAGAAATCAATGGCATCAATATTTAAAAAATCAAGGTTACCAGTTTTACCGTCAGAATGTAAAATGGTATACACTTTTTTTAAACTTTCGTCAATTGCATCGCGTTCAAAATCTGGATAATAGCACCTCACCCATAAAGTATCTTCATCATTCTTATCAAAAACTGCGACAGACCCTGAAAATCGCATCAAATCATCATAAAATACCGGTATTTTGGTCTCACGGTTATAAGTTTTTAAATAATTAGAAAGCGTTTCGTTGATGGGAAAAGACGGCTTTTTTTGTGACATGAGCTTTTGCTCCTCCATATTTTATTGATTTTGTTGGTTTAAAAAGGCTTTAGCACGAACTAAATCTTGTGGTGTGTCAATGCCAAAACTATTTTCTTGTGTTTCAACCATTTTTATGGTTTTGCCGTATTCTAAAAAACGAATACATTCGATTTGTTCTGCAGCTTCAAGGCTTCGCATAGGTAACGTAGAAAAATCTAAAATTGCTTGCTTTCTAAACGCATAAATGCCTTTGTGACGATAATATTGAGTAGGTGCTTGTTGATTTCTTGAGTATGGGATTGGAGATCGGGAAAAATACAAGGCAAAATTATTGTTATCAACAATCACTTTGACATAATTGGGATTTAAAATATCAGTTTCGTCTTGCAGTGGTGTCATAAGTGAAGCTAAATCAATTTGCTCGGCATCTTTTTGATAAAATACATTCAGCAAGTGTTTTAAACTTGTTTTATCTGTAAAAGGTTCATCACCCTGAACATTGACGACAATATCTGTATCAATTGCCAGAACGGCTTCTGCTATACGATCGCTACCGCAACTGTGTTCGGTTTGGCTCATTATAACTTGACCATCGTGGCTTTTGATATCATCGTAAATCTCTTGACTGTCAGTTACTACCATCACATCATCAAATAAACCTGTGGCTTTTGTATTGAGGTAAGTCCGAGCAATAACGCTTTTGCCACCTAAGTCCTGCAAAAGTTTTCTGGGAAATCTCGTGGCTTGTAATCGAGCCGGAATCATAGCTATAGTATGTAACTTGGTGTCTTTCATGCGCTAAACGTAATTAATTTATCATTATAATATACAGATTTATAGCCAAATTTTTGGCAAATGACTTTTAAAGTTTTTGGACTGTAAAAAAACACATGTGTAGGGTCATTTTTATAATGCCAGTTTTTAAAGGCTTCTACTGTAAAATCATCTGATATCATTTTGGTTTTACAATATAGTTTTCCATTGTGGTTTAATAAGTTATTAAGTTTGCTAAATTCTTTATCGGGCATATAGAAATGCTCCATGACTTCACAGCAAATGATAAAATCGTAGGTGTTATTTTCATACGAGGTATCAGGATAAAAATAAGGATCGTAAAGTTTAACAGAAAATCCTTGTTGCTCTAAAACATGTGATGCAACCGGCCCGGTGCCACATCCATAATCTAAGCCTAAGGCATTTTTTGAAAAATTCTTGTTGATAGCATCAGTAATAGGACTTACAAAATCTTGATAGCGCGTATCCTTAACATCATTATTATGGGAGCGATACCGGTTTTTTTCCAATTCTGGATCTAAAAAAAAATTAGAAGACTTAAATATGGCTTTACAGTTAGGACAACGGTAAAATGTTTTTGGTGTTTTGAAGTAATCACAAAACCAATGGGTTTGGTCATGACATAATGGACATATCACCGTCTTTGTAGACTTTGTCATCTAACTTACAATGATTTAATTTTTTTTAATTTGGTCTGCCACATTTCAAGCTCTTCTTTAAGTTGATCAATATTGTCGTAAACTTCTTTAACCAATGGACTCTCTTTGTCGTCTTCTGAGAAAAATTGCAAGTTATTTTCAAATTGATTGATTTTGCTTTTGGTATCGCTTATTTTGGTTCGTAAAAACTGTTCTTCTTTGTAAATTTTTTGGTCATCATCAGATTCTTCAAGATCTTGTAGGCGATTTTCATATTTGAGTAATTCAGCTTCAGTTTTATCTATATGAATTTGCTTAAATAATTGATCTAGAGCTTTATTGAATTTACCTTCAATATATCTTTTTTGTTTTGGCACTAAACCTATAGATTTCCATTTTTCGATATAGGTTTTTATCGTTTTGAGATCATCTTTTTTCTCTCCTTTAAGTTTTAAGTTTTTGATTTCATCTAGTAAATCTTTTTTGGTCTTAAACGCTTCAAATTCCTCTGCATTTTCTTCATTTTTAAAGGCGTGATACCTATCAAAATAATGATTACATGCGGCTTTAAACTGTTTCCATATTTTGTCTGAATGCTTACGAGGCACAAAACCAATCTTCTTCCAATCGGCCTGTATTTTTTTCATCAGTGGTGTTGTGGTTTCAAAATCCTCACTGTCTTTGTTGTCTTCTGCAATTTTGATTAACTCGAGCTTTTTTTCAAGATTTTCTTTTTGTTGTTTTTTTAAGTTTTTATAAAAAGCGTTTTTGGAACGGTTAAATCGTCTGGTTTGTTCTTTAAATGCTTTCCAGACCCTTTCATTATCTTTTTGTGGCACTCGACCAGATTTAAAAAATAAATCTCTGAGCTCCTGCACGAGTTTTATTTGCTTTTGGGCGTGCTTGTGCGACTTAATTTCGGTATCAGCAAGCGTTTCAATTTGCTTGATAATATCGAGCTTGACATCTAAATTTTTTTCACGTTCCTTGTCTAGTTGCTCAAAATAGGCTTTTCTATTGTCGTGAATTTTTTTGGTTGCTGCAGAAAATTTATCCCATATTTCATCGCGATATTCTTTGGCAACAGGACCAAGTTCCTCCTTCCACATCTTGTGTAACAGTTGCAATTCTCTAAACGCCCGATTAACGTCATCTTCTTCAGCCAGTTCTTCAGCTCTAGAAATAATTTTTAACTTTTGGTCTAAGTTGTGTTGAAAATCTAAGTCTCTAAACTCTCGATCTAGGTGCAAGAAATCGTAGAAACGCTCGACGTGATGGTGATAAGTTTTCCATAATTGAGAATATTCATTTCTCGGAACAGGTCCAGCGTTTTTCCACCGCTCTTGAAGGTCTTTAAACTGCTTGAAAGTTGCTTTCATGTCTTTGCCACTTCCAATCATATTTTTGAGTTCTTCGATTAAAGCCAAGCGGTTTTGAAGATTTTCATTGAGGTTTTTTTTGAGATTCTTATAATAAGCATCTCGTTTTTCCCTGTATTCAAAATAGATGCGATTAAACTTAGTTTTAACCGGTGAGGAGTAATGAAAATCTATAATATTACCGCCATCTTCTATGAATTGTTCTTTCTTTTCATCTATTATTTCGTTAAACTTCTTGTCAAACGCTATTTTAATTTGTGTCACATGCTCGCGAATAGCTTGAACTTTTTCTTTTTTTAAAAGTTTTTCAAGTTCAATAACCAGTTCGTCCATAGACATAGCATCATAGTCTTTCAGCTCAATATCATGTCTTGAGGCATTGTGTTCATCTTCAGAATCTTCAGCATTGGCATCATCAATTGCTTTGTGATGATTATCTTCGATATCGCCTACTTCGGTATCGTTTGCAGTGTTTTTAGGGTCTGGATATTCTGTCGAATCATCAGTTTTATCACCAGATGTTGTCTCGACTTCATTTGTTATATTTTCTTCTACAGGTTTAGTCGAAGAATCTTTTTCCTTGGTGTCGTTATCAGAAGGTTTTTTAGATGGCTTATCCTTAGCAGAATTTTTGGTCTTTTCATTATCATCTTTAGACTTAGATGTCGAGTCTTTGTTGATTTTAGTACTTGCTGCTGTCTTGTCTGTTTTAGCGTCTGAAGACTTCTGCTTTGCCTCAGTTGGACTTTGAGATTTTTCTTCAGTCAAGGGCTTGTCTTGCGCTTGACTATCAGGATTTAAAGCATTATTAGTATCATCTCCGTTTTTAAGGTTTTCACTCTTGTTGTGATGATTGTTAGATTGGGTATTTTTAGCTTTATCTTCAGACATATCTTTCAATGTTTAGGTTCGAAAATTAAATATAATAAAAGATGCAATATAACCCAACAAATTTTGAATATATGCAATGTCTTTTATAATTTTATTAAGTTTCTAAATACCTAAACGTTGAATCTAAAGTTCATCACATCACCATCTTTTACAATATAGTCTTTACCTTCTATTCTGAGCTTTCCTGCCTCTCTAATTTTAGATTCACTAGCATATTTATCGTAGTCTGAAAAGCTTATAACTTCTGCTCGTATAAATCCTTTTTGAAAATCAGTGTGAATTACACCGGCTGCTTCGGGTGCGGTTGAACCTTTACGCACAGTCCAGGCTCTGACTTCTTTTTCGCCAGCTGTAAAGTAGGTTTGTTGGTTGAGAAGATTATAGGCTAAACGGATTAACTTGGACACACCAGGTTCTTCTAAACCGATGTCTTCCAAAAACATTTGTCGTTCTTCGTACGATTCCAACTCAGCAATATCAGCCTCTATTCCTACAGCAAGAGTCAAGACTAAAGCATTTTCATCACGACTTACATTTTTTATCTTTTCTACCATGGTATTGCCATTTACAGCATCGTTTTCATTGACGTTGCAGACGTACATCACGGGTTTATCGGTAATAAACTGAAGTGGTTTTATAAAATTTACACGGTCTTCGTCATCCACTTCAAGGCTTCTTACCGATTTTCCTTGTTCTAGCCAAGTAATAATTTTCTGAAGGATTTCAGCTTCTTTTTGAGCTTCTTTTTGACCAGTCTTTGCCGCACGTTTGACTTTGTCCAATTTTTTTTCTGCAGTTTCTAAATCTTTGAGCTGCAATTCTATATCTATAGTTTCTTTGTCTCTAATGGGGTCTACACTTCCATCAACATGTACGACGTTGTCGTCTTCAAAACATCTTAAAACGTGAATTATGGCGTCTGTTTCTCTAATATTTCCTAAAAACTGGTTGCCTAAGCCTTCGCCTTTACTTGCACCTTTAACTAAGCCAGCGATATCAACTATTTCTACAGTTGCAGGAATAACACGTTCGGGATTCACAATTTCTGCTAATCGTTCTAACCTTGGATCCGGTACATTTACGACACCAATGTTAGGTTCGATAGTACAAAACGGAAAATTTGCACTTTGTGCTTTTGCATTAGACAACGAATTAAATAAGGTGGATTTTCCAACGTTAGGTAAGCCTACAATTCCTGCTTTCATATCAATAATAATTTAGTCGGCAAAAGTAAGCATTGTTTATGTATTTTATAAAGCCTAAGAACATTTAAAGTTTAGGTTTTATAAAATGTCATTGTTTTGGTATTGGACTTACAATATCAACGTCCTGAAAAGCAATTGCACCTTTTATCACGCCGGTTATCGTATCTTGAAGTGCTTTGATAATTTGAAGTTTAAGTTCGCTTTTATGATAAATTAGACTGACCTCTCGGGCAGGTTTTGGATTTTTAAAATTTTTGAGATTAGACTGAAGCTTGCTCGATAGTTCTAAAGTTTGAAGGTAAGGCAGTAATGTCATTCCTAAACCTTCATGAGAAAGTTTTATTAAAGTCTCAAAACTTCCACTCTCAATTTGATAAGGCAGTTGATGTGGAGCATTTCTGTTCTTGCAAATATTCAGTACATTATCTTTAAAGCAGTGCCCGTCTTCTAGTAGTAAAATATCATCTGCATCTAAATCTTCTGGTGACAATTTGGACTTAGAATGCAATTGATGAGATTCTGGTATATACCCCACAAAAGGCTCATAATACAATGGTTTTTCCACAATGTTTTCGGCTTCCAGTGGTGTTGCAGCAATAGCTGCGTCAATTTGTCCTGATTTGAGTTTCAAAATAATATCAGCCGTATTGAGCTCTAATATTTTTAAGTTGACCTTTGCATAGCGATTAATAAAATTTTTAAGAAACATCGGTAATAAGGTTGGCATTATTGTTGGAATAATAGCCAATTTGAACTCACCACCTACATGACCTTTTTGTTGTTCGACAATATCCTGTATTCTAAAGCTTTCGTTAACAATATTTCGTGCTTGTTCTACTATTTTTTGACCAACCTGAGTTAGAGCTATAGGCTTTTTGTTACGGTTAAATATTTCAACTCCAAGCTCTTCCTCCAATTTATGAATTTGCATACTTAGCGTAGGTTGAGTGACAAAAGCATGTTCTGCAGCCTTGGTGAAGTTTTTGTGCTCTGCTACGGCTAAGACATATCTTAATTGTGTAATGGTCATAATAGTTATTATTTATACAAATATATAAATACTATTATGTAAACCTATGGTTTATGTCTTTTCTTTTGAAATGTCTATATTTGTAACACAAAATAGTATTTGATGAAAAAAATTACAATTAATTTATTATTAGCCTTTGGATTTGGATTATTAATAGCTTGCTCTTCAGATGATGACACTATAAATGACAACAATGATAATAACAATCCTGAAACCGAAGAAAGCGAGAACTTTTTTCCATTAGTCGTTAACAATTCTTGGGATTACGAAAACACTTTATCTTCATCTGTTGCCGGCCAGGATGATATAGTCACCACAGAAACTTTATCTATAACTGGCACCACCGAGAATAGCGGAAATACCGTTTATGAATTAGATACTGATAATCCGGCGGGTTCAAGTCCGGTGACCTTGGTATTATCACAAGGTGTACTTCGTAAAAACGATGCGTCTTTAATTTATGCAGGACAGTTCGGTTTGGGTCTAACGGATTTTCCCGAGATAAACTTTGATGTAGAAAATGTTCAAATTTACGATACCTCTGCAAGTTTAGATACAGAGCTTTTCTCACAAGACGGATCAATACAGCAGGAATTTCAAGGTTTACCTCTTAGTATCAATTATACATTATCTTCTATAATGGGAGACAGTTTTGAAAGTTTTGATTCAAATGACGTTACTTACGACAATGTCATTAGTTCACAGTTAATTATTAATTTAGAAATCACGGCTAACATCACGGATCCTTTACCTTTAAATATTCCTATTCTCCAAAGCCAAGATGCTGTGGTAGTGACCAATTATTTTGCAGATGGTGTAGGTTTAGTCCAAAGCGAAACCGATACCAATTTTGTATTTGAAGAGATTCCTATTCCAGAATTTACTTTAGAAGATATTAGTCTTTTGACTCTACAAGAATTAGTAAATTACAGTGTAGAATTAGAATAATTAAATCACAAGTCAGCTTTTAATAGCCTTTATCATGGACATTTGAAACTGCACGACCTGACGGATCATTCATGTTTTTGAATGAGGCATCCCATTCTAGCGCCACTTCAGAACTACACGCTACCGATGGAACAGACGGAACAGTTTGAGCAGCAGTCTGACTTGGAAAATGTTCAGCAAAAATACTTCTGTAGTAAAACTCTTCTTTACTTTTTGGAGGTTGATATGGGTATTTATAGTGTGCATTTTTAAGTTGGTCGTCGCTCACTTCATTGTTAACTTTATCTTTTAAGGTATCTATCCATGAATATCCCACTCCATCGGAAAATTGTTCTTTTTGTCGCCATGCCACTTCATCTGGAAGCAAGTCTTCAAATGCTTTCCGCAATACCCATTTCTCAATTCTCCCTTCTTTGATCATTTTATCTTCCGGGTTTATACTCATCGCAACATCAATAAATTCTTTGTCTAAAAATGGAACGCGCCCTTCAATACCCCAAGCTGCGAGAGACTTATTTGCTCGTAAACAATCATACAAATAAAGTTTATCGAGTTTTCTTACCGTTTCTTCATGAAAAGCTTTGGCATTTGGGGCTTTATGAAAATAAAGATAACCGCCAAACAACTCATCAGAACCTTCTCCGGACAAAACCATCTTGATACCCATAGCCTTAATAGCTCTTGCCATCAAAAACATGGGTGTCGATGCCCTTACTGTAGTCACGTCATAAGTTTCAAGATGATAAATCACATCCTTAACGGCATCAAGCCCTTCCTGTATGGTAAAGATGATTTCATGGTGTACGGTATCCAAATGTTTGGCAACAAGTTTTGCTGCTTTCAAATCCGGGGAACCCTCAAGACCAGTTGCAAAAGAATGCAATTTTGGCCACCATGCCCCTGTTTTGTCGTGCTCTTCTATCCGTTTTTCAGCATATTTTTTTGCTAAGGCAGAAGTTACAGAAGAATCTAAACCTCCGGAAAGTAAAACACCATAAGGCACATCACTCATTAATTGTCTGTGAACAGCTGCATCCAAGGCTTCTCTAATCGCTTCTTTTGAAGTGTTATTGTTTTTGACATCCTCATAATTTCTCCACTTTGGCTGATACCACTGTTTAAAATCATGGGATTCTTGAGTCATGTAATGTCCTGGTGGAAATACCTCTATTTTCTGACAGATACCCTCTAAAGCTTTGAGCTCAGAAGCCACGTACAACGTGCCATGCTCATCCCAACCCACATAAAGTGGTATGATGCCCATATGATCTCTGGCAATCAAATATTCATCGTTTTCAGAGTCATAAAGGGCAAATCCGAAAATTCCATTCAGTTCGTTTAAAAACTCACGTCCTTCTTGTTGATATAAAGCCAAGATAACCTCACAGTCTGATTGTGTCGTAAATTTATAATTTTCAACCTTTTGCCTGAGGTCATTATGGTTATATATTTCACCATTGGCAGCAAGCACCAGTTTTTGGTCTTCGCTAAATATAGGCTGTTTACCGGAAGTCGGGTCTACAATAGCTAATCGCTCGTGAGCTAAAACCGCATTTTTATGAGCAGATATTCCACTCCAGTCAGGACCGCGATGTCGGAGTTTTTTGGACATTTCAAGAATTTGAGGTCTAAGTTTCTCCGGTGTCGTCTTTAAATTGAATGCACAAACAATACCACACAAAATTTATAAATTTTAAGGTTAGAATGAAGGGCTAAATATCGATTAAATAATTATTTTTACAATCCCTAGCTCGGATATTTTACATCAAGCTTCATTTTTATTAACTTGTTGAAAATACTTTGTTTAATTGAAGGGTTTTCAATCAAAGTTGGGTTTAAATACAATATTTTAATTTTATGGATAAAAAGACTATCATATTAAGCGACCAACAAATTCGCCACAAAGTCAAACGCATTGCCTTTCAAATTCTGGAGTTCTATGACGGAGAAAAGCAACTTATTATTGGAGGGATATCAAAAAACGGATTTGTGTTTGCGAAACGCATCATGGAAACTATAATAGAGATTAGTGATATTAAACCTTTGCTCTGTGAAATTAAAATTGATAAGAAACATCCCTACCAAAATCCAAAATTTAGCCTGAGCCTTGAAGACATGAAAGACCAAAGCGTTGTGATCGTCGATGATGTTCTTAACCGAGGTACTACTTTAATCTACACGGTTAAACATCTTTTGGAAACCAACCTCAAAGAACTTAAAACGGCTGTTTTAGTGGATCGGAGTCATAAGAAATATCCTATAAAAGCTGATTTTAAGGGCATATCACTTTCAACATCTATCAACGAAACTGTCAAAGTAAGCTTTGGCGAATCTTCAAAAGCAGAACTGTTTTAAATGGACAAGATTTGTCGACCTATAGCCTCAATTCTCATTTCAGATACGTCGATTAGGTGCTTGGCCTGACGATAATAATAATCTCTTTCAAATAAATGCTTTCTGATAAAATCTTTGAGTTGATTTTTATCCGTGATGTTATCTATTAAAGGCCGTTGTTCTTTTTGATTAAAAAGTCTGTCGGTCAGGATCTCGAAATCGACTTTAAGATAAATGCTAGTGACGTTCTGTTCAGCATTAATGAGCTCCATATTGTTTGCATAACACGGTGTACCTCCACCAAGTGCAAAAACATCATAAGGTTGTTGTTTTAAACAGTCTTTCAGACATTGGTGTTCAATCCTTCTAAAATAAATTTCACCTTGATGTTGAAAAATATCCTTAATGGAGCGGTTTTCTCGTCGCTCAATAAAATCGTCCAAATCGCCAAAACTTAGGTTGTGATGTTCACTCAAATAGCTTCCAACTGAGGACTTTCCGCAACCCATATATCCTAATATAACTTTCATAGTAATAATTTGATAGACAAATTTAAAATTACTTTAAAATAATAAAGTCTTAATCTTGATAAATTAAATAATGATAGTATATTTGCACCCTCAAAAATTTGAGACTTGCTTAGTTGCAAATGCATCTTTGACATTTAAACACGATCTGGTAGCTCAGTTGGTAGAGCATCTCCCTTTTAAGGAGAGGGTCCTGGGTTCGAGCCCCAGCCAGATCACAACGTGAGATGGATGTGGCGAGTCCCGAAGTGTCGGGATATGCTGAGCTTGTCGAAGTAAGCCCCAGCCAGATCACTATTTAAGCAGGATTTGAAGTTTTAAACGTTAACCAAATTCAGCAGAATACCGAATACCGATTGGTTTTTTTTGAACTAATCATGTATTCAACACCAATTTTCGATAGTTCCGAAAATTTTTAGATCTGGTAGCTCAGTTGGTAGAGCATCTCCCTTTTAAGGAGAGGGTCCTGGGTTCGAGCCCCAGCCAGATCACAACGTGAGATGGATGTGGCGAGTCCCGAAGTGTCGGGAGAAGTGTCGGGATATGCTGAGCTTGTCGAGGTAAGCCCCAACCAGGTCACAATTATGAATCGTTAAATCATTCAAAGTATTATTACGCTTTGCTTATAAGCTATAGATTGAGCCCAGGTGCTGGAACTGGTAGACAGGCATGGTTGAGGGCCATGTGTCCTTTAGGGCGTGCGGGTTCGACTCCCGCTCTGGGCACTTTAATACGTTTTGTATCGTTCATTTCAAAATTTTAATTCTACTGACATACATCTAATGAACGCCTTATTCAAGTTTTTACTTAACATTTTCCCAAGGACGTTTCTAATTAGACTGAGCGTCACCTTTCAACCTTTACTGAAAATCATATACAATGGTTCAGAATTTAAGGACCCCATTGATGGTTCCACATTTCGAAGATTTTTACCTTACGGTTATGAAAATGTTCGCCAAAATGTGCTTTCTCCCTCTACCCTATCACTAGAGAGACATCGGTTGTTATGGTTATTCTTAAAATACAAAACTGATTTTTTTTCAGCACCACATAAGCTTTTGCACTTTGCCCCAGAACAGGCCTTTTATAAGCGATTTAAAACCCTCGATCATTTAGAGTACACCACCACCGATATCAATTCGCCATTAGCTGATGTAAAAGCTGATATTTGCGACTTACCCTTCGAAGATGATTCTTTTGATGTTATTCTCTGTAACCACGTCCTGGAGCACATTAAGGATGATGTCAAAGCCATGCAGGAAATCTTTAGGGTTCTCAAACCCGGTGGATGGGCAATCCTTCAAATTCCTCAGGATCTGAACAGAAAAGAGACCTTTGAAGACGATAGTATTACCGACCCAAAGGCACGTACACAAATCTTTGGCCAGTACGACCACGTTAGAGTTTACGGCTTAGATTATTTTGAGAAGCTCAGTTCTGTTGGTTTTGACGTTCACCCTGTTGAGTATACGAATGATTTTACTGAAAAAGAAAAAACCTATTACAGCTTACCCCAGCGGGAATTCATTCCTTACGTTATCAAACCCCGCGTTTAGGCCTTGAAGCCTTTGAGAATATCTAAAAATTCGACGTGCATCGCATCTGTATAATCCAGGTGAGTCACAATGCGCCACTTCCCTTCACCCATATTGCTTATTTGAACTTGGTTTTCAGCCAGGTAGTCTTCAAATAAAGTAGCTTGAACCTGATCATCTAAGTAAAATATAATGATATTCGTCTCCGTGGGTTCAACGCGTTTAATGAAGTCTAAGTGTTCTAAAGTCGAACTAATGGCCTGTGCTTTATCGTGGTCATCCTGCAACCTTTCAACGTGGTTTTGAAGCGCATAAAGTCCACATCCGGCCATATACCCTATTTGTCGCATACCGCCACCTAAAACTTTTCTGACGCGCATCGCTTTTTGCATCACATGTTTTTTTCCAACCAGAACTGTGCCCATGGGTGCACCGAGTCCCTTAGATAAACAAATGCTGATGGTATCAAAAATTTGTCCTAAGTCTTTTGGAGTATAGCTGCTGGCGGTAATAGCATTAAATAATCTTGCCCCATCCAGATGTAACCCCAATCCTTCATCATTACATACGGCTCTTACATTCTTCATGACCTCGATATCATAACAAGCGCCTCCACCTTTGTTCGTCGTGTTTTCTAAGCAAACTAAACTCGTAAGCGGACTGTGGTAAAAATCCGGCGGATTAATTGCCGCTCTGACCTGCTCGGCTTCGATCATTCCGCGGTGGCCGTCTATCAGTTTACAAGATACGCCAGAGTTAAAGGATACACCACCACCTTCATAATGGTAGACGTGGGCGTATTTATCACAGATGAGCTGTTCTCCGGGTTGAGTATGCATCTTTATCGCGGCTTGATTGGCCATGCTCCCCGTAGGAAAGTATAAAGCCGAATCCAAGCCAAACCATTTAGCAACAAAGTCTTCGAGAGCATTCACGGTTGGGTCTTCTTTATAAACATCGTCACCAACTTCACAGCTTTGCATAAATGCTAACATTTCGGCTGTTGGTTTGGTAACCGTATCGCTTCTTAAATCTATCATAGAATTTTTTTTTGGAGCTTATACCCGCTATCCGTTTCAATTCCTCTCACGCTTAAGGCGTGATGCGGGATTTCCACTTCTATCGGGGCTAGGCTTCGCAAATATAGCCATTAAGCAAGAGAAAACAAGGTTTTAAAACGCTTACAGTTTGAATTTATGTAGCAGCATTATCGTACCAACGAGCTTCTAGACTTGAAAGCATCGAAAAAGATAACTCAGCTCCTGCCCTATGGTCAATGCGACTCTCTTATATTCCTGATTTTGCTGAGCGGTTCCATCAAAACGTTTGGGGTCAGGATAAGTCAAATTAAATCGCTCTAAAGCATTTGGAATAATAGGACAGTGTTCTGCCGCATGGTCGCACATCATCATGGCAAAAAAATCTCGATGTGGATTTGGGTCGTCATCAAATACTTTTGAAAAACAATGTACAACGCTGGAACTGCCATAACGCACCTCAACCTTTGGATTATCGGCATTTTGAGGTTCTTGAACCTCAAATCCCAGGTCTGCTAATGCTAAGAGGGCATTATTATTGACTGTCGTCACTTCAGTTCCACCGGAAAAGGCGTTTAAAGCCACAGCATAGTAATCGGCTAGGACAGTTGCCCAGACCTGTCCAAATATGCTCCGACGAGAATTATGAGTACATATGAAGATGCATTGGTAAAACTCAATTGAGTGCTGCTTCATGGCTTCGGCTATAGCCTTAATGTCAGTTTTCCTCTGCATTTCAATACGATGATCGTCTCGCTCAAATTGTTTAATGTAAGATTTTACGCGAGTATACATAGCTTAATATTTCCAACGGTTAGCGATAGCCACTAGTGATAACATGACTGGAACTTCAATTAAAACCCCAACCACGGTAGCAAGTGACGCCCCGGAATTAAGCCCAAACAGTGATATCGCTACCGCAACGGCCAATTCAAAAAAATTACTCGCGCCAATCATAGCCGAAGGCGAGCAAACGCTGTGTTTTAATTTCAAATAACGTCCAATAAACCAAGTAACAAAAAATATAAAATAGGTTTGAATGGTCAACGGAACGGCAATCAAGAGTATATCAAAGGGGTTGTTGAGTATTTTATCGCCCTGAAAAGCAAACAATAAGACCAATGTGGTGATCAAAGCTATCATCGATAGCGGTTTTAATTTGATTAAAAACACCGATTTAAACCAGGAGATTCCATGTTTTTTGATCAACATCTTATTCGAAATATAACCAGCTGTTAAAGGAATAACCACAAAAATTACAACCGAATAGATTAGGGTGTCGTAAGGAATTTCAATATTGGTGACGCCCAGTAAAAACTTGACAATAGGGATAAAAAGGACCAATAGTATGATGTCGTTTAACGACACTTGAACCAACGTATAATTGGCATCACCCTTTGTGAGGTAAGACCACACAAAAACCATGGCTGTACATGGCGCTGCACCCAAAATAATAGCACCGGCAATGTATTGTTCGGCATCTTCGGGCGATAAATAGGCCTGAAAAATCTGATCTAAAAATAACCAGGCAAAAAACGCCATGGTAAAGGGTTTTACCAACCAGTTGATCACTAAAGTCAGTCCGATGCCTTTACTGTTTTTAGTGACGTTTTTAAGTGATGAAAAATCAATTTGCACCATCATTGGATAGATCATCATCCACACCAAGATCGCCACCGGAATATTAACTTTAGCAATCTCAAGTTCACTTAAAAACGTAATAGAGTCACCAAACAGTCGACCAATGCCGATTCCAACCAAAATGGCTAAAGCCACCCATACGCTTAGGTATTTTTCAAACTTCCCCATGGCTTAACAACAACCGCTATCGGGTGAGCAACACGCTTGAGAAGCTTGCATGTCGCTTAATTTAACTTTGGGTTTGGATTCAGGTATACCACATTTGTCTTTGGCTAAACAGTCGGTTTGTTGAGGAATGAGTTTGAATTCTTCATCTTCAAAATCTAACCCGTAAGTTTCTATGGTTTGTCCTTGATATTCAACTTCAATTTGTGCATTTTCATCGAGATTGAGTTTTTTCTCAGAAAGTGAAATGATGCTGTTGAGTTTTTCGGCTTGTAACCTGTGATCAACATCATCGGCAGTCCAGAGTTGAAAATTAATTACGTTTTGAAATCGCTCAGTACCACCACAATCTATAAAGTGCTTAGTCACTTTACCCACTTCAGTGACATGAAAATGCGAAGGCACCTGAGTGCCATCGGGTAGTATAAATTTTAAGGTTTCAATTTTTTTGAGGTTGTTTTTGATTTCTGCTAAAGTCATATTATTATTTTTTTTGGTTAACAACAATTGTCTTTGATTTCAGGAACTTGGTTTAAAAAGGTATTTAAAGTATCTCTTAACAACTTCCAATGGTGTTCATCAATGCAGTAACATACACTGGTTCCTTCAATATCACCTTTAATTAATCCTGCATTTTTCAACTCCCTGAGATGCTGTGAAATGGTAGGTTGTGCGAGATTGATCCGACTGACCAGATCACCACAAATACAAGATTTGGCTTTTATGATTTCTTGTAGGATGGCAATTCGTGCCGGGTGAGCTAAAGCCTTCGCCATACCTGCAATTTGATTTTGCTTTACTGTAAAATTTTCTGTTTTGGTTAAACCCATGATTTTGTAATTCGTTATTCGTTGTTCGTTGCTGGTTGTTTGTTGCTGGTTGTTTGTTGCTGGTTGTTGGTTTAGTATGTTTTAGGAAATAACACTCTTCACCACTCACTACTCACTACTCACTCTTCACCACTCACTACTCACTCTTCACCACTCACTCTTCACCACTCACTACTCACTAATCACTAATCACTACTCGATTATTACATTGCAATATTACGATAAATATAAATACTTTAAAAGTAAAACTTGAATTTATTTAAGATATTGAGATTATTTTTTCTCTAGAATCAGAACTTTAACACCTCTTTTTTTAAATATCTTTAGAGTATCGTATTCGATTTTAAGGGTTTTATATTCAGAATCTTTAATATTAAACACATTAGAATACAAAACATATTTCTCTTGTCCTGAAAAATCTAAAAAAGTTCTTTCGTCTCCATTAAGTTCAACAGCATCAATACTTGTATTGTTAGGAAAAAAAGTTTCTGTATGATTTATTTTAATATCATTGTCATCTAAATAATTTATGGCGCTTTCACGCAATTCCCAATAGGGCAAATGTGCTAAAGAAGCATCCCAACCTTGAGAAATTTTGTCTGGGTATATGAAAAAATTTCCAGATATTAAGCTTATTAATAAAAAAGCATATAAAACTGATTTTGTTTTAACCTTAGAAATATTCTCTTCTATCAAAACAAATGCTGTTAATGACAAAAGCAAATAAGAGGGAATGAAATAGCGATGTCCCATAGGATTATTAATAAAAAGACTCGTAATTATTATGGCGACCACAGATGAAATTGCCATGAACAAGAGCAACTTAATCTTATCCGAAATTTTATTTCTAAACCATATCAGGACAATTATTATAAATATAATAACTGATACTCGACCGAAATCAATATAACGGTGTACCAACATACCTATATTTCTTCCAAAATTCCATAAAAATCCAGATTCTGAAGAGTAATCCAAAGCATTTCCCCAAGGTTGATGCGGATTTGATATCAGCCAACCTTTCATGACAAGTCGCCAAAGGATGTAGATTAATGCAGGTATAGAACTTAAAATATAAACTAAAATATTTTGCTTATTTAAAAAAGATTTTAGAGTCTGTTTATGATAATAACTGTGTTGCAAAATATCGATGAGGAAAATACCAAAACCAAGCATCATACCTCGATACAAAACAAGAGATAAACCAACTAAACCTATAACTTTTAGTGTTTTGTTATTGTTCAATACGGCATTAAGTGATAAAAAGAAAAAAAATAGCTGAATGGCCTCAGGGTTAACAGTCACCAACTGTGCAAGTAAAGTTGGATCCGCTAAAACTAACAAAAATGCAAATAGGCTTAGGCGTTTATGATTGACAATATGATGCACAAAATTGTATAGCTGAAGTAGT
This sequence comes from Mesohalobacter halotolerans, assembly GCF_006120725.1. GTDB lineage: Bacteria > Bacteroidota > Bacteroidia > Flavobacteriales > Flavobacteriaceae > Psychroflexus > Psychroflexus halotolerans. The sequence goes on from NZ_SWMU01000002.1 coordinate 533,418, forward strand.
AATCCATACACAAAAGGTAAGATCACAAGATGAGAAATCCAAAGTGACTTCCCTAACAGCTTCCAAAAAAATGCTAACAAAGTTGCTAATGTCGGTGGATGACCTGGATCAATTTGATTAGATATACTCAACCAATTTAAAACGCCATTGTTATATAGTGCATTTCCCATGGCAGATACAAAAGTGATATTATCCCAAAAAATACCTGTATAAATACTAAGTCCAACAATTATTAAGGTCAATAAAAATATTAAAGTGGATTTTATCAAAATCTAAAGTATTGCACTATGAAAACTGCAAATTAATTATTTTTTCTCAGCCATAGCAGGTTTATAATTAATTGAATATTTTTTACAATTTCTTTAATTTTACCCGAACTAATTAATGTATTTTTGAGGAATATGAAACGAAAACTTCGCATAAACGGCCATTCTCATTTATTACCTTATCCGGAACAAATCCCTACTTTTATGAAAGAAAAAGGGATCTTTTGGGTCGATGAGGAGCGTAAATTTATGTTACAAAAAAACTGGAAACGACCCGTCACCGATTCAAGTTTTTTTCTCAACGAAAAACTGGAATGGATGGAGCGCTACAATATTGACCATGCCGTCGTACTTAACTTGTCGCAACTCTATGGTAATGGTCTTCGGGTAGAAGAAATGAAAAAAGCTTTGCGTTTTCAAAATGATTTTAATGCCGAAGTTCAACGCGAAAATCCTACTAAATTCACCTGTGGATTTGTGGTGCATCCGGGTTTTGTGCGAAGTGCCATGTGGGAAATCGAGCGCTGTGTCGAAGAATTAGACATGCGCTTGTTATGCTTACCTACCCACTACATGGATTCTATTGGCACCTGGCGGTGTATTTTTGACGAAGAAAACGAACCCATATTTGAACTCGCCAATAAATATAATCTCGCTGTGGAAATTCATCCTTACGATGGGGAAAAGTTCATCAAATTAGAGAACACAGCCTGGCGTTTTCACCTCATTTGGATGCTTGCCCAATGTGCCGATGCTTATCATTTTTTGACCCTCAATGGCTATCCGGATAAATTTCCGAATATGCGGGTGTGTTTTGCGCACGGTGGACAACTCGCACAAATTAACTTAGGCCGAAGAATTCAAGGCTTTGACGGTCGCCCCGATTTGTTTGAAGGTAAAGTGCATCCCCGTAAGTCTGTCGGGCATAAAAACATTTTCTTTGATACGTTGGTGCACGATACCAAATCTTTCCAATTGCTCTTGGAAAATCAAAAATGTAAACAAATCATCACCGGATTAGACGATCCTTATCCGTTGGGAGAAATGGAAAGTGAACCCCAATCCTCCTATCCGGGGAAACTTTTGGATCTGGCGGTGGAGCAAGACATTATTACTGCACAACAGCGGGATGAAATATGGAGCGATAACGTGGTAACCTGGTTGTTTGGTGAGGATGACACCTTAAAATCTGAATTTTACAAACGTATTGGATATGAAGATCATTGATGAAAGCGTTGAAGCTTACAGTATTGAGCATAGTGAAAACGAGCCAAAATACTTAAAAGCCTTAGCCAAAGAAACCTGGCAAAAGGTGTTGCAACCCCGAATGCTCAGCGGCGCATATCAAGGCAGATTGTTAAGCTTAATCTCTAAAATAGTTTCGCCTAAAATTATTTTAGAAATTGGTACCTACACTGGATATGCTACCCTATGTCTTGCTGAAGGATTGACAAAAAATGGCGTTATACATACCATTGATGTTAATGAAGAATTGATTGATATTCAGGAAAAACACTTTAAAAATTCACCATTTTACCACAAAATCAAAACCCACCTGGGCGATGCACAAAACGTTATTCCCAAAATTGAGGTTAATTTTGATTTAATTTTCATCGATGCCGATAAACAAAATTACAGTTTGTATTTAGATTTGGTGATGTCCAAACTCAATCCCAAAGCGGTTATATTATCTGATAATGTCCTTTGGGACGGGAAAATCGTCAATCCTCAAATCAACGATGAAGACACCGTAGCCATTCGGGCTTATAATGAAAAACTCATTACACATTCACAATTAGAAACCGTATTATTGCCAATAAGAGATGGATTGAGTATTAGTCGGTATAAGAATTAATGAAATATTATCTTTTCAATGTAAAATGCCCAGAAACACTTTCTCCAGATTGGAGTTCAATTCTATACCAGTAGTCCTGTGAGGGCATTTGTCTGCCGTTATAGGTGCCATCCCAACCAATCAATAATGGCGAGAGTTTGTGAATCAGTTTCCCGTATCGATCGAATATAAAAATGTTTTTGACGCTATTGGCATTACTACGAATACCTTCAATTTGCCAATAATCATTAAAGCCATCGTTATTGGGCGTAAAGAAATCAGGAACTCTTAAGGCCACAAAATCCAGGGCCACCTGTCCACAACCATTTTTATCTCTCACAATAATCGTGTTTTGGATTTGGTTAACCGGAAAGGTATTATTATCTCCAAATCCGGAAGTATTAAGTGCATATTCATAGTCTCCAATGCCTTCTGCACTAATAATGACTTCTCCATTTCCGGCAAAACCTGTTTGGGTAAAGCTCACCTCAGGGAGGCTAGAGACCTCAACCGTAAATAATTTAAAGTTTGTACATATAACTTCTATACCGGCAATATCCTGCACCGTAGTCACATCCACGCGATAGGTTCCTGCTTCATTGACTGAAATGGTTTGAGTCGTATCACCTGTATCCCAATCATAAAATATTTCGCCTTGAGGGTTTTCTATACTTCCATCTAGTATGGCTGAGGTTCCACTGGATTCACAAATCAAAAAATTATCAGTTTCAGCACTAAAAATGGGCCCATCAATTTTTTGCAGTACCACAGGTGCTATTCCTAAACACGAACCTTGATCTTCCAATCGTGCAAAAATGGTTAAAGGCAAAACATCCGTTTCAATTTCGATAAACCCGGTTGTAATTTCTTCTGTTTGATTGATGGCATCGTCTTCAGAAAAGTATAGATCGACTGCACCAGCCTGGATGTTTAAAGAAACAGCCACCTGATTTTTTACCGCTTGGTTTGCAAAAGAGGTTGGGCTTGTCTCCTGTGAGGGACAAACGGTATAGGTCACCTCATCTAAGGTTTGCGTATTTCCACTGAGTTCAAGTTCACCTACCGCAATGCAATTGTTGGCATTGAGTACGCGAACAAAGACATTTTGATTAGATACCGTATTTTCAAATGCATTGGGGTTTTGGATTGGATTAATGTCTTGATCGGCATCGCTTTGGGATAAGTAAAAATCTAATACTTGTAAACTGTTATCGATTTGGCTGGTCACATTAAACAAGTTAAACACGCCTAAGCCGTTAGAGTCAACACATGTACTTAGATTTAAATCTTGAGGCAAAGTGATCTGATCAAAATTAATTTGCACCTCATCTACCGCTGTACATCCACTCGGGAGATCAGCTTCTACAGTGTAGAGCCCTTCACCGAAATTGGCTTGAGAGACCGTGATCATATCGTCTGTATCATTGATGAGTTGGCCCTCATAAAACCATCGTACATCGGTAGCATCGTCATTTTCTACTTCTAAATCTAAAGTTTCACCTTGACAAAGGGTTTGATCCTGTCCCAGGTCTACGCCAATATTAAAACTGCTACCTTCTAAAAAAACGGCAGAGTCAAATCTAAAATTAATTTCATCGGCAATAACGAGTTTTATTTCATAGGTCTGACCGGCTATAACGTCGCTCTCAGCAGTTAAAATCGCGGTTTGTCCATTGAAGTTTATGGGTGCACTGATGTCATTGAATTGACCAAAAAATTCTTCGTTGATGGCGTCACAAGCTCCGGGAATCTCCGGCCTTACGGTAGTAACCTGAACAGGTGTGTTGGTTCCCGGTACAACCGCAATATTTTCATATTGTCCGCCTACTGGTCGTATTAAAAATGCAAATACATCAGAAAAATCGCAGGTGGTCGAATTGTTTTCGCGGTATTCCTCGGAAGCAAAAATGTAGCGAAAACTAATGTTTGAGGCTTGAGGCACGAATGAAAATTCAAAAACGGTAGCATTGAGCGTATTGTTGATTCCGAGCACATTCTCTAGATCAGGATCACCCGTCCAATTTGGCGCATCATCATCACTTAAGGTTGAGTTTGGTCCCGGAACATTGTCCAATCGCCCGGTACTTAATACAATACCGTCTTGAAACGGAAAATTAGAATTCCCGGCATCAAAAAACCCATAACTTAACTCGCCATCTGAAAAATTACCCGAAATCGTATTGGTGACATTGACATTATTAACACAATTGGTATCAAAAAGTACATTTTCTATGAGTTCTTGATCGGTAAAAGCATTATTATCAATGTTTATGTTTTGACTGAACAAACCTAAAGGCATACAAACCAGAAAAATGAGGAGGTTTAAGCGGTATATTTTCAATATTTCAGATTTATATCATTAAGACTCACAAAGTAGAAAGAAGTTTAAACGCGTACGGCATCCGGTACAAGAACGGTATAATCGCCACCATTTCTAATCACATCCCTCACAATAGATGAAGAAATATAGCTTTTACCACTTGAGGTTAAGAGAAAAACGGTTTCAATTTTTTGGAGTTTTCTATTGGTGTGGGCAATGGCTTTCTCAAATTCAAAATCTGCAGGATTTCTTAAGCCTCTTAAAATAAAGTCTGCTTCCTGTTCCACGCAATAGTCTACGGTGAGACCCTTGTAAGTATCGACTTTTATCTTAGCATCATTTTTAAACGCCTCGGTCAGAAATTGTTTGCGCTCTTCCAAGCTAAACATATATTTTTTATTGGCATTAACACCAATGGCTAGAATGATCTCATCAAACAATGTCATACCACGACAAATAATGTCGTAGTGACCCATCGTCAAAGGATCAAAAGATCCCGGAAATACTGCACGTTTCATAATCTAACTTTTGGCGTAAAGATAATAAAATAATAGCGCTTAAGCCATTTCAATGGTATTACTGAACAGGTCTTTTAATGATATTCCTGCGGCTTTAGCCTGCTGTGGTAAAATACTGGCTTTAGTGAGACCAGGGCAGGCATTAATTTCTAAAAAATGAGGTTTACCGTTATGGAATATAAATTCAGAACGGGTCAGACCTTTCATCTTTAAGGTTTTAAAAATTTTGACTGCCAACTCCTGAATCGATTGTGTTTCTTCTGAAGTTAATTCTGCAGGCGTGATTTCTTTGGATTTTCCGTAATATTTAGCTTCAAAGTCAAAAAATTCATTTTCAGATATAATTTCTGTAATGGGAAGCGCTCTCACCTCGCCCTGATAATTGATTACCCCTACAGAAAATTCACGACCCTCTAAAAAGGATTCTATGATGACTTCGTCGTCTTCTTTTAAAGCATGTGCAATGGCCTGAGGGATTTCATTTTTTGCTTTCACTTTAGTAATCCCAAAGCTGCTCCCGGCACGATTAGCCTTTACAAAACACGGTAAGCCAACAGCATCAACAATGGCATCCGGGTCGATGTTATCGCCTTGATTATAAAAATAATTATTGGCTGTGGGAATACCGTAAGCTTTTAAGACACTGATGCAATCCCGTTTGTTGTAGGTTAAAGCGGCATGATAGTAGTCTGCTGCAGTTTGTTTGATGTTTAGGTTCTTTAAATAGCCTTGAATGAGACCGTCTTCACCAGGTGTTCCATGTATGGTATTAAACACAAGATCAAACGTGACTTTTTTCCCTTTAATTAGTACCGAAAAATCTGATTTATTTATGGGATATTTTTGATCATCAAACCAGACGTACCAATCCTCCTTCAGTATATGAGCTTGATAAACCTCATAGACATCCTTGAGTTGATCGTAGACGTTTTTGCCACTTTGCAGTGAAACATCACACTCACTGGTATAACCACCCATGGCGATTGCAACGGTTTTTTTCATTGATTTTAATTTAGAATAGCCTTAAGTTTATCCATCAATTCTGATTGCACCACTTGTTCCTGATCTCCGGTTTTCATGTTTTTTAAGGCCAACGTACCGTGCTGAATTTCATTCCCGCCTAAGAGGGCCACGTATTTAAATTCATTCTTATCAGCATAGGTCATTTGCTTTTTCATTTTATCGGCATCCGGATACAATTCTGCGGCAATCCCATTTTCCCGACACGTCTTGATAATTTCTAATGCGTGGCCGGCTTCAAATTCACCAAAATTGATAAACAATAACCGGTTATTGGACAACAAGTTTTCGGGAAACAAGTCTAAATCTTCTAAAACCAGATAAATACGATCTAAGCCAAACGATATACCCACGCCACTGAGTTTGTTCTTAGGATCAAAAATGCCGGTGAGATCATCGTATCGGCCACCGCCACCAATGGAGCCCATCTTGACCCCTTCTGGAGCCTGAACTTCAAAAATAGCTCCGGTATAATAATTGAGACCTCGAGCCAGAGTAACATCAAAATCAAGTATAGAATCGCTCAGTTTTAAGCTCAAACATTGGTTCACAATAAATTCTAATTCTTCAATGCCTTTCAGGCCAATTTCTGAATCGGATAACAGCGCTTTGATCTCAGTCAACTTTTCGCGAATGTGGCCGTCGGATACGTTAAAAATAGGTTCAAGTTTACTTACAGCTTCCCGGCTTATGCCTTTGTCTAACATCTCCTCAATGACTTTATCCTTTCCAATCTTATCCAGTTTATCCAGAGCCACAGTAAAGTCGATGAGCTTGTCAGATTCTCCAATAATTTCAGCAAGACCACTTAAAATTTTACGGTTGTTCATTTTGATGGTACAGCCTTGGAGTTGAAGAGATTTAAAAACGGCATCGTATAACTGAACAAATTCCACTTCCTGCCAAAGACTTTCGCTGCCTACAACGTCAGCATCACATTGATAGAATTCTCTAAACCGGCCTTTTTGAGGACGATCTGCACGGTAGACTTGTTGGATCTGATAGCGCTTAAAAGGTAAATTGAGTTCGTGTTGATGTTGAATAACATACCGCGCAAATGGGACCGTGAGGTCGTAACGTAGGGCTTTGCCGGAGATTTTAGGAGTTAACATAGATGTATCCCGAGAAGAAAGCTGATTATCATCGACGCGTTTTAAAAAATCACCGGAATCTAATATCTTAAATATCAATCGATCGCCTTCATCGCCATACTTGCCCATGAGTGTTTTCGACTTTTCAAAGGAAGGCGTCTCAATCGGCTCGAAACCAAACAGTTGGAAATGGTGTTTGATGGTGTCAAAAATGTAATTACGCTTGGCGATTTCGTTGGCATTAAAGTCTCTGGTGCCTTTGGGTATAGCGGGTTTTTGTGCCATTTACTGTGATTTAGATTGGGCGTTTATCCATTTATCAAAATAGTCAAATAACTCGCCTTTGGTGATATTTGCCCCTTGCTTTATCAATGCAAAGATATCCTTATTTCTGTCATCACTTAAGGCTTTAGTGGCTTGATGAATTTCAACTTCATCTTCGAGTAGATTGTTCTGCAACCACTGGTAGCCTTCTTTAGTCGTAATGTCGATATTGGGATGCTTTACTTCAACTTTGATCAGCTCGATTTGAACATCTGTAAACTTAAATAAAAACATAAACTTTTTTGAGAGGTGTTCCAGGTAGTCCACTTTTTTCAAAACCCCTTCCCAGACCAAATCGCTAAAGATATCAAGCTCTTCTTCCACGACTTCCGGTTTATTTTTTTTAAGGTCTGCCCACTCCTCTGCCGTAATGGATTGTGTGGCTAGGAAATTAATAAACTCCTGATGTAACTCTTCAAATTGTTCTTTGGTTAATCTTTCGTACTTCATAATTGCAAAAGTAAAAATTTAATGGAGAACATTTTGATTTTTAATCAAGAGTAAATTTATAATTAACCTGAAAGCTAATAATCGAAAAAACTATCTTTTTAGTCAAAAACTTTAATTTTTATCAAGACTATCAATAAGCCTTTCATTAAATAATTTAACACCTCTAAGGTTTAAATGATGTGGGTCGTAAAAATGCAATGAATCGTTTAACAATGTGGTCTTATTGAAGTTATAGTAAGTTGAATATTCATTCATAATACTATCAAAAGTACTGATATTGTTATATTGGCTGTACTTTGATGTTGTAATTGGGGCAAAAACGAGAAGAACCTCTATATTTTTATTGTTTAATGTTTCTATTATTTCTGAAAAGGCGTCGAGTTGATTGTCTTTAATTTTAATTTTCTTTTTTTTGAATGCTCTAGGCTTAAAATAATGGATCTGCTTCTTTACAAAACCTCCTGAAATGTACTGGTCTTCCTCTCTTATTTTAGGTTCTACAAAGGCTTTATCTAAATTTAATGCTTGACGAATAGAGGCATATAATAATGTATTATAAGTCTTAACATGATTGACTTCCATTGCCATTTTTAAACTGTATTTATCATTGTGGGCATTGGCTATAATATCTAGTGAAGATTCCACACCATCTGTCGTAAATGATCTAGGGAAGACCTCATAAACAACTTTTTTAGGGTTAAGATTTTTTATATATCGTTCTAGCAAAACCTTAGTTTGAAGTGGAGTCTGAGCACTAGATCCCAAATTAAAAGTTTTGTAGTTGTGTTGAGCGAAAATTCGAGGGTCAAAACCTCTATATGAGTGGGATGACCCTAGAAAGAGTATATCGACATTTTTATAATTTTTAGCTTCAGATAATCTTGTATACATGTGGCCATAAGATCCTAAAGGATAATTGATATTAGGTTTGAGAAAAGATGGCGCAACTGAACCCCATAAAAAAATAAGTACAACATATGTCACTATTGAAAAGACGAGAAATTTTATACTGTTGATGAGAAAATGATTCATACGCTTTAAAATTGAAAATAAATAAAAGGAGATTCAGCAGTAGGCATAAATACTCCAATGAGAAAAATAATAAATGCATAAAAAAACCACCTTATGGGTTTTGACCAGTATTTTACCATATTTTCAATAGCAAATTGACTTGTTCTTCCATTCCATTCAATACCTAAAAAAAGTAAAATAAGTAAAATCGTTGCAAAGGCTTTGGGCATACCCTCAAATTTGGGCATTTGAAATATTGAAAATGAAAACATATTTGAAATATAGCTGAAGGCGTGTGTTATGTTTTCAGCTCTAAAAAATATCCATGCCAAAACCGTAAAAGCAAAAGTTACCAACATAAAAAAAGATTCTCTCAATGAAGGCAGTGGTTTTCCTGCAGCTACTGTATCTAAATTTAAACGGTTACTATGGGTGAGAAATAAAGGTAAAAAATACACAGCATTTAGAGCGCCCCAGGCTAAAAACGTCCAATTGGCCCCATGCCAAAAGCCACTCACGATAAAAATGATAAAAATGTTGCGCAAAGTCTTTTTAGTACTTCCTCGGCTTCCTCCTAACGGGATGTAGAGGTAATCTCTAAACCAGGTGGACAATGAAATATGCCAACGACGCCAAAACTCAGCTATATCTCTGGAAAAATAGGGAAATGCAAAGTTTTGTTTTAAATTAAATCCAAACAATCTAGAGGTTCCAATAGCAATATCTGAATATCCTGAAAAATCCCCGTAAATTTGAAATGTAAAAAATAAAGCCCCTAAGACAAGTGTGCTTCCATTAAGTTCTGAAGATTGACTAAAAATTTGGTTTGCAAATATAGCGCAGTTGTCTGCTATGACTATCTTTTTAAATATTCCCCACAGGATTTGCCGCATGCCATCAACAGCTTGAGCATAATCAAATTGTCGTTTTTTATAAAATTGAGGTAATAGGTTTGTCGCCCGTTCAATGGGTCCGGCGACGAGTTGAGGAAAAAAACTGACAAAAGCTGAAAATGCAATAAAATTATTTGTTGGCGTCAGTTTATGCCGATACACATCTATAGTATAACTTAAGGTCTGAAAGGTGTAAAAACTGATGCCGACAGGAAGTATGATGCTTAAAGATTCCCCTTGAATTTCATATCCAAAAAACAAAAAAGCAGCTTTAAAGTTGCCTAGAAAAAAATTGTAGTATTTAAAAAAACCTAAAAATCCCAGGCTAACCAAAATACTGACCCACAGCAGAACTTTTCGTTGAAACGGTCGGTCTTCTTTTTTTAATGCTTTTCCTACTGTAAAATCAACTACGGTACTAAAAACAATGAGCGATAAAAACCGCCAGTCCCACCAGGCGTAAAACACGTAGCTAGCTACAACAATGAGCAAGTTTTGAAATTTTAAATTTTTGTGGGTCACATACCAATAAAGCACAAAAACTATAGGCAAGAAAATTGCAAAATCGATAGAATTGAAGAGCATTGTAGCTATGTATTCTTAATTCGTTACGATTTGCAATATCGGATATAATTACGACTTTACAATTATGAGCATACATAAAATAGAAAACTGGATTCAAATAATAAAGTCAAATAATTTGCATTTCAGTATCTAAATTATTGTATAAATTATCCAATAAATAAAGTGTAATAACCAAGGTGATTTTAGAGTTCAGAACTCTTTAAAATAAGGTTAAATGACTTTTAATTCAACCGTTTTCTGTTTTTGTCCGTCACATGAAGAAAAAAAGTAATGTTGTTGTTGAAATTAAAAATTCATTATTAGTATTAAGTTTCAGCTCCCAAACCTCGCCATTGAAGATACATAGTGTTGTGCGTAGGTTTTATTCTACATTTTTGTTTTTAATTAATTAATATTCTCTTTCAGTTCTTTTACAAATTTATCAATATCATCATCTGGATAAACATAATATAAAGTGCAATTATTTTCTTCACATAGTCTTTTTTTTCTTTCGTCTCTTTCTTGCCCTTTTTTAAATGCTGTTTCACCTCCGAAATATTCAATTGGTTTTTGATGTTGTGTACCTTGATATTCAATTGCTATATTTAATTCGGGAATGAAAATATCAAAATGTTGTAAACCAAGCCATTCAGGACTTCCGTGATGAACTACAATATAATTTTTTAGACTCTTTTTTATTTTATAAAATAGTAGAGTTTCTGATATCCAACCTTCTCCAATTTTAGGTAATTCTCTTTCTTCCCTAATTTCATTTTCGATACTTCTTATCTTAAATTTTACAATTTTGAAAAGTGGCGTGTGAGTTTCAGGTAAATCAATTTTATAATACTCATAATTTTTTTCACCTATTTTACTTGGATAAAAACAAGGCAAATCATTATTATTATAAGTTACTGCATTATATTTATTTTTTCTATCCATTGTGGTCATATGATGACCATCATCGCCGTAAAATTCTAATTTAGAATCTGTAATTCGCCAAAGTTTTTTTTTATTTTTATAGTCAATTGCAACTATTTCAGGAAATAATCCTAATAAATAGTTTAAGAATTGCTTTCTCTTAAATTCTTCAAAAGTAAACTTTTCTATGTTTGGGAAAAATTTATAGTAGTATTCGTAATATATACTAAAACCCGGAAATTGTGAGGACTCAAAATGCTTTTCTAATTTGTCATAAATATTTCTGCTTATATCTTTTTTAGTGAATTTATTATACCAAGGAATAATAGAGCTGATATTGAGAGTGTATAATACTTCATTGTTAATAACATTTTTATTATACTTTCTTTCATACCAATGATAAAACAAAAGATTATTTGTTTCTTGAAACTGACGATTTAATAAAGTGTTTTCTAAAATTATATCAAAAGTATCTTTTGTTTTGGAGTGTAGTTGATTGATTAATGTATGTTCATCTAATAGACCAACATATTTTAATTGCGCTTTATCGACTTTTTCAATAAAATCTTCTTCAGAAATCGCTAATCTTTTAGCCGAATATTTGGGATGATAAAATCCATCCTTTAATTTAATTTCTTCAGATATTTTTTGGTAATTAGTTGTCAACTTTATTTCATATGGGTTTTTTTCAACTTACGCACAACGGATTTGTATATGAAAAGTAGCGGATAATTAGCACTAATTTTTCGGATTACGACTCACCTCTAATTTATTCATTTTGTTTCGATAAGGCGATTAAACCGCTATTTTTTATATACGTTGTTATGGGCTGGTTTTATCAGATGTGTTTTATAAAATTCAATTAATTTAGTTTTATGTTCTTTGCTTCTAATTCTTACGCTTAGAGATGGACAATCCTCAATAAATACAACATTTTCCTGTGCACAAAAGTCCTTTAGTAGATTTATTTGGCTTTTAAAATAGACAGGGTTTTCACGCTTGCCCCAGGTATAAATAATTTTTTCTAAGTCATTTCCTTTAATAAATGCTTTAATTTCCTCAAAATGTTAAGTAAGGTTACATTTTTTAGCCGTAAATAAGTTTTGGTCTGAATACCCTTTTCCGCATATCTCATTTCTGTAACTTTCATCTTTTAATACAGCTGATTTTATAATATCTGTACTTCCAAACTTATTATCTTTCATAAACATTTACAAAACGCCTACGTAAATATTTTTAATAATCAGGACAACCATAACATTTTCTGCCTTGACCAAAATCGTAAAAAACAGATAACTCATAAACTCCTCCCGTACGCCCGATATTAGTTGTGTTAAAATCATAAGAATAAGCAATTCTAAAACCTTTCCAATCAAATCCAAAGAAACCATTAATGGACGTTAGAGTATGGCTTTGAAAACCACTTTTGATAGGGTTTGTCGCACCTAAAGCTCCGAAATAGAAACTATTATATTTTACTTTGCCACCAACATCCATGCGATTGTAGTCACCTTGTATCATAGCATTAAATAATCCATACACTTCCACTTTACTTCTGTAGCCTGTCGGAATTTTGTATGAACCATGCAAAGAAGCAAATATATCCAGTGACTCTTCTCCTTCAAAGGTCATACTAATATTTGGTTGATTCAAATGTAATACAGAAAGCCCTATCCAGGAATCTTCATTGTATAACAAAAAAGAGGTTCCAATATCATAAAATATGCGTGAATCATTAAGGTTCACCTGATCCATACTAGTAGGGTTGATGATCCCTTGATACAAATTTATCTGATCTTCTAGTAATAAATTTTGGAATCCGAAATCTTTTAATCCTAAACCAAACGATAGGCTTGGTCTGAAATACCATTCAGAAGTTAATTGTAATTCATAAGCATAATTAATGTTTATTTGAGTTAAATTATATCGCGTTGTTGTTTCTTTATGATTAAGTATGCTTATACCTAAACCGCTATCGATTTCTTCAAACCAATTATCTACAAATGCGTACTGGGTATTGATACTAAAATTAAGGCCCGGCCACTGTGTCCTGTGAATGATTCCAGCTCGTGTTGACTTTTTAGCACCAGTAAAACTCGAATTAAGTGTTTCAGGGATCATGAAGTATTGAGTAAATATTGGATCTTGAGCGTAGCCAAAGGTAGAAATTAGTAAAAAAATTATTAATATATTTCTCATAAAAAATTATTTGATCAAGGTAACAGGACCGTTAAGCTTTATCGTTTCACCAGCATATGTGGTTGCTTCTACAACAATGATATAGTTGCCATTTTCTGCGGGTCTTCCATCAATAGTTCCATCCCAACCTGTTAATGTATCATCTTTACCAGTTTCAATATATATTAGAGACCCAAAAGTATCGTAAACAGACATTTTAACATCTTCAAAACAAAGTGTAACAGGCCGTATAGTATCGTTCATGCCGTCACCATTTGGAGTGAAAGCATTCGGTAATACAATATCATATCCTTTGGTTATTTCTAATATCTCTGAGTGAGTTTTAGTACATCCAAATGCATACTCTACAGTTAATTCAACTTGATAAGTGCCAGCTCTATTATAGGTATGAGATGGATTGGGGTCGCCATTAACAACAGCAGACCCATCGCCAAAGTCCCATGACAGATTGACTATATCTCCTGTTGATTCACTTATAAAACTCACAGGTTCTTCAAAACTTAATACATCACATAAATTACTATTAGGGGAAGAGTAGTTAAACGATGCGTTTCCAATCTCTGGAAGATCTACTGTCACATCTACTTCAATTGGAGGGCAGCTATTAGATAAACTTTCTTGGTCATGTATAAAGGCTGTATAAACGCCTGATTCTGTCGTTTGCATACATTCTTGATTAACTGGATCGCATTGATCACCGGCAGACCAGGTTATTTCATAAGGTGGTATACCACCGGAAACAAATACATAATTTATTTGAGTAATTGTATTTGAACTGCAATCTGAATTAATATCATTAGTAATAAAAGCATCTAGGGGTTCTGGCCTTGTTAAAGTGACTTCAGTAGGCTCCTCATCACTCAGACAGCCGTTATCATCAGTAACATCAACAAAATAAGTGCCGGGTGTCAGACCTTCGAGGCACCATATCCCACCCTCTGTCTCAGTCCAATCGTTACCAATAGGAAAAGGATTAGTGCCTCCGGTTATACTTATGCATATAGAACCATTTGAATAACTTCTATCAGGTGAACATGTTGGGTTATTGACAGATTCAATATTGTAAACTAACTCATTTGGTTCAGGTATGGGAATACTGTTTGAGTAGGTACAATCATTTGCATCCGTTACTGTAAATACGTAATCACCACCGCCAACATTAAATTCACCGGTTCCTGTATATGGAGGTGTGCCACCACTGGCTGTTATTTCAACTGTTGCCGTTTCACCAAAACATTCTACAGGCTCAATTATGCTAGCATCTGCAGTGAGTTCTGTTGGTTCTTGAATTGTGATAAGTTCAATAGAAGAGCAACCGTTAGCATCAGTAATAACGATTTCATGTTCTTCTCCGGCATTTAATGTATAATTGCCGGTTCCTATATATGGGGAAACACCACCTGATGCAGAAACATTATAAGTTGCCGTATCCCCAAAACATGCTGCTGGATCTGATGTAAGTTCATGAAAAGTGGTTATCTGAGATGGAGCTTCTAATGTATAATTCAGAGTTATATCAGCTGGACAATTATCATCATTTATGGTTAAGGTATAATCATCAGCCGAAAGATTCTCAAACTCTAATAGACTAGGAGTGCTTGGATCGCTATCTAAAACATTTCCTGGCGAAAATGAATAAGTAAAGCTTCCTGAACCTCCTGAAACATCTACTACTATAAAACCATCATTTGAATTAAAGCAGCTCACACCATATCCGTTATAATCTGATATAGTATCATTAATAGTTATAGGACTTCCTGTTTCTTCGATATTGTACACAGGAGAAATAAACTCACATCCGTTTGAATCAAATACCTTTAAAACATAATTGCCTTCACAGGCGTTAGATATTGTATCTGAACCAGTATCTACTAAAATATCAAAATTACCCGAGCCATCAACACTCTCTGTGTACCATTCTAATACATTATAAGGTTCTGTACCACCAGTAAGATCTACATCAATATATCCATCGCAATCTGGAGGTACATTGTTGCAGGATAAGTCGACTAAGGATACTAAATCAAATGAAACTGGAGTTGGTGGTTCTATTAAATAATTATAAGTATATGTACAACCAAACGAATCAGTGATTTCAAGCGTGTATTCGCCTGGGCATAGATTAAACTGATCTTTATTTGAGGGATTACTTATATTACCATTTGTTGATGTCCAGTTATAAGTGAATGGTTCTAATCCTTCAGGACTTATTTCTATACTTCCTCCACATAGTGGATCTGAATAACTACAGGATATATTTGAAATTTCAGCATTAACATTAGGAATTGGACCAACCGTAATTGTTATAGTAAAGTCATCACCAACACATTGAGGTGTTGATGGATTAGATGTTGTGAAATATTTTGGAGTTACAGTATAAATGACTGTTTGAATATCATCTGTTGGGTTGTTAAGCACACCAGAATCAAAAAAGTCTTCGTCATTACCAACAGATCCTCCGGTTACTCCACCGGTTACACTTGGAGAGTTCCAGGAATACTTGGTAATTTCTGGGACAATAGTTTGATCGTCAGGCTCAATTCCATTTTGTGGACTTAACACATAGGAACTTGAATCACATATATCTACAATTATATCTGACACAAACGGTTTAGGTTCAACTGTAATTACAGCATCAAAGTCAGGGCCAATACAACCATTAGCTTCTGGTGTTACAGTATAGGTTATTTGTTGAATCTGATTTGTTGTATTGATCAAGGTTTGAGAAATAAACTCTTCTGGTGTGGTTTGATCTGACCAGCCAGTTAGATTTGCGTTTGGTGCAGAAACTACCCAGGTGTATTCTGTATCTTCTGGAACTATAGTAGTAGAATTAGGTACACCATCTTGTGGAGAGATAACAAATGTATCACCACTACACTGCGTATTCTGTAAGTCTGCTGAAGACGGAATAAAAGGACGAGGTTTAACTTCAACTATTATTTCAAAAGGATCACCCTCACATCCATCTGAATCTGGAACTACTGTATAAGTTAATGCTTGAGTCTCAGAACTGGTATTAACAAGGGTTTGACTGATCTCATTCTGTTCGATCGCCTGATCACTTTCACCCGTTATATTTGGGTTATCTTCAACCGTCCAGGTATAAGTGGTTCCGTCTGGTACTATTGTATTTCCGCTTGGAATTCCATTTTGAGGAGAAACCAAAAATGTATCTTCACTACAAATCGGGCTAGCCGTTAAATTTTCAATAATTGGTTTTGGACTTATATTTACCTCGACTTCAAAAGCTTCTCCTATACAAGCTCCTGATTTAGGTATTACTTCATAGGTAATTGTTTTAGTCTCATTTGAAAGGTTAGTTATGTTTTGGCTAATTTGTGGAACTCCTGTGTTTTGATTACTATAACCTGTTAAATCGGCTAAATCAGATTGTCCAGAGAGTATACTCCAGGTATAAAGTGTATTAGCGGGAACAATTTCTTGTGGTATATTATTAGATGGATTAACCATAAAAGATTCCCCGCTGCATATACCAACTACCTTGTTATTGATAACGGGTTCAGGTTCGACTGTTATAGTGAGATCAAATGGATTGCCTTCACATCCATCTGACGACAACGGGGTTATTGTATAAACAACATCCTGAGAAGTATTAGTGGTATTAATTAAACTTTGACTGATCTCGTCTTGCGCAATTGTTTGATCACTCTCACCTGTAATGTTTGGGTTGTTTTCTACTGACCATGTATAAGTTGTGTTATTAGGAACAATATCATTTCCATTCAAACCGCCACCATTAATAGGAGTATAAGTAAAGGTGTCATCAGAACAGATAGATTGATTAGCATCTGAAATCTCTGGATTTGGAAGAATAGTAATCATAAAAGTCTGAGATGTACCAGGACAATCTCCAAAATAAGGGGTAACCTTATATTCTATATCCTCTGCATTATTAGAAGCGTTTATTATAATTTCTCCTGAAATTGGGACTGATAGGTTTTCTAAACCTGAGCTTGCCGTATAACCATTTAAATTTGAACCCGCATTGATCACTTCCCATTCATACTGAATTTGGCTTGTTGGTTGGGTTGATGAATTAACAAAAATATCATCAAACGAAGACTGACTACAAATAGTTTGATCTTGTATTGGTTCTAAACTTGCAACAGGATTTACTGATACAGTAACAGTAAAAGGATCTCCTTGACAACCTGATGCTGTTGAAGTAGCTGTAACTTCATAATCTACGGTAGCTATTGCATCCGTTGTGTTGACAAGCGTACCTGCAATTTCATCTGTCCCTGTATCTCCAATTGTTGCTCCATTTACTGTTCCATTAATATTGGTAACTTCCCAAGTAAAATCACTTACGAGGCCGTTCCCTCCATTATTAATATTTTCCTGTGGATCAAAACTAAAAGAAGAACCGGAGCAGACCTCAGGCGTTGATGGTATTCCTTCCGGTTCTGAATTAACATTAATCGTTACGATAAATGCATCACCTTCACATCCGTTATCGCCTTCGGGAACGAAAGTATAGACTACATCCAAATCATTTCCGCTAACATTCTCCCAGATATCATTGACGATAGCGTCAGCAGATAAACCATTTTGTACCGTTACATTACTACTGCCTCCGGTAAGACCTACAGAAGATATGTTCGTTAAGTTGTAAGTACCTACACTTGGACCATCTGTATCATTGCTGAGGGTTAAACCTACCGGTTCGTTACTACAAATTGTTGCTGTTTGTTCATTAACAACTGGTTCCGGATTAATAGTAGCTGTAACTGTAAAAGAATCTCCCTCGCAACCTTCATTAGATACAGGTATTACGGTATAGATAACATCAACTGGTGCATTGGTAGTATTAGTAAAAGAATCATCTGAAAGATCAGCTGCATCTAATCCATCTTCTACTTGAGCATTACCGCTGGATACGCTCAAACCGTTTAATTGGAGGTCTGTTATATTATAGGTTCCTGCAACTATGTTTGTGCTTGATTCAAAATCAACATCTAATGTAGAATCACTACATACACTTACTGTTTGATCAGCTACCAATGGTTCCGGATTAACTATTACCGTAATATTAAATGGCGATCCTTCACAACCGGACAATGTTGAAGTTGGTGTAACTTCATAATCTACTGTAGCTGCCGCATCCGTTGAGTTCACAAGCGTTCCTGTAATTTCATCCGTCCCTGTATCACCAATTGTTGCTCCGCTTACTGTTCCGGTTATATTAGTAATTTCCCAAGTAAAATCACTTACTAGCCCATTACCTCCATTATTAATATTTTCTTGTGGATCAAAGTTAAAAGAAAAACCAGAGCACACCTCAGGTGTTGACGATATTCCTTCCGGTTCTGAATTAACAGTAATCGTTACGGTAAATGCGTCACCTTCACAACCGTTATCGCCTACGGGGACAAAAGTATAAACAACATCCAATGCTGCTGATGTCAGGTTCTCCCAGGAATCGTCTCCTATGGCATCAGCTGACAGGCCATCTTCAATCTCTTGATTACTTCCTCCTGCAGTTAAGCCACTCTCAGGTACGATATCAATCAAATTATAAGTTGCCACACTGGGACTATCCGTATCATCTCCAAGGGTTAAACCTACCGGTTCGTTACTGCAAATTGTTGCTGTTTGGTCATTGACAACTGGTTCCGGGTTTATAGTTGCTGTGACTGTAAAAGCAGCTCCTTCCACGCCTTCCGAGCTTACAGGTATGACAGTATAAATTACATCAACAGTTAAGCTTGTAGTATTGGTAAATGAGTCGTCAGCAAGGTCAGCGGCATCTAATCCATTTTCTACCTGTGCATTTCCGCCAGATACGATCAAACTATTCAGTTGTAGATCAGTTACATTATATGTAGTACCTGTATTAGAGCCTGAAGAATTAAAATTTTCGCCCAATGGAGAATCACTACATACACTTACTGTTTGATCGTCCACGACGGGCTCAGGATTAACTGATATAGTAATAGTAAAAGGATTTCCCTGACAACCTGATGTTGAAGTTGGTGTAACTTCATAATCTACGGAAGCTACTGCATCTGAGGTATTGACAAGTGTACCTATAACTTCATCTGTCCCTGTATCACCAATTGTTGCTCCGCTTACTGTTCCGGTTATATCACTAACTACCCAGGCAAAATTACTTATTACCCCATTACCATTATTAATATTTTCTTGTGGATCAAAACTAAAAGAAGAACCGGAGCAGACCTCAGGCGATGAATCTATTCCTTCCGGTTCTGGATTAATAGTGATCGTTACGGTAAATGCATCACCTTCACACCCGTTATTGCCTAAGGGAACGAAAGTGTAGACGACATCCAGATCGTTTCCGCTAAGATTCTCCCAAGTATCATTAACAATAGCGTCAGAAGCTAGACCATTTTGTTCCGTTACATTACTACTGTCACCTGTTAAGCCACTCTCAGATACGATATCAATCAAATTATAAGTAGCCACACTGGGAGTATCCGTATCATCTCCAAGGGTTAAACCTACCGGTTCGTTACTGCAAATTGTTGCTGTTTGGTCATTGACAACTGGTTCCGGGTTTATAGTTGCTGTGACTGTAAAAGGATCACCCTCGCAACCATCATCTGATACAGGTACAACAGTATAGATAACATTAACAGGTGCATTTGTAGTGTTAGTAAAAGAATCATCTGAAAGATCAGCTGCATCTAACCCGTCTTCTACTTGAGCATTACCACCGGATACGCTCAAATCGTTCAGTTGAAGGTCTGCTACATTATAGGTTCCCGCAGCTATGCTTGTGCTTGATTCAAAATCGACATCTAATGTAGAATCACTACATGCACTTACTGTTTGATCAGATACTACGGGCTCTGGATTAACTGATATAGTAATAGTAAAAGGATTTCCCTGACAACCTGATGCTATTGAAGTAGGTGTAACTTCATAATCTACGGAAGCTACTGCATCTGAGGTATTGACAAGTGTACCTATAACTTCATCTGTCCCTGTATCACCAATTGTTGCTCCGCTTACTGTTCCGGTTATATCACTAACTACCCAGGCAAAATTACTTATTACCCCATTACCATTATTAATATTTTCTTGTGGATCAAAACTAAAAGAAGAACCGGAGCAGACCTCAGGCGATGAATCTATTCCTTCCGGTTCTGGATTAATAGTGATCGTTACGGTAAATGCATCACCTTCACACCCGTTATTGCCTAAGGGAACGAAAGTGTAGACGACATCCAGATCGTTTCCGCTAAGATTCTCCCAAGTATCATTAACAATAGCGTCAGAAGCTAGACCATTTTGTTCCGTTACATTACTACTGTCACCTGTTAAGCCACTCTCAGGTACGATATCAATCAAATTATAAGTAGCCACATTGGGAGTATCCGTATCATCTCCAAGGGTTAAACCTACCGGTTCGTTACTGCAAATTGTTGCTGTTTGGTCATTGACAACTGGTTCCGGGTTTATAGTTGCTGTGACTGTAAAAGCAGCTCCTTCCACGCCTTCTGAGCTTACAGGTATGACAGTATAGATAACATCAACCGGTGCATTTGTAATGTTAGTAAATGAGTCATCAGCAAGGTCAGCAGCGTTTAAGCCGTTTTCTTCTTGTGGACCTCCGCCAGAGATCGGTAAAGCGTTCAGTTCAAGGTCTGTTACATTGTAGCTTGTCACCGGTATCGTATTACCTGACCCAAAGTCAACCCCTAAGGCGGTGTCGCTACATACACTTACTGTTTGATCGTCCACGACGGGCTCAGGATTAACTGTTACTGTAATGGTAAAAGGAGCTCCTTCGCAACTAGATACTGTAGAGGTTGGTGTAACTTCATAATCTACGGTAGCTACTGCATCTGAGGTATTGACAAGTGTACCCATAACTTCATCTGTCCCTGTATCACCAATGTTTGCACCGCTTACTGTTCCGGTTGTATTAGTAATTTCCCAAGTAAAATCACTTACTAGCCCATTACCTCCATTATTAATGTTTTCTTGTGGGTCAAAATTAAAACCTACATTAGACGAAACTGTTTCGTTATAATCAATTCCTACCGGTTCTGGATTAACAGTGATCGTTACGGTAAATTCATCACCTTCACATCCGTTATCGCCTACGGGAACGAAAGTGTAGACGACATTCAGATCGTTTCCGCTAACATTCTCCCAGATATCATTGACGATAGCGTCAGCAGATAAACCATTTTGTACCGTTACATTACTACTGCCTCCGGTAAGACCTACAGAAGATATGTTCGTTAAGTTGTATGTACCTACACTTGGACTATCTGTATCATTGCTGAGGGTTAAACCTACCGGTTCGTTACTACAAATTGTTGCTATTTGGTCATTGACAACTGGTTCCGGATTAATAGTAGCTGTAACTGTAAAAGAATCTCCCTCGCAACCATCATCTGATACAGGTACAACAGTATAGAGTACATCAACCGGTGCATTTGTAGTATTTGTAAAAGAATCATCTGAAAGATCAGCTGCATCTAACCCGTCTTCTACTTGAGCATTACCACCGGATACGCTCAAATCGTTCAGTTGAAGGTCTATTACATTATAGGTTCCCGCAGATATGCTTGTGCTTGATTGAAAATTGAAATCTAATGTAGAATCACTACATGCACTTACTGTTTGATCAGATACTACGGGCTCTGGATTAACTGTTACGATGATAGTAAATGGGACTCCCTCACAACCTTCACTGGATACAGGTGTCACGTCATAAATTATATATTCAAAGGCATTTGAAGTATTGGTAAGTTGTTGATTTATTTCTGTTTGAGGTGAAGATACAGAACTTTCTCCACCTACATTAGGGTTAGATCCTACTGTCCAGATGTACGTTGTGCCTATTGGTAAAATATCTCCATCTACTCCGTTGGCTGGCGAGATATTAAATATCTCGCCTGAACAAATTTCAGCTGTTTTATTATTTACTTGTGGTGTTGGATTAACCGTGATTTTAAATTCTTTTATCTCACTATCACATCCATCGTTTGTGGCATCTACCTCATAAACCAATTCAAGAGGCAGATTAGTGCTATTAGTTATTGTAGCGGAAGATATGGTAGATCCAGAACCATCTTGAATATATCCACTTAAGCCTGTAACTTCTGCCACTGTCCAAGAAAAGGTACTTCCCTCCATATTGGAAGTTAAGTTTATGTCTACAGTGGTTTCACCCGAACATAACGTTTGTGTGAGATTAGTATTAGTTATCTCCGGAGTTTGTTTATAATCAAAAACTAACTGAGAAGAGTTAGATCCTAAACATTGTCCATCTACCTGAACAGATATATTATAACTATCGAAATCATCAAATTGAATTACAGGATATGGATCTGTGCTGCTGGTACCATTTATAAAAGTATAACTATTACCGGATACTGTCCAATTGTAAGAAGAGGGGGCAAAAGGTGAGTCACTGTAAACAGGTTTAATTTCCAGATCGTTAAAGTCTAATGTATATCCATCTGTATTTAATTCATCTATTGTTTCACAAACTGAAAATGTGGAAAGATCAAATTCAACCGTAGGATCTCCAAGTATTGTTATGTCTTTTGACCTAGAGTCTTCTCCGCAGAGATTAGATATTGTTTGAGTTATTGTGTAAACTCCAGGCTCATTAAAAATAATTCCAGGACTTTGTGAACTACTGTCATTTGGGCTTACATAAGTGTATCCGGTGTCTGGTGAAATATTCCAGGTATAGGTTGGCTGTTGACAGTCTAAACTTGATATGTTTGAAGTGTCAGTAAACTGTAATGACTGCCCAGAGCATATTTGCGTTACTTCCTGATTATTTTGATCAGTAATACTAAAATCAGCTTGAGGGTCAGCTTGCACATTAACTGTATAAAATGAGTTTTCTGAAGGGAAGAAAGAATTAGTTTGACAAAGATCAGCGTTAACAGCTGTAAGCCTAAATCCCCAACAGCCGGCTGTTATAACTGAAGCTGGTATCTCCAAATCAGGTTTGCCGGTATCAACGTTTAAAACCCAGTCTACAGCTCCACCAGAAGTTGAACCATTACTTGATATTTGTGCAGAAAGAATCGTACCATCCGGCTTTTGTATTTCCCATATAAAATTTGCAGCATCAAGACAACCTTCAGCACCATACTGACCTAAACTTGTTGTATTAGTAACCGTTAATGGTTGATCTTGACAAATATCATCAGCTGTGAAGGATGCTTCCGGTGGTAAGCTCGTGTTAACTTCTTTAGATACCCCTTCACCGTTTTCTTTATAATCACAACTTGGGTCTACATTATTGTTAAATTTATTGTATAAACGCTTCTTAATTTCAAAATTAGATTCGTCATTTCCTAATTCTCCACAGGACACATCGTTATATTGATGTGATATTTGGTTTTGATCTTCACTCAACATAAGTTCCGCATGTGTGTAATATTCTAAAGGACTTCCATCTCCAAAATCTATAGTATAATAAGAGCCATAAAAATTATCACCAATCCCATCAGTTGAAGTATCAACATTAAACAAAACTTCACTACCTACGCATACACTATCACTAGTACTGTTTGAAATAGTAGTTGCATTTCTATGTAATACTAATATGACCGAATAAACTGAAGCTATGCCATTACTATCTATAGCCTGGAGTTCATAATTATAGGTCCCTATGGGTAGATTATCATCAATGGTGTGTGAGTTTGTAATTGTACCTAAATCAGTTATGGTATTATCAAAGATATTGATCCGTTTTAGAGAGTAGGTTAAGTTTGAATCAGGTGATGATATTTGTATTTTGTTTGAAAAATTGTCTAATATATCATTTGCTGTTTCTCCTGATGAAGCTGTAACAGAACCAAACATCGTCTCATTAGTAAATTGACCCTGGTCTGTACAGTTAAAACGGGTTGAGTTAGGACTTATATTTGAATACCCGGTTACGGGTGGTTGATTGTAATTATCGCCTGAATTAATGGTAAAGGTTGATGTTTCAGGTGACAATATTTCTCCATAATCCGGCTGACCGTTAGTAAAACCTGTTAATCCCTTAGAAGCGCGAATTCTTAATTTATAATCTCCGTTGACATTACCTGGTAGCTCACCATTCATCATCGTAGTAAAAAAGCCATCTACTTCTTCTAAAATTGTAGGATTTGAAAAGGAGCCACTGGCATCTGATAATTCTAAGAAAAACTTATTATCGTCATTGCTATCTTTAAATTTATAAACCCCTTTAGGATTAAAATGGATGGTTATACCGGAACCGCCTCCGTAATTAACAGAAGTATTAAAATCAACAATTTCTATTTCCGCTATTTGTGGTGAGTTTTGAGCATACCCATAGTATGAAATTAAAGTAAATAGGAGTATTTTAATTATAGTTTTTTTCATATTACAAACATATAAAAAAAACTTAACAAGATGTGCATTATGTTTTAGAATAAGAAAGTTGGTCATGTTACTGATAATCAGTATATTGTTTTAATCATAAAACCTTAAACATGAACAATTTAGTCGCTAATTACAAAAGAATTTTGTAAGTATTGCAAAAAATATCAAAAGAACATTTATTACCTTATCTAAGGCGTAATCCAAAATTAAGTGACTTAGAATTAGTCAGCTTGTCGCTTACTTCTGAATATATGGGAATTGACAGTGAAAATGATTTGTTCAGAAAACTTCCTTTAAGCATCTCATCTAAAATTGAACGAAGTTTTATAATCGAAGACGTCGCAAACTGTCTGATTACATTGATACGATTCGATTAAAACTTGCATCAAGTTTTAATGAATTTGAAGATTATTTTGTGATAGACAGTATGCTTTTAGAATTCTGTAAACTATCTCGAAGTTATCGTTCTAAGATATGCAAAGAAGTACAATATGCGTATCCTGATAAAAGATATTGTGCATCTCAAGGTTCAACCTACTATGGCTATAAACTCCACGCAGTTTGTTCTATAAACGGCGTTTTTCAGAGCTTAGATTTAAGCCCAGCATCAGTACATGATATCAATTATTTGAAAGATATTAGAACCCAAATTAAAGATTGTACGCTTATCGCAGTCAGAGGTTATTTGTCAACACAAATACAGTTAAATCTTTTTGAAAGCTAAAATATAAAATTAAACACACCGATGAGAAAAAATCAGAAAAACTATAAAGAACAGCCTTATATATACAGAAAAAAAAGAAAAAGAATTGAAACTTTATTTTCACAGTTATGTGATCAGTTTATGATTAGACGCAACTATGCAAAATCTTTTAAAGGTTTCAAAACTAGAATAATATCTAAAATTACTTCGCTAACAATTATTCAATATATAAACAAATTCATTTTTAATAGAAATATAAATAACATTAAAATTAACATAGTTTAAAATGCACACGGGGTGACTTTTAATGTTTTAGTTATGCATATTTTGTGATTATTTTGAATTGATGCTGACAATTTTAATATAATGCTTTTTAAGGCAGATTATTTTTTTGAGTACGGTTTAATTGGTTTTACTCTGACGTTGGGAATTCACATGAATGACTATCAGATTATTCAAAAAAGCCCATTTAGTTACGTCTTACTTCAGGAAGTGTTGTTAAGTCAGTTTTTTTTTAATTTTCTACCAATGCTTTTATCCAAAAACTCAATAGTATGTCTAAGGCCTCTTTTTTAGAATTTAAGACTAACATAAATGCAATATAATATTTGTAATATTCATATCCAAATAACAGCAAAGTGAGTGATAAATCTGACTTAGTTTTTTTTCATTTTTCAACTGTGTTAGGTCAGTCAACTTCTTTCCATCATATTTCCACAAATTGCCTTTTCTGCGGCCAAACCACGTATTGCCACCTTTATCATCTTCAATAATGTCCGATATTTGGTTAGTACAAAGTCTATCATCTTCATTAAAATTAGAGAATTTTTCGCCATTAAATTTATAAAGTGCTTCGGTTGATGTCCCTAACCATAGGTCTCCATTATTGTCTATTAAATTGCTTGTAACAATATCAGCACTCGTATAAGCTTTAGGTTCTTTTAATTCAACCGTTTTCTGTTTTTGTCCGTCACAAGAAGAAAAAAAGTAATGTTGTTGTTGAAATTAAAAATTCATTATTAGTATTAAGTTTCAGCTCCCAAACCTCGCCATTGAAGATACATATTGTTAGGCACTGGGCTTTACGCGATTTGGTTTCATTCGTTGTTCTTTGAAAAACGCAACAACTTCTTCTTTAGACATTTTGGACAATTTAGCATCCAATTTGTCTTTGATATCACGAGCCATTTTTACAGCGTCAAATTTCTTTTTTGTTTTAGTTTCCATAATTCATTAAGTCTCTTGGTGAACGTATTTCCAATTGTTTATATCCATTTTTAATATTTATAGAATTGTAGCCACGTATACGTTCTATATTTACGATGTGCTTAAAATTCCAACTAATCAGCAAGTCAGCTTGATTGATTGTCGCAAGTGCGATATGTAAACAATCAGGGTAACTTGTTTTTCCAACAACATTTTCACTAATATATTCAGTTGCCAGTTCAACAGCGTCGTCAGTTTCTTCCACAAATTCGGTGTCTTCATTTTCAATCTTACGAACCAAATCACGAACTTTTTCAGGCGCAAATTCCAATTCAGTTTCAAGCATCGTTGAAAATATGATTTTGAATTCACCTTTCTTAATTCGCTCAAACAATGGTGTTGTGAATTCTTGAAATTCGTCATCAAAATATCCTCCGAAAACTGAAGTGTCCAAATATATTCGCTGTTTTTTCATATCACTAATTTACAAATTTTAGCGACATGTTCAATTTTAGCAGATATTTTTTTCAGCCTTGTGCCTAACGGTTAGTATATGAAAAGTAGGCGGTTTAGAAGCACTAGTCATTCGGTTAAGCACAAAATTTGATACGAGCCTAAACACCTGATTTCATTACTTTTTAGCCTATTTTTATATACATTGTTATGGGCTGGTTTTAATACATTAGATGTTTCTTTCCTTTTTTATTCCAACCTGCTTGATTTTCATATTCGACAAAATATATTTTCAAGTCCGCTTGATTTTCATATTTCACAAAGTAAATTTTCTTTTTTGCTTGATTCACATAATCTGTAAAAAACCATTTACCGTTATTGTCTCCTGTTTGGTTTTCGTATTTTACCTTGAAAACATTTAAATCTGCTTGATTTTCATATTTAACAACAAAAACTTTCACGTCTGCTTGATTTTCGTAGTCAACAGAGAAAACCTTTTGAGCAAATAATTTGCTATTTGAAGCTAAGGCAAAGGTTAATATCAAAATATATTTCATTATCATCTTAGTGTTTTTGATTATTATTTCAACTTATATAAACCACGTTTTACACGAATAAAATACTCTTGTATTTTCCATTACCAACAGCGTGTTTTGAAATAAAACTTGGACTGCTACTTAAAAAATGAAAGGCCGATGATTTGAAAGGTTCTTTAACTTTCCCATAACTAGTATACATTGTTAAAAATACACCAATTTTTTTGAAAACAATAATTTATATATACAAAAGCATAAAATACTCAAATACAATTACTTGCAAAATAAAAAAGAGAAAATTAATATTTCCAAACGTTTATAAGCAATTATAAGCATTTGTAATTGGTTATTAGTCTTCCCAGGATGATTATATTAAAATTAATTATTTCATAAGAACTTCAGTTTTTAATCTTAAATCTTAGCACAACCCTATTGATATTTATATTTTAGCACATTAAAATCTTATAATGAACGATCAACATCTAACCTTGCAGGAAATCCAAAACTACGACTTTACCACTATTATCTGGGTTGTCGCTCCGCTCATGTTCTTTTTTGTCGGTTTAGAGTATTTCCTCGGCAAAAAAAACAACCTCAACTTGTATTCTGGTAAAGATTTTTTGGCATCGCTTTCTATCGGTCTTGTCAATATTTTGCTCAATAGCTTAATGAAAGTGGGTGTTTTTATGGTATTTTTATTTTTTTATAACCTTTCGCCAATACATCTTCCCGTCACTTGGTGGTCATTTATCTTGTGCTTTTTTGCCCTGGATTTAATGCGGTATTGGGCGCATCGTATTGCACACGAACAACGCTTCTGGTGGTCAACACACGTCGTCCACCACTCTTCTGAGCATTACAATTTATCTGTATCATTCAGATTGTCATGGACGCAAAATTTAAAACTGGTCTTTTTTCTACCCGTCATATTAATGGGGTTTCACCCACTAGTGTTTTTAATTATTCATCAACTAGAAGTCCTCTATCAGTTTTGGCTACATACCGAATTAATCGGTAAATTGCCTAAACCTATCGAATACATTTTTACTACACCATCTCATCATAAAGTGCACCACTCCACCAACGAAAAATACATCGACAAAAACTACGGCTCTACCTTGATTATCTGGGATAGACTCTTTGGCACCTTTCAGGAATTGGACGAGGAAGAAAAACCAATCTACGGGATTACCAAAC
Organism: Mesohalobacter halotolerans; assembly: GCF_006120725.1. Classification (GTDB taxonomy): domain Bacteria; phylum Bacteroidota; class Bacteroidia; order Flavobacteriales; family Flavobacteriaceae; genus Psychroflexus; species Psychroflexus halotolerans. The sequence continues at coordinate 562,285 of NZ_SWMU01000002.1, forward strand.
CTGTCAATTCTTATAATCCGGTTTATCTGGTATTTCACGAGTGGCTCAATGTTTTTAAAGATTTAACAAAGGCCAATTCCTTTAAAAAAGCTTGGGAAATCTTATTTGGGAGTCCGGTTGATAAGCACAAAGAAGAGCTTAAAGCACAAAACAATTGATCAAATTGTTTAATTTTAAGATAGACTTTTAGTAAACCTAAAACTTCTTCAATCTCGATGAAATTTTGTTGTTTAGTTTTATACCATTTTTAAAAGACTTACATTATTTTAAACTCAAATAAATCTATATTTTCGCATAAAAATATTAAACAATGAAATACGCTCCTTTTATAGTTCTAATCCTCATCATCTCAAGTTGTCAAAAAAGCACAGAGCATTTAATTGCCAAAAACCAATTAGGACCTTTAAATAATACAACTCAGGTTTTTGAAATCGAAACCCTTCTCGCATCAGATTCGGTGGTAAAAGTCAATGCTAAAAATGCCTACGGCAACATGATCAAATCTGCGATAGGTCAGGTGAAAGTGTATGACACATCTGGAAAGCAATTACTATCTATAAAACCTCATGGCACATTAGATTCTGTTGCAAAAATTAAAAGCATCCGTATTTTAACCGATAAGTACAAGACCAAAAATGGCATCAGCATAGGTTCAAATTTTGCCGAGGTCAAAAAACATCATGATGTCAGCCGTATTCAAAGTTCACCGCGATCTATCATCATCACTCTAGAAGATTTAAATGCTTTTGTGTCTTTCGACAGAAAAGTATTGTCTGGTGATTTGCGTTTTGATTTGGATGCTGATATTAAACCTACCATGATTCCAGACGATGCTAAAGTCAATAGGTTTTGGTTAAATTTTGAAGCCGTTAAAGATGCTAAACAATAAACTTCTGCCTCTTGTTGGGATTTTACTTTTAGCGTCCTGCAGTTCAAAAAGTATAAATTATGCACAATTAAACAGTTATGACATTAATGACAACTTGCAAGCTGTGGTTGAAATTCCCGTTGGAACCAACAATAAGATAGAATATAACCCTACAAATAATCGCTTTGAGCAAGATACTCTAAATGGTGGACCACGAGTCATTCAGTTTTTGAGCTATCCGGTAAATTATGGTTTCGTTCCTTCAACGTCAATGAGGACTCAAGGCAATGGTGATGGCGACCCTCTAGACATTTTAATATTAGGTAAAACTTTAAAAACCGGACAAATTATTGCCGTCAAACCCATTGGAATGCTCAGGATGAAAGACAATGGTGCTTTGGACAATAAGATATTGAGTGTTCCAACCGAAAGCAAGTACCAAACACTAGATATCAAAAGTTTTAAAGATTTATCTCAAAACCATTCTAAAATTTAAGAAATGCTAGCAGAGTGGTTTCAATATTACGACAAAACTGCATCAATAGAAATCCTAGGGTGGTTCGACGAAAGCTACGCACTGAAAGAAGTTGAAAAATGGCAATTTAAAACACAATAAACAAGATGGTTAAAAGCATCATCAAATCTTTTGTCCCAAAATTAATGGGATTTCGCTTAATGGCTTTATATAAAATAAAACCAAAAAAAGCCATTCACAAAGCTTTTTTATTGTTTTGTACACCTCGAGGTGGTTTTGTAAAAGCTCATCAAAAAGATTATCTCAAAGCACATCAGGCAGGAACCATACCCTATAAAAAAATAAACATTCAAACTTACCACTGGCCGGGTAAAGGACCTAAAATTTTGCTTTTACACGGTTGGGATAGTCATACCTTTCGCTGGAAAGGTTTAGTAAAGAAATTAAGGGCTTTAGACTATGATATTGTAGCATGCGATGCACCGGCACATGGTTATTCTGAAGGCAATATTCTCAATGTTCCCATTTACGATGAAGTTGTACAGCTCATGATAGACAAGTTTGACCCGTCTATACTAATAGGCCACAGTCTCGGAGCAATGACATGTGTCTATAACCAGCACAAGCAAAATAAGACTAATATCAATAAAATGGTTTTGCTGGGATCGCCCTCAAATATGGTACGTGTTATGAAAGGATTTCAAAAAATTTTAGGACTTAGCGACAACTTTATGTCGGTTACTGAAGACTATTTTGAATCGAGATACAGGTACCGGTTTAAGGAGTTTTCGATATCTTCATTTGCTCAAGATGTCAATATTCCAAGTCTTGTCATTCATGATAAATACGATAAAATTGTGCCATACAAAGAAGCTGTCGCTATCGATAAGGCCTTAAAAGAATCTGAACTTATCCTCACAGAAGGAGCAGGCCACTCTCTAAACACCAATTGTATTGAGGAAGAGGTCATTAAATTTTTAAAACACTAAATGGAATTTCCAATACGCATCAATAAATACTTGAGTCAGGTGGGTTTTTGTTCTCGTCGACAAGCCGATAAACTTTTACAAAACAACCGAATTTTGATTAATGACAAATTACCGGAATTAGGAACCAAAGTGTTAGAAAACGACGTAGTCAAAGTAGATGGAAAACCAGTCAAGCCCAAAGAAGATGACAAAGTCTATATGATTTTTAACAAGCCCAAAGGCATCGTTTGTACGACCGACTCGAGTGTAGAAAAAAACAATATTGTAGATTATATCAATTATCCTACACGCATCTACCCTGTCGGGCGTTTGGATAAAATGAGTGAAGGCTTAATATTTATGACCAACGACGGTAAAATTGTCAACAAAATTTTAAGAGCAAGACACCATCACGAGAAAGAATACCTGGTTAAAGTCAATAAACCGGTCACCAACACTTTTTTAAACCGAATGCAAAACGGCGTAGACATTTTGGATACCACTACTCGACCCTGTAAAACTTCAAAAGTAAATCAAAATACATTTAAAATTGTTTTAACTCAAGGACTCAACCGTCAGATACGACGTATGTGCGAAGCCTTAAATTACCGAGTAATTGCCCTAAAACGCATTAGAATTATGCATATAAAACTAGATGTTCCTGTAGGTCAGTACCGTATGTTTAGCCAAGAAGAATTGAAGGCATTGTACAAACAGATTTAGCCTTTCAACTTTTGATGCCAAATGATATCAAATACGTGTATCGCTCAAGGTTTAGTATATTTACACATTAATTTTACGCTATGGGGTTATTCAAACAAAATCCTTTTGGACATTATCTTATATTAAAAAAGTGGCTCATTCGAATCATGGGCGTTTTAACGCATAGGAGGTATTCAGGATTTAACCAACTTCAAATTGAAGGTTCAGAAATTATCAATACGCTTCCGGATAAAAACGTTTTGTTTGTCTCCAATCATCAAACCTATTTTGCTGATGTTGTAGCCATGTATCACGTGTTTAATGCCAGTTTAAGCGGTCGTGTAGACTCGATAAAAAATGTAGGCTATTTATGGAATCCAAAACTGAACATTTACTATGTTGCGGCTAGAGAAACCATGAAAGGCGGGTTTCTACCCAAACTTCTAGCCTACGCTGGCTCTGTAAGTATAGATAGAACTTGGCGTGCTGCCGGACAAGAAGTTAACCGAAAAGTAAAATTTAGCGATATCTCAAATATTGGGACGGCTTTAGAGGACGGTTGGGTCATTACGTTTCCACAAGGCACCACAAAACCATGGAAACCCATCAGAAAAGGAACGGCACATATCATTAAAAAATATAAACCCACGGTAATTCCCATTGTTATAGATGGTTTCAGACGTTCATTTGATAAAAAAGGAATTAATATCAAAAAACGAGGAATTTTACAATCTATGCAAATCAAAGAGCCATTAGATGTCGATTATGAAAACGATAGCGTTCAAGACATTGTAGAAAAAATTGAATACGCTATTGAACAGCATCCTTCATTTAAAAAAGTCATCACAGAAGAAGAACTCAAATTGCAAGAGGAACTTAATGAGCAAAGACGCTACAGTGCCAAAACCAAAAAGGACAAAGTAAAATCGAAGAATAAAACAATCAATAATGAATAATGAATTTATTATAATATCTTGTTAGTAACATAGGGTAATTTTTTTTTCATCAAACTTAATATTCATATTTACATCAAAAATTAGTTATTCTACCATCAACTTACAAACTTAAATCTTGTCCTGTTTGTTATTCTTCAAAAATTAAATTTTTTGATCAAAACGCTACTCAAATGCATCCTGTAAAGGAAAAATTCAATTTTGACCAATGTGAAAATTGTGATTATGTATTTCTGAACCCAAGAGTTGAAGAAAAAGAACTTCACCGCTATTACACACCCTATTATTTGCCTTACAGAGGTGCTGAAGTTTGGGGAAAATACAAATCGATCGTTGCTAAAAGTCAGCACAACCAAGATTTAAAAAAGCTTAGATGTGTAACTGATAATGCCCAAATCAGCAAAAAATCCTTAATCCTTGATATAGGCTGCGGAAAACCAAGTTTTTTAAAAGCCTGTCACGATAAATTAAGCTGCCAGACCATGGGTATCGATTTTAACGATAGTGGATGGGCAAATCAAGAAGCAATTTACCAAAACATCGATTTAAAAATTGGTGAAATCTCAGATTTATCAAATCAGCTCAAACCGGATGTGATAACGATGTGGCATTATCTGGAACACGATTACAAGCCTGAAAAGCACCTAAAACATCTAAGGTCCATTTCAAAACCCGAAACCAGACTGATTATTGAGGTCCCCAACTTTGATTCTGTATCTCGACAAAAGTTCGGTAAAGATTGGGCAGGATGGCACACGCCAAGACATATCTCATTGTTTTCGCCCAATAATATTAAACTCTTACTGCAAAATAGTGGCTGGAAAACAGATGATATCCTTTGCCATGGCACTATGGATCCATATCTTTTATTCTGGATGAGCAAAATGCAAGCTAAGAATATCGATTGGAGTAAAAACATGGAAGACGAATTTTTGAATTTTCTCTGGGGTAAGTTTAAGTTTTTACCTCAACAACTCAAAGAAAAACAAAAGTCTTTAGGCATCATGACTGTTATTGCTTATCCCGATCAGTCTTAATAGCCATACACCACAAATCCCTTAAATGAAAATATATTGAGGATGTAAATTGTATGAATCATAATAATTAACATTTCTTATTTTCTTAAAAAAATCTAAATGTTTAATTTTATATTTTTAAATTTTTAGTTTTTGAAAAACCGTATTTTACTCATTTTGCCCTTATTTCTTTTTCAACTAAGCATCGGGCAATCAACAACTTACCAGTCCTTACTTTTAGACAAAAAGTATTCTAAAAATGCCAATTCTTGTATCAGGCATTATTCCACACACATCAATATAGAAGCTCAGGACAAGATGTATGTAGAACATACACAGATTATCACGGTCTTCAACAAAAGTGGAGACAGGGATATCGATGCCTTTTTACATTATGATGACAATGTAAAGGTTAAAAATATAGAGGCAAAAATTTATGATACATATGGTAACGAAATCAAAAAAATTAAAAAAAGAGATTTCAGAGATGTGAGCGCTGTTGATGGTGGGACTTTATACAGTGATAATCGTGTATATTTTTTAGATTACACCCCTTTAAATTACCCTTACACCGTAGAGTTCACCTATAGAATTAAAACTTCCAACACCGCATTTATTAGGCCTTGGCGACCTGTGAGAAATTATTATCAAAGTATTGAATTCAGTGAGTTTGTCATAGAAAACCATACCGATGCGAAGCTTCGTTACAAAACATTTAATTTCGATTTTCTCAAAGGTCTAAAAGTAAACGACTCAGAAAATCACATCAGCTGCAAAGCCAACGCTATTGAAGCCATCAAAAAAGAAAATTATAGTCCAAGTTTAAATTCTTTTTCGCCTAAAGTTAATTTTGCATTATCCAAATTTAATTTGGAAGGCGTTTCAGGTACAGCAAGTAATTGGGATGAAATGGGAAAATGGCAGTACGAAAAATTAATCAAAGGTCGTGATAGGGTGACTAAAAAAACCAAGCAAGAAATCTTAAACCTAACTCAAGGTGTAGATGACCCTCTAGAAAAGGTTAAAATTGTTTACCAATATGTACAAGATCATACAAGATATATCAGTGTTCAAGTTGGTATAGGCGGCTGGCAACCCATAGATGCTGAAACTGTAGATAAAGTAAAGTACGGCGACTGCAAAGGTTTGACTAATTATACCAAAGCACTTTTAAAAATTGTAGGTGTAGATGCCAAATACAGCGTTGTTTTTGCCGGTACAGAAAAAATTGACATAGATGAAGATTTTGCATCTATACAAGGGAACCATGTGATTTTAAACGTGCCCTTAGACAATCAAGATTTATGGCTAGAATGCACGAGTCAAGATATTCCTTTTGGTTTTTTAGGCACCCATACCGATGACCGTAAAGTCTTGGTAATAGATGAGAACGGCGGTCAAATAAAAAGCACAGACAGCTACTACGCCAAAGATAATTTTCAAAATATTACAGCTGATATCAAGCTTAACAAAAGTGGTAGCCTAGAAGCAGAATTTAGTATCATATCAGAGGGCACACAATTCAATAGAAAATATAGACTTGCCGGTAAACCTGATCATGAAATTATCAAATATTATAAATCTTATTACTCTCATCTCAAACAATTAGAGATAAAATCATTTCAGTTTGCCCAAGATGATGAAAAGGTTGAATTCGTTGAAACGCTAAAACTCACAGCTGGAAAGTACTGTTCAAAATTTGGTAATCGGTTTATGTTTAAGCCAAATGTTTTAAATCAAAGCATTGGCATTCCTGATAAATACGATAATAGAAAAACTCCTTTTGTGATTAGTCGTGGTTTTTTTGATAAAGACCAACTTACATTTAACTTCCCGGAAGGTATGCAAATAGAATCTATGCCAAAACCTATTAAAATCGAGACAAAGTTTGGAGCATATACCGCTGAGGTTTCTCAAGATGAAACCGGGAAAATGATCTACAAGCGCAGTATGCTTTTAAAACAGGGTAAATTTTCTAATGAAGACTATAATGCATTCAGAGAATTTATGAAGTCTGTTCATAAAGCGGATAATTCTAAAATAATTTTAGTTGATAAAACATAAATCTATCCCATAAATATTACACTATGAGACTTTCAATCTTAAGTTTACTTTTACTTTTTTGCCTAAATATTCATGCACAAGACTATAAGTTTAAAGATGTCACTAAAGCCGAATTAGAGGAAAAATTTCATCCCAAGGACTCTACAGCACCGGCAGCTGTGCTTTATGAAAAAGGCTATCTTACTATGATGTACGATGATGGTTGGAAGTATAAGCTGGAAGTCAAAAAACGGGTTAAAATTTATAATTCAGAGGGTTATGATTATGCTACAGTTGAATTACCTTATTATTATAGCGATAATACCTCAAGTCGAGAAAATATCATGAAGGTAAAAGCTTACGTTTACAATCTTGAAGGCAACAAAATAAAAGATGATAAGATAAGAAAAAGAGATATTATAGATGAAGAAGTAACAGAACTTAGGAATAAGGTAAAATTTACATTCCCCAACATCAAACCGGGATCGGTCATAGAATATACCTATATACATACTTCTCCGCATATTGACGATTTTCCTGAATGGTCTTTTCAAGACGAAATTCCGGTGAATCATTCGGTGTACGAACTCGTTATTCCGGAATATTTCGGATACAACGAACGTTCAAAAGGTTTTCATACTATCAAAAGAAATACGGAAAACACTTTAATTGATTTTCGTTTTAGACAAGATGCAAACTATAGATCCAAAACCGGTACCTCAAGAATAAAAGCTGTAAAGTACACTTATGAATGTCATAATATACCAAAACTTAAAGATGAACCATTTGTTAATAACCACAGTAATTTCTTGACGTCTATAGGTCATGAGCTATCTTTTTTTAGAAATCCATCTAACAATGACATAAAAGAATTTACAACCAACTGGCAAAAAGCAAGCATAATGTTGCAAAAATCTGATTCTTTTGGAAAAGAGCTTGACAATACCCGTTATTTTGAAGACGATATTAATGCGATATTAAGTCAATCTAACACCGCAGATGAAAAAATATATAATATTTTCAATTTTGTCAAAAACCAAATGACTTGGAATAATTATGTCGGTATTTATTGTTCAGACAAATTAAAGCGGGCTTATAAAGAACGTACCGGAAGTATAGCAGACATCAATCTTATGTTGACATCTATGCTCAGATACGCAGGGTTTGAAGCGTATCCGGTTTTGGTAAGCACAATAGACAACGGGATTCCAAGTCCCACTGTATCTACAGAAGACTACAACTACATCATTTCTGCTATAGAATTTAAAAATAATCAGATTTTACTTCTGGATGCTTCAAACCCATTTACGGCTCCAAATCTTTTACCCACTAGGTGCTTGAATTGGCATGGAAGATTGATAAGACCCGACGGGACTTCCAAGAGAATATCTCTCAACCCCAAAAGTTTGTCTAAAGATAACTTTATTATGACACTTAAAATCAATGAGACCGGAAAACTAGAAGGTCAAATGAGACGTCAATATACCAATCAATATGCCTATCAATATCGTGTGAAGTATAGCGCTGTAGATCAAGAAGATTATGTTGATAAACTTCAAAACTTACTCAAGGTAACTATAAACGACTACAACATCCAAAATATCTCAAGCTTATCAAAACCAGTTGTAGAAACCCTATCTTTTGAATCAGAAGATGCAGTTGATAACATCAATGATAACATTTATATTTCTCCGTTATTGTTTTTGGCACAATCTGAAAATCCATTTAAGCAAGATCAAATGGAACGAAAATTGCCCATCAATTTCACATTTCCTAAATCCAATAAATATATGATAAATATTGATGTACCCGAGGCTTATACAATAGATTATATACCAAAAGCTCAAGCCTTTAAGCTTCCTAATGATAAAGGGTACTACAGTTTTAACATCAAAGAGTCTCCAACAGGTGATTTGCAAATTGTAGTAAAAAAAGAACTCAAAGAATCTATACTGAGTCACGATTACTATCAAGTTTTAAAAGATTTTTATAAAACTATTGTCAATTTAGAAACAGACAAAATTGTTCTTGTAAAACAATAAATATGAGCATTAAATCCGCACAGCAACAAGTTGACGAATGGATCAACCAGCACGGCGTCAGGTATTTTAACGAGCTGACCAACATGGCTCAACTCACAGAAGAAGTTGGCGAGGTAGCTAGAATCATTGCCCGTCGTTATGGCGAGCAAAGCGAAAAAGAAAGCGATAAAAACAAAGATTTGGGAGAAGAACTCGCCGATGTGATGTTTGTCGTCTTATGTTTAGCCAATCAAACTGGCGTAGATTTGCAAGCCGCATTTGATAAGAAAATGGACACCAAATCAAAAAGAGATCACGATAGACATCATAACAATCCAAAATTAAAATAAATGTTTACCAAAGTAATCAGCCATAAAGGCTTTTGGAGATCAGTCACATTTCTATCAGTAATGTTTATCATAGTTTATAATCTTGTAGATTGGGGCATGGCCTTTAATTTTGATGTAAGCGATTTTTTAAATGAACGATTTAAGTCTGAAAAATTACTGCAGTTTATCTTTGCTAACATTTTGAGCGGATTTGTGTATGGGTTTATTATCAGTTTCTTTAAATTTAGAAATAAATTGAAAAAATCTAGCCAATCTCAAAAACTGAATGAATAAAATACTCCAGCAAAAATCGCATAAAGGTGAACATAGAATAAGCATTTGTGGTTCAAAAAGTGAAAGTAATAGGTTGCTTATCATACAAGCCCTATACAATAAACTGAACATTCAAAACCTATCAACCTCAGACGATACGCAAGTTTTAAAAGCAGCTTTAAGTTCTGATAAAGACCTTATAGACATACATCATGCTGGAACCGCTATGCGTTTTCTTACAGCTTATTACGCTTGCTTTACAATCAAAACTGTTACTTTAACTGGCAGTGAACGCATGCAACAGCGACCTATCAAAATTTTAGTTGATGGGCTTTTACAACTTGGAGCCAAGATAGAATATATTAACAATGAAGGCTATCCACCACTTAAAATTTATCCAGTAAAACTTAAACAGAATAAGCTAAATATAAGAGCTGACACTAGTAGTCAATACATCAGTGCCTTAATGCTTGTAGCGCCAAAACTCAAAGAAGGACTTCAAATCAACTTTACTTCAAAAATCACCTCTCTCCCCTATTTGAAAATGACTCAAAAGCTGATGCAAAACCTAGGATTTGAAATCAATTTTGATTCTAAATCAATAAATATAAAACCCAAAAACCATTTTGAAACACAAACAATTAAAGTTGAATCTGATTGGAGTTCGGCTTCCTACTATTACAGTTTAGTGGCATTATCATCAGATTTAAAGTTAAATTTAAGCACATTTAAAAACGACAGTTTACAAGGAGATTCAAAGCTTGTAGACCTTTACAGTTCGCTTGGTGTCAAGACAACATTCAAAGGCGATTCAATCATATTGGAAAACTCTAATAAAACACCATTGGGCGTTTATAGCCAAAACTTAAACCACACACCGGACTTAGCACAAACCATTGCAGTAACTTGCTTAGGTCTTGGAATCTCGTGTCAATTAAGTGGACTACATACTTTAAAAATCAAAGAAACCGATCGCTTAGTCGCACTCAAAAATGAAATGGAAAAATTTGGCGCTTCAGTTCAAATTGACAACGACCATCTCCATATGACACCGCCTAAAACACTTAATTCAAATCCAACTGTAAATACCTATAACGATCATAGAATGGCCATGGCTTTTGCTCCATTAAAAACAAAAACCAACCTCATAATTCGCGATCCGGAAGTTGTTGGTAAATCTTATCCTGAATTCTGGAAAGACTTTGAAAACATTTAGATTTTCATAATTTCTGACCCACATTTTTAAAAATTGAATAAATTTTTAAATTAATTATAATATACTTTGATTGTTAATTTTTTTAACTTAATATTGCTAAAAATTCAATTTATTATGAAACAAACTATTTTATCACTCGCCATGCTTGCCTTTTTTGCGATCAGCATCACTAGTTGCAAGCCTGAAAAGAAAGAAAACACTGAAGACCAAGTAGAAGAAACTACAGAAGAAGCTTCAGAAGAAGCTGCAGACTATAGCGAAGAAGCAGATGATGATGCTGCTATGGAAGCAGAAGAAGACATGGAGGAAAGCGCTGAAAATGTTAAAGATGCCGCTGAAAAAGGCGCTGAAGATGTCAAAGAAGCTGCTGAAGAAGGTGCAGAAAACGTGAAAGAAGCTGCTGAAGACGCTAAAGAAGCTGTTGAAGAAGGCGCTGAAAATGTTAAAGCATCAGCTGAAGAAGCTGCTGAAGATATCAAAGGAAAAATGAAATAATTTTTTCTTACACTACACTATTAAGACCGTATTGCTTTATTGTAATGCGGTTTTTTTTATGATTAAAATTTAATCCCGAAAGTATTCTTATTTTTGCAAACATGGACGAAAACAATCAAAATAGATATGCCGGTCGAGGTGTATCTCATCAAAAAGAAGACGTACACGAAGCCATAAAAAATATAGACAAAGGACTGTTTCCTAAGGCTTTTTGTAAAATTATACCAGACTATCTCACTAATAGCAATAAACATTGTATTGTTATGCATGCGGATGGTGCTGGAACCAAATCATCTCTGGCCTATATGTATTGGAAAGAAACTGGAGACCTTTCAGTATGGAAAGGCATTGCTCAGGATGCCATTATTATGAATATTGATGATTTACTTTGTGTCGGTGCTACTGATAATATTTTATTATCTTCTACTATAGGGCGAAATAAGAATTTAATACCCGGTGAAGTCATTGCTGAAATCATAAATGGAACAGAAGAAATTGCCCAAAATCTTAAACAATACGGCATAAATATCATCACTACAGGTGGTGAAACAGCTGATGTCGGTGATTTAGTTAGAACAATTATTGTAGATTCTACCGTGACAGCAAGAATGAAGCGTGAAGATGTTATTGACAATGCCAATATTCAACCAGGCGATTGCATTGTAGGTCTGTCGTCGTTCGGTCAGGCCACCTATGAAGACACTTATAACTCTGGTATGGGAAGTAATGGACTCACTTCTGCCAGGCATGATGTGTTAAATAAATATTTAGCAAAAAAATACCCGGAAAGTTTTGACAGTCACGTTCCTGAAAATTTAGTCTATACCGGAAGTCAAAAACTTACTAACGCTGTAAATGGATTAAATCTAGATGTCGGCAAACTTATCCTCTCACCTACCCGTACCTATGCGCCAATTGTCAAATCAATTTTTGATAAATTACCTCGAAAAGATATCCATGGGATGATACACTGTAGCGGTGGTGCACAAACTAAAATTTTGCACTTTGTCAAAAATCTCAAGATTATAAAAGATAATATGTTTGATATCCCACCGTTATTCCAACTCATACAAAGCGAAAGTCAAACCGACTGGAGGGAAATGTATCAAGTTTTTAATATGGGACACCGTCTGGAATTTTACACACATCCCAACAATGCCCAAGAAATCATCGATATTTCTAAATCATTTGGTGTCGATGCTAAGGTTATAGGCCGTGTTGAAACCTCATCAAAAACAGAGCTAAGCATTACTTCTGAGGTTGGGAGTTTCAATTATTAAAATAGGTAGTATTTTAACATAATGAGATTAAGTGTTTGTCTAATTCTGATTTTTATTTTGAATGTTTCACTTGTACATTCACAAATCCCTGAATCTAAAATTCCAAGAGTCATTATCACATCCTTTGAGGCTCAAAAGATGCATCATATGCTGCCTCTTGAGCTTGACGAAAAGGAACTCGTCAGAATAATTGATAATCCTGTATTTTGGACTAAAGTCAATATGTTTAGTTTACAGGCTAGTGAAGTATCATTTACAAATTGGAATAGCGGTGGTACAAACTCAGTTTCAGGACTTTTGGGGATTGAAATTGAAAGAAACTATAAAGATAAGAGGTTCAAATGGGATAATCAATTGATTATCAGAGTTGGTGCAAACAAACAAAGTGACCAAGATATTAGAAAAACAGAAGATCATTTAGAAATCAATTCTAAAGCCGGATTTAGTTTTAAAAAAAACTCCAATTGGTATTATTTGGGTAGACTCAATTTTAATACTCAATTTTTTAACGGATTCAATTTTCCTAACACATCTGATATCATATCTCAATTTATGGCTCCGGGTTATCTTTTTATGGGTTTAGGTGTAGAGCATAAAATCAAAAAACAAAATTTTTATATGTATCTCTCACCGATGACCTTTAAATCTACATTTGTTTTAAACCAAAAACTCGCCAATGATGGTGCTTTTGGTGTCGATGAAGCCATTAGAGATACTGATGGGAACATCATTGAAGAAGGCAAACAGGTCAGAGTAGAAAGCGGTATATTGATAAACAATGAATACAAAAAAGAACTCTTTGACAATGTATTGATGAACCATCGCATTAGCATTTACACTGATTACATCAATAATTTTGGCAATATTGATATAGACTGGGAAGTCAATTTTAGCTTTAAAGTCAATAGTTTTATTAAAGCCAATTTTGGATCTCATTTAAGATACGATGATGATGTAAAAATTAGGATAGAACAAGAGGATGGCAGTTTTGTTGAAGGTGGTTCCAGAGTACAATGGAAACAACAGCTCGGTATAGGGGTTACTTTTGAACTTTAATTCTGTTTATCTCTACCTTATTTAGGCTTAACTTTCGTAAATTTGCAATTCATTAATAAAATCTATGTTAGATAAACTCAATATACTCAAGCAACGTTTTGACGAAGTTAGTGATTTGATCATCCAACCCGATATCATCAATGATCGTAAACGCTATGTCGAATTGACCAAAGAATACAAAGAGCTGAAAGAAATTAATGAAGAGCGCGAAAAATATATTGAACTCAAAGATAACATTGATGAAGCTAAAGAAATAATTGCAGACGGCGATGATGATGAAATGATAGAAATGGCTAAAGTCCAACTCGAGGAGTCTGAAGCTGCTTTTGAAAAACTCGAAGAGAAAATACGCTTTATGCTTATTCCTAAAGATCCGGAAGACGAAAAAAATGCAGTTGTAGAAGTTAGAGCTGGAACAGGTGGCGATGAAGCCAGTATTTTTGCAGGTGATATCTTTAAAATGTTGAGACGATATTGTGAATCTAAAGGCTGGAAAGTCAGTACTGTAGATTACAGTGAAGGAACCAACGGCGGTTTTAAAGAAATACAGTTTGAGGTCAGTGGTGAAAATGTTTATGGTACATTAAAATATGAAGCCGGTGTGCATCGTGTACAGCGCGTCCCACAAACTGAAACCCAAGGTCGAGTTCATACCAGTGCAGCCACTGTTATGGTATTTCCAGAAGCCGAAGAATTTGATATCGAAATCGATCCCAATGATGTGAGAATTGATTATTTCTGTTCTTCCGGTCCGGGTGGCCAATCTGTAAATACAACCTACTCTGCTGTACGACTCACTCACGAACCTACGGGTATTGTAGCGCAATGTCAAGATCAAAAATCTCAGCACAAAAACAAAGAAAAGGCTTTTAAAGTTTTACGCTCGCGTTTATATGAAATGGAACTGGCCAAAAAACAAGCTGAAGACGCCGAAAAGCGAGGTAATATGGTGACAAGTGGTGACAGAAGTGCTAAAATTAGAACCTACAACTACCCACAAGGACGTGTAACAGACCATCGCATCAATTTGACGCTTTACGATTTGGATAATGTCATTAATGGTGATATCCAGAAAATAATAGATGAACTCAAATTGGTTGACAACACAGAGAAATTGGCTAGATTGTCCGACTCTATTTAAAGCTTACTATGGAATTACCCAAACTCATCAAGCAAATACGAATCAAAAAAAGTTTTCTTTGTGTTGGATTAGACACTGACTTGGCTAAAATTCCTCAATATCTCCACAAGCAACCCAATCCTGTATTTGAATTTAACCGTCAAATTATCGATGCTACAGCAAAATATGCCGTAGCTTTCAAACCTAATATAGCTTTTTATGAAGCTCTTGGTATACAGGGCTGGGAAGCCCTTAAAGATACAATTACATACCTCAATGACCAGTATCCTGAAATATTCACTATTGCGGATGCAAAACGTGGTGATATTGGAAACACAGCCTCAAAATATGCTCAAGCCTTTTTTGAAAACCTCAATTTTGACGCGATAACTGTCGCACCATATATGGGAAAAGATTCTATTGAGCCATTTTTGAGCTACACTAATAAACACACTATTCTCTTAGTTTTAACCTCAAATAAAGGAGCTTTTGATTTTCAGACCAAAATTGATGTGCAAAATGACGCCCTTTATGAATCTGTACTTAAAACTTCAAAAACCTGGAACAATTCAAAACAATTGATGTATGTTGTCGGGGCAACAAAACCGGAGTACTTTAAAAGTATCAGAAAAATCGTTCCTAATGCTTTCCTGTTGGTTCCTGGTGTTGGTGCCCAAGGCGGTAATTTAAAGGATGTGTGTCAGTACGGTTTGACTAAAGATTGTGGTTTATTGGTCAATTCTTCGCGCGGAATACTTTACGCCGCTAATGGCAAAGATTTTGCAAAAGCCGCCGAACTGAAAGCTAAAGCTCTTCAAGAAGAAATGGCTTCGTATGTTTAGGTCTAAAACTATAAAGTCATGTCCTTCAGTTCAATAAAAGCATATTTTTTTGTTCTTACAAATATCATCATCTTTGCAATACAATTCATATTATGATTTATGATTTTATCATTGTTGGTGCAGCACAAGCGGGCTTGTCGATGGCTTATGAGTTGAAACAGATGAATGCCAATTACTTAGTGCTAGACAAAGAAAAAGAGATTGGTGCTTCTTGGCTCAACCGATGGGATTCTTTAAAATTGTTTACACCTACAGAGTTTAATCATCTTAAAGGTCTCAATTTTCCAGCTCCAAAAGGCCATTATCCTAACAAATATGAAGTCGCAGATTATTTTAAAACCTATGTAGATACCTTTGAAATTCCTGTTCAACTTCATACATTAATCACAAAAATCTACAAAAATGATGGTTTATTCGTTTTAGAGTCTGAAAACAAAACCTTTGTAAGCCATAATGTGGTCATCGCAACTGGCCCGTTTCATATTCCTTACACTCCACCGTTTCACAAGAAAATAAGTTCACAAATAAAGCAGTGGCACAGCAATTATTATAAAAATCCTAATCAATTACAAGATGGAGATTGTTTGGTCGTTGGCGCTGGTGATTCCGGTTTTCAAATCCTCGATGAGGTTTCTCAAACTGGCAGAGAAACTTATTTTTCAGGACAAACCCAAGCCAAAACTTTACCCCAAGAAATACTTGGCAAAACCTTATGGTGGTGGTTTTGCAAAACAGGATACCTGAGCATTCACAAACACCATTGGTTAGGAAAAATCATTAGCAAATCAAAACAACCCGTAATTGGTGTGGATGTCAAAGGGATGTTGAATCGTGAAAATGTGATTGCAGTTGGTAAAACAATCGACGCAGAGAATGATATCATTATGACAGAAAATCGATCTTTAAAAAATATTAAAAATATAATATGGGCTACCGGTTATAGGCCAAATTTCAATTGGATTGAAGATATTGAGCTAGACAAAGAAGGTTATCCTGTACACAAACGTGGTGTGAGTAATACAAAAGGGTTATATTTCATTGGTCTTCCTTGGCTATACACAAGAGGTTCAGCAACTTTGGGAGGTATAAAACAAGATGCAGATTATCTGGCTGAGTATATTTCTAAAACTTCTGAACTTGTCCTTCAGTGATGTTTTCACAGTCAAATATGATAAGCTAAAGTTGTGTTTTTTCTGCCAAAACGATAAGTTGACCTAGGTAGGCAAAGAGGCCTGACTTGATGACAATGAAGGCAATCTTAGTGATTATATAAACATGCGTTTGATTTAACACAATCCAATTTATAAAAGCGTCTAATTGAGCCTGCCTCGCCTGCAGGTAATCTTTTGAATACAGTAATATTTTTTTAGCGAAGCTTTAACCCTACCCGATAACAGAAATACTTAGTTTCGCTGAAAGTTTATAATTTTATATGTCAAATAATCAACCGTTACTACAACCTATAAAGATTGGTGACTTAGAGTTAAATAACCGAGTCATCATGGCACCAATGACGAGAAACCGAGCAGATAATGAAGATGAAGCAGCAACCGATTTACATGCAGAATATTATAGTCAGCGAGTTGAAGCTGGCTTGATTATAAGTGAAGGCTCTCAAGTTTCTCGTCGTGCTAAAGGTTACATTAATGCGGCAAATATATATACACAAGCACAAATTGAAGGTTGGAAAAAAGTAACCAAAGCGGTTCACGATAAGGGTGGCAAAATATTTATTCAACTGTGGCATGTCGGACGAATTTCTCATCCTGACTTTCACAATGGCAAAAAGCCACTTGCTCCAAGCGCCATCAATCCGCATACGCAATCCTTTACCCCTAATGGATTTAAAGATACAGTAACCCCAAAAGCTATGACTACAGAAGAAGTCTTAGAAACTATCCAAGAATTTAAACGTGCTGCAAAAAATGCAGTAGATGCTGGTTTTGATGGTATTGAACTTCATTCTTCAAATGGATATTTGTTTCATCAATTTTTTAATCAGAGTTCAAATAAAAGAACCGACAGGTATGGCGGAAGCCGAGAAAATCGTGCGAGATTTCTATTTGAAGTCTTAGACGCGGTAAAAGTGTTTTGGCCTGAAAATAGAATTGGTGTTCGACTCAATCCTTCATTACATGGTATATTTGGCATGAAAGCTGACGAAGATACCATACCTACTTTTGAGTACATTGTCAATCGACTCAACGATTATGATTTAGCGTATTTACATCTCTCTGAACCTTTTAATGATGTGAGTGAATATGATTTTTTGGTCGACAACATTGCCAAACATTTTAGACCATTATACAATGGTTATTTAATGGTAAACGCTGGTTTTGACCATAAAAGAGGTAACGAAGTAATTGAAAAAGGCTATGCCGACATGGTTGCTTATGGCAAATTATTCATATCAAATCCTGACTTACCTACTCGATTTGCAAAAAATGCAACCTTAGCAGATTGGGATAAAGATACGTTTTATGTTGCTGGAGCCAAAGGGTATACCGATTATCCAAAACTTAGTAAAGATTGAATTATTTTAGAATATTCAAAGCTGTTTAATCCTTTATTAACTTAGGCTTGGGTCTTTAAATATTACTGATCTTCAAGGTTATCAAAGTCTATTGAGTATAATTTTTAGGTGGTATTCTGAATAAAGATAAGCGTTCATATAAATGAGCTATCTTAAATAATAAGTCTTCCTGATTTGATTTTGTAATAAAAGTAATACCAATAGGTTCACCATTTACTTTATAACCCATTGGAAGCGTTATTGCCGGATACATGGCAACTGCAGCTTGACCGGCATTGTAATTATTAATTGAAACTACAGCATCTAAGTCGTAAGTATCTAGCATATTATCAAAATAAACCTTACCGGAATGGGTTAATTTTTGGCGAATACTATCTAATTTTATATCATCTAAACCCTGATGGATGATACCATCTAACCTGGCTTGTCCGTAAGGTATATTAAGTACACTATCAGTAGAATTAAACTTTACAACATCAGTTACACTTTTAATTTTAACTGAATCTGCAGCATAAGTTTGTAGATAAGATTTTAAATCTCGCTTCATATCACCATTGAGTAAAAGTAAAAAGCCTTCAAAATTCATCTCTTCAGGTTCTAGTTCTTCAATATGAACCCCTTTTGATTTTAATATTTCTATTGAACGGCGATATAAAGAATCTTCTAGGTAGGATTTGTAAACACCTAACCTCAGGCTTTTGGGTGTAGCTTCAGGAATAGGTTTATACTCATTATTTGAATCACTCATAGCCGAATACACAATTCGAGCATCCTCTACAGTTTTAGCAATTGGACCCGGTGTGTCTAATGTGCTCGATATAGGCACAATTCCTTTTTGATTGCTTTTTTTAACCGTCGGCTTTAATCCCACTAAAGACTGCTGACTTGCTGGTGATAAAATAGAGCCTGAGGTTTCTGAACCTATAGCAGCTACAGCATAGTTTACCGCAACACTCGTCGCACTTCCAGAGCTTGAACCGCCTGTACCAAATACTCTTGGCCCATAAGGATTAAGGGTTTGACCTCCAATAGCAGAATAGCCATTAGGACAACCTGAGCAAAGAAAATTTGCCCATTCACTTAAATTTACTTTACCTAAAATAATGGCACCGTGATGTTTCAAGTTTTGCACAATTTGAGCATCGGTTTTTGTGATGTTGTCTTTTAAAGCCATAGCACCGGCTGTAGTAGGCATATTCTCTGTGTTGATATTGTCTTTTAATAAAATAGGCATACCAAAAACAGCATGTTTATCGTCAAGATTTTCTAGGTCTAATTTTTCAGCCTGTTCTACGGCATAAGGGTTTATAGAAAGGATTGCATTTAAGCCTAAGCCTTTATCAGTTTCTGTAATTGCAATTCTATATAAATACCATTGTATCAATTCTTTATAAGACAATTTACCCAACATTATACTGGATTGGATATCTTGTATTGTTTGTTCAAAAACAAAAGGGTAAAGTTGGTTGTACTTTTCTTTGGTAAAACCATCAAGCTGTAGTCTAATCGTATTGAGTAAATCATTTTTATCTAGAGTTAAGGACTGAATGCGTTTGTACCTCAACTTTAAGTTCTCGTGGTTTTGACTTGAATCTATTATTGCAGTTTCATCGTAGGGAACCCATGTTTCGAAGTCAGGATAATTAAGCGCTTGCCGACAAGATGTCATTAAAGTAATAATTGATACCAGTGTGATAAGATTACTAATGCGTTTATTATACATGATTTATTATTTGGAGATCAAAGGACTCAAATTTCTGACCGCAAATATAACGTATTATAAAAGAAAGTCATAGCTTAGAATTTAATGACTAAAGGCGGTATCAGTATCCATTATTAATTCATAGACTTGGCTTAAACATTGAAGCACTTACTGCGTTTAGGCGTCAATCCTGAGGATACAAATTTTGATCCTGACAAGGTTTTGCGTTTATCTGCACAATGCCGAAATTATTTTGAACTGGATTTTAATGGTTTATATGGAAAGTCTTTGTAATTTTAAACTTTATGAAAACAATTTTAAACTATATAAACGGCAATTTTGTAGCTCCACAAACCAACGCTTTTCTAGATAATGTTAACCCTTCTACTGGTGAAATTTACAGCCAGATTCCCAAAAGTGGACCTTCTGATGTTGAGGACGCTGTAAATAAAGCCGAAATCGCCTTTAAGTCATGGTCTGATACGACTTTAGAAAAACGTTCTGAAATACTAACTCGAATCGCAGACTTAATTGAACAAAACCTCGACAAGCTGGCTTTAGCAGAATCGACAGATAATGGTAAACCACTTCACTTGGCTAAATCTGTTGATATTCCTAGAGCAGCCGCAAACTTTAAGTTTTTTGCGCATGCACTAACCCAATTTTATAGTGAAAGTCACGAAAGTCAAGGGAAAGATACCATTAATTATACCCTACGAAAACCGCTTGGTGTTGTCGGTTGTATTTCGCCTTGGAATTTGCCCCTCTATTTACTAACCTGGAAAATTGCACCGGCTATAGCTGCGGGAAACACCGTCATTGCTAAACCTAGTGAGGTCACGCCAATGACTGCCTTTTTGCTTTGTGAAATTTGTGAAAAATCAGGTTTGCCTCATGGTGTTTTAAATATGGTACACGGTCTTGGTCCTGAGGCAGGGCAAGCTATTGTAGAACACCCGAAAATAAAAGCTATTTCCTTTACAGGTGGGACCAAAACTGGTGAAAGTATTGCCAGAACAGCAGCGCCGATGTTTAAAAAATTATCACTAGAACTCGGCGGTAAAAATCCAAACATCATTTTTGCAGATTGTGATTATGAAAAAATGATAAGCACAACTTTGAAATCTTCATTTGCCAATCAAGGACAAATTTGTCTATGTGGTTCACGGATTTTTGTTGAACAAGTTTTATATGATAAATTTAAAACAGATTTTGTTGAACGTGTCAAAGACTTAAAAGTTGGCCATCCGATAGAAGATAATACTGATTTAGGTGCTGTGGTTTCTAAGTCGCATTTAAACAAGGTAAAATCCTATATTGACATGGCTCAACAACATCCTGATATGACTGTTTTATGCGGTGGCAATATGCCAGAGTTGAAACAATATCCGGATGGGTATTACCTTAAACCTTGCGTTATTGAAGTTCGAGATAATCAATGCCAACTGAATCAGGAGGAAATATTTGGTCCGGTTGTCAGTATCATGCCATTTGAAACCGAAGATGAGGTTTTAAGCATGGCTAATGATAGTGCTTATGGTCTCTCTTCTACGCTATGGACTCAAAACCTTAACCGTAGTATGCGAATGAGTCAAGCATTAGAAACAGGCATTGTCTGGGTAAATACTTGGCTAAACCGTGATCTGAGAACCCCATTTGGTGGGACAAAACAATCAGGTGTTGGTCGTGAAGGTGGTTTTGAAGCTTTACGCTTTTTTACCGAACCTAAAAATGTATGTATTGAATATAGTTAATGCTTATAAAATTAATAAAAGTCATTTTGACATGAAAGAACAGATTAAACAATTGCCTTCAAAAGCCGCTTCTGAGCGACAATCGCATAAAGCCCTGTTCAAAAAACTCAAAGGCAAACCCCCAAAAAATTTGGATCACATCATGAATGATTTGCATGAAGAAACCTTTGAACGCATTAATTGTTTAGACTGTGCAAATTGCTGTAAAACTACAAGCCCAATATTTACGGATCGCGATATCAAACGGATTTCAAAATTTTTGAAGCTGAAGCCTCGAGAGTTTGAAGATCAATATTTAAAAAAGGATGGAGATGACGATATGGTACTACAGTCTTCACCTTGCCCATTTCTGTTTAAGGATAATACATGTATGATTTATAAAGTACGCCCCAAAGCTTGTGCGGAATACCCTCATACCAACCGTAAAAAATTTTATCAAATTAGAAATCTCACATTAAAAAACATGAGCATATGTCCCGCTGCATTTGAAATTGTCGAAAGATTAAAAACTATAATATAGAAATCACTCTATTAAACATTTCAAAAATCAAATTATCTATTAGTCTTCCTCATATGCTTAGGACCATACCATAACCAAAACCCGGTAACTGTAAAACCGAGCAGCGCAAGCCCCATCAAAGAAGTATAAAGTAGTATAAATATCCCATTAGTTCCTAAAAAACCATCAACAATCGAACCGTCATGGACATTTTCTATCCAGTCTGACCGGCGTTGACCAATATTGAGAACTTCACCTGTAGCACCGTCCAGTTGAATGCTCCAGTAATGGTTTTCAAAAACAAACTTTAGTATTCCTTTTTCAGGACGAGCATCTATTCTTGACAATTCAATTGATAGCTCAGAATTGATTGAATCTTTCAAAGTTTTGTGAGCAATAGATTGAAGAGAATCTAAAGACAGCCATTGCGCAACATCTGTTGTAGTTCCCGTTTGGGTTTTGGGTAAAATATAACCGCTACTATTTTTTTTCCAACCTAAAAACACACCCGATAAGGATACTATCAAAAATAAAACAAACAGACTAGCGCCTAACCAGCGGTGAATTTTACGCGTATTTCTTAAAATGTAAGCCTATTTTTCTATTCATTTATGGCATGAATTAATTGAAATGTTGAATTATAGTTGAAAGTGAGACTGTTTTTAAAACCTAAAGTTTAATGCAAAAACAAAATTTATACCCGGTCCTGAAATTCCCGAACTATATGGTCTATAGCGTTGATCAGTAAAGTTTTCAATTCCGCCACTTAACACAATTCTGTTATTAAATCTATATTGTGCTTTCAGGTTAAGCGTATACCAAGCCGGAGCATAGTTATTTCCATTGTCATCCTTAGCATATATTTCATCTTTGGAACGCTCACTTATAGCTAAATCCTTAAAACTTTGTTCGCCTTGATAATGGGCATTTAATTCTAAAATAAAATCATTTAAAAATTTATACCGCAATCGGCTAATCCCAAAAAATGGTGCTGCATGTCTAGCAGAACCTTGACTTCCATCATCTAGTTCTTCTTCACCAATTTGATAATTAAGATCTGTAAATAATGTCAGCTTATCAACTAGTTTTGCTTCAAGACCAAATTGTATTCCGTAAACATAGGCTTCAGCGGCATTCTGTATTGCTTGTATTTGACTTAACTCACCATCGTATTCTATAAAATCTTCTCCATTAAGCTGAAAGTTACGACGCACTAAAGCATTATCGAGAAGCGTATAAAAACCTGTGAAGTCCAGCTTTAACCGATTGCCAAATACTTTTGCAATACCAAAATCAAAGTTGTAAGCATATTCTGCATCTAAATTGGGATTTGGCAACACAACCGAACCTGGTTCAGAATCGAAAACCTTTCCGATATCATCTACATTTGGCGAGCGAAAGGCTGTTCCAAAATTGGCTCTGATAGTCATTTTTGGGTTGGGTCGGTAAACGGCGCCAAGACTCCCTGTCAAAGACCCATTATTAAGTTCAGCCTTACTAAAATTAAAAGGGAAAAAATCTAAGTTTTTAGTAAAATCTGCTTCTAACCCAAAATGATTGTATCTCAAGCCGACTTGTAGGCTAAGTTTGTCTTTTAACATCCATTCATCATTGACATAAACCGCTAAAGAATTCCATTTTGCTTGTGGATAGCGATCAGCAACGTCTGTAATGATTCCATTTGTTATATTTTTTTGTGTACCCTTAGAATTAACATCATTTAGGATATACTCGACACCATAAAATAGCTTATGCGTCTTACCAATATTTTTGATAAAATCGAGATTGATTGAATAGGCCTCGACATTTTCTCGTCTGGTTCTGCGCTGATTATCATTAAAATTTCTATCAATACGGCTTTCTTCAAAAGATTGCTGTGCGAGACGTAAAGTCACCTTTTCGTAAAAACTATTAGCCTGTCCATGTGTTATAATTAAATTATTCATCAGCCACTGCTGTGGGCCGTAATTCCATTCAGCATAACGAAGATTCCCATTTGTTGTCCTGTTATGCCTATCATATCTCCCATAAGTTGAAGTTTTGGAGTAATGAAAACCATATTCAAAATTCCAGTTTGAGTTAGGTTTAAACCTTATTTTCTGCATTAAATTTACTTGTGAATAAGCTGAAGGAATCTGCAGAAGCTCATCATCCTGTTCAATGGTGACATCTGTACCATTTTGACGATGAGGATATATATTTTTTATATAGTCTTCCGGTCCATGACTGCCTTGTCTTAGATGATCGAAGTCCCAAGAACTAAAACTTGTAGCAAAAGCCCATTTTTTCCACCCTAAATTAACATCAAGATGTCCAGTTTGTTCTGTATTTGCAGAGGAAAATCGGGTGACAGCATTTCCTGAAAATACAGGTTTTTTAGTAGTTGATAATTTTGGTGTCAAGGTTTGAAAACTCATCACACCTCCAATCGCATCACTCCCATAAATCACTGATCCAGGACCAAAAAGCACTTCAGTATTTTCTATAGCAAATGGATCGAGATTAATTACATTTTGTAAATTACCACCTCTAAAAATTGCAGTATTCATCCTTACACCATCTACAGTATAAACAAGTCGATTTGCCGCAAAACCTCTTATCATTGGACTTCCACCACCTTGCTGGCTTTTTTGAACAAAAACTTTTCCAGATATGCCAAGCAAATCAGCGGTAGTTTGTGGGTTTTGCAATTTCACGTCTTTTGACGATATGGAGACAATTTTTGAGGGTACATTACTCGAGGACTGTTGCCATCGTGTTGCAGAGACTACAACTTCATCAAGATTGAAACCAAATGCATTCAAACTAATTTTAAAATTTTTTTCTACAATTTTTTCATATTTAAGATACATTGTTGTGTATCCCACTAATCTCACTTTTATATGTTTAGAACCCTTAAATTCTGAAATATCAGCTTTACCTTCGGAGTTCGTAGTGGCAGATGCTTTAGGATTTTTACTTATTAGGCTTACACCTTCTAATGGTTTTTGTGTTTTATGGTCAAAAACAGATACGGTTTGACTTAAACTTATCCATATAAAACCGAAATAAATACAACACATAAACCTATACTTCATCACCTTTAGCTTTAAAAAATTTAAAAAACATGATACCGTACACTAATTTTAATGAGTATTAAATATTTTGCAATATGAATAAAAAAAACACGAACTAAAACCATTATTTGTAATTATATTTGGTAAAATCATTCAAATAATATTAGACCTATGAAACTTATACCCTTAATATTTTCATTTTTTTGCTGCGTGATTTTGTTAATCCCAACAGACGTTCAAGCACAGAAAAGAAACTACAAAAACGGAGCTAAAAAATTTAGTGAGTCGCTTTATAAGGATGCTATAACCTGGAGAAATATCGGCCCTTATCGCGGCGGACGATCTTCTGCTGTTACGGGTGTTTCCGGTAAACCCAACCTATACTATTTTGGTGCTTCCGGCGGTGGTGTTTGGCGTACACAAGACGGAGGTCAAACTTGGGCCAACATATCAGATGGTTATTTTGGTGGCTCTATTGGGGCTATAGCTGTTTCAGAATGGGATAATAACGTCATTTATGTTGGCGGTGGTGAAAAAACCGTACGCGGTAATGTTTCTTATGGTTACGGAGTCTGGAAATCTGTTGACGCCGGTAAAACATGGAAGTCTGTAGGTCTAGAAAACGCCCGTCATATATCGAGAATTCGCATTCATCCTAAAAATCCGGATATTGTTTATGCAGCTGTTATGGGTGATCTCTACAAGTCTTCAGAAGAACGTGGTGTGTACAGAAGTCTCGATGGTGGCGAAAGCTGGGAGCGCATTTTATTTGCCAATGCTGATGCCGGTGCTGTAGATTTAACTTTTGACCCTACCAACCCTCGGATTCTGTATGCATCCACATGGCGAATACGACGAACACCTTATAGCTTAGAAAGCGGTGGCGAAGGCTCTGATTTGTGGAAAAGTAAAGATGGTGGAAACTCATGGAAAAAGTTATCAAATAATGAAGGTATGGCTGATGGTACTTTAGGCATTATTGGTGTAACGGTTTCACCTGCAAATCCAGAACGCGTCTGGGCAATCGTTGAAGCTGATGATGGTGGTGTGTTCCGCTCTGATAATGCTGGAAAATCCTGGAAAAAAATAAACGACAGCCGTGCATTACGACAACGGGCTTGGTATTATACGCGGATTTATGCCGATACACAAGATGAGAATGTTGTGTATGTTGTCAATGTCAATTATCACAAATCTACAGACGGTGGAAAAACGTTTAAGTCAGCTCGTGCGCCGCATGGTGACCACCACGATATGTGGATTGCGCCCGAAGATCCCAATCGAATAATTATGGCCGATGATGGTGGTGCTCAAGTATCTTTTGATGGCGGAGAAAACTGGTCGACCTATCACAATCAACCAACTGCACAATTTTACCGAGTTACTACAGACAATGCTTTTCCCTACCGTATTTATGCAGCTCAGCAAGACAATACTACGGTTAGAATTAAACATCGCACATCTGGTAACTTCATTGATGAAAACGACTGGGAGCCTACTGCTGGCGGAGAGAGTGCTCATATCGCTCCACACCCTAAAAACCCTGAAATAGTCTACGGTGGAAGTTACGGTGGTTTTCTTACCCAATATAACCACGAGACAAATGAAGTGCGTGCTGTCAATGTTTGGCCTGATAACCCTATGGGTTACGGTGCAGAAGGTATGAAATATCGATTTCAGTGGAATTTCCCATTGTTTTTTTCACCCCACAATCCTGATAAACTTTACACAGCGTCCAACCACTTGCATGTGACAACAAATGGCGGTGAGTCTTGGGAAATTATAAGTCCTGATCTTACCAGAGATGACCCTTCTAAACAAAAATCTTCAGGTGGCCCTATTACACAAGATAATACAGGCGTTGAGTATTATTGCACCATCTTTGCTGCAACAGAATCACCTTATGAAGAAGGTTTAATATGGACCGGCTCAGATGATGGTTTAATTCATGTTACTAAAGATGGTGGTAAAACCTGGAACGATGTAACTCCAAAAAAAATGCCGAAATGGATGATGATCAATAGCATAGATCCAGATCCTTTTACTCCAGGTGGTGCTTATGTTGCAGGTACTCGTTACAAACTTGGAGATTACAAACCCTATTTGTTCAAAACTGAAGACTATGGTAAGACCTGGACAAAAATTACAAATGGCATTAAGAATAATCATTTCACTAGAGTTGTTAGAGCTGACCCAAAACGAAAAGGTTTGCTTTATGCCGGAACTGAAACCGGAATGTATATATCATTTGATGATGGAAAAAACTGGTCGACTTTTCAACTGAATTTACCCATTGTGCCTATCACAGATTTAGCTATAAAAAATGACAATCTTATAGCAGCTACACAAGGTAGAAGTCTATGGATAATTGATGACTTGACCCCTTTACATCAGTTAAGTGATGATGTGGCAAGCAGTGATTTTTATTTGTACATGCCAATGCCAAGTTATAAAATGGATGGTGGTTCTAGTCAACCCTCAAGAACATCTGGGCAGAATCATCCCGGTGGAGTTATGGTATCATACTATATGAAAGAAGTTACCGATTCTACAAAAGTGAGAATAGAATTTAAGGATAATAAAGGCGATCTCATACGTGCGTTTGATACCCAACCTGATGAAGATAAAAAAGAAGTAAAACTAAAAGATATAAAGTCTGGTGGCAACCGTTTTGTATGGGATATGCGTTATCCTCCAGCAAGTAAATTTGATGGTATGATTCTATGGTGGGCCAGTATGCAGGGACCTGAAGCTCTACCCGGAAATTATAAAGTTAAAATGACTGTCAATGGAGAAACCATGGAACGTGAATTTGATATTTTAAAAGATCCTCGATCTTCAATGTCGCTTGACGACATGCAGGCTAAATTTGATTTTTTAATGAAAGTTCGACTTAAGGTCTCTGAAGCCCATGAGGCTATTGCCAAAATGCGATCAGTCAAAGACCAAATAAATCAACTAACAGATCGGCTAAAGTCTGATGAGAATATGAAAGACCTGATAGAACAAGCTAAAACAATAAAGGATAAAATTTCAGATATCGAAACAGCACTTTATCAAACTAAAAACGAAAGCAGACAAGATCCTCTGAATTATCCTATAAAATTGACAAATAAATTAGCCCACTTAAATTCACTTGAAGGCATGAGTGACTTTGCACCAACGGAACAAAGCAAAGCATTTAAGAAAGAAGTAACGGCTAAAATAAATGATGAATTGGCAAAATGGCAGCACATTCAACAAAAAGACATTCCTAAATTAAATTTATTGGTTAAAGAAAAAGCGATTGATGCCGTGATATTAGATTAATTCTTTGATCAATTTTATTTTGGACATACTCAAAATTACAATATTGTTATTTTACTTGGATCATACCAATAAGCCCTGAAAGTATTTCAAACTAAAAAGAGGAAGTAGCTAACGCAACTTCCTCTTCTTTTTTAGTCAAATTATAGTTATACTTATTTTACAATAAGACGTTTTGTGCTAGAGTAATTTTCATCTCTCAAGCGAACGAGATACACTCCAGACGAAACGTGTGACATGTCTAGATTATATTCATATCCATTTCCGGTCTCATTATCTAATGGGTATTGCAACAATTGTTTTCCATTTATATCATAAACAGAGAGTAATAGCGTATTAGTGACTTTAGAAGTATTTAGTAATACTTGAAATTGGTCTCTGCCCTCATCGACAAGAATTAATTCACTGCCATCTGAAAATGTATTATCATTGGTTCCTAAACTTGTAATATCAGCCGTATAATCATTTGTTCTACCAAAAGCCAAATCATCACAGGGGTCTGTAACATCACCTGAGGTGCTCTGGTCTTCACCTCTGAGACGCATCAAGTGAATTCCTTCAGTAGCATTGGGAAAATCATTAAAGTTTACTGTAAAATTAAAGTCCGTACCGGCATTTTGAACAAAATCATTAGCGACTAATTCATTAGATTCAAATATACCGTTGTCATTAAAGTCTATCCATAACGCAAATTCAGAATCATCAAACCCCATTTGAAGCGTTCCTGAAAATGGATTATCAGCAAAATTGAAAGAAAATACGATATTGGTATCATCGCTATAGCCAGTGTCCGAGCAATTTGTAATGATGTCCTGATCTGCAAGTTGTATTTGTGTAACACCATCATTAAAATCATCACAATTACTTTCTGGAATACAACTTGTATTATTTACAGTTTTTGTAATGTCATCATTTGTTGTATCTGCATCTGTAGGTAACTCTGTTCCAGCTATAAAATCGTAAGTCCCAAGTCCAGACAAGTCTGCTTGTTGTGAAAAAGTATAGGTATCAGTATTTCCAAGAGCAATAGATCCCGTATAGGTTTCCTGAACCGGAGTTCCACCATTTACACTATAAAATACGGGAATACTTGTTTGAGTAGCACTACCAAAATTAGAAATTTCAATCGTCACATTTTCATTAATTGATAAGCCACTTCCAGACGATGGATCTATTATTGAAGTTACCCCTGTGTCGTTAGGTTCTAGGTGAGTTACGTCTTTTACTGTACTATCATTAGAGGGATCTTCATCGCCAGATAATGCCGTAGATGATTCAATCGAATAGGTTTGTCCTACAACAGATAAAACGGCTTGCATTGCAAATGTAAAATCAACTGTAGCTCCAGAAGCTATTGGACCAGGAACAACATCAGTAATAGGTGTACCACCATCAACCGAATAACTTACAGGCACATTGGATATTGTATTTAAACCAAAATTTCTGACTGTTACTGTCACATCTTGAAGACCTGACAAGTCTCCATCTTCAGGTTCTATGATATCTACTATACCCGCATCTGTGTTGAAATTTGGAGCAATCTGAAAACGACCAACGACATTACTACGTCCAGGAAACATTAATTCGTTTATGTAATACATTCTTTTATAATCAGACGGATCTATATCAATTTTACTGTAATCTCCATACCGTAAACTTGGTATATTACCTGCTCCAGATGCTATCAATTGAGGCGCGATAGTCATAGTACCACTTGGGTCGCTTGATAATCTTCCTGTGTAATAGCTAGACACAAATTCATTGGCTGTTCCATTACCTGTTGCAGCATTACCTAATACAGAGAAACCCATTCCAATATTTCCTTGAGTATCCATTATCATGCTACCATGCCAATAGTGTCTTCCATTGGGGTCTGAAAACGTTCCTTCTTGCTCCATCGTCCAAGGATCGGTTGGGCTATTACGCCTGAATTCGTACCAGCGTATTGCAGCCTGCTCACCTCCACTTGGATCAATGTCTATCACAAAATTAAAAATAGCACTCTCATAAGTTGGAAATTTTTTGTACTGAGCTTGGTTCATTATAATGCCCTGTAAAGCATCAATATCTGCACCACCATTGGGCTGTGTTAAATTAGCAAATGAAGTCCCGTCAAAAATTGAAGTAAATGGCGACACCACAATCTCCTGAGGTGTAGAAATAGTAGAGTTGGATGGTGTATCAAAATCTACATCTAAATCCCAAAACTTAATACTATCATCTGACTGACCGGCATAAGCATCGTCTTGAAAAAATACTACTGTTGCATTTCCAGGACCTGGATACTGATCATCAGAAATATTTAATGCCTGAACACTCGCAAAGCCTTGATTATTAAAGTTGGGTAAAGTAAAGCCTTGAATAGATACATTTGATGGTGCGTCACCATCAAGCATGGCTTGACGCTCCATAGCGTACATTCTATTTCCGCTTGATTGATCAGACACATAATAACCATCACTCCATACCGATAATTTTTGATAATCACTAATGGTATTAATGGTATAAACATTCCAACCGGCAGTTACTGGATCTGGACCATCTGAGACAGCAATCTGTGCGCCACCGCCAAGAAATGTTAAAACCCATCTTCCTGGTGTTGGGTTAGATGCAGATGTTGCAACTGGATCATAAGATACGGTAAGGTCACAACAACCCGAAGAGGGAAAAATGGCTGGGCTAGGTGAAGTTTGAGGAACTAAAGTGTTCCCATCTTTATCGTATATAGCAAAACCTGTATTAAATACTACAAATACGTGGTTAGGGCCTACAGCCAATGTTGGGTCAGTAGGCTGAGAGTTTGAAAGTGCTGCAGTCCATACCAAATCAGGAGCCTTTCCGGGTATTTTTTGGCTCAGACGATGAGGGTCTTTAGACAACTCATCGGCTTGTCTTCCTTTACCAGGTATGATGTTTCTTTTTATTCTATACGATCGACCATCTTGTGCTTCTTTTGGAGGTTTAACTGTTGAAGGTGTTAATTCATCCATTTTAGAAGAAAGTGAAGGAACTTGAGTCAATTCATCTGCAGTACCTACATAAACTGGGGGATATTTTTTCTCTTGAGCATGGACAATAGACAACATACCAAGTAAAAAGAACACTAAGCTAAATTTAAATTTCATATTAGAGGTTATTTTAAAATATCATATTTAAATAATAAAACTAATAACCTAAATTGATTTAACACTAGCCTAGTTCAATAGATTTTAAATACCTCAACTTAAAAATCTATAATATTCTGAATATCTGATGATTGAAAAATAATATTTATATAATTGAAAATTGAATTGGTTTTACTATTTATTTATACAAATTAGATAAAGTATAATCCATTTTTAATTTATTTGTAACTTGACAAGAGTTAAATAAAATCTATGATCAATTTACTAAAGCCCATGACATTAATGCTATTTTTAATGTTTGTGTCTTGCAACAGCACAAAAAATCCAAAAACAGAAAATGACGCAGCAACTGAAAAGGCAAAAAAAATGATTGCAGATGGATTTAAAAAAGGAATAATCATAGCATTTGATAAAAAGAGTAATTGCCCTTATATTATCAAATTACAGAAAAGTAATCAAACAGCATTTTTAGACCCGGTCGATTTACCAGCGAAATTTAAAGAAGATAAGATGGCTATTTGGTTTAAGTTTACACCTTCTCGAAGAATTAAAAGATGTCAAAAGGCTAATCCTGTATTACTAAATGATGAAATACATCTTAGAAATTGAATTATTGGCCTTGTACCTGTTCATCTTTCCTTAAACTTTTAATCAAAGAAAAACTGACAAACACCAGAATTATTGCAAAAGGAAAACCTGTAGAAATTGAGGCCGATTGAAGAGCTGTTAGTCCACCACCAACTAATAGCGCGATAGCAATAGCGCCTTCCATGAATGCCCAAAATACTTTCTGTCCTTTAGGAGCATTCAATTTACCACCAGAAGTCATTAAGTCGACAACCAAAGATCCACTATCTGATGAGGTAATGAAAAAAGTACCAACTAAAACAATGCACAAAAAAGCAGAAATTTTGTAAAATGGCAAAGTCTCTAACATTTTAAAAAGTCCCATAGAACTGTCTTGGGCTACAATAGATGCGATATCCAAACCACCGTCTAATTGCAAGTTTAAAGCTGTTCCTCCAAGAACAGACATCCATAAAAATGAAAAAAGAGAAGGCACGATTAATCCATAAATCGCAATCTCTCTAATGGTTCTACCTTTAGAAATTCGGGCTACAAAGGTACCAACAAAAGGCGACCATGAAATCCACCAAACCCAATAAAACATGGACCAGCCCGTAAACCAATTATCAGAGGTCGCATGGAGATTACGATATAAACTAAGTTGTACAAATTCAGTTAAATAGGTTCCTAAATTTTCTACAAATCCGTCAATAAGACGAACTGTACTGCCTAAAAATAAAACAAAGAAAAATACAGCGAGTGCTATGATAATATTGGCATTACTTAAATATTTCAACCCTTTATTTAGACCCGTAACAACAGAAATTGTCGCAATTAGAGTGATACCAATAATAGAGATAACTTGTAATGTATTTGAATTTTCTACACTATAATATTCAGATATACCAGCACTGAATTGCATTGCTCCAAATCCTAATGAAGTAGCAAGTCCAAAAAGTGTGGCTAGAACTGCAATAACATCGATGAGATAGCCCGGCCAGGTATTCATGCATTGACCAAATAGTGGTATTAAAGTCGATTTTAATGATAGTGAAGAATTTTTATTAAAAGTAAAATAAGCCAGAGCAATACCTAGTAACATGTAAATACCCCAAACATGAAAACCGTAATGAAAAAAGGTATTACGCATCGCAAGGTTGGATTTTTCAATATCTGTGGCGTTCTCGACTATAGGGTTGTTGAAATGCAACATAGGTTCTGCCACACTGAAGTAAACCAAACCTATGCCCATTCCCGCAGAAAACAACATGGCTACCCAGGAAAATTTGTTGAAGCTAGGTTTAGCATCTTTTCCGCCTATTCTAATCTTACCAAGTTTACTAAAAGCCAGATAAAGTACTAATATTAAGAAATAATTGATACCTAATGAAATTACCCAGCCAAAATTATCTGACATATATGCCTGAAAACTTGCAAATCCCGCTTCGGCTTTATCGTTGAAAATTATTGTTAAACTAACAAATAAGAAGGTGATTATCGCTGCCGGTATAAAAACAGGTTTTGAAATATCAAAGTACTTATTTCTAAAGTTCTTCATTAACTTGTCTTAGAAATTTCAAAATTATAATAAATAATTTTAAGATTTTTAATTCTTCTCGAAACATGCTTCATAACTTGTGGTTTAGCTATGGTTTTACCCATTAAGTTTTAAATAAATTAATATACAAATATTTAGTTCGCGTATTTAACTCATAACATTAAGTTTTAAAATAATTTTAAGCATTCGTAACGTTTAACTTCTGATGTGATTTGAATTGGATACCAAGCTTTATCAGCAATATGATGACTACTAATATGAATTTGATGCCCAATTTGAGCAGCATCATCAATAGTTGCACCATATATTAAATGCCCTATCCCAGCCCAAACCAAAGCCGACATACACATTGGGCAAGGCTCGACCGTGGTGTATAGTTTTAACTCTCGTGGGTCTTTAAATTCCAAAGTTTTCATCTGTTGAATTGCATTTAACTCCGCATGAGCTTGAGGACCATCGGTTGATGTGGTATTATGGGCAACCACGTAATTGGTTTCAGATTCTACCAAAACCGCCCCAAAAGGAGTTTTTCCAAGCCTGGCTTGAGCAATTGCTTTTTTCATCCATAATTGATTTGAATTGTTCATTTCTATCTATTTCCCGATACAAAACATAATATGGTAATGATTATCAATTGATTAGCTATAAATAGACAAGAATAAGCAACAAAAAACGTTAATTTATAGCTAATTAAGAACTAAAGATAGAAAAATTTTCTGGTGTAAAGATAAAACGCCCCAAATGAGGACGGTTTTTTAAGAGAACGTCAATTGCTATTAAGCAACTATTACAGTACCTAAATAAGAGCTCTCCGCTACTTTAGAAACATTTTCTGAGATAATTGCTAAGGATACATCTACATCTTCTTCAGGTATTCAGAAGGCACGGGAATACTTTCTGTACTGGCTGTCCTTACTGGTCCAGCTGTGGTAAATACACTTTCACTTCTGGTTGCATTGAAAAGCAAGATTAATGCTTTATCATTTCGAACCTCCTCCAATCTTCGAACAACTTTTCAAAAGCTTTCCAAGAGATTTCAACTTTTAGAGAAGAACACGCTTCTCAAATAAACAACAGTATTAGCGCAAAAAAGGAGAAAAAACACAGTCATTATGTAATTACTAAAGAACAATACTCTAATATAAGGATATAAACTCGTCCAAACACCCAAAAAAACTTTTTTCCATCTTTCTTTAGACCTTATAGAGTAGTCTAAATTGGACACTTTTTTATAAAATGTATTATTTAGCAGTTACAAGCAAATGAAAAAACAAACAACACGAATGAAACCGACAGAAAAAAATATATCATCTTAACTTACCAAAATTAACGAACTGACGTAAAATTAATGGCAAATAGTAATATTGAAAAACAAAAACTTTCAGTAAAGTTTAATAAAAGTATATCTAAGGACCATGGGACATTATGGAGATTTAAATATAATTCAATACATTCTATTCTTACAAAAACACTTTATTTTTAAGTGGCTTTGTTTATTTAGATAAGTACAGACAAGTATATACATCTTTCTTTTAAATAAAAACCCATATTAACTGAATGGGAGCGAATTATTATTTATTTGTTTTTCATTTAATCTTCATTCTCAAGAAAAAATTGGACCGCTTTTTTATGCAGGTTTCCCTATTCTTAATCAACAAAATTTTGCACTAGGTATTTTGTGTATAATATATACAAAACTTAAAAAGCTATGTAGTGTCCCTAAGTAATTTGCATTTAAAGCTTCAATAGGACTAGAGCTTCTACCATATGGTGCAAAAAACTGCAATACAACTATTGCTAAACAAGTTTATCACTTAATCGCGCTGCATAAAAAGTCTTTAAATCTTGAGCATCAACGTCAAAAAAATAAACGCTATACAGAGTTATCTTCAGCAATTTTTTATAGCCATTATTCTCATAAATATTTGATTATTAACAAATACTGCACTTTAAAACAAAACTTCTTTAATTAAGCCTTGTTTATTCAGTTATATTAATGGTTCCATTCATTGCACTATGAAATTCACAGTTATAATATAATGTATCAGGTGCATCAGTAGGCACTGTAAAAGTAATTGTTCCACTAGAAACACCATTGTTTGTCACCCCACTAGTATATGCGTCATTTGACCCTGTTGTATTTACAGTATTTATATAAAATGGATGCGAAGGTGCGTCAACAGTAAAGGTGTATGTTTTACCCCTTTCAAGTGAAAGATCTGGGTTTGATGCATTAGTGAGACCACCACCATTAAAGGTATATGCAGATGATCCACTAGCAGTAACATCATAGTCAACAGTTTGTGTCTGTCCTTCATTGGATCCTATATTTCCTTCAGCAATATATGTGCTCATTTCAGTTCCACTAAGATGTACATTGATGTGAGCGTCAAGAGTTAAAATGTCGTTATAGCTTAGTGAATTTCCATCATTAAATTCTGCAATGTGTGTCATGGCTATTCCAGTACCTCCATCAACAGCCGTTAAATCTACAATGGACTCTCCACCTGTAGCGACATCATTTGCATGAATATGTGAGGGATGTTCATTACCAGCTTCAGTACCTTCTAGGGTTACCGTTAATAAAGCGGTACCATTGACTCGTTCTTCAAATTTGGCAGTTCCGCTTATACCTGCAACATCTGCCTCTTCTAGGGTATATGTTTTAGAAGTTCCTGTTAATTCATTACCCCCAATATCAACTTGGGCTACAATAGTGCTTAAATCAGTTGAACTTAGATGTACATTGATGTGCCCATCGTAGTCAAGTAAATCGTCATAAGAAATAGATGAACCATCATCTAAAGTAGAGAAATTAGTTGAACTCTTTCCAGTTGAACCATCTACAGGGGTTAGACTTCTAGCAACTCCACCTGTCTCTGCGACAGAATTGACGTGAATATGGGCTGGATGTTCACCATAATCAGGTGTTCCGTCTAAATCTAACTCTACAGTGATGGAATTGTCGTTCATTTCTATAAAAGTGGCTGTTCCAGACACTGAACTTCCACCAACACTACCTAAGTTATAAGTCTTTGATTTTTCTGTAGGCGATACACCGTTTCCATAACCATCTCCATTATCGTCATCGCTACTACAGGCAGTTACAAAGACTGCAAAAATCGATAACAGAATTAATTTTGGTAATACATTTTTTAATTTCATAACAAATTTTTTTTTATCAATTAAAGGATTTATTTTTTTTTTTTTGCTTAATAATAGTTAAATAATATTAAAAAATTTAAAATTAATCCAGATTTATGGTTGCAACTATTTTGTGAGGAAGTTATAAAACAAGTTAAATAAACTCTTAATACTGCCAAAATCAATGAAAAGATAAGTCTCACTTACCGATACAGAAATTAGCAAAAATATTACCCAAAAGTTCATCATTAGTCACTTCGCCGGTAATTTCTCCAAAATGATA
This sequence comes from Mesohalobacter halotolerans, assembly GCF_006120725.1. Taxonomy (GTDB): domain Bacteria; phylum Bacteroidota; class Bacteroidia; order Flavobacteriales; family Flavobacteriaceae; genus Psychroflexus; species Psychroflexus halotolerans. The sequence continues at coordinate 599,469 of NZ_SWMU01000002.1, forward strand.
AAGGGCCTGACGAATATCAATGGCCAATAAATCGCCGGTTAGTCCCGCATTTAAACCGTCCTGTACATGATTCATTTCTTCAAGTGCACTAAGCAAACTGTTGTAATGACGGCTGTTGGTAATGATGGTATCTTGATTGTCTAAGCGTCCGGTATCCACATAACTGACCAATTTGTCTTTAAGGGTTTCTACACCAGCTTTGGTCTTGGCAGAAATAAATTTGACCTCAGGGAGTTGTTGTTTGATATAGTCTCGGGTTGCTTTGCTAACGTTGTCAGATTTGTTTGCTAAAATGATTAGCGGTTTGTTAGGGAATCGGCTTTTTATTTTGTCAATTTCCTTGACAATATGCTTGAGTTGGCTTTGATTGTTTTTTACCAAAGACGCATCAAACAGCTTGATAACCAATTGCGACTGTTCAATTTTTTCAAAGGTTTTTTTGATACCTAAACCTTCGATCTCGTCATCTGTTTCCCGAATTCCTGCCGTGTCTATAAATCGGAATCCAATACCTTTAATCGCCAACTCATCTTCTATTGTATCTCTAGTCGTTCCGGCAATGTCGGAGACAATGGCGCGTTCTTCGTTGAGTAGAGCATTTAGTAAAGTGGACTTCCCCACGTTGGGTTCGCCGACAATCGCCACGGGAATACCTTTTTTAATCACATTCCCAATCGCATAAGAATCAATAAGCTGAGTTAAAGTGGTTTGAATCTCGGTCACCAGTTGTTGAAATTGATCACGGTTTGCAAATTCAACATCTTCCTCAGAAAAGTCGAGTTCCAACTCGATCAAAGAGGCAAAATCCAGTAATTGCTGACGTAAATCTTTGAGCTGATTTGCAAATCCACCTCGCATTTGTTGCATCGCAATCTGGTGTGAAGCTTCGTTGTCACTCGCAATGAGATCAGCTACGGCTTCAGCTTGGCTTAAATCCATTTTACCATTGAGAAATGCGCGCATGGTAAATTCGCCGGGCTTTGCCGTACGGCAGCCTTTACGGTTCAGCAGTTGTAAGAGTTGTTGTTGAATAAAAGGTGAACCATGGCAGGAGATTTCCACACTGGGTTCCCCGGTATAAGAACGTTTTCCTTTAAACACACTGACTAGAACTTCGTCTATTATTTTTTGGTCATCTAAAATTTTTCCAAGTTGTAACGTATGTGAACTTTGATCTTTTAAGGGTTTACCACTTTTTGATTGAAATAAAGAATTGACAACTTCAATAGACTGTGGTCCAGAAACACGGATTACTGCTATAGCTCCAGATCCTGAAGGTGTGGCTAAAGCAACTATAGTTTCGTCAAGTATCATGATTCAATATTACTTTACAAAGGTAATTTTTTAAATATAAATTTTTAGATATATTTGAGAAGATAAAATTTACAATCTATGACAAACTATCATGTCTGAAACCCTATCATGTCCGGCTTGTAAATCCAATGGTCAAACGGATATAAAAGGCTGTTCATCTTGTGGTTATTCCTTTGAGGCCACATCTGAGGAACAATCAAAGTTTATTGGTCAACTTATCCTTAAAAAATCAACACTCAAAGAAGCTAAAACGAAACTTAAAAGAGCACGTATTGCCTTATGGATAATCGGTGGTTATTTTGTACTTAGTGGTGTGTATTTTATGTTAACTTTTGAAGCATTTTCACCATTATATTTTGTACCGCCTATGATTTTTGGGTTATTATTTATAGGGTTTGGATTTTTAACCTTTAAATCACCCATAATCTCTATTGTTATTTCTTTGATATTAATCATTTCATATTGGGGTTTTAATGCTGTGATAGACATTAATGCAATAATAAGAGGCCTATTATTTAAAATTGTTATTTTAATGGTAATGATTCATGCTTTAATGAGTACTATACAAGCCAAATCCATACAAAAAAAAGTAAATATTTAAATAAAACGATATAAATATTGTAACAAATATTAAATCTTTTAGTCTTATAAGTAAATCTATTATTTATGGAAGTCATCAATAAAAATAAACGTGAAGACAACCAATTGTTAGTAATTACTCACCTAAGTCAACTCTTAACAGTCATGACTGGCTTTGGAGGTTTAATCGTTCCTTTAATTATTTGGGCTACACAAAAAAATGAGATTAATGATTTGGATGAACACGGTAAAGCTATCATTAATTTTCAAATCAGTTTAATCATTTTAGCTATCATTTGCGTGCCTTTGATATTTATTATTGTCGGTATAGTAGGATTAATCATTTTAGGTATTTTAGGTCTAGTCATGCCTATTGTTAACGCTGTAAATGCTTCCAATAAAGCGCCAATCCACTACCCTTTTACTTTTAAATTTTTGAAGTAATTTCTTATTTAAAGTTTTCCTAGCTTTTTCAAAACAAAAAGCAACACTATTGGAATTGTGAGCAAGACTACCATCAAAAAATGTTCCCTCAAAACCCAAGGAGATAATATAATAGTAATAAAAAAACCACCCATAGCACCACCAAAGTGCGCATCATGACCAATGTTATCCTGACCGCGTTTCATCGCCCATATCGAATACAGCAAGTATCCGATACCAAACACATAAGCCGGTAAAGGAATAAAAAAGAATAACCCTAACATCATATCCGGTCGTAATAAGATAGAGGCATACAACACCCCAACTACTGCACCACTTGCCCCAACTGCAGTATATTGAGGGTCATCTTTATGAAAATAAAGCGACAGTAAATTTCCCAAAAGCAAACTTCCTACGTATACGCCAATAAATCCACTCACACCCAGAAAGGCAATTACAGAATTAGCAAAAAAATACAAGGTTAACATATTGACAAACAAGTGAGTCGGATTAACATGTAGAAACGCTGAAGTCAGCACACGTAGTCGCTCACCCTGATGTATTGGCCCTATTTTAAAACTGTAACTATGAAAAAAAGAATGGTCATTAAACCCTTTGTATGACATTAGCACATTCGCGATAATAATGATGATGGTGACCAATGAAATTTCTTGCATATTCCTAAAACTTGTGAGTGCCAAATATACATATCTTTGTAGCAAAATAAACACTTGACTAAAGTCATTTACATTTTTATTTATATTGTTTTTAAAGGAATTTCACTATTGCCTTACAGTGTAATTTATGTTTTATCTGATCTGCTTTATCTCTTCATTCATTATCTGATTGGTTATCGTAAATCTGTGGTATTTTCAATGCTTTAATTTAAACAATGATGCACTATACTATTTATTCCCCTTCACCAGATACCAATCTACCCAGGCCTTCATTTGCTCTATGGAGTTGGGTCTTAAGAGTATTTCCCTTTCATTATCCAATAGATACATCGTTGGGGTTGAAAACACATAGTAATCACTAACAATTTGCCCATCCCATTTTTTATAATCTGTAGTACTTATAAATGGAAAGTCTTTTGTAAAACTCTTGTAATCTGTTTCATTTTCATCTAAAGAAACTAACACCAATTCAACACCTTCCTGTCTCCAGCTGTTATAATATTGAGCTAGCTCAGGGATTTCTTCCTGACACTTAGAACACCAACTGGCGCCGAAAACTACAAGCGTATAAGGACTTTGCAAGTCACTTAACTTTTCAATCGATTGATTAGGAAATATCGTATTTTTAGTAAACCTGATATCCGGAGCTGTTTTCCCTTTTTTCATGGCGCGGTAGCTCTCCAACTGTTTGGCTAAATCACTATTTAAGGTACAACTGGTTTCATTTAAGGCTTTAAGGGCTAAATATTCTGAGGCTTCAAATAGACTGTGTTTTTCTAGTAAATCAAACAAATGGTTAGTCACGATGTTGAGTTTCTCTTCATCAAAGACTAACTTCTCAAACATGGCATCTATGGAGACTTTCATAGACTCAAACACCTGGTCTAAAGGCTGGCCACTATTCTCTAACAACCAAAAGTGATTGTCTATCGCGTCTTTAAACAGACCGCTCTTATATAAGCGTTTATCAGTATAATCAAGGGCTCTAAAAGCCGCTATAGTCTCCGGTATTTCTTTAGGTCTGTACTGGGCAATGGTTGAAACATTGCTCACTAGTTTACGTGTAGGTAAAAACCAGCGGACGTAACTGTCCTCAGGTAAAGATGCTATAAAATTATCGTCTTTGGCTTTCAGGTGTTGTTGCTCTTCTCGTATGGCTTGTTTTGCTTTGGTATGGGTTTTAAATTCTTCATTTGCCAGATACATTTTTTCTAAATACGCCCAAGCAGTTAATGCTTGTTCTCGTTTAGGTTGCTCCTCAGCGTACTGCTCAAACCATTTATTCTCTTGGCCTTTTATTATTTTGATCGTTTCGGGTTGGCTTAAAGCTTCCCCCATAATTTCAATGTCTTCGCCACTTAAAATCACAAAAAGTGGTTTTTCATCTGCTGACATTACGTAGCCAACGCCATGATCTGTTTTTGAATAGCTGAGATTAAAATTTCCATTTTCATCGATGTTGGAAGATGAAATAAGATAGGTTTTAAGACCGTTAAAGCCTTCGAGTTTAATTGACTGTTTGGCTAGCAAGGAAAGGTTTCCGCTTACTGTTTGGCTAAATCCCCAAACGGGGTATAACAGTAAAATTAAGATATAACTAAATTTATTCATAACTCTCTTTTTTCAATTTGATTACATTCTATTTAATTGCTTAAATCCAAGTACAGTCCCATTTGTTCTTTTTTGATATTCATGACCGCCATAAACTAAAAAAGGAATCACTGAAGACTTAACTTTTGAAAATTGCTTTAGATTTTTAAAAAAATCGGTGTGTATTGTTTTAGAAGATTTAATTTCAACAGCCTGTAATTTAGTGCCATCTTCAATCAATAAATCTACTTCGTTGCCTGAAGAATCTCGCCAAAAATAATAGCTTTCATGGGTTTTGTAATTAAAAGTGCTCTTTACTTTCTCTAAAATGATGAAATTTTCAAAGAGCTGTCCTTTTGCAAAATGAACCTTGACATCTTCTGCCGATCGAATCCCTAATAAATAGGCTAGTAAACCGGTGTCGTAAAAATAAACTTTCGGAGTTTTAACAATGCGTTTGTTGAAGTTTGTATGATAGGGAGATAGGCGAAAGGCTATAAACGAAGCTTCTAAGAGCGACATCCATGAATTGATGGTTTTATTGTCTAATCCCAGTTCATTACCTAAGCTACTTTGGTTGAAAAGCTGTCCTATTCTCCCTGCTAAAAGTTTTATGAATTTCTGAAATAAATCAAGGTTCATAATATTTTTAAGCATTCTTACATCGCGTTCGATGTAGGTATTCAAGTAATTTCCATAATATTCAACGGGATCAATATCATTTATCCACTTGCGTGGATACGCACCATTAACCACATAATCTTCCCAATTATCACAATTGTAATGGCCCTGTTTGAGTTCTGTAAGCGACAAAGGCAAAAGGTGAAAAAGCGATATTCTACCTGCGAGCGATTGAGAAATATGCTGAGACAATGAAAAGTGCTGTGAACCTGTAATTAAGTACTCTCCATTAATTTGGCGCTGGTCTGTATATACTTGTAAATAGGAAAACAGTTCGGGCACATATTGAATTTCATCAATAATAACACCATTTTTATATGTTTCTAGAAATCCTTTTGGATCATTTTTAGCAAAACTTCGTAAAGAAATATCCTCTAAATTTACATAAGTATATGTAGGTTTTAGCATTTGGCAAAGGGTTGTTTTCCCCGATTGTCTAGGACCCATAATACCGATAATAGGAAACTTTTGTAGAGCTTCGAGTATCTTTGGAGCAATATGACGTTGAAGTTGATTCATTTTGTAAAATTAGGAATTTAATTCCTAAATAACAAAAAAGACTTGAAAACTGAACGTTTTAAACTTCACTTTATCAACCTCGCTTGTAGGAAAACCTATACTATAAACTTTTGATACAGTTGCTTTAACGTACTTAGAACTCACCTTATATTCCTTTACTTTCTGCAAAAATAGCATAGCATCTTCATTGTAGCACTTATAAAATAAGCCTTCTTTGTAGAGTGTAAATAGAGTGCTGTTTGCACTTTGGGTTACTTTTTCTGCTATTGTCATATCACTATTCTGAAAAAAAAAAACCGCTTACTTCGACAATGCTCAGCACAAGTCGCGGTTATAAAATCCTGCCATCCGCTGAAAAAGCGGAATGGCAGGATAAAGTGTCACACTTCGGCTATCGCTCAGTGTAAAAATCAATCAAATCGCTCCGCTAATCACTCTTCGACTCCGCTAAAGCTTCGCTCAGGGTTAATCCTTGAGGCAACGCACAGAGAAGCCGTCCGCTCGGTAGAAGTTATCCATGCCGGCAACGCTGAAGAAGTAGAGGCCGCGTGGATTGGCGCTGATAACCGTACTGCTCCAATAGTCGCCGGAGGTACCAACACCGTAGAGCAAAGCATTGTTTTTGCGGCGGTAGCCCGCCATGGGCAATTTAAGCGGGGAGGCAAAGGCTCCTGCGCTGTTGTTGCTACTCCAACTCTCGCGTTCAGCATCCAATTCTGCTTCGGTTGGCAAACGATAGCCACTTGGGCATGGATTGTTCACCCCATTTACGCCCTGCCACAAATTATCGTTTTGTGGGCTGCGCCAGTCAAATTGATTACTGCCATTGGTAATAAAATCTCCATGACCTGGCTGGTCAGAGCTGCTCAGGGTAGAAGTAGTTCCAGAGTCTCTACATTGATGTCCATCAGCGCCTCTTCCCCATTGGTATAGATCACCGTAAGCAGCGGCATCGGTACTGCTGGTTGCCACCTGGCTCGCGCCAAGGTTCCTGTCCATCCAGATTTGACCTGTGACGGGATTGAAAACATCAACCACTTCAGTAGGATTATTTGAGTCGCAGTGTACCGTTCCTTCTGGATAAGAACCAATAGTTTGGTTCTGAATTTTTGCAACGATTGCATCAACTTCTGCCTTGGTATACATTAGTTGCTCAGCATAAGACTTTGTAACAGCATCCTGATCATCAGTGGGGTCTGCCAGGTTTTTTAATTGGTTCGTCCCCATATTAACATTGTCTGTGGCGTCTGCAAACCCGCTTAAAGGTATGTTATTTTTGTCTAGCTTAGCGTCTGTGACGCTTGCGTCTTGTATCTTACTTGTATTAATGGCATCATTGCTTATAGTTAAAGCGCCGTCATTGGCTAATGTCGCATCACCAGACAATGAGACTGCTGTTGGTGCATTTCCTGTATCGCCTACTAATATAGACCCAGATGTTAAGCTTTCAATGTTACCTGCCGGTCCTTGTGGTCCAGTGAGGTCTGTTGTGGTAAAACTACTGCCATCACTAAAGTTTAAGGTAAAGGTTCCATCATTATTATCTGTTGTTGAAGTAATGCCTACACCATCTTCACCGTCTTGACCGTCAACGCCATCGTTGCCAGGATTACCTATCGGTCCTTGCGGTCCAGTTGGACCAGTTGCGCCTTGTGGTCCAGTGAGATCTGATGTAGTAAAAGTAGAGCCATCACTAAAGTTTAAGGTAAAGGTACCATCATTATTATCTGTGGTTGAAGTAATGCCTACGCCGTCTTGACCATCTTGACCAGTTGCTCCTTGTGGTCCAGTGAGGTCTGTTGTGGTAAAACTACTACCATCACTAAAGTTTAAAGTAAAAGTTCCATCACCATTATCTGTTGTTGAAGTAATGCCTACACCGTCTTGACCATCAGCTCCATCCTGGCCATCATTTCCTGGATTTCCCATCGGTCCTTGTGGTCCGGTAGGACCGGCTGGTCCAGTAGGTCCTTGTTCACCAGTTAGGTCAGCAGTGGTAAATGTAGAGCCATCACTAAAGTTTAAGGTAAAGGTACCATCACCATTATCTGTTGTTGAAGTAATGCCTACGCCGTCTTGACCATCTTGACCAGTTGCTCCTTGTGGTCCAGTGAGGTCTGTTGTGGTAAAACTACTACCATCACTAAAGTTTAAAGTAAAAGTTCCATCATTATTATCTGTGGTTGAAGTAATACCTACACCGTCTTCACCATCTTGGCCGTCAACACCATCGTTACCAGGAATACCAATTGGTCCTTGCGGTCCAGTTGGGCCGGTTGCTCCTTGTGGTCCAGTGAGGTCTGTTGTGGTAAAACTACTACCATCACTAAAGTTTAAGGTAAATGTACCATCATTATTATCTGTTGTTGAAGTAATGCCTACACCATCTTCACCATCTTGGCCGTCAACACCATCGTTACCAGGAATACCAATTGGTCCTTGCGGTCCAGTTGGGCCAGTTGGTCCTGTAGCGCCTTGCGGTCCAGTGAGGTCTGCTGTAGTAAAAGTAGAGCCATCACTAAAGTTTAAGGTAAATGTACCATCATTATTATCTGTTGTTGAAGTAATGCCTACACCATCTTCACCATCTTGGCCGTCAACACCAT
>NZ_SWMU01000003.1 GCF_006120725.1 Mesohalobacter halotolerans
TCCTGCCATCCGCTGAAAAAGCGGAATGGCAGGATAAAGTGTCACACTTCGGCTATCGCTCAGTGTAAAAATCAATCAAATCGCTCCGCTAATCACTCTTCGACTCCGCTAAAGCTTCGCTCAGGGTAAAAAGTGTCAACCCTGTGGAATAGCTGTTGCACAGCTACCGCCCTGCGGTATTCCACAGGGTTAATCCTTGAGGCAACGCACAGAGAAGCCCTCCGCTCGGTAGAAGTTATCCATGCCGGCAACGCTGCTGAAGTAGAGCTCGGGCGATTTGGTGTGGAAATGATCGATAAAAATGATTTGCCCAAGGTGATGTTTAAAAATAAGATACACCACCAAAAAGCCATATATGGTATGATAGCTGACCAGTCGCCAAAAGCTCAAAATATAAAGCACTGGACAACTTTTTTGGGCGTTGAAACACCTGTTTTTGTCGGGGCTGAAGTTTTGGCCAAGCGTTTAGACCACAATATGTGTTATATGTAAATTGACAAGGTAAAACGCGGTTTTTATGAGGTGGAGCTCATTACATTAACCACAAAAGCCAAAACCCATCAAGATTTTGAAATTACAGATTTATACTTTAATCAACTCGAAGCTCAAATTATAAACGACCTGAATATTATTTCTGGTCTCATAGGCGTTGGAAACACCAAAAAAAGGCTTAAATCCATGCTTATAAGTCTTTCAGTATCTCGAAAGTTAGTTTGTCAATATTTGATTGTCTAGGATGAAAAGCAGAAACATTGGATAAAATGATCACCGCTTTCTGATTTTTTAAATCAATAGCAATTGATGAAGTGTAATCACCTGTACCACCATTATGCCATAAAAGCTGATCTCTATTTGGTTGTTTGACAATATGCCAACCTAAGGCTATTACTAAATTTTTATTAACCTCAAAAGTTTTATTCTGAGTCATCGTAAGTAGTTTTTCTCTGTCGTCAAATTGAGCCATGACAAATTTTGACAAGTCACCTGTGTTTGAATAAATTCCACCAGTGAAATATGCGATAATTAATTTTTAATTAAAAATAATAAATTTGTAACAGTATTGGAATAATAAACAGTTCTAATTAAGGGAAGCTTACATTTAAAAGGCATTTCTGTTTACGTCCCATTTTTTTAGTCTAAAGATTTGTCTTGAGGTATCATATTTTCAACTATAATTTTATCGCTTGATACTTTAAAGTTTTTCATTCTATCTACAAACTCCTTTACAGATTGTTTTAATTCCCCAGCTTTACCTAATGGTTTAAAGATAAATAATGAATATGTAAAAAGGCCTATAGGAAATAAAAAAATTGCGCCAGCTTCAATACCAATTACCATCAAAATGAACATCAAAGCAATAATACTTAATGCTATAAAATGCATTTTATTTACAGCTGATTTAATTTCATTTTCATCTATTTTTTTTAATTTAAGCATATTGGCTTCAAGTTCTTTGAATTGTGGAATTGAATTTTCAATTCCCAGAATTTTTGATAAGTAGACAAATTGAGTAGCTTCTGGTGCATTTACCAAATTGATTGATGCTTTTCGGTAAGCTTTTGTAAATGGATTTTGTTTTTTCAGTTCTTCAGCATAAACAAGTAGATTTTCTATCACTTGTTGGTAGAGGAAAGCTAGAGTATTAACCCAGTTTTTAAGTACCATAGTTGCCTCCTCACGTAAAGCAAAATCGAGGTCATTTAAATTTCTTTTGAGTGTCATTGCACTACCAACAGTCATTGAAATATTCGCCACTGCAACACCAAAAACACCTTTTGAAGCATTATTTAAAAGCTCAGCGTTAGAATTAAAGTGAGTGCTGGCAGCAGTACCTGCAATAGCACCGCCATAACCGAGTATTTTTCCAACGTCTGATTTTGATTGACTTCCAGCATAAGCACTCATGGCTGCACCAATTGCAGCAGCACTAGCTTTAGCTTTTTCAGCCATTGCTTTGCGTCTTAATTCAATAACCTCTTTAACTCTTTCAGTAACCAGGTCTATTGTTCTGTCAAGAACGGTTGTAATAAAAATTGATTCAACTGTCATTATTTCCTTTGAGGATAATGAAGTTTTAGCTCTAAATTCTTCCAAAGATGTATGAGAAGATTTAAGGAAAAATAGATTATTATTATAATCAAATAAATGAGCTTGAGATAATGCTTTTGTTGCCCAACCAACAGAATCGTTGATGTCTTTCTTGATTAATTCCTCACTTAAATCTATAGCCTTTGGAAAGTTACCAGACGAAAGTTCCGTTATACATAGCTCTACTGTTGACCTATTATTTTGGTTTGAAGCGTTTATAAAATTGTCTTTTAAATTTTCAAATTTGTCTTTCATAATTTTATAATTTTAATTTCCCTACCCATAAGGCTTTTCAGATTACGCCCCGTTTTTTTGAGTGGGTTCTGGACCCCACTTTTATTTAAACTTATTTTAGTTACCTACTTTTCTTTTAAAACTTTTAAATAATTATTCTTAAGGATATAATACTCTGAATTTTCACTACTGTAATATGTTCCATTAACTTTACTCATCCAGGGACAATTAGAATTAGTTACACCAGATACTGTGATTTCATTATTAGAAATGGAATAATTCCCTTGTGACGCACATGAATTAACACCAGAGCCGCTAGTATCTCTCTCGTATGCTTTTAAGCTTCCGTTTGGGTTTAATTCAATAAATATTGAATGTGAATAATTATTGTGTAGGTTTCCCTCTCCATATAAAGAAGACCAAGTTCCAGTATATATATTACCGTCATTACAACTTGTCAACATAGACGTGATAATTGTGATTATTCCTAAAATTGTTATTGATTTTATTACTTTCATTGGTTTTTTAAATTTTAGTTTTATTTTTTAAGTTTATCTAAGTTCAAGTTATAAGTGCAACATGTAAGTTTTAAAATAAAATGATCAGCGGTATATAAAATACATCGACAAAATCGAACCACTATTTCATTTCAAATTTTGTTAATCAATGATTAAACATATATTAAAATCAAGTCATATTCAAAAAAAATACGGGTAACCGTAGGCACCCGTATTTTTAAACATCTATATTTAGTTGTATTTAATTGTTTATCAGTAATTTATATATCTAATAAATTTTTATTGTTTTAGGGCTTAATTCATGGCTTTTTTATGGTTTTTTCTGTGATATACTCTATTTTTAAACCACAAAACTTTATGTTTTTTGCTGTTTTAGATAAAAAGAAGTGCTAAAATTTATATAAATATATCTTGAAAAACTTATCATAAGTTTAAAAGCCTGATATGGTTTGGTTTTAAATATAAAGAAAAAACGCCTTGCAAAAGACAAGACGTTTTGATTGGCTAGACAAAAAAACAAACTTAGGGTTATAGAATTAGTTTAGCGCTTAATAAAACGTTTAACGATACTTGACTGCTCTTGGGTAGTTAGCCTTATAAAGTAATTACCAGCGGCTAAATCTATAACATTAATCTTTAGAGGTGCTGCACTTGCTGATAATTCAAGCTGGTTTAACTTTTGAACAAACATCAAGGGCTAACCGCATATCCAGCCACAAATCTATTCGTCCAATATCCTTCTAACTCGTCAATACGTATTTTACTATCTGAATTAGGGGCATGTATAAACGATTTATCATTTATAGCAATACCAACATGGGATACAGGAGAACTTATGGTTTTAAAAAACAAAATATCTCCAGACTTTATAGACTTAAGGTTTTTAGCAATTTTGGATTTAAAAAAGTTATACTGTTGTTTTGATGTTCTGGGTATATAAAGTCCTAAAGATTCATTCAACACCCATTGCACATAACCTGAGCAATCAAAGCCAGTCTCTGGGTTTTCTCCACCCCATACATAAGGTACTCCAATATATTTTTTAGACTCCGTAATAATTTTGTCTGCTAGATCTGATTCATTTAAAGTGCTTTTAGAAATTTCATCTTCTCTAGGATTTTTTTTCTCCTTTACACTAAGCTGAAAGTCCTTATCTATGGCTGATTTATAAAAATCCTTCTTTAAATTTAAATTAGCTTTTTTATTGATAATCTTAGTTACTTCATCTAAATCGACAGAAAATACAGCCCAGTATTCATATTTGCCATTATCCTTAATAAAAGATTTTGAATCTATAAGGGCAATTTTATTTGCGAACACATTTGATTTAGATACTGAATTTAGCCTTGTTTTACTGTTTGAAAGCTCATTAGCATTAGACAACTCTGAAGTTAAGTGAGATTCAATAACACTAATAGCTCGTTGGGCTAAATTAAATTGCGCATCTGCCAAAGCTTGAGACTTAACGGCGTTTAAGTTAGTGCCTATAGCATTAGAAATAACGTAAAACGACTCGTTTGTATCAGGGTAATCCTTTTTACTAAAGGGCAATTGAACTTCTTTAGATGTTTGATTAATCTGCTTTTGCTGGACTGAGCAAGACCCTAAAACAATAAATAGAAATAATGCGCTAATCTTTAATTTCATACTTGCCCTTTAAATTTTTCTTCTCGTTTTTGTTGATTTTTTTAAATTCTATATTATAGTTTAGCCCTAGTTTTGCTGTGACGTATTTATAATTAGAGTTGTCATCTGCAGCCAAATAATCAATACCAAACATAAAAGACAACTTTTTGGAAGTTCCTAAAATTAGACCTGGTGATATGTTAATAAAGTTAAAGGGTTCACTACCGGTAATGGCTAATGGATTTATTTCATTAAGAGATCGCCCTACACTTATCTCAAATTGGAGGAAGTTTTTAATAAATTCGTAACGAAGTGTAAGTCCAGCATCAGAAAAGCTATCTGAAAAATCTACACTTTTGTCCTCATCACTTAAAATAGCTCCTCCTAGATAAAAGTACCTTAGGTACGGCCCCAATCTTAAACCGGAGTTTGATATCCCAATAAAATAGTTTAAACGACCAGCTAAAAATGGAGAATCCAGTGTGAATTCATTAGAATCAGGCAATTCACTTGAGGTATTAATTGGGTAAGATTGTAAATAAACTGCAAATTCAAGATTGTTAAATAAACTAGACTCTTCTTTAGCTAACTTTAAATCTTTTTTATAGGCTAACCTACAAGACACTTCTATGTTTTTCCTTAGATTTTTAAGTCTTCTGCGTTGTTTTTTAGTCAGTTCAACCGAAGATATAGAACTTACCTGTTGAAGAGCCTCTTTACAGTCCATTACCAGGTAGTCACTTTCTATTTTTAAAATGCGGTCTTCAATTGAAAGTGAGAAAATTTCAAGCTCTGTTAAGGACTCATATATAGAATCAATTTCACTATCATAAGTTACATCTGAAATAGAATTTGCAAAGGGTAAGAAAAACTTCAATCTTTCAAACTCCTTCTTAATATTGATGATATCTTCTTTTAAAAATGAGGACTCTCTTCTTAAATCAGATAATAACAAGCTATTGATTCTCCGTTTTAACAATACTACCTTTGATGAGTATTCAGCTATAAATGATGAATTAAACACAGACTTACTAATATAAATAACTACTGTTCCATCATCTTTTTGACATTGACTAGGATTAATCAAAAAAGCCTCTGCTTTTACAATTGAGAGTTGTGAAAAATCACTTGTGCTTTCTCCATCTACATTTGTAAGTTCAAGTTTAGACTCCGTTCTAATAAGGCTAAATATGGAACTGACTAATTTTTTGCGGAGTTCACTAGTTGATAAATTTTCACTTGGAGGGCTCGAATAGAAATAATGATCTTCTTCAAAACGTTCATTAAACTGACAGTCATTTATACCCTGAGCAAAGGTATAACCACTCAAGAGTATAAAAAACAAAGCGATTTTTTTCTCCATATTAAAAATCCTCGGCAGTAACCTCAAAGCCTAAATTAGAGCTATTTGCCAGTTTAACCACTTCGGCAAGTTCTACTTTATACACCGCCCAATAATCATATTTAGTACTTGTACTCCCTTTATTTGCTCCTCTGGTATAGATTTTAGAATCTACAATTTTTATCTTTTTGATAGAGTTATTACCAATTCCATTTAACTTCAAGTTGAAATCACTAGTAGATGCTTCATCTTTATTGGTGAGTTTAAGCTCAGCTATAGACTTTAACGCTACTACAATACGTTGAGAAAAATCTGCTTGTGCAGCAGCTAAGGATTCTGCTTTTATAGCGTTAAGGTTTGTGCCTACTGAATTTCTGATAGAGTAAAATTCAGTGTCTGTGTCTTGAAAATTTTTAGCTTTAAAGGGTTCTTTTAGTTCTGTAGCGCCAGTTTCTTTGACATACTTTACTTTTGATCCGCAAGAAAAAAGAAATACCGAGGCTGTTAAAATTAAAATTATTCGTTTCATAAGTTGTTATTTAATAGTTTAAGTTTTAAAGATTAATTATTGTAAAATCATAAAAGAATTTGATACCGCAGTGTCGTCTTCGTTACTCCAAGCTGCAGGTATTATTCTCATCGTGTAGCAACTTGATGGTGTTAAGTTTTCTGGAATTCCGTAATTGTAGGTGTAAGTAAGTATCCCTTCATTGTTATAAAAGCTCTCAAAGTCGAGACCATTACAGATATATTCGATTTCATCTTCATTAACATAGAGATAAATTTCATATTGATTTGAGAAATTAAAATTAGCAGGTGATAACACGGTGATTTGATAAATATCTGAGGCGTTATAAACATTCTGCTCAGGTTCAATTAAATAATACCACTCGTTAATATGATTGTCCTCGGGTATGATTGTACAATCGGTCTCAGGAACAGTGGCTGCTACTTCATCAGAAGAATAAAACACACCTTGATTTGTAATCATGTAAGCTCTAAAATAATAGGTTTGTCCTTCTATAAGTTGTTCAACATCAATTGTGTTAGATTCTTGTATGCTTGTTGCACTCACCTTAGTATCCGATAGATTAGGGTTTTGTTCTTCGCTATACACCAAACCAAGATCAATAATTGCCTCAAGGTCTATATTAGGAGAAAGATTGACCAAAAGTCTAAGGGTATTGTTATCTAAACCATTATCTATAGATGTTACATAAGAAACGGTGATATCTTGAGTAATCAAAGGCTCATCCTCATCATTATTAAGTGCATTATTGACGATAACAGACTCGTCATATACATCTATCTCACTACAGCTAGATAAGCCCAATAGAAGGACAATTAAGACGATTAGGTTTTTTAAATTGATTTTCAAATTTTTATCATTTTAATTTTCATTATAAACTACGAAGGATTACTGCTTTTTATTATAAACTTTTGTACTTTCAAAATTACCATATTATCCAATAGATTTTATTTAATTTGCCCTGATGAGACATAAAACATCCTATTATGAGTGATTATCTCAAAAGACTAAACTACATTAGCCGTTGACTTAAGGCTGAGCCTATGTGATTTAAACTAATACATAAGATGTTTCTTTTTCTTTTTATTCCATCCTGCTTGGTTAGCATATTCAACAAAATAAATTTTTCAAAATTCTTGATCCTCATATTTTCTTATTTAATTAGTTTTATTTTAGAGTAAATTACTAACAGAGAAAAGAAATAATATTTAATAACTCATTAACAAAAAAGAGGTCAACACAGAAAGATGTAACACAATGAAATGCAACCAACTTCTGTCCATTTTAAATAAAATTAAGAATGTTAATTACCCAAACAATTTAATATTATTATTGTTTTTTAACATTATAAAAAACTAAAAGACATCAATTGATGTCTTTTAGAAATTAAAATTAGTGAATCATTTTGCAACCAGTAATATTTTCACAATTTGGTCCCATCATAGACTTTACAGTTTCTCTAGCTGCTTGGTATCCGGAAGCATTAACGATAACTTTTTGTCTTGATTGACCTTTCATCTTATACTCTACTTCATATTGTGCCATAATTTTATAATTTAAATTTTCCTACTCATAAGGCTTTTCAGATTACGCCCCGTTTTTTCAAGTGGTTTCTGGTCTCCACTTTTTTTAAATGTTTAGCAAGATGTTAAGCTTAAAGCATAAATAACAACAAAACCAAAAAAATTACAAATACGCCAAGCAATGGTCGTTTTGGTTTTTTTTTGATTATATCTTTTATAGTTTTTCTTTACATTGTCGTTGACCATCTAGTTTTAATTATAAGGCGTTCCATTGTTGAATTTTAATTTCTGATGGACCACAATCAGCAGCAATCACTTCAAGCTTATTTTCAGAAATAGAACTAATACAAACATTACCATCTCTAGCAACCGATAAAAACATGTACATTTTTGTACCATTAAAATTGGTAACATGTTTTCTCATTAAAGTTTGGTTTATATCATTACACCTTTTTTGCATAAAAATTTCTGCTTCATTAAAAGTTACTGTTGTTGAAAATGAAGATGAACTAATTTTCTTTTCTAATGATTTTATGCAACGGACAGACAACCCTTCTTCCTTAAAGTTGCTGCCGTTCCTGAAGAAATCGCCACTGCCATAATACAGGTAGCGGTTCCAGGCATTGTTTGTATCGTTCTCTGTAGAACTCCACCAGAAACCGTCATTACTAATGTAGTTGAACCTCCCACTCCTGCTACGGAAACCGCCAGGAAGACCTGAAAAACCGCTTTCGTTGGTTCCGTTGCCTGATTCTCCGTCATAATCAGCCCAAAATTCAGTAGATTTCATCTTCTTTCCTGCCATTCCTCCTAAAAATTCAGTTAAACGATTCCAATCTTCATTTGAAGGGATCTTCCATCCTTCTGGAGCCAAACCTCTAGGGTCATTCACTGCGTACCAATTGTATAACTTTCCGTATTTTTCACTATTTGCTGGATCATTGTCGTAATAACACCAGGCTGGTTCTTTATTAGAACCCGCTACTTTCCATTCATCAATAGTTTTTGCGTGTGGAATAGGGTCACCATTTCGGAATTTGTCCACGTTCAGGTTTTCTGTCATCCATACTTGTTTCCCGATGTGTGATTCTTTAACAGACTCTCCACAACCTGATAACATCATCAAAGCTATTACAAATAGGCTAAAAATTAAACTTGCTTTTTTCATAAATTCTTATTTTAGATTTTGATTAATCTAGAAATCTTTCTAGTCCATCTAATTTATCATCTAACAAAATAAAATCTTTATAGCCTTCACATTCCTTCATATCATCTTCATCAAAATCATTTATTTTGAATGCTCTACCCATATTTTGAACACTTCTATATAATAGAAAAAGACGTTCGCGCTCAACCTGGCTTAAACCTCTAAAAATAGTTCTTTTTTTTTTGTATTCTAAATTGCTAAAATTTGGATTACCAAGTATTTTAAGCATTTCATTGCCGTGACTCATAATAGCAGTCAAGTAGTCACAGGGTGTGTTCAATTCAGAAACTTTTATCTCTTCTGGCTTTTGTGCTTCCTGAGAACATCCTGCCATTAACACAGAGGAAACAATTATTATTCCTCTTAAAATTATTTTTTTCATTGTTTATAATTTAAATTTCCCTACTCGTAAGGCTTTTCAGAATCCGCCCCGTTTTTTATAGTGGGTTCTGGACTCCACTTTTTGTATAAACTTCTAAGTTAAAGTTATAAGTGCAACATGTAAGCTTTAAAATAAAATGATCAGCGGCATATAAAGTACATCGACAAAATCGAACCACTATTTCATTTTATATTTTTGTTAACTAATGATTCAAACCTACATTAAAGTCAAATTATATTCAAAAAAAATACGGGTAACCGTAGGCACCCGTATTTTTAAACATCTATATTTAGTTGTATTTAATTGTTTATCAGTAATTTATATATCTAATAAATTTTTATTGTTTTAGGGCTTAATTCATGATTTTTTTTATGGTTTTTCCGCATTTGTCCTCTATTTTTAAAACAAAATCTTTATGGTTTTTGCGGTTTTAGATAAAAAATAAGTGCTAAAATTCATATAAATATATCTTGAAAAACTTATCATAAGTTTAAAAGCCTGATATGGTTTGATTTTAAAAAATAAAGAAAAAACGCCTTGCAAGAAGCAAGACGTTTTGATTGGCTAAGTAGAAAAACCAAATAGATGAATTATTAGACGAGCTTTAATTTAAGCTAGGTTTCAATTTTGTTAACTAACAATTCAAATTTATATAAAGGTCAAATTATATTTAAAAAAAATATTATATGTATTTGTTGTTCATATAGTTATAAGTTATTACTGATTTTTATTTAATACTTTAATTATTGACCTAATTTGTGTAATATTGCGATAATATAATAATCATTTTTTTTCGTAGTGTGATTTTCTCCAGTTACAACAAGGCATTTGTATCATTTTTATGTGAATTAATGTTAAAGCAATAATTAAATTTACTATGAGAATTTATTTAACGATGGGGCTGTTTTTAATGGGTTTATATTTATCTGCTCAAGATTTAAAATATTCACCTAAGCGAACCACTTTTTGGGATCATGAAACCCAACAGCCTATTACTATATTAAACGATTCTACTTATGTTTATGGTTTAGATCTTCAACTTAAACAGATTCCCAAGCTTGATTTAGATGATTCTAGCTTAGCCGTTATGGGTGTAGCACATATACATGGTAAAACTTATCTTTACGATTTCGCTGGAGGTGTGGTGGTTGAGTATAGCAACCAAAGTTTTACCCGACACGATAAGTCTTTTACCCATAAAAACCAATATTACTCAGTACATTTTGTGCATGATAACCAAATTTACTTATTAGGTGGCTACGGCCTATTTACTAGAAAAAATATCTTGACGCGCTATGATTTTAAAGCGAGAGAATGGTTTTTAGTCGAAACATCAGGTGATATTCCAGAATTTATTACGACTAATGTTTTTCAAGTGATTGGTGACCAACTCTACTTTATAAATTTAAATTTTAAGAGTCCAAATCTAACTGAACACATAGACGAGGCTGTTTATGTGTTAGATTTAAATCAGTTTAGCCTAGAAAAACTTGGTCTTCTCGAAGATTTTAATTCTGTATATTCTACAAAATCAGACTTGACAAGTTATAATCTTAACTCCCTCAACAACCATACATTGCTTTTAACTAAAATTGATGAACCAGCAAAACTGATTAACTTTAAGGCCAACACACTCAGCGAAGTCGAATTATCACCTCAATTCCACACTAAGAGTAAAATACTTTATTACAATCCTGAAGAACAATCTTATACAATAGCAACTACAAATTCAGGTAATGAGAGATTATATTATTTAACAATTAATAGCCAAGACCTTGTCCAGAAAACACTAACTACTCATGCTCTATACAAAACTGATTTTAAAAGCTATACTGAATTGGCGATTTATATTGGGGCATTATTAGCTTTTATCGTATTTGGTTTTATAGGTGTTAAAGGCTATAAAAATTTAAATAAATTAAAAATAAATCTTCGCAACAAGTCTATAAAACTTAAAGGTAAACATCTTGATCAACTAAAAAAAGAACAAGTAGACCTTTTACTGTACTTAGCGCAACATCCTAATTATATTGAATTTTCTGATTTAATGATTCAACTTGGTTATAAAGGAAATTATGATGCGTTAAAGAGAACACGCAAAGTTCTATTTAATGATTTACATGATCAATTGATACCATATTTAGGTGACCGTACTAAAGCCTTGTTTATCATTAAAAAAAGTAAAGAGGATAAACGCTATAAAGTCATTAAGCTAAACCCTGATTTAGTAGTAATTAAACATTAATATATCATCATTAAAAAAACTTTTTAATTTTTATTTAAAAAGATGTTGTTTAGAAGTCTAAAGCTATTTATTTATAAAGAAGATTGCCATCAATAGAGCTGATATAATACCCCTACAAATTCGGACCACTTGTTAAGTTGAAAATTTATTAACTTTAAACGATATATAACCCGTGGTGCATAATCTAAATGAGATTGATTTTTAAATTATTGTTATTTCTGTTAAATACAAATTTATTCAAATATTGTATCGTTGTCAATGTAGTTATTTTAGCTAAGACCCTTGCTCTAAATCCATCAAAAGACTTAGCATAGTTTCGTCTGATCTTAAACTGGTCGCATAATTGTGAAAATAAAGTCTCAATTCGTTTTCTGTATTTTTTAAATTGATAAAACTGAGGCTGATAATCTTTTTGATTTTTTCGTTTTGGTGTTTCCAGCTCAATATTAGCTTGATCAAATAGATCAATTTGAACGTTTTGAGACAAATACCCTTTGTCTCCAAGAATCACACGATCAGTCATTTGATCTTTTATGTCTTTCAAATAATGAATATCATGAACCGAAGCAGGGCTTAGGTCGAAACTTTGAAAAACACCGTCTATGGAACAGACAGCATGAAGCTTGTAACCATAAAAATGTAAGTTTTGTGAAGCACAATAGCCTTTATTTGGGCGTGCATGATCTTGTTCTTTACATATCTTACTTCGTGATGAACGAGATAATTTACAAACTTCAAGTGGCATACTATCGACAACAAAATAGTTCTTAAACTCGTTAAATTTTTCAGTCATTTTCAATCTAATTTCTTCTAAATATGGAAAGCGTTTTCTTTTCCTTCTATTGTAAACACTTCTCTCAATTTTATTTTCAAGTGCAGTATCTTTCAACTCTCTAAAAAGTTGATGTTCAGGATCAATTGACTTGAATTCAGCTAAAATTACTAAGCTAATCAGTTCAATATCAGATAACTTGGTTTTGACAGGTTTAAAATAAAATTCATCTTTATTTGTGATTTTCATTAATTAATTAAAATTAATTTGTAACTTACTTCAAAGTTGTGCATGATTGTAGTGATTTGGTTTTCAATACAATATACTACTTTTCAGTAGCTTGCACAACTTTTTTTATAATGCACTACGGGTTCTTTTATAATTTTTATACCATCATAAGATTATTAGGAATTTTAAATATCTAATTTAGGTTGAAAAGACAAAAATAGGTTTATTTAATCACTCATATAAACAAAAAAAGCCAATATCTACAAAAGATATTGACTTTTAATTAAAGCGTATTTCAATTATTTAACCATGTCAAAACTGCGCTTAATGAATTTTGTCATTGCTTCACCCTTGAGTAAATTTTGAGACAATAAAGCTAAGTCTAATGACTGGTTGATCAAGCGCTGCTTTTTCTTTTTGGTTTTGGTATTCAATATATTTTCAATCAATGGATGATTGGTATTGACTACCAAATTATACATTTCCGGCATATTACCCATACCAAACATGCCACCGCCACCGCCGGTTTGTTGCATTTCTTTCATACGTCGCATAAATTCTGGCTGTGTAATCATAATTGGCATGGCATCAGAGTCGGCATCTTCCAATTGAATGGTATATTTATCTTTAGAAACCACTTCTTCAAATTCCTTCTTCAGAGTTTCTTTTTGCTCATCATCTAGTTTAGACACCTTATCTTCATCTTTTTTGATAAGATTATCGATATGATCACTGTCTACTCGAACAAAAGATACTTTATTGTCTTTTTCTGTTTCTAGTTTTTGAATGAGGTGTGCAACGATAGGTGAATCTAAAAGCAATACTTCATAACCTTTGTCTTTTGCAGATTGTATATAAGTATGCTGGGCTTCTTTGTCTGACGCGTAAAGTACGACTAACTTATCGTCTTTGTCTGTTTGATTTTTTTCTATTTTTTCTTTGAGTTCGTCAAAGGTATGGTAGTTGCCGTCTACTGTTGGGTAAAGTGCAAATTTTTGCGCTTTTTCAAAGAACTTATCTTCTGTGAGCATACCGTATTCTATCACAACTTTGATGTCGTTCCATTTTTGCTCAAAATCTTCTCGGCTATTGTTAAAAAGTGATTTGAGTTTATCGGCGACTTTTCTAGAAATATAGCTTGATATTTTCTTTACAGCACCATCGGCTTGTAAATAAGATCGTGAAACGTTTAAAGGAATATCAGGCGAATCAATCACACCGCGAAGCATGGTTAAAAATTCAGGCACAATTCCTTCGACATTGTCGGTAACAAAAACTTGATTTTGGTAGAGTTGAATTTTATCTTTTTGAGCGGCTATTTCCTGTGTCATTTTGGGGAAATAGAGAATACCTGTCAAATTAAAAGGGTAATCTACATTAAGGTGAATATGAAACAGAGGTTCCTCAAACTGCATGGGGTAAAGCTCTCTGTAGAAATTTTTATAGTCTTTTTCGTCAAGGTCAGCGGGTTGTTTTGTCCATGCAGGGTCAGTGTTGTTGATAATATTATCAACAGCCACTTTTTTAGGCTCTTCATCGTCTTTGGCATCTTCTGACTTAGGGAGTTCTTTTTCTTTGGTTCCAAATTTAATTGGAACGGGCATAAATTTGTTGTATTTATTCAACAATTCTGAAATTCTATTGTCTTCTAAAAACTCTTTGTCATCATCATTGATATGTAAAATTATTTCGGTCCCGCGATCAGTCTTTTTGTCGGTTTCTTCAAGTGTAAACGCTGTTGTCCCTTCGCATGTCCAATGAACAGCAGGGGCGTCTTTCCATGATTTTGTCAAGATTTCAACCTTATTGGCTACCATAAAGGCTGAATAAAACCCAAGACCAAAGTGACCTATAATACCTGCGTCTTTAGAATCTTTGTCTTTATATTTTTCTAAAAATTCTTCTGCACCAGAGAATGCCACTTCGTTGATATACTTTTTGACTTCTTCTTCTGACATACCGACACCCTGATCAATAATGTGAAGTGTCTTATTATCTTTATCAATCTTGACTTCAATTTGTGGGTTACCGATATCAATCTTGGCTTCACCAATTCGAGTTAAGTGTTTAAGCTTTTGAGTTGCATCAGTTGCATTAGAGATAAGTTCTCTAAGGAAAATTTCGTGATCGCTGTAAAGAAATTTTTTAATCAGTGGAAAAATATTTTCTACTGATACATTAATATTACCATTTGCCATTCTAAATTTTTTTTGAATTGAATTTAATCTAATCGACCAAAACAAATACCAATTTAATAATTATGACAAAGTGGCATTTTTATTAAAATTAATTTTAAACGTTTGTCGTTCGGCTTAGGGATTGAGGCATTGTTGGAGCCCCCGCAACAAGCGGGACGACTGCCGAAAGCCCGGCTCCCGCACGCGCGGGAGAAAGCCCCAAAAAGAAATTATGATTTGAAAAACGCCATAAATATAAAAACCATATAGCCTATCAATAAAATAAAACCCTTGAGTCTATTGATGTAAAAACGTTGCGGTATGAGTAAAGCTAAGGGCATTAAAATAAATGCAAAAGCGAGCATCCAGATCAGGTCTGAACTTAACATTTTAGGAGACTCTAGAGCTAAGGGATGAAGCAAGGCGGTTATCCCCAAGACGCTTCCTATATTGAATATATTTGACCCAATTAGGTTTCCTAAAGACAAATCTTTTTCTTTTTTTATGGCTGCCATAACAGACGCGGCTAGTTCTGGAATACTGGTCCCGAGCGCCACCATCGTTAAAGATATAATCCTGTCACTGACACCAAAATCTAGTGCGATACCCGTAGCACCACTAACTAACCATTCGGAACCGTAATATAAACCAAGGATACCTAATGCAAGCCAAATGAGCACTTTAAAATAACTCGTTGATTTAAGACTCACATCTACATCTTCTACAATAATATCTTTCTTGGTCCGGGTTCTGATCACTAAAAATAACAAATACAATACTAAGCCAACAAGTAACATCAAGCCTTCAAAGGCGGATAAAATTTGCTCAGTAGATAAAAAATAGTAGAGAAAAATAGAAAATAACATCATAATCGGCCAATAAAACCGATTAAAATCCCTGTCTGTTGAGAGTTTGTGAATAATAGCTGTTACACCCAGAACTAAACCAATATTAGCAATATTAGACCCCACAACATTGCCTATGGCAAAATCGGGTTTACCTTCGATCGCGGCAACAATACTGACAAACAATTCAGGCACTGATGTGGCAAAAGATACTACAGTTAAGCCCACAATCATTTTGGAAATATTAAGCTTTAATGAAATTGAAACTGAAGACCTTACGAGAAATTCACCTCCGATAACTAATAAGCTAATGCCCAGAAACAGTAACAAATAATCCATTAACGCCTAATTTTTAGCAAATATAAAATTAAAAGCGTCAACGTCGATTTATGGATTATTTTTTTGAAATTCAATATGCCAAATACCTCTGACTTGGTTAACCTCGTAACCGATTGCTCGGTCTTCTGGATATTTAAGCTTTATCGTTTTGTAGGTTTCAGCGTTTATGGTTTTACCAACCTCGCCATGGCATTTAAGACACATAGTATTGGTTACAATAGGGTAGTAAAAATTAAAACTCTCCTTGTTTTTTTCTACAATGGGTTCAGGACTTTCCCCTTGAGCTATCATTTCTTTAAAAGTATTAATATGAGTTTCTTCGTGAGCAGTTGCCAAGTTATTGGGGTTTCTCGGTTTGTCAGATGCACGTTTGATTTTAGCATTAAATTGTTCTTCCTTTTGGGAAGTGATAGGTATAGCTTTAAGGTTGCAAAATTCAACAGCGTCTGCCGGACCTTTTTCATTTATGGCTTTCATGAGGTTTTTACCCAATTCTTTTTTGGTGGCCATAGCGATGTCCAATCCTTTTTGTTTTGGTCCTTTTCTTTTTTGTTGATGAAGTTTTTTGCCTTTCTGTTGAAATGCGTTCATTCCTTCATCTTTGATATGCTCATCAAACCAATCGGGTTTTTCCAGTTTATAGTTATACATATACGAAGCAATGGCTTTGATCTCTGCTTCATTATATTTTTGATAAGGCATTACTCCAAAACGTTTAACAGCGCCTTTCATTTTAGACTTCTCCTCGGTAGGTTTGTTGACAAAGTTTAAAATGGATTGGACAAACTCCTCTTCTGTTGTGTCTTCATCTAAATAATGCATTTTTACGGCTATCATAGGTGGGGCAATCCTATTGTCGTGCTCTGTTTCAGGATTATGACAGGTATAGCATTGGGTTTTCATTGTTTCGAAAGCTTGAGATGCTTCCTTTTCGCTTAATGGGTTTTTTGAATTAAGCGTGTTGTAATCTGACTTTGATGTTTTATCAGATTTACAAGACAAGAGACTTATAGCTAGCAAAAGCATGAGATATTTCATTGGACTTAAATTTTTATAAAAATAAAACATATTCAAGCTGTTTTATGTAACTCAAGTTACACGCTTGTATAACCTGAGTAATATTTTAGTATTTTTGTCAAAAATTTGAAATTATGAGTTTAGAAAAACAAGTGATGGACAAGATGAAAGTGGCTATGAAAGCAAAAGACAGCGTTGCATTATCCTCATTGCGTTCTATTAAAAGTGAAATTTTAAAAGCCAAAACCAGTGGGGATTTTAGTGGTGAAATGACTGAAGCTGAAGAGTTAAAACTCATTCAAAAACTGGTTAAGCAACGCAAGGACTCTGCTCAACTCTACAAAGAGCAAAACCGAGAAGATTTGGCTGAAGAAGAGCTCAATGAAGTTAAAATACTTGAAGATTTTTTACCAGAGCAAATGAGTGAAGAGGCCATTGCTAAAGAAGTCAAAAAAATTATAGAGCAAACTGGTGCTAGCAGTATGAAAGATATGGGAAAAGTGATGGGTATTGCCACTAAACAAATGGCTGGAAAAGCTGAAGGTGCCGTGATATCTAAAATTGTGAAACAGGAGTTGACTTAGATTTAAGACCTTGTACTTAAAAAATAAAATCAGCTTATCTTCTTAAAAGGAATAATTCTTTTTAATTTTGCAAAACTTATCGGCCATGTAGCTCAACTGAATACCTGCCTGCCGGCAGGCAGGGAGCAACAATTTGATATGAAATATTATGTTTATGTTTTGAGAAGTGAAGTAGACGGTAGATTATATAAAGGATATACCAAAGATTTAAATAATAGAATTGAACAACATAACGCTGGAAAAACTAAATCTACAAAAGGATTCAAAACTTGGAAGTTAGTGTATTTTGAAGTGTTTTCAGAAGAAAAAGAAGCAATAGATAGAGAAAAATATTTTAAATCTGGTATAGGTAGGGAATATTTAAAAAACAAAATTAGGCCCTGTAGCTCAACTGAATACCTGCCTGCCGGCAGGCAGGGAGCAACAATTTGATATGAAATATTATGTTTATGTTTTGAGAAGTGAAGTAGACGGTAGATTATATAAAGGATATACCAAAGATTTAAATAATAGAATTGAACAACATAACGCTGGAAAAACTAAATCTACAAAAGGATTCAAAACTTGGAAGTTAGTGTATTTTGAAGTGTTTTCAGAAGAAAAAGAAGCAATAGATAGAGAAAAATATTTTAAATCTGGTATAGGTAGGGAATATTTAAAAAACAAAATTAGGCCCTGTAGCTCAACTGAATAGAGCACTGGATTTCGGCTCCAACGGTTGGGGGTTTGAATCCCTCCAGGGTCACCAAAGCGGAGAACTTGTCAAAATCGACAAGTTCTCCCTTTTTACAATCCTTCATAACCCCAGTTATCATTGAGGTTACAGAAAATAACAAATTTAATTTTGGGGTTAGAACATTGTCATTTGACTTGTCATAACCCATTCCCTCTGGAAACAACAAATATTGCAATTTTACTTTATTAACCAATTTAGTCGAATCCCAAATATCACAAAAATTAGAGCTGAATTTTGTTACTTTTTTTTATCGCTTTTTCAGGGTTAGAACTCGAAAAACCAGAAGCATCAATTTTTTGCTGAATTTCATCATATTCTTCCTCATATTTATACTTGAATTTAGCAAAAATTATTGGTTAAACTCAGTTAAGCCATACTTTGATTACATATACAACCTAATTGGTTTTAACGTATCTTACCAACTCTAATTAACAACATACAAATATTTGGTCGATTTAAACTTCATTTAATACCAAGGGGGCATGACCCCTTGAAGTTGAAGAACGATCCCTTGAAGTTGAGGAATAATTCCTTGAAGTTAAGGCTTGACTGTTATTTTTTTTGATATGTTCTATCCTTAAAAATACCTATCTTTATTAGGATTCTTCTACAATTCTTATTTATCTTGTCTCATTTTTGTTTTTTAAAGCGGTACTCGTGAATCATCATTTAAATTTTGTAATTAAGTTGCTCCTTCTACGATGGCGATTTCTTCATCTGTTAAGCCATACAACTCGTAAACCATTTGGTCGATTGCTTTGTTGGTTTGGTCTATTTTTTCTACACAGGCTGGAACTGTCCATATTCCACTACCTGACTTCAGGGCTACAAGCACATAGTTTTCTTCGTTTGTCTGAGTTGTTGTTTGCCCAAAACCAAAAAAAGGTAGAAAAGCGAAAAGTATCAAGCTCATTAAACGGGTAGAGCATTGATTGTTTTTTGGTAATTTAAAAACAAAATTAAAAGTGCTAAATAATTCGAGGTAGAGTGAAATCATAACAATAATGCTTGTGCTTAAATTTTTAACAAAACTATTGTTTAAAAATATTTTTCAGAATAAAAACAACTCATATTAATCTTATACTCATCTCATATTTTCCTTATGTTTTAGGAACAAACACTTAATTATCAAAAGAATTTAGATAAAAACTTAAATTTTGAGTTGTATCGAGCTTCAATTTTTTTCTAATACTACCTTCACTTAAGCTTTTTAATACCCAGATAACTTCCTGCTATTAAACCTATATAAACCAGCATGTTAATCGGAGCTTCTGGTGCATCATCTACGTTTTCTTCAAAACCAAACGCATCATCTATACCTTGGGCGTTTACCTCGGGCATAAAAACTATTGCTAAAAGCAATACAAATACTATTTTTTTCATCAATCCTGTTTTTTTCATCGGTTTTGATCTTATACTATAGCCTGTTCATTTTAAGTTCTATAAAATGAACAGGCGTATAAATTTCTATTATTATTCCTTTATCAATTCTTGGGTTTGGCTATAGCCGTCTTGGTCTGTGAGTTTTACTAAATACACGCCGGCCTCTAAAGCATTTACGCCTATATGTAAACTTGTATAACTTATGGCCTGGGTTTGGCTAATGACCAATTGCCCTAACATATTATATACCTCTACGGTGGCTTGGCTGCCCAGCGGTAAACTTGTTTGTATATTCACGATATCTTTAGCTGGGTTTGGATAGAGACTAAAGAAGCTGTTTTCTTGTTCATCGATACCCATGGTTTCGTTATCAAACTTCAACGCAAAGCGCAAATTGTTTACCGATTCACTTATGTTGGCATCTACACTAAAGCTGTAAGCTGTGCCATTACTAATTAAAGTTTCTGTCCCTAAGTAGTGATCTACTAAGTACACATCGGTAGCTTCTAAGTTATTTAAATTGGCGCTAAAGCTATAATTCTCATTACGCCAGTTGTTGGTAAACAAAGAAATCTCTTCATCAGTCTCTGGCAAGCTTCTTTTTTGAATAGTAAATAAACTGTTGCCATTAACTGAAGCCAGATTTTCATCCATATTTCCTAGTTTAGATATGTCTAATTGATCTATGTCATTATTACCATCAGGAGAAAAACGTAAACGAATGGCATCGATGACTTCTTGGTCTTCATCATGAAGATTGAATAACAACTGTGGTTGTTGACTTAAGCTTTCAGGTGATTGGCTTAAACTACTTACAGCTTTTTCACTTTCAGTAAATGTTAGTTCTGAATCTGAACCATTCAACTCTATAAAGAAAGCTTGCCCGGGTTCAATAAACTTTGTAGCTGTACTTGATGGTGTTGTTGTGCCATTGCCTGATAATTCATCGATTAAAACAAAGGCGCCTCGATTGTTTACCATTGGATCCCAAACCCAAAGTTTAGTGTTATCTGTGTTGGTATTTGCAGCAAGAACCTCACTTACATCTATCTTACTTTGGTAAGGATTAGCTATAAAAGCATAAGTTGTACTTCCAGCAGTTGCGCTAGGGAAGGTGATGTTTGTATTTCCTACTTCTAAATCGCCAGTTGAGATTAAGGTCGTAGTAGTGGGAGTAGCATCATTATCAGTTAAATCAACAGTTCGGTCACCACGGACCATTAATCGGTAAGGCTTTCCTACTTCTAAATCGGTATTTTTGGTGTTGGTAATCGCTTCCCAACCATTGGTTGCACTAAAACTAAATAAAGAATGAGCTCCAGATTGGGTATAATCAATTCCAGTAGTAGCATTATAATTACCTACTGTTCCTTGCTCTCCCGTAATATGCGTCCCTATTCCTGTGTCATTTACACCGCCATTCTGCCAGTTAGCAAAGATGCTTTCACCATCTACCGGGCTTGCTACCATTCTAAAGGCACGTTTGGCGGGGTAGTATTTTTCAGAAATTACGGTACCTGATGTTTTGGTATAAGTGCCTCCTATTTCCCCAAGATATGAATCGCCATTGGAAGCATCAGATTTGAATACTAAGTCTCCATCGTGCGTAAAATTACCGTCGGAGGCTATGTATTTTCCTGCTTTAATGGTCGCAACACCCTCTAAAGTAAGATTCCCCGTGTTGGTTACGTCAATATTGTCATTAATATTCAATTCATTTCCATATAATTCGACCCCTGCATCACCTGAAATTTCAGTATTGATGGTGATGTCTTTATCGTTTCCAGATTTTCCAATAGTTAATCCTGTGCTTGTGGCGGTTAAGTTGGTAATCGGGTAGCTTACATCTGCTGTAAAAGCAGTTCCTCCAGGAATGTATTTAAACGCTCCAGCTGCGGTTAGTGTTCTAGAGGTACTTAAACCACCTAAAGCGTTATCTGTGTAAAGCGAAATATCGCCATTGTTTGTTGTGGTTAAATTGGCTTCTAAATTTATCGTGCCACCATAAGTGGTAATTGGACCGTTTATGCTTACATCATTATTAAATGTAACTTGACTTGTGTTGGAGGGTTTACCGATATTAAGCCCTTCTATCGTATTGGCTACATTTAAATTGGGAATAGGAAAGCTAAAAGCCTCGCCAAAACTATTACTTGATGGTTCTATTGTTAAAGTTCCTGAAGTGTTAATTGAACTTGCAGAACCATTAGTATCAACAACTAAATGATCACTCCGTAAAAGTACATCAGCACTTCCTGCATCAATTTCAACATTATTATTAAATGTAATTTTACTTATGCTTGTTAAGTAGTTCCCTGCTTCGAAAACAACATCTCCATTTGTAGTTTCAAGTTTATGGTCTGATTCTAGTTCAATAGATTCTTTGGCTCTAAATAATAATGAATTTCCTGTTGAGTTCGTTATATCTGAATTTACTATAATTGTTTTGGCATTAATACTTAACTCTCCATTTATTAAATGATTCTCAAGTACTGAAGCATTTACATTTACTGGGTCAGATGAATCAGAGATTGTACTTATGGCTCGACTACTGATATCAAATCTCCAAGTGCTATTTTCAGTATCTCCGCCTGATGGTACAATTGTTAAATCCCTCAAAGCTAAACGATAAATAGCATAAGATTGATTAGTTACTAAGCCCTCGTTTGAAAGGTCTGAAGTCTCATCGAAACCAAATATGGTATTGTTAGATCCGCCAACTAAGGTGCTTAGTCCTGTACTATCTAGTTCTGTGCCACTAAAAAATTTTGCCTGACCACCTGAACCAAAACTAATAACGGGCGATCCACTTACAATAATATCACCACCACCCATCGAACCAACTGAGGCCGAGCGACCTGCATTTAAGATGATAGCATCAGTAGAAGCAGATGTGGTAGTAATATTTTCCGACACTACAAGGTCTCCATTTTCAGTTTCTATTAAAATTATTCCGTTGGAATATAGGCCATCTGTAGTGTTGTAGCCGATCCCAGTTGAAGTAGCGTTTCGTATAATTATATCACCAAGCGGATTACTTTCATCACCGCCTGAAATAGTTCCAAAATCATTAGCATTATTTTGTAAGTTAAAATCTCCTGAGCCGTTCATGACGAAGTGATTAGTAGTGATAGCAGCACTCTGCCCTACTGTGCCACTAGAAGTTATAGTAAGCTTTCCAGAGGTATTTGCTAAATTGTCGTTAATATTAATGTCTTTACCAAAAATTGAAATAGGCCCATTAATAGTGGTTGGTTCTACAACTTCTATATCTTCTACATTTGAAAGTTTACCTATCGTTAAAGCTGTTACACTAGAAGACAAAGAAACATTTGATATAGGATAGGTAAATTGGTTATCAAAACTATTACTATGAGGCTCTATGTTCACTTCACCTGTAGTTACGATGGCTGATGTGCCATTAGTATTAAATCGATCTGACCTAAGCATTACATTAACATCTGAAGCTGTAATTAAAGTATTATCCAATTGACCAAAATTCAAGTCATATAAATAAATACCTGTAGAATAGCCATCTACAGTAATTTTACCATCGACAGCCAAGATATCAAAATCTCTCAAATAAACACCATAACCAGCACTTGGTGTTTGGCCATCAATCAGCACATCACCGCCGCCTGTAGCCTCAATGATTTTCGAGCCAGTGGAATTGGATATCACACCATAGGAGTGCGCTTCACCAATGATTTCAATCGCTGTTCCAGAGGCTTTGTCTGACACCAAAGAAAAGCCATCAGTGGTACCATTATTGGCTAGCAAAACCGCATCTCCATCGTGCGTAGTTCGGGTTTTTCCATGCAAGGTGATTTTGCCTTGCCCCGAGTTAATGAGCAGGTCGTTGTTTTGCTGTATGCCATAAGTATTGCTTGTGGAATAGGTTCGCCCTCTAATCGTCACATCCCCACCACCTGAATACATTTGTGCGCCATCACCCAGATTAACTCCACGCCAGGTTCGGTCATAGGCAAAGCCATCAGGAATACCGTCATTGGCAGTACCTCCATTTGCTCCATCATCCAAACCTCCTGCCAGTATAATATTTCCACCACCGGCAGCTTGATCAATTGAGCCTCCTGCACTGTTGAACAGGATGGAGTTTTGAGTATAAATCCGACCATCTCCATTGGCATCCCTATCCGCCCAAAATACCAAATCAGCATCGTTGGTTTGAAAGGTGTAGCCATCGCGTGTTTGAATTCCCCTGGCGGTGGTAACCACAATATTTCCACCACTAGTCGCTTCAAAAAGTCCGCTGGTGGTAGCTCCAAAATAGATTCCAACATTATGTGGGGTGTTATTACCATTGATGGTGATGGCATCGCCATCAGCTTTGTCGGAGATGACTGAGACTGAGTTTGATGTACCATCTGCGAACTCAATACCGTAGCCAGAAGCACCATTAGTACGAAGGATTTTGCCATCAAACTCGATAATACCCTCACCAGAATAGATAGTGAGATCACCAATGAATTCAATCCCTCGGATTGAGCTTCTATTGTATTCGTTTGTACTGCCTTTGAAGGTGATATCCCCACCACCAGAATAAACCTCCAAGCCACTCCTAACATAAATACCCTGATCACGGGTGTCATTGCGGGCGTAGCCCGATGGACGGTTATTTCCATCATCTGTCCCCCCTGCAAAAATGATATTCCCACCACCTGTGGCTTGGTCTGTTTGTCCTCCAATCGAATTAAAAATGTTGTTGTCATCTATGTATAAGCGACCACGGTTGGCGCCTGTATTGTTGGGCCACATCACAATATCTCCACCGTTGGTCTGGAAGGTGTAGTCATCTGTGGTCTGAATGCCCTTGGCGGTGGTGACCATTATATTTCCACCGCTTGTAGCTTCAAAGAGTCCGCTGGTGGTAGCTCCAAAATAGATTCCAACATTATGTGGGGTGTTATTACCATTGATGGTGATGGCATCGCCATCAGCTTTGTCGGAGGTGACTGAGACTGAGTTTGATGTACCATCTGCGAACTCAATACCATAGCCTGAAGCACCATTAGTACGAAGGACTTTGCCATCAAACTCGATAATACCCTCACCAGAATAGATAGTGAGATCACCAATGAATTCAATCCCTCGGATTGAGCTTCTATTGTATTCGTTTGTACTTCCTTTGAAGGTGATATCCCCACCACCAGAATAAACTTCCAAACCACTCCTAATGTAAATGCCTTGATCTTTATTATCATTTCTAGCGTAACCTGATGGACGGTTATTTCCATCATCTGTCCCCCCTGCAAAAATGATATCCCCACCACCTGTGGTCTGATCGGTCTGTCCGCCAATGGAATTAAAAATGTTGTTGTCACCTATGTATAAGCGACCACGGTTGGCGCCTGTATTGTTAGGCCACATCACAATATCTCCACCGTTGGTCTGGAAGGTGTAGTCATCAGTAGTCTTAACGTCTCGCTTTGCGGTAACGACAATGTCACCACCACCTGTAGCAAGCAGTTGCATGGTTGCTCCTGCAGTGCCTCTCAGATAAGTACCCAAACTAGCACGACCATCTGAACTTTTTAAAGTGATGGCATTGCCCGTCGATTTGGCAGATACCAAAGATAAATTACTGACCGTGCCACTACCTAATTGGAGTGGCCAATTCCCGTAGCTTTCTCGGTTCTTGGCCTCCATTAAAATAGAGCCAGTACCCGAATTAACAGTTAAATCTCCAGTTTGGAAAATCCCATGACGATTGGTATTTGTGTCGTAAGTTTCTCCTCTTAATATCACATCGCCACCGCCGGAGTGGAGTTTAACGCCAGTATCAAGCTGTATACCATAGGTGCTGGTCGTTTTGGCAAATCCATCAGGAAAGTCATCATTGTTAGTATCTGCACCACCAGCTAAAATGATGTTGCCACCACCAGAAAGATCGGAAGCAATGCTTCCATTTGCAGTGTTAAGCGTGACATCACTACTTAATTTAATGTAACCCGTGGCATTGTTTGATGCAGTCGGATTAGTCCACAAGACGATATCAGCATTATCAGTTTGTAGCTGATTATTCTGACCGAGTGAGATTTCATCTACACTCTTAAAAGTAATTTGACCATTTCCTTTGGTTTCAAATTGATAATCATCGGTCGTTTGTATTTCATGATCTGCCGTCAAAAGAATATCCCCACCACCAGTGGCTAATAATTGCATAGTCGATCCCGAGGTACTACCCAGGTCGATACCGTAGCGACCACCTGTACTTTTTATGGTAATAGCATTGTCTGATGGTTTAGCAGATACCAATGATAAATTACTGACTGTGCCACTACCTAATTGTAGTGGCCAACTCCCGTAGCTTTCTCGGTTCTTGGCCTCCATTAAAATAGAGCCAGTACCCGAATTAACAGTTAAATCTCCAGTTTGGAAAATCCCATGACGATTGTTACTTGTGTCGTAAGTTTCTCCTCTTAATATCACATCGCCACCGCCGGAGTGGAGTTTAACGCCAGTATCAAGCTGTATCCCATAGGTGCTGGTCGTTTTGGCAAATCCGTCAGGTAAACCATCATTGTCAGTGTCTTGACCTCCTGCTAGAATGATATCCCCACCACCAGAAAGATCGGAAGTGGTGCTGCCATTGGCAGTGTTGAGTGTAACACCACTACTTAGCTTAATGTGTCCAGAAATGTTGGATGCGGCTGGATTGGTCCAAAACACTATGTTACCATTATTGGTCTGGAAGGTATAATCATCACTAATTTGAATTTGATATTTCGTAGTGACCAAAATATCCCCACCACCAGTGGCTAATAATTGCATAGTCGATCCCGAGGTACTACCCAGGTCGATACCGTAGCGACCACCTGTACTTTTTATGGTAATAGCATTGTCTGATGGTTTAGCAGATACCAATGATAAATTACTGACTGTGCCACTACCTAATTGTAGTGGCCAACTCCCGTAGCTTTCTCGGTTCTTGGCCTCCATTAAAATAGAGCCAGTACCCGAATTAACAGTTAAATCTCCAGTTTGGAAAATCCCATGACGATTGTTACTTGTGTCGTAAGTTTCTCCTCTTAATATCACATCGCCACCGCCGGAGTGGAGTTTAACGCCAGTATCAAGCTGTATCCCATAGGTGCTGGTCGTTTTGGCAAATCCGTCAGGTAAACCATCATTGTCAGTGTCTTGACCTCCTGCTAGAATGATATCCCCACCACCAGAAAGATCGGAAGTGGTGCTGCCATTGGCAGTGTTGAGTGTAACACCACTACTTAGCTTAATGTGTCCAGAAATGTTGGATGCGGCTGGATTGGTCCAAAATATGATATTACCATTATTGGTAACTAGACTTCTATCTGCTTCAATGTCTATATTATTGTTGACTTTAATTAAAATATCTCCATTATCTGCAGTAGATGTTAAACCACCACCTGCTTGTACATTCATATTATCTCCAATAAAAGATATAGGACCATTTATGATCCAATCATTTGAGATCGTAAAGCCAGTAGTATTTCCTTCTTTACCAAAATTTAATCCCGTCAGCTGACTTATATTATTAATACGAAGACCACTTGCATCAGCCGATCCTGAGAATGTATCATTGGTTATAGTTCCATCAATATCCATCTGATTTCCATAATCAGAAAAAGCCGTTCCATAGGGTTGCAACGTAAAGGCACCAGTACTTTCTATGATCATATATTGATCTGTACTGCTAAGATTATTTGTAGTTAAGGTTATATTGCCTGAGCCACTGTTCAGCATTCGGTTTGCACCCAGTGCTCTTATACTACTTTGCCCTTCTAATATGATATGACCATTGCCACCACTCGTGTTGATATTGGCAGACAAGTTAATTGATTCGTTAGCCTTAATTAATATTTGATTACTCGAAGTACTAACAATAGCCTCATCCAAATTAATTGTACTCGCTTCAACTATAAAATCTCCATCTACTAAGGCAGACTCTATAACCGACGCTTGAATACTCGCAGTCCCTGTAGTGGATAATGTATTATTGGTGATACTCCAATTGGTTCCTGATGTTCCTGTTTCGCCCTCATCACTAATTGTTAAAGTTTGTCCAATAACAAACGAAGAGCATAATAAAAATACGTAGATAAAATTAATTTTCAAAATTGTAGATTTAATTTAACGATTCGCAAACTAAAAAAAATGTGTGAATTCGCATAATTATTTCTTGCAACAACAAAACCTTAACAAATTATAAACAAAAGGATGAATCTTATTTTATTTCACAATCAAAAAGTTATAAAATAAAATAGGTCTAGAATGTTTTAAACTTAATAACCGCTTAAGGACAATTTACTTTTTCACTTTCTTAATTCCTAAATAAGCGCCAATAATTAAAGCTACAGGAATAAGAAAGTTGATAGGCACATCGTTTACATTTTCTTCAAAACCAAATGCATCATCTATACTTTGGCCGTTTACTTCGGGCATAAAAACTATTACTAAAAGCAATACAAATACTATTTTTTTCATCAATCCTGTTTTTTTCATCGGTTTTAATCTTATACTATAGCCTGTTCATTTTAAGTTCTATAAAATGAACAGGCGTATAAATTTCTATTATTATTCCTTTATCAATTCTTGGGTTTGGCTATAGCCGTCTTGACCAGTAAGTTTTACTAAATACACGCCGGCCTCTAAAGCATCTACGCCTATACCTATACTTGTATGACTTATGGTCTGGGTTTGGCTTATCACCAATTGCCCTAACATATTATATACCTCTACGGTGGCTTGGCTACCCAGCGGTAAACTTGTTTGTATGTTCACGATATCTTTGGCTGGGTTTGGATAGAGACTAAACAATTGCTTTTCTTGTTCTTCTACACCCATTGTCTCATTATCAAACCTTAATGCAAAACGTAAACTGCTTACCGATTCACTTATATTGGCATCTACACTAAAGCTGTAAGCTGTGCCATTACTAATTAAAGTTTCTGTCCCTAAGTAGTGATCTACTAAGTACACATCGGTAGCCTCTAAGTTATTTAAATTGGCGCTAAAGCTATAATTCTCATTACGCCAGTTGTTGGTAAACAAAGAAATCTCTTCATCAGTCTCTGGCAAGCTTCTTTTTTGAATAGTAAATAAACTGTTGCCATTAACTGAAGCCAGATTTTCATCCATATTTCCTAGTTTAGATATGTCTAATTGATCTATGTCATTATTACCATCAGGAGAAAAACGTAAACGAATGGCATCGATGACTTCTTGGTCTTCATTATGAAGATTGAATAACAACTGTGGTTGTTGACTTAAGCTTTCAGGTGATTGGCTTAGGTTACTTACATCTTTCACACTCTCAGTAAAAGAAATATTAGAATCTGAACCTGATAACTGAATAAAGAACGCTTGTCCAGGTTCAATGAATTTAGTGGCTGAAGAATTTTCTCCAGCAACAAAAGGTGTTGCCGTTCCATTTCCTGAAGAAAATTGATCAATAGTTACAAAACCACCACGCGTGTTAATCATCGGGTCCCACACCCAAAGTTTAGTATCATCAGCTTTACTGCTATTGGCAGCAAGAACCTCACTCACATCAATCCTCGATTGATAAGGATTCGCAATAAAAGCAAAGGTATTGCTGCCTGCCGTTGCGCTAGGGAAGGTGATGTTTTCAGTTCCTACTTCTAAATCTCCAATAGATTTAAGAATAGTTTCACTAGGTGTTGCTTCGTTATCATTCAAATCAACATTTCGGTCGCCACGAACCATTAATCGGTAAGGTACGCCTACTTCTAAATCGGTAGTTTTGGTATTTGTAACTGCATTCCAACCAGCACTAAAACTGAATAAAGAAGGAGCTCCAGATTGGGTATAATCAATTCCAGTAGTAGCATTATAATTACCTACTGTTCCTTGCTCTCCCGTAATATGCGTGCCAATTCCTGCATCATTTACACCTGCATTTTGCCAGTTATCAAAGATACTTCCACCAGTTACCGAGCTTGATACCATTCTAAAGGCACGTTTAGCAGGGTAGTATTTTTCTGAAATTACGGTGCCTGCTACTTTTGTGTAATTTCCACCTATTTCCCCAAGATACGAATCGCCATTAGCAGCATCAGATTTGAATACTAAGTCTCCATCGTGTGTAAAATTACCTCCTGATGCTATATGTTTTCCTGCTTTAATGGTCGCAACACCATCAAAAATAAGGTTACCCGTGTTGGTTACATTAATATTGTCATTAATGTTCAATTCATTTCCATATAATTCGACTCCTGCATCACCTGAAATTTCAGTATTGATGGTGATGTCTTTGTTATTACCAGGTTTTCCAATGGTTAAACCTGAACTTGTTACGGTTAAGTTGGTAATAGGGTAAGTGACGTCTGAAGCAAAAGCGCTTCCATTAGGAATGTATTTAAATGCTCCAGCTGCAGTTAATGTTCTAGGGGTACTTAAACCTCCCAAGGCGTTATCTGTGTAAAGCGAAATATCGCCGTTGTTTGTTGTGGTTAAATTGGCTTCTAAATTAATTTCATTTTCAGCCATGAGAGCCAATGAATTACCCGAAGAACTACTCACAGCGGCATCGACCGTGATATTGCCCGCTTCAATCGTTAAATCTCCCGTAGCTAAATAATCCTCCACGTCTGAGGCGTTTACATTTACCGGACTATCAATAGTTGTTAAAATACCATTATCAAATGCCCATGTGGAATTAATGGCATCGCCACCCGAAGCGACAATGGTAAAGTCTCCAGTGCCTTCGGCCACCCTCAACAATGCATACTTACCAGTATTGCCTAAAGCAGGGTTGATGCTGTTTAAGTCTGAAGTTGCATCTATTGACGTACGGGAATTTGCTATACC
Source organism: Mesohalobacter halotolerans (assembly GCF_006120725.1). Classification (GTDB taxonomy): domain Bacteria; phylum Bacteroidota; class Bacteroidia; order Flavobacteriales; family Flavobacteriaceae; genus Psychroflexus; species Psychroflexus halotolerans. Next base: position 30,609 of record NZ_SWMU01000003.1, read on the forward strand.
ACCTATTTCATCAATAAGCCCTGTACTGTTTACTTTATTTCCTGAATAGAATAGGGCACGCGCGTCAGATTCTATATTTACTTCACCAGTGTTGGTGATTTTAATGTGGCCATCGCCAGTTTCTCCAGCTACTTCGTCTCGATCAGCGTACAGTCGAACCGCAGTCGAACCGGAAAGAGTAGATGATAGTGGTGCATTAAGCGTTAAATCACCTGATTCGGTATAGACACGTGTGAATCCTGAAGTGCTCACACCATTTACACCAGCTATAGTCTCAATAGACAATGCCTTAGTGTTATTAACAAATAACCAATCAGCACCATCACTCGCCAGTTTATTGACAGAAACATCACCTACAAAATTTACAGATGAATTAAAACCTACATAAGCACGATGAAAATTACGAATAAGCAATTCATCTGCTATCAAATTAGCATTCGCTAACAGTTCAAGCGTACCCTCTGTATTATAAGCCCCTGCGGATGAAAGTAAAATTTGGTCATTAACAGCTTCTAACTTCGCATCAATATCTATATCATAACTGTAAATATGTATTGGTCCGTTTATGGAATGGTCTCTACCGATGGTCGTTTTGGTATCATCACTTCCTGGTTTACCAATGGTTAAGCCCGTAGCCGTACTTTCCACATTTACATTGGCCGTGTTTATATTCGCCTCAAAACTAGCACCAACAGGTCGGATGCTTAGCGTTCCACTTGTGTTAAATCGTGTAGGTTGCTCATCAAAAGTGATACGGTCGGCTTCGATGATAATATCTGAGCTACTACTAGCTACTTCTGAGCCATCAGCACCAAAAAGGATAGTGTTGGCTGCATTAGGTCGAAGGTAGAGGCCGTTATAATTCCCAGTCAAGTCGGCAGCTTGTATATCACGAACGGTTATGGTTCCTGAAGAAGATAATAGCTGCATATTCTGCCCGTCTAAAGCCAATCCTCTAGAATTGCTACTGACTGCACCACCAGTCATGGTCATGGTAATATTGCCTGCATCGGTAATAATTCTTGCATCATCTGCTTGCATTCCCCAAGCAGTTTGAGTGGTGTTACCGCTATTGGTTGCATCACCAGTTAAGCTAATTTCTCCTGCTCCAGAGGTCATAAGATCAGCTGACATTAATCTTATAGAGCGTTCCGAATTTCCGGCTGTACCACCAGTTGCATAATTGGCCGTCAAAATTATGTTTCCGCCGTTGGCATTAACAAGAGCACGATTAGCACCACTTCCATCTAGCGATATTAGATCTTCTTCTGCTGCAGTGGAAACAAAATTTACCGCTGTATAGCTGATATCTGCACCAGATGTTGTGACATCAATACCATTTACTTGAAAAATGCGCTGGCCGGTTATACTAATTCCAGAGCCAGATGTGGCTGTTGATGTTAGATTTTCTTTCACCGTGATAACGCTTCCAAAGACTGAGATCGGTCCAGATATAAGTATAGGCGAATCTATAGCAATACCGCTCGTACTTCCAGCACGGCCGAGGGTTAACCCGCCCAATGACGCGATCGAGTTAATCTGTAACCAAGCAGACTCTGGCACTCCGCTTGCACCAACAAAATTCCCTGAACTGACAGCACCATCAAAATTAAAGAAAGTGCCCACTACAAAACTTGAGGGCCAAGCGGTGGAAGACGGTTCTAAAGTAAAGGTACCTGTTGTCTCAATTATCAAACGATTAGGCGTGTTAACTCCACTTTCAACCTCATCAGTTGTTAACGTAATGTTCCCCGAGCCAGCGTTTAAAATGCGGTGAGCACCTAAGGCATCAATCAGCGTGGGCGCTTGCAGCAAGATATTTCCGTTTGCCATACTTGTATTCAAGTCGGCGCCAAGGTCGATTTGTTTACCAAAGATTTCGATATCACCACCAGCAGAAATATCGTTACCACTACCCGCGGCAATCCTGACCTGCTCCGTTGAACCAGCGCTGTTGACCGTCAGTGAACTGCTGAAGGTTTGCGCCCCAGTGGTCACCAAGCCATTACCTATTACGGTCGTGGCGCTTGAGGTCACATTCAGAGAAGCCAGCTCTTTAGCCGTACCCACACCACCACCAAAGTAAACATCACCCGAACCAGCATTAATAACAACCGGCGATGGGGCAAGATTGCTTTCACTTACATATCCCTTAATTGTGAATTCTCCACTACCACCAGTATCCTTAAGGTCATTCCAAAAGCCCTCTGCACCAAAAAACTGCCCAAAAGACTCGCCACTAGTGCCTGTACCGTTAGGCTCACCACTCATAAAATTAGAGTAATAACCTGCAACGGTGCTACCGTTGCTCTGCGTGTAGAAATGTTGATTTGCTTCTGGTCCGTCAGCCCAGTACCAAAAGGTATCGTTACTTCCTATATTTGTATTTCGGTCGCGATAGGCTCCAATCCAGGCAGATTGATAGTTTGCAGTGAGACCTGCGATTGAGTTTTCGAGTCGCGATGTAATGGTGACCAAGTAGCTATCATTTAAAGTACTACCACCACCAGTACCGTTTTTTGCATCAACGCGTGCACTAGTCCATCTGTAATTATCAACAGTGGATGTAAATGAATATTGGTTGCCCGAATTCAGCAAGCCGTGCAGGGTAACATTGCCATTACCACTATCTATTGTTAAGCCATTTGTATTGGCAACAATTGTTTCGCCATAGATATTCACTGCGCCACCACTCGTAGTTAAGGTTTGTACTGACGTGGATCTCTGAAAGAAAACGTCTCCACCAACTAATATAGTCTCACCACCAACACTAGCTGTTTGACCATTTTCACCAAACGTCAGATGGCCACCATTGGTATCGATGCTTTCACTTTCAATGTAAACAATGCCGTCTGCATCTTGATCTGTATCAGCCCAAAATTGAGCGTTTAGAGCGGCAGTGGTAGACGTTACATCTGCCTCAGTACCTAAGCGAATATGACGCCCAGATTTAATGGTGAGCGTGCCTGCTGCCGCAGTGAAAGTGAGGGACTCGTTTAGCAACACATCGTTTGTGGCTTCAAGCGTGAAGTTATTTGAACTTGAGGTACTCACAGTGGCATCAACTGTGATATTGACTGCTTCAATCGTTAAATCACCACTGGTTAAGTAGCTCTCTACATCGGATGCGTTGATAGAGACATCTTGTGTGGCAGCGATGATGCCATTTACTGCGGACCAGCCTGAATCTTCATCCGCACCACCTGAGGCCACAATGGTGATGTCATTGCAACCCTTCCCCGTAACACTAGCTGCAGCTGATTTATTTGAACCATAAACTGCACGTACTAGAAAAGTATAGGTACTACATACATCACCCGGAGCTACTGTAGTGGTATTAGATGTAGAGCCTGTTGCAGTCCAACTGCTTCCATTGTCTGTTGAGTACTCGTAACCGGTAAGGCCTGTTGCATTATTAGGAGCCGTCCAACTTAAATCAAAATCTGATGTACGAGGAGCAATTTTTAGATTTGAAGGCGGGGCCAGATAACGAATTAAAACCACACCATCTTTTCCTGGTGCAGAGGTACCGCCACCACCAGTGTTAGCACCGACAGAGCCGAGACCAGGCGATCCAACCAAATCTCTTTTAGTCAATTGGTTGAGGTTTAATCCTGATGAATTATAATTAGCTCTGGCACCTCCACCACCAGCGAAATATACTTCTGTTCCATCAACTTGACCAATTCCAAGTTCGTTGGCGCTCGTCGCAGATAATAGCGTAGATGCTTTACCTTTACCTCCTGCACCTGGCACGAATCCTGCTGTTCCGTTAGCACTGGTTAAGGTGATTACTGAACCATCACTTGATATAACACCATTTTGAAATTCTCCATTACCAACCCAGGCAACATCTCGCCCGGGCTCTCCGGCTCCTCCGCCACCAGCGCCAATCCAAAAACTTCTACCTGTATTATCACCAAATACAAAAAAGATACTTTGTGAGTCTCCACCCTTATTTCTAAATAAGTTGGATCCTGCTGTTCCTGCATCTCCGCCAAGACCACCCCGATCATCGGAGCCTAAGTTGGTAATCTCTGATCCCGAGCCACCATCTGATCTACCATTCCAATTATGTTTTGGAGAAGCCATGCCGCCTCCGCCAGAACCACCTTCACCGTTTGTGAAAGAAGATTTATAGACCGGTCGGTTAGACATGTCTGAACTACCTAAATTATATTGCTCTGTAGCCGTTCCACCACCACCGCCGTAGGCTGTGATGCCATTAAATGTGGTATGTCCACCATTACTGCCAGCTGAAGTAGAATTACCAGAAGCACCTCCAGCACCAATAGTGTAGTTAATGGATGCTCCTGGGGTGACAGACACATCAGTTGCTTCATAAAAAGCACCTGCGCCACCACCGCCTCGATTTCCGTAACCACCTCCACCACCAACGATAAGGTAGTCTATTTTTTCTACACCGGCCGGGACTGTCCAGGTACTGTTAGTGCCTGACTTCAGGGCAACAAGTACGTAATTATCTTCGTTCGTTTGGGTTGTTGCTTGTCCAAAGCCAAAAAAAGGTAGAAAAGCAAAAAGTATCAGGTTCATAAAAAGATTGGAACGCTGATTGTTTTTTGTTAATTTAAAAGCACAATTTAGAGTGCTAATTAATTTTAAGTAAAGTGAAATCATAACGATAAACTTGAAGTTTAAATTTTTAAACAAAAGTATTACCTAAGGTTATTTTTCAGAATAAAAATAGCTCATATTAATCTCATACTCATCTCATAATTTTCTCATGTTTTAGGAACAAACACTTAATTATCAAAACTATTTAGATAAACACTCAAATTTTGATCTGGTTCCAACTGCATTTTTTTTCTTATACTACTTCTTATATTGTCTATAGAACCTCTAGATCGGCTAGTAAGGTTTGAAATTTCTTTAGAATTCATATTTAATTTTAATAAAGCACAGATTCGTAATTCGTTAGTAGTAAGCTCTGGGTACTTTTCTATTAGATTATCAAAAAAAGATTTGTGTGTTTCTTTAAAGTAGATATCAAATTCATTCCAGTTGAAGTGGTTGTTTTCATAGTCTATTGATTTTAAATATTTTTTTATTTTTTCTCTGTTTGAGTTATTATTAATTAACTGATTTATTTCTTGAACATATTTTTTTCTTGCTTCTTTATATTGGTTATGTTTTAGTACCATGGCTAAAACTTCTTTGTTCTTTAGTTCAACTTGTTGAGATAAGACTTTATTTTTAAGTGTTTTTTTTCTTATATTTAATTTGAATACAAAGTAGGAGAGTGTTAAAATTAGCATCAAGAAAAAGATTAATATCAACAAGTAAACCTGCCTTGTCTGTTTGTCTTTAATGGAATTTTCTAAAATTTCAATTTCTTTTAGCTTTTGCTTTTCGAAGCTTTCTAGCTCGATGTTTTTAATTTTATAAAGACTTTCTCTACTATAAGCACTGTCGATTAATTTTATATAATATTTATAATCTACCAATGCTGATTCAGTATCATTAAACTGTTCATAAATAAGACTTCGATTTTTATAAAATTCAGTTTTTAAATCTGGTGCGCTTTTATTCACAAAATCCACATCTATTTTGTTGATTATTTTATAGGCTTCTTTGTAGTCTCCTTTTTGGATGTAAAGATTACTCAGGTTAACTTTGTTAATAATGATGCCTATCTTTAATTCATGTTTTTTACAAATTTGGAGAGACATATCGATATAATCTTCAGCCTTTACAAAATTCTTTTTTCGAACTTCGAGGTTACCAAGGTTGCTAAAAACCTGAGCGCTTAAAAAATCATTATCATTTGCCTTAGCAATGGCAAGACTTTTTAAATAATGAAACCCTGCTTTATCTAAAGAATCTTGCTCTTTGTAACATACAGCAAGGTTGATATGATCTTCTGCTCTATATATAGTATTTGTATCTTTTTCATGATTAAGCAATTTTTTAAAATAGAATTTTGCTTTTTCAAAATTCTGAATTTTAAGGTAGGCTACACCCAGGCTTTTTGATATACTGAGTAATTTTGTTTCACTCATTTTCCGTTGGTCATCTAGAAGCTCTAGATAGATTTTTATAGACTCCACATGATTGCCTCGATTAGTTAGAAGGTCAGCTTTAAGGTTTTTATAAGATAACTCCTGCTGGAACGTTGAAAACGTTTTTACTTTATCTAAATAGAAACTTACACTATCGTAGAGACCAAGAGCATTGAAGTTGGACGCTTTTAATAGATGCAAAGTATTTATTTTAGAAGATGGGTAGGGGTAATGCTTTAAAGCAAAATTTAAAACTTCAATAGATTTTTTGTAATTTTTTTTGAATTTTAGCTGCTTAGAAATCTCAAGCAGTCTTTCAAATTGTTCAGAAGGGCTCATTTTTTTATACGCCATATAATAAGCCTCTTCTTGGTTTGGATTTAAATTGGAGCTGTTAATTTGTTTCTGAGTAAGTATATAATTGGCTATGCTATCTATATTAAGTTTCTTGATTTGCGAGAAGCAAATTTGAAAGTAAAAGAACAGTATAATAACCAGTATGTTTTTCATTAAATGATTGATTAATTTTACTTAATAGTGTAAAAGTAATTACAAATGTTATAACTATTAAAACAATCTACTAAAAACATAACAAATTATATGTAGCCTTGTATTACTTTTTTATTAAGAGTTTTAGACGTTGAATCAAATGATTGTAGATATAAATTTAAAGGTGCAAAAATTAACTATGAGGCAAAACCTATTAAAACCTTATTAATAATCAAGCTCACCTGGTTTACGTTCAAAATAAATATCTAATAAGTTATTAGCCTCTTCAAAACTTTCTATTTTACCTTCTAAACTTTTAATTGATGCCTCATCATTTCGGTAATATCTATTACCTCACTACGGTTTGGACATATTACAGTTACATCCTTTGATTTTTCTAAAACTCTTGCTTCTGCAAGCTTACACTTCATTGACTATTTTTTTTGGGTGCAATTCAAAACGCTCTGCTAGTTCCAATAAACTATAACGCTCTTTTAAAGCCTTTAAGACTACTTTTGACTTAAATTCTGATGTGAACCTGCCCGCCGGGATAGGCGGGTTTTCTTCTTTATTTTTTCATATAATATATCGTTTAAAGTTATTAAAATTTTCAATTTAAACAATTGTCCGAATTTGTCGAGGTATTATATACTTCGGAATATATTTTATCTTGCATTTATTAAAATCACGTATCAAACAGTATAACTTACTCAATGTCAAGCTCTAAGTTAGTATTATTGCTGTTTTGGTTTACAACAAGCTTAAAACCATTGTTTTTTAGTTTAGACAAACGTCAAAAGCCATAAGCTTTTGTAAGTTTTACAACCAAAGATTCCGCTAATGCTTTTAAGAATTAAATGGATATGATTATCTTGTGATCTAATACACTTAATCTTATGAAAAATCAAATACTACTTTATCTCTGTTGTATTATTTTTGCAAGCTCTTGTAAAAACACAAATGAATTGCAAACCTCAACTCAAGTTCCAAAAGCACCCAAAAAAGACACTACACTCATCAAACACGGGGATAAACGCATTGATCCCTATTATTGGTTAAACGAACGCGAAAACCCAGAAGTGATTCAATACCTTGAAGCAGAAAATGCATATTACAAAACTAAAGCTTCTGAACTCAAACCATTACAGGATAGTTTGTTTAGCGAAATAAAATCTAAAATTAAAGAAGACGATGAAAGTGTGCCTTATAAATTTAATGGCTATTGGTACATTACAAAATATGAGACGGGTCAAGATTATCCCATTTATACAAGAAAAAAAGAGACTTTAAATGCTGAGGAGGAAGTGCTTTTTAATGTCAATCAATTGGCTAAAGGACATTCTTACTACAACCTAGGTGGCTTAAATGTGAGTCCAAATAATCAAATTGCAGCTTATGCTATAGATACCGTCGGACGAAGACAATATACCATAAAATTTAAAAATTTAAAAACCCGTGAAATTTTATCAGATGAAATTAAAAATGTCACGGGTAGTAGTGCATGGGCTAATGATAACAAGACCGTATTTTATACTAGAAAACATCCTCAAACTTTAAGGTCTTATCAAATATACAAGCACCAGCTTGGGACTTCGCCCGAGAATGATGTTCTCATTTATGAAGAAACAGACGAAACGTTTAATACTTATGTCTATAAAAGTAAGTCTCAACAATACATCATTATAGGCTCAAGTAGTACTACAACCGATGATTACCGCATATTGAATGCAGATAAACCTGATGGCAAGTTTATAAACTTTACACCCAGACAAAGCGGATTAGAGTATAATATAGCACATTTTGATGATGCCTTTTACATTTTAACCAATCATGATAAAGCCACTAACTTTAAGTTGATGAAAACCCCTGTTGATGATACATCATTAGATCACTGGACAACCGAAATTCCACATCGTGACAATGTATTGTTAGAAAATATCGATATTTTTAAAAAATACTTGGTGACTACTGAACGTCATAACGGGTTAAGCAAACTCCATGTGATGTCTTGGAATGAACAAACCGACTATTTTATTCCATTTGAGAGTGAAACTTATACGGTTGGCACTAGTGCTAATTTAGAGTTTGACACAGATAAATTAAGGTTTACCTTTACGTCATTGAACGTTCCGCCTTCAGTGATGCGTTATGATATGACAAACAAGCAGTTAACCATTTTAAAACAAAAAACTGTACAAGACCCCAATTTTAATCAAAACGATTATGAAACTAAGCGACTTTGGGCAACCGCAGATGATGGCACAAAAATTCCAATCTCTATTATTTATAAAAAAGGCTTGCAACGCGATGGTCAAAATCCATTACTTCAATATGGCTATGGCAGTTATGGTGCAACCATAGATCCTTATTTTTCTTATAGCCGATTGTCTTTACTAGATCGTGGATTTGTGTTTGCTTTGGCACATATTCGCGGTGGTGAATATTTAGGCAGAGAATGGTATGAAGATGGTAAGCTATTTAATAAAAAGAACACGTTTACAGATTTTATTGCTGTTTCAAAACACTTAATTAAAGAAAATTATACCTCACCCGAACATTTATATGCTATGGGTGGCTCAGCCGGTGGATTACTAATGGGTGCGGTAGCTAATATGGCTCCAGAATTATACAACGGTATTGTAGCCCAAGTCCCTTTTGTGGATGTCGTCACAACAATGCTGGACGAAAGTATCCCATTGACAACTGGCGAATACGATGAATGGGGTAATCCTAATACAAAAGAGTATTATGAGTATATCAAATCCTACTCACCATATGATAATGTGCAAAAACAAGATTATCCCAACATGTTTATTACAACGGGCTTACACGACTCGCAAGTGCAATATTGGGAGCCTGCAAAATGGGTCGCCAAACTTCGAGATCTAAAAACCGATAACAATGTATTGTGGTTTCATACCAATATGGAAGCCGGACATAGTGGTGCTTCAGGGCGTTTTGAAAGTTTAAAAGAAACGGCTAGAGATTATGCTTTTCTTTTGTATTTAGAACGTATAACAGATTAGATTATTCAGCCTGCCATGCTTTAGAAGTGCGGTAAACCACACCTTTAAAAATAGCAACGATTTTATCTTGACAAGTGATGTTGACGTAATTAAAACCCAGTTTATTTTTATTGATATCCAATTGAGTTTCGGCAATGATATAGTCTCCCTCGTGCAAAGCTTCAATGTGATTAATAGAAGTTTCAATAGAAACTGAAAATCGTCCGTGGGTGTTAGAAGCAAAACCAAAGGCCGTATCGGCCAAAGCGTAAGTTATGCCTCCGTGAGCTTTTTGCATAGAATTGAGCATTTCTTGTCGAATACGCAATCCTAATTTGCAATAGCCTAATTTGACGTCTAAAATTTCAACACCTAGCCATTGTGAAAAAGGATCTAAAGACAACATTTTTTTCGGAATTTCCGTGGACATAGTTTTAAAACATTAAATTTGAGTCAAAGATAGTTTGAATTCTATAAATAGAAGTATTGAAAGCAAAGCCAAACTTAACCCGCTGTCAGTGGGCTACAAAACATTCTCTAGAAGAACATTACCACGACACAGAATGGGGTGTTCCGGTGTATGACGATCAAAAATTATTTGAAATGCTATGCTTAGAAAGTGCGCAAGCCGGTTTAAGCTGGTTGACCGTTTTACAAAAAAGAAAAAATTACAAAAAAGCTTTTCAAAATTTTGACATTGTGAAAGTCGCAAGTTTCTCAGATAAAAAAGTCGAAGAACTGCTTCAAGATAAAGGTATCATAAGAAATCGACTAAAAATCAAAGCCTTTATCAATAATGCCAATTGTGTTTTAGACATTCAGAATAAATACGGAAGTCTTACTGAATTTTTATGGAGTTTTGTAAACCATCAACCTATCCAGAATGCTTTCAAATCTTCATCTGATGTCCCTGCTAAGACTGAAGTTTCTAATATAATGAGCAAAGATTTAAAGAAAAATGGGTTTAAATTTTTAGGCTCAACCACTTGTTATGCGTTTATGCAAGCAGTTGGTATGGTTAATGACCACACGACAAATTGTTTTAGATACAAAGTGATTAAATCCCTAAATCTACACCCATGACCCAACTTACTAGTAAAAAAATAATACCAATTCCAATTCTATAAAACCCATAATGCTTAAACCCATAAGCCGCGACTAACTTGATAAATATTTTAACTGCTATAAAAGCACTGATAAAGGCTACTATCACACCAATGCATAAGACTAAAATTTCATAACTCGTAAAAGAAACTGGCGTTTTATACAAATCGTAACCTGTTGCCGCAATCATAGTTGGGACAGCCAACAAAAATGAAAACTCTGTGGCTTGGGTTTTATTAAATTTATTAAACACACCACCAACAATAGTCGCTGCGGCTCGTGATGTTCCCGGAACCATTGACAAACACTGAAACAAGCCTATAAAAACCGCATTTTTTATAGGAATCCGACTTAAATCAACAACTTGTGTTTCTTTGGTAACTACTTTTTTGTCTATAAGTATCAGTATAACACCACCAATGATTAAAGCCAAGGCAACTACTGTTGGATTAAAAAGGTAACTTTTAATAACATCATAAGCCAATAACCCTATAATAGCTGTTGGAATAAAAGCTGCCATCAATTTTATATAAATGGTGATACCTTGTAAAAAACGCTTGTAATACAATCCAACAATAGCCAAAATCGCACCGATTTGAATCGATACTATAAATGTGTCTACAAAACCACCGTCTTCGGTAATACCTAATGCGGCCTTAGTTAAAATCATATGGCCTGTAGAAGAAACAGGTAAAAATTCTGTTAAGCCTTCTATAATAGCAATGACAATGCTTTCAATAATAGACATAAAGGTGATTTTGAGCGCAAAGATATTATTTTAGAAAATAGTGTTGTATGAAGCAATAAGAAAAATATCTTATATTTAAATATTAATTTTTGAAACCAACCAACATGTTTAAAATTAAAACCGAATTTAAGTGGACTATCATCTTTATTTTAATGAGTCTGTTGTGGATTTATCTCGAGAAAATAACCGGCTTGCATCATGAATATATTGAACATCATCCTATTTATACTAATCTCTACGCCATTCCAGCTATTATAATTTATGTTTTAGCTTTAAAGGAAAAAAAGAAAAAGTTTTATAACGGAAAGATGAGTTATAAAAATGCCTTTATAAGTGGGCTCATTTTAACTTTAATGATAAGCTTACTATCGCCCTTAAGTACTTATGTTTCTGTAGAATATATTTCTCCGGATTTTTTTAGTAATGCTATAGAAAAAAGTGTCGAAATCGAAATGATGACAAAGACCGAGGCACTCGAATACTTTAATACACAAAACTATATGCTTCAATCTTTAATGTTTGGACCTGTCTTTGGTATAATAACCACAGCTATTGTTTCCATTTTTGTGAGAAGCAAATCAAATTAAAAATGGCAAAAACAATTTTCTATGAAAAGCAAAATACCATTGTAGTTTGGGTGGTATGTATAATTGTATTAGCTATCATTTTAACTTTTGGTTTTTTTGGAGATAACATCACAAACGACAAGAGTGACAAAATGCCAGTATTTTTTATTTATTTAAATGCAATTTTAATTTTAACCGCTTTCCTCCTATTCTACGACATGAAAATAAATTTAACTGATCAAATTTTATCGATTAAATTTGGGATTGGTGTTTTTAAAAAGCAATTCGAACTTGAAGATATAGACCAATCTAGTATAGACCTACACAAACCTTCTATGATAAATGGTATAGGATGGCGTTATAACCTCAAAGGTGATATGTTGTTTAATACAAAATTTGGTACTGCTGTGCGATTTAAGTTGAAAAATAAAAGTAAATCTTATTCTGTAGTCACCTCAAATTATGAAGAATTAAAAGAAAAATTGATGAAAGCTAAGGAAAGTAATTCTTTAGAAAAGAGTTCATAAAGTTTCATGTTTGAGGTTGTATTTGTATTTTTAAAACTAAAACTTACTTCATGTCAAGCATCATAAAATCACAAAATCAAAATATAACTTATCTTTACCTCAACCGTCCTGAAAAGTTTAACAGCTTTAATCGTGAGATGGCCTTATCACTTCAAAAACATCTTGATGATTGTATCAGGGACAAAAATACAAGAGCTATTGTTTTGATTGGTAAAGGTAAAGCCTTTTGCGCGGGTCAAGATTTACAAGAAGTGACCAATCCTGATGAAAATCCAGGGTTTAAAAAAATTCTAGAAGAACATTACAACCCTATTGTGACCCGTATCAGAAACATCGAAATACCCGTGATTGCTGCAGTTAACGGTGTTGCTGCTGGTGCTGGTGCCAATTTAGCTTTGTGTTGTGATATTGTCGTAGCTTGCGAAAAAGCCAGTTTTATTCAAGCCTTTAGTAAAATTGGTCTGATTCCGGATAGCGGTGGCACTTATTTTCTCCCAAGACTCGTCGGTTTTCAGCGTGCTTCAGCTCTAGCCATGCTCGGTGATAAAATAGATGCTTTTGAAGCTGAACGCATGGGCATGATTTATACCTATTATTCTTCTGAAACCTTTGAAAAAGAAGTTGAAAAACTAGCCCAGCGTCTGGCCAATATGCCCACAAAAGCTTTGAGCTATATCAAAAAGGCCTTGAATCAAAGTCTTGAAAATGGCTTAGAAAACCAACTCGCTTTAGAGTCTAAATATCAAATTGCTTCTGCTCAAACCGACGATTATCAGGAAGGTGTCAATGCTTTTGTTGATAAACGACAACCTAAATTTAAGGGAAAATAAAAATAGCGGTCTTAAAACATTTTGTCATTCTGAATTTAGTTCAGAATCTGTTTTGAGACCGCTATTAGACTTATAATTTAACAGAGTCTAAGCTCTCACGTGGCCATCACCATAAACATAATATTTGTTGGTGACCAATTGTTTTAGACCTAATGGTCCTCTGTGGTGTAATTTATCTGTTGAAATAGCCAACTCAGCACCAACACCCATTTGACCGCCATCTGTAAAACGAGACGAGGCGTTGTGATAAACTGCTGCTGAATCAATTTGTTCCATAAATTGAGCCGCTTCTTCTGCATCTTCAGTAATAATTACGCTGGAATGCTTACCTGAATAGGTATTAATTTTTTCTACAGCTTCATCAAAACTTTTGACTGATGATATTAGTATTTTTAAAGCTAAAAACTCTTCAGACCATACCTCTTCATTATCGATTTTAGATTTGTCTTTAAGGATATCAGAAATCTTACCATCTGTAACAACTTCTACTTTATGAGTTTTCATCACATTTGCTAGGTCTGCAATTTTAGCCTCAAAATCAGGTAAATTTTCATTAATTAATACCTTATCTAAAGCATTGCATCCGGAAATTTTATCTGTTTTTGCATTTACGACTACTTTTACTGCTTTTTCCCAATTGGCGTGTTCAGATATGTATAGGAAGTTATTACCACGACCACTAATTAAAACAGCGCAAGCCGCATGTGTTTTTACAAATTCTATTAAACGCTCTCCGCCTCTTGGGACAATTAAGTCTAATTTTTCAGTTGGATTTCTTAAAAATTCTTGTGTTTCTTGCCTATTGATGTGCATCAATTTTATCCAATCTTTAGACAAGCCGTTTTCTTCGAGTGCTTTGTGCCAACATTCTTCTAAGATGATGTTGGAGTTTACCGCCTCTTTACCACCTTTAAGCAATATTTTGTTATTGGCTTTAAAGGCTAATACAGCCGCTTCAATGGTTACATCTGGTCGAGATTCGTAAATGATTAAAATTGTACCGAAAGGATCGGTTTTATTGACAATTTTTAAACCACTTTCCAGTGTGGTATCTGAAATCACATTTCCTACAGGGTCGTCTTGTTCTTTCACTTCTTTGATGGCTTGTATCATGCCATCAACTTTTTTGTCGTCAACGACAAGTCGATCATATAGAGCTTGATCATCTCTATTGAATGCCTCCAAATCTTTTTTGTTGGCTTTTATAATATCTTGGCGTTTATCTTCTATGATATTCATCATAGACTGTAAAACATTGTTTTTAGTTTTGGTATCTAATAATTTCATAATTTGTATTGTATTTAATTAAACAGAAAATTTAGTGCCAACTTTTTTGCCATTTAAAATATCTAAAATGATGTCTTCATCTTTACCATTAGCAATATAAGTTGGTATATTTTTACAGGCAGTTTCCTTAGCAATCCTTAATTTGGACTCCATACCACCACGACCTTCGCCTTCACCTTTTTCAGACTCCTGAACGTATTTTTCAACATTTTCGTGGACTTTTACTTCGTTTAAAAGTTTTGAACTATCGTGTTTTGGATGTCCGGTATATAAGCCATCAATATCTGTGAGCATAATCATGGTATCTGCGTTTACCAAATCTGCAACTAGACTTGCTAGTTCATCATTATCTGTAAACATAGACATAGATAGAGATACAGCATCATCTTCATTTGCAATTGGAATAATGCCTTCTTTTAAAAGCCCTTCATAACAATTAATCATGTTTTGACGGTATTTACCAGGAGCAAAATCTCTTTTGGTCGCCAAAACTTGAGCACATCGCATACCATAATCGTGAAACATCGTGTAATAATGACGCATCATTCTGGGTTGACCTACTGATGAATAAATTTGTCGTCTAACAGAAGGATTTTCTTCATCACTTCTACCCAAAACTTCTTTACCGGCAATAGCTGAACCCGAAGATACTAATATTGTAATGATATCCCGCTCATAAAGATAAGCAATTTGTCTGACTAAGTTTTTAAGTATTGGACCAACGATACGATTATTTCTATTTGTCATCACATTGGTACCAACTTTTACAACAATTCTCTTTTTAAACATAATTGTGATTTTTATTCGCCTAATTCTACAGCTCTGTTAAAAGCGGCATAAGCGGCATCTTTAATAAGTTCTTTTACATTGTTGTCATCCATTGAGTCAAGTGCAGCTCGAGTTGTACCTCCTTTTGAGGCTACTCTATCCATCCATGTTTCGGGTGTAAGGTCGGAATCATTAAAAAGAGTGACTGCGCCTTCAAAAGTACTGCTTACCAGGACTTTTGAATCGTTATCAGAAAAGCCCATTTTTTTTGCTGCTTCAAGCATAGATTGCATAAAATAGAAAATGTAGGCTGGACCACTTCCGGAAATTCCAGTAGACTTATTGATAAAGTCTTCATCTTTAACATGAATAGACTCTCCAGTAGTATCTAATAGGTTTCGAACCATTAAAAGTTCTACGCGAGAGACTGTATCTGATTCTGTAAATGATGTGACACCTTTACCAACTTTAGCAGGTAAATTGGGCATTGTCCTCACCACTTTACTGACACCTAGCAAGTCTTGAATTTTATTGATTGTTACGCCAGCCATGAGGGATACAAAAATTTGCTGGTCGTTTAGATGAGGTTTGATTTTCTCAAATAAATCTTCACAGTGATAGGGTTTTACCGCAATAAAAACGATGTCAGCATTAGGCAGACAATCTTCAATTTTTTCATAAACGTCAAATTGTTCTTCTTTTCTGAGCAATTCAATGGTTTCTTTAGACACATCGTGAATCATCAGCTTACGCCTATTGAGTAAAGAAGATTGTGCCATACCTTCAGAATAGGTTAAACCCATGTTTCCGGCACCAATAACAAGTACTTTCATATTTTTATTTTAAATATTTAAACAATTAACCACAATGATTGTGCATTGTGGGGTAATTCAATAATAAATTTGATTAACACAGGAGTTAGATACCTCTTAAGCCACGCTATTGTTAAGCTAAGATTATTTCAAAGAAACATAAATTTATATATCAACACCTGACATAACGGCATAAAAAAACCTCAGTGAACTGAGGTTTTGGTATATAGGAATTTTTTAAAGTTTTTTCATGCCTTGTTCTATCATATTATAAAACTGATCAAGTTTTGGTAATACGATTATCTTTGTACGTCTGTTTCTAGCTCTTCCTAATTTGTCATCATTAGATTCTAATGGGATATATTCTCCTCTTCCGGCTGCTACCATTCGGCTTGGATCTACCTCATATTCATTTTGAAGTACTCGTACGACAGATGTTGCTCTTTTTGTACTTAAATCCCAATTATCTTCAAAACATTCTCTAGAAATAGGCACATTATCAGTATGTCCTTCAACCATAAATTCAAAATCTGGTTTAGCTTTGATGACTTTAGCAACTTTACCTAAGACTTCTTTTGCGCGCTCTGTAAGTTGATATTGACCACTACCAAATAATAGTTTGTCAGAAATAGATACAAATACAACGCCTTTTTCGACATTGATTTGGATGTCTTCATCGTCCATATTACCTACTGCACTTTTGAGACTTGTAACTAATGCTAGAGTAACGCTGTCTTTTCGATTTATAGCATCGCGCATAGTTTTGATTTGAAGGTCTTTTTCCTTCATACTTTCAAGTGTCTTCTCTAAGTTTTCTGCACCCTTTTGTGTCAATGTAGTTAAATCGCCTTGTGTATTAATTAAAGCAGCATTAGTTTGTTTAAGTGTTTTAATCTGATCTTCATAAGAGGCTTTCATGGACTTTTTCTCGTCTTGACAGACATTTAATTTCATCGCCGTGTTATCAAGCATGGCTTTAGTATCTTTATACTTATTCTCAACTTCAGCAAATTTTTTCTTGGAAACACAAGATGTTAAAACAATGGATAACATAATTAAGCTAACAAAAATTCTCATAAATTCTAATATTTTAGGATGAATAATCAACAAAAATAATTAAATAAGGCTAATGCGTACGGAGGATTAACATTAATTTAGTGTGAACTATATCAATTTGTCATATTGTTTTTTTCCTAAAATGAAATATTCAAAAACAATTGAAAAAATAGAGTAATATTTTAGGTTTTTAAAATGTTTTTTTCGCTTCTTAATTATTTTAGGGCTGTGTTTGTAAAAAGATAAGTGTGCTCTTAAGACTGCACCAATATGCCTAAATTGACCTTTAAACAGAAATCTCACACAAGCCAAGGCATCCAGGATTAAGCGACCCAGTACAATTAAAACAAACCAGGGAGATGTCATGTTTTTTGCAATATTAAAAATTGAATTTCTAAAATTTAGAAATGTTTTTTGAGGTTGAAAAGCATTTAAAGTGCCTCCTCCTAGATGATAAACACAGGAAAGGTGAGTATACCATGCTTTAAATCCATGATTATAAGCCCGCCAACATAAGTCGATTTCTTCTTGGTGTGCAAAATACTTTTCGTCAAAAGCACCAATAGCCCAAAATACTTTACGTTTAATTGCCAAACAGGCACCGCTCGCCCAAAAAATATGTACATCCTCATCATACTGACCGTTATCTCTCTCTAAGGTATCAAATATTCTACCTCTGCAATATGGATAAGCCCAAAGGTCTAAAAATCCACCAGCTGCACCAGCATACTCGAAATATTCCGGTTTATTGTAATCCAGTATTTTAGGCTGTACAATAGCTACATCCTTTTGGTTTTTAAAAGTTTTAATAATCGGATTTAACCAATTTTTGCTCACTAAAACATCATTGTTAAGCAAAATATAGATGTCTTCTTTGATATGTTTTAAGCCTTGATTATATCCACCGGCATATCCTGCATTATAAGTATTAGATATGGTTTTAATGTTGGGATATTTGGTGTTTAAAAAAGACAATGAGTCGTCTGTCGAAGCGTTATCTACAACATAAATTTGAGCTTCTTTTGAATATTTAACTACACTGGGTAAAAAAGTTTCAAGTAGTTTTTTACCATTCCAATTTAATATAACGACAGCAATACTCAAAATTTAGTTGATGTTTGGAAACTCCTTGAGAAAAATATAGGTTTGGTTTTCATAATCGAGTTGGCAAAAGTAGTGATTTAATCCATTGGTTAGCATTAAATACTTTGCATTTAAACTTAAATTGTATCGCGCTATCTGGTCAAAAGTCTCTTGATTGATATTAACTTCAGGAGATTTGCACTCTACTATCAAATTAATATCGCCCTGAGGTTCATATACCACGATATCATAGCGCTTAGACATACCGTTAATTTCTACTTTTTTTTCTTCATTCATTAAGGATATAGAGCAACCTTTGTCTTCGATAAGAAAGTTAACACAATGTTGTCTCACCCACTCTTCAGGTGTTAGAACGATAAATTTTTTTCTTAAACGTGAATAAATCTTAATTTTACCACTGTGTTTTTGATACCTAAATTCATATTTTGGAAAATTAAGATTTTGCATTCTTTTATAATGTTTAAATTGCATGGTTTAATCTGAATAATATGGAAAACGCTGAGGCTTTACTAAAACGTCTTCAACAAAAGGATTACAAACCAATATATGTACTAATTGGCGTGGATGAAACCTATTTTGTAGATTTAATATCCAATTACATTGAGCAAAATGTACTGACTCCAGAACAAAAAGCGTTTAATCAAACCATCTTATATGGCAAAGATACAGATGTTGAAGAATTAATCAATACTGCCAAACGATATCCTATGATGGCTGAATATCAAGTGATTATTGTCAGAGAAGCTCAACAACTTAAAAACCTTGAAAAGCTTGAAACTTATGTAGAAAATCCGCAATCCACAACTATATTGGTATTGTGTTTTAAACACAAAAAAGTAGATGGACGAAAAAAGGTGTTTAAAACTATAAAAAAGAAATATGAATTTTATCAAACTGGTCGGATTTACGAAAAGCATGTCATTAGATGGATGAATAACAGCTTAAGGAAGTCTGATTATAGTATAGAGCCAAAAGCCTCTAAAATGTTATTAGAATTTCTTGGTAATAATATTTCTAATATTCATAAAGAATTAGAAAAACTCAAACAAATTTTACCGGTTTCTTCAATTATAAAACCTGAACATATCGAAGAACATGTCGGTATCAGCAAAGACTACAATAATTTTGAACTAATAAATGCCATTGGTTTAAAAGATGAATTTAAAGCTCAAAAGATAGCTAAGTATTTTACCCAAAATTCTAAAAATCATCCGCTCGTTTTAAGCTTAGGTCTTATGTTTAGCTTCTTTAATAAAGTATTGACTTATCATGCGCTGAATAATAAAAGTGAGTCTCATGCCGCAAAAGTTTTGGGTGTTCCACCTTATTTTGTAAAAGACTATATCTATGCTTCACAGAATTATAGTATGAAAGATACTACACGAGCCATAGATTTAATACGAAACGCCGATGCACAGAGCAAAGGGATAAACACTACACAAGTTAAAGACGGTGATATATTGAGAACTTTACTTGTAGAGATAATGCGGGTTTAATCCTCTTCTTGCTTTAATTTTTCTATTTCTTTAGCAACTTCTTCAGCTTTTGCGGTTTTTTGATCTGCAAGTTGCCTATTGGTTTTAGACAAATCAAAAGCTTCCTTTTGAAGTTTTGCATATTGGTCTCTGAGCTGATCTAATTTTGATTTTTTCTTAAATAGTCCAAACATAACTTTTTTATCCAAAGATATATTTTAATAATTCTTTTCTTACATTCAGCTTTAGCATTAACCTTTATTTAATTGATATCTAAAGCTTTTAGCATTTTTGATTGTTCTTTTATTATATCATCAAAAAAGTCAAAGAATTCAGTTTCAAAGCTATCGTAATGCTCTATCAGTAAAACTACAGAATCATCAAGACGTGTGGGAAACTTGGTTTTTTTGTTCATTTGACGGAGTATATGTTTTAGATCATTAATGTATTGATATCTAACTAACCAATTGTATTTAACCATTACAGGATATATTTGGTGGACTTTTTCAGGTAAATCATCCATTTTTTGATATAAAATTTCATAAAATGACTCTGCAAATTGATTTAAGTCTTGATCAGAATAAGTGTTGAAATTTTTAGCTAAAAAATGATCATAAAACATATCTACAATAACACTACTATAATGTCTAAAGCTAGGAAATAAACGCTTTTTACTTAGTCTAAAAATATAATGTGAATCGGTGTAAGTATCAATAGCACGGTGTAGAATAATCCCTTTTTTAATATCGGTTGGGAATTTTTGATACTGATTCCCGTATATAAAATCTGCTATAAAATTACCAATTTTAATATCATCGTTGAATCCTGAAAGATATATGTGAGCTAAATAATTCATAACTTAAAAGTAGAACAAAAAATAGGTTTCATCCTTATAAATTATGTATTTTTGGTTAAGTTTTGACATATATCATTTTTTAAATTTAATGTATGACGCTCATCAAATCTATTTCAGGAATTAGAGGAACCATTGGCGGTAACGTGGGTGACAACTTAACCCCAATCGATACTGTAAAATTTGCTTCAGCCTACGGTACTTGGCTAAAATCTTACCGTAAAAAAGAAACTTACAAAGTTGTAATTGGTCGTGATGCCAGACCCTCAGGTAAAATGATTCAAGAACTTGTCATTAACAGTTTAATAGGTCTAGGAATAGATGTCGTAAGCCTTGAATTGTCAACTACGCCTACTGTAGAGATGGCCGTAAAACTCGAACATGCAGATGGTGGCATCATTGTTACAGCTAGTCACAATCCCGTACAGTGGAATGCTTTAAAATTACTTAATGAAAAAGGCGAATTTTTAAACGATAAGGACGGCAAAGACATCCTCAATTTAGTAGAAACAGGAGGTTATAACTTTTCTGAAGTACAAAATCTTGGCAATAGATCAAATCATAATTCTTATATTGATTTACACATCCAGGAAATCCTGAAATTAGAAGATGTTTTAGTTGAAAAAATAAAACAACAAAAGTTTAAAGTTGTTTTAGATGCAGTTAATTCGACAGGTGGAATTTCAATTGTACCACTTTTAGAAAAACTAAATGTTGAAGTCATTAAATTATTCTGCGATCCAACGGGCGAATTTCCGCATAATCCAGAACCACTAAAAAAACATTTAACAGATTTATCCAAATCTGTGATTAAAAATAATGCTGACTTTGGCATAGCCGTAGATCCAGATGTAGACAGGTTAGCATTTATGGATGAAAAAGGAGAAATGTATGGTGAAGAATACACACTTGTTACAGTAGCAGACTATATACTGTCAAGACGTCAAGGCAATACTGTAAGTAACTTATCATCCTCTAGAGCTCTTAGGGATGTTACTGAAAAACATGGTAGCCAATATACAGCAAGTGCTGTTGGAGAAGTTAATGTGGTAAAAACAATGAAAGACACCAATGCAGTTATTGGTGGCGAAGGTAACGGCGGAATAATTTATCCTGACTTACATTATGGCAGAGATAGTTTAGTAGGTTTAGCTTTATTTTTATCCCACTTAAGCCAAAAGCAAATGAAAGTTTCAGATTTAAGAAAAACTTACCCAAGTTATTTTATGGCAAAAGAAAAAATCCAATTAACCCCACAAATAGATGTTGACCGCGTATTAAAAAAGGTGGAGAAAATGTATGAAAAAGAAAATCTCAATACTATAGATGGGGTTAAAATAGATTTTGAGAATTCTTGGGTTCATTTAAGAAAATCAAACACCGAGCCCATCATTAGGATATACACAGAAGCCCTATCTCAAGAAGAAGCAAAAAACCTGGCAAAAAAAATGATTTCAGAAATTAAAACTTTGACCTGAAGCTCGCTAGACAACAGCCTAAATTTCAATAGAACCTTTTCCTTCTCTTACTAATAATGGCTCATCAGCAGTGAGATCTATAACTGTAGAGGGTACATTATCTCCATAGCCACAATCCACCACTATATCAACCAACTTGTCCCACTTTTCTAAAATCAAACTTGGGTCGGTAGTATATTCAATCACATCATCGTCATCTTTTATAGATGTTGATACTATTGGATTGCCAAGGGCTTTTACAATCTCTAAGCTAATGCTGTGATCCGGTACACGAATGCCAACGGTTTTTTTCTTTTTAAAAACTTTAGGTAGATTGTTATTTCCTGGGAGTATAAAAGTATATGGTCCAGGCAAGTTTCTTTTTAAAATCTTAAACGTGTTTGAGTTGATTTGCGAGACATATTCTGATAAATTACTTAGACTATCACATACAAAAGACAAATTAGCTTTTTCGAGTTTAATTTGTTTGATTCGAGCAATTTTTTCAAGAGCTTTTTTGCTATTGATATCACAACCTAAGCCATAAACGGTATCCGTAGGATATATTATGAGTCCGTCATCCTTCAGCACTTTCACAATCTCTTGGATGTGTTTCTGAGATGGATTGTCTTGATAAAGTTTAATTAATTTTGCCATAATCGTTGGTTTTATTCAGGATATTCTACTCTTAAATGGTAAATATTTTTCAATTTCCCTTTTAGTATTTTCTTGATTTGTTCAATTTCTCTAAAAGTAATATCCGCATTTAAAAATTGACGATCTTCTACTTGTTTATCTATAATTTTTTCGACAAAGCTATTTATGATTTTGGTGTTAGGTTCTTTTAAACTTTTACTGGCCGCCTCGACACTATCACACATCATCAATATCGCCGTTTCTTTATTGAAAGGTTTTGGCCCCGGATATCTAAAATTGTTTTCATCTGCAGATTCCCCGTCAATTTCTTGTTGGTTTTTATAAAAATAATACACCAAGGAAGTGCCGTGATGGGTCCTGATAAAGTCAATAATTCTGTCCGGTAGTTTTTGTTTTTTTGCCATTTCAATACCATAAGCTCTATGGTTTATTATAATTCTGGCACTCTCTAAGGGTTCTAGCTCATCATGTGCTGAAACCGAAGTTTTCTGGTTTTCACTAAAATAGGTAGGTTGTTTCATCTTACCAATATCATGATATAATGCGCCAACCCTAACCAAAAGCGCATTGGCTCCAATCTCATTTGCAGAGGCCTCTGCTAGGTTAGCTACATTTAAAGAATGGTGAAATGTGCCTGGCGCAGTTTCAGCTAATTGTTTTAAAATTTTAGAATTGGTATCAGACAACTCTAAAAGAGAAAGATCAGATATTAAACCAAATACTTTTTCATAGCTGTAAATTAAGGGTTGGACAAACAATAATCCAACACCGGAAAGCAAGAATAATATAAATTTTTGACCCTCTATTTCATATATACTTCCTTCTTGAATCAAATTAAAAGCTAAGTAAGACACTAGGTAAACCAGGGTAATTTGAAATACTGATATAAAAAGATTTGCCCTTTTGTAAAGTTCAGACACCGTCAAAATAGTTACAATACCAGCAATAATTTGTAAGAACATATATTCAAAACTATTTGGCACAATAAATCCTAAGATCAATACAGTGATAACGTGAGTAAACAAACCTAAACGCGGATCAAAAAATGCCTTTAGTGTCAAGGGCAAAATACATATAGGAACCACATAGACATAGTCAGGATTAAAATGTAACACAACTAAAGATAATCCAACTATAAAAAGAATATTAAAAAAGATAAATGTAATTTTATTATTGTCTTCATATATATCTTCTCTATATTTTTTGATAAATAATAATAACATTAAAAAAGCTAATGATACGAGTAATACGTAGCCTACAATGACAGTATTTAACGAACTATCATCCCAGTCTTGGCTTTCGTATTCAGCTTTTAATGAAACTAATTTTTGGTATTTATCAGAATCTACAATTTCACCTTTACTAATGATTTTGCTTCCTTTTTTGACCGTGCCACGTGTTTGAGATATATTGTCTAATTTCTGATTTAAGCTTTTCTCTGTTAATTCTGCATTATAAAACACGTTGACTTCTGTGTTTTTAAAAAACAGCTCCATAATATTTTCTTTTAGGTCTTTGTATGGACTGTTTTCGACAGCAGCATTAATATAATTTTTAAGATCGTCTTGTTTATAAATGGCCGAAAGTAAAACCTCTTCTACTTTAGGTCCCTTTTTTAAAATAACGACTTTGTCTTCGGGAAAACGATCTTCATCTATTCGAAGACCAAATTGATATAAATCATCAAAAGTCTTCTTGACAAATTGTTTGACTCTCTTAGGATTATATTGCTCTAAAGAATCTGGTAATATATTCTTGATATCAGAGGAAAAACTTTTTTTTGCATTTCTGTAAATATTCTGATCAAATTCGTAGTATGGAGAATGGTTTTTTACAATATCATCACGTTCTTCTTTTAACTCTTCATTAGATTTCAATATGGAATAATCAAATTGGGCATAGAGATTCTCGTAAGGCCAAGGTGTGTTTTTATCTATATCGTATTTAAATTTATAGCCTTTAGGAAAAAAATAGACTATCAAGAATACGGTTAAGACCACCAAAGATATTTTATAAATATTGGCTTGATTCTTATATAGGAATTGTAGTACCTTTTTCAAAGTTGTAGAATTTAAAGCTAAAATAAGAGTTTTTTGAAAAACAATCGTCTAATGCGCTTTGATTTGAAAAAATTGTTAAATCCGATGTTTATATTTTAATCCTCTTCGATTTTATATAAATTGTATCAAAAATAATTATGGGATTTATCAAAACAAACTCAAAAGAAAATAGCAACAGTATTGAATTGTATTACGAAGATTACGGTTCTGGTCAACCTGTAATTTTAATTCACGGATGGCCATTAAGCCACAGGATGTGGGATACACAAATCAATGCTTTAGTCAATGCCGGTTTTCGGGTTATAGCTTATGATCGAAGAGGTTTTGGTCAAAGTTCAAAACCCTTTACAGGCTATGACTACAACACAATGGCTAGCGATCTCAAAGATATAATCGACCAACTCGAATTAAAAAATATTATTCTGGCAGGATTTTCTATGGGTGGTGGCGAAGTTGCAAGATATATCGGAAAATATGGAGCAGATAATGTAAGCAAGGCTATTTTAATTAGTGCTGTTACCCCGTTTCTATTAGAGACAGATAACAACAAAAACGCTGTAGATGCATCTGTATTTGATGGCATGAAAGGAGGCATAAGCAAAGACAGGGCAGACTTCTTTAAAAGTTTTGGAAAAAACTTTGTCAACTTTGAAAAATTAAATGACAAAGTAGGCTTAGCTCAGGTTGAGCTAAACTGGAGTATCGCTATGCAGGCTTCTCTAAAAGGTACTTTGGATTGTGTAGATGCTTTTGGAAAAACAGACTTTCGGGAAGATCTAAAATCATTTGACATCCCAAGCTTAGTAATACACGGTGATGATGATGCCATAGTACCTTTCGAGGTATCAGGAAAGAAAGCTTGCGATATAATAGAAAATTGTCAATTAGAGCTCATTGAAGGTGGTCCACACGGATTGTCTTTTACCCATTCCGATGAACTCAATAAAGCTATACTGAATTTCATAAAATAAATTCAAAAAAACTTTAATATAAAAAAGCGTGTAGGGATAAACTCCTACAGGCTTTTATAAAATATATAATCCTCACTATTATTTCACAATCACTTTCTTAACGAGTTCTGAACCATTCTGAATAACTTTTACAAAGTAAATACCAGTATTCAGATCGCTTACACCTAGGCTAAAAGTATTGTTGTTATTATTTTTACTGGTTTGCCTGATCAAACGTCCATTCAAATCTATCAATTGAATATTTGCGTTAGAACTATCAACAAAATCTATATTTAAGACATCTGTAGCCGGATTAGGATAGACGCTAAAGAAATCCTGTTCAAAGATTTGATTGTCTAAGGTTGTTGCAGAGCAAATATCAAGGGCCCAGTACTCTATAGTTCCCGTATTACCTATGAAGAAGTCTGTAACTCTTAAGGTCCAGGTACCATCTGTCTCTGTGCCTTCAAAGGCAGAGAGTGATTCTACAGGCTCAAAGAAACCTGTAAGGGTATCGTCACAATTTGATACATATAGTGGAATACCTCCGTCATCAAAAGTCAAATTTATTTCTTCCGTATTACAAAGGTCTCTGCTCCAAAGCTTTACTACCTGACCTCCGGGTCCTTCAAGTTCAATGTCAATATCCTGAAAATTTGTATGCGATAGTTGAACCTGAACCGATAAACTGGAAACTATATCATCCTGTGACATTGAAATAGTAGATTCTCCCGGCGTACCAGGACTAGGCCCCACAAAACCAGAACCATCGGGTATACTCGTATTTGATGTTTCTTCTGCAAATTGACAGGTAGCATTAATATTAAAAAACTTTTCATTTAGAGCAAAGAAAATATTGTCTGAGGCTCTGACCATCAATCTGCAATTGGAACCAACTATCCCGGCAGGTACTGTGATATCCTCTGAACCATCATTGGGCGTGTTGGCCAATAACACTTGATCGAATGAGATACCGCCATTAGTAGATACCAGAATATCAACTTCAGCGGCATCAACACCATTGGCATCAGTACCTGCAACATCCCAGGTTATTGTTTCTGTATCGCCCAGGTTCCATACAATTCCGTCCTGATCCTGAGATGTCACCTTAAATGGCCCTGTACCTGCGACAACGGATAAGCTCACAAGATCCTGTTCACTCTGACCACCCAGAGGATTATTATCTCTCACGGTTACAACAAAATCCATATCTCTCGCAACATTTGGAAGAACTTCCCAGGTTGTTTGAAGCTGATTATTTAATAGGGTTTCCATTCTTGGAAAATATCTTGAAGGACTTGTTGTCGGTGCAAAACCTCTGAACATTGGGCCCACGGATGTTGAAGAAGACGGTGGTTGTGTTGCAATTTGATTATCAAATTGCTCCCAGGTGTAGGTTAAAAAATCTCCATCAGGGTCTGAAGCCTGTGCCTCTAAAACAAAAGCCGTTCTCCTTGGAATTAAATAATCTGCCCCAGGTGTAACAGAAGGTGGTGTATTTGCAATATTAGCAGTCTGTGCACAGTTTGTTGTCGTCATTCGGTTAAACATCTGAATCAAACTGGAAGAATGGTAATGATCCAGATTATCTCCTATAACATTAGGATTACAAATACCGGCGTAAGACATAATTGTAACACCGCTGCCAATTTCATAAACCGAATTGTCAGACCTGTTACCATTACAAGGATTGTTAAAGGTATGAGGCGCGCCAAATTGGTGTCCGATTTCATGGGCAAAAGTCAAGTCTATGCCGTCTCCAACGGGCACTGAGGAGCCCGAGACACCACCGGCTTTTATGCTGTCGTTACACAAACTATTTAAAAAAGCAACTCCACCACCAATTGTTGTTAGAACATGACCGATATCGTAATTATTGTCTCCTATGAATGGGGGTAAAAATGCATTGTGTTCACCTAAGATAACACCTGTACTGTTTGTATCAGAATAAGGATCTGTTGCAGGATCTAAAAATATAATATTATCTATATTTGGTATGAATTGTAGGTTGACAGCTATTTCATTCTCAAGTATCCCATTAACTCTGTCTAAAGAAACAGTCATTGCTGAAAGAACGGCAGCCTTTTGCTGAGTTGTTGTTCCAGAAGAAACACCAGCCTGGTTAATGTGGTACAAAGAATATTCAGCAGTCGTTGCACAAGCAAATCTGTATGTTCTGAATGTAGAATCTTCTATAGTAAGTTCATCTGTTTCCGGTGAGTAACCCATTGCCTCCATAGCCTGGTTTTCTGCCTGATTTTCAAAATCACATGTGAATTGAGGGAATGTTGCATCCTTCATATTGAAAACTTTATAGAAGCCACCGTTTCTGGTGTAAGGATTGATATACACTGAACCTTTAGAACTAAATATTTTAGCGTATACGCCATGTGGCGTAACTGTTACTCTTACCCTATCTGAATTATCACCTCTGTGTTTACCCAGATAAGATTTGATCATAGGATAATTTGTAGCCAAATCCGGATGTAAAGTCTGTACTTCAAACATTTCAAATACACCAAATTTATTCTGGGCATAAGGAATCTCGATCAATACATTGGAATTATCTTTTTCAAAGCGCATAGGTGCCTGTAGTAAAGTATTCTTCAAAGATTGCTCATTCAATTGAAATACACTAAAATCAGAAACCTGTGTTTCATAATATACAAGATCTTCATTATCGATTGCATTAATGTTTTTTAGACTCCAGTGATTAGACTGGGAATAAGCTATTGTTGATAAAATAATCGTGATAGCTAAAATTACATTTCTCATATTAAACTTTTTTGTAAATATACAAATAGACCAAAAAAAAGCTGCAAAACATGCAGCTTTTTGTTATTAAATTAAGTATTTGGAACTTATCTTATGATCAATTTACTCACGAATTTACCATTATCATTATTAACTTCGACAAGGTAAACGCCTCTTTGGTATTCATTTTGAAGCTCGACCCTTAAAGAGGTATTGTTTGAATTTGGTATGATAGATTCTATAAGTCTTCCGCGGATATCAAAAATTGAAATAGTTGAATCATTACCTAATGGCTGATTAAAATTCAAATTGAAGATTCCATCGTTAGGGTTCGGTGAAATTGAAAATTCATTGAATTGATTATCCTCAACCGAGAAGGTTGTTGAGCAAATTTCGATATCCCAGGAGTTAAGTGTACCCACATCACCATTAAAAAAGTCAGCAAACTGCAATGTCCAATCACCACTTGTTCCATTTGAAAATACCGTCAATAAGTCATCATCCGGATCTACCGGGGCAAATACGCCTGTTGGACCGGGACCCGGTGACGGACCGCAGTCAGTGCCTGGCGCAGGTAAAGCTGCACCATTATCATTAAAAGTAATAACAAAACTGTCCTCGTTATCACAATTTCTCGCCCAAAGAGAGACTATTTCACTACTCGGACTAGCCAATTGAAAAACCATATCCTGAATATAAGTGTGTGATACGTCGAGTGTCACGTTAACGTCATCTATATTAGTTATGTCAGATGGAATATTGATAACGCTGGTTACCAAAGGGCCTTGCTGATTCGGGCCAGCGCCATCAGGGATGGCTACAGCATTATTATTAGCAAAATTATCACAATTCACGGATACATTGGAGTCTATTGCAAATGTCGTTTGATTAACTGCGTAATACACGTTATCTACTGGTTCTACAAGAATTCTGCAAAATGGAGCCTGTAACGTTGGGACTACAATGTCCTCTGTTCCATCATTTGGTGTATTTGCAGCTAAAGTGGTATTAAAAGTGATTCCACCGTCAGTAGACAATAAGATATTGACGTTGCTTGTATTTATTCCATTGGCGTCGGTACCTGCAACATCCCATGTAATTGTTCTTGTTTCTCCGGGCAACCAGTTAATATTGGTTGTGTTTTGAGAGGTAACCTGAAATGGTCCAACGTTTGCAAAATTGACAATTACGACGTCTCTTGAAGATTGACCTACATTAATATTGTTGTCTCTCACCGTTACAGCAAAATTCATAGTTCTTGCTACCGTAGGTATAACTTCCCAGGTTGGTGCCAGATTTCCACTTAAAACAGAGTTAAACTCAGGGAAATAGCGTCTGGAATCACTGGAAGAAGGTAAAGATCTAAAACTAGGTCCTGTAGTAGATGTCGGGGATGGCGTTTGCTCTTGACCGTTAGGAAATGCTATCCCGTTGTTTATTTGCTCCCAGTTATATGTCAATGCATCATTCTCAGCATCAGTTGCCGTTACATCAAGATAGAAAGCTGTTCCATTTGGAATCGTATAATCCGGTACCGGAGTGATAGTTGGTGCACTATTAGGCTGTCCTGTAAGAGCTGCGCAGCCGGAACCATTTCCAATTGAAATGTTTTGGTAAATCTGATTGATGCTTATCTGATGAAAATGCGCATCACTATTGCTCTGTACATTTGGCGGACATATACCTGCATAGGCCATAATTGTGCTGCCGCTTCCCGGCTCAACAGCTACTGCATCACTTCTTGCACCGCCACAAAAGTTATTAAATGTATGCTGCGCACCAAACTGATGCCCTATTTCATGACTCACATAATCAACATCATAAGGATCGCCCACAGGAGCAACTCCACCTGTCGCACCACGGGCTTTTGCTCCTGGCACACATAAGCTTCCTAAAGCAGCTACGCCACCACCTGGTGCCGTACTTACAATATGTCCTATATCATAATTAGCTGATTGAATGACATTATCAATTGTGGTTTGGTTTTCACCAAGCATTGCAAAAACGTCAAGATTAGTGTAGGGATCCGTATTCCCGTTCAAGAATATAATCTGGTCATTGTTTGCGACCAATTGCATTGTAGAGCCAAGATCTCTCTCATAGATTGAATTAACTCTGTCGACGGTCACAGTTATAGCAGCGAGAACAGCAGCTATTTGTTGTGTGGTTGTTCCTCCGCCGACACCAGCTTGATTTATATGATATTGAGAATACTCACCAGTTGCCGCAACCGCGAGCCTGTAAGTTCTTAAATTACTGTCATCTACTGTATAAGTTTGGTTTTCTGTTGCTGATGTTTGATTTGCTATTAAGTCTGATTGATTATGAAAAAGACAACCGGCCTGAGTAAGATCAGAAGTACTCGATTTTAAAAACATAGCATAATAATCACTGGATTTATCAAGCGGATTTATGAATACCTGTCCTACATCAGGTTTTAATACCATTCCATAAAATCCGTAGGGCGTAATGGTTATTCTTAACACGCTACCGTCGCTCTTATCAGATCTTCTACCTATAAAAGAGTGTATGTCAGGATAGTTTGAAGAAAGAACAGGCGAAAGTGTCTTTACTCTGAATATTTCATAAGTTTCAAAATCACCATTGAAATTTGGAATTTTAAGCTCAACATTACTATTTGAAAAATCTTCCCTGTAAGGTGCAGAAATAATTGAAGACAAAACTTCTGATTTGCTCATTTGAAAGTATGAAGCATTTTTGATGGTTATATCATATTCAATAATTTCACTTTCATCTATTTTTATATCCTTATAATCGATCCCCTTCCAAGGGTTTTTTTGAGCATAAGTAGTTGAAAATAAAAAACATAGTAAAAATAATTTTAGTAAATTTTTAATCATGGTCCTGCTGATATTGTTAAGTTTAAATTAATTTTTATTCACAAATTAAGGTTTTTTTTTGCTAAAATCATAATATTGAGACATCAAATTTAAAAATTTAAAATTATGAGAAAATTATTACTGATATGTTTTATCACTGTATTTGCCGGTGTAAGTGCTCAGGTACAAACACCACAACCCAGTCCTTCTGTACAACTGAAACAGGTTGTGGGACTAACCAACTTTGAAATTAATTACTCAAGTCCATCAATGAGAGGAAGAGAAATTTTTGGTGATCTGGTTCCATTTGAAAAACTCTGGAGAACGGGAGCCAATAAGAATACCACCATTAGTTTTGATGACAATATCGTTTTTGGTGGTGTTGAAGTTGAAGCCGGAGAATATGCGATCTTTTCAGAGCCGGGAGAGCGAGAGTGGAAAATTTACCTTTATAAAAATACAGAAAACTGGGGAACACCTAGGGAGTGGAATGAAGAGTTGATCGCCGCAAGCGCTATGGTAGAAGCCATAAACGTAGAACCTGCATTTGAATCATTCACTATAAGTTTTGGCCATTTCACAAAAGATTCTGCACACCTGATCATGACCTGGGCAAATACTTCAACTCATATACTTATTGAAGTGCCTTCCGATAAAAAAGTTATGAAAAGTATAGAGATGAGCATGAAGGATCCTACGCCTGCAGACCTTTACAGTGCTGCAGTTTATTTTTTAGAAACAGACAGAGACATCAACAAAGCTAAAAAGTGGATTGATCAGGCTATGGATGCTCGTGATGACAAACCATACTGGATGTTAAGACAGCAATCTCTTATATATGCTAAAGCGGGAGAAAAAAATATGGCTATAAAATTAGCTCAGCAATCACTAGAAGCAGCACAGAAAGCCAGAAATGCAGATTATGTCAAAATGAATAAAGAATCTTTGAAAGAATGGGGAGCCTATTAATTAAAATTAAATAAGATATTGATTATCAGCCCTATCAATCATATGATAGGGCGTTTTTTAATTATAAATTGCCACTTTTAAATATTTGCTTTAAAATTATTGTGATTTGTTTATGAAAGCCTATATTTGTGCGATTTTTTAGACACACCTAATTTTATACAAATGCACAATAAAGGACTTATAAGATTATTTGCCATTTTATTTGGTTTAGTATGTATTTATCAGCTATCCTACACATACATCGCTAGTCAAATAGAAAATAATGCTGAAAAATTTGCGCAAGCTGAAATCTCTGAAAATCAAAAGAATTATGCCGA
Source organism: Mesohalobacter halotolerans (assembly GCF_006120725.1). Taxonomy (GTDB): domain Bacteria; phylum Bacteroidota; class Bacteroidia; order Flavobacteriales; family Flavobacteriaceae; genus Psychroflexus; species Psychroflexus halotolerans. The sequence continues at coordinate 63,257 of NZ_SWMU01000003.1, forward strand.
TCTCAGAGAAGAAAAAGTTAAGGTTTACTTAGATTCTGTCAAAAACGAGCCTTATTTCATAGGTATCACATACGAAGATGCTAAAAATAAAGAACTTAATAAAGGACTTGATTTAAAGGGTGGTATCAACGTGATACTTCAAATATCGGTTAAAGATATTTTGAGAAATTTAGCCAATGGTTCAGATGATCCCAGTTTCGTTAAAGCCTTAAATGAAGCTTCTCAGCAACAAAAAAATAGTCAAGATCCTTATGTTGATTTATTCTTTGAGGCCTTTGATAATATTCAGGGTGCCAAGTTAGCTTCACCTAATATATTTGCAAACAAAGATCTATCTGATGATATCAATCTTAATATGACCAATGAACAGGTCAAACCCATTATCCGCAGAAAGATAGATGAAAGTATTGTTTCGGCCTTCGAAGTCATTCGCGAACGAATTGATAAATTTGGGGTTACACAACCTAACATTCAAAGACTTGGAGATTCTGGTAGAATCCTTGTAGAACTTCCTGGAGCCAAAGATATCAGTAGAATTCAAAAACTTTTACAAAGTACAGCGCAACTTGAGTTTTGGGAAGTATATCAGGTCGGCGATCTCATTGAATTTTTTGTCGAAGCCGATAAAATTGCTGCTCAAAATATCGCTATTCAAGATTCTATTAACAATCCAGAAAAAGAAAAAGTAGAAACGCAATCAGATTCCACACAAACCGATCAAGACTTAGATGAATTATTGGATAGTAGTGAAGATGCTGAAGATGAAGAGAATGAACTCAGCAAAACCAACCCTCTTTTTGCAAAATTACAATTGTCCCAAAATAGACAATCTGCTATTTTAGGTGTTGCAAGAATAAATGATACCGCAGTTGTAAATTCTTATCTTAGAAACGAAAAAGCAAGGAACCTCCTGAAAAGTGAAAAACGCTTTCTTGAATTCAAATGGGGAAAACCAGCTAAAGGAAGTGAAGTTATAGAATTATATGCGATAAAAGGTAATCGTAAAGATAAACCTCAATTAAGTGGTTCTGTGATTGTAGATGCTAATCAAACCTATACTCAAACCGGAGAAATTGTTGTCAGCATGAAAATGAATGGTCGTGGTTCTCAAATTTGGGAAGAAATGACCACAAAAGCTTACGAAAACCAGACACAAATTGCAATTGTACTTGACAATATTGTTTACTCTGCACCTGGAGTCTCAAACGGTCCAATCACCGGTGGGAATAGCCAGATCAGTGGTGATTTTACTATCACAGAAGCCAAAGATTTAGCTAACGTATTAAGAGCAGGTAAACTCCCGGCTTCAGCAGATATTATTCAGAGTGAAATCGTGGGACCGTCATTAGGTCAAGAGGCTATCGATAGTGGTATAAACTCATTTTTGATTGCCTTAGTACTTGTTCTGCTATGGATGGTATTTTATTATGGCAAAGCTGGAATCTATGCAGATATTGCTCTGATTGTAAATATCGTTTTTATTTTTGGTGTTCTGGCTGGCCTCAAAGCTGTATTAACACTTCCCGGTATCGCAGGTATCGTATTAACAATAGGTATGTCTGTAGATGCCAACGTCCTGATATTTGAACGTATCAAAGAAGAACTCGCCGCTGGTAAAGCTCAATATGATGCTATAAAAGATGGTTTTAAAAATGCCTTATCATCTATTTTAGATGCCAATATCACAACTGGATTAACTGGTCTGATTTTACTACTTTTTGGAACAGGTCCAATCAAAGGGTTTGCCACTACCCTACTCATTGGTATTTTGACCTCTTTATTTACTGCAATTTTTATAACGCGACTATTTTTAGATAATTATGGCAAAAACAATAATGCTCTTGCGTTCTCAACTGCGGCAACTAAGAATTTTCTTAAAGATGTCTTCGTAAACTTTTTGTCTAAACGAAAAGTAGCCTACATATTTTCTGGTGCACTAATTCTAGTTAGCATATTTTTATTATCAACAAAAGGATTAAATCAAGGTGTCGACTTTGTTGGTGGACGAACTTATACAGTTAGGTTTGATCAGGCTGTAAACGCCAACGAACTTGAAGGTGTCTTAATTGAAGAATTAGGGAGTGCTGATATTAAAACTTTTGGTTCTGATAATCAAGTTAAAGTTACGACCAACTACAAAGTTGATGAAGAAGGAATTGAAATCGATGAAGAAATTGTCTCCAAAATGTACAGTGCATTTCAACCCTATTTACCTGATGGTTTAACATTAGACAATTTTTCTCTAGCCGAAGGCAGTGATTCTGAATATGGTATTATGTCTTCGATGAAAGTTGGACCAACCATTGCTGACGACATTAAGGAAGCTTCATTTTATGCAATTATAGGATCACTTATCGTGGTTTTTCTCTATATTTTAATTCGCTTTAGACGCTGGCAATTTAGTGTTGGTGCAGTTGTAGCTGTTATTCATGATACCTTAATTGTTCTTGGTATTTTCTCTGCATTATATGGATTTATGCCATTTAGTTTAGAAATTGATCAGGCTTTTATTGCTGCTATTCTAACTGTTATAGGTTACTCATTAAATGACACCGTTGTTGTGTTTGACAGAATAAGAGAATATTATAATATTCATCCAAAATGGAATTTATTCAAGATCATCAACGTTGGTGCTAGTTCTACATTGAGTCGTACTTTAAATACGTCTTTCACAACACTTGTTGTGCTTCTTGCCATATTTATTTTTGGTGGAGATAGCATCCGTGGATTTATGTTTGCTCTAATTATTGGTGTCATCGTAGGAACGTATTCATCAGTATTTATCGCAACACCTATTATGTTTGATACAAGCAGTAGAACAAAAATTGACCTTTCTGATAAGAATGCTAAAAAAGAAGATGACGAAGTTGATGAAAAAGCTAAAGCTTAATACTATTTAATTAATTTGAAGAAATTCCTAAGTAGCCGCTTAGGAATTTTTTTTATTCTTAAGCATGGTCTTTAAGAAACTGACAGGGTGAAGCACCTGTCTGGATGTACCATCTTTAATCTGATGTCTACAACTACTTCCGTTTGCAATAATATAGGTTTTAAAAGCAGATTTTCTAACCGCAGGTAAAAGAATAAGCTCTCCGATTTTCATACTGATATTGTAATGTTCTTTTTCATATCCAAATCCGCCGGCCATTCCACAACAGCCAGAAGGAATGATGCTCACTTTTGCATTTTTCACAATATTGATTGTATCAAATGTATACTTTGAGTTGGACAAAGCTTTTTGATGACAATGCACGTGAAGCTTAACCTCACAAAATTCATCAGTAAATTGAGATGGTTTAATATGTTCTTTTTGTATTTCGTGACTTAAAAATTCATCAATTAAAAATACATTTTTTGATAATTTTTTTGTGGCTTTAGTATCATCTGTCAACCTCAAATAATCGTCTCTAAAACTTAAAATTGCGGAGGGTTCGATTCCAATTAAAGGTGAATTTTTACTTATCACATCTTTAAACAATTTGACATTATATTCGGCTAAGGCTTTAGCTTGTTTCAAAAACCCTTTAGAAATTTGAGCCCTTCCACTAGCTTTGTTGGGTAATGTCTTAACTTCATAACCAAGTTGGGTTAAGAGCTCTATAGCATCTTGACCAATTTCACTCTCTAAACGGTTTGTAAACTCATCAACAAACAGATAAACGGTTTTAATTTTTGAATTTTTAGGAATTAATTTTCCGCTGTTGCTTTTCAAATACTTGAATAAGGTTTGTTGAGTGAGCTTAGGCAAACTTCTATTTTGATGAAACCCCAACAATGTTTTAATAGGTTGGGACAAAAACTTATGTTGAACAACATAATTGTATAAACTAGCTATTGGTAGTAATTTTTTATTTATAGTATCATTAAAACCTATCATAAAATCTCTGAGAGGTCTCTTGTGGGTCTTATAATACTGAAAAGTCCACTCAGCTTTAAAACTTGCTGCATCAACATTGCTTGGGCACTCGCGCTTACAGGCTTTACAAGAAATACACAAATCAAAAACCTCTTTTACAGCTCGATCTGATAAAAGTTTAGGACTTGTAAGATACTGTCTTAATGCGTTGGCTCGAGCTCTAGTTGTGTCTTTTTCCTGTCTTGTAGCGTGATAACTTGGGCACATACTACCAGTAGACAATTGAGTCTTTCTGCAATCGCCACTACCATTGCAGTTTTCTGTAGCTCTAAGGAGATCTTTCTCATTACTAAAATTTAAAAAACTGTCAATTTTAGGCTCTTCTCTATCTGTTACATATCTGAAATTTTTGTTTACAGGATACGGATTAATTATTTTACCTGGATTAAAAATTTGTGATGGGTCAAAAATGGTTTTGACTTGTTTGAGCAACTCATAACAAGTCTTACCCAACATCAGTTTAATAAAGTTTGACCTTACTATACCATCACCGTGTTCTCCACTTAATGAACCATCATATTGTTTAACTAACAAAGCAACATCATGCGTGATAGAAACAAAATCATTAACACCTTTTTGGGTTTTTAGGTTTAAAATAGGCCTCAAGTGCAATTCTCCGGCACCGGCATGTGCATAATACACAGGTTGTTGATTGTAGTTTTTCATCAATTCAGCAAAATCAGATATATAAGATTCTAAATCTTCTATGTCTACCGCAGTGTCTTCTATACATGCTACAGCTTTGTCATCACCTACAATACCTCCCAATAAGCCTAAACCGGCTTTTCTCAATGTAAAAGCCTTTTGGATATTGTTACCTCTCAAAACAGGTTGTGCGTAACATGCTGTTTGTTGTGTTAAGTCTGCTTTAAGGGTATTTATTTGTTGTTCTAAATTTTTCTTACTATATGCTTTAAGTTCTAAAAGCAAAATCGCTTTAGGTATTGCTTTTATAAAAAAGCGATAATCTTTGTATTTTAAATGATCTTTTGTACAGTCTAAAATGGTATCGTCCATCATCTCGCAGGCATACAAATTGTGTTTCATAGTGGTTTTGACTGCCGACAATGTCGCACTTACCGAGTCAAAATGAGCAGCAATTAATGCAGAATGTTTTGGCGGAAGATCATCTAGTTGTAGTTCAATTTCTGTAATCAAACTCAGCGTCCCTTCACTCCCGCAAATAAATCTCGACAAATTAATGGTTTGGTTTTCATGATATTGCTGGACTATATCATCTAAGGCATATCCAGTATTACGCCGATGAATGCTTCTTTTTGGATAACTACGTCTTATAGATTTTATAAGCTCTGGATCATTTACTAGATCCCAAAAAAACGAATAGATTTCGCCCTCTTTAGTTTTGAGCTTAGCTTTGTTTTTAAACTCTTCTTGAGATAGTGTTTTAAAATGTACTTCTTCAGAATCTGACAAGATACATTTAAGGCTTAGAGTTTTATCTCTTGTTGTACCGTATTGTATAGATGTTGTGCCAGACGAATTATTTCCTACCATACCACCTATCATACAACGATTTGAGGTTGAAGTATTGGGCCCAAAAAACAAGTCGTAAGGTTTTAATGTTAAATTGAGTTCATCCCTTATCACACCAGGTTGAAGTATAACTGTTTTTTGTTTTTTATCAACTCTTAATATTTCGGTAAAATTTTGGCCTAAATCAACTACTATTCCTGAACCAACACATTGTCCGGCAAGAGATGTACCGGCTGCTCTGGGAATTAAAGAAGTATTATGTTTTGAAGCAAAACTTATGAGAAGTTTTAAATCTTCTTTGGTTTGGGGAATGGCAACTGCCAATGGGTGTTTTTGGTAAACAGACGCATCAGTAGCATACATACTTTGGTACAATTCATCTGTTTTAATTTCGCCGGTAAAATTTTCTTTTAATACATCAAAATTCATCGGAACCGCTTTAGTCTATACCAATACATCACAAATCCGAATCCTACTATCAATACAATTCCTACTCCAATATTTAATATTTGCCAGAGCTTTGTATGGTTTAAAATTTTTTCTGAATTTAATGTTGGAATATTAATTTGCTTATTCCGCAACTTAACTAAATTTTCGTCACCCAAAAGATAGTTTAACGCATTGGTTAAAAAAGTTTTATTGCCATAAGTATCTCCAGTAAAACGGTCAAATCCAAGATTCAAAACTTCGCCTTTAGATATTTCATTTTTTACGATATCTCCGTCAGATACCACAATTTGTTTTGTTTTGACACTCTTATCTTTAGCTTTTTTATAATCAAATGGCGGTATTCTATTTTTAAAGACCGATGTAAATTCACCTTCTAGCAAAACGGCCAAAGGGAATTTACCTTTAGGGTACATTTCAGGAGAAGGCTTTACATTAATCATATTTAAATTAATTTCTCTTGGTACATCTTCAGCTCTTGACATTTCTGAGCTTTGAAGTAAAACTGTTTTAGAAATTCCATTTTTTAACGTATCCAAACTGTTAGCAAATTCAAATTTTACGGCGTTGATATTACTCACTATGGGATGGTTTGCAGAGGGTTTAGCCAAAGGCTCATAAAACCATGGATAAGGATTTAATTGCGTATCATTAGCTTTGCCGGTTGCTAAATAAATTGGTGCAGAGTAAACATCATTTATGAGTTCGTAGTTGATTCGGACACCGTATTTAAAAAATAAGTTTAAAAGATTTAAATCCTTAGGCATTGCAATATTAGATCCTGTTTGCTTAAGGCTATCTTTTTCAATAGCAACAGTTTCTACCATCCAGAGTGCTTTTCCTCCGTTCATAATGTACTGATCCAAAACATAAAGCTCTTTCTCTGTAAAAGCTTTAGTAGGCTTAGCTTCAATAATAGCATCAAATTTTTGTAATTCCTTTAAAACTTTTTTGGGATGGCCTTGAACTGAGTCTAAAGAAAACGGAGCTATTAAGTAATACGCTCTAATATGACTTAAAAAATCAGTCAGGTACCTATCCTCAAGTTCGCCTTTACTTCTCAGTACAGCAATTTTCTTTTTACGCTCTCGACTTAATTTTAAAAACACATCTGTAAAGGCGTATTCAAGGTTTTGCACTGAAGAATTGATCATAGATTCAACACTGGCATTGAGTTTTTTATTTAACAAATGTACCGCCATTTGCTGGTCTTTGTATTTGACAACTGCCCAAGGAAAAATTAAGGTTTTTGTCAACTTACCGTTTTTCATCACACTTAAATTCTCAGGCATCATTCCATTTTGATAAAAAGCATTACCAACTTGTTGAGGATTATCTTTACCTGCGACAGGGTTTATAAATTCAAATCTGATCTGAGGATTTTTAGCGTTAAATTCCTCCAGAATAAACCGGGTTTCTCTTTGTAGTCTTTTAAACTCGCCGTTTAAGTCACCTTTTAAAAAAACGGTTATACTTAAGGGAGATTTGATTGAGTCTATCAAATTTTCACTGACAGATGATATCGTAAATCGACCATCAGATGTAAAGTCGAATCGTTTGTAAAAATGATATGAAAATATATTGACTATAATCAATAGTACAATTAAAACAATAAGATTCTTTAATGGCTTACTCATATTAATTTTTCATAGATTTCAATCGCCAAAATGTAAAGCTCATAAATACAATCCATATACTTGCAAAAAACATTAAATCTCTTGAGTCAATAACGCCTCGCATCATAGCTTTATAATGGTACTTCAAACTTAAAAATTCTATTAAAAAAGCATTACTACCCAAAATTCCTGAAGTTGATATGCCGTAAAATGCATAATACACCGTCAAACACAATACCAGGCCAATCAAAAATGCGGTGAGTTGATTCTGACTTAATGTTGATGAAAAAATACCAATAGCCGTATACACCGCAATTAAAAGCAGTAGTCCAAAATAAGAAGCCGCCATAGCGCCATAATCAATATTTTCTGGGCTTACCGCTAGACTTTTGATGCAAAAAACATAAATCAGGCTCGGCAAAATTGCAATAACACTTAAGACTAGAGCCCCAAAAAACTTTCCAAATACTAAACTTCTTATACTCACAGGCTTGGTTAATAACAACTCTAAGGTTCCTTGACGTTGTTCTTCTGAAAAACTCTTCATACAGATTCCAGGAATTAAGAACAAAAACACCCATGGTGCAAGTTCAAAAAACAATGTCAAGTCGGCATAAGCTGCATTATAAATATTATACGGCGTATCAAAAACCCAAAGCATAAGACCAGTGACCACTAAAAAAATAACAATGACCAATACCCCAATGATTGAGCTAAAAAATCCAAAAAATTCTTTTTTAAAAATTGCCAACATCGACACTTATTTTAATTGATGTATTGTATTCAAACTCCATGCTTGTGGTTGAGCTGCAAACATAATTTTGGTTTTAGACCAAACGCTTTTAAACAACTCAGATTGTCTGTATTGGTTTAAATTCTCCTCAGAATGCCAATAGCTATAAGTCATAAACACTGTAGGCTTATTTGTGTCTTGCCATAATTCTAAATATTCGCAACCTTTATAATTTCGAATTTTTAATTTGTGTTTATCGAACAACTGTAGAAATTTCTCAATAAATTTCTCTTCAAATTCCATTTTTACAACTCGCTTTATCATGATAAAAAATTCACTGTAATGGTATCCATAACTTTCAATCCTAGCAAACTCGCTGCACTTCCTGTAAGCTTAGGATTACTTTTGTACAAAGCTAATTCCAAATATCCTGAAGCATTAAACAAAGCGAGCTTTTTACCGGCTTCTTCTCGCTTATTGACCGGCATTTCAAAGTTAATAGCATCACTATAGGTATCGTAAATAGTTTTAAACTTAATATTGCGTGCACTAATGACGTAATTACGACCTTTGACCAAAGATTCAAAAAATGGTTTTTTAATGTTTGAAATCACATTACCAAAATTATCGATATAGACTACATGACCAATAATTTGATTTTCAGCACTGTTGACCTGAGGCTCAATATATTTTAATTGTTTAAGTCCTTCAATAGGCTTGCCAATAACCTCTAACTTGCCACCTCTTAAAATATGCCCAGCCACTTTAATAAATACGTCTAGTACTGTAAAGTTAGTCCCTAAAGCTCTGTGAATATTAATCTCTACAATTTTATCAGGCTTAATTTCGGAAGCAATTAGTGACATGATGCCATTGTTGGCACACACAAAATAATGACCATCCAAAGCAACAGCAATATGTTTGTTTTCCGGAGTCATTTCTGCATCTACACCAATAACATGTACACTTCCTTTAGGAAAATTATGATATGCATTTTTGATCACAAAAGCCGCTTCTATAATATTAAAAGGAGAAATTAAATGTGAAATATCTACAACTTTAGCCTCATCAAGCTCACTGTACAATGCACCTTTGACTGCTGCGACGGAATGGTCTTTTAGACCAAAATCTGTAGTTAAAGTTATAATAGACATTAATAAAATGTATAATTTGGGCGGTAGCCGGGCTATCCGTTTGTATTCCTCTCACTGACGCTTTCGGTCAGTGTTCGGGATACCACTTCTATCCCTACCGCAAATCTCGTTTTCAAACCCTTTTAGAACAATAAGATACACTAATAAGTTTATTCATTTGCAGAGACCCAACTCTTATATATATAGTATCTCCTTACAACTAAAAACAAACCACTAAAATAACATTAAATTGATGTTCTAAATTTTAATTTGTTTAAATTTGGAATGCGAATTTAACCATAATAAAAAAATTAGCTTTCTTTGAACGAACTTATTATTGAATTATCTGACATCAACCCGAAAGAGTTTTTTGGACACCACAACTCCAATATCGAGCTCATCAAATCTTACTTTCCCAAACTCAAAATCGTAGCCCGTGGCAGCAAAATAAAGGTCTACGGCAACGAAGAGCGCTTAGAAGAGTTTGACAAACGTTTTGCTATGATTTTAGAGCATTTTAGCAAATACAACAAAATTGACGAAAACAGTATAGAACGCGTTTTAACCAGTGACTCCTCAGCTGATTATGCCACTCCACAAAGCGCCTCTGAAGTTTTAGTACATGGCGTAAGTGGTCGTAACATCAAAGCCCAAACTGCAAACCAGCGCAAGCTTGTAGAAAAGATGAATAAAAACGATATGGTTTTTGCCATTGGTCCTGCTGGTACCGGAAAAACTTACACCGGTATAGCATTGGCCGTAAGAGCGCTCAAGCAAAAGCAAGTTAGACGTATTATTTTAACACGTCCCGCCGTTGAGGCAGGAGAAAATCTTGGTTTTTTACCAGGCGATCTTAAAGAAAAACTAGACCCGTATATGCAACCCCTTTACGATGCTTTACGGGATATGATACCACCGGAAAAACTCGACACCTATATTGAAAAAGGAATCATTCAAATTGCACCTATGGCATTTATGCGTGGACGAACTTTAGACCATGCATTTGTCATTCTTGACGAAGCTCAAAATACGACACATGCCCAAATGAAAATGTTTCTGACCCGTATGGGCAAAAATGCTAAATTTATGCTTACCGGTGATACAGGGCAAGTTGATTTACCAAGACGCGTGATCTCCGGTTTAAAAGAAGCCTTGCTTATTTTAAAAGAAGTTAAGGGTGTGGGCATTGTTTACTTGGACGACAAAGATGTCATTCGCCATAAACTCGTCAAAAAAGTCATTGCTGCATACAAATCTATTGAAAATCAAAATTAATGATAACCCAAAGTTTAATAAAACCCAACTTTAAATTCCCTAATCAAACTGCCTTTTATCAGGGCAAAGTGCGTAATGTTTACACGATAAATGATGATATACTCATCATTATAGCTACTGACAGACTCAGTGCTTTTGATGTGGTTTTACCTCAAGGCATTCCACACAAAGGCCAGATTTTAAATCAATTGGCAACCTATATGCTTGACAAAACACAGCACGAGGTGCCTAATTGGCTTATTGCCTCGCCACACCCTAATGTGAGCATAGGGCTTAAATGCAAACCCTTTAAAGTCGAAATGGTCGTGAGGCAATACCTGACAGGACATGCTTATCGAGAATATAAAGCTGGAAAGCGAGAATTATGCGGTGTAAAACTTCCCAATGGAATGAAAGAGCATGACAAGTTTGAACAACCTATTATTACACCAACCACCAAAGCCGAGCAAGGCGATCACGACCAGGATATTTCTAAAGCCGAGATTTTAGACCAAAACATTGTAAGTGAAGAAGATTATAAAACCTTAGAAGAATACAGTCTCAAATTGTTTGAAATGGGAGCAACCTTAGCTAAATCGCGAGATTTACTTTTGGTAGACACCAAATATGAATTTGGCAAAACTACAGATGGAAAAATTGTGGTTATCGATGAAATCCACACCCCGGATTCTTCTCGTTATTTTTATGCAGATACCTATCAAGAGTTACAGGATAAGGGTAAAAAACAAAAACAACTTTCTAAAGAATTTGTACGTGAATGGTTGATGGAACAAGGCTTTCAAGGTAAAACAGGACAAAATATTCCCGATTTACCCCATGAATTTATATCACATGTCTCCGATAGATATATAGAACTTTATGAAAAAATAACGGCTCAAACATTTAAGCCAATGGCTTATGGCACTATTGAAAATGACATCCAAGATGCAGTGCTTAACTTTTTAAAACAATAGACAATAAAAGTCGATTTTTTAAAATCTCGTTTATTCACCTACCAAAAAATCAAATGATTAGAGTGAGTTAAAACAAAGTATTCAACTCCGGATATTGAACTGGCTTTAAAATATCTACCATATTAGAATTTTCTTTTGGACTAAACAGTTTTTTGTCTACCGGATAAGATTCTAAACTTTGGTCATCATAATCTGAATTGATTATCTTAAAAATATCATTGTCTTTTAAATCTTGACTTAACCATTGCTGCTCTAAGTCAGGATTTAACATCACCGGTTGGCGTTTTTTTACATTGTGAATTTTGGCTATGTACGGCATAGCTTTGCGGGTTAAAATAGAGCAAGTAATCAAGCCATTATCAAATCTAGAGTATATGCCGGCCAATGCAAAAGCTTGTTTATCCTTTCGTCTGATGAGGTAAGGAAAAGAATTATTGTTGACATGGTAGGGTTCAAAAAAAGCATCGATTAAAATAAGACAACGTTGATTTTTATAAAGGTGTTTGTATAAAAAATGAGAATCTAATTTTTCAGATTTTGCATTAAGACCACCGCCAAATCTTGCAGCTTTTTTATAATAAGCCTCTAATGCTGTTGAGTCTTCACCAGTAGGCACAATACCCCAAACGGCTGGCAAAACGACATCTTTTAATTCTTGTGTAATGATCGGTAAATTGGGGTGTTCAAACCCATTGAGATGGTATGAAGAGGTTTCAAATTTGGACTTCACCTCCTGATTCACAAATTTTGCATCGAAACGGTTCTCGAGCTGTTCTGACGTAGAAATTAAGGAAGCATGAAAGCACATGGTTTTTCAGATTTATTACTAAAATAAATAAACTGAGCGAATCCTAAACAGACTTTGCGCGAATACAGCAGTATTAAATGAAAAACCCTGTGACTATACTTTTTGCTTTTAAACTTAAAAATAAGATTGAATAGACACTTTAAAATGATCTTTAGCTTATTTACAAAACCAATAAACGCTAAAGAAAAAAGAATGGCTTCTCGACTTCCTATTCCTGTTAAAAATTTAAACCTGACATCATATTTTATTTCTAGTTTAGAATTTCGGTTAAATTTGCAGCATGAAATTTAAAGATGAAATCAATAGACGACGAACCTTTGGTATCGTGTCACATCCGGATGCAGGAAAAACCACTCTAACTGAAAAATTATTATTATTTGGCGGAGCCATTCAAGAAGCTGGCGCTGTAAAATCAAATAAAATCAAAAAAGGAGCCACAAGTGACTTTATGGAAATAGAGCGCCAGCGTGGAATATCAGTAGCGACATCAGTTTTAGGGTTTGAATACAAGAACAATAAGATCAATATTCTCGATACACCTGGTCACAAAGATTTTGCTGAAGATACCTTTAGGACCTTAACCGCTGTAGATAGTGTCATTGTTGTCATAGATGTCGCTAAAGGTGTTGAAGAACAAACCGAAAAATTGGTGAAAGTCTGCCGTATGCGTAATATTCCTATGATTGTGTTCATCAACAAGCTGGACCGTGAAGGAAAAGATGCATTTGAACTCTTGGATGAAATTGAACAAAAATTAGATTTAAAGGTCACACCATTAAGCTTCCCAATTGGAATGGGGTATGATTTTAAAGGCATTTACAACATTTGGGAGAGCAATATTAATTTATTTACCGGTGACCCCAGAAAAGATATTGAAGACACTATAGAAATCACAGACTTATCAACGCCAGATTTAAATAAACTTATCGGTGATGAGGCGGCTGAAAATCTAAGAGAAGAAGTAGAATTGGCTACAGGCGTTTATCCGGATTTTGATATTGAAGCCTACAAAAACGGTAGCTTACAACCTGTATTTTTTGGGTCGGCTTTGAATAATTTTGGCGTTCGTGAGTTGTTGGATTGTTTTGTAAACATTGCGCCCTCACCTCGTTCAAAAGACAGCGATTCTCGTGAAGTTAAACCCGAAGAAGATCAATTTACAGGTTTTGTATTTAAAATACATGCCAATATGGATCCTAGACATCGAGACCGATTGGCTTTTGTGAAAGTCGTTTCAGGAAAGTTTGAACGCAATAAACCCTATCTTCACGTTAGGCAAGGAAAAAATTTAAAATTCTCAAGTCCCAATGCATTTTTTGCAGAAAAGAAACAAGTGGTCAATGAGATGTATCCCGGCGATATTGTTGGGCTTCATGACACCGGGAATTTTAAGATTGGAGATACGCTAACTGAAGGCGAAAAACTCATGTATAAAGGTATTCCAAACTTTTCACCAGAACACTTTAGATACATTAATAATGCAGACCCAATGAAGTCCAAACAACTCAATAAGGGAATTAGTCAGTTGATGGATGAAGGGGTTGCGCAACTCTTTACGCTCGAAATGAACAACCGAAAAATTATTGGTACGGTTGGTGCACTTCAGTATGAAGTCATTCAATATAGGTTAGAACATGAATACGGTGCAAAATGTACGTATGAAAACGTGAATATACACAAAGCCTGCTGGATTGAAGCTGAGGGTGAAAATAACGATGAGTTTAAAGAATTTAAGCGTATAAAATCAAAATATTTGGCGAGAGATAAGCGCAATCAGTTGGTCTTTTTGGCAGATTCAGCGTTTTCATTACAGATGGCTCAAGATAAATACAAAACCCTGAAGTTTAATTTTACGTCAGAGTTTTAGATTGCTTATTTACTGATTTGTTTATCTACATTGATTATACTACCATCTTCTCCTATACCTTCAATGTAAAGGTTCATTTTATAAAGTCCTGTATCTAAAATATCGAGTTCTAAGCTTTCGCCTTTTTGGACAACCACATTTGAGAACCATGCAATGGTACCAACTTGTTGAAAAGATTCGGTCTTAAAAAATGCATATTCCGGCATGTAAAAACGTTTGGGTGGCTCAAAACCTTTTTTTATTTCAAATTGGGAATAGGGCAAATCTGATTCTGCAGGTTCATTATTAGAAAATAAAACTGTTTTGCGTTGCTGAAGTCTTATGATACCATTCGCCCCTTGAACGCCGCCGCCAAAACCTGTTTTATCAATATAAATCTCTTCATAATCTGAAGTTCTAGATTGGGATAAAATTGATAAGTCATTTAATTGAGTCCCATTTAGGTATACAACTGGAGTATTACTGCCGCTAAGGGACATTCGAGCTAAATTTCTTAAGCTAAAGCCTCCTCCATTGTCTTTAACAATGTAGCCGCGATAACTTAGGTAATCTGACAAAAGGGGATATGTAGTTGCCAATTCTTCATCTACTTTTACAGTATTATCCTTAAAGTTTGATACATAATATTTAGCTTTTTCTGGTTTTGAATCATTATTGACTTTAACAATAACCTCATCAAGTATTTCTCCTTTTAAAAAGTTAGCATATAATTTTTTGTTATCAAGTTTTAATTTTAACTGTCTTAAGCTTGAAATGGGCGGTAATAATTCAGAGCTCTTTAAGCTATTATCATCAAGTTTAAACTCTGTACCAACTATAATATTAGGTCTTATAAAATCTTTTTTATGATTGATAAATGAAAATTCCATTTTTTCACTAACAAAAGGGTATCTGTTTTCTAATCTAAATGATGCATTTTCGTTTATTTCAAGGACTTGTTCACCATTATATATTGTACTATATATCAACAATTTATTTGTTTTTCTAGGCACATTACCATTGATTGCAAGGTTTTGTATCAATCCATCTTTTCTTGGATATACAATTTTAGGTGGTCGATTAAAAATATTGCCCCATTCATAACTACTCCACCCTTGAGTAAGTAGTAAAAGGTCTAAATTATAATCAACCAAACGATTAGGAGATCTAAAATAATATGGTTTGTTTTCTATATATCCATTTATAAAGGGGTCTAATAAAAATGCTGAAGTTATATTCTGATTTTTGACATATGAAATGCTTTTCTCAGGCAAAACAGAAATGCTTAAATGGGCTTTATTATTATATGTAGGGAGGGACAAATCCATAGTTAAAGAATCCGCATGTGATTTAGTTATTTCTACCTTGACATCATGAGTTTTATTAATACTGTTTTTTCTATTAAAAATCAGTCGCTCAGCAACTGGTTTATTATTTACCATGAGCGTAACAGTATTAACCCCATAAAACAATTGGTTTTTTTTTATGCCTTTGGAGATTTGAGGGTTTTCAGATGAAAATTCTAGCGGTACCTCAAATCGATTGCCTTCCTGATGCACAAACAATTTTGCGTCTAAAGTTAAATAATCTTTATTATTCTCGAGGTTTGAGGAGATGTAAAAAACAGTTTGTTCAGACAATATATTGTTGACTTTAAGATCTATACCAAAAGGCTTTATATCATCTACAAATTTAGTAACAGTTTTACCGTTTGGCAATTCGGCCATAATTTTGTAAGTCTTGTTGGCTTTGGGCTTAAAATCAACTTTTGCCATACCAAATTTATTACTTTTAAAAATGAATATTACCTTGTCATCTTCATAAAGTTTGGCTTTAAATCTAACACCCAAGCCTTTTTTATTAATAAGCTTTAAGCCTAAAACACCATCACAGTTTACGACGCTGTGACCGGATTCAGGTAAAATTTGAAGATCATAATCTTTTACGTCTTGTTTCTGGGCCGTTTGTTCAGAACCTATAACCTCAAATTGTTGTAAATGGGTGTAATCTTCATTAAAATTTTTCATCCACTGTGTCTCTGCTTTAAGGTAATAGTTACCATCTTTAAAAGTTGAATCAATTGGGATTTGACCCATAAACTTTCCCCCAATAGATAGGTACATTTGTTTTTGCAACATCCTGCCATTGGCATTATAAAGTCTAAGTTCTACATTACGAGTCTTTTGACTGAGCTTTTGAGTTTGCCTATCATAAGCATAACCCTGAAACCATAAATTTTCACCCTTCAAAAAACTGCTTTTATTAAAATGCAGATATAATGATTCTCTGGGAGCCTCAAAGTATTGCTGATAAGATTCTGACAGCTGGGGTTGTTCAATAGGCTCTGAGGTTTCCAAGCTGTTGCTTGATTGAGCATGACAAATTATAGATGTGATGAAAGCAAAACAGAGAAGATAACATTTTAACATAGCAAGAGTATTCAGGGTTAATATACCATAAATATAACACTAAACCTGTGAATAGCTAATAAAATATACTAATTATTAACATACACCAGAGCATCACCACAAATGGTCCTAACAGTCCCACAAATATTCCGCCAAACCTAAAATCGGATTGTTTAAGCATACCGGTACTAAAAGCAATAGCGTTTGGTGGTGTTGAAACTGGCAGTAATAATGCACATGAAGCAGAAAGCCCTATTATCAATGGTAATGTAATAGTATTGGATACATCGATGCTCATGATGAGAGATATGGCTATAGGAATGAAAATTGTTGCAGTCGCAGTATTACTCATGATATTTGAAAATACTACAGTAAATAATCCAAATGCTATGTAAAGGACATAAATGTTGATATTTGAAGCTGGAATTAAACTAACAAAATACTGTGCCAAACCTTGCTCTTGAACAGCTAAACCAAGTGCCAAACCTCCGGCTACAAGCATTAAAGTATCCCAAGATAAAGCTCTAACATCATCAGATTCGATAATAGAAAACATCGTCAATGCAATAATTGGTATACCTGAGACAGCAGCAACTGGAATTCCGGTAATCCCTGATGTTAACCATAAAAATAACGTTATGGATAAAATGATTAAAGTTATCCTTTTGTGTAATTTGGCGTGTTTATGTGGTCGTCGTTCTTCTGCTGTATTAAATAAGTGATCAAGCTGTAATGTCTTAGTTTTTATGGGATGTTTTTTTAACAAAACATACCAAAAAATCATTATTAGTGTTAAGGCAATTGGAATACCAAACATCATCCATTCCAAAAATGAAATTTGAATTCCAACACCTTCCAAAGCACCTACAACAATAGCATTTGGTGCTGAGCCAATAATTGTTCCCATACCACCAACAGATGCTGCAGCAGGAATACCAATAAGTAAATTTTTTGACAAAGCTGCTTTTGATCCTAAAGTCTTCAAAATGGGCGTAATCGTAGCAATCATCATAGCTGTTGTTGCCGTATTACTCATCAACATTGATAACACCGCTGTAAGCATCATTAAACCAAGCAATATAACACTGGCTTTATTTCCAAACTTTGGCACTGTAAGTTTCAATAAATCCTTATCTAAACCAGTCTTTTTCATGGCTTCAGCTAGAAAAAACCCGCCTAAAAACAACCAAATCACACTATCTGACCAGGTTTGAACGTATTGCTTTACATTGTATGGTTCATCTGTACTCCCAATTGAAAAGACCAAATAACCGATAATGAGAATTCCAACTGCAAATGGCGGTATAGCTTCAGTAACCCAAAGCGCAATTGATAAAAATAAAATAAATAGAACATAATTCTGAGAATTATTAAATTCAGGGTCACTCACAAAATAAAAAAGCCCAAAAGCGACCAATACAGATAAAATGAAAAGTGTAAAATGGCTGTGCCAGTTTACGCGTTCATTAATTTTTCTTAGAAATTTACCGGCATAGGTTCTGGAATCTGCCATTAAGAAAGTATTTATTCTACAAAACTAAACATAAGTTTGATTGTAATGTCAAATTAATTTAAAGCTTTACCATTGATATGATTAAAGTCAATTTTGATATATAATTAATTCGAATTTTTTGGTTTGATACTCCATTTAAAATTAAACTGAGAGACCAAATCATTATTGTCATTATAGGCTTTAACCAATAATGTCATCTGTTCTGATGATTTATCCCTTAGACATTGCTGTACCGTTCTATTGACCTTTTGCCCCTGATGACATTCAAATCGTATTCGCCCAGTTGCTTTTTTGAAAAATTCACAATGTGCTTCTATGACCAACATAGAAACTTTTTGGTTTTGTGATTTGATCGCCTGCATCACTAAAACCCCTGTACTTAACTCCGCAGCCATATTTTGTACAGCAAAATACAAACTCTTAAAAGGATTTTGGTTAATCCAACGATGCTTGACGATAACTTGGGCTTTGGTATCATCAATCGCCTTGAGGCGAACACCACAAATCCATGCAGACGGAAGCTTAAATAATAAAAACCAATTGACTTTAGAAGGGCTTAAAACCATTAATTAAGGACTATTAAATACATTATTTCTTAAAAACTTCACTAAAATAATTAATTGTTTTACTTATTCAGTATACACGTTAAATAATAATGCTTTAATAAGAATTTTAATTAATTAAGTAATTAAATATCATATGTTTAAGCTTTTATACTTCGCATGCTAATCTATATCTGAAGAAATACAAAATCTTAAATATTTGTTAAATTATACTACTATGTATTGCAAAGTAACTTCTTATAAATGTATCTTTGTATCAGATATTACTATATATCTTAATTAATGTCAACAAATTATGAATATAGAAAACACAAAAGCACAAATGCGAAAAGGTATATTAGAGTACTGCATTCTATCTATACTAAAAAATAAAGATGCTTATGTTGCTGAAATACTAGACGAGTTGAAATCGGCCAAACTTATAGTAGTTGAAGGCACAATATATCCTTTATTAACCCGATTAAAAAATGCAGAACTTCTAGAATATCGTTGGGAGGAGTCTACCGGTGGACCGCCGAGAAAATACTATAAACTAACCTCTACCGGTCAAAAGTTTTTGGATGAACTTTCAGGCTCTTGGAAAGACCTTCAAATCGCTGTAAAAACTATAACAAACCCAAAACAAAATAACCATGAATAAAACCTTAGATATCAATATTGCCAATCAAATTTTTCATATTGATGAAAATGCTTATAAGGTTCTAAAAAACTATTTAGATGCCATAAAATCCTATTTGGCAAACGAAAACAGCCGTGACGAAATTATTCAGGATATTGAGTCTCGAATCGCTGAACTTTTTATAGAGCGTATGATTTCTGATAAACAAGTTATCACCTCTGAAGATGTCAAAGAGATTATCAAAATCATGGGTGAACCTCAAGACTACGACATATCTGAAGATGAAGATACTCAGCAAACACATCATAAACAATACGTCGATAAAAAACTTTATCGAGATAAAGAAAATTCTTATATCAGCGGTGTCTCTGCTGGTTTAGGACATTACCTTGGCATCGATGTGGTTTGGGTGAGACTACTTTGGATATTATTTACAATATTTTCTACAGGTTGGTTTATACTTATCTATGTTTTGCTATGGATACTCGTTCCTGAAGCCAGAACCACAGCAGAAAAACTGGCCATGAAAGGAGAGCCCATCAACCTGTCCAATATTGAAAAAAAAATTAAAGAAGGCTACGATAATGTATCCGAAAAAATAAAAGATGTCGATGTTAAAAAACACTCAAAACAGGCTCAAAGTAACATCTCCTCTTTTTTTAATCAAGTAGAAAAAATTGCAATAAAAATTGGGGAAGTTCTAATAAAGATTATCGGTTTCTTTTTACTGGTGTTTTCTGGTTTAGGCCTCATTAGCTTATTGTTTACCGCCTTAGGCCTTGGTGGAGTAGGTTTGTTTGGCAATATAGATCTCATAGAATCTGGTATCATAAGACTAGATGGACTAATCTATAGTGGCGTTCCCACTTGGTTAGCCATCATAGCAACTTTTATAGCAGTGGCTATTCCATTAATTCTAGTATTTATATTTAGTCTTAAAATGTTGTTTTCCAATCTAAAGCGGATAAACAGAACATTTATTATCTCTATAGTGGCCTTATGGATTTTAAGTATAGCTACGCTTATCTTTATAGGGGTAAATTCATCTCTCAGAGAAAGAGTATCTGGAGAAATAGTTAATACCAACAGTTTGAATCTAACTCCACAAGACACTTTGTTTATAAAGATGAGAGGTAACCTTGATTATACGGTGACTCCATTTAAACACAATGAAGAGAAAATAACTTACGATAAAAACGATAATAAAATTTTATACGACTCTAATGTTGATGTAAAATTTAATCACAGCAGTGATCAAGTGGCCTATATCAGAGTTTCAAAATGGACGTATGCTTTTGACGAAAATAAGGCTCGAAACCAAGCCAGCCTATTGACCTATAATTATGAAATAGATGCTAACCAGATTTTGTTAGACAGTTATTTACTCTCACCACCAGAATTAGTAGACAACTATCTCGGTATAGATATTGACATTTATGTCCCGGAAGACCTAAAAATCAAATTAAATGAAAACACTAAAGACTTTCTTGAAAATTATTTTCATCCAATTGAAAGTGAAAACAAATTTGATCAAATTTATGTATTGAATGATAACAAATTATCATGCTCAAGTTGTAAAATAAATGATAATACAGGCAACCCAATAGAACAATAATTCGTCTATATATTTAACCTTAAAAACCAAAACTCATGACAACATTATTAAAATTTTTAGTTTTTACCATTTTAACTTTCAGTGTACAATGCAACATTGATGGCTACAATACCATTGATGGTGAAGGTGAAGTTGCTGAAAAAGAGTTAGACATTTCATCTTTTCAGGAGCTATCTCTAGCCAATGCTTGGGATGTAAAACTAGTTCAATCCAATCAAAACAAATTAGTTGTAAAAGCTAATGAAAACCTAATTGATGAGCTAGAAATAAATCAAGATGGACAAACTTTAAACATAAGAACCAAAAGTGGAAATAACATCGGTAGAGCAGATTCAAAACTAATTACAGTTTATTTTTCAAGTAAGTTATCCATAGTAAAAGCCTCGTCAGGTGTCAATCTATTTGCAGCCGAGCAACTTGTATTTGGCGATATTGAGATTTCATCTTCAAGCGGCTCTGATGTTGAATTAAACCTTAAAACAGAACAATTGAATTGTAGTAGTAGCAGCGGGTCTGATTTAAAGTTAAAAATCTCCTCTACAGATGTCGTTGCTAACTCTAGCAGTGGTTCTGACTTACAGCTTATCGGGAAAAGTAAATCTATACAAGCGACATCTTCAAGTGGGTCAGATTTAAATATAGAAGGCTATACTGATGACTTAACTGCTAATTCTTCTAGCGGTTCAGATATAAATGCTAAAAAGTTAAAAGC
The DNA here is from genome assembly GCF_006120725.1 of Mesohalobacter halotolerans. GTDB lineage: Bacteria > Bacteroidota > Bacteroidia > Flavobacteriales > Flavobacteriaceae > Psychroflexus > Psychroflexus halotolerans. The sequence goes on from NZ_SWMU01000003.1 coordinate 84,908, forward strand.
CATAAATGTTACAGCGACAGCTAGTTCCGGCTCTAATATCGATGTTTATCCCATAGAAACTTTAGTCGGTAATGCCTCAAGTGGTTCAGATATTAATTATCATAATGAGCCCAGCGGAAAAATAACCAAAAATGAATCCTCTGGAGGTGATGTAAGCTCTAGATAAACATAAATTAAAAAGATGCTGCCTCAAAATATTTTTAAATGTCATTTTGAGCGGAGTCGAAATAATTTAGATGGCTGAGCGGAGTCGAAGCCATCTAAATTATAAATATAAGTTATTGCTTGATAATTTTTACAGTTGTTTCTGAATGGTTTGTCAAAATTACTTTTGCCAAATACAATCCCTGCGATAAAACTTGAGCATTTATCTCAACTTCTGTAGAGTTTGGCTTAAGATTTAAGACTGTTTTGCCAAAAGCATCAAAGACTTGAATTTGCTTTATAGCAGTACCTGGATTTTCAAAAATCCAAACATCACGAGTGGGGTTTGGATATAACTGAAATTGCTCAAAAGACTGATCATTTAGGGATAATGTAGTAAACGTATACGTTTGATTATCTCTAAAAAAGCTAATATCATAAGTTCCAGCTGTTACTGGTATATTGTCAGATGAATTTGGCACTGCAGAACCGCTAGGAAAATCAGTTCCTCCCCAATTTACAGACCAATCTTGGTTTTGTCTAAATTTAAGCTCACCATCGTTCAATACTTGACTTCCTAATGAATATACATCGCCGTCTGTACTACTCATAAGAATATCGGTTGGATTATTATCGCTTGGCCAACCAGCTGCTGCGGGACCAACAATTCCAACATCAGGGATTTCAAAAGAATAATCTCCAGTGTTGAGATTAAAATTTACTTCATAAAAGCCAAATTGAGCAGGAATCATCATTCCTCCCATAGAAGCAGTTCCCGTTGGAAAACTATTGGCACCATAAACGGTTGAAGTTCCGACTTCTTGAAATTGTAAATCACCATCACCAAACTGTGTCACACTTAATTCATAATTGACGCCGTCAATGGTCTGCATTTGAGGATTTGATGAACCTGTTACGGCTGTACCAACAATTTCAATTTCAGTAAACGCTCCAACATCGGTAAAGGTGTAAGTATTGTTGTTTAAATCTAAAACAATATCGTAAACACCTGCTTGTACAGGAATATCACCATTTGTAATTGGTCCACTTGGAAAAGTATCTCCACCATAATTCACAGCCCAATCTTGGTTTTCTCTAAATTTTGCCGGACCGGTTGTAAGGGTTAAGCCATCAATAGAATGCGTACCATCACCATTGTCTGTCAACATGATATCTGGTGTTGGGTTGCTGGCATCTGGCCAACCGTTGGCTGCAGGGCCAACAATACCTACAGTTTGCGCTTTCATCATAAATGGAAAGCACAATAAAATTGTAAAAAATAATAATTGCTTCATAATTTAAAGTTTTAATAATTTTAACTAATTTATATAATTTTTAGATGAAATACAAATTTCACATATAGATGTAAACAAAAGTAATCCTTATTTTTGAACCAAAAAACATGAAAAAACCTGAGGAAAAATCTTTTTCGAAATTGCTAAAAATCATGGATGAGCTCCGAGCGGGTTGTCCTTGGGATAAAAAACAGACCATTCATACGTTAAGCCACCTTACCATTGAGGAAACTTATGAATTAACAGACGCTATTCTTGAAGAAGATTTTGAAAGCATGAAAGGCGAACTAGGTGATATTTTACTTCACATTGTATTTTACGCTAAAATAGCTTCAGAAAAAAATAAATTTGACATTGAAGACGTAATTGAAACTATATGTAAAAAACTTATCCATAGACATCCTCATATATATGGGAATACAAAAGTTGAAAATGAAGAAGAAGTCAAGCAAAACTGGGAAAATCTCAAATTAAAAGAAGGTAAGAATAGTGTCTTAGAAGGCGTTCCTAAAAGTCTACCGGCTCTTGTAAAGGCTCAACGTATTCAAGATAAAGTTGCTGGAGTTGGATTTGATTGGGAAAAACCAGAACAAATATTAGATAAGGTAAAGGAAGAAATTGAAGAGTTTGAGTTAGAAGCCAAAACTCAAAATCACGAAAAAATGGAAGAAGAATTTGGAGATATGCTATTTGCATTGATCAATTATGCAAGACATCACAACATCAATCCGGAAAGAGCTTTACAGTTAACCAATAAAAAATTTACCAATCGCTTTATTTATCTTGAAAAAGAGACACAAAAACAACATTTAAAGTTACAAGACATGACTTTAGATGAAATGAATAAATTCTGGGAAGAAGCTAAAAATTTATAATTTTATCGTTGTAGAAGGTTCAATATTAATATATTTGTTATTATAATATAATGATATGAAAACAACAGTATTTCTTATAGCGTTTATAATGGTAGGCATGTCTTATGGTCAAAAAGCTCAATTTTCTGATCAAACACTTCAAAAGTTTGCAAATGCCTACAAAGAAGTTAGAAATGAAAATATGACATTCCAACTCAACATGGTGACAGCTATTGAAGATGCAGGTTTAACCAATGATGAATTCACTGAAATTCATACATTAGTTAAAAACCCTAATGCTGAAAAACAACCTACAGCAGCTCAAAAACGCCAATACAATCAAGCCTTTAAGAATATTCAAAATCTTAAAAAAGATATTCAGGAGACAATGGAAAGGTTGATTGAAAATAATGGGTTAAAGTTAGAAACCTATCAAGCAATAGCCAAAGCCTCTCAAAACGATAAATCTTTAAACGATAAAATTCAGAAATTAATTCAATAAAATTTTTTCTACACATAATTCAAGCCGACATTTTTGTCGGCTTTTTTTTATACTTATAATTTATAACAAATTGTAAAAACCTATAACTAAATTGTCGACAATACAATAAAAGATAATACTTTTGCTAAATAAAATTATTGACCATGGATAATCAAGTAGAACGCATTAAATGTTTAATAATAGGATCTGGACCTGCAGGCTATACTGCTGCAATATATGCAGCAAGAGCAGATCTTAAACCTGTTTTATACACTGGTATGGAACCAGGTGGACAGTTGACAACAACAACTGATGTTGACAATTTTCCAGGATATCCTGACGGAATTGACGGTCCTAAAATGATGGAAGAGCTCAAAGCTCAAGCCGAAAGGTTTGATACTGATGTGAGAATTGGCATGGCTACTAAAACAGAGCTTAACAAGGAAAAAGGCGGTATTCATAAAGTTCAAATCGATAACAATAAGTGGGTTGAGGCTGAAAGTATCATCATTTCAACTGGTGCTTCTGCAAAATATCTTGGAATTCCAAGTGAACAAAAGTTAAGAGGTGGTGGCGTTTCTGCTTGTGCAGTTTGTGACGGCTTCTTTTACAAAGGTCAAGATGTGGCCATTGTCGGTGGTGGCGACACAGCAGCTGAAGAAGCCACTTACCTTGCCAAAATTTGTAAGTCAGTAACTATGCTAGTACGTCGAGATGTCATGAGAGCTTCAAAAGCTATGCAACATCGTGTGTTTAATACAAAAAATATAGATGTCAGGTTTAACACAGAAGTTGATGAGGTTTTAGGCGAACAAGTGGTAGAAGGACTAAGAATGGTTAACAACCAAACTCAAGAAAAAGAAGAAATAAAAATTACTGGTCTGTTTATCGCTATTGGTCACAAACCTAATACCGATATCTTTAAAGGTCAGTTAGAGATGGATGATGTTGGTTACATCATTACAGAAGCTAAGAGCACAAAAACCAATTATCCCGGTGTATTTGCCAGTGGTGATGCGCAGGACAAAGAGTACAGGCAAGCTGTCACTGCAGCTGGTACTGGATGTATGGCGGCTTTAGATGCTGAGCGCTACCTTGCTGAAGTTGAAAGTGTTAGCGAGTTGGTTGAAGAAGCCAAATAAGTTTAGTTAAGTCTAAAACAATATTAAAAACCTCAGTCTCTACTGGGGTTTTATATTTAATAACGATTTCAAATCTTTATCCAACTTAACTTCTATTGAAATGTAAAAGATATTGTGCTGGATGTTTTGAGATAATCTTGTAAAATCTTTTTCAGTGGTAAGTATAGGCTTTTTTAATGCCTTTAGTTTTTCAATTTCTTTTTCAGTAAAATTATGATGATCAGAAAATTTGAGGTGATCAAAGTTTTTTTGTTGGTCTTTTAAATATTGTATCAAGGGCTTTGGGTTTGCTATGCCTGTAACTAAATAAAAATCGTCAAAGGATTTTAGATCCTTAGTTTCCTTTTGACTGTAAATTTTCTCATCATAACTTATGGTTGAAAATAAAATTTTTTGATGTTGACTGGTATTGACTTGGGTTTTAATGGTTTCGATTTTATCACTAGTTAAATTTTCAGGACACTTTGTAACGACAATCAAATCTGCTCTTTTTTTGGCTTGTCTAGACTCTCTTAATCGTCCAACAGGTAGAATAAAGTCTCTGTAAAACGGTTTATCGTAAGTAGTTAAAAGAATATTGATATCCGATTTTACTCTCCGGTGCTGGTAGGCATCATCAAGTAAAATGAGTTCTATATCTGAATAGTATTTTTCTATTTGTTCAATACCATATTTTCTGTCAGCTTCTACAAATACTTTGATATCTTTAAACTTTCTTTTAAATTGTAAAGGCTCATCTCCAACTTGAGTCGCAGTCATGTCAGAATAAACTTCTATAAAGCCTTTGGTATTTCTTTTATATCCACGACTTAATATGGCAATTTTAAAATCGCCTTGATATTGCTGTATTAAATGCTCAATCATTGGAGATTTTCCAGTGCCACCCACACTTATATTTCCAACGCAAATCACAGGTGTTTTAAATGAATAGGATTTAAATATTCCAAAATCGTAAAAAAAATTTCGAACATTGGTGATGATCAAATAAATCATTGAAAATGGTAATAATAACCACTTAAATATACCCATGACAAAAAATAAGTTTAAGTTCTATGGATTACGAAAGTATAATATTTAAATTTACAATTAAACTGAAATACTTATAACTTATGAAAATCAAAGAGCTCATTTATCATCTAAAAAATTATGCGCCACTAGCATATGCAGAAGATTTTGATAATGTAGGTTTAATTGTAGGTGATGAAAACCAATCGATAAAAGGTGCGCTTATAAGTTTAGATACAACTGAAGATGTCGTACAAGAAGCTATAGAGCATAATTGCAATTTGATAGTTAGTTTTCATCCTATTATATTTTCTGGCATTAAAAAACTAAATCCGGATAATTACGTCAATCGAGCTGTCATAAAAGCTATAAAAAATGATATTTCAATTTATGCGATACATACAGCTTTAGACAATGCCTTTCATGGTGTAAATCGGGTTATTTGTAATAAACTAGGCTTAAAAAACACAAGCATATTGATGCCTCAAGCTGGTACAATCAAAAAATTAACGACTTATGTCCCAAAGGATAACGCCAACCAGTTAAGAGAAAAGCTATTTAAAATTGGTGCTGGTAATATTGGAAATTATTCTAATTGTAGTTTTAATCTTCAAGGCCAAGGCAGTTTTAAAGGAAATGAAGACTCAAATCCAGCGGTGGGACAAAAAGGACAAACCCATTTAGAAGACGAAATACAGATAAATATAACCTATGCCAAGCACATTCATAATCAAGTGCTTACACAGTTATTTAAACATCATCCTTACGAGGAAGTTGCCTATGAAATTGAAACCCTCGAGAATACAAATCAGCATATTGGCTTAGGAATGCTTGGGCAATTTGAGGCACCACTTAACGAAAGAGATTTTCTAAAACTACTTAAAAATAAATTTAAAACCCCAACTATAAGACATTCTGCTTTCTTAAAAAAACCTATTCAAAAGGTAGCAGTTTTAGGAGGTAGTGGAGCCTCGGCAATAGCAAAGGCCAAAGCTTCAGGAGCAGATGCATTCGTCTCTGCAGATTTTAAATACCATGACTTTTTTAAAGCCGAACAAAAAATTTTAATGGTCGACATCGGCCATTATGAAAGCGAGCAATTCACAAAAGAGCTTTTATATACTTTTATTAATGAAAATTTCACTAATTTTGCAATCGTTTTATCAAATACTAATACAAATCCCGTTCAATATTATTGATTATGGCAAAAAAGAAAGAGATTAGCGTAGAGCAAAAACTCAGAGCTTTATATGATTTACAACTCGTTGATTCAAGAATTGATGAAATAAAAAACATGCGTGGTGAGCTTCCTTTAGAAGTTGAAGATTTAGAAGATGAAGTTGTTGGTCTCAATAAAAGAATTGATAAAATCAAGGCTTCTTTAGACAATATTGAAGAGGAAATAAAATCCAAAAAACTATTCATTAAAGAAACCGAAGATCGCATCAAAAAATACAAAAAACAACAGGAAAACGTAAGGAATAACAGAGAATTTGATGCCCTCAGCAAAGAAGTAGAATACCTAGAACTTGAAATCGAATTGGCTGAAAAGCACATCAAGGAGTTTTATGCCCAGACTGAGCATAAACAAGAAGTATTAGAACAAACTGAAGCAAAATTAGAGGATAGACAAGTTCACTTAGATCATAAAAAATCTGAACTAAAGAATATCCTCAAGGAAACTGAAAAAGAAGAAAAAGCCCTTGAAAAAGAATCTGAAAAGTTAAAAACTAAAATTGAAGAAAGATTAGTAAAGGCTTACGAGAGAATCAGAAACAGTGTCAAAAATGGTCTAGCTGTTGTTACTATAGAGCGTGGCGCTTCTGGTGGGTCATTCTTTACCATCCCACCACAAGTACAGGTTGAGATTGCAGGCCGGAGAAAAATTATGACAGATGAACACAGCGGAAGAATATTAGTAGACCAAGAGCTCGCTCAAGAAGAAGAAGATCGTATGCAAAAAATCTTCAAAAAACTATAATCACTGTCTTAAATTATATTTTCAGAATCCACCTAATGGGTGGATTTTTTTTGTTTCTTTATTAACAATGTTATAAGTAAAAATTATTCATTTATTTTTAATTTTATCCAAAACTAGAATGATGAGAAGTTTAATACTACTTTTACTATTTGCCCCTTTAGCTATGGCGTGTAATGCCGACAATAAAAAATCTAAAGCTCAGCCTTCGATGGCCAAAAACACTTACCAAGACATGGAAAAAGCCTACTTTGCGAGCGGCTGTTTTTGGTGTGTTGAAGCCATTTATGAAAAAGTAAAAGGAGTCAAAGAAGTGGTCTCTGGGTATTCTGGTGGACATACTAAAAATCCCACCTATGAAGAAAGTAATACCGGAAAAACAGGACACGCTGAAGCAGTAAAAGTTATCTATGATAGTGATATTGTAAGCTTTAAAACCTTAGTTGATGTGTACTTTGCCTCACAAAATGTCACTCAAGTTAATGGCCAAGGTCCAGACCGAGGCAGTCAATACCGGTCTATAATATTTTATCAAAATGACAAAGAAAAAGCTATCATAGACAAAAAAATAAAATCACTGCAACCCCAATATAACAAGCCAATAGCTGCAGAGGTGAAAGCTTTTGAAAAGTTTTGGATTGCTGAAGAATACCATCAAGATTACAAAAAGAAACATCCCAATAATAGGTATATCCAAAACGTCTCTAACCCCAGGTTTGAAAGGTTTAAGGCTAAAATGCCGGAGGTCTTAAAATAAGCGTACAGCTTGACAAAAATCAGCTTTTCAAAACAAGTAACACATTTCAATTCCAAATGTAAGTGAAGTGTATTATTTTTACACAAATTTTATTGTATGCTTACAATTGGAATTGCTGGTGGAACAGGCAGTGGTAAAACAACTGTAGTCAATCACATACTCGATGAACTTCAACACGACGAGGTAGATGTGATTTATCAAGATTCATATTACAAAGACACCTCTCACCTTACTTTTGAGGAACGTAAAAACATCAATTTTGATCATCCCCAATCTATAGATTTTGAACTTTTAGTTGAACACCTTAAAATTTTAAAATCAGGACAAACTGTAGAACAGCCTATATACTCTTTTAAAACCCACAATCGCACCGGACAAACCAAGACAACCCAACCTCGAAAAGTTATGATTGTCGAAGGCATTTTGATATTAACCAATCCAGCCATTCGCGAAATGTTAGACATTAAAATCTACGTGCAAACGGATAGTGATGAGCGTCTCATAAGGCGTCTAAAAAGAGATATTAATGAACGTGGCAGAAATCTAGAAGAGATTTTAGACCGGTACCAAAATACTTTAAAACCTATGCATATTCAGTTTATAGAACCCACCAAAGAATATGCAGACATTATAATTCCTAACAACAAATACAATAACGTTGCTGTTGAAATTGTTCAGACCATAATCAAAGAACGTTTGATCTAATTTTGTATATTTAACCAAATGAAGTGGAAAAGCCTTAAACAAAAAACTTGGTTTAAAATTCTGACCAATAGATACATTATTGTACTACTTGTATTTTTGGTATGGATGCTTTTTTTTGATACCAATTCTTGGCTAACACACCACAAGCTTGATCAAGAAATTTCTGAAATCAAGAGCAATATTAATTACTACAAATCTGAAATTGAGAAAGATAAAAAAACATTACAATCGCTTAGAGATTCTGTGGAAATAGAAAGATTTGCCAGAGAAAATTATTTCATGAAGCGTAAAAACGAAGATGTATTTATCATTAAGTACGAAGACAGCCTAAATTAATAAATATGCCAAACCACCTTTTTGAAGAATTTGATGCCGTATCAGAAAAAGCCTGGAAGCAAAAAATACAAGTTGATCTTAAAGGCAAAGACTACAACCAATTGTTGACCTCTACAGATGAAGGCATTGACATCAAACCTTTTTATCACCGAGATTCACATCAAAAACTCAACATTCCATCGCCTTCAAAATGGCTTGTTACAGAAAAAATTTCACTTGATGATTTTGAAAACTTAGAACAACCTGTATCTCAAGGCTCAGAAGCCTTTTGGATAAAATCAAACACACCGTTTACTCATACTAAGTTGCCATTGATTCTAGATGTAAAACAACCTGAAAAATTCAATTTTGAATTCAGAGAAAATTTGATTTACAAATTTGATCCTATTCATCATTTAATGCAAACTGGAAATTGGTATAGCAATAAAAAGCAAGATATAAATCTTTACCAAAGTTTTCTGGATAAAACTGATAGCATTAGCATAGACGCCAGATTATATCACAACTCAGGCGCAAATATCACACAACAACTCGCCTACACCACTTCACAGCTTTATAGTTATTTCAAAGAATTAAATTTTAACCAAACCAAGACCTTAAATCTAAATATATTTTGCAGTATTGGGCCAAATTATTTTTTTGAAATTGCTAAACTCAAAGCACTCAGAGTTTTAGTCAACACGATTTGTAAGCATCAAAATATAAACTACAACCTGAATATTATTTCAGAGCCGGGACTTCACCACATGAGTATATATGACTACAATGTCAACATGTTACGCTCTACAACAGAATGTATGAGTGCTATACTTGGGGGAAGTAACTATGTGTGTAATACGACTTACGATAAAATTTTTAAAAACAAAAACCAATTTAGCCAACGCATTGCAAGAAACCAACTTCTTATTCTAAAAAACGAAAGCTATTTTGATAAAGTCAGTAATCCTTCAGACGGTAGCTATTATATTGATTATCTTACAAATGCTTTATCAGAAAAATCGTTAAAACTCTTTAAATCCATTGAAAAGTCTGGAGGTTTTATTCAACAATTGTTTGATGGAAAAATTCAGCATAAAATTGATGAGCAATTTCAAAAAACATTAAAACAATTTGAAAATAATACTTTGAAACTCATTGGTGTAAACGTTTTTGAAAATGAAGACGATCAAATGAAAAAACAAATAGAAAAAGACATTTTTCCAAAAATGAAGAAACGAAAAACCCTTTTAAGACCCATTACTGAAAGACGTATAGCTAAACAATTAGAACAACAAAGACTTCCACAAGAAAGCGTTTAAAGACAGTTGACTATGACAAAAGATATCAATACTTTAAAACTCAATTATAATTTTAATCAAGCACCAATCGCAGATCATAAATTCTTGACAAATGAAAAAATTGAGGTTAAAAATCATTATGATTCTGACGACATAGAATCCCTTGAGCATCTCAATTTTGCTGCAGGTATACCGCCCTATTTACGTGGACCATATTCCAGTATGTATGTGGGTCGACCGTGGACTATTCGTCAATATGCTGGATTTTCTACCGCCGAAGAAAGTAATGCCTTTTATCGTCGAAATCTTAAAGCCGGTCAAAAGGGACTGTCGGTCGCCTTTGATTTACCAACCCACCGGGGTTACGACAGCGACCACGAACGCGTAGTAGGCGATGTTGGTAAAGCCGGTGTAGCGATTGACAGTGTTGAAGACATGAAAGTCTTATTTGACCAAATTCCTCTCGATAAAATGTCTGTCTCAATGACCATGAACGGTGCAGTATTGCCTATTATGGCTTTTTATATAGCTGCGGCGCATGAAACGGACGTCAAATCTGAACAACTCTCTGGTACCATTCAAAATGATATTCTTAAAGAATTTATGGTGCGCAATACTTATATCTATCCGCCAACACCATCAATGAAAATCATCGCTGATATTTTTGAATACACCTCCCAAAAAATGCCCAGATTTAACAGTATTAGCATTTCCGGCTATCACATGCAAGAAGCTGGAGCTACTGCCGATATCGAACTGGCCTACACTCTTGCCGATGGATTAGAATACATCAAAACAGGACTTGATGCGGGAATGGATATTGATAGCTTTGCGCCAAGATTATCATTTTTTTGGGGCATTGGCATGAATCATTTTATGGAAATTGCCAAAATGCGTGCGGCAAGAATACTGTGGGCAAAATTAGTCAAACAATTTAACCCCAAAAACCCAAAATCTCTAGCATTGAGAACACATTGTCAAACCAGTGGATATTCTCTGACAGAACAGGATCCGTTTAACAATGTCGCTAGAACCTGTATTGAAGCTGCTGCTGCGGCTTTTGGAGGTACTCAAAGTTTACATACTAATGCTTTAGACGAAGCCATTGCTTTACCGACTGATTTTTCTGCACGTATAGCAAGAAATACGCAACTCTATTTACAGCAAGAAACTCAAATCACTAAAACTGTAGATCCTTGGGCAGGAAGTTATTATGTTGAAAAATTGACGGACGATATTGTCAAACGCGCTTGGAAACACCTTGAAGAAATTAAAGGTTTAGGAGGCATGACTAAAGCTATAGAAAAAGGCATTCCAAAACTGCGTATCGAACAAGCTGCGGCTAAAAAACAAGCTAAAATTGATTCAGGTCAGGATAAAATTATTGGCGTAAATAGTTATCGTCTAGAAAAAGAAGAGCCCATCGTTACTCTAGAGGTTGACAATCAAAAAGTGAGATTGCAACAATTAGAAAAATTAAATAAATTAAAAAAAGAAAGAAACCACATTGAGGTTAAGAATGTTCTTGAAAAATTGTATCACACGGCCAAAAGCAATAAAGGCAATTTACTAGAAGTCGCCGTCGAAGCTGCCAAAAAGCGAGCTACACTAGGAGAAATTAGCGATGCTTTAGAAAAAGAATATGGCAGACATCAAGCAGAAATTCAATCTTTCAGTGGTGTATATAGTCGTGAAATGAAAACAGATCAAACTTTTGAAAAAGCCAAACAACTCGCCGATGAGTTTGCAGAACTTGAAGGTCGAAGACCTAGAATCATGATTGCCAAAATGGGACAAGATGGTCACGATAGAGGCGCAAAAGTTGTGGCGACAAGCTATGCCGACCTTGGTTTCGATGTCGATATTGGACCGCTATTCCAAACCCCAAAAGAAGCTGCCCAACAAGCCGTTGAAAATGATGTTCATGTGCTTGGTGTATCTTCTCTTGCTGCTGGACATAAAACACTCGTCCCTGAAGTTATCAAAGCCCTTAAGGAATTAGGACGTGAAGATATCATAGTGATTGTTGGCGGAGTCATTCCATCAGCAGATTATGACTTTTTATTTGACGCTGGCGCAGCTGCTGTTTTTGGTCCGGGAACCAAAATTAGTCAAGCCGCTATTGATTTGCTTGAAATTCTTATAAAAACCATTCCCGACTAAACAAAACATACTATGGCCTATCAGGACAAAATGCTTAAAGACAATGCCCTTCAAGGAAAAATCTACGTGGTTACCGGTGGTGGCAGCGGACTTGGAAAATCTATGTCTCGCTACCTATTGGAACTCGGTGCTAAGGTCGTTATCACTTCTAGAAATCTAGATAAATTAAAAAATACAGCCAAAGAATTAGAAAGTGAAACTGGCAGCGAAGTTTTAGCTTTACAGTGCGATATCAGAGATTACGATGCCGTTTGTAAAATGAGAGATGACAGCCTCAATCATTTTGGACAAATTGATGGTCTGCTCAATAACGCTGCTGGAAATTTCATTTCACCCACTGAGCGGTTGTCTTCCAATGCATTTGATACCATAATTGATATTGTCTTAAAAGGCAGTAAAAATTGCACATTAGCTTTTGGTAAAAAATGGATTGAGCTCAAAGAAAAGCAAAAAGTAGTCTTAAATATTGTCACAACCTACGCTTGGACAGGTTCGGCTTATGTGGTACCAAGTGCTACAGCCAAGGCTGGTGTTCTCGCCATGACTAGATCTCTTGCTGTAGAATGGGCGAAATACGGTATTCGATTTAATGCCATTGCACCTGGACCTTTTCCAACGAAAGGTGCCTGGGACAGACTTCTGCCCGGTGATTTAAAAGAAAAATTTGATCTATCAAAAAAAGTGCCTTTAAAACGTGTTGGTGATCATCAAGAACTTGCAAACTTATCAGCTTACCTCCTATCCGATTTTGCGGAATACCTCAACGGAGAAGTCATTACTATTGACGGTGGAGAATGGCTAAAAGGAGCTGGTCAATTTAACTTATTAGACCAAGTGCCTGATGAACTTTGGGATATGCTCGAGCAAATGATAAAAGCTAAAAAATCGTAAAAACATTTTATTTTAAATATTGCTCAGAGAATGCCAAAGGCAACAAAGAAAGTAAAGATTTGACCATTTTTACTTGACCAGATTTACCCATAAAATATACAGCAATCGGCGATTTTTGTTTTTGCTCATATTCAGCTATTGCTTGACGACAGGCTCCACATGGTGGAACTGGCTCAGTATTTTCTTTATCAGTACCAGTTGCAGTAATGGCAATAGATTTGATTTTTTGATCAGGGTACTGTGCCCCAGTGTAAAATATAGCGGTGCGTTCTGCACAAAGCCCTGAAGGATAGGAAGCGTTTTCTTGATTACTACCAGTAACGATTTTACCGTTTTCTAACCTAATTGCAGCTCCAACTTTAAATTGGGAATAGGGTGTGTACGCTTTTTCTCGGGCAATAACAGCTTTATCCATTAATTGTTGAATATCGCTAGGACACGCTTTGATGTCGTTATACTCAAATACTGAAGTCCTTATAATAGATTCCTTAGGCATTAAAGCTTATTTAATATTCGATATAAGCATCATTTCCTATATTAAAAGTCAACGAAAATCGTAGTGTCCCTTCTAGAGGGTTTTGAACAGGTGTCGTTGAAAATAGATAAGACGCATCAATATTGATTGAAGAATATCTAAATCCAACACCTAAAGTCAAAAATTGTCTAAAGCCCTTTTCTTCAGACTCATTAAAATAACCTAATCGAAACGCAAAACTGTCTTCGTACCAATATTCAGCACCAATCGCCCAGGTCACTTCCTTAAGCTCTTCTGAAAACCCATCTGGCGCGTCAGAGAAAGATTGAAAGATACCCGAAAACGGACCAATATCATTGTATTCATTTATGAGTTGTTGACTTTCAGCATTAGATAATCCTTCAGTATCTGGAGGTGTTGGTACCAATAGTTTATTAAATTCAGTATAAAGACCAATCGTGTTAGAAGGATCAAGGATGAAATCATGACCAACTCCAAGCTTTAAATTTGTTGGTAAGAAATTTTCTTGACCTACATCGTCAAATTTTATTTTGGGACCAATATTTTGAATGGCTCCTCCAAATCGCCAGCGTCCATTAAAATTGTTGTAAAATTTTTCTTCACCACGATAAAAAGCTGAAATGTCGGCTGCAAATGTATTTGCGGCTGAAGCATCTCCACCTGTACTTGTGACAACAAGGTTGGAGCTTATAAAACGACCGGTTACAGCCATTGAAAATTTTTCACTTAATCTAAGAGAATAGCTTAGATCAACGTAAAACTCATTAGGTTCATCTATAATGCCAATATCATCAGCCGAATCTCTAAGCTCAATCTCACCGAAACTAAAAAACCTTAAACTGCCCGAAAATGCACTTCGTTGATTGATTCGATTAAAGTACGTGAGTTGACCCAAATTTATGTCCGTGACCAATTCTCTTAAATATGGTGTATATGCTAAGCCTATACCGGAACGGGTTTCTGAAAATACAAACTTGGCTGGGTTCCATTGTTGAGAAAAGCCGTCGACAGGTGTTGCAATGCCCATATCGCCCATACCGGATGATCTCGCATCTGCGGCAATTAACATTGTTGGTACTGATGTAGTTATAGGTCTCACTGGTTCAGTTTGAGCAATGGAGTTAAATATAGTCCCGAAAGTGAGTAAGGCAAGAATTATTGAATTATATTTCATAAAATAAAAATTAAAGCAAATATATAATTATGTCGTTATAGCTTAACGAGTTTTTCAAATTTTTCTACTTTTTTGTTTATGCTGGGAGATTCGACAGTGAGTTTGTACACATAAACCCCCTTCCCAATTTGATCTCCAAAATCATCCCGACCGTCCCAGGTGATTTCTCTGGCTAAAAAACTATCGGTAGTTATAGTTTCATTATGCGTCCATACAACTTTACCGGTTACAGTAAATACCTGAACTTGAACATTTAACGGTACAAACGGCTGGTTGTGGTGAAACCAAAATTCGGTATAATTCACAAAAGGATTCGGATAATTTAGAACCCTAGTGATGTCGAGACCTTCTGAAGAAGCTACTCTAAATTGTATATCAGCTGTAGATGAGTTGTTATAAACATCCCATGCTCTAAAGCTTAAGGTATGCAATCCATCTTCTAAATCTCTTAGTTTATACGCCACTTCTCCTGAGGTAAAATCATCAACATCAGCTTCGTAAAACTCGTTTAAAACAATAGGATTGGACTCATCTCCATCCAAAAAAGCAACAATATCATGACCTATACCACCGGCAGTGTTTATCCCATTGTCATCCTGCAATTTGGCGATTAAAAAAGGAGAGTCGTCGGTAATTTCGCCATCAACAAAAGATTCATCATTCATAAACAGTTGTATCTGTGGACCTTGATTATCTTCAGGTGCATTTTCGTTAATATCACCTATTAAAATGCCATTATTATATCCCGACTGGTCTTCAAGCACATTATCTCTTAAAGCATAAAAACTCACTCTTCCATTTCCAACAGGAATTCGAGTATCTTTAGGTAATACAAATTCAATATCAAATTTACCATTGTTTATACTTGCTTGGCCACTAAACAAGATTTCTCCAAGTGTGGTAAAATCCATGATCAATAATTCACCTTGAGAGTTTGTTGTATTGTCGTTGGCTAGTGTAGAACGTTGAATTCTCTTATCAAATAGTGTTGTAGAAACTATACCGTTATAATTACTGATAAGATTACCAGTATCGTCAACAATTTCGCCAGACATTTTGTACTGGCTTAAGGCTTTAAGTGTATCATTAAATTGGTTGATTGGCACATCGTTAATTTGTGTTAAACGAACATTAGGTTTTGGAAAAGGTATTCTCAATGCCGGATCACCAATATAAAAAACAATTCGACGACCATCTGTTCCAAGTATGTTTTTGGTTAATCGTACAGCTTCTCCAACTGAAATAAGATTTTCATCATAGTCAAATAAAAATGGTGCTAACTCACGATTAAAACTAACACCGTCACTAACAGAAATAGCCCTAGTCGTAGTAATCATACTTACTGGACCGCCTTCAGGGTTTCTGTACGACAATTCTCCAGCTGTTATGCGCAAGGGGTTATCAAATCTTGTAAACTCACAGGTCACCGTTAAAAAGATGTTGTAACGATTGGGATTTTGCCATGACTCTACATCAGACTGGGTAACAATACGTTCTTGAGCTAATCCATCTTCACCACCGTGACCAAAATAATTTAATACAGTAGCTCCAACTTCAACCTGATCGGCGATTTCAGCATTAACCCTAGGGTAACGGTCGCCTCCGGCAGAAGACTCTTGCTGAAAGGCATCACTGTGTATTTTTTTGACATTAATATTGGGTTTATTCTCTGATATTTCATCTCCTAAGTTGTCTAGATTGACCTGAATACTAGTATGCTCCCAATCTTTATCTACGTCATCTGATACCAGAATAAAATTATTTCGCCAATCGTCAAAGGCAGGCCGCGTTTCATAATCTATAATTTTATCAATAGCTTCTCTAGCTTGTTGTTGTGTTTCTACCACAATCCGACCAACTGCAAAATCCATTTTATTACCTGAATTCATATCGCCCTCATTGGGGTCCATCATGGCAAAAAAATCATCAGACATGAATGATGACCTCGTAGTGGCAAAACTACCAAGGCTTTGGAATGTTGGAACTATGTTGTTGTTGCCTTGTAATCTATTTTTATAATCTACAGAAGTATCCCCAATGAAACACAGATATTTTATTCTTTTATCAGTGGATGTTGCATTATCATAAATGTATTTCATAAAATTTCTAATTGCTGAGATGTCCGGTTTACCGGTAGAAAACTCCGTATAAATTGATTTTAAATCAACAACTTTGACATTGAGGTTATTGTTATTCCGCCTAAAATTTGCAAGCCTGTTGGCATGAGACAGGTAATCTTGTCTTGTAATAATCACATAATCAACATCTTCAAAATCTCCTTGATTATTGTTAAAGATAGTGCCTTTCAAATTTTGATTAGCAACTGTTTTATCACTACCATCAATTTTAGGTTGAAAGTAATCATTTGGTGAGACGGCAATAAATTTGGTTTGTGGATCATGAGCTGTAACAAAACTAAAGTTTTGAGATGAATTATTATTGCTATAGGTATCGATAGTTGTTAAACTATTGACTTTCCAAACTTGAGAAATTTCTGAGGCATTGGATAGATTATATTGCACAAAGCCAGTAGATGCAGGAATATCTAAATTTTTAAATTCAAATTGGGTATCCTCTGCTCGAAGTTCTCTTTTGGCTCTAAGCCTTATATAGTCTAAAAAGCCTCTAGCTGCAGGATTACCACTTTTATTGTAAATTAACTTGATATTGATATCGTCTGAACTGACACTAATTGTTGTAAAAATTTGTGAACCGTTTGAAGGTAAATCATCTCCTGTAGGACCAATAGCAACCGTACCGGCTTCATTTCCATTGATGCTGACAGAAAAACTACTTGTAGCTTCAGAAATTGCACCAAATCTTATATCGTAAACTAATGGCTCGCTAGTTACAATATTTTTAAATTCAAAATCAAATTCCCTTTCTGTCTCAATATCAAACCGTTCTCCAAACCATCGTCTACCAACTAAAGACATGCTTGTTAAATCTTCTTCATGAAACTGTTCATCGTCAAATGTATCTACAGTTATATCAGGTGAGTTTGTAGCATTTTGTGCCGGCTGTATGCGATTTGGTGTCTCAGTATTTAAAGTTACATAATAGTAAGCTTTATCAGCATAAGCATTTATATGGGTTATACTCTCTTGATTCCAAACTCTAGTAGATTCACCATAAAACAAAAAGTAATCCCCAGGATTAAACACTCCATCTCCTCCATCAAATACTTGCAATGGTAATTGAGGTGGATCAAAAAATTGATTCTCAGAATTTGTAAGTGGCAACATACGACCACCATGACTGTGTACTTTTAAATTGTTTGAACTCACATTATTTACATCTAATCCTAATTGGGATAAAAAGGAATAGGTAACTTTAAACACACCCGTTTGATCGACATAAAATTTAAACCATTGCCCATTTGATAAAACAGAATTTTGAACGGATGTACTTCTATTAGTAGTATTACTTTGAGTTGGCTTTCTAGAAGTTGGAGAAAGTGTGTAAGAAACTACTCGTTTTGTTGTACCATTTGATTTGACAAACGGATTAAACTTGAGTGTAAATATCTTTTTGTTTCTGGCATAGGTTTGGACCAAAGTATACTCAAATTCAGTATCAATTTGTTTGACTTGATTTAAAAATCTATTATCTATATTTTCGTATTGAACTTGAGTAACCTCATAATTTTGTGCATTGAAATTAGAGAAAGAACGCGCATAGGTAACGGTTTTTGTCAAAACATCATAGTAAAAGTATTTGCTATCAAAACCAGGTACAATTATGCTGTTGTCTACACTTGTAGACACGTTTTTCTGATCATTCCAAATAATGTTATAACTTGTATTTTGAGCGACTAGGGCTTGAAATCCAAGCAAACAAAAAATAGTAAATTTGATATAATTCATTCAAATCAAGATAAAATCTGTGCAATATTAACGACAGGATGTCAAATGTAGTATTTTGTAAGGACAAAGAATTTAGATTAAGAAATTTTTTAAAAGGATAAAATATTGTTGTTAATACGTCGTTAATTATTATATTGCAACCCTATTTTGAAATTATAAAATATGTTGAAATTCAAAAATACCCATCTATTTTCTTGTATCGCATTAGCGACAATTATGATTTCTTGTAATAACACCAGAAATTATGATAAAGTATCGAGAGCTACTGGAATTGATATTACTGGTAGAAAAGGTGGTCCTTCTTTTATGAAAGATTTTGTGAACGAAACAACCGGACCAGGTTTGGTTCCAGTTAAAGGAGGAACTTTTACCATGGGTCAAGTTCGTGAAGACGTGATGCATGACTGGAATAATACTCCAACGCAACAACATGTTCAATCTTTCTACATGGATGAAACTGAAGTTACAAACAATATGTACCTTCAATACTTATATTGGTTAAAGTCCAAATTTCCACCGTCTAATCCAAATTACAGCAACATATATTCAGGCGCATTACCAGACACTTTAGTTTGGAGAAACCCATTAGGTTTTAATGAAAGTATGGTTAAAAACTACTTGAGACACCCGTCTTATGCTAAATATCCTGTTGTTGGCGTAAATTGGATACAAGCGACAGAATTTAGTGAATGGAGAACTGACCGTGTCAATGAAAGAAGATTATCTGAAGAAGGCTATACCGAAAGAGATATTTATCTTAATAATAGTGATACCGTTCCTGCTTTTTCCACAGAGACTTACCTTTCTGCACCAAGTCAAGTCTATGGTGGAGATACCGATAAGACTTTGGGTGGCAAGGTTTCTCAAAACAAATTGAAAAGAGATAGCACGAGTGGTAAATACGTCAACCAAAAAGATGGTGTTTTACTCCCAGCTGAATATAGACTTCCTACCGAAGCTGAATGGGAATTTGCTGCTTTAGGGCTTTCTTCATTAAGAAACTACAATTCATATCGTGGTAAAAAGAAGTATCCATGGGATGGCAAATATACGCGTTCTGGTGACAAAAGATCACTTGGCGATCAGAAAGCAAACTTTAAGCAAGGCATAGGAGATTATGGTGGTATTTCCGGCTGGAGTGATGATAATGCTTCAATTACTGCACCCATAAAATCTTATGAGCCAAATGACTATGGTCTATACGATATGGCTGGCAACGTGGCAGAATGGGTCGCCGATGTTTACAGACCAAAAATCGATGAAGAATACAATGATTTCAACTACTTTAGAGGTAATGTCTACACCAGAAATGTGATAAATGATGATGGTTCAGTTGATATCTTAGACCCTAGTGAAGTTCAGTACGATACCTTAAGTGATGGTAAAATTGTCTATAGAAATCTTCCTGGCGAAATAGAAAAGGAAAAAATTGATGAAAAAGAAACCTATTTAAGAACTCAATTTAATAGAGCTGATAATAGAGATTTCAGAGATGGCGATAAGCAATCTTCAAGATATTTTGGCGTTACCGATGTCAGTGATGATGAGAGAATGTACAATTCCCCAAAACATCAAATAGAAGCTGATTCCACTGGTCTTAAAAGACAATATGATAAAAGTAGTGAAAGAACGACACTTATAAATAATAAAATTAGAGTTATAAAAGGTGGATCCTGGAGAGACAGGGCTTATTGGCTTGACCCAGCTCAACGCAGATTTTACCCACAAGATATGTCAACAGATTACATAGGGTTTAGAAATGCCATGTCAATGTCAGGTTCTGAAGCTGTACTAAATACTAAAATCAGGAATTAAATTTTATTAATTTTAATTCAAAAAGCCCTAATTTTACATTCAAATTAGGGCTTTTTATATTAATCAAATGGACATAAAAAAACTTCACAAATTATTTCTAGATAGTGATGGTATTTGTACTGATACCAGAAAAATTAAGAGAAAGCAACTATTCTTTGCTTTAAAGGGTGAGAACTTCAATGGAAATCACTATGCAGATAAAGCCCTAAAAAAAGGGGCTTTGAAAGCCATTGTAGATGAAAAGCAGGACAAAATGTCTGGAAAAATAGAAGTCTCAAACACCTTAAAAACTCTACAACATTTAGCCACTTTTCACAGAGACTTTTTAGAGCTTCCTGTATTGGCTATTACCGGCAGTAATGGCAAAACAACAACTAAGCGACTTATCCATGCTGTTTTAGAACAAAAATTTAATGTTAAATCTACAGAAGGTAATCTTAATAACCACATTGGTGTTCCCTTGAGCTTACTTCAATTGGATCAAAAAACAGAAATTGGTGTTATTGAAATGGGAGCCAATCACCAAAAAGAAATTGCATTTTTGTCTGAAATTGCAAGACCTGATTTTGGTTATATTACTAATTTTGGAAAGGCTCATCTCGAAGGTTTTGGTGGTGTAGAAGGTGTTATAAAAGGTAAAAGTGAGCTTTATGATTTCCTAAAAACGCATAAAAAAATTGCATTTGTGAATGCGGATGATAACAAACAAATGCAGAAGTTAAAGGATTCAAAAAAATTTAGTTTTGGCGAATCTCAACATGCAGACTTAAATATTTACTTTAAGTCGGCAGAACCCTTTGTTGAGTTAGAGTTTGAGGGCATCACTATAAAATCTAAGCTCATTGGTGAGTATAACTTTAGAAATATTGCTGCTGCAGTTGGTATAGGCTATTATTTTGATGTACCAGTTTTAAAAATTAAAGATGCAATACAAAATTTTGAAGCTAAGGATAATCGTTCTCAAATCAAAATCACCTCTAATAACACCTTGATTTCAGATGCATATAATGCAAATCCAACCAGTATGGAAGCTGCTTTGATGAGTTTTGACACCTATCAATCTGATTATAAAGTAGCTATTCTAGGTGATATGTACGAATTAGGTGAGGACGAAATTGAAGAGCATCAAAAAATTGCAGAGCTTACAAATCGCCTCGATATTGATGAGGTTTACTTTTGCGGTGAAATATTTAAAAAATCTATCAATCCTAATGTATATAATGTCTACAATAGTTTTGAAGCGCTTAAAGACAATTTAAATCACCACCCTATTAAAAAAGCACATATTTTAATCAAAGCTTCTCGTGGTATGGCCTTAGAACGATTACACGAGATCCTTTAATATGGCATCAAAAGTCAGCCTAAAAGATATCAATAAGATTGCTATTCCTGCTATCATAGCTGGGATAGCTGAACCACTTATTTCACTAACCGATATTGCTATTATTGGCAACGTCGATCTCAATCCCGTTGAAGCCCTTGCAGCAGTTGGTTTGGTGGGTTCATTTCTAAGTGCCATCATTTGGATTTTAGCCCAAACCAAAACTGCTATTTCGGCTTTAGTCTCACAACATTTAGGCGCTAAGAGGTTAAATGCTGTAAAAACGCTCGTACCACAAACAATTGCGTTAAACTTTCTATTAAGCCTTTTCATTTATGCCGTAACGGCTTTACTGGCTGAGTATATTTTTAAACTCTATCAAGCAGAAGGCTTAATTTTAGATTATGCCAAATCTTACTACCGTATCCGAGCTTTAGGTTTCCCCTTAACCTTAGTCACTTTTGCCATATTTGGGGTCTTTAGAGGTTTACAAAATACCGCTTGGGCCATGCGATGTAGTTTAACTGGAGGTGCGGTGAATGTCGTATTAACTTATCTTTTAGTTTACGGAATAGATGGTGTTTTTGATGGACTTCACCTCACAGGAGCTGCGATAGCGAGTTTATGTGCGCAGCTTGTCATGTTAATTATGGCATTGTATTATTTTTTTAAAAAAACCCCATTTCACCTCAAATTAAGTTTTAAAATTAATCCGTTACTCAAGCCTTTGATTAACATGAGTCTTAATTTATTTTTAAGAACGCTATCATTAAATGTAGCTATTTACGTCGCTAATGCCTATGCCACAGGTTACGGCAATAATTACATTGCTGCACAAAGCATATTGATGAATATTTGGTTGTTTTTTTCGTTTTTTATAGATGGATTCGCAAATGCTGGAAATGCAATTGGAGGAAAATTACTCGGTGAAAAAAATTATAAATCTTTGTGGTATTTAAGTATTGACATTTCAAAATATGCCATATTAGTAGCTGGTATTCTCATAGTGGTTTGTACAGTTTTATATGAGCCTATCGGACTTATTTTTAATAAAGATAAAGACGTTCTGAATTTATTTTACCAAGTATTTTGGGTCGTTTTGTTAATGCAGCCTGTCAATGCATTAGCTTTTGTGTTTGATGGGATTTTTAAGGGATTGGGCGAAGCAAAATTTCTTAGAAATATTCTTCTCATTGCTACTTTTTTAGGGTTTATCCCTACTCTACTCCTCACAGATTATTTTGAACTGAAACTTTATGCGATTTGGATTGCCTTTTTTATCTGGATGCTCATCAGAAGTTTAACTTTAATTTTTAAATTTAGACTCTCTTATTTGAATCGTATTTAATGGATTTATCAACAGTTTAACAAATACTTATTAGCCCTATCGCTAGAATTCTTTTAATTTAGTGATATGAATTTTAAATTCAAGCAAAGCGGTTACAGATTTGAGGCATACAATGAAGAGAATGTCTCGACTTTTGAAAAATTGTTTGATATTTTTAAAGAGCTTATCACCTACACTTCAGGCGATTTTGACGAAGCTATAGACTGGCTAAAAGCCTTAGATAAAGAGTATAATCTGACGACCGAAGACTACACGATAGAAGATTTTATAGAAGATCTTAAGAAAAAAGGCTATATCAAAGAAGAGATAAAACCTGACGGTGGAAATAAAATATCTATAACAGACAAAACAGAACAGGCTATCAGAAAACGAGCGCTGGAGCAGATTTTTGGTAAGTTAAAAAAAAGTGCTTCAGGTCAACATGAAACTTCCAAAAAAGGACTTCACGGCGAACCTTCTGGGGATTTGAGAGCTTACGAATTTGGTGATGCTCTAGATAGAATATCACTTACTGAAAGTTTTAAAAATGCACAATCCAGACAGGGTTTGTCAAATTTTAATTTAACTGAAGAAGATTTAGTTGTTCAAGACAGTTATCACCGAACGCAAATGAGCACGGTTTTGATGATAGACATCAGTCATAGTATGATCCTCTATGGTGAAGACCGCATTACGCCGGCAAAAAAAGTTGCGATGGCACTGGCGGAATTAATTACCACAAGATATCCAAAAGACTCACTTGACATTATAGTTTTTGGCAACGATGCTTGGCCTATAAATATAAAAGATTTGCCATACCTCAATGTTGGGCCTTACCACACCAATACAGTTGCAGGTTTGCAACTCGCTATGGATTTATTAAGACGGAAACGTCAAGCCAATAGACAAATATTTATGATCACCGATGGTAAGCCTAGTTGTTTAAAAATGGCTGACGGCACTTATTATAAAAATAGTGCCGGTCTCGATCCATTTATCACTGGAAAATGCTATAATATGGCAGCTCAAGCGAGAAAACTTAATATTCCCATTACAACTTTTATGATAACATCAGATCCTTATTTGCAACAATTTGTAGATCGTTTTACAAAATCAAATAAAGGTAAAGCCTTCTATTCTGGACTTAAAGGTTTGGGTGAATTGGTATTTAGAGACTACGAACAAAACAGAAATAAAAGAATGAAATAACATGAATATAGAGAAAATTAAAACCTTAGGTGAGCTCAAATCACATGGCTATACATCAAAATCTGTAAAAGATGAATTAAGGGATAATTTAATAGACAATATTAAAAACAATGTCAATAGTTTTGAAGGGATTGTAGGTTATGAAAATACCGTCATACCACAGGTTGAACGAGCCATATTATCAAAACATAATATTAATCTTTTAGGCTTAAGAGGTCAGGCTAAAACGATGATTGCTCGCAAATTAATTGGCTTATTAGATGAATATATTCCTGTTGTAAAAGGGTCTGAAATTAATGATGATCCGTTTCATGCTATTTCAAGACATGCTCAGGAATGCATTGAGGAATTAAAAGACGATACACCTATTGAATGGCTTCACCGTAATGATAGATTTTCAGAAAAATTGGCTACCCCAGATGTAAGTGTCGCTGATTTAATTGGAGATATTGATCCCATTAAGGCTGCAAACATGAAACTCAGTTATGCTGATGATCGTGTTATACATTTTGGTATGATACCACGTGCTAACCGTTGCATATTTGTCATTAATGAATTACCAGATTTGCAAGCTAGAATACAAGTCGCTTTGTTTAACATTTTACAAGAAGGTGACTTACAAATTAGAGGGTTCAAGTTTAGGTTTCCAATGGAAATTCAATTTGTGTTCACCGCCAATCCGGAAGATTACACCAACAGAGGTAGTATCGTCACGCCTTTAAAAGATAGAATTGGTTCTCAAATCTTAACCCACTATCCTAAAAATATTGAAATCGCTAAAGACATTACTCAACAAGAGGTCAATATTACTGAAGATCAAAGTCACATTAAAGTTTCTGAGATTGCACAATTACTCTTAGAACAAATTAGTTTTGAAGCAAGAAAAAGTGAATACATTGATGTTAAAAGTGGTATAAGTGCAAGATTAAGTATTAGTGCTTACGAAAATTTAGTCAGTACTGCAGAAAGACGTGCTATGATCAACGATGAAGCAAATACAGTTATCCGGTTAGCCGATTTTAATGGTATTCTTCCAGCCATTACAGGTAAAGTAGAGTTGCTCTATGAAGGTGAACAAGAAGGTGTTGAATATGTCGCACAAGGTTTAATTGAAAACGCTATTCTCAGTCTATATAATGTCTATTTTCCAGAAATTAAAAAACTTGAAAAAAAGGATGAAAAGAAGCCTTACGATGATATTATAAAATGGTTTTCTGGAAATGAAGGCCTTGAGATTTTAGACGACAGTCCAGATAGCCTTTATAAAGAAGAGTTATCTAAGATAACACCTTTAAAAAAGTTTGTCCATGAATATCTAAAAGAACCACCTGAGGACAGTCTCTATTTTTATATGGAGCTAGTGCTGTGGTCACTGACTATTCACAAAAAGTTAAGCAAACGTCGCTTTGATCAAGGTAGTCAATTTGAAGATCTTTTTGGAGATTTTATAAAAGGGATTTAGGTTTAACGTTTTCCATTATAACCATTTAGACCTCACAGGTTTTTGAAACCTGTGAGGTCTTCTAAATTTTGTCAATCTGGACTCATTTTAGATTAAATTCCTCTTGTCAATCTGAACTTGTTTCAGATTCTAAAGTGTTTTCTTAACTTCTACTTCTTGGAAGGCCTCTATAATATCGCCAATTTTGATATCATTATAGTTTTTGATTTGCATTCCACAGTCATAACCTTTAGACACCTCTTTAACATCATCCTTAAAACGTTTTAAAGCAGCCAATTCGCCTGTATGAATTACAATACCATCTCTAATCAATCTTATATTTGATTTCCTATAAACTTTACCGGATGTAACCATACAACCTGCAATTGTGCCGACCTTAGAAATTTTGAAAGTTTCTCTTATTTCTGCATTACCTGTCACCTCTTCTTTAAGTTCAGGAGAAAGCATACCTTCCATAGCATCTTTAATGTCGTTAATGGCATCATAAATGATGGAATAAGTTCTAATATCAATTTCTTCTTTATCGGCTAGACTTCCAGCAGCCCCGGCTGGTCTTACATTAAAGCCTATAATTACTGCATCAGAGGCTGAAGCTAGCAACACGTCACTTTCTGTGATCGCGCCTACACCTTTATGGATGATATTGACTTGTATTTCGTCAGTAGTTAACTTTTGTAAACTATCTGATAAAGCTTCTACCGAACCATCAACATCAGCTTTGAGGATAATATTAAGTTCTTGGAAGTCACCAAGAGCAATTCTACGGCCGATTTCATCTAAAGTGATATGCTTCTGGGTTCTAACACTTTGTTCACGAAGAAGTTGAGTTCGTTTTGAAGCAATTTCCTTAGCTTCTCTTTCGTCTACCATCACTTTAAAGGTATCACCCGCCTGAGGTGCACCGTCTAATCCGAGAATAGATACCGGTGTTGAAGGACCAGCCTCTTTTATTTTATTGCCACGTTCATCTTGCATGGCTTTAATCTTACCAGAAGTTGTTCCTGCTAAGATATAATCTCCTACTTTAAGTGTTCCTGTTTGAACCAAAATTGTAGAGACATAACCTCTACCTTTATCTAAATAAGCCTCTACAACTGTTCCTTGAGCTAGGCGATTTGGGTTGGCTTTTAAATCCAATAGTTCAGCTTCAAGTAAAACTTTTTCAAGTAAGTCGTCAACTCCTTCTCCTTTTTTGGCAGAGATATCATGAGATTGAATTTTTCCACCCCAATCTTCGACTAATAAGTTCATATTGGCTAAAGACTCTTTAATTTTATCAGGATTTGCCGTTGGTAAGTCAACTTTATTAATCGCAAAAATTATAGGCACACCAGCTGCTTGGGCATGCGATATTGCTTCTTTGGTTTGTGGCATCACATCGTCATCAGCCGCAATGACAATTATAGCGATATCGGTAACTTTAGCACCTCTGGCTCGCATAGCTGTAAACGCCTCATGGCCAGGTGTATCTAAAAATGCAATTTTCTGCCCAGAGCTAAGTTCAACACCATAAGCACCGATGTGTTGGGTAATGCCACCACTCTCACCGGCAATAACATTCTCTTCTCTAATATTATCTAACAATGAAGTCTTTCCGTGATCTACATGACCCATAACCGTAACAATAGGCGCTCTAGGTTCAAGATCTTCTTCTTTGTCTACTTCTTCAGGTTCGATATCTTCCTCTTCTTCACTGTCTACAAATTCGACCTCAAATCCAAATTCTTCAGCCACAATGGTCAAAGTCTCAGCATCTAGTCTTTGGTTCATTGTCACCATCATACCTAAAGTCATACATGCTGAAATAATTTCTGTTACCGAAACATCCATCATGCTTGCTACCTCATTGACTGTAACAAACTCAGTAACCTTCAGTGTCTTACTTTCTTTTTCTTGCTGGTCGAGCTCTTCTTGAGATTTTTGGCGGTGTTGTTCTCTTTTTTCTTTTCTGTATTTAGCACCACCTTTCCCTTTTTTAGATTTTCCTTGAAGTTTTTCTAGAGTTTCCTTAATTTGCTTTTGTACTTCTTCCTCTGTAGGTTCTTCTTTGGTTACTCGCTTAGATTTTTTGCCTTTAGATTTTTTACGTTTATCAAAATTAGGTTTATTATCATTTTTGGTAATTCGTTTACGGCGTCTTTTCTTTGATTGATCAGAAGATTTTTTCTTGTCCTTTTTCTTAGGTTTATCTTTAAATTTATCAAGATCAATTTTTTCACCAGTGACATTAAGACCTTTAAGTTTTGTGTATTTGGTCTCTATTTTTTCAGTCTTTGCATCCTCAGTTTCTTCTGCTTTATCTTGTTTATCTTCAGTTTTGTTTTGATTTTCCTCAGAAGTGGTTTTAGCTTTAGGTTTTTTTTGTGATTCAGATTTAGTCGTTTCCTCTTTAGAGTCTTTAGTTTTTGACTTGTCTTTGTCTAAGTCAATCTTACCAACGGTTTTAGGCCCAGAAAGTTTGGCTTTTCTTTCTTTTTCTTCTTTTTCTTCAGCGGCTTTTTTCTCCTGTAGGGCTTTTTCTTCTTTTTCTTTTTGCTGCTTTTCTTCTTGTTGCTTTTTTCGCTCGAGTTCTTTTTCTCGAGCTAAGCGTAACATTTCTTTCTCTTTTTTGAGTTCTTCACTTACTTCTTTGGACTCAACTCGCTTAGATTTGTCTGTTTCAAATTCATCGTATAAGACATTGTATATTTCGTCAGATATCTTGGTTGTTGGTCTTGCATCAATATCGTAGCCTTTAGATTTTAAAAAATCTACTACCCTATCTAATGAAACATTAAACTCTCTTAATACTTTATTTAATCTAATTTTTTTGACTTCTGCCATATATGAGTTTACTAAATTCTTTTATCACTATTATACAAAGATTACTTTAAAATATTTAATCTTCAAACTCTTCTTTTAATATTTTTACTACATTAGAAACAGTTTCTTCCTCTAGATCTGTTCGTCTCACCAAATCTTCGATAGACTGTTCCAGTATACTTTTTGCGGTATCGAGTCCAATTTTTATAAATTCTTGAATAACCCAATCCTCAATTTCATCAGAAAATTCGCTTAATTCAACATCTTCATCTTCAATCCCATCTCTGAACACTTCAAGCTCATAACCTGTTAATCGACCGGCTAATCTGATATTATGGCCACCACGACCAATAGCTTTTGAGACTTCCTCCGGCTTAAGCGTAATTTCGGCTACTTTTTTGTCTTCATCTATTTTTACGTTCATCACTTTAGCAGGACTTAAAGCTCGCGTAATATACAAATGAATATTGTCAGTATAGTTAATGACATCGATATTTTCATTTCCTAATTCTCTAACAATGCCATGAATTCTGGATCCTTTCATCCCAACGCAGGCTCCAACAGGGTCTATTCGATCGTCGTAGGTATCTACGGCAACTTTTGCTTTTTCACCTGGAACTCTAACAGCTCCTTTGACATTAATCAAGCCGTCAAAAACTTCTGGGATTTCTTGTTCAAACAATTTTTCTAAAAATTTTGGTGAAGTCCTTGACAAAACTATAATCGGCTTATTGCCTTTGAGTTCAACTTTATCTATAACTCCTCTTACACTATCACCTTTTCTGTAAAAATCAGATGGGATTTGATGTTCTTTTGGAATGATGAGTTCATTGCCGTCATCGTCTAAAAGGATGACCATATTTCTTCTAACGTGATGAACTTCTGCAGTATATATCTCACCGATAAGGTCTTCAAAATATTTGAATGTATTGGTGCTATCGTGTTCATGGATTTTTGAAATCAAGTTTTGTCTTAAAGCTAATATGGCACGACGACCTAAGTGTGCTAATTTCACTTCTTCTGATACGTCTTCACCTACTTCAAAATCCGGTTCAATTTTCCTGGCATCTGTGAGGGATATTTCTTGATTTTCATTTTCAACTTCACCGTCATTAACAACAATTCTGTTTCTCCAGATTTCTAAGTCTCCTTTATCTGGATTTATAATAATGTCAAAATTGTCATCCTCGCCGTATTTTCTTTTTAGAGCATTTCTAAAAACATCTTCAAGGATACCCATCAAGGTAACACGATCGATTAATTTATCGTCTTTAAACTCTGAAAACGAATTGATTAAATCAATATTTTCCATCTTAATTTTTATTAAACATTAATTTGATACTAGCTTCTTTTATTTCTGTAAAAGCAAAAGTTTTATCGTATTTTACAGTCATTTTGCCTTTGCCTTTTGGTTTTTTCTCACGAGATTTCCAAGTTAATCTAATTTGGTCATCATCAACTTCAACTAATCTGCCCTCGACATATTGGGAATCGGTTTTTAACTTTACTTTTCGACCGATATGCTTTTTATATTGTCTCTTATCAACAAGAGGCTCATCTGCTCCAGGGGACTGGACTTTAATAGAAAAATCGTATAGGTCTCGGTCTAGGGCAGATTCTATTTTTCTACTGATTTCAATACAGTCTGATATATTTACAAGATCCTCTCCATCTATTGTTAAATTGATATCTAGAGCATCAGATATATGCTGATTAATGACAAATAAATCTGATCTTTCTTCAAGAATTTTGGAGATCGTTTGCTCTATAATTGCCTTTGCCTGCATAGTCTTATAAAAAGAGGGGACAAATTGTCCCCTCATCTTCAAATTTGTTTGCAAATATACGATTATATTACGATTCTAAAAACTTTTAAGAATTAGATATTTTTTGTAGTTTTATTAACAAAAATTCAAACCCAAACCCATGAAAAAAATTCTTGTTCCTACAGACTTCTCACCTGAGGCAGAAAACGCTTTAAAAGTTGCTGCACAAATTGCAAAAAAATTTGATAGTGAAATATTCCTATTACACATGCTAGATTTGCCACTAGACTTAATTGACCCCGCACAACCAAAGGGCACTGGCGATCTGCCAGAAGCTATTTTCTTTATGAAGCTTGCCCATCAAAGGTTTAACAAGATCATGAGAAAAGACTATTTAAAAGGCATAACAGTTCACGAAACTGTAGAATTTCATGAAGCTTTTGACGGTATTATGGAAATCAGCAAAAAGCACGATTGTGATGTCATTATAATGGGGTCAAGTGGGGCTGATGGTTTGAGAGAAATTTTTATTGGGTCGAATACCGAAAAAGTTGTCCGTCACTCTAATATTCCTGTTCTTGTCATTAAAAAAGAAATACCCTTATTTGAAGTTAAAAAGTTTGTATTTGCAACAGATTTAGACCCCGAAACCATAAATACGTTTAAAAACGCTATTGATTTTGCACACAAGCTTGAAACTACAATTGAACTTGTTATGGTTAATACAGCAAGTAAATTTAAGACAACCGATGAAATTGATGATAAGCTAAAGACTTATACCAAAGATATTGATAATGCCGATTATCATTTTAGTGTTTACAACGATGTGAATGTAGAGACTGGAATTTTGAATTATGCAAAAAAAATCAATGCTGATTTAATTGGCATTAGCACCCATGGTCGACAAGGTATAGCGCATTTTATCAATGGTAGTTTAAGTGAGGATTTAGTTAATCACGCTAAACGCCCAATTGTCACTTTTAAAATTTAAGCGTGTAAGACTAATAGCGGCGTTTGTTGGTTCAATTTTTTAGCATTGAGTTGGCTGAATATTTGATTACTTATGCTTAAATTTTTAGCCATAAACATGATCATATCTGCATCTAAACAACCATCACAAATACCATTTTCGCCTTTATTTTCGATAGGTTTGAATTGATAATTTATTTCTTTAAAAGTTTTAGAAATTTTATGCTTATTGGTTTTTTGAAACATTAAATTGTTTAACATTCGGTTGGGAACTTCTAAAATTGACAAGTTTATGGTTTTCCAAAAATTTAATTTACTGATCGTTTTAAAATATTTGTGTTGAAAAGAAGTACTGTAATCTAATGGAAATACGATGCGCCCGGGTATTTTTATGACTGAATTTTCAAAAATGACAAGGATTGGGCATTTAATTTTAGTGACAATATCATAAGTGTTTTTACCAAATTGTCTGTTTTTATCTGAGGTTATCCCTTTTCCACCCATAATAATCATATCGATACTGTTCTTTTCAATATAATTTCTTACAGCATCTACAAGATTATTTTTTATAAAGACTTTGGTAAGGGTTTGATTTGGTTTTAACCTTTGCTGTAGTTTTTCGGTATTTGAAGTCAGCGCTTTATGGCGTTGGCTAGAACAAACTCCTTCACAGGCTGAACCTTTACAAGGCTTCATGGCATGAAATAAAATGAAATGTACATCTTCTTTACCAAAAAAATTCAGCGCATAATCCTGCATTATTTTGGCATTTTCAGAAAAGTCGGTAAGCAATAATACCTGCATAAACTCCATTATAGATGTGCAAATCTAATGGCTAAGCTTATGCTACAAAATGATATTTATCAGTTTTGAAAAAATAGATTAAGAAATTTGTTCAAGTCTTTCAAAATCTAATACTTTAATGTTTCGACCTTCAATTTCGATAAGTCCTTCTTTTTTTAATTTTGAAAGTGTTCTGATTAAACTTTCTTGAGCGATACCGGCTACTGCTGCCAGATCGGCTCTTGAAATTCTTATTTGTCGAAGTTTATTGCGTTTAAGTCGCTCAGTAAATAAAATGATGGTTTGTGCCGTTTTTCGCTTTACAGAACTATAGGCCATATCAAGTAGTTGATTTTTGGTATCTTTCAAGTTATGGTCTAAAACGTCAATAATATCATAAAGCATATTTGTATTTGCATCTAAAAAGCGTTTAAAATCTGTTTTTGGGATACAATACAGCCTTGTGGGTTCCAAGCATTCTGCAATTTCTTTTGAAGTATTTTGTTTAAATGTAAAATCGCCAAACACATCTTCTGTTTTATACAAAGCTGTAATTAGTTCTTTGCCATTTTCATCTATCATGTAAGTTTTTACAACACCTTTTTCAACCATATAAAAGTAATTTGAACCTTTATGACTATCATACACAACCTCAGAAGTTTCAAAAGATTTCAATTCATAACTTTTCAGGTGATTTTTTAATTCATCAAAATTACTTAATTTGTAGTTGTTTTTTTGGACATTGTCACGTTGTTGAAGTATTGCTGTTTTGGCTAATCGACTTTCTATGGCACTTATCAACTCTTCTTCTTCAAATGGTTTTGTCAAGTAGTCATCGGCTCCTAAATCCATACCTTTTCTGATGTCCTTATGGTCTGTTTTTGCAGAGAGAAAAATGAAGGGAATAAATTTTGTGTTTGCATCTTTGGACAAGGTCTCTAAAACACCGTATCCATCTAGTTCAGGCATCATGATATCGCATACGATAATATCTGGCTTGAAGCTTTTAGCCTCTTCTACTCCTTTAAGACCATCATTTGCGGTTTGTACTTCATATTCTGAGAGTTCTAGAATTTCAGCAGTATTTTCTCTTACTGTAATATCGTCTTCTATTAATAAGATTTTTTTTGCCATTAGTTATCGTGTTTTATTGGAAGTTTTATTTTAAATGTAGACCCTTTATTTTCTTGACTTTCAAATGAAATTTCTCCACCTAAATTATCTAAATGTACTTTAATGATATTTAAACCAATTCCGGTACCTTGATTAAGCAATGCATTCTCTGCTCTAAAGTAGCGTTCAAATATATGCTGCTTATCTTTATCTGGGATACCGATACCTTCGTCAGTGATCTTACAATTTAAATACTTTTTGTCAATATTAATATCTAAAGTTATTGTAGTATCTTCTTTTGAATACTTGATCGCATTGTTAAGCAAGTTAGACAGAATCAACTCCAAAACATTCCGATCTTGATATAACTCTACATCTTCTATATCCTGAGGATAATTGATAATTTGACCTGATTTAAGCGTTACATTGGCGTTGTAAACGACTTCATTAATTAAGTTTAATAAGCTAAAATGATCAAATTTGTAAGTAAACTTTCCAGACTCCAGTCGCTCTACAGATAGAAAGTCATTGAGAATACTAGTTAAATAATGCACTTTATTTTTGATAGTATTCAGATGTTTATCTCGCTTATCTTGTTGCTCAGTTTTAGTATATTTTTTAGCTAAGGTAGATGATGTTAAAATTCCACTTAAAGGGGTTTTAAACTCATGAGAAACCAAGGATAAGAATTTCGTTTTTAAATCATTGAGCTCTCGCTCTTTTTGCAATGCTGTTTTTATGCGGGCTTCGGCTTGTTTTCGCCGCATTATTTCATCTTTAAGTAAATCATTGAGCTCTGATAATTCATCTACACTCGTTTTCAAGTCTTTGGTGCGTCTTTGGACTTTCTCTTCTAGTGAAGCGTTTAGTTCTAATATTTGTTGCTCTGTTTTGACCCTTTTTGTTATATCTGTAATTAGAGTCATGACATATTTTTCGCCTTCAATTTCAAACGGATTTAGACCTGCTTCTACAGGAAACGTTTCCCCTGATTTTTTTAAACCAAATATTTTACGTCCGGCACCCATTTGGCGGGGTTCATCTTTTTTAATAAATGATTTGACATGTTTATCGTGTTTACGATGAAACTTTTGAGGAATGAGTGTATTTATGTGTTGATGTTTCAATTCGATTTTATCATAGCCAAACATCTTGGCCGCTGCCAGATTAAGGTCAACAATTTCTTGTTTTGTGTTGACAATCAAAGCTCCTTCAGAAATACCATCGAATAAAATAGAGAACACATCAGAATCTGATAACGTAAAAGGTTTCAATTTTAAAAATTTGTCACCAAAAATAAGAATTTATTAAATAATCATTCAGTAAAAAATGAAATATAAATTTAAATTTGAGGTTCACTCAAATATCTCTTATCTTGCGATATTGATCTCGTTTTTGTCTATTAAATTTTGTCATGAAATTACTGAAATATACTTTAATACTATTTTGTTTTAAACTGTGTTTATCGCAGAATTATACCAGTTTTTACACAGGTAATCCCAATAATATTGACACCAATCCGCAATTTGGGATTTGCCTTATGGGTGGCGCCAGTGAAAATGACAACGCAATGCAGTGGTTTCTAAATCTGGCAGATGGTGGCGATATTGTCGTATTAAGAACTTCAGGTACAGATGGTTATAATGATTATATGTTTAATCAGCTTGGAGTCAATCTAAACTCAGTAGAAACCATAAGAATAGACCAAGCGCAAGGAGCGACAGAAAATTATGTTTTACAACAAGTTGCAGAGGCTGAAGCCATTTGGTTTGCCGGTGGCGATCAAGCCGATTATGTCAATTATTTTAAGAATACAGCTTTAGAAGATTTACTCAATGACCATATCAACATCAAACAATATCCTATTGGTGGTATTAGTGCTGGGATGGCGATTTTAAGTGAATTTTATTTTGATGCCTTAAATGGGACAATAACTTCTATCGAAGCCTTGTCAAATCCCTTTGATCCTAAGTTGTCCTTGGGCACTTCAGATTTTATTGATGCAAATGTTTTATCCAACACCATCACTGATACACATTACGATAATCCCGATAGAAGAGGCCGTCATATGGCTTTTATGGCAAGGCTGCAAGATCAAATCGGAGAACGCGTTTTTGGCATAGGTTTAGATGAATTTACAGCAGCCTGTATAAACCAGAACGGTATCGCTCAAATATATGGTGATTTTCCAAACTTTAATGATTATGCCTATTTTATTCAAATCAATTGTTTAGACACGACTTCACCAGAAAGCCTTAACCCAAATCAAGCCTTGAATTGGAATCTCAATCAAAGTGCAGTTAAGGCATATAAAGTTGCAGGTACTTCAAATGGCACCCACACTTTTGACCTCAATACTTGGGAAACTGGCAATGGCGGTCAATGGGAGAATTGGTGGGTTAATCAAGGTAATTTTCAATCTCAAAATGCTTCGCCTATTGATTGTGAAAATCTTTCCACTGTCGAATTTGACGATGAAAGTGTTCAGCTTCATCCTAATCCTGTTCAAAATCTACTACAAATAAGCGCTGACCTAAGCATAAAAAAGATTGAAGTTTACAATATTAATGGTGAAATTTTAAAAACTAAACATCTTAAAACAGACCAAACACAAGTTCGTTTCAATGGTTTTCCAAAGGGAATTTACTTAACCAAAATTTATTTTATTGATAAATCTTTAACAGTTTACAAAGTGGTCAAAAATTGATTGTAATTATTAATTTTTAATCGCTTTACTAAAACGTAAGTCCAAAAATGAGTGCACCATCTTGCCAACCTCCATTATATGGCACAACATAGTCTAATCTGAGAAATCTGAATTTACCAAAGCCTAGACGATCTAGACCCACAGATAATTCATGATAGGGTGATTGACCATTTATAAATAGGGATTTTGCTGCTAAGATTAGATTACTTTTAAGGTATTTTAATAAGGGCAATCTATTCATTACAAGTCCTTCAAAATTATGTTCTACTTGTATTTGATTGTGGCTTTGATTAGTTGAACGCTCATAGTAGGGTAGTAAATTAAATTTATCTAAGAAGTCTCCATCCAAAACTACACGAGTTTGATTGCCGTTAAAATGTTTGTAGTCTAAAAAGCTAATGTCATCTGCATTCAAAAATACACCACCATCAATACGGTAACTTAATTTCCCAAACCTAGATAAACTCAGTCGTTGTCTCAAATTTATATTAAAAAAGTCGTAATCATAACCCTTTTGTGTCGAGCCAAAAGCTTTTTGATAATTAAATCGAAGTGTTGGGTATTTTTGAGAAAAGTTATTGTATTTACCACGTGGTGTTGTCGTGTAGGTTTGGTCAAATCTTATTCTAGCATTTAGTTTAAATTTTAAAATATGATGCGTTGGGAATAAAATTGAACCAAACGCTTCTGGTGCTAAAGGATTGTTTGAGGTAAATCCGCCATTATCATTGCCAAAAACATGTTCATTTCTTTCGTTAACTAAAGCTTTACGACGTTGATAAGAAAGGTTTGCCATTGCCCTTATACCGTTGACAATCTCTTGAGAATATGCAGCCTCAATAAACTGTCTATCATAGAGTTTTAAATAGTTTTCTTCAAAAAAAATAGCTGCAACATTAAGTGCTATATTCGATGTCGTATTAGACGAATTGATTTCGGTAGCTTCTACACCACCACGCAAGGTGAAGTAAGGTCTCGAAAAATTATTAAACTTTTTGGTAAAATACCCAACAGCTCTCAGCATTTCGTCCGACAAACCATAATTAAGACTTGAACCCACACGCCAATATTTATCAAAAGTATTTAATGTATCGCGTTGGGTAAAGTTAAAGTTTGTACTAGCATTAAAGCCTTGGACAGTATTGAAATTAAGATTGTCTAAACCGACTACACCATCATAGCTAAAATGCCTGCTGTCGATAGTGTTTTGCCAACTATAGCCTAAAATTGGGTCTAGAATCTTAAATTGATTTCTGGCTTGATCTATAGAGTCTTTGTACTTTTTGGAGTTTCTTACAGTTTGTACACTATCTTTCTTTTTGTAGTCCTCAATTTCTTCATTTGTTAACGGTAATGGTCTTGCCTTATTCCAAAACAAACTATCCTTTTGGTTAGCGTATCGCTCAAAAGAAGTAATTTCTTTGCTAAAAAATCCATTTTCAAAACCGGGATTAAACTCATAGTTAGCATAAGAGGCTACAAACTGACCAGAACCAGAAATACCCAATATTTTCCAATTGAACTTAAAACTTTGAGAGAGTAAAACCCAAAATTTATCTTTAGCATTATAAGTAAAATTCTGTTTAAAATTTAATTTTTCTAAAGGCGTAACATTTATAGACTTACCATTTGTATTTAGGTCTACACCGTAAAGCTCCCAAGTCTCATCCACAATAAAAATTGAACCAGAGAACACTCTGTCGTTTTTACGCTTGGGGATGACTTTTATTTCATTGATTGCAAACCCATTGTCATCATAAAATATGCCTTCGAGTTTGTATCTGTAATAGTCAAACGCAAAATCGGCGATAGGTGAGATCAAATTGACATTAATCTCTAATGTATTTTCATAAAAACTCAAGTTAAAATCTTGCGCTGAATTAAAACTAAAACCATTATCATCACCACTTACCTTAGAGGCCGTAATATTTTCCTTAAAATTATCAGGAGCTTTAAACGCAATTTCTGAAACAGTCTCACTTAAATAAACAATCCCACTTCGCGTAGAGTCTAGTGAACCTCCTAAATCCCCAATTTCTTGTCCGAGAATCCTTTCGGGGACATTCTGCACTTTCCACAAACCTTTAGAATAAAAATCAGCTTGGTAGGATAGTCGTTTAGATAAATTAATTTCACGTTGTTCTATCGCTTGTTCAATTATTTTATCAGCCGGATTTTCATCAGACTTGACAACCACTTCAGCTAAGCTTGTAGCAATCGCTTTCATGATAATTTTTGGATTATCCTGTTTTCTAAGTTTAGTGATAGGAATTTTTTGAGTTTTATAGCCTAAGTATTTGAAGACAATATCTCTTTTACTGAAATCTTCTACATCTAATTCAAATCTACCGTCAAGATTGGTTGTCGTACCTTTGTATGTCCCTTCTATATAGACGTTGACATTGGCTAAATTTTGATCTAAACTATCTACAACTATACCTTTAACTGTTTGTGCTTCAGCAAAAAAGACACTAAAGATAATTCCTAAAAATACAAATTGTTTCAATAGAATATTATTAATTATTGAAGGCTTTTTTAACACGATCTAGACGCCTTTTAGTGTCTCGTTTTTTAATATCTTCACGCTTATCGTATAGCTTTTTACCTTTACAAAGTGCAATGACAAGTTTAGCAATACCTCTGTCGTTAATAAATAACCGAAGTGGAATAATAGTCAAACCGGTATTTCTAACGTCTTTATATAGTTTTTTGAGTTCTTTTTTTTGCAATAAAAGTTTACGCTCACTTTTAGGGTTGTGGTTAAAATGTGTCGCATGCGAATATTCTTGAATATGCATATTAATGACAAACAATTCACCATTGTCGTTAAATTCACAAAAGCTTTCAGCAATTGAAGCTTTTCCAGATCGAATAGATTTAATTTCAGTGCCAACAAGCTTGATTCCTGCTGTATATCGATCCAAAATTTCATACTGAAATTTGGCCTTTCTGTTTTTAATATTGATATTATTACTCATGTTCTAATCTTTTAATCGGTCGTAAAGCATTTCAAGGGCCTTATTGACAGCTTTTTGGGTAACACGTTCGCGATGATTGCCAAAATTAAATTTTTTAACAGTAACCTCAGACAGATGAGCCAAAGCTATAAAAACCGTTCCAATTTCAGCATCACTATCGCCTTTAGTTGGTCCAGCATTTCCAGTTGTTGCAACAGCAATGTCACTTTTAAATAAATTTTGTACGCTCAAAGCCATTTCCTTTGTAATCTCTGCACTTACCACAGAATGAGCTTGAATAAAGTCTTTTGAGATATTCAAAACATCGTGTTTTGCTGAAGTGGCATAACTTACTATGCTGCCTTTAAAATATGCTGAAGCACCAGGAATTTCAGTAAATTTTGCTGCCAATCGACCACCTGTGCAACTTTCTGCTGTGGCTAGAGTGAGGTGTTTATCAGTCAAACTTTTGGCAATATTCTCTTCTATGGTGTTTTCATCTTCGTAACCTTTAATGATATCTCCTATAAGTTCGTGCAATTTTTTAATTTCCTTATTGATGCTGCTTTGCAATACTTCTTCATCATCACCACGAGCCGTAAGCCTAAGCCGTACACGCCCTAAACTTGGTAAATAGGCAAGCTTGATAAATTTTGGGAGATTGTTATGCCAAGCCTCAATTTTATCGGCTATTGCACTTTCGCCAAGGCCGTAAGTTAAAACAGTTTTGTGTAAAATAAATGGACGATTAAATCGGTCTTTAAGCCTTGGAATAACCTCTTTTCTTACTAATCCTTTCATCTCAAAGGGCACACCCGGTAAAGCTATATAAACTTTACCTTCTTTTTCAAACCACATCCCTGGCGCTGTACCGTATTGATTATTCAGCGCAATACATTTTGAAGGTAAATAAGCCTGTGATCGATTGGCTTCTAAAATAGGGTGATTTACATATTTTTCAAAAATATCTTCTACATGCTGCAGTGTATTTTGGTCCAGAACCAACTCGTCATTAAAAAAACGACACATTGTATGTTTTGTTAAATCATCTTTTGTAGGTCCTAAACCGCCAGTGGTTATGATGACATCTACCCTATTTTCAGCATCTTTTAAAGCCTTTAGAATGGTGTCTTGTTCATCTTTAATTGAAGTAATCTGTAAGATATCAATACCGATTTTATTGAGCTGTTGACCCAAAAAAGCAGAATTGGTATCTACAATTTGACCAATCAATATCTCGTCACCTATTGTTATGATTTCAGCGTTCATTTACTTTACATTAACTTTAAAAATCTCGTGGTCTTCTATTTTACCTATTAATACATCGTTTTCTTTTATTTTTCCAACACCCGATGGCGTTCCAGTAAAAATGATATCACCAATTTTTAAAGTAAAAAATTGAGAGACGTAAGCGATGAGTTCGTCAATTGTCCAAAGCATCAATTTGGTATTACCATTTTGAACTATATCATTATTTTTAAGTAATGAAAAGTTTAGATTGGATAAGTCAAAATCTGTTTTATCAAACCAACGTCGTCCAATAAGTGTTGCACCATCAAAGCCTTTTGCCTTTTCCCAAGGTAAGCCTTTTGCTTTGAGTTTTGATTGCAAATCTCGCGCTGTAAAATCAATACCTAAACCAATCTTTTGATAATATTTATGGGCAAAATGAGGCTGAATATATTTCCCCAGCTTATTTATTTTAACCAAAAGTTCAACTTCATGATGTACTTCACTTGAAAATTCAGGAATTACAAACGGATGTGATTTGGGGAGTACCGAGGAGTCTGGTTTTATAAAAACAACAGGGTTGTCTGGTTTTTTATTTTTTAATTCACTGATATGCTCGGTATAATTACGACCGATACAAATTATTTTCATAAACAAACTCATTAAAATTGTTACAAATGTAAACTATGCACCAGTGACTTTGACTTAAAATTAAGCTAAATCATAATTTGGGTTAAAAATCTTGTTTCAACTTTATAAATTATTACTTTTGTGCAATTCAAAATTATATAATTTTAGATTATGAATCTTCACGAATATCAAGGTAAAGAAATACTTAGCAGTTTTGGTGTTAATATCCAGCGTGGCATTGTAGCCACTACAGCCGATGAGGCAGTTGAAGCGGCTAAAAAACTCACAGAAGAAACTGGTACAGGTTGGCACGTCATCAAAGCTCAGGTACATGCCGGTGGCCGAGGAAAAGGTGGTGGTGTGAAGTTGGCCAAAAACCTCAAGGAAGTCAAAGAAATTGCCGATAATATCATTGGCATGAATTTAGTTACTCCACAAACCACAAAGGAAGGTAAAAAAGTAAACCAAGTCTTAATTACCGAAGATGTGTATTATCCTGGAGATAATGAGCCAGACGAATACTACATGTCAGTCTTACTCGATCGTGCTCAGGGTAAAAATATGATTATGTATTCCCCAGAAGGTGGCATGGATATAGAAACGGTAGCTGAAAAAACTCCAGACAAAATATTTACTGAAGTCATAGATCCCGCAACGGGAATTTTGCCATTTCAAGCTCGTAAAATAGCCTTTAATCTTGGCTTATCCGGAAAGGCCTTTAAAGAAATGTGCAAGTTTGTCACAAGCCTTTACAAAGCATACGAGGGTTCGGATTCTTCATTGTTTGAGATTAATCCAGTCTTAAAAACAAGTGATGATAAAATCATGGCAGTCGATTCTAAAGTGACTTTAGACGACAGTGCTTTGTTTAGACATAAAGATTACGAAGCTATGCGAGATATTAGAGAGGAAGACGCTGCAGAAGTTGAAGCTAAAAAAGCGGGGTTAAGCTATGTTAATCTCGATGGTAATGTAGGCTGTATGGTTAATGGAGCTGGTCTAGCTATGGCTACTATGGATTTGATCAAACAAGCAGGTGGTGAGCCTGCAAACTTTCTTGATGTCGGAGGAACTGCAGATGCAAAACGCGTTGAAGAAGCCTTTAGACTCATCCTTAAAGATGAAAAAGTCGAAGCTATTTTAATTAATATTTTTGGTGGCATTGTCCGTTGTGATCGTGTTGCTGAAGGTGTTGTTGAAGCTTACAAAAATCTCGGAGATCAAATTAAAGTGCCAATTA
The DNA here is from genome assembly GCF_006120725.1 of Mesohalobacter halotolerans. GTDB lineage: Bacteria > Bacteroidota > Bacteroidia > Flavobacteriales > Flavobacteriaceae > Psychroflexus > Psychroflexus halotolerans. The sequence continues at coordinate 126,803 of NZ_SWMU01000003.1, forward strand.
TCGTTAGACTTCAAGGGACAAATGCAGATTTAGCTAAAGAAATTATTGACAATTCTGGCTTAAATGTTGAAAGCGCTGTATTGTTTAAAGAAGCAGCAGACAAAGTTCACGAGGTATTAAGTTAATTTGCAAAACGACATTAAAATAAATAAAAAAGCCATCTCTGGAGATGGCTTTTTTAGTAAGATTATAAAACTTATTCTTCTTCACCTAAAAGTGCAAAAAACTTATCTAGGTTAGGCATAATTACGATTTGGGTTCTTCGATTTTTGGCCATATTTTCTTTTGTATCGTTAGGAGCGACAGGGTCATAACTTGATCTACCAGCAACAATAAGTTGATCTGGTGAAACACCAAATTTATCCTGTAAACGTCTCACGATTGCTGCACTCCTTCTGGCGCTCAAGTCCCAGTTGTCAATGATATAACTGTCTTTTTTCATGGTTCGGCTATCGGTATGCCCTTCTACCATAACCTCAAGTGAAGGTTCAGATTTGGCAACTTCAGCAATTTTAGCCAAAATATCGTCTGCATCGCTACCTACTCTATAACTACTGTCTTTAAATAGCAGATTATCATCAATATTAATTTTGACATAAGTTTCTGCTATGCTCATATTTAGATTTTCTTCTGAGTTGCTCATATTTTTTGATACATTATGAGCTATGGCAATATTCAAAGAATCTTTTTAGGTAGTCGCACCTGCAAGTTTGGATTCTGGTAGTCCAGCCAGAGTTTTGCGCATCGCTTGCTTATTTTTTTCTGAGAGTACGATATTGTCATCAGATACATTGACCATCATACCTTCTTTTTCTTGATTTAAAGAAGCTATTTTGTTGTTGTATCTTTGCACTCGCATTTGGATCTCTTCCATTTTGATTGGAGATTATCACGTTACATGCGTGTCGCTTGAAGTTCTGACCTCGTATTCTCGTAGTTATTTTCTAGCTCTACATATTTCTTTTTAGAGATGCAACTCATTAAAATTGTGAGAACTAATCCGGATAATGCAATTTTGTTTTTCATAATTAGGGTTTTGGATTAAACTTTAACAAGTGTATATGTTATTATATCATAAATAAAATTTTAAATAATAGATTTTCTAAATTCTTAATAAAATGTGTGTTGATATCTCTTAATTCTTATAATAATCAATCAACTTTGAAGTAGACAAATCATGGGTAATAATTTCCTTTTCTTTAAAATCCTTAAGCACATTTTTTGCAAGTTGTTTTCCTAGCTCGACACCCCATTGGTCGTAACTAAAAATATTCCATATTACACCTTGCACAAAAATTTTATGTTCGTACATAGCAATAAGCATTCCTAAACTTTTAGGTGTAAGCTTATCAAATATTATGGTATTTGTAGGACGATTCCCTGAAAACACTTTAAAAGGAGTCAAAGTTTGTATTTGCTCTGAATTAAGACCTTGGTTTTTCAGTTCATCTTTTACGACAGCTTCACTTTTTCCATTCATTAAAGCTTCAGTCTGCGCAAAGAAATTAGCCATTAAAATATCATGGTGGTCTTGATATTGGTTAAGAGGTTTCTTAAATCCAATAAAATCTGCAGGTATCAATTTTGTACCTTGATGCATCAACTGAAAAAAGGCATGTTGGGCGTTTGTACCAGGTTCTCCCCAGACTATAGTTCCAGTTTGATAATCTACAGGTTGTCCATTTCTATCTATCCCCTTGCCATTGCTTTCCATGCTGGCTTGCTGAAGATAAGGCGCCAATTTTTCTAAATATTGTGTGTATGGAATAATAGCTTCACTTTCAGCATTATAAAAGTTGTTATACCACACGCCTAATAAAGCTAAAATAACCGGAATATTGTTGCTAAGGTCTTCGCTCTGAAAATGCTCATCCATTTGCTGTGCACCGTGTAATAATTCTTCAAAAGGTTTAAACCCAACTGCACAGGCTATTGATAGACCTGCCGCACTCCACAGTGAAAATCGACCGCCGACCCAGTCCCACATCGGAAAAATATTATCTGAAGAAATACCAAATTCATTGGCCTTTACGATGTTAGCAGAAACGGCAACAAAGTGATGTTGTATTTGATTTTTTGTAGTATGTTTTAAGAACCAACTTCTTACTGTACTGGCATTAGTCAAAGTCTCCTGAGTTGTAAAAGATTTAGAAACCACGATACACAGTGTCGTTTCGGGATTAAGGTTCTTTAGAGTTTCGGCGACATGATCCCCATCGACGTTTGAAATGAAATGTGTTTTAAGATGATTATGGTAAAAAGATAATGCTTCAACTATCATCTGCGGCCCTAGATCTGACCCGCCAATACCTATATTTACAACGTCTGTGATGGGTTTACCTGAAAATCCTTTCCATTGTCCGTTTTCTACTTTTTGAACAAATTCAGACATTCTGACTTTGGTGTCTTCTACCAATTTATTTAGAGGTTCTTCATCAATTTTTACTTCATCTTTTGTTCTCAAGGCCGTATGTAAAACTGGGCGGTTTTCGGTTTGATTTATTGGTTCACCAGAGTATTGCGCTTTTATCGCTGATTTTAAATTTACCTCATCTGCAAGCTCAACAAGGGCATCAAAAGCCTTTTGAGATAATCTATTTTTAGAAAAGTCAAAATGCAAATCTTCAAATTGAACATAAAAATTATCGGTCCTGTGTTTATCATTTTGAAAGTGCTGAAGAATGCTTTGTTGGTTTTCTGCTTGATAAATCTCTGTGAGTTTTTGCCAAGCTTTTGTTTGGGTCGGGTTTATGTTGGATAAAGGCATTATTTAGATTTAGGCTTCTTTAAGTTGAGGAATTACATTTTTTTGATAGTGATTTATCAAACCATCGATAGGTCTTCTGATAATATTACCAATATTTAAATGGTAACGCTTAGCAACGTCTCGAATAATATCTTCAGAAAAGAAAGCAATAGAACCAATAAAATGAATAGGCACATTTTGAGCGTTTTTATAACACATAACGCGACGTTCTATAAATTTTTCCATGCCTTCGTAAATAAGCTTGTAGAAATAGCCATTCCTTTCTTCTGATGTGAAGATAAATTCCGCAAACGACGCTAAGTAGGTGTTGGGATTATCTTTTTTGTAAACGTTGTACTTTATGGTATCAGCATCTAAGTCGTAGCGTTTAGCAAATTCACGACTCATATCTTCACCCATAAATTTATAGTAATAATCTCTGATTAGGCGCTTACCAAAATAATTCCCACTAGCTTCATCCATTAGGACATAACCTAACGATTCGACTTCCATATGTATTTTTTTGCCATCAAAAAAACAAGAATTCGAGCCAGTTCCTAGAATACAGACTATACCCGGTTCGTTTGTTGCGGCATATGCTGCAGCAACCATATCTTCATCCACATTAATTTCGGCATGTGGGATAAACTCTTGTAAAATTTCTTCTAGATTTTGTCGTGGTGTTTGTGTTCCACATCCTGCGCCGTAAAAATCTACGCGCGTAATATCTTTTTTAATTTTGGCTAAATCTTCGTTTTCTTCTAAGCGCTCTTTTAATACATGAGGTTTAAAGACAGCGGGATTTAGACCTTTGGTTCTGGTTTTTAAAACTTGTTGTCCTTTATCATCTAATAAAAGCCAATCACATTTTGTGGAACCACCATCAGCAATGATTATCATAGTTGGTTTATTTAAATAAATAAGGCTTGTGGGGTTTCACAAGCCTTAAATTATGGTTTTTTAAACTTTAGCTACATGAGCAGCTAGGTCAATCATTTTCTCTGAAAAACCCCACTCATTATCATACCAAGCAATTAACTTAAAGAAATTATCATTTAAAGCAATTCCTGCATTGGCATCAAAATTTGATGTTGCAGCCTCTGATACAAAATCTTGAGAAACAACTTCGTCCTCAGTGTAAGCAAGTACACCCTTTAATTCGCCTTCTGAAGCTTTTCTCATGGCTTTTTTGATATCTTCATAAGATGCTGATTTTTCTGTTTTAACGGTTAAATCAACTACTGATACATCTGCAGTTGGCACCCTAAATGCCATTCCTGTTAATTTACCAGCAAGAGAAGGAATCACTTTGGTTACTGCGACTGCAGCTCCTGTACTTGTTGGGATAATATTATTCATCGCACTGCGACCTAATCTATAGTTCTTTTTTGAAGGAGAGTCAACTGTAAATTGCGTTGAGGTCGCTGCGTGTACTGTAGTCATTAAGCCTTCAACTATACCAAAATTATCATCGACAACTTTAGCTAATGGTGCGAGACAATTTGTTGTACATGACGCATTTGAAACTACTTTGTCTTCAGGTTTAACATCCTTATGGTTTACGCCCATCACAAACATTGGTGCTGTTTTTGACGGTGCTGAAATGACTACTTTTTTAGCGCCAGCTTCAAGGTGTGCAGAAGCATTGTCTTTTTCTTTAAAAATACCTGTACAATCTGCAACAACTTCAACGCCTACTTCGTCCCATTTGAGGTCTGCTGGATTTTTTTCTGCAGTGACTCTTATTGTTTTTCCATCCACAACCAGATGACCGTCTTTAACTTCAACTGACTTGTTGTATTTTCCATGAACTGAGTCATATTTCAACATATAAGCCAGATGTTCTACGTCTAGTAAGTCGTTAATAGCAACGACTTCAACATCATCTCTTTGCTGTGAGATTCTGAAAGCAATTCTTCCTATTCTTCCAAATCCGTTAATTCCAATCTTTGTTTTCATTATTTTTATTTTAAATTAAATTATTATTAAGTCGAAACTATATCTGCGACCCGCATCAAGTCAAAATCTAAAGTTTTTTTGATATTGATTGCTGTTTCGAAAGGTACATATACAATTTTCTTATTTTGAATACCAACCATAATATTACTTTCTCCTTCAAGTAATGCATCAACTGCACCTACTCCAAGTCGACTTGCTAGTACTCGATCGTAACAACTGGGCGACCCGCCACGTTGAATATGTCCTAAAACCGTAACTTTTATTTCGTATTCAGGTAAGTCTTTTTCAATATCTGAAGCTAATTTAGTAATGTTTTTTCCAATCTGGTCACCTTCTGCAACGACTACTATACTTGATGTTTTTCCAGATTTTCTGCTTTTGTGTAAAGAATCTAATAAGCGGTCTATACCGAGATCTTCTTCGGGAATTAAAATTTCTTCAGCGCCGGCACCAATACCGCTATTTAGAGCAATATCTCCAGCATCTCTTCCCATAACCTCTACCAAAAATAAACGGTCATGTGAACTCGCTGTATCTCTAATTTTATCAATTGCATCCACTACTGTATTTAGGGCTGTATCGTAACCTAAAGTGTAATCTGTGCCATTAATATCATTGTCTATGGTCCCTGGAATACCTATCACTGGTATATCAAATTCTTGACTAAAAATATCAGCACCCGTAAAAGAGCCATCACCGCCTATGACAACTAAAGCATCAATGTTTCGAGCTTTCAAATTATCGAAAGCCATCTGTCTTCCTTCTTTAGTTCTGAAGTCTTTTGAACGAGCTGATTTTAAAAATGTACCACCGCGATTAATGATATTTCTGACGCTTCGCGGGCCGAGTTTTTCAAAATCATTTTCGATAAGACCTTGATATCCTCTATAAATTCCGAAACAATCTAAATTGTTGTAAGCAGCGTTTCTGACCACAGCTCTAATGGCAGCATTCATACCAGGTGAATCACCACCTGAAGTTAAAACTGCAATGGTTTTAAGCTTATTTTTCATACGTCAAAAATATTAGATTTTTCAGAGTTACACAAATATCATTTTGAACTATAAAACGTTTTCGTTAATAATTATTTAAAGATAACAAGAAAAAATGACGATTATCATAGTCTCAGGTTTAATACCCTTTAAAAGTTATAAAATATTTAAAACTTAAAGCCTATTTAAAGACAAGCAAATAATTTTATAATTATTCACTTTCTAATAGTATAATACCTTTATGAGGTGTAACCTTTACTTTCCCATCTTTTACTTTAAGTCTTTGCCCTGAATAATAATCGTAGATGTTATTTACCTCACCGAAAAAATCTTTTATATCAATTTCAATCTCTTGACTTTCCAGGTCTAAACCAATTACAACTTTATCATCGATGTCTTTTAGACTAAGTTGTCTTGAAAACACTAAGGGGTTTTCCGATAGGAGTTGATGCTTTCCGGCACCAACAGATGGATGCTTTTGTCTAAATTGCCCTAACCTTTGATAATGTTCTAACGTATTTTGAATACTATCTGTCGATTTAAGGTCTTCCCAATTCATAAATGACCGCAAATTTGCATCTCCTACAGCATTTTCAACTTCGAGTGGACGTTCTGTCTCGTCGCCATAATATATTTGTGATTGGCCTGGTGATAACAAAAGTAAAGTAGCTGCGTCAAATGAATTTTCACGTTTGGCATCAAAAGGATTACCATCATCATGTGATGTGAGATAATTTAAAGTCCCAAAAGTTTTGAGCTCTTGACTTAATATTGAATCATATTTATGAAAAAGTTTTGGTTTGTCAATATTTTTGGCATTCCATTTAAACTCAAAATTGATTAAACTTTGAAAACTCGGTGGATCAAAATAATTGACCTTTTTATCTCCAAAATCAAATGTTTGTCCAGTTGAGATACCGTAATTATAGACTTCCCCTACTAGAAAAAAATCATTATCATCAATTATCTTATCAGGATGATTGATTTTAAATTGCTCAAAAGCATAATCACATTCTTTTCTAAATTCTTGCCATACGTATGCTTCCGTGTGTTTTACAGTATCTGCCCTATAACCGTCTATTCCAAATTCTTTTATATAATCTGTTAACCACTTTATGATATAAAAACGAGGAGCTCGTGGATAACCTGTGCGGTCAAAAAATGCATCCAATTCAGCCATTTCTTTATCGTATCTTCCTTCGGCTTTCCATTTTTTTACCAGTTGAGGTGGTAAGTCTACATCGTTATCAGACTCTGTTCTAATATCTGGTAAATTTTCTACAAGTGTACATCTGACTGTGTTTTCATAATTGTCGTAAGTACACTGATTGCCTGTTCTTACCCATTGTTTTGGCCAAACCGGGTCTTTGTCAGTTACAGGACCTGTATGATTAATCACTGCATCAAGTATAATACGAATACCCCGTTTATGGGCTTCATCTACCAGTTCCTGAAGATCATCTGAAGTTCCAAAATTAGGATCAATTGCGGTCCAGTCTTTTGTCCAGTATCCATGATAAGCATAAGTTAAGCCGGTACCTTCATCGGTTGCACCGTGTATTTGTTCGACAATTGGTGTCATCCAAATCGCATTGATGCCTAAATCTGTAAAATAACCGTCTTTGATTTTTTGAGTAACCCCTTTGAGGTCGCCACCTTCAAAGCCTCTTAGTTTTGCTGTTTCTCTGGTTCTTTCAAAGTTTATATCATTTGAAGGGTCGCCGTTATTAAAACGGTCAGTTAATAAAAAATAAATATTGGCTCCCTGCCAAACGAAGGGCTTTTCAGGCTCGTCTGGGATTATTTCATTTTGATTTGTATTCTGTTTACAGCTAAAAAGTATAACAGCCAGAATAATTACAGATATATTTTTCATCTTCAGATAATTTATGATTCTATTTAAATAGGTTGCAAAGCTTTAAACTTTTCCACAGAGAATTAGTTGATTTAGATATTAGATTTAAATTCAGCGTTACTGAATTTTTAATATAAAAGATTCTAGAGGTTGAATATCAATTTTCACGATTGCTTTACTGTTTTTTACTTTTAGAGTTGAAGTATAATTATTATAAAGTTGATCTTTAACTTGATACTCACCAGTCTTCAATTCTAATTTTGACACTAGATCCTCAGGTAGCTGTAATTTAAAACGATATGCGTTATCGGGGCTAAAATTGGATACAATTATGAGTTGTTCACCTGCACTACATCTGACATAAGATAAAATTTTATCATTATAAACCTCTGAATTCTGCTGATTATAAAGATGAATATCCTGATATTCACCCATTAAAGCTGGACTCTTTATTGTAAAATTGAGTAAACGTTTATAAAAATCTCTGAGGTTCTTTTCATCTTCAGTCAATTGACCACCATCAAACTGTTTGTCATTGACCCATCGCACATAACTCGGCACCGACCCATAATCAAAAATTGATGTACGGGTTGGGTCGCCAAAGCCTAAATCTTCTTTAGCAGGTTCGCCTAACTCCTGACCAAAATACACCATGGTTGGTGATGATGTAGAAGTTGCAGATACTACCATTGCCGGTTTTCCTTTGAGAGCGTTACCAGCAAAACCTGTGCTGGCGATACGCTGTTCGTCGTGATTTTCCAAAAAGTGAAGCATATGGTGTTCTATATCCTTAAGCTCATCAAAAATCGGTGGAATATTATCAGTGCTACCACGTCCTTGCATGACGCGTTTCAAGGAATCGTAAAGCTGAACTTTATCGTATAAATAATCCATCTTGGCTTTTTTGATATAATCTCTATATAAATTTGGTTGATAAACTTCAGCTAGCAAAAAGGCATCTGGATTTTTCATTTTAATAGCAGAATTCATATAGCTCCAAAATTCTACAGGTACCATTTCTGCCATATCAAAACGGAAACCATCAACACCTTTATCAATCCAATACAAAGCGATATCTTTAAATTTGGTCCATGAATCAGGAACGCTTTTATCTTTCCAAAATTTATAATGTGTCTTGTAATCTTTGTTTTCAAAACCCTCTGGTAATTTACTAAAATCTTTTCCCCCATTTGGTCTTACACCATAATTGACCTTTACTGTTTCGTACCAGTCATTCATATCTGGTTGGGAGGCACGAGAACCATTTCCTGTCCATTTTGCTGGATATTCTTTAAATTTGCCATCTGCTAAAGGATGATTTTCCCCGCCTAAAGGTTGGTAAGCATTTTTCCATTCTGGTACTTTGAAAGATTCTCCTGGATTATAATAAAAGTTGTTATTACGGCTGTATTGTACATTTACACTATCTGCTATACCAAAGTCTTCTACACCTTCAGGAGCAGATAAACTTTTGTAATGACGTGCAACATGGTTTGGGACAATATCAATTAAAAGTTTAAGTCCAGCCTTATGTGTTCTTTCAATTAAGGCTTCAAATTCCTGTAAACGCTTTTCCGGATTCTCAGCCAAATCAGGATTGACATTGTAATAATCTTTTACGGCATAAGGAGATCCTGCCCGACCTTTAACTACATCGGGATCATCATTGGAAATGCCATATTTGGTATAATCTGTTATGACAGCATGATGAGGAACACCTGTATACCAAATGTGTGTAATACCTAAAGCTTTGATTTCGGATAGTGCCTTATCCGTGAAATAATTGAATTTTCCAACTCCATTCTCTTCAAGAGTGCCCCAAGGTTTATTTGTAGTATTGGTATTACCAAACAGTCTGGTAAACACTTGGTAAACTACTTTTTTGCGTTCAAGGGTATCTACTTGTTTCGCTTTTAGCTTTTGAGTAGAGTCTTTTGAATCCGGTTTACAGCCTAATAAAAGAACAGCTGTAATGATAATTAAACTTAGTTGTTTTGTATTCATAATGCCATTAAATAGTATGCTTATTTTATCTAAAAATATGCAATCAGTTTTTTACTTTCTAATTCTCACCTTCAATTCCTTAGAAGTGTTCCATTCAAGGGGAATACTTAAGATATTGTTTTGGTATTGAATTTTTACCTTTTTTCGATTAACTTTTATCTTTTTTGGTCTGCGGTCTATGTTATGAACTTTTAATAGTATTGTTTTTGTATGTTCCTCAAATTTTTCGCCTGTTTCGGCTTCAAATTCTATTTCAAGCCAACGTCCTTCTGTTTCTGCTTCAAATTCTAAAATTTCATAGTTATCCTTTTCATATGCTTGAAATGTCCTACCGTCATCGTTGTAGTATTTACGTTCATTTTCTTCGATAGCATCATCATGATAATAATGTAAAATCAAGCTTTTTCCTTGATAAGATGTTGTGTTATCAAAAGGTGGCGACATTAATACCAAAGCACCTGCCCTGACATAAGTAGGGATATGGTTTGGGTCGGTTTTAAAAGTTTTGGTCTGACCACCTTCAATCTTCTTATCAGTATAAAAATTAAACCAGTCTGAAGTTGAAGGAAATGTAACCTCAACGTCGGTTTGGCCCTGTTTTAAAACAGGGGTAACCAAAAAATCATTGCCCCATAAATAGGTATTTGCATTTTTGAGGTGTTTTTCAGGCTCTTCAAAAAATAAAGGGCGCATGAGAGGTGTCCCTTTTTGATTGTTGATAAAGGCCGAATTATAATTATAAGGTAGTAGTTGGTATCGGAGTTTAATTGCTGATTTGGCTTTAGATTTAGCATCTTCAGAACGATAAACCGGCTCGCTTGGTACTTCTTCTTGAGCATGAGGTCTATAAATCGGTTGAAATGTACCATATTGTAACCAGCGAACGTATAATTCGTCATCTAAATTAGCTCCTGCAAAACCACCTAAATCTGAATGCATATAGCCCAAACCTTGAATACCCATTTGTAAAGCAATCTCGGGTTGACTTTGTAAACCACCCCAAGTTCTGTTAACATCACCAGACCAGGGAATCATACCGTAACGTTGTGAACCGGAATAACCAGCGCGCATTAAAACAAAAGGTCGGCGGTTAGGTTTTGCTTCCAGACTAGCCTCAAACACCAATCTCGACCAATCGTGACCATAGATATTATGAACTTCGGCTGCTGAGCCTGTGGCATGTTGAACCCAATTGGGATGCACCTCAGGCTCTCCTAAATCACCCCAAAAGCCATTCACGCCCATATTTGATAGGTTTTTATATATATTTTTAAACCACTCATAACCTTCTTTTTTATACACGTCGATAATACCTGTATTTCCAAAATAAAAGTCATATCGTGCAGGTTTACTAATTGAGTCTAATGCTAAAGCGTTGTTTTTAATTGCTTCGTCCCAACGTTTGGAAGAGGTTAAAACAAAGGGTTCAGTAATAAGTATAGTTTCTACATTTTGGGCTTTCAGCTTTTTAATCATTCGCCTCGGTGTCGGAAAAGAGTCTTTTTCAAAAGCAAGATTTCCCATATGACCTTTAATATCTTTACCAAACCAGTATAAGTCTAAAATAATCGCGTCCACAGGGATATCTTCTTTTTTGTAATCACTGATGGTTTCAAGAACTTCATCTTGGCTGTGATAACCAAATCTACTGGCAAAATTACCTAAAGCCCATCGCGGTGGCATGGGCTGTTTTCCTGTTAAATCTGTATAATTGTCGATAATATTTTCCCAGGATTCACCTGCAATGATTTGATAGGTTTTTTTTCCTGAAATAGTCTCGTAAATCAAAGTGTTATTGTTCTGGCTATCCAGGTCTAAATACCCGACTGGAGCATTATCAAAATGAATCATATACTGCTTTGAGGACACCACAATGGGTAAAGTGAAGTTCATCAATTTTGAATAAGTTTCATAGCCATAGTGAGCTCTATTGAATAAAGGCAAACGATAACCTCTCCTATTCATTCCCAAAGCTCTGGCACCTCCACCATAAAGTACTTCATCATTTGTAAGATTGAATGCTATTTTTTCTGTGGTATCTGCAACGATATTTACTTTTACCATATCCATAACTTGGTGTTTGGATTTGTAGTAACCTTCTTTTTCAGAAATTAATTCTTTTCCCTTATAGGAATACGAAATTTTAAAAGGTGAAGTTTTTACGGTCAATACAATGCCAGAACTTTTATATAAAATATCACCTTCGGTCTCTGTTAAGGTTGTTTCCACTAAATCTGGCTTTAAAACAACAGCATGAGAATTAGGCTTAGATGCTTCACCTTTTGGTATAAATGATGTCTCTAAAATATCTTCGGTGTAAAACTTAAAAATATATTGCCCCTCATTGGTATCAACAAGGAGTTGATGATTTTTTTCATCATGAGAAATGTATTCTCGATTAGGGTTTTGAGCAATCCCTAATGAGTAACAAATAAGAATGAGGAAGTATATTTTTTTCATTTATTTTAATGCAAATTTTAGAGGAATATGCAAACGTTGACGCCAAGACTTTTCATCATGAGCGTCGCCTTCATATTTTAAATTTTTAAAATTACTGCTATTAAAATTGTGTTTGGCAAATAATTGATTGACCTCATCTTCATATTGTGGATAAAGCTCATCCAAGGTTTCAGTGCCAAAATCAAAATAAAATTTATGATTATTCAATTGTGGCAATTTATCGTCTAAATAGTTAAAAAATGTCTGCGGAAAAGGATTCTCCTCATAAGACATAGCGCCAGGCCAATGTGTGGACATACAAATGGCTTGGCCAAAAATATCTGGATATTCGCACAAGGCGTAAAATGAAATCAAACCGCCCATACTAGAGCCCGCAACAGTTATAGATTGGGGTTGGTCTAATATTGAAAAATGATTTTTAACTAAGGGTATCACCTCTTGGATCAAAAATTTAAGATAGTCATCAGATTGCGGTAGCTTTTTAAACAACCTATCGCTGTTGGATTGGTTATAGTCAATCAGGTTTTTTTTAGTCTCGTCCTCTAAATTATCGAAAGGTTTTTGAGGAAAATAGTCGCTGTGGCGGTCCTCAAAAACATTCCATGTGCTAACGACAATTGTAGGTATGATGCTGTCTGTTTTGATAAGCTGAGATAAAGTTTCATCTACACCCCATTCTTGTTTGTTCCATGTGGTGGTAGAATCAAACAACATTTGTCCGTCGTGCATTAATAGAACTTGGTAATCTTCATTTTCAGAATAATTTTCAGGTAGCCACACATCGATGTTTCTAGGAGAAACATATTTAGAATCAAAATTATTTATGCGCAATAAACTCCCACTTGATAATTGAACAGAATCAACTTTTTTAAAAGGATATTCGACCACAATTCTATTAGGGTCATTTATTGGCTTGCGTTCAGATTGATTGTTTTTACAAGCTATTAAACCCATACTTATTATTAAGACTGTAAAAGTTCTTATTAAATAATTGTTATCAATATTTTCCATATTTGATGTTTTATCGCGATTATCGCAAGATTTTTAGCAGATCTCGCAAAGGTTTTTTAGTCAAATCTCAAACTTCAAGTTAAAATTTATCAGAAAACAAATTCACTCCAGGTTTGACCGTTAATTTGCCTGACAACTCAACACTATTGCTAGTAAACAATTCAGCCCATTTTTGGGCTTCTAAATTCAGCTCTTCAAAACGATCTAAATCGATTTCAATAGGGTTTTCATTTTTACTAATCAACAATAAAACCGCTTCATCACCTGCTTGTCTATATAAGGCATAAGTGTTTTCAAATGGTGCAAAATGTTTGGTTTGCCCATGATGAATAGCGTTTGAAGTTTTTCTGAAATTCAACAAAGTTTTGAGAAAAAGTTTAAAATCTTGCTGTTGGTCTGATAAGCCTTTATTTTGAAAAACATTAACCTTATCGCCTGCCCAACCGCCTGGAAAATCTGTACGGATTAACCCGTGATCGCCAGGCTTTGCCGAATTGTCCATCAATATTTCTGTGCCGTAATATATTTGAGGCGTTCGTGGCATCGTTAAAATTAAAGCTAAGGCCATTTCAGTTTTGGTAATATCTTCATGCAATTGCGTAAAAATCCTATCCATATCGTGATTGTCTGGAAATAACATCATATCCGTTGGTCTAGGATAGTAAAAATCATTAGCCAAACCTTCATAAATTTTTACCAAACCTGTACCCCAACTTTCGTCTTCATTTAAAGCTTCAACAATAGTCTGTTGCATAGGGAAATCCATAGAAGATTTTAAATGAGACTTATAACCATCTACGGTGTTTTGTCCGGACTGCCAATAACCGGCAATTAAAGGGTTTGTGCTCCATTCTTCACCTACAATATTAAAATTAGGGTATTCTCTCATAATGGCCTTTGCCCAGTCACTCATAAAATCTTTATCTGGATAAGGATAGGTGTCTTGACGTATACCACCGAGCTGCAATGTTTCTATCCACCAAATACTGTTTTGTATAAGATATTTTGCCATGAACGGGTTTTGTTGATTCAAGTCAGGCATAGTTGGCACAAACCAACCTTCAGTCATTTTTGAACTATCGTATTCGGAGGCGTACAAATCTTGATTGGTGGTTCGTCTGTGGTTTGAGGTTGGGAGTTTCTTGTCATTTTCAAAAGCTTCTTGAGCGTTAACCCAGTCTTCGAATGGCAAATCTTGCATCCACCAATGCTCACTTCCACAGTGATTGGCAACCATATCCATAATCAATTTGATGCCACGGTCTTTGGCTTTTTGACTGAGCGTTTTGTAGTCTTTTAAAGTCCCAAAACGCGGGTCAACTTGATAATAATCGGTTATCGCGTACCCGTGATAAGAAGCCTTAGGCATATCATTAATCAATAAAGGCGAAGACCAAATCGCTGTAAAACCCATCTGCTCAATATAATCTAAATGCTCAATTATGCCTTGGATATCTCCACCATGACGCGCGTAATCGTCATTGCGGTCAGGGTTTGTTTCCTTTAGGTTATCAATAATATCGTTTTCGGGATTAGCATTTGCAAAACGGTCGGGTGTAATCAAATAAATCACATCTGAGCTATCAAAACCTTTGTATTCTTTAGCTGAAAGTTTTCTTGATTTTAATTCATATTTGTATGAAAATTTATCTTTTCCTAGTTGAAATTTAAATTTAAGTTCTCCAGGCTTGGCACTGGTATCAATTTTCAAATCCAAAAATAAATAGTTGGGACTATCTGCTTGACGGATATCTTGTATGCTGACACCTGGATATTTCAATTCAACTTCAGCTTTGCTGATATTATTCCCATGCACCAACAATTGAAGATTTTGTTGTTCAAAGCCAATCCACCAATGTGGTGGTTCTATTCTTTCAATTTGACCTGACATAGAATAGTTTACTAAATAAAAGACCAAAAAAACATAAATCAATTTTTTCATTAGGCGTTTATATTTTGACCATTTTTAAGAACTACAGGTTCTTCATTGACTACTATTTCTAGTTCATCTTGACCTTCAAGTGTAAAATGCGTAGCATCTTTAGTCACCTTAACTGCAATAATATTATCTCTAAAGTTAACCTTAAACGTGTAAGATTCCCATTCGTCAGGAATTTTTGGGGCAAAATTGAGCATATCATTTTTAACACGCATAGCGCCAAAACCTTCAACGATACTCATCCAAGTGCCGGCCATACTGGTGATGTGACAGCCTTCTTTAACTTCCTTATTATAATCATCTAAATCTAGACGAGATGTTCTGAGGTAAAACTGGTAAGCCTGTTGCATACGGTTAAGCAAAGCCGCCTGAATACTGTGTACACAAGGAGAAAGCGATGATTCGTGAACCGTAAACGGTTCATAAAAATCAAAGTGGCGCTCTAATTCTTGGTTTGTAAAATGGTCTTCAAAGAAATAAAAACCTTGCAACGTGTCGGCTTGTTTGATGTAAGGCGAACGCAATATTCTATCCCAAGACCAGTGTTGATTGATAGGTCTTTGGGTTTGGTCTAAATCTTTTACCGTGATAAGCTCTTTGTCTAAAAACCCATCTTGTTGCAAATAAACATCATGCTCTTCAGAATACGGCAAATACATTTCATCAGCTACAGTTTTAAACGCTTGAATTTCGTCTTGATTAAAGTTTGTTTTATCTACAATTCTATTGTAGTCTTCATTGTAGTCTTTTTTAAGAATATTGAGATTTTCAACCGCATAATTCAAGCACCATTTGGCGATATAGTTGGTATAAAAATTATTACTGACATTATTTTCATACTCATTTGGACCTGTTACACCGAGAATAACGTATTTGTTTTTAGGTTTAGAAAACGTAGCGCGTTGCTTCCAAAATCTTGCGATGGCTAACAATACTTCCATTCCCATTTCAGGCACATAAGAATAGTCGCCAGTATATCTGACATAATTAAAAATGGCAAATGCTATCGCGCCATTTCTGTGAATTTCTTCAAAGGTAATTTCCCACTCATTGTGACATTCTTCGCCATTCATGGTAACCATAGGATAGAGCGCCGCACCATTTTCAAAACCAAGTTTTTCTGCATTTTCAATGGCTTTTTGTAGGTGTTTATAGCGATAAGTCAATAGATTACGAGCCACTTTTTGGTCTTTGGTTGCCATGTAAAATGGCAAGCAATAGGCTTCGGTATCCCAATATGTGCTGCCTCCATATTTTTCGCCTGTAAATCCTTTAGGACCAATATTTAGTCGCGCATCTTTACCGAGATAAGTTTGGTTGAGTTGAAAAATATTAAAACGAATCCCTTGTTGTGCTTTGGTATCGCCTTCTATGATAATATCACTCATGTGCCATATATCAGCCCATGCTTGCTGCTGCTCTTTAAGTAAAGTATCAAAACCTTTTTTAGAAGCAACATCTAAAACACTTGAAGCGGCTTCAACTAAACTGCCTTTATCGTGATTTAAAGACGTGACATAACCTGCAAATTTATGAATAGTAAAAGTTTGCCCTTTTTGAACATCTTTTTCATAAGCCATAAAAGCCTTGTGCGCTTTTTGGTGAGGTTCGGGTTTGCTATTCAGGATTTTTCCATCAAGCAATACTGAAGATTGCATAAACGTACAGACATGAAATTCGGTCTTCACAGTGTGTGAGCATACAAATGCTTTTTGGTCTTTTATTTGTACATCTGTAATTTCCCAAAACTTGTCATCCCAATTAGAATCTTGATTTTTTATGCCGGCATCGACATAAGGTGAGTAAGTAATATGCGCAGAAGAATTTAAGGGCGTAATTTTATATTGAATAGCACCGAGCTCATCTTGACTCAAACTTAAAAATCGTAATGCTTCTACTTTGACTATAATACCATTTTGCATTTCTGCTTCAAGCGTTCGTTTGTGCCATCCTTCTTTCATGTTGAGTTCACGTTTGAAGTTGTCAACATGTTTACAAGTATTTAAATCAAATACATCACCATTAATATGAATGTGAATTCCGATCCAGTTTGGGGCATTTAATACTTTAGCAAAGTATTCAGGATAACCATTTTTCCACCAGCCTACACGGGTTTTGTCAGGATAATAGATTCCAGCAATATAACTACCTTGAAAGGTTTGCCCAGTGTAATCTTCTTCAAAATTAGCACGTTGTCCCATGGCGCCATTGCCTAAACTAAACAGGCTTTCAGAAGATTCTACCCGCTCTGGCTCAAAGCCTTCTTCAACAATTGACCACGCATAAGGGGTGATATAATCTTGATTCATATTGTAATGTCTTTATGATGGTTAAATAGATTTAAAGATATAAATTTTATCTTAAGCTTTCATTTTTATGTTTTTAAAAAACGGGTAATCAAATTGTAAAAAATTACTGAAACAAAAGTCTGCTTCATGTAATGTGTTTTTATCTCCTATACCAATACTAGTCATACCTCCTGCATTCGCAGCCTGGATACCTGCAATTGAATCTTCAAAGACAATGCAATTGCTCGGTGTAGTGTTTAAGCATTGAGCAGCTTTTAAAAATACTTCCGGATCAGGCTTAGCCTTGCTGACGACTGTACCGTCAATTATAGCTTCAAAAGTGTCTGAAAGTTTAACGCATTTCAGAATAGTTTTAGCATTCTTACTTGCTGAACCCAAAGCTATAGGATGGTTTTTAGCCTTTAAATCGTCTAAAAATGAGTTTACACCAGGCAAAATATCAGCTTCGGTCATCTGCTTAACATAATTGAGATAATCTTGATTTTTCTCGTTCATTAATCTTTGAAATTCTTCATCAGACAGGGTTTTATTACCCCAAGACAATATCTTTTCAAGAGACTTTACCCGACTGACCCCTTTGAGCTGTTCGTTTTCTTTTTCAGAAAAATTGATACCTATTTTGTTGGCGAGCTTTTGCCAAGCCAAAAAATGAAATTTGGCTGTATCGACGATAACACCGTCTAAATCGAATATAAAGGCCGTTTGTTTTTGCATAATTTAAATTTAAGTTGATTTAACATCGTCGACATCTTTGACACGAGTTACGAGTAATGCAGCAATAATCATACTGGCTCCAGATAAAACCAATGCGAAAATAGCTTGGTTACTATAAAAGTATTTGACCATTGGTCCGCCAATGATGCCATTTAAAATTTGAGGTAAAACAATAAAAAAGTTGAATATTCCCATATAAACACCCATTTTTTTTGGGTTTATAGCCCCGGCTAGAATAGCATAAGGCATCGACAAAATACTAGCCCACGCAATTCCAATGCCTATCATGGGTAGAATTAACCAATAGCGATCAGGCATAATATAGATAGACATAAAACTTATACCACCTATTATCAAGGCATACATATGGGTTGACTTTCTTCCGATATATTTTGAGATTTTCCCTAATGATAACGCCACAGGAATTGATACTAAGTTGTAAATGCCAAATAGAATACCAACCCAATCTCCGGCATTATTAAAAGCTTCACTTGAAGAGTCTGTGTGTGGCAAGTTGTAAAAATGTTGTGCAATTGCCGGAGTGGAAAACACCCACATACCAAATAGCGCAAACCACGAGAAAAATTGCACCCAACTGAGTTGCTTCATGGTTGTTGGCATTTTTACAAAATCTACAAAGATATCTGTGAGCTTGGCTTTGTCTTTGGGTTTGACCTCTGTGATTTCATCGAGTTTTTGAGCTTTAGCTTTTTCAATTTTATCGAGTTCTTCAGGAGAATACTCTTTTGTTGTCACAACAGTCACTAAAATCGTGACGATAAGCACTGCTGCGCCAATTATAAAAGACAATATAAGGTTAAGCGGTACGGCGCCTTCATCTGCGCGGTTGGCTACCCCAAAATATTCGGTTAAAACATAAGGCAACCATGAACCAACAACCGCACCAACACCAATTAAGACCGTTTGCGTAGTAAAGCCTACAGTACGCTGTTCTTCATTTAAAATATCTGCTACAAAAGCTCTGAAGGGCTCCATTGAGATATTAAAAGACGCATCCATAATCATCAACATTCCTGTTCCAACCCATAAAGCTGGTAAAAATGCAATAAATAAATCGGCTTGTGGCAATAGAACTAAACCTATTGAAGCTAAGATAGCTCCAACCAAAAAATAGGGCTTACGTCTACCAAATCTATTCCAGGTATTGTCGCTGTAATGACCAACGAGAGGTTGTACAATCAAACCCATTATTGGTGCGATAAGCCAAAACCATGACAATTGGTGAACATCTGCCCCAAAAGATTGTAAGATACGGCTTGCGTTGGCGTTTTGCAAAGCAAAGCCCATTTGTATACCCAAGAAACCAAAACTGATATAGGTGATTTCTAAAGCAGATAACCTACGTTTTTGCATATCGTTTGAATTAAATTAAAAAACGATAAGCTTTGGTGACAAAACTTAAAGGGAAGTAAAAAGTAGTTTTGTAATACAAATATAAAAATTATTTTGATTTATGTGTAGTTTCTCTTTCAATTATATCTGTATCAACGATTACAGTTTCAAAGCGTTCAATCTCTTCCCTGTCTTTTTCTAAACGGTTGATTAATAATCGGGCTGCTGTTCTTCCCATTTCAAAACCGTTTTGACTCACTGTAGTAAGCGGCGGATAAGCGTGTTTTGACAATACCCCATCTGTAAAGCCTATAACTTGCATATCATGAGGAATGTCAAGACCAAGTTTTCGAGCAACTTTCATCGCAGTAACTGCATAAAGTTCGTTGACAGCAAAAATGGCATCGAGATCTTTATTTTTTGATAGGAAGTCTGAAATTTGATCTTCTAAAGCTTCTAAATTGTCTTCTGAACTAAACTCATCATGAATTTTTAAAATGTAAGATAAATTAACGTCTTTTTGATTTTTCTCAAGGGCTTTTAAATAGCCTTCAGTTCTCAGTCTTCCTACGCTTACGTAATCTTTTGTACTTATAATACCTATATTCTTAGAGCCATTACCTATAAGTTTTTGAACCGCTTGTTGAGAAGTTCGGACATCGTCTACTATAACTTTATCACAATCCATATTATCTAAAACACGATCAAACATCACAATCGGTATACCTTGATCTATGGTTTCATGTAAATGATGATAATCGCCAATAGATAAAGTTTCTTTAGCTACTGACATGATAAAACCATCTATGCTTCCATTTGCTAGAGTGTCTAAATTGATTACTTCTTTTTTAAAGGACTCATTAGAAAGTCCAACAATGACATTATATCCATGCTCATTGGCATAAGATTCGATCCCTGAAATCACAGTAGTAAAAAAATGATGGACGATTTCTGGAATGATCACACCTAGAGTTTGGGTCTTTCTATTTTTTAAACTTAAAGCGATATTATTAGGCCTGTAATTATAAAGCTTGGCAAAAGCTTTGACTTTCTCTTTGGTTTCTTTACCAATTTCTTTGCTATCCCTTAAAGCTTTAGAAACCGTAGACACTGATACATCGAGCTCTTTAGCGATGAGTTTTAAAGTCGGTTTTTGTTTCATTGGACTAAATATTAGAAAATTTAAATTCTAAATATGATATAAATATAGGAATAAGATTAGGTATAGCTTTTAGATTTATTCAAAAAAAAGGATTTATTCAATAGTTTTTTTATCATAATCTCACTTTAAAATGTTAAAATCAAAAAGTTGTCAACACGAAAACGTTTGCGGTTCTTCGAAAATGTTTGCGTTAGACATTGTTTAATTAATTTTACGATTGGAAGTAAAAAGTAACATATTATTAACACAAATCACTCATTTATGAAGACGTTTAAATATTTATGTCTGTTCTTGTTTTTACCACTAGGTGTTTTTGCTCAAAATACCGTTAGTGGTACTGTGGTCGACGATCAAAATTTACCCATTCCCGGTGTAAATATTTTGATTGAGGACACTCAGCGTGGAACGACAACAGACTTTGACGGTAACTACAACATTGAAATCAACAATGGTGAAGTTTTGGTTTTTTCTTATTTAGGATTTAAAACCCAGAAAATAAGTTATACCGGACAATCAGAAATTAATGTACAACTTACACCAGACCAATCTCAACTTGAAGAAGTTGTTCTCATTGGTTATGGTACAAGTACCAAAAAAGATTTAACAGGTTCGGTGACCGCAATTTCTGAAGACGATTTTACAAAGGGTAATATTATTACGCCAGAGAACTTAATCAACGGTCGTGCAGCAGGTGTTACAGTTAAAACCAGTGGTGCACCGGGATCGGGTTCTGAAATAAGAATTCGTGGTGGTGGTTCTCTTAACGCCAACAATCAACCGCTGATTGTGGTTGATGGATTACCATTAAGTAATGATAATGTCGGCGGTGGTCGATCCATTCTATCTTCTATTAATCCGAATGATATTGAGTCTTTCTCTATCTTAAAAGATGCCGCAGCAACCGCCATTTATGGTAACAGAGCTTCTGCGGGTGTAATCATCATTAAAACCAAAAAGGGAACTAAAGATTTTCAAGTCGATTTTAACTATACCGCTGGGGTATATAGTTTGATGAATGAAATCGATGTGTTTTCTCCAGAAGGCTTTAGAGACATCATTGCTCAAGAAAGACCAGATGACGTCGATAAATTAGGTAATGCTAATACCAACTGGCAAGATGAAATTTACCGCGTCGCCAACTCGTTTGATCACAATTTATCGGTTAGAGGTCAATTGTTTGACAAAATCCCGGTTCGCTTGTCTTTAGGACGCCTAGACCAACAAGGAATTCGATTAACAAGTCAGTTTGAACGTAATTCAGTCTCTACTTCTATTAACCCTACATTTTTTGACGATAGATTAAGAATTAACCTCAACGCAAATTATACGCGTGAAAGCAACCGATTTGCTGATGGTGTAGAAGGTGCAGCGATTCGCTTTGACCCGACGCAACCGGTGAGAGATCCTAACTCACCCTTTGGTGGTTTCTTTGAATATTATGACCCGAACAACAATAATGAACCCTTATTAGGCACCAGAAACCCTGTAGCAAGTTTACTACAACGCCGAAATGTTACGGATGTTGATCGTTTTTACGGGAACTTAAACTTAGATTATAGATTTCATTTTTTACCACAAGTGAGAGCCGTTGTGAATTTTGGTTTTGACGATTCTAGTGGTAGCGGAACTAATGAATTATCTCGTGAAAGTATCAATGGACAACGTTTTAATGACGGGACATTCAATGGAAGTTTTTCTAGATTTACAAGTGATATCAGAAATACCTTATTTGATGCTTATTTAAAGTTTGATGATGACATCACTGACGACATCAGCTTAAGAGGTACTGTTGGTTATTCTTATCAAGAGTTTCAAAATGAAAGCTTTTCTACAGGGGAGACTCGTGAAGAAGCGCAAGTAGATGACTCAGATGTCAACACTTTACCCGATGTGGTATTAATTGGATATATTGGTCGTGCCTTTGTCAGTTTTAAAGATAAATATATTGCCTCCTACTCGATTAGACGCGATGGATCTTCACGTTTTGCTGAAGGCAACAAATGGGGAACATTTCAATCGGCAGCCTTGTCATGGAATATTTCTGATGAAAATTTCTTAGAAGATTCTGAAGTGGTTTCTAATTTAAAATTAAGAGCCAGTTATGGTGAAACAGGACAACAGGAAATTGGTCCACGTATTATCGGTCTTGAAAGCTTTGCAACCTCACAGCCTACAGCTCAAGTCATTTTTGGTGGTGCGCCTTTAACGGCTGGTTTTCCGAATGCAAGAAATGAAAATTTAACTTGGGAAACCGCTAAAACTTATAACATCGGTATTGACTATGGTTTATTTGATAATAGAATTACGGGGACATTAGATGTTTATACTAGAGATACAGAAGATCTGTTTGTCGTTGCACCTGTACCGGAAGGTTCAAATTTTACGAATACTATCGAACAAAATTCAGGAACTTTAAATACACAAGGTCTTGAATTTGGGATCAATGCTTTAGTGTTTGATGCAGAAGGAGATTCTGATAAATTTGATTGGAATGTAAATTATAACTTCACTTTACTTAATCAAGAGTTGGATGAATTAGCTAATGATTCTGATATTCCCGTTGGTGGCATTGGTGGTGGTACCGGTGGTTTTATTCAATTGCACAGTGTAGGTCATGCCCCAAACTCATTTTGGGTGTTTAACCAAATTTACGATGATAATGGCAGACCCATTGAAGGCGCTTATGCAGATTTAAATGGTGACAACATCATTAATGATGACGATCGTTATTTATTTAGAGATCCTGATGCCGATATTACTATGGGCTTTCAATCGACAATGAACTACAAGAACTTTGATTTCTCCTTTAATATGAGAGCGAGTTTAGGCAATTATGTCTATAATAACGTCAATTCTGCAAGAGCTCAATTTCAATTTTTACAAGACAATACGGCTCTAGGGAACATCCCAACCCAAGTTTTAGAAACAGGATTTCAAAACACCTCTGATGTGATTCGTTCTGATATATATATCGAAAATGCCTCATTTTTAAGAATGGACAACTTTCAATTGGGTTATACGTTTCAAGATGTGGTTCAGAAAAGTTCAACACTTAGAGTTTGGGCCGGTATGAACAATGTGTTTGTCATCACAGATTACTCTGGCCTAGATCCAGAAGTATTTGGTGGGATAGACAATACAATTTTCCCTAGACCTCAAACCTTTTTAATGGGCTTAAATTTCAAATTTTAAGAAATGTTTTACAGGCTTAATAGTCTGAATACCTTATATTTAATATTAAAATAAGATGAAAATGAAAATAATGAAAAAATTAAATTTAATCTATCTATTTGCAGGACTGCTGTTTTTAGTTTCTTCGTGCGAAGACGATTTAAATACAGTCCCATTAGATGATGACGCTTCTACGGCGGAAGACTTTTTCAGTCAAGATAATGCTTATAAAAGTCTCCTAGCCGGTGTTTATGGCAATTTAAGTTTGACTAGTGCTGGTGGTGCTTTTGGTTCAAATATTGGTGGCTTAGACCCAGGTACAAGTCAATATGGACGAGCTTTGATGAATCTTCAAACCTTTACCACAGATGAAGCTATCTGGTCTTACGAAAATGACCCCGGTATTGCCGAATTACAACGTACAACCTGGACGCCTGCAAACGTCATCATTCGTGGAGCTTTTGGACGTATAATGGGAAGTGTAGCTTTTGCAAATGAATTTTTAAGACAATCTACAGAAGCTAAATTAAACTCCCGTGATATCAGTGGAGAAGAACTTCAAGAAATGCCAACATTTAGAGCTGAAGCAAGATTATTGAGGGCATTATCTTACTACCATATGCTAGACTTATTTGGCAAAGCTCATTTTATTACAGAAGAAGACCCTGTAGGTGTATTTAGAAATGAAGAAATTGTAGGTGTTGACCTGTTCAATTACATCGAATCTGAACTCTTAGAAATTATACCAGATTTAAAAGACGCTAGAACCAATGAATATGCCAGAGCTGATAAAGCTGTAGCTTGGATGATTTTAGCTAAGCTTTATCTCAATGCTGAAGTATATATTGGTGAAGACCGCTATGCAGATGCTTTAGAATATTCCCAAAATATCATAGATGCAGGTTACAGTTTAACACCAAATTATCAAGATGTCTTTAGAGGAGATAATGATGTAAATGGCGCGCAAAATGAAGTTATTTTCCCTGTGCCGGCAGATGGCGAATTTTCGCAGTCTTTTGGCCCAACAACGGTTATGACCAATGGTGCTGTAGGTAGTATTGAACAAAATGGAGCTAATCTTGGCGTTACAGAAGGTGGCTGGGGCGGTGCTATACGCTTATCACCGCAGTTTGTGTCGCTTTTTCAAGGCGCTGAATTTACAAATGATGCTAGAAATGGCATTATCTCAGAAGATAGACCTATTAATATTACTGATGTATCCAATCGCGATCAAGGTTATATTTTAGAAAAATTTACAGATCTCAATACATCTGATGACCCGGTAGATGATAATTTAACCTTTTCATCAGTAGATTTTCCAATGTTCAGATTAGCTGATGTGTATCTTATGTATGCTGAAGCACACCTTCGAGGTGGGGGTGGCTCATTGACACAAGCGACTGAATATATTAACCTTATAAGAACACGTGCACATAATGGCAGCACAACTTGGAATATTTCTGAATCAGATTTAACTTTAGATTTTATCATCGATGAAAGAGCTCGTGAACTCTATTGGGAATCTCACAGAAGACAAGACTTAAGACGTTTTGGTTTGTTTACTGGCGCATCTTATGTCTGGACACTCAAAGGAAATTCTTTAAGTGGTATTCCAATAGCTGATTATAGAGGCTTATTCCCTATTCCAAGTGAAAGCTTATCAGCCAATCCAAATTTAACTCAAAATCCTGGTTACTAATATTTAAAAACTCAAAACAATGAAAAATAAATTCTTAATTTTAACAATAATTTGCTTAGGCCTATTTGGACTAAAGTCTTGTACAGATGATGATAACTTTAGGTTCCAAACACCAGCAGAAGTTGAACAGTTGACTATTACAAATAGTTTATTAGGAGAATATTTATTATCGACCCAAACATTTCCTAATATAGCTGAAAGATTTACATGGGAGACACCAGATTTTGGTGTTGAGTCTAACATCTCATATAACTTAGAATATTCTGTTGATGGTACTTTTGAAAACCCTATTGTTGTTGGTTCAACTACAGAAACCCAACTTTCAATAAATGTTGAACAATTATGGAATCTAGCCACAACTGAACTAGGGTTAGACAATGATCCAGAGACATTTTTAGTAGATGATAATGGTGACCCTATTTTGGACGAAGCTGGTAATCCTATTCCAAATGACTCAGGTGAAATGTTCTTTAGAGTTGTAGGTGATTTAGGTACCAATGAAGCTGATAATTCACCTAGCTCAATTTCAGATGTACAAATCTTGTTTGTTAGATTATTGTCAAACGATGGTGGCGGTGAAGTAGCGCTTAGAAATTTATTTTTAGTCGGTGACGCTACAGCTCCTGGTTGGGATAACAACAACAACAATCCACCTATTGTTAGAGATCCTGAAAATCAAAATGTGTACACCTTTACCGGTAAATTTTTAGGCGATCCAGCTGCATTTAAACTTTTAGAGCAAAGAGGGGCATGGCAGCCACAATGGGGCTTAAGCGAAGGTGCTTTAGCAAGTTCTGAAGATCTTGGCAGTGACCCGGATGTATTTAATATCCCTGGTGGCGAAGGTTATTACAGCATTACTGTCGATATTGACAATGCAACTTTTGATATTCAATCCTTTGATGAATCAGGCTCCACAACTTTTGCTACTATTGGAATTATAGGTAGTGCTACTACTGGAGATGACTCTGGTTGGAGTGCAGATATGGACATGACTCAATCTACTTTTGATCCACACCTTTGGTATATGACTGGTCTTGAGCTATTTGATGGTGAAGCTAAATTTAGAGCGGATGATGATTGGGCTGTCAATTGGGGAGCAAACACCGAATTAACTGGGTTCGCTTCACAAGATGGACCTAATATTCCTGTTGCTGCAGGGACTTATGACGTGTGGTTTAACGACCTGACTGAAACTTATGTTTTTGTAAGATTAGAAGAATAAATAAAATCACAAAAAGGGCATTTGGAAACAAATGCCCTTTTTTAATCTTTTATTATGAAAAAAATATTACTCAATCTTTTTTTTTTTACTGTCTTTTGTTGTTTTGGGACATGCACAAGTCCAACAGGGCACTTTTAGCATCAATCCGGCAACATTTGAAGAGGATGAACAGATCACAATAACCGTATCAGGTGTAGACCCAAGTATATGGGGAGTTTCAGACGTTTATCTGTGGGCGTGGTACTTCAATCCTGATGGAAGTTTTGGTGGAGATTCTCCAACTAATGGCTCTTGGACAAATTCTGACGAGTCTCAAAAAATGACAGACAATGGAGATGGTACATTTTCTTTTACCATTACCCCTACTAATTTTTACAGTACAACAAATATTGGCACTCTTGGTATGCTTGTAAAAGCTGATGACGGAACCGGAGATAAAAAAACCCAAGATCATTTAGTTCCCGTTGGAAGTTTCCAATTATTTCTTGATAGCTCGCTAGACGATGTTAATATTGTTGATCAAGGCAATTCTTTAACTATTTCGGCCACAACAAGTTTAGCAGCAAACTTTGAATTATTTGCCAACGGTACTTCTATTGATACTCAAAACAACACTACAAGTTACAATTTTAATTATACAGTCAATAATGATGCTGCTTTTGAACTGGTTGCAACAGAACCCAACACAAGCGAAGTTCAAACCGCTGAATTTAATGTTATTACAACCCCAGTTGTAAACAATGCGCCCGTTCCAGCAGGAATGCAAGACGGTATAAATTACGATATCAATAATCCTGATGAGATCACATTAGTGCTATACGCACCCAACAAAAACTTTGTCCATGTCATTGGAAATTTTGATAATAACGACTGGAATTTAAGTAATAACTACTTGATGAATCGTGACCCTTCCAATGATAGGTTTTGGATTACAATTAATGGACTCAACAACCATCCTAGTAATAATTTTCTATTTCAATATGTTGTTGATGCCGAGATAAACGTTGCAGATCCATACTCAGAGTTAGTATTAGATCCATTTAATGATCCTTTTATTGATAACACAGTATTCCCTAATATACCAGCTTATCCAGAAGATAAAACTACTGAATTGATATCTTGGGTGAGATTAAATCAGCCTGAATATCAATGGCAAGTCCCAAATTTTCAACGACCCGATCAGGACGAATTGGTTGTTTATGAATTGCTGATAAGAGATTTTGACGCTGCTCATACCTTTAATTCTGTGGTGAATAGATTGGATTATTTGGAAGACTTAGGTATCAACGCCATTGAATTGATGCCAGTGAATGAATTTGATGGTAATATCAGTTGGGGATACAATCCTGCTCTTCACGGTGCTTTAGACAAATATTATGGGACACCGGAAGACTTTAAAAACTTTGTTGATGAATGTCACTTAAGAGGTATCGCTGTTATCTTAGATGTGGTGTATAACCATGCCACCGGTCAAAATCCTTATTACAGAATGTGGAATGATTGTAACGGGTGTACTGTTGGTCAAGCGACAAACGACAATCCATTTTTTAATGTCAATGATCCTAACACCTCATTTTCATTCTTTAATGATATGGATCATGAATCAACCGATATGGAAGAGTATATGGATCGTATGAATTTATACTGGTTAGAAGAATACAATATAGATGGTTATCGCTTTGATTTTACCAAAGGGTTTACAAATGTCGTTGGTGACGGAGGCGGTTTTGACGCTTCCAGAATCAACAATCTTAACAGGATGTACGACGTTATCAGAGCAGCTGATCCTACAGCATACGTTATCTTAGAGCACTTTGCGCCAAACAGTGAAGAAACACAATTAATAAACCATAGATTGACCACTGATCCTAATGAACCAGGTATGCAAGTTTGGGGCAATTTTAATTTTACCTATAACCAAGCGACTATGGGTTATGATAATTCTGATTTTTCTTTTATCAAATACCAAAATCGTGGTTGGTCAACTCCATCCAATATGAGCTATATGGAGAGCCACGACGAAGAGCGCTTGATGTATAAAAATTTAGAATTTGGAAATAGTTCAGGATCTTATGATATTACAAATTTAAACACTGGATTGGAACGTCTTGAAATAGCCGGAGCTTTCTTTTTCCCTATTCCTGGACCAAAAATGCTATGGCAATTTGGAGAATTGGGCTATGATTTTAGTATCAATTATTGTCCAAATGGAACAATTGATAACAGTTGTAGAACTGCACCAAAACCTATTCCGTGGGGCTTAAACTATAATACAAACCCTAACAGAACTCAGGTTTATGATACCTGGAGCAAATTAATTAACCTTAAACTTCAGGAACCCATTTTTGACACCCCTAACTTTACTTTAGAAGTATCTGATGATGTGGAAAAGAAAATTTTCTTAGTCGATGATAATGCGGGTCCAAATGATTTAGAATATGTAACTATTGTTGGGAATTTTGGGGTCAACACGATTACGACTCAACCTTTTTTCCAGGAAACTGGAGCATGGTATGATTTGATGACTGAAACCCCTTTACAGGTCAATGACACAAATATGTCTATCACATTGGCTCCAGGTGAATTTAAAATGTATGGTAATGAGTTGGTGACTTTATCAAATGAAGATTTTAATACTTTTGAAAATGAAATTGTTATCCACCCTAACCCTTCATCAGATTATTTTTCGCTTAATAAACCTGCCAAAAGTATCACAATTTATAATGTTACAGGTCAGATTGTCAAACAATTTGAAGGTGATTTTAACATCAACCAGCGTTATAATATTGAAGCTTTAAATAGCGGTTTATACTTTGTAAAAGTTCAATCTCAAGAAAAAACTTTGTCTGTTAAGCTTATAAAAGATTAATAGGTATTGCTTTGTTCTCATTAAGCAGAAAAGGCGACTCACAACGAGTCGCCTTTTTATTTTAAATTTTTATGATGAAAATTAAAGGATTTGTTCTGCGTGGGCTTTAGTTTTAACTTTAGAAATCACTTCTTCAATTTTGCCTTCTTCATCAATAACAAAAGTGGTTCGGTGTATACCATCATATTCTTTACCCATGAACTTTTTTGGTCCCCAAACGCCAAAAGCCTCAATCACCGATTTGTCCTCATCGGCAAGTAATGGGAAAGGCAACTCATATTTGTTTTTAAAATTTTGTTGACGTTTTGGCGAATCAGCGCTCACACCTAGAATTTTATAGCCTTTATCCTGAAAAGTACTCCAATGGTCCCGTAGATTACAAGCTTCTGCAGTACATCCCGGTGTACTGGCTTTTGGATAAAAGAAAACCACAAGTTTATTTCCTTTAAAGTCTTTTAATTCATGAACGTTGCTGTCTTGATCTTTGGCTGAAAAATTCGGAGCGTTATCGCCTGCTTTTAATGTTGTCATAATGTATTTTTGTTTAAAATTACAGAAAATGAAGAAGTCTGAGAAAGTAAATTTCGTTATAAATACGTTAAATGAAATTTATCCGAAAATTCCTATCCCGTTAGACCATAAAGATCCTTATACTTTATTGATTGCAGTTTTGCTTTCAGCTCAAAGCACTGATAAGAGAGTAAACCAAATCACGCCTTTACTTTTTGAACAAGCAGACAATCCCTACGATATGGTTAAATTAAGTGTAGACCAGATTAGAGAAATTATCAAACCTGTAGGGTTATCCCCTATGAAGTCTAAAGGTATTTATGGCTTATCAAAAATTCTCATTGAAAAATACGAGGCTAAAGTACCACAAAGCTTTAAGGCCTTGGAAGCGCTGCCAGCAGTAGGTCATAAAACGGCAAGTGTGGTGATGTCCCAAGCCTTTGGTGTGCCTGCTTTTCCTGTTGACACACACATTCATCGCATGATGTATCGCTGGAATTTATCTACGGGCAAGAATGTAAAGCAAACTGAAAAAGATGCGAAACGGCTATTTCCAAAAGATTTATGGAATAAACTTCACTTGCAGATCATTTGGTATGGAAGAGAATATAGCCCTGCGCGCGGTTGGGATTTAGACAAAGACATCATTACCCGAACCATTGGAAGACAGTCGGTTATAAAATCCTATTACAAAAAAAGCACCCGAAAACAATCAGGTGCTAAAAATGAAACTAACAAATAAAAGACTAATTCTGAATACTTTCAAATTGAAGATTTTTATGGTTGATAATCTTCAAAGCTTTTGAATAGTTAAGAAGGAAATTTATACATTCCTTCGAGGGTTCAACGTTTTCCACCTTTTTTTTTGGTGATGGGTTTAAGTAGAGGTTTGCCATATAAAAATTTTATTTAAATAACAAACGTACTAAAGACCAATTTATTGTTTTATTTTAAATTATTTTTCGGTTAAAATGATATTTCGTTCTTCAATAATTTTTCTTAAATTAATTAAAGCATAACGCATACGCCCTAGAGCAGTATTAATACTAACATCAGTTTTATAGGCAATTTCTTTAAAGCTGTATTCATTGTAAATACGCATTTCTAAAACTTCTTTTTGATCGTCAGGTAACTCTTTAATTAAGGATTTGACATCACTCTCAATTTGGTTTTTAATCAAATTTGACTCTGCATTCAAATTGTCATCTTTAATTACTGAAAATATATCAAAATCTGTTTTGGTATCAAATTTTGGCATGCGATTACTTTTTCTAAAGTGGTCGATTACCAGATTATGTGCTATTCGCATAACCCAAGGTAAAAATTTACCTTCTTCATTATACTTACCTCGCTTTAAGGTATTAATGACTTTTATAAAGGTATCTTGAAAAACATCTTCGGCTAGATCTCTATCTTGAATTTTTGAGATAATAAATCCAAATATTTTATGTTTATGCCTATTAATGAGTTGACATAATGCATTTTCATTCCCGCCCAAATAGCTTCTTATAAGCTCAGCTTCCGAAATTGTTTGTTGTTGTTTCATAACATTACTTTGATCCCAATTATGGGTTTTCTTTAATTTTTATAAGCTAAAAGAGTAATGCTATGCTATAGGCAATTGTATTTATTTGAATGTCAAATATATAATTTTATTTAAAATCGCAAAATTTTAATTTATTATTTAACATTTACTAATTGAACTTAAATTTAACAATTGGCTATCCCTAAAGCTAATCTTGTCATTCTATATTTGTAGCTTTAGTTAATTATGACAAAAAATCCACTAAATCTAAATCCCTTAAAAAACATCATTATTAAAGGGGCAAAAATGCACAACCTCAAAAATATTGATGTTGTCATTCCCAGGAATCAACTTGTTGTCATTACGGGTTTATCTGGTTCAGGCAAGTCTAGCCTAGCATTTGATACACTTTACGCCGAAGGCCAGCGACGATATGTAGAAAGCCTCTCATCTTATGCCAGACAATTTATGGGAAAGCTCAACAAACCTAAAGTTGAGGATATAAAAGGCATAGCCCCTGCCATTGCTATTGAGCAAAAGGTCAACAGCACCAATCCGCGTTCTACTGTTGGCACTACTACTGAAATTTACGATTATCTCAAATTACTTTACGCCAGAATTGGAAAAACCTACTCTCCTATTTCCGGAAAAATCGTCAAAAAAGATCGCGTTGCTGATGTTATTGACACAGTTAAAGGTATTGAAGAAAAAACAAAATTATTACTTCTTGCACCCATTAAAATTGATAAAAAACGCAAAATAAAAGACCATCTCAACGTCTTACTGAAACAAGGTTATAGCCGAATAATGTTTAAAGGTGAAATCATAAGGCTTGAAGAAGCCCTCAAAAAAAGA
The DNA here is from genome assembly GCF_006120725.1 of Mesohalobacter halotolerans. Lineage (GTDB taxonomy): Bacteria > Bacteroidota > Bacteroidia > Flavobacteriales > Flavobacteriaceae > Psychroflexus > Psychroflexus halotolerans. The sequence goes on from NZ_SWMU01000003.1 coordinate 159,161, forward strand.
ATTTCACGAAAAGATTTATTTCTTGTTGTCGACCGCATAGTGGTAAAACACAACGAAGATTTTTACAACCGTTTAGCCGATGCCTTTGAAAATGCCTTTTATGAAGGTCACGGTCACATCATCTTAAATAACCTTAAAACTGAAAATGAACAGAGATTCAGTAATGTTTTTGAACGTGATGGGATGAAATTTCTAGAGCCTAACATCCATTTGTTTAGTTTCAATAATCCATACGGCGCTTGCCCTGAATGTGAAGGCTACGGCGATGTCATTGGTCTGGATGAAGATTTAATCATACCTAATACGGGCTTGAGCATTTATGAAAATGCAATATATCCCTGGCGTGGTGATTCTTTAAGTTGGTACCGTGACCAATTGGTCAAAAATGCCCATCACTTTGATTTCCCGGTACATAAACCTTACCACAAACTTTCTGAATCACAAAAAAACTTACTTTGGGAAGGCAATGAATACTTCAAAGGACTCAACGCATTTTTTAAGAAACTTGAAGCCAAATCTTATAAAATCCAAAATCGGGTGTTATTGTCGCGCTATCGTGGTAAAACCAAATGTAAGACTTGTCAAGGTAAGCGCTTAAGACCTGAGGCCAATTACGTCAAAATTCAAGACAAAAGCATTTCAGACCTAGTAGACTTACCACTTCATAAAGTGCTTCAGTTTTTTAAAAGTCTCGAATTGTCGGACCACGACAAAATGGTCTCTAAACGACTTTTAAAAGAAATCACTACACGGCTTCAATTTTTAATGGATGTGGGGTTAAGTTATTTGACACTCAACCGAAAATCAAATACATTATCGGGTGGCGAATCGCAACGCATTAATTTGGCAACCTCACTTGGGAGTAGTCTTGTCGGCTCGATGTATATTCTAGACGAACCCTCTATTGGTCTACATTCACGCGATAGTGAACGACTTATAAAAGTTTTAAAAAACCTAAGAGATCTTGGCAACACCGTGATTGTGGTCGAACACGATGAAGACATTATGAAATCAGCCGATTTAATCATAGATATCGGACCAGAAGCAGGCGTTCACGGTGGTGAAGTTGTCGCTTATGGTGAATTTGAAAAGGTTTGTAAATCAAAATCTTTAACCGGTCAATATTTGAGTGAGAAACAATCAATTGAAGTACCGAAACAAAGACGTCAAATCAAAAAACAATTGCTCATTAAGGGTGCTCGCACCAATAATTTAAAAAATATTGATGTTAAAATTCCCTTGAACATGTTGACCTTAATAACCGGCGTTTCGGGTAGTGGCAAAAGCACTTTGGTCAAAAATATTTTATATCCAGCACTTAGTAAAGCTTTGGGGATACACGGCCGCAAAACAGGTCAGTTTGATACTCTTGAAGGCGATATAAAAAGTTTGAAACAAGTTGAATATATCGATCAAAACCCTATTGGTCGGTCATCGCGATCCAACCCTGTAACCTATGTCAAAGCCTATGATGATATCCGCAATTTGTTTGCCAAACAAAAATTATCAAAACTTAGAAATTTTAAAGCCAAGCACTTTAGCTTTAATGTAGATGGCGGTCGATGCGAAAAATGTCAAGGCGAAGGCGAAATCACCATAGAAATGCAATTTATGGCCGATGTGCATATTCTTTGTGATGCTTGTCAAGGCAAGCGTTTTAAACCCGAAGTCATTGAGGTAAAATATGAAGACAAATCCATAGATGATATCCTGAGTATGAGTATTGATGAAGCTATGGACTTTTTTGAAGATCATAACCAAGATAAAATCGTAAAAAAACTTCAACCGCTTCAAGACGTAGGCTTAGGCTATGTGGCTTTAGGGCAAAGTTCTTCTACCCTATCGGGTGGTGAAGCTCAACGTATCAAATTAGCCACATTTTTAGGTAAAAGCCAGAAAGCGCAGAATACATTATTTATTTTTGACGAACCTACAACTGGCCTGCACTTTCACGATATCAAAAAATTGTTAAAATCTTTTGAGGCTTTAATCGAAAAAGGACATTCAATAGTGGTAATAGAGCATCAACTCGACTTGATAAAATGTGCTGATTATATTATAGACCTCGGCCCTGAAGGTGGTGAAAATGGTGGTGACTTAATGGCTGCTGGAGAACCAGAAGAAGTCATAAAATCAAAACAATCGCTGACGGCAAAATATTTAAAAAGTAAGTTGAACGCATAAAATAAAAATTCAGCATTGGCAGTTATCCACTTATAGTAAAAAACTGCAGCAATTGGCTTTTTTTAAAACCTGATTTAAATACCAGCTAAAACCTAATTACCAATATTATTTTATTTGACATAAAGTCTTGTTTTTAAGTATAAAAAGTTTATTTTTGCACCCGTTTAATTTAAAACTATAATTATGAACCAGTACGAAACTGTTTTCATTTTGAATCCCGTTTTATCTGAAGACCAGATAAAGGAAACAGTCAAAAAGTTCGAAGATTATTTATCTTCACAAGGTGCAGAAATGGTGCACAAAGAAGATTGGGGCCTCAAAAAATTGGCTTACCCTATCGAAAACAAAAAAAGTGGTTTCTACCGTTTATTAGAATTTAAGGTAAAACCTGAAATCATCGACAACTTTGAGATGATGATGAGACAAGACGAGCGTGTGATGCGTTTCTTAACTGTAAAGTTAGACAAATATGCCATAGAATGGGCAAGAGAACGCGTAAAACGAACCAAACAAAAAGCTTAAGCCATGTCAAAAATTGAAGAACAATCTAAAGAAAAAAATGAAGGCGAAATCAGATATTTGACGCCTCTTGATATTGAAACTAAAAGTAAAAAACGTTTTTGCCGTTTCAAAAGAGCGGGTATAAAATACGTCGATTACAAAAACGCAGATTTCTTGATGGAATTTGTAAACGAACAAGGTAAAATCCTACCTAGACGTCTTACTGGAACTTCTTTTAAATACCAAAGAAAAGTAGCCCAAGCTGTTAAACGCGCAAGACACTTAGCCTTAATGCCTTACGTAGGTGATTTACTTAAATAAAACCGAACAAACATGGAACTTATACTGAAAAAAGACATTGAAAATTTAGGTTTTGCTGATGATGTAGTCACTGTTAAAAATGGCTATGGCCGCAATTATTTAATACCGCAAGGCTATGCTGTTTTAGCAACTTCATCGGCCAAAAAAGTTTTGGCAGAAAACTTAAAGCAACGCGCTCATAAAGAAGAAAAAGTCATTAAAGAAGCTAAAGAAGCCGCTTCAAAACTTGACGGTTTAGAACTCAAAATTTCAGCTAAAGCTGGTGCTGGTGATAAACTTTTTGGAAGTATTACCAACGCCAACTTAAGCGAAGCTTTAGCCGATAAAGGTGTAGAAATTGACAAAAAATTCATTTCTATATTTGGTGGTAATATTAAAAGGTTAGGACAATATGAAGCTAAAATCAGATTCCATAGAGAAGTTGTGGTAGATTTTACGTTTGATGTTGTCGCTGAAGCTTAAAACATTTTTTGTTATTTATTGATAAAACCTCGTCAATTGACGAGGTTTTTTTATATAAACTCTTTAAGCTTATAGGAAATATTTTTAAATTTCATTAAATTGCCATTTTATATACTATGCAAAGCTCCACCACCTCAATACATGAAGAAGAGCGACTAAAAGCGCTGAAGTCTCTTGATATTCTCGATAGTCAACCTGAAAAGGAATACGATGAGTTGACAGAATTAGCTGCATATATCTGTGACGCACCTATAGCACTTATTAGTCTAATTGATAAAGACCGGCAATGGTTTAAGTCTAAAATCGGTTTTGATGCATGTGAAACTGAACGCGAGATTTCGTTTTGTACACACGCGATCAATCAAACCAATGAGATTTATGAAATAGAAGATGCCTCATCACATGATCTTTTTAAAGATAATCCATTTGTAATTGAAAAGGGCGTAAAATTTTATGCCGGAACACCTTTAATTCACCATAATGGACATGCACTTGGTACAATTTGTGTCATTGATTACAAACCCAAATCACTAACTGACAAACAAAAACTTGCCCTAAAAAACTTAGCTAACCAAGTTGTTAAACTTTTTGAATTGCGTTTTAAAAATGAAAACCTAAGAGAAGCGCAACGCAATTTAAAAGAGAAAAATACACAATTAAAAAACTTTGCAGGTGTGGTTTCTCACGATATGAAAATGCCCCTGGCCAATATTATTGTAACTATTGATATTTTAAAACGTAAATACAATAAAGTATTAGACGAAGCGGGTTTTGATTATCTCAACAATTTGAAGCAGTCCGCTTTTAAAATGAGTGATTACATCAGCAACATACTCACTCACTATGAAAGTGATGAAATCACCGAAAAACAGTCCAAAGAAAATATTGACGTTCACGAACTTCTCGAGGATGTTATAGAATTGCTAGATGTCAACGATAACTGTGATATCAATTTACCAGCAGACAACATACAGCTCAAATGCAACAAAACAGCTATAGAACAAATTCTTCTCAACTTGTTGGGAAATAGTTTAAAATATAACGACAAAGAAAAAATTATAGTAGATATCGATGTTTCTGAAGATGAGCATTACTATTATTTCAGCGTTAAAGACAATGGTATTGGCATTCCTAAAGAAAAGCAAAAAGATATTTTTAAATTATTTTCAACTGTAGCTGAAAAAGATCGTCGCGGTCAAAAAGGCAATGGTATTGGCTTATCTACCGTTCGTAAATTAATCAATAATCTAGGTGGTACTATAGATGTAGAGTCTGAAAAAGGTGTTTATACAAAAATCTCATTTAGTATTGAGAAATGTAGTTGAGTTTGGTTTGTTTACAACCCCAATACTTATCTTTGCCTAAACGCCTGTAAAATTAAGTATGCAATTTTATCATCCTGAACTTCTATTTGGATTATTGGCGCTGGCTATCCCTGTTATAGTTCATCTTTTTCAATTAAGAAAATTTAAAACTGAGCCATTTACCAATGTGGCTTTGCTCAAAAAGCTTATAATATCATCTCGTAAAAGTTCAAAGCTTAAAAAATGGTTAAGTCTCATCACAAGATTGCTCATTATCACGTGTTTAGTTTTGGCTTTTGCGCAACCTTACTTCTCAGATACAACTGTTGAAAGTCAACAAAATCAAATCGGTCTTTTTATAGATAATTCCTACAGTATGGCATTAAATGGTCAAAATACTGTGCTTTTCAATCAAGCTAAAGGAGACCTCCTTAAAGCCCTTCCAGAAAATGAAAAATTTCACATTGCCACACATGATCAAACTTTAAAAAATGTAACCCCTGAAGAATTTGAATCTTGGATTTACGATCTGGATTACAGTCCTTATAGCTTAGACCTTAAAGGTGTAATCGACAAAACGAAAAGCCTTTATCAAGCTCATCCCAATCAATCTAACGAACTGATTATATTATCAGATTTTCAAATTTTTGAAGAATTTAATACGACAAAACTCGATTCAGTTTACAACTACCATTTTGTCAAATATCAAGCTAAGGAACAGATTAACTTCAGCATAGATACAGCTTATCTGAACACCTCAGCAGAAGGAAAAACTTTAATTTTTAAAGTATCAGCGTCTACTCAAACAACTCAAAACCTCCCAATATCGGTTTATGATGGTCAAACTTTACTTGGTAAATTCAGTTTAAATTTTGAAAACGCAACTCATAAAACTTATAGTTTTGATATTCAGCAGGATCAAATTTTAAAAGGCTTAATTCAAATTGAAGATTCTAGCCTCAACTTTGACAATCAACTCTTTTTCTCAATGGCTAAACCTGAAAAAATTAAAGTTCTAGTCATTTCAAATCAGCCTTCAGCCTATCTGGACAAAGTTTATAACAATGATAGGTTTGATTATCAACAAGTTTTAATAAACAATTTAGAATATGCTGAAATCAGTCAAGCTGATGTTATCATCCTTAATGAGCTTCAAAGTATACCAAGTGCTTTAAGGTTGAACTTAGAAAGTCAATATATCAGCAACAAAATAGTTGGTATCGTTCCCGGAAAGGAAATCAATTTGATGAGTTATAATAGTTTATTTAACAAATTAAACCTCAAGCCTTATGACAAAATAAATTCTACTACTATAAAACTGACTACAATAGTGTTTGAACACCCAGTATTTAAAAATGTATTTACTAAAAATGTTGAAAATTTTGACTATCCAAGTTTTGACACCTATTTTGAAAGTCCAAATCCAGAAAAAGCTTTAGCTTTTAGTAACGGCCTTGCTTTCTTGGAGTCCCAAGACAATGTTTTCAGATTTAATGCAGCTATACAAGACAATTCAAATTTTAAACAGTCACCTTTAACGGTTTTAAGTTTTTATAATTTAGCTTTACAAGCTCAAAATAAAGCTCAACTTTATGCAAATGTTGGTCAAAAATATCAACTGAATATAAAAACCCAACTCAACGCCGATGAAGTTTTAAGTCTCTCTAAAGATGATTACAAATTTATACCAAGACAAACTGCAAAAGGTCAAAATATCGAGCTTGAGTTTAACGATAATCCTAAGTTTCCAGGACATTATGCCTTGACAAACCCACAAATAGACACACTAGGTTTTTTGGCATTTAATCTGGATCGTAAAGAAAACCAATTTAAATATTTAGATTTTTCAACATCAGATTATTTTAAGGCTTACGACAACTTTGAAGCTTATGCTCAAAATTTGGCTCAAAGTCAAGAGTTTAAAACTTTATGGCAATGGTTTATCGCATTTGCATTGATATTTATGTTTATTGAGTTACTTTTGTTGAGATTTATTAAATAAGACTTCATGAGATTGCTTATCAAATCGGCAAAAATTGTAGACTCCAAAAGTCCTTATCACCTTCAACAAAAAGATATACTTATTGAAAATGGTATCATCAAAGCTATAGAAAATAGCATTGACCAAACAGCTGATAATGAAATACACATTAAACATCTTCATGTTTCTCAAGGCTGGTTTGACTCTTCCGTATCTTTTGGCGAACCGGGTTTTGAAGAACGCGAGACTTTAAAAAATGGTTTAGACACTGCTATGAAAAGTGGCTTCACGAGTGTCATCCTCAATGCCAATACCAAACCCATAATCGACAACGCAGCTCTAGTACAATATTTAAAAACCAAAACTCAAAACCATATTGTTCAGGCTTTAATTTCTGGCGCTTTAACAGAACAGTCAAAAAATGAACAACTTGCAGAATTGTTTGATATGCATCAACATCATGCAGTTGTCTTTGGCGATTATAAAAAAGGAATCAATAGTGCTAACTTACTAAAGCTGGCTTTGCAATATGTAAAAGGTTTTGGTGGTTTGGTGCAAGTTTTTCCCATAGAAAATAGTTTAAGCCAACAAGCACAAATGCACGAAGGTCTTATTAGCACAAGTCTTGGACTAAAAGCTCTACCACGCATGGCTGAAGTTATCCAACTAAAAAGAGACTTAGATTTATTAAAATACACAAATTCAAAAATTCATTTTTCTTGTATTTCGACAGCTGAATCTGTTGAACTGATTAAAAAAGCCAAAAAAGAAGGCTTAGAAGTCACATGTAGTGTCGCCATCTCAAATCTCATTTACACAGCTGAGAAATTGGGAGATTTTGATAGCCGATATAAAGTTTGGCCACCTTTGAGAGAAACCTCAGACCAAAAGGCACTAATTAAAGGACTAAAATCTGGTATTATAGATATGGTAACCACCGACCATCAACCTTTAAATATCGAGCTCAAGAAGACGGAGTTTGAACATGCTGCTTTTGGAAGTATAGGCTTAGAATCTGCATTTGGGGTTTTAAATGAAAAACTCGGTTTAGAAGATACCATCAGCTATCTTACACGCGGTAAATCTCGCTTTAACCTATCTACATCACCTATTGATGTTGGGCAAAATGCCGATTTAACTTTACTAGATCCAAAAGCCCAATGGACATTTTCAGAAACTGATATTTTTTCTAAATCAAAAAATGCTATTTTCTTAGGAGAAAAAATGAAAGGAAAAGCTTTAGGAATTATTAATAAAAATCAGTTTTATGTCTCAGAATCCTAGTGGAAAGTCAGCTGCTATTGTTGCTTATTTTACTATTATTGGCAGCATTATTGCTATTTTTATGAATTCAGAACACCGCTATAAGTTTGCGCGATTTCATATTCGCCAAGCTTTTGGCATCCATTTCATTTTTATAGTTTTTGCGCCATTAGCAAGTGGATTTAATAACTGGATGATTACCTTTTCCCTTTATATTTTTTATATGGTACTTTGGTTTTTTGGTTTTTTTAATGCGATATCCAACAAGACTCAAGCCATTCCAATTTTAGGAAATCTATTTCAAAAAATATTTAAAGCCCTGTAAATGACTACCAAAGATTTAAGCTTAACGCATCTTATTGAACCTTCTAAGTTAAATCAAGCTTCACCACTCATCCTAATGCTTCATGGATATGGAAGTGACGAGAAAGACTTGTTTGCATTTGCCAATTATTTGCCCGATAACTATACGGTGATTTCTGTAAGGGCACCTTACCCTATGCAACCCATGGGCAATGCTTGGTACGCTATAAATTTTGATGCCGATGCCAATAAATTTAGTGACACCAAACAAGGCATAGAATCTAGAGAAAAGATAAAAATGTTTCTTTCTGAAGCCATTGATGCATACTACATCAACCCCAAAGAGGTTACATTATTTGGCTTTAGCCAAGGTACAATTTTAAGTTTTGCTACCGCCCTAACCTATCCATATTTAGTCAAAAACATTATTGGCTTAAGTGGATATATCGACAAAAACATGATCGATTTAGCCGATAAGGAAGCCTTAAAACACCTTCGGGTTTTCAGTTCTCATGGTTCAGCAGATCAGGTGATTCCTGTAGAATGGGCAAGAAAAACACCGGATATTTTAAAGTCTTTAAGCATAGATTGTGAGTTTAAGGAATTTCCCGTTGGTCACGGAGTCAACCAAGATAATTTTCAAGCCGTATTAGATTGGCTGAAAAGGCATTAAGAAGAGCTTTGCTTAAACATTTTATTAATCACAAAAACATGGGGAAATGTTATCGCAGCCAAAAAGGAAAACAAAAGCGCTTCAAAAATCCTTGTATCCTTAAAAAGTAAATAGAAAACAACTAAACCTATAATAGAAATAACCCAATACCAAAATGCTTTTTTAAGGTATTTTAAAATATTAGATTTATTTACCTCTCCATAAATAAAGTGAATTTGATCATTGAGTGATGGAATGCTATGCCACAACACAAAATAAATTGAAAAAGCCCATATCAAATCACTAACTCTAAAGATAATGGTCAATACCAAGAGATATAAGATTTGTTCTGCCAATTGCGTTTTAAAATGCGTTGTGGTTTTGAAGAAATAAAAACCTAAAGCAATTAAAATAATACCTATTCCTAATAGTAAGTATTGTAGAAAATCTAAAGTAATCGGAACCTTAGTAATATCTGTGATGATCTTTTCAACCTCTGTCTGGTGAAACATAAATATTAAGCCAAATATTAAACAGCCATAACAAAACTCAAAAATAAACTTTGGTATTTTAGAACCTTCTTGAATGATATTATGCCAATGCTGTTCTCCAAAATGATAGGCACTAAACAAAATGAAAAGTATAATTGCGATTGATGGAAAAAAAGTAAAAAACAAGGCAAAACATAAGACAACTGTTAAATATATGCCAATTAATTTTATTAAAGGTTTGTTTTTCAATGACTTATGAGCATTTGGTATGATTACGATATCGTTTGCGCCGTGAATAATACCAAAACTTAAAATTAAAAATAAGCCCAATAAATAAAGCCCTTGCGAGGGTATGTAGGAATTAAGCCATAATGTAACAAAACTCAATACTATAGAATAATGATAAATTTTCATTTGTTTAATTAAATAGATTCTTAAAATTAAAAAAAAAATTAATTAATAAAATCATTTGTTTAAATAAAATATTATATTTGATAAACAAAAACTAAATTATAATACTATGAGAACTTTACTATTTTTAAGTGAAATGTCAAAGATTGCAAACGACGATTATGTCGGTTTTACATTCTTTGTAGGAAGTATGGCTATGATGGCCGCTTCAGCTTTTTTCTTTTTATCATTAAGTCAATTTGATAAAAAGTGGCGTACCTCAGTACTAGTGTCTGGTTTGATTACATTTATCGCAGCTGTACACTATTTTTACATGAGAGATTATTGGGATGCTGTACAAGAATCACCAACATTCTTTAGATATGTTGACTGGGTGCTTACAGTACCTCTAATGTGTGTTGAATTTTTCTTAATCTTACGAGCAGCTGGTGCCAAGAAATCTTTAATGTGGAAATTAATCTTCTGGTCAGTTGTAATGCTGGTCACAGGTTACTTTGGTGAAGCTATAGCAATTGGTAACCCTACTATGCAATGGGTTTGGGGATTAATCTCTGGTATTGCATATTTTGTTATTGTTTATATTGTATGGTTTGGAGAAGCCAAAAAATTGGCAGTATCAGCCGGAGGTAGTGTTTTAACCGCACACAAAATACTATGTTGGTTTGTGTTAGTAGGTTGGGCAATCTATCCATTAGGTTATATATTAGGTACCGAAGGTGGTTTGTTTGGCGTACAACTAGTCTCAGATATTGATGCAGCTCAACAAGCTATGAATGTTGTGTACAATATTGGTGATGCTGTAAACAAAATTGGATTTGGTTTAGTCGTTTTCTCTCTAGCTGTGAGTTCTACTTCTAAATCTTAATTTATTGTTGTTTGATTTTTTTGACAAGCTTCAAGCTCTGCTTGAAGCTTGTTTATTTTACTCTCCTTTTGCTTTAAAACCTTTTGGCCATTGACATAAATAAATAAACTCAACAGGATAGTAAAGAAAAATAAAAACATAAATATTTTTTCTCTCATGAGATATCAATTTTTAAATTATCGTATGCTAAAAAGACATTTTCTGGCAATTCCTGCTGCACTTCATCGTGGAATCCCATATGATGACTTATGTGAGTAAAATATGCCTTTTCGGGTTTTAAAATATTGACAATCTCTATTGCTTGATCAAGATTAAAATGTGAATGGTGTTCCTTTCTTCGTAAAGCATTTAATACAAGTACTTTTAATCCTTTTAAGTTTTCTATTGAATTTGCAGGTATTGTTTTGGCATCTGTGATATATGCAAAATCGTCGATACGAAAACCATAAACCTGAAGGTTCCCGTGATAAACATTTATAGGAATTACAGTTTTATCTCCTAGATCAAAAGGTTTGTCTTTTATAATATTAATATCCAAAGTTGGTGCGCCTGGATATTTATTTTGAACTGAAAATACATATTCAAAACGTTTTTTGAGTTCATTTAAAACCCTTTGATGCGCATAAATCGAAATATCGCCTTGTCTGAAATAAAACGGTCTTACATCATCAAGTCCTACGACGTGGTCATTGTGTTCATGGGTAAATAAAATACCATCTAGCTTATCAATAGGATTTGCTAACATTTGTTGTCTAAAATCTGGACCACAATCTACCACATAAGCATAGTTACCCCATTCTATTAATACAGATACTCTCAGCCTTTTGTCTTTTGGATTTTCACTTAAACAAACAGGATGCTTACTGCCGATTATTGGAATGCCTTGTGATGTACCGGTACCTAAAAATGTTACTTTCAAAAGCCTTATTTTTTCACAAAAATAGGTATTATTTTTTGTAAGCTTATGCAATTAATTATCTTTGTTTTAAGCAAAATCAAACCTACTAAATCTTCAGAAATGGCTGTTTCAATCGATGGTGACCAAGACTTTGACAAAGTTCTCTCTATTAAAAACAAAGCTTTACGCGTAAATTTAAACAAAAACATTTACGGCACTTTTGCAGAAATTGGCGCCGGACAAGAAACCGTAAGAAATTTTTTTCGAGCCGGTGGTGCCAGTGGAACCATTGCAAAAACCATGAGTGCTTATGATAAGGACTTTAGTGATGCCATTTATGGGACCGAAGCTGACAGACGATATGTTACAGAAAACCGGTTGCAAAAGATGCTTGATCACGAGACGAGACTTATTGAAGAACGTATCATCAGACGTAAGCATCCCGATAAATTATTTTTTACTTATGCCAATACCGTAACAACCATTGATTTTGCTAAAAAGTACAAAGGCCACGGCTGGGTAGGTATAAAATACCAAGTCAAGCCTGACGAAGCTTACAATAAAATCGTTTTACACATAAGGTTTAAGGAAAATGATGCCAAGCATCAACAAATTACACTTGGTGTCTTAGGTGTAAATTTAATATACGCTGCCTATTATAATCACGATAGCGCGAGAAATATCTTAAGAAACTTGTACAATCACTTGGATAAAGATCAGCTGGAGATTGATACCATAAACTTTTCTGGTCCTCGATTTATAAATGTAGACAATCGCTTGATGAGCTTACAATTGGTAAAAAACAATATGACAGATGCAGTCATGTTTGCTCCTAGCGGTAACAATGTTTTACCTGCAAGTGTATTGTATAAAAAAAATATCCTAGCTCTTCGCGGTAGTTTTAGACCTGTGACCAATGTCAATATGGATATTTATAAAAATTCTCTAGAATTATTTCAAAAAGAAAGAAAAGTAGATGACAAGCAAACCCAGGTTGTTTTTGAAATAACATTATCAAACCTCAGGGCCGAGGGAGAAATTAATGAAGAGGATTTTCTTGATCGCGCCGACTTATTATGTAATCTTGGACATACCGTGATGATTTCAAATTTCCAAGAATACTATAAGCTCGTCGAGTACTTTTCCAACTATACTAAAGAAAGAATGGGCATTGCCATGGGTGTAAATAATCTCATTGATGTCTTTGACGAACGCTATTACAGACATCTCAGTGGTGGTATTTTGGAAGCTTTTGGTAAACTTTTCTTTAAAGACCTCAAGGTCTATCTATATCCTTACAAAGACCCGGATACCGGTAATATCATTAACAGTGAAAACTTAAAAGTTCACCCGAGAATGAAAGAACTCTACAAGTTCTTTAAAAATAATGGTCGTGTTGTCGATATTGAAGACTACGACGAAGATAACCTCGGAATCTTTTCTAGAGAAGTCTTGCAAATGATTGCTGAAGGCGAAAAAGGCTGGGAAGACAAACTACCAAAACAAACTGCAGAAATGATAAAAAGCCAAAATCTGTTTAAACGCGATTACAAAAAAGCCGATAAAGTAGGATATAATATTTCGTAGTGAATACCTTGTGATTTAATCCAAACATCTCAGAACACTTTACAAAAATATAATTCCAATTATATCGTTATTATTGCAATTCTATTTTTGTCTTATTAAATGCATTTAAAAGCGCGTTGGTTTTGTAGTTTAATTTTCCTTATCCCGATTTTAGCTTCAGCTCAAATCGGTGGACAAAATACATATCAATTTCTCAATCTGCCCGTTTCACCCAGACATGCAGCGCTGGGTGGTAAAAATGTTACACTCAATAATTACGATCCGTCATCTGCTTTAAACAATCCAGCGCTGATTAACTACAAAATGGACAACCAGCTGGCAGTCAACTATATGAATTTTGTCGGTGACATCAATTACGGTACCGCTTCGTATGCTTATTTGTTTGATCGTCGCACACGGGTTTTACAAGCTGGCATCACATACATCAATTACGGCAGCTTTGATGGGTTTGACGAAAATGCGAATTCTACTGGGACTTTTACCGGTAATGAAGCGGCACTATCAATAGGTTATCAGCAAAAACTGGGACGCTCAGATTTTCACCTCGGAGCCAATGTCAAATTCATTACTTCAAAACTTGAAAACTTTACTTCATTTGGTATCGCCTCAGACATTGGCTTATCTTACAAATACGACCGATGGAATTTAATTGTTTCGGGTGTAGTGAGAAATTTAGGCTATCAAATTAAGCCCTTCAACGAAATAAGAGAAGATTTACCACTTGAAGTTGTCCTTGGGGTCTCTCAAAAATTTCGCAAGCTCCCTTTTAGGTGGCATATCACCATCGAAAATGTTCAAGAATGGGATATTGCATTTGGAAACTCTGCCAGAGATGAAGTCGATTTAAATGGCAACGTCACAGAAGATGATCCTGGGTTTTTTGCCAATATTACAAGAAGAACCATATTGGGCATTGAGTTCTTTCCAGATAGTGGTTTTAATATTCAATTAGGCTATAACCTGAGAAGAGCTGAAGAATTAAGAATTGAAGATCAACGCTCGTTTGCCGGCTTAAGTGGCGGTTTGAGCATTAAGTTTAATAAAGTCAGAATCAATTATAGTTATACCCGTTTTAACCGCGCTGCCAATACCAGTTTTTTTGGTGTCAGTATAGACCTTAGTCGCTAACAAGTTACATTTTTTTCAATCGAATAGTTTTATGCATCAACATTTAACCAGGTAGTAATTAAAACAACTAACTTACAAATGTTTGCTTTACAAAAAGCTTTTGAAATTTACAATTGGCATCAATGAGTCTTGTAGAATATCTAAAACCTTAGTGTTAATATCTTTCAAACTATTTTAATGTAACAAAAGTTGCTGCATCACAACCTTTGCTTTTCTATTTTTGTAATCGAATTATGCTGTAAATGGAAATAATTGAAGTTTTAGGTTTTTTTGGAGCTTTTGTAATAGGTATTGTACTGGGACTTATTGGTGGTGGTGGTTCAATACTTACCGTACCCGTGTTGGTGTATATGCTTTATGAAGATCCAGTAGTAGCAACAGCATATTCACTTTTTGTTGTAGGGACTGCAAGTTTAGTTGGTGCTTTTCAAAATATGCAGAAAGGGCTTGTGGGTATCAAAACCGCTGTTGTTTTTTCTATTCCAGCGTTTATTGCTGTTTATGCCACTAGAAAATATGTGGTCCCTGCACTTCCTGAATCACTATTTAGCATCTCAGGGGTTGAAATCACAAAGGACATGGGAATCATGTTATTTTTTGCGCTCATTATGCTTTTGGCTTCTTATTCTATGATTAAGGAGAGGAAAATAAAGACTACTAATGAAAAAGTGAGTTATAATTTCCCACTTATCATTGCAGAAGGAATCGTTGTTGGCATACTAACAGGAATTGTTGGAGCAGGTGGTGGATTTCTTATAATCCCAGCTTTAGTTTTACTGGCCAAACTACCTATGAAGAAAGCTGTAGCTACTTCTCTGTTGATTATAGCTGTGAAATCTCTAATTGGTTTTTTGGGTGATGTACAAAATCTTGATATTGATTGGACATTTTTAAGCCTTTTTACTGGATTATCTGTTATAGGCATTTTTGTTGGTGTCTGGCTCAATAAATTTATAGATGGTAAAAAATTGAAGAAAGGCTTTGGCTGGTTTGTCCTTGTGATGGGGCTTTATATTGTGTTTAAGGAATTTACACATTAAGTAAAAGTTAAATAAACAAAAGGGTTGAAACTATTTGATTGAAAAATTAACACTCAATTTACTGATTTAAGGAAAGCTTAACTATCAATTGTAACTATTGTTACTAAATATTCAATAGTTATTTCTTATATTTGTGTATAAATTAAAAATTACTAGTTATGGAAGAATTAAAACAAGTAAACAACTTAGATCAAGGCATTCACATGCCAAGAATAGGTGATCAAGCTCCAGATTTTGAAGCTGTGACAACAACTGGAAACATTAAAATGTCAGAATTTGCTAAGGATAAATGGACGGTTATGTTTTCACATCCTGCAGACTTTACACCTGTATGTACAACTGAAATGAGTGGTTTTGCTGTTCGTAAAAAAGAATTTGAAGCTTTAAATACAGAACTTTTGGGTTTAAGTATTGATTCGATTCACTCGCATATTGGTTGGGTAGACAGTGTAAAAGAAAATACTGGTGTGTACATGGATTTTCCAATTATAGCAGATATTGATATGAAAGTATCAAAGCTTTATGGAATGCTTCAGCCAAATGAAAGTGAAACTTCAGCAGTAAGAGCAGTTTTCTTTATTGACCCAACAAAGAAAATAAGGTTGATCATGTATTATCCACTAAACGTAGGTAGAAATATGGATGAAATCTTAAGAGCACTTGAGGCCCTTCAATTTTCAGATGAAAATGGTGCAGCATGCCCATTGGACTGGAAGAAAGGCGAAAAGGCCATTGTTCCACCACCAAAAAACCTAAAAGCTTACGAAGACAGAATAGCAGATGAATCTCTTGAAAAAACAACTTGGTATTTAGCCAAAAAACAATTTTAGAGAGACCATATTTATAATAAAGAAAGTGAAGGCTTGTCCTTCACCTTCTTTATTTTTATGAAAAAGAATTACCAATAAAATAAATAACCGTATGCAAATCAAACAATTTACAGACAAAGCTTTAGCCCATTATTCATATGCAATACTGAGTGGTGAAAAAATAGCATTAATTGACCCTGCAAGAAACCCGCAACCCTATTATGAATTCGCTGAGAAACATAATGCTAAAATTGTTGCTGTTTTTGAAACACACCCTCATGCAGATTTTATAAGCAGCCACTACCAAATTCACAAAGAAACTGATGCTAAAATATACGTAAGTAAAGACCTTGGTGCAGAATATCCTCACGAAACTTTTGATGAAGGCGATAAATTGACATTAAATGATGTTCAATTCTCTGCCATCAATACACCTGGGCATTCACCTGATAGTATTTGCATATTAGCCGATCATAAAGAAACCTCTAAAAAAGCTTTATTTACTGGTGATACACTTTTTATAGGTGATGTAGGTCGACCTGACCTTCGTGAGGACGCTGGAAACATGAAAGCTACAAGAGAGTCATTGGCAAAAGCTATGTACCACACCGTGCAAAACAAATTTTCTGATTTACCCGATGAAACCTTAATTTATCCCGCTCACGGAGCAGGAAGTTTATGCGGTAAGAACATGAGCGATGCTTCGTCAAGTACACTTGGAAATGAGCGAGTTGGTAATTGGGCATTCAAAATCCAAACTGAAGTAGAATTTGTCAATGAACTATTAAACGATCAACCTTTTATTCCATCATATTTTGGTTTTAACGTTGACACCAATAAAGGTGGACCTGAAAACTTCATGTCCAGTATATGGTCTGTACCTTTAAAACTGAGTGTTTCAAACATTAATAAAGATCATCTTATCATTGATACACGTGATTTTGATAACGAATCAAGTCATTTACCTAACAGCATAAATATAATGGCACGTGACGAAAATGACACTTTCGAAACATGGCTCGGTGCAATTGTAAAACCAAATGAAAAATTTTACTTAGTCATAAATAGTGTTCAAGATTACCAATACATATTGGATAGAGTCGCAAGAATAGGCTATGAAAACCAGATTGTATCGGTGATAACTTTAGCAAAAAATTTTAAAGAACATACTAAAACTCTAGATTTAAAAAAATTTAAATCAAATCCTGATGATTATACAATTATCGACATACGTAACCACAGTGAAGTGAGTGATGGCAAATATTTTGAAAATGCATTGCATTATCCCTTAAACAATTTAAGAGAGAATGCGAAAGATATTTCTGTAGATAAACCTATAGTTGTTCATTGTGCCGGAGGCTACAGAAGCAGAGCAGGTTTTGGTATTATCAAAAACATGAAGCCAGATGCTGAAGTTTATGATTTAAGCTTTGCAGTGTCAGATTTTAGTTCTTAAATCTTTATGTGTCAATGAGGTGATTTATCTCAATTAACAAATTCCAAAATAAAGATTATAGTTATAAGATAAATTGTAATTTTATAATCAATAAAAAAAAATTAAATACTAGCTATGGATAAGTTTGATGTTTTGATTATAGGTTCAGGACCAGGAGGTTATGTAGCGGCTATTCGTTGTGCTCAACTTGGACTAAAGACTGCAATCATAGAAAAATATGCTACTAAAGGTGGTACTTGCCTAAATGTAGGTTGTATTCCTTCAAAAACACTACTCGACTCGTCTCACCATTATGAAGATGCTCTTAAGCATTTTGAAGATCACGGTATTGAAATTAATGGAGATGTGAAGCTCAATTTTAAAAAAATGATGGAACGAAAAAGTAGCGTCGTTGAGCAAACCACAAAAGGTATTGATTTTTTAATGGATAAAAACGAAGTCACTTCTTTTGAAGGTGTTGGATCTTTCAAAGATAAAACCCACATTATCATCACGCATAATGATAAAGAAACTACCGAAATAGAAGCTAAAAACACCATTATTGCTACAGGAAGTAAACCTAATTCATTACCATTTATCGATATTGATAAAGAGCGCATCATCACCTCTACCGAAGCCTTATCGCTTAAAGAAGTTCCTAAACACATGGTTATGATCGGAGGTGGTGTCATCGGTTTAGAGTTGGGTCAAGTTTATAAAAGACTTGGCTCGGAAGTGACTGTAATAGAATACATGGACAGAATCGCACCTGTCATGGACAAAGCCATGAGCAAGGAATTAATGAAAGTGATGAAAAAGCAAAAAGTAAAATTTGCACTTTCTCACCAAGTAAAAGCTGTAGATAGAGATGGTGATAAAGTCATTATTAAAGCGGATAATAAAAAAGGTGAAGAGGTGACTTTTGAGGGCGATTACTGTTTAGTGTCTGTTGGCAGAAAACCATTCACAAAAGGATTGAACGCAGATAAAGCCGGTGTAAAAATTAATGATAAAGGTCAAGTAGAAGTCAATGAGAAATTACAAACCAATGTGGAAAACATTTATGCTATAGGTGATGTGGTTAAAGGCGCCATGTTGGCACACAAAGCTGAGGAAGAAGGGAGTTTTGTCGCAGAAGTCATCGCCGGACAAAAGCCACATATAGACTACAATTTAATTCCAAATGTGATATACACTTGGCCTGAGGTTGCATCTGTCGGCAAAACAGAAGAACAACTTAAGGATGAAAGTATCGATTATAAATCAGGACAATTCCCTATGCGGGCTTTAGGGCGAAGTCGAGCAAGTGGCGATGTTGATGGATTAGTCAAAATTCTTTCAGATAAAGAAACAGACGAAGTTCTCGGTGTTCATATGATTGGAGCCAGAGCCGCTGACTTGATTGCTGAAGCCGTTACAGCAATGGAATTTAGAGCCAGTGCTGAAGATATGGCTAGAATGAGTCATGCGCATCCGACCTATGCTGAGGCTGTAAAAGAAGCAGCACTTGCAGCTACTGAAGACAGAGCAATTCATATATAAATTATCAAACAATAATTAAAATGAAGAACCTAATTTTATTCATCGCTTTAATTTCAACATCTGCAATTATAGCTCAAGATTATCCAAAATCTTTACCGGAGTTTGAAATTTGGAATCAGAATAATGAAAAATTTAGTCAAGATGATGTCTCAACTGAGTCGTATTCCTATTTTGTCTATTTTAACCCAACTTGTAGACATTGTCAAACAGCCTTTAAAACTTTAAATCTACACGTAGATAAGCTTAAAAACGCCAGAGTAAAATTATATCCTGTTTCTACTAAAGGCCAAAAGGAAACCCTTGAATTTTTTAAAGGATTTGCTCCAAAATTATTGGACTTAAGCAACATTCAAATACTACTTGAAGATGATTACAAATTTGCAGATGTGTTTTTTGTTGGCTCCTATCCTACTGCATATTTATACGATAAACAACACAAATTAATTAAAGTCTATAAAGGTGAAGGAGAAATCATGGGGTTTTTAGATGAAATTAAGTAAATATATAAAGTAAGATTTTTTATTAAGCCTTCAAATTATAAAAAAATTTGAAGGCTTTTTTATGCAACTCATCTTGGTATATTTACAGCTCAGTAAATTATACTTTTACAACCTTAACTTTCCTATGATATTTGAATAAAAAAATTATGAAAGCCAGAGACATTTTTCAAGCCATTGTTAGATATGCTATTTTATCAATTATCACATCTGCTTTTATTCGCGTAATCAACTTTATTTCTTCAGGGTATGAAATTGAGGTATTGCTCAATTTTAAGTACTTTGTTGTAAGCTTTATGTATGCCTTCATTATCACTATTGTCAATGTGTTGGGGTTTAAGTTTTTATATTCTAAATATTCCTGAGAAGCGCATGCAAAAAAATTAGTCATTATTGGTATTGTAGGTTCTGTTTTATGGTCTACACTTGCTTTTTTTATCGCTCGTTTCTCTCATTTAGTCTTTATAGAAGGACTAAGTGTTGAGCAATTCCTGGAGAATGAGTATTTTTTGAATTATGTATTTTCAATGCTTATTGCTTTTGTGGTCACGCTAGCGTTTCACGCCTTTTATTTTTATAAAGCCTTACAAGACGCTAAACTCAAAGAAAAAACCTTCGAATCTGAATCTAACTCCGCTAAATTTGACGCCTTAAGAAATCAACTCGATCCACATTTTTTATTCAATAGTTTAAATGTATTGAGCGCATTAATTGACGAAGATCCTGACAAAGCACAGGATTTTACTATTGGTTTATCTCAAGTTTACCGTTATGTCCTCGATCAAAAAAACAAAGATTTGGTCAACCTCATTGATGAAATAAAATTCGCTCGAACTTATCTTAATTTATTGATGATGCGGTTTGAAGATAGTATCAATGTTAATATTGATGAGAAGGCAACAAAAATAGAAGCTAAAGTTGTACCGCTTTCTTTACAACTTTTGCTGGAAAACACTATTAAGCACAATCAAATCTCAGAAAAAAAACCACTTGACATAAATATCTTTATTGAAGATGACATGCTGGTGATTGAAAACAATTATCAACCAAAACTAGCATCAACCCGTCAAAAACGAAACGGTATTGGGCTGGATAATATCCGGTCAAGGTACAAACTCTTTACTGATAAAAAATGTGTGGTAACGCAAACCGAAGATATATTTTCTGTAAAATTACCTTTAGTTCAACTTGAAATCGATTAATCATGATTAAAGCAATTATAGTATAAGACGAAAAACCAGCCGCAAGACGCCTAACAAAATTATTGGCTGATTTTAATATAAAAATTCAATCCACTTTACATAGCCTTTCTGATGCTCAACATTGGCTGGACAGACATTCGGATCCTGATCTTATCTTTCTTGATATCCAGCTCAGCGACAGGCTTTCGTTTGAGCTGTTTAAAAACAGGACTATAAACTCTGCCATTATTCTCACCACAGCTTACGATGAATACGCGCTCAAAGCGTTTAAAGTGAATAGCATTGATTACTTACTCAAACCCATTGATAAAGCCGAACTTCAATCGGCTATTGAACAATTTGAATCAAATCATAAAAAGACTGATCTGAGTTTTCAGGATATTAAATCTCTATTTGAAAATAAACTTCAGGATAAAAATTACAAAGAACGATTTACGGTAAAAGTCGGAGAGCATTTAAAAGTCTTTGAAACTGAGGAAATTGATTGTTTTTTAAGCGAGCATAAAATCTCTTACCTGCTCACCACACAGGGACGACGATATCCGCTTGAAAAAAGTCTGGAAGAGATTGACGGCTTAGTCTCTCCTAAATCATTTTTTAGAATCAACAGAGCTTACATCATCCATATCAACGCCATTAAAGATATTATCAGTTACTCTAATAGTCGCTTGAGAATTGTATTGCGACAAGACATAGATGAACCTTTGATTGTCAGTCGGGAACGGGTAAAGGATTTTAAGCAATGGTTGGATGGTTAATTTGATGATTTGATGATTTGATGATTTGAAGATTTGAAAATTTGAAAATTGGGTTATTATAAAATCAAAAAACTTCTCGACTAAA
This sequence comes from Mesohalobacter halotolerans, assembly GCF_006120725.1. Lineage (GTDB taxonomy): Bacteria > Bacteroidota > Bacteroidia > Flavobacteriales > Flavobacteriaceae > Psychroflexus > Psychroflexus halotolerans. The sequence continues at coordinate 180,880 of NZ_SWMU01000003.1, forward strand.
CAAACCGCCATTGCGAAAGTGGAGTAGGGCTGAAAGCCATACGATACTTGAAGCAATCTCAACAATTTGAGGAGTAACGGCAATTCAACTTAAATTACTTTAGACTGCCGCAATCGTTATACGCCTTCGCAGTGACGTTGATAATTTATCACTGTAGCAATTTGAAAATTCGAAGATTTTTTAAATAACAAACAGATACTAGAGAAAAGAAAATAAAAACCAGAAAACTAAGTTCCAAGAGCAAATGCGATTCGGGATGAAACTTGAAACTTATAACCTTACAACCTCAACTCCCCAAAAACTGACCAACATCATAATCTAAATATCAAGCTAGCCTTATGTTTGCAAGGTGAACACTCAAGAAACACAACAATGCTACCACTGTGGCGATCCTTGTCAGCCGACAGATATTGAAGCTTATGACAAACATTTCTGCTGTCATGGTTGCAAAACTGTTTATGAAATCTTTTCAGAAAACAACCTCAGTTGTTATTATGATCTTGAAGATACACCGGGCCAAACACCACCTGAAATAGAAGGCAAATACGATTTCTTAGACCAAGCCGAAATAGTAGAAAAATTAGTTGAGTTTAATGATGGTGAAACGCAAATTGTCAACTTATATATTCCGCATATCCATTGTAGTTCATGTATTTGGATTTTAGAAAATTTGAATAAGTTAAATCCTCATATCAGCAATTCCCAAGTCAATTTTCCAAAGAAAACCGTTCAAATTCAATACAATTGTGCAAAAACAAATCTGAAAGCTGTTGTTAACCTATTGACTTCCATTGGTTATGAACCCTATATCAGTTTAGAAGATATGGATAAACCTGACCGCAAAATAGACCGTTCACTGATTTACAAAATTGGTGTTGCGGGTTTTGCCTTTGGTAATGTCATGTTTTTATCTTTTCCTGAATATTTTGAAGTTTCAGAGTTTTGGCTTGACCAATACAAACCCGTTTTTAGATGGTTGATGTTTGCATTTTCTTTACCTGTGGTTTTTTACGCCGCTCAAGACTATTTCAAATCGGCTTTTAGCATACTCAAAACCAAACAACTTAATATTGATATTCCTATAGCTCTTGGTATTGCTACGCTTTTTATCCGTAGCACTGTAGAAATCAGCTTTAGTCTAGGTTCTGGATTTTTTGACAGTTTGACTGGTTTGGTTTTTTTCTTATTACTTGGAAAGTTTGTGCAACAAAAAACCTATAATTTTTTGTCTTTTGAAAGAGATTACAAGTCTTATTTTCCTATTGCAGTTACCAAAATTGAAAACAAAACTGAAGCAAACATCAAAGTAAGTGATATTAAAGCTGGTGATAAACTTCTCATTAGAAATGCTGAACTCATTCCCGTTGATGGCATCTTGATGAATGGCGAAGCTCATATTGATTATAGTTTTGTGACTGGTGAAGAAAAGCCTGTTCACAAGACTTCAGGCGACAAGATATTTGCTGGTGGTAAACAAGTCGGGAGCTCCATAGAAATGACCGCAGAAAAATCTGTTGAACAGAGTTATTTGACTCAACTGTGGTCTAACAAAGCCTTCACTAACCAAAAACCTGAACACTATCAAACATTATTAGATAAAATCAGTAAACATTTTACAGTAGGTGTGCTAAGCATTGCCTCTGTATCAACACTCATTTGGCTATTGATCAATCCGAGTATGGCTTTAAATGTGTTTACAGCAGTCCTTATTATTGCTTGTCCATGTGCTATTGCGCTGGCAACACCTTTTACAATGGGAAATTTACTTCGTCTTTTCGGACAAAAAGGCTTTTATTTAAAAGACATCAAAAGTTTAGAACAACTCACCAGTATTGACCAAATTATATTTGATAAAACTGGAACATTAACCCAAAATAACGCCACTGAAATTACTTACGAAGGAAAAAGTATAACAAATGATGATAAAAACTTGCTTAAAAATACGCTGAGAAATTCTAACCATCCCTTAAGCCGTCAATTGTATCATTTTCTCCATAGCCAAGATATAATGACTGTAGATGATTATGAAGAACATCTCGGACAAGGCATAAAAGCCAGAATAAATAATCATAATGTAAAATTAGGTTCATCAAGTTTTGTCAATGCACCTCAAGAAAGCGAAAATTTTGAAACTGCGGTTCATTATAAAAACAATGAGCAATATAAAGGTAAATTTGTATTCAAAACCACCTACAGACAAGGTGTTCAAGATTTATTTCATCAACTGAAAAACGAATACAATTTGGCGGTCTTATCAGGAGATAACAAAGGAGAAAAAGCCTTTTTAGAACGATTCTTGCCGTCCAAGACACCATTATATTTTAACCAAAAACCAGAAGACAAATTAAATTATATCAAAGCACAGCAAGATAAAAAGCAAAAAATCATGATGATTGGCGATGGTTTAAACGATGCCGGAGCTTTAAAACAAAGTGATTTAGGCATTGCACTTTCAGAAAATATCAATGTGTTTTCGCCGGCTTGTGATGCTATTTTAGATGCTAAACACTTATCGCTTTTACCTAAATTTATTCATGCCGCACATCGTGGCATTAAAACCATCAAAATCAGTTTTGTATTATCTTTTCTTTACAATGTTATTGGGTTGTATTTTGCCGTTACTGGACAGTTAGAACCTGTGATTGCTGCTATTTTAATGCCTTTAAGTTCGATAAGTATTGTAGGTTTCACGACTGTGATGACGCATTTTATCGGAAAAAAGATTAAAGTTTAATCTACGATATTATTTTCTCTATAAATAACACTATAAGGAAATTATTATTAAAAAACTATTCACGTTTCAACCTATCAGTCCTTTGATAAAAATCTGTGAGGTTTTGAAACCTTGCCGACTTCTTGTCTTTGGGTAATATGTTATTAAAACCCATTAACACATTGTCTAATAGCAACCAAGCGAGTTAATAAACCTTCTAAAAGACTTAAATCCAACATATTTGCGCCATCACTTTTTGCTTCAGCAGGATTAAAGTGGGTCTCTATAAATAGACCGTCAACATTATTCACCACACCAGCTCTGGCAATAGTTTCTATCATATCCGGTCTGCCGCCTGTTACACCTGATGACTGATTAGGCTGTTGTAGGGAGTGCGTAACGTCCAAAACCGTAGGTGCATATTGCTTCATCGTGGGAATACCTCGCATATCCACAATCAAATCTTGATAGCCAAACATACTACCACGGTCGGTGACCCAAACCTTATCGCTAACACTATCTTTAACTTTTTGAACGGCATGCTGCATACTTTCCGGACTCATAAACTGTCCTTTTTTAAGGTTAACATATTTCCCGGTTTTAGCTGCGGCAACAACCAAATCTGTTTGTCTCACAAGAAACGCTGGAATTTGAAGCACATCAACATATTCAGCGGCCATAGCCGCATCACTTTCTTTGTGAATATCAGTTAGCGTTGGCACATCAAAAGTTTCAGAGACTTTTCTTAATATTTTTAAAGCCTTTTCATCGCCTATACCGGTAAAGCTATCAATCCGACTACGATTGGCTTTTTTAAAACTGCCTTTAAAAATATAAGGGATGTTGAGTTTATCCGTGATGCTAACGACTTTTTCGGCTATTTGCAAAGCCATATCTTCACCTTCTATGGCACAAGGTCCTGCAATAAGAAAGAAATTATTAGAATCAGTATGTTTGAGTTTATTCATGATGTAAAATTTTAATAAAGCATTGGGCAACAATTCAATTAATAAGTTATATTAAATCTTTAGCATTTAAACCTCACAGGTTTTAAAAACCTGTGAGGTCTTGAAAGTCAATTAGTTTTGTAATCTGAATATTGCATATTGTTTATTATCGTATTTTTTACTAAAATATTAAATTCAATCGCTAAGAAACATTAACGTCGAGTATTTTTTTATAAACTACTTTACAAAGAACTGTATCACAAAAAACAACAATGCAATTCCAAAAGTCGATAAAGCTACTTTTTTAAGCTCTTGATCTAATTGCTTTGGGTTTTCATTTTTTTGAACAAATATCAAATGTTTAATTAATAAAAACATCGTTATCATGCTCAGATAAATCCATTTTGAAAAACCTGCTACCGTATAAAATCCAATCAAACTTAAAATTCCAAAACCAATCAATAAAGTATGATAATATTTGGCTTTGAGTTGACCTAAAGCTACCACGAGCGTGTTTTTCCCTGCATTTTTATCGGAGTTAATGTCGCGCATATTATTGAGGTTTAAAACAGCTGCGCTAAGCAAACCAATGCCCGCACCACCGAGATAAATTTGCCAATCTATCGTTTTGGCATGCAACACGTAAGAACCACAAACGCTCACTAATCCAAAAAACAAAAAGACAAAAACATCTCCAAAGCCACGATAACCATAAGCAGAGTCACCAACTGTGTATTTGATAGCAGCCCAAATCGCAATAAGGCCTAAGATAAAAAATGTAAAACTCATCAAGGCATTGTCAAACCCAAAGGCAACTAAAATAAGACCAGCTGCTGAAAAAAAACTCAACATAGATGTGATGATTAATCCTGTTTTAAATTCTGGTTTTGTGATTTTACCGCTTTGATAAGCCCGTTGTGGTCCCAAGCGTTCATCATTATCTGTGCCTTTTACACCGTCGCCATAGTCGTTGGCGAAATTGGACAAAATTTGAAATAATAAAGTTGTTAAAATGGCCAGAAAAAATATTAAGCTATCAAAACAATCGTGATAAACAGCATAACCGCTTCCAACTAATATCCCAGATACCGATAAAGGCAATGTCCTTAATCTAGCTGCGTCAATCCAAGCTGAAATCTTTGAATCCGCCATTTAAATGCCTGTATAATTAAACGGTGTAATTTGTTTGAGTTCTGCTTTTATTTTATCAGAAACCTCTAGAGTCTCTATAAATTCAGCTATACTTTTAGCATTAATTTCAGTATTAGTTCGGGTTAAAGCTTTAAGCGTTTCGTACGGATTTGGGTAGTTTTCACGTCTCAAAATCGTTTGAATGGCTTCTGCGACAACCGCCCAGTTGTCTTCTAAATCTTGATGAATGGCTTTTTCATTTAATAGTAACTTATCTAAACCTTTTAAAGTGGACTTGATGGCGACAAGTGTATGGGCAAACGGCATACCAATATTGCGTAAAACCGTGCTATCCGTTAAATCACGCTGCAATCGACTGATAGGAAGTTTAGCGGAAAGGTGTTCAAACACCGCGTTGGCAATTCCAAGATTACCCTCACTATTTTCAAAATCTATCGGGTTGACTTTATGTGGCATGGCAGATGACCCGACTTCACCTTTTTTGATTTTTTGTTTAAAATAACCCATTGAAATATAAGACCAAACGTCTCTGTCTAAATCTATAATGATAGTATTGATGCGCTTCATCACATCAAACAAAGCGGCAAGATTATCGTAATGTTCGATTTGAGTGGTTGGGAATGAATAGGATAATCCTAAATAATTTTCAGTAAAATTTTTACCAAATGCTTTCCAATCTTCTTTAGGAAAAGCTAAATGATGGGCATTAAAATTTCCTGTAGCGCCACCAAATTTAGCAGAAAATGGCACTTGTAATAAATGCTTTTTTTGTTCGAGTAGTCTGACGGCAAATACCTTAATTTCTTTACCTAATCTTGTTGGCGATGCTGGTTGACCATGGGTCTTTGCTAGCATTGGCACGTCTTCCCATGTTTCTGATAATTCTAATAACTTAGTGATTATTTCATCTAAAAATTTAAGATAAACCGAGTCGGTTGCTTCTTTAAGTGATAGTGGTATACTCGTGTTATTAATATCTTGAGAAGTGAGGCCAAAATGGATAAATTCTTTAGAATTGGCTAAACCTAAGTGTTCAAATTTGTCTTTGAGAAAATATTCAACCGCTTTGACATCGTGATTTGTCGTCTTTTCTATGGTTTTGATAGATTCAGCATGAGACATTTCAAAATTTTGATATATCTTTCTTAGTTCATCTTTCTGATTTTGATTTAATGGGTTTAAGCTACTTAAACCTAAATCTGAGAGTGCGATAAAATACTCTACTTCTACTCTAACCCGATAGCGAATCAGCGCAAATTCACTAAAAAAGTCATTAAGTTCTGAGGTTTTAGATTGGTAGCGACCATCAATTGGCGAAATGGCATTTAATGCACTCATAAGTAACAATATTAATTTTTGAGTAAAATTGATTTTAATTTTTGCATGCCAGCCGTAGCTGATGTTGCAAAAATACGAAGATTTTCGCTTTCATTGATGCCAGGTTTTGGGTCAATGAGGTAAATAGGAATATCTTGATGTGCATAGTCCATCAAACCGGCAGCAGGATAAACTTGTAATGATGTTCCAATCACGATGAGAACATCTGCAGTTTTAACAATTTCGATGGCGTTTTGCATCATTGGAACGGCTTCACCAAACCAAACCACATGCGGCCTGAGTTGATTGCCTTTCTCATCAGTATCGCCCATTTGTAAATCGTCTTTCCATTCTATTAAATGATTGGGGTTATTGACTGGTCTGACTTTAAACAACTCTCCATGAAGATGAGTTACTTTTGTGCTTCCTGCGCTTTCATGTAAATTATCTACATTTTGGGTCACAATTTCAATATCAAAATATGCTTCTAAATCAGCTAAAATTTGATGGGCTGTATTGGGCTTTACCGTTTTGAGTTGGCGTCGTCTTTGGTTGTAAAAATCTAAAACCAAATGCGGATTTGCTTCAAAAGCTTGTGGCGTTGCCACTTCTGTTACATCATGACCTTCCCATAAACCGTCGGCGTCTCTAAAAGTTTTTAAACCACTTTCAGCACTGATTCCTGCACCAGATAGCACAACAATTTTTGAAGGCTTTGAACTCATTCCGGATTTATCGCTTTGTAGTTTTCGTAGCAATTACTAATGGCATCTAGTAATTGTAGATCATTAGCATTTTTAATGTAATCTTGCGAATAGTTGCAACGCTTAAGTATTTTTTCAATATCTGAAACAGAAATTTGCAATACTGCAGATAAAGTTTCCCGATTATACTTATCTACAAGTAGATCTCTAATGGATTTATCTTCTTTCATTTGCCTCAACTTTTTCATTTGTTGAGGCTTTTTGCCAAATACATTGTAGAGCAAATCAGTAGGGTTGAATATGGCGTCTAAAGTTTTTGAAAAAGAGCTTTTTTGATAATTACCACCTTCATACCCATAATCTAGTCCGGATATTTGATAGGTAAAATTATCGTATACCGGAATATTTTTAGCATCAATCTCTAGATAACCCGTTAACTTTATATTTCTAACGGTAACCTCTTCTAAGGCAATAGCGACTTCCGTCATTTTGACTTTAACCTCACCGTATTTTATCCAGTCTTCAGTGACTTTGACTTGCATAGATTTAAAACCAACGAAAGAGAAATACAAGGTATCGTTGATAGAAGCCTTGATGTTAAATTTACCTTCACGATTGGATACGGTGCCTTTAACGGTATTGATATTAATAACATTAGCATTGTAGAGCGGTTTATCATTTGCCGCGTTTAGAATTTGTCCTTTAATTTTATAGGACTCTTGATCTTGGGCAAAGACAAGACAACTTGTAAAGACTAAAAAAAATATATATGCCATTAATTTCATCCGTCTAAAATAATTAAATAGAAGTGATATTGAAATTTATCTTATAGACTTAAAGCAAAATTAACAGATTAACGATTTCGACGTCGCTCTATTGATTTATTTCGGTTGTTGCTTCTACCTTTTCTATGTGTCTTAGATTTTGAGTTATTTTTGCGTTTAAAATTGCCTTTTTTACGACTTTTCCCTTTATCCTTAGTGATTTCGACATTAACTGATCTCCCATTATGTTGAAAATTTTCAAACGTTTTAAAAACTTTATCCGTTTGAGACTTAGGCGTGTTAAAAAATGAGAACGTTCCTTTAACGTCCACTTTTCCAACCTCATCGCGACCTAAGTTCAAGTTTTCTTTCAAGAAATCTTTGAGAGACATCCAGTTGAAACCATCTTTTTCCCCAAGATTAATAAAATATCGGTTTTCATTACCAAAAGATTTACTGCCTTGAGATTTGTCTTTATGAGCTGTATTTTCTAATTGTTCTACACTTGGTGCGTTTTTATAATAATTGTAAAAACGTGTAAATTCTACACTAAAGAATTTTTTAATTAATTCATTTTTATCTAAGTCTGCTAAGACTTCCTGAAGTTTTGGTAATATAAAATCTATATCGTGATTAACTTCTGTATTTTTAATATTTTCTGCGAGATAAAACATTTGGCTTTCACAGATTTCTTCTGAGGTTGGCAATTTTTCTGCCTTGAAGCTTTGACCTATAATGCGTTCAATACTTTTAATTTTACGTTGCTCACTTTTGGTTATGATGACAAAAGATTTTCCGGTTTTACCGGCTCGCCCTGTTCTACCGCTTCGGTGCGTATAGATTTCGGTTTCATCAGGCAGTTGATAATTGATTACGTGTGTGATATCATCGACGTCTATACCTCTTGCAGCAACATCGGTTGCAACAAGCATTTGTACTTGTTTGTTTCTAAAACTTTTCATCACCAAATCGCGTTGGTTTTGGCTCAAGTCCCCATGAAGTGCGGCGGCGTTATAGCCATCTTCAATGAGTTTTTCTGCGACTTTTTGGGTGTCTCGCTTAGTTCTACAAAATACTACTGCATATACATCTGGATTGGCATCAACTAGTCGTTTTAAGGCGTTGTAGCGGTCTCTAGCACTAACTGTAAAATAAGAATGGCTTACATTTTTTGTAGACATATTACGTTGACCAACGGTAATTTCTACAGGTTTGTTCATAAATTTTTTAGCGATGCCTGAAACTTCTTTAGGCATTGTTGCGCTAAATAACCATGTGCTTTTTTCTTTTGGACTGTGAGATAAAATTTCAGTGATATCTTCATAAAAGCCCATGTTGAGCATTTCGTCGGCTTCGTCTAATACGCAATATTCAATTTTTGAAATATCTATGATTTTTCTTTTAATCATGTCTTTCATCCGACCCGGTGTCGCGACAATGATTTGTGCACCACGATTAATTTGTTTGGCTTGATCTTGCAAGCTTGCCCCGCCGTAAATGGCAACAATATTGAGTTTGTCAATATATTTGGCGTATTGTTCTAATTCGCTGGTGATCTGTAAACACAATTCTCGCGTTGGGGATAAAATTAAGCCTTGTGTAGTTTTTGTATTAGTATCTGTGTGTTGAAGCAAAGGAAAACCAAAAGCTGCCGTTTTACCTGTGCCTGTTTGGGCTAGCGCAACCAAGTCGGTTTTTTGCTCTAAAAGTATCGGAATACTCTTGATTTGTACATCACTTGGCGTTTCAAAACCTAAGTCGGTAATGGCTTTAAGAAGATTGTCTTGTAAGCCTAAAGAAGAAAAATTTGTCATAAAAATAAAATGAGTGCAAAGATAGCGGAATATAATTGTAAATCACTATGATTTAAGAACTTTCATTTTAAATATAGTTCTAATAATATTTTAAGCGTTCTGGTAAATAAGTTTTAAAGTCTTAGTATTGCACATTATATAATATTACTTATTATGAAAACTGTTTTAATTACCGGTTCCACTAGTGGCATAGGTCTGGCAACAGCCCAAAAATTAGCCCACGAGGGTGACTTTAAGCTCATTGTATGCGGAAGGAGAAAAGAAAGACTTACAAAACTTACAAACCAATTAAAGTCTAATGTAAAAATTACAAGTTTAAACTTTGATGTCAGAGACAAAAAAGCTGTCATAAAATCCTTAGAATCGCTACCTAATGACTTTAAAGCAATTGATGTTCTCATTAATAACGCTGGAAATGCACACGGCTTAGATTATATTCAGGATGGTAGCTTGGAAGATTGGGATGCTATGATTGATATCAATGTCAAAGGTTTGTTGTATGTTTCTAAACCCATTATCAAATCTATGCTCAAAAAACAAAGTGGGCATATTATAAATATTGGCTCAACAGCTGGCAAAGAAGTATATCCAAAAGGCAATGTCTACTGTGCGAGTAAACACGCTGTAGACGCCCTTAATCAGGCCATGAGAATAGATTTGAACAAACACGGTATTCGAGTAGGAGCAATCAATCCCGGCTTGGTTGAAACTGAGTTTAGTGAAGTTCGCTTTAAGGGTGATCGTCAAAGAGCATCATCAGTATATGAAGGCTAACAAGCATTAAAGCCTGAAGACATTGCAGATATTGTCTATTTTTGTATCACAAGACCATATCATGTTAATATTGCGGATTTAGTGGTATTTCCCTCAGCACAGGCAAGTAGTACAATTATAAATAAGCATCTTAAATAAACGTAATTTAGAAATTATGTCGCTTCAAGTCTTTGAAAATCAAATTTTAACTATTTAGCTTTAAAATTTGTTTTGTAATTTTTGGGGGCAAAATCAAAAGAAAAATAAACTTGCAAAAACCATAAGTGTTAAAATAAACAAAGCTGAAAATACATAGAAAAATGAACTTATAAAAGTCTTGAGTACAGTTTTGACAACTCCTTGCTGGTAGAAACGTTTTTTGGCCACAATTAAGTAATAGATAAAGCCCAAGGAAAATATTCCTAAAAATTCGTAATCAATCAATACAACTACTAATTCATAAACGATAAGAAGTATAAAAAAAACAGTGGACTGAATGTAGTTAAAAATCAAGTGTCCAGTATAGGTAAATGCACGTCGTAGATAAAGAAGTTTAGAAAAAACTGTAAAAACAGGTATGAAAAAAAAAGTAAAAAAAGGTAATTTTGGAAAGAGGTAATCAAAAAAGTCCTGTGGTTCATTTAAAAATTTATAAAATGATTTTTCAATAATAAATTTTAATTTAGAATAGTAAGTATCATCTATCTGAAATTTTACTTGGGCTTCTTCAAACGTAATATCCTGATTTTTTTTAAGTAAATCTTTAAGACGTCCGGATTGGTTAATTTTTGTTGTATCAACTTCAACTTTATCTAATTCTTCGACATCATTAATATCCAAATTTTTTGACAAACCTTCGATATCATCTTTGACGAGGTAAGAGGATAAAATAAAGAACAAAATGGCCATACTGATAAAAAATCGAAAAGGATTGACATAGCTCACCCGTTTACCAGAAATATATTCCTGTGCTAACTTCCCGGGTGATACAAATATGAGTTTGATACTTTTAAAAAGCTTTGAATCATAAGAAAACAATCCAGCTAGATATTCTGCAAGCATTTGTTTTACAGTGAGTTCTTCCTTTGAGTTTAACTGACCACAATTTGAACAATATCGGTCTGAAACATCAAGTTGATGTCCACAATTTAAACAAACTTCACCTCTATGGCTTCTTAATGATTTTGTCATTTTCAAAGCAAATTTAAACAATATGCTAAATTATCTCATAACTTATTTTAATATTATAAATAAATTTCATTAATATTAATTTATATTCTTATTAACATTAAATAATAGTAATACTTTTATATTAGCGATTTTATTTTTGCTAAATGGAAAGTTTACTATCATCTTTAAAATTAAATATAAGCTCGTGTCTGTATTTAAAAGATCCTGAGAGCTCAGAATTAGGCCATAAGATACTCTCAAAAAGTATTGAAATGATACATGAATTAGGGATAGAAAGTTTTAATTTTAAAAAATTAGGACAACAAATAGATTCAAATGAAAGCTCTATCTACAGGTATTTTGAAAATAAGTACAGGTTACTTCAATACCTGTCAGCAATGTATTGGGGAATCATAGAATACAGGCTGGTAATCGAGACCAATGCGATTGAAGATTGTTCTAAAAAGCTTTTAATGGCTATAAAAATCCTAACTTTAAAGCCAAAAGGTATAGACTCTTATTCAGATTTTGATCAACTTAAATTAAGAGACATCATTATTGAAGAGTTTACAAAATCTTATCATCACAAAGACATCGATAGTGATAATGAAGACGGTAATTTTAAAATATATAAACGTTTAATTCTAAGAATAGTTGAAATGATTAATAATGTTGACCCTTCTTATAATTTTCCAAAAGCTTTAGCTTGTCACATTGTAGAAGGTGCACTTCAACAGTATTACATTCAAAGACATTTTAAATCCTTGACTGATCGTAAAGCTGAAACTCAGGTTTACAAATTTTATAAAGACATGATTTTAAAGGTTTTAAACCCTAAACATTAATTGATTATGACACCTTGGACAAGATTATTAAATTTATTAAAGCTTGAACGCAAAGACATACTTAAAATTTTGCTTTACGCCGTTTTTGCTGGTCTAGTAGGATTATCTCTTCCTCTTGGGGTTCAAGCTACTATCAATCTTGTTGTTGGAGGGCAATTTAATGCATCAATAATAATTTTGATCAGTTTGGTTCTTCTCGGAGTAATTTTTCAAGGGATTTTAAGGTATATGCAGCTTAGAGTTGCTGAAGACTTACAACAACGCATCTACACTAGAGCTTCCTTTGAGTTTATCTACAGATTTCCTCGAATAAAGTCACAGGCTCTCGATGGGTATTACGCACCAGAATTAGCAAATCGATTTTTTGATACCATGGTCATACAAAAAGGCTTACCAAAAATTCTGATTGATTTCTCGGCTTCATTGTTGCAGATTATTTTTGGTTTAATACTCTTATCCTTTTACCATCCCTTCTTTATTTTGTTCGGTTTTGTTCTCGTCATATTATTATATGTCGTTTTTAAGTACAGTGTCCCTTTGGGTGTTCAAACCAGTCTAGATGAATCGAGCTGTAAGTATAGAAATGCGCATTGGATTGAAGAAATTGCAAGAAGCTACGAAAGCTTTAAAGTTTCTGATAGTTTCTCATTATCGTCAAAAAAGAATGACGAATTAGCCATAGATTATCTCAACGCAAGAGAAAGTCACTTCTCCATTTTAAAGCTTCAGTTTTTTAAAATGATTGGATTTAAAACCATTGTCACTGCTGGTTTACTGATAATTGGTGGTTTACTGGTTATCAATCAACAGATGAATATTGGGCAATTTGTAGCTGCCGAAATTGTTATCCTATTGATGATAAACTCTGTTGAAAAGCTCATTTTAGGCCTTGAAAATGTTTATGATGTATTGACTTCAATCGAAAAAATTGGTAAAATCACAGATATGCCCTTGGAAGAAAAAGTTGTAAACCAACCTTTTAATAAAACTAAGGATTTAAGGTTAGAGCTTGTGAATTTGAATTTAGAATTCACAAGATCTAATAAAAAAGTATTAACAGACATCAATCTCAATATCGAGCCCAAATCACATGTACTTATCACGGGGCAAAGTGGTTCGGGTAAAACCTCCTTACTTAAAATTATTGCTGGGCTCATACCGCCAAGTGATGGACAATTGCTCATTAATGATATAAATATTAAAAATATAAACAATGAACATTATCGCTCATTTATAGGTCATGTTTTTCCAAACAACCTTCCTTTTGATGGCAGTATTGAAGAAAACATTACATTTAACAACCCCGAGATTGAGGAGAAAAAAGTTAAAGAAGTTTGTTCGGTTTTAGGCTTAGATAATTTTATAAAAGCACAACCCAAAGGACTGCAAACCAATATTTCAACTGATGGTAAGCAATTATCCTATACCATGAGTAAAAAGATAATTTTGGCCAGGGCGCTAGTATCTGAACCAAAATTATTAATCTTAAAAGATCCTTTAGATGAATTTGATGTCAAAGAAATCAAAACCATTATAAAATATTTATTTGACCCTAAACAACCCTGGACAATATTGGTTGCCAGTAGAAATGCTATTTGGAAAGAGTATTGCGAACGTGTCATTTATTTAGAAAACGGTAAAATAAAATAATTCATGCTCAACATATCTAAATACAAACTCAATAAAGAAGAAGACCTTAGCAGGTATGATTCGATGAAATTTGTCAATTTCAAGAACAGGTATATTACCTTTAATAAAATTATGACTACTATAGGAATTGTATTTCTTATTTTTATGTTTTTGCCTTGGACACAAAATGTTAGAGGCACAGGTTATGTCACAACCCTAAACCCCAGTGAAAGGCCACAATCTATACAATCTGCCATACCGGGACGAATTGAAAAATGGTATGTTGGCGAAGGTGATGAAGTTGAAAAAGGCGACACAATAGTATTTATTTCTGAAATTAAAAGTGAATACTTAAACCCACAACTTCTTGATCGAACCAAAGCTCAGATTACTTCAAAGATTTTTTCTCAAAGCTCATATACCGAAAAAGCAGAGCAACTTACTAGGCAAATTGTGGCTTTAAAACAAGAACGAGAACTAAAACTCGAACAAACCAAAAATAAATTGCAACAAGCCAAGCTGCAGGTAAAAAGTGATAGTATAGATTTAGAAGCCGCTAAAACCCAAATTAGTATTGCTCAGCGTCAGTATGATCGTATAAATCAATTGGAAGCAGAAGGTCTAAAATCTCGAACAGATTTAGAAAATAAAAAATTAAAACTCCAAGAAAGTCAGGCAAAACTGATATCTCAACAAAATAAACTTTTATCCAGTCGGAATAAAGTTTTAAATGCTCAAATAGAAATATCAACGATACAAACAAATTACGAAAACAAAATTTCTAAAGCCGAAAGCGATCGTCAATCTGCGCTTTCAGGTCAATATGATGCCCAAGCAGAAGTTAACAAGTTAGAAAACGAATTGTCAAATTACACTTTAAGAACAGACTTAAGATACATTAAAGCCCCTCAAGATGGTTTTATCAATAGGGCTATTCAAAAAGGGATTGGTGAAACCTTTAAAGAAGGTGCAGAAATAGTAAGCATTATGCCAACTGAAATTGATTTGGCTGTAGAGACCTATGTAAGACCTATTGATTTGCCTCTTATGCATCCAGGCGAAGAAGTTAGAATTATATTTGATGGCTGGCCGGCAATATTCTTTTCGGGTTGGCCAAATCTTTCTTATGGAACTTATGGCGGCAAAATTGTTGCTGTAGAAAGAAGCATAGATCCAGCAAAAGGCAAATACAGAGTGTTAATAAAACCTGATGAAAATCAAACGAATTGGCCAGATGTGATCAGGGCAGGTTCTGGAGCTAAAACACTTGCACTGCTTAAAGATGTCCCAATTTGGTATGAAATATGGAGACAAATTAATGGTTTCCCACCAGATTATTATTTGCCAACAAAACAAAATACCAACTCGGATAAAAACCAAAACACCAAGAAGTAATGCGTATCACCTTGCTTTGTTTATTGCTGGCTGTAAGTACTTACGGACAAACCCAAAGCGATTTAGGTATTCTAGGACTAGAAGAATATTTGGGTTGGGTAAAGCAGTACCATCCTGTTGCTAAGCAAGCTGATTTGAGAATCTCAGAAGCTCAAGCTCAGTTGCTGAGAGCTCGAGGGGCTTTTGATCCAAAAATAGAGATTGATTGGGATAACAAAGATTTTGACGAAAAAGAATACTACAACATTCTAAACTCAAGCTTTAAAATTCCGACTTGGTTTGGTATTGAACTAGCCGCTGGTTTTGAAAGAAACTCAGGCGTCTTACTTAACCCACAAAATAACGTCCCGGAAAATGGCTTGTATAAAGCGGGTATTTCAGTCCCACTAGGTCAAGGTCTGTTTATCAATAAGAGGATGGCTGGTCTTCGACAGGCAAAAATACTTCAAAATCTCAATGAAGCAGAGCGCCAAATGGAAGTTAATAAAGTACTATACGAAGCTAGTTTAGCCTATTTTGAGTGGTATGTAGCCAACAAGGAAGTCCAACTCTTTGAAAATACGCTAGAACAAGCTGAGATAAGATTTAACGGCATTAGACAAAGTGCTTTAGCTGGAGATTTACCTGCTATTGATACTTTAGAAGCTGGTATCATCAAAAAAAATAGAGCCTTAAGTTTAGAACGCGCTAATCTAAAATTAATTGAAAAGCGTTTAGAACTTTCTAACTTTTTGTGGATAGACGATAATGTCCCGGTAGAATTAAATCCTGATATCTCACCTGAAGACCTCAACAATACAGATGTTGATGCAATTTTACAAACCAACCTTATTGTTTTAGAAGATTATGATCTCAATTCTCATCCAAAACTTAGGGCCTTAAATTACAAATTAGATCAACTCAATATTGAGCGAAGACTTAAAGCTGAAATGCTCAAACCCCAATTAGATATTGAATATAATTTTATCAATGAAAATATAAGTAATATTGACAACTATGATATTGGTGAGTATACTTTTGGGGTCTACTTTAAGCTACCTATTTTTTTGAGAAAAGAAAGAGGTGAGTTAAATCTTACAAAAGCCAAAGTTCAACAAACCGAATTTGAGTTAGACTTGGTAAATACTCAAATCACAAACAAAATCAGTCAAATAGAAAATCAAATATTGTCTTATCAGAGACAAGTCACTGCAAGCCAGGACATCGCAAATGACAATCAAGCCCTACTCGAAGGAGAAGAACGGAAGTTCAGCTTTGGAGAAAGTTCTGTATTTCTACTTAACCAAAGAGAAGTTAAATATATAGAAGCCCAACTCAAATACATCGAAACACTAAACAAGTTACTTAACTCAAGAGCCAAGTTATTCAACATTTTAGCACTAGAGTTATAGGTCTTTTACATCAGATACATCTTGGTATTGCGGCCATGATGATGGTCGCTCAAAATCCTGACCTGATATCAAAATTTTTGCACTTGGGTATTTTAATTTTATTTGCTTCCATGTCGTATCTTCCCAATTAGTTTTATCATAAATGTGTAGTTTGGCACCTTTCATTTTGCCAGAAACCGCCTTACCAATTAAAGGCCACCACAAGCTTTCAGTTTCTCTATCCCAAAAAACAAACCCATCTTTACCATCCCAAATATCAGGATCATAGTACGTATAACCGCTTAACCCAAAAGTAAAAACTTTATCGCCATAATCTCGCTTATAAATAGCGCCGAGGTCTGCCAGAACACAATAGGCTGCCATAATGGGCTTGCCATTCAATTTGTCGTTTACAATTTCGTGTCTTGTTAAATCCTGAATGCTGTATGCTTTAACTTCATCACCAGATTTTGCAACTAAAAAACGATCACTATCATCCCAGTGTTTGTCTGCTTTTTGAATACTTGTAAATTTAGGTTTTAATAAGGCTGGAAAGGCTTCTCGTCCTAAGCCATAATGAAATTGATCTTCTTCCAAAGATAAATTAGAAACATTAAAATGCTGATTTTCTTTTTGGCCACCATAAAGCAGGCGTTTACCATCTTCGTTAAAAAATTTTCCCAACTCAACCGAAACGGGTCGCTGTCGATTTTGAGCAATTAAGGATGTACTCAAAAGAAGTATCAAAATAGAACCAATAGTTTTCATAGCTTAATGTTTATGTATACTGTCGAATAATTAATGAATAAATTACTTTATTTTAAATAAACCTAAAATTTGAGTGAATATAATTACTTTTGAAAAAAAACAAATTGGATAATATCAACATAAAAAAGGTAACTTCAAACATGGCAGACTTGTTAAAGCAAGTGCCGTCGTCTATGGAAATCATCAAGGACGATAAATATAAAGATAAGCGATTCCGTTATTTAGCAGAACACATGATAAATAAAGCCATGGAGCGTGATGCTCTTATTGTCAGTGAAGACTATAATGGGATTGCTATTCTATTTGAAGAAGGTGATAACAAAACATCGTTTTGGAATGAAATGGTCACAGATTTAAAACTGGCCATAAACGTTACCGGTATAGCAAAAGGTTTGAAAGCTTTGAAAACTCAAGGTTACGTCAAAAAACAAAGGCCAAAACACAAAAAACACCTATACTGCTGGTTTTGGGGTATTATGCCTGAAGGACGTGATGTTGATGACAAGCGCATAGCCTACAAAATGAAAGATCAGATTATTGCAAAATCTCACGAAACCGGATTGCCTATCTATGCAGAAACACGAATAAAACGCGTTTATATTGTTTACAGACGCTACAAATTTGAATGTTTTCACAAATGGCAACACCCAAGCGGTGATACAATGTATTTTATGAAGTACGAACCACCTCAATCATGACTTTTGACTAAATTGTTCTACATCTTTTACTGTAATAGTATCTCCTCCTAAAATTATTAGGCGTTCAATAACATTTCTCAACTCTCTGATATTACCAGTCCATTGATATTCTTTTAATACTTCCAATGCTTTGCTTTCAATAGTTTTCGGAGTGACGCCTTGTTCATTTGCAATAGTTTTTAAAAAGTGGGCTACAAGTGATGGAATATCTTCAGGTCTTTCATTTAATGAGGGGACAGGAATCATAATTACAGCTAAGCGATGATAAAGATCTTCCCTGAATTTCTTCTCTTTGATTTCTTGTTTTAAGTCCTTATTGGTAGCTGCGATGACACGGACGTCAACTTTGATATCCTTATCACTCCCAACACGTTGAATTTTATTTTCCTGTAAGGCTCTAAGGACTTTTGCTTGAGCAGATAAACTCATATCTCCGACTTCATCAAGAAATAAAGTACCGCCATTGGCAGCTTCAAATTTTCCTGCTCTACTTTTATTCGCTGAGGTAAACGCACCTTTGAGATGCCCAAACAATTCACTTTCTATTAATTCAGAAGGTATAGCTGCACAATTGACCTCTACCATTGGTGACTTAGAGCGTTCACTTTTTTGATGAATCCAATGTGCCACTAACTCTTTGCCAGTACCATTTTCACCTGTGATTAAAACCCTGGCATCGGTTGGCGCAACTTTATCAATCATAGATTTTATGCCTTTCATCGCATCAGATTCTCCTATCATTTCATATTTTTTACTGACTTTGCGCTTGAGAGATTTATTTTCTGTAGCTAATTTATTGTGGTCTAATGCAATTTTTACGGTTTGTAACAGGCGGTTTAAATCTGGTGGTTTAGAGATATAGTCAAAAGCACCTTTGCGCATGGTTTCTACAGCAGTTTCAAGATCGCCATGACCTGAAATCATCACAATGGGTAATTCAGGATGTTCAGCTTTGGTTTTTTCTAAAACTTCAATCCCATCCATTTTAGGCATCTTAATGTCGCATAATATTAAATCAAAATCTTGATTTTTAATTAATTCTATAGCTTCGACGCCATTAGAAGCCACTTCAATCTGGTATTTTGAATCGTCTTCTTTCAGGATTTTTACGAGTACGCGTCTTATGGCTTCTTCATCTTCTACAATAAGTAATTTTGACATTTTAGTAAACTTTAAATTTGAGTCCAAATCTGAAATATATACTATTTTTATCATTTATAGTAAAAATGTCGTCTGCATCTTCATCTCGTAATCTAATATCATTGATTAGTGTATAACCAGAGTATGCATAAAAACTAAAATTGTCTGTAAATTTATATTGATAACCTAACCCTGACAGCGCAACCAACATAGACAGTTCTGAAGCCTGCTCAGTGACATTATTCCTCGTAATGGCAATATCTTTTTGAACATTGGCGTAAAACCCATCTAAGGTTACAAAAACTTGCATAATGTGTTTAGGAGTAAATAAATACTTGATATTAGATTTGGGAACCCCTAAGGTATAAGTGAATTTTGAATTTACTTCTTTAAAATAATTGACAAATGGGAGTGGGAAAGGCGTTCCTGCATTGGTATTAAACGTTAGGCCTAATATTAACCTAGCTTTCTTTTTGGTTTTGGTTTTTGGTCGAGATTTAATCACATATACAGAGCCATTAAATAGCACATCGTCTGAAGTTAGAGTCGATTGAAAATTTGATGTAGCGACGACGCCGGCTTCTACAGCATATCGCCAATTTTCTTTGAACTTTCTGAGGTAAGCTAAATTTAGCTTATAATACTGGAACCGATCAAGGTTTTGGGTATTAAAAGCGACTTCATCATTAAACTGAAATTCAACATTTTGATATTCTATACCAGGAATTAAATAATCTTCATGTTTAAGTTTAATGGGATAATTAAAAAAAGTTTTAAAGCGTCTGAATGAATTATCAGAATCACGTTGTGGGAACCAGGTATATTCAACTCTTGCGATATCAGAAGATTGAGCAAATATGAATGGCATAAATATTAGAAAACTTAAAGTGCTTAAGCAAAATCTCATTACATAGCATTTTACATCGGATTGATTGAACTGCAATTAATTTTCTTTTAAAACAAAACCCATCCGAAAACAAACGTTTAAGGATGGGAAAAAATTGCTATGAAAAAGAAAAAACATCACTAATACACTTAGTGATGTTCAAATATAAATAAAAATATGTTAAATTTAACATTTAAGAAAACATATCCTTGACCTTTTCAAAAAAGGATTTATCAGATGTATTGGGCTTAGGCTGAAAGTTTTCAGCATTTTGCTGACTTTCAAAAAATTGTTGTTGTTCGCGATTTAAATTTTGAGGTGTCCAAACGTTGACATGAACTAATAAGTCACCTGTTCTATATCTATTGAGGTTTGGAAGACCTTTAGATTTTAATCTGAGTATTTTTCCGCTTTGAACACCAGGTTCTATTTTGATGCGTACTTTACCAGACACCGTTTCTATTTCTTTAGACACGCCGAGTGCTGCTTCAGAAAAACTAATATAAAGATCGTAATGCAGATTTTCACCATCTCTTTTGAGTAAACTGTGCTCCTCTACTTCTATCAAAACAATAAGGTCTCCAGCTACACCACTTCCCGGCGCCTCATTTCCTTTTCCTGACACCTTGAGTTGCATCCCATCTTCAACACCAGCTGGAATTTTGATAGATACTAATTCTTCCTCTACTTTAAGACCATGAGCATCAGTACCAGCTCCTTTTTGATCAATAATTTGACCGCTACCTTGACAAGCACTACAAGGCGAAGCCGTCTGCATTCTGCCCAGAATAGTGTTGGTCACTCGTGTAACTTGCCCTGAACCACCACAGGTTGGACAAGTTTTGTATGATGTATCAGCAGATTTCTTCTTTCTTTTAACTTTTATTTTTTTCTCAACGCCTTTAGCGACGTCTTGAAGTGATAACTTGACACGTATTCTCAGGTTGCTCCCTTTGGAACGTCCTTGACGGCCAAATCCTCCGAAGCCAGAAAATCCACCTCCACCTGAACCCCCAAAAGCTGAACCGAAAATATCACCAAATTGACTGAATATATCATCCATATCCATGCCACCACCACTAAATCCACCGCTTCCGTCAAAAGCAGAGTGACCAAATTGGTCGTATTTCGCTTTTTTCTCAGGATTACTTAATACCTCATAAGCCTCGGCAGCTTTTTTAAACATAGTCTCAGCCCCGGCATCATCTGGATTTTTATCGGGATGATATTTTATGGCTAGTTTTCTATATGCTTTTTTAATTTCAGCCGCAGATGCATTTTTATCTACACCTAAAATATCATAATAATCTTCTTTCATCTAATTAGTTTTTTTGGTCTGTTCCAAATTAAAGTAACACCTATTTGCCAGTGACAACTTTAGGAAATCTTATTATTTTTTCACCTAAAGTGTAGCCTCTTTCTACAACATCTACAATTTTTCCTTTCATAGATTTGTCTGGTGCAGGTATTTGAGTTACGGCTTCATGGATGTCACCATCAAAGGTATCGCCTTCTTTGACATTCATAGGTTCTAAGCCTTTTGACCTAAGTGTTTCTCTCAATTTGTTATTAATGAGCTCAACTCCTTCAATAAGGTTTTTGTCTTTAGATTTATTGATTTCTTTTAATGCTCTGTCAAAATCATCCAAAACAGGCAACATAGCTTGCATGAGCTCTTGTGAAGCAGTTTTAAATAATTCTAAACGCTCTTTACTTGTTCTTCTTTTGTAATTCTCAAATTCAGCGAACAGTCTTAAGTATTTATCTTTTTGTTTTTCCACATCTAGCTGAAGTTGCTCTTCTTTTGTCAGAGATTCTTCTGCTTGATCATCTGCTGAGCTCTCCTGTGAAGTGTTTTTATCATCAACCTCATTTTGCGTCTTAGAATCAGCTTCATTTTTTGGGGTATCCTGTGATTTTGACGCTTTATTTTTAGCTTTTGAATTGTGTTCTTTAGACGAAGATTGTTTTGTGCTTTTTTTATCCTTGTCTAAAGCTTCATCTTTTATTGTTGTATTTTCTTTTTTCATACTAATTAATTATATTATATTTTAAATTGTCAAATCAATTGCCAAGACAACTTTTATGTCAAATTGTCATCATTTTAAAGATTCGCAAAATTAAGTATTTTTACTTCAATTAAAATTTTAATTCATATGAAAAAGTCATTAAACTTTATCTGTCTATTAACCTTATTCAACGTTGCAATAGGGTGTAAAACTGATGAAAAAAAAGAAAAAATATCAAAACCAGAACCTGCTTTAAATGTTTCAGGACAATTTGAAGTTGATGAAGATTCGTCTATAATTAATTGGGTGGGCTCAAAACCTACAGGAGAACACAATGGTTCTATGAAGGTTCAGTCTGGCGAAATGGAACTTAAAGAGGGTAAATTAGTTTCAGGTAAGTTTACCATTGCGATGAAAAGTATAGTAGTTGAAGATTTAAAAGGTCAAGACAAAATTGACTTAGAAAACCATTTAAAAGGTACTGTAGAAGGTAAGGAAGATCACTTTTTTAATATTAAAAAGTATCCTAAAGCGTACTTTAAAATCAAATCAGTAGAGCCTTATAAAAATAAATTCAAAATAAAAGGCGATTTAGAACTCAAAGGGGCGATAAATTCTGTTGAATTTGTTTCTGAGATTAAATTTGGAAATGATATGCAAGCTGTAAAAATCTTAAGTGAGCAATTTAAGATCGATAGAACCAAATGGGGCATCTCGTTTATGTCACAATCAGTTTTTGATGACTTGAAAGATAAATTTATCAGTGATGAGATTTTACTTCAAATATATATAAAGGCCTTTAAAGTATAAATTGTAGTAATCTCAAAAATAAAAAACTGTCTCAAAACTTATTGCGTATGAAACAAGTTCAAATTGCAAAAAAGTTTTGAGACAGCTGAGTTGAATTTAAGCTTCTCCTGTCGGACCAAAATTCATTGGTATATTGTGTTGTTGTTTTTGGTCCTCCTTTATCTCTCCATGCGAACTTTCGTAGCGCTTGATGTTTTCAGATAAAGCCCTCAGTAAACGCTTAGCATGTTGTGGAGCTAAAACCATTCTAGATTTAACTTTAGATTTTGGAACACCTGGCATAACGCTTACAAAATCAAGTACAAATTCTGTAGATGAGTGATTTATAATCACTAAGTTACTATAAGTCCCATTAGCGATATTTTCATCTAATTGAATATTGAGTTGATTTTTTTTGGCTTTCTCGTCTTTGCTCATAGCGTTTTTAATTTAAGTTTACACTAACATTTGGTTGCATGTCTTCAGGTTTTAGCATATTGTCGAGTTCTTCTTCAGAACCAACGATAATGTCGTCAAATTCTCTTAAGCCAGTACCTGCTGGTATTTTGTGGCCTACAATAACATTTTCTTTCAAGCCTTCAAGTTTATCTATTTTACCACTTACAGCCGCTTCGTTAAGCACTTTTGTCGTCTCTTGGAAAGATGCTGCAGAGATAAATGACTTGGTTTGTAGTGATGCCCTTGTAATACCTTGCAATACAGGCATAGCTGTTGCTGATTCAGCATCTCTAGCATCAACTAGATTCTTGTCTTCACGTTTTAAGATAGAGTTTTCATCTCTTAATTCGCGTAATGTGACAATTTGACCAGCTTTTAGAGTTTCACTATCACCTGGATCTTCAACAACTTTTTTGCCAAAGATATTATCGTTTTCCTCTATAAAATCAAGTTTATGTACCAATTGATTTTCTAGGAATGTCGTATCGCCAGAATCTTTGATTTTGACTTTTTGCATCATCTGTCTGACAACAACTTCAAAGTGCTTATCATTAATCTGAACACCTTGCAGTCTATAGACTTCTTGAACTTCATTTACTAAGTATTGCTGTACAGCACTTGGCCCTTTGATATTCAATATATCATTAGGTGTCACAGAACCATCTGAAAGCGGCATTCCAGCTCTCACATAATCATTTTCTTGTACTAAAATTTGATTGGATAGTTTAACCAAATATTTCTTTGTCTCTCCAAGTTTAGACTCAATGATGATTTCACGGTTTCCTCGTTTGATCTTACCGAAAGACACAACACCATCAATCTCGCTTACGACAGCTGGATTAGAAGGGTTACGTGCTTCAAACAATTCTGTCAATCTTGGTAAACCACCAGTGATATCACCAGCTTTAGAAGAGCTTCTTGGTATTTTTACCAAAATTTTACCTTCTTTAATTTTCTCTTCATCATTCACGATCAAGTGAGCGCCAACCGGCAAATTGTAAGATCTTATATTTTCACCTTTTGTATTTAAAATATGAAGTGTTGGGATCTTGCGCTTGTTTTTAGATTCAGTAATTACCTTTTCTTGAAATCCTGTTTGTTCATCAGTTTCAATTTGATAGGTTAAACCTTGTTCGATGTTTTCAAACTTGACTTGACCTGCAAATTCTGATATGATAACACCATTGTATGGATCCCATTTACAAATCACATCACCTTTTTTGACAGTATCGCCAGGTTTAATAAATAATTGAGAACCGTAAGGAATTACATTTGTAGATAAAACTATTCCAGCTTTTTTATCAACTATTTTGAGTTCTGAAGTTCTGGAAATGACAATTTTAATATCATTGCCTTCATTGTCTTTACTGTTGACAGTTTTTAAGTCTTCAATTTCGGCTTTTCCATCGAAATTAGCTTCAAGTTTATTATCTTCAGAAATGTTTCCTGCAATACCACCTACGTGGAATGTTCTAAGGGTTAACTGTGTACCAGGCTCACCAATAGACTGGGCAGCTATAACACCAACAGCTTCACCTTTTTGAACAGTTTTTCCGGTAGATAAATTTCTACCATAACATTTCACACAAATTCCTTTTTTAGATTCGCATGACAGTGGTGATCTAACCTCAATACTGTTTAATGCAGAATTTTCTACCATTTCTGCTTTGTCTTCAGTAATTTCTTCACCGGCTTTTAAAATCTCTTCACCACTTATTGGATCAGCAACGTCATTCAGTGAAGTTCTACCTACAATTCTTTCACCTAATGTTTCTACAACTTCGTCATTTTTCTTCAGGGCAGAAACTTCAATACCTCTTAACGTACCACAGTCTTCTTCTCTGACGATTACGTCCTGAGATACATCAACTAGTCTTCTTGTTAAGTATCCTGCATCTGCGGTTTTTAATGCCGTATCGGCAAGTCCTTTTCGGGCACCGTGTGTGGAAATAAAGTATTCTAAAATTGATAGTCCTTCTTTAAAGTTAGATAAAATTGGGTTTTCAATTATTTCTCCACCTCCGGAAGTTGATTTTTTTGGCTTAGCCATCAAACCTCTCATACCGGTAAGTTGTCTAATTTGTTCTTTAGAACCACGGGCACCTGAATCGAGCATCATATATACAGAGTTGAAACCTTGCTTATCTTCAGATATACGTTTCATAGCGAGCTCGGTCAAATTGGCATTGGTAGCCGTCCAAATATCAATAACCTGATTATATCTTTCATTATTGGTGATAAGTCCCATGTTGTAATTTCCAACAATAGTATCAACTTGAGCGTTGGCTTCATCGATCAATTGTTGTTTTTCTTCAGGAATAATGATATCACCTAAAGAAAAGGATAATCCACCTTTAAAAGCATAATTATAACCTAAGCTTTTAATTTTATCAAGGAATTCAGCCGTTTCAGGAACGCTAGTCTTCTTAATTACTGCACCAATGACGTTTCTCAATGCCTTCTTGGTAAGAACCTCATTGACGTAACCAACTTGTTCTGGTAAGTGTTCATTAAAAATAACTCTTCCTACTGTGGTTTCTATAATCTTATGAGTTTTTTCAGATTCAGGATTATTGTCCTTAACTCTAACTTTAATTGATGAATTAAGTTCAACTTTACCTTCATTTAAAGCTATATTAACCTCTTCAAAAGAATAAAATGTTAGTCCTTCACCTTTTACCTTATAATCTTTGTCTGACTTACGTTCTTTTGTCATGTAATATAAACCAAGAACCATATCTTGAGAAGGTACGGTAATAGGAGATCCATTTGCTGGATTTAAAATATTATGAGAAGCCAGCATTAATAGTTGTGCTTCTAAAATTGCTTCAGGGCCTAATGGTAAGTGCACAGCCATTTGATCTCCATCAAAATCTGCATTAAATGCAGTACATGCTAATGGGTGAAGCTGAATCGCCTTACCTTCTATTAGTTTAGGTTGAAATGCTTGTATACCTAATCTGTGTAATGTTGGAGCACGGTTAAGTAAAACAGGGTGACCTTTTAGTACATTTTCTAAAATATCCCAGACGATAGGTTCTTTTTTGTCTATTATCTTTTTTGCAGATTTTACAGTTTTTACGACGCCTCTTTCTATCAATTTTCTGATTATAAATGGCTTGTAAAGCTCTGCAGCCATATCTTTTGGTAAGCCACATTCATACATACTCAACTCCGGTCCAACGACAATAACTGAACGCGCAGAATAATCTACACGTTTACCTAATAAGTTTTGTCTAAAGCGACCTTGCTTTCCTTTTAATGAATCTGAAAGTGATTTTAATGGCCTGTTGGAGTCAGTTTTTACTGCAGACGATTTTCTGGTATTATCAAATAATGAGTCTACAGATTCCTGAAGCATACGCTTTTCATTTCTAAGAATGACTTCAGGCGCTTTTATCTCCATTAAACGCTTTAAACGGTTGTTTCTGATAATAACTCGTCTGTACAAATCGTTAAGATCTGAAGTTGCAAAACGTCCGCCATCAAGTGGAACCAAAGGTCTTAGTTCTGGTGGAATAACAGGAATAACTTTCATAATCATCCATTCCGGATTATTATTTCGATTATTTTTAGAGTCTCTTAAAGCTTCAACAACTTGAAGTCTTTTTAGAGCTTCAGTCTTTCTCTGTTTAGAAGTTTCGTGATTGGCTTTATGTCGAAGGTCATAAGAAAGCTCATCAAGATCTATACGCTTAAGAATTTCAATCAAACACTCAGCGCCCATTTTGGCGATAAACTTGTTCGGGTCATCATCTTCTAAGTATTGATTTTCTTGAGGTAAGCTATCTAAAATGTTGAGGTATTCTTCTTCGGTGAGAAAATCCATTTTTTGTAATGATTCTCCATCTTCATTTTTTGCCTCACCTGGTTGAATCACCACATATCTTTCGTAATAGATAATCATATCAAGCTTCTTCGATGGAATACCGAGAAGGTAACCTAACTTATTTGGTAAAGATCTAAAGTACCAAATGTGAGCTACAGGAACAACCAAATTGATGTGTCCAACTCGATCTCTTCTGACTTTCTTCTCTGTAACTTCAACACCACATCTATCACAAACGATACCTTTATATCGTATTCTTTTATATTTACCACAGGCGCATTCGTAATCTTTAACAGGGCCAAAGATGCGTTCACAGAACAAGCCATCTCTTTCCGGCTTGTGGGTTCTATAGTTTATGGTTTCTGGTTTTAAAACTTCACCTCTAGATTCACCAAGAATTTTTTCAGGTGAAGCTAAACCAATTGATATTTGATTAAATTTTGCTTGAGTATTCTTATCGTTATGTCTTGTCATTGTACAAGTTTAAAAGAATTAATTTTAAAATATTAGCCTGTTTATTTTACTAAACATTTACTCTTCCAATTTAATATCTAATCCAAGGCCTTTGAGCTCGTGCATTAAAACATTAAATGATTCGGGTAAACCAGGTTCTGGCATTGGTTCACCTTTAACTATAGCTTCATAGGTTTTTGCTCTACCGATAACATCATCAGACTTCACAGTTAAAATCTCGCGTAAAGTACTCGAAGCGCCATAAGCTTCAAGTGCCCAAACTTCCATTTCACCAAAACGCTGACCACCAAATTGAGCTTTACCGCCTAATGGTTGTTGTGTAATTAATGAATATGGTCCAATAGAACGCGAGTGCATTTTATCCTCAATCATGTGACCGAGTTTGAGCATGTATATCACACCTACGGTTGCTGGTTGATCAAATTTCTCTCCGGTACCACCATCGTAAAGATAAGTATGACCGTATCTTGGAATACCAGCTTTGTCTGTCAATTCATTAATTTGATCTATCGTTGCACCATCAAAAATTGGTGTAGCATATTTCTGACCAAGCTTTTGACCTGCCCAACCTAATACGGTTTCATAAATTTGACCAATATTCATACGAGAAGGTACACCAAGTGGATTTAATACGATGTCTACTGGTGTTCCATCTTCAAGGAAAGGCATGTCTTCCTCTCTAACAATTTTGGCAACAATACCTTTATTACCATGTCGTCCAGCCATCTTATCTCCAACTTTCAATTTACGCTTTTTGGCGACATAAATTTTAGCCAGTTTTAAAATACCAGAAGGTAATTCATCGCCTACAGAAATAGTAAACTTTTCACGTCTTAAATTTCCTTGAAGATCGTTTTTCTTAATTTTATAATTGTGAAGCAAATCAGCAATTAAACTATTAAGGTGTTTATCAGTCGTCCATGTCCCTTTAGTAAGATGTGTAAAATCTTCAACTGAATTTAGCATCTTTTGGGTGAACTTTTTGCCTTTCGGTAAAACATCTTCCCCTAAATCATTTTGAACGCCTTGAGCTGTTTTGCCATTAACAAGAGCAAATAATTTATCGATTAAAATATTTCTAAGCTCTTCAAATTTTACATGATATTTAGCTTCAAGTTTATTGATCTGCTCTTTATCTTTTGCACGTTTTCTTTTGTCTTTAATTGCACGTGCAAACAGTTTCTTATCAATGACAACACCTCTTAATGAGGGTGAAGCTTTTAATGATGCATCTTTTACATCTCCGGCTTTATCTCCAAAAATTGCTCGTAATAATTTTTCCTCAGGTGTTGGATCGCTTTCTCCTTTGGGTGTAATTTTACCAATGAGGATATCTCCTGGTTTAATTTCAGCACCTACTCTGATCATACCATTTTCATCGAGATCTTTGGTCGCATCTTCAGAAACATTAGGAATATCTGCTGTAAGCTCTTCATTTCCTAATTTTGTATCTCTAACCTCTAATGAATATTCATCAATGTGAATTGAGGTTAAAATATCGTCTCGTACTACTTTTTCAGAAATCACAATGGCATCCTCAAAGTTGTATCCTTTCCAGGGCATGAAAGCAACTTTCATGTTTCTACCTAAAGCCAATTCTCCAGCTTCAGTAGCATAACCTTGACATAAAACCTGACCTTTGGTTACTCTTTCTCCAACACTAACTATAGGCTTCAGGTTGATAGAAGTTCCTTGGTTAGTTTTTCTAAATTTTATAAGATTGTATGTTTTAGAATCAGAGTCAAAGCTTACTTGTCTTTCTTCCTCAGTACGATCATATTTTATCGTGATTTTTTGAGCGTCTACATATTCGACAACACCTTCACCTTCTGCATTGATTAATACTCTTGAATCTTTAGCCACTTGTCTTTCAAGACCAGTACCAACAATTGGCGAATCTACTCTTAATAATGGGACAGCTTGGCGCATCATATTAGATCCCATTAATGCACGGTTTGCATCATCGTGTTCCAAGAAAGGGATTAAAGATGCAGAAATTGATGAGATCTGGTTTGGTGCCACATCAATATAATCAACCTCTTTTGGGTCTACAACTGGGAAGTCACCTTCTTTTCTTGCAATTACTTTTTCAGAGAGTATTTTGCCTTTATCATTTGTAGGAATGTTGGCTTGTGCAATCAATTTCTCTTCTTCTTCTTCTGCAGAAAGATAAAGTGGTTCATTTTTGAAATCAATGACACCATTCTCAACTTTTCTATAAGGTGTTTCAATAAATCCTAGAGCGTTTATTTTTCCAAACACAGACATAGAAGAAATTAAACCAATATTTGGTCCTTCCGGTGTTTCAATTGGACATAACCTTCCGTAATGTGTAAAGTGAACATCGCGAACTTCAAAGCCAGCACGTTCTCTGGACAAACCACCAGGTCCTAGTGCGGACATTCGCCGTTTATTTGTAAGCTCTGCAATTGGGTTGGTTTGATCCATAAATTGAGACAACTGATTGGTCCCAAAAAACGAATTAATTACAGAAGATAACGTTTTGGCATTAATCAAGTCGATTGGTGTAAATACTTCGTTATCTCTAACGTTCATACGCTCTCTTATGGTTCTAGCCATTCTAGCTAGACCAACTCCGAACTGTTGAGACAATTGTTCGCCAACCGTTCTTACGCGTCTATTAGAAAGGTGGTCGATATCATCTACCTCGGCTTTAGAATTAACAAGCTCAATAAGGTATTTGATAATTGTAATTATATCATCTTTGGTTAAGACTTTTTTATCTTCCGGGATATCAAGACCTAATTTTTTGTTCATTCTATAGCGACCTACTTCGCCTAAGTTGTATCGTTGATCACTAAAAAACAACTTGTCAATAATGCCTCTTGCGGTTTCTTCATCAGGCGGTTCAGCATTACGCAATTGCCTGTAAATATGTTCAACAGCTTCTTTCTCTGAGTTGGTTGGATCTTTTTGTAAGGTATTATAAATGATAGCATAATCACTGTTACTACTATCTTCTTTATGAAGTAAAATGGTTTTAGAACCTGTTTCCAATATTTTTTCTATGTGATCTTTTTCTAGTTCGCTATCACGATCAAGAACAATTTCATTTCTTTCAATAGAAACAACTTCACCTGTATCTTCATCTACAAAATCTTCATACCAAGTATTTAGGACACGTGCAGCAAGTTTACGACCTAGAACTTTTTTAAGTCCTGTCTTTGAAACCTTAACTTCTTCAGCGAGGTCGAATATTTCCAGGATATCCTTATCGCGTTCAAAACCAATAGCTCTAAATAATGTGGTTACTGGTAATTTTTTCTTTCGATCGATATAAGCATACATCACTGAATTGATATCGGTTGCAAATTCGATCCATGAACCTTTAAATGGAATAACTCGAGCTGAGTACAACTTAGTACCATTGGCGTGGAAAGATTGTCCAAAAAACACACCAGGAGAGCGGTGTAACTGTGAGACCACAACACGCTCAGCACCATTTACGATAAATGTCCCACTTGGTGTCATGTAGGGTATAGTACCTAAATATACATCTTGGACAATGGTTTCAAAATCTTCGTGTTCAGGGTCTGTGCAATAAAGTTTTAGTCTCGCTTTTAGAGGAACACAGTATGTAAGGCCACGTTCTATACATTCTTGAATTGAATATCTTGGTGGGTCTATAAAATAATCAAGGAATTCAAGAACAAACTGATTTCTGGTATCGGTTATGGGAAAATTTTCCATAAACGTATTAAAAAGACCTTCATCAGAGCGTTCTTCTGGTTTGGTTTCTAATTGAAAAAAATCTTTAAAAGATTTTACCTGAATATCTAAAAAATCAGGATAATCTGGTTTATTGGTTACTGAAGAAAAACTGATACGTTCATTTTGATTTACTGACATCTACGAAAGAATTTAATGCTTATTAGCAAAATTGAAATAAAAATTTTGTGTAAACTACACTTGCATTATTAAATGCAAAATGGTTTAGACCTTCAGAACAATTGGTTCTGAGGCCTAAACCTTTAAATATCAAATAGTTGAAATTATTTAAGTTCAACCTCAGCGCCTGCTTCTTCTAATTGAGATTTTAGAGATTCAGCTTCGTCTTTAGCAACGCCTTCCTTAATTGGAGATGGTGCGTTGTCAACAAGAGCTTTTGCATCTTTAAGACCTTGACCGGTTAACTCTTTGACAAGTTTAACCACTGCCAATTTAGAACCACCTGGCGCAGTAAGAACAACATCAAATTCTGTTTGCTCTTCTGCTTCTTCACCACCACCAGCGGCGCCACCACCTGCAACAGCTACAGCTGCAGCAGCAGGTTCAATACCGTATTCTTCTTTAAGAATATCGGCTAATTCATTAACCTCTTTTACTGTTAAGTTAACTAATTGTTCTGCGAAATCTTTTAATTCTGCCATTTTCTATCGTTTTTAATTGTATTTAAATTTATTTATTAGTGCTTAATTTTAACTTTCTTTTTCTGAAAGGGTTTTTACTATTCCTGCAAGTTTTCCTCCACTTGATTGAAGTGCAGAAACAACATTTTTAGCAGGTGATTGAAGCAATGTTACAATATCTCCAATGACTTCCTCTTTAGACTTGATATTAACAAGTGTTTCTAAATATTCATCACCGAGGTATATAGCTTGATCAACGAAAGCTCCTTTTAACAAGGGTTTTTCGTTCTTTTTTCTAAAGTCTTTAATAACTTTAGCCGGAGCATTACCAGTTTCAGAAAACATGATTGATGTGTTTCCTTTAAGTGTTTGGTCTAATTCGCCAAAATCTTTATCAGTACTACTCATGGCTTTAGCCATTAAAGTATTTTTTACGACGAGTAATTTGATATTAGCCTTAAAACAAGCTCTTCTTAATTTATTGGTATTTTGAGCATCTAAGCCAGAAATATCAGTAAAATAAATACTTGAAGTTTCAGCTAACTTATCGGTTAACTCTTTAATTATATTTGATTTTTCTTCTCTTGTCATAATTAAAGTTATTGATCTGTGAAACGTTTAGTGTCAATTGCAACGCTTGGTGACATTGTAGAGGACATATAGATACTTTTAATATAAATTCCCTTTATCGTATTAGGTTTTAATTTTACTATAGTACCTAAAAGCTCTCTAGCGTTACCTGCAATTTTATCAGCATCAAAAGATGTTTTACCTATCAAGGCGTGAACGATTCCTGTTTTATCAACTTTAAAATCGATTTTTCCACCTTTAACGTCTGATACAGCTTTTGCAACATCCATAGTTACAGTACCTGTTTTGGGGTTTGGCATTAAACCTCTCGGTCCTAGTATTCTACCTAAGGGTCCAAGTTTACCCATGACGCTTGGCATAGTAACAATAACGTCTACATCTGTCCAGCCACCCTTGATTTTTTCAATATACTCATCAAGACCTACGTAATCAGCACCAGCTTCTTTAGCTTCATCCGCTTTATCCGGAGTAACTAAAGCTAATACAGTAGTTTGTTTCCCTGTTCCATTAGGAAGAGAAACAACACCTCGTACCATTTGGTTAGCTTTACGAGGGTCTACATTAAGTCTTATTGCTAAATCTACTGATTCATCAAAGTTAGCATTAGATATATCTTTTACAAGTTTTGAAGCTTCTGCCACAGTGTAGAGATTATCTCTATCAACTTTAGCTTTAGCCTCTTTTTGTTTTTTTGTGATTTGTCCCATTGAATTTAATTTAATCATTTAAAAAGGTGCATTACCTTTTACATTAACACCCATAGAACGTGCTGTTCCAGCAACCATTTTCATGGCAGACTCTACAGTAAAAGCGTTGAGGTCTTGCATTTTATCCTCTGCAATAGCTTTTATTTGGTCCCAAGTTATAGTCGCTACTTTTTTTCTATTAGGTTCACCAGAACCTTTTTTTGTTTTGGTAGCTTCTAATATTTGTACTGCAGCCGGTGGAGTTTTGATGATAAAATCAAAAGATTTATCAGCATATACTGTGATTTCAACAGGAAGTACTTTTCCAGGTTTGTCTTGAGTTCTACCATTAAATTGCTTACAAAACTCCATGATATTGACACCTGCAGCACCAAGTGCTGGTCCTACCGGAGGTGATGGGTTTGCTGCACCACCTCTTACTTGGAGTTTAACAATTTTACTTACTTCTTTTGCCATTTTATTTTTGTTTTTAATGGGATTGTTTCAGTGGGAAGCAATAAAACAATCTATATCTTGTAACATTTATATTTTTTCAACTTGCATAAAGCTAAGTTCAACTGGTGTTTTACGACCAAAAATTTTAACCATGACTTGTAGCTTTCGTTTTTCTTCATTTACATTTTCGATAGTCCCATTAAAGCTGTTGAAAGGACCATCTATTACTTTGATATTTTCACCAATTGAATATGGAATATTAACTTGTTCTTTACTTGTACTTAGTTCATCTACTTTACCTAATAATCTATTGACTTCAGATTTTCTTAAAGGTACTGGATCACCGCCTTTTGTCTCACCTAAAAAACCGATTACCCCATTCACATTTTTGATGATGTGTGTAAGCTCACCTTCTAGATTTGCATTAATAACAATGTAGCCTGGTAGGTAAACTTTATCTTTTTGTATTTTCTTACCGTTTCTTATCTGAACAACCTTTTCAGTTGGAACTAAAATTTCATCTACATAATCTTCTAGACCTTCATGAGCAATTTCTTTCTCAATGTAGTCTTTAATTTTGTTTTCAGACCCACTAATAGATCTCACAACGTACCATTTTTTTAGAGATGTTTCGGCCATAATTATGATTTTACCCATTTAAAGTATTGCTCAATAACACCACTGAACAATTGATCTACACCGTAAACAGCCAATGCTAGTAAGACAGAAAAAACAGCAACAATAACCATCAATCTTTGTGCATCTGCATAAGAAGGCCAAGTTACATGATTTCTTAACTCATGGTATGACTCGTTTATGTAATTAATTAAACCTGACATTTTATCCCAATTAGTTGTTAACAATATTTTTAAACTGAGCATTAAATCCACATTGCATAAGATCTCACTGCATTCAGTTATGAGGTAAACCTAAATCAAAATAATACTTTTCACTTCTTACTTTTTTTAAGGTTGAAAAGCTTACCTATATATTTCAAATTATCCCTAAAATCAGGGATTGCCTCGTTTCATTCGTACAGATTGAGAGGCTCCCTTCGTCAAGCTCAGGATATCCCGAAACCTCGTTACTCGCCTCGCACTTTGCACGGGTTGAGAGGCTCGAACTCCCGACACCTGGTTTTGGAGACCAGTGCTCTACCAACTGAGCTAAACCCGTTTACTAAAAAGTCGAGGTAATAGCAACTATTTATGCATTTACCTCAACTTATATACTGATAAAAGTTAGTCTAAAATTTCAGTAACTTGACCAGCACCTACGGTTCTACCACCTTCTCTTATTGCAAATTGTAAACCAACATTCATAGCAATTGGCTGTAGCAATTCAACAGTAATAGTTAAGTTATCTCCAGGCATTACCATTTCAACACCATCAGGTAAAGAAATAGTACCAGTAACGTCTGTTGTTCTTACATAAAACTGAGGTCTGTAATTATTATGGAATGGCGTGTGACGACCACCTTCTTCTTTTTTCAATACATAGACTTCAGCCTTAAATTTAGCGTGAGGTGTAACAGTACCAGGTTTAGTAATAACCATACCTCTTGTAATTTGGTCTTTTTCAATACCTCTTAATAAGATACCGACGTTATCACCTGCTTCACCTCTATCTAATATTTTACGGAACATTTCAACACCAGTAATTGTTGACTTTAATTTTTCTGCTCCCATACCAATTAATTCAACTGGATCTCCAGTATTTGCAACACCAGTCTCAATTCTACCAGTTGCAACTGTTCCACGACCAGTAATAGAGAAAACATCTTCAATCGGCATTAAGAAATCTTTATCAACCTCTCTTTCAGGTAATTGGATATAATCATCAACAGCTTGCATTAACTCAACAACTTTTTCGGCCCACTTTTCATCACCGTCTAGTGCACCTAAAGCTGAACCTGCAATAACTGGAGCATTATCGCCGTCGTAATCGTAGAAACTCAATAGGTCTCTAACCTCCATTTCAACTAATTCTAGTAATTCTTCATCGTCAACTAAATCAACTTTGTTCAAGAAAGCAACAATACGAGGTA
The DNA here is from genome assembly GCF_006120725.1 of Mesohalobacter halotolerans. Classification (GTDB taxonomy): domain Bacteria; phylum Bacteroidota; class Bacteroidia; order Flavobacteriales; family Flavobacteriaceae; genus Psychroflexus; species Psychroflexus halotolerans. The sequence continues at coordinate 216,655 of NZ_SWMU01000003.1, forward strand.
CACCAACTTGACGACCTAATAAGATGTGCTCACGAGTCTGCGGCATAGGACCATCAGTTGCAGCAACAACAAGAATTGCACCGTCCATTTGAGCAGCACCAGTTACCATGTTTTTAACATAGTCTGCGTGACCTGGACAGTCGACGTGTGCATAGTGTCTATTTTCAGTTTGATACTCAACGTGAGAAGAGTTAATTGTGATACCACGCTCTTTTTCCTCAGGAGCGTTGTCAATTTGATCAAAAGCTGAAGCTTCTGAAAAGCCTTTATCAGCCATCACTTTAGTGATTGCTGCAGTTAATGTAGTTTTACCGTGATCGACATGCCCAAGTGTACCTATATTAAGGTGCGGTTTGGATCGATCAAAATTTTCCTTTGCCATAAGTAAAGTATTTAATCTTAGTTATATATTAGTGTTAACTTTTTTATCTATTTAATCTAGAGCCAACGACGAGAATTGAACTCGTGACCTTTTCCTTACCAAGGAAACGCTCTACCCCTGAGCTACGTCGGCCTAAAGTATTTCAAATACCCAATCATTACTCTATTCAAATCTGGTATCTACACAGAGAACACCAAATTTTTTTGAAGTAAAAAATTAGAGCGGAAGACCGGGTTCGAACCGGCGACATTCAGCTTGGAAGGCTGACGCTCTACCAACTGAGCTACTTCCGCTTTTATCTTAAACTTATTGATATCTTTTAAATATTAAAGAACATGGCAGATTAACTGCACTTGTGGGGAGAGCAGCCCCGACGCTTCGGGGGAACCTGAGGGTTCCTCCAAAGCTTTTGCTCTTGTGGGGAGAGCAGGATTCGAACCTGCGAAGACTAGGTCAGCAGATTTACAGTCTGCCCTCGTTGGCCGCTTGAGTATCTCCCCAAAATTACACTAAAACACACGGGTTTTAGCATTTCAATATTTCAAAATCGAGCCGATGGAGGGACTCGAACCCACGACCTGCTGATTACAAATCAGCTGCTCTAGCCAGCTGAGCTACATCGGCTTTTATTAACTTTTTACCGCATTTTTTGCGGAATGCAAATATATAGAGTTTAATTTTCATAGAAAAAATAATTTTTACTTTTTTTTACATATTTTTCAAAGTAAAAACTAATTTGATTCTCTGGGGTGATTTTTATAATAAGACTGTTTGAGTTGCTCTATGCTATTGTGCGTGTAAACTTCTGTAGATGAGAGACTTTCATGACCTAAGAGTTCTTTTATTGCATTTAAATCTGACCCTTGATTTAATAGATGTGTTGCAAAGGTGTGACGTAAAATATGAGGGCTAGTTTTGGATTTACTTGAAAATTTTTTAAAAACATCGTTTACGACATTGTAAACTAAACTTGGATATAAAGGTTTATCTTGTGCTGTAACCAATAAACTTGAATGTCTAAACCCCTCTTTTTGCTTAAATTGCAAATAGACTTTTATTCGTTTACAAATTTTATCATACAGCGGTACGATTCGTTGTTTATTTCTTTTACCTGTTACTTTGAGTTGCTGTTTAGTTAAATTAACATCTCGGGTTTGCAATGAAATCAATTCAGCTCGCCGCATACCTGTAGCATATAGTAACTCTATTATTAATGATTGTCTAGATGTTAAAAAGTCTTTTGACTCTAGACTATTAATTACATTTTCAACTTCTTGAATGGAAAAAGGTGTACTTAAAGATTGAGGTGTTTTTAAGCTTTTTAATTTTTGCATTGGTGAAGCTTTGACCTGACCTGTTTTGAGTAAAAACTTATAAAAAGTCTTGAGCGAACTCAACTTTCTGTTAATACTTTTGTGTTTCAAATCTTGTTGAGATAATTCAGCAATCCAGGCTCTCACCTGAAAATAATCAACATCGATTAATGTGACTTTATTAAAATTGGTATTTAAAAAATGGTCAAATTCTTTTAAATCGTTTTGATAGGCAGAAATAGTATGATTTGAATACTGTTTTTCGTTTTCAAGATAGGAGAGAAAATTAATAATACCTGACATGTCGCAAATATAAATATTTTAAAATATACTATCATTTGTATCAATTTTACTGAAAAACATTTCTCTATAAATCTCTATTTTGTAGCTGGTTTATAATCTTTTTCATCGATAATCATCTTTGCTAAAATTTCTTTTAATATTTCAGAAGTTCCACCTCCAATTGGACCTAATCTAGAATCTCTGAGCATTCTGGCGAGCGGATATTCTTCTATATAGCCATAACCACCTAGTAGTTGTAAACAATCGTAAATAACTTCATCTGCAATTTTTGTAGATTCCAATTTAGACATGCTAGCTTCTTTGACGACATATTCACCTTTGTCCAATCTTGAAGCTACGGCATAGTTAAAATGCTTACACATCTCCACTCTCGTGGACATTTCAGCAATTTTATGTCGCAATGCTTGAAATTCAGTGAGTTTTTTACCAAAAGCCTCACGGTCTTTCATGTAGCTTAAAGCGTATTTAATAGCATATTCTGCTCTAGCGTGAGCATTAATTCCCATAATTAAACGTTCAGAAGCAAAGTGTTGCATGATATAGTTAAACCCTTTGTTTTCTTCACCCATAAGATTTGATGCTGGAATCCTAACATCATCAAAAGCGAGTTCTGCAGTATCAGATGCTCTCCAGCCGAGTTTATCTAATTTTGTTGCTGATATACCATCTGTTTTTTCTCTATCAACAAGGAAAATACTCATGCCTTTAGATTTCAACTCAGGATTGGTTTTAGCCGCAACTATTAGATAGTCAGCATAAACACCATTCGTGATAAAAGTTTTTGAACCGTTGATAACGTATTCATCCCGTTTTTTTACTGCTGTGGTTTTCATTCCAGCAACATCAGAACCTCCGAAGGGTTCAGTAATACAAAGGCAACCTACTTTTTCGCCAGTAATACTTTTGGTAAGGTATTTTTCTTTTAATTTCTCAGAACCTTCAGCATTGAGATGTGTCATCGCCAAGTATGCATGAGCCCACATGGCAGCTGCGAATCCACCTGAATTAACACGTTGTAATTCCTCAAGTAAAATCGTTGTATAAAAAAAATCTAAATTCATACCACCGTATTGCTCTGGATAAGCCAAACCAAAATAGCCCATCTCGCCCATTTTTGTCCAGATACTTGGGTCTATTTTTCCTTTTTTTTCCCACTGATCTACATTTGGCGAGACTTCTTTTTGGAGAAACTCTCTTAAAGTTGTTCTAAACAATTTGTGGTCTTCTGAAAAGTAAGCTGTATTCATAGTTAATATTTCCTTAATTATTTTAACAAAAAATAAGAATTACTTATTTATTGTCAAATATAATTTAATTCTATCAATTTTAGAGGTAGGAAATTGTTGTAATTTTGATAATTCTTTAAAAGATTTAATCCCTTGTTTCACTTTTATCAGTTGAAATATTTCTCTAGCCAGTTCATAATCAAAGTACGGGATTTCAGACAACTCGATTAACGATGCTTGATTAATATCAATCTTTGGTTGCTGGTAATTAGACTTTACAGTCATTTTTGCAGTAATTTTATCGATGACATCATGCTTAAGTCCCCAAACATCTTTAAGCTGAATATCGGATCTAAATTTTCCGATTTTGTTTCGATAAGCGATAATACGTTTTGATAGCACCTTACCAACACCACTTATTTTTTCTAAATCTTCTGCTGTTACTGAATTTAAATCTTTCTTCTGCTCATAGCTTAAAACAGTTTTAGGTTTTTCTCGTGTTTTTGCTTGTTGTTGTGCTACAACCCAATCTGGGAATTTAAAATAGGGTGAAATCTTGTTTAGAACCTCATCAGAAACTTTAGTCACCTCTTGAAAATCTTCAGCCGAATTTATCCATTGTCCTTTGGCACGAAAAGCCATCAACCTATCATGTTCTTCGGCAGATAAACCCAATCGATAAGCTTTACCTTCTTTTAAAAAATTAGGGTTAAATGGATATATTTTATATTGATAAGATTTAGCTTGTTTAGCCTTTAATAATTTTAAAGAATCAATTTTTAGCTGGGTTGTACTATCAATATAAATTAGGTTTTGATTGTATTTAGGGTGTTTATAATTGTAATAAGCAAACCCTAAAAGACAAACAACTATGACTCCAACTAACAAAAAAACCCCATTCTGTTGAGACTTTGTCAAAACCGAATGGGTTTTTTTTGAAAACATATGTTATAAACTTATTTCTGGCGTGTAAATAATTCGCCTTTTTTGAGTTTAGACATGTATTCTCTTAAATCTTTTCTAACTTCACCAGACAAGATTAGTAGTCCTATGATATTAGGGAAAGACATCGCAAGAATCATCATATCTGAAAAGTCTAATACAGCACCTAAGCTGATAGAAGCGCCGACAACTACAAAAATTAAGAAAAAGACTTTATAAATTAACTCGTTTGTTTTGCTTCTCCCAAAAATATAAGACCAAGCCCTCATGCCGTAATAAGACCAAGAAATCATAGTAGAGAAAGCAAACAAAAATACAGCTATTGCCAAGACATAAGGAAACCATGAGACTACACTTCCAAATGCGTCTGTGGTCAACTGTACACCAGATAAGCCGTCAACTTCGTGCATACCAGTAAAAATTAAAACTAAAGCTGTCAGTGTACATACCACTACAGTATCAATAAATGGTTCAAGAAGAGCTACAAAACCTTCAGAAGGCGGATGGTTAGTTTTGGCCGCAGAGTGAGCAATAGCAGCTGAACCGACACCGGCCTCGTTAGAAAATGCGGCTCGTTGAAAGCCTACAATTAATACACCTATGAAACCGCCCTTGAGTGCACTGGGTGAAAAAGCACCGTTAATAATAGCTGAGAAAGCTGCTCCCAAATTGTCAATATTTACGCCAATCACAATAAATGCACCGATAACATAAGTTGCAGCCATAAATGGTACGACTTTATCAGTAACTCTTGCTATACTACTGATACCACCAATGATAACTACACCAACAAGAATTGCTAGAATAAGACCAAAAATAAAACCATTCCCTTCAAGCATAGGAATTTGCCCAGCTAATACATTAAAGGATTGGTTGGCTTGGAACATATTACCGCCTCCAAATGAAGCACCAATGGCCAAAACTGCAAAAATTACAGCTAAGGTTTTACCTAGACCTTTTAAATTTCTTTTTTCTAATCCATATCTCAAATAGTTCATGGGTCCACCAAAAATACGTCCTTCTTTATTAATAAATCTATACTTGACACCAAGCGTACATTCCACAAATTTGGATGACATACCGAGTAAACCAGCTAAAATCATCCAAAAAGTTGCCCCAGCTCCACCAAGTGAAATTGCGATCGCCACACCGGCTATATTACCTAAGCCAACGGTTGCAGACACCGCTGTTGTCAAAGCTTGAAAATGGGTAATTCGACCTGGAGCATCCGGATCGTCATATTTACCTCTTGCGAGTTGAAGCGAATGCTTAAATCCTCTAATATTAATGAATCCCATTCTAAATGTAAAAAAAGCGGCACCAGCAATCAACCAAACGACAATAAATGGAATACCTTTGGTTTTCTTATCGCCATTTGGTAAAGTTAGAGCCACGGGATTCTCATATTTAATCTCACCAAATACATGAGCATTTGGCTGAATCACATCCTCTTTATTATTGGGGTCATAAATAACTTCTCCTTCTTTGACCTTGTGTTTAATTTTACCGTTTTCTTGAGCTTTAACTTCTATATCTCCGGTGTTAGATAAATTTACAACAGCAATAGCATCACCCTTTTTTACAGAAGTATTGGAGTTGACTAGCCATTTTTTTAATGTAAATACTTCTTGAGTCTCCGCATCCCACTCAGGCGCAAAAATGAGGTCTTTATTAGTATACACAACAGGATCATAAATACCAATGGCAGCAAATGGATCCCAAAACAACACACTGCCCATCGCACCAACAACTGGTGTAAAAAAGCCATTAAAATGTTCTGTTATCGATTCTGCTTTTATGGTAATGTCTTTCTCTGCTGTAAGACCATTAGCATCTGTAACTTTGATGTGATAAGCAATACCTTCTGTTAGGCCGACAGATTTATTAGAAGACAATGGCGTGCTTTGATTAGACCATTTGTATTGATATGGTGGTGTTCCTCCATCTACTTCTACTTCAATTGAACCATTATTAATTTCATCTGAAGGGTTGATGAGTTTTTCTTTAATCACTAAATCTTGACTAAATAGTGTAATTGAAAAAAACAAAACAACCAATGAAAATAAACTTCTTATCATAATTATAAATTTATAATTAATTAACCATTTAATAAACAAGCCGCAATATCTAAAAAAATATTAGTAATAAAAAACTATTTTAGAATTGTAAAGAATTGATTTAAGGCATTGTCAAAAATCTTTTTTTTGTTTTAAAAAAGGGAAACTTAAAGCTCATTTATTAATGAATCAACTTAGAAAAAGTTTCAATATTTTCCTGCTTGCCTTGAACAAACAACACATCGCCTCTACAAATCTTTTCTGAGGGTTTGACAATATTGATAAAGTCCTCTTTTCTTTTTATACTTAAAATATTGATACCATATTGATTTCTAATATCTAAGTCACCAATAGTTTTTCTGATAATTTTACTGGTATCCTTATTAACTTTAAGTGAAATAATATTAAAATCAGGTATCTCAGGTAAACGATAAGCCCTGGGAAAAGTCGCTTTTTTTTGAAATAAACTGTAATTATCAGATCGTAAGGAATTGATAAAGTTTTCGATATCCTCTTGAGGGATTAAAAAATTATGCAAAACCCGTGTAAAAATTTCTATAGAAGTTTCAAATTCTTCCGGAATAACTTCATCTGCACCAAGAGCGTGAAGCTCCTCAATTTCTTTGACATATCTTGTCCTGACAATGGTGTAGATAGATTGAGACATGGTTCTCACATTTGATAAGATGGTTTTAGTGGCTTTTGGATCAGATATGGCGATAACCAGAGCACGTGCTGTTGTCAAGTTCAGTGATTCTAAAATATGATCTTGCGTCGCATCTCCATACATGATGGGAATACCATTTTTTTTCTGTTCTCTTACAGTTTCTGCATTCAATTCAACAACCAGATAAGGAATGTTCATGTATTGAGCGGCCTTAACCAAATTTGAGCCATTGATACCAAAACCTATGATGATTAAGTGGTTTTCAATCTCATCATCTATAACTTGTGTTTCAGGTTTTTTAGTTTCTAAAATTTTATCTAAGAATCTTATTTTTAAAATACCAAAAGCAATTTTTTCAGACAAAATAATGATGAAAGGTGTTAATAGCATTGATAATATAGACACCGAGAGGAACAGTTGATTCATTTCCGGCGATAATAAGTCATATTCTATACCAACCTTAGACAAAATAAAAGCAAATTCACCCACTTGAAATAAAGATACACCGGTGATGATAACTGTTCGTGCCGGATATTTTAATACGGCAACAGCCAGACCTGCTATCATGGATTTGACCACAAAAACTGAGGCCACTAACAACAAAACGAAAAGAATATTATTGATGAAGTACGTTAAATTCAATAACATCCCGACGGAGATAAAAAACAAGCTGGTAAATAATTCTCTAAATGGCAAAATAGAACTCGTAGCTTGGTGACTGTATTCGGATTCTGATATAATCAAACCAGCTAGAAACGCTCCAAGTGCTAAAGATAAACCGGCTTCTGAAGTTAAAAACGCAACCGCAAAACAAATCGCAAAAGTAGTGAGTAAGAAAAGTTCTTTGCTTTCGGTTTTGGCAATAATATGCATCAATTTTGGAACAAGGTATCTCGCACTCACAATTGTGATAACAATGACAATAGAGGTTTTTATAATCAGTTCTAGAATACTTCCTCCAATATCATCAGACTGCCCGGACATGATTGGTGCCAATAACATCATAGGCACAACAATAAGGTCTTGAAAGATTAATATAGCTAGCGCATTTTTACCATGTGGTGTATTAATTTCATTGCGGTCTTGAAACAATTTTAATACTATAGCCGTACTCGAAAGCGAAAATAAAAAGCCTATAAAGATGGCTTCATTCAGTGGGAAATCTAAACTATATGCTATCGATGAAGCTACCAAAAGCGTAATACCAACTTGAAAAGAACCGCCTATAAATACAGTTTTCCTAATAGACATTAACTGTTTTATGGATAATTCCATACCGATAACAAACAGCAATAAAATCACACCGATTTCTGATATGATTTCCACTTGTTCAACCGCTTTGACTAGACTCAAAGCATGCGGCCCTATCAAAACACCAGTAAATAAAAACCCTAAAATAGATGGAATTTTTAAGCGGTTGAGTAAAAAAACCACAACAATAGAAAATCCCATGATGACTACCAAATCTTGGAGTAAAGGTAGATGCATAGATGATTTAATTTTGAATTATAAGTCAAACACTGAACTTCTTTTGGTATAAACTAAATCTTTGAGTTTAAACCAAAAAGCCAAGGTCAAATATACCACAAATCCAAAACCAAATGTGGCAAATGAAGCATAAATAAAAAATAACCTGACCGACTTGGCTTTCATCCCCAAGCGATCAGCCAGTCTTGAGCTGACATAAAACCCACGTCGCTCTAAAAAAAATCTAAGGCGGTGAATAAGAGATGGTTTATTCATCGATTTTGTGGTTATATTTATTAGAATATCGTTTATAGAGTTCAGTTTGATGACTTTCTAAACTAATTTCTCCACCCTGAATAAAGGCATGTGTTAATCTGTTACCCTGCATATCCAAAGCATCGCCTTCTGAAATAAATAATGTTGCATCCTTACCAATCTCTAAGCTTCCAGCAAAATCATCAATTCCTAATATTTTTGCTGTATTGAGCGTAATCATTTTAAGCGCTTCCTTTTTATCTAAACCGTAAGCAACTGCCGTTCCTGCATAAAATGGCAAATTTCGCGTGTTCATTCGTTCCATCTGGCCACTGGATTCTAAACCTACAAGAATCCCTTTATCGCTCAATAGTTTAGGTAATTTATACGGTAAGTCGTAATCATCACCTTCAAAATTTGGCGTAGAATGCACGCGTTGAAGCAATACTGGGACATTTGCAGCATTAATCTCGTTGGCTACACGATGTGCCTCTGCACCACCAACAATGACAACGTTTTCTAAATTGTATTCAGCTTTAAAAGCCAAAAGGTCAAGGACTTCCTTTTCGGCGTCAACATGCACAAAAAGAGTTTTTTCTCCATTGAATAAGCCTTTCATAGCTTCGTAAACTGTATTTCTGTTGAAATCATCAGACTGATAATAAGCTTTAGATTTATCAAAAAAAGTATGTAATTCGTCTAATTGTTTGGTGTAATTTTTATTAATTTCGTAACGTCTATCGGTGTCATACCAATTGCCCGATCGGCTAAAACTTCTAGGCCAGTTCATATGAATACCATCATCGGCTTTTACGATGGCGTCTTCCCAATTCCACGCATCAAATTGCACAATGCTTGATGTTCCTGAAATTCTACCACCTCGCGGTGTGATTTGTCCCATCAACACCCCATTTGGTCGCATACTTTCTACAATTTTACTTTCAGCATTATAAGCAATAACACTTCTGATATGGGGTAAAAATGTGCCAATTTCATCTTCATCTCTTGTGGCTCTCACCGCGTCGATTTCTGCTAATCCCAATGTTGAATTAGGGGCAATAAAACCAGGATAAACGTGTTTTCCTTCGGCTTGAATGACTTTTCCTTTAGGTTGGGCTTTATTGACATCACTAACTTGAGTAATTTTTCCGTTTTCAAAAACAATAATAGCGTTTTCTACAACCTCACCATTACCTATATGAGCTGTTACACCAACAATAGAAATGGGTTGGCTTTGCTCAGGTGCTGGTGTTTGTTGTGCACAAAGGTTAAATATGGTAAAAGTGATAAGTAAACTAAATAAATATTTCATCATCTGTGTTTTAATGTAATTCAATTTCACTGTCGCAGTGCAAAAATTCTTTATTTTCCTTTTTGATAGGTTGAGTTTTTAACCCTTTGTTTTTAGCTCTCAACATCATATTAATCAATTGACTGCGTTCTTTTTTAATGTGTTGACGCAGCTCTTTATCTTTTTCAAGAGAAAAGTAAATTTTTCCTTCTATAATGGTATATTCTGGCTTGGCATAAACTGATAATGGATGTGCATTCCACAACACCACATCGGCATCTTTGCCTTCTTTAATGCTCCCAACTCTATCATCGATATGTAAAAGTCTAGCAGGATTTAAGGTTACAAATTTCCAAGCTTCCTCAGGTGAAATATTGCCATATTTAACAGATTTGGCAGCTTCCTGATTAAGTCGTCGTATCATTTCGCCGTCGTCAGAGTTGATGGCTACTGTGACGCCTTCGTTATGCATTATAGCAGCATTAAAAGGAATAGCATCATTGACTTCGTATTTATAAGCCCACCAATCGCTAAAGGTTGAACCGCCAGCGCCGTGTTTAGCCATTTTATCGGCAACTTTATAACCTTCAAGAATGTGCGTAAAGGTATTAACTCTAAAGTCAAATTGTTCGGCAACTTTCATCAGCATGTTGATTTCGCTTTGCACATAAGAATGGCAGGAGATAAATCGCTCGCTGTTGATGATTTCAAGTAGGGCTTCCATTTCGGCATCTTTACGGTATGCTTCGCCAGAATTCTTTTTTTCACCATAAGCTTTAGCTCTAGAAAAATAGTCTATAAAAACTTGCTCAACACCCATGCGTGTTTGTGGAAATCTTGTGCGACTTCCCCAATTGGATTGCTTGACGTTTTCACCCAAAGCAAATTTGATAAACTTAGGCGAGTTGTCATAAATCATTTCATCTGCAGGCTGACCCCACTTGAGCTTTAAGATGGCAGAACGCCCACCAATTGGGTTAGCCGAACCGTGTAACAATTGTATGCTGGTCACACCACCGGCAAGACTTCTATAAATACTAATATCATCTGGATTTACGGCATCTTCCATTGTCACTTCAGCAGAAGAATTGTGACCAGCTTCATTAACCGAAGTTGCCGCAATATGCGAGTGTTCATCTACAATACCGGCAGTGAGAAATTTGCCGCTGCCATCGATGATTTTGGCTCTAGAGGATTTTAGGTTTTGACCAATCTTATTAATTTTACCATCTTTAAGTAAAACATCAGTATTTTCAAGTGTCCCATCAGATTCGCCTGTGATAACAGTCGCATTTTTAACGAGTATAGGTTTTGGCTCCGAAGAAATTTCAGAGAATCCGTAAGACATATTGGGATAAGTAACGGGCAACATCTCGTCTTTATCTTCTTTTTTATCAGAAGATTTATCATCTTTTTTATTTTCCTTACTGTCTTGATATTTAGCCACAAAATTTGAAGTGACTTCGTTATTTAAAAAGACTTTACCTTGAAAATCAGACTGGGGTTGATCTATTCTTGCAGCTAATCTATTGAACTCATTTTCAGAAGATTTATCGGTTACCGTCAAGTAAAACCAATGGTCTTTATAATTGAGTTTTGTGCCAAATTTTAAAGTATCTTTTGTCAACTCGGCACTGTACTTTCCTTTGCTTTGTTTGAGTTTTAAATCATAAGTCTGATTATTAAAACTCAATTGGTATTCGCCTGAAATATCGACGAGATTCATATCAGCCAATTCGTGTTTTTGACCCATGACCCAATTTTGGTAAATCGTCATATTGTCTTCAAAAATATCTTTCGATGTAATTAAAAAATTGGCATAAGCTCCAGGTTTTAAATGTCCAACTTGGTCTGACAATTTTAAAAATTCGGCAGGTTTTTGCGTTAGTGCGGCTAATGCTTTTTCTTTTGACAATCCTTTTTCAATCGCGGTTTTTAAATGGCTCAACAGTTTATCAGGCGATTTTAGTCCATTAGCTGTTATGGCAAAAGGAATTTGATATTTTTCAAAGCGTTTAAAAAGGTAAGGCGCGTGATGCCATTCTTTCATATCAGACAGCGATAAATATTGTGTGAGGTATGGATTTTCGACATCGTAAGCTTTTGGGAAATTTAAAGGTAAAATGAATTGGGCATTGGTTTGCTTAACTTCATTTATTCTCTTGTATTCGTCGCCGCTTCCGATAATTGTGTATTGCACGCCAAACTCATCACCCACTTTATCGGCTCTTAAAGCATCGAGATAGTCATCAGTATGAAAAAATTGAGGTATATCTTGCTGTTGATTAAAAGCTTCAAGCGATAAATCTTTGTTTTTGGCATTTTCTGTTTGATACCATTCAGCATCATTATAAACTTGACGAATCAATGCCATTTTACCCATAATTGAAGTAGGATAGCTCTGACGAGTTTGATTACTGCGGTCAAAGCTAAACACTTGAGCGGTTTGTTCAGCAACCAAAGTTTTGGTAATGTCTTCACTTTCGCTCAAAGCAATAAGGCTACTAGTGCCGCGAATTATTCCGTCATCCACGTGAGTATTAACAAGGCCATAACCGGCTTTTCGCAATTGTTTTGCTGTTTTCTCATCAAAATCAAAATAATTAGTCAAATTTTGTTCCGGTCTGATATGGTCATTCCAGTAATATCCGTCTCTTGATGGTCCATATTGCGGTTGACCATTAGATGAAGGTCTTTTAAAATCTTTAATTCCAAAATCAGAAAATAGTTCTACAAATGATGGATAAATGTATTTTCCTTCTAAATCTATGATTACGGCATCTTTGGGAATACTTATATTTTTGCCCACAGCTACAATTTTGTCTGCTTTAATCATCAATTGACCAGAACGCATCATATTATCATATCCGTCAACTATCGTAGCATTAGTAAAAACATAAGTAATATCGGTTTGTTGTTTTACACCTTCATTATCAGGAAAATACTCTTGAGCGAAAAGGCTTAAATTGAATAAAAAGAATAAGAGGTAAATTAAATTTCGCATACTTAATTAATTTAATTGGACTAAGGTAAAGAATTTTCTGTGAAATAATTGACTAGTAAAGCTACCACATAACTGTAACTTTTAATTCCTTGTGGTTGATTGTTAACTTTCAAAAAGTTGCCATATAGGTTTTTAAATACTGGCTCAAGTGGGTTTTTATAGCTTTCCCAAAACAACTGTATTTCTTTATAATTCTTTAAAATACCGGGGTTGACTTTTGCTTTAAAACGTTCGAAATCTTCAGGTGAACGTCTATACACTTCATTTAGACAAAACTTTAAGGCATAAGTAAAACCGGCATAGCGCATTTTTTCATGCTTACTAAACATATTGACATAACAAGATACAAAATTGGCTTCGTTTTCCTTAGCATAACCCAGTTGATGACCCATTTCGTGCGCAATCAAAGTGGGATACTTGTATTTTGGCACCCTGTCATTATATTGTGCTTCGTGTGTAAAAGGATTGATGTAACCTCCAAAACCCATATAACTTAGTGGTAAACTGAGTAAGGAAGGTTTTATACTTTGACATTTGACATATTGATCTTTAAATTCTGTTTGCTTAAAATTATTGAACACTGTGTTTTCATATTCTTGTTCAGAGTGTTCAAATTTTACGGGTAATGAATCATTTGTGACAAGTTTATGATGAATAGCGTTTGTTTTTTCAATCAATATATCAGTAAAGTTTAATAGCTCATCCGTTGTGTAGTCGTCCTTAACCTTGAGTTGTTTGTGTAAGGGTAAACGATAATAATTTAAACCCCAAGACAAATGAAACCAAAAATACAATACAGATACAAACGAAATAATGGTATAAAAATCAGATGATTTAAGTTTTAGTTTTCTTTTATAAATACTAATGAAATATTTTACTAAAAAAAATATTAAGATGATATAAAATATATCACCGAATGAAAACGGAAGTCGACTGAATAATTTTTGAAAAAAACTAGCGATTGATTTATAATTTCCAGCTGAATAATATACTTCAACCTGTTCTGGGTATTGTCTTATAATGTAAATCAAAAAAAGTTGAATTGGAAAAAAAACCGTCCAAAGCAGTTTAGTATTTTTCCATATTGATGATTTCCAAAAGGTTTTGATACGCTGAAAAAGTTTAAGTCTAAAACCCATGAATTATTAAATAATTTGCAAACAAATTTATTGTATTTTTGTGGCTTAAAGCCCTAAGCTGATTTTTTTATGATTTCTTTTTTTTCAAATGATTCAAAACTATTTTTTGCAGTCGTTCACCATAAAGCTTTTTCAACGCCAGATTTAAAAAAATTATATTGGTTATTAAACGATGCTCAGCAAATCGAAAAAATAAATAAGTCCAAAAAATTTATTGGTCCAAGAGCTAATATGATTTCGCCATGGTCAACCAATGCTGTAGAAATCACTAAAAATATGGGGTTAAATGGCATTGAACGTATCGAAGAACTCACCGCGGTAGATCCTGATTATAATGAGTTTGACCCGATGCTATTTCAAAGCTATGATCAGTTAAGTCAAGATATGTTTGACGTAAACATCGAACCGGAACCCATAAAAGACATCAAAGATATTGCAGCTTACAACAAATCTGAAGGCTTGGCGCTAAGTAAAGAAGAGGTTAGCTATTTAGAAAACCTCAGCAAAAAACTCAACAGACCACTTACAGATGCTGAGGTATTTGGGTTTTCACAAGTCAACTCTGAACATTGCCGTCATAAAATTTTTAATGGACAATTTATTATTGACAATAAAAATAAGAGAGATTCGCTATTTGGTTTAATAAAAAAAACCTCAAAAGAATTTCCTAACGAAATTGTTTCTGCTTACAAAGACAATGTTGCATTTATCAAAGGACCTAAGATTAAGCAATTTGCCCCAAAGCAAGCTGATAGAGCTTCAATTTATCAAAACAGAAGTGTGCAATCTGTGATTTCACTCAAAGCCGAAACCCATAATTTCCCTACGACTGTAGAGCCTTTTAATGGCGCTGCAACAGGAAGTGGTGGCGAAATTAGAGACCGTATGGCAGGTGGTCGGGGTTCTATTCCGTTGGCTGGCACGGCAGTTTACATGACCTCATATTCGCGTGTTAGCAAAAACCGACCTTGGGAAAAGGCCTTTAAAGCCAGAAAATGGCTTTATCAAACCCCACTTGATATTTTGATTAAAGCCTCAAATGGAGCTTCAGATTTTGGTAACAAATTTGGGCAACCTTTGATTTGCGGGTCTTTATTAACTTTTGAGCACGCTGAAAACGACAGACTTCTCGGCTATGATAAAGTCATTATGTTAGCTGGTGGCGTAGGTTACGGACTGCAAAAGCAAGCCCAAAAAGATATGCCTCAAAAAGGCGATAATATCATTATACTTGGCGGTGATAATTACAGAATTGGCATGGGTGGTGCCGCCGTATCTTCTGCCGATACTGGCCAACAAGACAGCAGTATCGAACTCAACGCGGTGCAACGGGCCAATCCAGAAATGCAAAAGCGCGTCTCGAATGCCATTAGAGCTCTAGTTGAAAGTGCTAAAAACCCTATAATTTCTATTCACGACCATGGTGCTGGCGGACATTTAAATTGCTTAAGCGAACTCGTTGAAGAAACCGGTGGACATATTGATTTGGACAAATTGCCTATTGGAGACAAAACGCTTTCCGCAAAAGAACTTATTGGTAATGAATCTCAAGAACGCATGGGGTTAATTCTATCAGAAAATGATACTAAAACCCTTGAAACCATCGCAAAAAGAGAACGCGCTCCGTTTTACATCGTAGGTAAAATCACAGAAGATCATCAATTTATATTTAAAAGTGAAACAAGTGGCGAAACTCCAATGAATCTTGGTTTAGAAGATTTGTTTGGCAACTCCCCTAAAACCATTATGAAGGATGAGACTGTCAAACAGGCTTATGAAAAAATTGAATATCAAATTGATCAATTAAACACCTACCTCAAACAAGTTTTACAACTCGAAGCCGTGGCTTGTAAAGATTGGCTAACTAATAAAGTAGATCGATGTGTGACTGGTCGTGTGGCTAAACAACAAACCGTTGGCAAACTTCAACTCCCACTTAATAACTGTGGCGTGGTCGCTTTAGATTATGAAGGCCAAAATGGTATTGCAACGTCAATTGGCCACTCGCCTATTTCTGGATTAATCAATCCTAAAGCGGGTTCGCAAAACTCTTTTGCTGAAGCTTTAACCAATTTGATTTGGGCGCCACTCGACAAAGGTTTAAAATCTGTGAGTTTATCTGCCAATTGGATGTGGCCATGCAAAAACCCTGGTGAAGATGCCAGATTATATGAAGCTGTAAAAGCCGCTTCAAACTTTGCTATAGACTTGGGCATCAATATCCCAACCGGTAAAGATTCACTATCTATGAAGCAACAGTATAACAACAAAAATGTCTTGTCTCCCGGAACTGTAATTATTTCTGCAGCTGGGCATTGTAACAATATTGCGCAAGTCGTCGAACCTGTTATGCAAGTCAATGGTGGCAGTTTGTATTATATCAATTTAAGTCAAGATAATCTTAAACTTGGCGGTTCTTCATTAGGACAAGTTCTTAATAAAGTAGGACAAGAAACTCCTGAAATTAAAGATGCGGAATTTTTCAAAAAAAGCTTCAACGCAATTCAGCACCTTATCAAAAAAGACTTGATTTTAGCAGGACATGATATTTCTTCAGGTGGTCTAATTACTTGTCTTTTAGAAATGTGCTTTGCCGATAAAAATATTGGAGCAGAAATTGACTTATCACACTTTAGTTCTTCAGATATTATAAAAGTTTTATTTGCAGAAAATTCTGGAGTTATTTTCCAAGCTTTTGATGACAAATTAGTTGAAAAATATTTAAAGAAGCAAAACATTAATGCTTATAAAATTGGACATTGTCAAAGACAGCGCTTTTTAAATATTAAACATCACCAAATAGATTATCAATTTGATGTTGCTAAAATGAGAGATGTTTGGTTTAAAACTTCTTACGAGTTTGATAAAAACCAAACCCCTAAAGTTCTAGCAAAAGAACGTTTTAAGAATTACAAAACTCAAAGTTTGCAATATGTTTTCCCACAAAACTTTGTAGGTAAAATAAAAAAATCAACTAAAACCAAGCCGAAGGCGGCGATTTTAAGAGAAAAAGGCTCAAACTCTGAACGCGAAATGGCTAAAGCTTTAGATTTGGCTGGCTTTGAAGTGAAAGATATCCATATGACCGATTTGATAAGCGGTGCCGAAAATTTACAAGACATTCAATTTTTAGCGGCAGTTGGCGGATTTTCAAATTCAGATGTTCTCGGTAGTGCTAAAGGTTGGGCAGGCAGCTTTTTGTATAATAACAAGGCTAAAACAGCCTTATACAATTTTTTCGAGCGTGAAGACACTTTGTCAATTGGCGTTTGTAATGGCTGTCAACTCTTTATTGAGCTTGGATTATTACATCCTGATGATGACGAAAAGCCAAAAATGCTGCATAACGATTCACATAAATTTGAATGTCAGTTTACTTCGGTTGAAATACAAAATAACAATTCTGTAATGTTGTCTAATCTCGCTGGGATGAAATTAGGGATTTGGGCAGCCCATGGTGAAGGCAAATTTAGTTTTCCCTATGACAAAGAAAACTACAACATTGTTGGCAAATACGCCTACGATGCCTATCCAGCTAATCCCAATGGTTCGCAATACAACACGGCAATGCTCACAGATAAAACTGGCAGACATTTGGTGATGATGCCACATATAGAACGGTCTATTTTTCCATGGAATTGGGCTTACTATCCCAAAGACAGAACTGAAGATAAAATTACACCTTGGCTTTTAGCTTTTGAAAATGCCGCGCTATGGTTGAAAGATGGTAATATTTCTAAATACGAAAAATAAATTTTTATGGAGGTTTGGATTCCGATTATAACAATTTTAATAGGTCTAGTTGTTGGCTTTTTTATTGGTAAAACTATATCAAAAGCCACAAAAAAAGCTGAACTTAACCAGCTTGAAGAACAAAATAATCAGTTGAACAATCAACTGGCTTATGTTGACAAACAAACTGAACATTTAAAAACTGAACATCAACAGGAGATTGATGAGTTAAAAACCGAACGCGAGCGCATTCGCCAAGCTAAAGATGAAGCTCAAAACCAACTCACAAAAACCGAAACAGAATACAAAAACCTCCAAGAAAAACTAGACACTCAAAAGCAAGAAGTTGAAAACTTACAAGAAAAATTTACCAAAGAATTTGAAAATCTAGCCAATAAAATTTTGGACCAAAAATCTCAAAAATTCACCACATCAAACAAAGAAAATATAGAGCAAATTCTCAATCCATTAAAAGAGAAAATCAAAACTTTTGAAGAAAAAGTCCAAAAAAATCAAGATAATTTTAATGAAAAAAACACCCGCCTAGATGAAGTCATCAAACAATTAAATCATGAAAATCGCAAGATGAGTGAAGAAGCTGAAAAACTCACCAGGGCATTAAAAGGCGAAAGTAAAACACAAGGCAATTGGGGTGAATTGATTTTAGAACGGGTTTTAGAAAAATCTGGCTTAACCAAAGGCCGAGAATATGAAGTTCAGCAATCTTATCAAGATGAAAGCGGTCAACGTTATATGCCAGATGTTGTGATTAATTTACCCAATGATAAGCAGATGGTCATCGACTCAAAAGTGAGCTTAACTGCCTACGAACGTTACGTTAACGCAGAAGATGAAAAAGAACAAACACTTCATCTCAAAGCTCACCTCAACTCCTTAAAGAATCACATTAAACAACTTAGTGCAAAAAATTATCAGGATTTAGGTTATAAACAAACACCCGATTTTGTATTGATGTTTATTCCTGTTGAACCAGCATTGTATTTGGCACAAAATGAAGACCAAAATTTTTATTATTCGGCCTTTAAAGATAATATTTTACTGGTTAGCCCAACTACTCTTCTGTCTACTTTACGCACTGTTGATATGATTTGGAGCAACGAAAAACAACAACAAAACGCCAACGAAATTGCCAATCACGCTAGTAATTTATACGATAAATTTAGCAACCTTCTTGATGAGTTAGAAACACTAGGCAACCGCATTAAATCTACTGATAAGGCATATACCTCAGCAATGAAAAAACTGACAGGTAATCAAAATTTAGTCAAAGATGTCGTTAAACTTCAAAAACTAGGCATTAAAACGACTAAAGAAATCAGCCCAAAATGGATTAAAAAAGCGGAAGCCGATCAATTGGAAGAAGGAGAAAGTTGATGTGTTATCGTTTTGTATTTAGGATAAAAAAATATTTTTCTAAACCTTACAAGTCTTAGAAACCTGTGAGGTCTTGACAATTTAGAAGCTTTCAAAAAACTTCACAAATTTCAATCTTACGCTTTTCATCATCTACCAGATTTAATTCAATTTTTACAAATTTCTCCGGCCAAAGAGGTTTTATCAATTCTGGCCATTCTATAATAATGTGAGCTTCTTGAGACAGGTACTCTTCAAAACCTATGTCATAAACTTCTTCAATAGAATTGATACGATAGAAGTCAAAATGGTAAATGGGTTTGCCTTTAGACATATATTCATTGACCAATGAATAGGTTGGACTAGATACATTGTCTTCACTGCCTAATTGTTTAACTAAGGCTTTGATTAATGTGGTTTTACCAACACCCATTTCACCAAAGAATAAATAGGTTTTAAGCGATGAATGCTTAATGATATTTTGAGCTATTTCATCTAACTTATTAAGACCATATTCAAGTGTCATATTTTAATTTTTTGGCAAAAATACAGCAAAAGGAATAATCATTTCTTCCAAAGATATTCCACCGTGCTGAAAAGTATTTTTGTAGTATTTCACGTAATAGTTATAATTGTTAGGATAAGCTAAAAAATAATCGCCTTTGGCAAACACAAAAGAACTACTCATATTAATACTTGGTAGGCGAATATCTGAAGGGTTTTTAACAGCATAAACATCTTTTTCATTATATGTCAAGCTCTTACCTGTTTTATAACGCAAATTGGTGCTGGTATTTTTATCACCAATCACTTTGGTTGGGTTTTTTACATTAATGGTGCCGTGATCGGTGGTTAAAATAAGTTTAAAGCCTAAACGTTGGGCTTTAATAATAATGTCTAATAACGGTGAATTTTTAAACCAACTTGTGGTCAAGGAGCGATAAGATTTATCGTTTGAGGCAAGTTCTTTAATCACTTGCATTTCTGTCTTGGCGTGAGACAGCATATCCACAAAATTATATACAATGACGGTTAAATCTTGGCTTTTATATTGTGCAAAATTATCTGCGAGCGTTCGACCTTGATCTAAAGATGTGATTTTGTGATAAGAATGGCTAATATGCATGCCCAGTCGCTTCAATTGATTGTCAAGAAATTCGGCTTCATGCATGTTTTTACCGCCTTCATCAGTGTCATTAAGCCACAACTTTGGGTAGAGTTTCTGCATATCTAAGGGCATCAACCCTGAAAATATGGCGTTTCTGGCGTATTGTGTAGCCGAAGGTAAAATACTATAAAAAGCGTCTTCCTGTTCTTTTTTAAAATGGTTATTAATAATAGGCTCTATAGCTCGAAGTTGGTCGTATCTAAGGTTGTCTACCACGACCAGCAATGTAGGTTGTTCATCTTTTAACTCAGGAACGACTTTAGTTTTAAATAATTGATGAGACAGCGTTGGTGCGTCATCAGCTTTGTGGTCAAACCAAGAGTGGTAATTTTTAGTTATAAACTTAAAAAATGCCGAATTGGCCTCTTGTTTTTGAGACTCTAAGATTTCGGTCATTGAGCTATCGTCAAGCTGGTCGAGCTCCATTTCCCAATAGAGTAATTGTTTATAAAGATCAACCCATTCTTGGTGAGAATTGACTTGAGATAAGTCCATCGATAACTTTCTAAACGCTTGTTGATAATGCGAAGTTGTTCGTTCAGACACCAAACGACTGTGGTCTAAATTTTTCTTTAAACTCAATAAAATTTGGTTGGGATTAACAGGCTTGATCAAATAATCCGCAATTTTTGAACCAATGGCTTCTTCCATGATATATTCTTCTTCGCTTTTGGTAATCATTACCACGGGTAAATTGTTTTGCTTGGTTTTGATTTCAGCTAGAGTGTCAATCCCAGAAAGTCCGGGCATATTTTCATCTAAAAATACGATGTCAAAACGTTCATTTTCAATAGTCTCAATAGCTTCCATACCACTTTGGCAAGTCGTGACGTCATAATCTTTTTTTGATAAAAACATGATGTGTGGTTTTAACAAATCAATTTCATCATCTACCCAAAGTATTTTTATCTTAGTCATATCTTTATATTTGCTGAAATTAAGCGAATTTATTTTGAAAAAACAAAACAAGCTCAAGATTATAAACGACCCAATATATGGTTTTATTACCATTCCAAGCGAACTCATTTTTGATTTAATTGAACACCCTTATTTTCAAAGGCTTAGGCGAATTACTCAAATGGGCTTATCGCATTTGGTTTATCCCGGTGCACAGCACACGCGTTTCCAACATGCTTTGGGTTGTTTATATTTAATGCAAAAGGCACTTCAAACATTGAAATTTAAAGGGATTGAAATCACCAAAGATGAAGAAGAAGCCACCCTTATTGCTATTTTGCTTCACGATATAGGACACGGTCCATTTTCTCATGCCCTAGAAAACAGTTTAATTGAAGGTTTAAACCATGAAAATTTGTCGTTAGAGTTTATGGAAAATCTCAATAAAACATTTGAGGGAAAACTTACTTTGGCTATAAAAATTTTTAAAGGTGACTATAGCAAAATGTTTTTAACACAACTCATTGCTGGGCAGCTAGATATAGATCGATTAGATTACTTAAAACGCGATAGTTTTTATACGGGAGTTGCTGAAGGCAATATCAATTCTGATCGGTTAATCACGATGATTAATGTAAGAGACAATCAATTGGTCATTGAAGAAAAAGGGATTTATTCGGTCGAAAAATTTTTACTCGCCAGACGTTTAATGTATTGGCAAGTGTATTTACACAAGACCAGTCTTGGTGCGGAATTAATTTTAATTAAAATTCTTAAAAGAGCTAAAGAACTCATCCAACAAGGCCAAAAATTTGAATCTAATTCAGCCTTATCTTTTTTTCTGAACCACAATATTTCGTATGATAATTTTAATGTCCAAATTTTAGAATTCTATTCTCAACTCGATGATTATGATATTATTACGGCTATTAAACAATGGCAAAGCCATCCCGACTATATTTTGAGTTCACTTTGTAAAATGCTTATCAATAGAAAATTGTTTAAGGTCAAATTAAAAAATAAAGCTTTTAAGACAAAAAAAACAGAAGTCATAAAACACAGCATTAAAAAGCAATTTAACATCACTTCCGCAGAAACCGATTATTTTTTCTTTGAGGGTACGACTTCAAATCAGGCATATAACTATGATTATCAGAAAATTATGATCCTTTTTAAAAATAACAAAACAAAAGAGGTATCTCAGGTTTCTGACCAATTGAATTTAAAAACTTTAGCCCAACCAGTGGTCAAGTTTTATATCTGCTATCCTAAAGATTTAGTTTAACTTTTTTTTCTATTTTTGTCAAAATGAAATTCAAAGCAAGTCAAATCGCAGAATTGCTCGACGGTAGTATTGTGGGAAATCAAGACGCCGAGGTCGATAAATTGTCTAAAATTGAAGAAGGCGAAGAAGGGTCATTGACCTTTTTGGCCAATCCGAAATACACATCATACATTTATACTACTCAAGCCAGTATTTGTATTGTAGCTAAAGATTTTGAACAAACGCAAGATATCAGTACCACATTAATTAAAGTAGAAAATCCTTACGATTCATTTTCTAAACTTTTAGAATATTACAATCAGGTTAAGCTGGATAAATCTGGTGTAGAAGAACCCAATCATATATCAAAATCTGCAAGTATTGGAGATAAACCTTATATCGGTGCGTTTACTTATATTGGTAAAAATGTAAAGATTGGTGATAATGTCAAAATTTACCCTGATGTTTACATAGGTGATAATGTTGTCATCGGAAACGACGTAACCATTTTTGCCGGGTGCAAGATTTACTCAGAAACTGTTATTGGTAAAAATTGTGTCTTGCACAGTAATGTTGTATTGGGTGCAGATGGGTTTGGGTTTTCACCAGATCAAATCGGTGTTTACAAAAAAGTACCTCAAATTGGTAATGTCATTATTGAAGATCATGTTGATATCGGTGCGAGTACAACTATAGATCGGGCAACACTAGGTTCCACAATTATAAGAGAAGGTGTAAAATTAGACAATCAAATACAAATTGCTCACAACGTAGAAATAGGTAAACATACAGCTATTGCTGCTCAAACTGGTGTAGCTGGCTCAACAAAAATTGGAGAAAACTGCCTTATAGGAGGCCAAGTCGGGATTGCAGGTCATATCACCATTGGTGATCGTGTAAAAGTTCAAGCCCAAACTGGAATTGGCAGAAATGTGAAAGACGAAGAAGTTATTCAAGGATCTCCAGCTCTGGGTTACGGCGACTTCAATAAATCTTACGTACATTTCAAAAACTTACCAAAGCTTGTTAAAAAAATAGAAATCCTTGAAAAAAAACTTCAAGCCCATGAAAAACAATCCAACTAAACAAACTACTATTCAAGAAGAAGTGAGTCTTGAAGGTGTAGGTTTACACACTGGAAAAAATGTGAAACTTACATTTAAGCCTGCAAAAGCAAATCATGGCTATGCTTTTCAGCGCATAGATTTGGAAGGTCACCCAATTATTCCCGCAGATGCCAACCTTGTAACAGATACAGAACGAGGAACAACCCTTGAAAAAAACGGTGTGAGTATTCAAACCACAGAGCACGTTTTAGCCGCCTGTGTGGGTTTAGATATAGATAATGTTCTCATAGAACTCAATGCCTCTGAACCTCCAATTATGGACGGCTCATCAAAATTTTTTGTTGAAGCACTTGAAAAAGCAAGTAAGGTTGAGCTTGATGCTGAACGAGAAGAATTTGTAGTTAAAGATGTCATTTCTTTTGCTGATGAAGATGGGTCAGAGTTAATCTTAATGCCTGCAGATCATTATCAAGTGACTACAATGGTAGATTTTGGTACAAAAGTCCTGGGCACTCAAAATGCATCGATAAAATCTGTTAAAGAGTTTAAAAGTGAAATTGCCGATGCCAGAACCTTTAGTTTTCTTCATGAAATTGAAATGCTACTCGATAATGGTCTTATAAAAGGTGGTGATTTAAATAACGCTATTGTTTATGTCGATAAAGAATTAAATCCTGAGACTACAGAAAAACTCAAAGAAGCATTTGGCAAAGATGAAATTCATATCAAATCTAATGGTATTTTAGATAATTTAACTTTACATTATCCTAATGAAGCTGCAAGACATAAACTTCTTGATGTGCTTGGAGATTTGGCCTTGACAGGCACTCGTATTCGGGGTAAAGTAATTGCCAATAAGCCTGGACATACGGTTAATACTCAATTTGCTAAGAAATTAGCAAAAATCATCAAAACTGAGAAGCGCAATAAAGTTCCAAAAATAGACCTCAATACAGAACCGCTTTTTGATGTCTCAGAAATTATGAATCGGTTACCTCATCGCCCTCCGTTTCTGTTGGTCGATAAAATTTATGAATTGTCTGATAAACATGTTATAGGTGTCAAAAATGTTACGATGAATGAACCATTCTTTATCGGTCATTTCCCTGGAAAGCCAGTTATGCCTGGCGTGCTGCAAGTTGAAGCCATGGCACAAACAGGTGGCATCCTGGCTTTAAGCACTGTAGATGACCCGGAAAATTATTTGACGTTTTTCATGAAAATGGACAATGTCAAATTTAAACAAAAAGTAGAACCGGGTGATACATTAATATTTAAGTTAGAACTTATATCGCCCATTAGACGTGGTATTTGCCATATGCAAGGTTATGCTTATGTCAATGGAAAGTTAGCCTCAGAAGCTGAGCTTATGGCCCAAATCGTCAAACAAAATAAATAATTTATGAATCAACCTTTAGCATACGTTCATCCTGGTGCAAAAATAGCTAAAAATGTAGTTATTGAGCCTTTTACGACTATTCACAACAACGTCGTAATTGGTGAAGGATCTTGGATTGGATCAAACGTGACTATTATGGAAGGCGCACGGATTGGAAAGAATGTAAGCATATTTCCAGGTGCTGTAATTTCAGCTATTCCTCAAGATAAAAAATTCAACGAAGAAGAAACGATAACGGAGATTGGTGATGGCACAACGATTAGAGAATGCGTAACCATAAACCGTGGAACTTCTGATCGAAATAAAACCAAAATCGGTAAAGATTGTTGGATTATGGCTTATTGCCATGTCGCTCATGATTGTATCGTTGGTGATAATTGTGTATTTTCTAATAACAGTACATTGGCTGGTCATATCACCGTTGGTGACCACGTCGTTTTAGCAGGAATGGCTGCCGTTCAGCAATTTTGTAGTATTGGTAAACACGCTTTTATCACAGGTGGATCCTTGGTAAGAAAAGATGTTCCGCCTTATGTTAAGGCTGCTAGAGAGCCTTTATCTTATGTTGGTATTAATTCTGTTGGTTTAAGACGACGGGGTTTTGACACTGAGAAAATACGAGAAATACAAAATATTTATAGAATACTATATCAACGAAACTATAATAATACCCAAGCCTTTTCAATCATCGAAGCTGAAATGGAAGCTACTCCAGAACGTGATGAGATTCTTCAATTTATTAAGGATTCGCAACGTGGAATTATGAAAGGGTATTTTTCAAATTAATTTAATTAAACTTTTAACTATAAAATGGCAACAACAAGTGATATAAGAAACGGATTATGCATCAGATATAATCACGATATCTTTAAAATTGTAGAGTTTTTACATGTCAAACCTGGAAAAGGTCCAGCGTTTGTAAGAACAAAACTCAAAAGTGTTACTACTGGTAAAGTCATCGAAAACACGTTTTCTGCAGGTCACAAAATTGATGATGTGAGAGTGGAAACACATAAATTTCAATATTTATACAATGATGGTGAGTTTTACCACTTCATGAATCAAGAAGATTACACTCAAATCCGATTAACAGAAGCGGCACTCGATATGCCAGGCTTACTTAAAGAAGGTGATGTGGTAACAGTTCTTATAAACACCGAAGATAATGAACCGCTTTCTGTAGAGATGCCACCACACGTCGTTATGGAAGTTACCCAAACCGAGCCTGGTGTAAAAGGCAATACAGCGACAAACGCGACCAAACCAGCAACCGTTGAAACCGGACATGAGGTGAACGTTCCTTTGTTTATCAATGAAGGCGATAAGATAAAAATTGAAACCGAAAAAGGGACTTATAAAGAACGTATTAAAGACTAAATTTTGCAATTTCCACAACCTTACACACTTCAACAGATTGCGCAAATCTTAGATACAAAATTCGTTGGCAAGAGCGATTTTAAAATCACTGGCATGAATGAAATTCACGTCATTAATCCAGGGGAAATTGTTTTTGTTGACCATCCAAAATACTACGACAAGGCTCTTAACTCAAAAGCTAGTGTCATTTTAATAAACAAAGAAGTGGATTGCCCTGAAGGCAAAGCATTATTAATATCTGAAGATCCATTTAGAGATTTTAATAAACTCACAGATTATTTTAAGCGTTTTCAAAAAGCAGATCACAACATTAGTGATTCTGCTCAAATTGGTGATGATACTGTCATCCAACCTCAAGTATTTATTGGTCATCATGTCAAGATTGGTAAAAACTGTTTAATTCACCCTAATGTATGTATTTATGATGGTGTTGAAATTGGAGATAACGTAATTATTCATGCTGGCGTTGTTATAGGAGCTGATGCCTTTTATTACAAAAATCGTCAAACCTACCATGACAAACTCAAATCTGGAGGTAGTGTTGTTATAGAAGATGGCGTTGAGCTTGGTGCAAATACAACAATTGACAAAGGTGTTTCAGCAAATACTATCATCAAGAAAGGCACAAAGATTGACAACCAAGTCCAAATTGGCCATGACACTATTGTAGGAGAGCGATGTATTATTGCTGCCCAAGTCGGTATTGCCGGTTGCGTGGTTGTTGAGGATGAGGCTACCATTTGGGGACAGGTAGGTATTGCCAGTGGTTTAACTATTGGTAAAAAATCTACTATTCTTGCAACCTCTGGGATAAGCAAAGATTGTGAGCCAGGTAAAACCTATTTTGGTTCGCCTGCCGCCGATGTCAGAAAAAAATACAGAGAATTGGCTTCTGTAAGCCGTTTACCCGAAGTGTTATCTAAACTCAAAAAATTAATTTAAATATGTCTTACAAAGACTTAGTGACTGATTTTTTATATTCAGAATATTACAAAGACAAATCTGTTTTTAAGGATTTTGTTCATCCAAAATTAGAATTGAATTGGAATAGTAGCGATGGATTTTTAAAACTCGATTTTGATGGTTTTTTCGAAATGGTTCAAAATATGGGGAAAACATTTGTTGCGCTAACTCCTGAATTTAGTCACATTTTTGCAGAAAACAATAAAGTTTGTGTGCGCTTCACTTACCATGTAGAAACTTTAGAACACGAAGAAAGTTTACCGCTTGCTCACTTTATGAGCATATGGGAAGTTGAAGATGAAAAAATCAGAAAAGGCTTTTTAATGAGCCACGCCGCAGACGACAGTGTTGATAATATTTTTTCATATATCGAAAATTAAATTTGATTCCTAAAAGACACTTAATAACTTTAAGATATCGTCAAAAAAAATTACTTTTGCCTAAATTCAAAATGAGATTATGAGCGTTTTAGTTAACAAGAATTCAAATATTATAGTACAAGGATTTACAGGAAGTGAAGGGACATTCCACGCCGAACAAATGATTGAATACGGCAGCAATGTTGTTGGTGGTGTCACACCGGGAAAAGGTGGTTCAACACATCTCGGTAAACCCGTATTCAACACTGTAAAAGAAGCAGTAAAAGAAGTTTCGGCTGATACAACTATTATCTTTGTTCCACCTGCTTTTGCAGCTGATGCTATTATGGAAGCTGCCGATGCAGGTATAAAAGTGATTATAACCATTACAGAAGGTATTCCTGTTGCAGATATGATTAAAGCTTCAAACTACATCAAAAATAAAGATTGTAGATTGATTGGTCCTAATTGCCCGGGTGTCATTACGCCAGGTGAAGCCAAAGTTGGTATTATGCCTGGATTTGTATTTAAAAAAGGAAAAGTTGGTATCGTTTCAAAATCTGGTACGTTAACATACGAAGCAGCCGATCAAGTTGTCAAAGAAGGTTTAGGTATTACCACAGCCATCGGTATTGGTGGTGACCCTATCATTGGGACTACAACCAAAGAAGCTGTAGAACTTCTCGTTAACGATCCAGAAACCGAATGTGTAGTCATGATAGGTGAAATTGGTGGACAATTAGAAACTGAAGCCGCGCAATGGTATAAAGACAGTGGTAGCAAAAAACCAGTTGTTGGATTTATAGCCGGAGAAACAGCTCCTGCGGGAAGAACGATGGGTCACGCTGGCGCTATCGTTGGAGGTAGTGAAGATACTGCACAAGCTAAAAAGAAAATTTTAAAAGAAAGCGGCATTCATGTTGTAGATTCCCCAGCTGAAATCGGAAAAAAAGTAAAACAAGTTATGTCAGCATAAATTCTATTCCATTTTAAGAAAAAATCGCTTTTTATATTTAAGAGCGATTTTTTTTTGAATAGTATGGAACTCAATTCCAATATTAAAATATTTATATTTACATTTCGTTAATATTTGAAATATACTTATGTCCGAAACTATATTGAGTTTAAAAAATGTAGCCATTTACCAGAGAGAATCACTTATCCTTTCGCAAGTAAATGTTTCTATTGAAAAAGGTGAATTTGTATATCTTATTGGAAAAACAGGCACAGGGAAGAGTAGTTTTATGAAAACTCTTTATGGTGATATTCCACTAAAAGATGGACAAGGTGAGATTGTTGGTGTTAATCTCAAGACTTTAAAAGACAAGCAAATCCCGGAATTAAGACGCAAACTCGGTGTAGTTTTTCAAGATTTCAAGTTGCTTAACGACAGAAATGTCAAAGAAAATTTATTGTTCGTCTTAAAGGCTACAGGTTGGAAAGATAAAAGTAAGATAGAAAAGAAAATAGACGAGGTTTTACGTAAAGTTGGAATGCAAACAAAACATTTTAAATTTCCATATCAACTTTCAGGTGGTGAACAACAACGCGTAGCCATCGCCCGAGCATTACTCAATGACCCTGAACTTATTCTAGCCGATGAACCAACAGGAAACCTTGACCCCCAAACATCTGTTGAAGTTATGGAAGTTTTGCAAGACATCAACAAAAATGGGAATACAATATTAATGGCTACTCACGATTATGCGCTTTTACTCAAATTTCCATCAAAGACATTAAAATGTGATGGTCAAAAAGTATTTGAGGTAGTACAGAAAAATGCAAAGACAGAAATTTAAATTTCTATTGGATGTGGTTTTTAAATCTTACTGTAAATTGAACTAATGTGTTTAGCATACTTATTCCTTGTTATGATTATCCAACTTATGATTTAGTCAATGTCTTATTCAATCAATGCAAAGATTTAAACATTGTTTTTGAAATTTTAGTCAGCGAAGATGGAGGCAAAACTCACCTTGAGGACAATAAAAAGATAAATAAACTTGACAATTGCCAATATTTAATCAATCAAACCAACTTAGGTAGAGCTGGAAATATAAATCGCTTATTAAAAGTTTCTAAATATCATTTAAAATTGATAGTCGATTGTGATGTTTGGCCCAAAACTACCCAGTTTATTAGTTATTATCTAAACCTATCTTCAAAATTGGAAACAGCTATATGCTTTGGTGGTATTGCATATAATAAATTAAATAAAACTAAAAACCTCCGCTACAATTACGGGATCAAAAGGGAGTCAAGGCCTGCAAATTACCGCCAAAAAAATCCAATAAAATCATTATTGACCTCTAATTTACTTCTCAAAAATTGTTCTGAACAATTTGATGAGCGTATTAACACCTATGGATACGAAGATTTGGTCTTTGCTCAAAATATTTATGAGAAGAATATTGATATTATTCACACTGACAACCCAGTATATCACAACAATTTAGAAACAAATGAAGTGTATTTATCAAAAACTCAAAATGCCCTTAAGAATTTAATCTCTCTTGAAAAAAACAAAATCATTAAACCCAATTTGACAAATATCTCTAGAATATATCATGCCTTTTCAAGACTTTATCTTAACGGCATTTTGAATTTGTCCTATAACATTATGTCTAGAGTCTTATATAAACATCTATTAGTCTATGGCAGACCTTTATGGCTGTTTGATATCTATAAATTATTATTTTTCTCTAAACACTATTAAATGCCTTTTTTTTCAGTCATCATACCTCTTTATAATAAAGCTGACTTTATTTTAAATACCTTAAACAGTGTTCAAAAACAAACATTTAAAGATTTTGAAGTCATTATTGTAAACGACGGCTCAACTGACAATAGTTTTGAGGTAGCCAAAAACTTAAACGATGAGAGATTTCGAGTAGTAAGCCAAGAAAATCAAGGCGCTTCAAGCGCTAGAAACAGAGGAGTAAATCTTGCCAGCGCAAATTGGATTGCTTTACTTGATGCTGATGATATCTGGTATGAAAATCATCTTGAACAGCTTTACGAAACAATTCAAAAATTAAAAAATGTTGATCTTGTTTCTAATGCTTATCATGTAAAACTAAGTCCAAATTATATAAAGACTCCAAAATATAGCAAAACACCATCAGAGGAGATTTCATTAATTAAAAACTACTTTGAATATAGCTATATAGACCCATTGTTTTGGACTTCTTCTATTGCCTTCAAAAAAACATGTTTTGATAACATAAATGGCTTTGATGAAAATTTAAAAACAGGGCAAGATTTAGATTTGATGATTCGATTTACCCTAGAAAATTATGTATTGGGTTATAATCCCAAGGTAACTTTACTTTATCAAAGATTTACACAAGAAAATTTATCTTCGACAATCGATTTGACAGAAAAACAAAAGTACATCAACAAACATATTTATAATGAAATCAAAAGTACAAGCTTAAAAAAATATCTTGACATTAATAGATATTCTCTCTGTTTACAAGCCAAAATGAATGGGCAAATGAAACTTTATAAAGCAATGAAAACCCAAATTGATATTAGTAATTTAAGTTTCAAACAGCAACTCATTTTAAAATTACCCTCTTATATTTTGGGCTTTTTAAAGTTAATACAAGCCAAACTTATTGCCATTAATATATACAAGTCGGCTTTCAACTAGTTTGTGAGAATGACTTTGAAAACTTAGGGCAAGTCTTCATAAAATTTATTTTTAAAAGCTCGCCGTTTTAATGTGCTAGATTGTTTTGTAAAAATACTTTTTGTCAAATCTAAGCTGTCAAATTGTATGGCATTAAGCTCAGAAAATGTGTGTATAAAGTTTTTTAGATTATAAGGATTTTTAGGTAAATATTGAGTAGAAAAATCTCTTTTAAACCTGTCATTCATCCAGATAAAAAAGGGAATTTCAAGCATTGCCTTTGTAGGGTTTTCTTCAGCATGACCAGAAAAATCAATACTTTCATAAACTTCGTCTCCATGATCAGAAAAATACAGGATATAACTAGAGTGGTCAATTTTTGCTATTTCTTTAAATACTTGTTTAAGAAAGAAATCGTGATATAATACCGCGTTATCATAGGCATTTGAACGTTGGTGAGCTTGTGGATGGTCAAAATTTGATGGACTTTTCCCATCAAATGTATTAAACTTTTCAGGGTAACGGTCACTGTAAAGCAAATGGGTTCCAAGTGGATGCAAAACGATAAACTTTTTAGCTGCGTTATGATTTAACGCCTTTTTAAATGCTGGTAACAAAACCTCATCATAAGGAGTAATCGTTCCATCTGAAGCTGTATTTTTTGTAATGTATTTATCGCTACTTCTAGCAATGAGTGTAACTAGACTTTCGTATTGTCCTATTGGTCTTTGGTTTGATAACCAAAAGGTTTTGAAACCAGCTTGATTCATCATTTGAATAATTGAAAAATCTTTGTCACCCGACAAACTGTTTAGGGTTAGAGCATCCTTTAAAGCGCCAATTGTATGGGCATGTGAACTAATAACATCTTCATAAAGCCATAAGTCTGATTTTAGACTATCTAAAAAAGGTGTGGTTTTACGTTTATAACCATAAACACTCATTCGCCGTCTTGTGGTAGATTCACCTATAATTAAAACATAAGTCGCGGTATCAACAGATTGTTTGAGCTTAAAACCATCAATATCAGAGATTGGTTTATCGATATTGTATTGTTGCATTTTTTTTTGCTCTTCAACGTATTCAAAAACAGACGACACACTAAGGTATAGAAAATTGTATTGCTGAAAACCTCTGTAAATCATTAGACTGAGCGGAATCAATATACCTAGAAAGTACAATAAAGTCTGATATTTATGGAACTTCGGTAGGCTAAAAACAGGTCGTTTTAAAAAGTAGTACACAAACAAAATTAGATATGAAATAATCATTAAGACAATAAAGGGGTTTAAGTAGAATTCAACGAATTCACGGGCCTCGGCAAGATTGGTTTCTAATAAAATAAAGATTGAAGACGCACTAATATTTGCTTTAAATAAATAGTAATAAATACTTTCAAACAGATTATTAATCACAAATATGAAATAGCCAAAAAACTGAAATAAGTACTGCCATTTACCTTTAAATATTAAACTAAAAGAGATGATGATAACTAGAATAGCTGAGTTTTCTACAAAATTTCTAGGTAAAATGCGATTTAAACCAAAACCATACGCCTGAAAAACAAAAGCCAAAAATAAAGGTAAAAGCCAAAATGTGATAGCTTCCTTATTTTGCCTTACTAAGCCTTTTATAGTCTTGAATAGCGTTGACGCCATATTTCCAAAATTGTAATATTTGAGAACAACTGATAACTCTACGCTTTATCAATATCCAAATATAACGTATCAACCAAAGATAAATTAGATTTTTGTATTGTAAATATTTCTGCGCAGTTAGAGCTTGTGTATATGCTTTTGAATCTTCATTGGGAACAGATGTTTTGCCATAATGCTTTACAATAGGTTTTGGGACAAATGCTACTTTTAAACCCGCACGGATAACATCATCTCTAAACACAGCTTCTTCGAACCAATGAAATCGTTCACCAAAACTAAAAATCGTATTAAATCTTATTTCAGCTTTATTAATTTTTTGAGAGTTAAATGTGATTTCCATCGATGTTAAAGATTGTTTATGAAGTAATTTATTTTGATAAGCAGCTTTTTCTTGATAAGTCTTATAAATCTTATCGTTTTCTCTCAAATATTGAAAAGAGATCAATGCCGCTTCAGGAAAATCTCTATAAGCTTTTATGACGATATCAATAGCATTTGGTAAGTACTCGATATCGTCATCTGCAATAAAACATATATCGCCAATAGCGTTAGTTATAGCTAGATTACGACTTTTACTTAAACCTCTCTCAAAGGCATTGATAACTCTAATATTGTTTTGATCGGATTCTAATAATTTATCTCTTGAGGTTTGGTTAATTATCAAAACATGAACATCGTTTAAGTTATAATGCTTAAACATAGGGCTCAGAAAGTCTAAATCTGTGCGATTCATGGTAGCAATTAAAAATTCTACCTTAGGCTGATGTTGTGTCGATTCGATAGATTATGATTTTAATGTTCATACCCCAAACTGTCTAAAGTGATGATCGAGATGTTTATAAGCCGACTGACCCCACATCCAATATTTCATTTCCCCAAAAATAGGATGCGTCCTCGAAGGTTCAAAATAAGATTTTGAGTTGTGCATTCGTTCAATAAGAAGGTATAATTTTGATTTTTCATTGTCAAAACCTTGTTCATTTTTTATGACAAATGACTTTGCAGTAGGCAGGCCTTGCTTCCATAATTTATCGTTATATAAAGTAGGTTTCATCAACTTTATCATGAGTCGCATCAAAATATTTGGCAGCTTTACTTTTTCTTCGCCAAATGCCAGCTTGATGGGTTTTTGACAATGCTTAAGCATCTGGTTAATATTCATTTTACCCCATCTTGCCTGACTATCCGGAGATAATTTATCAAGCCTGTTTAAAACTTCATGATAAGCATTATTTTCAAAAATAGATTTCACCAGTTTATTTTTTAATTATCATTAGTTGATTGAAAATTCACTTTAATGTTAAGAATTGACTTCCTAAAAATAAATAAAATTATCAGAAAGTAAACGACATAAGTGAAAGCATGACCTATGACAACTCCCGTTATATCAAAATATTGTACGCCTAGTATGGCGCTGAAATAAAGCCCAATAGCTAAAAACAAATCCGTTAGAACGTAGTGCCAAACCATTTTTTTGGCGTGAAATTGATAAACCAGCACTAAAGCTGAAATTCTAAAAAAATCTCCAATCATCTGCCATCCTAAAATAGAAGTTACCGGCATAAATTCTTCAGAAAATACAATTAAGACAAGGTATTTTCTCAATAGAAATAAAATTATTAAACCAAATGCAAATAGTGGTAAAATTTGTTTGTAAAAACCCATAGCAATACCTCTAAATTCTTTTAAGGATTTAGCTTGAACGTATTTTGGAAGAATATAAAGATTTAAAAGCGATTGCATAAATATCAAATAAAATGTAGAAAGCCTAAAGTTGGCTTCCCAGTAACCGGCAGCGTCAATGTTGATTTGTGCGGTTAAATACTGTCGGATACCGAGATAAACTAAAGGAAAACTTATAGCTGATATCATAGTCATAAATGCGTATTGACCAAAGTTTTTGACTTGAAGGGTTGTCCACAATTTCAAATCTATCTTAAAAACTTTGAGATGCTTTCTTGCAATGATACATGTTAAGACCAAACTTGCTGATGGTAATATAATTATAGCCATCAATGCACCGTTAAGACCATAAAAATACAAACAATACCCAAAGAGTAAAAGGTTTAAAATATGAGTAAATAAATTGATTTTGATCACTTTTTTAAAATGGTTGAGTCCATTTAATACAGAAAGCATAAAGGCATTCATTCCATAAATTGGTAGCAAAACTGATAACCACTTAAAGACAAAACTATAAGAGGGTTGATCAAAAACAAGATTAGAAAGAGATTCTGAAAATCCGTATACTAAAATAAAGACTACAAGGCTGAGAAAAATAAGAACCCAAAGCAAAGTTGAAATAAATGTTTTAAACCCAAACTCGTCATGTTTATTCTCACCACTATACCGCACAGCAGCTTTGACTAAACCGCCCGTAATAAAGTTTTGTAATACTGATAATGCATTTCTTAAATTACCAATATAAGTCAACCCTGAAGGTCCTAAAAACAGTGCTATAAGTTTGGATACTGCAAAGCTTGTGATAAGCTTTACAACAATACTAAAACTATTAAAGCTAGTAACCTGAAGTAAAGGTGACTGAGCAACAATTTTTTTGATATGTTTTAGCATTAAAAAGAATTAAGCTTCAAAAACTAAAATTTTGTGTCTGTTTTAAAATACATCCTTTGATAATTTGGTAAGTACATACCATCTTCTCCAATTTTTAAAGTTTGAAAGCTAGTCTGTTTTTGTAGGGGTTTGCCTTGTACACCAGCTCCAATTTGTTGTAAAGCCAGAGATAAAAGTGGTTCTGATGGATTTCCAAGTACACCTAAATTAAAAAAATCTTCGGCAAGTTCTATTTCAGGATCAAAACCGTCTGTAAAACCTGTAAAGCCTTCAACATTTTCTATTTCAAGTATAAGTGGCTGTAAGGCATAAAAATGATTCGGATTGGCATTTTGACGTCTAAAGTCAGGCGAATCGTATAAAGTCGTAGATCCTTGAAATTTTCCCGTTGTTGTAGTGCCAATTTGTGTTACAGTAATGTAGGGATCCAAAGCATTTATAACCAATTCACTAGCCGACGCAGTCGATCCTGTTGTTAACACAAAAACTCTATTCAAATTAAGGTTGTTGATGTTTTCCCCTTCGGCTGTTTGGTCATCAAATAATAAAACTTCTTCTTCAAAATTGTCATTAAACTTTTCTCGAGCAAAAATTTCACCCTCAAATTGACCGGTTATCATAGAAGCTAAGTCTTTTGCTGTTTCAATACTACCACCTCCATTGTACCTTAAGTCCAAAACTAAATCTGTAACCCCATCAGACACAAATTGAGCAAAGACCTGGTTAAGCTCCGATTCAAAATTAGAACGAAAACCATTATACATTAAATAGCCTATACTCTGCCCATTTATATCAAGTGTGTTTGCAATGTGAATAGGGTTTTCTGTTAAAACAGCTTTGTTGAGTAAGATGGTTTGTCCTGTTGTTATCAATTGTCCATCTTGTAATTCTGCTAGTCCTATACTGTATTGTTCCGGAGAAAGCAACTCATTAAAATTGGTATCGCTCAATGGTGTGCCGTCTATTTCAGTAAAAATCATTCCACGTTCAACCCCTTGAAGGTCAGCTGAAGAATCTGGTACCACATATCTTACATACCCAAAAACTTGTGTAGTATTTTCAATTAAGACGAGTCCAAACCGCATACCGTTACTTAAAGTTTGTCCTTGTATTGCCGCTTCTAGTTCTCTAAAGTCACTTACGATGACGCTAAACCTATCATCTTCGCGTATTAAATTGTCAAACAAACTCTCGGGTGTATCAAAACTACTAATAAAATCATCAAAATCGCTATCAGTTGAACTCCGTTGACTGAGGTCTGGGACGTCACTGCGATAGAGATAGAAAACATTCATCGCCTCCCAAACAAAGTTTTGTATCTCAATATTACTAGATGGTGAGATAACATCATCGAGATCATCTTGACATGACACTCCAATAAATACTATTAGTAATAAGGCATAAAAGGACTTTCTATTTAACATAGTGGTTTAATTTTATTTTTAAACGGTACACAAAGTAAACAAATTGTACGAACCTTTAAAGTTAAATTATAAAAATCAATAAGCATTGAGGGTTGTGTTATCACTTGATAAAAATACAATTTGTACTTTACAAATCGGTTCATCACTAAAACGTTAAATATTAACAAAATAAAAACTAAATATTTAGTTTGTTATATATTTGATACAATCACAAAATTTTTATCTATGAAAACTGCATTCAAAACAATTATGTTGTTTATGTGGGTTAGCTTTATTGGCCTAGCACAAACAACTGAGAAGACTCAACAGCTCTCACTTGACGAAAGTGTGAGGACAGGCGTACTCAAAAATGGGATGACCTATTACATTAAAAACAACAAAAAACCTGAAAATGAGGTAATTCTTCGCCTTGTTGTGAAAGCAGGTTCAATTTTAGAAACCGAAAAACAACTCGGTCTGGCGCATTTTATGGAGCACATGAATTTTAATGGCACCAAAAACTTTCCTAAAAACGAATTAGTAGATTACCTTCAAGGCATTGGCGTAAAATTTGGAAATGACCTGAATGCTTACACCAGTTTTGATGAAACAGTCTACTTTCTTCCGATTCCATTGGATGATCCCGAGAATTTACCCAAAGCTATGGACATCATGGAAGACTGGGCCTTTAACGCCACGCTAGAACCAGAAGAAATAGACAAAGAACGCGGTGTTGTCTTAGAAGAACTACGTTTAGGTCTAGGCGCTTCAGAACGAATGCGTAAAGAATATTTTGACAAACTCCTCTACAAATCCAGATATGCAAAACGCTTGCCTATAGGCAAAAAAGAAATTTTAGAAAATTTTGATTATCAAGATCTTATAGATTATTATGAAACCTGGTATAGACCTGATTTAATGGCTTTTATTGCCGTTGGTGACATCGATGTCGACAAAATGGAGAAAGATATTAAAAAGCGTTTTTCAAAATATAAAAATCCAAAAAAAGCTCAAGAACGCAAAGAATATGATGTTCCGGATCATGAAGAGACATTTGTAGCAATTGCCACAGACAAAGAAGCCACTTCACCACAAGTGTCTATTTATTATAAAAATCCTGAAGAGCGACAACCCAATACAACTTACCAAACTGCTGAGGCCAATCTTGAAAGCCAATTGTTTTCGAGCATGTTAAACAATAGGTTACGAGAGTTGTCAAACTCTCCTAATCCACCTTTTACATACGGTTATACCTATTATGGTAGTTTGGTCAATAACAAAAAAATGGCATTCACTTCATTTGCTGTACCCACCAATGATAACCAACTAAAAGCCCTTGAAGTGCTATTAAGAGAAAATGCCCGAGTTAAGAAATATGGTTTTACAAAATCTGAATTTGACAGGGCTAAAAAAGAGATATTAACACGACTAGAAAGTCAATTTAAAGAGAAAGACAAAACTGAATCTAGAAGATACGTTAGCCAATTGCAAAATCAATTTACTAGTGGTGATATCTATACAGGTGTAGAATGGCGTTACAATTTTACTAAAGAAACTTTACCAAAAATACAGCTTTCAGATATCAATGCCATGATAGATAAATATATAAGAGATGAAAGTCGTGTCGTTATTTTTACAGGACCAGAATATGAAGATGAAAGTCAAAAACCTAGTGAAGAAGACGTTTTAGCAATAGTCGACAATAGTTTTGATGACGTTGAAGCTTACCAAGAAACTAAAATGAGTGAAAGCTTAGTCCGAGAAAATTTGCCTCAAGGCAAAATTGTTTCTGAGAAACGCAATGAAGAGCTGGGCACAAACACCCTAAGCCTATCCAATGGTGCTAAAGTCACATACAAAACAACTGATTTTAAAGAAGATCAAATTTTGTTCAGAGCCGTCAGTTACGGAGGTTCAAATATGCTAGACAATGAAACTTATCAAAAAGTAAGATGGGCCATGAGAGGATTGTCTGAAGCAGGATACTCAGGATTGGATAAAAATGAAATCTCCAAGTTTATGAGCGATAAAATTGCCAATCTTAATTTTTCTTTATCAAGTACATCAGAACGCTTTAGAGGCCAGGCAGCACCAAAAGATTTAGAATATATGATGCAAATGTTACAGGCCCATTTTACAGATTTGAATTATAACGAAGAGGCTTTTAATGGCTACAAAGCCAAACAACAAGCCTTTATGGGTAATATGTTGGCCTCACCTAGGTTTTACTTTTTAGATAAAACATTTGGGTTTATAAACGAAAACAATCCAAGATGGGGTGGTATTTTGCCTGATGACGAAGATTGGGCTAAAACTGATTATAAATTGGCTTATGAAAAATATAAGGAACGCTTTAGCAATGCTGCAGATTTTCACTTTTTCTTTGTGGGTAATATCGACGAAAAAGTCCTTCGCGATTTGAGTGAAAAATATATTGCCGCTTTACCATCTGACCCTAGCCAAAAAGAAAAAGTAAAAGATCTTGGGTTTAGACAAAAGAAGGGAGACTTCAAAAAGATATTTTACAAAGGCAATGATCCTAAAAGTCAAGTCAGAATTTCTTTTTATGGAGAAACCGAATACGACAAAAAAGAAGCCATGGCAATGGATGCTTTAGGTGAAGTTTTAAGCATTAAATTGATTGAAACTTTAAGAGAAGATGAAAGCGGAGTTTACGGTGTTAGTGCCAACGGTGGGATGAATAAACGTCCTTACGGCAGCTACAGATTTTCAATACAGTTCCCGTGTGGGCCTGAAAATGCAGAAAATTTAGCAGATGCTGCTCTAGCTGAACTTCAAAAAATTATAGATAATGGTCCAACTCAAGAAGATCTAAATAAATACAAAAAAGCCCAAAAAGTAGATTATGATGAAAATTTAGAAAAAAATGATTGGTGGATTGATCAAATGACCTCAGCTTATTATAACCAAATGAATCCAGAACGGGCGTTAACTTATATGGATAGAGTGAATGCGGTGACGGCTGAAGATGTTCAAGCTGTCGCTAAAAAATATCTTTCCGGTGATAAGTATATTGCGATTTTAATGCCCGAGTCTCAACAGTAAATTATGCTTTTGTATACTTAATATAAAAAGCCTCGAAATATCGAGGCTTTTTTAATGCATATGCTTGAGATGTCAATCACTTTGCTATGTTGACAGCTCGAGTTTCTCTTATGACTGTTACTTTAACTTGACCTGGATAAGTCATATCAGTTTGAATTTTTTGAGATATCTCAAAAGACAATTCTGAAGCCTTTTCATCTGGTACTTTTTCACTTTCTACTATAACACGCAATTCTCTGCCAGCCTGAATCGCATAAGCCTTTTGTACACCATTGAAGCCAAAAGCTATATCTTCAAGATCTTTAAGGCGTTTGACATAAGAATCTAAAACTTGTCGTCTGGCGCCTGGTCTTGCTCCACTTATCGCATCACAGACTTGGACGATAGGAGAAAGTAAGGATGTCATTTCTATCTCATCATGATGTGCTCCAATGGCATTACACACCTCATCTTTTTCGCCATATTTTTCAGCCCACTGCATACCCAAAATGGCATGTGGTGTTTCTGTTTCTTCTTCAGGTACTTTACCAATATCGTGCAATAAACCAGCTCTTTTGGCTAATTTTGGGTTTAAACCTAGTTCTGAAGCCATAATGCCGCATAAATTACTGACCTCTCTTGAGTGTTGTAAAAGGTTTTGCCCGTAAGATGAACGGTACTTCATTCGGCCTACAGTTTTAACGAGTTCTGGTTGCAATCCGTGAATTCCCAAATCAACAACAGTTCGCTTACCAATTTCTACAATTTCATCCTCTATTTGATTTTTGGTTTTTCTCACAACATCTTCTATACGTGCTGGATGAATTCGGCCGTCAGTTACAAGTTTGTGTAAAGATAGCCTGGCTATTTCTCTTCTAACCGAATCAAAACAAGACAATATGATGGCTTCCGGGGTATCGTCGACAATTATTTCGACACCAGTTGCCGATTCTAAGGCTCTAATATTTCTTCCTTCTCTCCCAATAATTCGACCCTTTACGTCGTCGTTTTCGAGATTAAAAACAGAAACACAATTGTCTACAGCTTCTTCTGTACCTACACGTTGTATGGTATTAATTACAATCTTCTTGGCTTCTTGCTGTGCTGTCATTTTGGCCTCTTCTACTGTATCCCTAACAATAGCCATAGCTTCAGACTTCGCCTTTTCCTTGAGGGATTCCATGAGTTGCGCTTTAGCATCTTCAGCACTAAGACCACTTATGACCTCAAGTTGTTGTATTTTCCTTTGCAGGATTTGATCAATTTCTTCTTGTTTTTTAAGTATACGCTCTTTCCGCTGTTTGACTTCTTCAAGCTTCTCTTCTAGTTCTTGGCCTCTTTTTTTGTTTTGACCCAACTCACTTGAGACCTTTGACTCTTTGTCTTTAATTCGCTTTTCTGCTTCAGATATTTTGTTATCTCTCGATAAAATCACTTTCTCGTGCTCTGCTTTAAGCTCTATAAATTTTTCTTTTGCCTGTAATATTTTGTCTTTTTTTATGCTTTCTGCTTCCTTTTCTGCTTCAGCGATGATGCGTTTACTTTCATTTTTAGCTTGCTGAACTGCACTTTTAGAACTTTTGCTTTCAATTGCTTTTGAAATAAAAAATCCGATGACTAATGCGACTACGGCTGTTATAATTATTGGTAATATTTCCATAAGATTGATTTTAATTTATAAAAAAAGCCTGTATTAGTTTTTGTTTTGAATTAAACTCCTATAAAACAGGATTAGGGCTACATGACTGATCAAACTTCCGTCTAATGTTTTGAAACATAACGGCATGTTTTAGCAACCAAAACTCACCCTTTCTAATTGTAAAGTGTTGAGTTTATCAAAAAGAAAAACAACTAATACAGGCAGTATTAATATTTTTATTTAAAGAACGTTTTAATTTATCTGGTCAACTAACTTTTCGTTTAAATCGATTAAACGCTGTTCTATTTCTTCATCGGTCTTATCGTCATTCAGTTGCATTTGTTCAACTTTTGATGCAAATTGTAATGCACTCATGGCCAATACATCTTGTTTATCTCTAACAGCGTAATTTTCTTCAAAATGTTTTATGACATTATTAATTTTTTGAGCAGCTAATCTTAAACTTTCCTCTTGTTCAGGAAAAACATTCATCGGATAGACTCTATCCGCAATTGAAATCTTTATTTTTAGCTGTTTCTTCATCGTTTTATTTAGATAATTGAACAATACAACTATCAACTTCTCTTATTAATCGATTTATTTTAAGTTTAGTTTCCTTTTTATAATTTTTACTGCCTAAAATAGCATTGGCTGTTTTGAGTTGTTCATTTTCGGTCGTTAAAATTGAAATTTGATGCTTGAGCGTCTTGATTTTGTCTTTTAATTTTTGGTTTTCCGATTCTGAAGTGT
Organism: Mesohalobacter halotolerans; assembly: GCF_006120725.1. Taxonomy (GTDB): domain Bacteria; phylum Bacteroidota; class Bacteroidia; order Flavobacteriales; family Flavobacteriaceae; genus Psychroflexus; species Psychroflexus halotolerans. The sequence goes on from NZ_SWMU01000003.1 coordinate 259,004, forward strand.
TTAAATCTTCTTTTAAGGTATCAAATTTATTAACAAGTTTAAATACATGACTCTCCAATTGTTTAACAACTTCCAATGTTTGACTCATAAACCTACTATTAAAAGCAAATTTAGGTTTTTAATTTTAAAAAAACAATCTATTGAAAATTAAATCTACTTTTATTACTGGGTATAATCTTCAATTAAGTTAAGCCCATCTTCTTACAAGGTCTTAATCATTTTCGATAAATTACCTCTACATCATCTGTTAAAAACTCTACTGAATTGGCTCTGCTACAAAATCGTTGATAGTATTCTCTACACAATGAACGCTGATTTGTATGGGTCTACAACATACTTCACAATCTTCAATATAGCTTTGCTGTCTTATAGAAGTATCTATCAACATGCTAATAGTTTCCCAGCAATAGGGGCATTGAAAGAAATGTTCATTCATAGCCTTAAAATTTTACATTGAGAAGTTGACCTGTAAGTTGCAAGAGTTGAATTTCAGCAAGTTTAGCATCATATTTGGCTAAACTATAACTGGTTTGGGCATTTTGCAAATTAATTTGCGCTTGTCTAAACTCAACAGAAGTAATTTGACCTAATTCAAACTGGTTTTCGGTTCGCTTGAAGTTATCTTGGTTTGTTTTTACGTTTTGCTCTTGCAACTCATAGATATACAAACGCGTTTTATAATTATTTAGTGCATTTTGAATATCTCTATCAACTTGAACTTGAATTTGCTGTTTTTGAAGGTTTTGGTTTTCGTAATTAATTTTAGCATTTTGAATCCTTACTGCTGTTTGTCCAGCATCAAAAAGGTTCCAGTTTAAGCTTAAACCAGCAGAGATTGTAGTAGAGGTTTGGGTAGAACCCGGAAAAAATGGTGTTTCTGGACTTATATTTCGATTCCATCCGTAGGAGCCTATTAAATCTAAAGTTGGCAAATAGCCCGTTTTACTTATTTTTTGGTCGTATGCACTGATTTCTAAACTTTTTTCAATTTGTAATAACGATGCATTGTTAAGTTCGTGCTCCTCAACAAATTGTTGTATTTTTAACATTGGTGTAAAGTTAACTGTAGTATCTACGCTAAAGTTATTTGAATATTCTGAATTAATGATTACTTTCAAATCTCGTTTTGCATTGTCTAAACTTTGATTTTCATTCACCAAATTTATACTATCGTTAGAAACATCAACTTTAGCATTAAGTACCTGTAGTTTATTAACTTGGCCATAATCAAAAAGATACTCAACCCGCTTTAATCGATCTTTAGATAAGGAAAGCGTCTGTTTTAAAACTTCAACGTTTTCAACACGTCTGGCCACCTCATAGTAAACACTAAACAACTGAACTAATGTGTTTTCTATAGTTTCTCGGGCTTGTAGCTCTGAGAGGTTGTATTCTTCTTTTAAACGCTTGTAATTGTAGAGTCGACCAAGACCATCAAACAAGGTGTAATTGAGGTTTAAACTTGCATTGTAATTTTCGCTATCCAAATTATTTTGGTCCAAGGGGTCTTGACCGGCAACTTCAGCTAGTCGATCTTGAGTACTAAAATTACTACCAGCTTGAGCATTAAGGCTTGGTAAATATCCGGAGTTGAGAATACCAGCATTGTTTTCAGCAATTTCTAAGTTATTATTGGCAATTTGAATTCCGAAATTTTGCTCTAAGGTAAGCGCTACAGCTTCTGTCTTTGTCAATAGGTCTTGAGCGTTACAAAATGTAAAGCTCAAAAACCCAATCCATAAAATGAACAACTTATTCTGCATCATAATTCTCTAATTCTTTTTGTTCTTTAATGGCGCGCTCTACTTCCTCTTTTGAGATACGCTTTCCTGAAACTAGCCAAGCTGTTGTCGTCTTTAGGGTATTGAATATTGATAGACTTACCGGTAATAGTACTAAAGTTAAAACTGTTGCAATACCTATTCCATAAGCAATCGAAATGGCCATAGGAATTAAAAACTGAGCTTGACGACTCTGTTCAAAAATAAGTGGTGCTAAGCCGGCTATTGTGGTTAGTGATGTTAAAAATATAGCTCTAAACCTCGATTTACCAGCTTGATAGAGAGCATCATCAAATTTTAGACCCGACTTGAGGTTTGCATTGAGTTTTGTAATTAACACAAGTCCATCATTGACCATAATTCCTATAAGTGCAATAATACCAAGAGCCGATAAAACATTAATGGCAAATCCGTGAATAAAATGGCCCCAAGCCACACCAATGGCACTAAAGGGAATCAACAATAGTAGTAATAAGGGTTGTGAATACCCCCTAAAAGTAAACGCAATAACTACAAAAATTAAAAATAAAATAACAGGCAACACCTTTTGGGCTGAAGACGAAATCTTAGAAGCTTCTCGGTTTTGACCTTCATATGAAACCGATAAGCTTGTGTATTTATTTAAGATTTCAGGCATTACGTTGTTTTGAATATCAGTCAAAATATCGGTAGCACTTTCATTAGGATCTGACAGATCTGCTGCAACGTTGATTTCTCGCATACCATTGAGAAAACTGATGGATTCTGTTCCTCTCACAATTTGATAATTGGCTATTTCGTTAAAAGGCACACGCATACCGTTTGGGGTGATAATTCGCATATCATCCAAGTCTTTAATAGAAGATCGATTATTAAGGTTGTATCTTACCCAAACTCTAATTTCATCTTTTCCGCGTTGAAATCGTTGAGCTTCAGCGCCAAAAAATCCATTACGGACTTGCCGCATCACCTCACCAACATCTAAGCCCAAAGCAAAAGCGTTGGCTTTAAGGTCAATTTCAATTTCTTTGATGCCTTTGGGGTCATTGTCCACAACATCTTTAAGTAAATCGTTGTTTTCCATCCAAGTTTTGAGTTCGACTTTAGCTTGTTGCAGTTCATTCAGATTATTCCCAAGAAGCGAAACTGAAACAGGTGAACCTCCAAAATTACTTCCCGAACCAAAGGTGATACTTTCAACACCATAAATCGGTCCAGATTCTTCTCGAATGGCATTGGTGATTTCGGCTGCGCTAAAATCTCGCAATTCACCGGGAAGCAAATTCACTTGTAAAGAAGCCTTGTTATTGCCTGGGCCAACACGTTTTATGGTATTTTCAACCACTTGAAGATTGTCAGTCTGTTGTTTTGTAAACTTATCATTGACTCGCCAAGCGGCATCTTCGACAATAGAAATAATAGAATCTGTTTTTTCAGGGTTAACCCCTTCTGTCATCAATAGGTCTATGCTAGCTCTATCACTAGCGATGCTTGGAAAAAGCGTAACACGAATAATTTTTCCACCAATGGATCCAATGGTTAAAATTAATAGAGATATAAAAATCATGACAACAAAAAAGCGATTCTTTAAAGCAAACTTTAAAAAAGGTGCATAAGATTTGTCCCTTAAAAAGCGCATAACTTTATCTCCAAAAGCATTGACATTTCGCATTTTGGCAAAAAACTTTCCTAAGATGGTTTTAGGTGGTTTCTTCTTTTTGGCACTTTGTCTTAAAGCTTTTGAATGTGCGATATGAGCGGGTAAAATAATAAAAGCCTCAACCAAAGAAATAGATAGCGTTAAGAGAACTACAACAGAAACTTCGCTAAAGAAAGTCCCTATTCTACCATCGATAAAGAAAAAAGTTGAAAAAGCTAAAATCGTTGTCAATATCGCTGAAATGATAGGTGGAAAAACTTCTAAAACACCATCAATTGCTGCACGAATAGGTTTTTTACCACGCTCGTAATGTTGATATATATTTTCTGAAACTACAATACCATCATCTACCAAAATACCAATCACGATTATCATGCCAAATAGCGATAGCACATTGATGGTTACCCCAAAAGAGTTGGCAAACACAAACATGCCAAGAAATGCAATAGGTAATCCAAAAGAAACCCAAAATGCCAATCTCGTATTTAAAAAAATAGATAAGAAGGTTAATACTAAAGTTATCCCAATCAATCCGTTTTCAAAAAGTAATTTAGTTCTTTGATTTAATGTGATAGAGGAATCACTAATCACGTTGAGTTCAATATTATTATTTTTGGCGTTAAATTCTTTAATATAGTCTTTTACCTTTTCTGCAGTGGGAATCAGGTCTTCATCATTAGTATTCGTCACGATGACACTCACAGCTTTATCACTATTGTAAAATAAAGCATTGGGTGTTTCTTCAAATTGATCTTTGACCTTGGCTAAATCGCTAAGCCGCACTTGAGTGCCATCAGCTAAAGTTTTAATGACAATATCATTAAGATTGTCAGCATAATAGCTTCGTTTATCAGCTCTAATGAGATAATCTTCAGATTGTGTTTTTATAGTTCCTCCAGTGGCCAAAATATTTGATCCTCTTACTTTTTGAGCAACCTCTTCAAATGAAATATTGTAGGCTAAAAGTTGGTCTTGACTTAGGGCAATTTCAATTTCTTCGTTGGGGAAACCTCGAAGCTCTATTTGTGATATTCCATCAATTTGCCTCAAATCTGTTTCAATTTGATAGGCTATATCTTTTAAGGTTTCTAAATTGATATCTTTTCCGGAAATCGCAAAATCTATGGTTTGCCTTGAGGTTTCTTGTTTTGACACCACGAGCGGTTCCATACCAAGTGGAAAATTTGGCACACGATCTACCGCGTTTTTAACTTCGGTCAACATCACATCTACATTGCGGTCGTCTTCAATCTCAACAGTGATTGAACCTCCATTTTCTCGAGCTACAGCAGTTGTTCTGTCAACACCTTCTAGACCTTTTAAGTTTTCTTCTATTTTAATTATAACACCTTCTTCTATCTCTTCCGGTGAAGAACCCGGATAGGTGATGTTGATATTGATTATTTTAGAATCTTGAAGCGGAAAGAAAGATGATTTTAAGCTAAAATATCCAACAATACCAAAGATAAAAAACGCTAAAATCACGACATTGACTGCAACATCGTACTTGATGAAATATGTAATGATTTTTTTCAATCTAAATGTATTTAATTTTTTGGCCTGACAAGCATTCCTGGATAAGCGCTTGATAAATTTGAGGTCATAATCGTTTCACCATCATTCAATCCTTTTACTAGGGCTTTATCTTCTGTAAAATAAATCGGGGTTACGGTCCTATAGTCAAGTATGGAATCTTTAACGACAAAAACCTGATTGGCGTTATTCAGCAAAGAGCGGTTGATAGAATAAGCATTTTGTATGGTTTGACCTTCTATTTCAGCTTGAAGGTACAATCCTTCTTTTACATTTTGATCTTTTGTCTGTACAAATACTTGTATAGTTTGTGTTTGCGCATCTATCTGTTTGTTAATACGACTTATTTTCCCTAAAGCCAAAAAATTTGCATCTAAACTTTTAAGTTGAACTGAATCGCCAACAGACAGATATGGGATCATTGATTTTTGTAAGGCTATTTGAATTTCATAAACTGACGGGCTTATAAACTCACCTAAACGTTGACCTGGCCTAACCAATGTGCCCAAATTAATCGTAGCTTCAGTCAATACACCGTCAAAGGGAGCCCGAATGGTAAACTTGTTGAGTCGGGTTTCTAAATTTTTAATGTTATAGTACGAACTCAATATCCCACGACCTGTGATAAAGTATTTAAGTTGTTTGGATGGCTCTGGAAGTTCTTGCAAGGGTTCTTGAACGTCAAACTCATTTATATAAGTTTGCCACTGCTCAAATTCTTGTGGGTAATCTATCTTAATGTCCGGCATTAGGGCTACTAAAAGATTAAAAAAATCACTTTTAGCAGAAATAACATTGGCCATAAATTCTTCATTGTTTATCTTGAGAAGTATTTGACCTTTATCATAAGTCTGTCCTGCTCTAAAGTCTTTAGAAGAATATTGAAAAACCCCTTGAACTTCACTAAACAATTCAAACTTTTTGAGGGCTTCTGCTACACCGTTGGTCTTGACAACAATAGGAATATCGCTATTAGTTATTGTGTCTATCGCAATAGGCTTATAGATATTTTTATTGGCTTTGTTAGCCTCTTTTGGAGCATTTATTAACAAAAAAGCGATATATGAGGCGCCTCCTAAAATAATAATCCCTAAAATAACCAGTAATACTTTTCTCATTGTAATCATAAAAGTTGTAAAACTAAAAACAATTGAAATACAAGTAGGTTAAGCTTTTCACAAATCCAATTCATCAATTTGAGATTGAATCTGTTCCCACTCTTTCATCAGTTTGTCTAAATTATTTTTCTTAGTGTTATATTTATCAAAAAAATTATCTTCGGCAATAGTTTTGTCATAATCATAAGCCAATTTTTCATCTATGCTTTTAATTTCCTTTTCATGTTGTGTAATTTTAGACTCGACTTTGCTCAATTTGTTGCACAATGATTTGTATTTCTTTTGGCACTGGTAGTCATTGGGTTTGCTGCTTTTTTTAGTTTTACTTTCAGAACGTTTTTCAATACTCCTAAAGTCTTCAGCTTCTCTCGATTTTAAATAGTCTTCAATGCTGCCTAAGAAGGTGTTGACTTTTGAATCTTTAAATTCTAAAATAGTTTCAGATAAACCTTGAAGAAAATCTCGGTCATGAGAAATCAAAATCAAAGTGCCATCAAAAGCTTGTAGGGCTTGTTTGAGCACCAGTTTAGATTGCATATCCAAATGATTGGTGGGCTCATCCATAATTAAAACATTAAACGGATTAAGCAACATTTTTGCCAGTGCCAGTCTATTTCGCTCACCACCAGATAAAACTTTGACATATTTGTGCACATCATCGCCACTAAACAAAAATGACCCGAGAATGTCTCTGACTTTGGGTCGAGTCAGAGCATTAGCGGCATCAATCATAGTGTCTAAAACGGTTTTATTTTCATCGAGGTATTCGGCTTGGTTTTGAGCAAAATATCCAATCTCGACGTTATGACCTATTTCTAGATGGCCTTGGTATGAAATTTCATTCATGATAATTTTAGCTAAAGTCGATTTTCCTTGACCATTTTGACCTACAAAAGCAAGTTTATCACCGCGGTCAACGGTGAAACTGATATCTTTGATCACTTGGTTATCTTTATAAGATTTAGAAATATGTTCGGCTTTGATAATCACTTTTCCGGCTCTTTTTGAAACTGGAAATCTAATGTTCATTGTCGCCGTATCTTGATGTTCTACTTCAATTCTATCAATTTTGTCTAGTTTTTTGATGAGGGATTGCGCCATAGACGCTTTGTTGGCTTTGGCACGGAATTTATCAATCAGCTTTTCGGTATGTTCAACTTCATTTTGTTGATTTTTTTGAGCCGCTAATTGTTGTTCGCGTAGTTCTTCGCGGTGAATTTTAAATTTTGAAAAAGGCTTATTGAAGTCGTAAATTTTTCCAAGTGAAATTTCAATCGTGCGATTTGTGACATGATCTAAAAACATTTTATCATGTGACACAATAACGACACAAGCCGAAGATTGATTGAGGAATTTTTCTAACCAAATGATGCTTTCAATATCCAAGTGATTGGTAGGCTCGTCGAGCAACAAAATATCATTCTGTTGCAGTAAAAGTTTAGCTAATTCGATGCGCATTCGCCACCCACCAGAAAACGTATTGGTCAAATTGTTTAATTCTTCTTCTTTGAAGCCTAATCCTTTTAAAATGCGTTCAGTTTCTCCTTGATAATTATAACCACCTTGAATTTCATACTGCTGTTGATAGGTGTTTAAGTCAATCATCAGTTGATTGTAAGCTTCAGACTCGTAATCTTCACGTTCTGCAAGTTGCGTATTGATATGCTCGAGTTTTTGCTCTATCGTTTTGATGTCTTCAAAAGCCTGATATGCCTCTTCTAAAACTGTACGTCCTTCTTCAAAATCAATATCTTGTTTAAGAAATCCTATAGAGACTTCTTTATCTTTAGAGATTTGACCGTCATCATACTCTTGCTCACCCGCAATGACTTTAAGTAAAGTCGACTTACCGGCACCATTTTTACCGATTAGACCGATGCGTTCATTGGCGCCAAGTCTAAAGCTGATATTTTTAAACACATATTCGCCACCGAAAGACAAAGAAAGTTCTGAAGTGTGTAACATAAATTACATTAATTTGTGCAAAGATTGGTAATTTTGTATTTATAATCTAACAAAACATACAAATGCTGAAAGGAATTAAAATATATAGTATCATTACAGGGAGTTGCCCTGTTTGTCACGAAGAAAGTATGTATAAAGAAAGTAATCCATACAAGTTAAATCACATTCATGATATGCATGAGCATTGCTCAAATTGTGGAACAAAATATCAAATTGAACCTTCGTTTTTTTACGGCGCCATGTATGTGAGTTATGCTTTAGGTGTAGCAGTAGCAGTGGCTACTTTTATTATCACTTATTTTTTCATGGGCTTAGAGGTTTTTGCTTCATTTATGAGTATAATTGGAGTTTTAATTTTGCTGATGCCCGTCATGATGCGTTTATCGCGAAATATTTGGATAAATCTCTTCTTCAGTTACAAACCTAAATCTGAGCGTCAAAACGACGTATAGATATTTCGGGGTCAAGTTTTTCGTCTGTGAGAATATGTTTAACAAGCTTTTGACCAAGTTTAGGACTTGTCATCACACCACGACTTCCAAAACCATTGAGGATGTGAATATTTTTGTGTTTTTTATGTGTGCCTACAACAGGTCGTCGATCTTTTGTAGTTGGTCTAATACCGCAAACTTGTCTTACAATTTTATAGGGTACACTAATCATGTTATCTAGAGCTTCCATCATTTGTGACCTAGCCTCATTGGAAGGCTCATGATTTAAGGGTTTACGCTGATAAGTTGCCCCAAATTTATAAAGGTCCTTACTGAGAGGAATTAAAAAATATTTAGCCTTATAAAGTTCTTTAATTTGAAGTGCCTTAGATTTAAAAATAAGGTAATCGCCCTTGTTGCCATATATCCCTAAATGATTAAAAAAGGGATTTTGAGTCACGCCAAATCCTTCACAAAAAACTATATGCTTATAAGACACATTTTGATAAGTTAAATAACTTTCATTTATTTCTAATTTATCATGTTTAAATGTTTCGCTTACCCATTGTTTTTGATAATGGTGCTTTAAACATTGATATAGAGTAGTTAAATGGATGATTCCAGCTTTAATTTTGCCAATTTTACCAATATTTAAATTTTGATTTTTATTCTTAAAAACTTGTGAAGATATGAAGGATTTTAATCGTGCTTTATCATAAGCTTGATACCAGTTGTTTTCTTGTTCGATATCGTGCACGAAAACGTTGAGGATTTTGCGGCTATATATTTCCTCTTGAAAGGCATTATTTATTGACTGATAAAATGTCTTTGCATAAGGTAAATACTCTTCGACTTGCCATGCTGGCTTCATCCGCTTTACAGCAACGGGATTTATAATTCCTCCTGCGATTCTAGATGATTGTTGGGTGGTGTCAGAAATAATATCAAAGCTAGCATTTTTAAACTCTAAATGTCTTGCAACAGACAATCCTGCCAAACCAGAACCTACTATTAGAAAGTCTTTCATAAGTTTAAAAATAAAAAACGCCTCTTACAAAAAGAGGCGTTGTTAAAATTAGTATTTATACATGTTTAATAGGCCCATAAATCAAGTTCAAAATTTCTGATTTCGTCCTTGATTCGTCTTGCCTCTAAGAGTTGCATTAATGCATTGTCCTGAATATAATTTTCAATTTCTCTGTCTTCATAGATATTTTGTGTCTTGTATATTACAGCATCAAATCTTCTAGAATTTAATAAATGGTCAAAAGTAAGAGGTTTTGCGCCATTTTCAGAATTCAAGACCTTTGCTTGATGTAAAGCATTTCTGGCATCTTTATACCATACCCAGAAATAAGGGATAACTTTAGGATCACCTGAATAAGTTGGATTTTGAGTTTGTATGTCATATCCTGCAGGTGCAATACCAATCAGGCGGTATTTTAAAGCACCTTGACGTTTGTCAAAATACCAAATACCTTTTATTAAATAAGCTGTAATATCAGCTCCAGTGATTTCAGTTGGTATAACATAAGGTTTCATTTGATTAATCAAATCCTCTGAATATAAATCCGGATAATTGCCTAATTCATCAGCTAATGCACGATTTAAAAACAGTTGAACGTTTTCTGTTCCTGTTATGCCGTATTGACCAAGAAGATCTAATGCAACGTCTGGTAAAAATATAGCTTTCAAAGAGTTTTGTATCTCATCATAATCCTTTTTCTGCTGAAAATAACTTGTTGAATAAACTTCAGTGATAGCATCTTCTGCATCTGGTTCTGTAGCACCTTTTTTGATACAGTTTATCAAAACCTGAAATAAAGATTGTCTATCTTCTCCAAGTCTGTTTGAATCTAAAGGATAGAGTAATGGGTAATTGAGTTTCTGGTTGAGATCTATTTTTTCCCAAACAATTTTAGACCACATGATGTCACGTTTATCCACATAACCATAAGGCAAGGGCTTACTGTCATCAAGTTCTTCTTGTTCTTTATTTATTCTATCAATATCATCTGGAGAACTTGCGTTTAATATATTAGATTGAGCAAAACTCAAACTCATACTGAATAAAAGAACAAAACAATAAATAAAACGACTTGGCATATATAAAGTATTTAAATTTTAGTTTGTAATTTGTACAAGTAAAGCAGGCATACTTTTGACGTTAACCTGGGCACCTGGAACATCTGCACGAATATCAAAAAATTGAATGATATCGCCAGTTTTAGCTAAAGCCAATGTCTTTTTAGCTTGAGCATTCAATCTGTCTCCATTTACCACAACAGAGGCTTGGCCTGGTACACTCATTGTAAATCTCTTGACCACTGGTGAAATATCAAAATCAAAATCTTCAAATATGGCTCCAACTGGAGAGATTTCTACAGCTTTACGAGGCAATTTAATTGCACCACCTTGAGCCACCTGACCGCGAATAGTGGGCGTAGGTCTCGGAAGAGATTTAATTCTAAATTTGGTTGTATTGCTAAAGGTTTCACCTTCGATAGTACCATTAACTTTTACTCCTAATTCTTTACCAGCTCCAGGCTTTAATATATAAGTAGTCCCAGATTTTTTTCTGAATGTGTGTCCTGGTGCTGATGCAGAAATATTATTTTCTGGCACACCTGGCATAGAAACGGTAATTGGATTATCAATACCACGATATACAACATTCATTTTATCAGCAGAGACTATAGCTTGGTTTGGTTTTGGTATCACTTGAAATGTCTGTTCCACTGGAACTTCAATATCTTCGGCATCTTCTTGTGCAAAAACAAGTTTACCTTCTACTGTGTGCTCCCCTGGATTTCCGGCGGTAATATTTAATTTTACCTTTCCACCAACGATATCAAAATCTTTGCCTTTTTCCAGTTGACGTCCATCAATTTTTAAGTCAACCTCAGATGGTACTGTTGTAGAGTCAGTACGTCCAAGTACAATCTTACCGTCAAATTTATTCCCTGGATAAACGGCGCTTCTTTCCGTTTCTAAAAGTGTAGAGTAATTGTCCATTGAAGCAATCTCAACTAGCTGTCCAGAAAACATTTGAGAAAGCACCTCATTTTCATTGATTTTAATGTTATTTTGAAGTGTAGACAATTTGGTAATAGTAGATATAAGTGGATATCCTATGTAGTGATAGCTTATATAATCCATTTTCTTCCCGTCATTATCAGTTATAACGACATCACTTTCCTTGAAAGTTTCTTTAACATTACTGATAACTTTGGGGTAAGAACTGCCTATGAGTTGATTCATTTGATTGCGATAATCTTCCATTTTTTGCATAAATTTTTGTCCTGCTTTTGTCAATTTACCACTGATCATAAATTTCTCATTGACGTAAGAATCTTTATCCATTGATTCGTAATCTTTAGGGTCCTCTACAGAACCTTTAAACTCGCCATTTAAGCCATCTAAGTATGCGTAATAATCGTTTGAAATACTAGATACTTGCGCAGCTACTTTGGCAATACTATCAAATTGTTCAGGGGATTCGATAGCTTTCTTTTTTAAGCCTTCTAGAGCAATTTTATTTTTCTCTTCAAAAGTTTCATTGGTTGCTGTAACTGTTTCATTAACAATACCGAAACCCGTTAAAACCTCCTTAGACATATTTAAGGCTAACATAGCAATGAAAACCAAATACATCAGGTTTATCATTTTCTGCCTTGGTGATAATTTTCCTCCTGCCATAATTTATTTTTTAGTTTTTTATAGTTAAAACGAATTAGGCTTTAGGTTGCATAGCACTTAACATACCGCCGTAAACTCCATTTAGGGAATTTAAATTTTGCGTTAACGATTCCATTTGTTCTCTTAACTTACCGGCATTATCAGCAACTGCTTCATTGATTTCTGCTTGTTTAGATGCAGATTCAACCTGTGCTTTATATAAGTTGTTTAAAGATTCCATTTGCGCAGCAGCTAAAGTTAACTCTTCGCTGTACTTTTTTTGAGAATTCAAACCGTCTGTAGTAGGAGATAAGTTTTTGGCAGCTCCTTCAAAGCTTCTTATGCTTTCACCTAAACTTTCCATAAGACTTGAATCAATTCTTGCTTCTTTTAGCATTTCATCTAATTTTTCAGAAAGCATACCTTTTTCTTCAGATGTTCCATCAGAACCGTAGCTATCTTCTCCGGCTAATTCTGGATAAACTTTTGACCAATCCAGCTCTGTATCTACAGGTTCAAATGCAGATACTACAAAAACACCTGCTTCGGTTACAAGACCAACGATAAGCATTAAATCTCCATAGGGCCAGTGCATGATTTTAAATAATGCTCCTACAATAACTACTGCAGCTCCGAGACCATATACCATGTTCATTCCTTTCTTAAAAGTATTTGACTTTGCCATAATTTAAAGTTTAAAAATTTTTGTTGTTTTGATTGATTTTATTGTTGATTGTTTAATTTCTTGTGTTTTGATTTCTAGTAATTCCATTCCCTAAGTAATCTTGTACCATTCTCAGGCCTATGTAACTTCTTGCAGAATCTGCATATTCGTAATCTCTAGTGCTGACTCTCATATAATAACTCACGTCTTTCCAAGACCCACCACGTATAACTTTTCTGTTATTCTCCTTGTTATTTACATTAGGATTCATTGAAGACATATATTCGTAAGCTGCAGGATCATAAGACGTGTTGACCCATTCAGCAACGTTACCAGACATGTTGTAGAGACCGTAACCATTAGGTCTATATGCATCAGCTTCTACAGTATAAAGCGCTTCATCTGCTGCATAATCTCCTCTTAATGGTTTAAAGTTTGCAAGATAACAAGCTCTATCATCTTTTGTGTAAGGTCCACCCCATGGAAAAGTAGCTGATTCTAAACCACCTCTAGCGGCATATTCCCATTCTGCTTCAGATGGTAATCTGAACGCCGGAGATCTACTTTTATCTGCTTCTTTGTTGTATTTGTTTAGATGCTGAGTTCTCCAGTTTGCAAAAGCTTTGGACTGAACCCACGACACTCCAACTACAGGATAATTATCAAAAGCTGTATGATAAAAATAATTATTATGCATCGGTTCATTGTATGAATAGTTGAAATCTTTAATCCATACCGTAGTATCTGGGTACACAGGTACATTTTTCTCTACGATTTGAGTAGATAATTTTTTGTTGGAACGCGCAGCTTTTTCTAAATCTACAGTTTTGTAACTGTAAACAAACTTTTTGACATCTAGCATTCTCTCTCCGTTATAAGAATCTTCGTTGTCTAGGTAAAATTCATCCATCACATATACGTAGTTCTCGTCAGGATACTGCGAAGGTTTCCATATAATATCTACATCCCAATTTAAGGTTCTATCCATAGGATCGTAATGTCTTGAAAATTCCTGAAAAGGTGTTTGTTGATTCTGGTTTTGGTTATTATTATTTCCACCACCAAACAAACCGCCCTTTTGGGCTCCAGCCTCAGGTTTAAACGCGAAATCTTGTATGCTTCTACCATTGTTTCCACCACCTTGGTTGGTATTTGCGTTATTGCCACCTCCGGCTAGATCTGCTTCTTCGGCTAATTTTTGTCTTACCACTGAATCTCTGACATTGTAAACAAACTCTCTGTATTCAGCATTTGTGATTTCAGTTTCATCCATATAAAAAGATGTGACTGTAACTGTTTTGATGGGTGCATTTTTTAAACCAGCAATATCATAATCAGATTTACCCATCGTGAAGGAACCTCCTTCAACTTTAACCATTCCGTAGGGTCTTTCAGAAAACCACTGTTTCCCTTCAACTCCTACAAGTTGTCCCTTGTTGTTGTTTCCGCAACTTGCCAGAACAGCAACAACAAAAAATAAATTTACTAAAATCCTAAATTTCATATAAAATTGTTTAGTTCACGTTTATTTCAGTTTCACAAAAAAACAATATTTTTATTAATAAAGCCTTAAAATTTGAAAAAAAATCAAAATTCGTTCTTTTGCTTGGCTTTGAGCCACCTTTCAGGTAACTCTTGATTACATGCAGAAAGGTAGTTTTCTTTATCACATGGTAATAACGTATGTTGTTTTAGTTTATTATTAACGTTATTCAAATTTGAAGGAATTTCTATCCACCACCGTCTTGAAACTTGACTCTCGTAAAAGATTAAGGTTTCATTATCTACAGGAACTTGATATTTTATAAAGTTAGGGTTATTGACATCTGCAATTTCCTTTAGTCTGTATTGCGTCCCTTCTACAAAATACCATAAAATTTGACCAAGAAGTTTTTTTGAGGTTTGAGAATGTAAATACTGCAATTCATAGATTCCAAAAGAACTCACTTTATCACTAAGACCGGCATATCTTGACAAACCACATATTTCTCTATTGTTAAAACCGTTAGGCTGCATTTCATCTTGTAAAACCGATTGGCTTTCTATGCATCTTACATCTAGAGCTGCAATATCTGCATCTCTTAAAACAGGTTCTACGATTTTAATGTCGTTGACTATATCTCCTAGACGATAAGCTTCAAAAAACATTTTATCTAAAAGATGAATTTCTTCCTGTGTGTTGTAAAAGGTTTGATATCCAATATTGGCATAATTAAATAAATTGTAAGGCTTATTAACGACCATATGACTGAGGTAAGATTCGTGATTTAAAGTGGCGTTAGAATCCCCTAAATCAAATTTAAAGTCAATATTTGCAATGTTAATCATATACTTAACACCGTCATAAGCGCGATATTGCGAGTAAAGTATGTCTTGTGAGCCACCAAGTATTATTGGTAAGGTGTGATGCTCTAAAGCAAAATTAACCACTTGTCTAAGCGCATAAAAAGTATCAGATATCTCATTTCCAGGTTTGATGACACCTAGGTCTAAAATAGATATCTCCCAATTACCCAATTGAAGCTCATAAAACGCATATTTAATATGTTCAAAATCTATGCTTGTATTATTGTCAGGGTTTCCTCGGCTTTCATCGACACAAATCACGACAAAATCAAAATCTTTAATATCGTCAACTTGATTATAAAACGTCACTTTAGATCCAACTTGAGTTGTTTCTAATTGTTGGACAGCTTCGGAAAAATCAGTTGGGTTATCAATTAAAAAGTCAAACACCTTTATTATTTTTTAGCAGACTTTGATCTAGATTTAGATTTTGTCTTTCTTTTGGTTTTTTTGGGTTTCTTTTTCTCCAACATAGCTTTGACTTCTTCAAGGGTCAAAGCCTTTGCATCTGTAGATTTAGGTAATTCTATTTTAGTTTTACCTTGACTGACTTTAAATCTTCCCCAACGGGCTTTTTCGACTTTAATGCCTTCATCTTCCCAATGGTGGATAAGTTTATCTTTTTCTTTTTGAATTTTATCATCGATAAGTTCTATAATATCAGCTTCAGATAGATTTTCAAAATCATATTTTTTATTGACATTGATGAACATCCCATCCCATTTTAGGAACGGTCCAAAACGACCTTTTCCTTTTTGGACGCCTTCACCTTTATAAAAATATATTGGTTCATCGGCTTTTTCTTTGGCTTTTATAATTTCAACCGCTCTGTCATAATTGATTTCTAAAGGATCTTCACCTTTGGGTATAGAAGCAAATTTTTTACCAAATCTTATATACGGTCCATAGCGACCAACATTGGCTTCTACTTTTTCTCCCTTATATTCTCCTAAATGTTTAGGAAGCTTAAAGAGATCCATAGCTTCTTCGAAGGTGATCGAGTTTAATGTCTGGTTAGGTCTGAGACCCGCAAATTTAGGTTTTTCGTCATCCTCTACAGACCCAATCTGAACCATAGGACCATATTTTCCTAACCTTGCACTTACAGGTTTCCCAGTTTTAGGATCTTCTCCTAATATGCGTTCTCCGACTTCTCTTTCAGCATTTTTAGCGACGTCTTCAACGTTAGGGTGAAATTTGTTGTAAAAATCTTGAATAACTTCAGTCCATTTTTCCTCACCTTGTGCAATTTCGTCAAAGTTCTGTTCTAATTTAGCTGTAAAATTATAATCTAAAATCCCCTCAAAATGATTGACCAAAAAGTCATTGACAACCATCCCTACATCAGTGGGGATTAATTTACCCTTGTCTGCACCTGTGGTTTCAGGTAGGGTCTTTTCTTTGATCTGATTGTTTTTGAGAATCAATTTTTTATAAGGTCGCTTTTGACCTTCAATATTTGATTTTTCAATGTATTTTCTATTTTGAATAGTAGAAATAGTTGGAGCATATGTTGAAGGTCGACCAATACCTAGTTCTTCAAGTTTTTTGACTAGCGATGCTTCTGTGTAGCGGGAAGGCGGACGTGTAAAGCCTTGAGTCGACTCTATAGCAATTGGGTCAAGTTGATCGCCTGTCATAATTTTTGGCAGCATACCAGCTTGCTCTTCGTCTTCTTCATCTTTGCTTTCCAGGTATACTTTTAAAAAACCATCAAACTTAATCATCTCACCTTTAGCTACAAATGTTTCTTGATGTTTATCGGCTTTAATTTTTACGTTGGTTCTTTCCAGTTGCGCATTACTCATTTGAGAAGCAATAGCTCTTTTCCATATTAATTCGTACAACCGTTGTTGGTCGCGCTCGGCTGGAACCTCATGTTTTGAAAAATCTGTTGGTCTTATTGCCTCATGAGCTTCTTGTGCACCTTTAGACTTTCCTTTGTAGTTTCGACTTTGGTGATATTTTTTGCCATATGCAGATGTAATCTCTGCTTCTGCACCAGCTCTAGCCTGATTTGACAGGTTAACACTGTCTGTCCTCATGTAAGTAATGTGACCAGCTTCATAGAGCCTTTGTGCCATTGACATGGTTTTGCCTACAGGAAAGTACAATTTTCTAGCAGCTTCTTGCTGAAGTGTAGAGGTCGTAAAAGGTGGCGCAGGTTTCTTTTGAGCAGGTTTTTTATCAAGGTCAGCAACTTTAAAATGAGCATCTACACATTGCTCTAAAAATGCTTTAGCTTTTTCAAAGGCATCAAATCGCTTTGGCAGTCTTGCTTTAAAAGATGACCCTGCTTGTGTCTTAAATTGAGCCTCTACTTTATAAAATGTTTTGGTTTTAAAATCTCTAATTTCTCGCTCACGTTCAACGATAAGTCTAACAGAGACAGATTGGACACGCCCAGCAGACAGACCTCCCTTAACCTTTCGCCATAAAACCGGTGATAATTCGTAACCCACAAGGCGGTCTAGAACTCGCCTGGCTTTTTGGGCATTGACTAAATTATAATTAATACCTCTTGGGTTTTCTATAGCTTTTTGAATCGCAGGTTTTGTAATTTCTGAGAATACAATGCGCTTGGTTTTTGTATCATCAAGTTTGAGTTCGTCGTACAAATGCCATGCAATAGCTTCACCTTCTCTATCTTCATCACTGGCTAGCCATACAGTATCTGATGATTTTGCGGCTTTGTTGAGCTTTGATACAACAGATTTTTTATCAGAATTGACAACGTATTTAGGTTGAAAATCATTTTCTACGTCTACCCCAAGTTCTTTTTGCGGTAAATCTGCTATATGACCATAGCTCGATTCTACTTTATAATCTTTACCAAGAAATTTTTCTATGGTTTTAGCTTTTGCCGGTGACTCTACAATAACTAAATTTTTGGGCATACTGGTGTTATTTTGTCTTTGCAAAAGTAGGCGAAATTTTGAACAAAAAAATTGAACAGCGTTTTTATCTCAATAAAACATGCTACTAAAATAAATCAAAAGATATATAAATATTTGTATTTTAGTATTTTACACTGATTCTCAAATAAGAAATTTTTTTATTTGTTAAATGATAAAAAATTGAATTTAACACCTGTTTAAATAATCTTTGAATTTAAACTTAAATTTAAACATCTATACTTAAAAATACTCATCTTTGTAAAAACTAAATACGGGTGAAAAAAATTGAATGTATCAGTGTCTTTGATATGCTAAAAATTGGTGTTGGGCCATCAAGCTCACACACGCTTGGACCATGGAGAGCAGCACAATTTTTTGTTGAAGAATTAAAAGCATTGAAGGCTCTACAAAATATTGACGCAGTCAAAGTAGAACTTTACGGATCTCTTTCTCTTACAGGCAAAGGTCATGCTACAGATGTGGCAATTGCGTTAGGTTTAATGGGCTTTGATCCCGTAAAAATGCCTATAAAAACCATCGATTCTGAAATTAATACCTTAAAATCCCAATCTAAACTAATTTTGGGTCAACAACAGTCTATAGATTTTGTTTTTCAAAAAGATATAGAGTTCAAAAGTGAATTTTTAGATTTTCACCCTAATGGGATAATTTTTAGGGCATTTAAAAACCAAAGACCTATACATCAAGACGCATTTTATTCAATTGGTGGTGGTTTTGTTGTCAAAGAGGAAAGAAAAAAAGCCAAACAAAAAATAGAAAATTTTAAACATTTTCCATTTTCTATTCAATCTGGTGAAGAATTACTGGCTTTTTGTTCAAAAGAAAAGAAGAACATTGCTGAAATAGTGCTTGAAAATGAAAAGTCGCTCAGATCTCCAGATGAAATTAATCAAGGCCTGAAGGATATTTGGGATGTAATGTTAGGTTCTATGTACGTCGGATGCCACACAGGTGGTGAGCTGCCAGGTGGTTTAAATGTTTCGCGAAGAGCTTTAAAAATGAACCAAAATCTATTGGGTGAGCATTTTGACACTTACAATGACGCCCAAGAATGGTTACAAACCATAAGACAAACTGAGGTCAAGTTTAGACAAATTTTAAAATGGGTCAGCTGTTTTGCGATTGCTGTCAATGAGGTAAATGCTTCGTTAGGCCGAGTGGTCACGGCTCCAACAAATGGAAGTGCCGGTACAGTTCCTGCAGTGATGATGTACTATATGACTATAGAAAACCATCAAGCCTCTTTTGAGGATCTTAAAGAATTTATGCTTGTTGCCGGTGAGGTAGGCAGTTTGTTTAAAAAAGGAGCAACAATATCTGCAGCTATGGGTGGATGCCAAGCAGAGATAGGTGTATCTTCTGCTATAGCTGCTGCTGGTTTAACACACGTTATGGGTGGTTCTCCAGAGCAAGTTTTGATGGCTAGTGAAATAGCCATGGAACATCACTTGGGTTTAACCTGTGACCCTATTGCAGGTTTGGTTCAAATCCCCTGTATAGAACGCAATGCCATGGGTGCTATTAAAGCCATAAATGCTGCTGAAATTGCAATTGAATCTGATGCTACTAAAGCAAAAGTCCCACTAGACAAAGTCATTAAAACTTTGTGGGAAACAGCTCAAGACATGAATCATAAATACAAAGAAACTTCTGAAGGCGGTCTTGCAGTTCAAGTTAATATGAGCGATTGTTAAGATAGCTGTTTTGACTAAGGTTTAATCCTTGTATCTGCAATATAACTTATCATCCATTGATTGTCTTTCTTTATTAAAGTCAAAACATTAGTGCCAAAATGAGACAATTCACCATTAATGAAAAATTTGTATGGAACAGTATATTGAGCAAGATACTCCGTTTCTATAGATTTTATATCAAATATTTTTTCTTCAAAACTCATATTTGCCGGTATAGCTTTTAGCCCATCAATGAAATCTTTTTTTGTAGAAGTATTAAATGAAGGCACTGTCTCTGGTTGAAAACTATGCAATTTTAAATCATCTATTGTAACACTATCAATAGCTTGTATGTCTTTTTGATTGAGGGCTTTAAAAAAATCATGGACTACTTCTTCAGAGGATTGTTCATAAAATGTTGCGGGTATGCTTAATAAAGCTAAAAGGATAAGAAATTTCATATAACATGTATTAAAGGAATAATCGATTATTATTAATACAATCTAATCTTGAGTAGGTCGATGACTAACCTTAATCAAGGTGTAATTCAAAACAATAGATTTTGGATTAAAGAGAATTATTTAAAAGTTTAAATCATTAAAAATGCTATCCAAATATACAATATTCGGATAGCATTCATTTTATATGTAACTTAATTATTGGCCTTGGCCTAAAGAAAAACCGGGTTTGTCATCAAAATAATACAGGTTTTCTGTTTTAATCACATCAAAGCCTTTTGAGATGCATGATGAATACAGCGCAACCAAGTCGTGAGGGTTTATGTCATCTCCTTCATCACATACAAATCGACAACGCCAATGGTCTGTGCAAAATGTTTGTTTGAAACCTTTTGGCCAAACTTTTACACCTCTATTGGTGATCATAATTAATTTTAAAACATCGGTTTCTGCTTTAGCGAGCGCATTACCAAACTGTTCAGCATCTGTGTCTTTCCAATGTATGAAAATATCAACACCTACACTTTTCTTATCATAGGTTTTTCGTTTGTAAGGATGGAATTTAATTTCTGAATTTTGGCTGTAATCTGCTTTCTTTAATTGTTTTGGCGTTTTACCTAGATTTTTACAAATTTCTTCTGCAAATTCACCAGTATTCACAAGTTTTTTGCTGAGCTTATCTTGATAAATATCTTTGGTATGGTAGCCGTCTTCCAATGTTTTCAATAAGGTATTTTCTATTTTTTGAGCGATATCTCCATAACCGATATGGTTAAGCATATGAACAGAAGCCATGATTAAACCTGAAGGATTGGCAATACCTTGTCCAGCGATATCAGGAGCCGATCCGTGAATGGCTTCAAACATTGCGCATTTTTCACTAATATTACTAGTCCCACATAAGCCGACAGAGCCTGAAATTTGAGCTGTGACGTCTGATATGATATCGCCATATAGATTTGGTGCAACTATAACATCAAAATCCTCTGGTCGTTCAGCAAGTTTGGCTGTTCCAATATCGACAATCATGTTGTCACTTTCAATTTCTGGATAGTCTTCTGCTACTTCGTTAAAAACCTTGTGAAACAATCCATCGGTTTGTTTCATGATATTATCTTTTGTAAAACAGGTTACGCGTTTTCTGTTATTAGACTTAGCATATTCAAAAGCATAACGACTTATTTTTTCACATCCCGGTCTAGTGATTAATTTCAGGCATTGCTCGACTTCATCAGTTTGCCGATGCTCGATACCCGCATAGAGATCCTCCTCGTTTTCTCTTATGATGACAACATCCATTTCTGGATGCTTGGTTCTAACATAAGGATGAAAACTCTTACAAGGTCTAACGTTGGCAAACAAATTAAGTGTTTTTCTTAAAGTTACATTCAGACTTTTATAACCACTCCCTTGAGGTGTAGTTATTGGTGCTTTAAGTAATATTTTATTGTTTAAAATGGTTTGCCAACTCTCTGGTGCTATGCCTGAAGTATTGCCCGCTAAGTATTGTTGTTTTCCAATACTGATTTCCTCGTACTTAAGGGGTGCTTTGACATAATTTAAAATTTTTAATGTGGCATCCATTATTTCTGGGCCAATGCCATCGCCCTTTGCAATTGTAATTGGTGTCATGGTTTAGTTTTTCAGCAAAACTAAAAATAAATAACAATAAGTTTTTATTTATATATACAAACATATATATTAATATATTTTATATAATTGCTTAAAGTGAGCTTATATAATCTTCATACCAATTGAATTTATTGTCGATGATATCATGTTTTTCTTTTTTGATAAAATCAAGGTAAGCCTGAGCCACAGGTGAAAGCTTTTTACTTTTTAACCAAATTAAATTCCACTCTGTTGTAATGGGACATTTTTTTGAGGGCACAACTTTAACAATGTTGTTTAGCAGTGCATTCTTCAAGCCAATTATTGGCATCAATGACACTCCAAGTCCTGCGATAACGGCTTGTTTTACAGCTTCATTAGAGGTTAATTCAAGCCTTTTACCGACTGGAAAATCATAAGATTTCATATAAGTCTCCATGGCATGTCGTGTGGCAGAGCCATATTCTCTAAAGATAAGTGGTACCTTCTTTAAGGCGTTGAGGTTGTTTTTGTATTGGAAATCATAGTCTTGATTTGCTACCCATAAAAGTGTATTTGGCATTAGAGGTTCACTTTTTACGTCTATGTGAGATGGCAGTGTAGAAACCAAAGCAAAATCTACAGCATTATCCTCTAAAGATTTGACAACTTTAAGTTTATTGGTCACGTCCATATTCAATTCTATGCCAGGGTGCTCATTTACAAATTCATTTAAGAAATAAGGCATGACGTATTTTCCGGTGGACACTACAGATATTTTTAACTGACCTACCAACTGTCCTTTAAAGGCAAGAGTTTTGTAATTAATATCATTGACTTCCTTGAGAATTTTTTTTGAAGATTCTACAATTTCATGACCAAACTCAGTAATATGTATTTGGCGACCAATGACTTCTATTAGAGGTATTTCAAATTGATCTTGGAGATTTTTAAGCTGAATAGAGACCGCAGGTTGAGACAAATGCAAAGCTTCGGAGGCTTTTGTAACACTTTTGAGTTCGGCGACTTTTACAAATACTTGTAATTGATGTAAAGTATAATTCATTGTGTTTATTTATGCTCTAAATTAAAAGTATAAATATAATTAAATGCTTTAAATGTTACAAATTTGTGATTAAAAATTTATGGCTTGGTTATTCAAATTTAGATCTACAAAACGACTTTTTCTGTTATGTCCAACATGGTTCTTAGAGCCTAAGTTAAGAAAGGAATATAAAGATAATCCCTTTTTTCTCACCTCTCTTGGTGGTTCATTCTCTTTCGATAGAATACAAATTCAACAAATTAAATCTCTGGTATGTGACAAAGGAGTCCGAAAAATTTGTATTGTCGCCAATCCTCAATGCAAGTTTATACAAAATATCATAAAACCAGAGTCATTGTATAGTACAACAACAGAAGAACTATTGGCTAAAATATACCATAAAAAATATGACGATATTCAAAATGAAAAATCTTTTAAGGATAAGTGTCTAAGGTTGTCTATTTTACATGCTGAATTCCAAATAGCTGTTTTGAGGAGTAAGCCCGACATTTCATCTTTATTTGAAGATTACAATTTGGAGATATCAATCGTCATCAACCATACACCTGAAGTTACTCGAACCAAAGGATAATTTTTTTGAGGACTTTATCATTCATTTAAAATCAACCGCTTTTTATAGAAGGTTTGGTATGACTATAATTTAAAGTATTTTCGCTGAAAAAATTTTTGAGCGCAATTCAGTCTAAACACGAAGAGTTTCTAAACACATTTACGCATGGTTTAGGCATTGTATTATCTTTTTTGGGTCTCCTCGTTTTAGTCTCAAATTATGATGAGGAAAAAATAGATTTTTTATATGTATTAATTTATGGATTAAGTTTGATATTGCTCTACAGTGCTTCAACAATATACCATAGCGTAAATCATAAAGCCTATAAAGCATTATTGAGAAAACTTGACCATATCAGCATTTATATTCTAATATCAGGAACTTATACACCCATTTGTACTTCAGTTTTAAAAGATAGCTATGGATTATTAATATTAAGCATAGTCTGGTCTTTAACATTACTTGGGCTCATATTAAAACTATTTTTTACCGGAAGATTTGAAAAAATATCGCTTCTACTCTATCTAATTATGGGTTGGCTCATAATTATAGATATTGATGTGTTTTATCAAAATGTAGAGGGCATAACTTTATGGTTTTTGGGCTTAGGAGGATTTTTTTATACCTCTGGAATTTTATTTTATGTGATGCATAATCTAAAATATCATCACGTCATTTGGCATGTGTTTGTTTTATTGGGCAGTTTCTTTCATTACTTAATGGTGCTGCAAGTCATTACTTAGAATCTTTAATCATATTTATAGCTTGCGTAAAATTTTCTTCAAACTTGTATTGAAACAAATTTGGGAAAGTTGGAGTAGGTTTTATAATATCTATGATCTTTTTTTCTGCATTGGTCAAAATTATAGTTGGCAGACCAAGTGCATGCTTAAGCATTCTGACCGTATGTTCATCCCGATTTCGCAATTCATTGACATAGAGTATTTCAGTTTTTTTATGAAACAACTTTCTCATGCGACGCGCTTTTTTTCTACTGCCCCAAATGAGACACAAAAAGTCAATTTTGTCGTGAAGTACCTCAACATAACTATTGTAAAGCTCAATTTCTTCTTGAATTGGGCCTGACCAATCCGCATAAGTCAAAAGAACTAAGGGTTTCTCAAAATCTCCTAAGTTGTTTTTTTTGCGATTAAAGCAATCAACATTAAAGTCATCGAGATACGAGCCAATCAGTTTTTGATTTATAAAATCTTTATACAGTCTTGCAACTTCAGGATAATCATTTGCAGCTTTAGCTTTCTTGATCTTGTACTTATAATGGTTAATGTTTGTAGCTATCTGTTCTGAAAAGTAAACTTTAGATGAAAATTGATTTTGAGAATAGCTTTGACAAAAACTCCATACAAGAATACATATGAAGAAAATTCTTTTCATCTTAGGTTGGTTTATTTCAAATGTAATAAAAAGAAACAGTAAAAGTCTTATTATTGCTCTTCTTTGTTAAAATAGACTAAATAGTAATACATCTGACGGTCTTCATCCCAGCCTTTTTCAATGTATTTTTCTGCCGTTTCTGAATTGACAAAATCCATTTTGATTTGCACATTGGTATCGAGATTGATAACGTTTTTCATCTTTTTACGGGCTGAAGTCACCGCGGTATTTGAAATAGGAAAATTAGATAAATCTTCAATATTATATTTTGGGGCTTTATCGGTTTTGTAGTTTTTAAATTCCGGATGTAATTGTGGATTGTCTAAAACTTCGTTGAGAAATTTAGACTCTTCAAAATCTTCATTGCTCGCAAAATGGTTGACGGCTTTATTCATAAACATCATTTCTTGTTGCTTATCTTCTGCAGGTCTTACGACATCTTTGGCAAAATTCTCACAGAACTTAAGATACTTTTTGGTATAGAAATTTTCGTCAGCGAAAAAGTCAATCCCAAGAAATTCTTCTAACCAATATTTGGTGTCGTATTTATTAGAATCTATCGATAATACTTTATAGCCTGTTTCTTTTTCTACGTTTAAAATCAATGCGCCTTTGTCTAATTTATTAAGGTGAACGCCTTGCTCAAGTCGAGGTTTTAAGTTGTCTTGATTTTTATCAAACTGCAAAAAATCGTGTTTTAATTCGCTTTTAAAAATCCCAATAGCTTCAACTTTTTGGTTATCAACCAACACATTTTCAAGATAAGTTACGTAAACTTCTCCGCTCTTGATGTGCTGATGTTTAGATTGTTCAAATAAATATTTGGTGATCTGTTTTGAAATGTCGTGAAGTTCTAAAGGATTATTAAATCCCTTACGAATCATTTGGTATAAATCGTGAAATTCTAAATCGGCTTCGTGCTTAAATTGATAGTAATTTTCTTCTTTATCTCTAAAAGGTTTAAAAAAATATTCTTTTAATAGAGGCATTAATTCATCATCGACTGTAAAAGGATCTTTAGACAAAAAATAGTTTTCATTACGGCTTTTGTTGCCAACGCGATGAATTGATAAGTGCTCGATTTGAGCAGAATACAGATTTAACATGAAAGCATTTTATTTGTTGTTCAACTTTTTGCGTTCTTCAGCTTGCTTCATCATTTCCTGCATCTTCTTCGCAAATTTTCCTTTTTTCTTAGGCTTCTTTTTATTGGCTTCAATCTTGGCCAAAATTTTCTTATCGTCAATAATGTAATTTTTTATGACCAGCATAATGCCGATGGTAATTAGATTTGAGATGAAGTAATATAAAGAAAGACCACTGGCATAATTATTAAAGAAAACCAGCATAACTACCGGAGAAATGTACATGATCACTTTCATGTTGGGCATACCGGGCTGAGAAGTTTGCATGTTTTGACCTGTAGTCATCGTCATATAAAAGAAAATCGCAATCGAGGCTAAAATTGGAAATAAACTTATATGATTTCCATATACCCAAGATATCAATGGTATGTATGTATCCCATTCATAAATGGTATCATAACTAGATAAATCTTTTGCCCAAAGAAAACTTTTTTGCCTTAATTCAAAAGCACTTGGGAAAAATTGAAACAAAGCATAAAACACTGGGATTTGTAATAAAGCCGGCAAACACCCACTCATCGGACTCACGCCGGTTTTACTGTAAAGTGCCATCGTTTCTTGTTGACGTTTCATGGCATTGTCCTTATGCTTTTCATTAATCTCATTGATTTCAGGTCGCAAGACTTTCATTTTAGCCTGAGAGAGATAGGACTTGTACAATATCGGCGAAAGCACTATTCTCACCACGATGGTCATCAAAATAATGGCTAAACCATAATTCCCTAAAAATCCACTTAGGATCCCAAAAAATGGAATAAAAATATTTTCGTTTATCCAACCAAAAATTCCCCAGCCTGTAGGCACAATTTCGTTTAAATTTCTATCGTATTGTTTAAGAACTTTATAATCTGCCGGTCCGTAGTAAAAGTTCATAGACTCAGCAATTTCACCATTTTTGAATTTGATAGGCATTTGAGATTCAAAAGATTTGGTATAAAGCGTATCTACTTGTTCGTCTTGAACTAAATTTTTTGATATCATTTTAGCTTTTTCAAAAGGCTGGTCATTGAGCAAGATACTGGTGAAAAAGTGTTGTTTATAAGCAATCCAATCTACATCCGAATCTTCTTCTTCAGCCACATCGCCCTGACCAGTATAGTCGTCTTTATCACCTTCGTATTGATAAACAATCTCTGTATAACGATTTTCATAGGAAATACTTTTAGCATGACGAAATCCTTTTAAAAACCAATTCAGTTGAGGTTCTTGAGGGGAGTTAACCACTTCCTTTAAGCCCTGTGAGTAAATATCAAAATCCAACATATAATCGTTAGAATTCATCTGATAAACATATTCAAGATATTGATCTTCTGAAACTTTAAGTTTCATTGATAAGCGTTGACCGTTATCGGTTTGGGTCAATTCTGGTGTAAAATAGTAATCTGTTGTATTTATAATACGACCAGACTTGTCTTGAAATTGGATATTGAATTTTGTATTGTTGTCTTTGACTAAAAAGACGGGATCTCCTTTGTAGGTATCAAATTGTTTCATTTTAGCCTCCACAACTTGACCGCCTTTGTTGGCAATTTTAAGTTGTAAAACTTCATTTTCAATAGTTGTTATCTCATCATTGGCATTGATATTGGCATAATCAAAACTGCCTTTTAAATTTTGAAGTTGATTATTTTTTATTGAATCGATCTGAGGTATTTTTTGCTCCTGACTTTCAGAAGGTTGTGCTATACTGGATTTGTCTTGAGACTGCGGTTGAACTTCTTCGGTTTGCTTAGGTTCTGCTTTAGGCGTATCTTCAGTGAGATTATCTTGTTGCGTATAAATCATCCAAAAGAGCAAGCCAACTATCAATACATACCCTATAATAGTATTTATATCTACTTTTTTATTTTTCATTTTCAATAATTAATTAACAACCTGCAAAAATCAACAATTTGTTTGAAATAAGCAGGATTTAAGGTTTAAATCTTCAGATAAAGAATGTTGAGATAAATTTTAAAATCATGATATAGTATCAAAATAGTTTAGGTAAAAACCGCCCGGTGTTTTGTTTATAGCGTTTGTAGTTAGGAAATTTATGTTGAAGCTGCGCTTCTTCATATTTTGATTTGAAATAAAATAAAACAACTAAAATCAAAGCAATACACAATTGAAAAATAGAGTTTTTGTAAAGGCTCCAGGATAATAATCCCAACATTATAGAAGTATAAATGGGATGTCTAATGTATTTAAAAATGCCATGGGTTATCAATTTAGAATCGGTTTTTGGAGTGGGAAATGGAGACAAATTTGTGTTTAGTACTAAAATACTCAAGACAAATATCACAATTGCAAGTGCTAAACAAATACCTAAAACAAAATCTGGTAATACTGGCGGAAGCGTATAAAATTTAAGATCAATTATAAAAGCAAAAAACAAAAGAAACTGCAGTCCAACAAAAAGGAGGTCTTTTTTGGTTTTAGGCCTCATAAGTCAATGACTTCTATAGAATTACGATGTAACTTAATCTTATTGTCTATTTCAAGTTTTTTTAATAACCTGGATATGACAACACGAGACGTGTGCAATTCATAAGCAATTTGTTGATGGGTAATTTTTAGGGTTTCATTTTGGTTTATTTTTGCCTTGTCTCTTAAATATTTCATCAACCGTTCATCCATTTTTAAAAAGGCAATCGTATCCAGTGTATCTAACATTTCGCTCAATCGATTTTGATAGCTTTCAAATACAAACTGTCGCCAAGAGGTATATTTTGCGGTCCATTCTTCCATTTTTTGGACTGGAATCATCAATAATTCGGTATCGCTTTCAGCTATGGCACGAATTTCACTTTGCGCATTGCCGATACAACAAGTTAAAGTCATGGCACAGGTATCGCCACGTTCCAAAAAATAGAGTAAAAGTTCGTCACCATCTTGATCTTCTCGCAATACTTTTATAGCTCCAGAAATGAGCAAAGGCATAGATTTGAGGTAATCGCCAATTTCTATAATAGTATCGTTTTGTTTAAATTGTTTGTAAATACCAACCTTATGGATTTCATCTATCAATTCGTCTTCAAAAATAAATCCATAAGCGTCTTGTAAAAGTGCTTTCATTATAAATCAATAATTAAAATAAGGAATTGCCCTTAGAAGGCATTTTTCCCAAATGTGAAAATGCTAATTCTGTCACCTGTCTTCCGCGAGGTGTACGATGAATAAATCCTTTTTGAATCAAAAATGGTTCGTAAACTTCTTCTATAGTTTCAGCATTTTCTGAAACTGCTGTTGCGAGTGTAGACAGACCAACTGGACCACCTTTAAATTTATCAATAATGGTCGTTAAAATTTTATTGTCCATGTCATCTAAACCGTAAGCATCGACATTTAGAGCTTTTAAACCGTATTTGACAATCTCAATATCAATTTTACCGGAGCCTTTAATTTGTGCAAAGTCTCTAATTCGTCTCAATAAGGCATTGGCTATTCTTGGTGTCCCTCTGCTCCTACCGGCAATTTCTATAGCTGCTTCGAGCGAAATTGGCACATTGAGAATAGCAGCACTGCGTTGAATGATGTCTGATAATAATTCAGTTGAATAATATTCTAATCTATTTGAAATTCCAAATCTAGCACGCATTGGCGAAGTCAATAGTCCAGAACGTGTTGTCGCACCAATTAAGGTAAAAGGATTAAGTTCGATTTGAACACTTCGCGCGTTGGGACCACTTTCAATCATGATATCAATCTTGTAGTCTTCCATTGCAGAGTATAAATACTCTTCAATCACAGAACTCAACCGGTGAATTTCATCGATAAACAACACATCTCTAGGTTCTAGATTGGTTAATAAACCTGCTAAATCACCGGGTTTATCAATGACTGGCCCTGAAGTGACTTTGATGTTTGAGTTTAGCTCATTGGATAATATATGCGCTAAAGTTGTTTTACCCAACCCTGGTGGTCCGTGTAACAAGGTGTGGTCTAAGGCTTCGCCACGTTGATTTGCTGCCTTAACAAAAACATCAAGATTTTCTAAAATTTTGTCTTGACCAGCAAAATCATCAAAACTCAGCGGTCTTAATGCGCGTTCAATATCTTTTTCTTCCGATGAAAAAGAATCTCCTGTTGGGTCTAAATTTTCATTCATATACAAACATTAACTTCGGGTAAAGATAATGAAAGCAAAAAAGTAAATCCAATATTATCTAAAATTTCATTATCCGTCAAACTTAATACTCACTTTAGGTTTCAGGCCTTCTATCATCTCTTCAGCAATTTGTTCCAAATTGTATTGGTGTTGCCAACCCCAATCCTTTCTGGATGAAGAATCATCAATACTCGTTGGCCAGGACTCTGCAATGGATTGCCTAAAGTCTGGTTGATATTTGATCTCAAATTCCGGAATATAAGCCTTAATCAATTCTGCAATTTTTTTTGGAGTTACACTTAAAGCCGAAAGGTTGTAGGATGACCTTAACTTGATGTTTTTCTCGGGTGCTGACATAATCTGTATAGTGGCCTCAATAGCATCGTCCATATACATCATAGGTAATGCTGTATCAGCTTTTAAAAAACAGGTGTATTTTTTGTGTTTGAGAGCATCTCTAAAAATTTCAATGGCGTAATCTGTAGTGCCACCACCGGGCTGCGTTTTATGACTTATAAGTCCTGGATAACGCAAACTTCTTACATCGACGCCGTATCGATTATGATAATAGGCGCACCAACGTTCACCAGTTTGTTTACTGATACCATAAACCGTAGTGGGTTCCATAATGGTTTGTTGCGGTGTTTGATGCTTTGGTGTAGATAAGCCAAAAACTGCTATACTTGATGGCCAAAATATTTTTTGGATTTTTTGGTCTTTAGCTAAATTTAAAACATTAAATAAAGTATCCATATTGATTTGCCAGCCTTTCATGGGAAATTTTTCTGCAGTAGCACTTAACATAGCCGCCATGAGATAAACTTGGTTGATATCGTAATGTAAAATCACATCTTCAAGCTCTGAAGAATTTGTAGCGTCTAAAATTTCAAACGGCCCGGAAGACATTAATTCACCTTCGCCTTCTCTTATATCACTCGCGATGACTTGTGAGCGACCATATTTTTCTCTTAATTTTAATGTTAATTCGCTTCCGATTTGTCCGCAAGCTCCAATAATTAATATCTTTGGACTCATATTGATGGTAAAAATTTAAAATTACATATTTGACAATTATCGACCTTAAAAGTAAAATATTTATAACTATGTAAATAAATTTTGGCTGTTTTTTGTCAATATTTTATTATTATATTTTTTAACTTGCTGATGAACACAATTTTAAAACTATTTTTTGTCTTATTTTTTAGCTGTTGCGTATTGGCTTGCCATAATCAAACAGACCGTAAAACACTTAGTCAAGCAGAAAAAGCACGAGAAGACAGCTTAAAGATAGCCTTAAACCTCAAACCTTACCAAGCTACAAAACTCATTCCGCGAGCAGATTCTGTAGTCAAATCTTGGCCGATATATGAAGAATTAGAAATTGAAGTTAATCGATTGGAAAATTACACTCTTCAAGATGTCTTATCTAATATATCTACACTTCATAGTGTTGTAGATTCTTTACAAGAAACTATCCCAAAAGCTGTTGATACTTTTCCTGTAATATCACGAGTAAATGTATTGAATACTAAAGCTAAACACCTCATGCTTTTAAGCGAAAAGCAACGACCCAAGCTTCGAGATATTAAAAAAATGGCTGAAGAATATCCTTTTGAATTTAATAACTTAAAAATTCAACTCAATGAGGTTTTTATAGTGTTGCCTGAGTTTGGTAATTAATGAATTCAATGACACTGTATCAAAGTGATTTCAAACAAATCAAATCTGAAAATCTCTTGTAGTTTTGAAATCGCCTAAAATGTTATACTTTTATATTTGAATAAGATTGATCTCTGTAATATTGATTTCAAACAATCGCATTACGTAATTTTATGGAACAACACATTATCCAGACCGATAATTTCATTTTAGGCTATAATCACAAAAAAGCCATTATTGGTGATCTTACCTACAAAGAAACCGATTATGCACAACCTCTTATAATATTCTGCCATGGCTATAAAGGTTATAAAGACTGGGGAGCCTGGCATTTAGTGGCTAAAGCTTTTGCAGAATCGGGATTCATTTTTCTCAAATTCAACTTTTCTCATAACGGTGGCACATTTGAAAATCCTATTGATTTTCCCGATTTAGATGCTTTTGGGCAAGATAATTTCAGCAAACAGATGCAGGATTTGAAGCAGGTCATCAACTTTGTAAAAAGCCAAAAAGCCCCTTTACCTCAAGTCAACATCTCTAAAATCTCCGTACTCGGACACAGTCGTGGTGGCGGTATAGCCTGTTTGATGACTTATGAGAATCAAGATATTGATAAACTCGTGACATGGTCGTCTGTTTCAAATTATAAAAACCGATTTCCAAAAGGTAAAGATTTAGAAGCATGGCAAAACAAAGGCGTTTATTATGTCAAAAATGGACGCACAAAACAAGATATGCCACATTATTACCAGTTTTACGAAGATTTCTTAAAAAACCAAGACCGATTTGATATTCAATATGCTGCAGAACATCTGAAACAACCTTTTTTGATCATTCATGGTGAAGATGATGAAACGGTAAAACTTGAAGAAGCTAAAAAACTTAAGAATTGGTGTGAACACGCCGAATTAAAAATTATTTCCAATGCCACGCATACTTATAACACCAAGCAGCCTTGGGATAAGGCTGAGCTTTCTAAAGAATTAAAAGCAGCAGTTGAAGAAAGTATTGCGTTTTTAAAAAAACTTAAACCATAGTGTAATATCAAAAAACATAGGTCCCATCGAGTGAATTTCTATAAGAAATTTATATTGAGAGCATTATTTTTGTTAAACGAAATCTTATTCTCGATTCACTTTGGTTATTCTCAGTGCAATGCAATTTTTTTCGCTTTAGCATCAAAAAATCACTTGAATTGACAGATTTTGTTTATCAATTTAATTTAATAATAGGTAAAACTTAGCCTAATATGCTGAAATATAAAACTTTATTTATTTTACTCAATTTGAACTTACAACTTATGGCACAACAAACCTACCTCGCTCTTGGTGACTCTTACTCTATTGGTGAAGGTCTTAAAATTGAAAAATCTTGGCCTTTTCAATTGGTTAAGAGTCTAAACTCAAAAGGATTTAATTTTGACTCTCCAAACATTATAGCCAAAACCGGTTGGCGCACCGACGAACTTATTCAGGCTATTGATGAAAAACTTGATGATGAAAAACAATTTGACTTGGTGTCTTTATTGATAGGAGTCAATAATCAATACCAAGAAAAATCATTGGGTCAATATAAAAGAGAATTTAAAGAGCTTTTAGAAACCGCAATTTTAAAATCTAAGCATAAAAAAAAAGGCGTTTTCGTCGTCAGTATTCCCGATTATGGAGTTACGCCGTTTGCCAAAGAAAAAGAAAAAACCAATGCCATTGAAGATTTAAAACGCTATAACAAATTTGCTCAAAAACAATGTCAAAAATATGGTGTGGCTTTTTATGATATCACGGAGTTGTCAGCTGAATTGAGTCAAAATGATGATATGCTTATCGAAGACCGCTTACATCCCAATGCTAAGCAATACGGCGCTTGGGTGGATTCTTTTTTGGGTAATGTTTTAGAGCAAATGAATAATGAGTAAGATAATTTTTCTTTTACATTTGATGCAATACGTATTTTATATTAGATTTTTAACACGTATATTTGTTGTAAAAAGATACATAAATGAATACTAAATTAACTTTAACTCTAGAAAAAAAAGTTATTAAAATCGCCAAGGCTTATGCCAAAGAAAAAGGCCAAAGCTTATCTGAAATAGTCGAAAATTATTTTAAGTTTATTGTTGAAGATAAAGTAGCAAAAAGTGAAAAACAACTTTCACCAAAAGTTAAGAAGCTAAGAGGAATTATAAAAACTAATCAAAATTTAGATTATAAGGAAATTTTAACCGAAGAACTTTCAAAGAAATATGGATTATAAATTGTTTGTTGATTCAGATGTTGTGATTGACTATTTTACAGACAGGGCGCCCCATGCTAATCCAGCTAGTGAACTTTTTGAACTTAATGAACAAGGACATATTAAGCTATATATTTCAGCAGTCAGCATTAATAATATTTATTACATCGTAAAACGATTTTTGGGACATAAAAAGACTATTGAAGTTGTTGAGTTATTGACAGAAATGACAGAAATTGTCGGAACAACCAAAAAAGAAATATTACAAGCATTAAAAAACAACTTCTCTGATTTTGAAGACTCTATTCAATATTCTACAGCACTAAATATCAGAGATTTAGATGCTATAATTACAAGAAACATAAACGATTATAGAAATTCATCTATTGCTGTTATGACCCCATTAAATTTTTTAAAAACTAAAAACTTAAGTAATAAAAAGGATAAGTAGGATCATGCAAGAAGATTTTTTACATCATGTATGGCAATATCAAAAGTTCAAGTCTTCTCATGAACTCAAAACCAATCAAGGTGAAAATCTTCAAATCCTTTCTGTTGGTCAACATAACCAAAACCAATCCGGACCTGATTTTTTTAATGCTAAAATTAAAATTGGCACGCAAACTTGGGCAGGTAATGTAGAAATTCATCTTAAATCCTCAGATTGGTATGCCCATCAACATGAGAATGATCCCGCTTACGACAATGTCATTTTGCATGTGATTTGGGATGACGACATCGAAATATACCGTAAGGATAATTCAATAATTCCAAGTTTGTCTTTAAAAGATATTGTCAATTCTGATGTTTTTGACCGCTACGAACAGCTTTTGAAAATCAAACCACAGCAAATAAATTGTGAAAAAAATTTCGCCAATTTTGATGATTTTATTTTACAAAACTGGCTTGAAAGGGTTTATGTTGAACGATTAGAACGAAAATCAGAATTAATTTTAAAGCTACTCCATCAAAATCAAAATAATTGGGAAGCTGTTTTGTTTCAACTCTTATGCAAGAATTTTGGGTTAAATGTCAATGGCTCAGCATTTTTAGAACTATCTAAAACTATACCTTATATTGTTATTGCTAAACACTATCAAAAAATTGAAGATTTAGAAGCTTTACTTTTAGGGCAAAGTTCGCTGTTATCCATAGAAACTGAAACCCAATATATAAAAACTTTGCAGCAGCGGTATCAATATTTAAAACACAAATATCAACTCCGGCCTGCAAAAGAAAAGCCACAGTTTTTTAGGTTGAGACCGGACAATTTCCCGAGTTTAAGATTAGCAGAATTGGCAGCTGTATATCATCGACAGCCACAATTATTTCAAAACCTGATAGCCACACAAGATAAAAATGAAATTTATAAATTATTTGATATAGAATTACCAGAGTTTTGGAAAACACATTATAGCCTTACCAAAAAAAGTAAACCTAAGCCGAAACGATTGAGCCAAAACTTCATCAATCTATTAATAATCAATACAATAGTTCCATTAAAGTTTTGTTATCAAAAACAAACTAAAAATCAATTGAATTATGATAATCTCTTTAATTTGATTAGTGATTTAAAATCCGAACACAACAGCAAAGTTGAGGTATTTGAAAACTTACGTCCAAATACCAATCAAAATGCCATGTATTCACAAGCTTTGCTCCAACTTAAAACTGAATATTGCGATAAAAATTACTGCTTAAAATGTCACCTAGGCAAACGCATTCTAAACCAATCAGTCTAAAAAACTCTGGATAGCTAAGTTGTAACTTCTCAACCCAAAACCACTAATGCTTCCAAAAACTACAGGGCTGATGTAAGAATGTTTCCTAAAATCTTCACGAGCAAAAACATTGGAGATATGCACTTCTACAACTGGCGTTTCTAAAGCTTTAATCGCATCGGCAATAGCAATTGACGTATGCGTATAAGCAGCAGCGTTGAGCAGGATGCCATCAACATTATCATCAGCCTCGTGGAGTTCTGATATAATTTCTCCTTCAATATTTGAGTGAAAATAGGAAAGTTCAACACTTTTAAATTGCATTTGCATTTCTGAAAAATAATCCTGAAAACTGGTTTTCCCATAAATTTCCGGCTCACGTTTGCCGAGCAAATTTAGGTTAGGCCCGTTGATAATGTGAATTTTCATAAATAAAGTTTTTATAAAAGTAAATATAATTTTGATAAGTTTCTGTATTAGCCATTCAAAAATAAAACCGACTTTACGTTAAGAGACTATACTCAATTCATTGTTCAAATAAGTCATTTGAATAATATCTAGTCGAAATTTAATCGTATCATTCTTTAAGATCACACGAAAAGGATTCATCTTAAAGCCTTATTCAGATCAAAAGTTAATGCATATTACTTAAAGCTAATGTGACGATGAATCTAGCGTGATAGAAATTATTAGATTTGCAAAATATTTTAACCTAAAAACTTGAAATATAAATTTATAATTGTAAATTTGCACCCATTTTAAAAGAACTAGTTTTAATTTTAAATACATTGAAGTGGATACATTGAGTTACAAAACCGTTTCGGCAAATACACAAACTGTTGATAAACAGTGGGTTTTAGTCGATGCCGAAGGTCAAACCTTAGGAAGATTATCATCTGCAGTTGCCAAAATTTTAAGAGGTAAAAATAAACCTAATTATACACCTCACGTTGACTGTGGTGACAATGTCGCAATCATTAATGCCGATAAAATTGAATTGAAAGGTAAAAAATGGGACGATAAAGTCTACATCAGTCACACTGGTTATCCTGGTGGTCAACGCACTAAAACGGCTACTCAAATTTTTGAAAAACATCCTGAACGCTTAATCGAAAAAGCAATTAAAGGTATGTTGCCAAAAAATAAACTAGGCGCTGATTTATTTACAAACTTACGTGTATTTACAGGTGAAGAACACAACCTAGAAGCTCAAAAACCCAAAAAAATTAACTTAAACGAATTATTGTAATCCATGGACACAATTCATAAAATAGGTCGTAGAAAAACATCAGTTGCCCGTATTTACATGTCAAAAGGTAAAGGTGATGTTATGGTTAATGGAAAAAAAGTAAATGAATACTTTACCACTGGACCTCTATTATACAAAATCAATCAAGCTTTTGAACTCACCGAAACTGAAAAACAATATGACCTCAAGGTCAATGTTTTAGGTGGAGGCATCACTGGTCAAGCAGAAGCCATCCGAATGGCTATCGCAAGAGCGCTTTGCGAAGTTGATGCAGAACACCGTACTACGCTAAAACCAGAAGGATTGCTTACAAGAGACCCAAGAATGGTTGAGCGTAAGAAATTCGGACAGAAAAAAGCGAGAAAGAAATTCCAATTCTCAAAACGTTAATCAAATTTTATATCAATCACATTTTTGTTGTTAAGCGCTTAACCGCGTGAATTAGTTTAGCATCTAAACAACCAAGGCTTAAAAACCACTTGATTGTTGCTATACCAACAGAACGTAAACTACTAAAAAAATGGCAAAACAAACAAAAGTTAAAGAATTACTTGACGCAGGTGTACATTTTGGTCACCTCACCAGACGATGGAATCCCAACATGGCGCCCTACATTTATATGGAGCGTAATGGCATTCACATCATCAACCTTTACAAAACCGCAGCAAAATTAGATGAAGCCACACAAGCTTTGACCAAAATTGCTGCAAGTGGAAGAAAAATCTTATTTGTTGCGACCAAAAAACAAGCTAAAGAAATTGTCGCTGAACAAGCCACTAAAGCTCAACAGCCATACATTACAGAACGCTGGCCTGGTGGGATGCTCACAAATTTTGTGACCATCAGAAAATCGGTCAAAAAGATGGCTGCTGTAGATCGCATGAAAAAAGACGGTAGTTTTGATACCCTTTCTAAAAAAGAAAAATTGCAAATCAACCGTATGCGTGCAAAGCTTGAAAAAAACTTAGGCTCGATTTCTGATATGACCAGACTTCCGGGAGCATTGTTTGTGGTGGATATCATCAAAGAGAACATCGCAGTAAAAGAAGCTCAAAAACTTAATATTCCAGTTTTTGCCATGGTTGACACAAATTCTGATCCTCGTGAAGTCGATTATGTCATTCCAGCAAACGACGATGCGTCTAAGTCAATTAACAAAGTCGTTAGCCACGTAGCCGACAGTATTGTTGGAGGACTTGAGAAAAGAGAAACTCAGAAAAAAGAAGACGCTGCTAAAAAAGAAGCTGAGAAGAAAGCTAAAGAAGAAGCCAAATTAGAAAAAGCTAAAAAAGCTGAAGAAGAGAATAAGGCTGAAGAATCTAAAAAGGCTGAAGAAAAGAAAGCTTCTGCAGCAAAAAAAGACAAAAAAGCTTCTGCAGCAAAAAAAGACAAAAAAGCTTCTGCAGCAAAAAAAGACAAAAAAGCTTCAGAAGAGAAAAAAGCTGAAGACAAAAAAGATTCAGAGGACAAAAAAGCAGCTGAGGACAAGAAAAAAGAAACAAAATCGGAACCAAAAAAAACAGCTGAAAAAAAATCTACAGATACAAAAGATAAAGATGAGGTTAAAAAAGACACCTCTGCTAAAGCTAAAAAGAAATCAACTACGAAAGAATCTAAATCATAATTTTACCCAACGATCAATTTTTAAATAATCATGACAAAAATAACTGCTGCAGACGTTAAAAAACTTAGAGAGCAAACTGGTGCTGGTATGATGGATTGTAAAAAAGCCTTGGTTGAAACCGATGGCGATTTTGACAAAGCCATTGAAGCACTGAGAAAAAAAGGTCAAAAAGTTGCTGCCAAGAGAGCTGATCGCGAATCCTCTGAAGGTGTTGCCATAGCTCTTGTTAATGATGACAGTTCAAAAGGTGTTATCATTTCACTCAACTGTGAAACTGATTTTGTGGCTAAAAATGAAGATTTTATCAAATTAGCACAGAGTTTTGCTCAAAAAGCGCTTCATGTTTCCTCAAAAGATGAACTTTTAAAACAAGATTTTGAAAACATAACAGTTGAGGAAAAGTTGATAGAGCAAACCGGCGTTATTGGTGAAAAGATCGAACTCGGTGCGTTTGAAACTTTAGAAGCACCGTTTGTAGGCTCTTACATTCACGCAGGTAACAAAATTGCTGTCTTAAGTGGTTTGTCAAATGCTGTTGATAAAGCTGATGAGTTAGCTAAGGATGTTGCTATGCAAGCTGCTGCTATGAATCCCGTAGCTTTAAATGAAGATGGCGTCGATCAAGCTACAATAGACAAAGAAATTGAAATAGCTAAAGATAACCTAAGACAAGAAGGTAAGCCTGAAGAGATGCTTGACAAAATTGCTCAAGGTAAATTAAAACGTTTCTTTAAAGACAACACTTTAGTAAACCAAATGTTTATTAAAGACAATAAAACTTCTGTTGCTCAATATGCTAAGTCTTTTGGTGACGTTGAAGTTGTTGGCTTTAAGCGTGTGGCTTTAGGTTAATTGACTTTAATCTAAGCTTTTACAAAATAGAATTAAATCATCTAGGATTATTATAAATGTTACGTTGAAATCGTTTCAACGTCTCGTATAGTCCTAGATGATTTTTTTAAGTCAAAAGAAAGACATTATTAGAAAATGTAGCTTTTTAATTAAAGCAATACTTTACGCCAAATTTGTCTCCAGCGGTATCGTCTTAAAAATTGTCCTTCTTCTTCAGTTAATAAATAATTGATCTGTTGTTTTTTAGATTGTCGATATGATTTTAAAACAATCTTAAATTTTAATAACTGATTTCTTTGTTTTGAAATTTTTAAAGCAGCTATGGCGGTGAGTAAATAATCATAACGCAAGGCATAAAATACGTGACCTTGTTTTTCAAAATAGGCATCTTGATAGGCTTCAGCTGTGGGCTTTAAATGTTTAACATTTAATTTTGTAATCACTTTTACCTTCCAATTTTTAAACCTTAATTTAAACTCGTCAGCTGTATCCCAACCCATCTGAGATTGTAGACTATCGATATCCCTAAAAGCTCTTACCCGATAGGCTTTTAATGCCCCTCGAACATGATCGGCGTTTGTGAGTTTCTCTTCAATCCAATTGCCATGTTTATTAATAGTACAAACACCTCCACAGAGTCCAAGCGTTGCATCTTTTAAAAAAGCCTGATTAATGCCACTTAAATAATTTGGAGGAAAGATTAGATCAGCGTCAAATTTACAAATGATGTCAAAATAATGGAGATCGATACTCTGTAATCCTTTATTAAAGGCACTAATCACTTTTTGACCGGGTAAATGTTTTTGATCTGAAAAGTTCCGGACATAAGTTATAGACGGATGTTTACGTTCAAACCCTTTTATCAACTTTGCTGTATCATCAATAGAAGAGTCGTCAACAACGATGATTTTTTGGGGTTTCAAATTTTGTTTAACTAGTGAATCTAAGCATTGGGAAATATTCTTTTCTTCATTATAAGCAGGTATAATGATGCCGAATTTCAATTGATTCAAAAAATCAGGCATAATAAGACTTGATTTATCCGTATATAATTAAAAATCAAATAGTTTTAAAACTAAACACTAAATATAAATAGTGTACATAAAATGTTGAATTTTAAAATATAGTTTAGATTTGGTAAGTCATGGCATTAATATTCATACCGGCACCAACGCTGGCAAACATAATGACATCACCTTTATCAAGGGTTTGGTCTTCAAAATGTCCTTTGAGGAATAAATCATATAAAGTCGGAATGGTAGCCACACTACTGTTACCAAGTTTATCGATACTCATTGGCATAACCTGCTCGGGCATTTCCATCTCATAAAGTTTATAAAACCGTTGAACAATGGCTTCGTCCATTTTTTCATTGGCTTGATGAATGAATATTTTTTTCAATTGTCTAATATCTTTTCCTGACTGGTCAAAACAAGATTTCATCGCCTTTGGCACGTTGGATAACGCAAAGTTGTAAATCTTACGCCCGTACATCTTAATGTAACCGGTTGTGTCGCTGACATTGGCTTTATTCGTTTCCCCAAAGAAAATAAAGTGAGACTCGTTTTCTGTGAATGTTGCTGACTCGTGTGAAAGCACTCCTGTGTTTTCGTCATCAGATTTTTCAAAAATGGTTGCTCCTGCCCCATCGGAATATATCATGCTGTCTCTGTCGTGAGCATCAACTACTCTAGATAGAGTTTCTGCACCAATAACGAGACATCTTTTAGCTATACCACTTTCTATAAAAGCTTTAGCTTGAATACTGCCTTCTAACCACCCTGGACAACCAAATATGATGTCGTAAGCTACTGTTTTAGGATTTTTAATTTTCAAAAAATGCTTTACACGAGAACCTATACTTGGCAAAATATCAGTTTGCGTTGTGCCGTGTTTGACGTCACCGAAATTATGCGCAACGATGATATAATCGAGTGTTTCCGGATCAATTTCAGCGTCTTTAATAGCACTTTGAGCGGCGATGGTGGCAATGTCTGATACATTGAGTTCTTCGCTCACATATCTTCTTTCTTTAATACCTGTGATATGTTGAAATTTTTTGATGATCACCTCGGGGTGGTCATCGTAACCTTCGCCTGTTTCTGTATAAAATTTGTGATTTAAAAAATCTTCATTTTTCCTTACTATTTCGGGAATATAGCAACCTACTCCAGTAATTTTTACAGCCATAATTTTTGTGTTAAAAAGATTATGCAATTTAATAAACATCTTTAACAAATTGGCCTAATATATAGAATAAAGTCTTTAAGATGTTCTCGTGCCATCATGACCACCAGCGACAATAATCATAACTTTCAAGCTGATATAGACAAATTTTACAAACTGAATAATTGGATTACGCATGACAAATTTCTGCCAATTTGATATTCGTGTTGTTTTCATGATTAAGAATTTTATTCTGGTATAAGCCACAAAAAGGGTTTCATTTTTGCTTTATAAATAAAGGCGTGATGCAGCAACAACTTCAACCAATGCCCCGCTAAACCAATGGTCCCAAAAGTCTTTCCTAGTTTTCTACCTTGAGTTTTCGCATATTTTTTATTGTCAGGCACAATTGGAAATGTAGTAATTGAAATTCCACTTCCCGACGTCAAACCATATCCTGCAGAAGTAATACAAGCCGCACCCATGTTGCACAGTGATCCTTTATGATGTAAGGTTTTAGATTTGGTTTTGATTTGATCAATTATATTATCGGCGACCAATTTTGCAGTAATTCCTGATGGCATTCCTATTCTAGGTGGCGAAGGAAATATAGGGTTGCCGTTTTTACTATTTCTAGGTCTGGATATTGAATGCGGAGGTGCAAAAGCGATACCTGGAGCAAAAATATTGGAATAGCTCGGGTTTTGATAGGTTTCTGGCCAGTCCTGAACTGTCCATTCTTCATAGGGTTTTGAGGTGTAATCTGCATCTACAAGCATAAAGCCTCTAAAAAGCTTGTCTGTGATATCTTTATTGTTTTTGTCATAAGCTTTGAATCCGTGACCTGAGAAAGACGGAATTAACATTGAAAAATCAAATTCTTCTTTGTGATATTCACCATCAAGGGTTTCGTAGTGAGCAACACCGTCTTCAATTTTATTGACACCGGCTTTTAATATCCATTCTATACCGCGATCTTCAAACACCATTTCTATCATGTCTTTTGATTTCATGATGTGACTTCCATAGCTCAACAACATCCCATCCATACCAAAATCTCCGAGTTCATTTTCATTAGAAATCCATTTGATTTCAGCCATATCTCTCACTTTATGCCGCCTTAATTCCTTTTCTACATTGAGTATATATTCAAATGCTGCGCCTTGACAAGTAGATTTAGCATGACCTGTGCCAATCAAAATTTTGGTCTTGAAGCCCTTTTTCATTTTTTGAATGAGCTTTTCTAAATTTTGCCAAGCGTGTTCTGCATGGGTATAAGTGCAAACAGAATTACATTTATTTTGACCTGGAATTAAGCCTGGTGTAGCTTCAAAATTGAGTTTTGGTCCTGTGGCATTGATCAAATAATCATAAGTGATTTTTGAAGTTTTATTTTTATCATCATTACTCACATATTCCACTTCAACAAAAGACTGGTCTACTTCTGCATCACCTTCGGGAAAAAACTTTTCGCTTTAGCTTGAATGAAATCAATTTTTTTCTTTTTGTAAAGTGGTTTTAAAGGAAATAGGATTTTTTTAGAAGGCATTCTTCCTATACCAACCCATATATTTGAAGGAATCCATTGATAAATTGAATTGGGAGAAACAACGACAACCTGATGCGGTTTACCTAATTTTCTTCTTAAATGTGAAGCAGCAACATGGCCAGAAATGCCAGCACCGAGAACTACAATCTTTGACATGATAACATAATTTTACCAAATGTAGAACTTCACATAAAAATTATAAGTAACTCAAGTTACATAGCTTTGGAATTAGATTTCAAATTAATCCCGGCTTAGGGATAGGAGCGGCACCCTTTTGGTGATGTAGCTTAGCGAAGTTGTCATACTGGTGTGCCGCCTATTAGGCACACCGGTATGACTTACTGAGACTTGCTACAGCACCAAAATGTATAGTGGATAGCCCGACACTGACAAACGCACAGCGTTGTCAGTGGAAGCCTCATAAATTAATAACCTTGTTGATCTAATTTGACTTTACCCCAAAATGTCCTGTAGACAAAATAGCTGTAAAGCAGAACTAATGGGCCACCAACAGCGACAAAACCCATCATGATTTTCAAGGTCTTAATGGACGCGGCTGCATTGTAAATGGTTATGCTATTTTGTATTTCTGGATTGGATAAGAGTAAACGTGGATATAATTCAAAAGCTACAACTACAAGTAAAAGCGCAATTGTAATACTCGTAAAAATAAAAGCCCATCCATACTGCTTTTTGCTGGCTAATCTTGGGACATTGGCAATACTGAGAAAAACTAATAGTGCCACGATAAATAAAACTTTATTCTCTTCAAAAACTACCAGTAAATGATCTAGGTAAATCAAACCGTAAGCCGTTGTGACGATATAAGAAATAATAAAAAAGGCCATTCCTTTTCTTAAAAATCCTTGAATTCTATCGTAGAGTTTTCCTTCAGTCTTTAAAAGTAAGTAAATGGCACCATGCATCATAAATAATGCGAGACTAGTCACTCCAACTAATATTGAAAAGGGGTTTAAAAAATCAAAAAAACCACGCCCCACATATTCGTAATTGTTGTCCAAAGGCATGCCATTTAAAATGTTGCCCAAAACCACTCCCAATAAAAAGGCAAGCATAATACTTGAAATAGAATAACTCCAGTCCCACATTCTTCTCCACCACAGCATGTCTTCCATATTTCTGAATTTGATGGAAATTCCTCTGAAGATGATGAATAGTAAAAATAAAATGAACGGTGTGTACATGGCAGAAAATAGTGTACCATAAAACACGGGGAAACCAGCAAACAAAGTGCCTCCACCAATGACTAACCACACTTCGTTACAATGCCATGTTGGGTC
Source organism: Mesohalobacter halotolerans (assembly GCF_006120725.1). GTDB lineage: Bacteria > Bacteroidota > Bacteroidia > Flavobacteriales > Flavobacteriaceae > Psychroflexus > Psychroflexus halotolerans. The sequence continues at coordinate 303,397 of NZ_SWMU01000003.1, forward strand.
TATGGCTTTTAAAGCGGTCTCTCGACTGGTATTTTTCCTAAAAAACATGTGCCAGGCACCAGCGCCAAAATCAAAACCATCTAAAATTGCGTAACCTGAAAAAAGACCACCAACTATTAAAAACCACCAAGTTGGATAATCTATACCTAATAATGTATCCATAAATATTTTTATTTTGAAACAACTTTAGCTATTTGCTTATTTAAACTTCCATCATCGAAATCTATGTCTGAATTTGGACCATTTTGTATCTTTTTATTCATCAAATACACAAAAAGAAGAAATAGCACTAAGTAAACGATAAAAAACAAAATCAAAGAAAACAAGACTTGATTGGCTTGAACGCTTTTTGATAGGGCATCTGAAGTCCTAAGCAATCCATATACTACCCAAGGTTGGCGTCCCATTTCTGCGGTAAACCATCCAAATTGATTTGCTATTTGTGGAAGTAAGGCTGTGAATACAAAAGTCCACAACAACCATTTTTTCTCAAATAATTTGCCACGCTTCCATTGCCATAAGGCAAATAAACTCAGAGCGATTAAAAACATACCGATAGCGACCATGATGTGGTAAAACTGAAAAATAGCATTGATTTGAGATGGCCGGTCTTCTTCTGGAAAGGTATTTAAACCCGTAACTTCTTCATCTAAATCCTGATACAACATAAAAGACAATCCACCAGTTAATTTTAAACCAGTTACTTTTTGATTTTCCTTGTCAACCCAACCAAACAGATAAAGATCAGCTGGTGCTGATGCTTCAAAATGTCCTTCCATAGCAGCTAGCTTCGCTGGTTGATTTTCTGAAACGCCTTCAGCAGATTGATGACCAGTAAATAATTGAGCTAGAGAACAAATAGCCGCAACAACTAATGTAATTTTAAAGGCTTTTTTAGACAAGACCACATAGCGACCTTTTAAAATATAATAGGCGTGAACACTTAAAATTAAAAAGGTTCCGGCCAGAAAAGCACCGAGCCAAACATGTGTTAACCGGTCAACAGAAGAAGGATTAAATACCATTGCCCAAAAATCAACAATCTCAGCTCTGGCTTGCATACCTTCGCCAACAATATGATAACCAGCGGGCGTTTGTTGCCAGGAATTGGCCACGACAATCCAAACCACAGAAAACATCGATCCTAAAAAAACCGCCCATGTAGCAACTAAATGCACCCAAGGTTTGACACGGTTCCATCCAAACAACAAAACCCCCAAGGCACTGCTCTCTAAAGCAAATGCAAAAATACCTTCAGCGGCTAAGGCGCTACCAAAAATATCACCGACATACCTGGAATACGTCGCCCAATTGGTGCCGAATTCAAATTCCATGACGATTCCAGTGACCACACCAACCCCGAAAGTAATTGCAAAAATTTTAGTCCAGAATTTTGCTAAAACTTCATATTTTTTCTTTTTTGAGCGCAGATACATACTTTCAAAAACTACCATAATCAATCCAATACCTATGCTTAATGGTGGATAGATGTAATGAAAAGCAACTGTGAAAGCAAACTGGATACGGGAGAGAATTTCTACATCCATAAGCTTTTTTTTACAAAGTTAATAGATGTAGTAAAGAGACAATGCAACTCAAGTTACAAACCAATGTTAAATATGAATTGTTTAATCATTAATCTTAAAATTAATCGGCAAGCCAAAAATCACATCGACGGGTTGTAAGCGTTGCTTACCGGGAATCATTTTAGGAAGTTTTTCTATTACCCGTTGCGCCTCAGCTTTAAGTTTGGGGTGTGATGTTCGAGCGCCCATAAAAATAACTTCACCTGTACGTGAAACCTTAAACTGAGTAAATATTTTGTGTTGCCCTTCCAAGCCTAATTCTGATGCGAGTTGAGTATCAAAATGTTTGCCTATAAATTTAAATAACTTTCGACTCATACAGGCTTTTCTGTTGTCGTTGTCTTTGTATTTTTCGCAACCGGGAAATATGGGTACGTCCTGGACAATATCAAATGGAAGTTCTTTGGGGTCTTCGTTTATGATAGTATCTAATTCTTTTAAAACTGTATCCGGGTCAAAATCCGTTTTTGGCTCTTCAAATAAAGGTTTGTCTGGGGTCTCTGTGTTGTCATCAACTTGTTTAAATTGATATATTGGCTTTCTTTGTTTTGTCTGAGATACCGGTTCAAGTTCCTTTTTGGGTAACTTAACCACAGGCATTTCTTCAAAAAACATGACTTCAGTTTTTACTTTTTCATCCTTTATCGGTTTGGTATAAGATTTCCATTCTACAGAAATGAGTAATAAGACTAAAACGATACTCAATCCGATTTGGAAATATAGGATTCGGTTTTTGTTTAAATTCTTATTAGGATTCTTTTTGACTTGCATAATATGTAATTTTTAAAATTAGACAATATTGTATCTCAGTGCGTGAGCACTGTTTACATTCAACAAGCCATCCGGATAGCTTTAGTAATTATTTAACAATAACGATGCCATACCTATATTTAAATTGCTATTTGCTGATTTACTGAATTTTACGAATGCGGTATTAATGCCTAAAATTTTGTATTTTTAAATAATACAACCAACCATTGTTTTTCTATGGATATCGATAAAACCGTTAAACTCAGACCGAGATTTAGATATTACACAGATAAAAAGAAAACTGTCCTACTTGAGCGTATTAAAAAATTAAAGACAGAATACAGCTCAAAGTTTAGAGTCAAATTATCTGGTAATCATATTTGGATTCATCATGCTAGATCTCGAGAAAAAATATTTACACCTCACTTACACTTAGAATTGGTTGAAGGTGACTATGAACTACCTAACAAACTCTTGGTTAAAGGACTTTATAGCCCGAACTCGTCATATTGGACGATGTTTATGTTTTTACATTTTATTTTGGCAGGTTTGTTTATAGTATTTGCGATAATGGTGTATACGAAATCTGTTTTAGATGAAAACTATGCACTTTATGTGTATTTAATGGGTTTTGTCGTTTTAGCTTGGCTAGGTCTTTATGTTTTTGCTCGGTATAATAGAAAACGCGGCTTATCACAAGCCTATGAGCTGGAAAAAGTTTTTAAGGAATGGGTGAAAAAGTAATAATTTTATTGAAATAATCAACAAATGACAATTCTGAAAGGGTTTTTATTGACTTTGTTGCTATTCCTAATAACCGGTTTCTTGCAAATTGGATTAACATATACGTTAATTCTTTTCGATAATTACTATGAATTTAGTTCTATCCACAATGCCATAGTTTCAATTATATCTTACTTAACCGCTTATTTATTGATTTTTAAATTTTTCTGGAAAGAAAAACTAAAATTAAAGGAGACGTTAAATTTCTGTCATATAGAACATGATACACTTTTATATATAGTTCTTATTATTTTTGGATTAAATCTATTCGATAAACCGTTTTGGGATATAAATAATATTTACGACTATTTCATTTACAGTGAAATAAAACTTTCTGCTAAAAATTATGATGGTTTCAGCGTTTATCATTCAATAAGATTAGTTCCCATTCTAATTATTTCTCCAATTTTTGAAGAATTATTTTTTAGAAAATTTTTCTCAAGAAACTATTCGAAAAATACAGTTTGAATATTAGTATAGTTCTTTCGAGTCTATTGTTTTCACTAATACATTGGGAAAAGCTAAATAATTTAATACCTACTCTTTTATTCGGTATAATTAGTGGTTTAATCTTTATAAAAACCCAACGAATAGTTTATTCAATTTTGATGCATTTTTTATTCAATTTAAATCATACAGCTTTTATACATCTCTGATTTTCCACTTGACTTCTACCTTGATAATTTGCAGTTTAATAGCAGTTATTGGTTGATTTCACTTTTTGGCGGATTTTTGGCATCTTTTGGAGTTTACAGGATATTAAAGAAGACATCTAAACATTAAGAAGTTAAGCCAATTAAGACTATCATTAAGTACTAATATTGTGAATCGAAAACCGATATTTTAAAAAGGCCAAAATTTTAAACTTTAAACTTTTTAACCCTATTTAGAAATTACCTTAATCAAGCCCTTTACTTCTTCTGCGGTTTGTCTGGCAGTATTTAGATTTTTGTCGACAATGGTGACGTGCCCCATCTTTCTAAACGGACGCGTTTGTGCTTTACCGTAGATATGTGGAATGACTCCTTTAAGTTCGAGAATTTTTTCAATGTTTTCATAATAGACATTGCCTTCATGATTTTCATCACCAACCAAATTGACCATGACTGCGCCTACTTTGGATTCTGTAGAGCCTAAGGGTAAATCTAATACAGCTCTAAGATGCTGTTCAAACTGATTGGTAAAAGCACCTTCTATGCTGTAATGCCCGGAATTGTGTGGTCTTGGCGCAACTTCATTGACTAATATTTCATCATCTTGTGTTTGAAACAATTCAACTGCTAACAAACCAACTTGTTCAAAAGCGTTAGAAACTTTTCTTGCCACCTCTTGAGCTTGTTTTGAAACATGATCATCAATTCTTGCAGGGCAAATGACATACTCTACTTGATTGGCTGTTGGGTGGAATTCCATTTCAACCACAGGATAAGTTTTGGTTTCACCACTGACTGAACGGGCTACTATCACAGCTAATTCATTTTTAAAATTAATTTTTTGTTCCAACAGACAAGGTGTATCCGGCAAGCTATCTATATCTGCTTCGGTTTTTAAGATGCTCACTCCACGACCATCATAGCCACCGGTTCGGCTTTTCCAGACGATAGGAAGTTGTATTTCCCCTTGTGTAAAATCTTTTAAAAGTTCTGATTTGTTGTCGTATAGTTTAAAAGGTGAAGTAGGTATTCCACTATCTTTGTAAAATTGCTTTTGAATACCTTTATCGCGTATACGTTTAAGTGTTTTGGCTGAAGGAAATACTTTTTTTCCAAGATTTTCAAGCGTTTCAAGAGCATCTACATTGACGTTTTCGATTTCAATAGTCAGCACATCAACGTCTTCAGCAAAATTGATGACGGTATCATAATTCATCAAATCACCTCGTACAAACTCATTACACGCTATTTTACATGGGGCTTCCGGATTTGGGTCAAGAACTTTGGTTTGGATATCAAACTTGCGCGTTTCGTATAATAGCATTTTGCCAAGTTGGCCGCCGCCAAGGATACCAAGTTTAAAATCTGATGAAAAATAATTAGGCATGTCTGGATTGATTAGTTTAAAAGTTAGTATTTAAAAAAGTCACTGTATAAATTGAAGCCACTATTTAATCTCATGTACCAAATTTTTTAAATATAGTTATGGTTAAAAAATATATACCATCTACATTTCGACTCCGCTCAATGTTCAAAAAATTCTTCGACTCCGCTCAATGTTTAAGGCAATTAATAGAGTTTAGGATACTTAGCTGGTTTAAATTCATGCATTATAGCGTAAACTTTTTCAAAAATATCTTCAGTTGAAGGTTTTGAAAAATAATCGCCGTCTGTCCCGTATGCTGGTCGATGTGCATTGGCTGTTAAAGTTTGGGGTTGGCTGTCCAAATAGCGATAGGCGTTTTGTTTGTCGATAATATTTTGTAAAATGTAAGACGAAGCCCCACCGGGAACATCTTCATCAATAACCAATAACCGATTAGTTTTTTGAACACTTTTTACAATATCGTGATTCAGATCAAATGGTACTAATGACTGAATATCGATAACTTCTGCATCAATATCTACTTCCTGTAACTCTTTTGCGGTTTGTTCAACTAGTCTCAGTGTTGATCCATAAGACACCAACGTAATATCTTTGCCTTCCTTTATGGTTTCTACAACTCCGACTGGGGTTTTAAACTCACCGAGATTGTTTGGCATTTTTTCTTTGAGTCGATAGCCGTTTAGACATTCTACAATGAGAGCGGGTTCATCACTTTCTAAAACTGTATTGTAAAATCCTGCAGCTTGGGTCATATTACGAGGTACGAGAACATTCATACCTCTTATAAGATTCATGACTCCACCCATTGGTGAACCGCTATGCCAAATGCCCTCAAGACGATGACCACGAGTTCGGACAATAAGAGGTGCTTTTTGTTTACCTTTTGAGCGATAATGAATCGTAGCTAAATCATCACTCATCGTTTGTAAGCCGTAAAGTAAATAATCTAAATATTGTATTTCAGCAATAGGCCTAAGACCTCTTAAGGCCATACCAATACCTTGACCAATAATTGTTGCTTCTCGAATACCGGTGTCAGAAACTCTTATTTTACCATATTTTTTTTGAAGGCCTTCCAACCCTTGATTGACATCGCCAATTTCACCTGAATCTTCTCCAAAAACTAGGGTTTCCGGTCGAGTTTCTAATATTTTATCAAAGTTATCTCGTAATACAACCCTACCGTCAACCTCTTTAGTGTTGTCATCATAAGCAGGTGCTACTGCATCAATATTTGTTGCTTTCCATTCAGAATGGCTGTATAGATGGCTACTGTAATCAGGTTTAACTTCATTTGAAAAGCCATTGATCCATTGCACAAGTTCTGCTTTTACTTCATGCTTTTCGTGTCGGAGATAGCGTAAAACTTTTCGTGCAGAAGCAATAATAATTGATTTTAAAGGCTCGTCATTAGATTTTAATTCTGCTATAACAGGTTTGACAAACGACCCGTTTTCAGATGTTTTTACAAGGCGTTCTAAAACAGAAATCAATTCTTGACTTGCTGTTTTTGCCCTCTTTCCAAAAGCCTTCCATGCGGCTTGTTTTCCTTTTCTGACTTTACTCTTAATTTCTTTTTCTAACTGATCTAAATCTTCTTCAGTTGCAATTCCATTTGAAATCATCCATTGTCTCATTTGAAGATTACAATCGTGTTCGCGCTCCCAATTGAGTCGCTCTTTAGATTTATAACGTTCATGAGAACCCGACGTAGAATGTCCTTGAGGTTGGGTCACCTCAATAACGTGAATTAAAACAGGGACATGTTGCTCTCTAGCAATGGTTTCTGCTTTTTGGTAAGTTTCAATCAAATTTACATAATCCCAACCTTTAACCACTAAGATTTCATAGCCGTTTGTTCCTTCTTCTTTTTGAAAACCTTGGAGTATTTCAGAGATATTTTCTTTAGTTGTTTGATATTTGGCAGGTACTGATATACCATAATCATCATCCCAAACGCTTATCACCATAGGCACTTGCAAAACACCGGCAGCATTGAAGGTCTCCCAAAACAAACCTTCACTTGTACTTGCATTTCCTATGGTTCCCCAAGCTATTTCGTTACCGTCTCGAGAAAATTTTTGGGCATCAATATTTTTTTCTTCTCGATACACTTTTGACGCTTGAGCCAGACCCAATAATCTTGGCATCTGACCTGCGGTTGGTGAGATATCCGGGCTAGAATTTTTTTGTTCGTTCAAGTTTTTCCATTGACCTTTTTCATCTAAACTGTGGGTCATAAAATGCCCACCCATTTGACGCCCGGCAGACATAGGCTCTTGTTCAATATCAGTATTGGCGTACAATCCGGCAAAAAATTGTTCGATAGTCAAATGTCCAATAGCCATCATAAAGGTTTGGTCACGATAATAACCTGATCGCCAATCTCCATTTTTGAAGGCTTTGGCCCAAGCAATCTGTGGTACTTCCTTTCCATCTCCAAATATTCCGAATTTGGCTTTACCTGTTAAAACCTCTCTTCGGCCCAGTAGACTGCACTCTCTACTCGTTACTGCTATTTTGTAATCTTCTACAACTTGTTTTTGAAATTCTTCAAATGACAGTTCTTTATCTTGTACTTTTACTTGCGACATTCTATGTTTCTTTAGGTTACAAATATACTATTTTTCAATCAATTTGTTATGTTGTGAAATGACTTCAAAATTAGATATTCTACAATTGAAAGTATATTCTTTCTATATTATTTATTATATTTTTAATTAAAATGGAAAAAACTGTTTTTTATTTAATGATTTAATCTCATTTATTGCTTTGCTAAAGCCTTTAAAAATGATCTGACTTCCTCTACGTGTTTTACATAATATTTGGCGTTGGTTTTTCTAATTCCAACTTTAATCGTATGCGCCTCGTCAGGCAAATCTTCAAACATATATTCATCGGTCCAGTCGTCGCCAATAGCTATGATGTTATCAAAGGTTTTTTCCTTAAGCACCTGCAAAGCTGCGTAACCTTTACTAACTTTTGTACTCTTAACTTCGACTACTTCCTTTCCATGAAAGACAGATAAATCTGTATTTGAGGTTAAACTTGTTAAAACGGTATTGATTTCAGTTACCCGTTTTTCGCCCATTTCTATATCTGCAGCACCATAATGCCATGCTAGCGAAAATCGGTTCACATCTAAATACGATCCCGGTGTTCTGTCCACAAAAGTTTCCAATACCGGTATAACATCTTCCATCCAATCTGTTTTTAGAGCTTCAAGCTCTGTCCAAATGTTGTGTTTTCGATAAAATGCCCCGTGGTCTGATATCAGTCTATAATCGGTATCAGCAAACCATTTTTGAAAATCTTCATTTTTACTACAACTCGTAATACATATTTCTAGTTTAGGGTTTTGAGAAACATTTGATAAAATTTCATAAAGCGCCTCATCTGGCTTTTTGTCTTCAACATTGTCCTTATAATCTACCAAAGTACCGTTATATCCTAAAAATATAATCGTAGATTTTGAATCTTCAACAGACCTTAAAATGTTATCCTGATGGTTTTCATTCAAGCGTTCTGCTTCAACATACTGACTTACATTTTGAGAAGAATCTAAAGCTGTCATAAATTCTTCTGCCCATCGTTCTACGCTGTATCTTGACACTCTTTTTTGCAGACTTACCATTCTACTTTTTTGTTCTGCCAAAGGCATTTCCAAAGCGCGCTTTAAGGTATCTGCTATTTCCTCAAAATTGAAGGGGTTAATTTGTAATGCTTCCCCAAGTTCTTTAGATGCACCAGTCATCTCACTCAGTACTAGTACTCCGTCTTGTTGTGTTCTTGTAGCCACGTATTCTTTGGCGACCAGATTCATACCGTCTCTTACCGGAGTAATCAAAGCTACGTCTGATGAGGTATACAAATCAATAAGATTTTCAAATGGCATAGTCCTAAAAAAATACCAAATCGGTGTCCAGCTTACGGTTGAAAATTGTCCATTGATGCGACCAACCAACTCGTCTGTTTCACGTTTTAACTTTTGATATTGTGGTACCTGGGAGCGTGAAGGCACAGCCAGCATGATTAAACGAATTTTTTCTTTGTATTCCGGGTATTTATTTAAAAAATATTCAAAAGCGCGAATTCTATTGGGTATTCCTTTTGTGTAGTCCAAACGATCTATAGATAAAACCATTTTAGCCGATTTGCTTTCATTAAGATGTTCATCTAGTCTACGCTGTACTTCGCTTTTTTGTCGGTTGCTTTGTTTTAGATTATCTTTTGCCGCATTTTCAAATTTTTTATAGTCGATTCCCATGGGAAAAGAGTCTACTTTAATGACGCGATTATCATGCGTGATTTTATTAAACTTGACTTCTTTGTTTGCTATTCTTTTAACCGAACTTAAAAAATGCCGCTCGTAATCGTAGGTATGAAACCCTAACAAATCAGAACCCAGCATACCTTCTAAAATTTCTTTTCTTTTCGGAAATGTTCTGAATATTTCATAAGATGGAAATGGTATGTGAAGAAAGAAACCTATGGGAACTTCAGGTTTGGCTGCTTTGATCATTTGTGGTAGCAATAAGAGTTGGTAATCGTGAACCCAAACTTTATCGCCATCTTCAATTTGATCTATCACAACTTTTGCAAATTTTTCATTGACTCGCTTGTAGCTTTCCCAAGCTTCTTTTTCAAATTCTGTGTATTCCAGAAAATAGTGAAAAAGCGGCCACAGCGTACGATTACTAAAGCCGTAGTAATAATTTTGAATGTCATCTTTGGTGAGATTGACCCCTACACATTGCTCTTTTTTTACTGCAATATCAACTTTTGACCTTAAATCTTCATCTATTTCATCATCAGTCAAACCTGTCCATCCTACCCAAACCCCATTACTGTCTTTATGAACCGATTTCATTCCGGTAGCTAAACCACCAACACTTGGGGTGACATCTATTCCATTATCAGAACGTTTGACTTGAAGCGGTAAGCGGTTTGAAACAATTATTGTTTTATTCATTGCAATACTTTGTTTTATCGAAAATTTTTCTCTTAATTTAGCGAAAGATTTTTATTTACATCACAAATTCCAATTTATTTTTATGAACAATCTTGATTATGGTATTATAGGTAATTGTCGATCAGCTGCTCTGGTTTCTAAAACAGCTTCTATAGATTGGTGTTGTTTACCAGAATTTGATTCTGCTTCAGTTTTTGCTAAGATTCTCGACCATGAAAAAGGCGGGCATTTTGGGTTTTTAAATACTGATGATTATGAGATAAATCAATTTTATATCAAAAATACTTGTGTATTGAAAACCCAGTTTAAAAATGAGGATGCTGGGTTTGAAGTCTTAGATTTTTTACCGAGATATCAAAAACCTAATCGAGAATATCACGCCCCACCAGAATTTATAAGGTACATTAGGATTTTATACGGTCAACCTAAGATAAAAGTAGATTATCAACCGCGACTAGAATATGCCAAGGGCAAAACAGATATTTTTGACAAAAAAGAATTTGTAGTAGGGCTTATTGAAGATGAAGAGCACTTTGATTCTTTATTTCTGTATTCCAATTTAGATCACAACAAAATCATCCATTCTGAGTCTATCACCCTGACAGAAAATGCATTTTTCTTATTGAGCTATAATGAAAAAATTGATTTACCAAACCTCAACGGTATCGCTTTGGAGTATGAGAGAACAAAAGTTTACTGGCTTGACTGGTGTCACAAAACCCCACATTTTAATCATTTTAAAGATGAAGTTTTAAGAAGTGCTTTAACCTTAAAATTATTGAGTTACGATAAAAGTGGTGCCATATTAGCAGCCGCTACCACTTCACTTCCAGAAACTATTGGCGAAGTTAGAAACTGGGATTACAGATTTTGTTGGATAAGAGATGCTTCCATGGTGGTTAAAGTTATTTCTCAAATGGGACACCATCGGATGGCCAAACGCTACTTACAATTTATCATTGATTTGATTCCGGATAAAAATGAAAAGCTTCAAATCATGTATGGCATTAACAAGGAAAAAAAGTTGACCGAACATGTTTTAGACCACTTATCCGGTTATGAAGACTCTAAACCCGTCAGGACAGGAAACGCCGCTTATCAACAAAAACAAAATGACATTTATGGCATTTTGATGGATGTGATTTACCAAGAACTTTTGAAATACAAATGCGATGTCGAAAACAAAGAAGAATTATGGACCATTACAAAGGGCATCGCTTGGGTTGTAAAACATCACTGGAAAGAGCCTGATAAAGGGATTTGGGAATTTAGACAAGGCGATAGGCATTTCACATTTTCAAAAGTCTTATGTTGGGTCGCCATTGATAGGGCTATAAAAGTTTCTAAAATGCTGGGGAAAAGCTCAAAATTGTACCGCTGGGAAAAATTGGAACAAGACATAAAATCTGATATTCTTAAAAAATCATGGAATAGCAAAGTTCAAGCCTTTACCCAATCTTATGATTCTGAAGACCTAGATGCATCGGTTTTACTTATGGAAACTTATGGTTTTATAGAGGCAAAGCATCCCAAATTTATCAAAACTGTTGAAGCCATTGGTAGAGATTTAACCTATGACGGTCTACTGTATCGCTATAAAAACAAGGACGATTTTGGTTTGCCTAAATCTTCTTTTACGATTTGTACTTTTTGGTATATCAACAGCCTTAATAAAATTGGTAAAACCAAAGAAGCCTTAGCTCAGTTTAAAACTTTGCTCAGCTATTCCAATCACCTCGGTTTGTTTAGTGAAGATATCGACTTCAAAACCAAGCGACTTCTGGGCAATTTTCCTCAAGCCTATTCTCATCTAGCTTTAATTGAAACTGTGATGAACTTTGAAAAAGTGTTGTAGGGGAATTAGTATTGAGAATTTAGTATTAGGTATTGAGTATTAAGTAGTTTGCAGTTCTCAGTTGACAGTTCTCAGTTGACAGTTTTCAGTTGACAGTTCTCAGTTGACAGTTCTCAGTTGACAGTTCTCAGTTGACAGTTTTCAGTTGACAGTTTTCAGTTGACAGTTCTCAGTTGACAGTTCTCAGTTGACAGTTCTCAGTTGACAGTTTTCAGTTGACAGTTTTCAGTTGACAGTTCTCAGTTGACAGTTCTCAGTTGACAGTTTTCAGTTGACAGTCGCATTTGCAGTCGCGTTTACAGTTTTCAGTCGCTGTTTGCAGGCTTTGGGAGTTGTAATTTTAGGGTTGGAGAATTTAAATCCATTCTGAAATACCAAGGGTATTATTATTCCTCTTCAATACTTAATTTTTCGATATCTAAAAATACAGGTTTAGCTTTTTTTGTTATCATCAAAACCTGTATGTTTTTAAGGGTATTGCTCCCTGAGCTTTTCAATTTTGATTTTAAATAGCTTTCGTAATCTTTATGGTCAATAATTTGACCGTCAATCTCAAGGGCTTTATCGTCTATAAAGCGATAGGATTTCATTATGATAGCTTTTGAAACCATATTTTTTATATCAAAATTTTCGCCATTGATTCTAAATTTTTCAATGTCTTTAAATTTTTCTAAATCAGATTTTAATTCGGCTTCAACATCAGATTTCATTTCCGTTTTATAAGGATCACCAGGCGATAAAACAACGGATATTGAATACTTTACAGAATCATCGTTTTTTTCACTTGAGCTAAATGGCAACTCATCGTTTAATCCAAAAGCAGATTTAGCATTTTCAGAATAATCCCTGTAAAAATAAAAATCATATATAGGTTGTGATCCTTTTTGGCTTGAACTACCCTTGAAGCCATCATTACAATCTACATCCACTTTAATGGAAGTCAGTTTTTTATCTTTATTGAACTTGATTTTAGAATAGTTTACATCGATATCATATTTGTTTTTAAGATAGCGCTTTGTCCAGTCCAAAAATTCACGGTCAGCATATTTGGTAATCTTAACAGCTATCCTTTCACTTTTGTATGAAGAATCAGTTACATTGTCATTATTGTCTGTCGTGATGGTTTTGGTGTCATCAGAATATTTAACATTAGCCACTCTCGTGTTTGTTTTAGACTTATGCTTTTCCTGGGCGACAACTTTGGCCTGAAAACTCATAAAAAATGCAACTAAAATCGGAAGCACAATAATGCTTTTTAGAGCATAAATTTTTGAGGTGTTGGATTTGTTTAACATCATGATACGTTGTTTTATAGAAGATTGAAAAAAAGTGGTTTTTATGGTTTGTAGGTCTGATGCTGAAAAACTATTACTCAGCAATACATATTGGTATTTGAGTTTATCTTTTAGAGTTTCAATAGATTGTTTATCAGCAATATATTCGAGATTTTGCACAATTGATTGTTTATAAAACCACATGAAGGGATTGTACCAAAACAGCACGCAAAACAGGTTTGATAAAAGAATATCTATGGAATGCCACTGGATGATATGGACTTTTTCATGCGTAAATATCATGTCAAATTTTTCTGATGCATAGTCCTTTTGACCCATAACGATATGATTGAAAAAGGAAAATGGATTGATTGTTGCTTCAACGATGTGAACTTTATGCTGATCAATCTTTTTGTAAGGTGTTTTATAGATTTGAAATAAAAACTTTGTGTATTTAAAAATTAAACGTGCCAACAAAATTAAGCTTACCAAAAAATAAAACTTCAAAATCGCCTCATCCCATGAAAAAGTTAAAATATCTTTGATGGATGAAGCAAGATTTGAATGTTCAGCCGATGTAATTTGGGTATTGACCAGCGTATTGTTTAATACGTTTGATGCAGGCTCTCGCACCACAATTTTGGTATAATGTAAACCAGGTAAAATTGCTGAAATGAATAAACCAACAATGAGGTAAAATCTTTTGAAAAGATGAAAAGTATCCCGCTTTAGAAACACATGATATATGCTAAAAAACAAGCATAATACGGCAGAAGCCTTCAGCAAATAGATCAAAGTGTCCATAACTATTGGTTTTTGATGATTTTTAAGATGTCTTCTAAGTCTTTTTGGCTGATTTTTTCATCTTTGGCAAAAAATGAAACCAAATTTTTATAAGAACCTTTAAAAAACTTTTGAGTGGTTTGGTTGAGCATCTCACGTTGATAATCTTCTTGTTTCACCATAGGAAAATATCTATAGGTATTACCAAAAGATTCATGGCCAACATAGTTTTTTTCTTCTAAATGCCTTATCTGGGTAGAAACGGTATTGTAATGATAATCTTTCTCGAGCTTAGCCTTGATGTCTTTGACAAAGGCTTTACCTAAATCCCATAACACTCGCATCACTTCTTCTTCCTTTTGGGTTAATTTTTCTAATGCATCCATGCCTATTGTGTTTGATGAAACAAATATATAACTATTTTTTTAGTTATACAACTATATTTATAGTTATATATAAATTTAATCTCTGAATTATTTAACTTAAGAGGATTAAAGACCCAAAAGGCATTTTGAAACGTTTCGGGTGAGGAAGTTTTGTGATTTTAGAAACCATCTTGGTGTTTTAAGCTCAAATTTTATAATACTTTTGCAAGTCTATGGAAAGAATAGAATTTTATAAATCACAAATCCAAGCCTATAAAAAACAGGCTAAAGCTGTAAAATCAAAAATTATTCAACTCAGCCTGCTGAGACTCTTTGTATTTTTTCTGGCTTGTGCAGGTGTATATCTTTTGTGGTCTTCTACCTTTTGGGTTATAGCTATTGTGGTGGTATTTATTATAACTTTTGTGTTTTTTGTAAAAAACCACCTAAGACTCAAAAGGAAACTTCAAAAAACCAAATTGATCATAGACATCAATGAAGACGAAATTCAAGCTTTGTGTGGTGATTACAGCCATTTCAAATCAGGTCAAGCCTACAAAAACACTGAACACGCCTATGCTGAAGATATCGATTTGTTTGGGGAATCTTCTTTTTTTCAATTCATCAACAGAACCGGATTAATTCATGGTGAAGCCAAATTGGCAAGTTGGCTTAAAAGCAACGAAATTCAAAATATCAACCAAAAACAACAGGCAATACAAGAACTTTCGGAGAATGTAAAATTTAGACAAAATTTTACTGCTGAAGCCCAAATGCTCGAAGACCAAAACCAATTGGATGACATACTTCATGCGTTGAGCAAGCATAAAAACTTTGTACCCAAAGCTTTTCAATACCTAGGACTCATTTTTAGTCTTTTATCATTTGGTGTTCTCGGGCTTTACGGGTTTGAAATCATAAGCACCTATCAACTTTTGCTTTGGATTTTTATCGGCTTGGGCATCACCGGATTTTATGTAAAAAAAATCAACGCACTATCTTTAATTACGTCTAAATCTCAGGAATTATTCAGGCAATACCAAAAACTCATCGACGCCGTAGAAAATCAAAATTTCAATTCTGAAATCTTAAAACAAAAACAATCCCTCTTAAAATCTAAAAATCAAGAAGCATCTGTTGCCATCAAGCGTTTTACCAGACATATCGATGCACTTGAACAAAGACAGAATTTAATGGTTGGCTTTGTCTTTAATGCGTTGTTTTTATGGGATTTGCAACAGGGCTACAAAATAGAAAAATGGCTGTCTTTGCATAAACAGAAATTAAAACAATGGTTTCAGGTCATGGCCTTTTTTGATGCACAAAACAGCTTAGCCAATATGGCTTATAATCAAACGCATTTTTGCTTTCCTGAAATCAAACTTAAAAACTCTCATATCTTAGAGTGCCAATCAGCTACACATCCCTTAATACCAAAAGACCAAGCAGTAGTCAATGATTTTAAAATTCAAAATGAAGATTTCCTGATCATTACCGGCGCTAATATGGCTGGTAAAAGCACGTTTTTAAGAACAGTGTCGCTGATGATTGTCATGGCTAATCTCGGTTTACCCGTTTGCGCATCACATTGTATTTATAAGCCCATAAAGCTAATTACAAGCATGCGCACATCTGATTCTTTAAGCGATGAATCCTCTTACTTTTTTTCTGAGCTTTCAAGATTAAAAACTATCATTGAACATATAAAAACGGAGACGTATTTTATCGTTTTAGACGAAATATTGAAAGGCACCAATTCTCATGACAAGGCCAAAGGTTCAAAACAGTTTATCGAAAAACTCGTCAAAACCAAAAGTTCTGGTATCATTGCCACCCATGATTTAAGTCTATGCGAATTGTCAGAACAATTAAAACAAGTGCACAATTTTTATTTTGACGCTGAAATCATCAATGAAGAATTACATTTTGACTATAAATTCAAAAAAGGCGTTTGTCAAAATATGAATGCATCCTTCTTGCTGAAAAAAATGGGAATTGTTTGATAGTTTGAAAGTTGTAAGTGGCAAGTTAGCAAGTTGGAAGTAACAGCTTGAAAAGTTGGAAAACAGCATGTTGCAAGTTGGATATTTAAAAATAAGTATGAGCCTTATTTATAAATAGTGAATGGATAAACTTCAAACTTTCGAACTTCAAACTTTTGAACTTTTTGACTATTTTACAAACGCATATTTAAACACCCAAGTCAATATTTTCACGCCTGCCATAACAGCACCTTGAAGTGTTCCGGATACTTTAGACTGTCCAATTCTGTTGCGATATTTTACCGGTACTTCCTTATATTTTAGTTTTTGGTTTAAGGCTTTAAGTTGCATTTCTACTGTCCATCCATAGGTTTTATCTTGCATATTAAGTGCTAAAAGTTGCTTGTATTTAATAGCTCTAAATGGGCCTAAATCTGTAAATCTAGCATTGTAAATGAGGGACATTAAAGATGTAGCTAACCAATTCCCAAATATTTGAGGCAAAGTCATTGCTCCTTTTTCTCTCAAGGATTTTACCCGAGCACCAATTATAAAATCGTAATTATTTTCAATAATTGGATGGACTAATTCAGTAAGTTGCTCAGGATAATCGCTGTAATCACCATCTATAAAAACGATAATATCCGGTTTTTTAAACTTCGACTCGATGTATGCCATGGCTTTTAAACACGCATGACCATAACCCATTTGAGATTCAAAGCAAACTGTTGCCCCGGCATCTTTGGCCATTTGTGCGGTATCATCGGTAGAGTTATTATCACATACAATCACCTCATCTACCACATCTGGCAAATCAGCTATGACTTTAGGAATAGATTGGGCTTCATCATGTGCCGGAATGATAACGTTAATAATGGGTTTATCCTGCAAGAGATTTTGAATTAAGTTTAAAAATAAAACCGCATGACAAACATACGTTTTTAGCTTTTGCTAAGTCTTTAAGGACTTTATAAACTTACATTTACTTGAAAAGAAAAAAACAAATCGTCATCACCGTAAAACAAGTTCAATGTGCCTTGGAGTAAGTCTGCAGCGGTAAACCAAACGCCTCCGCCATAATTATCATTCCAACGGTCGCTTGGATTGACATCAGACCATACCCGACCAATATCATATCCGCCAAATACCCCAAATTGAAGCGGCACAACACCAGTTTTAAATTGGTTAAAACTGTAGCGTAAATCACCGCTACCTATTAAGGATTGCTGACCCAGAAATCGGTTTCTACGATAACCCCTAAGCGCATTATGACTTCCTGCGCTTGCCGCTTGGTAAAACTCAAATTGATTGCCAAAATTAATTTCAGAGAGAGCTTGTGTTCTTAAAACTAATCGCTCATCTGGCGTTAGTGGATTGTAAAACTCTAAATTAGGATTGACAAAAGCGTATGCTCTATCAGTATCATCTAAGTTGAGCTTTGCACCGACTTCAAGGTCAAAATTCATACCTTTAGATGGGTTAAGCGCATCATTTAGACTTGAGAAATTGAATTCAGTTTGTGCGCCAAGAAAGGTTTTCCTATCAAAAAACTCAGGGTCGTCGGCCAGTAAATCATCTCCAATAAGATCTAAAAATCTTCCATTAGTGCGTTCTACTTCAATGCTTTCTAAAGTGATTAAATGCGTAAAAGATGAACCGTATTTGGTAGTTTTTCTAAAGCCTACTTTACCCATTACACTTTCATACCGGACACGGTTAAAATCTCTGTCAATTTCATCTTCTGGGTTTTGGCTATCATTGCCAAAACCAAAGAAATTTACTGCAAAATTTGGACTGGTAAATCTTCCACCTACTACTAAATTATAATCACCTATAACCTTTGCAAACTCGCCTTCATAATCTAAATCAACGCCTTCAGTCTCAAAATAAAATCCAGCACTTAAGGTGTGTCTATAAGTAAATGGATTTAAGGAGAACCCCTTGTAAGTGTATGAGTTTGTCGCACCGATTAAAAAGCCATCATCTGGGTTAAAACCAATTTTTGGAATAAAATTATTGATACCAGAGATGTTTCGGTTTTTATCAAAATTGTTTTGCACATAATCATCATCCCATTTGACTTTGGCTTTTGATTTTTTTGTAACGGTATTTTTTAAAGATTTGTGGTCGTATATTCTCAGGTGGTTTCCGTTTTCTAAAACCTTATACTCATCATCGCCATGACCACCTATAAGTCTGATTTTTATTTTGTTAGAGATCCCTGAATACGTAAAAATATCGTCATCTTGTAAAGCATAAATCCAAATTTCTTTGGTCTTATCAA
The DNA here is from genome assembly GCF_006120725.1 of Mesohalobacter halotolerans. Taxonomy (GTDB): domain Bacteria; phylum Bacteroidota; class Bacteroidia; order Flavobacteriales; family Flavobacteriaceae; genus Psychroflexus; species Psychroflexus halotolerans. Next base: position 322,071 of record NZ_SWMU01000003.1, read on the forward strand.
CTTTAAAGGTGCGTTCAGAATACTTATCTTCTCTATCTCCGCCCTTATTTCTATACATTGTAACTTTAACTTGATTGTCATCACTTTCAATATCAATGTAATCATCTTTATCTGTTGCCGTAAGTAGAGTGTATTTAGTTAAATTATCGTAAAATTTGTTGACAATCGTTTTTAAGTTAGCCTTTCTTTTGAGCAACATGGTTTTTAATGCTTCAGTTTTTTCATCTTGCAATTCTTCTGGTAAGCGATTAAAGGCTTGGTCGACGACCTCGGGTGTAATTGTGTTTTGAATTGTTTCGGCTTGTTTTAACCAATCTTCTCGAGATGAATTTCTCAATAAAGTTCGGTCGAGAGGTAAAGCGTTAAAATGAAATTCTTCAGGGTGTTTTATATCCGATTCAAAGTTGACATAGCGTTTTGGGAAACCGCTTAAAAATTTGAGCGTATTAAATAGATTACTATCAAAATCGGCAAAAGCTTGATCGCGATCTCTTGGAATGGCTTTAAATATGTGCTGACCAGTTTCAAGTTCATCTTCAGCCCAGCGCCATTGGTCATGGTGACGGTCAAAATCACCTATCAACATATCAAATACCCGAGTTTTGATATACTGTGTTTCATCTACACTGTATTTTTCGTCTCTTGCCAATCTCTCATAAAGATCGTCTGTGCTACCAATATCGTGGTTAGGTGAACCAAAGAATTCAGCACCTAACCAATGTTCTTCCGGGCGCTCTTCAATCATATAAATTTCATTACCATATTCAGCATTGTAATCGCCCAAACAATCTTGTTTTGGGACATAAAACAACTCTGGATTGGTGTGGTAAACTCCCGCAGCTTCTGCTAATTTTGGCACAGCCAAAAAACCATAAGGATGTGAACCCGTTAAAATTTCTTTGAGTAAATCTTCAACCGCTGTATTGTCATACAAGTCGCCTATAAATTGATCTTGAAAAATAGTAGATTGTAAAATTTGAGAGGCATTTTTTTTGATGGCCCTGATATTGTATTCACGCCCTTGACTATCTTTAAGTCTTAGGGATTTGGTTTGCACGCCGCCGCCTTTGCGAATTGGCGTTAATCCACCATAAAGTGTGTCTAGTAATGCAACTTTAGCCTTTATTGTTTTGGTGTATAAAGGTCTGTAAGTATCGCTTATAAATTTATTTTTATCGGTATCGGGAAATTCTGCTACGTCATAAATAGAGGTTTCTACAAATTGTGGAAATTGATTTTTTAGTTGTGTTTTATCAAAAGTTTTATTTTTCGGGAATATTTCTTGCGCGTAAGCCAATTGAGGTTGCCCATTTTTAGCCGTATAAAATTCAACCACACATTTGCCGTTTTTATAAATGTCTAGTTTTGCAAAACCTTGACTAGAGGCTTTAAATTGCGTTCCGGTTTTGGCTTTTACAAAGGAAGTTTTAGAGCCGGAACCAGATACAATTTGACGAATACTTTCTTCTTCAATCAATTGTAAGCTGTGCTCATGACCAGAAGCAAAAATCACTTTATTCCATCTTTTAGTTATTGTCTCTAATCGGTCTTTCATGTCTTGATAAGCGGCATTATTGACATCTTGTGCAGAAACACCAGAAGAGCGAGCAAAGGCTAAAACACTAGCTAAACCAGGTAAAGGAATCGGGTTTTTAAGCGGAAATAAATGTTTTTTGGGAGGAATTACACCGCCGTGAACTCCATGAGTCAGTAAAGGATGATGCATAGCAACAATAACCGTTTTGTTTTGATTTTTTTTGAGTTCGGTTTCAAACTCTGTAAAAAATTGCTTCCTCGTTTTTATCTGATCACATTTTTTATTGACTTTTGGGGTTTTGTCCCAATCAGACAAAAACCATTGCGTATCGACTGTTAAGAGATAGACATCTTCTGTTAAGTCTTCTCCCTCTATACCACAACTGACTTTAGGTATCCATTCAGCATCAGAATTATCTTCTATATAATCTTTTTGATTGTCAATACGTTTGATATTTTCTTTACGCCAGTCGTGATTACCGGGAAGAAAAAATGTTTGTCCATCAAAACTCTTGATAACTTCTATATGATGATCTAAAATGCTTTTAGCCACATCCTGTGATTTGCCTTTTTCGCTAGGAAACCCATCGGGATAAATGTTATCGCCAAGAAAAACAAGCGTGGCATTATCTGTTTTGTGTTGTTGGAAATAGTTGTTTAAAGCTTGCATGCCGTCAGATAAACCATTTTGCATTTCACCCGTATCACCTATCAAATAAATGGTTTTATCAATATCATCTGTCGTAAGTTTATTATTTTGAGCCGACAAATGTATAGACAAGACAAAAATGAAAGCAGAAAACAATAGAAATTTTAAATTCATAAATTGTATAATTTGGTTAATTTAGTCTTTAAAATTATTAAAACTTACGACACTTAAAATATTTACATGGATATTATCAAGACCTCACAGGAGTTTGTAAAAAAATACTTCAATAATAATTTACCGAGTAAGTTTCTTTATCACAATCTCAAACATACAGAAAATGTAGTCAACCGTGTTGTGGAAATATCAAACAGTTACGAAGAATTAACAAAAGATGAAAAAGAAGCATTGCAATTAGCAGCTTGGTTTCACGACACCGGTTATTGTATAGATGTCAATAATCACGAGACTGAAAGCCAAAAGATTGCTAAAGAGTTTTTAAAAAATGAAGGCTATGATGATGATAAAATCAAACAGGTTTTAAATGTTATTGAAGCCACCAAAGTTGGCGTAAGCCCTGAAACCTTGCCTGAAAAAATTATCAAAGACGCTGATTGTGGTCATTTTGCTACAGAAGATTTTGAGGAAGTTTCAGAATTGCTCCGACAAGAGTTAAAGTTAGTCAAAAAACAAAAATTTAACGTCAACGAATGGATTGATGAAAATCTCAAAGTTTTAACTGAAAAGCATCAGTTTTATACTGATTATACGCGAAAGAATTGGGCTGAAAAAAAACAAGAAAACATTCTTAACCTCATCAATAAAAAGAATAAACGTCAGAAAAAACTCGAAAAAGAAAAGCAAAAAGCTAAATTTAAAGCCAGGTATAAGAATGATAATCCTGAACGCAGTATCCAAACGCTCTTTAGAGTGGCTTTACGTAATCATATTAAACTGAGTGATATTGCTGATACCAAAGCCAATATATTGTTATCGGTTAATGCCATTATTATTTCATTAGCATTATCTAATATTATTCCTAAACTGGATAATCCAGAAAACCAACATTTGATGTTGCCTACTTTAGTTTTGGTTGCCTTTAGCGTGGCATCAATATTATTGTCAATTTTAGCCACAAGACCTAACGTCACTTCAGGTCAATTTACCAAAGAACAGGTCAAAAACCGTGCAGTCAATATTTTGTTTTTTGGCAATTTTCATAAAATGGACTTTGATAATTATTTATGGGGGATTAATGAAATTTTAGAAGACAAAGATTACGTATACGAAGCCCTTACCAAAGACCTTTATTTACTTGGGGTTGTTTTGGCAAGAAAATATAAACTGCTCAGGTTAACTTACACGACTTTTTCTATAGGTATTGTATTGTCAGTCATTAGTTTTGTTGTGGCCTTTTGGATGATGTAATCACCTTTGATATATCTTCGTAGGTCATTGGCTTATCATTTTTTGAAACATTATACAAAATATTGACTCTTAATGCTTTTAAACCGCTTATGCCTTGCAAATCTTCTAATTCTAATTGCTCAACTTCCTGACCTAGAAATTGCTTGTTTTGAAGATATTTGATGTATTGTTGATATTCAATGGCATCTTCTTTCTGGCTATATATAATCACTAATTTTCCTTTTTGGGTTATGCGCTCTTCCGTGTTTTTAATAAAGGCTTTATCGATGCGTTTTTTAGCAATTTCATATCTCGCATTGTAAGCGCCATCAATGTCAAATTTCTTCTCATCAACACGGTAACGGATGCTTAAGGTAGAGTTGTAAACCAAAATTAAAGAAGCCGCTTCAAGTTGAAAGTCGTTGTCTTTTTGCACATTGTAAAACAAATTTTCCATCTCACACATGGTTTGCATTTGCCACAACCTTAAGTTTTGGAGCATGACTTTTGAGAAATTTTTATTTTGACTAATGGATTTGCCGATATACATATTATGCTCAATGCCATCAGTTTTAAAACGTTCAAAATAATGCGGAAATATCTCCTGTGCGTGTTGCTGTTTATGATCTATCATACAAGCCAACTCTTTATTGATGTAATTGACAGTATCATCATAAACTTTACGTTCTTGATAAACCAAGCCTGAGCTATCATCTTGCATGGTTTTATATTTAGAAATTACTTCACGGCTATTAGGTAAATCGTGTTTTATTTGTTCTAAAACGGGATGTATATCGTTAAATATAAATGCCGTAATTTTTTGTTCAGTAGAAGTATTAAAATTTTTATTGACATCTTCTAAGAGTTCTTCAATTCTAAATTTTAACTGCTCATACACCATGATAGGTGAATGCTCGAAGGCATAATTTAAAATATCTAAAAGTTTATTAAGCTGAATACTTAAGTCTCTTTGTATGGCTGCATTTCGTGTATTTGAAGATTTAACGATATCAATTTGTCCAAAAAGCGGATAAACATTGTCAAATTTTATATCGCTAAATGTGGCATTCTGTTTTTGTTGTCGGGCTTCAAGAAGTTTTTGAGCTTCTTCTTCAAACTTCCACTCTACGCTTTCGTGTATTGAAGTGCATTCTTGCTGAATGATCGCTTTAATCAAATTTTCTTTGTGCTCAATACCACGCTCTATGGCGAGAAGTAAATTAGGGATAAAATCTTCAAGTTTTTCAGCATTAATGATGTTAAGGGCATTTTTCTTTTTAGACACTAAACCTAAAACACCGAGTAACTTTTTATTTTTAGTAATTGGTGTTAATAAACACGATTTAAACCCTTTACTTAACAAGGTTTGAGAGAGCTTGTCGTTGTTGGTGTTTTCAGCGTAAATCTCTAAGTCAGGAATACTAAAATGTTTTTGATTTTCGACGAGTTGATGCAAAGTATTGCTACACATCGCCGAATTGCAATTTCTAGACAAATCACTATCCAAAATAAAGCTATTGATGCTTTGACTTACCCGATAAAAGTTTTTTGATTCTTCATCGTAAATTGAAAACCCAAAGTCTAAATCCTCCAATTGGAAAATATTTCTAAAAATGCGTCTTAACTTTGAAGTAAATTCAGGATGGTCTATTGCGCCTTGCAATAAAATAGATTTAAATTTAGAAATCTCTTCATCTATAGTTACGTCTGTAATATTTAAAATGGTAAAACCGTCAAAGTTGTAAGAGTTGGGCGGAAACTTCTTTTGCCATAATGCTAAGTTATCTGCATTATTAAGCAATTCACTCACAATATCGTCATTGATTTCGGGTGCAGATTTAGTTTTTGAGAGCTCAACAAAATCTGCATTTATAAACAGTCTATAGTGTCTGATGTTACCATTTTTATCAGGAATATCGTAATAAATGGGTCTAAAAAAATCAATATCGTAACCGTAGTAGTGGTTTAAAATCAATACACAAGCATGAATGTAATTTTGTTTAAAATCAAAGTTTCTTATTTTGAGCTCGAAATCTGAGCCTGCATTATCTAAAATTTTTTGTAAGCGTTTAGATTTATTAAATACAAAATGTCTATATGGAATTGAAGCCGCTTTGATTTCATTTTCTGATAACATGTTAGGAAACAGGTCATCAAACAAATAGCTGATTTGAGTTTCATATTTTTTAATAATATTAAAATCGTCAATACTTTCTTTTAAAACAGGATATTGTTCAAAATACTCTAAAAATTGTTCAATGTATTTTTTAGCTAATGGATTGTCTTCCTTTTTTAAGCGATTTTCAAAATGCTCGAAAATGCTCTTAAAATTAATTCTTACCTTAAATGGGTAATTGTAGTCCATCATTAAATTTTTATCCTTAATCATTGTTTAGTTAGTTTAAAAATTAAAGTCTAAATTACAAATTAACAATATATTATAAGATTAAGTCGGTTTTGTATTTGTCATTATTTATTTTTGCACTAAAATAACAGAATATGAAAGGAATAGTTTTAAGTGTATTTTCAGTATTTATTTTCATAGCTTGCCAAAGTGATCAGGCAGATTTTAGCGCAAAAATAAAAGGTGTTGAAGACAGCACTAAAGTCTATTTATCAAAATTAGGTAAAAACAATCAGCCCGTTCCAATTGATACTGTAGAAGTTATAAACGGTCAATTTACTTTAGATTTGGCAAAAGGTGAACCACAGCAACTTAATATGTTGAGAGTAGAAGGTGTAAGAAGTAATTTATTTTTTGTCAATGAAAATGAGCCTTTAGAGGTAAATCTTTACAAAGATAGTCTGAGAAGTTCAACAATTGTTGGTGGGCAGCATAATAAGTTACTCATGACTTACATGGATACTTTAAAGGTTAATGCTAAAGTCATGAACAAGCTAGGACAAGATATGCGAAAAGCTATGATGAATCAAGACCGTGAGGCATACATGGGTTTGAGAGAAGAGCAAAAACGTATTCAAGAAGAAAATATAGCTTTTAGAAAGGAAATTGCAGAATCAAATCCAAATTCGGTCATATCAGCACTTGCTTTATCTGACTTGATGTCAAGTAAAAAATTATCTAATGACGAAATCAAGTCCATTTATAATAGCTTTGATGATGAAGTGAAAGATCATACTTTAGGAAAACTTCTGGCTGAAAACATCGCTAAAATGTCTAAAACTGATATTGGTGCAAAAGTTGAAATGTTTGAAGCACCAACACCTGAAGGTGATGTTTTATCATTAAAAGATGCTATGGGTGAACTCACTTTAATAGACTTTTGGGCGTCCTGGTGTAAACCCTGCCGTATAGAAAATCCTAATGTGGTAAGTGTTTACAATGATTACAAAGACAAAGGCTTTTCAATCATCAGTGTGTCTTTAGACAAAAAGAAAAGCAGTTGGGTAAAAGCCATAGAAGATGACAACATGGACTGGCACCACATCTCTAATCTTAAATATTGGAATGAGCCTATTGCCAAAGAATGGGGTGTGCGTTCAATCCCTGCGACATTTTTAATTGATGAAAACGGCGTTATCGTGGCCAAAAATTTAAGAGGCAACGCCCTTAGGCAAAAAGTGGATGAGATTTTAGGCGAAGGCTAAAATTTTAAACATATTATGATTAAAAAAGCTCGGTGAAAAACCGAGCTTTTTTTTTAGATTTAATCGTAAATAATTTTAAACTGCTCCTTGAGCAAGCATAGCATCAGCAACTTTAACGAAACCAGCAATATTTGCACCTTTGACGTAGTCTACATAGCCATCTTCAGTTTTACCGTATTTTACGCAAGCTTCGTGAATATCTTTCATGATATCCTTTAACTTTTTATCTACCTCTTCAGAAGTCCAGCCATAACGCATAGCATTTTGGGTCATTTCAAGACCTGAGGTCGCTACACCTCCAGCATTTGAAGCTTTACCCGGTGAAAATAAGACTTTGGCTTTTTTAAATACTTCGATTGCTTCTGCAGTACAAGGCATATTTGCTCCTTCGCCAACGAGCATGATGTTGTTTTTCACTAAAGTATTAGCATGTTCTTCAGTCAATTCATTTTGAGTTGCACATGGAAACGCTAAATCTGCCTTTTCCATCCAAGGAACTATACCTTCGTGAAACTCAGCATGGGTATATTTCTCGGTATATTCTTTTATCCTTCCGCGTTTATTATTTTTAAGATCTTTTATAAATTCTAGTTTTTCTTTATCTATGCCCTCACGATCTATCATATATCCTTGAGAGTCAGACATCGTTAAAACTTTGACCCCTAATTCTATCGCTTTTTCAGCTGCATATTGAGCGACGTTTCCAGAGCCAGAAATCAAGGCTGTTTTACCTTCTAAAGTCTCACTTTTGGTTTTCAACATATTTTGAGCAAAATAAATATTACCATAACCCGTAGCTTCTGGACGAATCAAAGAACCACCGTAAGACATACCTTTTCCGGTTAAAATGCCATTAAACTGATTTTCTAATCGTTTGTATTGACCAAACAAAAACCCAACTTCACGCGCACCAACGCCAATATCGCCTGCTGGCACATCAGTGTCTTTACCAATATGGCGTTGCAATTCGGTCATAAAACTTTGACAAAACCGCATGACTTCATTATCAGATTTACCTTTTGGGTCAAAATCAGCACCACCTTTTCCTCCACCAAGTGGTAAAGTGGTTAAACTATTTTTAAAAACCTGTTCAAATCCTAAAAATTTAAGAATACTTAAATTAACCGTTGGGTGAAATCTTAATCCGCCTTTGTATGGTCCAATAGCAGAGTTAAACTGAACGCGATACCCACGGTTGACCTGAGTTTTACCTTCATCATCCAACCAAGTCACCCTAAAGGTAATAATCCGCTCGGGTTCAACCATTCGTTCTAGAAGCATTTGGTTTTGATAGTGCGGATTATCTTCGATAAACGGAATTACTGTTTCGGCGACCTCTTTGACAGCTTGCAAAAATTCAGTTTCACCGTGATTTTTTTGCTCTACTGTATTTATAAATTCTTGAATTTTTGATTTCATAATTGTAGAAATGGTAAAATATTAGACTTATTTTAATAATCTACAAATATAAAATTATTTTAAGGTTTCAAATTAAAATATTGATAAAACAAACAAATATCTTGCAGGTATAGATTTCTTTAAGAAATTGAATAATTTATATTTACATTTACGCGCTTATAATGACAATAAAATTGATAGATTCCTAGTTATATTCATATGAAAATTTTAAAATTTACAATTTGTCTTTTGATTTTTGAAATTGGTTTTACACAAGATTTTTCAGACCAATGGACAGGTTACTTTTCTTATCTAGATGTCAGGGATATCTCAATTGGTCAAGGAAGAGTCATCGCTGCTGCTCAAAATGCAATTTTTGAATACAACCCGTTATCACAAGCAAAGCTTAAGACAGATGCAGTTAATGGTCTTGAAGGTAGCGAAATCAGTGCGATTCATTATTCAGAAGCTTTTGGCTTAAGTATCATAGGTTATGAAAATGGACTACTTCAAGTGGTAATGGACAACAATGGCCAAGTGTTTACTGTTGTTGATATTTTAAATAAACAAACTATCGCACCGGATGACAAACGGATTAATCATTTTTTAGAATATCAAGACAAAGTATTTATTTCAACTGAATTTGGTGTTGCAGAATATAATCTGGCCAACTTAGAATTTGGTGATTCGTTTTTTATAGGTCAAAATGGTGAGCAACTTAATGTCACTCAAACGGCAGTTTTTAATTCAATACTTTACGCTTCAACTTTTGGTGGCTCTATTCGGTATGCTAATGTAAACGATCCGAATTTAGTTGATTTTGATGTTTGGCAAACTATTGGTTCATCCAATTGGCGTGGTATAATTAATTTTAATGACCGACTCCTCAGTATGAGGCTTGACAACAGTTTATTTGAAATAAATAATAATAATTTAAACTTCATAAGACAGTTTCCAGGTCAAGTTGAGCAACTCAACCAGGATGAAGAAAAGTTAATTGTAGTGACACCCAATACAGTTCATACATTAAACACGCAACTCAATGAAATTGGTCTAGTGAATGCTTTATTTGAAGAAATTGAATTAGAAACGAATTTCAATACCGCTAGAATTTTAAATGACAACCTATTTATTGGCGATGCTAAATTGGGTTTATTACAAATGAATAACATCAATTCAACAACCTTTCAACGAGTAAGTCCCGACGGTCCTATTTTAAATGCTGTATTTAGTTTAACCAGTTTTCAAGATGAACTTTGGGTGGTTTATGGTGGTTACAACCAGTTCTTTGTACCATTTAGGGTAGAAAATCGTGGGGTAAGTCATTTTAGGGAAGAAGGCTGGTCAAATTTAACTAATGAAGATTTAGATAATACTGCATTAATAACAGATGCGACTGTTGATGTTAACAACCCCAACCGCGTATATTTATCGAGCTATCGAGATGGATTATTAATTTTAGAAAATGAAGAAGTTGTAACAAGATTGGACCCTACAAATTCAAATTTGGACAATACCGTTGGGCCTTCAGGTGATCCAATTATTGGGAACACGAGAATTGGAGCCTCTGTTTTTAATACACAAGGTGATTTGTACATGACAAATTCTATTACTGAAAATCCCTTAAAAAGATTGACCGGTGAAAATCAAATTAGTATTGCTGATATTTCAGAAACTTTTGTTGAGCCTCTAGGAACAAGCTCCGGAAAGATTGCAACTGATAGTCAAGGCAATGTTTATATGGCAACCTTTAGATCTGGTTTGTTCGGATATCAGCCATCAACAGGAAATAGTGGTAAAATTGCAAGAGATGTAGAAGGTGTAGATTTACCAGAAGTATTTAACCCCAATCCAGCGATAACCGCTATGGAATTTGATCCCAATAACCGTATGTGGATTGGAACTGCAGAAGGTGTTCGTGTCTCGTTTAATCCACAAGCCATGTTTGATGAAGAAGCACAACTCAGTGTGTCTCCAATTATCTTCTTAGAAAATGGCGTGGCCCAGGAATTACTCTTCCAACAATTTATAACTGACATAAAAGCTGATGGTGCTGGCAATGTATGGATTGGAACTGTTGATTCAGGTGTTTTTCAAGTCAACTCAACTGGGCAAGAAACTTTAAATCAATTCAACCAAGACAATTCTCCATTACCTTCCAATAGTGTCATCAGCATCGAAATAAACGGTGATACTGGAGAAGTTTTTTTTGGCACAAGTAGAGGCTTAGTTTCTTTTCAAAGTCGTATTACAGATGGTGTAGATAATTTAGAAAATGTCAGGGTGTTTCCTAATCCGGTAAAACCAGATTTTAATGGTTTGGTTACTATCGATGGCTTAACTGATAATGCTAATGTTAAAATTACAGACGTCACCGGTAATTTGGTGTATGAAGAATTTGCCTCTGGTGGAAGCCTACAATGGGACACTCGCGCATTTGGTAAACATAAAGTCGCTTCAGGTGTTTATATGGTTATCATCACGGGTGAAGACCAAGTTGAAACCAAAGTGAGTAAAATCATGATTATTAGATAATGTTTATTAAGACACAGGCCATTGTATTATCAAGCATAAAATATAACGACACTGACTTGATTGTCAAATGCTACACTAAAGCTTTGGGAAGTGTGAGTTATATGGTAAAGGGGGTTTTAAAATCGCGAAAAGGCAAATTTAGGGCTTCAATGTTTCAAGCTTTAAGCATAATCGATGTTGAAATGCAGCATCGCAACAAAGGACAATTAGAATATTTTAAAGAAGTACAACTCTCAAATCACCTCAACGATTTACAAAGTAATGTCTATAAATCTGCTTTGGTTATGTTCTTAGCTGAAATTTTAAAGTCGGTTATTATTGAAGAAGAACAAAATGAAAAGCTTTTTGATTTTATAAAAACAAGTATTCTATATTTAGAACATTCCAGTAAATACGCAAATTTTCACATTGGTTTTATTTTAGATTTGTCTTCTTTTTTAGGGTTTTATCCCCGAATATCTAATGATGAAAAAGAAATCTATTTTAATCTAAGTGAAGGCTTGTTTCAAAGCTTTGAAACGCCTTATACTTTAAATAAAGAGCAATCAAATTGGTTTTCGATTCTTTTAAAAAATGGTTTTAAAGACCATCAACAGATCAAACTCACCAAAAATCAACGCATTGAAATCTTAAACTTAATAATGCGCTATTATGAATTGCATATCGAAAATTTTAAGCCCCCAAAATCTCTTAAAGTTATAAAGCAAGTTTTTTAAATAGATTGGTTTGGATACCAATCTAATAAATTAACATTAATAGCATCATTCTGAGACATAACCAAATCTTTAAACTTTTCTATATCATAAAAATGAGGCTTGTCATCTTTCAATCCTCTGTAATGATACGGCAACAGTTTTTTAGGTTTAAAGGAAAGTACAGCTTCAGCAGCCATCTCAGGTGACATGGTATAAGGAAGATTCATACAAATGAATGCCAAATCTATATTTTCTAATTTTTTCATTTCTGGAATAGCTTCTGTATCACCACTGATGTAGAGTTTAAAACCTTCTTTTGCGATGACATAACCGTTACCTCTACCCTTTTCGTGATATTTTAGTCGCTCTTTAGTAATGTTATACATTGGGATACCTCTAATGTTAAAGCTGTGAAAAGTAAATTCATCCCCATTAGATAAAATTTTAGTTCTATTTTGAATTGATTTTGGTAATTTGTCGTAGACGGCCTTTGGTGCTACAACATCATAAGGTTGGGGTAAAGCTTGTAAGGTCTCAACATTTAAATGGTCACCATGTATATCTGTAATAAACACTAAATCTGGTTCAGGCATTCCATTAAATGCTTTAGCGCCTCCGGTTGGATCTACATAGATAACCTCATCAGACCATTTCATTACAAAAGTTGCGTGCGCTATAGGGGTAATCTCTACTGGGCATTCTGATTTTATTTTATTTTTTGATTGAGTTTCTGAAGCTGCTTTATCATCTTTTGGGTCAGATTTGCAACTTACAATGAGGAACAATATAAAAAGCTTAATCAGGAATTTCATAAAATATATTTTTTATAAAAATAAATAAATACTTCGTAAAATTTAAATATTAAAATGCTTTTAAGATCAGAGTTAAGCGGTAAACTTTTTATTGTAAAATATTATAAACACTCAGCAAATACTTGGTTTTTAAAGTTTGCCCCGTAGCGACTGGGTTTTCACTAACTTTTAAATCAAAAAAGCCCTGTAAATACAGGGCTTTTGCTGAGTAGCGAGGAGCAGAATCGAACTGCCGACCTCCGGGTTATGAATCCGACGCTCTAACCAACTGAGCTACCTCGCCAGAGGTTAGCGAAGTTGCCTGTTCCGTCCCGAAACTTCGGGATCGGGAAACTACCTCGCTAAATTGAATTTGCAAATATAAAATTATTATTTTTTTATAAGCCTCATATTTAAACTTTTGAATGATAATATTTAAATAAGACAGAAAAAATTCACACAAAATCTCGATACCGATTTTTAAACATTTACTTTCCACCTAAGAAATAAATCCATATATTGCTTTTCTTAAAAAAGCTAACTAAGATGGATGATAAAGTAAAAATTGAATTAGAATTTCCTATTCAAGCTTCACCAAGCTTACTATACCAATATATATCTACACCCTCAGGACTCAGTGAGTGGTTTGCTGATAATATTAATTCCCGTGGCGAGGTTTTTACTTTTATTTGGGGTGAAAGCGAAGAGCAAGCAAAATTATTGACCAAAAAAAGTGGCGAACGGATTAAATTACGCTGGCTTGCAGATGATGACACTTCGTATTTTTTTGAAATGCGTATTCAGGTTGACGAAATCACTAAAGATGTGTCACTCATGATTACAGACTTCGCACAAGAAGATGAAGTTGAAGAAAGTAAAATGCTTTGGGAAAATATGATTGCCGATTTAAAACAAATATTGGGATCAAAATAATCAGGAAATTATATGATTAACATCAATGGTGAGCTTTTTAATTCAGAAAAAGCTCAGATATCTTTTCATAATAGAGGGTTTCAATACGGTGATGCATTATTTGAAACTATTCGTGTTATCAATTCAAAAATTATTTTTTGGGAGTCTCATTATTTCAGACTCATGTCTTCAATGCGTTTGTTGAGAATGCAAATACCTATGCATTTTTCACCTGAATTTTTAGAAGGTGAAATTATTGACCTCATCAAAACAAATAATTTAGAAAAGCAACCAGCCAAAATTAAAATCAATATTAGCAGAAAAGCCGGTGGACTTTATTATCCTGAAAATAGAAATATTGACTATTTCATATCTTGTCAACCTCTTGATAATCCATTTTTTACAATAGAAGAAGACTTTTACGAAATAGAACTCTTTAAAGACCATTTTATCAATTCTGGCTTGTTATCAACCCTAAAAACCAATAATAAATTAGTTAATATTTTAGGGAGTATTTATGCTAAAGAAAATGGATACAACAATTGCTTATTACTCAATGAAAAAAAATCAATTGTTGAATTTACCAATGCTAATGTTTTTTTAGTAAATGGCACAACCATAAAAACATCTCCAACCTCTGACGGTTGTCTTAAGGGCGTTATTCGTGAAAAACTGATTGGCATTATTGAAAAAACCGATAAGTTTAATTTTAAAGAAGAAAATATCTCGCCATTTGAATTACAAAAAGCTGATGAAATGTTTTTAACTAATGCTGTAATTGGAATTAAGCCTGTAAGCAAATATCGCAAAAAAGAGTACGAAAATACAGTTGCAAAAGAATTGCTGGGTAAACTGAATGCCCAAGCACGATTGGCTTAATTATAATTAGGATTATCTGGTGCGTTAGCCCAAATTAAGTAATCACCTCCTAGCGATTTAATAGTTTTATTCCAAAAACTGGAATCTTTGCATTTCACGACTTCGTCATGACTAATGTCGTCTTTTAATATCCAAACCTGATCTTTGATTTCATCTTGCAGTTGGTTGGATGACCATCCAGAATAGCCAAGAAAAAATTTAACCTGTGCTTCATTTATGATATTTTGATTTATAAGGTGAATGACTTCTCGATGTTCACCACCCCAATAGATTTGTTCGGTGATTTTAATCCCGCCTGAAATAAGTTCTGGTACGGTATGAATGAAAAATAACTTATCCCTTTCAACTGGTCCACCATCAAACACTTTAAAGTCTTTTTTTACTTCAGGGATTAAATTTTGTAGATCTTCATTTATGGGTTTATTGATCATAAAACCAACAACACCTTCATCATTAAAATCGGCTATAAGTATGACTGCTTTATTAAAAGTGATATCACCCAATATACTTGGCTTGCCGATTAAAATATCACCCTTTTGTATTTTTGTGTTTGAAATCATGATTGCAAGTTATAGATTTTTATAAAAAAAAAAGACCTTATTATTAAAATAAGGCCTTAGAATGTTTTGGGGATAAAACTTAGTTTACAGCTTTCTGCAAATCAGAACCTGCTTTAAACTTAACTACATTTTTAGCAGCAATTTTAATCGTTTTACCTGTTTGAGGGTTTCTACCTTCACGAGCAGCTCTTCTAGATACTGACCAAGATCCGAAACCTACTAAAGATACTCTGTCTCCTTTCTTTAAAGCACCTTCTACGTGATCTAAGAAAGATTCTAATGCTTTTTTTGCTGCTGCTTTTGAAATTCCAGCATCTTCTGCCATCGCGTCGATTAAGTTTGTTTTGTTCATAATAATAGTTTTAAGATTTAATTATACAATTAATACCCTGCAAATTTATACGGAATATCAACCTATGCAAGCCTTTCGCCAACAAATATAATTAATTGTTAATAAATTTAACATTATATTAACATAAAAAATTCAAATTTAGGAGCTTAGAGCATTTTCGCATCTTTATCTAAGTCAAAACCGTTTAATAAATCTAATGCTTTCATTAAACGTTTTCCTGATAATTTAATCTCTTCAATTTCTATAAGACCATCTTTGACACCAACCAACATTGTTTTATTGTCGATTATGATTTTACCATTATCAATATTGGGAGTTTGGCGGTTAAAGTTAGCTTTTAATACTTTACAATAAATCTCTTCATCATAATTTACTAAAATAGTCCATGCTGCTGGATTAGGAGATAGCCCACGTATAAAGTTGTATATGCTTTGCCCGGTTTGATTCCAATCTATTCTAGTATTGTCTTTATTTAATTTGGGGGCCTTTTTAGAAGTTTCAGCATTTTTTTGAGGAGTTGGTTTGATGTCCTCTTGAGCAATTCTATTTAAAGTTGATAAGCTTATTTTAACACCTCGAGGTATCATCTTTTCATAAACATCTTTAACATTATCAGTTTCAGAAATTTCAAATGCAGTATTATCTATGATATGTCCGGTATCGATTTTATCATCTATAAAAAACGTCGTTAGTCCCGTTTGCTTTTCACCATTAATAATGGCCCAGTTAATAGGAGCTGCTCCTCTGTAATCTGGTAGAAGAGAGGCGTGCAAATTAATCGTGCCGTATTTGGGAAAATTCCAAACCTGCTTTGGTAACATTCTAAATGCAACCACAAAAATGATATTCGGATTTAGGGTTTTGATTTGAGTATAGAATTCATCTGATTTTAAATTTTTTGGTTGCAGAATAGTCAAACCTTTACTTTCTGCAAAGGTTTTGACAGCAGACTTTTTGAGCTTTCTACCACGCCCCGCCGGTTTATCTAGAGCCGTGACAACACCTACTAATTTATGTTGACTATTATGGATAGCCTCTAACATGGGGACAGAAAATTCTGGTGTGCCCATAAATAATATTCTCAATTCTTTCATTTTAAAAGTTTATAAAAGTTATTAGGTTGTATTTCAATCTTATTAGTCTCAAGTAAATGTTTCAAGACTAAAATGACTTGTGTCTTCTCAGCATTAATAGCTTTGATTAAATCATCAGGTGTTTTTGGACCTTTCTTCAACTCGTTTAAAATTAAAATGGTTAAGTCTTTTCGATTAGCCTTTGTTGTCAATTGAATATTTTGAGCATCACAAACAGAACATATGCCACATTCCATTTTATTTTCTTCATCACCAAAATATTCAAGCAATTGCATTTGAAAGCATTGATTTTTATTTTGAACAAAATCGCAAACAGCATCTATTTGTTTTACTTTTTGATCACGGTATGAGTTTATAAATTTTTTTTGAGAATTGATGGTTTTATCGTCTTCTCTCGGCATTAAAAACCGTAATATTAAATCCTGTTGGGTTAATTTTAGGGAAATTATACCCTGACTTTCTAAGGCCATCAAATCATTCTTAATTTTTTTTTGAGAAAAACCTGTTTTATTTGATATAAAATTCAAATTGATAGAGGTAAACAAATCAAATATACCGCCGTAAGTCCTTAAAATTAAAGTCATCAAGTCTTTGAATGATTGGTTCTGTCTCAAGTAATTAAGCAAAACTTTATGAGATACTACAACTTGAATTCTCGCATTAATCTGGTACTGCTGATTAAAACTTAATATGCTGAGCTTATCAAGCAACTTTAAGACTTCAAAACTTTTTCTAAGAGGCAAATTGTATCTACTGCAAAACGTGTTCAGATCAATCCCAAATTCTTCACTATCACCTTCACCATAGGCAATTTGAAGATAGCTCATCAGATGTTTATAGACTTTTTTTACATCTTTTACCGTAGGTATAACTTTCAAAAACTGATGACTTAACCTTTGGGTGTCTGTACTGTTATAAACTAAAACTGCTTTAGCTGGGTTACCATCTCGCCCAGCTCTGCCTATTTCCTGATAATAACTTTCAAGACTCTCCGGTAGGTGCATATGAAACACTAGATCGACATCAGGCTTATCTATACCCATCCCAAATGCACTTGTGGCCACGACAACTTTTACTTTATTACCCAGCCACTGTTCTAAAATCAATTGCCTATCAAGATTAGACAATCCGCCGTGAAATGCATTAGCTGTGATTTGATTTTGGTGTAAGAGTTTAGTCAATTCTAATGTGGCTTTTCTACTTCTCACATAAACAATGACAGAAGCTTTAGCCTTATTAACCTGATGAATTAATTCTCTCCACTTATTGTCAGTTTGTAATATCTTAATAGCAATATTGGGCCTTTTAAAACTACTTTTAAAAACTTTAGGGTTTTTTAATTGCAATTGGTTTTGAATATCTTCCCTTACTCTATGTGTTGCTGTTGCTGTTAAGGCCATTATGGGAACTTCAGGGTGAAGATCACGTAATTTAAAAATATCTAAAAATGCAGGTCTAAAATCATGCCCCCAATGGGAAATACAGTGGGCTTCGTCTATGGCAATTAAACTGATATTTAGATATTTTAATCGCTCCAGCAGCACTTGGCTTTGAAGTTTTTCTGGAGATAGGTAAAGAAACTTATAATTGGCATTTGCAATATTGTCAAAAATCCTATCGGTCTCCTTGTAGGACAATCCACCTTTGAGATGTATTGCTTTAATTCCTTTGAGCTTAAGGTTTTGAACCTGATCTTGCATTAAGCTAATTAAGGGTGATATAACAATACAAATGCCTTCTCTAGCCAAAGCAGGAACTTGAAAACATAAGGATTTTCCTCCACCTGTAGGAAAAAACACGCAACAGTCGTGACCGTCTAAGCAGGCCTCAATAACTTCTTTTTGAAGTCCTCTAAAATTGCTAAATTTCCAATATTGGAATAATATATCTTTTGGGTCTGTCATGTGAGATTTAGATAAGATAATAAAAAATTTAACCGCTCCTCTAATGAAGATTTGGGCATTTCAATCAAATCATAATTGTACATCTTATAGCTCTTCAAGAGGTATTTTTCTATGGTTTTGGCTAAGTTTAGATTTTCATAGCGTTCTTCATCAGCGGTATAGATATCTTCCCAGAAAGGAAACCAAAATACTATATCGTATCTATACTCTTGATTTGCATTATTGAATCGTTCCGGATATGGTTTTTTTATCATATCTAAGTAGGCTGTAATATCCGGCAAACCTCGATCTATAAATACAGGTGACTGTTCGACTGAATTTGCACTTAAAAATTGTCTTATTCTGCCTTCCAAAAGTTTTTCGCTGAACAGCAAAGGTTGTTCTAGAAACAAATGTTCAATCCCTTCGTCTCTTGCCTCTTGAGTGACTTGACGTGAAATTTCTTCGTAGCAAACAAAACCTTTACCTTTGAGCGCATTGATAAGCGATGTTTTACCTGTAGAAGGTGCACCCATAAAAAGTATCTTTGATACATTAAAATCCATAGATTAAAATCATTAAATATGCAAAATAAATATATTTATGAACTCTGCTCATTATTAAATTAAAAGATAAGTTTATATTTGTAAAAAAGTAAGATTTGAATTCTGAAACTGAACAGTTTTACAATAAACTAGAGCAACGCTTACAAGAAACTTCAAACTGGCCAAGTGAATATATTTTCAAATTTATCTTGCCAACAGACAAGACCAAAATTGATAAAATTTCAGATATTTTTAATCATACTGGCGCCGTCATCAAAACAAAAACATCGTCTAAAGGAAATTACACAAGTGTATCCATTCGCCTAAAAATGAAATCACCGGAAACAGTTATCGAAAAATACAAAATTGTCGGACACCAAATCGAAGGTGTAATTTCACTTTAATCATGACATTATTTTATACATTGCAATCATAAATATTTCATTTTGACAGATCATTTAGAATACAACTCAGAACGCAACCATTTAGTAATTCCGGAATACGGTAGACATGTTCAAAAAATGGTAGAGCGTTGCCTTGAAGAACAAGACAAATCTAAACGCACAAAAATGGCTTATGCTACAGTAGAAGTCATGGCTAACATTAACCCTAATCATAGAGACGCCAACGATTTTCAACAAAAACTATGGGATCAACTCTTTATTATAAGTGATTTCAAACTTGATGTTGATGCACCATATGATATTCCCGATAAAGAAGAATTATTTAGAAAGCCAGAGCCACTGCCCTATCCTCAAAATCATCCTAAGTACCGTTTTTATGGCAACAATATCAGCAGAATGATTGATGAAGCTATAAAAGTTGAAGATGGCAAATTAAAAGAAGCTTTAGTTTATACCATTGCTAATCACATGAAAAAGTGCTTTTTAAACTGGAATAGAGATTCAGTAAAAGACAGTGTAATTTTTAAACATTTAGAAGAATTAAGTGATGGTAAACTTACTTTAAAATCAGATGATGAAACTTTGAGTGAGGCTTCAGACCTAGTTAAGAACCATACGAAGCGAAAGCACAAGAAAAAATATAAAAACAAAGGTCGTAAACGCTACAAAAAATGAGCTCATTTGTTATAGAAGGTGGTCATCAACTCAAAGGACATATAACCCCGCAAGGTGCCAAAAACGAAGCCCTTCAAATACTCTGTGCAGTTTTAATGACACCAGAAAAAGTGGAAATTAAAAATATCCCAGATATTCGAGATGTCAATAAATTGATAGACATTTTAGAAAATCTTGGCGTCAAAATTCAAAAACTTGGCAAAGGTCATTTTAGTTTTAAAAGTGATGAACTTAATTTAGGCTACCTCCAAAGTGAACAATTTAAAAAAGAAGGCAGTGGTCTAAGAGGTTCAATAATGATAGTTGGCCCACTTCTCGGTCGTTTTGGCAAAGGGTATATCCCAAGACCTGGCGGTGATAAAATAGGAAGAAGAAGACTAGACACTCACTTTTCCGGATTTATAAAGTTGGGTGCTGAATTTAGATACAATCGAGAAGAACGTTTTTATGGCGTTGAAACTGAAAAAGGCCTAACAGGAACCGATATGCTGCTTGAAGAAGCTTCTGTGACTGGTACAGCCAACATTATCATGGCTGCAGTATTTGCCAAAGGCAAAACGCAAATTTACAATGCCGCCTGTGAACCTTACATTCAGCAACTCTGTAAAATGCTGAATAAAATGGGGGCGAAAATTTCTGGGATTGGTTCAAATTTACTTCACATCACAGGTGTTGAAAATTTAAAAGGTTGTACACATAAAGTCTTACCGGATATGGTGGAAATTGGATCTTGGATAGGACTTGCCGCCATGACCCAAAGCGAAATCACCATCAAAGATGTAAGCTGGGAAAATTTAGGCATCATTCCTGCCACTTTTAAAAAATTAGGTATCGATATACAGAAAAAAGGAGATGACATTTTAATTCCTAAACACGACAATGGCTATGAAGTGGCCAGCTTTATCGATGGATCAATCATGAACATTTCTGATGCGCCGTGGCCAGGTTTTACACCAGACTTACTCAGTGTAATGTTGGTTGTTGCTACGCAGGCTCGCGGAAGTGTTTTAATTCACCAAAAAATGTTTGAAAGCCGTTTATTTTTTGTCGATAAACTGATTGACATGGGTGCTAAAATTATTTTATGTGACCCTCACAGAGCTACGGTAATTGGTCACGACTTTAAATCGCAGCTTAAAGCCACAACCATGACGAGCCCTGATATTCGCGCCGGAATTTCATTGCTGATTGCAGCTTTATCTGCCAAAGGCACTTCAACCATTCACAACATAGAACAAATAGATCGTGGATATGAAAATATTGACGAAAGACTACAAGCCATTGGTGCAAAAATACATCGATACGAATAGGTTCTAGTCTTAAGCTTTTGGTCTTTAGTCAATAGAGGGTAGAGAGTATTTGGTAGCTTTTAGTTGATTTGTAGCCACGAAGTTGCAAACTTCGCAGAGCTGTAAATAATAAATCTTATATTCACGTCCTGCTAATCACACCCGATTTGTCATACCCAAGGAGCTTGATACACTGAGCATTTCGATAAACTCGATAATCGTCAATCGGTGTTTTTTTTATCTATATGTTGAGTAACAAATTTCTTAGCATTATCTTTGTTAAAAATCAAAACATGCCCACAATACTAAGCGTAAACAACAAGTCCCCACAAATCCCATCAGATTGTTTTATTGCTGAAAACGCTACAATAGTTGGCGAAGTCACTATGGGACAACAATGCAGTGTGTGGTTTAATGCTGTGATACGTGGTGATGTGCATTATATTAAAATGGGCGATAAAGTTAATGTTCAAGACGGTGCGGTTATTCACTGCACTTATCAAAAGCACCCTACAAATATTGGCAATAATGTATCGATTGGTCATAACGCCATTGTTCATGGCTGCAAGATTCACGATAACGTGTTAATCGGCATGGGCAGTATTGTAATGGACAATTGTGTTATTCACTCAAACAGTATCATAGCTGCTGGTGCCGTGGTTACACAAAACACCATTGTAGAGTCAGACAGTATTTACGCAGGTGTTCCTGCAAAAAAGATTAAAGACATCAGCCCTGAATTAACCCAAGGCGAAATTGACAGAATTGCTGAGAATTATGTGACGTATTCGGGATGGTTTGAACAAGAGTAATTGCACCCCTAGTTACAAATTTCGTTCAAAATTTCCAACCCCAAACCCAACCAATACTCATCACTTGTTTATCTTTGCCAAAAATTTTTGGATTCATGATCAATATAACTTTACCGGATGGGAGTGTAAAACAAGTAAAAAGCGGTTCAACACCCTTTGACGTCGCGCAAAGTATAAGTCACGGTCTGGCACGAAATGTCATTTCAGCCTCGTATAATGGCAATACGGTTGAAACCTCAACCCCTTTAAATGAAGATGGAAAATTGGTGCTTTACACATTTAATGATAAAGACGGCAAAAAAGCCCTTTGGCACTCTGCAGCACACCTGATGGCCCAAGCGATATTAAAATTTTACCCCAAAGCTAAACTTACCATTGGCCCACCTATTGATCAAGGCTTTTATTATGACATCGATTTTGGAGATGAGAGTATTTCTGAAAAAGATTTTCCAAAAATTGAAAAAACCATGTTGGAAATCGCTCGCCAAAAACATGAATTTCAACTCAGAGCAGTTTCAAAACAAGAAGCTTTAGAGTATTATAAATCCAATCCGTTTAAAACTGAATTAATTGAAAATCTTGAAGATGGTGAAATCACCTTTTGCGATCACGATGATTTTACAGATTTATGTCGTGGTGGTCACATCCCACATACGGGATTTATCAAAGCCGTTAAATTACTGAGCGCCGCAGGTGCCTATTGGCGTGGCGATGAAACCAATCCACAACTTACTCGGGTTTACGGCATTGCTTTCCCGAAACAAAAGATGCTAAAAGAATACTTAGAATTACTGGAAGAAGCCAAAAAAAGAGACCATAGAAAACTTGGCAGAGAACTAGAACTCTTTACCTTTTCTCAAAAAGTTGGGCAAGGTTTACCACTTTGGTTGCCTAAAGGTGCTGCGCTTCGTGAACGCCTTGAAAATTTTCTTAAAGATGCCCAACAAAATGCCGGCTATGAACAAGTGGTTTCTCCTCATATTGGCCATAAAGATTTATATGTCACTTCAGGACATTACGAAAAGTATGGTGAAGACAGCTTTCAACCTATTAGCACACCAAAAGATAACGAAGAGTTTTTGCTCAAACCCATGAATTGTCCGCATCATTGCGAAATCTACAATTCAGCGGCTTGGAGTTATAAAGATTTGCCTAAACGCTATGCCGAATTTGGCACCGTATACCGCTATGAACAAAGTGGAGAACTTCACGGTTTAACCCGTGTTAGAGGCTTTACACAAGACGATGCCCATATTTTTTGCACGCCCGATCAATTGGATGAAGAGTTTAAAAAAGTCATCGATCTTGTGCTTTATGTATTTGGATCATTAGGATTTGAAAACTTTACAGCTCAAGTCTCTTTAAGGGATCCAGAAAACAAAGAAAAATATATAGGTTCTGATAAAAATTGGCAAAAAGCTGAACAGGCCATCATCAAAGCGGCAGAAGAAAAAGGACTCAACTATCATGTAGAAACCGGAGAAGCCGCCTTTTATGGGCCAAAACTCGACTTTATGGTCAAAGATGCTTTACAGCGCGAATGGCAATTGGGCACCATACAAGTCGATTACAACTTGCCTGAGCGTTTTGATTTGACTTACAAAGGTGCAGATAATGAAATGCACAGACCTGTGATGATTCACCGAGCTCCATTTGGCAGTATGGAACGCTTTATCGCTATTTTATTAGAACATACGGCTGGCAATTTTCCGCTCTGGTTAACCAATGAACAAGCTATCATATTATCAATCAGTGAGAAATATGAAAATTATTCTAAAAAAGTTTTAAATTTGCTTAAAAAACACGAAATTCGCGCCCGCACAGATCATCGAAGTGAAACTATGGGTAAAAAAATACGTGATGCGGAAACCCAAAAAATTCCTTTTATGATTATTGTGGGCGAAAATGAAGCTGAAAATGTGACTGTTTCGATTAGAAAACACGGTGGTGAAGATTTAGGCGAAATGCTTATTGAAGAATTTTCAGCACTGATAACTAATGAAATTAACGCTCAAAAGCGTTATTTTGAAGAATAAAGTTTAATTAAAATCATATAAAACAATTAGAAGAAGAAAATCAAATTACCGTCGAAGAGAAAAACGAGAAGACAAACATCGCATTAACGACAAGATAAGAGCCAAAGAAGTTCGAGTTGTTGGTGACAATGTCAAAATGGGAATTTATCCCATTAAGGAGGCTTTATCTATGGCAGATGAACAAGGTTTAGATTTAGTGGAGATTTCTCCAAAAGCAGATCCGCCCGTAACTAAAGTCATGGATTATAAAAAGTTTCTCTACGAACAAAAGAAAAGAGAAAAAAAATTAAAAGCAAAGGCCTCAAAAGTGGTGGTTAAAGAAATTCGTTTTGGCCCAAATACTGATGATCATGATTACGAATTTAAAAAGAACAACGCCATTAAGTTTTTAAAGGACGGCGCCAAGTTAAAGGCTTTTGTATTCTTTAAAGGTCGATCAATTGTTTTTAAAGAAAAAGGCGAAATCTTGTTGTTAAGACTCGCTCAAGATTTAGAAGAATACGGTAAAGTTGAACAATTACCAAAACTGGAAGGAAAGCGAATGATTATGATGGTCTCGCCTACTTCACAAAAGAAATAAAGCGATAATAAATTAAAATATAAACATGTCTAAAAAAACGAAGTTTAAAACCAAATCAAGTGCAAAAAAGCGTTTTAAAGTTACCGGAAGCGGAAAGTTAAAGCGCAAACACGCTTTTAAGCGGCACATTTTGACTAAAAAATCTAAGAAAAGAAAACTTAGATTAACGCACGATGCAATCGTAGATAAATCAGACGAAAGAAACATTAAACAACAACTCGGTTTAAAGTAAGCTTTCTCGGTTAAACAAATATTAACCCTGGAGTATGGCTCGTAAAATGTTTAAAACTTAAACTGCCTACTACAAAAAAACAATAAATTATGCCAAGATCAACAAATTCAGTCGCTTCAAGAGCGAGACGAAAAAAAATAATGAAGCAAGCCAAAGGCTATTACGGTAGACGTAAAAACGTTTGGACAATTGCTAAAAATGCTGTAGAAAAAGGTCTAGTCTATGCCTACAGAGATAGAAGAGCAAAGAAAAGAAACTTTAGAAAACTATGGATTGTAAGAATTAATGCAGCTGCAAGACAACACGGGATGTCTTATTCTCAGTTTATGGGGAGACTGAAGAAAAGTAATATCGAACTCAACCGCAAAGTCTTAGCCGATCTTGCTGTTCACAACCCTGAAGCTTTTAAAGCTGTAGTCGATAAAGTCAAATAAACATCAATCCTATTATCGCTTAAAAGCCCTTTTCCGATGAAAAGGGCTTTTTTTATTATATCAGTAGATGGTATATTAATTTATGTGCTGGAAACTTTAGAAATAAAAAACCTTCAGATTAAAACCTGAAGGCAATTTGGGTGGCTGATGGGATTCGAACCCACGACCCTCGGATCCACAAACCGATACTCTAACCAACTGAGCTACAGCCACCATTAATATGGTATATGCATTTACAAAATGCGAGTGCAAATTTACGCAATTTTAGCGTTCAGCAAAACTTTTTAGAATAAATATAAACCTGCATTTGCTCTTTGTGAACTTCATTAATTTAAATATCAAATTATATTAAATCAAATACCGACTTTACTCCAATGTAACGTTCAACAGTAAAACCTTCAGCATAATCGACACCTATGATGCGACCAAAATTTCTCGCTCTGTAGCTTATACTTTCCATAAAGTTAGAACTTGAAATTGGCGTTTCTGGTTCATTGCTATTTGGGTTATGAAATTGTGTTTTGTAAGCTTTAACAGATGCAATTTTCTTGTCTATTGTATTTGAAATATCGACGACAAAGTCTGGCTCAATATCATGCCATTGTATATAGTGGTAAACTTTACTTGGTCGCCATTGGTCTTGAACTTCGCCGTTTAACGTCGTTTCATATTTTTTTAGACCGCTCAAAAAACAAGCTTGACTAACTAATTGGCTAGCTCTTCCGTGGTCTATATGTCTATCTTGTATTGCATTACAAAATACAACTTTTGGTTGGTATTGCCTCAACACTCTTACCACTTCGTGTTTATGCGCTTCGTTATTTACGAATAAAGCATCTTTAAAACCTAAATTATCTCGCATACTTACCCCTAATATTTCAGCAGCATCTTTTGCTTCCTGAGCTCGTGTTTCTGCATTACCTCGAGTTCCCATTTCTCCTCTTGTCAAGTCAATAATCCCAACGCTTTTGCCGTTTTGTATTTCAACTGCAAGTGTGCCTGCACAACTGAGTTCTACATCATCGGGATGAGCACCAAAGGCTAAAATATCAAGCTTCATTATAAAGTGTTTTTAAGTTGTCTGATTTTTATATTAAATGCTGCAAAAATAAGTGTCATAAATGGACTGATATAATTAAATATAGCATAAACAAAATAGTCTGCCACTGGAACCCCTAGCACATTACTGTGGTATGCACCACAGGTATTGTAAGGAATTAAAACTGATGTGACGGTACCAGAATCTTCTAAAGCACGGCTTAAGTTTTCTGGTGCAAGACCTTTATCTTTGTAAGCCTTAGAAAACATTTTACCAGGAATCACTATGGCGAGATACTGATCGGATGCCGTGGCATTTAGGGCTAAGCAACTTGCTACTGTTGACGCAAACAATCCAAAAGTGGTATGAAATAAGTTTAATAATCCTTTACTTAAAGTTTGTAAAGCCCCTATGGCTTCCATCACACCTCCAAAAACCATAGCACAAATAATAAGCCAAATGGTATTAAGCATGCCTTTCATTCCTGAACTTTGAAACAGATCAGTCAGTAATTCATTGTCTGTTGGTATTTTGATATCACCGGTTATGGTATTTACTAAACCTTTATAAAACGAATTGAAAGTATCACCAGCGCTATCGGCCACTAACAAGACTAAATCAGGTTGAAAAATTAATGCTGCTATGGCTCCCAATAAGGTTCCAGCAAACAAAGCCACCAAAGGCGGTGTTTTTTTGACTATCATCACAATGACCAAAATAGGCACAATAAATAGCCAAGGTGTAATAAAAAAAGAAGCTTTTAAGTCTTTTAAAATACTTGGGTTTTCTGAAATTGAAGCAGTCTCTAGATTAAAACCAATAATTAAAAACACGATTAAAGTAACTGAAATTGAGGGTACCGTAGTTAGCGTCATGTATCGTATATGTGTAAATAGGTCTGTACCCGCCATAGCTGGTGCCAAATTTGTGGTGTCGCTCATCGGTGAGAGTTTATCTCCAAAATAAGCACCTGAAAGAATAGCACCGGCTGTCATCCCTACCGAAATACCAAGGACTTGAGCTATACCAATTAAGGCAATACCGACAGTTGCAGAGGTTGTCCAACTACTTCCTGTAGAAATAGAAATTAAAGAACAAATTATCACACAAGCGGCTAAAAATATCGAAGGATGTAAAAGTTGTAAGCCGTAATATACCATAACCGGAATAACACCACTAAGTAACCAGGTGCCGGCTAGAGCTCCAACCATTAAGAGTATCAAAATAGCGCCGGCTGTGGATTTGATATTTTTAGCCACATCATCCATCATCTTTTTGTAAGAAACGCCTTTAAACGTTCCTAAGATAATTGCTACTGCAGCTGATATTAAAAGTATAAATTGATTTGAGCCACCCAAAGCATCGTCCTGGTAAATCTCTAAAACATTAAACGCCAGTAAAACAACCAATACCACAATAGGGATAAGCGCTTGCCAAATATTTAAATTCGATATATTATTAGTTTGGTCTTTAGGTTTAAATTCTGGCATGAATATTTTTTAACCCGTAATTTTACAACATTAGGCTGAATATTACAAGGAATACACTACATTGATTGGCTTATCCATAAAAAAAGGCCTCCAAAAGAGACCTTTTTCTAGAATTTTTAAAAAGATTACTTTGTAAAAAGCATCTCTCTATACTTGGTTAATGGCCACATTTCGTCATCAACTAAGAGCTCTAATTTGTCACAATGGTATCGAATTGTATCAAAGTAAGGCTTTACTTCATTACAATAAGCAAAAGCTTTTTTGACCTCATCTTCAAAGGCATTAGCTTTTTTACGGGTTTCTATCATTTCATCTACACCTTTGTTAATATGCTCAATATGATTAGAAATCGCCTCAATGATATTCATTTGTTCTTTGGCCTTATCTTTAAAAGAATTGCCGTAAATATCCTTAAGACCTTTTACATTATCTATCAATATATTTTGATAAGAAATTGCAGTGGGGATGACGTGATTTCTAGCAATATCTCCGAGCAACCTTGCTTCGATTTGAATATGTTTAGAATAGTCTTCAATCTGAATATCATACCTCGCCTCGACCTCCACTTCATTCATGATTTTCAACTCTTTATAAAGAGCTTTTGCCTTTTTAGAAATTTTTGCTTTAAGCGCTTCAGGTGTAGTTTTATTATTACTTAAGCCGCGCTTAGCACCTTCTTTTTCCCATGCTTCACCATAACCATCTCCTTCAAATCTAATCTTTTTAGATTTTTTGATGTATTCTCTTAAAACATTGAAAATCGCATCATCCTTTTTCATTTTCTTGTTTTTGACAAGCTTATCGACCTCAACTTTAAATTCTTTTAATTGTTTGGCCACTATGGCATTCAACATCGTCATAGGTTCAGCACAATTAGCTGTAGATCCAACAGCACGTAATTCAAATTTATTTCCTGTAAAAGCAAATGGTGAAGTTCGGTTTCTGTCTGTGTTATCCAGTAAAATTTCAGGGATTTTACCAACAACATTTAGCTTTAAATCGGTTTTTTCGTCTGGTGATAATTTACCATCAGTAACTTTTTCAAGTTCATTAAGGACTTTTGTTAATTGAGACCCGATAAATACAGACATAATTGCCGGCGGAGCTTCATTTGCCCCAAGTCTATGGTCGTTTGAAGCCGAAGCAATAGTAGCACGTATAAGTTCTTCGTACTCATAAACAGCCTTAATTGTATTGACGAAGAACGTTAAAAACTGTAAATTCTTCATTGGTTTTTTACTTGGGCTCAATAAATTAACCCCTGTATTGGTGCTCATTGACCAGTTGTTATGCTTACCACTACCATTGACATCTTTAAAAGGTTTTTCGTGGAAAAGTACTTTAAAGTTATGACGTTCTCCCACTTTATCCATAATATCCATAATAAGTGAATTGTGGTCAACCGCCAGGTTGGCTTCTTCAAATATTGGTGCCAGTTCAAATTGGTTTGGAGCCACTTCATTATGACGAGTTTTGACTGGAATACCTAATTTCATACACTCCGTTTCCAAGTCTCTCATAAAGTCAAGTGCACGTGTAGGAATTGACCCAAAATAATGGTCATCCATTTGCTGCCCTTTAGCAGGTGCATGACCTAATAAAGTTCTACCAGATAAAATTAAATCAGGTCGGGATTCGGCTAAAGCTTTATCTACTAAAAAATATTCTTGCTCCCAGCCTAAAGTCGCATTGACTTTAGTCACCTTTCTATCAAAATATTTACACACATCTGTCGCCGCTTTATCAAGCGACTGTAATGAGCGTAAAAGTGGTGTTTTATAATCTAAAGCCTCACCGGTGTAAGACACAAATATTGTAGGTATACAAAGCGTTGTTCCCCAAACAAATGCTGGAGATGTTGGGTCCCAAGCAGTATATCCACGAGCTTCAAAAGTATTTCTAATCCCACCACTTGGCAAACTAGAGGCGTCTGGTTCTTGTTGTACGAGTTGCCCGCCGGTAAATTTTTCGATTGAGGTTCCATCATCACCTAAGGTTTCAAAAAACGCATCGTGCTTTTCTGCAGTAAAACCTGTAAGCGGTTGAAACCAGTGAGTATAATGGGTTGCCCCTTTAGAAATTGCCCATTCTTTCATTCCGGTTGAAATATGGTCCGCTAAATTTCGATCTATTTTGCTGCCATTTTCAATAGCGTCTACTACACTTTCATAAGAGCTTTTTGTCAAATGTTGACGCATCGCTTGACGATTAAAAACATTTTGTCCGAATAGTTCTGAACGTCTTTTAGATTCTTCAACATGAACTTTTGATCGTTGTAAAGATTCTTTTAATGCATTAAACCTTAAAGTTGCCATTATTTTTATTTTTAGTTATTGAGCACAAAAATAGACTTTTTTTAAACTTACCCTTAAAAAAATAGGGGTAGATATTCAAAAAATATCACCATTTTATTAACAAACCATAGAAAACTATCGGTACACCCTTTTAACATGAAAAAATATCTTGGCTACACATAGCTTATTAACTTAAAAGAAGCTTTGCATTAGATAAATCCTATTTAATATGTTAATTTCGCAATAGCTATGAAATACATTACATCATATTTTCCCGGTCTAGAACAAAAACAGGAAAGTCAATTTAAGGCTATAAGTGA
The DNA here is from genome assembly GCF_006120725.1 of Mesohalobacter halotolerans. Classification (GTDB taxonomy): domain Bacteria; phylum Bacteroidota; class Bacteroidia; order Flavobacteriales; family Flavobacteriaceae; genus Psychroflexus; species Psychroflexus halotolerans. The sequence goes on from NZ_SWMU01000003.1 coordinate 352,518, forward strand.
GTTGTATAAAAACTGGAATCAAAAGATAAATGTAGTTTCTCGTAAAGATATTGATGAAATATACCTTCGTCATGTTTTACACAGTTTGGCTATTGCAAAATTTATACAATTTAAACCTGGTTCAAAAGTCATTGATGTCGGTACAGGTGGAGGTTTTCCCGGTATACCATTAGCCATCTTGTTTCCTGAAACACGTTTTACCTTGGTTGATAGTATTGCAAAAAAAATTAAAGTTGTGAATGAGGTCGTTGAAAACTTAGGTCTTCAAAATGTAAAAACCATTAACGGTAGAGTCGAAAACACAAAAGGGCATTACGACTTTATCATTAGTCGTGCTGTTGCTGCTATGCCAACATTTGTGAAATGGACAAAAGGTAAAATCGCTAAACAATCTCAACATGATATTAAAAATGGCATTATTTATTTAAAAGGTGGCGATTTATCTAAAGAGTTGAAACCTTATACAAAGGTTGAAGTCATTCCCATTTCAAAGTATTTTGAAGACGATTTTTTTGAAACAAAAAAAATAGTGTATTTACCACAAAAATATAAGGGATAATTTTTGATGATTGAGTAATACTTTCCAATATTTTTAAAAAACAAAGAAACTTTGTATATCCTATTAAAATCTCACTAAAAGTTTAACTTTGTTTAAAAATTTATCATGGATTTAAACCTATCTAAACCTTTATGTTTTTTCGATTTAGAAACAACAGGAACCAATATTGCCAAAGATCGTATTGTAGAAATTGCCATCCTGAAAGTTTTTCCTAATCATAACAAAGAAAGTATGACATTAAGAGTCAATCCAGAAATGCCGATCCCAAAAGAATCTAGTGAAGTGCACGGTATTTATGATAAAGATGTTGAAAACGAACCTACATTTAAAACCTTAGCTCCAAAAATATACAACTTCATAAAAGATGCTGATTTGGCGGGTTACAACTCAAACCGTTTTGATATTCCATTATTGGCCGAAGAAATGTTGAGAGCTGAGGTAGATTTTGACATGAAAAATGCAGTTAAAATAGACGTACAGACCATATTTCATAAAAAAGAAAAACGGACTTTAGAAGCGGCTTATAAATTTTATTGTGATAAAAATTTGACTGATGCACACAGTGCTGAAGCCGACACCAATGCAACTTATGAAGTGTTAAAATCTCAATTGGATCGATACGAAGATTTGGAGAACAACACCAAATGGTTGGCAGAATTTAGCGCACATAAAAAATTTGCTGACTTTGCCGGAATGGTACAATACAACAAAAATGGTGAAGAAATTTTTGGCTTTGGCAAACACAAAGGCAAGAAAGTTGAAGAGGTATTAGAACGTGAACCTGGTTATTACAATTGGATTCAGAATGCAGATTTTCCATTATACACCAAAAAAGTTTTAACTGCTATAAAACTGCGTAAGTTATCTACTAAATCATAACCCATGAATGTATTTGTCTTGTGTACTGGCCGAAGTGGTTCTACAAGCTTCATTAAAGCCTGCCAACATATTTCAAATTACTCAGCATCTCATGAAACTTTGAGCAATAGTTGTGGTGACAAAAGATTTGATTTTCCCAAAAATCATATTGAAGCCGACAACCGATTGAGTTGGCAATTGGGGCAATTGAATGAAAAATTTGGTAAAAACGCTTTTTATGTCCATCTGAAACGCAATTCTAAAAGTGTTGCTAAAAGTTACTCCAAACGTTTTTTACTGCCTAAAAGTATGATATATGCTTATGCCAATGGCATAAAAAAACTACCTCCTGAAAGTTTAAATCCTAATGAGCGGTATGAAGTTTGCTTAGATTACGTTGAAACGGTCAATGCTAATATTAAATACTTTCTTGAAGACAAGCCTCATAAAATCGAGATCGATCTCGAGGATATTAAGCCTAAATTTGAAAGCTTTTGGAAAACAATCAAGGCACAAGGTAATTTAAACTTAGCTTTATCTGAATTTGATCACAAGCACAATAAAAGCTCATCAAAAACTGTGCATTGGCGATATAGTTTAAAACATCTATGGCTGAAATTTTTGATGATTTTGAGGTCTTAAATATTTTACACATCAAGGAAAGTAGGTTTTATTCAAAATTGTTTTTTATAGATTTACTAGAATCCAAAAATTCTTGGCTATAAAACAATTGATTTCATGAATTCATTGAGTGTGCGTAAGGAATTTCGACCTCAGCCCGACAAGACAGCAGAAAGGCCACAATGTGATAGCATCTAAAGCGAGGTCTTGGAATGAAAAGCCCGACGCTGTAAAGTCTGCACTCGTCAAGGTAAGGCACAAATAATTTTTTATAAAACCCTTGAGTTGGCCTATCTTTGAATACTAAAGTTTTGAACTATTGATGACATTCCTAAAGGCTTAATTAATCTTGAATTATAGAAGAATTGAACTCTAAAGCTTATCTGAAAACACTCGCCAATACCAAAATGCCTTTTGGAAAATACAAAGGTTACTATTTAATTGATATTCCTGAATATTATTTGCTATGGTACAAGCAAAAAGGATTCCCAAAAAATAAACTGGGCTTACAGATGCAAGAGATTTTAGAACTCAAAGTCAATGGTTTAGAAGATATAATACGACCATTAAAGAACTCTTAAAAATATATCATGTGTCGAGTCAGTTATGTTGAGATTAATCTCTATTTTTGCATCCCGTAAAGACATCATTAAGATATCATCATGGCTGACACAAAGTATATTTTTGTTACAGGCGGTGTGTCATCGTCTCTCGGGAAGGGCATCATCGCAGCATCTCTTGCCAAACTTCTTCAGGCAAGGGGTTTTAGAACGACCATCCAAAAACTTGACCCATACATCAATGTGGATCCAGGCACACTAAATCCTTATGAGCACGGTGAGTGTTATGTGACCGATGACGGTGCAGAAACCGATTTAGATTTAGGTCATTATGAACGGTTTTTAAACGTTAAAACTTCACAAGCCAACAATGTTACCACAGGTAGAATTTATCAAAGTGTGATCGAAAAAGAAAGACGTGGTGAGTTTCTCGGTAAAACAGTTCAAGTAGTCCCTCATATTACCAACGAAATTAAAGAGCGTATCCAAATTTTAGGGAATACTGGTGAGTATGACATTGTGATTACAGAAATTGGAGGTACAGTAGGTGATATTGAATCTTTACCCTATATTGAAGCTGTAAGACAACTCAAATGGGAACTGGGCGATTATAATTCTCTCGTCATTCATCTTACACTTATCCCCTATTTGTCTGCTGCTGGAGAGCTTAAGACTAAACCTACTCAACATTCTGTAAAAACCTTGATGGAAAGCGGTGTTTCTGCTGATGTTTTAGTATGTCGAACAGAACACGAAATCACGCAGGACATCAAAAGAAAACTGGCGCTTTTTTGTAATGTCAAGGAAAATGCAGTCATACAGTCGATCGATGCCAATACGATTTATGATGTGCCTTTATTAATGCAAGAACAAGGTTTAGATACTATTACATTAGAAAAACTGAAGCTCCCTAATGATACCGAGCCAGACTTAAACCAATGGATAGAGTTTTTAAGAAAGTATAAAAATGCCGAACAAGAAGTCAATATTGGACTAGTAGGTAAATATATTGAATTACAAGATTCTTATAAATCTATCTTAGAGGCATTTATCCATGCCGGAGCCATAAATGATGTGGTTGTCAATGTGGTTAATATCCATTCTGAGTTTATTGAAGAAGATTCAAAAGGGACAACACTTGACGGAATTCTTGTGGCGCCAGGCTTTGGTGAACGTGGTATTGAAGGAAAAATCGCCGCAGTAAAACATGCCCGCGAAAACAATATTCCATTTTTTGGGATATGCCTTGGTTTACAAATGGCAGTTATAGAATATGCTAGACATATTTTAAAACTAGAGGATGCCAACTCGACAGAGATGGACGACAATACACCACATCCCGTTATTGATTTGATGCAAGACCAAGTAGATGTCATTAATAAAGGCGGAACCATGCGTCTCGGTGCTTGGGATTGCGAATTGAAACGCGATAGCTTAAGTCACAAAATTTATGGTTCTCATCAGATTTCAGAACGCCACAGGCATCGCTATGAGCTTAATAATAAATATTTAGAACAATTAGAAAATCATGGTTTAGTTGCCACAGGCAAAAATCCCGAGACTAATCTCGTTGAAATTATGGAATTACCCAACCATCCATGGTTTATAGGTGTTCAATTTCACCCAGAGTACAAGAGTACAGTTGCCAATCCGCATCCGTTGTTTGTGTCATTTATTAAAGCGGCAAAAGAGCGCGCTTGTAATAATTAAGTGTTTACTGAAATTCCTTGTTCAGCAAAGGTTTTAAAATCTTTCATTACCGTTTTGGAACGATTTTTAAAAATACCAGGGAGTAGCCTTCCGACAATTCTCATATAACCGTTAAACTCAAACATACTTTTGGTTTTCCAATAAGTTGAGTTGTTGTCTAAACTTTCAAAATAATTTTCTTGATAACTCACCATACCCTTTGAAGTATATCGGGCATGCCAATGATGTGGTAGTTCACATTTGGTAATGGTTTCTATCATTTCGATATCTCGACCCTCAAGCTTAATACTAAGTTTACGCTTGGCACCTTTTTCTCCGCTTTTACCTTTGAGAAGTTTAGTCGATTTCAAACCGCGTTGCCAATACTTCAGGTTGTCTGGGTTTTTAAACAATGCCATCACTTCATCTATAGGTTTATTTATAATAATGTCAGTAGAATAAGTCATAATACAAATTAATTTAATGCCATACAATGCCACCCTTTCAAACTAGTTTTTTATACAAAAATTGGCATAATTCTAAGATTCTTAATTTTAAGCGTTTAAGTCATTTAAGTGTTTTGAAAAATTTAAGCTTTTAGAAATTTGAATTTACTAAATTTGTCGGTTGAAAATTTCAAACCATGAAACTTAAAATGACTACCAATAATAGATGTGTTTATGTATTTGTCTTTTTGGTTTTGGGAAGTTTTACAAAATCTATATCTCAAAACAATTTAAGTGATAGTCTTGTCTTTAGTATCAATGAAAACAAAGTTTATCAATCTGAATTTATAAATCAGTATAAAAAAAATTCTCAATCAAATTTTGAAGATGATAGTTTAAGCCCCGAAGACTATGCAGAAATGTATTTACATTTTAAGCTCAAAGTTGCGGCAGCAAAAGAAGAAGGCCTTGATACTTTACCTGAATTTTTAAAGGAGTTTGAGCGGTATCGCAAACAACTAGCTGACAAGTATATTTCTAATGGAAAAGTCACCGAACAATTAGTTCAAGAGACATATTATCGCATGACCAACGAAATTAATGCGAGCCATATTTTAATTAGTTTAAAGCCTAATGCCACACCAGATGATACATTAAAAGTTTATAACACCGCAATTGATATCCTTAAAAAAATAGAAAATGGAGCATCTTTTGCAGACTTAGCTGTAAATTATTCTAATGACCCGTCTGCCAATATCAATCAAGGTGATCTAGGCTGGTTTAAAGCTTACAAAATGGTTTACCCATTCGAATCTGCAGCGTACAATCTAGAAATAGATGAAGTTTCTCATCCGGTCAGAACACAATTTGGGTATCACCTTATCAAAAAAAACGATCAGCGTCCATCTAGAGGAAAACTTGAAGTTGCTCATATCATGAAAGATCTAAAGACTAAGGATAGCACATACAATGCTGAGTCTGAAATTCAAAAGCTGTATCAAAAACTTCAAAACGGTGAAAAATTTGAAGATTTGGCAAAACAGTTTTCCGATCATAAGCCAACTGCTCCCAAAGGTGGTATTTTGTCTCCATTTAGTGTAGGGCAACTCAATTCATCAAAATTTGAAAATATCGCCTTCACTTTAGACACAAATAATCCCTTATCTAAACCCTTTAATACCAAGTTTGGTTGGCATATTGTAAAATATATAGATGAAACACCTGTTAAACCTTTAGATGAAATAAAATCTGAAATTATAAGGAACATTAAAACTTCAGACCGTTCCAAAAAATTAATAGAAAATATTAAAAAGGAATTGACCAATCAGTATGAAGTCGTAACCAATTATGAAATTTTATCTACTCTTGAAGACAGGTTAAATGATAGCATTTTAAAGTATAAATGGCGTTACAATCAAGATATTGAGGATGACAATCAGTGGATTCTAAAAATTGAGAATAACCGTTATACGTTAAAAGCGTTTTTAGAATACATTGAAAAGCAACAACGTAGCTTTAAGTCATCAACTATCAATGAAAAAATTAACGTGGCAATTGATAAATTTACTTATGCTAAATTAATAGCAGTTCACAACCGCAATTTAGAAAATGTCTCCCCAGAGTTTGCATCTGAAATAAAAACTTATTTTGAAGGCCTTTTGTTGTTTGAGGTGATGGAACAAAAAATATGGAACCCAGTCAAGGAAGACACTTTAGGACAAAAAGAGTATTACAAAAACCACCAAAGTAACTTTGTAAGTAATGTAAAAATAAATGCTTTAATGGCTTCAAGCTCTTCAAAAAAAGACGCAAAGAAAATTAAGAGAACAATTCAGAATAAGCCAATCAATGTGTTGAGAAAAGAATTCCCTGATAGTATTTTTAAAACTTTAAACAACATTTCAATTAATGACCCAATACTTCCTGAAAATCTTAAACTAAAAGCTAATAAAGTAAAACTATATCACTACAATAATCAGTATACTTGCTTGGATATAAAAGAAGTTATTCCTTCAAGAGTATTACAATTTAATGAAGTCAGAGGGAAAGTAATAAGTGAACTTCAAAAAGAAAAAGAAAAGAAATGGATTGCTCAATTAAAACAAAAATACGATATTAAAGTTAATCATAGATTAATAAAATCGCTACAACTCTAGACATTTGAAAGCAAAACTAATTTTCATATTATGCTGTCTGGTTTTTTTGCCAGGTTGTGATTTGTTTCAAAAACAAAAACCTGAAGATGCCATAGCCAAAGTCAATGCACATATACTATACAAAAAAGACCTCGCAAATGTCATTCCTAAAAATCTATCAGAAGAAGATAGTTTAATATTTACCAGGTCATTTATCAATGAGTGGGCGATGGATAAAATTATATTAGATAAGGCAAAGTTTAACCTTCCTATCAAAAAACAAGAGCGCTATCAAGATATGGTAGAAAAATACAAATCTGAACTTTTTAAAAAGGCTTATATGGATGCAATGATCCAAAAACAAATAGACAGTCTTGTGGATAGTACGGCAATAAAAAATTATTACGAAACCAACAAAGACATGTTTAAGATCAATGAATACTTATTGAAGATTAGGTATTTATATATAAAAAACGACTTAAAAAATTTCTCAAAAATAAAAGAGAGCTTTAACCGTTTTAATCTAAACGATCAAGATTTTTTAATCTCAGAGCAGCTTAAATTTGACAAAGTAAAACTCAATGATTCTGTTTGGGTAAAATCTTTGAATGTTTTTAAAGATTTATCAAACCTAGATTCTGAACAACACCAGAAAATTTTAAGCCCGAATCGATACCTTGAATTTAAAGACAGCATCGGAAGTTATTTTATCTATGTTAAAGATGTATTAAAACCCAATTCTATGGCACCAGAAAGCTATATTAAGCCTACTATTGAGCAAATTTTAATCAGTAAGAAAAAACAAAGTCTGAAGAAAAGCCTGGAAAAACAAATTTTACAAGACGCGATAAAAAATAATACATATGAAATATTTGAATAATTATATCATCATATTGACTTTGATATTAACTGCCACCTCTTGGTCTCAAATTACGATTGATGAGGATGATAACCTTATTAAAGACGATAAGCAGAAAAGTGAACTGCTCGTAGACAATATAGACAATCAAAGGGTCAAGATAGATGGCATCGCAGCAGTTGTAGGAGATTATCTCATACTTGAAAGCGATATTTTAAAAGCCAGAGAAGATCAAAAGGCACAGGGATTGTCAGGTAAAGAAGTCAGCAAATGCTTTATTTTAAAACAAATTATGGAAAATAAGTTATTTGCCCATCATGCAATTCAGGATAGTATTGAAATCCAAGAAGAGATGGTTAATAGCCGGACTGAGCAACAACTTCAGTATATGGTTAATCAAGCAGGAAGTCTTCAAAAAATACTTGACTTTTATGGCAAAGACACCGAGGAAGAATTGAAAAAAGAATTGTTTGATATCAACTTTGAAACGGTATTAGCTCAAGAAATGCAAGGTAGTGTTGTTGAAGAAATTGAGGTTACACCTGCTGAGGTTAGACAATTTTTTGACAAAATACCAGAAGATGAAAAACCATTTTTTGGGACTCAAGTTGAAGTTTCCCAAATTGTTATAAAACCAGAAGTTACAGAAGAGCAAACTCAAAAAACCGTAGATTTTCTCAATAAAATACGAGAAGACGTCATAGAAGATGGTGCCCGGTTTTCTTCAAGAGCCGTTTTGTATTCAGATGATCGCGGTACGAGAAGCAAAGGTGGAAAAATCCCTGATGTCAGTCGAGATTCACCCTTAGTTAAAGAGTTTAAAGATAAAGCCTTTAGTCTTGCAGAAGGTGAAGTGAGTAAACCCTTCAAAACTGAATTTGGTTGGCATATTCTGACGGTAGATAAAATCAGAGGTCAGTTTGTCGATGTACGACATATTCTCAAATTCCCTGAAATTACAGATGAAGCTGTTGAAAAGGCACGCAAAAAAATTGAAACGTTAAAACAACGCATAGAAGATGGTGAAATCAGTTTTGAAGAAGCCGCAAAAGAATTTTCTGATGAAGCAGAGACATCAGAAAGTGGTGGGCAACTTATAAATGATCTTACATTAGACAAGCGATTTGAACTGAGTAAAATGGATCCCGAACTCTACAATAAAATTATTAATTTGAAAGAAGGTAAAATTTCACCAGTATACACAGAAAGCAATAAGAGACAACAACCATTCTTTAAGATTCTTACGGTCACTAAACGCATAAAAGAACACGAAGCAGACTACAATAAAGATTATGCAAGAATTAGTGATTTAGCATTAAAGCAAAAAAAAGTAAGAGAAATACAAAAATGGCAAAAAAGCAAAATGAAAGATACCTACATCAAAATTAGTAAAGACTACAAATCCTGTGATTTTGCTAAAGACTGGTTAAAATAAAAATTATGTCAGACGTTAAAGGAATAGAACAATTTGTTGAAAAACATAAACAATTAAAACAAGAAGTTTCAAAAGTAATCGTTGGACAAGATAATGTGGTTAACCAAATATTAATTGCCATATTTTCAGGAGGTCATGCATTATTAATAGGTGTTCCAGGACTAGCCAAAACACTTATGATTAATACGATATCTCAAGCTCTAGGTTTAACTTTTAAACGCGTACAGTTTACACCAGACTTAATGCCAAGTGATATTCTAGGCTCTGAAATCCTCGATGCACAAAAGAATTTTAAGTTCATTAAAGGACCTGTATTTACCAATATTTTACTGGCAGATGAAATCAACAGGACGCCACCAAAAACACAATCGGCACTACTCGAAGCCATGCAAGAGAAAGCAGTCACTATTTCTGGACATCACCGAAAACTTAAAGCTCCTTATTTTGTTTTAGCCACTCAAAACCCTATTGAACAAGAAGGTACTTACCCCTTACCAGAAGCTCAGCTTGACCGATTCATGTTTGCTATAAACCTCGAGTACCCAAGCTTTAAAGAAGAAGTTGAAGTTGTTAAAAACACAACACAAAATCTATCTCGTGATATAAAAGCTCTATTTGAAGCACAGGAAATTATAGATATTCAACAACTCATAAGACGGATGCCTGTTGCTGACAATGTTATTGAATATGCCGTAAATTTAGTATCCAAAACTAGACCTGATAACAGCAGAAGTAATGACTTTATAAAAGAATTTGTAGATTGGGGAGCTGGACCTAGAGCTTCACAAAACCTCATACTTGCTGCCAAAACCAATGCTGCAACTCAAGGCAAGTTTTCTCCAGATATTGAGGACGTCCAAGCAGTAGCCTATAGTGTATTAAAACACAGAGTGATTAAAAATTATAAAGCTGAAGCTGAAGGTTATAGCATAGAACAAATTATTGAAAAGTTGCTCTAGCTTTTTAAAGCCTTGATTTTGTTTCATAAAAATTGAACCTTAGTATTTAAGTGGTTTGAATCTTTATGTAACAAACTAAAATCACAATCATTTTACTTAATCTAAGATGACAACATTTAGAATCATATTAAATTAAAAAATGTTTGTTGAATTTTTTTTCACATTCATAATTTTTTTAGGTTAAAATTATCAATATAATGTATTTTATCCCTACAATCACCTTTATTATTAAATAATATTCAATTAACAAGGCTTTAAATTCAATATATTTTAAATATCTTCAGATTTTATTATATTTGTTACTCCTTAAAAATCATTAAACAATTTATAAATTATGGCATTTGATATTGATATGATAAAGGCTGTTTATAGCCAAATGGCAAATCGTGTAGAAAAGGCAAAAAATGTAGTTGGAAAGCCACTCACATTATCTGAAAAGATTTTATATTCCCATCTTTCAGAAGGAGAACCTAAAAAAGCATACACCAGAGGCAAAGACTATGTTGAGTTTGATCCAGATAGGATTGCCTGTCAAGATGCGACAGCTCAAATGGCGCTTTTGCAATTTATGCAAGCAGGTAAAGACAAAGTTGCTGTGCCCACTACAGTACATTGTGACCACCTTATACAAGCTAAACAAGGTGCCGCTAAAGATTTGGCTCGAGCAAACGAAACTAGTAACGAAGTTTTTGACTTTTTAGAATCGGTATCTAACAAATACGGTATTGGATTTTGGAAACCTGGTGCTGGGATTATTCACCAGGTAGTATTAGAAAATTATGCCTTTCCTGGAGGAATGATGATTGGAACTGATTCACATACAGTAAATGCTGGCGGACTTGGAATGGTAGCTATAGGTGTGGGTGGAGCTGATGCTGTAGATGTTATGGCCGGTATGCCTTGGGAATTAAAATTTCCTAAACTCATTGGAGTAAAACTTAAAGGAAGTCCACAAGGCTGGACAGCGGCAAAGGATGTCATCTTAAAAGTTGCAGAAATCTTAACCGTTAAAGGTGGTACCGGTTGCATCGTAGAATATTTTGGAGAAGGTGCAAATAACTTATCATGTACTGGGAAAGGTACTATTTGTAATATGGGAGCCGAAATTGGAGCAACGACTTCAACATTTGGTTACGACGATTCTATGGAGCGCTTTTTGAGAGCTACCGATAGAAATGAAATTGCTGATGAAGCCAACAAAATAAGAGAACATCTTACAGGAGATCCAGAAGTATATGAAAATCCAGAACAATATTTTGATCAAGTCATTGAGATAGATTTAAATACACTTAGACCACACTTAAATGGACCATTTACTCCAGACCTGGCTACACCTGTTGGAGAACTTGGTAAAAAAGCAAAAGACAATGATTGGCCGATAAAAGTAGATTGGGGCTTAATTGGATCATGTACCAACTCTTCTTACGAAGATTTAACCCGTGCAGCATCTATTGCTGAGCAAGCAGTCAAGAAAAAATTAAAACCAAAATCAGACTTTGGCATTAACCCCGGTTCTGAACAGATACGATACACAGCAGAACGTGATGGTCTCCTTAAAGTCTTTGAAGACCTTGGCGCAACAATATTTACAAATGCTTGTGGCCCATGTATCGGTCAATGGGACAGAAGCGATGTAAAAGAAGGTGAAAAAAATACAATCGTTCACTCTTTCAATAGAAATTTCTCTAAACGTGCAGATGGCAATCCAAACACACACGCATTTGTTGGCTCACCAGAAATGGTTGCTGCAATAGCTTTATCTGGTCGGTTAGACTTTGATCCTATTAATGATACCTTAATCAATGAAGATGGTGAAGAAGTTAAACTTGAAATGCCTCAAGGAATAGAACTTCCGGAGAAAGGATTTGAAGTTGAAGATAATGGATACGTAGAGCCTAAAAAAGATGGCAGCAATGTTGAAGTAAAAGTTGATCCAAACTCTAACCGCATACAACTTCTAGACCCTTTTGAACCTTGGGATGGTGAAAACCTCATGGGTGCTAAATTATTAATCAAAGCACACGGTAAGTGCACAACAGACCATATATCAATGGCTGGTCCATGGTTAAAATATCGAGGACACCTTGATAATATTTCTGATAATTGTTTGATAGGTGCTGTGAATGCATTTAATATGAAAACCAATTTTGTTAAAAGCCAGATCACTGGAAAATACGATGCTGTTCCTAAAACACAACGCCAGTACAAAGCAGAAGGTATACCAACAGTCGTCGTGGGAGACCATAACTATGGCGAAGGTTCTTCTCGTGAACATGCGGCTATGGAACCTAGACATCTCGGTGTTAGAGCTGTAATTGTAAAGTCTTTTGCAAGAATCCATGAAACTAACTTGAAAAAGCAAGGTATGTTAGGTTTAACTTTTGATAATGAAAATGATTATGACTTGATTCAAGAAGATGATACGTTCAACTTTATCGATCTTAAAGACTTTGCTGAAGATAAACCACTTACATTAGAGCTTGTTCATGCAGACGGTTCTAAAGACACTATCAAGCTAAACCATACCTATAATGAAGCTCAGATTAATTGGGTGAGAGAAGGTTCTGCTTTAAATATGATAAAAAAGCAAAACAAAGCTTAGTCCTTTTTTAAGAGTATATTTTTGAAAATTAAAACGTCCGTAAAGGCTCTTGCGCTTTAACGGACGTTTTTTATAACAATCAGTTTCAAAAAAATATTTTATGTAAATCCTGTAACAAATTTAAAATGGACTCGTCTTATATATATAACACGTGTTGAATAAATGATCTAAAACTTATTTTATAAACAATTGAACAATAAATGTTTAATCAACTAAAAACTAAAAATTATGTATAATATCATATTAATTTTCGCAATAGGTGTGATGAGTCAAAATGAAATTTTGTCAAATACCAATGATACTGAAACCAAAGACCTTAAAGAATGGGTTTATTGGAATGCCTTTAGCCAAACCTTCAACAAAACAGCAGATTATTGGCAAGCTGAATCTGCAGCATTAGAAGCAGAAGATAACGCCAGCGATGTTGTTGAAGCAGAAGAATGGCTAGCTGAAATTGAAGGTGTTAAAAAAGAAAAACACAATAAGAAATTCCACTTTTAGTTTGTTTGAGTTAATTTTAATTTAGTTAAACCCCTGACAAAAACTGTTAGGGGTTTTTTAATTTTAGTCAAACTTATGCAATACTTAATTTAAGATTAATTCAAGGATAGATATCCATTTATTCAGGTAATTCAATTGATTTATAAATATATCTATTTATTCTATCTATGAGTTCTTTTACAGTTTTGATTTGCTCTAAAGTGTTATGACTCATGAGCAAATCAAGCTCATATTGGTCTTCGACTAAAACTACCGGCAACTCAAATGCTGGTCTAAATTTAGACTTGTAGAGTTTATTAAACTCATCAGCGTGCAAAAACTTCATCTCAACGTCAGATTCTTGTCTGAATTTTTTCCAAACCTTTTTTTCTTTAAATGCCCCATAAGTGAGTTCACACAATTTACATTGATAAGTTTTTGGACTGAAGATTTTATGTGCTGAATCTAAGACTGCATTTTTGAGTCCAGAATCCGCATTATAAACAAATATAAGTTTGGGTTTGTTATTATTTCTCATGGTCTTTTAACTCTAACTTTTCGGCGAAATAATCGCAAAAATCTTTCATGGTTTTACTCATTTTTTCATCTTGCGTTGCACGATAGTAAGTATCGCTCATAGTAACAAGGGTTTGATGAAAAAAGTGTTTCATCTCATCTACTGGCATATCTTTTGTCCACAAATCAATACGCAGACTCTCTTTGGCCTTATGGTCCCAAATCGACAGAAAAGCCGCCTTGGCTTCAGCATGATCTATACCTCCATCCTCAGCTGACCAGGTAATGTCTTCGGGAATTTTGTTTTCATCTGTCGTAACACGCAAGAGAATATCTGATGTTTTTTTACTCATAATTTAAGGTTTGTACTTCGATTGATTAAAAAGTTCTTGTTCTGGTAATTCTAAAATAGCTTTAAGACTTTTGTTAGGATGTTTTTCTGCATAGGCTTTTACGATTTGCCAACCTATGTAGGCTCCTAATCGAGGTGGCGTTTCATTATCAATTTCCAGATAAAATTTACTAAACGGTGCATCTTGTAAAAAGCGTCTATTTAAATCGGTTTTACTGGAATACAGCATATCTCGTTCTATAAAGTATTGCCAGACCATGTACTCCTGCTCAGTAGCCCAACGAAAATCTTTAGCTAAATATCCAACTAAACGATGATCCTCGATCCAGGGTAAGACTCGAGATTTAAAATACAATTTTTTACCCTCAAAAATCATTTGGCTTAAAAATGTTCGGGAATTTGGAAAATCTATCATCCGATTAGCATATTGATGGGCGATGTCGGGTAAGATTTGGGATGGTTTTTGTAATGCAGATATATATTGTTGTAATCCCTTGTAAAACTTATGATCTTCACCTAGATAGTTATCTAAAGAAATATATAATATATCATCACCCAAAACCACTTTAGACTTATAATCTACATATTCGGCTAAGGTTACAACTTTGGGAATAGATTGCTTCGGGAAATAATATTTGAGATGTTTAAAAAATAAAGTAATTTCATTTTGATAATCAGAGAAATCGGGAAAAGCTGTTAAAACTTCTTGTTCTATTTCATTTTGTAATGTGTCTTTTAATTTTATTTGCCATAAACTATCTGGAATCGAATTCTTAAACATAAAAGGATAATCTGTTTTTAACCGTTTTAAATCCTGAGGACCAGCACTCGCAAAAATACTATCAAAACGGATAATATTGATATCCAATTTCATTTTTGAGATTTCAGGCTTAATTTGCCTATCTTCTTGACATGAAAAAAGTAAACCAACACTAAAGACAATAAATACAATTAATATTTTTTTCATAAAAACTTTTAAGGTTGAGGCCTAAAACTTAGTTTTCTTTATTTTTAAAATAATTTGACAAATATACCAAAATACAAACGCATGAAAACTCAAGCTATTATTAATCATATTGTAAAATGGTTGAAAGATTATGCCAAAGACAATAAACAAAACGGATTTGTAGTTGGTGTTTCCGGTGGAATAGATTCTGCATTGACCTCAACACTTTGTGCAGAAACTGGTTTAGATGTTCTTTGTTTAGAAATGCCTATTCATCAATCTAAAAATCAGGTATCTAGAGCAATAAAACATATTGAATGGCTCAAAAGTAAATATCCCAATGTGAGAATGACTCAAGTTAATTTGACGCCTGTTTTTGAAAGTTTGTTGGAGGCATTACCCAATGTTGATGACGAAGAATCCAGACTCATGT
Source organism: Mesohalobacter halotolerans (assembly GCF_006120725.1). Taxonomy (GTDB): domain Bacteria; phylum Bacteroidota; class Bacteroidia; order Flavobacteriales; family Flavobacteriaceae; genus Psychroflexus; species Psychroflexus halotolerans. The sequence goes on from NZ_SWMU01000003.1 coordinate 367,968, forward strand.
CTTTGGCCAATACTAGAGCCAGATTACGTATGACATCTTTGTATTACTTTGCTGCTCTAGAAAACCTTTTGGTCGCTGGAACAGGAAACAAAGTTGAAGATTTTGGAGTAGGTTTTTATACCAAATATGGTGACGGTGGGGTTGACATCAGCCCTATCGCCGATTTGTTAAAAACTGAAGTTTATGAACTGGCCAAAACTATTGGAGTCAATAGTGATATTTTAAAAGCTCCTCCAACTGATGGCTTATGGGGTGACAGCCGGACGGATGAAGATCAAATTGGGGCTTCCTATCCAGAATTAGAATGGGCGATGCATATGAAGGATCTCGGGAAGACCCCATCAGATTTTGATGGCAGAGAAAAAGAGGTTTTTGATATTTTTATGGATTATAACTCAAGAAATCAGCATAAAATAAAAGCTATACCAGTATGTGAAATACCGCAGGAATTCAAGTGATTAAACCTATTGATTATAATCTTTTGTAGCATAAAAAAACCTGTAACAACTCAGTTACAGGTTTTATATGCTATAAGATTAATACTTAAAGCTTATAAGTATTATCTTGAATCACTCGCTCGGCTATAGTTTTACGTATTTGTAAAACATTTGGATAATTGTAATATTTAGTAAAACGTTTTAAGCCCATAAGCATCATTTTCTGTTCGTCACCTTCGGCAAATGAGATGATAGCTTCTTTGGCTTTTTCATTTACTTTTTCGACAGCATGGTACAATTTAAGTTTGGCCATCGCTATTTGAACTTTTTGAGACTCTTCGCCTTTCAGGTTAGCATTTTTCTTAGCTCTCAAAATAGCAGATTCAGCCATGTAGACTTCAATTAAAATATCGGCGGAAGCTAAAAGTAATTGCTGATGTTCTTCTAGTTCTGTGCCATATTTCTGAGCTGCTGCTCCAGATACCATTAAAAATACTTTCTTCAATTTTTTAATCATGTCTAATTCCTCTGACAGTAACTCAGAAAAGTCTGGCGTATCAAATGATGGGATACCAGTCAATTCATCTTTAACCGCTTGAGCAGGTCCCATGAAATCTACGTGGCCTTTCATTGCTTTCTTAACCAACATTCCAACGGACAACATACGGTTGATCTCATTGGTTCCTTCATAAATTCTAGAGATTCTTGCATCTCTCCAGGCAGATTCCATAGGCGTATCGGCTGAAAAGCCCATACCACCATAAATTTGGATACCTTCATCAGTGCAATTTTGAATGTCTTCGGAAACTGCAACCTTTAAAATTGAGCATTCAATCGCAAATTCTTCAACACCTTTGAGTTCTGCCTCTTGGTGAGAATTTCCACTTTCTTTTCTCATGTTGATACGATCTTCAATATTTTTTGCAGCTCGGTAGGACGCCGCTTCACCAGCATAAGCTGCTGTAGCCATTTCAGCAATTTTTTGTTGTATGGCACCAAACTGAGAAATCGGCGTATTAAACTGCACACGATCGTTTGCGTATTTAACAGCAGAATCAATTACTCGTCGTTGCGCATCCAAGCAAGCTGCAGCAAGCTTGATCCTTCCAACGTTGAGGGCATTCATGGCAATCTTAAAACCACCATTACGCTCGCCCAGCAAGTTTTCTACCGGCACTTTTGTTTCGTTAAAAAAGACTTGTCGTGTTGAAGATGAATGGATACCAAGTTTCTTCTCTTCATCGCCCAAAGATATTCCGTTTTCCAGGTCTTTTTCAACAATAAATCCGGTGATGTTTTTATCATCTTCTATTCTCGCAAATACGATAAATAGGTCACAAAAACCGGCATTAGAAATCCACATTTTTTGTCCGGAAATCTTATAGTGTTTCCCATCCTCTGAAAGTACAGCCTTGGTTTTACCTGAATTGGCATCGGAGCCCGCGCCAGGCTCAGTCAAACAATAAGCTCCAAACCATTCTCCGGTAGCGAGTTTAGGGACATACTTCTTTTTTTGATCTTCAGTTCCGTAAAGTAATATCGGTAAAGTTCCAATACCAGTATGAGCACCAAAAGCTGTTGCAATAGAACCTGTAGCTCCGGAAATGTAATCGCAAACCAACATGGTCGAAACAAAGTCCATTCCAAGTCCGTCGTATTCTTCAGGAACGGCTACGCCTAAAAATCCTAACTCACCGGCTTTTCGCATGATTTCTTCGGTCAGATCATAATTTTTCTTCTCAAATTCTTCTTTTTTAGGCCAAATTTCTCGATCGACAAATTCTTTGACGCTATCTCGCATCATTTGTTGTTCTTCAGTAAAATCTTCTGGGGTAAAAATCTCTTCTGCCTTAGTTTCCTTGACGATAAATTGACCGCCACGGATCATATCTTGTTGTTTTTCTGTTGTTTCCATATTATGTGTTTTGTATTGTTATTATCAATTGTTTTTAAAGATATAAGACATTAGAAATAAGAGATTAGACTCTTATAAAGCATCTATAAAACCTAATATCATTCTTTGAAATTCTGTGTTTTTATCATGTAATTCTTTATATAATTGGTTAGAAATATATTTTGCATGGTGTGCTGCGATAAGTTGAGTTCCTAACTCATAAGATGAACCAAGGGATATATCCAAATAGTTAAGAAATGCTTTATCAGTTCTAGCAGAGCCCTCTGCAATATTTGATGGCATCGAAACAGCTGAACCTGTTAGTTGTGACGTTAATCGGAAATCTTCCTTTTTAGGAAAACTAGAAGTGATATCATAAATATCTTTCATGATTTCTGTTCCTAATTTCCAAATTTTCAAGTTACGATGATTATGCCTTTTTCGTTTTACCATAACTTAATAATTATACTTCAAATCTTTATCTTATCTCTTGATTCTTATTTCTAATTTCTCTAGAACACTTCATAAATACCAGCTGCACCTTGTCCTGTCCCAACACACATCGTTACCATGGCATGTTTACTTTTGAGGTTTCGCTTTTTCATTTCATCAAAAACCTGCACTGAAAGTTTTGCACCTGTACAGCCTAAAGGATGTCCGAGTGCAATGGCTCCTCCATTAACATTTAAAATGTCTGGATTAATTTCTAATTCCCGGCTTACAGCCAGAGATTGTGAAGCAAATGCTTCATTAAGTTCAATGAGTTCAATATCGGTGAGTTTCAGCCCAGCTTGATCTAATGCTTTTGGAATCGCTTTGATCGGACCTATACCCATAATACGGGGTTCAACACCTGCCGCAGCGTAACTTACTAATTTAGCCACAGGTTCGAGGTTGAGTTCTTTGACCATATCCTCACTCATGACCATTACAAACGCGGCACCATCACTCATTTGTGAAGAATTTCCTGCCGTGACGCTTCCGCCTTCTGCAAACACCGGTCGGAGTTTATTCAAGACCTCTTCAGAAGTATCTGCTCTTGGTCCTTGATCTTGGTCTACGGTGTAGGTTTTTGTTTGTTTTTTATTGGAGTGATCTACAAAGATCTCTTCGACTTCAATAGGCACGATTTGGTCCTTAAAGCGACCTTCATTTTGTGCTTTTATGGCTTTTTGATGAGATTGATAAGCGAATGCATTCTGATCTTCTTTGCTTACCTTGTACTTCTCTGCCACAGCCTCTGCTGTCAAACCCATGCCCCAATAGTAACTCTCGTGACCCTCATGTGCAGTTTTGTAATTGGGTACTGGTTTATAGCCGCCCATGGGAATGTAACTCATACTTTCTGAGCCACCTGCAATAATACAATCGGCCATTCCAACTTGAATCTTTGCAGAAGCGATTGCGATGGTTTCAAGTCCAGATGCACAATACCTGTTTACGGTGACACCTGGTACCTCTTCAGTATTCAATCCCATTAATGAAACCAGACGTCCCATATTCAAACCTTGCTCAGCTTCTGGCATGGCGTTTCCTACAATCACATCATCTATTCGAGACTTATCGAATTCTGGTAATTGTTTCATCATATAATTGATGGTTTCAGCCGCAAGATCATCGGGGCGTTTGAATCTAAAGACACCTCTAGGCGCCTTTCCAACTGCGGTTCTATATGCTTTTACTATATATGCCTCTTTCATAATTTTAAGTTTTTACATTCAAAAGTTTTAGTTTCTTAGTGGTTTGCCATTTTTGATCATGTGCTGTAAGCGCTCTAAGGTTTTGCGTTCTCCACAAAGCGATAGAAATGCTTCACGCTCTAGATCTAAAAGGTACTGTTCAGAAACGTAATTTGCTTCTGAAAGGTCACCTCCTGACATCACATAAGCGAGCTTATTGGCAATTTTTTGATCGTGCTCGCTGATGTATCGCCCGGCTTTCATTTGATCGGTGCCAACTAGGAAAGCACCAAGGGCCTGACGACCCAACACCTTTATATCATTGGTTTTTACAGGTTGTGAATACCCATTGTCGGCCATTAATTTAGCGTGCTGTTTAGCAACAGCAAGTTGTCTGTCACGACTGACCACAACAATGTCTTTACCTTGTTCTAATATATTGAGATCATAAGCTTCATGCGCCGATTTTGCCACCTTTGCCATGCCTATGGTCAGGAAATTTTCCCGGAGGCGATTTAATTCGACATCGTCTTTTTGGTAGGTCATGGCAGCACGACGTGTCATTTCTTTAGATCCACCACCACCAGGAATAACACCTACTCCAAATTCAACTAGACCGATGTAGGTTTCTGCATGGGCAACGACCTTGTCTGCGTGCATTGATAATTCACAGCCGCCACCTAATGCCATTTGATGTGGTGCCGCTACAGTAGGTATTGAGGAATAACGCATTCTCATCATGGTGTCCTGAAAGTATTTTATTGCACCGTTGAGCTCTTCATATTCCTGTTCTACTGCAAACATAAAGATCATACCGATGTTTGCACCTACTGAAAAATTTTGGCCTGTGTTTGAAACAACGACACCATCAAATTCCTTTTCAGCAATATCCATAGCCGTGTTGATTCCGTTGAGAACATCTCCGCCGATGGAATTCATCTTACTTCGAAATTCAATATTTAAAATTCCATCTCCAAGATCAGTCGCGACCAAATCTTTGTTGCTCCAAACTTCCTGACTTTCACGAATATTATCTAAAATGATAAACGCATCTTGACCAGGAATCTTGGTGTGTTTATTTTGATCGATATCGTAGAAATAGGTTGCTCCATTTTTAACGGAATAAAAACTTTTAGTTTGGCTATCGGCTAATTCTGAAATCCAGTCGGACAATTCAAAGCCTTCATCTTTCATGAGCTCTATACCTTTTTCTAGCCCAATCGCATCCCATATTTCAAAAGGCCCGTGTTGCCAGCCAAAACCAGCTTTCATGGCGTCATCAATTTTGTAAATGGAATCAGTGAGTTCTGGGATTCTATGTTGTACGTAAGCAAATAATGCAGCAAAGTTTTTTCTGTAAAACTCTCCTGCTTTATCATCGCCATCAACTAGCACGGGAAAGCGTTTTGCAACCTCATCAATAGATTTTGTTTTATCTAAAGTTGAGAATTTTGCACGTTGTTTTTCACGATATTCTAGTGTATTTAAATCTAGAGATTTGATTTCACTAGAACCATCTTTATGTTTGATCTTTTTATAAAACCCTTGTCCTGTTTTACTGCCGTACCATTTATTGTCCATCATGGTTTCGATAAAATTCGGGAGTTTGAACAATTCATGCCGTTCATCATCGGGCACATTTTCGTAGAGGCCATTGGCTACGTGAACCAGTGTATCTAAACCAACTACATCAACTGTTCTAAAGGTCGCAGACTTTGGTCGACCAATGACCGGACCGGTAAGTTTATCGACCTCTTCTATAGTCATATCCATGTCCTTGACCATGTGGAATAAACTCATAATGCTAAAAATCCCAACACGATTACCAATAAATGCAGGTGTGTCTTTGGCTATAACAGTTGTTTTGCCTAAAAACTTTTCGCCGTAATCGTTCAAGAACTCTAAAACTTCTTCAGAAGTGTCCGGGCCAGGTATGATTTCTAAAAGCTTTAGATAACGTGGTGGGTTAAAGAAGTGCGTCCCGCAAAAATGCTTCTTAAAATCCTCACTCCTATCTTTGGTCATAAACTTGATTGGAATACCTGATGTATTTGATGAGATTATAGTTCCAGGTGTTCGATGCTTCTCTAGATTTTCAAAAACCTGTTGCTTAATGTCCAAACGTTCAACCACGACTTCTATAATCCAATCCACATCCTTGACTTTGGCGATATCATCTTCAAGGTTGCCAGTGGTTATTCGCGAAGCAAAATCTGGATGATAAATTGGAGAAGGGTTTGATTTTAAGGAGTTCTGCAGAGCATCGTTGACAATTCGGTTTCTAACCGACTTGTCTTCTAAGCTTTTATCTTGTTTTTTCTCATTGTCATTCAGCTCGCGAGGAACAATGTCAAGCAAAAGCACCTCAACGCCAATATTGGCAAAATGGCATGCAATCCCGCTTCCCATAATTCCTGAGCCTACAACAGCTACTTTATTTATACGTCGTTTCATATCGTTTATAATTTATGTCGAAATCGTTTTAGTTTGGTTAAAAATTTTTCGATTTGATATCATGTCAATAATCGTATTGGCTACTTCGATGAAAGTTTTAAGGTCATTTTCACTTATGTTTTCCCTTACTTTTTGGTCAAAAGTTAAAACCACTTCCTTTGAATATTCACGCATTTTAACACCAAAGTCTGTAAGACAAATCAAAATACTTCGTCCGTCTTCCGGGTTTGGTTTTCTTTCAATCAAGTCCTTTTCTTCCATGGTTTTAAGGGTTCTTGACAATGAGGTTGCTTCCATACCCATTTTTGGGCCGAGAGAAGTTGATGGTGTTCCATGCTCCGGATCGATGTTGAGCAAAACAAAACCAGTCGCCATGGTCGAGCCTTTTTTACCTGCTTCTTCATTGTACATTTTTGCTACTGCAATCCATGCAGCCCTCAATACATAATCTATGGTCTTATCTCTCATCGTAAAAAAAGTATGTTCAAATGTAATAAAAATTTACTATGCACGCATAACAAATTTGTGAATTTATTATTAAGATTCTGAACCGCAACGAATGCACTAAGGTTTAATTGGATGAATTGTTTTTCTAAAGCAACGAATGTATTAATTTTGATTTTAAATAACCTGTGTTTTGAATGTTACGAATGCACTAATGCTTATTTAAGTTTAGTTGTTTTTTGTAAACATTAAGAAGTTAAGAGAATTAAGGTTTTTTTAATGCTACGAATGCACTAATGTTTTATTGAGTGAAGTTGGGATAATAACGAGGGTTTTGTTGGCTTAGGGATAGAAGCGGCATCCTTTTTGACTAAAGTTTTTAGTAGAACAGCCCTGCCAATGCTTTTTGAAAAGCACTGGCAGGGCTTGTGATACTTAACTGTAGGCGAAAAGATATAGCGGATAGCCCGTTAAAAGCCCCAAAAAATATTAGGAGATTTAAGGTCTAAACATTTGCCAATCGAGTTTGATAGAAAACACGTTGGAATAGAGACCGACGCTTTGGTCGCCGATATCGGTAAAGGCGTAGTCAATTTGGATGCCTTTATACTTAAATCCCACCCCAAAATTAGGCTGAAACCCGATATCTTCTGAGCCGTCGAGTTGTCTGACATTTTGAAAATTTCCTACACCACCGCGAAGATAAACCATATCAGTATAATCTGCTTCAAAACCAAATGCTGGAGTTGCACTGACATTAGAGGTAGAAAAAATATCATTGGTTTGGGCAAACCTTAAGTCCATATTTAATGCAGCTTTGAGTCCAAAATCTCTATTGATTTCAAACTGTCGAGCCATACCCATCTGTAATTTTGGGAGTGTAATTTCGGTGTCTTCCGGCAGCTCCTGATTTTGACCTTCAACGGCATTTTGAATGGTGGCGAATATTTCTTCGTCGATTGTCCAGGTGTTGTACGTTGTGGTAATATCTCTGGCCATAAAGCCAAATTCCCATTGTTTTGACGAAAATTGAACACCCACATCAAAACCAAACCCCCATGCGGATGCAAAATCTCCAATATTTCGTCTGATGACTTTTGCATTAACACCATAGCTTAAACCTTGAATAGGAAGGTTTCTAGCATAAGACACTGTAAAGGCGTAATCTGCCGTGGAAAATAGGCTGATACGATCAAAATCGATATTACCTTGTTCGTCAATTAGCTGTGTGGTATTTAATATATCATCGACACCAAAACGTATAATGCTGAAACCGATAGCGCTTTTCTGGTCTAAAGGTTTTGCTCCAGCGATATAGTCGTAGTTGGCAATATTAGCAAAGTAGCTAGCGTGCATAGCAGAGAACTGCCAGTCGTCAAGATGAACCAAACCGGCAGGATTCCAATATACTGAATTGACATCTTTTGAACTTGCTGTAACAGCATTAGACATTCCGAAGGCAGCAGCGTCTACACCTATATTTAAAAATTCGTTAGAATATTTACGGGTTTGACTTTGAAGTGCCAATGACATTAATAAAATTAAACCGACTACGCCTCTCAAGTGATACAATTTTTTGACAAATATCTTTAATTATATGGTATATAAAACTTATTTTGGTCATTCATATTGCATTGAGTCGAAAATTATGTGCTAAAATTAACAAAATCAAAACCTTGAAAGCTTTTATCCCAAACCTCATAACGTTGCTCAATTTACTAATGGGCTGTATAGGTATCTATTTTGCCATGGAAAGCGAGTTAATTTTGGCTGCCTATTGTTCTGGATTGGGCATTTTCTTAGACTTTTTTGATGGATTAGCCGCAAGGCTTTTAAAGGTAAGTAGTGAACTCGGTAAACAGCTTGATTCCCTTGCTGATTTGGTTACAAGTGGTGTTGTTCCCGCTTTGGTTATTTTTCAATTATTATCAAAAGATTTAGTGGGATTGGGTTCATTTCAATTTTCTATTGAAAGTAAGAGCCTTTGGTATGCTTTTATCGCTTTTGCTATTACTCTAGGTTCTGCTTACAGATTAGCAAAATTTAATATAGACGAAAATCAAACAGACAAGTTTATAGGCTTGCCAACACCTGCAAACGCTATTTTAATTTTGAGCTTACCATTTATTTTAAAATACGAAAATATTGATTGGCTAAACCGGTTGATTTTAAATGATATATTTCTCATTAGCCTAAGTTTGATGAGTGTTGTTTTGCTCAATATGAAAGTTGAATTGTTTTCATTGAAGTTGAAGTCCTTCATATATAAAGAAAATAAAGTTGTATTTTTATTCTTAGTGGTTTCTACTGTCATGCTTGTATGGCTTCAATTTATTGCTGTTCCTCTTATAATTTTATTTTATATTCTAGTTTCTATATTAAATAAAAAAAATACGGCTAAGACAATATCTTAGCCGTATTTTAATGTATGCTAAATAAAAACTAATTGTTTTGTTTGTGTAAGTGGACATCCATTTGAGGGAATGGAATATTTAGCCCTTCTTTCGCAAATTCGTTATATACATTCTCGTTCATATCAAAATATACAGGCCATAAATCGGCTGCTTTTGACCAAGTTCTTACAACAATATTTACAGAGCTATCCCCTAATGAATGTACAGCGATGAATGGCTCAGGGTCTTTGAGTATTCTATCATCGGCGTCAATAAGTTTCTGTATAACTTCTTTAGCTTTTGCAACATCATCGCCGTAGCCAATACCAAAAGTCCATTGGTTTCTTCTGTCGTCTTGTTGAGAAAGATTGGTCATGTCTGAGTTAGCTAAAGCACCGTTTGGAATATAAACCACTTTTTTGTCGAAGGTATGAAGAATGGTGTAAAATATTTGGATCTCCTGAACCGTTCCCAGGTAGCCTTTTGCGTCAATGACATCTCCAACTCTAAAGGGACGGAGTAATAGGAGTACAACACCTCCTGCAAAGTTTTGCAGCGTTCCTTGTAAAGAGAGACCAATTGCAAGACCAGCTGCACCAAGAATTGCTACAAACGAAGTTGCTTCAACCCCGACCATCCCGATTACGCTTACAAACAGCAGGATCTTAAGTGCAACTGCAAAAATGGTAGATAAAAAAGGTACAAGACTTGCGTCAACGCCTCTTTTTTCCATATTTTTTCTAACAGCTTTTACAATGATTTTAATAAGCCAGAGCCCTACGATAAGGGTTACAATTGCACCAAGAACTTTTGGCGCATAAGCGACTAATAAGTCGATAATTTGATCTAAATAGTTTTCCATAATACAATATTTTTAACAAATTTATAGATATTTTTTTTAAATTATAAATTTTAGTTTTTATTTTTTCAAAATTAATTTAAGGAATTAAAAAATGTCTTTAATCACTTAAAATAAAAAGACTTAGATGTATTCTGTATTGCACTGCTCCCTACAAACACCTTGAACTCACCTGGCTCAGCTTCCCATTTTTTACTGATGGTATAAAAAGCTATAGTGCTTTCACTTATTTCAAATTCAACAGTTTTGGTTTCGCCGGGTTTGAGGTGTATTTTTTTAAAGTCTTTCAATTCTATGACAGGTCTTGTAATACTCCCCACCAAATCTCTGATATAGAGTTGAACGATTTCATGACCAACCCTCTGACCAGTGTTTTTAACATCGATTTGGACGTTAATAAATTCTCCCTTGCTGAAGCTATCTTTATCCAACTGAATATCCCCATATTCGAAGGTTGTGTAGCTTAGGCCATGACCGAAAGCGAATACCGGGTCATTTGGGACGTCATTATGTTGGCTGTGAATAATATCATAAGGATTGACATCTGGACGACCTGTATTTTTATGGCTATAAAAAAAAGGCTCTTGTCCTGTTCTTTGAGGAAAAGATACGGGCAATTTTCCAGAAGGATTATAATTTCCGAGTAGTACATCTGCTATGGCATAACCTGCTTGAGAACCGAGATGCCATGCTTCTACAATAGCTGGTATATTCTGGGCAGACCAACTGATGTCCATAGGACGACCATTCATTAGCACCATAATTGTATTAGGGTTGGCATCATAAACCGCTTTTATAAGCTGCTCTTGAAGTCCTGGAAAGGAGATATCCGTTCTACTTCTGCCTTCACCACTTTGGAATGCATTTTCACCGACAGCAAGAATAACAAGCTCCTGACTTTTGGCTAATTGTACTGCGTTTTTGATTTTTGAATCATCTGTGGTGTTAATTTTGAGTGGTGTGGCAAAATTTTCTCCTGAAATGACATAATCAACCCCTTCATGGTATTTTAAATCTATAGTTGAAGGTAATTTTTCCTTTAAACCTTCATACAATGAGATGGCAGAATTATCCTTTGCTCTTGCTCTCCAGTTTCCTAAAGGTGAATTTTTATCGTCTGCTAAAGGGCCAATTAGAGCTATGGACTTTACATCTTTTGAAATTGGTAGAACTTTATCTTTATTTTTAAGCAAAACTATAGATTTTAAAGCTGCTTCATAGGCTAAATCTAAATGTGCTTTGGTGTAAATGCTGGTTTTTTCTCTTTCTTCATTACAGTATTTATAAGGGTTATCAAACAGACCAAGCTTGTATTTTAAAGTAAGGATACGGCTTACAGCGTCATCAATGCGGCTTTCGTCAACTTCTCCATCTTTGACGAGTTGAACCAAATGTTTTGCATAGGCAGAACTTTCCATACCCATATCATTACCAGCATTTGCCGCGATTTTGGCCGCCTCTGCATCATCTTTAGCGATACCGTGAATACTTAACTCTTCAACTGAACCCCAATCGGAAACAATCATCCCGTTATAGTCCCACTTTTCCTTTAATACTTCAGTTTGTAATCTATAACTCGCCGTAGCTGGAATACCATCCATATCACTAAATGAGTTCATAAATGAGGCAATACCTGCATCGGCTAAAGCTTTAAAAGGTGGCAAAACCACGTTGTGTAATTCGTGTTCACCAATGCTAACAGTATTATACTCTTTACCACTTTTAACATAGCCATAGCCCGCAAAATGTTTGGCACAAGCAGCTATTGTATTAACATCAGATAAACTCTCACCTTGGTAACCTCGCATTTTAGCTAGACCGACCACAGTGTTAAGATAAGTGTCCTCACCAGCACTTTCCATGATTCGACCCCATCTAGCGTCTCTTGAGATATCAACCATAGGAGCAAATGTCCAATTAATTCCTGCAGCTGCCGCTTCTTTGGCAGAAACTTGTGCCGTACGTTCCATGAGGTCAAGATCCCAGCTTGCTGCTTCGGCTAGTGGCAGTGGAAACATAGTTTTATAACCATGTATTACATCATAACCAAAAATCATAGGAATTTTGAGTCTTGAGTTTTCTATGGCTAATTTTTGAGCTTCTCTAACCTTCTCAACTGAAGTGACGTTGAGCATACTGCCAACTAAGCCTTTTTTAATTTGTTGTTTTTTGAGTTTGTTATTGTCTGATTCGGGCCCGGTTATGTCCCATCCTCCACTGTATTGTACCATTTGCCCTACTTTTTCTTCAAGGGTCATCAAGCTCAATAAAGAATCTACTTGAGGTCGATAGCTTTGGCCTTTATCAGTTGACTTGTCAGTATCTTTCGATTTTGTACAGGATAGAGTTAAAAACAGTGATAATATAAATGTGATTGGTAAGTATTTCATGATATGGATTTGTTAAAAGTGTAAATACCAAATATATTACAAAACTATCAGAAATAGTCTAGTTTTTAAGTGCACAAAAAAAAGCTTGTACCAAAATTGATACAAGCTTTATACTTTACACACCCCTTAAAATTTATTTTTTAATAAGTTTCAAAGTTTTGACTTGGTTATTACCACCAGAAACCTTTGCAAAATAAATACCACTAGATAGGTCAGAAGCATTGATTTGCGTGTATTGATCGTTTACAGCAAAACTTTTGACTAAACGACCCAGAGTGTTGAAAATTTCAACAGTTTTGATATTTTCATTCTGTGAAGTTATTGTCCAACTATCAGATGTGGGGTTTGGATAAGTTGAAAAATTATTTGATGTGAAATCTTCTGTCCCTATAGTTGTGTTGTCGTGGAAATATAAATTATCAATATAGAATGGACCTGTAATGGAACCATCTGCCCCAGCAACTTGAACAATGACTTGTTGTATTTCATCCCTTGGATTACCTGAATTGGCATCGAAATCCGCAAATGGGATATCATTTTCATGCCAGGTGTTCGGTGCTAATGCCGTCACATCAAAATTTTCCTGAATATTAGTTCCGTCTGAATATTGAGCAATAACAATTAAAATTGTTCCTGGAGCACTCGGATTTCCTTCAAAATAGAAATCGATATGCATGTTGGTCATTGCTGATAGATCCAAGAATTGTGGTGTTACTCCAAAATATTGATACTGTAAACCAGAACCAGTAACTGGGGTAGTAACTTGTTGGATACCGTTACCAGATAAATCAATTTCTGTAACTACTGCCCCACCAAAAGTTTGAAAACCATCAGTTGGTGCTTGTGTATAAGCATCACTGTACACTGATAATACAGAAGATGGATCTCTAGCTGGTGGTGTCGTTGGAGGACCCGATGGAGGATTAACACATGGTGGACAAATTGAACCACCACAGTCTACACCTGTTTCATCTCCATCCTGAACACCATTGTTACAAGTTGTAGTAACTTCAATAACTGATACGTCATCAATAAAAACAAATCCTGTTTCTGCTCCCATGTCAAATAACACTCGATCATCTACATTATCACCATAATTTACTGTAAATTGAAAAGTAAATGTTTGAGGTGTTGACGTTAAAGTAGGTTGCTCGGTAAGAGATGTAAAATCCCCTCCATTTTGCCCTAAACCAGCTATAATTGTTCTAGTTCCAGTGTTAGTATCAGTAAAAGCATCGAAATTTAATTCATAAGTTAAGCCATCCTGCAAATCTATTACTTGGCTTAGATTAACATCAAATGGAGCACCCGCTGATGTTACATTAGCCTGATTAAGGTTATTTGAACCTTGTGTTACGATGTTAAAAGCATTTCCAAACCAAGCACCTGTTGTTGCAGATTCAAAATCACCATTTGTTACAAGTTCTTGACTATAGCCAATAAGGCTAGCCACGAAAAACAAAATTAATAGCGTAATTTTTTTCATAATATAATAAATTTTAAATTTAATTTGGTTACAAATATAGCAAAACTAAAACGTTGTAGTGTTAAAATTACCTATACATTATCTTTACATGTAGTGTTTAAGTGTTAATATTTAAGCTTTTCATGCTTATCCCATAAACCCCAATAAGCTCCGACATCTCCTTCATCTCCAATCTTCCATGACTCATCAAAGGATGAAAAATAGAAACACTCTACATTAGCTTTTTCACACCACAACTGTGTATTAATAAAATATTTTAAAAAGTTTTCATCTGAAGGTTGTGCTGCCCCAAGACTTTCGCCTTGACTTGGCCAACCCGTTTCGGTAATAATGACTTTTTTGCCTTGTGCAGCAGACAATGTCTGACCGTACATTTGTTGCATGTGAGCTAAAGAATAATCGATGTGACAGCTTTCCCAAAATGGGTAACAATTGGTTAGTATGACATCGCAAAGTTCTGTTAAATCAGGATGTACGCTGAACTCATAATAGGCATCAACATAGCTTACCGGAATATCTTTAGGAATAGCTTGTCGAACTTCTTTGATATGCTCTTTCAGTTCTTCTAAAAGAATATCATTTCTATATAAGACTTCATTACCAACTGCAGCGATATCGACTAAACCTTTATTGGCCATATCGATAAGCGCATCAATTTCCTGACGGTTTTTTTCTCTGTCGTCACCAATCCATGCTCCAACAAGGGTTTTTATACCCAATGCTTTGGCGGCCTTAGGAACAAACTCATTGCCTTCAATACAGGAAAATGATCTTATCCATTTGATGTGAGGCTTAAGAATTTTCATTCGGCGCATCACCTGTTCTTCAGTGATATGATCTCCTGGTTCTTGGCCATCTTCATACATACTGAAACCGAGTCCGTGGATACCATTTTTAAGTATTTTATGAAAGAGCTCGACAAGCTCTTTTTTAGTTAAGCCTTTTGAGTAATTATGTTCATCTAAGGAGGCTAAAAATTTTTTATACTCTTTTGTGAGTTGTTGTTCTTTTCTGTAAGACATATTTTATTTTAATTGTATTTTAAATTTTCATTTTTATCCCATATTCCCCATCGATCTCCTACGTCACCCTCATGGTGAACTTTCCAGGACTCATCGAAAGATGAAAAGTAAAATAGGTCAATATCTTCAGCTTTTGCCCATTGATTGACATTGACAAAGTATCTGATCGCATTTAGTAAAGAAGGCTGAGCCTCTTCAGTATTTGAGCCCAGATTAGGCCAGCCCGTTTCTGCAATCATGACGGGTTTGCCTTGTGCATTTTCTTTAACTATATGATACATTTGACGTAAATAGGAGGTTGCAATATCAATGTGAGCACCTTCCCAAAAAGGATAACAATTCATAAGTATAACATCACAAGTTTCTATTAATTTAGGATGTTCATTAAAAATATAGTATGCCTCAACACAAGCGACAGGGATATCAGGCAACGCGCTTTTTACTTCCTTGATATAGCTTAAAAGGCCAGCTTCGGTAAGCTCATTACGTAATAAAACTTCATTACCAACAACAGCAATATCTACCAAACCTGCTTTACCAAGTTTGATCAAGGCATCTATTTCTTTTTGATTTTGTTCTGTATCTTGACTAATCCAAGCACCCACTGCTGTTTTTAAGTTGTTTTGTTTGGCT
This sequence comes from Mesohalobacter halotolerans, assembly GCF_006120725.1. Lineage (GTDB taxonomy): Bacteria > Bacteroidota > Bacteroidia > Flavobacteriales > Flavobacteriaceae > Psychroflexus > Psychroflexus halotolerans. The sequence continues at coordinate 383,659 of NZ_SWMU01000003.1, forward strand.
ATTTTTGGAGTGAGTTCATTACCATTTGTGCAGGAGAAAGATCTTATCCACTTTGTGTAGGGCTTAATAACTTTGATGCGTCTTTTAATCTGTTGTTCAGAAAGCTCATCATCGACATCCTGTCCATCGACATAAGGACTAAAACAAAAGCCATGCACGCCTTTATCTAAAGTTTTAGAAAATTCTTTTCTAGCTTCATCTATTGTTTTTGAGGAAAAATCGGTATCATATTTATTATCAGATTTTAAATCATCAGATAATAAAGACTGAAGTTTTCTAGTTTGATAAAAAGAATTTGGTTTACCGGGCTTAGCTTTCCTAAGCTTTAAGGCCTTACCTATTCCCTTAACTCGATTTTCGTCGAGGTTGTATTTCCACATCACGATAAAGGCTAAGGCTGCGGTAGAAGCAGGAACAACAATATCTGCTATCCTTAAATTAGTCATAGTTTCAATAGATTGGTCTGTAATGTTTTGGTCGAAACCTACTATCTTTAATATTACACCACTCAGAATGATTGCTAAGGCCTGACCTACTTTGACCATCCACCAATAAATAGCACCAAAAGTTCCTTCTTTTCTGGGCATTCCGTTTTCTAGCTCATCTAAGTCACATACATCAGCCGTCATACTCATCATTAATGTAAATAAGCCTCCCATCCCAAAAGCAAACAATGGGATAGGTATAAACATTAGCCATGGGACACCATTTTCAACTTCTATGCTAAACCAGGTCATCCCAACACTATCCAGAAAAGGATTTATAGCATCAAAAATTGTCGCTAGACCATTGGTTAAACTCATTCCTAATTCAGTTTGATTGAATTGTTCGTTAAGTTCAGCATCAAAACCCCACCACTTAAGGATATAACCAACAATTGAAATAAAGGTAGAGACTAAAAAGGCATTGCGTTTTCCTATTTTGGTTGCCATTTTGGAAATGATAGGAATTACGATAAAAGCAGTAATTACAGCATTTAAGGTATTAAACCAAGCTGGCCAAGTTCCTGCCAGGGCCCAGCTACCTTCGTAAATATAAAACACAATAATAAACACTGAAAATGCTGCAACCAATTGAAATCCATTGAAAACTAGGAATGTTGCTCCACATAGTTTCATGAAGGGTTTATTTTTAGAAACCTGAACTATACCTTTGAAGAGTTTTTTGAGATTAGAAGCTAAAGTTTTAAAATTGATTTCTTCTCTGTTTTCCATATGAGAATCATCAATTCCTTTACAAAATAATGCTGGAAGAATTCCAAACCCAATGCAAACTCCACCGACAATAATTGCCATTGTTCTAACCCCTTGTGCGGGATTATCGAAAGTATAAGGATCTGGAATAATGACATATAACCACGGTACGATCATCCATGCAATTTGCCCCATGGAGTTGGCTAAACTCATCAAGCGAGTTCTCTCGTTGTAATCTGGTGTCATTTCATAACCCAAACCTACCAGTGGTGTTGCAAACATGGTATTACCAACAAGAAAAAGAATTTGCAATATCATGACATACCAAAAGTTAAATGTCATAGAGGCATTTTCATCTAATTGCCACATTAAAATAAACAGAATTCCACTGATGACGGCACCACTGAAGATATAAGGTCTTCGTCTTCCCCATCTCGATTTGGTATTATCAGAAATGAAGCCCATCACAGGATCTGTTAGGGCATCAAATATTCGTGGTAAACCACCTAGCAACCCAGCCCATACTGGATCCATTCCAAATGCAGTTAAAATAAATACTTGCAAATAGACACCTAAGACTCCAGGTAATAGATTGAGAACAAAATGTCCAGCACCAAATGCTGCCTTTTGTCCTACGGGAACTTTATGTGTAGATGGTGTTTTTGACATAACTTTATAGAATTATGGTTTGTAATGCTTGAGGACTGATAGATATTGTTTTAGAAACATTGTTATGTTTTAGATCAAAAACTTTAGTCTCTTTATTTGGATTAAAAACAATAACCGCTATGGAACCGTCCGGGTTTTGCGCTGCAGTAACTTGCAAATCTTTGTCTGAAGATTGGTGATGTATGCGTTTTGCATCAGGCCTAACATATTTACTAAAATGTGCCATAACATAATACAAAGGAGTGAAATATACCTCATCTTGATCTGGGTCTACAATTACTGGTGCTACACACCAGTTTTCAAACCAATTTGGCCCACCTTTTCGGTCTAAAACCATATTCCAGTCAACCCATCCATCTACCCAATTGTTCATCGTACCGATGATGTCTCTCGCATATCTGTAAGCTGGACTATACTTTGGGTGAAGATGCTTATTTTCTTCTTTGGCCCAAGTATACCCCCAATCTGTAGCTTCTTTTCTCCAATACCAATCATCATCTTTCCATACTGGGACTTGAGCATCTATACAGCCTTCCGTTTCTATGAGGTACTTCTCAGGAGCTTTATCATGAGCATATTCTAACTCATCTTCATAAATTTTAAAAGTACTATCGTACCAATGCACTGCCGTGCCATCAAAATACTTTTTAGAGATATCGTCTCTATACATTTCATCGACCCATTCTTTTAAGTGTGATCTGTTTTGATCATAACCTAGTATGACTAAATCTCCTTTACCATCTTTTTCAAGTTGAGGTCCTAAGTGATTGACAACAAAATCTGTCATTTGTTTAGGTGTATAATGCATACTTTCCCAGTTATTTCCGTTTCCTAAAGGTTCATTTTCAACGGTGAAACCCCAAATATCGATACCTTTATCTTTGTAAGCATCTACATATTTTGAGAAGAATAGCGCCCAAGTCTCATAATATTTTGGATCAAGTTCTCCTCCAACCCAATCCTCGTTGGTTTTCATCCACGGTGGAGCTGTCCATGGTGAAGCAAATATTTTGAAACCATCTTTTGATGCTTTCATGGCATCTTTGATAAAAGGTATTAAGTCGGCAGTATCTTCAGCTACACTAAAATTTTCTAGCCTCATATCATCTTTAACAGGTGCATAAGAGTATTGGTCTAATGAAAAATCGCAAGAATTCATATGCGTTCTCGTTAAAGAATATCTTGCCCCATCGGGTCCAAAATAGGCATTAATAATTTTATCACGATTTGCTTTACTCAATCGATTGAGTAGATAAGCTGAAGATTCTGTAAAAGCGCCACCAAATCCTGTATATGTTTGGTAGGTTTTACTAGTATCTATTGAAATACTTGATGTAGGATTGGCTTGTTTAAATTCTTTAATTTCGGTCAATTTATTTCCACTTCTCGAAGTTTCTATGACTTGAGCCGAAAGTTGTTTTTCTTCTTTTGAACACGAATTCATTACAATTGCGATAATTAATAATTGGATTAAAATTAAATTTTTCATGACTCGGTCTTTTAATTCATGGTTTCAATGATTCGGTGTAATCTCTTTTTTCACATCGGGCATACTGACATCAAGCAAAAGGTCTTCTCTTTGACCGCCGTAAGTTTTCTTAATGGTATTTTTGCCACGTTTTAGGTTCTTAAACAATCCCTGGTCAACTTCATCCCAAAGTACGTATTTGGCTTTTCCATCAACGGTAAACAATCCAAAATGGTTTTCTGAATCTAATGGATTATGAGCAGCTTTCCACGGTTCATCAAAAGCTTCAAAATAGAAACATGCAACCTTGTTCTTTTTAGACCATGCTCTAATTTTATTGTAATACAGGGCCTGCTTATATTCGTCTGTAGCTTTTGAGCCCTTTTCACCGTAAAGATGGTTTGACAAACTTGCCCAACCTGTTTCCCCAATATGAATGGGTTTTTTAACCCCTAAGCTTTGCATATAATTAGCAACACTGTCGTATTGAGAAACGGCGTAACTCAAGGCTCTATTCATCACCTTGTCAAGAATTTCTAAGTTTTTTAGTTTTTTTTCTTTTGGCAAAACTCCCCAAAATGTAGGATTGTAATGGGTATCGTGCATCGGGTAGGTATGTATAGATAAATAGTCTACAGCCCTTAAGAGCTCGTTAAGTTCTGGGGTGTGATATTCTGGACTTCCTCCACCCCAAGAGGCAAAATTGTCTGAACTCGTTATCCATAAGTTCTTATCCAGTTGACCTTCTTTTTTTAAGTTTTGTAAGTATTTTACCCATTTCAGGATAATATGTGGCTCTACATAGTATAGCGCTGCCCATTTTACCATGGCTTCATTTCCTACCGCAATCACTTTGACAATATCTGGATACATATTAGCAAGTTCTACAGCCCTATTAATTTCTTCTTTATTATTAACACTTCCAACATTGTGGTTTAAAGGCTTATCTGTCCAGGCGTTTTTGCAATCTATCCAAGCACCTAGCATTACGTACATTTCAAACTCTGGATTTTCGGACTTGAGCTCTTTGATAGCTTTTAAAACGTTAGCGGCATGTGGCAAGCGTACATTATAAGTCCTTAAAATTTTGATACCAATTGCGTCAAGTATTTTTAAGTCTTGCTTTAATTGTGCAATTGTGGGTTGTTTATCTCTAGTATTTTGGCGATAACCACCATAAGAAATAGCGAGATAGTCAGGGTTACTTAAAATTGCTTTTGCGGTTAGGTCTTTACTTTTTTGATTCTGCATAGGCTTTTGATCTTCACTTTTATTTTTACAAGACACGAGAAGTATCAGGCAAATCAATATTGGTATTTGAAGTAGAGATTTAATTTTATTTTAATATAGAATTGTCAATCTGAACTTGTATAAGTTTGACTTGATTTGTTCTTTTAAAAATGTCGTTACTGATGTCTTTCGGTAGTTCCAAAGTCTCAATAGTCTTTTCTGAGCCATCATTAAATTCTATGATTGTTTTATTTTTGTTCGACTTTTCGTAAATTACAGGGACTTGGCAAATGGTAAAAAACAGCTGGTTTGCCTTTAGAGTCAAAGGCTTGACTTCTCTGTCTACCGTGATGTATTTAATTTCTTTATCTTGTGTAAGAAAATGTTCTTTTAGAAGAAGGTCTGGTTTGAATTTGAGTTCGGCCTCTTCAAAACATATTCCTAATTCCCCAAATCTACTTATGATGTCTTCTTTTACTTGACCAGTCATTCCTGGCTGTTGTGCCCCTTTACCATAAGGTGTATGAGAGTAAGGATCGGTTGGAAATGCGCCATAAAGTTTTGGTGACTTATGAACCCCTATTCCTTCATTAATTTCATAATAATGCTCTAGAAGACGTCCAACGGTCTCAGCTGGTTCTTTTTCAGCAATGGCTTTATTACAACATTCTAAAACAGCTAGTTGTAGTTTTGATACCATGTGCCAATATATTGACCCTAACCCTTCATATCCATAAAATGTCCCTGAGCGACCTGTGAATGCTTTATGGTTAAAAACTTCTTCAAATATTTGGCATACCCGCTCGAAATCTTTAGATACAAGTGCAGCATACTTCGTATTTTCTAATTCTTTTAAAGCTGTTTTTAAGAAACTGACATTATTAAAGTTGCCATTAAAATGGTAATTCCCTAACACATCTTTTTGAATAATACCAACGTGTTTATCTTTCACCAACTTTTGCAACAATTCTGAAGAATTTACAGACGCTTCAGGAATTTGATTTCGATCTAAAAAACCTTTAAGATCTTTATTAGGATAAAGCAAGTAACTGTACTGATCCTCCCTGAATAAGGCACTTTGTTTTAAAGCATCCAAAACAGATACAGCTTGTTTTGAAGTCAAATATTTTGAACTTAATACTGCCACTTGGCCTTCTAGCATTTCTTCGAGATAGGAAATAGAGAAGCTATTATCTTCAATAGTTAAAAGATTGTACGCATGATAGAGATTATCATTTCTTTTATTATTTGAAATAGAATGTTCTAAGTATTCCAAACTATCATCTACAAAAGTTTTCAGAGTTTTTGCTGTGAGTGATTGCTTGTGACCTGAAAATTTGTTGTTATATATTTTCATCCTGAATTCACTAGCTGACTTTCCTAGCTTATCGACTATATCTTTTCTATCTGAATCTGTGATACTTTTATTTAGTAATGCTTTATGCGATTCAAAAACTGAATTTATTAGGTTAAACATTTGACACACTTCTTCAGATAATTCAAAAGATTGAGCGTCGTCTAAATCCTTAAAGCGTGTTTGAAAAAAAGATAAAAAGCGCCTCAAATAATATAACGTTACCATTGAAACACCATTGCCGACCAAAGCATTATTGGCATCATTCCACTCTGGTCTTTGGGTATTCATCCAAATCCCGGCTTCCGGAATAAAATTAGAAAGTTTAGCAAGTGTGGTAGCTAATATTTTTTCTATAAAATTGACATGGATAATTTGGTTTGACGAGTCTTTCAGTAAGGCGCCATCACCACCTATTTCTTTTCTTAAATTTCTTATTTTTCGATCTTCTTCAAGGTCGAAATCTATGGTATCTTTTGGATCTTGGACTATATCTTTGTAAGCCTTTATCCTGTAGGGAACATTGGCATAAACAAAATAATTTTTACTAAAGAGATATATGAGCTTATCTGGGTTATAATTATTTAAAAACTCTAAAAACTTGAGTAAATATATAATTTGGTGGTCGCCCCAATATCCAATATAAGACCAAGGATCGTCTGGCTCGATCACCTCCCAGTCAAAACCATCTTTGGTCAATCGATAGGGGTTGTAACCGTCAAAAGTAGTAGCATTTAAAAATTTAAAAATCATACCATCAATAAATGCCGGGTAAGAATACGCTAAACTTTCCCAATTTTGGAAAATATCACGCCAATTGCCTTCATAATCTAAAACCTTAGAACCGTCTTCATCTTTAAGGTTGATTGAGAACTGGTTCCAAGGTCTGCTAGGATCACCGTGTCTTCGGCTAAATTTTAAGGGTAAATATTCAATGGTTAACCGTGTAAAATCCGGATCGGTTTCATTTCTAATCAGGGATTTTAAGTTGTCAAGTGTAAAATTTTGTCCTAAGTTGTCTATTTTGGTAGAAAACTTAGAGTAAACCTTTTTATTGGCATTTTTAATATATTCTTTAAAATCTGAAGAATTGATATGGTAATTGTTATCAAATATACCACCTCTCATGATATTAAACATGGTATTTGAGTAATGTCTAATATCACGAAGTTCGTCGCTAGAATATTGGAGCCCATCTGCGGAAGCTGCCAATTTGATGAGATTTTCTGTACACAGATTAATATTTTCATTTACCTCTGAGATTAGATTTTTTGAATTTAAAATCTGTTGTCTCAATTTGATAACCTGGGCGTGATTGTAGTTTACATCTGCTATAATTGACCAATTTTCTGAGGAATTGGCAGAAAGACTTAAGTTTTGATGGGCGAAATACGCACCTCTTTCTGCTTTTATATCAACTTCTTGTTGTATGGGATTATTTTGTCTAAAATCTTCAAGTTGTAGTGAGGATAATAAATAAATTGGATTTTTTAAGCCTAAACTCCAAATGACATTAGCCTTTAGAGCTTCACTTGGTTCTGCTTTATCAACAGGAATAGCACTCAATGCAAATATTCCTATTCCAGAAGTTACATCTAATTCGCTTCTCTTATAAGCATCAACCAAATTGCTACTGGCTACTTGCAAATCCGGGTCTACTTTTGCTGGTAATATGTTTTGCAAGCCATCCAAACATTCAATTTTAATGGTACTAGTCGAGAGGTTTTTGAGTTTTGACTTTTTTATAAATCCAAAATCATCAGCACAAGACCATTGGTAAGAAAAGCTGCACTCTAAATCATGGTTTATTTCTTCAAAGAGTACTTTATTTCCATAAATATTTTTATATAAATTCCTTGTAATATTGTAACCATCAACAAATCTTTTAGAAAAAGGTTCCCAAAAATGAGGTTGATTATCTCTGGAGACTTTTAAAATTGTTTTACTACCGGTAATATCTGCAAATTCAGTGATTTTATCATCAGTATAATAAGGAAATAACGCGTAAGACGCATTTTTTCTGCCAGCAGTTATACCGCCATTACTAGACATAAACATCCAGTGATTGGACGGGCTTACAATACTCATAAAGAAAGGACGTAAATTACTGCTATCGGAAATTTTTAAATATTTCTCTTTATTGATTTCAACAATTTTGAGTTGCTTTTGATCTGTATCAACAGAGCATTTTGTCATATGCTATTGTTTTGCTATAAATTAAAATATTGAATCTGCCAGTATTATTGTTGTCTTATGTCGTCGAAATAGTATATATCTCCATCACAAGAAGCATCTCGATCAAAATAAATGATTACACTTTTAAAAGTATTAGTATTTACATCAGAAAAATCAAATGTTAACTCTTCCCACTCACCGACTTTTGTAATATTTGCAACTCTTTCCTCGGAAGGTTCTGTATCAGGAAACGGGTTTTTTTCAAGTCTTAATGTAACATCTGTAACTTGATTTTCCGCTAAAACCTTAATCGTAAAAATTTTATTAATATTAGGATCTGCAAAATTCAATGCAGTATCTAATTCAGCACCTAAACCAGCAAAGGTTTCACACCCAGTGGCTTTTACAAACTGCTGAACTTTACAACTATTATTTACCTCATCAACGACAGGATTATCAACTATAGCGCCTGAAGTATTCCCAAAAGCATCAAAAATGACATCTTCTTCTGATAGGAATGTCCAATTGATATCACCATTAGCCGGATCTGTGTTTTCCTGAGTTTCCTCTACACAGATAGGAACGTCAAACACAAAAGTATCTTCGAAAGTGCTAGAATTATTTTCGTTAAAAGCGGTTAGAACAACAGTAAATGTTCCGTTCTCAAAAGTTTTTACTGGGTCAACCAATGTAGATGTTGTACCATCTCCAAAATCCCAAAGATAACTTGTAGCTTCACTTGATAAATTATTGAAAGTCACAGTTCTGTTGTTGATTTCACTGACAAATCTAGCTTCAAAACCAACAAAGTCAATTCCACTTTCATTGTCTTCACAAGACCATTGGAGTGTGGATAAAACAATCATTGCCACTAAAACTAAGCTTCTTTTAAATACTTTCATCTTTTTAAATTTTATTATTCGTAAACTCTAACGTAATCCACAACCATGCTTTGTGGAAATATAGTTTCTGCATTGGGGTTTCCTGGTAAATTTCCACCAACAGCTACATTTAGGATAATGTAGGATGGTCGGTCATTAAATACCCAAACCCCTTCTCCATCAGTTTCCTCATCGACATCTTCAGGGGTTAAAGATTGGTACAATTTATCATCGATATAATAGTTGATACGGTTTGGTGACCATTCTATACCAAAAATATGAAAGCTTGTATCAAATCTATCGCCATCCAATTCAAATTCTTTAGAAATGGACTCGCCGCCACTATAACCTGGACCATGCATGCTCCCAAATGCTATTGTAGGTTCATCACCTACATTTTCCATAATATCGATTTCACCAATTTGTGGCCATTCTTCTTCTGCGGTTTCCGGTACACCAAGCATCCAAAATGCCGGCCAGTAACCTTTGCCGTAAGGTACTTTAATTCGGGCTTCAAAACGACCATATTGTTTTTCAAACAACCCACGAGTAACTAGCCTTGCCGAAGTATAGTTACTGCCTTGAAAGGATTCTTCTCTGGCTGTAATCACTAAAACGCCATTTTCAACTTTGACGTTTTCGGGTCGATCGGTATAGTATTGAAGTTCATTATTTCCCCATCCCGGGATACCTTGTTCGGTTCCATCGCCAATTTCAAAATTCCAATTTTGGGGATTTGGGGCACCATCTTGATCAAATTCATCTGCCCAAACGAGATTATTTTTAGTTACTACTTCTTGGGTTTCGTCAAGGTCACAGGCTTGCAATAAAAAGATTGGGACCATGATAAAAGCCGTAATATATTTTTTTAAAAACTTTTTCATTATCATTTATTTAAATTATTAATAGAAGTAAACATTATCAATTAAAAAGGCTCCTGAATTAGAAACTAGAATGATGTTTCCTATATTATTCAAATTAGGATTTCCAGCTCCTCCTGCTCCTGTAGGTAATGTAAAACTGTTTAAAGGAATATCCAAACCTACCCATTCTTCATCTATCATTTGAGATGTTGCATTAAAACCTCCAGCTGATCCATCACCAAATCCGTTGTCAATTCCATCAGGTCCATAATCAAGCAATTCTACAATAAAATTTGATCCAGAAGTAAGTCTTTGAACATCTAAATGGATATGGGTAAAACCAGAGACATCAACAGTATCATTCCACCCTATTCCAACAAAACCAAGGTTTTGATATTCTATTAATTCATTTCCGTTAAAGGTTTGTGCTTCTATATTAATTCCATCATTATTGAAAGCGCCAACATCTAAACCATCAATTACAGAATAGAAATCACTATAAATGGATAAAACATCACTTTCTGGTAACGTCGGGTCTGGCGCATTTTCAAAATCTCCAGTAGTAGTTATTTGAAGTGAACCATCTGCACTTAAATTTCCTACTGTAGCAGTTATGGTTGCTTCACCTGATGTTAAGACTGTAATCTCTCCGGTATCTGTAACTGTGGCTACATTAGGATTAGAAGAACTAAATGTAAAGTAATTTGTAGATAGCTGAACAGATTGATTCATTCCTGAAGGGAGGTTAGCTGTATAAGAAATACCTGTGGTTTGAATGGTAGAACCTGAAAAAGTTTCTAAGGTTTCATCTACACCATTAAATATTTTTGGCTGTCCTTGACCAAGAGTACCAAGCTTTTCAAATCTAATTTCATCTATCCAAATAGTATAGCCGACGTTATCATCAAAGGAAGTTGCCACGTCTGGGTTATCATCACCGAGTACATCGAAAGAACCTGCTGCGAAAAGAAACATGCCTTTCTCCTGAACCAACCTAGAAGGATCAGGAATTGGGATGATAACTTTTCTCCAATCTGTGGCTAAATCTATAAAAGCACTTACAGGAAATTCATCAATTTCAAAATCAGTGCCGAAACCAGCTTCTAATGATCCTGTTAAACTACCTTTTACCCAAAACGTAAGGGCGTCATAACCAGTAAGATTTCTTCCATCGCCTCTATCTTTAAAAATTCCTCCAACAAAGTTACCATTTGGGTCATTAGGAGCCGGTACATCTATTCTAATTGATGAAGACCCTAAATAAGCCTCATTATCATCAGTACCGAAAGCCTCAGGGTTTGCACCTCCAGCAGGATCGAATGATATAAAGAACTCATCGGTTAAGCCAACTGGATTATCGGTATAAACCTCAGCAGTTGTTGGAAATGTTGCTGGAACAGCGTCTTCTGAAATGTCTCGTTCACAACTTACTGTCATCAAAATTAATAACAATAACCCTAATATTTGAGTATGTTTAATTGTGTGTACCATGTTATTATTGTTTACCTATGTTAAATCTTATATATGTCATAATTTCCCATTCAGAACCATTGGGGAATCCAACGGCACTTAAAGGAGGATCTTGATTAAACGTTCCTAAAGGTGCTGCGGTTGGTTCGTATCTTGGAGAAAATTCATTGAGCGATCTCCAAATTCCTCTAACACCTACTTGTGTAGTTGGCAGGACATACCATTCTGGTTTTCCTAAAGTTGTAGATAAATCAAGCATTAATTGTAATGGAAAAGTTAAGTTAAAATCTTGGTGGTAATCAAATGGACCCCAATCATTGACTTTAATATCACCTTTAATCCAATAGTTCTTATACCTAACATCTAGATTGGCTCCAAACCTATCAGTAACTAATCGTTCAGAATCACCTCGTGCTTGTCCATTACCGTAGTAAAATGATCCTACAATACCTAGTTCAGGACTCAATTTAGAGACTACTCTAGCATGAGCTTCCCAGAGATCTTCAGCGGGAACTGATGTAGCAAAGGCAAAAAATTCACGAGTATCTAAAAAACCAATATGAGCATCCATTGTCGTAGGTAAGTGTCTATACACAAATCCAGCGCTCATTGCAAATTCAGCATCTTCAGCTTTGTTGTTATCCCATTCATACATATAAGTTCCGGGCGTCGGATCGTAGGTGAAAAGGATTTCACCTGCAGTAGTTTTTCTGTTGGCTCTTACAGCAAAAGGGTCATCGATAAAGTTTCTTAAACGTCCAGGTGCATCACCATTATTAGGCATGGGGTCTACGAGCGGTTCTTGCCACATAAAGTTTGGCGCAATTTGCCATTTACCTATATTGTAAGTAAAGCCAGTTAAAAAGTTTTGTTGGTTACCACTACCTGTATCTTTAAGCTTCCATCCCGTAAAGGTCATGGTTTGATCGGCACCACCGCCGGCCACTAAACCTTGGACTGCACCTTGCGCGTACCAATTAAATTTTCCTGCAGCGTAAGTAATTTTTGCTTTACCGCCCCAGTTGTCATCTGAGTTAATTCTGTCTACTACAACATTGCCGTTATCGTCAATATCTTGGTATGTACTGCCATTTAATGGTGAACCACCCCAGATACCACCTAAGGTGAGATCAAAATTACCAAACTCTCTTTCTAAGGCAATTGTAGCTCTTTCTGTAGGCCATGGTGGAATTACACCACTTCGAACTTGGTTTTGATCCAGAATACGGCGACCATTCTCATCAAACTCAATATCGGTTTCAAGGTCTCTGTGATAAATACCCGTGACACCCCATTTACCAATCATTTTAGAATATTTAAACAACATCGTTGGATTGGCACCCCACCATAATTGTGGACCTATCGCAGCTTTTAATCCTTCTAGCTCACCTTTGGCATCAATTTCAACACCTGATATGATACCGCCGTAAATGTCTAAGTTAGGACCGTAATTGGCTTCAGGATATAATCCGAAGAAATCACCTTCATAACCCCAATGGTAGTGACCCGTACGATAAAATCCTCTTAAGTCAAACATATCATTCTTCCACTCAAATTCTGCTTGATAAAGATTGAGTCTGTTTACATCTTCTAGAGTGACTTCTCCTTGATCGGTTTGTAACGTGACGATACGGTTTCTATTTTCATAGAAAATTTCATTAATAGGATTTTGTGCGACATCACCAACTATGTTGAACTGCACATCGTAACGCACACTAGGTGCAGGTTCTCCACCTATACCGATAAAATAGGACTGCATTTGATCAAATCCTAATTGATTTGGAAATGTATTTTCTTCAGGGTTTGGGTTGTCGGGTGTTGTGATAAGGCTACCTCCAGTATAAAATGTAGACAAATGCGCTGACAATCTTGTAATGCCCAATGTTTGAGAGCCTCCACCGCTCATAGCGGCTTTATCACCTCTGGCTTTTAACACCGCATCCATTAAAGAAATATTGTTAAAATAATTATTGACAAAATCTAAATCAACGTCTTCTGCATAGGGATCTAATTTGTGAGCTTCTTTCAAAGCATAATAGGCGGCTCTAGGATATAAATCATACAAACCTCTTGTATTGGTTGGTCCTTTAGCGCAAACCCCAAACCATTCCTCATTCATGTTGTTTTTGCCTGGTTTATGATCTCTACTATAGCCACCATTTTCCCAAGAGGCATTTGAATCATGGACATCGAGATTTTTGGTTTGACCAAATTTCCACCAACCGTCACTAAACTGAAAAGTAAAGCCACCAATTGAATTCTCTGCTTTTCCTAAACCGGCAGCATTTTGGTAAATATCTTTCCAATTATTGACCATATAGTAAGCTTGGGATTTTTGATCTTCTTGATTTTCTAACGCATTGAACGCATCTGCTCCAAATTCAGTAAATATAATTGGTTTTCCGTAAACTTGTTTTACTTTTTCGAAGGCATCACCAAACGATTCACCACGATACATATTTGTTCCGTAAATATCGACATCTGGACATTCTTCAGCGACTATTTCTAAAAATAAAACATCACCATTACATATTGCGATAGGAACATCATCGTTAATCGATTTAATTTTGAGAGCTGCTTCATTCATTAAATTGTACATCGGTCTTGCTCTATTTTCACCTACAGCATTAATTTGATCCTCTTCATCTGGAAAATCTTCAGTTTCAGCTCCAGCCCAAAATAAACCGTAGTTGTTTTCATTTCCTAATAAGAACAAAAGCAAACCTTTTGTCCCTTTGAAGTCATTGGCCAATTTTGTGACTTCAGAGATTAGAAGGTCTTGTGTAGCAGGATCATCGTATTTGGTTACGGGTGTCCAAACGCCATCAATAGTGAGACCATATCGCCCAAAAGAATGATTGAGCATGGTGTAAATACCGTAGTTCTCGTAAATGTACTCTATCCATTTTGGCTGTATACCAGTGTAAAGCCTTATAGTGTTTACTCCCATATTTTTAAGTAAACCCATTTCGGAATCTAAAGCGGCTTTTATTTTATCGTCAGGTTGATTCCATAAACTGTAGTTAAAATTAGTGCCTCTAGGGAAATAATCCCAATTCATACCGTTTATCATAAAGTCTTTACCGTCAACTTGTAAAACTTGACCATCTGGACCATCGACAACTCTAACATTATTTTGAGAATAAACAAAAGCACTTGCAAATACGAAAGCAAGTATGTAATAATAGCTTTTCATGAGAGTAAAATTAATGATTCATTAACAAACTTAAACGTTTTCGTTAATATTTCAATAATAAAAACAATTACAAAAAATATACATTGAAGTTAAAATACAATCAATTGTAAAATACTGGTTTAATGTGTTTTATGAAATATACAAAATTATTACTGCCATTATGTATAGCTATTGTAGTGTATATTTTAACATACGTAAAGTTGCTACAAGCTCAATATATAGGTGGTTAAACTCTGATTTCTGCTTAAATTCATTTTTTTACGCAATCGATATCGTTTAATCTCAACACTTTTTGAAGAAATATTAAACAGAGGTGCTATTTCTTTAGATGTTAGATTCAATCGTAAATAAGCACAAAGTTTTAACTCATTGGGGGTCAGTTTAGGATGTCTAGCTTTAAGCTTTTTAAAGAAATCTTTATCCGCATTATTAAAAGCTTCTTCAAAAAATTTCCAATCGTCTGTGTTATTTAAATTATTATTTATTGTATTTAAGACTTTTTTAATGACTTTGTTTTTGCTTTGTATAGGTTTTAAGTCTGATTTTATTTGAGATAGAAACTCATTTTTCTTTACTAAACTCATGGTAGCTATCGCGAGTTCTCTATTTTTATTTTCTACATCAAGTTGAAGTTTATCATTTTTTATTTTCATAATTTCTTTCTGAGATTCTAGGTCTTTGAGTTCTAGTTTCCTTTCAGCTTTCTTTTGCAACTTAATTTTCTTTTTCTTGTAGTTTCTTTTATAAAAATTGTGTACCAGGAATAAAACTAGTGCTAAACACAATATGTAAAGGATAATCATAAGATTTGACAAGTAAAATGGTCTTTCTATATAAAAAGAATAGGACAAAACTTGACTTAAGTTTTCTTTTCCTATTCTACTTCGCATCAAAAAGACATAGTCTCCATAGGTTAAATTTTTGAAATTTACTTTGCCAGTTGTTTTCCAAGAACTCCAATTGTCATTGTAACCTTTAAGTTTATATTGATATTCACTTTTTAATAATGGATTATAATTAAGAGCAGTATATTTGAATGTAATATTATTAAGTTTATTTTCAATGACATTATCTTCTGTTTTTGAGGTCTGTTTATAAACACTCTCTCCATTTTTATCATTTATCATCACTGATTTTAAGTATATTTCACTTTCAAAATTTGAAATATTTGATGTGTTAATTTTTAAGTACCCATTACTTTTACCAATAAGGTATGTATCAGAATCTATTTGACTTACATTTTCATATCCCGAAATCTGTTGTCTTGCATCAACGTTAATAGGTATTTTTTTAATGTTGTATTCTCCTTTTACAGAGCTCATAGAGATTTGATTAATGTCGGTTTTAGTAAATAACCAAACCTTACTATCTCTAGTTTTTACGAGTCTCCCGAAATTGTAGTTTGAAGGGCTATAAAGGTTTGACAAAATGGAATCCTTTTTAAATGAAGCAGACTTCTTGTCGTAATAAAAAATGCCTTTTTTGTAAGCATATAGAATTTTATTTTTCATTTTAATAATAGAAGAAAATAACCCCTTTTCTACAGAATTATCTTTTACTATTGATGCAACTTGAGTAAGAGCAGCATTTAATTGGAGTTTATAAACCCCTTTATACTCATGATTTACGATAATACTAGTCGAATCAATAAATTCAAAATATTTTGTAGAAATATCAAACCCTTTAATTTTTCTGTCGTGATACCACTTATCATTTTGATATTTTAATACATTAAGTCCTTCGTAATTCCCTGTAAATATTGTTTTGTCATCCACAGCCTTAAACATCCAAGTTCCAGGTGAGTCGGTCAATAGGCTTGCTTTAGTATTTGAAATCTTAAATGTACCGTTGTGATGACCACAAAACAAATGGTCATTAAACTTAAATAAAGACCAAACCTGACCTTTTGTGCCTTTTATTATTTTGTACTTATTATTATCATAGTAAAACAAACCTTGGTTAGTTCCCAAATAAAGTGTACCATTAAATTTGATTGAGGCATATATTGTCCCCAATTTACCATTTTGATCATTGAATATTGAAATGCTTGAATCGACACTAACACAATTGATTCCATTGTCAAGACCAAGCCAAAGTTTTTTATCTCTATCTTGAAATAAACTAAGTACCGTGTTATTGCTTAAGGAGTTTTCCTGATTTAAATAAAGTGAAACTTTGTCTTGAGACAATTTAATCAGTCCTTGTGAAATGGTTCCTAAATAGATGTCTCCATTGTCTTTTTGTAAACTACTATAAACTGATATTTCAGATAGCAATGAATTAGTATTTTCGTCAAGTTTATATAAAGCATTATCGCTAAGCCTTACTATACCATTGTACTGAGTTTGAGCATACAACTGATTGTTTATTTGGTACAGGTCAATTAATACAATATTTTCAAAAAACGGTGTTGTATTGACAATTATCTTTTCTCCGTTAACTTGTTTATATAAGCCGTTATTTTTTACGTGATAGTATAAAACATCATCTTTGACAACCATCTTTGTGATTTCATTTTTCGGTGAAATGATTTCAAAAGATTTTTTAATTAAATTATAGATATAGATGGCATCTAAAGATTGAAAAATGACATAATTATCAAAAGATGTGATATTCCAAAATTGTTCATCTTCTATGAGCTCAAGGTTCTTTGAAAGTGAATGGTATTTATACAAACCATCATTGTTTTTTCTCCAAACACCAAATTCCATATAGGCTCCGCTGTAGACATCGTCTCCTATGGCATATACAGATCTTAAAATGGTATTGTTTGGCGAGCCTAACAATTCCCATCGTTCACTGTCATATTTAAGGAGTCCTTTACTATTCGCAAAGAACATGGTTCTATCTTCAGTTTGTGTAACAGACCAATTTTGATTATCAGCAGCGTATACATCTGGTGTATATTTCGCCACTGGCGGAATATCTTGAGCATAATTGTTATAAAAGCTAAAGCATAATGCTAAAAGAGATATTTTAAATAATCGATTGATCAAATTTTAATTGTTTTTTTGAGAATAGATTTCCGGTGTTATTTCTGCAATTTTAATAATAACTTCACTAGCCTTAATCATACTTTCTAATGGGATATATTCGTAGGGTCCGTGAAAGTTATGCCCACCGGCAAATATATTGGGACATGGTAGTCCCATGTAACTAAGTTGTGCACCATCTGTACCACCTCTTATAGGCTTAATAATGGGCTTAATATTACACTGTTCCATAGCCTTTTTAGCTATATCTATACTATACATAACAGGTGTTATCTTATCTTTCATATTATAATACTGATCTTTAATCACCAAATCAACAGTGTCACTACCGTATTCTTGATTTAATTCTGAAACGATGTCTAGGAGAAGTTGTTTTCGGCTCTCAAATATATCCTTATCATGATCTCTTATGATAAATTGGAGTTCTGTAGATGTAACGTCTCCATGAATATTTGTAAGGTGAAAAAATCCTTCACGACCTTCAGTTTTTGCTGGTATTTCAGACTCTGGTAAAATACTAACTAATCGAGCAGCAATTAAACTGCTATTAATCATTTTGTTTTTGGCGTAACCGGGATGAACACTTTTCCCTTTTATTTTAATTTTTGCTTCTGCAGCATTAAAATTTTCATATTCTAGCTCGCCTATTTGGCTACCATCCATGGTATAAGCCCATTCCGCACCAAACTTTTTGACATCAAAGTGATGAGCTCCACGACCTATTTCTTCATCAGGTGTAAAGCAAATTCTTATTTTGCCGTGTTTAATTTCTGGATGCTTAACAAGGTATTCCATTGCACAAACAATTTCAGTAATCCCTGCTTTATCATCTGCCCCGAGAAGCGTTGTACCGTCAGTTGTAATTAAAGTTTGACCTTTATAAGCCTTAAGATCTTCAAAATAATCTGGCGACAAAACTTTGTCTTTAGCTAGTTTTATTTCTTTTCCATCGTAATTTTTATGAATTTGTGGATTAACATTTTTTCCGGAATAATCTGGTGTTGTATCAAAATGAGAAACAAATCCAATTGTTGGAATTTGGTTGTCTTCTATATTAGATGGTAATGTTGCCATAACATAAGCATTGATGTCTATACTGACATCCTTTAGCCCGATTTCATCTAATTCAGTTTTTAAAAGGTTAGCTATTTCCCATTGCTTTTCTGTACTTGGTGTAGATTCACTATTTGGATCGCTTTGAGAATCTATTTTGATATATTTTATAAAACGGCTTAGGAGTATATCTCTATCTATCATAATTAATTAATAATATGTGTTTCAAATTTAAGGTTTTTTGTTTAGTTTATTTATTAAACCCTATTTTTGTGCAAATTTTGATTCATGTACAAATGGTTTATCAGACCTTTACTTTTTAGTTTTGACCCGGAAAAAGTCCATTACTTTACAACCGGATTGTTAAAGTTGATTTTAAATACACCTTTACTATCAACACTCTATAAAAAACATTATCAATACGAGTCTAAAAAACTTCACGTAAAAGTGTGTGATATTCTTTTTAAAAATCCTGTGGGTCTCGCTGCGGGATTTGATAAAAACGCAGAATTCTATCAAGAAATGTCAGCTCTGGGCTTTGGGTTTATAGAAATTGGTACTGTAACGCCAAAACCACAACCCGGTAATCCTAAAAAACGTTTATTCAGACTTAAAAAAGACAAAGCCCTTATCAACAGAATGGGTTTTAATAATAACGGTGTTGAAGCTGCTGTTGAAGCTTTAAAACATAAAGGTGACATCATTATTGGTGGTAATATTGGAAAAAACAAAATGACGCCGAATAATAAAGCTGTTGAAGATTACAAGATTTGCTTTAAAGCCTTATTTGATGTGGTTGATTATTTTGTAGTGAATGTGAGTTCGCCAAACACGCCCGATTTGAGAGCATTACAAGACAAGAAGCCACTACTAAATATTTTAAATTGCCTTCAAAAAATCAACTTATCCAAAGCTAAGCCCAAACCTATTTTACTTAAAATTGCACCCGACTTAAATGATAATCAACTTTTTGATATACTAGACATTGTAGAAGAAAGCCAAATTTCTGGCATCATTGCTACCAATACTACGATTTCTAGGGATAATTTAAAATCTAAACATCAAAGTGAAATTGGCGGGTTAAGTGGTCAACCTTTAAAGCAACGTTCGACAGAAGTGATTCAGTTTTTAAAGGCTAATGCAAAAAGCGATTTTCCTATCATTGGAGTTGGTGGTATCCATTCTGCAAGTGATGCCGTTGAAAAGTTTGAAAATGGTGCTTCATTAGTTCAGCTTTACACAGGTTTTGTTTACGAAGGTCCGAAGCTGGTAAAAGACATTAAAAAAGCCTATGTGAATCATCATGCTTGAGATTCTAATTCAATTTTTAACAGCTTCAATTTTATTGACTTTATCACCTGGTCCTGATATTATTTATGTTTTAGTTACCGGCTTAAGTCAGGGCAAAAGAGAAGGAATACTCCTAAGTACAGGCTTGGTATCTGGTATTATAATTCACACCTCATTAGTAGCTTTTGGAATTTCGGCTTTAATTACAACCTCAGAAACATTATTTCTGCTTATTAAATTAAGCGGAGCGTTTTATCTACTCTACCTTGCATTTAAAATTTATCGCGAACCCGCTCATATTGACTTAACATCAAAACAACCTAATAAAACCAATAAAAATTATATTAAGCAAGGTTTTTTGATGAATGTGCTAAACCCTAAAGTGACCTTATTTTTTATGGCGTTTTTCCCACAGTTTTTATGGGATAATAACGGCAATACTGTGATTCAGTTTTATATTTTAGGTCTTATATTTATGTTACAAGCTTTTATTATATTTGGACTTATTGCTGTCTTTGCAAACAAGTTTTATGCTATAATTCAGAACTATTCAAAATCAGCTTTAATATTTAAATATTTACAAATTGTTGTTTTTGCATGTATAGCACTATACATTATTTTTAGTCATGACTATTGAAGAATTTAGAAATTATTGTTTATCAAAACCAGGAAGTACTGAATCGTTTCCATTTGATGAAGATGTTTTAGTATTTAAGGTGTTGAATAAGATGTTTGCTTTAACTTCGCTCAAAAAGTGGGAAGAAGGTGATCATAGCATCAATTTAAAGTGCGATACTGACAAGGCCGTTGAATTACGAGAAAAATATCCTGACTCGGTTTTTCCTGGCTATCATATGCATAAAAAACATTGGAATACTGTGGTTATTGAAAATTCAGATTTGACTGAAAAATATATTAAGTATTTAATCAATCACAGCTACGAACTTGTGGTGAGTAAACTTCCTAAAAAAGATAAGGCAAGACTTGATAGTTTTAACGCAAACCTGCCTGACGGCAGACAGGGACGCAAAGGCCCTAAGAATATTTAATGAAACTACCGTAACTCTGCCTGTAATTGCGATTCAAACTGCTTTTGTAGCTTGCTCATAATTTTGTCAACCTTCTTATCTGTAAGCGTTTTGTGTGGATCTCTAAAGGTAAAACTCACCGCATAACTTTTTTTACCATCAGGTAAATTTTTACCTTGATAAACATCAAACAAATTGACTTGTTGCAAGAGTTTTTTATCTGTTTGACGCGCAATGGATTCGACTTGTTCAAATGAAATATTTTCATCTAAAAGTAAAGCAAAATCTCGTCTCACTTCGGGATATTTGGGAATATCCTGAGTTTTAAATTTGATTTTTGTGGTCAGTGTTAGCAGGCTATTCCAATCAAAATTAGCATATAAAACTTCAGATGAGATATCAAAAGCCTCGGTGATCTCTTTCTTTAGTCGACCAAATTTTACAACTGTTTTCTTTTTGACTTTAAAGGCTAAACCTTCAGCAATTGTGTCATCGTTGTTTATATCTGTTGAAAACGTTAAACCTAACTTTGTTAAAACACTTTCAATAATCCCTTTTAAATAAAAGAACCCAACCTGTTTAGATGGGTTAAGCCAATTTTCTTCTGTTTTATTACCAACAACAAATAGAGCAAGGTGTTTTTGTTCTATGATTTCCTTTTCATATTTGTGATAGCTATTCCCAAATTCAAAAAACTTGAGATTTTCATTTTTACGATTAAGGTTGAAACCGATGTTTTCTAGGCCAGAAAACAATAAGCTCTGGCGCATTACTGCCAGATCTTGGCTCAAGGGATTGATAATTTCAACATTATTTTCCTTTGACAATCTATTACTATATTCAACATAATCAGCTGTTGTCAAGGAGTTAGCCATCGTTTCATAAAATCCTTTAGACACTAGCATATTACCTATAATATTTTGGACTTTGTAATCTTCAAATTTTGAAGAATTGGCTACCGAAACATTAAATTTGTTATCTAATTGTATATTGTTATAACCGTAAACTCTCAGAATTTCTTCAATCACATCTACTTCTCGCGTCACATCAACGCGATATGCTGGGATAGTTAAACCCATTCCACTTTCTGAAACATTATTGACTTTTATATCTAATGATGTTAAAATAGATTTGATCACGCCAGAATCAAGCTCTTCGCCAACAAGCGAGTTGATTTTATCAAAGGTGAGAAACACCTGATGATCTTCTATCTTTTTAGGATAAAAATCATCGATATCGCTGCTCACTTTACCACCAGCTATTTCGCTGATTAAAACCGAAGCCCTTTTGAGTGCATCTTCAGTGATATTTGGGTCAATACCACGTTCAAATCTAAATGAAGCATCGGTATTAATGCCGTGTCTTTTGGCCGTTTTACGCACACTTATAGGATTAAAATAAGCACTTTCTAAGAAGATGCTTTTTGTAGTTTCCGTAACTCCTGAGTTTTCACCTCCTAAAACACCGGCAATACAAAGTGGTTTTTGGCTATCACAAATCATTAAGTCCTCAGAAGATAATTTACGCTCAACGCCGTCTAAAGTTGTAAAAATTGTGCCTTCTTCTAAGGTTTTGACTATAATTTTTGAATTTTTAATCTTATCAGCGTCAAATGCATGTAAAGGTTGACCAAGTTCATGCATAACATAGTTGGTGATATCAACAATATTATTTTTAGGATTTATCCCAATGGCTTTTAGTCGATTTTGTAGCCAAATTGGTGAAGCATCAATGTTGATATCTGTTATAGTGACACCGCAATATCTTGGTGCCAAATCAGAATTTTTTACTTCAATTTTTGTTCGCCTAGATCGATCTTCAACGTGAAAACTACTAATTGATGGTGTATTGATTGGCAAACTTTTGCCTTGTTGAATAATACCAGCTCTCAAATCTCGTGCTACACCCCAATGGCTCATGGCATCAGCACGGTTTGGTGTCAGCCCTATTTCAAAGACTTGATCGGTTTCAACGGGGAAAATTGTATTTAAAGCTTGACCAGATTTAAAGTCGCCTTCTAAAACCATAATTCCTTCGTGTGATTCGCCTAAACCAATCTCATCTTCAGCACAAATCATACCCAAACTCATTTCACCTCTAATCTTGCCTTTTTTGATTTTAAGCGACTCGCCTTTTTGATTGTAAATTGTTGTTCCCACTTTTGCAACCGGCACCCATTGACCTTTATCCACATTCGGCGCACCACAAACAATTTGAACAGGCTCTGTTTTGCCAATATCGACTTGAGTCAGTTTTAGTCGATCTGCATTAGGATGGCTTGTACATTCCAAAACTTTACCTATTACAATTCCCTCTAATTGTCCTTGAATAGATTCAAAATTGTCTATACCTTCTACTTCTAGGCCTAAATCCGTAAGGATTGTTTCGACCTTTTCTGCAGGCCAGCTTATATCGACAAAATCTTTTAACCAATTGTAAGATATCTTCATGCAAAAAGAATTCTAATTTTAAGACTTTCATTAAATTGAAGGTGCAAAGATAATAAAACGTGAGTGTGCTGATAAATTATAATGTGTAATATTGTACATATAAACTCAGTAATATGAAATTCAAATTTTATTTTTTCTTTTCAGTCATTGTAATAATGAGTTGCAATACGTCAAAAAACTCAAAACTTACTGCTGAAAGCATTGTCAATAAAGCTATAGAAGTTTCTGGCAAAACTGCATTTAAAACTTCAGAAGTCAGTTTTGAATTTAGAGACAAAATCTATATTAGCCAAGGTCACTGCAATCATTATATCCTTAAAAGAATTTCAACAAAGACAGATAGCACTTTATTAGATATTTTAGAACCTGGTAAAGGCTTTAAGCGCTACGTAAATGATTCATTAATTCAAGTTGCAGACACTACAGCACAAAAGTTTTCTGAATCTATCAACTCTGTGCATTATTTTGTTCAATTACCGTATCGACTCAATGATAAGGCCGTCAACAAAACCTATAAAGGTTTAGATACCATCAATAACAAAGTGTACCATCAGCTTGAAGTCACATTTGACCAAGAAGGTGGCGGGGCAGATTTTCAGGATGTGTATATGTATTGGTTTGGCAAAGAGGATTATAAACTCGATTACTTAGCCTATAGTTTTGTCGTCAATGGTGGCGGTATAAGATTTAGAGAAGCCTATAATGAACGATATATCGATAGTATTAGATTTGTAGATTATAGAAATTATAAGCCAAAATCAGACGATATCAAACTTGAAAAAATTTCAAAAGCATTTAATAACGGACAACTTGAATTACTCTCAAAAATTGAAAATGAAAACATACAAGTCGAGAAGTCTAAAGAAAAGTGTTAAAGTTAAGACTATTGTCTTTATATTTTAGACATTTGTATATATTTGCATTGAAGTATGAAAAAATATAGTACCCATACCGAGCTAAAAGTTGTCAATGAAGCAGTATCAACTTACGTTACCAAAGATATCAAGCCAATGTTTGATATCAATAATTTTTCATTTTCAGATTTCATCAACGATAAAATTTTAGTGATTAAGTCAATCAGAAAGGGCTTATCCTATCAATTGTTTAAAACTATAATGCTGTTTTCCCCTTTTTCTGAAGAAGAATGGGCAGAATATCTTAACATTTCTCAAAAAAGTTTACAGCGTTACAAAAAGGCTAAAGACTTTCATTTCAAGCCTATACATTCTGAGAAAATTCTTGAAATCGCCGAGGTTACCGCTTTTGGCAAAGAGGTTTTTGACAATAATTCACAATTTCACGATTGGCTCAATACGCCTTCTTTAGCTTTCAACAATCTTACACCTGCTGAGTTGCTTAAAGATTCCTACGGCAAAGCGCTTGTTATGGATGAGCTCAACAGAATAGATCAAGGTATTTTTGCATAGTGGAGGTTTTCAGGTTAGTAAGGCAAAAATATTCTAAATCTCTGAGTGGTAAAGGTTCAGCTTTATCAGGCAATCGTTGGAACAGTAAAGGTGTTGAGATGATTTACACTGCACAAAGCAGAGCCTTGGCTATGGCTGAAGTTTTGGTGCATTTACCTTTACATCAACTGCCAAGTGATTACAAAATGATGTGTATTGAAATTCCAGATAGCTTAGATATAAAAACACTTAAAAACAAAGACTTGCCCAAGTTATGGAATGCCTTACCACACCATATGAATAGTCAAAAAATTGGTGATAACTTTATAATGCAAAACCAATTTATCGCTTTAAAGGTGCCAAGTGCGGTGGTTTTTGGTGATTTTAATTATTTGATCAATCCACATCATAAAGATCTTAATCGAATTAAAATTCAGTATGTTGCTGATTTTCCTTTTGATCAGCGGTTGAAATCTTTGTAGTAAAGTGTGAGACTTAACTTATTAAAAATAATATAGCAGTTAATTTAAAACTATAATTTAGGCAATGGTTTAATTATAATTTTATCAATATTTTAGTTTTAAGCCTAACGACAAATTACGTCTTTTGTAAGGCTTATTTCTCATTCTCCCCTTATTGATGAAATCTATGATTGGAATAGCTGAAATTGTATCATTAAACACAAATTTTATGTATGTTTTTTGGTCGTAATATTTTGATTCTTCTTTATGTAATTTAGGTCGCACTGACGAACTTTTATCTAACAAAAATCCATCTTTAGATAAACCTATCATTTCAATACCAATACAAACACCTTCTTTAGAAAAATAGGTATCTGACTTTCCAAAATTTACATCTAAATCAACATTTTTATTTTCAATCTTAAATTCTTTAGTTTGATAGATTTTATTTTTAAAAAGCGTATCACTACCTTCATAAACATTAAATTTTAGAATTGCTCTCACATTGTCGGTAAAATTTTTGCTCCATTTATGATGTTTAAATCTAAAGATAATTTTATCAATTCTTGCGTCTGCATATTTTTTGGGATAAAGACAAGTGCACAATTCGTTATAATTTTTTAAAGGCCAGCTCTGATGATCAATCAAAATATTTTTTTGAGGCTTTATACTGATTTCTTTTTTGTAATCAATTATTGTGACTTCATTTAGTTTATTAACTTTTGGTTGTAAAAAAATTGTATCGGGAATTTCATATCTATGGATTGATAAATTTTTATAACCAAGAATTGAAATTTTGATGGTATCAGTTTTATCAGGAATCAAATTTGTATTAAAACTACCATTTGAATTAGTATAAAAACCACCATCATTGTATGATATACTTGCATAAGAAATTGGTAAATTAGTTTCTTTATCATAAATGTAAGTGATATTCTGACCACTTATATTTATAAGATTAAATAAAAATATTATTGATAAAATTTCAAGTTTCATAATCAATAAATTAAGTACCACTAGGCATAACCTATTGATACAGTTTTAAA
Organism: Mesohalobacter halotolerans; assembly: GCF_006120725.1. Lineage (GTDB taxonomy): Bacteria > Bacteroidota > Bacteroidia > Flavobacteriales > Flavobacteriaceae > Psychroflexus > Psychroflexus halotolerans. The sequence continues at coordinate 409,885 of NZ_SWMU01000003.1, forward strand.
ATAGATTATTATTAAGGTAAAACAGGATCTGACCCAGGCTCTTCTCCACAGGTATAATCACTACAAGTAACACTTCCCCAAAACACCTTATAGCAACAGGTTCTATAACAATCGGCTGGGTCTAAAGAGGGTCGTCTTTCTACAGAACACGACCAACCCCAAAAACGACCTATACTTAAATTGATTGGTGGTACTTCAAAATCCTCCAAAAACCCCTCAACAAATATCTCTTCACTATCTTCATCACTGGCATCAAATTCATATAGTTCATCATCTACAAAATCGTCTATTACCAATAGATCTCGGGTTCTGTTGAGTTCTAGATACTGCGTAAAATCACCGTTGGTAAGATTTACAAATCCGGTAACTTCTGTTGAGCCGTCTGCAAATACTTCTTTCACGACAAAAGTATCTTCATCTTCTGTAAATGTTCGTTCATAACCAAAAGTGTAGCCGTCTGGATATTTTTGTTCTAAATAAGAATTTAAATCAGGTAAACCATCTCTTTTTGCAAAAGTGAATTCTTCATTTGAGATTTCATTCAAATCCTCACTAACTTCCTCAGAAGTACAACCTACAAATAAGAAAAGGCTTAATATCAATATTATAAATGGGTTTTGTTTTAAATTATACATAGTTAAAATATTTGAGTTAAACTTAATTTTTAAAAATCATCAGAAATCTTAGAAGCTTAACTATGTAAATTCAAAGGGTTTAGAAAAGTAAAATTTTATTCTAGCCGACGTGCGTCGAGTGTCGAGTGTCGAGTGTCGAGTGTCGAGTGTCGAGTGTCGAGTGTCGAGTGTCGAGTGTCGAGTGTCATATTTAGGGTTATTTATATCAAATTTATAATAAAATAATTTTATGGTATCAAATTAATTGAATTTTAACATTTTCATGCTGGTAATTCGCAAAACTGAAATATAATAATTACCTGTTATCTGATTTCGTTTCTTTTCCATCTTCAATCATTTCTTCAATGGTCTCTTTTTCACCTTCAGTTGGCTTAGCAGTATCACAATGCTGTTTATAAACATCAGGTTTGACTACAAATTCACCATACAACGGAAAATGATCGGAATTGATGGGTTTTTCGGTTTTGAGCTTTTGGACATAAATAGATTTGGAATGAAAGATTAAATCTATAGGAAACCTAAAAAATAAATATTTAGCGTGAAATGTAGAAATAAATCCACGTCCAATTCTCGGGTCGAGGAGTTGAGCTGATTTTTTAAATAATTTTGAAGACTTTGACCAGGCGACATTATTAAAGTCACCTACGACTAAACAGGGTTGATTGAGTTTTTGTATTCTTTTCCCCAAGGCTAAAATATCCGCATCTCTTTCTTTGGAAGTTGTTTCTTCTGTTGGGCTTGGCGGTGGCGGATGCACCCCAAAAAATGTGAATTCATCTCCATTTTTTGATATTAGATCTGCTTCAATACTCGGTAAGTCTTTGGCAACAAAATAATTGACCTGTATAGATTTTGCTTTAAGCTTAGTGTAAAAATGAATACCATAAGTATTGTCTTGTGGGACTTTTTTTGCATATCGAAATAAGTCTTCAACGTCTTCTAAGGCCTTTTCCCAATGTTTATCGCTTTCTACAGTTAGCAATATATCTGGCTTAAGCCGTTTAATTAAATCGATAAGCAAATGGTACTGCTGATTATATTGATAAACATTTACTGACAAAAAGCTCAGGGTTTCTTGAGTTGTCTCAATTCTTTTGCTTTCTTTGGGATAAATAGGAGTATATGGAAATAAAATAATCAAATTATGAAGCCAAGTCATGACTATCAAAACACTGAGCATTTTACTAATATCACTTAAATATGAAAATTGAATAAGCAGTATAATGAGGAGAATAGTTTGTAGAACACTCAGCTGTATTTTTGCAAAAGCGACATTACGGAACACCCAATGCTGAAACGGCCAATAATGCAATGTTGACAGTATAACAACACAAAAAAGTAAAACCTCAACAATCATTATTGGAGTAAAATATTGACAAATGTATCTTGAGCCACAAAACCATCTTTATCAATTTTAACTTTATAAAGTCTGTGATTAATGCTGTCTGGTATGGGTTTGTATTTGTCTTGACCAATGATTTGGTTTACAAATTTTGGCGTCGTTTTGCTATGCCCGACAATGATGGTTTTTTTACCATAAGTTTTGGTCCAAAATTCTTCAGTAAACAATGTGTCTTTCGCTTCATAAAACTGGACTTGGTCTTTGTAGGGATAAACAATCGGAATCATGGTTTGAAACGTTCTCATATAATCGGTAGTGTAGAACATTTCTAATTTTTTGTCCTCAAAGTATTCGCCCCAATATTTACTGCGTTCAAAACCCTGATCACTTAGTTCGGGGTTTTTTTCAGAAGGATTATCTCTTAATTTTTCTGCGTGACGAATGAGGTAGTATTTAGTTTCCTTTGGGGTTTTTCCAGAAGGAATATCGAGTTGTCTTACTGTTTTTTTATCGCTTTGGCAGGCAAAACATAACACGAGAGAAAGTGCTATTAAGGTATTAAAATATTTCATCTATATGATTTTATAAGTTCTAGTAAAATAAACTGATTGAGTTGCTTCCCAATGGCATTAAAATTATTATCACTGACCAAAATTAAACTTTTATTTCCATTGGGTAAATTTGGCCCAAAACTTATACCTTCAATATTATCAATAAATTTGTATTGTAAGTCATTTTTGATGGTTTTGGAATCAAAAATCAAGGTTTTAGGAAGGGTTTTACCTTTATATTTTTTCAAAATTTGCTTTTCTAAAATATTTTCAGCTGAAGAAATTTCTACCAAAAACATTTTTATACGATTGCCTTTTGAGCCGTGACCAGCAGAATACGAGCGTTCAATAATGATAATATGATTTTTATCAAGTTGTAATAATTCGGTAGCACCGTTGAGTCCAAATGGCAACAATGGTATTCTAACCAATCGCTCTAAATCGTAAGCAAATTGGCGGTCAGCAGTGTGGTCTTCAAAATTAAAATGTGTCAATCTTAAAAGTGATTGTGTATTGTAGAGTTTGGGTTTTTTGCCGTCTTCTTCTAAAGGAATTTCATTAATGACCCAAAAGCCGGTCTTTTCGCTATCAATAGTCAAGCCTTCAAAAACAGCATTGTGTCGGGGTCTGTTGGGATAATTAACGTCAAAATATTGAGGCAATTCATAATTTTTATGACATTGACCTTGCTCGTCAACTTTTAAGATTTGTGCATTTTCATTTGAATTGATGTAGCCTTCTGTTGAAATGAGATAACCGGAATGATCAGGCAAAAACCGAATACTTTCCGGGTCAAACCGGTTGAGCCCTTCACATTTTAAAACTTTAGCATCAATAAATTTGACGTATTGAAATTTCTGTTTGTCGATTTTGATATCCGCTTTGAAAATATCGGGATTTTTAGATTTATCGGAAATTAAAACAAAATATTCGCCATTATAATCTATGCCTGACAATCCGCCAACTTCAATTTTTTTGAAAGATTTTTGCGTTAAAATAAATTCATCTAAAAATTTAACTTGATATGGTGCAGATACATCTAATTTGGTCGTTTTGCAACCCATCAACAATAACCCAACAAAAAAAGCTACAATATTTAAAATTATGATATTGTAGCTTTTAGTGTATTGTTTTGATCTCATTTTATTTGATATCGACTAGCTCGACATCAAATATCAAGTAGGCATTTGGTGGAATAACACCGCCGGCACCACGTGGTCCGTAACCTAAATCCGGTGGAATCACGAAAGTGGCTTTTTCGCCTTTTTTCAATAAGGCTACGCCTTCGTCCCATCCTGCAATAACGCGGCGTTGACCTAGTGGGAATGTGATGGGTTTATCTCTTTTATAAGACGAGTCGAAAACCGTGCCGTCAATCAACCGGCCTTCGTAATGCACGCTGACGTTATCACCAGCTTGCGGTTGTTGGCCATCAGGATTTTCTTTAGTAATGACATATTTTAAACCAGATTCAGTTTCGGTTAAATTGTCATACATACTATTGATTTTGTTGTTGATTTCTTCTTGCTTTTTAGCTTCTGCTTCTTCAAAAGCTTGAATACCATCTTCGAAAGCTTTTACGGCATCAAATGCCTCAGCCTCTTTCCCTTTTCTGATGATTTCAACCGTATTGATTCTGATCTCTTCTTCGGGTTTGTTTCTCGCATCAGCTTTTGCATTCCCAATAGAATCTGCAACAGCTTGGCCTTCTACAATTTGTCCAAAAACAGAATAACCTCCATCTAATCTTGGTCTTGGTCTCAAAGTAATAAAAAATTGACTCCCGTTAGTATTTGGGCCACTGTTAGCCATAGACAAAACACCAATGGTATCATGAGATAATTCTGGCTTAGTTTCGTTTGGAAATTTATAACCTGGGTCACCTTGACCAGTCCCAAGCGGATCGCCACCTTGAATGATATTATCTTTCATAACCCTATGGAAGGTTAGAGAATCATAAAAGTTAACCCCTTGATATTTTTCTTTGGCTTTAGGATTATTGCCTTCTGCAAGCGACACAAAATTTCCAACAGTCATTGGCGCTTTATCGTGATAAAGTTGGGCGATAAATTCACCGTAATTCGTATCAAATTTAGCATAAATACCATCTTTGAGATTGGGGTATTCATCTTGGCAAGCCATACTTGTAATGATTAGAGTTAGTAAAAATAATTTAGAAAGTGTTTTCATTGTTCTGTTTGTTTTATCGATTTTAATTTTACAGTTGCTTTTAAAGGCACATCAGAGCCTATTCTTTTTTTATCACCATAAAACCCATAGGCACGAGATGACGGAAACAGGAAAGTGACTTGTTCTCCAGCTTTCATGATTTTTAGTCCTTCTCGTAGTCCCGTCATTAAACGTTGTTGATCCATTAAATATTGTCGTTGGCCAACCTCAGCCATTGTATAAATGGTATCTTCAGCAAATGTTCTCAAGTTATAGGTAAAGGTCACTTGATCTCCAAATTGTGGTGTTATGGAATCGCTGTTATTTTTCTGAACATAATGATACCAAAACCCATCAGAGGAATTGAAGTAGGTATTAGCACTATCGTTTTCAATGATTTTAAATATGGCTTCTTCTTCAGCTTTAAGCAAAGCTTGGTTGCGTTTTAGGGATTCATCCAAAAAAGAACCGCTTTTATAACTTACTGGTTTTCTAGGCTTAGGCTGATGACAAGACATCAAAAAGACCAGTAAAAACAAGCTAAAAACAATCCTAAAATGCTGCATGCAATTGGGTTTTATAATCGGGCAATAAACTTACAAATTTTTTGATGGTTGCATCAAGGCTCAATTCACTTTTACCGCCGGCTGCATTTTTATGGCCACCTCCCTCAAAATGATGACGTGCCAATTGATTGACGTCAAAATTGCCTTTAGACCGAAATGAGATTTTGACGATATTTTGTTGAACATCTTCTTTAAAAATAGCGGCCAAGGCCACATTTTTAATCGACAAACCATAATTCACAAAACCTTCGGTATCGCCTTTTTTGAAATTATACTTATCTAATTCTTTTTGACTCAGATGGATGTATGCGACACCTAAATCTTCGAGATATTCTAAATTTTGCATCGCCTGGCCTAAAAGTTTTAATCTACTGTAAGAATTGGCATCAAAGGTTTGTTGTTGAATTTGGTGAGCTACAGCGCCTTTGTCAATAAGTTTAGCGGCAATTTGATGCGTTCTAGCTGTTGTCGATGAAAATTTAAATGAGCCCGTATCGGTCATGATACCAAGATATAAGCAGCTGGCTATATCTTTATCGATTTTTTCGGTAAAATTTAAAAGATCTATACATTCAAAAACCAACTCTGCAGTTGAACCATATTCGGGATGAGAAATACAAACTTCAGCATAATCATCGGGTTGTTCATGGTGATCAATCATTACAAAAGGTTTTTCTACCTCATCTAGTGCTTTTTGCAACTCCTCGCCTACTCGAGACAGGTGATTAAAATCTAAGGTAAAAATCAAATCTGCCTTTTTAATTGCTTTTTGAGCATTTTCCTTGTCATCAGAATAAATCAATATTTGATCTTGATTGGGCACCCAGTTTAAAAACTCAGGATAGGGATTTGGCATGATTACACTCACATTATGCTTGAGATGTTTTAAAAACAAACCCCAAGCCATACAACTTCCTACGGCATCACCATCGGGATTTTTGTGACCAATGACAACTATGTTCTTTGATGATTGAATTAAGTTGTGAAGCTTTTGAATATTTTCATTTTGCATGCTACAAAAATAGGGTTTTATTTTTGAGTGTTAGACTTCGATTACCACATCTTTCACACCTTGTTCTTGATTGTGGCTAAAATAAAAATCAATTCTACCCAAATTTAAACCAGCCCAACCGACTTGATTGATCAAAGTGATTTTTCCTGCTTGGTTGAGAACTTTTGAAGGTTTATCTAAAAATGTATGCGTATGTCCGCCAATAATTAAATCGATATCTTGGGTTTGTTCAGCCAGTTTGATGTCGCTGATTTTATCAGATTGGTAATCATACCCAAGATGAGATAAACAGATGACTAAATCGCATTGGTGGTCTTGTTTTAAAATTTTGACTTGGTCTTGAGCGACTTCAACGGGGTTAAGATATTGTGTTTCTTTATATAATTTTTTTGATACTAAGCCATCCAATTCAATACCAAGTCCAAAAACACCGATTGAAATGCCTTCCACTTCATAAATTTGATAAGGTCTTACCAAGCCATCCAACGATGTGTTTGACAAATCATAATTGGCATTGAGCAAATCAAATTTGGCATGTTGTAATTGTGCCGCAATATTGTCAATACCATTATCAAACTCGTGATTACCAATAGTAGAAGCCTGATAACCCATTTTAGACATCAATTTATATTCTAATTCGCCGCCGTAAAAATTAAAATACGGTGTGCCTTGAAAAGCATCACCAGCGTCAAGTAACAACGTGTTGGGGTTTTTAGCTTTTATCTGCTGAATAAGACTGTATCGCCGACTTACACCACCACGGTTAGGAAATTTACGATGATTTTGTGGAAATGGATCAATATGGCTATGCACGTCATTGGTATGTAAAATGGTGATGTGTTTATCGTAAGATTTCTCCCAAATCATAGGATGGACCACACTGCTTAATCCAACAAGACTACTAACCTTTATAGTTTGGTTGATAAATGTTCTTCGGTTCATACTATTGGATTTTTACAAAACGTTGATCAGATGTTGCAGTAATCGTATCGTGTTTTTTAAAATAATCGATAAATAGATTTCTCAATTTGGAGTCTATTTCATAAACGCTTTTAGCTTCTTTAAAAAAGTCCATATTGTCTCCACCTTGCAATAGATAATCTGAAGTTGCTATAAAATAAGTCTTATTTTTATTTAATGGTTTGTCATTAACTTTAAAATCTCCTAATTCCCCATTTGATTTTAATTGCAGTTGCATATTAGAAATCGGGTGAGCAATCTGATTATCGACTAAATAATTGACCAAATCTTTGACAGCCTCAGTGTCTAATTCTGCAACCACGACCATATTTTCAAACGGCATAATATTGTAAGCTGTTTTTGTTGTAATAACGCCTTTATTGATTCCAGAGCGAATGCCACCATAATTTAATAAAACAGCATCTATTGAATTTTTATAACGTGTTTTTAAAATAGGATTTGCCATTTCAAAAACCGCATCAGCCATCATATTGCCAATGGCGGTATTTAAAGGATGGTCTGTTTTAAACATTGCTTTTTTTGTATAACTCAAAGGTCGGTTCATCTCTTTTTGAATAGCATTTCTGTAGGGCTTGATGTATTCTTCAAGAGACGTTTCTTTCGTTAAATTAGAATCAATAGCTATTTGATTTCCTTTTATTTTAACCAGTTCTGGTTGATTTTGACAAGACATCAAAATCGCAACGCAAAACACAGTGATAATTTTAATCAATTGATTTTTCATAACCTCAATTTTTATCTTCCAACAATGGAACAAACCTAAATTCTCCAAAGGTATGTTTATCAAATTTATCTTTGGCCGTTCGCACAAATAAGGTCATAATCTGAGGATCCTCGCCAACAGGAATCACCATTCGTCCGCCAATCTTAAGTTGAGCCATCAAGGGTTTAGGCACAAATGGTGCCCCAGCAGTGACGATAATTTTATCAAAAGGCGCATAATCAGGAAGACCTTTATAGCCATCACCAAAACTCAGATGTTTTGGGCGATACCCTAATTTTTCTAAAAAGCGCTTTGTTGATTTAAACAATTTTTGTTGTCGCTCTATACTGTAAACAATTGCTCCCAATTCACAAAGGACTGCAGTTTGGTAACCGCTACCGGTGCCTATTTCTAGTATTTTATCTCCTTTTTTAACTTGCATCAATTCAGTTTGAAACGCCACTGTAAAAGGTTGCGAAATCGTCTGACCTTCAGCAATGGGAAATGCCTTATCTTGATAAGCAAAATCTTCAAAACTGCTCTCCATAAATAAATGTCTTGGCACTCGATTTATAGCTTCTAGTAAAGAATTATCCTTAATTCCCTTTTGTTTGAGGCTATCTACCAATTGTCTTCGCTTGCCTTGTTGTTTAAAAGTATCTTTCAAGTTATAGTATTAGAGTAATATTGTAAAAGTAAATATTATTAAAAAAAGTGTATCATAAAACTTCTCAAAATTCAGAATAAAATAATTGTAATCAAGATTGACTTGATCAGTATCAAGACGTCAAGTTTTAGATTAGTTGAACTTTAATTTCAAAAGTTTTAATATCTCCCTATAATACTTTTGCTTGGATAAGATATTTTTTAGATTTGCCTAAATTATATTTGTGATATTATGAAACATAGTTTTATTGTAGTCTTAACTTTTTGGTGTGGGATTATATTTTCACAGAATGATGATAAGTATGAAGAATTAACAGTAAAATTGCAGTTTAAAGAAAGCACTGATAATATAGTAATCCCTTTTGTAAATGCTACATTATTAGAAAATCAAAAAAGCTTTGTGAGCAATGCAGAAGGTTTCTTAGAATTTGAAATAGAAACTTTACCTCAAGACATCAAAATATCTGTTTACGGATATCAAACTAAAATATTAAAATTAGACCAAAACAATTTTACTGACGATATTATTGAAGTAAAGCTTGATAAGGATATACTTGGACTTGAGGAGGTTGTTATTACAGGAACACGCAATGAACTCAGCAAACGCAGTTCACCGGTCTTGGTCAATACTATAAATTCTAGGGCGCTCGAAAGCACACAATCCAACACTTTAGCAGAAGGTCTAAACTTTTCACCAGGTGTTCGTGTCGAAACCAATTGCCAAAATTGTGGATTTACTCAGGTCAGGCTCAACGGACTTCAGGGAAGTTACACGCAAATTTTAGTAAACAGTCGACCTATTTTCACCTCTTTACTTGGAGTTTACGGTTTGGAGCAGATCCCGGTTAACAGTATTCAAAACATCGAAATTGTAAGAGGTGGTGGTTCGGCTTTGTATGGGTCTAATGCGATTGCCGGCACGGTTAATGTCATTACTAAGGATCCTGTATTAAATACCTGGGACATCAGCAGCACTGTAGGTATCATAGATAGTGAGGCTTTAAATACCCGATTAGATTTCAATAGTTCTGTAGTGAGTGATGATTTGAAGAGTGGTGTTCGGTTTTACGGCAATTACAGAAAACGCGAATCTTACGATGCCAATAATGATGGTTTTACAGAGCTTGTGGAATTAGAAAGTAACAGCATCGGAGCCAATGCTTATTTGAAACCTAATGATCTGAGTAGGTTGTCCGTAAATTTAAACTCAATTCATGAATATCGACGAGGTGGTGACCGACTTGAACTTGCTCCACAATTTACCGATATCACAGAAGAATTGGATCACAGTACATTTATTGGCGGTATTAATTATGACTTGAACAGTATAGACCAAACCAAGACTTTAGATGCTTACGCTTCCGTCTCTAGGACAAATCGCGATAGTTATTACGGTGGTTTAGGTGGGAAAAGAACACCACAGGATAGCATTTCAGCCAATAACGCTTTTGGCAATACTAAAGATCTGGCCTTGAACATCGGCTTAAAGTTGACCAAGAGCTTTTCTCAGGACGCTGACTTAACCCTTGGCGCTGAATACAATCTCAACGATACACGAGACGATATTGAAGGTTATAATCGAATCATAGATCAACAAGTAAGTAATATTGCCATTTACACACAATATAAATTGAGGTTTGCAGAAAAATTTACTTCACTCATTGGTGCGCGTTTTGATTATATCGATGTCAATGGATTATATCAGGTTGAAGAAGTTTCAAGAACTGCAGATCTCGATCAGACGGCTATTTCACCTCGTTTAAGTCTGGCCTATGATCTAAATGATAATCAAAAAATAAGAGCAGGTTATGCCAGAGGGTTTAGGGCTCCGCAGGCGTTCAATGAAGATCTACACATTTCGAGTGTGGGTGGTGAGCAATTGTTTGTAATACTTTCTGAAGATTTAGAGACAGAATATTCGGATGCTTTGACACTATCTTATAATTTAAATCTCAATAAAAATTTAGCACAATACGATGTTTTAGTTGAAGGTTTTTATACCTCATTACAGGATCCTTTTATCCAAGTTTCAACAGGAGCTGTATTACCAAATTGTTCGATTTTAGAAGAAGTCAGAAATGGGTCTGGAGCTGAGGTGTTTGGTGTAAACTTAGAGTTCAATTATTCACCCGATCCAAAATTTTTATTTCAAAGCGGACTAACTTTTCAGCAAACGGCTTATAATGAACCTCAAGTGTTATTTGAGCCAGATAATTCAGATTTAGATAAGGTGGTTGTCAATAGTTTTGTAAGAAATCCTGATGTATATGGATTTTTTAACTTCAGTTTTATGCCTAATAAGCATTGGCAAATTGATGCCTCAACAACCTATACCGGATCTATGATTGTCCCTCGTGTCATCAATGAAGACGGTTTTATAGAACTCAACCAATCTCAAGATTTTGTAGATTTAAACCTTAGAGCTAGTGTAGATTTTGAAGTCAATGAAAGTTTTAAAATAAATCTTTTTGGCGGTGTAAAAAATCTGTTTAACAGTTACCAAGACGATTTTGATGTAGGACCTACTCGAGATTCTGATTATATTTACGGTCCCGCCATGCCTAGGCGTCTGTTTTTAGGAGTCAAATTTGGTCAATTTTAAGGATGAAAAAAATAATTACATATTGCTTTATTTTATTTTGTGTTTTTAGTTTTAAAGCGCAAAGTGATAAAAGTATACACTGGCAATCTTTCAATAAACTGGCATCAATTCAAAAACATAATCCCAGACCAATTTTCATATATATTTATGCCGATTGGTGTGTGTATTGCAAAAAGATGGAACGGGTTAGTTTTAAAAATAAAGTCAACATTGATTTACTAAATAACAAATATTACAGCCTAAAATTTAATTTAGAAACTGAAGATACTATTATATTTAATGGTATAACCTACAAAAATCAGGAATTCACAAAACACAGACAACCCAAACATAATTTGGCTAAATTTTTATCCGGAAAGCAAAACCAAATCAGTTTACCAACCATTGTCATATTAGATAAAAATTACAATGCCACCAGACGATTACATACTTACCTGAGTCCAAAACAACTCAATTTGCTTTTGGAAGCGTCATGATTATTTGATTCTAAAACAAACTATCTGAATATGACTGAATTCAACTTAAAATCTCGGTAAAATTGTGACTCAGGGTTTATTAGAATTTTATTTGCACATTACAATCAAAAGTAAAAATATCAAATCCTATTAAAGAATCAATAATTTAGGTTAAAGGGTATTCAGCATTAAAGCCTATTCAAAAAAGAAATGTTATTTTTGAAAAAAATGTATATATGCTTAAAATTGGTATAGTAGGCGCTGGTCATTTGGGAAGAATTCATCTCAGATTAGCAGAAGCTTCAGAAGCTTATAAACTTGTTGGATTTTATGACACCAATGAATTTGATGCCAAGACTATAAGTCGTCAAAATGGCTATAAATTCTACGACGATTACCAAAAACTGATTGATGATGTCGATGTCATTGATATTGTTACACCGACCTTATCACATTTTGAAATGGCCAAACAAGCCATTGAAGCCGGTAAGCATACGTTTATTGAAAAACCCATTACCAATACAGTTGAAGAAGCTGAAACATTGATAAAACTACTTGAAAAGCACCAAGTCAAAGGTCAAGTAGGTCATGTCGAACGTTTCAATCCTGCATTTTTGGCCAGTGCACCAAAAATTAAAAACCCAATGTTTATCGAAGCGCATCGTTTGGCAGAATTTAATCCTCGCGGCACGGATGTTCCCGTGGTTTTAGATTTAATGATACACGACATTGACGCCATTTTAAGCGTGGTCAATTCAGAAGTTAAATCGATTAACGCTAGTGGTGTTTCAGTAATCAGCGAAACCCCAGATATTGGCAATGCACGCATTCAGTTTGAAAACGGTTGTGTGGCCAATCTCACAGCCAGTCGAATTTCTTTAAAAAAAATGCGTAAAGCCAGGTTTTTTCAAAGAGACGCTTACATTTCAGTAGACTTTTTAGAAAAAAAATCTGAAGTGGTTAAAATGAAAGACGCCCCTAAAACTCCCGGAGATTTTGATATGATTTTACAAAATGCCGAAGGGGTGAAAAAACAAATATACTTTGACAATCCTAAGGTAGAAGAAAACAACGCCATCCTAGAAGAGTTAGAAAGTTTTGCTAAGTCTATAAATAAAAATGAACAAACACGAGTAACTTTTAGACAAGCAGCAGATGCACTAAGAGTTGCTAAATCTATAATTAATAATTTTTAAACAAAAAAATATGAAAAATATAGCCGTTATCGGTGCTGGAACTATGGGCAATGGTATTGCTCATACTTTTGCACAATTTGGATATAAAGTGAGTTTAATAGATATATCACAAGACAGTCTTGACAAAGGTCTTGCCACCATTACTAAAAATTTAGATAGAATGGTCGCTAAAGACAAAATAGCTGAAAGTGATAAAAATAATACTTTAAACAATATTACAACCTTTACCGATTTAGAAAAAGGTGCTGAATACGCAGGTTTGGTAGTTGAAGCAGCAACTGAAAACGAAGACATAAAATTAGAACTATTCAGAAATTTAGACAACCTATGCCCAGACGATACTATTTTGGCAACCAATACAAGTTCTATCCCTATTACAAAAATTGCTGCGGTAACCCAACGTCCTGACCAAGTGATAGGAATGCACTTTATGAACCCGGTGCCGATCATGAAGTTGGTTGAAGTCATTAGAGGTTACAATACTTCAGACGAGACAACTAATATCGTTTTAGAGTTAGCAAAACAACTAAAAAAAGTCCCGACCGAAGTCAACGATTATCCGGGTTTTGTTGCCAATCGTATATTGATGCCGATGATCAATGAAGCTGTTGAAGCTTTATATAACAATGTGGCTGGCGTAGAAGAAATTGACACTGTAATGAAACTCGGTATGGCACATCCCATGGGCCCACTACAGCTAGCAGATTTTATAGGTCTTGATGTTTGTCTCTCTATTTTAGAAGTGATGTATGAAGGCTTTAAAAACCCAAAATATGCGCCTTGTCCGTTATTGGTCAATATGGTTAGAGCTGGTAAACTCGGTGTAAAATCTGGTGAAGGTTTCTACGATTACAGCGAAAGCAGAAAAGCAGAAAAAGTTTCTGCGCAGTTTTCCTAGAAGTAAGTTAGAAAAGTTTCTAGTTGGATTTAGAATAAAATAATAAAAATGATGAGTCATCTTATCTTATCTCTAATATCCAACAGCGCTTTGGTCTCAAATCTAATATCAAAATATGCCTTTAGTTAAAGCTTTTAAAGCCACTCGACCTACCCGAGATAAGGTAAGTCTGATTGCATCAAGAGCCTACGAAACTTATTCAAAAAAGGAACGTGAAGCGCGATTAGACCATAATCCGTTTTCCTTTTTACACATTGTGAATCCGGGCTACAAATATCAAAAAGAAGTCTCTGGACGAAAACGCTTTGGTCTGGTAAAAAATCGATTTCAAGAATTTAAAGAAGACGGTATTTTTAATAAAGATGATACCCCATCAATTTACATTCATCGTATCGTCTATCGTAATGAAGAGGTTTTTACTGGACTTGTCGCCAAATCAAGTTGTCAAGATTATATTGATGGTAAAATTAAAAAACACGAAGACACAATTTTAGAGCGAGAAAAAACATTTTCAGAATATTTAAAAACGGTCAGGTTTAATGCTGATCCAGTTTTATTGACGTATCCAAAACGTGATTCAATTAATCAAATTATAGAGCGTTATTGTTCGGATCGCTCAGAATATGAGTTTACAACGACTTCAAGGGAAACCCATTATTTATGGCTTATCAAAGACGAAAATGACATAAAGAATATAGAACACGAGTTTGCTGAAATGCATAATATTTACATCGCTGACGGTCATCACCGCTGTGCTTCATCAGCGCTTTTAGCTCAAAAATTAGCTCAAGAAAATGGAAAGAACAATGGTGATGAAGACTATAACTATTTTATGAGTTATCTGATTTCTGAAGACCAGTTGGCCATTCACGAATTTAACAGGCTGATTACTGATTTGAACGGTTTAGATAAAGATGAATTTTTAATCAAACTGGACGAAAATTTTAAAATTGAGAATCGCGGTGAGACTTATTACAAACCTCACAACAAGCATCATTTTAGCATGTATTTAGATGGTGAGTTTTACTCGCTTTATTTGAGAAAATCTCAATATCATTTTGAAAATGCTTTAGAGCAATTGGATGCTCAAATCCTTTATAAAACGGTTTTAAAACCCATTTTGAACATCACAGATTTAAAAAACGACAGCCGCATTGATTATATTAAAGGACAAAAAGACATGGCCTATGTCAAAAGTGCAATTGACCAAAAACAATTTGCTGTTGGTTTTGGCATGTTGCCACCTACAATTGAAGAGATTAAAAGCATTGCAGATGAAGGCTTAGTGATGCCACCAAAAACCACTTATATTGACCCGAAATTAAGAAGCGGTGTGACGATTTATGAATTTTAAAAACGATTGAAGATGACAGACATTAAAAAAAATTTAAAGACTATAAAAGACAAGTTAGGTGATGAGATTACTTTGGTAGCGGTATCTAAAACAAAACCGAATGAAGATATTCTCGAAGCCTATGAAACTGGTCATAGAGATTTTGGTGAAAATAAAATCCAGGAAATGACCGATAAATATGAAGCTTTACCAAAAGATATTCGCTGGCACATGATTGGTCACGTTCAGCGGAACAAGGTAAAGTATATGGCTAAATACGTGCATTTAATACATGCTGTGGATAGATTAAAGTTGCTTAAAGAAATCAACAAACGTGCAAAAAATGAAGAACGCGTAATCCAATGTTTACTGCAGTTAAAAATCGCTGAAGAAGATTCTAAATTTGGTTTGGAAAAAAATGATCTACTCGATATTTTGGAAAGTGATGCCTTAAAAACCTATGAACATGTCAAAATTGTGGGTCTGATGGGTATGGCAACCTTTACGGATGATGAAACGCAAATTCATCGTGAATTTACCCAGCTTGAGAATTTGTATTTTGATTTGAAAGACAAGCACAATTTTACTACCCTATCGATGGGTATGAGTGGCGATTATGAATTGGCACTCGAGCACCAGAATACTATGGTAAGAATAGGTAGTAAGATTTTTGGGAAAAGAGATTATGATAATTGGTAGATTTTATAATTCAAAAAATACACTAGATTTACGCCATAATAGACATAGAATCCACTGGAGGAAAATACAATGAAGAAGGTATTACTGAAATTGCCATCTACAAATTTGACGGTCACGACGTCGTAGATAAATTTTGTAGCCTCATCAATCCCGAGCGAAAAATACAAGCTTTCGTGGTTAAACTCACAGGGATTAATCAAGAAATGCTGCGCTTTGCACCAAAATTTCACGAGGTTGCCAAACGCATTGTAGAAATTACTGAAGATTGTATTATCGTGGCTCACAATGCCAAGTTTGACTATCGCATTTTACGCACGGAGTTTTCGCGTTTAGGCTTTGATTACCAAAGGCAATCGCTTTGCACTGTAGAACTTTCAAAAAAACTCATTCCTGATATGCCATCCTACAGTTTAGGAAAACTTACAAAATCTCTAGGTATTCCTTTAGCCAAAAGACATCGTGCAGAAGGCGATGCACAAGCCACAGTAAAATTACTCAAATTATTATTAAGCAAAGACAAAGACAAAAGCGTTTTAAATAGATATGTTCGCTTAAAACCTAAAAAACAGGTCGATAGCAAACTGCTTAACTTTTTAGACACATTACCACAGGAAACCGGGGTTTACTTTTTTTATGATAACAACAAAAATCCACTTTATGTTGGTAAAAGTAAAAACATTAGAAAACGCATCAATCAACATTTTACTAAAGACAATCCCAAATCAAAATCTATTCAACGTCTAACCGAGGATGTGCAATTTGAAATTACAGGAAACGAACTCGTAGCATTGCTAAAAGAAAACGAATTTATCAAAACGCTCCAACCCGAGTTTAATAATGCTTTAACCAAAACAGAATTTACACACGGCGTTTATGTAAATAAAGACAATGATGATTATTTAAATTTTAAAGTTAAGCCTGTCAACGACAAATTAAAAGCTTTAACGACATTTTCAAATTTAAAATCTGCGAAAAGTTTTTTAGAACAAATCGTCAACACCTATGAACTTTGTCTAAACAAAACAAGTTTAGGCAATCATCAAAAAAGTTGTTTTAATTATGGTATCAAAGCTTGTCGCGGTGCATGTTTAGCAAAAGAAAAAGCAGAAAATTATAATCTTCGAGCAAAAGAGTGCATCAATCGATACAGTTTTGAAGGTAAGAGCTTTCTAATCATCACCAAAGGCCGAGAACCCGGTGAAAAATCTTTGGTTTATATCAAAAAAGGTGATATTGCCGGATTTGCGTATTTTGATTTAAATTTACAAATCAAAAATCGAGAAATTCTAGAACGCATCATCACACCAATAGAGCACCAACGCGATGCTAAACATATTGTTCAGAGCTATATGAGAAAGCACTCAAACCACATTAAAATCATTAATTTATGACTTGGCGAGAAAAATTGCATGAAGTTATTTATGAGGCGGATACACCAGCTGGTAAGCGGTTTGATATTATTCTAATTATAGTCATTATATTTAGTTTAATTTTAGTTTCACTAGATAGCGTTTCTTCAATTCACGATAGCTATATTGATTTTTTTTACATTTCAGAATGGATCGTAACTATCTTATTTACAATTGAATATATTTTAAGGATAATTTGCACAAAAAAACCTTTTAAGTATATTTTTAGCTTTTATGGTATAGTCGATTTATTATCAACTTTGCCTTTGTATTTAAGCTTACTGATTGTAGGCAACTCTCCTTTAATGACCTTGAGAGCTTTAAGGTTGCTTCGTGTCTTTAGAATTTTAAAAATTACAAAATATATTGGTGCAGGCAATCGACTCGCTGTGGCAATAAGGTCTAGTTTACCTAAAATCTTTGTCTTTCTTTACAGTGTTATTATCATTTCATTTATTGTAGGAACCATTATGTACTTAGTCGAAGGTCCAGAACACGGTTTCACGTCTATTCCTCGTAGTATTTATTGGACTATTGTTACTTTAACCACAGTTGGATTTGGAGATATTCACCCAGTTACGCCACTAGGACAGCTTATAGCGACATTTGTTATGATTTTGGGCTATGGTATTATTGCAGTGCCGACAGGTATTGTAGGTGCAGAATATGCAACTTCTAAACCAGTAAAAGACAACACACAATCATGTTTTAATTGTGGTGAAGATAACCATCCTGATAAAGCAAAAGTTTGCCATCAATGTGGTTATTCTTTAAATAAAGAATGATGGGTAATTACTTGATTTGCATTTTAGGCCCTACTGCCATTGGAAAAACTAAAGTTAGTATTGATATAGCTAAAGCATTTGATACCGAAATTATATCCTGCGATTCAAGACAATTTTATAAAGAAATGCAGATTGGGACCGCTGTGCCATCTGAAGAAGAACTTGCCCAAGTTCAGCACCACTTTATCCAACACCTTTCTATTTTTGAAGATTACAGTGTAGGCGATTACGAAAAAGAGGCTTTAAAAAAAATTGATGAGTTATTCCAAAATAAAAATATACTTTGTCTTACAGGTGGAAGTGGTCTATATCAAAAAGCGGTATTAAAAGGTTTAGATTATTTTCCTAATGTGGATAAAACCATCAGAAAAAAACTCAACGCCACTTTTGAAAATGAAGGCATCAAATCCCTTCAAGAACAGTTAAAGCGACTAGATCCTGAATATTATGCGACCGTAGATACACAAAACCCACATCGATTGATACGCGCTTTAGAGATTTGTATCGGCACATCAAAGCCTTATTCTTCATTCATCAATACCAACAAAACTGCAAATCGGGATTTTAAAGTTTTAAAAATAGGCTTAACAGCAGATAGGAAAATTATTTACAAGAGAATTGAACAACGTGTGGATAAAATGTTTGATAATGGTTTGCTCAAAGAAGCACAATCACTTTATCAATACAAAAATCTAAACGCCTTGCAAACTGTGGGCTATAAGGAGTTATTTGAGCATTTTGATGGCAATTTAACCTTAGATGAGGCCAAAGCAGAAATCAAAAAAAATACGCGACGCTACGCCAAACGCCAATTAACCTGGTATAGAAAACAAGATGACATCAAATGGTTTGGTTATGACGCTGAAATCGATGAAATTTTAGAATACATAAAATCACTATCGATTATAAAGCCATAACTTTGATTTAGGCTGAGCTCATAACAAATCTAATGTAAGGGATAGACAAAATTTCGGCACTTTTAAAGCATTATAAGATTGCCACAGATTTTATTTCTGCAAACAGGCAGAAATAAAATCTTCGCAATGGCTGTATAAATTAAGCTTTCTCGTTATCCTTACCGTGAACGACAAGCCTAAAACCTTCACCGTGAATATTTAATATTTCCACAGTTTCATCTTTTTTCAGATATTTTCTCAATTTGGCAATATAGACATCCATACTTCTTGAGGTAAAGTAGTTGTCATCACGCCAGATTTTAGTTAATGCTAATTCTCGAGGCATTAAATCATTTTCATGCAATGCCAAAAGTCTTAACAATTCGTTCTCTTTAGGTGAAAGTTTAATGGGCTCATCATCTTGATAGGTTAAAAAACGAAGTTTAGAATTGAGGTGAAAGTTGCCAATCTCAAACTCAAATTGCTTAGAGTCGGCTAAACTATCAACGGTCTTGCGTTGCATGATAGCTTTAATTTTCATCAATAAGACTTCGCTGTCAAAAGGCTTATTAAGATAATCGTCGGCCCCAACTTTATAACCTTTTAAGACATCTTCTTTCATAGATTTGGCGGTTAAGAAAATGATAGGGATATTTTCATTTTTCTCTCTGATTTCTTTAGCCAAGGTAAAGCCATCTTTATAAGGCATCATGACGTCGAGAATACAAAGGTCAAAATTATCTTTTTTAAACTTTTCAAAACCTTCCATACCGTTTTTTGCATGAGTGACATTATATTCATTCATGCTTAAATAATCTTTAAGGACAATTCCAAAGTTTGGATCGTCTTCTACTAAAAGAATTTTTTTGTTTTCAGTTTCCATATGTTTATGATATTAGTGGTAATTTAATTATAAAAGTACTTCCTTTTCCTTTTTCACTTTCTACAGTGATTTCACCGTGATGGTCATCAACGATTTGTTTAACATAAGCTAATCCTAGCCCATGACCTTTTACGTTATGCACATCTCCGGTATGTTCTCTATAAAATTTTTCAAATATGCGTTTTTGTACAGCACTAGACATCCCATTGCCTTGATCTGCTATTTTAACAATGATATAATTTTTTACATTTTCTGTATAAATATCAATTTTAGGTGCGTTAGAAGAATATTTTATTGCATTATCTAGCATATTGACTATCACATTCGTAAAATGCGATTCATTGGCTAAAATTGAAGATTTATTAGCTTGCAAATGTGTTTTTATGTAACCTTCTCTGTTTTTCACGATTAATTCAACATGTGTTATAGCTTGTTCAATTAAGTCGTGAAGTTTCAATCTTTCTTTCGAAATGTCAAGCTCATTTTTTTCAAGTTTTGATATACGCAATACATTTTCAACTTGTGCGTGCATACGCTTGTTTTCGTCTCTGATCATTTTATGGTAGCGTTTCAGCATTTCCGGATGCTCTGCAATTTTGGGATTTCTAATAGAATCTAAAGCCAGATTGATTGTCGCAATTGGGGTTTTAAATTCATGAGTCATATTATTGATAAAGTCGGTTTTAATTTGAGAGATCTGCCGTTGCTTAATTAATTGTGAAATCGCTGCCGCAAAGGCTAATACAATAATTAAGGTAAAAATTATTGATACACCACCCATAAATGCAATAGAGGAAAGAATTTGGGTCTTCTTGTCTGTAAAACTCACATAAAGCTTGTAGTCTAAACTTTGGTTATTGTAGTCAAAAATAGGAATGCCATATATAGCGTCATGTTTTAAGCTAAAGTCTTCAGATTTTACTTTTGTTGGTAAATTATCATGATATATACCAAATTCAAAGTCAGATTCTATATTGCGTTTATTGATTTCAGATTCAATCAATGATTGTATCTCATCATTATTTACACGACTATGTATTGGGATATTATTAGCTTCATTTTGTACTCCGTCTGTGATTTGAAGTCTTTGAAGATCATTTAAGTTTTCTATCTTTTCATAACCCTGTTCTAAATTATGTTGCTGTCCATCAACATGTTTATTTCTTACAACTTTAGTAATTTTTTTGTTGATGTATTTTCTAAATTCTATACTGTCTTTATTGCCAACCAAAAATGGAGAAGCCATTTTGTAATCTTCTCTTAAAATACTATTGGTATAAATGAAATAGTCTGTAGAATAATTTTCCTCTTCAATTTTAAATATCTCACTGACCTGACGATTTAAAGGTCTCAGCGTATCAGACATGCTTAGAAACTTATAATAATAGCTATCTAACTCATTTTTTTCAATTTTGTCTGCAACATTAATTAAGACTTCTTTGGCACTGATTGAAAATTGATTTGAACTGTTAACAACAGAATTTTTGATCCAGTAAGCTTGAACCATAATTATCCCTACAAGCGAGATGCTCATCAAAATTACGATAAATTTGAAATAGGAATATTTCATTAATGAATCCTTAAATGCTTTTACTGTATAAGTAGCACATTAGTTCTTCAAAATTATCGTTTTAATGATGAGTTGTTAAGGCGTTTAACCTAATGTTAACATGTAATCATATAGTTATTTTATTAATATATTTAATATAGTTTAGTTAGTATTTTATAATTTATACTGCTTATCTTTTGACTTAATTCTTTATATTTTATATTTTCTATAATAATGTCTGCTTTTTTTATTTTAATCTTTTCATCCATTTGATTGTCTATGCGTTTTATAACATCGTTTGCAGAACAGTTATCTCTTTTTTGGACGCGCTTGATACGCACTTCTCGAGGAGCTGTTACTAATATTATACAATCAAATTTATCTTGTTGTTCATGCTCAAAGATGAGAGCAGATTCGTAGAGTATGTATTTTGCTCTCTGCTGACTTAACCAGCTTTGAAAGTCTTTTCTGACTGCCGGATGAACGATACTGTTTAAGCTAGCTAACTTTTTTGAGTCATTAAATACAATATTTGACAAATAAGTACTATTAAGGTTTCCATTAATATCGTAAGATTGATCTCCAAAACTTTTTTTAATGCGTTTGATTAAATTTGAGTCGTTTTGCATTAGGCTTTTTGCTTTCTTATCTGCGATATAAACTGGCACATTGAGCTTTTTAAAGATCTCTACAACTGTGGTTTTTCCGCTACCTATTCCACCAGTTATACCAACGACTAAAGGCTTTTTCATGGCTTTTGTTTAACGAGGTAGTCTACTTTATTAATTTGAAGTTTTGGATTGAGTACGATTTCAGAAGATTTTACAAGTTGAGGAATCATTATTGCATCCTCTTCATAACGCTTTTTATAATCACAAACAACCTGAAAATCTAAATCAGATATTTTATCGTAAGATTTTAAACTCACTAAAAATGACACCTTAGCTTTATTTGGGTATGTACTCAATTGTAGACTATCAGGAACATTTACGGTTTCAATATCAACCATTAAAGTCTTTTCTGAAAACTTTTCTACTGGCAAAAAATAATTTACATCAGGTACTGAGGCTTTGATTTTGTCGGAAGGCATTTTTAAGTCAATTTTACCAGATAATGTATCTTTAATATTTTTTAGAATTAATTTTTCACTTCTTATATAATCTATATTTTTAAGTTCATTATTAGGACCAGAAATAACAACAGAATCTGGTTTAATTTTAATGTTATCTAAAGTATTGTAACCTGACTTAAAGCTCAAGTCAGCATCAACTTTTACGGGTATTTTTTTTGTTGTTTTTTTTCGATAACCAAAACTGATAAATAGCTCTTGAATTTCTATATTATCATTTTTAAACCCATATCTATTTCTAATTTTCTTTTTTAGTTCGGTTGAATTTACTTTTGAATGGAGTGTATCTTTTTTTAAGTCTTTAAAACTTAAAGTGATTTTTTTATCAGAAAGATTGTAAGTCCATAGTTTAAAACCGTTTGTCTTTAAAGTAATCCCGATAGATTTGACCGTTGTATCGACAACCACATGATTTGGAATATTCACCAACTGGATTTTTATATCAGTGCTGAAGGTATAAGACTTTACCAATTGTATTGAAAACCACAACACAAAGGTCAATACCAAAAAGGTCAAATAGGCGTTGTAGTTTTTGGAAAACAAAGATTGGATGAGGTTAAGTATTTTCATTAATCAAATTTAAAGAATAAAAAAGGATATCGTTTTTGTGGGTTTCTTTTAAAAATAAAAATAACCAAAGTACTTTTTAAAAAAGCAAAACCATATCCAAAGAATTGAATGCAAATTGCCACTAGTCCATACATGGCGATTGTCACACTTTTACTTCGCATTAACGCATCAACAAATACAAATATAAAATACACAGCATAAAGCATCAAAAATGAGAATATGTTAAAACCCAACAAAGCTATAGCTATTATCATACCTAAGCTGAATAAGCTTGGTAAATAGTAAATCAGTTTATGCGATTGTGGATGCCATAAGTTGAGAATCGGTCTTACAAGGCCAAATTTATAAACTTGTTTATAAAAGCCCAACCAATCTATCCTTCTTTTATGATAGACATAGCATTCAGAGAAAAATGCAGTCTCAAAGCCCATTTTCTTGAGTCGTAAAGACAAATCCGGATCTTCACCAGGATGGATAGATGAAAATCCACCGGATAGCTGAAAAGCTTTTTGAGATAATCCCATATTAAAACTTCTGGGCTGAAAGTTTTTGTGGTGTGAGCCTTTACCTCTTATACCTCCAGTTGTCCAAACTGAGGTCATGGCGTAATTTATAGCTTTTTGAGTATTAGTAAAACTCTCATGAGCGCGATCTGAACCGCCAAAACAATGCACAAATTTATGGCTTAAATGATATTCTAAATTTATGATGTAATTTGCGGGCAAAAGTACATCACTGTCCAAAATAATAAAGTAATCAGAGTTTGCTTTTTGCATCCCGTAATTTCTGGAATTTCCAGGTCCGGAATTTTCTTTGTAAAAATACGATATAGATAATTTGTTTTTAAAATCATTAATTATATGTTCACAAGTGTGTTCAGAGCCATCTTCAACAATAAGAATTTCACATCTATTTATATGTTTTACCTTTAAAAAAGAATCGAGTAATTCTTTTATTTCTTCTGGACGATTATAAACAGGTATTATAAATGAAAAATCAAAATTCATAGGGTAAAGATAGATTTAATAAAAAAATCCCAAAGCAAAATTGCTTCGGGATTTTATTTAATTAAAACTTATAAAAAGGACTATTCTTTGATAAACCTGAAGTTTTCAGATAAACCATTTATAGTTACATTCATAATATAAGTTCCAGCTTGTAAAGCCTCAACTTTAAGCGAAGGTGAAACCGTATTAGGTGTTTCAGCCATTACTTGTTGTCCAAGCATATTATACACTTTGACACTTTCTACTTGACTTGTAGTGTGAAAGTTTAGTTCGCTTGCAGTAGGATTTGGATAGAAAGAGAAATTATTACTATCAAACTCAGTTGTTCCAACAGTTGTACTACTAAAGTAAACATTATCAACATAAGCTGTAACTGCTCCAACAGGTAAACCAGATATAATGACTTGCTGTATAGAATTAGTTGCCGTTAACAAGTTATTAGAATCTGTAACAACTGCAGGGTCAGCAAAATCTGTTAATGGTATCTGTAAACTTACCCATTCTTCTTGAGCGATAGAGAAAGCAATTTCACCTTCAACATTTGATCCTAAATCTACTAACTTCACTCTAAAGGTAGTTGCATCAGGCGACCAAACATCAATGTGGAAAAAGTCCATACCTGAGGCATCAATAGGGTTTGTCACAGTTTCAGCACCGGCAAAGTCTAAATCAGTATAAAGTTTAGTGTCATTACCCTGAATTTGGATATCTGCTAATTGCGCAGAAGACCATGACGTTAACCATGTATCAACCGGAACATCAGTATAGACACCGCTAAACATACTAATTACATTTGCTGAATCTTCTGTTGGATCTGGTGCAGGTGCTGCCGGTTCAGGCTCAACAAATGGCAACTCTACTAGATCGCCACCTGCCGGAAGGGCTACCCATAATCCAAAGGCTGCACCATTCTGATTAAGTGAAGGATCCAAGAAACCGCTTGCTAGTACGCTTATAGCTTGATCTCCTAAGCCAAGCGTTTGTAAAGGGGCTTCATAAGTGGCTACTACAGTAGCGTTATCAGCCGTTTCAACATTGAGGACATAGTCTGCAGTTGGAACATCTACATAACCCTGAAATTCAGGATAAGACATGTTATCTGCTAAAGTAGATGGTGGAAGCGTTGTTTCAACAACATCAACCATTGGTGCGTCAGGTGATCCGTGGTTTATCAATAAACTTGTTTCACCTGCATTAGTCGAAGCTTGTTGAGCTCCTGCAAATACATCAAGATCAAAATCAATAGTATTCACCGAATCATCAAATTGAGCAGGGTCCAATACACCATTAGCAACAACTACATAAGTTTCATCTGCTGTTAGTGTGGTATTTAGATTAAAAATACTATCAGAAACGTCTGTACTCGTTCCTGGTGCAATATCTATATCTATAGGAGATCCTGCAGGAACATCAACAAAAGGCGTTGCTGTTCTGAATTCAAAATCGTCTAACAGCAGTGTGCCATTTAAATAAACATCTACCAGATTTGCAGCTGGATCAGCTGAGTTATGAATTACCTGTACTGATGCAAACTGTGGTATGCTCACCTCAAATTGGATTTCTGTTTGAGCTCCACTGGCACAAGAATTTGAAATATCAGAATCAAGCGTAATATACATAAACCCTGAATTTGCTGTTAAGGTAAGACCGGTAAGGTCAGCAGCAGTTACATTGTCTACATCAGAATTAAATAATACGGTTCCTGTATCGTCTTGACCATCATAGATGATCAAGTCATCATAAGTTCCTCCTGAGAAAGTATTAACTTCAACAGACCCTTGTAAAAACTCTATCTGTAAAGGCGAACCATCTGAAGATTCAAATAACCATTCTTTGAATTCATTACTATCATAACAATATGCTTCACTCTCTATATTGCCTGGCGATAATACAACTGCAGCTATTGATGTTGTAAAACTAGTAGCGGAGGTCCATGAACTAATATCACCACCACCACAATTACTCCTGACGTAGGCATCGTAATTTGTGTCTGGTGAAAGCCCATTTACTGAAACAGTAAATACCCCATTATTAACAGACCCGGAATCAATTGCGTTAAAAGGATCTGGTGCATCACCTTCTGCCATAATTAACCATTGGTAACCGTCAGTAGCTGTGCTTAGGGGCTCTTCGTCCCAAGTCAGATCAGCTGAGTCTGGCGTGATATTAGATGTGGTTAAATTTTGAGGTTTAATACAACTAGGTGCTTCATCTACTGAGATTTCATCAATAGCAATATCAGAATTAAAGTTTGGACCTCTAACAGCTTTAAATCTAATGTCGACTGTCTGACCTGAGAAAGCACTTAAGTCAACAAATTGCTCGATAAAAGCATCGGCGTTGCCGGACTGCTGTTCACCTGAAATACTAAATACTTCATTATAAGAGGTGTCAGAAACATCTTTTACTTCAACACTTAATGTTCCCATATCGTCTCCAAACATATGGTAGAAAAAAGTTAAGAACGGATTAGTTAATGAACTAAGGTCTAATTGTGGAAGGTTTAAAAATGCTTCATCGCCGGCATCTCCTTCAGAAGCTTCTGTATACATATAATTTCCACCCACAGAAACATCATCACTAGGTCCTGTTGAAGCAGAACCAGTTTCGCCAGTTATAGCCATCCAGGTAAAGGTGTCACCATCATTAGCTGGAGATCTTGAAAAACAAGGATCTAAGGCATCCTGATCGTAGGTAAACGTACCGCTTGGGTTAGGTGTAAAATTACTACCATCAAAATTTTCACTTAAAGGAGCACTTACTACATCGCATAAAGTTGAAAATGCAAATGGACCGGCTAAGTTTGATTCTGATGAACCACTACATATAGCTTTAACATAGTATTCATAGGGTGTTCCACTATTTAGACCGGACAAAGAAACACCAAGTGTTCCATCATCATCAGCTACCGTTGTCCCTTCAGTAAGCGGGTCAAAATTGACATCACCCCAAACTACTTCCCATTCGGTTTCAGCATCACCTGCTGTCCATGTAAGGTCAGCTGAAGACGTCGTTATATTTTGAGCATCCAGGTTTGTAGGCTCCTGACAATCTATAAAGTACAATGAAAATTCAACTGATGCTTCTCCACTATCAGTCCACACCATGGCGTAGTAGTCATTTCCTTGAGTTAGCCCCGATATTGATCCAGAATCATTATTTATACAATTTCCCGTTAACTCGGTTAAGTTATCACAATCCGGCCCTTCAAAAATTGTTATTCCAGGCGAACCGGTAATAGATTCAAATTCTAAATTTGAAGCCGGTGCTGTAAATGTATACCACACTCCAGAATTGCCAAAAGCATCGCAATCTACAATTTCTAAGGGTGTTTCTGTAGCAGCAACTGTTGATAGACTCGTAACATTAGTGTTACTTGAAGTTATGGAAAGCGGTAAGGCTTCAGGACAATTATCATTTTCCGGAGGACAAGCCTCTTGAGTCAATGCGCTACTTGTAAGCGTGCAATTTGCATCATCATCATCTACAACTGTTACGACAACATCAGTACCATTAGTAAAAGGACCAACCTGAACAGTTGATGGGTTTGTAACCGGAATAGTGTTTGCATTTTGGTCATTAGATACTGTTAACGAATTAGCACTTCCCATATCGGTAACTTCCACATCAATTAAAAAGCCGCCACTATTATCACAGTCATTAACCACAGTATAATTTACAGTAGCATCAGTACAGGAATTTTCAGAAATGTCTAAATCATAAGATGTTGATTGTGGAGCTGCCCATGTAGCTACAACCACGTAATAAGTAACGCCACCTGTTAAATCTATATCAAGCTCTCTATCGTTAGAATTAGAATTTCCTTCAAAACCAACACATACCGGCGTGTCATCTATACAGCCTTCCATAACATGGAGTCCGGACCAGGTATCACTTAAGTTAGATAGAAGAAAATTGTAATTACCATCTGAGGATGGTGTAAACGAATAAACGACATCATCACCACTCATATAGAATCCTGAACAATCACTTGAACCATTATCATACTCATCACCATAGTTGGCAGTATTGTCTGATGTACTAAATGGTAATGCATTTATGACAATAGGATCTGAACAGTCTACACCAGCATTACTTGATGCCGGAGGCACATATGTACCTACAGAGGTAGCAACTGTTTCTAAGGTAGGATTACCGGGATCATTACACAATCCCACGGCATTTAGATCATCAATAGTACCAAATGACCACTCACTTAAAGTAAACGTAGTATTAGGACCTTCACCATCATTCCTTGCAACCCAGCTGTCACCATATTCCCATGGCTCACCGGAACCATCTATGTCTCCTCCAAATTGGTCAATAACAACATCACCTGCTACCTCGACAAGGCGATAAGAATCGTCTCCATTGTGAGATATACTGCCATCTTCAATTGCATTAGATGTTGAAATGCCTGCGCTAGGGAATTCTGTTTCTAAAGTGGGAATATCTCTACCCACGTAAACAAATTCATCTGTTCTACTTCCTAAAGCAGACAGGTCAATGTCAACTCCGTTTGACCAGGGATTGGCATTTGATCTTCTGACTAACTTGTAATCAGCCATATCTACCGTGCCTGACACGTAAAGTTCTACAAACTTACCATCACTACCACATGCATCCACAACGGATGTTATCACTGGCGTTTGAGCGTAAGAAGATAATGCTAACATTAATGAAAGCATTAATAAATAATAATGTTTCTTCATAATTTAATATTTTGTTAATCCATCAAATATATAAATAATTAATCAAAAATTATAATGCTAAAAGATTTTTAGTGATATTCGTTTTGTTGCTATTACTAAATCAGGCCCGTCATACATATATTTAAGATATTGTATCATAATCAATAGTACTGACTCTAACTATTTAAATATCAAGTATACTCACCTTGATTTAATTATACATTAAGATTAAATATATCTACCTTTATAGAAGCATTTAAAATAAAAATATTTTTACTTTTTTTACTAGTCGTGTCCGACTAAGATATGAGATTTTAGATATAAGATTTTAGATAAATTTTAAACATCTCATTATCAATTATATAGATATCAAAAAAGTAATTTATTAGCGTTCTATCGATCTTGTACTATAGCAAGGTATTATAAAATTAAGTTCTCAAATCGTTCATTATAAGTACAAAGCATGGGTTTTATGAATTTTAAATCGGACAACAATGTTTTTTTACTATTATTTTATTAAACTAATTAGGATTAAATGATAATATGATATTGTTCAAATGTCTAATTCTTGGTATGATAGAATCTCTAAAGAGCTACCCTCGTTTAAAAGAAGGTTTAACTCATATGAGTCTTTTGCAAATGCTGATTGGTCGTATATTTTAAATAAAAAAGATCTTCAAAAAATTAATCAAGCAAAATATCTTAAGCATATGGTTTTGATGAATCAAGGGAATCAAAACTTTGAAATCAAACCTTTACCAAAGTTAACACAAAACACTTATGTAAAAGATATAGCTATATTAAAAATTAACAAAGATGATAAAATAGTTATCTTAGCTGGAAACGATTTCGTTACAGATGCTGAATTTACTTTATATGATGGATCTAACGGTCATGTTTTAAAATGGAACACAGAACAAGAAATATTTGAAATTATACCATACAGTAAAACTGGTTTTATAGCAGACAAAAATGTAAGAGGAATTGAGAAAATAAAAATTTCAAATCAATCTCATCTGTTAATTTTCAATAATAATTCAAATATAGAATCTTTTAAACTTGAAAATTTAAAGTCTTTAAATTTATATTAGGTTTTTTATGGTTTAAATAAAAAAGCCTGAAGAACAAATCTTCAGGCTTATTAAATTATTTAATGAGGTTGTTCTTATTCCTTTATCACTCTAAAGGTTTGTGAATTACCACTAATAGAAACTTTCATCAAATAAGTTCCACTGCTTAAAGCGTTCATATTAATATTAACAGATAAGTTTTCATAATCTTGACTGAAAACCTCTTTACCTAGTATATCAAATACTTGAACAGATTCAATTGGGTTTGCGGAATCAATATTTAATATAGACTCTACAGGGTTAGGATAATATTTAAAATTATCTTCAGAGAATGCCACAGTAGATATAGTACCGGCAAATACATCAAAATCAAACGGTACTTCTACATCAAGACCGTTTTGACAAGAGCCATAAATATCAGACTCCAGTAAAATGTAAGCAGCTCCGGAATTGGCTGTTAGAGAAACCCCAGATAAATCAGTGCCATCGACATCAGAATCATAAAGTACAGGCGATGATACATCGAAACCGTCAAAGACTCTGAAACGGTCTGTTGACCCAAATCCATCTTCTATAGTACCACCGTTAAATACAACTTCAACAGCTGTAGTTCCATCTGAAGATACAAACAACCATTCTTTGAACTCATTGTTGTCATAACAATATGTGTTATTGATGGCAGGATCATTAACAATTACACTCACAGGTGTTATGGCAGTGGTAAAACTCTCTGGCCCTACCCAGTTACTAACATCTCCTGGACCACAATCTGCTCTGACATAGAAGTCATAATCGGTTTCAGAGTTTAAACCCGTTGCCGTAAATGGTACACTCACGTCTTCAAAAGTTGGTACTCCTGTAGGTGTAGTACCCGCCAAAACAACTTCTACATCAAAGTTGGTTTCACTTGAGCCCGGCTGCCAATTGAGATCGGCAGTCGTATCACTTACTGATAAGACTTCTAGATTTAAAGGGTCGAAACAAGTTGGAGCCTCGTCAAAATTGACATCATCTATAGCAACATCTCCGGCAAAACCATCTCCTCTTGTGACCCTAAATCTGACTTGAATAGTTTGTCCAACATAGGGTGACAAGTCAACAAAAGTTTGTATCCAATCATCTGTTTCAGAAGATTGTTGTTCTCCAACTATGGTTAAGACGTCTAAATCTAAAGTTGATCCATCATCAATATCTATACTGAGTTGGTCTATTTCTGCACCATACATATGATATCTAAATGATAATGCTGGTGTTGACAAACTTGATAAATCGACTTCTGGTGATAAAACTATGGCTTCATCTCCTAGCAATCCTGAAGACGCTTCTGTAAAAAGGTAGTTTGCTCCTGAAAAAGCAGCGTCTGGTCCAGTATTTGCTGAAACTGTATCCCCTGTACCTACGTCCCAAGTAAAAGCACCTGAAGAAACATCTTCCCAACAACCGTCTTCAACAAAGTCAACATTAAAAGTAGTAGAAATTGTAAAGTTTTCAAAGTCCTCAAAATAAGGCGTTGGGAAAACATCACATAAGGTTTCAAAACTCACTGCAGGAGATAATTCACTTAGTCCATCAGCCGTACCACAATTGGCTTGAATATAGGCTTCTAAAAATGATGAACTCGGTAAGCCTGTCACATTATCTGAAGTCACACCAGCTGCTGTTGAACCTGAAGCAACAGGTGGATCTACAGCAGGATCATCGCCTGCATTAAAGATAAACCAATTGTAACCTGCTGAGGCATTTCCAATAGCATTCCAGCTTAAGTCAGCTGTATTTTCAGTAATATTTGTAACAGTTAAACCCGTTGGTGTTAAGCATGAAGGGGCTTCATCGACTTGAAAATCATCTATGGCAATATCACTACCAAACCCATCTCCACGAACAGCTCTAAATCTAATCTGAACGGTTTGACCAGCATAAGCTGATAAGTCTACAAACTGTTCAATCCATGGTTCATTTCCGGCTGTTTGTTGTTGTCCAGAAAGTGTGAAGACAGCTAAATCATATCCACTACCGGCATTAACATCTACATTAATTGTTCCTATATCTCCACCAAACATATGATACCAAAAAGATAACGCTGGATCAGATAAAGGAGATAGATCTATAAGAGGTGATACCAAGAAAGCTTCATCACCAAGACTTCCATTTGAGCTTTCAGTAAATACGTAATTTGCTCCACTGTTAGCTGAATCTGGACCAGTTCCGGTTGAACCAGTAGTTCCTGTTCCTGTACCCCAGAAATAATCCGGGCTTTCAGGATCTCTACTCCAACAATCATCAATAGCATCTCCGGTGTTCCCAAACCCTGTTCCAGGAACCCATGATGCAGATTCAAAGTCTTCTGTAATCGGAGCAGAAAACACATTACAAGGTGTTGTAAATGAAACAGGTAAAGATTGATCACTCTGCCCATCTGCACCACAATCTGTAGTAATGTAGGCATCGTATGGTGTATTATCTGTGAGGCCTGTAGCAATTGCAGATGTATCTCCACTGCCCGCTACACCTGAATCTACAGGCGTAGCAGTTGCAGGATCATCGCCTGCATTAAATACAGCCCATGAATAACCATTTGTGGCATTTGGTATACTTGACCAATTTAACTCTGCTGAGTCGGGTTGCAAATTGACAACTTCAAAAGTTGATGGTAAGCTACATAGTTCTGTCGTTGTAAAACTAATAGGATTAGTCAAATCACTTTGCCCATCAGTCGCTCCACAATCTGATGCCAAATAAAAGTCATAATCTGTTTCTGGCGAAAGGCCATCGGCTATTCCCTGTGAAGTACCTGCAGCAAATATCCCGGTCGAAACCGGTGTATCCACAGCTGGGTCATCTCCGGCTTCATATATCTCCCAAATGTAACCATTTGTCGCATTGCTTACAGCGTTCCAAGACACTTCTAATGAATCCGCAAAAACATCTACAACACTTACATTACTGGGTTTAGGACATGTGGGTGCTTCTTCTAACCTCACGTCGTCTATAGCCACATCGTCATAAAAGTCTGTGCCATTGTTTTCATCTACGATAAAGGCAATTTGCGCATCACCGGTAAAAGTTATAGAGGAAAGTTCTACTTGAATCTCTTCCCATTCACCATTAAGGGTGTTTGAATTGCTGGTATAGACTTCATTCCAAGCCGCACCATCCCAAATTTCTACACTGAAGTCAACATTGGTATTCCCTTCATTGTTGCTGATGAGATAAAAACTCAAAAATGGCACACTTAAAGGAGAAACATCTATGAGTGGTGAATGCAATCTCGTATCGGTGACATGTGGAGCAGAGTCATCTACCCAAGCAAGACCTCCATTACTTTGTGTAGATCCGCCTAAAGTACCGTTATCTCCAACATGACTAAAGCCCGGTGGCACAGTGAATAACCAATCTTTATCAGTATTACCGGCTTGAGTCCAACAAGTCGGGATATCATCACCGTTAGACTCAAAATCTTCTAAAAATGGTGCCAGGAATGCATCGCAAGCCGTATCGAACGTAAATGGCGAACTCAATGCACTAACACCAACTGTTGAACCACAATCAGATTCTACATAAAAATCATAAGTTGAACTTGCCATTAGACCGGATATATCAGCTGTCAAAACACCGGTCGCCACAGAACCTGTAGCTACTGGTGTATCTGAAGTTACATCTGCACCCTGGTCAAAAACAAACCAATTGTAACCATCTGTAGCCTCTGTGACATCATCCCAGGATAAGCTGGCAGTAGTTGTTGTGACATTATTCAATACAATATTTTCAGGTGCCGAACATGGGGGATTGGTATCTATAACACTTATACCAAATTCACCGGGGGCAGTAGTACCCCATTGATCAACTTGAATATAATATGTATCTCCTGCGGTGAGTCCGGTGAGATTTATAATAGAATTAAATCCTACAACAATACCGCCATCTTGATTACAGCCAATATCTGTACCCAATGTTAATGGATCTGTACAGTCTGTTGGCGCTGCATAGACCGCAATTTCTGTATCTGTAAGGCTTGCTCCTGCGATATCGGTAGAAACCTCAACTTCTCCGGAGGCTGGTGCCACAAATGTAAACCATACTGAACCATTGATACCACCATTAAAACAATCGGGCACAGGTTCATCAGTTTGTCCGGTTGCTGCTAAATTGTTGTAAGCATCACCCGGTGGAATGACACCAACGGTTAAAGGTATGGCATCACAAATATCATCATTAGCAGGAGGTAAAGCCAAAGTTGTAAAAGTTGAAGGTCCCTCGGTTAATGATAAACCATCTGCATCACAATCTGACGTAATGTAGAAATCATAATCTGTATTATCCGTTAAACCTGTTAAACTTAAGGTGTTTGTACCAAAAGCTTCGTTTCCGTTTTGAAACGGCGTATCTGTTGCCGGATCATCACCGCTCAGAAACAATTCCCAAATATAACCGTTACTGGCATTAAAAGATTCATCCCATGACACATCAACTGCATCAACGGCAATGTTTGTAAATGCAACATTTGTAGGGCTTGGGCAAATGGCCAAAGTAGAAAATGTAATCGGACCGGCTAAATCTGATAAGCCATCGGCATCACAATCGGAAATCAGGTAAAAATCATAATCTGTCAATTCGCTTAAACCTGTTGCTGTACCGGTAGTCGTTCCAGCCGGGAAAGTTCCTGTTGCAGCAGGAGTATCCACAGCGGGATCATCTCCTGTTTCATAGGCTTCCCATATGTATCCGTTTGTAGCATTAGCAATTGCACCCCATGACACTTCAACAGAATTTGAAAACACTTCAACAACAGCAAGATTTGCCGGTTTAATACAAGTTGGTGCTTCATCTACGGAAAAATCATCTATGGCCATATCGCTGGCAAATGTATCGCCTTTAATTCCTCTAAATCTTATTCTTACTGTTTGACCGGCATAGGGTGCTAAATCAACAATTTGCTCCACAAAAGGATCTGATAAAGCAGTTTGTTGTTCACCGGAAATGGTAAACACATCTAAATCGAAACCTGTACCGGGATCTACATCTACGCTTAAAGTTCCCATTCCTGCACCAAACATATGATACCAAAAGGTTAGCGCCGGTGCATTAAGGTTTGATAAATCTATCAAAGGAGAAACCAAAAACGCTTCGTCTCCGTCTATACCATTTGAACCTTCGGTATAAATATAATTTGAACCACTATTTGCAGAATCAGGTCCGGTCCCAGTTGAGCCTGTTGTACCTGATCCGGTACCCCAAAAGAATCCTGATCCATCAGGTGTTCTCTGCCAACAATCATCAATAGCATCACCAGCATTACTAAATCCAGTTCCAGGTACCCAAGATGCAGATTCAAAATTTTCTGTAACAGGGGCTAAAATGGCTAAACATGGCGTTGTTACAGTCACCACATTAGACAGTTCACTCGTGCCATCGGTATCACAATCTGCTGATACATAAACATCATAAGTTGTGTTATCAGAAAGTGCAGTAACATTGGCTGTAGTTGTTCCAAAAGGTACAGACCCTGTTGATACTGGCGTATCAACTGCTGGATCATCACCTGAGTTAAACACAGACCATGAGTAACCACTTAATGCATTAGGAATTTCAGTCCAATTGATATTAAAAGAATCTGCTAGTAAGCCATCTATAGTGACGTTGGTTGGCGCTGGACATAAAAAATCTGTGGTAAATGAAACTACATTACTTCTTTGACTTAATCCATCTGTAGAACCGCAATCTGTGATCACATAAAAATCGTAATCAGTTAGCTCTGAAAGTCCATCAGCATTAACTGTGTTAACGCCTGAACCTACTGTTCCGGTTGAAACTGGTGTATCAACATCTGGGTCTGCGCCAGCTGCAAAGACTTCCCAAATGTAGCCATTCTGATCATTTGGTGCTAAGTCCCATGAAAAATCAGCCGATGAGCCAAAGGCTATATCTAACTGAACATTAAAAGGTTGTTCGCAGGTGATATCTATACCACCTGAAATAACGATTTCAAAATCGGTAACAGATCCCCAGGAGAATGAACCACATGGGTCTAAAGGTAAAGTTCCACCTTCCCATTGCATTACACGCATTCTTGAATTACCATTAAGTGCGTCATTAGGAACTGTAATTGAAAAGGATTGAAGTGCAAATGGAGGTGTTCCATTTACTGTTCCTATTGATTCACTCGCTTCAAATGTGCCATCACTGTCATAATCTATCCAGGCTTCACCAGCACCAGCGAAATTACCTCCACAGGTCCCATATTGAACATCTACTGTGTAAGTATTTCCAGCCACAATGTCAGCTGTTTGGGAACCCGTTTGATCATCTACTCCAGCTACACCGTTACCAGCATTTTGACAACCTAGGTAAGCAATTGTTGTGGTTTCTCCGACTAGGTCGACAGATTCAACATTAGAGTCAGAGGTAATGGATGGTCCGCCATCTGTACAATAATCTTGTGCATTGATTTGCCAACAAGTGATTAACAAACCAAAGATGAGTATAATTTTTTTCATAAGTTAAATGTATTTTAAATGGACGTTAAATTTATACAAATGTTATGAAGTACCAAACTTCATTTTAAGTTTTAACTTTACAAAAAAACCCGAAGCCTTTCAACATCAGGTTTTCCAAACTATAAAAAAATTTTATTTTTTATTCTTCTGTAAATTTATTGATGATTTCTTCACTGACTCCCATATTTGAAAATCCGCCGTCGTTGTATAAGTTTTGAAGAGTAACGCGTTTTGTCAAGTCAGAAAATAAAGTAATCGTATAGTCTGCACAATCTTGAGCCGTGGCATTGCCTAAAGGAGACATTTTATCAGCATAAGCGATAAAACCATCAAAGCCTTTTACACCTTTACCCGCAGTAGTTGGCGTAGGCGATTGAGAAATGGTATTGACTCTTACGTTCTTCTTTTTCCCAAAATGATAGCCAAAACTTCTGGCAATAGATTCTAAAAATGCTTTATTGTCTGCCATATCATTGTAATCCGGGAAAACGCGTTGTGCTGCCATATAAGTCAATGCTACGATACTACCCCATTCATTCATCGCGTCTTTTTGATACAAAACTTGCATAACTCTATGAAAAGACATGGCTGATACATCAAGTCCTTTGTGCGTCCATTCATGATTTTGTTCTGTGTAATGTTTACCTTTTCTGACGTTTATAGACATTCCTATAGAGTGTAAAACAAAGTCTAATTGTCCTCCTAAAATTTCCTGAGCTTTCTCTATCAAATTTTCAAGATCTTCAGTTTTTGTAGCATCAGCTGGTATAATCTCAGAACCTGTTTGTTCTGCAAGTGTTTTAATATTTCCCATTCGCATTGCTATAGGTGCATTGGTTAAAACGAATTGCCCACCTTCTTCGTGAACACGTTCTGCTGTTTTCCAGGCGATAGAGTTTTGATCTAGAGCTCCAAAAATGATTCCTTTTTTTCCTTTTAACAAATTATATGACATGAATTTGATTTTAGATTTGTGATTTGTGATTTGTGATTTTTAAAAATGCTTATTCAATTAAAGAATCAAATATAACCATTTTATCAATTGAGCAAGCTTTTGGCATGAGCTATTGCTGAAGTTGAGTTTTCATCTCCTCCTAACATTTGAGATAATTCTTTTATTCTTTCGTTTCTCCTTAAGTTTTTTATGTGGGTTTGTGTTTCAGATTTTTCTATTGTTTTCAGGACTTTAAGGTGTTGTTGCCCTTTAGCAGCAATCTGAGGCAGATGAGTAATAGATATCACTTGCATCCGACGACTCATTTTATGCATAATTTCTCCCATTTTAAGGGCTATTTCACCAGATACACCCGTATCAATTTCATCAAAAATGATACTGGGTAAATTTTCATAAGACGCCAGTGTGCTTTTTACAGCGAGCATCATTCGGGACATTTCCCCGCCAGAAGCTACTTTGTGCAATGGTCTAAGTGGCATACCTTTATTTGCAGAAAATAGCCACTCAATGTGATCTTTACCGTATTTATGGCATTTTTCAGTTTTAGTCAGCCTGATCTCAATCGACGCATTTTTCATTCCCAATTGCCCGAATAATATGAGTAATTGTTTTTCTAAAGTTTGAATTGATTTTTTTCGACTTTTAAACAATTTGTCTGATAAGCTTATTAAGTTTTCATCAAAAGCTTTTAATTTGGTTTCTATAGAAATGATTTCTTCATCAATATTTGAATATTCTTGAAGTTTTAATTCAATTTGATTTTTAATTTCTATCAATTCATAATCGGTTTTTACTTGATGTTTTTTTAAAAGATGATTTATACCTTGTAATTGTTCATCAATCTTTTCTAATTTATCAGGATTAACCTCAACATCAGCTAATCGCCCTTCAAGTTCAGAAGCTATATCTTGGGTTTCTATTAATACAGATTGGAGTCTTTCTTTTAAATCATTATAGCTTGATACAGATTGTGATAAGCTTTGCAAGCGCTGGTTTATCTTGGTAAGCTGGTCAAAAACCCCGTATTCTTCTTGCTGTATAATATTTATAGATTCTGATAGATCGTTTTGGATATCTTCAGCATTTTGCAAGTTATTGTATTGGTCTTCCAGTTCTGCCAAAAGACCTTGTCGAAGATTTGCAGATTCTAATTCGTCAAATAAAAATTGATTGTAATCCTGGCGTTGGGTTGCTTCTTGTTTTTCAAGTTTTAATTGTTTTAATTGGGACTTCAAGGAATTGAAGGAAATGAACGTATTTTGATATTGTTCAAAAACCTTTACATTATTTCCTATTTTATCTAATACATGATATTGGTATGAAGTTTCTGATATTGATTTTGATTCATTTTGACTGTGTATATCGACCAAAAAGGGTTTTAAATCCTGAAGAACCTTTAACTTGACTGGTGTATCATTGATAAAAGCTCTGGTTTTTTGCTTGGTTATTTCTCTTCTAATAATGCTCAATTTATCATAATCAAGGTCAAATTCTTTAAACACGGACTTAAGGTTAAAATTTGACAGATCAAATTCGGCTTCAATTATGCATTTTTCATTGGGCTCTCTCAAACTCTCTTTATCAGCACGATTACCTAACAATAATGATAACGCGCCTAGTAATATTGATTTCCCGGCTCCTGTTTCACCGGTGATAGTGGTAAAAGATTCTTCAAAGTTGAGCTGAATATCTTTAATAAGCGCGTAATTTTTGATGTAAAGGGATTTGAGCACTTTTTTAAATCGTATATAATGAGAGGTAAATATAAATATTCAGAATTATTTAAGCGAAATAAGTTGAACTTAATCAACTTATAAATCTAATATTTGATTCTTCTCCATTTATTATTATGCACTGGAGCTATACGGTATAAGTATTCTTTGGTTTGAGCTATGTTCATTTTTGGACCACCATTGAGTATTTGCTGAATTTCTCCAGCTTTTGTATCGAAGAAAAGTCTCAATAAAACGGAATTTGGCCTCGCATCATTAACCGCTTTAAGTAGTGCTATACTCTCTAGAATATTCTCTTTGGCCTTCCGAGTATCGTTGTGCATCACATCTAGACCTTTAATATGGTAGTCGTAAAAGGCTTGTCTAAATTGAGCAAAATTTTGAGATAAAATATCATTGTTGAGATTAAACCTTGAAAATCCTACACCAGCAGCTTGCCATCCGGCTCCTGCATTGGGTTGAGCAGCATTTACAATTTGCCGAGCTGTTTCGTGATACGAATCTCCTCCATTCAGCGAAAACGAATCTGCTTCTAAACCTAATATCGTGTACAGGTAAAAACTCACTACAGAAACCAAATTAGACTGATAATTATTGACATCGTAAATTAAGGGTTGACTTTCGGTATAAGAAAAATTAAAATCTTGGTCTTTAACATTAATGATTGGTGTTTTAATAGTAGACCCAAATATTGGTCTTGAAGCTTGAACTTGTATGTTCGCCTGAAAACGATCTGAGTCGTAGCTGTTTATCGTAATAAAAAAACTACAATCTATTTTTTGCAACTCTGAATAGTCTTTGTTTGTAAATGCAGTTTGGTTAATAAATTCCTGTAAGGATTTTTCTAAAATATCAAAAATCCTTAGCCTGGTTTGACCAGTTTGTCTAGCATCAATAGTAACTGTAGAATTAAATTCTTGGGAATAAGTCGAGCCAAAAATCAAAAGCGTGAGTATTGAAAAAAGTATTTTACGCATTGTCTTTACCATCAGATATAAAACTTAAGATTTCATTAAATATATCTTGCGCCACTTCAGGTTTTGGCTTAATATCAAAACGCTTGATATTATCTTTTGTTATAATACTGATTTTATTCGTGTCATTTTTAAACCCTGCACCTTTATCTTGTAGAGAATTTAGCACAATAAAATCTAAATTTTTCTTTGCCAACTTTTGTTTGGCATTTTCAACTTCGTTGTTGGTTTCTAAAGCAAATCCAACTAAAAATTGATGTGTTTTGTTCTGACCAAATGTTTTTAAAATATCAGGGTTTTTTACTAAGTCTATTCTAAACGTATCTTCAGTTTTTTTAACCTTTTGATTCTGATATGTTTTGGGCCTGTAATCTGAAACAGCAGCAGAGGCAATCGCAATATTGACACTTTCAAACTGTTGCATAGCATGGTCAAACATTTCTTGAGCGGTATTGACCTTCACCAACTCTAAATTTGGATGAGACAATTTTAAATGTGTGGGTCCCGAGATTAAAATAACTTTTGCACCGAGGTTTAATGCGGTTTTTGTCATTTCATACCCCATTTTACCACTAGAATGATTTCCGATGTATCTTACAGGATCTATCGCTTCATAAGTTGGCCCTGCCGTAATCAATACTTTTTTACCGTAAAGGGGCATTTTTTTGAAAAGATGCCGAGAAATAAAATTAACAATGTTTTCAGGTTCAGCCATTCTGCCCTGACCTTCTAGTCCGCTGGCCAACTCACCAGATTCGGGTTTAATAATAGTATGTCCTGATTTTGAAAGTTGATTGAGATTTGCTTTGGTAGTGTGATGTTGATACATTTCCAAATCCATTGCCGGAGCAATATAAACAGGACAGGTTGTCGACAAATAGGTAGTAATCAATAGGTTATCAGACTTTCCTGAAACCATTTTTGATAATGTGTTGGCTGTTGCTGGTGCTATGAGCATCAAATCTGCCCATTCTGCTAACTCAACATGATTGTTCCAATTTTTTTCTCGGTCTGTAAAACTTGAAACAACTGGATTTTTTGAAAGTGTCGATAAGGTTAAAGGCGTAACAAACTCTTCAGCGTCTGGTGTCATAACACATCTGACTTTGGCGCCCGATTTTATAAACAACCTGACAAGGAATGCTGTTTTATATGCTGCTATTCCGCCTGTGACACCTAATAATATGTGTTTGCCACTTAATGCAGACATCTATAGTTCTGTATCGTCTTGTTGAGTGTGTCTGAAATAAATCTTGTCTTTCAACCATTCATCCATTGCGATAGCATGAGGTTTAGGTAATCTTTCATAGAATTTTGAGACTTCAATTTGTTCTTTGTTTTCAAAAACCTCTTCCAAACTTTCGTTATGCGTGGCAAATTCTTCTAATTTTTCAACCAATTCTTTTTTTAAGTCTGTGTTGATTTGATTAGAGCGTTTAGCAATTATTGAAATAGCTTCATAAATATTGTTTGTTTTTTCGTCGACTTTATTTTTGTCGGTCGTTTTTGTGCTGATTTCAGCATCTTGGTAATTGAGTTTTGTATTCATAACAATGTTTATTGTTGTTCTGTATTATTAGTTTCCATTTTTTTTATCCTTAAGTTAATGTCATTGGCATAATCTTGAGCTTGATCTAAAAATTCTCCTTCTGGATAACGTTCTTTATAATCTTCAAAATAACTTAAGGCAGTTTCTAAACGATCTTTCATTAAGTTTATAAAACTATTGATAGCCAATAAGTAAGCCGATTCGAATCTATAAAAATAAGTCTGCTCTTTAAAAGCAGAACCTGGGTATTTGACCAGATAATTATTAAAATCACTTATAGCTGCTTTATATCGGTAGGTATGATGATATTGTTTTGCTATTTCATAATATTTTTTCTCTAGCTTAAATCGAAGCTCCTGTAGCTTTTCATTAGCTTCATCAAAATATTGACCATCCGGATACTCATTAATGTATAGTTGTAATTTGTTAATGGCTTTTTTGGTATCTATTTGATCTAAGCTATATCTTGGTGATTCGTGATAGTAACTCTCCGCACTCTTAAATACAGCTTCTTCTGCTTTTTGACTCGTGGGATAGGCTTTGGTAAAACGTTCAAACTTATAGCCAGATAGTAAATAATCTCCAACGGTATAATAAGCATTAGCTGTATTAAACTGAATGATTTCAGCCTGAGGTTTACCTTGTAGTGTAGGCAAAATTTGTTCATATAGCTTAATCGCTCTAGTTAACTTTCTGTTTTTATTTTCTTTTAAACCTTCTTCGTAAAAACGATTTGCTAAATCAAATTTGGGCTTAATATCTTTTTGCTTCAATACCTTTTGGTATTCACTACAAGAGGTAAGTAAAACAAAAGCAAATAATATGTATATAAGTTGTCTCATAAATAATTTTGCAAAGCTAAGAATTAAAGCTTTAACTAAAAAATAATTAATTTATTACCTACAATGATGCTGGA
Organism: Mesohalobacter halotolerans; assembly: GCF_006120725.1. Classification (GTDB taxonomy): domain Bacteria; phylum Bacteroidota; class Bacteroidia; order Flavobacteriales; family Flavobacteriaceae; genus Psychroflexus; species Psychroflexus halotolerans. The sequence goes on from NZ_SWMU01000003.1 coordinate 452,303, forward strand.
GTTTAATAATCTAGTTTTTTAATAAAGTGTTTAAGACGTAAATCTAAATCATTATCTACATTGACCAAAGGTAGTCTTAAATAATCGTGACTAAGTCCAAGTTGTTTAAATACACACTTAATACCAGCTGGGTTTCCTTGTTCAAAAATCATATCGATGGCAGGTGCAATTTTATAGTGTAACTCAAAGGCTTCTTTACTTTTGCTTTGCAAACCTAAATTTACCATATCTGAAAACAACTTAGGAAATCCCTGAGCTATAACAGAAATTACACCGGCACCACCACCTAAAACCATAGGTAATGTAAGCATGTCATCCCCAGAAATAACCAGAAAATCATCTGGCGAGTCATGTATAAGTTGATATGCTTGTAAAATATCTCCTGCGGCCTCTTTAATTCCTATGATGTTGTCAAAATTATTTGCCAACTTTACAACCGTTTCAGGTAAAATATTTGAGCCTGTTCTGCCTGGTACATTATACAATATAAGAGGTTTGGGACTAGCCTTTGATATGGCTTCAAAATGAGTATAAATTCCTCTTTGAGTAGGTTTGTTATAATAAGGTGAAACAGACAATAAAGCGTCAAAATCTGTCAAATCTGTGCTTTCAATTTCTTCAATAAGCGCTTGAGTATTATTGGAACCCATTCCTAAAACTAAGGGTAATTTTCCTTGATTTGCCTCGATTACAGTTGTTTTGACAAGCTCTTTTTCATTTTTATTTAAAGTGACACTTTCTGCTGTTGTACCCAAAACGACCAAATAATCTATGCCGTTTTTGATTTGAAATTGAACAATTTTTTTAAGAGACATCACATCAATATTGCCATTTTTGTCAAAAGGTGTAATTAATGCAACGCCAGTTCCTGTAAATTTACGATCTGCCATTTCCTAGGATTTTATGGTATTTTAAAATTTCGTCTCCAAACAAAGAAGATTCGTATCTATCTAATTTAATTGATAAATGGTAAATGTTATTTTCATACTGTCCCAAAGAGATCTTATAAGCCTGATTAGCTATACTTATAGCATAATCTTTAATAAATGAGACTTTTTGACTTAAATCTATCAACATATCTAAACCACTTAAATCTTTATGTAATGAGGGGTTTTTAATTTTACCAAAAACATCAAATGTACTTTTGCTGAGACTATAAGCCTTATCTAGTTTATGATTTTTTTCTAAAACAAAGATGATAAGTTGAACCTGATCACCCAAAGTATATTTAATTTTTGTGATAAGATTATCATCAGGAATATTTGAGGCTAGACAAAATATGCCAACTTTAGAAAATGATTGTGGGTAATATTTAAGACCAGTCGCCTTTTGGTTAACAGACGTATTGCGACGAATGTAAAAGGATTTTACTAAATTTATCATTGTGGTCAAAATTAATAAAGAAACTTGTACAATTCATATTTTAAAAAATAAATTTTGCAGTCTTCAGACCATATTAAATTATTAAATTCGCAATCAATATTATATTTAATCTAAAAAATTAGAAAAATGACAAGCAATACTGCTACTCAATACGGAATTGATAAAGCCTTAAAAGAATTAGATATTCATGCCGAAAACCATGGGACATCGTTTAGCCAAAACTTTTATGGACAAGGAAAAATGATTTCATCGTATTCACCTGTAGATGGTCAACTTATCGGTAAAGTAAGTCAAACCACAGCTGAAGATTATGAAAAAGTCATTCAAGAAGCTGAAAAAGGTTTTAAAGAATGGCGCAAATGGACCGCGCCTCAACGAGGCGAAGTAGTAAGACAGTTTAATGACGAGTTAAGACGATTAAAAGCCCCATTAGGTAAACTCGTTTCTTATGAAATGGGTAAATCTTATCAGGAAGGACTAGGTGAAGTACAAGAAATGATTGACATATGCGATTTTGCAGTTGGTCTTTCAAGACAGCTTTACGGACTTACAATGCATAGTGAAAGACCTGGTCACCGTATGTATGAGCAATGGCATCCGCTTGGTGTTGTAGGTATCATTTCAGCATTTAATTTCCCTGTTGCTGTTTGGTCTTGGAACACGGCTTTGGCTTGGGTGTGCGGTGATGCCTGCATTTGGAAAGGCTCAGAGAAAACCCCTTTAACTTCTGTGGCATGTCAAAAAATAGCTGCTCGTATTTTTGAACAAAACAATGTTCCTCATGGTATTTCTTCTCTCATCACCGGGGATTATACAGTGGGTGAAATGATGACTAGCGACGAGCGTATTCCGCTTATATCCGCAACTGGTTCTATAAGAATGGGGAAAGTTGTAGCCCAAGCAGTTGCCAAGCGTTTAGGCAAATCACTTTTAGAGTTAGGAGGTAACAATGCCATTATCATTACGCCGGATGCCGATATCAAAAATACTGTAATAGGTGCTGTATTTGGTGCAGTAGGTACTTGCGGTCAACGCTGTACCTCGACACGCAGACTTATTATCCACGAATCAGTGTACGACGAAGTAAAGCATGCTATCACCGATGCTTACAAACAAATCAAAATTGGAAATCCTCTTGATGAAAACAATCACATGGGCCCATTAATCGATAAAGATTCTGTTGCCAATTATCTCAATGCACTCAAATCTGTAAAAGAAGAAGGCGGAAATATTTTAGTTGAAGGTGGTGTTTTAGAAGGTAAGGGTTATGAAAGTGGTTGCTATGTTAAACCAGCCATTGCTGAAGCTGAAAATCATTTCAAAATTGTGCAAGAAGAAACTTTTGCGCCCATACTTTATTTGATAAAATATAAAGGAGATTTAAGTGAAGCAATTAATGTTCACAACGACGTTGTTCAAGGGTTATCCTCAGCTATCATGACCAATAACTTGAGAGAGGCCGAGCAATTTTTATCTGCTGAAGGTTCAGACTGTGGTATTGCCAACGTTAATATTGGAACTTCAGGAGCTGAAATTGGCGGTGCATTTGGAGGAGAAAAGGAAACTGGTGGCGGAAGAGAGTCTGGCTCTGATGCATGGAAAATATACATGAGGAGACAAACGAATACGATAAACTACACCTCTGAATTACCACTAGCTCAAGGTATTAAATTTGACCTTTAACATACTGTATTCTAATATTTTAGCATAATTAATTACTATTGTTGTATTGTTAAATATAAATAGATGTTAAATAAATGTTGTGTAAGTTTTTTGATATACCCCAAAAATAATTTTACTTTGCATGTTAATTAATATAGTTTTAGCTTCATTTCATTTCAGCTTAGCTGTTATCAAATGACATAAATATAACTTATGCAAAAAGTTACCGCTGCCATAACAGCTACGGGTTATTATGTTCCTGAAGATGTTCTTAGCAATAAGGATCTCGAACAAATGGTTGATACAAATGATGAATGGATTACAACAAGAACTGGGATCAAAGAAAGGCGAATTTTAAAAAAAGAAGGAAAAGGTTCTTCCTATCTAGGGATAAAAGCCTGTAAAAATCTTATTGAAAAAAGTGATTTAGATCCTAAAGATATCGATCTATTAATTGTAGCAACAGCAACTCCAGACATGCCCGTAGCCTCTACAGCAGCTTATATTGCTAGTGAAATTGGAGCAACCAATGCATTTTCTTACGACCTGCAAGCAGCTTGTTCAAGTTTTTTGTTTGGCATGTCAACCGCAGCGAGTTATATTGAATCAGGTCGGTACAAGAAAATTTTATTAGTAGGCGCAGATAAAATGTCGTCAATTATAGATTATAAAGACAGAGCAACCTGTATTATCTTTGGAGATGGTGCAGGTTGTGTACTTTTTGAACCCAACGAGGAAGGCTTAGGCCTTCAAGATGAATACTTAAGAACAGATGGGGTTGGACGTAACTTTCTTAAAATAGATGCTGGTGGTTCTATCCTTCCTACAAGTGAAAATACAGTTGCAAACAGACAACATTATGTTTTTCAAGATGGACGGACAGTTTTTAAATTTGCAGTATCTAATATGTCTGATGTCAGCGCAAAAATTATGGCACGCAATAAGTTATCTGCTGAAGATGTTGATTGGTTGATGGCTCACCAGGCCAATAAGAGAATTATTGATGCCACATCAAAACGTATGAATTTAGATGACGATAAAGTTTTGATGAATATTCAACGTTACGGCAATACAACTTCAGCAACATTGCCTTTATTAATAACAGATTACGAACATCAACTCAAAAAAGGAGATAATATCATATTTGCCGCTTTTGGCGGTGGATTTTCATGGGGTTCCATCTATTTAAAATGGGCCTATAATTCCTAAACCTAAATCTAAACACTATGAATTTAAAGCAAATTCAAAATCTTATTAAATTTGTTGCCAAATCTGGAGCCAGTGAAGTAAAACTGGAAATGGATGATGTTAAAGTCACCATTAGAACTGGAAGCAACGACGACAACAAAGAGACAATTGTTCAACAGATCCCTGTTAGTGCCGTTCAACAACAAGCACCAGCACCTCAACCTGCTCAAGAGCAAACACCACAACAAGAAAAAAAAGCGTCTCATGACCAAAAAGATGAAGAAAATTTGGTCACTGTAAAATCTCCAATTATTGGTACTTTTTACAGAAAACCTTCTCCTGACAAACCCGTTTTTGTTGAGGTTGGTGATTCTATCAAAGAAGGCGATGTGTTGTGTACAATCGAAGCTATGAAACTTTTTAACGAAATAGAAAGTGAAGTTTCAGGTAAGATTGTAAAAGTATTGGTTGACGATGCTACTCCAGTAGAGTTTGATCAACCTTTATTTCTCGTTGAGCCTTCATAAAAAGGCAAAACGACTCTGATTAATTTTAAAATCTATAAAAGGTATGTTCAATAAAATACTTATTGCCAATAGAGGTGAAATTGCCTTACGTATTATCAGGACTTGTAAGGAAATGGGCATCAATACTGTTGCTGTATATTCCACAGCAGATAAAGAAAGTTTACACGTTAGATTTGCTGATGAAGCTGTATGTATTGGCCCAGCTGCGAGTAGCGAGTCTTATTTAAAAATTCCAAATATTATTTCTGCAGCCGAAATTACAAATGCTGATGCTATTCATCCAGGATATGGCTTTTTATCAGAAAATGCCAATTTCTCAAAAATATGTGCAGAACACGACATCAAATTTATTGGAGCCTCTCCAGAAATGATTTCTAAAATGGGAGATAAAGCGACTGCGAAGGCAACAATGAAAGCTGCTGGAGTGCCCTGTATACCTGGTTCTGATGGTATCATCAAAGATTTTAAAGACTGCCAAAAAGTAGCAAAAAAAACAGGCTATCCCGTAATGTTAAAAGCTACAGCTGGTGGTGGCGGTAAAGGGATGCGAGCGGTGTGGACAGAAGAAGATTTAGAAAAAGCCTGGGAATCTGCTCGTCAAGAATCAAAAGCAGCCTTTGGCAATGATGATATGTATATGGAAAAACTTATTGAAGAGCCAAGACATATCGAAATACAAATTGTTGGTGACCAAACTGGTAAAGCTTGCCATCTGTCTGAAAGAGATTGCTCTGTACAACGCCGACACCAAAAACTCACTGAAGAAACACCCTCACCTTTTATGACCAAAGCCCTGAGAGAAAAAATGGGTAATGCGGCCATAAAAGCTGCTGAATACATTAAATATGAGGGCGCAGGTACAATAGAATTTCTGGTGGATAAACACAAGAATTTCTATTTTATGGAAATGAATACAAGAATTCAAGTAGAGCATCCTATTACCGATGAGGTTGTTGAACACGACTTAATCAAAGAACAAATAAAGGTTGCCGCTGGAATCCCTATCTCAGGAAAAAACTATTTCCCTAGATTACATTCTATTGAATGCCGGATTAACGCAGAAGATCCTTACAATAACTTTAGACCTTCACCGGGAAAAATAACAAACCTGCACGCTCCAGGCGGACATGGTGTTAGACTTGACACTCATGTCTACAGTGGTTATATTATTCCACCAAACTACGACTCGATGGTGGCCAAGTTAATCACTACTGCACAAACCCGTGAAGAAGCCATTAACAAGATGAAAAGAGCTCTAGATGAATTTATTGTAGAAGGCGTTAAAACCACTATTCCGTTCCACAGACAACTTATGGATCATCCGGAATATCTCGCTGGAAAATACACCACGAAGTTTATGGAAGATTTTGTCATGTCAAAAGAATATGATGACGAAGAGTAAACGCTTACCAAACAAAAATAGCGAAGCCTACTTTCAATAAGTAGGCTTTTTTATTTTAAGCTATTTTAGATTTTAACATCTTAATGAAACTATATTAATTATTTTAGTCATAGATTTTAAATATGGCTACAAAAAACATTGAATTGATTCTAAAAACACTCCCGGAAAATCCTGGCGTTTATCAATTTTATGATAAAAACGTTAAACTTTTATACGTGGGTAAAGCCAAAAATCTAAAAAAAAGGGTCAATTCTTATTTTACAAAATCACATGACTCTCGCCGCATAGAAGTCATGGTAAAAAAAATAACTGATATCAAGCATATCGTTGTCAATTCAGAAGCTGACGCTTTACTTTTAGAAAACAACCTCATTAAAACTAGACACCCACGTTTTAATGTGATGCTAAGAGATGACAAAACCTATCCATGGTTATGCATTAAAAATGAAAGATTTCCAAGAGTCTTTTTAACTCGTCGTGTTATTAAAGATGGTAGTGAATATTATGGTCCTTTTCCCAGTTTAAAAACCGTAAAAACACTACTCGGACTCATCAAAGGACTTTACCAAATCAGGACTTGTAAATACGATTTAGCTGAAGATAAAATCAAAGCGGGTAAATATAAAGTCTGTTTAGAATACCATTTAGGCAATTGTCTTGGACCTTGTGAAGCTTATCAAACTGAAGAAAATTACAATAAACAAATTGAATCTGTTCGTCAAATTGTTAAAGGGAACTTTAAAAATTCTTTGAAAACTTTTAAACAACAAATGAAAGACAAAGCCGAAAACCTTCAATTTGAAGAAGCCGAAAAAATTAAACAAAAAATTGAAAGCTTAGAACGATACCAGTCTAAATCGACCGTTGTTAATCCTAAAATAAGCGATGTTGATGTGTTTTCGATTGTCTCAGACGAAAGTTTTGGCTATGTCAATTTTTTACAAATTGTACACGGCGCTATCATTCGTTCTCATACCATTGAAATTAAAAAGAAACTCGAAGAAGATGACAAAACTTTATTGGAACTTGGTATCATAGAAATCCGCCAGCGCTTTGAATCTCAGTCCAAAGAAATCTATGTGCCTTTTGAAGTTGATCTGGGTGAAGATGTCCAAGTCGTTGTGCCTAAATTAGGTGATAAAAAAGCACTGGTTGACTTGTCTCAACGCAATGCCAAATACTTTAGAATGGAGCGTTTTAAAACCATGAAAATTGTCGATCCGGAACGCCACACCAAACGTTTAATGGCACAAATGAAAGAAGATTTAAGGCTGCCAAATGAACCTAGACATATCGAGTGTTTTGACAACTCCAATATTCAGGGCAGTAATCCTGTTGCGGCTTGTGTGGTTTTTAAAAATGGAAAGCCTTCAAAAAAAGACTATCGAAAATTTAATATCAAAACTGTCGATGGTCCAGATGACTTTGCCTCTATGGAAGAAGTGGTATATAGACGTTATAGAAGGTTATTAGAAGAAGACGAAACTTTACCACAACTTATCGTCATAGATGGTGGTAAAGGGCAACTCTCTTCTGCTGTTAAAGCACTTGAAAAATTAGATTTGAGAGGGAAAATTTCTATCATTGGTATTGCTAAACGATTAGAGGAGATTTATTTTCCAGGTGATAGCATTCCTCTATATTTAGACAAAAAATCTGAAAGTTTAAAAATAATTCAGCAGCTTAGAAATGAAGCGCATCGGTTTGGTATTACCTTTCACCGACAAAAGCGAAGCAAGCAAGCCATTGAAACCGAATTAGAACGAATAAAAGGTATAGGTCAAAAAACTGCTCTAAATTTGTTGAAAGAATTTAGATCTGTCAAACGCATAAAAAATGCTGAGAGGTCTCAATTATCTAAAATTGTTGGACAAGCTAAGGCCAAAATTATAAAAGATTATTTTTCAAAGAATTAAGTGAAATTTAAACTATACATAGCATTATTTTTTCTCAGTTTGAGTCTTTGTTCTCAAAATCAATCCGATACCATTCGTCCTAAAGTCGGTTTGGTATTGAGTGGAGGCGGCGCTAAAGGTTTAGCTCATATTGGGGCGTTAAAAATGATTGAAGAAAGTGGCGTCAAAATAGACTACATTTCTGGTACAAGTATGGGTGCCATCATAGGTGGTCTTTATGCTTCAGGATATACCGCTGAACAATTAGACTCGATTTTTAATAAAACAAATTTCACTAAACTCATCAGAGACGAATTACCTAGGGAAGCCAAAACTTTTTACGAACGTGAAGAATCAGATAAATATGCCTTTACTTTTCCTTTTGATAATTTCAACTTAACCTTACCCACAGGCATATCAAAAGGCCAGAACATTTATAATCTTCTAGCCCAACTTACCCAACATGTAAAAAAAGAAGACTTTAGCCAACTTGACATTCCATTTTTTTGCATAGCTACAAATATCGAGACAGGTCAAGAGGTAATTTTAGATCAAGGCAATCTAGCACAAGCAATATCTGCCAGTGGTGCTATTCCAACCTTGTTTAGGCCAGTAGAAATAAACGACCAATTGCTAACTGATGGTGGCGTAGTTAATAACTACCCGATAGAACAGCTGAGGCTTAAAGAGATGGACTACATTATAGGTGTTGATGTGCAGGATAGTTTATTCCCTCGTCAAAAACTAAAAAGTGGATTAGATATCATGACTCAAGTCAATAATTTCAGAACTATCAAAGCCATGAAAACCAAACGGCAGCAAACCGATGTTTATATTAGACCCAATATCAAAAACTTTTCTGTATTGTCCTTTGATGAAGGAGAGACCATCATTAATAATGGATTAATTGCAAGCTTGGAAAAATACTCAGAATTAAAACAACTAGCTAAACTTCAAAATCGACCTGAAACCACTAGAAAACCCATTAAAATACTTGATTCGATTTATATTGATGGAATTGAAATCAAAGGAAATAAAACATACCCAAGGAATTATATACGAGGAAAACTAAAAATTGAATCTAATCAAAAAATTGCATACGAAAATCTAAACAACGGATTAAATAATTTGTCTGCTACAGGAAATTTTAACCGTGTTACCTACGGGATCAAATCACAAAACAACAAACAAAATTTGGTTGTCGAAATTGAAGAAAATCAAAGTAAAACCTTTTTAAAACTTGCTGCCCATTACGATGACTTATACAAAAGTGGATTATTAATAAATTATACGAGAAAAAGTCTTTTTCTTACTAACGATGTTGCAAGTTTAGACCTTATACTAGGAGACAATATTCGTTACAATTTTGAATATTTTATTGACAAAGGAAAATATTGGAGTATCGGTTTAAAATCAAGATTCAATCACTTTGAAGACAATGTCGATTTTGATTTTGTTCAGGACAATTCTGATATTGGAGATTTTGATGTTAATCAAATCAGGCTTGATGTTGATGATTTTACAAATCAACTCTTTGCTGAGACTTATCTTTTCAAAGATTTTCGATTTGGTCTGGGTCTTGAGCAAAATGATATTAATGCTTCTACAGCGACTATAGATAACGACTTGACTAATACTGAGGAAGAAACAGTCATTCAAGACTCTAACCTATTGAGCACTTATGGTTACTTAGATTATGACAGTTTAGATGATAAATTTTTCCCTACCAAAGGGGTGTTTTTTAGTGGAGATTTTCACCTTTATTTTAACGATTTAAACAATGGTGGTATAAATGAATTTTCGATTGCTAAAGGACGAGTTGGTTATGTCACCACACCTATAAATAAAGTCACCACGCGATTTTCTTCGGAATTAGGTTTTAGAATCGGAGAAGAAGAAGTCAGTAGTCTTAATTTTTTTCTCGGCGGTTATGGTAATAAAACCATTAACAACTTTAGGCCATTTTATGGTTATGATTTCTTTAGCTTATCTGCCAATAGCTACATCAAATGGATGATAGAGATTGATTATAACTTTTACACTCAAAATCATATTATTTTAAGTGCAAATTATGCCAATGTTCAAGATGATATTTTATCTACAGGAGAATGGTTTAGTTCTCCTGATTTTAGCGGTTACGCTCTTGGTTATGGCTGTAAAACTATTTTTGGCCCCATAGATATCAAATACTCCTACTCGCCAGAAACAGGCGAATCGCATTGGTTTTTTAGCTTAGGGTATTGGTTTTAGCACTTCTATGATTTTAAGGTTTTTGTCTTTTTTAATTTATCTTTATTCACGATATTTGAATAAATTCTAAAAAATATGCCTTTTTATCATAAACTTGGTAAAATACCACATAAACGCCATACCATTTTTAAGAAACCTGATGGTGGTTTGTATTACGAACAACTGTTTGGCACCATAGGTTTTGATGGCATGTCCACCAATTCTTATCATGTGCATCGCCCAACACAGGTTAAGGAGATAAAATCTCAAAAGTCAATTGCTCCAAAAATTGCGGTAAAAAACAATCTAGAATCTTTAAGATTAAAAGGCTTTGAAGTCAAACCAGAAGCCGATTATCTGGAGAGCAGAAAAATCATCATGCACAATAGCGATGTAAATATTACACTTGCTGCACCACAAAATTCAACTAAAGATTATTTTTATAAAAATGCCGATGCTGATGAACTCCTTTTTATTCACGAAGGAAGCGGGAAACTACGAACACATCTGGGGAATTTAGATTTTAAATACGGAGACTACCTGATGATTCCACGAGGGATGATTTACAAAATTGAATTTGACAATAAAAACAACCGATTGTTCATTGTAGAATCTACAAGACCGATTTACACGCCTAAACGCTATCGCAACTACTTTGGGCAACTCCTAGAACATTCGCCCTTTTGTGAACGTGACCTCAGAGCTCCCCAAGATTTAGAAACCCACGATAAAAAAGGTGAATTTATCATCAAAATCAAAAAGCAAAATGATTTGTTTGAGATGGTTTATGCTACACATCCTTTTGATGTGGTAGGTTACGATGGTTATAATTTTCCTTACGCCTTTTCCATTCATGATTTTGAACCGATAACAGGACGCATACACCAACCACCACCAGTGCATCAAACTTTTGAGACTGATGCCTTTGTCGTCTGTTCATTTTGCCCAAGAAAATACGACTATCATCCAGAGAGTATTCCAGCCCCTTACAATCATTCCAATATAGATAGTGATGAAGTCTTATACTACGTTGATGGCGATTTTATGAGCCGAAACGATATTGACCGTGGTCACATTTCTCTACACCCGGCTGGTATCCCACACGGACCTCATCCAGGAGCTGCTGAGCGTAGTATTGGCAAAACCGAAACTGAAGAACTCGCTGTGATGGTTGACACCTTTAAACCACTACAAATTACAGAAGATGGCATGAAACTGTCTGATGGAAAATATTACAAATCTTGGTTAGAGTGATTTAATTGGAAGAAATGATAATTTGAAATTTTGAAGATTGAAAATTCATTATAAACCATAATTTCAAAACTAAAACCCTTGAAACTTGAAAACTTTAAACTCAGAAAAATGAAAACCGATACAACCAGCTTAAATTTACCCGTAGAAAATCCTGAAGCCGAAGATTTTTTACCCATATTAGGAACCGATTTTGTTGAACTCTATGTCGGTAATGCCAAGCAAGCCGCTTATTATTACCAAACAGCTTGGGGTTTTAAACCCATTGCCTACGCGGGACTAGAAACCGGAAAGAAAAACACCGTATCTTATGTATTGCAACAAGACAAAATCAGACTAGTATTAACCAGCCCACTCGAACCTGGAGGCGATATTAATGCTCATATTAACAAACATGGCGACGGTGTAAAATACATCGCCCTTTGGGTCGATGACGCTACAAAAAGCTATCAAGAAACCACTAAGAGAGGTGCTGAATCTTACGTAGAACCCTATACTATAGAAGACAGAAATGGAAAAGCCGTCATATCGGGAATTCATACTTATGGCGAGACCGTTCATCTATTTATAGAACGCAAAGATTATCACGGACCATTTTTACCGGGATATAAAGATTGGGACAAACCTTACACCACAAAACCAACGGGAATCAAATACATCGACCATATGGTTGGAAATGTGGGTTGGAATGAAATGAATAAGTGGTGTGAATTTTATGCTAATGTCATGGGGTTTGCACAACTGGTATCCTTTGATGATAAAGACATTTCAACAGAATATACGGCATTAATGAGCAAAGTGATGAGCAATGGCAATGGCCGAATTAAATTTCCTATCAACGAACCGGCTCATGGCAAAAAGAAATCTCAAATTGAAGAATATATTGATTTTTATAATGGCGCCGGTGTCCAGCATATTGCTGTAGCTACTGACAATATTATAGAAACCGTAACCGATTTAAGAGATCGGGGTGTGGAATTTTTGTATGTGCCCGAAACTTATTATGAAACCGTATTAGATCGCGTAGGCGAAATCGACGAAGATTTAGAACCTTTAAAAGAACTCGGTATCTTGATAGATAGAGATGATGAAGGCTATTTGTTACAAATTTTCACTAAACCCGTATTGGATAGACCAACGATGTTTTTTGAAATTATTCAACGTAAAGGGGCAAAATCTTTTGGAAAAGGTAACTTTAAAGCTCTTTTTGAAGCCATAGAACGCGAACAAGACCTGAGAGGAACCTTATAGTTAATTTGATGATGTGTTAATTTGAAAATTTGATGATTTGAAAATATGGTAATTTGAAGTTTTGATAATATCGATTAGAAAATTAAAATTTATTCTAAAAACCAGAGGTTTAAAAATATTAAAGACTAGTATTAGCTTTGCGAACATTGCGTTAACTCTGCGCCATTTGCGGTTAAATAAAATGCAACCCATTAATCATTCAGCTAAACTCAATGTAACACCTCATAAACTATAAACAATGAAAAATCTCGATAACAAATCTTGGGAAAAAGCCCTAAAAAATGACCAAAACTCTGTCATTCTCGATGTGAGAACACCAGAAGAGTATGAAGAACAACGTATTCCTAACTCAAAACTGATTGACGTAAAGGATGCCCAGCAGTTTGTAGAAGAAGTTGAAAAACTCGACAAAACAAAAGCTTATTATTTATATTGTAAAGCAGGCGGAAGAAGTGCTATGGCTTGTAATATTATGGAACAAATGGGGTTTTCTGACGTATCCAACCTTGAGGGTGGCATTACCGAATGGCACGGAGAAGTTGAGGAGTAGATAGTAGAGGGTTGTTGGTTGTTGGTTGTTGGTTTTGGTAGTTAAAAGTTGAAAGTTATGAGATGCTTTATGTTGCAAAACAAACTGATAAATTCGCTTTGAGTGGTGAAGTGTCAAAAACATAATGGCTTTTGCATAAATTTTAGCTATAAATGGTTGATATTTGAATTATAAAATAAACAAAGCAACAGGAAAACTATAGCAATATGAAGCATTTTAAATTTATTCTGATTTTAATTTTATTACTTAGCATTGGCTGTAAAGAGAAAGCAAAATACACTAATATCACAATGATAGGTGGTGAAGAGATGAAAACTTTGCTTAAAAATGAAGAGGTTCAATTGGTTGACGTGAGAACTGTAAAAGAGTTTAACGAAAATTATATTGAAGGCGCTGAAAATATTGTATTTGACGACAATTTTGATCAAAAGCTTAAAGGACTTCAGAAAGATAAACCAGTTATCGTTTATTGCCGGTCAGGGAGGCGAAGTGCTAAATGTGCAGATATTTTAGCTGAAAAAGGGTTTAAAAAAATCTATGACTTAAAAGGAGGAATTACACAGTGGAAGAAAGAAGGGAATAAAATTAAAAATTAATTCAATTTTTAATAAATACTACATCAAGCTTTTAATGCTATATAATAATTTGTTACTTTTATCTTGACAACATATTATTTATTATAAAAGCAGATTTCAATTATGCTCATCAAAGTCTATGGCAGTGCCGTTTTTGGTGTTGAAGCGACGAATATCACTGTCGAAGTCAACGTTGATTCTGGTATTGGATACCATTTAGTTGGTTTGCCTGATAATGCCATCAAAGAAAGTAGTTTTCGGATTCAGGCTGCGCTTAAAAATAATGGCTACAAATTACCTGGCAAAAAAATTACCATCAACATGGCACCTGCAGACTTACGCAAAGAAGGGTCGGCCTATGATTTGACTTTAGCCCTCGGTATTCTTACCGCCTCATCTCAAATCAAAGCACCAAATATCAGTGAGTATATCATTATGGGCGAATTGTCCCTCGATGGAAGTTTACAGCCAATCAAAGGAGCATTACCGATAGCTATAAAAGCTTTAGAAGATGGTTTTAAAGGTTTTATTTTGCCCAAACAAAATGCTAAAGAAGCTTCTATTGTCGATGGTCTTGAGGTTTATGGTGTTGAGAATATCACAGAAGTTATTGATTTTTTTGACAAAGGGCAAACACTTGAACAAACCATTATTAATACGCGAGAGGAATTTTATAAAAATCTCGAACATCCTAAATTTGACTTTTCTGAAGTCAAAGGTCAAGAGTCTATAAAACGTTGCATGGAAATTGCTGCGGCAGGTGGCCATAACATTATTATGATTGGGCCGCCGGGTTCGGGTAAAACCATGTTGGCCAAACGCTTACCAAGCATTCTCCCACCAATGACCCTTCATGAAGCTCTTGAGACGACTAAAATTCACTCTGTTATTGGTAATGTAAAAGAAGAAACTGGTTTGATGGCCAACAGACCGTTTCGAAGTCCACATCACACGATAAGCGATGTGGCTTTAGTTGGTGGTGGTGCCTATCCGCAACCTGGTGAAATCTCGTTATCGCATAATGGCGTTTTATTTTTAGATGAATTACCAGAATTTAAGCGTTCGGTATTAGAAGTCATGCGTCAACCGCTTGAAGATCGCGAAGTCACGATTTCCAGGGCTAAATTTACGGTAACATATCCATCAAGTTTTATGTTAGTCGCCAGTATGAACCCGAGTCCTGGCGGTTATTTTAACGATCCCGACGCACCTGTTACCTCATCACCAGCAGAAATGCAACGCTACCTCAGCAAAATTAGTGGTCCACTACTCGACCGTATTGACATACACATTGAAGTCACGCCAGTGCCTTTTGATAAACTCAGCGAAGAGCGAAAAGGTGAATCCAGTGCCGAAATTAGAGCTAGAGTAACCGAAGCCCGCGAAAAACAAGCCGAACGTTTTAAAGATATCGAACACATTCACTATAACGCCCAGATGGATGTCAAACAAATCCGGATGTTTTGTGAATTGGATGAAAGTTCAAAAACTTTACTCAAAACAGCTATGGAAAAACTAAACCTGTCTGCAAGAGCCTACGACAGAATATTAAAAGTTGCTAGAACCATAGCCGATATAGAAAATCAAGACAACATTACTAGTAGTCATATCAGTGAAGCAATTCAGTACCGAAGCCTTGACCGTGATGGGTGGTTAGGTTAATAAACTTCAAGTCGATAGATGCTAGTTTTTAGTGAGTAGGTATTCAATAATGGCTAGTAAATGCAATTTTATTGAAGAAATTTAGCTTAATCACCTCAATGAATTCTAGTATTTAACCAATTTCTTTGAATTCTGTTATGAACTATCTTTTCTTTTATATTGCTTAATTTTACATCACAATTTCAATATATGAAAAATATATACGTCTTATTAACAGTATTTTCCCTTTGGGCATGTCAATCCAGCCAAAAAAATGAAGACATAGTCAAACAACAAATTCAAAAAGTGAAAGTAAATTTTGAAGTTGCTTCAAAATTAATCGAACTTCCTTTAAAGTGTTCAACTCAAGAATTCCCTAATAAATTGGGACAAGTCATTGGGGACTCTACAGATTTAAAAAGGCCACGTCAATTGCATCCGGCTTTTTATGGCTGTTTTGATTGGCACTCAGCTGTTCACGGACACTGGTCAATGGTTGAATTACTTAAACTCTATCCTGATTTAAAACAAGCCGATAGCATCAAAAATATTTTAAAATCTAATTTAAAACAAGAAAATATCGCTAAAGAAGTTGAGTATTTTCAAAAAGACATAAACCGTGGTTACGAGCGCATGTATGGTTGGGCTTGGTTGTTTAAACTCAGTCAATCGCTTTATAAATGGGACGACCCATTAGGTAAAGATTTATATCAAAACCTCAAACCTTTGACTGATGAGTTAGAGCAAAAATTTAAAATATTCATTCCAAAACTCATTTATCCCATAAGGGTTGGCGAACATACCAATACTGCTTTTGCCCTGAATCTAATGTATGAATATGCCGAAAGCCTAAATAAGACAGATTTTCAAAACCAAATCAAACAGGCGGCGATAAGATTTTATGAGAATGATCAATATTGTCCTTTATCATGGGAACCCAGCGGGTATGATTTTTTATCCCCTTGTCTTGAAGAAGCTGTGTTGATGAAAAAAATTTTAGGTCAAGACACTTACAAGACCTGGATCAAACAGTTTTTACCTCAGCTTAAATCTGATAATTTTAAGCTTGAGGTCGCAAAAGTAAGCGACAGAAGTGATGGAAAATTAGTCCATCTGGATGGGTTAAACTTCAGTCGTGCATGGAATCTTTTTAAATTATCCAAAGTCGAAGGTTTTAGCCATCTTAAACCCATCGCTGCTAAACATTTTAATGCAGCTTATCCCAATTTAATCGGTGACAGTTATGAAGGTGGGCATTGGTTGGCCTCATTTGCTGTTTATGCTTATCTCGCTAAATGAAGTTTTTAAGAGAAATAGGACCAGCAACGCTAATAGCTGGTGCTTTTATAGGTCCTGGAACAGTGAGTGTATGCACTTTGGCAGGCATGAATCATGGCTATGCTTTAATAAGTGTGATGTTTGTATCGTTATTTATGACGATAGTTTTACAAGAGCTTTCTGCAAGATTAGCCATAACTTTTCAAAAAGATTTAATTGAACTTATTAGACACTATTTTAAAGGCCAAAAAAATCTAAAATTTGCTATCTTCATTTTGATATTTTTAGCCATTGTATTTGGTAATATTGCTTATGAAGCTGGAAATTTAAGTGGTATCAATATTGGACTTCAAATTATGCAACAAAATGATTTGTTTATTCATATTCTTGGTATAAAAATTAACTACGCCATACTTATCATAAGTGTTATTGCTTTTATTATTTTGCATTTAAAATCTTACCGCTATCTTGAGAAGACTTTGATGGTTTTGGTCGGTTTGCTTAGTCTTTCTTTTGTTATTACAGCAGTTATAACCACAGAAGATTTTCAAATCATTTTTGATGGTATGCTTTCTGCATCCTTTTCTACAAATGATGTTTTGATGGTATCGGCATTGATTGGAACAACCGTTGTTCCCTATAATTTATTTTTACACGCATCACTCGCTAAACAAAGGTGGCACAAGACTGAAGATGTCTTCAAGATGAGAGTTGACACCTATGTAGCTGTCAGTCTCGGTGTTTTAGTCTCAATTTGTATTATCATTACTTCGGCCAATGTTCAATCTGAGGTCAATGATATCTCTTCACTAGGTTTAGCTTTAAAGCCAATATATGGCGCTTTTGCAAGTTATCTTTTGGGAATAGGTTATATTGCTGCCGGCCTTACTTCTGCGGTCACAGCGCCTTTGGCTGCAGCTTATGTCATAAATGCTTTATTTAACTATAATTATTCTTTAGAGAGTTACGCTTTTAAGCGACTAAGTTATGCCGTGTTGTTGATTGGTTGTATAGTTGCTGCTTTAGATTTCAACCCTATTCAAGTTATTACAATCGCTCAAATCTCAAATGCTATAGTCTTGCCTATTTTAGTGTTGATAATTTTTGGATTGGCTCAAAAAATAAATCATTCAAAATCTATTTTAAACTCAGTATTACAATTACTAATTATCATTCTAAGTGTTGGTCTTTCGCTATCATCCTTATATAAAATAGTATTTTAATTGGTATATCAATTATCCTTCATTGAAATGGATTTTTGTAAAATCAAATTATTAGGATATGTAACTAAATCGCCTTCATCTGTTCGCAAATGAATCTGAAAAGCTTTGATATCCTCTATTGTGGCTTCAAGTGGAAAATCCTTATCTAAAATTTTAATTTTATCCCCAATTTTAAAAGGATAATAAAAATATAATATGACACCTGCAGTTACATTACTCAAAATTGACCATATCGCAAACAATCCTATGCCAATGATGGCAAATACAGATGAAAACACCAAAGCGACTTGATTAGGCTGAATACCCCAAATTAATAGTATGGCAAATAGCACAACGAATGTAACTAAGGTATTGATATAACGAACTATAAGCGTTGTTCTCTGCACATTAATGTCTCTTCTTTTCGCTATACCGACAGCTGCCTTTTTAAAAATAAAGCGAATTACAATTAAGCTTACAACAATAACTATCGTAAGGATGATTTCAGTTTGGTGTTGATTAAAAAATGTTTTCATACTTTACTTTAAATTCAAACTATCTCTTAAAAATTGATATTGATTGGCATTTTTAGTCCAATAATCAATGCGCATTGATTTATTTAAAATAGCTTCTGTCGTATCGTTCTCAATCTCTTGCCATTTTAAAATGATGTAAGGAAATTTTGAGTTTTGATAAACCTTTAATGTTCTTTTTATATGTTGATATTCCAAAATAGTCAATAACGTGTCTTTGTTTGTAACTTGATTAATTTGAGCATCATATGCTTTGACGTCTTTATGTTGCAGTCTAAAATACGAAAAGTCTGGAATCACTTTAAGTTGACCTGTAGGAATATTTTTAGGATTTACCCTTAATTTTGTCCAGAGCTCGTTTTCTAAAAGATTTTTATCGATTTTAAAATCTTGATCAGCCTCACCTTCAAAGTAAGAATGCAGTTTTATATCAAATTGATTTCGATTGTTCAACTGCATGTAAGTTTGACCACACCATTCTTGGATTGTGGCCGTAACTTTTAAAGCGTGAGGTTGTGTGGTCAAAGGCGAAAATACGCTTTGCATGATGCTGTAAGGATAAATTCCGGTATTGAATTTTTTAGTGTAATTCAATTTCATCACATCCACAGTTTTAGCAGAGGCGTTGTTGGCTTTGACTTGGGTTTTGGGTAAAAAGGGTTCTTTTACAAAAATCAACACCGCCGAACCTTCACGGGCTTCACCATAGCGCATTTGTGTTAAATCATAACTGGCGACTTCTGCTTTTCCATCAAACCAATGATTTTTGAATTGATCGCTTAAATCTAAATAAGAATAGTCTTTTTCAGATTTTGAATCTGTGTTGTTTTGAGGATTTGAATTGGTTTGGCAAGACCACAATAATATGTTAATAACAAATATTGTTAACTTCATTAAGGGTTTCATATCGATTTATTTTTTAATAAATGCTTTTAAAGTTTTATAAAACAAATGTGTAGGCAGTCCCATGACATTAAAATAAGAGCCTTTTATTTTTGAAATACCGATCTGCCCAATCCATTCCTGAATGCCATAAGCACCCGCTTTATCGTAAGGTTTATAATTTCTAATGTAATACCAAATATCATCTTCTTCTAGTTCTTCAAAAAATACATCCGTAAAATCACTTTTTACAATTATCTTGTCTTTAGATTTTATACAAAATGCACTGATGACTTGATGCCAGGAATTTTGTAGAGACGAAATCATTTCATAGGCTTCGTTTTCATGTTCAGCTTTATTTAAAGCTCTACCCTTATGCCAAACAATGGTATCACCGGTGATGATAATATCATTTTCATTTAAATCGTCATAGGCATCAGCTTTGAGTTTCGCCAGATATTCCGGAATTTCTTCTTTATTCAAATGATTGGGAAAATCTTCGTCAACAGATTTGAGTTTTATTTCAAATGGAATATCCAAATCTTTCAAAAACTGTTGACGCCTGGGAGATCCTGACGCCAAAATAATGTTGTATTTTTCTAACTCCTTCATATTTTAAATAAAATTAAGCTAAACACACCTATCAACATGGTTAATTTATAAATTGAGCTTAAGACTTTGTAATTGACGTGGTTTTCAAATTTCCAAATTTTATAGAGCACTATAGATAAAGGAATACATATTCCAAATATAAAGTATAAACTAAAGATCAACTCTGCTTTCAATAAAACTTTGACTATAAAAAATAAAGCCACAATGAGCAAGAGTGTAGAAAAGAAAATCAGTGTATTCATTCTCGATTTTCCGATCAAAATTGGTAAGGTTGAAATATTTTGCGCATAGTCGCCTTTGATATCTGAAGTGTCTTTGATCCATTCACGATTAAGATTTGACCAAAAAGCAAGAACACTGTAGAACAAAATCCATTTAAATATTTTATAACTGAAAAGTAAATTATGATCCATATCAAAATACAACACTAAAACAAATGATAAGCTCACCAATAAACTGACTAAAACATTACCTAAAATTGGTATAGCTTTAAAATATCTAGAATAATAATACAAAACTAAAATTACAGCAAATTCTACAATTAATAGTGACCAAAGTTCAAGTCTAAAACTAATGTAAAAGCTCAAGGTAATAGCGATGATATTGAGTATAAAGTAAGCTGAATAAGCTTTTGAAAAATTGATTTGATTTAAAGCAATTGGCCTTCTACTTCGTTTATTGACAAAATCAGTTTTAATATCAAAAATATCATTGATAATATTCCCAGCTGCAGCGATGCTTATAATACTAAAGCTCAATAAAAAAAATTCTAATGGGTTAAGACGAAAACCCAATTCAAAATGATCTAAAAAAGACAATCTAAATAAGATATGCGTAATAAAGATGAGCAGCAAGTTGGGCCATCGCAAAAGGTTTAACCAAGCTATCATTATTTCATATATAATTTTCTGACTTGATAATTTTTGGTGTATTGCTTGGCTCAAACCAAATCGCATCCAATTGGCCTTTAAGTTGAATAGTTTCGCCTCGCACTTCAAGCCAACTGCCTTCTTTTAAACCAATCACATTAATATCATTAAACACCTGAAACTCTTTGATACGTGTACGACGTGTTTCGCCCTTATGTTTAGAGTTGGGGTCTGGCTCAATATAATGCGCATTGATATTAAATGGTAATATACCCAAAGTTTCAAACGATTCAGGCCTCACAATGGGCATATCATTGGTGGTCTGCATATTAGGCCCGCAAATATTACTGCCGGCGCTTGTACCTAAATAAGGGGTTCCTGACAAGATTTTATCTTTTAAAACACTCATCAAACCGAAATCTTGAAGGGTTTTTACCAGCAAAAAAGTATTACCGCCACCAACAAAAATGGCTTCTGATGATTGTATGGCTTGCTTGGGGTCTTCAAATTCATGTAAGCCTTTGACTTCAACCTTTAAAAAACTCAGCCCTTCTTTGGCTTTGGCGGTATATTCATCGTGAGTTAATCCGGACGGTCTGGCATAAGGGATAAATAAAATATGATTGACCCCTTTAAAATATGATGTTAATACAGATTTTAAATACTTTAAATACCCACTTCCATGAATGGTTGATGTGCTGGCAATTATGCAATTCATTTAGTTTTTATTCAAATATTGTAATTTAGTAATTTATAAATTGACTATTAAGACAAAATTTGTCGAAAATATAAAATTAAGTCTATAGTATTGATCAACAATTGAAAATCTTATGTTTTAGTCTTTTAGTATTATCATAGCCTTAGTGTCTTTATTTAGCTTTATCAATTATAAATTTTTAAAGCTTCCCAACACTATCGCGCTAATGATGATGAGTCTAATTAGCGTATTCATTTTGATTTCTATTCAAGATATTTTTCCTGAAGTCTACCGATTTTTTTGTGATTTGGTTATCCATTCAAATTTCGACAAATTAATTATGGATTCGCTGTTGATTTTTTTGTTGTTTGCCGGAGCTTTGCATGTCAATATCAAAGATTTAAAACATGAGCGTTGGTCAGTATTACTATTTGCTAGTCTTGGCGTTTTGATATCGACCAGTTTAGTCGGAAGTCTTGTGTATTTTACTGCTCAACTTTTGGGGATTGATTTTGCTTTTACTTATGCTTCAGTTTTTGGAGCGCTCATCTCCCCAACTGATCCTATCGCTGTTCTGGCGATTTTAAAAAAATACGATATTTCAAAAAGCCTGAAGATGAAAATAGAAGGCGAATCGCTCTTTAATGATGGTGTAGGCGTAGTGGTATTTTCTGCGATGTTACTCATTGCTCAACTCAAACATCCCGAAATTAATGCTGAAGTTGGGCAGGAAGTTGGCTTGTTATTTCTTGAAGAAGCCATTGGTGGTTTAGTCTTTGGCGCGTTGATTGGTTTTATAGGATATTACAGCATCAAAGCTACTCAAGACAACCCGCATCTGGCTGTTATGATGAGTATTGCCATAGTCGTGAGCGGTTATGCGGTGGCTTCACTCTTGCATATTTCAGGACCATTAGCTATGGTGGTCGCGGGTTTGATTATTGGAAACAAATTAGATATTAATCATCACAAACATAAAATTTATACCTCTCAACTCAATAACTTTTGGGAAATTTTGGATGAAATTCTCAATGGGGTCTTGTTTGTTTTAATTGGCTTGTCATTGCATCTTATTACTTTCGACAATACCGTCATTATTTTAGGGCTTATCGCTATCATGTTGGTTTTATTTTCACGTTTTTTCTCCGTGTTTTTACCCTATAGTTTTTTGAGACACAAAGAATATTCAACTTTTAAAACTTCAGCTATATTAACTTGGGGCGGTTTGCGAGGCGGTATTTCTCTGGCTTTGGCTTTTAGTCTATCTGATTCAACTTACGGAAACATCATCGTTCAAATCACTTTTATCATTGTGATTTTTGCCATTTTAGTGCAAGGTTTAAGTATTGGGAAATTGGTAGAAAAGTTGTTACCGAGTTAATATTAATTAAAAAAGTCTTTACGACTCCGCGACTTTGCGAAAAATAGCTATGCTATTTTCAATTAATCATTTTGGAATATTTGATTTAAATCTTGCATTTATCAATAAATTTTCCAATACAACACGCATTCCCTACCTTTGCAATGTGAAAACGACAGACAAAAAAGACATACGCGCTTTAAGCAAAGACCAATTACGAGAATTCTTTGTGTCTAATGGCGATAAAGCTTTCAGAGGCAATCAGGTTTACGAATGGTTATGGAATAAAGCCTGCTACGATTTTGAAGATATGACAAATATTTCTAAAGACACCCGAGCCATGCTTGAGGCTAATTTTGTCATCAATAACATCAAAGTCGATACCCAACAACGCAGTCAAGATGGAACGATAAAAAACGCTGTAAAACTCCACGATGGCTTTGTGGTAGAAAGCGTGATGATTCCTACAGAAAACCGCACCACGGCTTGTGTGTCTTCTCAAGTGGGTTGTAGCTTAGACTGCAAATTTTGTGCAACCGCAAAACTCAAACGTCTCAGAAATCTTAATCCAGACGAAATTTACGACCAAGTGGTCGCAATTGACGAACAAAGCCGCTATTACAATAATCGACCATTGAGTAATATTGTCTATATGGGTATGGGCGAACCGCTGATGAATTACAAAAATGTCTTGAAATCTATTGAAAAAATTACTTCAGAAGACGGCTTAAACATGTCTCCCAAACGCATCACCGTTTCAACTTCAGGTGTTCCAAAAATGATTAAAATGCTGGCTGATGATCAAGTGAAATTCAACTTGGCTGTGTCTCTGCATTCTGCCAGAGATGAAGTGCGCACGCAAATTATGCCCTTTAATGCCAAATTTAGCCTAGATGCTTTAAAAGAATCTTTAGAATATTGGTATGCCAAAACCAAAAAACAAGTGACCTACGAATATATAGTTTGGAAAGGCATTAACGATACAGAGGCTGATATTGAAGCTTTGGTAGAATTTTGTCAAGCCATTCCATGCAAAGTTAACCTGATAGAATACAATCCAATAGACGAAGATAACTTTATTCAAGCCAACGACAAAGCCGTGGCCAAGTATGTAACTACACTTGAAGCTCACGGTGTGACGGTGACTCTAAGGCATTCCCGAGGAAAGGATATTGATGCGGCCTGTGGTCAGCTGGCTAATAAAAAATAAATTCTCACCGCAAAGTCGGAAAGTTCGCTATGTTTAAATACTCTACTTTCTAATTATTTTTAAATTCTATTAATTATAAATCTCAATTATAAAAAATTATAGATCTCAATTATAAAAATTTGTGCTCTTTAAGTCTCTGCGGTTTAATTAACAGTCATAAAATTTTAATCACTGTATCTGATTTTTATCGCAGAGAGCAGAGAATACTGAGTGATTTTCTTTCACAAGTTATTTACAATTCTTCGAATCCCATTTTTTAATAGGACTTCATTAAAATTTATAAGTAATCCTAATTTTAAATCTTTTAATATTAGATATGTCAGAAGTTGTGCTGTGTGAATATCAACTAAAGCCTCAACACTTTTTATTTCCACAATCACTTTATTTTCAATAAGTAGATCAATTCTATAACCGGCATTGAGCTTTACTTTTTTGTAAACTATGGGTAAAGCCATTTGTCTTTTTACCTCTAAACCTTGTTCTTCTAATTCATATAAAAGACATGCTTCGTATGTCTTCTCTAACAAACCAGGCCAGAGTTGCTTGTGAACCTCGATTGCTGCACCAATGACTTTTGAAGATATATTATTTTCGTGTACGATTAAATATTAAAATAAAATTATAAAAAATAACCTTGCGATCTCTGCGACTCTGCGGTGCATATTTCTTAAATAAAAAAACTTAAAACGCAAACCTTAAACCCAATTGAACATTATTGATATCAACCGGGTTATTTTCAAAAATTGGATTCAAGCTGTAGGTGAAATACAAATTAACATCTCCAAATCCTGCATAAGCACTTAAACCGTATAGAAAATTGTTGGTATTGTAGTCGTCTTTGAATTTATCTTTCTCGTCATCTCCGTTAAAGTCATATTTCAGCTTTTGAATATTATTGAGGTTCAATCCTACAAATCCCCCAAAACCTAAATTAAACCCACTTCTGGTATAATAATCTCCATTACTACTTTTTTTCGTATTGATCTGGAGATGAACCGGAAAGATGAGATTATCCTGTCTGAACTTATTCTTATCTAAATTAATCACCTGACCATCTCTTTCAAAATTATCGAGAACGGTCTGTTCGCCATCTTCAAAAAAGATCAAATCGTCTTCAGGCTTTAGTCCATTAAACTGAAATGAAAATCCGTAATCCAGTCGAAAAAAGTTCTTTTTATCTAAAGGCGATGACCATAAGTAACCGATTTCAAAAAATCGACTGCCGCCAACTTTAAAAGGTGAGTCGTTTATTCCACCATTACTCGGTATAGCATTATTTAAACCAAAAGCAAAAATAAGATCGCTTTGGGTGCGGTTGCGGTATTTCTTATCATCTTCATCTTTCCATGAAAAATCTATACGTCCTTTGGATATTTCTATACTTTCTATTCTATTATCTTCTTTATCATTATTATCTATTGAAACTTCATCAGATAGGTATCCATTTCGCTTTAAAAAGTCAATTTGATTCTGAACAATGGCTTGTCTGTTTTTAATATTCTGGGCAATGCGTTCTGCATTTTCTAATTTTATAGTCTCAAAATCTTTAGAGCTGTACAAGGAATCTTTGGCTTGCTGAGCATTTAATTCTGAAATTATTTTCTTGAGCTTGTTCTTTTCCTCAGTTTCAATCTCCTGGAGTTTCTTTTCCAATTTTGCCAACTCCATTTTGGCTTTATCGTCAAGTTTGACTTGAGTCGTATCTTGTGCATAATTACTATAACAAAACAGACTAAATAATAATAAGATAGGTAATTTTTTAATGGTTTTCATAGGTTTTAATTTTAAAATGAGACATAAATTTGGCTATTCAGTTTTTATAAAAATCTGTTTTTCAGTTGTTTAAATTTTAATTTAGAGCGACGACTTCTTTGATATCATTTAAGTTTGACACCAGTGCTTCCCAAATTTTATCTTTGAGATTTTTGGGTTTTTGTAATTCAATTTCGGCTTCAACTTCAGCTAAAAGTATTGTGGCTTGCATGTTTTGCAATATTTGTTTTTGCTCTATATCTTGTGTTTGTTTCATAGCTTTAGCCAGAAGGGCATTGACTTCTTTGCGTAACTGTTTTTCTTTTTTAGCTTTAGCCAAAGCATTTTGAGCTTGACTTAACAAGTTTTCAACCTCAGTGTCAATAGAGGGTTTTTCTTCATTAACTATCGTGTTTTTGACGGTTGCATTGTTTTCAACAATTCGGGTTTTGACATTTGAAATAGTTTTGTTTTGTATTTCAGGAGTTGAGGCCACATAATTAATTGTTGAGGTCTTAAATTCTAATTCTATATTGTTATCAATGATAGGTTTAGACTCTAAAACCATCTGAGTTGAATTAGTTCTATCTGATTTTAATCCCTGATAAACCAAAAACCCAATGCACAAGACAGCTGCAATACTGGCATATTTCAACCAAAACTTTTGCTTTTTAGGTTTTGACGTTTTGTCTAATTTCTGTTCAATATTATCCCAAAGGTTTTGACTTGGTGTCAATTTTCTTTGAGCTAACTCTTTTTTAATTTTATGTTCGGTTTGAGAAATTTTCATTTCAACGATTTTAATTGGTCTTTCTTTAATTCATCTTTCAACATTTTACGGGCTTTATAGAGCTGAGATTTTGATGTCCCAATATCAATATTTAGCAACTCAGCAATATCTTTGTGCTTAAATTCTTCTAAAACATATAGGCAAAACACAGTTTTGTAACCCGCAGGTAGTTGGTCAATAGCTTTTTGGATATGCGAGATGTCACTGACCTCATCTAATGGATTTTCAGCGGTTTTGTAATACGAAAAATCCTCTGTAGGAATCATCATTTTCTTTTGCTGCCTTAAAAAATCAATACTTTGACGCACAACAATTCGCCTTAACCAACCTTCAAAACTGCCTTTAAATTGATAACTTTTTAGATTGATAAAAGCTTTACAAAAGGCATTTTGTAAGATATCTTCCGCATGTTGTAAATCTTTAATATAATAGCGGATCACCCCAAGCATTTTTGGCGCATGTTTTTCGTATAAGCGAAATTGAGAAACGCGATCTTGTTTTTGCGCTTTTTTAATAAGCTTATCATGTTCGGCATGTAGATTAACAACTTTCAAAAAAAATAGGGTCTTTCTTATAAAGACGTAAGATACTTAAAAAGGGTGGTCTGGTGTAAGTAAATTTTTATAAAAAAAGCTGGTTTCTAATTGAAACCAGCTTTTCCATAGATTAAAAATTCCCCCGAAGCTTCGGGGGAACCCATTACTGTACACCAAATTGATATATTTTCGAACCAAACAATCCAAATATTCAAAAATTTAGTTACTCAAAAATTAGATTAAATTTCATTTGACAACAAAAAAATATTCCCAAGTATAAAAAATTATTCTTGGGAATAAAAAGTACTCAAGGCGGGAATCGAACCCGCACTTCCGAAGAAACTGGATTTTGAATCCAGCGCGTCTACCAGTTCCGCCACTTGAGCAAATTTGGACTGCAAAAATAGAAAAAAAATGAGATATTAGCATTAGAAATTAAGCAAAAGAAACCGCAAAAGCTTGAAATTATTTTTTACTTTTGCAAACCATAAATAACTTGGTAAGTATTATTTAAGATGTCTGAAATAGAAAAAGTTGCTAAAATTTTTCCGTGTTCACAAAGTGAAGCCCTAGCGCAAGCCATAGCACATTCTTATGGAATCCCTTTAGGCAAAATTAATCGGCTTAATTTTAGTGATGGGGAATTTCAGCCATCTTTCGAAGAATCTGTAAGAGGAACGCGGGTTTTTATTATTGGATCCACAAATCCTAATAGTGATAATTTAATGGAAATGTTGTTGATGCTGGATGCGGCTAAGCGTTCATCTGCTAGACATATCACAGCTGTTATGCCCTATTTTGGTTGGGCTAGACAAGATCGTAAAGATAAACCACGTGTCCCTATAGCTGCAAAAATGATTGCTAAAATGCTTGAAACCGCTGGAGCAACTCGCATCATTACCATGGACTTACACGCTGATCAAATTCAAGGCTTTTTTGAAAAACCAGTCGATCATCTTTATGCTTCAACTATATTTTTACCTTACTTAAAAGGACTCCAACTCGATAATCTCACAGTAGCTTCACCAGATATGGGTGGTTCAAAAAGAGCTTATGCCTATTCTAAATTTTTAGAATCTGACGTTGTTATCTGTTATAAGCAAAGAGCCAAGGCTAATGTTATTTCTCATATGGAATTGATTGGAGATGTGACAGGGAAAAATGTGGTTTTGGTTGACGATCTAGTAGATACAGCTGGAACATTAACCCATGCAGCCAATTTGATGATAGAGCGCGGAGCAAAAAGTGTGAGGGCAGTATGTACGCACCCTGTTTTATCCGGTAATGCTTATGAAAAACTAGAAAATTCAAAGCTAGAAGAACTCATTGTTACAGATAGTATCCCCTTAAGACAACAGAGTGCAAAAATAAAAGTGGTAAGTTCAGCGGCTCTATTTGCAGATGTCATGAAAGCAGTTCACCACAATGAATCAATAAGTTCAAAATTTTTAATGTAAATCAATTCAATTAAACAACTATGAAATCAATTACGATCAATGGATCTAAAAGAGAAAGCGTAGGCAAAAAAGCGACAAAAGCCTTACGTAATGCTGGAGAGATTCCTTGCGTATTATACGGAGGGAATGATGTCACGCATTTTTCAGCACCAAGCATTGCCTTCAAAGATTTAGTTTACACAGCAGATGTTCACACTGTCAATTTAGTGCTAGACGGCAAAAAAGCCAATGCTGTTTTACAGGATATTCAATTTCATCCTGTTACAGATGAAATCCTTCACATGGATTTCTATAAGTTTGAAGACGATCAGGAAATTACTATGGAAATACCAATCCATGCTGAAGGTACACCAAAAGGTGTTAAAAATGGTGGTGTTTTAAGATTTAACCTAAGAAGGATGGAGGTTCGTGGCCTTGCCAAGGATTTACCAGATTATATTGTAGCAAACGTTACTCCACTTAAGATTGGTGATAAATTGGATGCTGCTTCTGTAAAGAGTGATGATTATACAATCCTTCACCCTGATAGCACGGTGATTTGTCAAGTAAGAACACCTAGAAACCTTGAACTCTTAGAACCTGACACTGAGGAAGACGAAGAAGGTGAAGGTGAAGAAGGTGAAGGTGAAGAAGGTGAAGCTACAGAAGGCGATGGTGATAACCAAGCTGAAGGAGAAGACAAAAAAGAAGAATAGATCATTTCTTTTAATAAATTTTGAAAGCTGTCTTAAATTGATTTAAGACAGCTTTTATTTTATATCAAATCCACAGAATTTGTGGTTTAGTTTTTTAGCTATTCTATTTTTTAAATTAAATTTGAATATTAATACGTTTTGTAAGTAATGAAGAAATTTTTGATTGTTGGTTTAGGAAATCCAGGACTAAAATACCAAAACACAAGACACAATATAGGTTTTGAAATTTTAGATGCCTTAGCAAAACAAGATGAACTTAGTTTTACAACAGAAAAACTTGCAGACATTTGCACTTTAAAACAAAAAGGACGAACTTTTATATTAGTTAAACCGAATACATACATGAACCTTAGCGGCAAAACTGTGAGGTATTGGCTTCAGCAAGAAAAAATTGAACTTAACAACCTTCTCGTGGTCACAGATGATATCAATCTAGACTTTGGAACTTTAAGAATCAAAAGCAAAGGCAGTCATGGTGGACATAATGGTTTAAAGCATATTCAAGAAGTTTTAAGCACCAACCAATACCCCAGATTTAGGTTTGGGGTTGGAAGTCAGTTTCCAAAAGGCCAGCAGGTTGATTATGTTTTAGGTCATTGGGATGAAGAACAGAAAAAATCTTTGGACGAACGCTTAGATAAAGCCACTAAAGCAATTATAAGTTTTGGGCTTGCCGGCATTCATAATACCATGAATGATTTTAATGGAAAATAATTTATTGTGAAAACTTTTAAACCTGCATCTAGTTTTAAATCCAAGCGTCAAACCGTAGTGACGATTGGCACATTTGATGGTGTACATTTAGGGCATCGCAAAATTATTTACCGCTTAAACGAAGTGGCCAAATCTAAAAAACTAGACTCTGCCTTATTGACCTTTTTTCCGCACCCTAGAATGGTATTGCAACAAAAACAAGATCTAAAGCTTATTAATACCATAGATGAACGCATAAATTTATTGTCCCAGACTGGACTGGACCATCTGGTCATTGAGCCTTTTACCAAAACATTTTCAAGATTAAAAGCCCAAGAGTATGTCAAACAATACCTGGTTGATTATCTTAATGCTGCCGTTGTTATTGTTGGTTACGATCACAGGTTTGGTCGAAATCGTACGGCCAATATTGAAGATCTAAAACGTTTTGCAAAAACTTATAATTTTGAAGTTGAAGAAATTTCGAAACAAGATATTGATGATGTCGCCATAAGTTCTACAAAAATCAGATCAGCTATTACTGAAGGTCAAATTCATTTAGCCAATACCTATTTATCAAAACCTTTTGTGCTGACAGGAAAAGTAGTAAAAGGTAAACAGCTTGGAAAATCTTTAGGCTATCCTACTGCAAATTTACAAGTCAAAGAAGACTATAAAATTATTCCTAAAGAAGGTGTTTATGTTGTCAGTGCTTATATCGATTCAGCATTGCATTACGGTATGATGAATATAGGTCACAATCCGACGATTGCAAACAATAATCGCAAATCTGTTGAAACTTACTTCTTTGATTTTAGTGGAAACTTATATGATAAAACAATTCAAATACAATTATTAAAACGCCTCAGAAACGAAAGAAAATTTGATTCTTTAGAGGCTTTAAAATCTGCAATGCAAAAGGATGAAAAATATTCTAAAGATTTTATCAAAACCCTCAGATGAAAAATATATTATTTAAGCGCGTAGACAATTCACCTTTGATTTTATTTAGAATCATTTTTGGGTTTTTGATTGCGGCTGAAGCTTGGGGTGCGATTGCTACAGGTTGGATAAAACGTACGCTTATTGAACCTGAATTTACCTTTAGTTTTATTGGTTTTGACTTTTTGCAACCTTTGCCTGGCGATTGGATGTATGCCTACTATATCATTATGGGTTTGACGGGATTATTTGTTATGATTGGGTATAAATATAGGCTTAATATTATTCTTTATACAGTAATGTGGACAGCGGTCTATTTAATGCAAAAAACCTCATATAATAACCACTATTACTTACTGATTTTACTACTTATTTTCATGAGCATAGTTCCGGCTCATCGGTACAAATCGGTTGATGTAAAACTAAATCCAAAACTCAAATGTCATCACATGCCTAATTGGGTAATTATTTTTATTATCGCTCAATTATGGATAGTTTACACTTATGCCTCTGTGGCCAAAATATACCCAGATTGGCTAGATGCCACCGTGCCTAAACTTCTTATGCAAGGCAAATCCCATTTTTATTTAGTTGGTGAATTACTACAGCAATCCTGGATTCACTATTCAATTGCTTATTTTGGTATCCTTTTCGATTTACTCATCGTGCCTGCATTACTGTGGAAGAAAACTAGAAACCTTGCGTTTTTTATCAGTGTTTTCTTTCACTTATTCAATAGCTTCATCTTTCATATTGGGATATTTCCGTATATGTCTTTGGCTTTTACCTTGTTTTTTTATCCGAAAGAATTTATCAATCGTAAATTTTTAAAATCAAAACCATTTTATGATAAAGCAGATGTTGTTGCCCCTAATTATCATAAAAGTCTGACTGGGTTTATTATCATTTGGTTGTGTATTCAGTTTGCATTACCCTTAAGGCATTGGTTCATTGAAGGCGATGTATTGTGGACAGAAGAAGGCCATCGTATGAGTTGGCGAATGATGCTAAGAACAAAATCCTCTTCGACATTGATAAAAATTGTCAACCCTGATAATAACAAAACATTTTATGTCCAAAAAAAGGATTACCTCACCAAAAAGCAACAACGTATGTTGGCTAAACCTGACGGGGTTTGGCAATTTTGTCAACGATTAAAAGAGGAATATCAAAGTAAGGGCGATGACATTGAAATTTATGTCAGATCTAGAGTGAGTGTAAATGGTAAACCGTACAAACCATTAATTGATCCAAAACAAAACATGGCTCAAGCCAAATGGGATTACTTTTTTCACAATGATTGGGTTTTGCTTCACAAAGATTAAAACTCTGAAAATCTGTCGTCTAACAGAAAATTATCATCAGTTAAGGTGTTGAGATAAGCAATAATTTCATCTTTTTCAATTTCTGTAAGCGGTATCCCTAATTGCCCATTTTCCTGTATAAATACACTGTCTAAATTTTGAGTTTGAACCACACCAGAATCATAATGGTCGAGTACGTCTCTTAAGGTTTGATATCGCCCATCATGCATATAAGGAAAGGTCACCGCAATATTTCTCAAGCTTGGGACTTTAAATTTGTATTTATCTGCTTCTTCTCCAGTGACTCGCATTCGACCTTCATCATCGTATTGTGGGTCGATAGGCAAACCATTATTGCGATAGCTTTGGTCTGTAAAGAGGCTTCCTGAATGACAACCCGCACATTTTTGATCAAAAACAGCTTTGCCTGCTTCTTCCATTTCATTAAAATGGCTACCTTCATTACGCACGACTTTATCGTATTTTGAATCTGCAGACACCATCATCATTACAAATTGAGAAATGGCTCTCAACATATTTTGGGTGTCGATCGTATCGTTTTCAAATGCTGCATTAAACAGTTGTACATATTCCTCATCATTTTGGAGTTTTGTCAACACATTGGTAATGCTTTCATTCATCTCAAATTCAGTAGTAATCGGCACAATAGGTTGAGCATCAAGATGAGAGACGCTACCGTCCCAATTAAAATCTTCCATAAAAATCATATTTTGCAGTGACGGTGCGTTACGTGTACCTAAAGCACCATTCACGCCATGACTTACAACATGCGTGTGATGGGTAAAAGCAAAATCTTGAATATGACAAAACCCACAAGAAATCACACCAGTAGATGATAATTTACCATCGTAAAATAATTTTTTCCCTAACTCAAAGCCAGCTTGAGTAGGTCTGTTATTTTCAATTTCATAAGTGGGCTCGGGAAAGTTGGATGGTAGTTCTAAATCTAAAAAAATATTTTCGTTATCCGAGTTTTCATCATTAAGGTTTTGATAGGACTCATCAAGTCCCTCATTTTGGCAAGCGCTCAAAAAGATAATTAATAATATGAAAACTGAGTATTTCATATTTTAATTTAAAATAATTTCAAAGGCATTAGTGATATTATCAACAATTTTAGGGGCATTCACAGGATCGATTTGAATATCATCCTTATCGGATAGCAATAACTGAAAATCTGAATTAAAAATCTTTTGAACATCAAAACCAATATTTAGTTCGGGTGTATTAGATGCGCTCAAAGCCAAAGGTTGCATGAAATTTAAACTGATTTCACGGTAATTGTCTAAATTTTGCCCATGACTTCCTATATGATATAGAAAGGGTTGATCGGTTATCTCATCAGTAGAATAAGTCCCTTCAAATTTCAAAAACTTATATCCGGCAGACCAAGACCAAAGCATCTCACTTTCCTCTGCTTCGGGCACAAAATTATCCACGCCATTAAGCGGATAATTAGTTTGATCAACACCAAATCCAAAAGTAATTGAAGTATAATTATTGGCATCTATACTGTCTAATGTTATCGTTTTTGACTGAGCTACTTCTTCATTGATCAAAAAATAGCTATCAGCTTGAGGATAAACAAATTGATTTCCTTCTGTATCGGTCAACACAATATTGCTAATGATATATTTAAGCTCATTGACTTTATAAGTTTCACCTCCGTTTTTCACATAAGTTTGAGTGTTTAAATTCAGTGGCTCATCGCCTACCGTGTTGGTAAAGTTTATTTTTAAATCTCCAACTTCAATTTGAGAATCATCTACTACGTCTGTAGCATTGTCAGAACTGCATGCTATTAAAAAAGCTATGCATAAAGCTGTAATATAAATTCTAAGTTTCATCATTGTATTATTTTATTTTTATAATTAAAATGTCCTTGTCACCTTTATTCTCAGTGATAAGGTCATCTTTGCTTTGGCTACTTCCAACGACAATGACTTCTCCATTTTGCAATTGAACAGCCTCTTGAGCAAAGTCTAAATTTGAGCCTCCAACACTCAACTCACTTTCCAGATTTCCCCTGTCATCTATTAAAGCTAACCAAACATCATTTTGCCCATAATTTTCTGAAATTTGATTGTCATTGCTCTTTGAACTTCCACTGACTAAAATCTGGCTAGATTGTAATTCTATCACATCTCTTGCAGATTCAAAATCACTTCCGCCATAAGTATTTTCCCAAAGCATCTGACCATCGTCAGTAAATTTAAAAGTCCAATAATCTGTATTCCCTTTAAAGTTACTAATATCTGTATCGTTACTTCTGGTATCGCCTGTTAAAATATAATTTCCGTCAAAAGTTTTAGTGATGCTGTAGCCGATTTCAATACTACTTCCACCAAAATTTTTTTGCCAAATCAGATTTCCTTCTAAATCTATTTTTACTACCCAGATGTCATAGCTTCCAAGCGGATTTGTAATATCAAAGTCATTACTCTCAGAACTGCCTATCATGATGATATTGCCATCATGTCCTTCGACAACATCATAAGATCGGTCATTATTGCTTCCACCAAAGTAACGACGCCATTGGGTTTGACCATTAGGGTCAAGTTTGATGCCCCAAAATTCACCAACACCATGTCTAGTAAAGGGAAATCCTGAACGCTCAGCATTACCGTTATCATTTCCAGCTCCACCACTCGAACTCACATCTAGAAAACCACTTAAAAAATAACCCCCATCTGAAGTTTGGATAGCACTAAAAGCACGATCATTTCCAGAAAATCCAAAACTTTTCTCCCAAATGATATTACCTGTCGCATCAAGTTTTAAAGCCCAAAAATCGTGAAAACCAAAGTTTTCTGTGACATCCCCGTCATTACTTCTTGTAAAGCCTGTGATTAAAAATCCACCATCTGTCGTTGATACAACCTTTTGACCTCTATCATCACTGCTACCTCCAAAGGTTTTTTGCCATATAATATTGAGCTCTAAATCTAGTTTTAGTAGCCAATAGTCACTATCTGTTGTTGTTTTTCCTGTAACATCTCCATCATTACTTTGGGTAAAACCCAAAACAGCAATATTACCATCCATAGTTTGCACAACAGATAGCGCATCATCTTCTTCACTTCCACCTAGTGTGACTAAAGATTGTAATTCGTTTTCAAATTCAAATACAGGCTCTTCTGTATTAATAGCAGTATCATCTTCACTACATGAAGATATGGTGAAAATTAAAAATAGTATCGGGATTATCCTTTTCATTCTACTATCAATTTTTTACTGATTTTATCATTTATTT
The DNA here is from genome assembly GCF_006120725.1 of Mesohalobacter halotolerans. Lineage (GTDB taxonomy): Bacteria > Bacteroidota > Bacteroidia > Flavobacteriales > Flavobacteriaceae > Psychroflexus > Psychroflexus halotolerans. The sequence goes on from NZ_SWMU01000003.1 coordinate 487,943, forward strand.
TCATGAGATACAAGCCTCTTGATAAACCAGAAACATCAATACTATAATTAGGATTATTTATTTGACTTTTTTCATAAACCAATTGACCTAAGTGACTTAATATTTTAAGGGTTTGTATGGTTTCATTGCTTGTCGATATATTTACATAAGTCCTGACTGGGTTGGGGTATATTTTAATATCATCTGCTTGATCAAATATTTCTGTTGAAAGTGACGAATTTCTAACCAGATAAAACCCTGTATTAATATCACTTAAGACCAGATTTCCACTCTCAAAAAAAGGATAAACACTCCACAATCCACTAAATCCAATATTATCATTATTAGGAAAAGTGTCAAAAAAGCCAATTTCGTTTAGGTTTTGATTGCTAATATCCGACACATCTATAACGCGTAAGCCAGCAGTATAACTTGCTAGGTAAAATAATCCGTTTTTGACATAGCCATTGTGATCAATAGCACTTGTGCTTCCTGTGTAGTCAAAATGTACAGACGGTAAATCTAAATCAGATAAATCAAAAATAATGGTGCGTGTATCAAATCCAAAACTGAGTTCATCAGTTTCATCACCAAGTAATAAATATTGCTGATTTTCTGTCAACCATGCTTGGTGTGTATAACCAATATTTGTGTAAGAAATTGTAGAAATATTACTAATATTAGTCTTATCAGTAACATTGAGAATTACAACTTCATCTTCATTGCTGCCAATATAAATTTCTTCACCTTGGTAATCTGGATCAGGACCATTATAAGTTACCACTTGAGCATCGTGAGTATAAAAATCACTCGCATAACCTCCAGCAAAAACAGGATTCAGCGGATCTGAAATATCAACCACGTGAGGCCCACCACTAAAAGTCTGGGTACCCACGGCATAGGCGTAAGGCTGAGATTCGTTGATGACAATATTATGTGCATTGCCAAACCCATCGTAGTGAGCATCATCTGAAAAGTTGATTGGTGGATTTGTTACATTTCTAAGTTTAGTAAGGTCAAAAACCTGCATTCCGTGACCACTTGCTTCACTTACAATGAATGCATAGTTTCCGAATACTTTAATATCACGCCACTGACTATTTGTGGTGTGGGTAGGTAGTTTACCGAGATATATAGGAGATGTCGGTTGACTGACATCAATAAATGCAGTCCCATTATTCAAACCCATAATCGCGTATTCTTTACCATCTAATGGATCTGTCCAGCCCCAAGAATCATTGCCAGACCCGGCATTTAAAGTGTTTAAATCAATATGAGATTGAAGGTTGTAAACATTACATGGAAATGACCCAGCTAGGCCATTATCACAAGGTGTTTGACCATAACCCAAAAAAGAAACAAAACTAATGTAAAACAGTATATTCTTCATCTAAGAACTTTAAAACTTGTAATTTTGCAAAAAATTGATTTAATGCAAGATAATCCCAAAAATAGTAAAACAAAACTCACAGAATTAGGCGAATTCAAATTAATTGACCATCTAACCACAAATTTTAACATAACGCAAGCCTCAACAAAACTTAGCATAGGAGATGATGCTGCTGTGGTTAGACATCAAGACAATACATTAATTAGTACCGATTTGTTGGTAGAAGGTGTCCATTTTGATCTGGCTTATATGCCTTTAAAACATTTAGGATACAAAGCAGTAATTGTCAATTTATCAGATATCTATGCCATGAATGCTGAAGCTACCCAGATTACGGTTTCTATAGCTTGCTCAAATCGTTTTACTGTCGAAGCACTAGAAGAAATTTATGCCGGAATTCAAAAAGCCTGCGAGATCTACAATGTAGATTTGGTTGGAGGTGATACGACCTCATCGGTCAAAGGTCTGCAAATATCAGTTACAGCTATAGGGGTTGCAGAAGAAGAAAATATAGTAAAGAGAAGCGGTGCAAAGCCAAATGAATTACTGGTGGTTTCCGGAGATCTTGGTGCTGCATATATGGGATTACAGGTTTTAAAAAGAGAAAATGAAGTTTTTAAGGTTAATCCAAATAATCAACCGGACCTATCACCATACGCTTACATCATTGAACGTCAATTAAAACCCGAGGCAAGGAAAGATATTCCTGAACTCCTTGAAAAGCTGGAAGTAAAACCAACCAGCATGATAGATATTAGCGACGGCTTATCTTCTGAAATCTTGCATTTGTGCAATTCGTCTAAGGTCGGTGTAAAATTGTTTGAAGAAAAAATTCCATTGGATCCCATGGTCATTTCAAGCTGCGAAGAGTTTGAACTTGACAGTACAACAATAGCCCTGAGTGGCGGTGAAGACTACGAGTTACTTTTTACCATTAAACAAGATGACTTTCCCAAAATAAAAGCCAATCCAAATCTTTCTGTCATTGGCCATATGACCTCTGAAGATGTAGGTAAACACATTATCACAAGAGCCGAGCAACAAATACCTCTGGTCGCAAGAGGCTGGTCTTCAATACCTGAGCAGGAGTAGACCCTTACAGACCATATTACCATAAGGTTAAATCATTTATTTTATTTATAATATACATTTAGAATTTATACTTTTGTGAAAACTTTAAATAAAATTAAGTATGAAGAAAATTTACATTTTGGCTTGCTTGCTGATTGGTTTTGGATCAGTAGCGCAAGACCTAATCATTACAGGAGTATTTGATGGGCCTTTAAGCGGTGGAACACCAAAAGCCATTGAGGTTTACGCTATCAATGATATTCAGGATCTCAGCTTGTATGGTATTGGAAGTGCCAACAACGGAGGTGGCACAGATGGAGAAGAGCTGACTTTCGCAGGCTCTGCGACAGCTGGTCAATTTATTTACATCACAACCGACGATACACAATTCAATACTTATTTTGGTATTTCAGCAGACTATGTTGACGGTTTTGCAGGAATAAATGGTGACGATGCTATAGAGCTTTTCTTCAACGGAGGTGTTGTAGATACATTTGGAGACATTAATGTAGATGGCAGTGGTCAATCATGGGAATATGCCGATGGTTGGGCCTACAGACTGGATAGTACCGGTCCTGACGGATCTACTTTTGTTGAAAACAACTGGTCTTTTAGTGGTCCTGATGCTGTTGATAATTGTACAGACAACGCGTCTTGTACTTCGGTTTTCCCATTAAGTACTTTTTCATTTTCTGGCTCACCCTGTGGTGTTACCTTTGATAATGCATCTTACAGTTGTGCAACAAACACAATTGGCGATAATAATGATGCTGTAACTATTAGCATTCCCTATTTTGGATCAAATGGTACAATAGTCAATATTTCTACTTCTTCGGGTGGAACTCTTGGAGGAGATGATCCTGCGCTTACAGAAGACGGTACAATAACTATATCAGGCCTGTCTGAAGGTGACAATTGGGATATAACATTAAATGGTGGTGACTGTGACGGGACAACTTTCTCAGGTTCAGTTCCAGCTGCCGAGTGCGATCCTACACCAAATACATGTTTTGATTTAAGTACAGATTCAGAATTATTTGAATTGGTAGCAGTAACTCCAAACTCAGGTTTTTCCAACAACGGAATCTGGGAAGAAAATAACGGTACTTACAGTGCCAACGGATTTTGTGGTGGTGGCTGCCAGGAACTTGTTGAGACCTGGTTGATCTTTGGTCCATTAGATATGAATAGTGTATCAGACCTGGAATTAAGCTTTGATGCTTCAGAAAATTTTGGAACGACAGATCTCGTTGTTGCATATACTGATAATTATTCTGGCTGCCCATCTTCTACAACATGGACAACAGCCCAAACCATCACTGATGCGGGTGCTGTAGGAGTAGACCTTTCAATGGCAAACGGTTCAGATGTGTTTATTGGTATTCAGTATTTTGATGATGGCGCAGATGGATATTCTGACTGGGAACTATCAAATGTAAGTCTAGATGCATTTGGAGCTTGCCCAACATTAGGACCAAGACCAACATCAAATTGTGCTGTTTGTGATTTGACCTTAGGAGAAGAATCTTTCAATTGCTCAACTAACACAGCCGGTGACAATAATGACACAGTTACTGTAGAAATTCCATATACGGGAGTTGAAAGCTCTATAACATCTTTAACATCTACCAATGCTACAGTCGCAGGTGATAATCCTGCCAGTGTTGCTGATGGCGTTATATTCCTGACTGGCTTAACTGAAGGTGATGCATGGGACTTAACGATAAATGGTGGTGACTGTGATGGGACTACAATATCCGGCACAATACCTTCTGCGGCTTGTGACCCTACCACAAATGATCTTGTAATCAACGAAATTCATGCAGATCCTGCACCAGATATTACAGGTGACGCTAACGGAGACGGTACCAGAGATGGTTCTGAAGATGAATTTGTAGAATTTTACAACGTTGGTTCTTCTGACATCGACCTTTCTGGTTTTACCATCGAAGACGGGTTTGGCTTAAGACATACTTTTCCTGCTGGTACAATAATAGCTTCAAACACTTTCATGACTGTATTTGGAGGTGGGACACCAACAGGTGTACCAGGCATGGTACAAGTAGCCTCTGAAGGTGGCCTTGGACTTAATAACGGCGGTGATGATGTTATCGTTAAAAATGCAGCAGGAAATATTGTAGTCTCTGTGACATATGCAGGAGCATCAAATCAATCTGTTGGTCGTAGTCCCGATTTCACTGGTGATTTCACAGATCACTCTGCAATTGCAGGTAACAATGGTGCTTTGTTTTCTCCAAATCAGGAAAATGACGATCCAACTTTATCTACAGAAAACTTCAATATAGATGACATCGAAATATTCCCAAATCCGGTAAATAATGGAATGGTAACTATTTCAGTAAAAAACAATACGGATTTTAATATTGAGATGTACAATATATTAGGTAAGAAAGTATTGAGTCAAAACGCCAGTTCTTCTGTACAGATAAGCGTTTCAGGACTTCAGAAAGGCATATACCTGGTAAAAATTACTGAAAACAATAGCAGCTTAACAAAAAAGCTCATTGTTCAATAATTAGCAAATAGATTAATATCTTTGTAAAAGCTCCTCTATTGAGGGGCTTTTTTCTGTTATGAAATCACTGAATAGCAAAATACTCAAATCATTGGATGATAAGACTTTCAACGAATTAAGTCTAGAAGTATTTAGCTATCAATATGAGAATTGTTCTGTCTACAGACAGTTTTGTGAACTTCTTAAAAAATCACCACAAAATGTCAATGAACCAGAAGCTATCCCTTTTCTTCCTATAGAATTTTTCAAAAGCCATAAAATTTTATCAAGCCAGAAGCCTGTCCAAAAATCCTTCACAAGTAGCGGAACAACCGGCAGCCAGACGAGCAAACATCACATAACCGACCTTAGACTATATGAAGATAATTCTACAAGGATATTCGAGAAATTTTATGGCCCGGTAGAAGATTATTGTATTTTGGCTCTGCTTCCCTCCTATCTTGAACGCGATGGATCCTCTTTGGTTTACATGGTAGATCATTTCATCAAAAAAAGTAATAATTCTGAAAGTGGTTTTTATTTGAATAACCATGAAAAACTTTATCGGAAATTGATTTCACTTGAAAATAAATCTCAAAAGACACTCTTGATTGGTGTTTCATTTGGACTGCTTGACTTTATTGAAAAATACAAGCTTAATCTCAATCACACCATTGTAATGGAAACCGGAGGCATGAAAGGAAGACGAAAAGAAATGATAAGGGAAGATTTACACGACAGACTCAAAAAAGGTTTTGGTGTTCGGTCAATTCACAGCGAATACGGCATGACCGAATTACTTTCGCAGGCTTATTCGAAAGGTGCAGGAATCTTTGATTTACCTGATACCATGAAAATTTTAATAAGGGATCCCGAGGATCCTTTGATGCTATTTTCAAAATATAATAAAACAGGTGGCATTAATGTAATAGATCTTTGTAATATGAATTCTTGTTCCTTCATTGCGACACAAGATCTTGGGCAGAAAACAAATGATAATACACTAAAAATTTTAGGCAGATTTGATCACAGTGATATCAGAGGTTGCAATTTATTAACCTTGAATTAATTTAAAAGTTAAATATGGTTAAGTCCGATAATTGTAAAACATTAAAAATTATATTTGCAGTCTAGGATGAAGTTTTTCATAATAGATTGGTTAGTTAATGCAAAGCCCCGATATTATTCGGGGCTTTGTTATTTAAAATCAATTTATTTATCAATTTATTTAAGCTCGCAATTAAAGTACTAACCAGCTTGGGATGTTAAAGTTTGTTAATGAATGTAATAATTCAGGTTTCTGCTCGTATTTATAATCTAGAGATGAAGTTTTTCATAATAGATTGGTTAGTTAATGCGAGACCCCGATTCTTTTGAGTCGGGGTTTTGTTATTTTAGTCACTCGTTACAGCTATTCAAACTTAATCACGTAAGTATACTTTTTACCTTTATTAATTAAGACGTATTGGTCATTAATAAGGTCTTTTTCAGAAATCATGTAATCCTTCTGAACTTTTTCTTTATTGACGGCAATAGCATTTTGCTTTAAATTTCTTATAGCTTCGCCGTTAGATTTCAAAAACTCTGATTCTGCTACAATGGCATCGACAATATTGAGACCACTGCTCAGCTTAGCTTTAGATATTGTTGATTTTGGAACTCCATCAAAAACTTCATTAAAAGTTTTTTCATCCAGGTTTTTAATATCTTCAAAAGTGCTCTTACCAAAAAGTATATTGGTTGCTTTTTGAGCAGTTTCCAAATCTTTTTTAGAGTGGACACGTTTGGTAATTTCTTCTGCCAGGGTTCGTTGTAATAGCCTTAAGTGAGGCGCTTCTTTGTGTTTTTCTATTAGATCTGAGATTTCATCTTTCCCACGAAGACTAAATATCTTGATGTACTTTTCAACATCTTCATCGGTCGCATTGATCCAGTATTGATAAAACTTAAATGCTGATGTTTTTTCAGCATCCAACCAGACATTACCTCCTTCAGATTTCCCAAATTTAGACCCGTCGGCTTTTGTAATCAAAGGTGTTGTAAGCGCAAAAGCTTCTCCTTGTCCTTTACGTCTAATCAATTCAGTACCGGTAACAATATTTCCCCACTGGTCTGAACCACCGAGTTGTAATTTTACGTTTTTGTGTTTCCAAAGGTGATAAAAATCGTACCCTTGAACCAACTGGTATGAAAACTCTGTAAAAGACAAACCACTATCCAATCTGGATTTTACAGAATCTTTAGCCATCATATAATTCACCGTAATATGCTTACCAATATCTCTAATAAATTCTAAAAAATTAAACCCTTTAAACCAGTCGTAATTATTAACCACTTCAGCTGCATTATCTCCTTCAAAATCTAGAAACTTTTCAAGCTGAGATTTTACAGCGGCCAAATTATGCTGAAGGGTTTCTTCATCTAAAAGATTTCTCTCTGCAGATTTTCCAGATGGATCACCAACCATACCTGTTGCGCCACCGACAAGCGCTACAGGTTTATGCCCACATCTTTGAAAATGTACTAAAATCATAATCTGTACAAGATTTCCTATGTGAAGGGAATCTGCTGTAGGATCAAAGCCTATATAAGCTGAAGTTATACCTTTATTTAAACAGTCTTGAGTCCCAGGCATCATATCGTGTATCATACCTCGCCATTGCAATTCTTGTATAAAATCTTTTACCATGTTAAGTCTATTGAATAATTCTATTAAAGTTTGGCAAAGATATTATTTTCTAAAACTTATCTTTTGTGCATTTGTTTATATTTACCGCATGATTTTAATTTCTGGGGCTACAGGTTTTTTAGGAACACATTTACTCAAAACCTTATGTTTAGAACACGAGAAAAACATCAGAGCATTATACCGCTCTGAACATAAAAAAAAATATACTTTAAATTTTCTAAAGACTATATTACCTAAAGAGTGTCAAACTAATATTAGCCGAATAGAGTGGACTAAAGCTGACATTTTAAATATTCCTGAGCTTGATAAGGCTTTTGATGATATTACAAATGTATACCATTGTGCTGCGTGGGTTGGCAATTCACCTCAAGATTACAACACAATGAGAAAAGTAAATATAGAGGGAACCGCCAATATGGTCAATCTAGCTCTATACCATCATGTTGTTAAATTTTGTCATGTTAGCTCTATCGCTGCTTTAGGCCAATATCAAGATACACATGTCATAGATGAAAAGGCACCGAGAGATTCTGAGCATTCAAAAAGTCGTTATAGCATTACCAAATTTGGTGCAGAAATGGAAGTTTGGCGAGCTTCTCAAGAAGGGCTAAATGTTGTTATTGTAAATCCGGGACTAATTCTGGGGTCAGGTTTTTTTGACTCAGGGAGTGGAATGATTTTTAATAAGGTTTTGAACAACTTTAAATTTTACCCGCCAAAACAAACAGGTTTTGTTTTTGTGGACGATGTCATCCTTGCGATGATAAAACTCATGCAATCTGACATTATAAACCAACGTTATATATTAGTTGGAGAAAATACAAGTTTTAAAAAAGTGATGATTACAATAGCAAATACTTTTCAGCGTAAACCACCTCAATATAAAATAAATAAGCTTGCTTTGTACATACTCTGGGTTTTCCAAAACATTTTAAGCTTATTTAAGTCTCAAAAAAACCAAATCACTTTAAATACCATAAGACAAATCAATTCAAAACGAATTTTTAGTAATAAAAAATCTGTTCAAGATTTAGGTTTACAATATACTTCCTTAGACAAATCTATAAATCTTATATTTGAAGATTACAAAAAACTAAAAAAGACAATTTAAATATGAGTCAAAAGGGGCAACTTTATTTAATACCTACCCGTTTAGGAGACCAACCACCACTAGAAGTTTTACCGCTTTCTATCAGAAAGAAAATCACAGATATTAACCATTACATCGTCGAAAATGAAAAGGTTGCACGTAGGTTTATCAAGAAAATTGTCCCGTCAAAAAGCCAAGATAAATTGAATATCAACCTCCTAAACAAATTTACCCAAGACATCGAAATCCCTGAGTTTTTAAAACCTTGTGAAGATGGACTTGATATTGGTTTGATGACCGATGCCGGATGTCCAGGCGTAGCAGATCCAGGATCAAAAGTCGTAAACCTTGCACATCTTCAAAGCATAAAGGTCGTGCCCTTAGTTGGACCGTCTTCAATTATTTTAGCATTAATGGCAAGTGGATTAAATGGTCAAAATTTTGCCTTTAATGGGTATTTACCTATTGATAAAAGTGAGTGTAAAAAACGAATTAAACAGTTGGAAAAACATGCTGAGACCAACAATCAATCACAAATTTTTATAGAAACCCCTTACCGTAACGGTCAACTTTTTGAAACTTTTTTAAAAACACTTAAACCTCATACACAACTCTGTGTAGCTGTCGATTTAACCTTGAATACAGAATTTATTTTGACAAAAAGCGTCAGTGCATGGCAAAATGAAAACCCCGATTGGCATAAACGCCCCGCTATTTTTATTTTTCAGCCTGAGTTTTAAGATTTTATTATACTTAAATTGAATTACCAGACCGGGCAGACTATTATATTTGTTTGCTTATAAATTTATGATTTTTTCAATTTATATCAAGCATGAAAATTATCTGGTTTTTATTGCTAATTGCTTTTAGCTTAAAATGCCTATCGCAAGAAAAGTTCAGCGTTAGTGGCAAAATAAAAGATATAGAAAACAATGAAACCCTACTTGGGGTAAATATAATAGTTGAAGAACTTCAAACGGGAACCGTAAGTAATGCCTATGGTTTTTATTCATTGACTCTTCCAAAAGGTCAATATACATTTACAATAAGCTATCTTGGTTTTGAAACATTAAAAGATACAATCAAACTTAACGGAAATATCAAAAAAAACTTTTTCCTCACTCCAGCTTCAGAACAATTAGAGGAAATCACTATAAGAGACAATTTTGAACAGCAAAATATTCGTAAACCAGAAATGAGTATTAATCGCTTAAAGCAATCAACTATCAAACAGATACCAGTTGTTTTTGGAGAAGCTGATGTCTTAAGGTCAATTGTCCAGTTTCCCGGAGTTACAAACGCTGGAGAAGGTTCTTCTGGGTTTAATGTACGAGGTGGTAGTGCAGATCAAAATTTAATCTTACTAGATGAAGCCGTTATATTTAATTCGTCTCACCTTTTCGGTTTATTTTCAATCTTTAATCCGGAAGCTGTAAAAGATTTAAAATTATATAAAGGTGGAATTCCCGCAGAATACGGTGGTCGTGTATCTTCAGTTCTGGACATAAAGCAAAAAGATGGTAACTATAAAGAGTTTCAAGGCGAAGCCGGTGTTGGCGTAATTTCTAGCAAACTTTTACTAGAGGGACCAATTCAAAAAAACAAAAGCTCATTTTTAGTGAGTGGACGATCAACTTATGCACATTTGTTTCTTAAAGCTATAGACAATCCCAATGCCGCTTATTTTTACGATTTTACAGCAAAGGGCAATTATATATTTAATGATAAAAATAAATTAATGCTTTCAGGATATTTTGGTCGTGATTTCTTTTCCCTAGACGGTAGCTTTGACAACATATATGGTAATAGTTTTATCAATCTTAGATGGAATCATGTATTTAACGACCAGTTATTTAGCAATATGTCTATCATTGGTGGAGAATACATTTATGAGTTAGATTTAGATATTGTTGGATTTAATTTTAGAAGTGGAATCCAAAATCTAAATTTAAAATATGATTTCAACCACTATTTATCAGATGAATTTCAGTTGAATTATGGTCTAAACAGTTTTTACTATGTAGTAAATCCCGGAAAGATAAAACCAACAGGAGACAATTCAGGAATTACAGAAGATCAACTTACTAAAAAATATGCTATTGAACCTGCTTTATTTTTGTCTGCAGAACATCAATTTTCAGATAACTTTTCTGCAGAATACGGACTGCGCTGGAGCAGTTTTTTTCGACTTGGACAAGATGAATTAAATATCTATGACAACAATTTACCTTTATTATATAACCAACAATTTGGTATTTATCAAAGAGCAGAACCTATTGGCACAAGAACAGATAGCCGATCTGATGTGATTAAAACATTTCACAATCTTGAACCGCGAATTGCCTTGGCTTACGCCCTTGACAACAACACTTCTCTAAAAGCCAGCTATAATAGAATGGCACAATATTTACATCTTATCACTAACACTAATTCTCCAACACCGCTTGATGTTTGGGCTCCTAGTGGTCCATTCATAGAACCACAACTCCTCGACCAATTTGCCGTTGGCTATTTTAAAAGCTTTGAGCAAAACAAGTTTGACCTTTCCATAGAAGCCTTTTACAAGACAGTAGATAACAAGCTCGATTTTATAGATGGTGCAGATTTAATTGCTGCAGATGCCATCGAACAAGAAACGCTGAATGGTGAAGCCAGAAGTTATGGACTAGAACTGATGCTCAAAAAAAATAGAGGTCGTCTTAATGGCTGGATTGCCTATACGCTATCGCGTGCTGAACAGCGCACACCAGGGAGATTTTCTAATGAACCTGGAATTAACAACGGTAAATGGTATTTAGCCAACTACGATAAAACACATGATTTAACGGTGCTTGGTAATTATAAACTAAACAAACAATGGACATTCAATCTTAATTTTAATTTACGAACTGGACAACCTGTAAATTTTCCCGTGGGCCAATTTAACTTTCAAGGCCTAACTGTTCCGATTTATGAAGGGCGAAACAATGACCGTTTACCAATTTTTCACCGTTTAGATGTATCAGCAACCTACAGACCTAAAGCTAAAAGAGAAAAAAAATGGAAAGGTTATTGGAATTTTGGGATTTATAATATTTACAATCGAAGAAATGCAGCGTCAATTAGTTTTGAGGAAAATAGAAACACAGGTCAAAATGAAGCTGTAAGATTTTCTATATTTGGAATTGTACCGTCTGTAAGTTACAATATTAGTTTTTAAAGCGGATTCGAAATGAAAAAATGCTATGTCTTATTATTATTAACTATAGTCACTTTAGGATGCGAAGATGTCATAAATGTAGATTTAAATGAAGCAGAAGAGCGGCTGGTTATTGAAGCCTCTTTATTTAAACAAAAAGGGTTTTCAGGCAATAATCAGCAAATCAGAATTACCAAAACACGTGGCTTTTTTGAAGATAGCCTAACGACTATAGAAGACGCTGTGGTCACAGTTACTAAAGAAGATAATGGACAAGTTTTTGAATTTATCCACGATAGTGCGGGATTCTATAAAGTTTCAGATTTTAATGCAGAATTAATGAAAAAGTACCGATTAAAAGTCGAAGTTGATGGTGAAATTTATACTGCAGAAGAAACCTTTATTCCTGTAGCAGAAATTGACTCTGTGACCCAAAGAAGTGATGCTGGCTTTGGTGGTGATGAAATAGAACTCAAGGCTTATTACACTGACCCTGCTGGAGAAGAAAATTTTTATTTATTTAGTTTTGTTGTAAATTTTGTACAATTTCCAACCACAGAAATATTTGATGATGAATTCTTTGATGGTAATACCATTTTTGCCCTCTATCAAGAAGAAGAGCTCGAACCCGGAAATGAGGTCATTATCCAAAATTTTGGAATGTCTAAACAATTTTACGAATATATGTTTATATTATTGAGTCAAACCGGAGACGCCGGCGGACCATTCCAAACGCAACCAGCCACCGTGAGAGGCAACATTATCAATGAAACCAATCCCGATCATTACCCGTTTGGGTATTTTAGTTTATCAGAGTCTGACCAACTTATTTATACCGTTCAATAGTGACTGAAAATTTCAAAAAAATAACAGAGCAAAATTCTCATCATGACGATTTAGAGCAAAAATCTATTTCAGAATTGATTAAAATCATTAATAAAGAAGATCAGACAGTAGCTACTGCTGTAACGCAAGCTTTACCACAAATTGAAGCTTTAACGCAACAAGTAGTCAAACAGGTCTCTAAAGGTGGGCGATTGTTTTACATTGGCGCCGGCACCAGTGGTCGTTTAGGGATTCTAGATGCCAGTGAATGTCCGCCGACTTTTGGCGTAAGTGATGATGTGGTCATAGGCTTAATTGCCGGTGGCGATCAAGCCATTAGAAAAGCTGTAGAGTTTGCTGAAGACAACACTGAATTAGGTTGGCAAGATTTAAAAGCTTATAATATCCATAATGGCGATATCGTGATTGGCATCGCGGCTTCGGGTACCACACCCTACGTTTTAGGCGCTGTAAGAGATTGTAAATCTCACAACATCCCGACAGGCTGCATTACTTGCAACCCTGGAAGCCCTTTAGCCAAAGCTGTTGATTTTCCGATAGAAGTCGTGGTTGGCCCTGAAGTGGTCACAGGCAGCTCACGGATGAAAGCCGGAACCGCTCAAAAAATGATTTTAAATATGATATCTACTACTCTAATGATTAAGCTTGGTCGTGTTAAAGGCCACAAAATGGTGGATATGCAGTTAAGTAATCACAAACTCGTCAATCGCGGTATCGAAATGATTTGTGATGCCATTGATGTAGACAAAGAAACGGCCAAAACCCTGTTAGAACAACACCAAAGCGTCAGACAAGCCATAGCCCATGGACAGAAAACACACCAATAAAGAGTTGCTTAAAAAAGGCATTAAATATTTAGCAGCAGCATTACCGCTTTCATTTTTAGGACCATCAGTCTTGTATTCTGCGTTTAACAATACGGACCACGGCTATTTTATACCCGTTGTGATTGTCGGGTTTCTCCTCTTTTTCGGTGCCATGTTTTGTATTTTCAAAGGCATCATGACAATTGTGAAGGCGGTGTTTGATTAGATTAATTTACTGTAAATTTACTATTGGTCAAAAAAAATGCAGCATTTGATAGTTTAAAATCAAAGAGAAATTATTTTTTTAATTCTGGTTTAAAATCCTCACTAATTTATAGATACCGAGGACAAAACAAACCAACAATACCAAAATTGCATAACGCACATTACCCGTCAATTGGGCGATGAGTCCGTAAATAGCCATACCAATAACGATCCCAATTTTTTCAGTCACATCGTAAAAGCTAAAAAATGAAGTCGTATCGGTTTCAGATTCGGGAATATATTTGGAAAACGTAGAGCGCGACAAACTTTGAATCGCCCCCATAACTAACCCCACAAAAAAGGCTGCAATATAAAATTGTAGAGGTGTTTTGATAAAAAATGCATAAATACATACGCCCACCCAAACAAGATTGATGCCTATGAGGACACGTTCATTAACATAAAAATTAGTCAACTTTGCTGCAAAATAAGCTCCAGCAATCGCCACTAGTTGAATCAATAAAATACTAGTAATTAGTCCAGTTGTGGCATCGCCCTTTGGCCATTGTATTTCTTTAACGCCAAAATACGTCGCAATAAGCATAATAGTTTGTACTGCAATGCTATACAAGAAAAAAGCCGTTAGGAAATCTTGAAATCGATCTGCAGATTTAATTTTTCTATACACTTGTCTCAACTCTTTGTAGCCACCGTAAATGATTTGCTTTAATGGTTTCGAGTCTTCATTTTTAACCTGTGGTAAATAGTAAAAACTATATTGGCTAAACCCAATCCACCAAAGTCCAGTTAAAACAAATGATAATCGCGTTGGTAAACTTTCGCTTTCAAAACCTAACATTTCATAGTTGAGTATCATCCCTAAGCATAATACCAATAGAATTACGCTACCAATATAGCCTAAGGAAAAGCCCTTAGCACTGACTTTATCTTGTTGATGTTTATGCGCAATATCAGGCAAATAGGAGTTGTAAAACACCAAACTGCCCCAAAAGCCTACTAAACCTAAAAAGTAAAACAAGAGTCCAATGCTTAAATATTCTAGTTCAAAAAAATATAAACCTATACAAGACACTCCGCCGAGATAGCAAAAGAATTGCATAAAACGCTTTTTATTTCCTAAATTGTCTGCTATACCACTTAATATCGGACTTAAAACAACTATCACTAAAAAAGCCAAAGCCGTTGTGTAACTGATAAGGGCATCATTATTAAAAGAAAAACCTAAAAATTGTACTTGATCATTTATAACCTTTCCCTTATCATCTTTTACTAAAGTTAAAGCGCCGTAATAAATAGGAAAGATAGCTGATGAAATAACTAGGCTGTAAACCGAATTAGCCCAATCATAAAACGCCCAGGCATGAAGCAATTTTGGATGACCTTTTGATAAAATTGGCTTCATGATAAATTGTAATTTTAAATTTATTTAAAGGTATTAACACCAAACTTTTTTGCGGTTTCAATAGCATCGGGTGCCCAGTCTTTAAGGTTACTAATTCGTGTATCGTGGGATGGATGTGTACTCAAAAACTCAGGTGGTTGTTCACCATTTCCGGCATTGCCCATGCGTTCCCAAAGTTTGTAGGCATCTGTTGGGTCGTATCCTGCTATTGCCATTAAAGTGAGACCTATCTTGTCAGCTTCAGTTTCGTGTTTACGGCTAAATGGCAACATTCCTAACACTTGAGAACCAGCGCCGTAAGCAGCCATAAATCCTTGTTGCACTTCTGGTTCTTGCTCACTTAATGCAATGGTTCCTGCTACGGCACCAGCCTGCTGTAACATACTTGCACTCATACGTTGTTGACCGTGATTTGCTAGGGCATGCGCAATTTCATGACCCATAATGGTCGCAACGCCTCTTTCATTTTCTGCAATGGGCAAAATCCCGGTATAAAATGCCACTTTACCACCAGGCATGGCCCATGCATTGACAATATCATCTTCAATAAGCTTAAATTCCCATTCATAATCTTTAGTATAGCCTTGATAACCATTGGCATCAAGCCATCTCTCGGCGGCAACTTTTATTTTATTACCAACTCGTCTTAACATTTTAGCTTCACTTGTGTCTTCTAAAACTTTACTTTCACTTAAGACTTGATTGTATTGTTGAAATGACATTGGTATTAGCTTTTCATTAGATACAAAAGCCATGGTTTTCTTTCCTGTAAAAGGATTTGTGTTGCAGTTGACCAACATTAACACCACAAATGTAATTAAAGAAATCGTCTTGATTTTCATGATCCATTATTTGCTTCAAAAGTAGGAATTTTCTCAATATAATTCTAATTTTAATTGATTCACCATATAGTTTTAAATCGCCTAAACCATTAAAAAATAATTTATTAACACCAAAAAATTCAATGATGATAAATTTAATTGTATGTTTGTACTTTATTAATTAATTATTTATTTATTTTATGGAAGGTACAGTTAAATTTTTTAATGAGTCAAAAGGTTATGGATTCATTACTAACGACGAAACCGGAAAGGACATATTTGTCCACGTTACAGGTCTTAATGGAGAAACCCTTGAAGAAGGCGATCAAGTTGAGTACACTGAAGAAGAAGGCAGAAAAGGTATGAACGCTACAAACGTTCGTATTCTCTAAATAATACAGATTATTTATTGTTTTTCTTACAAACGCTGTTCAATGTGAACAGCGTTTTTTTTATGGCTCTAATTCTATTTAGTGTAAGATGAAAAAATAAAATTAAGATATTTATAACTAAACATAAATCTTACTTATGCATGTTTAGCTTTATATTTGATTTGGTTATACTAAACTTAAAATCCAACATCATGAAAAAAGTAATTTATTTATTATGCATTGCTGTACTTACAATGAGCTGTGCCGTTGTAAGGCCAGGAGAAGCTGCCATGAAGCAAAAATTTGGCAACTTAGAAGATAAAGTCACCACTCAAGGGGCGCTGTGGTTCAATCCATTTACAACAAAAGTCGTTAAAGAATCAATCCAAACCAATAATTTAGAATTATTGTTGAGTTTACCTAGTAAAGAAGGCCTAAGTGTCTCCTCTGAAATCTCTATACTATATCACTTAGAAAAAGATAAGGTGCCAAGCATTCTAAAAGAAATTGGCTCCAACTATCGCTCTGTAATTACAAATGTTTTTCGTTCTGCTGCCGCTGATGTATGTTCTAGGTTTTTTGCTAAGGATATGCATTCAGGAAGGCGTGCAGATATTGAAGAAGAAATCAAAGTGAGGATGGATAGCAATTTAAGAAAACAAGGCATTGTCATAGAAGCAGTTTTGTTAAAAAGCATCCAACTGCCAGCAGGTCTTTCAAGGTCTATCGAGCAAAAACTTCAGGCAGAGCAAGATGCTATGCGAATGGAATTCGTGCTTCAGACTGAACGTTTAGAAGCTCAACGTAAAATCATAGAAGCTGAAGGCACAAGAGATTCTCAAAAAATTTTAGCAGAAGGATTAACTCCAGCAATCATAAAAATCAGAAGCATAGATGCCTTTAGAGAATTGGCAAGATCTAATAACAGCAAAGTCATTATAACCGATGGTAAAACACCGTATTTAATTTCTGGTGTGGAAACTATGACCAAGGAGTAAATATTTCAAAAGATTTCCCTTTCGGAAAAGCTCTGTCTAGATGGATTTCAATTGTGCTAAAATCGGTGTAAAATTTAAAAACAGACAATACAAAATATCCGCTATTTAATTCACGAGAGTTATATTTATAGTAGTAAATTAATATTTCTTATTACTCTACCAAAAAAGGTATATTAGCATGGGCCGTATGTTGATGCCCATCTTCAACATAAATGAATAGTCTGTAAGCCCCTGAATCTGATGGAGCTTTAAATGTAGTGGTATGGTTATCTGTAGAAAAATACCCATCGATGGTTTCGGGTATTTTTTCTTTATCTCCACCTGATTTTTGCGATTGGCTTTCCCTCATAATTTCCCATCTGTAGTTTAATTTATCACCATCAGGGTCTTTTACACTCACTTTGGTAGTATAGGTTTTATTTTTCTTTAGTTTAATATTATCGATAGCACGTTTACCTTCTAAAGTAAAATCAATCAAACGTGGTGATCTATTTTCTGGCCATTTGCCAGTCCATAAATAATGCATAACATCAACTGACTCGGTTTCATTGCCATCTGCCATGAGCATTCCAAACCAAGTAGGTGTGCGTTCTTGTTTCTGACCCCATAAAAAAACATAAGAGCCCATAATCTGCTTATTAGTTTTAATAAACTTGATGTATCGGTTTTTGTATAAATCTGCTTTAACGCTGCTGTTGTTTTCGATAGGAGCTCCCCAACTTGTTTTATCAACTTCCCAGTAACCTGTAGCGCCCCATTCTGTAACCATTAAACCGCCTTGATAATTAGATTGTTCTATAAGTTCGGGAAGATTTTCAATACCGGCATATAACTGCACGCTTAAAAAGTCTAAATCTGGAGCCCTTTTAGCAATTAAATCAACATACTTTTTGTCTATTCCTGCCAAAGGTGTCGTAGTTAGATGATTAGGATCCAACTCATGAATCATTTCAGAAATCTCATTTACAGCATCCCAAACTTTAGGGTTTTTTGAGGATAAGTTGAGCTCATTACCTATTGCCCAACTCATCAATGCCGGATGATCTTTATAGGCTAAAACTTCTTGACGTATTCTGTCTAACTGTGTTTTTACAGCTTTTTGATCGTTATAATCAAAACCTTGGCGTTCCAATCCCACCCAAATTCCCATCATGACCTTTAAATCTAATTTTTGCGCTTTATCTAAGATTTCCTTGGCATTTTGAGTGCTCCAGGTTCTGAAAGAATTTGCACCATGACTGGCTAAAGTTTCTAAATCACCTTTTCCAACACCTGCACCATCTACATAAAAAGGTTCATCATTTAAGAATATACGATAGCCTTC
The DNA here is from genome assembly GCF_006120725.1 of Mesohalobacter halotolerans. Classification (GTDB taxonomy): domain Bacteria; phylum Bacteroidota; class Bacteroidia; order Flavobacteriales; family Flavobacteriaceae; genus Psychroflexus; species Psychroflexus halotolerans. The sequence continues at coordinate 506,648 of NZ_SWMU01000003.1, forward strand.
ATTGGTTAAGCGAATTTCAGATTTTGTGATTTCAGGTTCTTTAGGCATTTTATTGTTGCAACTTAAAGTATTTACAAGAATAAATAAAATAACAAAAGTGGTGTATCGGTTTTGAGCAATTAAAAAGTTCATTGTGCAATAATAGAAATTTAGATTAAAAAAAGACTGCCATAATATATTTTTCCATACATATGGTCTCTACTGCTCTGATAACTATCGGAGCTAAATAAACTTCTCGCCCTTACAATTTGAAAGTTTCAAAATAAAAAAACCGCTCCAGTTTAATGAAACGGTTTTGTATGTGGTCCCACATGGGCTTCCCGAATAAGATTTTACTACGTCTTTTTCAAAGACTTGAAAATCACTTTCGGGATAAACTTCTCGCCCCTTATCAATAAATCTTTTTCAAATAAAAAACCGCTCCAGTTTAATGAAACGGTTTTGTATGTGGTCCCACATGGGCTCGAACCATGGACCCCCTGATTATGAGTCAGGTGCTCTAACCAGCTGAGCTATGGGACCGGTTTTAATTTCAAAAATATAAGTATGCAAAAGTAAAGTAAATATTGAAATCTGCAAGGAGTTTTTGAAAATTAGTCTAAAGCTAACTCAACAAAAAAACCTTAAAATCATACGTCTTCAAAAGCAATTCAAGGTTAACCTAGCTAGCCTCCTGACAAAGCTCAACTAGAACGCCGTGGGATGACTTTGGATGTAAAAAAGCTATACGCTTATTATCAGCACCCAGTTTAGGTTCATCGCTAATTAATCGAAAACCTTCACCTTTCAATCGTTTAATTTCAGCATCAATATCCTCAACATCAAAAGCGATATGATGTATCCCTTCTCCACGTTTTTTAATATATTTTGCTATTGGAGAATCCTCTCGAGTCGCTCCCAAAAGCTCAATTTTACTTTCCCCCGTTTTAAAAAAAACCGTTTCAACACCTTCACTTTCAACACGTTCAGTTTGGTATGCAGATTTTCCTAACAACGCCTTGTAAGTCTGAGTGGCAGCCTCCAAATCTTTCACTGCAATCCCTAAATGCTCAATTTTTCTCATAATTTTTATTTTCAAAGATAAAAAATATTCATTTGGCGACCGCCGCGTTATCCGCTTTAGTCCGCCATAACCGGCTTACAAAGTCAACTTCCAAAAAGAGCTTCCTGTTGGTCGCTTTTTTGTTGTGACTTTGTTTAAGCCGCTTATGTTACGGGCTATCGCTACTACCGCTGTCGCAATTCCTAGCACCGCTTTATCATTATTTTTGTAGTTAACTTTATAAGAAACGTAACCAAATTCGTACTTTTGAGCAAAACTTAATTTCATGAGATATCAACCTATAGACAATTCCTTATTTATAGAAAATAGAAAAAACTTTACCGCAAAAATGAAACCTAATGCCTTAGCGGTTTTCAACTCAAACGACATTTATCCTATTGGTGCAGATAGCACGATTCCTTTTCAACAGGATAGAAACATTTACTATCTCAGCGGTGTGGATCAAGAGGAAAGTATTTTAGTGCTTTTTCCAGATGCGCCAAAAGAAAAACACAGAGAAATACTTTTTTTAAAAGAAACTAATGCACACATCGCAGTTTGGGAAGGTGAAAAACTCGATAAAGACAAGGCTTTAAAAACTTCAGGTATTAAAACTGTCTATTGGCTTAAAGATTTTCATAAGATTTTTCATGAACTCATGTCACAAGCCGATACGGTATATATCAATACTAACGAACATTACCGCGCCAATCACGATACCAAAACACGCGAAGACCGTTTTAACACATGGCTCAAAAAAAACTATCCCGCACATCAAGTCGCTAAAAGCAATCCTATATTACAACGCCTACGTTCTGTAAAGCACCAATTAGAATTAGAAACCATGCAAAAAGCATGTGACATTACCGAAAAAGCTTTCAGAAGAATTTTAAAATACACTAAACCTGATGTTTGGGAGTTTGAACTCGAAGCTGAGATTCTGCATGAATTTATTCGCAACCGGTCTAGAGGATTCGCCTATACACCAATTATTGCCAGTGGTAAAAACGCTACCGTTTTACACTATATCGAAAACAAAGCACAATGCAAAGACGGGGAACTTATCTTGTTTGATGTCGGCGCCGAGTATGCCAATTATTGTAGCGATATGTCAAGAACCATTCCAGTTTCAGGGCGATTTACCGACCGACAAAAACAAATTTACAATGCCGTTAATAAAGTCAAGAAAGAAGCGACAAAACTCTTAGTCCCCGGAACACTATGGGAAGAATATCATATTGAAGTTGGCAAGATGATGACTTCTGAACTCATAGATCTAAAATTGCTAGACAAAGCCGATGTGCAAAATGAAGACCCCGATTGGCCGGCTTATAAAAAATATTTTATGCATGGTACTTCACACCATATCGGCTTAGACACACACGACTACGGCTTATTGCACGAACCAATGCAAGCCAATCAAGTCTTTACCGTCGAGCCTGGTATTTATTTACCCGATGAAGGCATTGGCGTGAGATTGGAAGATGATGTTGTCATTCAGGAACAGGGCGAACCCTTTAATTTAATGCGTAACATTCCTATTGAAATTGAAGAGATTGAAGACATAATGAGCGCTTAGTCACAACTAGTTTGAAAGTGTTAAGTTAAAAGCATGAAAGTGTCAAAATATATATTTTGACACTTTCGTATTATCAACTCACAAAATCAAAATTCACCAAAGCGTTCATAAGCAGCTCTATCAAGTGCTTCCCTGTGATCGGGATGTGCGATTGACGTTAAAGCTTGAGCTCTTTGTTTGAGGTTTTTTCCAAATAAATCGACAACGCCATATTCTGTAGCGACATAATGAACGTGTGCACGTGTTGTGGTTACACCAGCACCTTGATTTAAAAAAGGAACAATTTTAGAAACGCCTTTTTTTGTTACAGATGGCATTGCTATTATGGCTTTACCACCTTCAGATAAAGCAGCACCTCTGATAAAATCCATTTGGCCACCAACACCCGAAAATTGATATTTTCCAATTGTATCAGCGCAAATCTGTCCTGTGATATCTATTTCAATAGCCGAATTGATTGCAGTTACTTTTGGATTTAACCTTATAATAGCAGTATCATTTGTATAATTTGCTTCCTTAAAATGCACAAAAGGATTATCGTCAATAAAATCATATAATTTTTGAGAGCCCATAGCAAAACAAGTGACAATCTTACCAGGCTTCACACGTTTGTTTTCACCGGTTATAACATCGTTTTTTACCAAGGGCAAAATACCATCTGAGAACATCTCTGTATGTATTCCTAAATTTTTATGGTTATTCAAATTGTTCAAAACAGCATTGGGGATTGCACCAATACCCATCTGTAAAGTTGCACCATCTTCAACAAGTTCTGCAATATTTTTGCCAATACTCGATTCAATCTCATTTGGTGTAACCACATCGTGACCAAAAATAGGTTCATTGACTTGCACTGCGGCATCTATATGGCTGATATGAATAATACCGTCACCATGAGAACGAGGAACTTGTGGATTAATTTGAGCCACTACTAGTTTTGCCTTTTCCATGGCTGTGATGGTAACATCTATAGAAGTTCCCAAAGAGCAATAGCCGTGTTTATCTGGTGGCGAAACGTGAATAAAAGCGACATCTAAAGGCAAAATATTACGCTTAAAAAGCTGGTCGACTTCGCTTAAAAAAATTGGGATATAATCTCCTTTTGAAGCATTTACAGCTCGTCTGACATTACCCGCTACAAAACAAGAATTGATTTTAAATGCTTCTTGATAAGGCTCTTGAGAGTATTTAGCATTTCCTTCGGTATGCATTTGTACAATTTCAACATCTTCAAGCTCTTTGTAGCGATCACATAAGCTATCAATAATGACTTGTGGTGTCATGGCTGCACCCTGAAAAAACACACGTTGACCAGATTTCACAAGGTTGACTGCTTCTTCTGCAGAACAATATTTGATGGACATATTTTTATAATTTGGTTGCCAAATGTATTGAGAAAGGCTTACTTAAAATATGACACCTATCAGCAATCTTATAATTGTTTAAAAAGTGTATTGAGATCAAATAGTTGTATATTATTTTATTATAGTAAAACGAACTTCAATATTGGCTTAGGGATAGGAACGGCATCTTTTTTGGGTTAAGTTTTTAGTAGAGCTGCGCTAACAAAGCTTTTTTAAAAAAAAGATCTTGTTAGCGCTTGTGATACTTAATTTAAGCCAAAAAAATATAGTGGATAGCCCTGCCTGCCGATAGGCAGGCTTGCTCGAAGCCCCAAATCTTTATAATGCTTATTTTGGGATTAATTTTTTGAGATCTTCTAAAGTGTTGGCGTCTTTGATGGTTTTGTCTTTTCGCCACCTGATTATTCTTGGGAATCTGGTTGCTATGCCACTTTTATGACGATTAGACTGGGCGATACCTTCAAAAGCGATTTCAAATACGTGCTGGGCTTCGACTTGTCTTACCGGCCCAAAACGATCGGTTGTGTGCTTTTTTATCCATCGATCAACTTCCTTAAACTCCTTATCAGTAAGTCCTGAGTAGGCTTTTGCAAAAGTAACTAGCTCTGTTTTGTCGTCGTTCCAAAGTGCAAATGTATAGTCTGTAAACAGATTACTTCGCCTGCCGTGACCGCGCATGGCATAAGTCAATACAGCATCAATAGAATAAGGATCAGATTTATATTTCCACCAGTCCCCTTTTTTTCTTCCAACGCCATAAGTTGAATCAGCACGCTTAATCATCAAACCTTCGGAGCGAATCTCTCGCGCTTTTTGACGCTCTTCTTCGACAGCTTCCCAGTTTTGAAATTGCATGGTTTCTGAAAGATGAAACGGTGTAATTGAATCGGTAAGGTTTTGAAAGAGTTTATCCAGTATTTGGCGCCGTTGTTTAAAGGATGTCGAACGAATATCTTGTGTTTGCCACTCCAGAATGTCATAAGCTTTAAAAATTACCGGGATTTTTTTCAACAAGGCTTTGGTGACATTTTTCCGCCCAATGCGTTTTTGTAAATCTTTAAAGTCTCCAATGTCGTTATTGGGAAAAGCTAAAATTTCGCCGTCTAGCACCGTACCGTCCGGTAAGTAATCTTTAAAAGTTTCTAATTCCGGATATTTGTCAGTGACCAATTCCTCACCACGCGACCAAATAAAAATTTCATTTTGTCGACAAATGAGTTGAGCACGGATGCCGTCCCATTTATGCTCAAACAAAAAATCTTCAGGTTGACCTAAATCTTCCAACTCATCCTCAACAGCGTATGCCAAATAAAAAGGATAAGGTTTTGAAAGATAGTCTTCAGGATTTTCTTCTAAAATCAAAGATTGAAAGGTGGTGTTTTGAGGTTTCCAATTGCCCATGAGTTTATACGCTAAAACATCTTGGTCAATTCCTGTAGATTGAGCTAAGGCTCTGGTCATTAATTTTTGACTTACGCCAATGCGAAACCCGCCAGTCATCAATTTGGTAAATACAAAACGCTCGTAGTAATTGAGTTTTTCCCAGTGCTCAAACAGATAGGCTTTTTTCTTTTCGTCAGATTTTGATTTAAGTTTTAAGATATTCTCCAAATAGGCGTGCAGGGGTTTATCACTTTCACCCTTGTTTGGCGGTAAAATCAGAGCTATAGTTTCGGCTAAATCTCCAACGATGTGGTAAGATTCTTCAAATAGCCAGGATGGAATTTTAGACAATTCGCCGGCATATTCTCTAATTTGTCTACTGTTAACGGGTCGAGGCGGTCTTCGGTGGGATAAAATCGCAATGGTCCATACTTTGTCTTTGTCATTAGCTTGGTCAAAGTAAGTTTTTAAAGCACTGACTTTGGTCTTGGTTTTATTGGTGCTGTCGATTTGCTGTATGAGTTGAGCGAATTGTTTCAAGATTAGGTTATGGTTTTAGTTATTAATTTATCATAATTGTGGCTTTGATTTTAGTCTCATTATTTCATGGCATTTATTTTTTGTTATTGTTTTTATTCTTCTTAATAAATACTTTTTTTGCGAGTTTTGGCAATAAGTTTGTTGCACCATTCATCAAAGCTTCTTTCTTTTTTCTACTCCATCCTTGAATTTGTTTTTCTCTGTAGAATGCCTTGTCTATTCTATCGTATTCTTCATAATACAACAAGAGCACCGGCAATCTTTTAGCTGTATAATTTGCCCCTTTTCCATCCTGGTGTTGACTTATTCTTCTTTCTAAATGCTTAGTACTTCCTATATAGTAAGTACCATCATAACATTCTAATATGGACATATAACCTTTAGCCATTTTGCTTTACTTTTGAAATGGTGGCTTCGATATAATTCATCATTCCGAAAAAATCACTCAGCCACCAGAATTTTTTTTTGATTCATAATTATAATTTTATTCCTAACCGAGGTGACTGAGTGTTTGGCGTTAGCCAAATGTATCGAAGTCACCGCCTTGGGTGTTAGAGTCTCAATCTTCATCTTCTTCATATTGCGTTTGTTCTGTTCTGGCGTCGTAGCCGAGGGTTTTTAAATATCTTGAAAAAATATTGGTATAGCCATGAGTACAAATTACTTTTTCGCATTCTGTCGCTTTAATTGCCGAAATTAATCCATCCCAATCGGCATGATCACTAAGCACAAATCCTCTATCGATAGCGCGGCGACGTCGGGCGCCTCTTGTACTCATCCAGCCGCTTGCAGAAGCAGTCACATAAGGTACCATTTTACGCATCCAAGTTGTGCCGTGAGCGCTTGGTGGAGCTATCACAATATTACCTTTCAAGTCGATCTTTTTTGTCTCCCTCGTAATTTTAATCGTTTCGGGAAAGTCGTAGTTTTTTCTTAAAACATCGGTCATATTTTCTATAGCGCCGTGAGTGTATATTGTTCCAATATCGGAGTTTAAATAGTTCAAAACCCTTTGAGCTTTACCCAGAGAATACACCATGACAACTGATGTCATATTGTTATCTTGATTGTCTTTCCACCAATTGTTCATTTCATCGAAAACCTCTTTTTGAGGTTGCCATTTAAACACCGGCAAACCAAACGTACATTCCGTAATAAAGCTGTGGCACTTTATGGGTTGAAAAGTCCCAGAAATCCCGTCATCCTCAGTTTTATAGTCGCCAGAGACGACCCAAACTTCGCCATTGTATTCTACACGAACTTGTGAACTCCCAATGATATGACCCGCAGGATGTAGACTAAACTTGACATTATTGATTGTAAAATTTTCCTTCCACTCTACTCCACTGACATTGATTTTTCCCAATCGGTGTTTGATAATTGGAATATTGAGATGATGTGTAATATACTTTTTATGCCCATATCTGGAATGGTCTGCGTGGCCGTGAGTGATTATGGCTTTCTTTACTGGTCGCCACGGATCGATGTAAACATCGGCTTGACTGCAATATATGCCTTTGTTGTTGGATTCTAGTAAGGGTTGAGACATTTAATAAAAATACAGAATTAAAGTTTTAATTCTAATTATTGATCAATAATTATGAAGGGTTTAGTAGTTTTATAGGAAACATAGTAAAATCACCTCAGCAACTTTTCTCTTAGCCAAAGGTAACTCGGCAAACAGATTGGTGGTAATATAAACATGGAAAGTATCCAGAAAGCTTTGTTGAACAATCGATTTTGAATCATATCTCTTAAAATGATGAGCCAAAGGACAAACAAAACCATGTGACAAGCATAGAATAGAACCTCAGAAACATTCCATTTGTGATAGATTTTAAGGATTTCAAGCAAAATAATGGAATAACAAATTATTAATATTATCCAATACACTTTTTTGTGCTGTTTTAAGCTTAAGCGTTGCATAAAATTTGATAATTTAATAATTTGATAATCAAAAATAATTAAATCTCATAAAATACCTAATATCGCTTTATGGGATTTTTTATAAGCCACAAAAAATTAAGTGAATTGTTTGCTTGCAGTAAACGGAAATAATAAACGAAAAATGATCGACCAACATTAACTAGTTAAGAAGTTGACCAAATCACTCTTTCAACTGCTCGGCACTTAGATTTTTTTCGTAACGGTTGTGAATCAAAATGATCAACAATCCAAAGAGAACCGCCGAGACAATTAAAGCCGTATTGATGAGACCAGTTACTCCAAAGGATATACGTATTAAAATCGTCGAGATAATAAAGCCTGAATTTCTGATAATTTTATGAAACTGATCGGTATAGAAAAAAGAAAAGAGCAACAGCAACACATCTACTAAAATTAAGACGGTAAAAAAGTGATCAAAAAATAGATTATTAATGCTTTCAAAGGAAGGTAATTCTTCATTTTTAAGGGAGATATCCATTCCCCAATCTACAAGCGTATATGTGGCCATGATAATAAATAATGGAACCAATATGACTGCAATAATTTTCTTTTTAGTAATAAATCGCTGAACTCTATCCGTCATATCTTCTTCAATCTCATACTTTTGACGTCCATATTTTTGAAATAAAAATATGAGAAAAAACAAGACCAAAGAAGCAACCAAATCGTAGGTAAAAACCAAATCTTCTTTAATGGTAAACCAATTTGATGAGATTTCTAAAGCCGCTAAGTCTTTAAACAGTCGTCTGACAATGATCAGGGTTATAATTTCGTACTGCTTGGTTACATAATTGGTGAAAGATTTAGGTAAATAAAAGATCAACATGTACACCTCATAGATCAAAATGAATGAAAATGGGGTATAAATTGCTGATATTGGGTTTTTGAGTAATGCAGCGTCAGATAAAAAATTGGTGATTCCCAAATAATTGAGAAATATGAGAATGAGGTGAATAACAAAGCTGATCAGAGCTAAGTTTAAAATAAACCGTTCAGCTCGTACTTTACTTTTTTCTGATATAAAAACACCATAAAAAAAATCAAGTGTTTTTTGAAAGTTGATCATACTTATTTGCTGTATGTATTTGAACAATATACAAATAAAACTTATATCTATAAAAAATATGGTTAAAATATAGAATTTAGGTAAGTTTTAGTATAAATAGAAGTCAATCAAGCAGTTTCTGCCATCAATTTTTCGCGTTGAGTTTTCACGGTTGGGTCACTCATGTATTCTTCAAAGGTGGCGTATTTATCAATTACGCCATTAGGTGTTAACTCAATGACACGATTAGCGACGGTTTGTGCAAATTGATGGTCGTGAGTGGTAAAAATGACGTTACCTTTGTAGTTAGTTAGAGCATTATTGAACGCAGTAATCGATTCAAGATCCAGGTGATTTGTAGGTTCATCAATGATTAAAACATTGGCCCGAATCATCATCATTCGACTGAGCATACATCTCACTTTTTCACCACCGGAAAGTACGTCAGCGGTTTTCAAAGCTTCGTCGCCTCTAAACAACATTTTGCCTAAAAATCCTCTGATATAGACTTCTTCGCGTTCTTCATCGGTTTTAGCCCATTGCCTTAACCAATCGACTAGAGTCAGTTTGTTGTCAAAAAATTCAGAATTGTCGTTAGGCAAATAGCTTTGAGAGGTTGTAATTCCCCATTCAAAATCCCCTGACTTTTGCGCTTGTTTCCCATTTATAATTTCATAAAATGCCGTCGTAGCTCTGGAGTCTCTGGAGTAGATAAAGGTTTTATCGCCTTTAGCCAGATTGATGTTTATTTTACTAAACAGGGTTTCGCCATCGATTTCTGCGCTAAGATTGTTTACGTTCAAAATTTGATTCCCTGCCTCGCGTTCACGTTCAAAAATAATGGCAGGATATCGTCTGCTGGAGGGTTTAATATTTTCGATATCTAATTTTTCAATCATTTTTTTACGTGAGGTCGCTTGTTTAGATTTAGCCACATTGGCACTAAAACGTTCAATAAATTGTTGTAATTCTTTTTTCTTTTCTTCTGCTTTTTTGTTTTGTTGTGCGCGTTGTCTTGCTGCGAGTTGAGAGGACTCATACCAAAACGTGTAGTTGCCGCTGTAGTGGGTGATTTTCCCAAAATCAATGTCAGAAATATGAGTACACACCTCATCCAAAAAATGCCTGTCGTGAGAAACGACTATGACACAGTTATCGTAATTGGCTAAAAAATTTTCCAGCCAACTGATGGTTTCATAATCTAAATCATTGGTCGGCTCATCCATAATTAACACATCAGGATTTCCAAATAAAGCTTTGGCGAGCAAGACTCTAACTTTTTGAGTACCATCTAAATCTTTGATATGATTATAATGTAATTCGGGTTCGATGCCAAGATTAGATAGAAGTGAAGCAGCATTACTCTCTGCATTCCAACCATCCATTTCTTCAAAATCAACTTGTAGGACGCCGACGCGTTCGCCATCAGCTTCACTAAAATCTTCCTTAGCATAAATATCATCCATTTCTTTTTTGATTTTGTAAAGCGGCTGATTGCCCATTAAAACCGTCTCTAAAACGGGAAAATCATCATAAGCACTGTGATCTTGCTCTAAAACAGACATGCGCTTTCCGGGTTCTAGGCTGACATGACCTGACGTCGGTTCCATTTGACCCGATATGATTTTGAGAAATGTTGATTTTCCGGCACCATTAGCACCAATGATGCCATAACAATTACCACTTGTGAATGTGGTATTAACTTCATCAAAAAGCACACGTTTGCCAAATTGAACTGATAAGTTAGAGACTGAAAGCATAGCTAAAAATTTTTGCAAAAGTATGAATATTCTACTATTGTGTAAAGTAAATCATAAAGATATAAGCTTTTAACGATGAGTTAACAACAGACTAAAATTCATCATTCTATATTTGTTTTAAATATGGAATATGAGAAATGTTGTAGTCTGCTTGATTAGTCTATTATTTTTAGCTTGCTCAAACAATCGTAATGACCTCACTTACTTTGGCGGAGGAATAGTGAACCCCAAGGACGATTACGTTATTTTATTACAACAAGACAGCATCATTGATAGTATCCCAATAGATAAGAATGGGCATTTTTCCTATGAATTTAACCTCAAAGAGCCCGGATTATTAACCTTTAAACACGGCTATGATCCTCAAATTGTTTATCTAGAACCACATGATAGCCTAAAACTAAGGGTAAATACACTCCAGTTTGACGAGTCTCTGGTCTATGATGGCACAAGTGGTATTGAAAATAATTTTTTGATTGAAAACTATTTGCTTAATCAAAAAAACTCAGAACTTATCCTGTCCTATTATAAGATATCCCCAGAAGACTTTCAATTCAAAACAGACTCTATCAAAACTTCTAGAGAACATAAACTGAAAAGCTTAAAAGAAAAACACCAACTCAGTGAAGAGTTTTTAAAGATTGCACAAAAGAGTATAGATTTTGAATATTATGACATGCGAGAACGTTACGCGTTCTTAATGAATAAATATAACCATAAAAAGGCTAGGAATATAAGTGAAAATTTTTACAGTTATAGAGATAATATTGATTTTAAATATAAAAATACATCTAACCTTTTTGGGTATCATCGTTTTTTAGATAATTATTTAAAAAATCTATCAATAGAGCTATGCCAAAAAATACATCCTTCAAAAGACTGTTATGACTTAAACACCTACAATAATCTTGATCATAGAATTCAGCTTGTCGATAGTTTGGTTGAACATAAAAATTTGAGGAAACAATTTTTGCAGCGTTTTATTCAAGAAGAAATTATTTATGCTCAAACCCCTGAACATCTAAAACACACCTCTAAACTGATAGAAAAATTTGACTTTTCCAAAGCTGATAAAAATAGACTCAAAGCTTTAGTTAATTTTCAAAGTTCACTTATTGTTGATGCCGATTTAAAGCATGTCAAAATCAAATCAAAAGATTTCAAAAATCACGAATTAGAAGATGTGATGAAAAAAAACCTAAGCGTAGTCTATTCGTGGTCTGTTCAGTCGCCTAGCCATCATAAATTAAGAATCAAAAAAATCAAAGAGCTTAAAACAAAATATCCCAATATCCAATTTATTGGTATCAATATAGACTACAAAAATCCTGATAAGTGGTTAGATGCTGTTAAAAATTTTAATTGCAATTCTGAAAATGAATTTATGATAGTAGCAGAAAATCACGCCGCTTTTTATCGCAATTATCTCAACAAAGTCATTTTTCTCAATAAAGATTGCATTGTTAAAAAAAGTGAAATCATATTATCAAATATCGAATTTGACAAACATATCGAAGATTTTATAGCTTCTCAATAAACCAACGTGTTTACATGTTTTTTATGATTTGATGAATCTCTTTATCATTCCATTTTGCAGCACCAGTGGCTTTAGCCAAAATTTCTCCATTGGGATGAATAAGGAAAGTACTAGGGATTGCCTTATTGGTTAACGGTGCGGGTAACTTAGATTTTTGAATATATACAGGTAATTCATATTGTTTTGAGGCCATAAATTTCTTTAAAACTTCAGGAGATTCTTGAGAGATAAAGTAAAAATCAACTTCACCCTGAAAAGTCTTGTAGAGTTCATCCAAATCAGGCATCTCCGCTAAACACGGCGCGCACCAGGTCGCCCAAAAGTTGATTAATACAGGCTTGTTTTGTGATTGGTTTAAATTCACCTGCTGACCGTCTAAGGCTTTTAAAACCAAATTATAATTTGAAAGTTTTTCTCTACTCTCATTTTTAATTAAAGTTGGTGTACCACTAAATAAAGAAGCAAGTTCTGACTGTATGACCATTCTACTGTCTGGAATGATAAACAATAAAACCACAATAAAAAATAAAATATTAGACCACTGTTTTTTAAAAAACGCTTTAACATCAAACGATTGGGTTGAGGCTGTTTTGTTCATATGGCTTCAATTTTACATTAGGTAATTTATGTTTATACAAACTTACAGTAATTTTAAAAATCTACACCTAAGCAGCCAAAGCCTAGGCATTTCTCTTATATTTGCAGCCAATTGCAATAGACTATGAAGCACATTCGAAATTTCTGTATCATCGCCCATATTGACCATGGTAAAAGCACTTTGGCAGATAGGCTTTTAGACTCTACAAATTCTGTTACAGCCCGCGAAAAGCAAGAACAATTGCTAGACAATATGGACTTAGAACGAGAACGTGGCATTACCATAAAAAGTCATGCCATTCAAATGGTTTATACTTACGAAGGGCAAGAATACGTACTAAATTTGATTGACACACCTGGTCACGTCGATTTTTCTTATGAGGTTTCGCGATCTATTGCCGCTTGTGAAGGTGCTTTACTCGTTGTAGATGCGGCTCAAAGTATTCAAGCGCAGACCATTTCTAATCTGTACCTGGCTTTAGAAAACGATTTGGAAATTATTCCCGTACTCAACAAAATTGATTTACCTTCTGCAAATCCCGAAGAAGTCACCGACGATATTGTCGATTTGATTGGATGTGATAGAGATGAAATCATTCCTGCCAGTGCCAAAAACGGTATCGGTATTGAAGACATCCTTAAAGCTATAATCACTAGAGTTCCCGCCCCAAAAGGCGATGAAAATGCCCCGCTTAGAGCTTTGGTATTTGATTCTGTTTACAATCCCTTTCGTGGTGTTGAAACTTATTTTAGAGTCTTTGACGGCAGCATCAAAAAAAATCAACAAATTAAATTTGTCGCTACCAACAAAGCTTATAGCGCCGATGAAATTGGCACCTTAAAACTGGTTCAGTTTCCTAAACAAGAAATTAAAGCCGGCGATGTAGGCTACCTCATCACAGGCATCAAAGACGCCAGAGAAGTTAAAGTTGGCGATACCATCACCGATGCTGAAAATCCAACCCAAAAAGCCGTTTCAGGATTTGAAGACGTCAAGCCCATGGTTTTTGCTGGGATTTATCCCGTAGATACCGAAGACTACGAAGAGCTAAGAGCCTGTATGGAAAAATTACAACTCAACGACGCCTCATTAATTTTTACCCCAGAGAGTTCTGCAGCTTTAGGTTTTGGGTTTAGATGTGGATTTCTCGGCATGTTGCATCTTGAAATTATTCAGGAACGCTTAGAGCGCGAATTTGATATGACAGTAATCACCACAGTACCCAACGTATCTTACCACGCCTACTCGACCAAAGAGCCTGATGAACCCATAATTGTAAGTAATCCGTCGGATTTACCTGACCCATCAACAATAGACCATGTTGAAGAGCCATACATCAAAGCTAGCATCATCACCAAAGCCGATTTTGTTGGACCGGTCATGTCGCTTTGTATTGAAAAGCGCGGCGAAATCACCAATCAAACTTATCTGACCACAGAACGTGTAGAATTGACATTTGATATGCCTCTGGCCGAAATTGTCTTCGATTTTTATGATCGTTTAAAAACCGTGTCTAAAGGTTATGCTTCTTTTGATTATTCCCCTATTGGTTTGCGTACTTCAAAATTGGTCAAGGTCGATGTACTGCTCAACGGCAATACGGTTGACGCTTTATCAGCTTTAATTCATTTTGATAATGCTTATGATATTGGGAAGCGAATGTGTATAAAACTCAAAGAACTCATTCCAAGACAACAATTTGATATTCCAATTCAAGCCGCTATTGGTAGTAAAATTATAGCTAGAGAAACCGTCAAAGCCTTAAGAAAAGATGTTACTGCAAAATGTTACGGTGGTGATATCTCTAGGAAAAGAAAATTATTAGAAAAGCAAAAAAAGGGTAAAAAACGCATGCGCGCCGTTGGTAATGTAGAAATTCCACAGGAAGCCTTTATGGCGGTGTTGAAGTTGAATGATTAAATTACAGTTAAAAGTTTAAAGTTAGAGTATTACAATAGTAAAAATAGACTCGCATTGAGCGGAGCTGAAATGGTCAATAGAATCAAAAGCAACCCAAAGATTCTGAACAAATGCTCCAAAGTCGGATTTTTCAGAATGACATATAAAAACGATAGCATCTAAAACTTAAAACATTTTAACTTTGTGTCTTAGCGCCTTTGCGAGAAACCAAAACCCATAACAACAATAGCTTCAAACTTCTCAACTTGAAACTTTGAACTTGAAACCCATAAAAAATATCATATTCGATTTTGGCGATGTCTTTCTTAATCTTGACAAATCTGCAACAGAACAACATCTTCAAAATTTTGGCATTTCTGAATTTGACCACGAAACCATTGCTGTCAATAAAAAATACGAAAGAGGATTAATCTCAACCGAAGCATTTATTCAATTTTACACCGAAAAATTTCAATCACTAGACAAAAATACGTTTACTAATGCCTGGAACAGCATTCTCAAAAATTTCCCTCGACATCGACTTGATTTTCTTCAAAACCTAAAAGCAAAGAATCAATACCGTTTATTTCTATTGAGCAACACCAACGCACTACATATTCAATGGGTTAAAGCGAATATTTCACAATATGAAGACTTTAAATCCTGTTTTGAAGGCTTTTACCTTTCTCACAAAATTCACCTCAGAAAACCTGACGCTTCTGTGTTTGAATTCATTCTTAATCAACACAATTTAAAAGCTAAAGAAACTTTATTTATAGACGATACCCAAGAGCATATTGAGTCGGCAAAATGTTTAGATTTGCAGACTTGGCATCTCAACCCCAAAACCGATGATGTCACGCAATTGTTTCAACAAAAACATTTACATCTGTGATAGAACTCATCTTTAGCGTCATTTCATCAACGCTTATATATGTGGCGTTTAAATCTTTTTCAAGATTTAACATCAATACGTTAAATGCGCTAATTGTCAATTATTTTACGGCTTTTATTCTCGGCTTTAGTATTCAAAGCACGTCCATAAAACTCACTGAAATTCAACAATTTGAATGGTTTTGGCCTGCGGCGAGTCTAGGTGTATTATTTATTTTGATCTTTTACCTCATGGTCATGACTACGCAAAAACATGGGATTTCAGTCGTGTCAGTTGCCAGTAAAATGAGTTTGAGTATTCCTGTGATTTTTGTAATTTTCTACTATGGCGAGAGCTTGTCTATACTCAAAGTTTTAGGCATCATCCTTGCCCTTGTTTCAGTGTATTTGGTGTCTGCAAAAACCAAAGACGGTCTAAAAGTCAATAAATCTGCTCTACTTCTGCCCTTTGCCGTCTTTATCGGTAGCGGTATCATAGAATCCAGCATCAAAGTGTTGCAAAACGATTTTGTGCCTTCCATTGAAACACCTGTATTTTCAGCTTCAATTTTTTTGTTTGCAGCACTGACGGGAAGTTTGGTTTTTGGCGTTAGATTTGTCAAGCACAAAACCTTTTTTAGGGTAAAAGACATCATCGGTGGCATTGCGCTTGGCGTGCCCAACTATTTTTCTATTTATTTTATCATTCAAGCACTGCGTAATCCTAACTTGGACAGCTCCATTGTCTTTGTGATCAACAATGTCTCTATCGTCGTATTATCAACTATTGTAGGCATTTTGCTCTTTAAAGAACACCTCTTGCGCAAAAACAAAATCGGCATTGGTTTAGCCCTTTTGAGTATAATTTTAGTAGCTTTGGCTAACTACAATTTAAACTAATTTGCTTAAAAAAGACGAATACAAAAGCCTTACAACCCCCTCAAAAGAAGTTGTATTTAAAGACAAAGGCAGCAAATTTTATGGTTATGCCTTTCCCGTTCAAGGTGAAACTGATATTGAACAAGCTTTAGAACAACTTAAAAGTCAACATCATAAAGCCCGTCATTTCTGTTACGCCTGGCAACTCGGTAAAACCTACGACAATTACAAAGCCAATGACGACGGCGAGCCCAATAACTCTGCCGGTGTGCCCATTTACGGACAACTCCAATCTTTTGAAGTAACCAATTGTCTCGTGGTCGTGGTGCGCTATTTTGGTGGCACCAAACTTGGCGTCGGTGGTCTGATTTCAGCCTATAAAACCACCGCCAAAATGGCTTTAGAACAGACCAAAATCCACACCCATACCATTGACAAACAGATACAAATCACCTGTGAATACAAACTGATGAACGAGGTGATGCGTCTAGTCAAGGATTTAAACCTCAACATCATAGAACAAGACCTAAAAATCCATTGCAAATTTATTATCAGCATTCGGCAAAACGATTTTAACAAAGTCAAATCCCGTTTTGAGCAGGTTTACGGTTTAGAAGTTAAAATTTTAGAATAAAATAATTTGGGCGTGCCTCCCGCAATAAAGTGGGAGTCGGGCTATCCGTTACAAGTCCTCTACTGACGCTAACGGTCAGTATGCGGGCTTTCCACTGCTATCCCTCACGCAAGGAGTAACTTTACATAAAAGTGGTTTGGAAAAGCTTGACGTCTAGATAGCTCTCGATACAATCCCGACGAAAATGTCGTGACCACCTGCCGACCAGGCAGACGGGCTCGAGCTGACAGGCATCACAAAAACTGTGAGTTCGAGTGCGTTTTTGGAGAGTTTAGTCCAGCGGAAGAATTCAAAAATAATTGTCTTTCGACAAGCTTAATTGAACTGACAATTATCACGAACACTCTGGCCAATACCTTACTAAAATTCATTAATTTTAAAGTCTTAAATTAAACTACAACTATGAACTCTAGAGCATACGTCGAAAAACATCAAGACCGATTCATTAACGAACTCATAAACTTACTGAAAATTCCTTCCATAAGTGCAGATTCTTCCTACAAAGCATCGATGAAAGATGCTGCGCAAATGGTGGCCGATCAACTTGAGTCTGCAGGTTGTGATAGGGTAAAAATCTATCCTACCAAAGGTCATGCTGTGGTTTTTGGAGAAAAAATAATCGACGCCAGTTTACCAACTGTATTGGTTTATGGCCATTATGATGTGCAGCCACCAGATCCTTTAGGTTTATGGGATTCACCACCATTTAAGCCAGTGATAAAAAAAACTGATATTCATCCTGATGGTGCTATTTTTGCCCGTGGCGCTTGCGATGACAAAGGACAGATGTATATGCACGTCAAAGCTTTTGAGTTCATGATGGCTGAAAATGATTTACCCTGCAACGTCAAATTTATGATCGAAGGCGAAGAAGAAGTTGGCAGTGAACACCTTGAAGATTTTATCAATGAACACAATGCGATGTTAGCTAACGATGTGATTTTAATTTCAGACACCGGGATGATCAGCAAAGAGCATCCTTCAATCACTACCGGATTACGTGGTCTGAGTTATGTAGAAGTTGAAGTCACCGGGCCAAATCGAGACTTGCATTCAGGTTTATATGGTGGTGCTGTAGCCAATCCTATTAATATTTTAACGCAGATGATAGCGTCTCTTCAAGATGAAAATAACCGTATAACTATACCAGGATTTTATGATAAAGTTGAGGAATTAAGTAAAGAAGAACGGGATAAAATGGCTGAAGCGCCTTTCAATTTGGAACAATATAAACAATCAATTGGTATCGGTGATGTTCACGGTGAAAAAGGCTATACCACCAATGAACGCAATTCCATAAGACCTACACTGGATGTGAATGGCATTTGGGGCGGTTACATTGGCGAAGGCGCTAAAACCGTGATCCCAAGTAAAGCTTTTGCTAAAATATCTATGCGTTTGGTCCCAAATCAAGACTGGAAAGGAATCACTGAACTATTTAAAACCCATTTTGAATCGATTGCACCTGAGAGCGTCAAGGTAGAAGTCAAACCTCATCATGGTGGTCAAGGCTATGTCACCCCTATCGACAGTATAGAATACCAAGCTGCCGACAAGGCGTTTCAGGATACGTTCGGCAAATCTGCAATACCGCTTAGAAGTGGTGGCAGTATTCCAATTGTGTCGTTGTTTGAAAATGCCTTTAACTCTAAAACCATCTTAATGGGCTTTGGTTTGGATACCGATGCGATTCATTCACCGAATGAACATTTTGGGGTTTGGAATTTCCTCAAAGGCATTGAAACAATTCCGCATTTTTATAAACATTTTACGGCCTTGAAAGCTTAAGTCCAGTTTTGTTTTTTAAAAGTAAGTTTTAACTGCAAATTCAAATTGTTCAATAAAAATATTCTTGAAATTAGAAATATTATTTTGTTCATAAAATAATAACATTGCTTTTTTATAAGCTATTGATTCGACCGTTCTAAATGATATAGGACAATGATTGTAGTTTAATAAAATGGCATTGCTAACAATTCTTGAGGTTCGTTTGTTGCCGTCCATAAATGGCTGAATATATGAAATGAGAATAAGTGCTAGTAAAGCCTTTTCAAAAATACAAGCTTTGTTGTTAATTATTTTACACGCACCTTCAAGGGCTTCTAAAATCTGAAACTCGTTGTCGAGTGGTCTATAATTGGTTCCTGAAATACCTACGCGTCTCTTTCTTAAATTCTTTTCAACACCAAGTTCTTTAGTTAAAAGCCTATGAATGTTTTCTATTTTTGATACCGTTAATGGAATTAAATAGTCCTTGTTTTCAATAATAAAATCGAGTGCTTCTTTATGGTTGAGAAGCATTACAGCTTCTTCTTTTGTTTTTCCTGATGCCGTATGTTTTTCCTTTAAAAGTCGTTCTGTTTCTAATAACGAGTAAGTGTTACCCTCAATTTGAGAAGATTTCCAACTCAAATCAATAGCAAGTCTTTGCAATTCTTTTTGGTAAGTGGCTGGATTTAAGTCTTTGATGTTATCTTCATATTCCTTTTGCAAAATTTTGAGCTTGTTTAATTCATTTTCAGTAAATATGCTGTTTTTATTCAAGATTTGATTAACTAACGCAAAGTTAAAGGTTGATTTAATTTGTCTTTCATCAATTTCATTTTCGTAATATTTATCAATATCAATAGGTTGAATAAGTTCATATGAGGGTGAGAGAAAATACTTTGTTGCTTTACCTTGACCTTGTGAAACTATGTATTCCTTAGATATTAATTTTTTTAGACTTCGTTTCAAAGTTGCGTAACTCACAGAAATAGCTAAGTTGTCAAAAATTTCTTTAGAAGAACTTCCTGCATTATTTTTAATGTAATCAATAATTTGTTGATGTCTTTGATTTAACATTTCATTATTTTAAGCTCACAAATATATGGTATTAAGCTCATATTGAGCAGATTTTAATAAGTATTTTTATCGAAAATGAGCTACAATATAGTTTTCTCAAAGGTATTGAAACGCTTACGCATTTGTATATGCGTTTTGCGGCGTTGAAAGCTTAAAAGCTATCGCCTATTTTACACCTTACAGATTTTTGGTCACTTCGACTCCACTCAGTGACCAAAAACCCAGGAGGTTTCAGTTTAGCTTAGGGATAGGAACGGCATCTTTTTTTGGGGTTGATTTAGCGAAGTTGCTTTTTGAGAGTGCCGCCAAAAGCGGTAATCTCTAAAAGCTTACTGAGACTTGGCAAGCCCAAAAAAATATAGTGGATAGCCCGACCGCGCTGCAAGCGGGGTAAGCACATTATGATAGATATTTGTAGCCATCTAAACTTTCCCTGCATATTCGTAGCCAATATCTTCCACAATGGCTTTGACTTTGTCCTCAGAAATTTCACCTTGAATTTTTACATGTCCTGAAGCCAAATCAACATCGACGGTTTTAACTTGGTCAGCTTCTGAAAGGTGCTTATTGACATTGGCCACACAATGGTTACAGGTCATGCCTTTAACATTATAGGTTTTATGTGAATTATTTTGATTTTCCATAGGTATTGATTTTTTGGGGATGAGTTTTCTAAGTTCTACATTTAAAATAAGTAAAGTCAAAATCAGCGCTGAAGCAAAGCTTAACCAGTGCGGTAACAAATGATGATGTTGACTTACAACTTCTGTAACACTGAAGTACTGAAGCCAGGCTTCTGGCAAAACATAATCGATAATTAAACCAAAGAACATTGCTCCGCCAATAATGCTCGACAGATAAATTAGAGTCATTCGTTTGCCAATGGCATTCCAAATGACTGTAAAAGTGGCAATATTGGTTGCAGGTCCTGCCATTAAAAAAACAATCGCAGCACCTGGTGAAATCCCTTTCATCAATAATACAGCAGCAATGGGAACGCTGGCTGTTGCACACACATAAAGTGGTATACTAGCCACTAAAACAATGAGCATTGCTAAAATAGGTTCGGATAGAATTCCTTGCTCAAAGAATTGTTCTGGGACCAACATACTGATAATACTGGCTAAAACCAGACCGATAATAAGCCAACGCGAAATGTCTTGTAAAAAGGTGACAAAGGCGTATTTAAAAATGCGGTTAAACCAATGTTGTTTTGAAGGCTCTACGGCACAATCGTTACAAGACTCTGCGTCTTTAATATCGTCATTGACTTTGTCAAAATTATCGACAAAAAAGCCACCGAAAATTCCTGTAATAAAAGCTATTATTGGTCTAACAATGGCGTAAGCCCAACCCATTAAGGCGTAAGTAACAAGAATACTATCAATTCCAGTTTGTGGTGTGGAAATTAAAAATGATGTTGTCGCCCCTTTTGAAGCGCCTTTTTTATAAAGTGAAACGCCTGTTGGTATGACTCCGCAGGAACACAATGGTAAAGGCACACCAAATAAAGCAGATTTTATAGAAGACTTCCATCCCGGTTTTCCCAGTTGACGTTGCAGCCAATCCTTTGAAAAAACACCATTGAGTAAACCTGCAATTAAAAACCCTAATAATAAATAAGGCGACATTTCTAATGTGAGATCCCATAGGGTTTGAAAGAATGTTTCTACATATTTCATATTACAAAAATACGAAATATACGGCCAGATTTTGCCAATAGATTTTTAAAATAAAGTTGAAACTAAACCAAAATTAATTTCAGAAAGTTTATTTTACCTCGATGAGTAGGATAAACTATTCCGAATCGCATCGGGACGGTTTGGTTTAAGACCCTTGTCATAGAAGAGCACCAGTCTAGTGAATTTTCTTTTGCAAAAAGGAAGGGATTATTGCTATGATCCCATTTCGGGTAATCTGGAGCAAGCATGAAAATCCAGTCTGCTATCGCAGCCTAGGTTTATTTATTTCCATTCGCTTATGAAAACTTGTGGTTTTCAACGCTTCTGAAAATAAAAAACCCATCCCGAAATTCTTCGAGATGGATTTTCTTTTGCAGAGAGGAAGGGATTCGAACCCTCGATTCCGCGATAACGGAATACACGCTTTCCAGGCGTGCGCCTTCGACCACTCGGCCACCTCTCTATAGATTTGCAAATTAAAACATAATTAAGGGTTTCTACAACAGTTTTGGATTTTAAAACCTTTAGCTCTCGCTGACTTCGCCACGTAGGGATGCTTCAAAAATGGTTTTAAAAACCTTCATACTCAAACGTTTAGGCAGCATAAACATCATCTTGGCGATTGTTGCTTCCGTAGTCATATCACTACCAGAAATTACTCCTATTTTCTGTAAACGTTCACTGGTATAGTATTTTCCCATTGTAACTTGTCCACCACTACATTGTGTGATGTTAACTACCGGGACAGATTGATTAATTTTTCTGCGAATACCTTCTACAAACCAGTCATCGGTTTTAAAATTACCACTTCCAAAACTTTCTAAAACTATACCTTTAATACAGGGGATATTAATAAGTGACTCAAACACCTTTTGATTGAGTCCCGGAAATAACTTTAACAGTAAGATTTGATCTTCTAAGTCTTTATGTAATACGAGTTCTTTAATTTTTCTGACGCGTTTGACAGCCGAATAATTAACTTTAAGATTTACACCAGATTGAATGAGTGATGGATAATTGGGCGAGTCAAAAGCTTCAAAATGCTCAGCATTGACTTTTGTAGTTCTGTTGGCTCTATAGAGTTTGTATTCAAAATACAAGCCAACTTCTTTGATGACAGGTCTTCCATTTTGTTTTAACCCGGCAATTTGAATGCTAGAGATGAGGTTTTCTTTAGCATCGGTGCGTAAATCCCCAATTGGCAATTGAGATCCGGTAAAAATGATGGGTTTTGATAAATTTTCTAACATAAACGAAAGAACAGAAGCCGTATAAGACATGGTATCACTGCCATGTAAAACCACAAAGCCATCATAATTGCTGTAATGATCGTATATAATTTGTGCCAACTCACGATATTGTATTAATCCAAAATCTGAGGAATCTATTGGTTGGTCAAAACTCAAGGTGTCAATTTTGTGGTCTAGAAGTTTGATTTCCGGAATTTTAGACAATAGCTCATCAAAGTTAAAAGCTTTTAAACTGCCTTGATCTTTTTCACGTATCATACCTATGGTTCCACCCGTGTAAATCAATAAAAGTTTTGAACCTGATGTTGTCATTTTATTAAATTTAAACGCCAAAAATCCGTTTAGAATTTGCTGTTGTAATTTCAGCAATTTGCTCTAGAGACTGACTGTAAATTTCTGCTAGTTTTTCTGCAATATACGTTAAATATGCGCTTTGGTTCCGCTTGCCGCGATAAGGTTTTGGGGTTAAATACGGTGAGTCTGTTTCTAAAACAATATGCTTCAAGTCAATTTGATTTAAAAATTGATCAATTTTACCATTTTTAAAAGTAACTACACCACCTATACCGAGATGCATATTGTATGAAATCGCTTGCATCGCTTGCTCATAATTTCCTGTAAAGCAATGGAAAATACCGTGTAAGTCATCACCTTTATGCTGTTCTAATACCTCAAAAACTTCATCAAAAGCCTCACGGCAATGAATCACAATGGGTAGTTCATAGACTTGTGCCAATTCAATTTGACGATGAAAAGCCTCCTGTTGGGTCCCTAAAGTGCTTTTGTCCCAATACAAGTCGATACCAATTTCGCCTACGGCATAAAAATCTCTGGTTTTAAATTGATTTTCAACATGTTGTAATTCTTTCAGATAAGTCTTAGGCTGGACCGAAGTTGGGTGTAAACCCATCATCAAAAATATGTTTTCAGGATATGCCTTTTCGAGAGCGTACATCGCGTTTGTCGTTTCAGAATCTATGGCCGGTATAAAAAAACGCTTAATGTTACTTTTTAAAGCCTCTTGTATGACTTCTTGGCGATCATCATCAAAGGCTTGACTGTATAAATGTGTGTGGGTATCTGTTAAAATCAATTGACAAAAATAGTTTTATAGCTTAAACTGCTTGTTTTCTGTATGAAGTTTCCTTAGCATTGGACTACATCGGTAACGGTCTTCGTGGTATTGGTGATATAAATCATCCATGCGCTGAACACACCAATGGATACCACGCTCGTTTGCCCAAGACAGAAGACCTTTAGGGTAATTTACGCCTTTGGTCATCGCTAATTCGATATCTTCAGCTGAAGCAATATTGAGGTATAAAGCATCAGCAGCCTCATTGATAAGCATCACAAGGATTCTGTTTAAAATATGATATCCTAATTTTTCATCTTCTGTGGGTTTTGGGTTTATAGACTCATTGTTATAATCGTAAAACCCTTTTCCTGTTTTTCGTCCTAAATAACCTGCTTCAGCAAGACGCTTTTGAGTGAATGAAGGCTTGTATCTAGGGTCGTAGTAGAAAGCCTTAAACACCGTTTCGGTAACAGCGTAATTGACATCATGACCAATAAAATCCATCAACTGGAATGGTCCCATTTTAAAATGCCCTAATGCTGTCATTGCCCAATCTATTGTCGCCACATCGGCGATGTCTTCTTCAAGAATTCTCAAAGCTTCTCCGTAAAATGGGCGTGCCACACGGTTGACGATAAACCCTGGTGTATCTTTAGCCCTCACAGGGGTCTTCCCCCAAGACTTTATCATTTCAAAAATCTGATCAAAGACTATTTTATCAGTTTGAACCGCTGGAATAATTTCGACCAAAGGCATCAAAGGTGCTGGATTGAAAAAATGCACCCCTAAACACCGCTCAGGATGTTTTAAGGCGGAAGCTATTGAAGCAATAGACAATGATGAGGTGTTGGTCGCTATCACAGCATCTTTAGAGATGATTTGTTCCAAGTCTTTAAATACTTGTTGCTTGACCTCAAGGTCTTCAATGATAGCTTCTATACAAAATTCTGCAGTTTTAAAGTCTTTTAAATCTTTTGAATAAGTAATCCGATTTATAATATCAAGTTTTTCTTCTTCCGTTAGTCTTGATTTTTCAATCAGACGATTTAAAATTTTTTCTAGTTTTTCTTTTGATTGCTGTAAAACCTTAGGGTTTTTGTCAAATAAAACAACTTGACAACCTTGGGTCGAAGCAATTTGCGCAATTCCGCTTCCCATAGTCCCAGCTCCAATAACACCTATAACCATTTTGTATTTTTAGTTCAAATATAGGATTATTCTATTGAAAATATTGATATAATATTTTGTATTTAGCCCATTCCATCAAAAGAATTGACTTGTAGTTTAAGAGTATTAATCCTGTGATTTTCTAAATAATTGGGATAAAAAAACGCACTACACTTTCAAGAATGCAATACTGTGTTTATTGAAGAAAATAGGTTGTTCGACATTGACGACATGTCCGCAATTTTCGATAATCTGCAGTCTTGCTTTTTTTTGTTGTTGAGCAATTTTTTTAATGCCCGGCAAGAACAGATGATCTTGTTCTCCCATCACATAAAGAGAAGGAATATGAGATTCTTTTTCTCTAAAGAATTTTAAAAGTGGGTTTATCTCTGAAGCTAATTTAAACCAGCGAATAAATTCTTTTTGGTAAAGTTTTTTCGCTTCAATTACAAATAACAAACGGGAATCTTTGTGATTTTTTCGTGGCATAATGATAAAAGCAAAAAGCTTATACAATAACATATAAGGTATAACAGATTTAAAAGCGACACCAAGTTTCATTAAAAAACGTGACCTCACATTTAATTTCATCATCGCCCCTCCAAGAATCATTTTATCAACGCGGTCAGGATAGTTTTCTGCAATATTTCTAATAATGATAGTTCCCAGAGAAATTCCTATAAAATGTGTTTTTTTTATTTTTAAATAGTCTAAAACCTCAATGATATCATACGAAATACTATCAAAAGTATAATCGTTTTTAAAACTGTCTTTGAGTTTAGGCTTTGAGTTACCGTGACCTCTAAGGTCTAGTAATAAGACATTAAAGTGTAATTTAAAATCTCGAATCTGTTTAAACCAAATTGTCGAACTCCCGCCAGCACCATGTACAAATGTAACCCATGGCTTTTTTTCATTATGCAAATATGTAGTGTAGTGCAACATTTTTGCTAAAATATGTTATAAGTTCTTATTAAACAACTCAATGATAATAATTTAGAATGTTTTTAAGTATTGATCGCAAGCCTAATGGCATTCTCTTGTAAAGTAATCAAAGGCTTTAAGCATTCGAGAACCATACCAACTGAAATATTCACCATTGACTAATTTTATTTTTGAATTGTCTACAGGTATTTCAGAAAAATGTTTGGTTTTAAACGGATAGGGTTCTGATGATAATAACAATATGTCTAAATCGGGTAAATCGTAAATATCAATTGTCGGGTATCGGTCTTTGTTTGCATAGACATTTTCAAAA
Source organism: Mesohalobacter halotolerans (assembly GCF_006120725.1). Lineage (GTDB taxonomy): Bacteria > Bacteroidota > Bacteroidia > Flavobacteriales > Flavobacteriaceae > Psychroflexus > Psychroflexus halotolerans. Next base: position 533,007 of record NZ_SWMU01000003.1, read on the forward strand.
TGATTGCGTTTCAAAATATGATTGATAAAAGTATCTCCACCAACCGCCATCCAAGGGTCACGCCAAATAAAATAGGCTGCTTTTTTAAAGGGTTTGTCTTTAATAAAACTTTGGAAAGAAATGTTTTGGGCTTTTAAATCTGCAATCATCTGATGAGCCTGTGGCTGAGCTTGTAATATTTTACCGTATTCACGGATTAATCTGATATTGTCGTCAAAAGTTTTTACATCCGAAACATGAACTGGAGCTATGTTTTGAAGCTCATCTACCATAGGTTTGGTATTTTCCTCTTTATTACAAAAAATAATATCCGGTTGTAAAGCTTCAATTTTATCAAAATGCACTTGCTTGGTGCCACCAACAAAGGTTTTTGTAGATTTTAAAGGTTTGGGATGAACACAAAATTTGGTAATTCCAAGAATTTGTTTTTCAAAACCCAAATCTGCTAAAAGCTCAGTTTGACTCGGAACCAGTGAAATGATTCGTTGTGGAGTTGAGTGTATTTCGACAGATCGATTGAGAAAATCGTGAGTTATCAACTTTTTTTGAGATAAGTTAAAAAAATATTAGGAATAAAAAAAGGTCTTTCTAAGAAAGACCTTGTACTCGGAGCGGGACTTGAACCCGCACGGCCACATTCGGCCATTGGATTTTAAGTCCAACGTGTCTACCAATTCCACCATCCGAGCAGAAATATTTTTAAAAAAGAACTTAAAATAAAAAGAGCGAAAGACGGGATTTGAACCCGCGACCCTCACCTTGGCAAGGTGATGCTCTACCCCTGAGCTACTTTCGCGTTTATGCAATAAAATTGCGGATGCAAATTTAAGCTTTTTCTTATAATGTCAAAGTAAAATAAATATTTATTTTTTCTCAATCAACATCCGCTTAATTTCATTCAATTTCATTAAAGCTTCTACAGGGGTTAAGGTCTCTATTTCCAGATTTAGGATTTCCTGTTTAATATCTTCTAATAAGGGATCATCCAACTGAAAAAAACTGAGTTGTGATTCTTGGGTAGCAGCTTTAAGATGTTCAGCAGACTCTTCGGTAGTATGCGCTTCTTCCAGTTTTTTCAATATGGTTTCAGCTTTTTTAACGACGTGTTGCGGCATACCTGCCATTTTAGCCACATGTATTCCAAAACTATGTGCACTACCGCCGGGCTTTAATGTTCTTAAAAATAAAATTTTATCCTTGTATTCTTTGACAGCGACATTGTAGTTTTTAATCCGCTCAAACTTGTGAGTCATTTCGTTGAGTTCGTGATAATGTGTTGCAAATAGGGTTTTGGCCTGTGATGGATGTTCATGTAAGTATTCCGTTATTGCCCAAGCAATTGAAATCCCATCATAAGTGCTTGTGCCCCGACCAATTTCGTCGAGCAAAACTAAACTGCGCTCTGAAATATTGTTGAGAATGCTCGCCGTTTCGTTCATTTCTACCATAAAAGTCGATTCGCCCATCGAGATATTATCACTCGCGCCAACACGGGTAAAGATTTTATCGACTAAACCTATCTCAGCTGATTCTGCTGGGACAAAACAGCCCATTTGTGCGAGTAAAACAATAATTGCAGTTTGGCGAAGCAAAGCCGATTTACCACTCATATTGGGCCCGGTGATCATAATAATTTGTTGTTCTTCACGGTCGAGAAACACATCGTTGGCAATATAAGCCTCGCCTTCTGGCAATTGTTTTTCAATCACAGGATGTCGACCTGCTTTGATATCTAAATTAAAATCGTCATTAATCTCAGGCTTGTGATATTGATCTTCAAGTGCCAACTGCGCAAAGCCACAAAGCACATCCAGTTTTGCGATTAATACAGCGTTTTGTTGTACAGGTTTGATGTAGTCACGACACCAAACCACGAGGTTGTCGTAAATTTCTGCTTCCAGGACATTAATTTTCTCTTCAGCACTTAAAATTTTGGCTTCGTAAGTTTTCAATTCTTCGGTGATGTAGCGTTCGGCATTGACCAATGTTTGCTTGCGAATCCAATGATCTGGCACTTTATCTTTGTGCGTATGTCTAACTTCCAGATAATACCCAAAAACGTTATTGCTGCCAATTTTTAGTTTAGGAATTCCCGTGCTTTCAGATTCTCGCTTAAGCATCTCGTCAAGAAAATCTTTTCCCGAATAGGCCAGATCTCTAAGCTCGTCTAGTTCTTCGTGAAAGCCTTTGGCAATGACATTGCCTTTACTGAGTAAAACCGGAGTCTCAGGTTGAATGGCTTTGTGTATTTTCTCTCTTAACAACTCGCATGTGTGCAAATTATCGGCAATAACTTTTAAGGCTTCATTGTCTTTTTGAGACAATTCTGTTTTAATTGGAATGACAGCTTCGAGCGAGTCTTTGAGTTGTAACAATTCTCTGGGATTGACCTTTTGCGTTGCCACTTTTGATATCAAGCGCTCTAAATCGCTGATTTGTTTAAGCTGTTGCTGAATACCTTTGAGTAAATTTTGATTTTTATTGAGATAGTCAACAGCTTCTAAACGGTCTTCAATTTTTTCGCGTTGTTTGAGTGGTAAAGACAACCAGCGTTTGAGCATTCTGCTGCCCATTGCGGAGATGGTTTTGTCTATAACATCAATTAGCGTGAGAGCTTGTTGAGAGTTGCCTTGGTATAACTCAAGATTGCGTATGGTAAAGCGATCCATCCACACATAAGCTTCTTCGCTAATACGCGAAATGTTGTTGATATGCTGCAACTTGTCATGCTGAGTTTCTGACAGGTAATGCATAATTGCACCACTGGCTATGATGCCAGATTCAAGATGTTCTATCCCAAAACCTTTAAGCGAATTGGTCTTAAAATGTGAATTTAAAGTCTCTTGAGCATAATCAATTTTAAACAGCCAGTTGTCCTGAAAGAAACAATTATAATCCTCGCCAAAGTCTGATTTAAATTGATTCTTATTTGATTTTGATACTAAAACTTCAGTAGGTGAAAAATTCTGTAATAATTTATCGATATAATCTTTTGAGCCTTCTGAAGTTAAAAATTCCCCGGTTGAAATGTCCAGAAAAGCGATACCAATATTGGTTTTTGCAAAATGAATAGCACAGAGAAAATTATTAGACCTGCTAGTTAAAACCTCATCGTTTAAAGCGACTCCTGGAGTGACCAATTCTGTTACGCCGCGTTTCACGATTTTCTTCGTCGTTTTAGGGTCTTCTAGTTGATCGCAAATGGCAACCCGTTGACCAGCTTTAACCAATTTTGGCAAATAGGTATTCAATGAATGATGTGGAAATCCAGCCAATTCTGTGCGTTCACTCCCATTATTCCGATTGGTCAATACAATATTGAGAATCTGTGCGGTTTTAACCGCATCTTCTCCAAAAGTTTCATAAAAATCACCAACGCGAAACAACAACAAAGCGTCAGGGTGCTTTTGTTTGATGGCATTGTATTGCTTCATCAAGGGTGTAATCGATGATTTTTTCTTGGCCAAAATTAATGATTTAGGTGTTTTGGCGAATTTAACTATTAAGACTGATGTTTGAAAGTGTAAATGTGATAATTTGAGAATGTGCTAATGTGATAATTTGAGAATGTGCTAATGTGATAATTAGTTCTTGGTATGACTTTGAATATTGAGCGGAGCCGAAATAAACCTATTAACAAAGCCAAAATGAACCGTCGCTAGTGCTCGTTTATAACGAGTGCCTTTAAGAAATGTCAAAAATTTTTGGTTGAGGATAGTCAAAATGAAATTCTTACTTTTGTTTTTTTATCAAAAAACAGATGCGAAAACTCAAAAACGAAGAACTCAATCGGCTTTCTGTTGATGAGTATAAAACTGCTGAAAAGTCCAATTTAATTTTAATTTTAGACAACATTCGAAGTTTAAACAACATTGGTTCTGTCTTTAGAACTGCTGATGCGTTTCGAATTCAAAAAATTTACCTTTGCGGCATCACAGCGCAACCACCACATCGCGATATTCAGAAAACAGCGCTTGGCTCTACAGACAGTGTAGCCTGGGAATATGCTGAACAGACCTTGAATGTCGTAAATAAACTACAACAACATGGCATCAAAATACTCAGCATCGAACAAGCCGATGAGAGCTGTATGCTTCAAGACTTTAATTTTCATCCTAATAAAACTTATGCTATGGTGTTTGGCAATGAAGTCAAAGGTGTTCAACAAACCGTCATTGATGAAAGTGATGCAGTTATCGAAATCCCACAATTTGGGACTAAACACTCCGTAAATATTTCTGTGAGCACAGGAATTTGTTGTTGGACTTATTATGCTCAAGTCTACTTAAGGAAGTAATAAACTTAAATGTATTTATACCCAAAATTATTTTAGAAGATCGCTTCACAATTTATCAAAAAATCATAATTCTGTTCGTAATTGGATTTCCGTTTCTTTACGCGATTAGCAACCTATTGGAATTTGACCTAAACTTTAAAGGCTACATATTAGTTATTGTATTTGTTTTGTGTTATGGTTTCCTGATGGCTTTCGCATTTACTAAACGTGGTTTTACTAAAATCAATTCTAAATTATATCGAGCATCTTTTGTTATGGGATTGATATTGTTCAAAAAACACATTTATATTTCTGAATTCCCGAAAATTGCCATTTTAAAATTTAAAAAATCACAGAAGCTAACTTGGTTTTATGTTTCAAAACCTGACCTCGCATCAGATTTTAATTGTTTTGAAGTTAATCTCTTGAATGCAAGACATACCAAAAGAATTGCCATTTTAGATTTAAAAAAACAAAAAAACGTCAAACCAACTATTGAATTTTTAACTTCAAACTTTAAGCTGAAACACGAAACGTACAGTCCTAGCTTTCGCAGCAATCCAAGACGGAGACGTTAAAAGAAGACTTTGAAGTAATAATTTATGTAAAAGCTTCCTTATTTTAAGATAAAAGACAAGGTTTTGTTTTTTTTAGGCAGGTATAGGTTTTATTTTTGCGCTTATGTTGAAGCGATATTTTTTAGAATGTTCGTATTTAGGTCAAAATTACGTAGGTTGGCAAAAACAACCGGACCAAAAAAGTGTACAAACCACAATAGATGAAGCTTTATCAACCGTTTTGCAAGAAAACTTAGAGGTAATGGGTGCTGGACGAACTGATACAGGTGTACACGCTAAGTACTTTATCGCACATTTTGATACTGAAACTGCTTTAGAACATACTGAAAATTTAATCTACAAGCTCAACACCGTACTCCCTGCCGATATTGCCGTTCAGAATATTTACAGGGTTAACGCCAATCACCACGCCAGATTTGATGCAGTCTCTCGCAGCTATCAATATCGTATCGCAACTCAAAAAAATCCTTTTGAGATCACTTCGGCTTACTATATCAAAAATGCGTTAGATGTTAAACTTATGCATAAATGCGCTCATCGCTTATTGGATTTTTCTAATTTCAAAAGTTTCTGTAAAGTTAAAACTGCTGTGAATACTTTTGAATGTGACGTTATAGAAGCTGAAGTTAAAAATCTTAAAGACGACCTTGTCGTATTTAACATTTCAGCCAATCGTTTTTTGCGCAATATGGTTAGAGCCATCACAGGGACTTTAATAGATGTTGGCTTAGGTAAAACCCATTATGAAGATTTTATAAATATTATTAAATCTCAAGATCGCCGAAAGGCCGGCAAATCGGTCCCAGCCCATGGGTTGTATCTTACAGATATCAAATATCCTTATCCATTAAAATCAATATATGAGCAAGACTAAAACAGGCAAAGCATTTGATATTGGTTTATTTAGGCGGGTTTTGGCGTTTACCAATCCTTATAAAAAAACCTTTTATTTTGTTTTATTTTCGGCCATTGCTCTAGCCGGATTAAGCATGTTGAGACCTCACTTCTTGGGTCTAATTGTGGATAACGCCCTACCGGAAGGCAATAAAACATTGCTCATAGAACTCATCATTTGGATGCTTATAGTTTTAATGGGTGAAGTGGTATTCCAGTTATCATTCATTTATTTTGCTAATTGGTTGGGGCAAGAAGTCATCAGAGATATTCGCGTCAAGCTTTTTGAACATATGATCAATTTCAAAAAGCAATATTTCGATACTTCAGCTGTGGGTCGATTAGTCACACGTGCTGTAAGTGATATTGAAACTATAGCCAGTATCTTTAGCCAAGGCTTATTTATGATTTTGAGTGATTTACTTAAAATGCTAGCGGTCTTGTTATTTATGTTTTACAAAAGCTGGCAGCTCACACTTCTTATCCTTACGGTTTTACCTTTTGTATTTGTAGCAACGCGTATTTTCCAGCGCAAAATGAAAATTGCATTCGAAGAAGTCAGAACGCAAGTCTCTAATTTAAATTCATTTGTCCAAGAACGACTCACTGGAATGAAAATCGTTCATATTTTTAATCGAGAACGCAAAGAATATGAGAAGTTTAAAGACATTAATGATAAACATAAAATTGCTTGGAACAAAACTGTACTTTACAACTCAATCTTTTTTCCAATTGCAGAAATGTCTATTTCAGTCACTATTGGCTTGTTGGTTTGGTTTGGAGGATTACGTGTTGTAGAATCTGACACGCTAAGTTTGGGTATCATCGTTGCCTTTATCGAATATGTCAGAATGTTGTTTGCTCCGTTGAGACAAATCGCAGATAAATTCAATTCTCTTCAAATGGGAATGGTAGCAGCCAATCGTGTATTTGGGATCTTAGATACCGAAGCTTATATTGATAATTCTGGGACAATACAAGCTCAAAATCTCAAAGGTAAGATCACTTTTGATCATGTAAGGTTTAGTTATGTCAAGGACGAAGAAGTCTTAAAGGGGATTTCTTTACAAGTTCAACCCGGCGAAACCATTGCCATAGTTGGCGCTACTGGAGCAGGCAAAAGCACGGTCATCAATCTGCTAACCCGTTTTTATGATATCAATAGCGGTCAAATTTTAATAGATGACCGAAACATTAAAGACTATGAACTCAAATCCCTACGTCAATCTATTGCGGTGGTGCTTCAAGATGTCTTTTTGTTTGCTGAAAGCATTTTGTATAACATTACGCTTCATGACGACAACATTACAAAAGAAGACGTAATTCAAGCGGCAAAATCTATAGGTGTTCACGATTTTATCATGTCTTTACCAAATGGTTATGATTATAACGTTAAAGAACGTGGAGCTATGCTCTCTTCAGGTCAACGCCAACTCATTGCATTTTTACGGGCGTATGTTTGTAAACCTAGCATTTTGATACTTGATGAAGCGACATCGTCTATAGACAGTTACAGCGAGCAACTCATCCAGAATGCTACTGATAAAATCACAAAAGATAGAACATCAATCATTATCGCTCATCGTCTGGCCACTGTAAAAAACGCAGATAAAATTATTGTCATGGATCAAGGTCAAATTATAGAAATAGGCACGCATGATAATTTGCTAAAAAATCCAGATGGCTATTACACAAAACTGTATCAAGCACAATTTGAAAGTGAAGAAGTCAATATTGAAGGTTAATTTTCTCCTACATCTTCTTATACATAATTGTGGTATTATGTTGGATTTTTATAAATGTAAGTATGCTTAGAACGCTGAATTTAATTTTATTATTTTTTTTCTTGCAGAGTCAAGTCTACGCTCAAATGAATTTTCTCAACGAGGACGGAAATCAAGCTAAGTTTAAAGAGATGCTTATTACAAAAGGATGTGAAGCCTTTGAAGGTGATGATGAAAGATTAAGAAAATGCATGTCTATTGCCTTAAAAAATAATTTGCAGAAATATATGCGTTTTGGCAAGATTAAAAAGTATTTAAATAATGGCCGAAATAAGTATTTTATCAACATCATCATCAAAAAAGACGGCGATATTTTTACTACAAATCAGGATATACACCCAAAAATCAAAAAAGAGATCGACAGAGCATTGGCAAAAATGGAGTTTTTGAACCTTCAGGTGCTAGGCGATTACGACAGGATCAAATTTACTTTACCGCTAAATATTGTACAAAAAAAACAAGGTATTAAAGCCATTTATAACAGCAGTTATGTCAAAATCAATGACAGTACTGAAAATTTAGATAGATTGCCTGCTACAGGATTCTGTAAATATTTAAAAGAAGAAGATGACAAGATGACCTGTGTTGAAGATAGAGTAATCGCCTTTTTATTCAACAGTATTGAAAGAGAAAAAATCAAAGATATCTTCTCTGAAGGAACCAATGCCATTGAATTTGGATTTACCTTAGATCAGAATACAAGTATCCAAAATTTACAAATGAAATTCGAAAGACATCAAGTCATCTCTTCCTATTTGAAGTCTAAAATTGAGCAAATCAACTTCATAAGTCCAGGTTTTTCAGGGTTAAGACCTCAAGATGTGAAATTTGATATGAAATTAGTTTTTTACATGTAAATATGATTCCTATAAAGACTAAAAAAACCCATACAAACTTGATGTATGGGCTTGTGTTTTTAAGTCAATAGATTTGTATCAATTAACCATTCATAGAAACTAAAAACTCTTCATTACTTTTAGTTTGTTTGACACGTTCATTAATAAACTCCATCGCTTCGACGGGGTTCATATCACTGAGATATTTTCTCAATACCCACATTTTTTGTAACGTATTTTCATGAAGTAAAATATCATCACGTCTCGTACTAGAAGCGTTAAGGTCAATAGCTGGGAATATTCTGCGATTGGCAATTTTACGATCCAACTGCAGTTCCATATTTCCTGTTCCTTTGAACTCCTCAAAAATCACTTCATCCATTTTTGAACCGGTATCTATTAAAGCTGTTGCGATTATGGATAATGAACCGCCACCTTCTATATTTCTCGCTGCCCCAAAGAAGCGTTTTGGTTTGTGGAGTGCATTAGCATCTACACCACCACTTAAAACTTTTCCGCTTGCGGGCTGTACTGTATTATAAGCTCTGGCCAGACGTGTAATAGAGTCTAAAAGTATCACAACATCATGACCACATTCAACTAATCTTTTAGCTTTTTCAATCACAATATTGGCTACTCTGACGTGTTCGTGTGCTTCTTTATCAAAAGTCGAAGCTACAACTTCACCTCTCACATTTCTTTGCATGTCGGTGACCTCTTCTGGGCGTTCGTCAATGAGTAATACAATTTGATAGACTTCAGGATGATTGGCAGCAATAGCGTTAGCCACATCTTTGAGCAACATGGTTTTACCTGTTTTAGGTTGAGAGACTATCATACCTCTTTGACCTTTGCCTATAGGTGAAAACATATCTATGATGCGAGTTGAAATCGTCGAATCTTTATCAGCAATGTTTAGTTTTTCCTGTGGAAACAAGGGTGTAAGATGTTCAAAAGACACACGATCTCTAACCACCTTAGGATCTATACCATTAATTTTTTTGATCTTGATCAATGGAAAATACTTCTCACCTTCTTTTGGTGGTCTAACTTCTCCGAGTACTGTGTCGCCTGTTTTTAAACCAAAAAGTTTAATCTGAGATTGTGACAAATAAATGTCGTCTGGAGAAGACAAATAATTGTAGTCTGAAGACCTCAAAAATCCGTAACCATCTTGCATGATATCCAAAACCCCTTCAGATAAGATTAAGGCATCAAATTCATAGTTGGGATGCCTGTATTTATTTGTGCTCTGCGAATCATCAGATTGCTGATTTTTGTTGTTATTTGATGATTTTGAAGACGACTTATCAGAACTTTGATCTTTCGAAGAATTCGATTTAGAATGACCTGATCGGCTATCGCTTCGTCCTTTATCTGAAGTATTATGCTTTGATTGATGCTGCTTGGTCTCTTGACTGGACTTTTGCTTCTGGTTGTTTTGCATACCTTTTGAGGAGTTACTTTGATTTGTTTTAGATCTTGTGTTTTTACGTTGATCTTGTTTAGACTGAGAGCCACTAGATTTAGATTTACCGTCAGGGTTTGACGATTTTGATCTGGAATTTTGCGTTCTGGATGTTGACGATTGACCTGCTTTTCCTTTTGACGCTGACTTATTATTTGATTTATGATCAGAAGATGTACCATTTTTTTGATTATCCAAATAAGCTTTGACATCTTTAGGATTTGTCGCTTGGAAATCTAATATCTTGTAAACCAAGTCTAATTTCTTGAGACCTCTAAATTTTGGAATTGATAATTCTTTAGAAATGTCTTGTAATTCAGTCAGTTTTTTTGACTTTAAATCTGTGATTTCAAACATGTATATAAAATAGGTTTGTTGTTAGCAATTGTAAAATTGTTCAATTTAATTCAGGAAGAAAGTTTTTGTTGAATAAATATGATAAGTTGTGTATGAGATACATGCAACTATGCTATGCAATTATACAACTTTATTTTGTTTTCCCTATAATTTTTCAAAAATAATCCTCTATTTTTGCAAGCAAATAAATACAAATATGATTCAACGCATTCAAAGTATATATTTGTTTGTTGTGATATTGAGCAATATATTAGCGGCAATTTTCCTTGGCAATAAGCTAGATAAAATGGCCAGTTTTATAGAAGCTTTTAAACTAGAATATGTTGTATTTTTTGTTTTAATTACCCTGTTGTCCTTATGGGGTTTGCTAACCTATAAAAAACGAGGTTTTCAACTCAAAGTAGGACGACTCAATTTATTTTTGAACTTTGTCGCCTTAGGCTTTTTGACATATTGGTTGCTAATCTTACCTGGAGAAATTCATTTTTCTAAGAAAGGTATTGGGCTTATCATTCCCGTCATTTCTATCGTTTTTATTGTTTTGGCCCAAAAGGCCATCAAAAGGGATGATGAGCTTGTAAAATCTGCTGACCGATTTCGATAGCCTTAGCCTTAGTATATTAGTGCACCCTGACAATTCTGTCAGGGTTTTTTTTTACCGTAGATTGCTTCATTGAATTTGTGGCAAGTCTTAACAATCCCGTCAAAGTCTTTTATAACTCATCTCTATGATCTATAGATTCAAAAACTTTCTAACTGAGAGTTCTCATTTCATTTTTGTTTAAATTGCAATTAAGTATACGATAATGAGATTTCATACCCGAAAATGGATTAAACCCGAAGACCTTAACCCCAATGGTACATTATTTGGTGGAAGACTACTAGAATGGATAGACGAGGAAGCTGCACTTTATGCTATTATTCAACTAGAAAACCCAAAAACGGTTACGAAATACATTTCAGAAATTGACTTTATAAGCTCTGCCAAACAAGGTGAGATTGTTGAAATAGGAATAGAAGTTGTAAAATTTGGCACCGCTTCACTTACCTTAAAATGTGAAGTTCGTAACAAGATGACTCGACAAACCGTCATCAAAGTAGATAAAATCATAATGGTGAGTTTGGATAACAATGGAAACCCTGAACCCCATGGAAAACATAAAGTAGAATTCGTTAAAGATCGGCTTAACGAGACTTAAACCCCCAAATTTTCAGCTCAATTTTAATTAAAAACCATTGCTGACTGAGCGAAGTCGAAGTCAACCATCAAACAATTCTTGCCCATGCCATTGCCCTTCAGATTTATAAACTTGAAATCGAGAAAATAATTCCTCTTTATACCAATCAAATTGTCGTGTCATTGTAATGGCCTTTTGGTGTTCTTTACTATTGTAAGCATAAGACATAGCAGCATCCATGTTTTTCCATAAACTAAAAGTTGCCATTTCCCAAATAGGAAATTCCCCAAAACCTTTAGTATAAACCAAACCTTCAGCTTTAGCGATAGGAGCTTGAGCAGCCGGTACATATTGCCAAAACCTCCTGAGTTGTGAAGTTTTGATACTCGCCCGAGTTATAATCGCCACACCCAAAGGATTTTTATCCAAATTTTCATGCTTGACAAAGGGTTGTCGCTTAGACCAAAATCCGTGTGCTTTTATCGATTTGAGATATAATTGACAAAAGTTTTCGCTATGCGATTTATATTTTTTGATGAGTTCTGAAGATTCAAAAAAATTCTTAGCAAATTGCTCCTCATCCCAAACTTGGAGCAATGCGTAAGTAGACCAATCCGGTTGAGGTTTAAAACCATCTTTTCCGCTACCGAGAAGTTTATAAAATCCTAATCCTTCGACATTTTTAAGGTAAGGTTTAGCCATTTGCATCATTTTTAATGCCCAAAATTGATTGGCAAAACCTTTATAATCTATCAAGCACAAAGTAGTTATTTGTTTCATTTATAATGATTTGGGCGGCTGAACCGGTCTTTACGCTTAAAGTTCCTGGCCATTAGTCACAAAACGACATATGCGCAAAAGAGCTTCCGAAGGTCGCTTTTTGAGCATGTCGTTTTAAACGTGCCTCTTGCCCAGGAAGCTATCGCTACAATACCTGCCGCAGATTCAGAAATATAAAACTTTAAGTTGAATAAAATATCTTTAAGAGAGCAAAACTCAACATAATTTTACACATTGTTTGGCAAATAAAGTAGAGTCGCAATTTAGCTAAATCAATTTTATCCCATATATTTACCTCAAAATTTACAAATAATGAAATATAGTATTATTGTTGGTCTATTAGGCTTATTGATGACCTTAGAAACAACAGCACAAGTTTCTAACATTAAAGACCTCAACACCCATCTCAATTATATTTCTTCAGATGAACTCAATGGCCGTTTAACGGGCACAAAAGGCATTGATAAAGCGGCGACCTACATTTCAAAATACTTTAAATCTATTGGTTTAAAACCTTATTACGAAACATTCAGAGATACATTTTACATCAAAAAACAAACCGTTGCTTATAATGTAATTGGACAGATAGAAGGTAACGACCCACTGTTTAAAAATGAACCCATAATCATTGGTGCACATTATGACCATATCGGCAATAGTAAAGCCGTTGATGGCGACAGTATTGCCAATGGTGCAAACGACAATGCCTCAGGATCTGTTGCTGTTATGCAACTGGCCTATGCTTTAAAAGACTCAAAACCAAAGCGTCCTATTCTATTTGTACTCTTTGATGCAGAGGAGCAAGGTCTATTAGGATCGACGTATCTTGCAGAAAAACTAAAAAGTGAAGACGTAAACCCCTATGTGATATTTAATATTGAAATGGTTGGCGTATCGATGCTTGACAAACCAAAACAAGCCTATCTTACCGGTTATGATAAATCAAATTTTGCTAAAATTTTTAATGAATACGCCAATGAAGAGGCGTTAATTTTTTCACCACAAGCAAAAGATTATCAGCTGTTTAAACGCAGTGATAATTACCCATTTTTTCAAAGTTTTGAAATTCCTGCACATTCGGTATCTACATTTGATTTTACAAACTACAATTATTATCACCACGTCGATGACGAAGCTGAATTACTTGACACCGAGCATATTCAAAGTTTGGTCAATGTATGGGCGGAACCACTTTTAAAAATTGCAAACCACTCTGAAAAAATTATAAAACTTGATAATTAATGAATAAACACATTATCGTTACTGGAAGTAGTCGCGGCATAGGCTATGAATTAGTGAAAATTTTGGCAGAACAAGGTCATCGTATTTATGCCTTGTCTCGAAATCAGCAACCTATCGCTCAACTCAATTTGAAAAACGTCCACAGTTTATCTTGTGACCTCAGTGATGAATCCTCTATTGACAAAACAATAGATTTTATAAAATCACAATCAGAATACATAGACGTTTTAGTAAACAACGCTGGTCATTTTTTAAATCAAGCCTTTGAAGATACCAATATTGATGATGTCAAAGCGGTTTATGAAACCAATATTTTTGGTGTTTTTACTTTGACTTCAAAACTCATAAAAACATTTCCTAAAATCAATCATACCGTCAATATATCGAGTATGGGCGGTATTCAAGGCAGTGTTAAATTTCCCGGACTTGCGGCTTATAGCTCAAGCAAAGCCGCTTTAATTTGTTTAACAGAACTATTGGCCGAAGAATATAAAGAAAGTGATATGGCATTTAACTGTCTGGCATTGGGAGCTGTACAAACAGAAATGCTTGAAGAAGCATTTCCTGGTATGCAAGCGCCTGTGAGTGCTCAAGAAATGGCTACTTATATCGCAAACTTTGCTTTGACCGGTCAACAGCTATACAACGGCAAAACACTTCAGGTGTCCAATTCAACGCCTTAGAAATGTCCTCAGTTTTACAGACATACTTACCCGCAAAAGCAGTAACTTCTGTAGAAGAGTTATTAAAAACTTATAGTGTTCATCTAAAAATTGTAAACGAACGCCAATCTAAGCATGGCGATTATAGGCCTATGCCTGATGGGCGACACCAAATTACAATCAATGCCAATCTGAATCCATACCGGTTTTTAATCACTTTAATCCATGAAATTGCCCATCTATTGGTATTTATCAATTATGGTCAACACACCAAACCTCACGGTAGAGTGTGGAAGCTCACTTTTCAAAAATTGATGCTTCCGTTAATTAACCCACAAATTTTTCCAGAAAAACTATTACCTTTAATTGCCAAGCATTTTAAAAATCCAAGGGCGAGCAGTGATACAGATTCACAATTGTCTATTGCATTAAAAGCCTATGACCAACCCACTGATAAAAATTATATCTTTGAAATTCCAGAAGGCACTCAATTTTGTTTGCCTAATGGTAAAATTTTTATCAAGGAAGAAAAATTAAGAAAGCGTTACAAATGTAGAGAACTCTCTACAGGCAAACACTATGTTTTTCAACCCAATGCTCAAGTTGAGGTGTTAAAATAAGAACCTTAAACGCATTACTTTTACAATAAATTATGGAATCCAACCAAGCCGAACAAGACAAAGCGCAAGACCGAAAAGAAGAGAACGTAAAGAAAAGTTTTAAACAGTCCTACGGGAGTTTAAGGTCATATATATTGCACCTGCTCGATATCAGAAATGAAACAGATAGAGATTCTACCATGGAAGCTATCTTAAAAGATATTCCATTTAGGGGTCATAATGCGTGGATTTTAATTTTTTCAATCATTGTGGCTTCGGTAGGTCTGAATGTGAGTAGCACAGCTGTAGTCATTGGCGCGATGTTAATCTCGCCATTAATGGGACCTATTGTTGGCCTTGGGTTTTCTGTAGCCATTAACGATTTAGATACTTTAAAACGATCTTTAGTCAATTTGGCTGTGATGGTCGTTTTAAGTGTTTTTACCGCTTTTGTGTATTTTTCAGTATCACCCTTAACCGAATTGACACCTGAATTGGCGGCGAGAACATCACCGACTATTCTCGATGTTTTGGTTGCTATTTTTGGAGGACTTGCCCTCATCATCGCAAAAACCAAAAAAGGAACAATAGTTTCTGTAATTATGGGTGTTGCCATAGCTACTGCATTGATGCCGCCTCTGTGTACCGCAGGTTATGGACTCGCGGTTTGGGATTTAAGTATTTTTGGCGGTGCCATGTATCTGTTTTGTATCAATACTATTTTTATCGCCTTATCCACTTTCTTGGTGTCAAAAATATTACGCTTCCCCTTGGTACGCTATGCCAATTCTTTGAGGAGAAGACGTATCTCACAACTAGCCACTGTTATTGCTATTCTGGTTATGCTGCCAAGTGTATATTTATTTTATGTATTACTTAAAAAATCATACTTTGAAAAAAGCGCCAAAACCTTTGTTACTGAAGAATTAATGGTATACAAAGATGCCTATTTGCAAAAAAATACAACTAATATTGAATATTCTGAAGAAGGAAAATCACTCATTGAAGTATCGTTTTTAGGTAAAGAAATTCCAGCTGAAGTCATCAACTTATGGAAAGCTAAAATGAAAACCTATGAAAATTTAAAAGACACAAAACTCAGAATATTACAAAACAAAAATTCTGACAATTTCAATGAGTATAAATACATTAAGGAATTAAAGACCAGAGACTCACTTGAGCTTATCGCCAGTAGACAACAAATTCAATTTTTATCCAAAAGATTGGATTCGATAAGAAAATCCTCACGAAGGGCTAACGTCCCGTTTAAAGATATTGTCAAAGAAATTAAACTGAATTATGAGAAAGTGACTGATGTTGCTTTTGCAGAAATGTTTATTGCTAGAAATGATGTTTTGGACACCATACCTTCTTTTAGGTTAACCTGGGATGACAAAATTACGTTGGCTGATAAAAACACGTTTGAAAATCGACTCGCAAACTGGTTGGCTTACAAAATAAAGGCTAAAAAAGTTGATGTAAAAATAGAACCAACAGGGTTATTACGCGAAGAAAATCAGTAACCTTTTTGCTGCGCCACTCTTACTTTTCTAAATAGATTTGAAGAGTATACAAAATCGGTAACGGTTTTATTGTTAGTTTTATGTATCAAGTCTTTGTTGCCTTCCCAAGCGAGATGGCCACCCTCGAGATAAACTATTTTTTCGCCAATTTCAAATACCGAATTCATATCGTGGGTATTGATCACAGTTGTAATTTCAAATTCATGTGTAATTTCTTGAATTAAATTATCAATAACCGTCGCCGTTCTGGGGTCCAATCCGGAATTGGGTTCGTCACAAAACAAATATTTTGGTCGATTTACTATGGCTCTAGCAATAGAAACACGTTTCTGCATACCACCACTTATTTCTGATGGAAATTTATGATTGGCATTTGTTAAATTCACGCGCTTAAGCACTTCATTGACCCGGTCAAGCATTTCACTTTTTGTCGCTTTAGCAAACATACGTAATGGGAACATGACATTTTCTTCAACGGTCATAGAGTCGAATAGGGCGCCACCTTGAAACACCATCCCGATTTGTTTACGCAACTCACGTCTTTTTTTAGGTGTCAGTTCTTCGTAACTTTCTGAACCAAAACAAATATAACCCTCTTCAGGAGTAAATAGCCCTAGCATACATTTTAGAAAAACAGTTTTTCCTGAGCCGGACTGACCGATAATCAAGTTGGTTTGACCTTTTTCGAAAGTAGTGCTAATGCCTTTTAAAACATCTAGATCATCAAACGATTTATGTAAATTTTCTACTTTAATCATTAGCTTAATAGTAATTGAGTGATGATATAATTACATACAATAATGATGACACTCGTCCAAACAAAGGACGTCGTAGAAGCTTTACCAACTTCTAATGAACCACCTTTCATATAATAACCGTGAAAAGAAGGAACCGTGGCCAAAATAAAAGCAAAAATTATAGTTTTAATAAAGGCATAGACCAACTGAAACGTTACAAAATCTTCCTGAAGTCCTCTCAAAAACAAATCGCCATCTACAAAACCACCGAAAACACCAGCAGCATAAGCCCCTAAAATTCCAACAAACATAGAAATAGCAATGACAAAAGGATAAAACATCATGGCTACAACTTTTGGAAAAACGAGATAATTAAGGGAGTTAATTCCCATGATTTCTAGAGCATCAATCTGTTCTGTAACTCTCATCGTACCAATACTAGATGTAATATACGACCCTACCTTACCAGCCATAATGATAGACACAAACGTAGGTGAAAATTCTAAAATGATAGACTGTCGTGCCGCAAACCCTATTAAAGATTTTGGAATAAAGGGATTGTTTAAATTTAAGGCCGTTTGTATGGTAACCACTGCACCAATAAAAAACGAAATAAATACTACAATACCAAGAGACCTTACGGTGAGGTCATTCATTTCTTGAATAATCAGATTTCTCAAAACACTTCCTTTCGTAAAGCGTTTAAAGGTATCTTTTATCATGATAAAGTACTGACCTGTACTTGAAATGTAGTCCATGAAAAATATTTAAAGTTTAAAAATAGAAAAAAATATCAGCTTGTGATTTAACTTTAGGATAAACTTTTAAATCTACAATAATTGTAATTTTGAAGTCAATCAACATGAATTATGATTAAACCACTTTCTCTTCTGCTTATCATTTTTATTTCAAGTTTTTTAAACGCTCAAACTTCACCAGAAAACCCAAGATTAGTGATTGGTATTGTGGTTGATCAAATGCGATACGAATATCTGCATCGTTTTGAAAATCATTATTCTGACAATGGTTTTAAACGCTTGATAGAAGATGGCTTTTTTGCTAAAAACACCCATTTCAGCTATATTCCAACTTATACCGGACCCGGACATGCTTCAGTTTACACAGGAACGACTCCGGCCAACCATGGTATAATATCTAATAATTGGTATGATAAATTTAAGAACCAAAGCGTGTATTGTGTTCAAGACAACAAAGTCAATGCTGTTGGTGTAGATGGTAAGACTGGCCAAATGTCGCCACACCGGATGTTGACCACAAGTATTGCCGATCAAAACCGTCTCCATACGCAATTTAGAGGCAAAACTTTTGGGATTTCGATTAAAGATCGTGGTGCCATTTTACCTGCTGGCCATACGGCTAATGCAGCCTATTGGTTTGTAGGTGGTGATGAAGGGAAATTTATCACAAGCGATTTTTATCTTGACGAACTCCCTAAATGGGTGACAAAATTTAATAGAAAAACCAAACAGTATTTTAAGACTTGGGAAACTTTATATCCTATTGAAGAATACAGAGAAAGCGGAGACGATTTAAACGATTACGAATTTGGATTTAAAGGCCAATCTACAGCAACTTTTCCTTACAATTTAAAAAAATTAAAATCTGAAAATGGGAATTATGATATTCTAAAACCCACACCATTTGCCAATACCATGTTGACAGATTTTGCTGTGACACTAATTGAAAATGAAGAGTTAGGTCAAGATGGCAACGCAGATTTTTTAACCATAAGTTATTCAAGCACAGATTATGCAGGTCATAATTTTGGGGTGAATGCTAAGGAATTGCAAGATATGTATATCCGTTTAGATCAAAATATTGCAGATTTATTGAATTTTTTAGATCAAAATATCGGTAAGGACAACTACACTATATTTTTAACTTCAGATCACGGAGCTGTTCACGTGCCGAATTACTTAAAAGACAAAAATATTCCGGCGGGTTACTTTAATACTGATAAACTCAAAAAAGCAATCATGGATTTTGTGGAAGTGCAATTTGAAAGCTCTAAATTGATAGAAGGCTTTTCCAGTCAAAACATTTTTTTTGATTACGCTGAATTAGAAAAGCTTGATGTGGAAGCTGATGACTTACAAGAAGCCTTGTATTATTATCTTTTACAATATGATAAAATTGACAGAGTTTATACTCGTGATATGATCGAAAACTCTAATAGTTCAACGGCATTTTCACGTCAT
Source organism: Mesohalobacter halotolerans (assembly GCF_006120725.1). Taxonomy (GTDB): domain Bacteria; phylum Bacteroidota; class Bacteroidia; order Flavobacteriales; family Flavobacteriaceae; genus Psychroflexus; species Psychroflexus halotolerans. The sequence goes on from NZ_SWMU01000003.1 coordinate 552,140, forward strand.
ATTGCCAACGGTTTTCATCCTAAACGCAGTGGTGATGTCATTTATGTTTTAGAACCTTCTGTAATCTCCTATCCGCCAAAGGGTTCTACACATGGCAGCTATATGACTTATGACACGCAAGCCCCATTAATTTTTTACGGACAAGGTATCAATCAAGGACAATCTTACAAAGCTTATTTCATTAAAGATATCGCTCCTACTCTAGCGGCTTTACTCGATATTGCTCAACCAAACGGAACAACCGGTAAAGTTATTGGTGAGGCTTTAAAAAATTGATGTCATTGGTTCTGAATGTTTTTTAAAAATCCTCTTATTAAAGCTATTATTTTTATAGTTTTACAAAAAAGCGAATTATGGTGAAGTCAAAGTTTAGTCTACTATTTGTGGTATTTATTTCAATTGCTATAACAAGTTGTTCTGATGACGACAGTGTTCAAAACACAGTTTTAAATGTATCTGATATTGAAGGCAATTGGTCATTATTTCAAATCAATTCTACACCTGTTGTAGATTTAGAAGGTGATGCAAATACTAACCCTAATATCATGGCTCAAACTGACTGTTTTAATGGGATGAGTTTAAATTTTGGTACAAATGGTGTTTTGACCGTAGTGAGTTCTGAAATTACTTTTGATTCCAATGCTGACCCAAGTTTTGATTGTTCTCTTCGTACAGACGTTGGGAGTTATTCTATTTCCGGTAATGATTTAACCGTGACAATACCCATATCCGGAAATCAAGAGATACAAACAGTTGTTATCGATGTTCAAAACAACAATATATTAAGTTTTACACTAACCGAAAGTCAAGTCGCCCAATTTTTTAGTGTGCCATCTGGCGAGTCGTTTTCAACAATTACCGAATTGGAGTTTGTTTATGAGAAGTTTTAATGGGCTTCTAACCAGTTATATCCAACACCAACTTCAACATCTAAAGGTACTTTTAGTTTATAAGCATTTTCCATTTCGGATTTAATCATGGCTTGGAGCTCATTTAATTCAGACTTGTGGATATCAAAAATCAATTCGTCATGGATTTGAAGCAACATTTTAGATTTATACTGACCTTCTTTTAATTTATTGTGAATATTAATCATGGCCACTTTGATAATGTCTGCAGCACTGCCTTGAATTGGAGCATTCACTGCGTTTCTCTCAGCACCACTTCTCACCATTCGATTTGAGGCATTAATATCTTTGAGGTAGCGACGCCTGCCCATCACGGTTTTGACGTATTCGTTTTCTCGGGCAAATTCAACTTGTTTATCGATATAATCTCTCAGCTTCGGATAGGTTTTATAATAAGTTTCTATCAATTCTTTAGACTCAGATCGACTCAGGTTGGTCTGGTTGCTCAACCCAAAAGCTGATACACCGTATATAATTCCAAAATTGACGGTTTTGGCTTGGCTACGTTGTTCCCGAGTCACTTCATCGAGATTGATATCAAATATTTTTGCAGCCGTTGATGCGTGAATATCTTCGCCATCCTGAAAGGCTTTGATCATCGTTTCTTCTTCGCTTAAGGCTGCAATAATGCGTAGTTCTATTTGAGAATAGTCGGCTGCCAATAAAGTGTAATCCTGGTTTCTGGGCACAAAAGCTTTTCGCACCATTCGGCCACGCTCAGTTCTGATGGGAATATTTTGAAGATTGGGGTTGGTAGAACTCAATCGACCTGTAGCAGCAACAGTTTGCATAAATTCGGTATGGACGCGACCGGTTTTCTCATGAATTTGTTTTGGCAGTGCATCAACATAGGTGTTTTGTAGTTTGGTTAAACCACGCCAATCTAAAACATCTTGAGCAATCTGATGATCTTTAGCATGATAAGATAAAACATCTTCTGCTGTTGAATACTGACCCGATTTGGTTTTCTTTGGTTTTTTTGCAATTTTGAGTTTTCCAAACAAAACCTCACCAAGCTGTTTTGGCGAACCAATATTAAATTGTTCATCGGCTTGTTTATAAATGTTTTGTTCTAATGCTTCAATATCTTTATCCAATGATTTTGAAATATCTTTCAATACATTTTTATCCACTTTAATGCCTTCAATTTCCATGTCTGCTAAAACACGAATCAAAGGGATTTCTAGCTTATTGAACAAAGGTTGGTTGTGTGCTTCTTTTAATTCTTCTTCAAAAAAGTGTTTGAGTTGCAAAGTGATATCCGCATCTTCAACGGCATATTCAGTGATTTTTTCAAGTTCAACATCACGCATTGAGCCTTGATTTTTTCCTTTTTTACCTATAAGCGCTTCTATTGGCTTTGGGGAATAATTCAGGTAAGTTTCTGCCAAAACATCCATATTATGACGCATATCCGGGTTAATGATGTAGTGTGCCAACATGGTGTCAAATAATTGACCTTTGACGTCTACACCGTGATTTTTTAACACCTTTAAATCGTATTTTAAGTTTTGGCCAACCTTTTCTATTTCCTCATTTTCAAAAAAGGCTTTAAGTGTTTCTAAGCGCTTATCGCTTTCGGTTTCGTCTTTTGGAATAGGCACATAAAATCCTGAATGACTTTGCCAGGAAAACGCAATCCCAACCAATTCAGCATCTAAAGTGTTCAAACCTGTGGTTTCTGTATCGAAACAAACAGATTTTTGTTGGCTCATCTTTTCTATAAGAAGCTCAATAGCTTTTGTTGTATTTGCATATTGGTAATGGTGGTCAGTATTATCTAAAGATTTGTAACCTTGAAAATCTTCAGCTTTTACATCATCTTTACTCGTGTCATTTCCAAAAAGCGAGTATTGACCCGATCCCGGAGTTTGCTTGACGTCTTTGGTTTTGGGTTCGTCTGTATTTTCAGCACCTTCATTAAACATTTTAAGAAACTGCTCCGTTAAACGACGAAATTCTAAGTCTTTAAAAATATCGATAACTTTCTCGACATCAGGTTTACTCAGTTCGTATTGTTTAGCATTGAATTGCACATCACAGTCGGTAAAAATAGTCGCCAGTTTTTTAGACATTCGACCTTGTTCGGCATGGTTTTCTACTTTTTCTTTCATTTTGCCTTTGAGCTGATCAGTATTGTCCAGTAGGGCTTCCATACTGCCAAATTGTTTAATGAATTTTTTAGCGGTTTTGTCGCCAACACCTGGTAACCCTGGAATATTATCAGATGCATCACCCATCATGCCAAGATAGTCTATGACTTGTTCAGGTCGTTCTACACCAAAGCGTTTTTGGACTTCAGGAATACCCCAAATTTCGATGGCATTACCCATCCTGGCAGGGCGATACATAAAAATATTTTCACTGACCAATTGCCCAAAATCTTTATCTGGCGTGACCATAAAGGTTTTGTAATTTTCTTTTTCGGCTTGTTTGGCTAAAGTTCCAATGATATCGTCTGCCTCCATCCCTGAAATTTCAATCACAGGGATATGCATGGCTTTGAGAATGGCTTTTATGATAGGAATAGATTCTCTAATCACATCAGGGGTTTCGTCTCGGTTGGCTTTATAATCTTCGTAAATTTCAGTTCTTTCTGCACTGCCATCTTTATCAAAACACACGGCCAAATGATCTGGATTTTCACGCTTAATCACATCAAACAGAGAATTAGTAAAACCCATAATAGCTGAAGTGTCTTTACCCTTAGAATTTATTCGTGGGTTTTTTATCAAAGCATAATATCCTCTAAAAATTAAAGCATAGGCATCGAGTAGAAAAAGTCGTTTTTGATCTGGCATTGTTTTAATTTATGATTTGTGATTGTTGATTTGTGGTTATGGCTTTAAATACTAATTTTTTAAGTCGTTTTTTAACGGTTTTTGAACTTGAAACAAAAATAGCAACTAACTCATTTGCTTCTTGAATTAATTTTTTAACTTCAAAGTCTTCGATAATGAGATGGTGTTCATCAATCATTTCAGGCCAAAATTGGGTCTCGTCTGCTTCCTCTAAAACTATACCCATTTTAAAATTAAAATCCTTATCGCTTTTTGCACTACATGTCGCTCTGTAATTTGAAGCTACTGATTTTGAAGCTCTTATAATCTGTTCCGAAATAGTTCTACCAATATGGGCATTTGGCAATTTTTCAGCTAATTTTATAATTGCGATAGCAAAGGCTTTAGTTCTGTTTTTTAATTCGCTCACTCTCATTGTATACTAGTAATTCATTCTAAGATCATCATTATAAAATCATCAATTCTAAATAAATTTGAGTAAAAATACTAAAAGGAAGTTAACTTGTGGGTGACGATAATTTGATATTTTTGCACTTTTAAAATATATTCATGCTGAAAGCCAATTTTAAGCCTTACAAGTTAATTTTCAAACAAGCCAGCGGAACGTCTCGCGGCGTTTTAAGAGAGAAAAAAACCTATTTTTTAATCCTTGAAGATGGTCAAAACAAAGGCATTGGTGAGTGCGGACTTTTTGAGGCTTTAAGCTACGATGACCGGCCGGACTACGAAGATAAACTTAGCTGGGTTTGTGAGCATATTGAATTGGGTTTAGATGAATTACTAAAAAAAACCATTGACTTCCCTTCTATTCAATTTGGCTTAGAAATAGCGTTCTTGTCACTTCAAGCCAAAGACAATTTTGAGTTGTTTCCTTCAAAATTTACTCAAGGTCAAGACAAAATTCCAATCAACGGCTTAATTTGGATGGGTGAGAAGTCGTTTATGAAATCACAGGTTGAAGACAAAATTCAACAAGGCTTTCGCTGTGTAAAGCTCAAAATTGGCGCTATTGATTTTGAAGAAGAGCTCAATTTGCTTAAATATATTCGCAAAGAGTTTTCAGCAAAAGACATCGAACTTCGCGTGGATGCTAATGGTGCTTTTGAGCCGCATCTAGCTTTAGAAAAATTAAAGCGCCTGAGTGAATATGATTTGCACAGCATTGAACAGCCTATCAAACAAGGACAATGGGAGGCAATGGCTGAATTATGTAAAAAAACCCCTTTAGATATTGCCCTTGATGAAGAATTAATAGGTGTGCAACATGTAACAAAACGACAAAACCTCATACAAACTATACAACCGCAATATATTATTTTAAAACCCAGTTTGGTTGGCGGAATAGAACAGAGTAAAATGTGGATGACAATAGCAGAACAACATCAAATTGGTTATTGGATGACCAGCGCTTTAGAAAGTAATATTGGTCTTAATGCCATAGCACAATTTACTTACAGCTTGGGTTTGAAGCGACCACAAGGTTTGGGTACAGGCAGTTTGTTTACCAACAACGTTAAAAGTCCTTTGGAAGTTAAAGCCGAATATTTAACCTACAATCCTAAAAAGAATTGGGGTGATTTGAATGAGATATTGAAATGAGATTTTTAGAAAAAAACTACCCCACTAACAACTAAGAACTAAGAACTAAGAACTAAGAACTAAAAACTAAGAACTAAGAACTAAGAACTCAGAATTAAAAACTAAGAACTAAGAACTAAGAACTAAAATATGAAAGGAATTATAGAACAAGCCTTTAAAGGTAATACAGATTGGTGGCGATATATAGTAGGTTTCTTTGTCATATTTTTCATTTGGCAGATAGGGTCAAGTATTCAAGGAATTTTTGTTTATTTAAAGCTGGTCCAAGAGGGTTTAAAAGCAGATGAAATACTTGCAAAACTTTCTGATATGGAAGTATTGATGACTACATTAGAGTCAAATTTTAATTTTTTCTTACTACTACTCGGTTTTGTATTTGGTTTTGGTGGAGTCGTTGTAGTAATAAAACTGCTTCACAACTTACAATTAAAACAACTTATTACTTCTCGTACTCATATCGATTGGAAACGTATCGGTTTAAGCTTTGGGGTAATAGCTGGCCTTTTGATATTATCTGTTTTGTTAGACTACAAATTATCACCTACAGATTATCAATTGAACTTCAAACTTCAAAGGTTTTTAATTTTAGCTTTAATAGGCATTGTGATGGTGCCAATTCAAACTACATTTGAAGAGCTCTTATTTCGCGGCTATTTAATGCAAGGATTTGGTAGCATTTTTAAAAGTCGTGCTGTAGCCTTAATCTTGACTTCTGTTTTATTTGGTGGCTTACACGTTTTTAATCCTGAAGTGGCCAAATTAGGATACCAAGCGCTCATTGTCTATATTAGTACTGGGTTTTTCTTGGGGATTGTCACATTAATGGATGAAGGTCTTGAGCTAGCTATTGGCTTTCACGCTGGCAACAACCTTATAACAGCTTTACTTGTTACAGCAGACTGGACGGCCTTTAAAACCCATTCTGTTTTCAGGTATCTTGGTGAGCCTTCATTAGTGAGTGATGTTTATATTCCTGTTTTAATTTTTTATCCCATATTAATTTTAATTTTTTCTGGTATTTACAAATGGAAAAACTGGAAACAAAAACTCTTTGGAAAAATAGAGCAAACCAAATGAAGTTTAACCCAAATTTAATAAGGGATTTAAGATTTTCGTAACTAAAGTATTAGATATTTATTAAATTTACATTATAGATATTTTAAGTATCACAACTTATATTTTATTGCGTTTAATAAATTTTAAATATGGCAAAGCAAGAATTTGAAATTCATCCCTGCTTCAAATTAAATGGTACGCATTTTTCAAGAATGCATCTACACAAGGTTGCTTACAGCTTTATTAAAGAAGGGCAACCTTATGAAGAACGTGTAGGGAATTTTCTATTAGATTGGCTTAACGACGATTACGATGATATTAAGGTAAGAACATCAGGGTCTACGGGTAAACCTAAAGTGATTTTTATTGATAAGCAAAAAATGGTTAATTCTGCATTGGCAACAGGTAAGTATTTCAAAGTCAAAGAAGAAACTAAAGCATTAATGTGTTTACCACCTAAACATATTGGCGGAATGATGATGATGGTCCGTGCAATGACTTTAGGATGGCACTTAGATATTGTCAAGCCAAGCTCTAACCCACTGGATAAGCTCTACAAAACTTACGATTTTTGTGCCATGACACCGTTCCAACTTGATAACTCTTTAAGTCGACTCCATTTAATTAAAAAGCTTATTGTTGGTGGTGGGCATATTTCAGAAAATCTTAAACAAATGGTTCAAGGCATACCAACCAAGGTTTACGAAACTTTTGGTATGACTGAAACAGTCTCTCACATTGCAGCGCGAAAAGTCAATAATCGCAAGTCTAACAAAACCGAACCTAAGCCTTTTAAGACTTTACCCAAAATATCTGTAGCCTCAGATGAACATAATCAGCTTATCATTAAAGCGCCAAAATTATTAGATGAGCCTTTATTAACAAACGACATTGTTAAAATAGAAACCTATAAAAAATTCTATTGGAAAGGTCGAGCCGACAATGTTATAAACTCTGGTGGTGTCAAGATTCACCCGGAAGAAGTAGAGAAAAAACTTCAAAAATTCATTACACAACGCTTTTTTCTTAGTGCAATGCCTGATAACAGTTTAGGGGAAAAAGTTGTCCTGTTTGTGGAACTCCCTTTTTCTGAAAAAACAATTAATGATTTGACAGAAGCCATTGAAAAAATGGAAGAACTAGACAAATATGAAAAACCAAAGAAAATATACTTGGTAGAAAAATTTGAAGAAACCCCAAGCGGTAAAGTCAATAGAAAACGCACGATAAGTGCTAAAATGAAATGAGAATGATTTTAGATTTTAGATTTTAGATTTTAGATTTTAGATTTTAGATTTTAGATTTTAGATTTTAGATTTTAGAAAGTTTATTAAAGCTTTTTAATTAGCAAACTTTACATCTATGTAAAACTGTTTTTCATCAATTTCTATCACTTGTTCGGGTTCAATTTTTAAAGCTTTCCAAGTTTCAGCTTCAGGATAAATCCATTTAGTATTTTTACCTATTTTTAATTCTACAGGCATATCAAAATCTTTTACATTGACATCCCATTTATATTTAACCTTGTTGCTTTGTGGGTCTGATTTAAAAACCAATTCAGGTATAGCTTTGTGATATAGATACTGCTTAAAAAATGCGGTCAAATCTTTGTTGAGTGACTGACTAAAAAATCGAACGACTTCCTTTGTCGTGGTTGTTTTATAGGCAAACTCTTGATTAAAATCTTTTAGTGTTTTCCACCACAAATCATCATCTCCTAATAGAGTTCGAAGTGTATTAATCATATTACTGCCTTTGGCATACATATCTGATGAACCTTCATGATTAACCCCGTATTCTCCTACTAATGCACGATTATTTGATATCATTCGCCGTTGACCATAAATATAGTCTAATGCCGCTTTTTTGCCGTATTCGCATTCCACAAAAATAGACTCGGCGTAAGTCGTGAAGCCTTCGTGAATCCATAAATCTGCAATATCTTTTACGGATATACTGTTCCCAAACCATTCGTGTGCTGATTCATGTATGATGAGATAATCAAATTTGAGACCATAACCTGTACCAGATAAATCTCCACCCATATAACCATTTAAATACTTATTGCCGTAAGCTACCGCACTTTGGTGTTCCATCCCGAGATATGGGGTTTCTACTAGCTTAAAACTGTCGTTTTTAAACGGGTATTCACCTAATTTGTCATAAAAACAAGACATCATGGGTTTTACTTGCTCAAAGTGTTTTTTTGCTTTATCTAAGTTATCACGTAAAACATAATATTCAAGATCTAAATCTTGAAATTGATCTGAAAAATGCACATAATCTCCAACGTTTAAAGTGATATTGTAATTGTTGATAGGATATGTCACTTGCCAATGAAACGTTTTTAGATTACTATCTTGATTTTGTATTTGATTAACTAATCTACCATTTGAAACAGCCGTCAGATTTTCAGGCACTGTAATTTTGATTTCTGCTGAGTCAGTTTCATCACTCAAGTGATCTTTGTTTGGATACCATAAACTTGCACCTGTGCCTTGAACAGCAACAGCTATCCATGGTTTTCCGTTATTATCTTTTTCAAAGACAAAACCGCCATCCCAAGGTGGATTTTTGGCAATAGTGGGTTTTCCGTGATAATAAAATTTCAATTCATGAATAGTATCATTTTTTAATTGATTTTTAAAATCTATAAAAACAGCATTGTATTCTCTGTTGTATTTTAAATGTTCTCCTTGAAAAACTATAGAATCGATAGTCATGTTTTCAAACAAATCTAATTGCATCAGATCTTGATTCATTAAGACTTTAAATTTGATGGTATTATAACCTGAGATTTTTTTTGTTTTTGGGTCAACATTTATACTAAGACTGTATTTAAGCATATCAAAGGCTGTTCGCTCAGGTCTTAAACTGCCGCGTAAAGTATCTGCTTTGGTATATTTGTTATTTTGATTAAGTAATTGCGCAGACAGGTTTAAGCTTATAAATACTATAAAAGCGGTAAAAATTAACTTCATGTAATAATTTTGAAAATGTAAATTTAAAAGAAGAGTTTGAAACCAATCTTTTTTTATAAAAAAATCTGCAAAACTAAATGTCTTGCAGATTTCTTTCAGTTATAATAAAACCACCTTATTGATTATACTTCAAATCAAATCTATCCAGATTCATCACTTTAGACCAAGCTTTGACAAAATCATTTATAAACTTTTCTTTGGCATTATCAGCTGCATAAACTTCAGCTAAAGCTCTTAGTTCTGAGTTTGAGCCAAAAATCAAATCTACTCTAGAAGCGGTCCATTTTTTATTGTCTGTTCCTCTTTCGAAACCATCAAAATACTTACGTTTAGGTGTTTTTGGTTTCCACTCGTATTCCATGCTCAATAAATTTTTAAAGAAACTATTATCTAGAGTTCCAGGCGTATTAGTTAATATACCCAAATTAGAATCATCATAGTTGGCATCTAAAGCTCTCATTCCTCCAACTAAAACAGTCATTTCTGGTGGTGTAAGTGTTAAAAGCTGTGATTTGTCAACTAGAAGTTGCTCAGGAGACAACGTATAATCTGTTTTCATATAGTTCCTGAAGCCATCAGCCATAGGTTCTAACACTGCCATACCTTCAATATCTGTTTGTTCTTGGCTAGCATCAGCTCTTCCAGGATTAAATGGCACTGTAATATCGTAGCCAGCTTTTTCAGCAGCTTTTTCAATGGCTGCATTTCCACCTAAAACAATTAGGTCTGCCATAGATACTTTTTTAGAACCTGATTTAGAATTGAATTCAGTTTGAATCTGCTTATAAACTTTAAGGATATCCTGAAGTTGCGCTGGTTTATTAGATTCCCAATTTACTTGAGGTTCGAGTCTTATTCGACCTCCATTTGCGCCTCCTTTTCTATCTGAGTCTCTATAGGTCGAAGCTGAAGCCCAAGCGGTTTTAACAAGATCACCTATTGAAAAATTAGTTTTTAAAATTTGTGCTTTAAGTTTTTCAACATCAGAATTTGTAATTAAATTGTAATCAACTTCTGGGATAGGATCTTGCCATATGAATTCTTCTTGTGGCACTTCAGGTCCTATATAAGTTGATTTCGGACCCATGTCTCTATGTGTTAACTTAAACCAAGCTTTGGCGAATGCCTCTTCAAATTCTTCAGGATTTTCGTAAAAACGCTTAGAGATTTTTCTATAGGCAGGGTCTTCAATCATTGATAAATCGGTTACTAACATTGTCGGTTTGTGCGATTTACTATCATCAAAAGCATCAGGATACATTTTTTCTGGATTTACAGCCTGAAATTGATGAGCTCCACCAGGACTTTTAACAAGTTCCCATTCGTTTTCGAATAAACTTTTGAAGTAGCCATGATTCCACTGAGTTGGAGTAAGTGTCCAAGTAACTTCAAGACCTGATGTGATAGCATCTGGTCCTTTTCCTGACTTGTAAGTGCTTTCCCAACCAAATCCTTGTTTTTCAATATTTGAAGCTTCAGGATTCTTTCCTAAATATTTACCAGGTGCAGCACCATGAGTTTTTCCTAACGTGTGTCCACCTGCTATTAATGCAACCGTTTCTTCATCATTCATTCCCATTCTACCAAAAGTTTCTCTAATATTATGAGCGGCTAATTTTGGATCAGGGTTACCATTTGGTCCTTCTGGATTGACATAAATTAAACCCATTTGAACAGCTGCCAAAGGCTTTTCTAAATTACCTTCTTCATCATATCGTTTATTGTTTGCTAACCATTCGGTTTCAGAGCCCCAATATACATCACTAGCTGGTTCCCAAACATCTACTCTACCGCCAGAAAACCCTATGGTTTCAAAACCCATAGACTCATATGCCACATTACCTGCAAGAATCATAAGGTCGGCCCACGATATTTGATTGCCATATTTTTGCTTGACAGGCCAAAGTAAGCGTCTGGATTTATCTAAATTGGCATTATCAGGCCAGCTATTGATTGGAGCAAATCTTTGCTGACCAGCTCTAGATCCGCCTCGTCCATCACCCGTTCTGTATGTTCCAGCGCTATGCCATGCCATCCTGATGAATAAACCACCATAATTACCAAAATCTGCTGGCCACCAATCTTTTGAATCGGTCATTACCTTTTCAATATCGTTTTTCAATGCCTCGTAGTCAAGCTTAGAAAATTCTTCGCGATAATTAAATTCCTGACCCATAGGATCTGACATACCTGAGTTTTGCCTCAAAACATCAAGATCAAGTTTATTGGGCCAAAAGTCTTTTGAACCAGTCTTTTTCTCAACATCGTTGGTTGATGCAGTCATCTTATCAAATCCAAAAGGACATCCACCTTCAGATTCGCTATTCTCTCCTAACATATCATTATTCTTGTTGCTACAAGAACTTATGACTATTGTAATAAAAACTAAAAGAATTTTAAATTTCATAATATGTGAATTTTTAATAACCAAATTTAAGTCATTACTTTTATCAAAAATTAAATTTTAAGAGTTTGTGTTGATAATGTCATAAGTATTTTTTATAAAAGAAAAAATACTTTAAGCGTAGCTTAAAATATTTTTACATTTTAATTATGAATAAAGTAATATACATATTATACATTTTCACTTTTATATCTTGTTACCAATCGAATACATATACTGGTTTTGTTTATGATGAAAATAAAAAAGCTCTTGAATATGTTAAGATACAAATTGTAGGTTCCGACATTTATACCTATACTGACCAAAACGGTTTTTTCAGCATAGATCATAAAAACAGAGGTAAAGAAATATTAATTTTAAAGTCAGGTTATGAAATGCAGTTTTATACACCTGAATCTTCAAAAGAAAAGATTAACCTGGTTTTAAAAGTTAAAGAAGACGAATAATTTACTTTCCAACAGGTATGATTGAAGTTTGCCTTCCGTTAACATATCGAAAACCATTTTCTCCCCAAAATCCTGCTTCTTCTAACATTACTCGAATATCTCTTTTCCACTCTTCAATATAAACTTTGGTATTCAGTTCAATCGCATAAACCGTATTTTCTTTTAAGGGGTAATCTCCAGTAACAGGAACACCATCTTGAGCATCCCACATTCCAAATGTTGTGCCTGCGGAATGACCGTAAGTTCCTAACGGATGCGAATAAATTGCTGGTCTCAATCCTTCGGATTTTCCTTGTTTTAATGATGATTTTAAAACCTCGTTTCCCGTTCTGCCTGTTTTAAACTTTGAAGTAAAAATATCTTGAATACGATTTCCTTTCTTTAAAGCATTGACTAAGAATTCAGGGACTTGAGTTTCGTTTGGTTTGAGAACGTATGACAATTGCTGGCAGTCTGTATTTAGGCGAAGATAGGTTATACCAAAATCGCAATGCAATAAATCACCAGGTAAGATGACCATATCTGCAGGTCTATCGGAAAAAGCATACAAATGGTTTTTTAAATCTTCTGCTGATCGTTGAACGTCAACAGTAGGATGAAACCAAGATTCTAAGCCTAAAGCTGTAACTTTATCGCGCATCCACCATTCTAAATCAGTCTTTGTTGTAACACCTGGAGTAATTGATTTATGAGAAAAGGCCTCAGCATTGATGTTATGAGTTATAGCAACAAGTTTATCATAAATTACCATTTCTTTAGCTGTGCGCGTTTCAATCCAAGATATTGATAAACTTTCAGCCGATTTAACTCTGTTTTTATATTGGCTTGGTAAATAACTCATAAACTCTTCATAGTCTGTTTTTGCAATACCATCGCAAATATTGAAGCTTTCAGAATAATTTAATGCAATAGTTTTAGGGTTTCTTTCTTCTATGATTTGCATTAATCGACTCCACTGATCGGGTTCTTTTTCCTTATTCCAAGCTGAGACAATATTTTCACCAAAATTATAGCGGGTCACTGCTATTTTTTCTAGGATGTTATTTATTTGATCTCTATAAAATACTAAAATGGTTCTACGTCTTGCGTTGAGCCATGTTGATGGCAACATAGTCTTTAAAACGGGATCTTCGTTGTATTCTCTTGAAATAAGTATCCACATGTCTACATTGTTGTTATCCATAAGCTTTGGAAGCAAATTATCAAAACGATCTTTCAGAATATCATCCATAACTTGGGCACGTTTTTGTTCTGATAGAATATCTTGAGCTTCTGATTGAAAAAAAGCTAAGCAAAAAACAAAGAGATATTTCATAAACAATACAGATTTATGTCCACAAATTTACACTTATAATCCTAATTAAAAATAAAATGAAAACTTTAGAAAAAGACATCAATCGTAAGAAAAGTATTCGATAAGAAGTCTATATTTGTGATTGACGTATAAACTTATAATTTAAACAACTGTTTTGCGTTTAACCTATAAACCTTAATTTTATGTTGAGATTTTTTTACAGTTTAATTTTCATTTACTTTGGTCTTTTTGCGATGAATGCTCAGCAGAGTCTGGGCTATCAGTCAGTTTTGGGCACGTATCAACAAGCCATTCAGTTATATCAAAACCACCAATACGAAGCTGCAAAATCACTCTTTGAAGTTGTAAAAAACAAAGCCGAAAGTCAAGAAATAAAAACAAATACTGCCTATTATCTAGCCAATACTTCAATTCGCTTAAACGAACCCAACGCCCAACAAAAGATCGAAGATTTTGTAAGAGATTACCCAACTAGTCCAAAACGGAATCAAGCCTATTTGGATGTTGCGGAGTATTATTTTGATTATGGGAATTATAATCAGGCATTGTCTTGGTTTAAAAAAGTGAACACCTCTAGTTTTTCTTACAATCAATTGGAGCAATATCAGTTTCAATACGGCTATACTTTATTTAAAACCAACAATTACAAGCAAGCTAAATCGTATTTTGAAAACCTGAGAACATCTGCAAAATATGGTGCTGATGCCAAGTATTATATTGGCTACATGGCTTACAAAGAAGACCGCTACGACGAAGCAACAACACTTTTTGAAGAAGTTCAGCAACAAGGTTCGCAACGCGAATTGTCTTATTTTATGAGTGATATGAATTTTAAATTGGGAAATTTTGAAAAAGCCATTGAACTCGGTTTAGAAAAATTACCGAAATCTAATCGCCAAGAACGCTCACAACTCTATAAAATTATTGGGGAAAGTTATTTTAACCTCAAACAATACGACAAAGCCTTACCATACTTAAAAGAATATCAAGGTCAACGTGGTAAATGGAACAACACCGATTATTATCAACTCGGTTATGCTTATTACAAAGAAGGTAAATACGATAAAGCTATTGCTGAATTCAACAAAATCATAGATGGTGAAAATGCTGTAGCTCAAAATGCTTATTACCACTTGGCACAAGCTTATATCAAAAGCGATAAAAAACCTCAAGCCCTCAACGCCTTCAAAAATGCGATGGAGATGGATTTTGACAAAACCATTAAAGAAGATGCCTTTTTAAACTATGCCAAATTAAGTTACGATATCGGTAATAGCTATGAGAGTGTTCCTGTAGTTTTAAACAGGTTTTTAGAAACTTACCCTGACGCCGATGAGACCCAAACGATTAAAAACCTATTGGTTAACTCTTATTTGACTTCAAAAAATTACAAAGAAGCCATAGATTTACTGGACAATAGCAAGCTGTACGAAGACAAAATCATATGGCAAAAAGCCAATTACTATTACGCCATTGAATTTTTTAGAACTGCAGAATATCCTAAAGCCCTCAATTATTTTAACCAATCTTTATCTCAACCTTTAGATAAAAAAATCACAGCAAAAGCCACATATTGGAAAGCTGAAACCCATTACAATTTAAGTCAATATGAAGAGGCTCTAATAGGGTTTAAAACTTTTGAAACTTTACCTAATGCCAGAGAAGTCATTGAATTTAAGCAAGTTGATTACGACATTGCATATGCTTATTTTAAAACTAAGACTTATGAAAAAGCAAAGTCCCATTTTAAAATAGCGGTAATAGATTTAAAAAATCAGGATAAACTCTTTGATGCCTTCGTAAGATTAGGCGACACCTATTTTGTCACCAATGATTACTGGTCGGCTATGGAAAATTATAATACTGCGCTTAAAATGCCAGGCTATAATAAAGAATATGTGGCATACCAAAAAGCCATCAGCTATGGTTTTGTCAATAAAAATGAAACTAAAATCAAAGAACTAGAAAATTACGTCTCCAATTTTAAGTCTTCTGTTTATCTCGATGATGCCTATTATCAACTGGGTAATACTTACATTGCTGAAAACAACAATGTTAAAGGACTTCAAGCCTACCAAAATTTGATGACCAAACGCCCGCAAAGTCCCTTTGTACCAAAAGCTTTATCAAAAATTGGACTCGTGTATTACAACACCAATCAAAATGAGAGTGCATTAGGGACTCTAAAAAACTTAGTTTCAGATTATCCTGCAACAGAAGAGGCTCAACAGGCTGTACAAACTGTTAGGTTAATCTATGTTGATCAGCAGCAACCTGAAGCTTATGCCAATTGGGTCAAAGGCTTAGATTTTATCAATGTCACCGACGCAGATATAGACAATACCACCTACGAAGCCGCAGAAAACAAGTTTATCGACAACAAGACCGAGGCAGCTATCAAAGGCTTTGAAAACTATTTAAAACAATTCCCTAAAGGAATTCACGCTTTAAAAGCGCATTTTTACCTCGCTCAACTCTATTACAATAAAAGTGAATTTGAAAATAGTTTACCGCATTACAAATTTGTTGCAGAAGCTTCAAAATCTGAGTTCTTAGAAGAAGCTTTGCGTAAGTTGTCACAAATTTATCTCGAAGGTGAAAATTATAGCGAAGCCATAGAATATCTGAGCAAATTAGAAACAGAAGCCAATTTTACTGAAAATAAAGTCTTTGCACAGACCAATTTAATGAAAGCCCACTACGAACTTGAAAATTATAAAAAAACACTCAATTATGCTGATACTGTTTTAAAAATACAGACTATAGACGATCAGATTAAAAGTGATGCCTATATCTTTCGAGCGCGCTCTGCCATTGCAATCAATGATGAAGAACTCGCTGAAACCGCTTATCAAAATGTAGAAAAGGTGGCAGAAGGTCAACGTATGGCAGAAGCTTTGTATTATAAAGCCTATTTCTTAAATCAGTCCGGCGAGTATGAAAAATCAAATCAAGTGATTCAAAATAAGCTTGCTAAAAACTATTCTAGGTACAGAGAGTTTGGTGTCAAGGCATTAATCATTATGGCTAAAAATTATTATGCTCTTGATGATGCCTATCAGGCGAATTATATTTTAGAATCGGTTATTAAAAATTATAGTGATAAGTTTCCTGAAATTGCTCAACAAGCTCAGAAAGAACTAGATATTTTAAAAGCTAAAGAAGCTAAAACCAACGCTTCTGTTGATCAATCAAAAAAACAAATTAAAGCACAAGACAGTCTCAAAAACTGATAAAGTATTTGTATTTCGATATATTTTATAACTGCCACACTACAAGCTTTACTTTTTGTTATGCTTTCCTACTCATAATGAGTGTCTGAAACCCACAACTTTACTTATATTTGCTTTCTATCAAAATATTTTAATATGGCTTTATTAGACAATAAAAACACACTAATTACTGGTGCAAGCCGTGGTATAGGCCGTGGAATTGCCTTGCACTTTGCCAAGCAAGGTTCTAACGTGGCATTTACATATAATTCATCAGCCGGACCTGCTGAAGAGTTGGTTAAAATTTTAGAAGCAGAAGGTGTCAAAGCAAAAGCTTATCAGTCTGATGCAGCAGATTTTGACCAAGCCCAAAATTTAGTCAAAACAGTTTTAGAAGATTTTGGTCAAATCGATGTTTTAATCAATAATGCCGGCATTACTAAAGACAACTTGATGATGCGAATGAGTGAAGACGATTTTAACAAAGTGATAAAAGTTAACCTTAACTCTGTTTTTAACTTAACCAAAGCCATTTTGAGACCAATGCTTAAACAAAGACACGGTAGTATTATCAATATCAGCTCTGTAGTTGGGGTCAAAGGTAATGCCGGACAAGGCAACTACGCTGCATCAAAAGCCGGCGTAATTGGGTTCTCAAAATCTATGGCATTAGAATTGGGTTCTAGAAATATTAGAACCAATGTGATTGCACCCGGATTTATAGAAACCGAAATGACCGAAAAATTAGATGAGAAAACCGTCGAAGGCTGGCGACAAGCTATTCCATTAAAACGCGGTGGAACACCAGAAGATGTTGCCAATGCTTGTATTTTTCTCGCGAGTGATATGAGTGCCTACATCACGGGACAAACCCTGAATGTTGATGGCGGAATGCTCACCTAAACGACAATTTTAAGGTTCTGGTTTTGAATTTTTGTGTATGGATGAATTTGATGTGTTGTGGATAATTTTAATTGTTATTTTAAGCCTTGGACTAACTTGGTTTCAATATCAAAATCAATTTAAAGGACAGTTTAAAAGAGCTTTTATATTTGCATTTCCAAGATTTTTAGCCTATTTGTGTTTAGGTATATTATTGCTTAATCCACAAATTAAACAAACGACTTATTTTACAGAAAAACCAAACTTGGTGATTGGCTTAGACAATTCAATGTCAATCGCACAATTGATCGATACTGCAAGTTATAAGTCAAATCTTTTAAAATGGATAAATGATAAAGAAATAGCCGATGGGTTTAATATTCAACGCTACCAATTTGGTGAGAATTATGCCACATTTGAGCGTCTGAATTTCATAGACAAGCAGTCTAATATCAGTGGATTTATCCGACAAATGTCTAATATTTATCGGTCTAACAATTCGCATATTGTATTATTTACCGATGGACAACAAACGCTGGGTCAAGATTATCTTTACACCACTAAGTCATCACAACAAAACCTAATTCCAGTTGTTGTAGGTGATACTACCAATTATACAGATTTGAAAATTGACCGCATCAATGCCAATCGTTATGCGTTTCTCAACAATCAATTTCCCATAGAAGTTTTTTTAAGTTCAAATACAGAAAAAGAGGTCAATACAGAGTTTGTGTTAAAACGTCAAAACAAAGTCATTGCTCGAAAATCAGTTTCCTTTAGCGAAGATATTAAAGCTCAGAACTTTAAAATTTATCTTAAAGCTAATCAATTTGGGGTAAACACCATCACAGCTGAGCTAAAACCGGTTAATGAGAAAAATACGCAAAACAATATCCAGCAATTTGCCGTAGAAGTGATTGATGAACGCACAAAAATATTATTGCTTTATAATACACTTCATCCGGACTTAGGCCTATTGAAAAAAAGTATAGAGTCCAATCAACAACACCAAGTCAAACTTCAAAATATCAGCGATTTGAATGAAGATTTAGCAACTTTTAATTTGGTTATATTTTATCAACCTGAAGCTAATTTTCAAGAGATATTTAAGACTGTTCAATCTCAAAATTTGAGCTATATCGTGATTGGTGGCACCCAAACCGATTACAGTGTTTTGAATCGAAGTCAACCTTATTTCAAAAAAACCTTATCTCGAGCCACTGAAGATTATTATCCTAAATTAAATCCAAGCTACAGCAGCTACCAAGTTGAAGATATTGGCTTTGCCAATTTCCCACCCTTAAAAAACACATTTGGTGATATTGAAATGACTTCTGAAAGCGATATTTTACTCATCCAAAATATCAATGGCATTTCTACTCAACAACCCCTGTTGATGACCGTTTCGGAAAACAATCAAAAGTCTGCGTTTCTGTTTGGCGAAAATATATGGCGTTGGCGAATGTATTCATTTATTGATCAAGGCGATTTTAAAGCTTTTGATCGTTTTATAGATCAACTGGTTCAATTTGTAAGTTCTCAAACCACAAAAAGTCGTTTGGTTACAGATGTGGAGTCCTTTTACAATCAAGGAGAAAACAGTAACATTAGTGTTCAGTATTTTGACAAAAACTACAATTTTGATCCTGATCAAAAAATCAATCTTCAAGTCACCAATACCACATCACAAGAAAAATACTCCTATACTTTTGTTTTAAAGAACCAAAATTACAAGACTAAAATCAACGATTTACCAGCAGGTGAATACAATTATAAAATTAATGTAGAAAAACAAAACATCTCTGAAAGCGGTCAATTTACGGTCATAGATTTTGTCTTAGAACAACAATTTTACCGTGCTAATGTAGAAAAGCTACAACAGTTATCAGACACCTTGTTTTATGCAAATCAGCTCGACAAACTTAAAACCTATTTAACAACACAACAAAAGTTTAAACCACTCCAAAAATCCTTAGAAAAAAAAGAATCTTTAATCGAATGGTGGATGTTGTTCATTTTAATAATCGTATTTTTGGGAATTGAGTGGTTTAGTAGAAAATACCACGGATTAATTTAAAAATTTATAAAAATTATGGAAAAACTATCAAAATCAGTTGTTGCCATTATCATTGTAGTGATTGTTGGCATCATTATCTTGGCTAATACAATAGTGACTATTGGATCGGGAGAAGCTGGTGTTCTCTTTCAACCGCTTGGAGACGGTGTCGTCACAGACGAACCGCCTATGGGTGAGGGCTTTCATATCGTAGCACCTTGGAACAGTGTCTTTGTTTACAACGTCAGACAACAATCCATAGACGAAAAAATGACAGTTTTATCATCAAATGGTTTAGATATTAAATTGGATGCTACGATTTGGTTTCAACCCCAATATGACGAACTAGGTATGTTGCACCAACAACGTGGTGAAGATTATCTAGAGCTATTGATAAAACCCGCTGTTCGCTCAGCAACAAGATCGGTTGTAGGCCGATATAAGCCAGAGGAACTCTATGCTCAAAAGCGAGAAAGCATTCAGAAAGAAATGCTAGAAGAAACCATTGCGTTACTAGGCAATCAATATGTCCAAGTCAACGAAATATTGGTCAGAGATGTATCGCTTCCTCCAAAGATTAAAGATGCGATTGAACGTAAGCTAAGACAAGAGCAAGAATCTTTAGAATACGAGTTTAGACTGGAAAAAGCTGAAAAAGAAAAAGAAAGACAACGTATTGAAGCTGAAGGTAAAGCTGCAGCTAACCGTATTTTAAGTGCCTCATTAACCGATAAGATTTTGCAAGAAAAAGGCATTCAAGCCACTGTTGAATTATCAAAATCTAGTAACTCTAAAGTGATTGTGATTGGTTCTGGTGACGAAGGTATGCCTATTATTTTGGGTAATAATTAAATTCTCTAAATATTAATGTTATATAAAGTGAGTTGAAATAAAAAATCAACTCACTTTTTTATGCATTGATCTCAAAAGAATTTATTAAATAGCCAGTATGTAGAGTAACCAAGCTAAATGAATAAAAATGACATTATAAACAATTCCAACAAGAGCCGGAAATATCATATAAAGTTGATTAACGAATTGTGCGAAGTTAAAAGCTTCGCGCAGTAAGATGTTTGTAGGTAAACCGATTGATTTTGAAAACAACAAATTACACTACATTTCCTAATTATCTGTTAGCACTGCATAAAATTTAAAATATATATTTACATTTGTATTGTGATAATACAATGGCAACATTTTCATAACTATTTTCGCGCTGTCAAGCGGTAGTTGTGTGATGCCTAAACATATACAACCCGTTTGATTAATCAAGCGGGTTTTTTTATTTAAAATATCAGATATGTCAAATTTAAAAATCGGTATTCAAAAGTCTGGAAGACTCCACGACAAGTCTATCGAAATCTTAAAACGCTGTGGTATTTCTATAGACAACCGAAGAGACCAACTTAAAGTTGCCGCGTCCAATTTTCCATTAGAAATTTATTACCTTAGAAATGGTGATATTCCACAATATTTAAAAGATGGCGTGATAGATTGTGCTATACTTGGTGAAAACTTACTCATTGAAAAAGCCCAAGAAATCCACACTCAAATGAAACTTGGCTTTTCTAAATGTCAAGTCTCAATGGCCATTCCAAAACCTCAAACTTACAATGGCATTAAAGATTTTGAAGACAAAAAAATAGCTACATCCTATCCCAATACAGTTCAGCAATTTTTAGATAAAAATGGGATTTCGGCAGACATTCATATCATTAACGGTTCGGTTGAAATAGCGCCAAATATCGGCTTAGCCGACGCCATTTGCGATATCGTGTCTTCAGGAAGCACATTGTTTAAAAACAATTTGAAAGAAGTCGAAGTCATTTTAAAAAGTGAAGCCGTTTTAGCCGTTTCTCCTGTTATTGATAAAGCAACTCAACATATATTAGACAAATTGAGTTTTCGGATCGATGCCGTTTTAAAAGCCAAGACTTCAAAATACATTTTAATGAATGTGCCAAACGACAAAATTGACCATGTCATTCAATTGTTACCGGGCATGAAAAGTCCAACGGTTTTACCTTTGGCAGAAAGTAACTGGTCATCAGTGCATACAGTTATTGATGAAAATGATTTCTGGGAAGTGATTGACCAACTCAAATCTGCTGGTGCAGAAGGTATTTTAGTGGCACCAATCGAAAAAATGATTCTTTAAAATAATTGTGATGGAAATAATTGAAAACCCAAAGCTAGAATCTTGGAAGACCTTGCTCAAAAGACCAACCCAAGATTATGCTGCTTTAGAACACGATGTCAAAGCTATTTTTCAAGATATCAAAAATCATGGCGATACCGCTGTGTCCAAATACACAGAGCTTTTTGATGGCTTAAAACTTGACAAAACCAAAGTCGATAATACCAAAATTAAAGCATCAGCCCAAGCGATTTCACCAAAGCTAAAATCGGCGATTGATAAGGCTTACGATAATGTTTACAAATTTCATAAAGCTCAACAACAAGCGTCTATAAAAGTTGAAACACAACCTGGCGTAACCTGTTGGCAAGCCAGTAAACCCATTCAGAAAGTTGGTCTATATATACCTGGCGGCACGGCACCGTTATTTTCTAGCATCTTAATGTTGGGTATTCCAGCTCAAATATCGGGTTGCAATGAAGTTGTTATCACAACACCACCTCAAAAATCTGGGCAAGTCCATCCTGCAATGTTGTATGCAGCATACAAATGTGGAATACATAAAATTTTTCAAGTTGGTGGTATTCAAGCCATTGCAGCCATGACTTTTGGAACAGAAAGTATTCCAAAGGTTTATAAAATATTTGGTCCTGGCAATCAATATGTTACCGTGGCTAAACAAGTCGCTACGAGCTATGATGTATCTATTGATATGCCTGCTGGGCCTTCAGAATTACTGGTTTTAGCAGATGATACTGCAAACCCAAACTATGTCGCTTCAGATTTATTGAGCCAAGCAGAACACGGGGCAGATAGCCAAGTGATTTTGGTCACAACGTCAAAAGATTTTGCCTTAGCAACACAAAAAGCACTGCAAAATCAACTGGACGAACTTCCTCGAAAAGCCATTGCCACAGAAGCCATAAAACACTCTAAAAGTATTGTGGTTTCCGATACTGAAACAGCTATTGAAATGACCAATTTTTACAGCCCTGAACATTTAATTATTTGCGTAAACAACGAAGATAAAGTCGTCGAGCAAATCCATAATGCAGGTTCAGTTTTCATTGGAAATTTCACGCCGGAAAGTGCAGGCGATTATGCTTCCGGCACTAATCATACGTTACCGACCAATGCTTTTGCAAGACAATATAGCGGAGTCAATCTCGATGCCTTTCACAAAAAAATAACTTATCAAAAAATTACTAAAGAAGGCTTGAAAAATCTCGGCCCTCATATTGAAACAATGGCAGAAACTGAAGAACTTCAAGCCCATAAAAATGCAGTAAGCTTGCGTTTAAAAGATTTAGAATGACAGACAATTTTGATATATCAAAACTGATAAGACCTGAGTTGCTTGAACTCAAACCTTATGCATCGGCGAGAGATGAATTCAGCACTTCGTCTAAAGATATAACGTTTTTAGATGCTAATGAAAATCCATTTCAAAGCCATTTAAACCGATATCCTGACCCTTATCAAACTGAACTTAAAGCAGAAATTGCTCAATTCAAAAATCTCAGTCCAAAGCAAATTCTACTCGGTAATGGTAGTGATGAAGTCATTGATTTATTGGTGCGGTTGTTTTGCCAACCCTATCAGGATGAGATACTTATTTTCCCACCAACTTATGGCATGTATCAAGTTGTTGCCGAACTCAACACGGTCAAGATTAAAACTGTAAATTTAAATGCTGATTTTCAGATTGATGTATCAAAAACATTAAATGAAATTTCAAATCAAACCAAGTTGATTTTTATTTGTTCGCCCAATAACCCAACTGGAAATGCTATGAGTCGTGAAAATGTCATTCAACTACTCAATCAGTTTAAAGGTATTGTTGTTGTTGACGAAGCCTACCAAGATTTTTCAAATCAAACATCGATGTTGGAAAATTTAAACGATTTCAATAATCTTGTCGTGATGCAGACCTTTTCAAAAGCTTTTGGTTTGGCTGGAGCAAGATTAGGCATGTGTTTTGCCAATCCAGATATTATTCAATACCTCAATCGCATTAAACCACCTTACAATGTAAATCAACTGACACAAGATGCAGCACGCAAACAATTAAAAAACACCCAAGACGTTCAAGAGCAAATCAATATTTTAAAAGAAGAAAAGTTAAAGTTAAAAGCCGCTTTAAAAAATGTGGATTGGGTCAAAAAAGTTTATCCAAGTGATGCCAATTTTCTGTTGGTGAAGGTAGATAATGCAAACAAACGCTATCAAATGTTTATAGATCATAACATTGTGGTCAGAAACCGACACGGCCAGCCGGGTTGCCTTAATTGTCTCAGAATTACTGTGGGCACACCAAAAGAAAACGCTTACCTCATCAAAATTCTAAATCAATTTAAGCTATGAAAAAATTATTGCTTATAGACCGCGATGGCACTATCATTAAAGAACCTGAAGACGAACAAATTGATAGCTTTCAAAAACTCGAGTTTTACCCTGGAGCCATTTCAAACTTAGCTAAAATCTCAAAACTCCGGGAGTATGAATTGGTTATGATTACCAATCAAGACGGTCTTGGCAAAGATGCTTATCCCGAAAACACCTTTTGGCCCGTTCAAAATTTTATCGTCCAAACCTTAGAAAACGAAGGTGTTCTCTTCAAAGATATTTTAATAGATAAAACTTTTCCACACGAAAACGCCGACACCCGAAAGCCCAAAACAGGACTTTTAAAACCCTATCTAAATGGCAATTACGATTTAGAAAATTCTATTGTTATCGGCGACCGCTTAACCGATATTGAATTGGCTAAAAACATTGGTGGTAAGGGTATTTTTATCCATAACAATACTGGCCTTGGCGATGCAGAACTCGAGAGCTCAAAACAAGAACTACAAAACTATATTACGCTGAAAACCAGCTCTTGGAAAGAAATTTACACACATTTGCGACTGGGTTCAAGAGTGGTTAAGCATAGCCGCAACACCAAAGAAACCCAAATTGATATTGAAATAAACTTGGACGGAACTGGCCAATTTAAAGCTTCAACAGGCTTGGGCTTTTTTGACCATATGTTGGAGCAAATTGCCCGTCACGGTCTCATCGACCTCAATATCAAAGTCCAAGGCGACCTTCGAGTAGATGAGCATCACACCATTGAAGACACAGCCATTGCCCTTGGTGAAGCTTTTCAGCAAGCTATGGGTAATAAACTCGGTATGGAACGCTACGGCTTTTATTTGCCGATGGACGATGCTTTAGCATCTGTGGCTATTGATTTTGGTGGCCGGCCTTGGTTGGTCTGGAACGCCGATTTCAAAAGAGAATACATCGGTGATATGCCTACCGAAATGTTTATGCATTTTTTTAAATCTTTTGCCGATGCGGCCAAGGCTAATCTTAACATCAAAGCCGAAGGCCAAAACGAACACCACAAAATCGAAAGTATTTTTAAAGCTTTTGCCAGAGCCATAAAAGCGGCTATTCGTCGAGATGCAGAAAAGATAGTTTTAGCTTCAACAAAAGGGCAGTTATGAGTCAAAATGTGATAATTATAGATTACGGTGCCGGCAATATTCAAAGTTTGAAATTTGCTTTAAGCCGATTAGGTGTTGAAGCTGAAACTTCATCTGATGTGAAGACTATTAAAGCTGCAGATAAAGTGATTTTTCCCGGAGTTGGTCACGCCGAAAGCGCCATGGAAAAACTCAAAGAAACCGGTTTGCATCTCATCATTCCTGAATTGCAGCAACCCGTTCTCGGCATTTGCCTCGGTATGCAACTCATGTGTCGATTTACCGAAGAAGGTCCGACACAAGGTTTAGGCATTTTTGACGTGGAGGTTAAGCGTTTTGAAACTCAACTTAAAGTGCCGCACATGGGTTGGAATTTAATTAAAAATCTAAAAACTGATTTATTTCAAAACTTGCCTCAAGAGGCTTATATGTATTTTGTGCATTCGTATTATGTGCCATTGAATACAGATAGTATCGCTGATAGCGACTATGGTTGTAATTTTTGTGCAGCGTTAAAAAAACACAATTTTTATGGTGTCCAATTTCACCCAGAAAAAAGCAGTCAATGGGGTGAAAAAATACTGGATAATTTTTTGAAATTGGCGATCTGATTTTCAGTAGGTCATTAAATCTATAAAAATCAATTTTATCTCAAAACCCTTAGCCCCGATAGTAGTGGAAATCCCGCAGGCTGTCCTGCAAGGTCAGCTGAGGAATTGAAACGAATAGCGGGTTTCTGCTCCTAATCATCAAATACAATTTTATTTTCAGCAGTTTTGTTTTTTGCATACTCAAAACCATCCTGCCACCACTGCGTCATGAGCTTTTTATTGAAAATTAAAGAATTTTCTGTGAGTTGAATGGGTGTGTAATATAAATTGAGCTTAACTTGTCGCTGTATCGAAGCGAGTTTTCCTTCGCGAACGTCGTGTTTTTCGACTTGGTCGAGCATGAAACCAAATAAATTCATCATGAGCGAAAAGGGGTTTTTGCCTAAAACCTTGTTATGTTCCATATTTTCTGCTTCCAGAATAATGGCGTCAATCTCGGTGGCTCCTCGACGTACAGCTTCTCTGATTGGCACCATGCTTCCAAAACCACCATCGGCGTAATCTGAGCCATTTTTGGAGGCTAAACTCATAAATGGGACTAAATTAGATGACATCCAGATCCAATCTACGAAATCTTCGTATTTGAAATTTTGTATCGACTTATATTCTACTTTGTTTTTAGTTAAATTGGATACAGTAACTACGACATCTTTACCACAGCATTGCGCTTGTTCAAATTCTGACTTTGAGAAATGCTTCAAAATGGTTTTACGCAAATTTTTACTTTCTCCAAACGTTCTTTTACGTTTTATAAACTGTATTACAGTATTCAAATAATTGATGGTAACAAATTCTCTGTCGCCTTCCTTTCGTTTTATAAATGGGTTCAAGCTAAAAATATCTGACTGGTTGACATTAGTGTAAATGTGTTTGACCTTTTGGGTGTTCCCCAGAGCGAGCTGAGAAATTAACAAACTGCCTGTTGAGGAACCTACAAAGAGTTTATAGTCGTGATGAGCAACATCTATAAGGTACTCTGCAACACCACCTGCAAATGCGCCTTTGCTCCCACCACCTGAGATAACTAAAGCTTTCATGATATTTTGTTTAGATAAGTCAAAGCTTTATCGTTTAATTTTGGTTTTAAATTGTTGATTTGTGATTGATAAGTCGGATTTTTGAGCAAAGTCTTGAGCAATTGCCTGCAAAAATCTTTAAAGCGCCAAGTGTGATGAAAACATCCCTCTAATAGATTAAGCAGTGATTGATCTGAAAAGGACTCAATTTGGTACAGGTATCCAAAGGCATGCTCTCGTATTTGAAGTCTGTATTTTGGTGAGGTATATTCCTCTAGCTGACTGTAAGTTTGTGAGGTTTTTTCAGCTTGAAAATCTGGTGTTGCCAAATTGAGTGTGAGCCAAAGTAGTTTCAGGTTTTTATCTCGAAATCCTTCTTGATTTTGCATTTGTTTTAAATAGCGTTTCCGGTCTTTTGGAAAATTGATCCACAAATTTAAAAATGCATTTTCACGCGTTTGGTAAGATTGATCTTGAAGTAAAGTTTCATAATTTGATTTTAAAGCTAATGGGATTTCAGTCAAGCTTTCAGAAATGGCTTGTCTCACCCATAGATTATCTGTGTTAAAGGCTTGTTGATATAGTTTTATAACCTCATCAGTTGCCGGTTCATCTTTTAATTGATATACAGCTTCTTGAGCAATATAATCGTTGACAGGAAATTTAAAAGCATCTTCTATAGCCTTTATTTTATTTGAAAATGGCACAGCCCTCTGCGCAATCAAATCAAAATATTTTGGAATAAACAAAGCGTTTTCAAGTGCAGACAAAGCTTGTTCGGCTTGAAATGCCGACTGTTGAAACCATTGTTGTTCAAAGTTTGATAAATCGATATTGACTAAAGCTTTGACTTCATCCATAAAATTTGCTGTGGTCACATTTTGGAAGGCGTATTTGTTTAAAAAATTCTGCACAGCTTCATCAAAGACTTTTTCGCCTACAAGTTGGTTGAGCATAAACAAAGCCCAAGCGCCTTTTTGATAATAAGTTAATGAACTTGCGTTTGGTTTCAAAAGTTTTTCACCTTGACCGTTATCGCTTGCGATTTTTAAAGATTCGGCATATTCGTAAAATTTATGGTAAAAATAATTATCTCCAAAGATTTGTCGCTCTGCTAAAAGTGCGTAATAGGTCGCAAAGCCCTCATGAAGCCAATGGTGTCTGGAATCGGTTTCTGTAACCAGATTTCCAAACCATTGATGCGCCAACTCGTGTGCATTGACATTGATATAGTTTCTATCAAAATACCCAATGCTATCCACAACAAACGCATCAGAAAAAATGGTCAGTGAAGTATTTTCCATCCCTGCGTATAAAAAATCTCTAACGGGCACTTGTTTATAATTTTGCCATGGATAATCAACACCAATTTTGTTTTCTAAATAATCAAAAATCTCTTTAGTATGTCTGTAAGTAGGTTCTAAGTAAAGTGAATCCTTTTTAAGTAAATACCGGTGCAACTCAACACCGGATTTTGATTGATTGATTTCTCTGATGTAATCTCCGATACTGATGGCTACCAAATAACTGCTCATAGGCTTTTTCATATCATAAGACCAACGACTTAAGCTGTCATTTTCATCCCATTGCTCAATGAGTTTGCCATTAGCCAAAGCGCCGTAATATTTTGGAATAATAAGTGTAAGGTCAAATTCAATTTTATCATTCATATTATCAATACTCGGTAACCAATGTGAAGTGTATTTGCCTTGGCCTTGCGTAAAAATTTGGTCGTTGGTTTTGATTTCGTCTTCAAAACCTACAAAATAAAGCGTCTGCTTTGGCTTTGCCTCATAGCTAAAGTTGATATTGTAATTTTGATTAACTTCAAAATCGCCGACAAACCACAACTTATCTTTGGAAATATTTAAAGAAGTTTTTACGTCTGAGTCGATGATTTGAGCAGACATATCTTTGGCATCTAAAAAAACAGAATCGGTATCTTGACTAGTACTAAAACTAAAGTTCAATTGGCCAGAAACGCTTTTTTGTTCAAGGTTTGGTGTGATTTCGGCTGAAATGTGATGAATATCAAAGCTATTGGTTTGCGCAATGATTGAATAAAAACTTATAAAAAACCCAATGAAATACAATCGAAACATAAGCTAAAAATACAGTTTGATTTTAAATTGAGGAAAAAAAATAAAGCCTAAATTAAACCTTATTTTTCTTTGACCACGACGACAGAAGCTTTGACACCGGTCAATAAATTCCAAACATTGTTTGAGACGACATATCCTTGATCATCGGCTATACGAAGTTGTGCAGTGTTAGGACCAGATTGTCCCTGGTTTAATGCTACAAAGACAATTTTATTAAATCCGACTTTCATTGGGATGTCTAAAGTAGTGAAGCCAGGTCTTAATAAAACATTTTCAGCAACAATTTTTCCGTTTAGCAAAACATTTACCCGGTCGCCATCAAAAGCCATATGATCGCGGAACATAACAGTCATTTTATCGGAATTACTATTAATAATGCCAAAATCCATGTCATTTTTGTATTTCTCGCGATCAAAATCATTGCCTTCATCTCCTGTTTTAACTTTGTACTGACTGTCCCATACATTGCCAGGGTCGCTATATTTACTTTTTGCAGTAAAATCTACACCCTGCTCTTTATCTTTGTTGAGAAATAAACCTTTAGCTTTACGATTAGGAATACCAAAAGTGTTGTTTGTAGATGAAGAATTGTTTGTAGAATTAAATATATTTCCACTCGACGTCTTTTTACCTGAATCAACTTGAGCAAAAGACGTTGCACTAAAAATTAAAACCAATAAAAGTGTAAACCATTTCATAGTACAAATATAGTCGGATTTATCAAAATGACTTACTATCAAAATGTTAAGGTTTGTCTGTCCCAATTCAAATTATCGTAAAAATCCACTATGTTTGAGGTCAATAAATAGAATTTTAAATGTCTATATCTACTAAAAACATTACTAAGCACTATCAAAGCCAAAAAGCTTTAGATAAGGTCAGTTTTAATATTCCAAAAGGTCAGATTGTAGGTTTTTTAGGACCTAATGGAGCGGGAAAATCGACAATGATGAAAATTTTAACAGGATACATACACCATTATCAGGGTCAGGCCAAAATAAATGATATAGACGTTAATGAAGATCCTTTATTCGTCCAAAGTCAAATTGGCTATTTACCTGAACACAATCCGCTGTATTTAGATATGTACGTCAAAGAATTCTTAAAATTTAACGTTGACATTTACAAATGCTCACCCAAACGTATCAGCGAGGTTATTAAGTTTACTCATTTAGATAGCGAGTCTCATAAAAAAATCCATCAATTATCTAAAGGTTACCGACAAAGGGTTGGTTTGGCAGCAGCTTTAATTCACGACCCTGAAATATTAATTTTAGATGAACCTACGACAGGTCTCGACCCTAATCAATTGGTTGAAATACGGGGTTTAATAAAAAAAATTGGCCGAGACAAAACAACACTTTTGTCTACGCATATCATGCAAGAAGTTGAAGCTATTTGCGATCGCGTTATTATTATGAATCAAGGTCAATTGGTAGCAGATGAGTTGCTTGATGATCTAACCCAACATCAACAGCAGATTATACATGTTGAATTTGATTACAGTGTAGAACTGGAGGCTTTAAATCGACTCCATAAAGTCAAAAAAGCCAAAGAAATAGGTTTATATGAGTATGAATTGTATTTTGATACCACACAAGATATGCGTTCTTATATATTTGATTTTGCACACGATATTGGTTTAAAAATTAAAACGCTCAACCGCAAACATCAAAGTCTAGAAGATTTATTTAGAGAATTAACGATTAAAACATAAACGACATGAAGCCTCTTTTGAAACTAGCTTTTTTTATTTTTATATCTACGGTTTACGGGCAACAACATCCTGAAATATATGATATTATTGAGGAAGTTTCTGCCAAAAGAATTGAGAAAGACATTCGCCAACTTGCTGATTTTGGCACCCGCAACACCTTTAGCGATACCTTGAGTAAAACCCGTGGAATCGGTGCTGCAAGACGCTGGATCAAAGCGGAATTTGATAAAATATCTGCAGGTTGTGGCGGATGTTTAGAGGTATTTTATCAACGCAAAATGGTAACCACCGATATGGGAAGACGTGTCCCAAAAGATGCTGAAGTCGTCAATGTAGTTGCTATTTTAAGAGGCACACAAAATCCCAATTCGTATGTGATGATGAGTGGTGACATAGACTCAAGAGCTTCAGATACAGAAGACTTTACGACTGATGCACCTGGTGCAAACGACAATGCCAGTGGCATGGCGGG
This sequence comes from Mesohalobacter halotolerans, assembly GCF_006120725.1. Classification (GTDB taxonomy): domain Bacteria; phylum Bacteroidota; class Bacteroidia; order Flavobacteriales; family Flavobacteriaceae; genus Psychroflexus; species Psychroflexus halotolerans. Next base: position 583,328 of record NZ_SWMU01000003.1, read on the forward strand.
CACGATTGAAGCAGCCAGAGTTTTAAGCCAATACAAATTTAAAAATAGTATCGCTTTCTTAGGTTTAAGCGGTGAAGAACAAGGGCTGTTTGGGGGTCAATTTTTAGCTGAATATGCTAAAGACAACAACTGGAACATCATCGGTATTTTTAACAATGACATGATTGGAAATATCAAAGGTATTGATGGTGTGATTGATAACCGTAGCTTTAGGATTTTTAGTGAAGCCCATAATCCTACAGAAACCGAACGTGAACGTGTGATGAAACGCTATTACGGTGGCGAAGTGGATGGGGTTTCCAGACAATTGGCGAGATATATCCACAAAACCGTCAAAACCTATATGCCGGAAATGAATCCCATGATGATCTACAGACTAGACCGTTTTGGTCGTGGCGGTCATCACAAACCATTTAATGATTTAGGATTTCCGGGTATTCGAATCATGGAAGCTCACGAGAACTACAATCAACAACATCAAGATATTAGGGTTGAAAAAGGCATTGAATATGGGGATGTTGTGAAACACGTAAATTTCGAATATGCCAAAAAATTGACTGCCGTTAATGCCATCAATTTAGCGAGTTTGGCTTGGGCACCACTTCGGCCAAAAAATGTAGAAATAGGTGGTGCTGTTCAACCCTCAACGACTTTAAAATGGAAAGCTTCAAACGACCCTAATATTAAAGGCTATAAAATTTATTGGAGAGATACAACTTCTCCGACATGGCAATATAGCCGATATGTAGGTGATGTCAGTGAATTTACTTTAGAAAATATAGTGATCGACAACTATTTATTTGGTGTAGCCGCAGTTGGAAAAAATGGTTTTGAGAGTGTAGTTTCATTTCCAACAGGTATTTTGAGATAAAATTAAATTCAAAATTTAACCTTAATCTTGTAACCTTAGGTCATTTTTTACGTATAAATTTACGTAACAACAATTTTAAAGGATGAGACAACTCAAAATCACCAAACAGGTTACCAATCGTGAAACTGCTTCTTTAGACAAATACCTTCAAGAAATTGGAAGGGTTGATTTGATTACAGCTGAGGAAGAAGTTGAATTAGCACAACGCATCAAAGCGGGCGATGATAAGGCTTTAGAAAAATTGACCAATGCCAACTTAAGGTTTGTTGTTTCTGTTGCTAAACAATATCAAAATCAAGGTTTAACCCTTCCTGATTTAATTAATGAAGGAAATCTAGGCCTCATAAAAGCAGCAAAGCGCTTTGATGAAACTCGCGGTTTTAAATTTATTTCTTATGCTGTTTGGTGGATAAGACAATCAATTTTGCAAGCTTTAGCTGAACAGTCTCGAGTGGTGAGATTACCACTCAACAAAATTGGTACTATCAATAAAATCAATAAAGCCTATGCTCTATTAGAGCAAAATAATGAACGTCCACCAAGTCCTGAGGAAATTGCAAAAGAGTTAGATATGACTGTAACTGAGGTCAAAGAATCGCTCAAAAATTCTGGCAGACACTTATCTATGGATGCCCCATTAATAGAAGGCGAGGACTCAAACCTATACGATGTCATTAACTTTGGTGAATCGCCAAACCCAGACAAACAACTCCTTCTAGAATCCCTTCAAACAGAAATTGAACGCGCTTTAGAAACCTTAACAGCCAGAGAAGCCGATGTCATTCGATTGCACTTTGGATTAAATAATCAGCAACCTATGACACTTGATGAAATTGGACAAATATTTAGTTTAACACGTGAACGTGTGAGACAAATCAAAGAAAAAGGAGTCAGACGACTTAAGCATACCAATCGCAGTCGAATCCTTAAAAATTATCTAGGCTAAAAAATTTTTTAGGCAGTTTACTTAAGAATATAAAAAACCTTCAGATGACCTATCTGAAGGTTTTTGTTTTGATTAAAATTCTAAAAAAACACTAAGCCAGCATGGTGACTGGGTTTTCAATATATGTTTTTAGTGTCTGCAAAAATTTTGCTCCTGTAGCGCCGTCAACTGTTCTGTGATCACAGGCAAGTGTTAATTTCATGGTATGACCAACAACAATCTCTCCATTTTTAACAACAGGTTTTTCGACAATAACACCAACAGATAAAATTGCAGAGTTAGGTTGATTAATTATGCTGGTAAATTCTGTAATTCCAAACATACCTAAATTGGATACTGTAAAAGTTGAACCTTCCATCTCGTCAGGTTGTAGTTTTTTGTCTCTAGCTTTCGTCGCTAAAGATTTTACATTTTGACCAATCTGGGTTAGTGATTGTTGGTCTGTAAATTCTAACACTGGAACAACCAAACCTTCTTCAACGGCAACTGCAACGCCAATATGAATGTGTTTTGCAATTTTGGTCACATCGCCTTGCCACTGAGAGTTGACTTGTGGATGTTTCCTTAATGCCATTGCTGAAGCTTTAATGACTAGATCGTTGAATGAGATTTTTGTATCTGGAATCTCATTAATTTGCTGACGAGAATCCATAGCATTATCCATATCAACTTCAATATCGAGATAGTAGTGCGGAGCGTTAAACTTAGATTCAGCCAAACGCTTAGCAATAGTCTTACGCATTTGAGAGTTTTTAACTTCTTCAAATTGTTCCTCACCGACAGGCTTATAAACTTCTACTGGCTGAGTACTTTGTTTAGTGTCTTCAGATTTTGGCTTTTCTGTGGGTTTGTCTTGTTGTGGTGTATAGTTTTCAATGTCTTTTTTGACAACTCTGCCATTTTCACCACTTCCTTTTATTTGAGCTAAGTCATAGCCTTTTTCTTCGGCCATTTTTCGGGCCAATGGAGAGGCAAATATACGTTCACCATCTGCAGTTTCTAGAGCTTCTGATGGAGATGATTCTGATTGATTAATATCATCTTTAGATGTTTCTTTTGTTTTTGATGATTCCCCTTTAGAACTATCTGCTGAAGAATCTCCACTTTTTATTTTTTTAAGAACAGCGTCCACATCTGTGCCTTCTGGACCAATGATTGCTAAAACGTCATCGACAGGCGCCGACCCACCTTCTTCTATACCAATATGAAGTAAAGTGCCATCATAAAAAGATTCAAACTCCATCGTGGCTTTATCGGTTTCTATTTCTGCAAGAATATCGCCTTCTTCAACTTTGTCTCCTTTCTTTTTGAGCCAAGAAGCAACGGTACCTTCTTCCATAGTATCACTTAAACGGGGCATGGTTACAACTTCTACACCTTCAGGCATTTCTCCACTATCTTCAGAATCATCATTAGTATCATCCTCTTCTTTTTTATCATCAGAAGATTCCTCTTTTTCTGAATTGTTTTCTTTAGATTCAGCTTCTTTAATTAAGTTTGATATATCTTCACCTTCTTCACCAATAATGGCAAGAAGAGAATCTACAGGCGCGCCATCACCTTCTTCGATTCCGATATGCAATAAAGTGCCATCGTAAAATGATTCAAACTCCATTGTGGCCTTATCGGTTTCTATTTCAGCAAGGATATCGCCTTCTTCGACTTTGTCACCTTTCTTTTTTAGCCACTTTGCAACAACACCTTCTTCCATAGTGTCGCTCAATCGCGGCATATTGACTACTTCTGCCATAATTTTTTATAATTTATGAGATATAAACGGATAATCATCTTGTTCGTAAACGGCATCATACATGACATTTTTGTCAGGGAAATCTGAATCATCTGCAAATTTTTCGCATTCCTTAACTTTATCTTTAACGCGTTTGTCTATGTTTTTAATATCATCTTCGCTCGCATACTTTTTATCTAAAATAATATCCTTAACATAGTTGATTGGATCAATTTTTTGATATTCTTCAACTTCTTTTTTGGTTCTGTATTTTTGAGCATCACTCATAGAGTGTCCTCTATATCTGTATGTTTTTAAATCTAAAAATGTTGGTCCATCGCCTGAACGAGCCCGGTCGATAGCTTCATCAAGGGCTTCTGCTACTTTCTCTGGCTTCATGGCATCAACGGGACCACAAGGCATTTCATAGCCCAATCCAAGCTTCCAGATGTCTTCATGGTTGGATGTTCTTTTGACCGAAGTCCCCATAGCATAGCCGTTATTTTCTACACAAAATACAACGGGTAACTTCATGGTCATTGCCATATTGAGGGTTTCATGTAAAGAACCCTGTCTTGCAGCACCATCACCAAGAAATGTTAAAACAACACCACCACGATTAAAATACTTTTCTGAGAATGCTAAACCAGCACCTAGAGGTATTTGTCCACCTACAATACCGTGACCGCCAAAAAAATTATGCTCTGGAGAAAAAATATGCATTGAACCCCCTAAACCTTGAGAAGTTCCGGTTTTTTTACCATATAATTCTGCCATAACTCGCTTTGGGTCAACGCCCATACCTATAGGTTGAACGTGATTACGATAAGCGGTAATCATTTTGTCTTTTTTGTGATCCATAACATGCCAAGCCCCAGCAAGAATAGCTTCCTGACCGTTGTATAAATGTAAAAAACCTCTTACTTTTTGTTGTATATAAACTTGAGCCAACTTGTCTTCAAACTTTCTCCAAAACAGCATGTTTTCATACCAATCTAGATAAGTGCTTTTCGTTATTTTTTTCATAGGATAATAATGTGTCTAATCAATAGAAATACAAAAATAGTATAATAATCATGAAATGAAAACACTTTAAGTGTATTTACAATTTTTATAAAAAATAACGAGTGTAGCAGTGATATTATCAATTTTTGTAAAATCAAAAAACAACCTTAAACTTTAATGAAGTCGCCGTTCAAATTAAATTATTTAACTGATTTTTGTCTAAATTTTAATAAGATGAGAATTATACCCGCTGTAGATATTATAGAAGGAAAATGTGTGCGATTGACTAAAGGTGATTACAAAACCAAAAAAGTCTACAATGAACATCCTCTAGAAGTTGCTAAACACTTTGAAGATTGTGGTATTCAATATTTACATCTTGTAGATTTAGATGGTGCAAAATCACACCAAATTGTGAATTATAAAATCTTAGAACAAATTGCCTCAAAAACCAATTTAAAAGTTGATTTTGGTGGAGGATTAAAAACTGATGAAGATTTAAAAATTGCTTTTGGAAGTGGAGCACAACAAATTACAGGTGGTAGTATAGCTGTAAAAAATTCAAAAAAGTTTGAAAATTGGATTTCAATTTATGGTAAAGATAGAATTATTCTAGGAGCAGATTGTAAAAACGAAAAAGTAGCTGTAAGTGGCTGGCAAGAAGACAGTCGACTAGAAGTTTTACCTTTTATTTCAGGCTATATTTCAAAGGGTATACAATATGTTATTTGCACTGATATATCTAAAGATGGCATGCTTAAAGGACCAGCTTTTGAATTGTATAGAAAAATATTGAAAAAAAATAAAACTATAAAACTGATTGCTTCAGGTGGGATTTCTAAATTTGATGATTTAGTAAACTTAAAAGAGGTTGGATGCGAAGGAGCTATCATCGGAAAAGCTATTTACGAAAATAAGATAAGTCTAAAAGAACTTGTAGATTTATGATTAAATTGCCTTAAACTAAAACTTAACCAGAAAAAACATATGCTGACAAAACGTATTATACCATGCTTAGATATTAAAAATGGAAGGACGGTCAAAGGTGTAAATTTTGTCAATTTAATAGATGCCGGCGACCCTGTTGAGTTGGCTCAACGATACGCTGAAAATTTAGCTGATGAATTAGTTTTTCTCGATATTACAGCAACTGAGGAAAAGCGTAAAACTTTAATAGATTTGGTTCATCGTGTTGGAAAGGCTATCAATATTCCTTTTACTGTTGGTGGTGGTGTGTCGAGCGTAGAAGATGTGAGCGCTATACTGAAAGCTGGTGCCGATAAAGTGGCTATTAATTCTGCAGCAGTTAAAAACCCTGATTTAATTAATAAACTCTCAGCTAAATTTGGCAATCAATGTATAGTAGTGGCGATAGATGCTAAAAGAATTGATGATAATTGGAAAGTACATCTTGTTGGTGGAAAAGTCCCAACAGATTTAGATTTATTTGAATGGGCAAGAGAAGTAGAGTTTCGCGGTGCAGGTGAAATTCTATTTACCTCAATGAATCACGATGGTACCAAAAACGGATTTGCCAATCAAACTTTGAAAAAACTCAACCAAATATTAAACATCCCTGTTATTGCTTCAGGTGGAGCGGGATCTATCAAGCATTTTGAAGACACATTTACTTCAGGTAAAGCCGATGCCGCCCTAGCAGCGAGTGTGTTTCATTTTGGAGAAATCTCAATCCAAACTTTAAAACAAGAACTTATAAACAGGAAAATCAAAGTAAGATTATGAGAATAGATTTTAATAAAAATAATGACGGTTTAGTACCTGCAATAATCCAAGACGCGACAACCAAAACAGTCTTAATGCTGGGTTACATGAACGAGGAAGCCTTCACAAAAACACAATCTTTAAAAAAAGTTACCTTCTTTAGCCGAAGTAAGCAGAGACTTTGGACAAAAGGCGAGGAAAGTGGTAATTATCTAAATCTTGTAGATTATAAAGTAGACTGCGATCATGACACCCTGTTGATTCAAGTAAATCCTGAAGGACCAACCTGTCATAAAGGAACTGACACGTGTTGGGCGGAAGACAATCTTCCCCATTATGGATTTCTTACAACTCTAGAACGTGTAATAGATGAACGAAAAAATTTAGCTGATAAAGACAACTCATATGTGTCATCTTTATTTGACAAAGGTATCAACAAAATAGCGCAAAAAGTAGGAGAAGAAGCGGTAGAAGTTGTTATAGAAGCAAAAGATGAAAATGAGGATTTGTTCCTAAATGAAAGTGCTGATTTATTATTTCATTATTTAATTTTACTTAGAGCAAAAGGATATAACTTAGACAATGTTGTTGACGTGTTAAATAAAAGGCATCAGTAGTATGCAACCTAAGCGTTATTATTATCTCATAGCCTTACAATATTTAGGATTTCGGTATCATGGATGGCAAATACAGCCAGATGTGCTTACCGTTGAGAAAATGATTAAACGCACATTAGGTTATATTATACCAGACACAAAGCCAAAAGTTATGGCTTGTGGTCGAACTGATGCTAAAGTTTCTGCTCACAAGACATATATAGAACTATTCTCTGATATTGAAATCCCTAACTTGGATATTTTTTTAGGAACCTTCAATTTTAACTTACCATCAGATATCAGGGCCTTATCTATCAAGCCTGTGAGTAAACATTTTAATATTATTCAGGATTCTAAGCTTAAGGAATATCATTACTATTTTTCCTACGGTAAAAAAATGCACCCATTTGGTGCAGCATTGATGTGTATGGTGCAAGATGATCTTGATATAAGACTCATGCAAAAAGCTGCTAAAGCTTTTAGAGGTCAACATGACTTTTATTCCTACACATTTAGACCTAAGCCAAAAACTAAAACAAAGGCTGACGTTTTAGATTGTAAACTAGTAGAAAACACAGAGCTTACAGCAAGTTTTTTTCCAGAACGGTCTTATGTATTGAAAGTAAAAGGCACAGGTTTTAAGCGAAATCAAATTCGTTTGATGATGGGAATGCTAATTGATTTAGGAAAACATAAAGTAAATTATGACTTTTTCCTTGAAACTTTACAAGGACATAAAAAAATAAAGCTGGAACATATCGCTCCAGCTTCTGGTCTTATCCTTAAAAATGTTGAATTCTAATTTTTAGTAGTCTGTTCTTCAGTAGGAATACCTAAAGCCTTCATCACTTTTAAAGTTATATCAAACTCCGGATCAATATAAATCAAAGAATTGTTTTCATTTAATATTTGTGTAAAGCCTTCAGCTTTAACTATTTTCTCAACTTCTTTACCTATCTCATTATAAAGCGGTCTCAATAATTCATCTTGACGAACTTGGAGGAGCTTACTAGAATTTGTACGTAATTTTTGAATATCCTCTTCTAGTTTCCTGATATCTTTTTGTTTTAATTTTTTCAGAGCTTCGGTGTAAGTGGATTCTTTTTCAGAATAGTCTTTAACTTTAGCTTGATATTCATCAAATTTTTCTTTCAGCCCTGTATCTAAAGTTTTACCATAAGTTTCAAGTTTTTTTTGAACTTCCTCAAATTCTGGCATCTTAGATAAAATGTACTCTGTATTTATCGTGCCTACTTTGGTTTGAGCAAAGGAAATTGTAGTAAAAACAAAAGTTACAATTAAAAACTTAATTTTCATAATATTAATTTTTGATGCAAATAAAAAACAAAATTACAGCTTATATCTTATTTTAGTATTTTTTTAAATTTTAGTTTTTAACATGAGTGTCAAACAAAAGATTGAAAGCTTACGAAATGAACTCCATAAACATAATCATCTCTACTATGTTTTGGACAACCCGGAAATTTCTGATTATGAATTTGACCAAAAATTAAAAACTTTAGAGAAACTAGAAGAACAATACCCTGAATATCACGACAAAAATTCTCCTTCACAGCGCGTTGGTGGTCAAGTCACAAAAAATTTTGATACCGTAAAACATAGAGAAAGAATGTATTCGCTTTCAAATTCTTACTCAAAATCAGATCTGAAAGACTGGGTGAAACGAATCAGAAAAAGTATTTCAGAAGAAATCAATTTTACATGCGAACTCAAATATGACGGTGCTTCTATAAATTTAAGTTATAAAAATAATGAGTTTGTTCGTGCTGCAACCAGAGGAGATGGTTTTGAAGGTGATAACGTCACACATAATGTGAGAACAATAAAGAGTGTTCCTTTAAAAATAAAAAACAATAGTCTCCCAGAAAATTTTGATATCAGAGGCGAAATAGTTCTCCCGTTTGAAGGCTTTGCAAAATTAAATGCAGAGCGAATTGAGCAGGGATTAGAAGCTTATGCAAATCCAAGAAATACAGCTTCTGGTTCGTTAAAACTACAGGACAGTTCAGAAACAGCTAAACGCCCTTTAGACTGTTTAGTTTACGGTATTCAAGCAGAACATTTAGAATTTGAAACTCAATATACTGCATTAGAAACGCTAAGAGATATCGGGTTTAATGTCCCAAGAGAAATTAAACTTTGTCAAAATCTAGATGACGTTTTCAATTTTATTAACTTTTGGGATAAGGAACGTCATAAACTCCCTTATGAAACCGATGGGGTTGTAGTAAAAGTCAATTCATTTGAACATCAAAAAGTTCTAGGTCATACCTCAAAATCACCGCGTTGGGCAATGGCTTATAAATTTAAAGCTGAAGAAGCCAAAACAACCTTAAACAAAATCACTTATCAAGTTGGCCGAACTGGAGCTATCACCCCTGTAGCCAATTTAGAGCCTGTTCAAATCAGTGGAACTACGGTTAAAAGAGCGTCGTTACACAATGCAGATCAAATTAAAAAACTGGATGTCAGAGAAGGCGATATGGTTTACGTGGAAAAAGGTGGAGAAATTATCCCTAAAATAACTAAAGTTGACTTTACAAATCGCAAACAAAACTCTCAACCATTAGACTATATCAAGAATTGTCCTGAGTGCAATACACCACTTAGAAGAGATGAAGGCGAGGCTGTTCATTATTGTCCAAATCAAAGTAGTTGTCCTCCACAAGTTATAGGCAAAATACAACATTTTATTTCTAGAAAAGCTATGGATATTGAAGGTCTCGGCGGTGAGACTGTAGCACTTTTAGTGAATAACGGTTTGATTAATAACTACGCAGATTTATACGAGCTAGACAAAAACGATGTTATTGGATTGGAACGCATGGCTGAGAAGTCAGCACAAAATTTGATTGATGGCATAGAACGGTCCAAACAAAGGCCGTTTGAAAAAGTACTATTTGCTCTTGGCATACGATATGTAGGAGAAACCGTGGCCAAAACTATCGCAGGCGCCTTTAAAAACATCGATAAAATCATGGAAGCCCAAATTGAAGATTTAATTGAAATTGATGAAATTGGAGATAGAATTGCCGAAAGTGTAGTGGATTTCTTCAATGACGATACTAATATTGAACTTATCAATAGGTTAAAAAACTACGGCTTGAAGTTTGAAATAGAGGAAAAAGAACAGTTTTCTAAAAAATTAGAAGGGCTGAAATTTGTGGTCTCTGGTGTTTTTAAAAGTTTTGACCGTAAAGAGCTTAAAAAAATCATTGAAGATCACAGTGGTAAAGTCGTAAGTAGTGTTTCTAAAAACACTAATTATGTGATAGCTGGAGACAATATGGGGCCATCAAAAAAGGATAAAGCAAAGCAACTCAATATTTCTATTATTGATGAACAGCGTTTTAAATCTATGCTGAATGAATAGTAAACCAAACCTTTCTAAATCAGTTATATTAAAAACTTCTGCTCAGCTTTTTAGGCAAGAAAGCTTTGCACAGGTCAGCATGAGGGATATTGCCAATGCTTTAAATGTTAAAGCAGCAAGTTTGTACAATCATATTTCCTCAAAAGATGAGATTCTGGAAGAATTGATTTTTGAGCTGGTCGATATGTTTATGTCCAAAATTGAAGACACCCAAAAGAAAACGCTGAATACTAAATCTAAACTGGAGGACATCATTCAAACCCACATTGAGATTGCATTACATAGACCAAATCAATACGCTACACTCAATAACGATTGGAAGTATTTGAAACAAAAGAAAAGAAAGTACTTTATAGACCAGAGACAAAACTATGAAAAGGTTTTAAAACAGATAATTGAAAAAGGAATCCAAAACAACAACATCAAAGATTGTAATCCAGAAATCATATTATACTTGATGTTATCTTCTCTTCGTACTATTCATTTATGGTATGAGAAAAAAGATATCGATACGAATACCTTTAAAAAAGAGATACCTAAGTTGATCCTTGAAGGTATTATAAAATAAAAAAGCCTCCCGTACGGAAAGCTTCTCTTGGTTTTTACAAACCAGACACATAAAGTGTCTCAACACAACTTCTTTTGTAACTTCAATCTACATAATTAGATAACTTAACGAAGTCAGATTTATCTACTAAGCGCAGCCGAAATCCGGTTACTGAGCATAGTCGAAGTAAGCGGTCTGGACGAGACTCGAACTCGCGACCCCCTGCGTGACAGGCAGGTATTCTAACCAACTGAACTACCAGACCAATTAGCGGATGCAAATATAAACTGAAATTTAATTCTAACAAGTAAAAACAAAAAAATATTAATTAAAATTTTTGCTTTTCGAGAAGGTAAGTTAAGATAATTTTTTCAAAACCTCTATTAATGTCAGCATCAACGTATTTGATCCTATATTGTCTACATTTTTCCAACAATTTAGCTTTGAATGATTTGGCTAATAAATTATAATCTTCTTTAACTTGATTAGGATATATATCTATTTTTTTCTGACTTTCTACATCGGTAAATCGGCGTGGAGTTTCTGAAAAATTGAATTCAATTTCCTTTTCAAAATCTGTTGTGTGGAATAGTACGACCTGGTGTTTATTATATTTTAAATGCCGAAGTGCTTCAAATACATTATTGGTATTTGAATCATCCTGAAACATATCAGAAAATATAAAAACCAAAGAACGTCTCTTTAAGTTCTCAGCAATATAATGTAAGCTTTTAAGTGTATCTGTACTTTTTGTAGATCCGTGGTTTTTAAAGTATTGTTCTAGTGTATTTGAGACAACTTGCAATTGATTATAACTACACTTTTCAGAAATATTAAAATCAATTTTACTGGAAAATAAAGATAAACCAAAAGCGTCATTTTGCTTAAGCAAAATATTTATCAATGCTAAAATTGAAATTGAAGAAAATGTATACTTACTGCATTTATCCAAATCAAACTTATCGACTTTCGGGTAATGCATTGAAGAAGAATTATCTAAGATAAAATGACACCTCAGATTCGTTTCATCTTCGTATTTTTTGGTGTACAGTTTATCTGTTTTGGCATATAACTTCCAGTCGATAAACTTGGTGCTATCGCCTTTATTATATAACCTATGCTCATCGAATTCTGCTGAAAACCCATGAAAAGGACTTTTATGAATACCAGACATAAAGCCCTCAACAATTTGATTTGCTAAAATATTGAGTTTAGAAAAATTAAATTTAGACTCTTGTAAATCCAAATTTAGATCAAATTATCTAAAGTTTCTGTATAATTTTCTTTTGGAGCAACACCAACCTTTCTATCAACGAGTTCGCCACCTTTAAAAAACAAAACTGTAGGTATATTTCTTACTCCATATTTAGCGGCAAATTCCTGATTGGAATCAACATCAAGTTTAGCTACAAGAGCTTTATCTTTATATTCATTACTTACTTCTTCAATGATTGGACCTACCATCCTACAAGGGCCACACCACTCTGCCCAAAAATCAACCAAAACAGGTTTATCACTATTTAATACTTTTTCTTCGAAGTTTGAATCTGTTATTTCTAATGCCATGTTATTTATATTTTAGATAACAAAATTACAATAAGTAGATTTATAATTGAAATGTATTAACAATTATTAGAGAATTGGTCATAGATTCAATAAAGCCAATTAATTTCACTGAATAAACTATAGTAATAAAAAAAACCCAACTATAAATAGTCAGGGTTTATAATAAAGAAGGTGACGACCTATTCAATGACTGCCTGTGAATACAAGTGTAACGCCGTATGAACAGAAGCAGGAACCTGCCAGTCCGGACAGGCTGGTTAATCCCTAAAACGGGGTGCCTCGGGGCTCTTCCACAGATTATCTCAAATAAAAAACCCTGACAAATAAATGCCAGGGTTTCTTTTTTAAGAAGGCGACGACCTACTCTCCCACGCATTGTAGTACCATCGGCGCTAACGGGCTTAACTGCTCTGTTCGGAATGGGAAGAGGTGAGCCCCGTTGCTATAATCACCTTAAGTTGTAAGGTAGATATTAAATATCTATCTTATAATAAGTTAACATACTGTAATAATAAAAAGAGTCATACGGGTAAAAAAAGTTAAACGGATGATTAGTACTACTCGGCTATGACATTACTGCCTTTACACCTGTAGCCTATCTACCCTATCGTCTTTAGGGATCCTTAAAAGAAATCTCATCTTGTGGTGGGTTTCGCGC
>NZ_SWMU01000004.1 GCF_006120725.1 Mesohalobacter halotolerans
TTGACTCCGCCGGTGGCGTCGGGTTGAGTTTCATAATAGGTGACATTATGAGTACTCGAGTTTTGGTTAGGCCCTAACACAGTAACAGTATTCGATGTCAGGTCAAAACTTGAAGTCGCCGTACCGGTGCCATCATCACAGTTTTCCAGATTTTCGAGAGGCAGAATGATCTCTACGTCATAAAATTCTACACTAAAGTCGGCAGTCGCATAGCATTCGCTATCGTTAACATTTGCAGCTCTAATGAAAATATCTTCCTGAGCATTAGCCGGCTGGTAGTTAGCGGGATTTGGAATAGGATTATCGCCTGTATTGGCATCAGCAGCAGTATTGTGGTAAGTAATTTGTGTTTCACCGGCATTGAGTATTCCAAGATTGGCAGCATCGTACTGGGTCAGATCGAAAACAGGAGTAGCTGTAAAATCACTGCACTGAGACAGTGTTACAGGTGGGTTAAGGATTTCCGGTTCTTCGGTCACACTAATTGTGAAATCGACAATAGCAAAGCAGGAAGGATCAGTAATGTTTTGAACTCTGGCCCAGATGGGTTGTGGGTTGGAGGCGTTGGTATAGTTATCCGGATTTGGAATAGGACTGGCGCCACCTTGTGCATCAGCAAATGAAGTGTGATAAGAAATACTATGGGTGGTAGCATCCTGATTTGGTCCAAAGATCGCAGTATTTTGTTCGGTCAGGTCAAACTGGCTTATGCCGGTATTTCCTGTAGCTTCACAGAGAACAATTGGTCCGGGGTCGTTAGCTTCAACATTAAAGATCTGAATGTTAAAACTGGCTGTGGCAAAACAATTACTGTTATTAATATTTTCCGCACGAACGAAAATGGTTTCAGAAGTAGACCCCGGATTATAATTGGCCGGGTCTGTGATTGGATTTGTACCCGCATCGGCATCGGCCTGGGTGTTGTAGTAGGAGAGCTGTGTATCGACGGCATTGGCAATACCCAAGGTTGCGGCATTATTCACTGTAAGATCAAAAACCTGTGTGCCGGAAAAATCACCGCACTGCGATAGGGAAGGTGTTTGGGTGATTTCCGGTTCTTCAATGATGTTGAGTACAAAATCACTTACCGCAAAACAACTGGGATCATTGTTATTCTGTACCCTTACCCAAACGGTCTGCGGGTTGGATGTATTGGTATAATTATCGGGATTGGGGATTGGATTAGCACCGCCCTGAGCATCTGCATTTGAGATGTGATAGGAAATACTGTGGGTGGTAGAATCCTGATCAGGCCCAAATACGGTATTATTTTGCAGAGTGAGGTCAAATTGGGTTTGGCCGGTATTGCCTGTTGGAGTACAAACGGCAATGTCGTCCGCCTGATTGGCTTCGACATCGAAGATTTGAATGGTAAAGCTGTCAACGCTAAAGCAATCAGCGCTGTTGATGTTTTCTGCACGCACAAAAATGGTTTCAGAAACTGACCCCGGATTATAGTTGGCCGGGTCGGTGATAGGGTTAGTGCCCGCATCAGCATCGGCTTGGGTATTGTAGTAAGTCACTTGCGTCTCAGCAGTATTGGCAATGCCAAGGGCAGCAGCGTCGTTTTGGGTCAAATCAAAGGTTTGGGTTAAGGTGAAATCACCGCATTGACTTAGATCCTGAGGTGGAGTTGTGATTTCGGGGGTTTGAAACACTTCCAACTGAAAAGAATCGACGTTAAAGCAATTATTGTCATTATTTTCAATCCTATACCAAATAGTAACAGAGGTTATCATTGTTAAAATATAGTTTGTTGGATTTACTATACCATTAACATTATCTATGGCATCTTGTTCACTTTCAAAATATTGAATAGTGAAATCGCTTGCATTTTGACCATCTAAAAGAGCAGAATTATTTAAATTAAGATTAAAAGTTGCTTCACCATTAACAAAACAAGATTCAAGATTATCAGGTGGACCATTAGTTATTCCAGCTTCCAATAACATAAAAGACCCCGTTTCAAAACAATTTCCATTTAAATCTTCAATACGTACATAAATAGTTTCTGGTAAACTATTTGTAGTGTACATCTCTGGTGATGGTATTGGATTTTGATCGTTATCGGCATCAATTTGAGAATTATGGTAACTAATATTGTATAAGCTAGGATCTTGTGTCCCCAATATATTAGAATCATTCACAGTCAAATCGAACTCAACTGGAAATGTAGGATCACATACAGTTAGGTCTTCAAGATTTTCAATTTCAGGATTAGGTAATACATTAACACATATCGTTTCTGTAAATTCACAATTAAAATCATCTAAAACTACGTAATCATAACAATTAGATCCAACAGTACTGGGAGTTACTGTAATCTGGCTACCTTGACCTTCAAAACCTGTCCAATTTTCGTCAACAATTTGAGGTTCAAATGAGGCATCAGGTGGTATAATATCAGGGTCGAAATTTAAAAACCATTCAAAAATATAGCCATTGTCTATCCCTAAATTGTCTGTGATTTGAATAGTCCAATCACCATTAAGTGGTACACCTACTAAATTATTAAAAGAATCAACAGGCGCATAGTCTCCTGGAGCAATAGCTTGTCCCGGCGTAGGTCCACCTGTTGGCACTGTAGGGCCATTAACTAATTGAGTAGTTGCCGTATTTGTAAAACAATATTCAAATCCTACACCAGGATCTAAGCTACCATCATCAAGAGCTTGTCCTAAAAAGGTACCTCCACCACCTGGAAAGGTTTTAAAAAATATTTGAGTACCGTCGGGAGCTATTAATATGATATCTAAATCACCCAAAAAAGAATGCTCAATATTAATGCAAACCT
The DNA here is from genome assembly GCF_006120725.1 of Mesohalobacter halotolerans. Lineage (GTDB taxonomy): Bacteria > Bacteroidota > Bacteroidia > Flavobacteriales > Flavobacteriaceae > Psychroflexus > Psychroflexus halotolerans. The sequence goes on from NZ_SWMU01000004.1 coordinate 2,795, forward strand.
CTAAAATATCATTAGGATCTTGTAATGTTTGATTATCATCGAAACAGTCAACAGGAATTGTTGAAAAATATGAATCATTAGCGTTAGAGTCAGGTAAAAAAGTAGTTTCGCTTACAGGAATTGTACATTCCTCTTCAAATGGAACCGTATCAGCTTGTGCTGTTAACTGAATAGATTCCCCTAAACAAACTTCAGTCTGATCTGCGGTCAAAGTTATTTCTGGTTCTGTTCCAACTTGAACTTGTAAATCAATTGTTTCAGAATTACAGTTTGGGTAATTGGCCGTCAAACTTACAATGTATAAACCTGGCGCACTATAAGTTGTACTTGCTATTTCACCACTTCCAACTTCACCATTGTCAAAATCCCAATCGTAAGTGACTAAACTTAGATCCCCTGTAGTTAAGGTGGCATTTGCATCAAATGTAATTTCATCATCTAAACATACCTTATAATTATTTCCATCAATAACTGATGGAGTTACACTATCAATATCTGGGGTAATTACTGGACAAGGCTCTCTACAACTAATAATTGCCTCCCACCCAGCGGCTTCAAAAAACGTGTTAGAAGAAAATTCTATAGTTAAACAGCCCGATAGGTTTGCATCCGACGCTGTGATAGAAGCTAATTGAGGATTGCTTGCCAAATCATCTGTAAATGTTCCAATAATTTGGGCGGGATCGGCAGTATCTGCGTCGTAAATGACCATTTGATCTTCACCGTCGTTATTCACTAGAAAACTCACAAAGTCTAAAACCACACGCATATCCTGCATATCCGGGCAAATTGTAATTGTAAAATCTTCACCTGTTCCATAATCGTCAACTGCACCGCCAGAGTCAAAAAAGGTACCGCTACATTGGTTAAAAGTACCGTCCTGCATTAATATGTCTTGGGCTGAAGTTATACTAAAAATGATTGAAAATACTGTAAAATATATAAACTTAAATCGCTTCATAAATACTTAATTATTGAAAAAAAATTGGCTTTTGCCAATAGAGGCGAAAAGTAATAAAATTATCTTAAAGCAATACAAGTAAATTAAATTAATAAATCGATAGAAGATTAAACACTTCAAGGACTATTATCGTCTTACATCGTGTTCGCAAATTAATTATCATCCGAATCCACCTTGAAACTTATCCTAAAGCCGTGTTAACAATAGCCAATAAAATGAGTTTTCGTAGGTTAAGATTTCAAAACACTCAAAAAAAACTATCTTTGCAAATATTTATTAACTATGAGTTTAGAAGAAAAATTGTCTGAGATTGAAGAGTTAGGTCATAATCATATTGGTACCTCAAGTGAGACCCCATTACGCCAGGATGCTTTTGAATTAAGTGATGAAGACAAAATAAAACGTATTCATACTAATATCAAAGACATTATGCATACTTTAGGTTTAGACTTGACAGACGATAGCCTTAATGGTACACCTCAACGTGTAGCCAAAATGTTTGTCAACGAAATATTTTCAGGTTTAAAGCCTGAAAACAAACCTAAAATGTCAACTTTTGAGAACAAATACCGTTATGGGGAAATGCTGGTCGAAAAAAACATCACCGTATATTCTACTTGCGAGCACCATTTGTTGCCTATTGTAGGTAAAGCACATGTGGCCTACATATCTTCAGGACAAGTTATTGGGCTTTCAAAAATGAACCGAATTGTTGATTATTTTGCCAAACGTCCACAAGTTCAGGAACGATTGACTATGCAAATTGTAAAGGAGTTACAAGAGGCTCTAGATACAGATGATGTTGCCTGCGTTATCGATGCTAAACATCTTTGTGTGAACTCGCGTGGCATAAGAGACATTGATAGTAGCACTGTAACTAGTGAATTTGGAGGCCAATTTAAAAATAAAGATGTCAAGAAAGAGTTTTTAGATTATATCAAACTCGATACAAGCTTTTAAATTTATGACATTATATAAAAACCAAACACTCAAGATATACAATTCATTATCTGGGCAAAAGGAGGATTTTAAGCCTTTAAACGAAGGTCTTGTCGGGATGTACGTTTGCGGACCAACGGTTTACAACAAAGTCCACTTGGGTAATTGCAGAACGTTTATCTCTTTTGATTTAGTTTTTAGATACCTCAGGCATTTGGGCTATAAAGTTAGATACGTTCGCAATATCACTGATGCTGGTCATCTTGAAAATGATGCAGAAGAAGGCGAAGATCGCATTGCTAAAAAAGCCAGATTAGAAGAAATAGAACCCATGGAAGTGGTTCAAAAATATACCGTTGACTTTCACAATACACTTCAAAAATTCAATAATCTGCCGCCAAGTATAGAACCAACAGCAACAGGTCATATTGTTGAACAAATTGAGATTATCAAAACTATTATCAATAAAGGCTTGGCCTATGAAGCTAATGGCAATGTATATTTTGATGTTTTGAAGTATCATGAAAATGAACACTACGGCATTTTGAGCAAACGAAAACTAGAAGATCTCATTGCCAACACCCGAGAACTCGCCGGGCAGTCCGATAAAAAAAACCCTCAAGATTTTGCCTTGTGGAAAAAAGCAGAACCTCAACATATCATGCGTTGGCCATCTCCTTGGGGTGTGGGTTTTCCCGGTTGGCATTTGGAATGTACCGTGATGAGTTCAAAATATCTAGGCGAAGAGTTTGACATCCATGGTGGCGGTATGGACTTAAAATTTCCTCATCATGAATGTGAAATTGCTCAAGGCACAGCAGCCAATGGAAAACAACCCGTAAGGTATTGGATGCACGCCAATATGCTGACATTGAATGGTAAAAAAATGGCGAAAAGTACCGGGAATAATATTTTACCGGATGATCTCTTCAGTGGTGATAATGAAAATTTATCTAAAGGCTATCACCCTTCAGTTGTGCGTTTTTTTATGTTACAGGCCAATTATAGAAGTGTTTTAGATTTTTCTGATGAAGCTTTAAGCTCTGCTGAAAAAGGTTTTGACAGACTTATGAAAGCTATTGAAAGCTTAAACTCATTACAAGCCTCAAAATCCTCAGACATCAACGTCAAAGCCTGGAGACAATCTTGCTACGATGCCATGAATGATGACTTTAATTCGCCAGTTTTAATAGCCCAACTTTTTGAAGCTGTAAAACATATTAACGCTTGCAAACACGGAAAATTAAATCTAACTGAAAATGACATTCAATTGTTATCTAAAACCTTAAAGGCGTTTAGTTTTGAAGTATTAGGTTTAGAAGAAATTGACGAAAAAACTAGTGAAAGTCAACATGAAGACCAACTCATTGAATTGTTGATTGAATTGAGAAATGAAGCACGTGCAAACAAGGATTTTAAACAAAGTGACAAAATTAGAGACCAATTGGTTAATATGGGAATTCAGCTCAAAGACACTGCAGAAGGTACAACTTATGAAATCTCATCATAAATTAAGGTTTTGAAAATTTTGAAATCCATCTTGGTTTTCCCTTTTCTGGTTTTAATTAAAATATATCAGTATTTGATATCACCATTAACCGCAGGTAGTTGTCGATTTCAGCCCACATGCTCACATTATTCTTATGAAGCATTACAAAAACACGGTTTATTAAAAGGACTAAGATTGTCTGTTATAAGAATATCTAAATGTCATCCTTGGGGAAAATCCGGTTATGACCCGGTTCCCGACAAAGATTAGTCATTGGTTTGTGTTAATGCTTCTTCTTTTAATTCTTCAGAAGCATAAAAACCAAACTCCACTCGCCTGTTACGTTGTCGATTTTCTTTGGTGTCGTTATTCACTTTAGGTTGATTTTCACCAAAGGCTTTGGTTTTAATTCGACTAGCATCTATGCCTTTCTCAACTAAATAGTCCTTAATCGATTGTACACGTTCTTGAGATAATTGCATATTGACTTCTTCATTTCCATTAGCGTCTGTATGAGTTTCTATAATCAAATGGACTTTAGGGTTTTCTTTTAATACAGACGCAATAATATCTAAGTTTTGCTTTGAATTATAATTTAAATTTGTTTTTCCCGTATTAAAATAAAAATCTGATGTAGAATTAAACTCTAATATAAGACCTTCTCCTGCTCTAAGTAACTCCGAATAATCTATAGTTTCTTGTAATTGACTAGCTATTTTGTCCATTTCATTTCCTATATAAGCCCCAGCCTTATCGCCTATGACATTTTTGATGATGGCAGAATATATAGTAAGGCTTTCTTCATTGTCAAAATTGACAGATCCCGTTATGGCAATATCGCTTTGGGGATTGATATAATCTGTACTTTGACTCGGTTTTGTCTCAACTGTTTTTTTGGTATTGCCACAAGCAAGAGCCAAAAAGCAAATTGCAAAGCCGATGAAAAGGTGTTTTGACATAAGATGATATTTCATTCAAAAATACAAAAAATTAAGCTTCAAGATTACTTTAGTCTAAAATTCAAGTAATTCATCTACAGCTTGCTTAAGCCTGGAATTTGCTAAGTAAATTTTCTCCAAATTTTCAGCAAAAGGAATGGGCGTGTCTAAGCTGCAGACTCTCTTAACAGGTGCGTCTAAAAATTGAAAAGCATACTCACTGATCCAAGCTGAAATTTCAGCAGCAACACCACCAAACTCCGAATCTTCCTGTAAAACTACAACTTTATTGGTTTTTTTAACCGTTTCCAATATAGAAACATTATCAAGTGGCTTTAAAGTTTTTAAATCCAATATTTCAAAAGTGTCTTCAGGATAAGATTCAAGCAAAGCTAAAGCCCAGTGTACACCCATGCCGTAAGTAATGATACTGATCTTGTTTCCTGAATTTACAATATTTGCCTTACCGATTTCTTGCGTATAATAACCTTCATGTACTGGTGATTTTAAACTTCTGTACAGTGCTTTATGCTCAAAAAACAAAATTGGATTGGGGTCTTCTACTGCCGCACATAAAAGCCCTTTGGCATCTTCAGGGAATGCGGGATACACTACCTTAAGTCCAGGAGTTTTTGTAAACCAAGCTTCATTGGTTTGACTGTGAAAAGGTCCAGCACCAACTCCTGCACCGCAAGGCATTCTAATTACTACATCTGCATTTTGCCCCCAACGGTAATGAACCTTGGCCAAATAATTAACAATAGGATTAAATCCAGAGGAGACAAAATCACCAAATTGCATTTCTACAACAGACTTGATATCATAAATACTTAGACCCATAGCAGCTTCAATGACACCGGATTCACAAATAGGTGTATTGCGAACCCGATCCTGCCCAAATTCCTCTACAAAACCTTCTGTAATTTTAAAGACACCACCATATTCTGCAATATCCTGCCCCATAATGACCATATCATTAAATTTGCGCATTGCCAGTCGGAGACCAGCAGAAATGGCATCAACATAACGGAGCGATTTTGTGTTATGATTCTCAATTTCAATAGGTTTAAGCTTATGTGGGGAAAACACATCACAGCTTTCGTCTTCAAGTGTTGATTCTATATCGGGCTCATCATAAGCTATCTTGAGATGTTCATCAATTTCTGCTTTTATAGTCTGTTTGATATCCTCTATTTCAGAGTTTTCAATTATAGATTTTTCGAAGAGAAAATTTTCATAACTATCTACTGGATCTCTTTCTTTCCAGTGATCCATAAGCTCATCAGGTACGTATTTGGTTCCACTAGCTTCTTCGTGACCACGCTGTCTAAAAGTTTTAAATTCGATCAAAACAGGCTTTGGCTTTTTTCGAACCTCTTCAAATATATAAGTCATTTTTTCATAGACTTCAGCAATATTATTGCCGTCAATAATATGAGATTCTATACCATAGGCGGCACCTCTATCTGCCAAATCTTCAATAAAATATTGTTGAGAAGATGGTGTAGACAATCCATAACCGTTATTTTCTATACAAAACACCACAGGCAGTTGCCAGACCGAGGCAATATTTAAAGCTTCATGAAAATCACCTTCACTGGTTCCGCCTTCTCCCGTAAACACACAAGTGGCCTTATTGGTCTTTTTGAGTTTCTGAGCTAAAGCAATACCATTAGCCACGCCCAATTGTGGACCAAGATGAGAAATCATCCCTACGATCTTATAGTCTTGAGTTCCAAAATGAAAACTTCTGTCTCTACCATTGGTAAAACCACCTGCTTTGCCTTGCCATTGTTTAAATAATCGATGAAGTGGAATTTGTCTTGTTGTAAAAACACCCAAATTTCTATGCATAGGCAAAATATACTCGTCATCTTTCATAGCAAGCGTTACACCAACTGCAATGGCTTCCTGTCCTATCCCACTAAACCATTTAGAAATCTTGCCTTGCCTGAGCAAAATGAGCATTTTTTCTTCTATTAGTCTAGGTTTGAGTAGTTTTTTATAAAGCTTGATGTAGGTTGCTTTATCAAGCTGTTGGGTGTCAATTTGCATGTGAAAGTTTATTATTAATACTAAATTATAACATTTAAATGACTAGTACAGAGTTGACGATTAAAATTTATACTTATATGACATTTTTTAATTCAATAATACAATAAAAATGTATATTTGACTTGAAAATAAAAAACTCAATCCACTATGCCAAAGGCTTTAAAAATCGCATTTTTTATTATCGCCGGACTTGTGATTGTGGGAATTGCTGGTTTTTACATCATGAAAGCCAACACAAAAAAATTCAGCCCAGAAGAGCTTGTCGTCTTTAAAGAAGATAGTCTACAAATAGAAGTCTTTTACAACAGGCCTTACAAGAAAGGAAGAGATATTTTTGGTAGTCTAGTACCTTATGGCGAGGTCTGGCGAACTGGAGCCAATGAAGCCACAACATTCAAAACCAATCAAGATTTAATTATCGACGGGTCCTTACTTGAAGCAGGGAAATATACATTATGGACCATTCCTAATGAAACGTCTTGGGTAGTCATATTTAATGATAAAATGTACAATTGGGGTGTAAATTTCTCTGACGGTAAAGCCTCGCGAATAGAAGAATTTGACGCATTAAAAATAGAAGTCCCTTTTTCAAAAAATTTAAAAACTATTGAACAGTTTACCATCTATTTTGATGAACAGTTTGGAGATATAAATATGTTTTTAGCTTGGGATGACATTGTTGTTCCAGTTTCTCTAAAACCCTCTGATACGTAAAACTTATTCGTTTGAATAACCATATTAATCCTAAATATAAAAGCTCACTTCAAAAGAGAAAGAGTTTATCTACAAAAAACTTACTTCAACGGTTAATTAATGGGGATAAAGTTGCTCTTAGTCAATCTATAACTCTAATAGAAAGTGAACAAAAAAAGCATCAAAAACTTGTAGACAAACTTATCACCTCGTCTTTACCGCATTCAGGCCAGTCTATTAGAATTGGCATTACAGGAGTGCCTGGTGTTGGCAAAAGCACATTTATTGAAGCCTTTGGTAAAATGCTTATACGAAAGGGGAAACGCATTGCAGTTTTAGCTGTAGACCCAACAAGTTCAGTCTCAAAAGGTAGCATTTTGGGAGATAAAACTCGAATGCAGAGTTTAGTAAATGAAAAAAATGCTTTTATAAGACCCACGGCTTCAGGAAGTTCTCTCGGTGGTGTAGCACGTAAAACAAGAGAAAATATTATTCTCTGTGAGGCAGCTGGGTATGATGTAATCCTTGTAGAAACTGTCGGAGTAGGTCAAAGTGAGACCGCAGTACACAGCATGACAGATTTCTTTTTGTTGTTAAAACTGGCCGGCGCCGGAGATGAGTTACAAGGCATAAAACGCGGCATCATAGAAATGGCTGATGTCATTTTGATTAACAAAGCAGATGGCGAAAACCAAAAAGCAGCAAAGCAAGCTCAAATGGAATTTAAAAGAGCGCTTCATTTATATCCTGAAAAACAAAGCAAATGGGCGCCAAAGGTCAAGTGTGTTTCTTCATTAAACAATGACGGTATAGGCAAGGTTTGGGACATGATAGAATCCTATAAAAATAAAACCATTGAAAACGGGTTTTTTCATCAAAATCGATTTGAACAGCAAAAGTTTTGGTTATACGATAGCTTAAATCAAAAGCTAAAACAAAACTTTTATGACAATCCTAAGTTGAAATCTAAGCTCAAAACTTATCTTACGCAAATTGAAAAGCAAGAGATTTCATCATTCAAAGCAGCTGACGAATTGTATAAATATTATTTAGATTTGCTTAACGCAAAATAATATTGAGATCTATATTTTTTGAATCAAAAAAAATCATTACATTTGCACTCCGTAAAAATAGAGTACCTATGAGAAAAGGCATACATCCAGAAAATTATAGATTAGTTGCGTTTAAAGACATGTCTAATAACGATGTGTTTATTACAAAATCTACTGCAGAAGCAAAAGAAACAACAGAAATAGACGGTGTTGAATATCCATTAGTCAAATTAGAAATTTCCAGAACCTCTCATCCATTTTATACTGGTAAGACTAAATTAGTTGACACAGCTGGTCGAATTGATAAATTTAAAAACAAATACAAAAAATTCAAGAAAAAGGAAACTAAGGAAGAAAAGTAATTTTTCGATTATATTAAAATTAAACCCCAATTCTCAGAATTGGGGTTTTTTGTTTTTAAATAGTTTATGAAAATCAAATTCAGTAAACCTTACATTTTCTTAATTTTAATATTTCTAAACCATACATCATCACCGTGATCTTGCAGACCAATATAACCTTCTTTAGCCACATCAGCCCAGTTCTCGTTTAATTCAGGAAATTTACTATTGGCTACATCTTCTTCCCATTTTGGCGTCCATAAATGGTATTCAACCACAGTTTTGCCATTTTGTTTGTGCACGACAGTCCCTTTATAGACTATGATTTCAACTTGATTCCATTCACCAACAGGTTTAGCATTTTGAGGTTTTGCCGGGTAAATATCGTACAGAGAACCTGCTTGTCTATTACCATCGGTACCTAACATGGCATCTGGATGTTTTTCATTATCTAGCACTTGCATTTCAGGAGCTGTTTCCCAAATAAAATTATAATCGTCTGATTCTCTACCTAGATAGAATATGCCTGAATTACCACCTTCTGAAATCTTCCATTCTAATTTTAAATGGAAGTTGTCAAATTTTTTGTCGTAAAGAATGTCACCACCGTTTTCTGAACCTGCTTCACCTCTTCCGGAACCAGCCATAAAGAGTGTTCCGTCCTGAACTTTCCAATCTGATGGAAAACTATCCTTATTGTAACCACGCCAACCTTCACTATTTTTTCCGTTAAAAAGCAATTTCCAGCCATCTTCTTTTTCTTGTTGAGATAAAGTGTTAGGGGCTGTTTTGACTGATACATCTTTTTGATCTGTATTTTCAACAACCTCTTTTTCTTCTGTTTTAGATTTTCCGCAAGCAATAATCAAAAGTGCAATTACAGGTAATAATAAAATTGATTTTCTCATTGTTTTATTGTTTTTTTAATTTAAAATTAGTTTTATCGTTTATCCTTTTTAGTAGTTCTGGTTTAATATGACCATCCATTTCTATAGGTGTGTTTTACATATTCTTCAGCTGCTTTTTTAGCATTAATGGTTTCATATTGAGTATCAAACTTAGGATCTCCATCAATTACTTCAAAACTATCTGTGCTCACCACTCTAATTTCTTCATTATCTGCAATGTTTGTGATTTTCATATTTTCTGCGTCCCATTCAAGTCGTCTTCTTAAGTCTTGTAGTCTCACCGCAAGATTACCGGCAACAACAACTTCATTTAAAGGTCCGGCATAAGAAAAGTTTGAACTGGCTTCTACTCTGTTTTTCTTTTTCTCTTTTGCTGCACGTACCCAGTCCATTTCATGACCACCTTCCATGGCTTTAGGAATTCTTCTTAATTCGCCAGTTGTAGGAGGTGGATTATCTTCTCGTCCAATAATAAATGGATTCATCGCATAAGTTCCGCAAATCAATGTGCCTTTGGTTCCATAAAAAATAGCTCCACCCCAACCTTGCTGGTCTCCAGGGTACATTCCTGGTTTTAAGCCTTCAGGACGATCTGGTTTTAAGCCACCATCATACCACGTAAATTCTACAGGAGGCATATTAATTTTACCCTTTTTAGGTCTTTGACCAAAGTAATAGGTCACTTTTTCAGCTACTGGAGCACTTTCTGTATTAACTTGTGAAGAACTCGCCTCAAACGCATAAGGAAATCCAAGTTCTAGAGCTTTATAAGCTGGATCCATAATATGACAAGCCATATCTCCTAAAGCGCCTGTGCCAAAGTCCCACCAAGCTCTCCAATTCCATGGTGTATAGGCAGGATGATAAGGTCTTTCAGCAGCAGGTCCTAAAAATAAATCCCAATCTAGCGTGTCGGGTACCGCATGTTTTTCAGTAGGTCTTTGTAAACCTTGTGGCCAAATTGGTCGGTCTGTCCAAGCGTCTACTTTTTTCACTTCTCCAATTTCACCGTTCCATATCCACTCGCAAACTTTTCTCATATCATCAGAAGAGTTGCCTTGATTTCCCATTTGTGTTGCTACTCCTGTCGTTTTAGCTAATTCAGCTAATTTTCTAGATTCATAAACAGAATGTGTCAGGGGTTTTTGAAGATAGATATGTTTACCCGCAGACATGCTGTCTTTGGCACTAACATAATGGGTATGATCTGGTGTACTGATCATCACAGCATCAATATCCTTATCCATTTCCTCAAGCATTATTCTATAATCTTTATATTTTTTAGCTTTTGGATAATCATCAAAACACTTTTTAGCATAAGACCAATCTACGTCTGCCAGTGCAACAATATTTTGAGAGCTCATATTTCTTAAGTTACCACGTCCCACTCCACCGACGCCAATACCAGCGATATTGAGTTTATCACTAGGAGGTGTATATCCCAGTCCTGAGACTACATGGCTGGGAACTACCGAAACGCCAGCTGTGGCAATACTCACATTCTTAATAAAATTACGCCTTGAAAGAATACTGTTTTTGATTTTATCCATCTTGATTGTTTTGGGTTAATATTTTAAGGATATAAATTTAATAAAAAAATCTTTAATTCAGGTCTTTGGTTTTTGTAAGATAGTTACATATCCCTGTTTATTTTTACGCAGTTCATAATTTTTTTTAAATTTATAATGTAAAAATTAATATATGAAAAAAATTGCTGTTGTAGGACCAATTCCTAGAGATACCATAAGTACCCATCATGATGAAGTTATAAAAAAATACGGCTGCATCACACATCCATGCATTGCTTTAGCAAAACTTATGAAAAACGACGGTGAAGTTTATCCAATATCTCATATTCATAAAGCGGATGAAGAAGACATAAAATCTTTATTTTCAGATTATAAAGCCATAAAAACTCAAGGGGTTTCATCTTCAAATAATGCAGGAACTGTAATATTTCTTGACTTTGTAGATCAAAATAATAGACGTGAAAAACAAACAGCATTTATGTCGCCAATACTTCCTGAGGATGTACAACCTTTCCTCAATGTAGATGCTTTTGTGTTTGTGCCTATAAGTGATTTTGAGATTCCTTTACAAACTTTACAGTTTATCAAAGCCAATTCTAAGGCTAAAATAATATTTGATGCCCATGGCCCCACGACAAGTGTCACCACTCAAGGTGACCGATTGCGACGATTTTGGATAGAAATCAAACAGTGGTTACCTTATATTGATATCCTTAAAATGAATCTCGAAGAATCTCAGTGTTGCTGGTTTAAATCTGAATATGACTTAAATGAAATGCAAGCTTATGATGACCAACATAAAGAACACCTTGACGATTTAGCTAAATTTGTCTTACAACATAAAACGTCGCATTTGTATATAACCTTAGATACCGAAGGTTGTGTTCACTACACTTTATCTCAAGATAAAACCATAGAAAAGACTTTTATTAAATCCATGAAAATGGAAGATGTTATAGACACAACTGGATGTGGCGATAGCTTTGCCGGTGGTTTAGCTTATGGATTTGCATATCACAGTAATCCAGTAATTGCTGGACAATACGCTAATATTCTAGGCGCACTTCGTACTCAAGGTAAAACCTTTGATGTTTTTAAAAGTAAAGAAGACACAAATAAAATTTTAGAGTCTTATTACAATTAAGATTTAAGCATCTATAATACGGTTTAAGGTTTTACTGATTCTCATTTGCTGTGTAACTAATTTTTCATCGGGTTTATAATACCCTTTAATATCCACAGGTTGACCTTGTGCGTCAATGAACTCTTGTAAGATTTCAGCTTCAGATTCATTTAATCGCCTATAAACCGTTTCAAATTTTAATTTTAAATCTTCATCTTTATCTTGTTTAGCCAGTGCTTGGGCCCAAAATTTGGCAATGTAAAAATGGGTAGAACGGTTATCAGGTTCATTCACTTTTCTAGATGGAGATTTATCTTGTTTTAGGTATTGAGAATTGGCATAATTTAGTGCTTCAGCTATGATGCGAGCTTTTCCGTTATCAGTTTTTTCAGCAATATCTTCTAGTGAAACAGCTAATGCTAAAAACTCGCCCAAAGAGTCCCATCTCAAATGACCTTCTTTTAAAAATTGCTGAACGTGTTTTGGTGCAGAGCCTCCAGCTCCAGTTTCATACAATCCACCACCGGATAATAATGGTACGATAGAAAGCATCTTTGCACTTGTATTTAGCTCTAATATTGGAAATAAATCTGTAAGATAGTCTCTTAAAACATTTCCAGTCACAGACACGGTGTTTTTCCCGGCTTTGACTCTATCTAAAGTATAGTCCATGGCATCCATAGGATTCATGATTTTAATGTCTAATCCCGTCGTATCATGATGCTTTAAATAGGTATTGACTTTTTCTCTTAAGTTGGCGTCATGAGCTCGATTTTCATCTAACCAAAACACTGCAGGTGAACCGGTTTGTTTGGCACGCGTGACGGCGAGTTTAACCCAATCTTGAATTGGTAAATCTTTAGTTTGGCACATTCGCCAAATGTCACCTTTTTCAACATGATGAGAAATTATGACTTCGCCCATAGTATTTACAACTTCTACAACACCTGCTTCAGGAATTTCAAAAGTTTTGTCATGCGATCCGTATTCTTCTGCTTTTTGTGCCATAAGACCTACATTGCAAACATTTCCCATAGTGGCCGGATCGAATGCGCCATGTGTTTTACAGTAGTCAATTACAGATTGATAAATCCCTGCATAACTTCTATCTGGTATAATAGCTTTCATATCTTGAAGCTCGTCGTTTTTGTTCCACATCTTACCAGAAGATTTGAAAGCTGCTGGCATAGAAGCATCAATAATGACATTACTAGGAACGTGTAAATTTGTAATCTCCTGGTGAGAATCTACCATTGCTAAATCGGGTTTATCTGTGTAGAGATCTTCAATACTGGACTTTATTTCTTTTGCTTTTTCCGAATCGAGCTGATCCAATTTGTTATAAAGATCTCCGATTCCATTATTAGGATTAAAGCCAATTTCGTTTAATTCTTCGACATATTGATTTATAATTTCTTTATAAAACACCTTAACTACATGACCAAAAATAATGGGATCAGACACTTTCATCATTGTCGCTTTAAGGTGAACAGAAAACAACACCCCTTTATCTTTAGCATCTTTGACTTGATCTTCTAGAAAGGCAATGAGATTTGACTTACTTAAAACCGATGCGTCGATAACTTCCCCCTTTTTTAAGACAGTACTGTCTTTTAAAACATGCGTTGTACCAGATTTTGACTTTAGTTGAATTTTTACATCATCAGCTTCATCTAAGACCACAGACTTTTCAGAACCGTAAAAATCTCCATCTGTCATATGTGCGACATGAGACTTAGAATTTTTATCCCATTCGCCTAGTTTATGGGGGTTTTCTTGTGCAAAGTCTTTGACGGGTTGAGCAACTCGTCTGTCGGAATTTCCCTCCCTTAAAACTGGGTTTACAGCACTTCCTAGTACTTTAGCATATCTAGATTGAATCGCTTTTTCTTCTTCTGTATTTACTTGCCTTGGATAATCCGGTATATCATAGCCCTTATCTTGTAATTCTGTAATAGCTGCTGATAACTGAGGAACAGAGGCAGAAATATTGGGTAATTTGATAATATTGGCTTCAGGTTGTTTAACCAAATCTCCTAAAAACCCTAAAGCGTCTTCTTCTTTTTGCTCAGCTGTTAATCTATCATTAAATAATGATAATATTCTCGAAGCTAAAGAAATATCCTTAGACTCAATTTCTATATCGGCAGAGTCAGTGAATTTTCTTACAATTGGTAAAAAGCTATAAGTTGCTAAAGCAGGAGCTTCATCTGTTTTGGTGTAATATATTTTTGCGGTTTGAATTGTCATATTAAGGTTTGTTTAAGGCGTGCTAAAATAATAAAAATTAGCTCATATTGAGGTTAATATTATATGTATATCAAAAAAAAAGCCCTCATTTTGATGAAGGCTTTTATCGTATTTTTAAACTAATTTATTTTTTTACTTGGTCTTTAATCCTCGCTTTTTTACCAGTCAAGTTTCTAAAGTAATAAATTCTAGAACGTCTAACGTCTCCGCGTTTATTGACCTCTATTTTTTGAATGGATGGCATGTTTATAGGAAATATTCTCTCTACTCCTACTGTCCCACTCATTTTACGAATAGTGAATGTTTTTGACATTCCAGAGCCTTTAATTTGCAAAACCGTTCCTCTAAAAAACTGGATACGTGTTTTTTGACCTTCTTTAATTTCATAGTAAACTGTAATGGTATCTCCACTTGAAAAATCAGGAAAGTCTTTTTTTTCAATGAATTCGTCTTGAACGTATTTTAATAAATCCATGATAAAATGTATTATTGTAAATGCTTTAGAACATACACGATTTTCGCCAGTGGTTATAAAGCGGGTGCAAATATATTCTAATTTTATTACACCGCAAAACAAATAAAATAAAAACAGAAAAAACACATGGATTTTAAGCAATATATCAGAGAAGTCCCAAACTTTCCTAAACCAGGTGTGAGTTACAAAGATATCACCCCATTACTTCTTGAACCCCGAATTGTAAATCTTTGTGTAGAAGCCATTTGTGACAACATTCCACCGCAGAAGCAAATCCACAAGGTTGTTGGCATAGAGTCTCGAGGATTTTTACTATCGACACTTATTGCTCAAAAGTTGAATGCTGGTGTGGTATTAGTTCGTAAACCCGGAAAACTTCCTTATAAAACCCATACAAAATCTTACAGCTTAGAATATGGAGAAGACGCTATTGAAATGCATGTAGATGCTGTTAAAAAAGGTGAAAATGTCCTCATACATGATGACGTTTTGGCCACAGGAGGCACGGCAAAAGCTACAAATGAATTGGTTGAAATGTGTGGCGGATTGGTGGTTCAGAACAACTTTTTAATCGAGCTCGAATCTCTTCAAGGTAGAGGTCAATTATTAAATCAGGAGATTTACAGTTTAATGATGTATTAAAAATCTTGAGTTAGCAACCGTTTACCAGTTGGTTTTTTTTAATATTTACTGGTCTTTCAACCTGATTCCTTCCCCTTTTAAAATTTCTATCTGTTTGTCTTTATACAAACTCCCAATTGCTTTTTTAAAGGCTTTTTTACTAATATTGAACCTATTGTAAATAGCTTTGGGATCAGATTTGTCGTGGTAAGCTAAGAATCCTTCATTATCTTTTAAAATCTCATAAATTTTTTGGGCATTGGGTTCTATGCTTTTATAACCAAATTTTGAAAGTGTCAAATCAATTTTATGGTCAGACCTGATTTTTTTGATGTATCCTTTAAGTTGATCACCTGTTTTATAGTCTACAAAGACTTCATCAAAATACAATAATCCAAGATGAATATCATTGATGATCATGTTATACCCTAAATCTGTTTTATTGGTTACAATAAGATCAACTTCATCAAACTCTTTGACCGTCAGTATAGAATTATCTACAAAATGATTGACTTTGCTTGAAGCTACCAGACGTTGGCTTTCTTCGTCTAGAAAACAAAAAATAAGATATGTCTCTCCAACCTCCATTTTATATGCTTGTTCTGCAAAGGGAACAAATAGGTGTTTTTCTAATCCCCAATCTAAAAACGCACCGTGATGACTCACATCAACACATTTTAGCATGGCAAATTCATCAAGTTTAACTTTAGGAGTTAAAGTAGTAGCGACTGGACGCTCATCGTGATCTAAATAAACAAAAACTTGCAATTCTTCTCCAATTTCAAAAGACTCTGGTTTGTATTTATTAGGCAATAAAACCTCGTCACCATTTTTATTCCTAAGAAACAGTCCAGGTTCGGTATCTCGATCTATTATTAAAGTATGGTATTCACCTATTGTTAGCATGGTATAAGTTTATAGGTTCAATTTAGGATTTATCCTCTACAAAATCTTGTAAATAGGAGAATCTTTTAGTGAGTTTACCCTCATGAGTAATCAAGGAACGCTCTAGAATACAGTCTTTATCATGGTTAAAAAAGGCTGGAATAACGTGTTTTGCAAACATATCACCAAAACCCTCACTGGCATCTTTGGGTAATTCACAGGGTAAATTGTCTACGGCCATTACACCTATTGCATTTTCATTCCTAAAGTCAACTTCTTTCTCATTTACAGGATCGTAACCATAAAATGGATTGTCTATAGTTGATGGTCTAATGGTTGAAGCCACAGGACCGTCGATGTCACAACTGATATCCGCTACAATTTTTATATTAAAATCAGGATGTTTGGCATCTTGTCGAGTGAATAAAAAAGGCGCATTATCACCATAGAAATGACCGGCTATAAATAGATCTGAGACCTTAGCAAATTTCATAAAATCAGATTCATAAGGTGTTGGATCTTTAAAAAACCTTTTGACATCTCCTGCACTACCATCTTTTCGTTTGTTGTAATCCATCACTTTTGCAATGGTATAAACAGGTTCTTGGTACATTTTGCTCAGATAGTCTTCAACACTTACTTCTTTTATTTTTAAGTGTTCTAAAATTTCTCTAGCACCACGCGCTACCTTGCCAGATCCAGTCAATATAATTTTAATATTAGGAATTGTTATGGCATCAAGCTCCACTAAAACAGCGTTTAAGTCGGGTAAGTTTTCGACTTTAGGAAGTTCAAAACTTTGGTGCATTTTGCCTAGTAACCTCAATCCATTGTATGCGCCGACTAAACCTGCATATCGACCAAAGCCTATCAAGCGATTGCCTTTGGAATCTGTAATAACTTCATGATCGTGTAAATTGATGTTTTTTTGAAGTATAGCTTGCAGTAATTTTCTGTTATAGTCTTGTTTTTTGATGGTATGAGAAAAGAAAAAATACGATTTATTTGGGATCAATGCATCAATAGGAACTTCTTTTACACCAAGTAATACATCGCAATCTGAAAGGTCTTCTTTTACTAAAATACCATGATTTCTATAGGATTCATCAGAAAAAATTCGAATGTCTGATGGTTCAACAACAAATTGCAATGCTTTGTAAGTATTTTCAATATTCTTTAGTTGGTGTGGAGAAAACACAACTCTTCGGTCTGGCGGTGATTTCCTTTCTTTGATGATGCCTATTTTCATTTAATATATTTTACGCATTTAATAATGTTGCGAAAATAATATATATTTTACAAGTGACTTGACCTTTATGCTAATATAAAAAAACGCACCCGGCAAAGATGCCAAAGTGCGTTTTCAACCAACCAAACCAATCTTTATGCGATGTATTTTTTGTAGTCGTTAACTTTAATGTGGGCTTTCAAATCGTGAAGTAAATTGTAAAGTCCAAAAAAAGTTCTATTGATGTAAAGGAAATGCTTACTACCACGATTGCCATTCATTTTTCTCAACGTTTGATCTTGACTATATTTTTCACTAAGTGATGACACATTTTGCCAAAATTCCTCATCACCAAAATCAAAGTTTTCTTTATGGAAAGGACTTGTAAATAAGCTCAACATTTCATGAAATAAAGCTGAAAAATATTGAATTTCCTCTTGTGAATCATCAGGTCTTAAGATTTCTAACTCGTATAATTTTTTTAAAAAGAATTCTTTATTGTTGATATTTTCAGGTACTGCCAATTCGAAATATGGTGTATAAAATTTGAGTGGTATTTTCTTTATACATCCAAAATCTATAGCTATCAATTCTTTATTTTCATTGATTAAAAAGTTACCCGGATGTGGATCTGCATGAACTTCTTTTAAGTGATGGATTTGATACATATAAAAGTTCCATAGGGTTTGACCTATTTTTTGCCCGTCTTTAAGATCAAAATCAGTTTTAGCAAATTCGCTCAAATGTAGTCCATCCATCCAATCCATTGTAATGATACGCTGGCTTGATAGTTCAGGATAATATTTAGGAAATATGAGGTTTGGAATATGAGCACATGCTTCTGAAATAACTTGGCTTTGTTTGACTTCTAAGACATAATCTGTCTCTTCTAATAGCTTGTGTTCTACCTCTTTAAAGTACTTTTCAGAATCTTTTCCTTTCAAATTAAACATTCTTACCGCGACAGGTTTAACCATGGCTAAATCTGAACTTATACTGTCAGCTACTCCGGGATATTGAATTTTCACAGCAAGTTTTTTCCCATCTTTTTCGGCTTTATGTACTTGACCAATACTGGCAGCATTGACCGATTCAGCAGTGAAGTGATCAAACAATTGTTCTGGATAGTCGCCATGGTATTTTTTAAATGTTTTTCTTACTAAAGGTGCTGACAATGGCGGTACGCTAAATTGCGATAAACTAAATTTTTCGACGTAAGCATTAGGTAAAAGACTTTTTTCCATCGAGAGCATTTGAGCCACCTTTAGCGCACTACCTTTTAAACTTTTTAGACCATTATAGATATCAGAAGCATTGCTTTCATCAAGTTCGTCGCGACTATAATTTTTGTCAAATGCTTTCTTTGAGTAGTATTTTAAGTAATTACCCCCAATTTTAGCACCTGTTTTAACCATTCGTGAAGTACGGTTAAATTTTCCGGTTGGTATTTTATCTATGGTTTTCATTTATTGCATACGTTCTTTAAAAAGGAACTTCCCAAAATCGATGACTTGTTCGAGTGGTGTGTTATCAAATACATCAAAAATGGTATTTACAGATTTTTCAATAGCAACATCTGTTTTTTCAAATTCAGCAGAATTATCATCTATCCAAAATTTGAGCAAAAACATAAATTGAATCCAAGCGCCTTCAGAAAACACACTTTCATTGCGTTTGAGTAGACTTATTTGTTTGTCATCATTATCAATTTCAATTAATTCTTTAGCAAAAGATTTAATGTGTTTTCGCAGACTTTTAAGTTGAGCCATATTTTTTGTCATATCATTGTTTTCATCGAGTGTAAACAAGACATAACTTCTATTGGCCGTAAGCACTTCAAAAAAAGTGTAGAAGAAAATCAACATTTTTTCTCTGCTGCTGTATTCTTCGTAGCCATCAGCTTTTGAAATTACTTCTATGGTATTTTGATAAAAACTGTCCCATATATGTTGCTTTAAACCTTTAAAACTGCCGAAATGTTTATAAAAATCAGCTTCTTTAATTTTTAAATCTTTAGCAAATTTGTAAACTGATTTAGGTTCATGTTCATGTTCTAAAACATAATTCATATAAGCCTCAACAATATTAGGTTTAGAAGACTTTTTTTTGGTTTTGGTTTGCGTTGCCATGTTAAAATGATTTGTAACAAAAATAACGTATTGTTTAATTATTTACTTAAAATATTAAACAAAGTTTTGTTAAAAATTAATTTTAGGGTCTGCTCCAATTCTAAAGTGTGAAGTTGGAATTCTTATTCCTCGTTTTGAAATGTTTTGAGTTTATTCTTAAGTTTTGTAGTGGTCTCATCTTTTTCCTTTACAGCTTGTTTAAAGTGACTATAACTTGTAATTAATTAGATCATAAGCATCAATGTTCTAATCTCACCAAAATCATATTCAAAAACATCAATGACATCCAAGAAAAAAGCGATGAGAAATATGACGATAGAAGTTACGGCAACTTGTCTGTAAATAGATTTCATTTATAAAATGATTTTATATTAAGAACTTACTTTTATTTGTTTTTCTAAGACCTTCAGCTGATCACGATATTTGGCTGCTTGCATAAAGTCGAGTTCTTTAGCGGCATGCTCCATATTTTTTCGGGTTTTTGTCATGAGTTTTTTAAGGTCTTTTTTACTCATGTATTCAATTTCTTCTTCGGCCGCTTTTAAACTTTCTTCAGTTTCTACAGGATCTTGTTGCAAAACTTTTTCTTTATACAAGACAGACTTAAGCGACTTCTTTAAAGCCTGAGGCGTAATGTTGTGTTTTTCATTGTATTTCATTTGTTTTTCACGGCGGTATTCCGTTTCATCAATGGTTTTTTGCATACTATCGGTGATTTTATCGGCATACAAAATCGCTTGGCCTTCCAGGTGACGCGCGGCACGACCAATGGTCTGGGTTAAAGTACGGTTACTTCTCAAAAACCCTTCTTTATCAGCGTCTAAGATGGCAACAAGAGAAACTTCTGGTAAATCCAAGCCTTCTCTCAGGAGATTCACGCCAACCAAAACATCAAAAATACCTTTGCGTAAGTCTGTCATAATTTCTACGCGTTCCAATGTGTCAATATCAGAATGAATGTAGCGGGTTTTGATATCGACTCGGCTTAAATATTTAGTCAATTCTTCAGCCATACGTTTGGTTAAAGTCGTCACTAAAACCCGTTGGTCTTTTTCGACACGTTGGTGAATTTCTTCAATCAAATCATCTATTTGGTTTTCGCTAGGTCGCACATCAATAGTCGGATCCAGCAAACCGGTTGGACGAATCACTTGTTCAACATATACGCCTTCTGTTTTTTGAAGTTCGTAATCTGCCGGTGTCGCACTGACATAAATGACTTGATTTTGGAGGGCTTCAAATTCTTCGAGTTTTAAGGGTCGGTTGTCCATGGCAGCAGGAAGCCTGAAGCCGTATTCCACCAAATTTTCTTTACGCGAGCGATCTCCACCATACATGGCCCCAACTTGCGGAATAGTCACATGACTTTCATCGACAATCATCAAATAATCATCAGGAAAATAATCCAGCAAACAAAAAGGTCGCGAGCCAGGACTTCGTCCATCGAGGTATCGGGAATAGTTTTCAATTCCAGAACAATAGCCGAGCTCTTTGATCATTTCTAAGTCAAAATTGGTGCGTTCTTCTATTCGTTTAGCCTCAAGCGGTTTTCCTTGATGTTTAAAAAATTCAATCTGTTTACCCAAATCCAATGCAATTTGGTCAATCGCTGAATTCAATCGCTCAGGTGAAGTCACAAAAATATTGGCAGGATAGATATTCAATCTGTCGTATCGCTCTAAGATTTCATAAGATTGCACATCAAACGCTTCAATCTCTTCAATTTCATCGCCAAAAAAGTGAATGCGGTAAGCAATATCTGCATACCCAGGAAAAACATCTACGGTATCACCTTTAATTCGGAAATTTCCTCGTGTAAATTCAGCGGTTGTTCGCGAATACAAACTTTGCACTAAGCGTTTTAAAAATTCGGTTCTTGAAATCTCTTGGTGAATTTCTAAAGTAATGACGTTTTTTTGAAATTCTAAGGGGTTACCAATACCATATAGACAACTTACTGAAGCGACGACCAATACATCGCGACGCCCAGACAATAAGGATGAGGTCGTACTCAGGCGCAATTTTTCAATTTCTTCATTAATAGATAAATCCTTTTCAATATACGTATTGGACGAAGGTATAAACGCTTCCGGTTGATAATAATCGTAGTAAGACACAAAATATTCCACCGCATTTTCAGGAAAAAATTCTTTGAACTCATTGTAGAGTTGTGCCGCTAAAGTTTTATTGTGTGCTAAAACTAAAGTTGGTTTTTCAACTTTTTCAACCACATTGGCCATTGTAAAAGTTTTACCTGAACCAGTTACTCCTAAAAGGGTTTGAAAGCGTTCATTGTGATTTAAACCCTCAGTAATCTTTTTAATAGCTTGTGGCTGATCGCCTGTGGGTTTAAAATCAGATTTTAGATTAAATTTCATAGCTACAAAATAAGTAAAATATTTATTTCAAAAGTCTGTTGACAAGCTTTAATTCACGTTTTGTTAACTGTATATCACTTCTGGTGCTAATTCAAATTTTATGCTGACAAATAAAGTTTAGTAATCAATCAACCGGTCACAAAAGTTGGATTTAAGGCTTAAATCTACCAGCTGCTAACAATTCGTTAAAGTTGATTATTTTGTTTAATATTTAAATACTTTTGTTGAACAAAATTAAACTAATGTCAGAAGCTATATTTGCCAATGGATGTTTTTGGTGTACCCAAGCCGTGTTTCAGCGTTTAAAAGGCGTTGAAAGTGTACGATCAGGATTTACTGGTGGCACCATTAAAAATCCAGCCTATCGCGAAGTTGTGATGGGAAATACAGGACACGCCGAGGCTATTCACATTGTTTACGATGAAAATGTTATTGATTATGACATTTTGCTTTATGTGTTTTTTTCTACACACGATCCGACGACACTAAACCGACAAGGTTACGACGTTGGCACACAATATCGCAGTGCTATTTTTTATAAAAATGATTCTCAAAAACAAACTGCAGAACGCGTTATCAAAACACTTAATGCCGAAGTTTTTGATGACAAAATTGTAACCCAGCTCCAACCTGCAACAGCATTTTATGAAGCTACCAAAGAGCATCAAGATTTTTACAATAAAAATACAGAATACCGCTATTGCCAATTGGTGATTGAACCTAAACTGAAAACGCTAAAAGACAAATTTTCACCCTATTTAAAATCATAATCATGTCATATCAATTATTTGAAGAATACCAAAGTCATACCACTTCAGACCTTAAAGAAAATTTCCATAATATCTTAGAACAAATCGGAGAAGATCCATTACGCAATGGGATTGTAAAAACACCTGAGCGCGCTTCAAAAGCGATGCAATTTTTAACGCAAGGTTACAATATTGACCCGCAAGACATCTTAAAATCGGCCATGTTTGACGAAGACTATAAAGATATGGTTATCGTCAAAGACATCGAACTTTATTCGCTTTGCGAACACCATATGTTGCCATTTTTTGGTAAAGCGCATATTGCTTACATACCTAATGGTCAAATTGTTGGTTTAAGTAAATTGCCACGCGTTGTAGACGTTTTCGCAAGGCGATTACAAGTCCAAGAGCGTTTAACACACGATATTTTAGAGTGTATTAATACGACGCTTAAACCCAAAGGCGTAGCAGTCGTTATCGAAGCGCAACACATGTGTATGATGATGAGAGGTGTTCAAAAGCAAAATTCGGCGACGACCACTTCTGGCTTTAGAGGTCAATTTGAAGAAATTCAGACAAGAAATGAGTTTTTGAAATTGATTGGGCATTAAACTTTTTTCGGCTTCGGCTATCTAAAAGACTATATTAGTCCCCAAAATTATAAGTATATGAATTATTTCAAGATAGCTTCTGTTTTATTATTACTGAGTTTTAACTCTTTTATCCTGGTTGCTCAAAACAATTTTGTAAAAGAAAACTACAATAAAACAGAAGTTGATATTCCTATGCGAGATGGTATAAAGTTGCATACGACCATTTACTCGCCAAAAGATACATCTCAGGCTTACCCTATTTTAATGCAACGCACGCCATATAGTTCAAGACCTTATGGTAATGATAAGTACAGAAAACGTATTGGCCCTAACGAACTTCTGATGAAAGAAGGTTACATCATTGTATATCAAGATGTACGTGGTCGCTGGATGAGCGAAGGCATTTACGACAATATGCGGGCTTACATTCCTAAAAAGAAAGGAAAAGCTGTTGATGAAGCTTCAGATACCTACGACACGATAGAATGGCTGGTTAACAATGTTGAAAATAATAATGGTAAAGTTGGGGTTTGGGGCATTTCTTACCCAGGATTTTACTCAACTTACAGCTTGTTATCCAACCATCCAGCTTTGGCAGCGGTTTCACCACAAGCGCCTATCGGTGATTTCTACTTTGATGATTTTCACCATAATGGTGCTTATTTTTTAAGCTATTGGTTAGCAACTACTGTGTTTGGGTATGAAAAGACTGAGCCAACTGCTCAATCCTGGTACGGTGATAAGTTTCCTCAAATAGGAACTCGAGATCAATACCAGTTTTTCTTAGATAATATGCCGCTGAGTAAATTGGATCAATTTTATGGTGAAGACAACGTCTTTTGGCAACAGTTAAAAGAGCATCCAAATTATGATGAGTTTTGGCAATCTCGAGGTATTATTCAGCATTTAGACGACATTGATATTGAACCTGCGGTAATGACTGTTGGTGGTTTATTTGATGCCGAAGACCTCTATGGTCCACTTCATACTTATTCAGAAATTGAAAAACACAATGATTTTTACAATATTTTTGTGTTTGGTCCATGGAGTCATGGGCAATGGGCTATTACGAGTACTCGCAATGCCGTTGGCAATGTATATTTTGGTGATGATATTTCTAACAACTACCAAAACAATATTGAAACCCCATTTTTCAATTATTTCCTGAAAGGTAAAGGCAGTATTAATGAATTATCAGAAGCCCATATTTATGATACCGGCATGATGCAATGGAATGACTATGAGGTTTGGCCACCAAAAAACACTACTGAAACCGAATTCTTTCTAGGGGATAATCAGAGTTTGAGTACAACTTCAAACCCAAAATTTAAAAATACTTTTGTAAGCGATCCTCAAAAACCTGTACCCTATACAGAAGACATCAAAGTGGTTTTTACGCCAAGAAAATACATGACCGACGATCAACGTTTTGCAGCACGCCGACCTGATGTATTGGTGTACGAAACTGAAGTCTTGGAAGAAGATATGAAATTTGTGGGTGATATTGTCGCTCATCTCAATGTCTCTACAACTGGAACAGCAGCCGATTGGGTCGTGAAAGTGATTGATGTCTTTCCCGGTGATGCTAAAGACCCTGAGGAAATGCAAGATCATTTAAAAATGAGCAATTACCACATGATGGTGAGAAGCGAAGTGATGCGCGGTCGTTACAGAAACAGTTTTGTAAATCCAGAGCCGTTTACCCCAAATAAGAAGACTCAAGTCCAAATAGAATTACAGGATATCAACCATACTTTTAAAAAAGGCCATAAACTACAAATTCAGATTCAAAGTTCGTGGTTTCCTTTGATCGACATGAACCCTCAGACTTATGTAGACAATATTTTTGAGGCTGAAGAAGACGATTTTCAAAAGCAAACGCATACGATTTATGGGGATTCAAGTATCATATTCTATCGATTACAATAACTACAAACACCGTAAAAGAAAAAACCCTGCAAGACTATAAGATTTTGCAGGGTTTTTAAATTCAGAATAAAATATATTAGAGCGTTTTAATAGAACACCCAATTGCTTTAGTTGTTTTTATTTCCGGCTTTTCTCCATTTAATAAAGCATCAACTGCATTTTCAACATATTTTTCTTTGACAGCACTGGCATCTCTGGAACTATCATCAATAGCTCCGATGTATTCTACAATGTATTGCTCACCTTCTTTTTGTAGAACATAAGTATGCGGAGTTTTTTTAGCCCCGTATTGAGGATAGATTTTTTGACCTTTGTCCTGTAAATAAGGAAATGTAAAGCCTTTGAGTTTGGCCTTGGCTTGCATTTTTTTCATGGTGTCATCTGGTTGAGCTTTAGGGTCATTGGGATTGATGGCAATGACCGGGAAGCCTTTTGGTTTATATTTTTTGTCCAAGGCGATAATGCGGTCTTCATTAGCCACAGCATAGGGGCAAGTATTACAGGTAAAGATGACGATAAAACCTTTTGCATCTTGGTAATCTGAAAGGGATACCATACTACCGTCGATATTCTCAAGTTCAAAATCAGTGGCAGCGTCGCCAATTTCATAACCTTCTTTGTCGGTTTTTACACCAAATGCTGATGCAATTATAATCGCTGTAATTACAAACACGAATTTGAGTGTTGTTTTCATGGTTTTAATTTATAAAGGTTTGTATTTCAGTTTCTAATTCTTCCTGCGTAAAAGATTGCTCGTAAAATTTACGTTTGTCTTTATTATAGATTAAGGTCGCCGGAATAGCGCCAGACCAACTTTGAGCAATATCATTAATCCAGAATTGTTCATTGGTATCATCAAGGTGCAGTACTTTGGGTTGGATATTTTCTTTTTTAACATAAGGGATCAATCTGCTGTTTTTCATTTTAGGAAAGTCCAAACTCACCAAAATTACTTTTACATTTTGATCTTTATATATTGAACTCACGTTTTCAAAGTAAGGCAATTCTTTTACACAAGGTGCACACCAGGTCGCCCAAAAATTGACCACGTAGGTGGTGTTGTCTTTTTTATTTAACCAAGGTTTTAGTTGGCTGTAATTTAAAGTCGGGATATTTTCATTGACCTCTACTGTTTGGTCAATATTACCATTTTTAACCTCATTTGAAGGGTGTTCCTTTTTACATGAAATTATCAAAAATACAATGCAACAAAACCTTATCAACTTATTCATAACTTAAAAATAATAAAATAACAGACACAGCCACTTTTCTATTAACTTAAACTTAAGACCAAACGCTTTACTTAAAATTGCCTATCATGTTTTGAATTTTAGAAAAATGTTTCAATGTTTTATTTACCACCACACCACAAAGTCCTCAAAATAGTCTCCTGTTTTGGTTTTTCGCCACAGCATTTGAGAACGTTTTTGATGAATTTTTGGTTTTAGCAATTGTTCTGCCTTATTAAAATCATACCATCTGTAGTGTGCTTCAGGCTGCCCTACCCATTCTCGTTTTTGTGGAATGTAAAACAACATTTCAGAATGTTTAAAAGCTTTAAACGTTTCAAAATTATAAAATTTACCCTGAATACAGTCAGCGTTGGTATGGTTTAGTTGCAGACCTTCATCCTCTAAAGGCAAATAGAGTTTTGCTTTGTAACAAATGTTAGTTTCAATCTGTTCAGCATCTATGTTTAAAGATTCAATCAGTCTCTTTGCCTGTAGACTTTTACAGATTTTCAATTGATGCGTTTTGAGCTTATGGACTTTGTAATCTAACCTATCTTTAAGGTTAGGACCAATCCACGATTCGATATCGGTATGGTTTTGATTTCCTCTATAGACGTAAAATTTGCATATCAATTCAAGATGAATCCATTTCTCACGATTACAATCGAAGAACAAAAAGTCAAGTTCTCCCAAGGTAATTTTATCATCACGAACCTGTAAACTGTGGTGGATCGAATGAAAATTATTGATTTGCTCGAGATAGGACTTCATGAAGAACTCCGCACGCTTACCTAGATATTTATGTTTTTGCAACTGCTTAAAATCTAAATGACCAACATCACAGTTCGCATAATTAGAGGTCTCAAAAGATTCTACTGAAAAAACTTTAGTTTTAGAAAATAAATTAGGTATTTTGAGAAATCCTGTAAATTGATTGTTTACTGAGCGATCTTTTGTCAATTTCAATGATTAGTATGATTATTAAGCTAAAAAAATAAAACCTACCCAAAGGTAGGAATTATCTCTAAAAATTTAAAGTTTCAAAGTAAATGTACAACACTTATTTTTCAGGTGTCTTTTTATCTTCATCTTCCTTTAAAGCCAGATATTTTTGAAATTTTTCCGAACTTAAAAGTGATCTTATCTTTTGATTGTGTGAGCGTTTCAAAGCTTCAATCTCAGTTTTGTTGTTATTGGATGCATTTTGTTTTCGAATAGCAACCATTTGTTGAGCATAAAGTAAGTTAATTTGACCTAGACTTTCAGCCTCTTTTGCATCAAGATTAAGCTGTTGAACCTCATATTTTGTCATTCGCTCAGCCATAGCATCAGCTGAATTGGTTTTTTCATATTGCACCTGTGCCAAACTTAAGTTGAAAATAAAGAGAAATGATAAAACTAAACCAGACTGAATAAACTTGATAGTTTTCACAATTAATTTTTTTTAAATTTATAATTAATTATTCAAAATTATTGCTTGCATAAAGTTAAACCCAATTTATCACTAAACAAATCTACTCCTATAGGAATCATGAATTTATTCATTGATAAGTGTATCTAAACCAATCAATGCCATTTCTTTAAAACTTTTTTCGCGGTCTTCTGCTGAGGTATGTGCACCATTAATTAAAGAATCTGAAATGGTCAATATTCCCAAAGCCTGTAATCCAAATTTGGCAGCTATGGTGTAAAGTGCTGCTACTTCCATTTCAACACACAAGACATTATATTTTGCCCAAATATCGTAATACCCTTTTTGGTCTGCGTAAAAAATATCTGAGGAGAAAACATTGCCAGCGTGATATTTAATATTGTGGGTTTTAGCAATGTCAATAGCTTTTTTAAATAATTCGAAATTTGCAGTTGGAGCATAGTCACTGCCATTAAATTTGAGACGGTTAAAAGACGAGTTTGTAGAAGCCGACATGGCAATCACTATATCTCTTAATGTGACATTTTTCTGAAGTGAACCCGCACTTCCAACTCTGATTAATGATTTGACTTCATAATCATTGATTAATTCTTCAATGTAAATACTTGCCGAAGGGATACCCATACCAGTACCTTGTACAGAAACACGTTGCCCTTTATATTCCCCCGTATAGCCAAACATATTTCTTACTTCATTATAACAAAATGCATTGTCTAAGAAGGTTTCTGCGATCCATTTTGCCCGTAATGGATCTCCAGGAAGTAAAATTTTATCGGCAATCTCACCTTTTTTTGCACTAATGTGTATACTCATAATACTAATAGGTTTTGTTTGATATTCTACCTTCTACGATCTCTACTCCGGAAGAGGTTCCTAATCGAGCAACACCAAGATCTATGTAAGCCTTGGCCGTTTTATAATCTCGTATCCCACCGGAGGCTTTAATCTGAACATTTTCAGAAATGTTTTCTTTCATCATTTTCACGGCTTCAAGTGTCGCGCCGTGGGCACTAAACCCCGTGGAGGTTTTTATAAAATCTGCCCCGGATTTAGAAACAATTTGACTTATTTTAGCCAACTCCTCTTTCGTTAACAGGCTAATTTCAACAATGACCTTGAGCACTCGCTTTCCGACGGTTGATTTAAGACTTGTAATTTCGTTTTGGATTTGGTCGTAGGCTTTGTCTTTTAACCAACTTACATTGATAACCATATCAATTTCATCAGCTCCGTTTTTGAGAGCATTTTGAGTTTCAAATACTTTGGTTTTTGTTGTATTTGAACCCAATGGAAAACCCACAACAGTACAAACTTTTACAGGACAATCTGACAAAAGTTGAGAAGCTGTTTGCACATAATGTGGGTGGATGCAAACCGATGTAAAATTGTAAAGTTTAGCTTCTTTACATAAGTTTTCTATTTGACTGTGAGTAGCATCTGCTTTTAATAAAGTGTGGTCAATGTAATGATTCATAATTTCATTAAAATTTTGGATAAATATAAAGATTTTGAGTACTAGATTTTTTTAAAGTAAACCATTTATTCTATTAATTATGAAGATGAGTTCTGAAGTCGAATAAATTTCCTTAAAAAAATTAATCAAAAGTCACGTAAAAAATTATCCTTCGCAGTTGATATAATATGGAAATTAATTGACAAAAATGTTACTAAATAATATAAATTGACTATTTGAAAAATAAATTTTAGGAATATTTAGATTTAGTTGTGAGTTTGGTTTGTTTAGTAAAAATATATTTCTACATTTGCAAACCCGAAAAAATAGGGTAATTTTATTTAATATTATGCCAACAATTTCACAATTAGTAAGAAAAGGAAGAAAGACCACTACTAAGAAGAGTAAATCGGCTGCTTTGGATTCTTGTCCTCAACGTCGTGGCGTATGTACTCGTGTTTACACAACAACACCAAAAAAACCTAACTCCGCAATGCGTAAAGTTGCTCGTGTAAGGTTAACAAATGGTAAAGAAGTAAATGCTTACATCCCCGGTGAAGGACACAATCTCCAAGAGCACTCGATAGTATTAGTAAGGGGTGGAAGAGTAAAAGATTTACCTGGTGTTAGGTATCACATCGTTAGAGGTGCACTAGACACAGCAGGTGTAGAAGGAAGACTGCAACGCCGTTCTAAGTATGGTGCAAAACG
Source organism: Mesohalobacter halotolerans (assembly GCF_006120725.1). Classification (GTDB taxonomy): domain Bacteria; phylum Bacteroidota; class Bacteroidia; order Flavobacteriales; family Flavobacteriaceae; genus Psychroflexus; species Psychroflexus halotolerans. The sequence continues at coordinate 32,888 of NZ_SWMU01000004.1, forward strand.
TCCAAAAAAATAAATCAGTAAAATAGTTAAAAGTTGAATATTACGTGTTCAAAACAATCTTAAGATTAGGATTTAACAACGAGTAAACATCAACTATAAACTAAAAACTCAAAAAAGACATGAGAAAAAGATTAGCAAAAAAACGTTCCATTATACCCGATCCAAAATTTCATGACCCTTTGGTCACACGCTTTGTGAATATGTTGATGTGGGACGGCAAAAAATCTGTAGCCTTTGATATTTTTTATCAAGCTATTGAAATTGTTGAAGAGAAAAAACAAGATGATGAAAAGACAGCTTTAGAACTTTGGAAGGATGCATTATCTAATGTGATGCCTCACGTAGAAGTTAGAAGCCGTCGTGTTGGTGGTGCAACTTTTCAAATCCCAACACCTATAAGACCTGACCGTAAAGTTTCAACCGCGATGAAATGGTTGATTCTTTTCGCAAGAAAGCGAAATGAAAAATCAATGCCTTCTAAACTTGCAGCTGAAATTTTAGCAGCAGCTAAAGAAGAAGGAGCCGCTGTAAAAAAACGCGTTGATACGCATAGAATGGCAGAAGCTAACAAAGCATTTTCACATTTTAGATTCTAAAGATAATGGCACAAAGAGATTTAAAATACACAAGAAACATCGGTATTGCAGCACATATTGATGCTGGCAAAACAACAACAACCGAAAGAATATTATATTATACAGGTATTTCTCATAAAATAGGTGAAGTACATGACGGTGCAGCAACAATGGACTGGATGGAGCAAGAACAAGAACGTGGTATTACCATTACGTCTGCAGCTACGCACTGTACATGGCCATACCGCGATAAGGAATATATCGTCAACATTATTGACACACCAGGTCACGTCGACTTTACCGTTGAGGTAGAGCGTTCATTACGCGTACTCGATGGTGTGGTTGCGCTGTTTAGTGCTGTTGATGGGGTTGAACCTCAGTCAGAAACGGTTTGGAGACAAGCTGATAAATATAAAGTTCCACGTTTAGGATTTGTAAATAAAATGGACCGACAAGGTTCAGACTTTTTTATGGTTTGTAATCAAGTAAAAGAAATGCTTGGTGGTAACCCGGTTCCTTTACAAGTTCCAATTGGTGAAGAAGCCGATTTTAAAGGTGTTGTTGATCTTATATCCAAAAAAGCAATCATCTGGAATGACGAAGATATGGGTATGACTTACGAAGAAGTTGATATTCCAGAAGAACTTCAAGAAACCGTTGATAAATACAGAGCAGAATTAGTAGAAGCTGTTGCCGAGTATGATGACGAATTGATGGAAAAGTTTTTTGAAGATGAAACTTCAATTACCGAAGACGAAATCATTGCTGCGCTTAGAGCGGCAACTATTGATATGTCTATCATACCAATGATGTGTGGTTCTGCATTTAAAAACAAAGGTGTGCAGGCGATGCTCGATGCAGTTATGAGGTACTTACCTTCTCCAATAGATGTTGAAGCTATTGAAGGTACTAACCCTGAAACTATTGAAGTTGAAAGTAGAAAACCTAATGTTGAATCCCCTTTTGCAGGATTAGCATTTAAAATTGCTACAGATCCATACGTAGGTCGATTAGCCTTCTTTAGAACTTATTCAGGTACACTTGAAGCAGGTTCGTATGTTTTAAACACACGATCAGGTAAAAAAGAACGTATTTCTAGAATGTACCAAATGCATTCTAATAAGCAAGAACCAATAGATAAGATTGAGGCTGGCGATATAGGAGCAGCAGTTGGTTTTAAAGACATTAAAACTGGTGATACCCTCACCGACTTAAAACACCCTATCGTTTTAGAATCTATGACATTCCCAAAACCTGTGATTGGTATTGCAGTTGAGCCTAAAACTAAAGCTGATGTTGAGAAAATGGGAGTTGCTTTACAAAAACTTGCTGAAGAAGACCCCACATTTGTTGTCAAAACTGATGAAGCCTCTGGACAAACTATCATCTCAGGTATGGGTGAATTACACCTGGATATCTTAATTGATAGAATGAAGCGTGAATTTAAAGTAGAAGTCAATGTTGGTGAACCACAAGTAGAGTATAAAGAAGCTGTAAAGAAAACCGCAAGTCACAGAGAAGTTTACAAAAAGCAATCTGGTGGTCGTGGTAAATTTGCAGACATCGTATTTGAAATGGGTCCTGTTGATGAAGAATTTGAAGAAGAAGGGCTACAGTTTATAGATGAAATTAAAGGTGGTAGAATACCTAAAGAATTCATTCCATCCGTTCAGAAAGGATTTGAAGAAGCTATGAAAAATGGACCCTTGGCTGGTTTCCAAATGGATAGTTTAAAGGTCACCTTAAAAGATGGCTCTTTCCACCCTGTAGATTCTGATCAACTGTCTTTTGAGCTAGCATCAAAGTTAGGATATAAAACAGCTGCAAAATCAGCTGGAGCTGTAATTCTAGAACCTATGATGAAAGTAGAAGTAGTAACACCTGAAGAAAATATGGGTGATATTGTTGGTGACTTAAACAAACGTCGTGGACAAGTGAATGACATGTTCGATCGTTCAGGTGCCAAAATTATTAAAGCAGTGGTTCCTCTTTCTGAAATGTTTGGATATGTTACAACCTTAAGAACATTATCGTCTGGAAGAGCAACTTCCACAATGGAGTTTTCTCATTACGAAGAGACACCATCTAATGTTTCAGAACAAGTAGTAGCCGAAGCAAAAGGAACGACATCTAACGAATAATACTTGAACAATGAGTCAAAAAATTAGAATAAAATTAAAGTCATACGATCACAATTTAGTTGATAAATCAGCTGATAAGATTGTAAAAACAGTTAAAACCACTGGTGCCGTAGTCACAGGTCCAATTCCACTTCCTACAAAGAAGAAAATATTTACAGTGTTACGTTCACCTCACGTCAATAAAAAAGCTAGAGAGCAGTTTCAGTTAGATTCTTACAAGCGATTGTTAGACATTTATAGCTCTTCATCTAAGACAATTGACGCTTTAATGAAGTTAGAATTGCCAAGTGGAGTAGAAGTTGAAATAAAAGTATAATAAATTTAATTAAATCAATAAACAAATGTCTGGGTTATTAGGAAAAAAAATAGGTATGACCAGCTTATATGACGAAAACGGAAAAAACATTCCGTGTACCGTAATACAAGCTGGGCCATGCACAGTTACCCAAGTCAGAACCAGTGAGGTTGACGGGTATGACGCGCTTCAAATTGGTTTCGATGACAAATCAGACAAAAACGCTACCATGGCTGAAAAAGGCCATTTCAAAAAAGCGGATTCATCTGTCAAACGAAAAGTTGTCGAATTTCAAGATTATGAAGACGAATTTAAATTAGGAGATCAAATTACAGTCGACATCTTTAAAGAAGGTGAGTTTGTAGATGTTTCGGGAATCTCGAAAGGAAAAGGATTTCAAGGGGTTGTAAAACGCCATGGATTTAGAGGTTCTGAACAAACACACGGTCAACAAAGTATGCTGAGAGCTCCTGGTTCAGTTGGCGCTGCTTCTTATCCTGCTAGGATTTTTAAAGGCATGAGAATGGGCGGCCAAATGGGAAATAAAAAAGTAAAAGTTACTAACCTTAAAGTGTTAAAAGTTGTAGAAGATAAAAATCTACTTGTGGTTAAAGGATGCGTCCCAGGCCATAAAAACACTTACCTAACAATTCAGAAATAATGAAAGTAGAGGTATTAGACATAAAAGGAGAAAAAACAGGTAAAACGGTAAACCTTTCTAAAGATGTATTTGGTGTTGAACCAAATGATCACGCTGTTTATCTAGATGTAAAACAACATCTTGCCAGCAGAAGACAAGGTACGCATAAGGCTAAGGAGAGAGCTGAAATCAAAGGAAGTACTCGAAAAATTAAAAAACAAAAAGGGACAGGAACAGCCAGAGCCGGGAGTATTAAATCACCTATCTTCAAAGGCGGTGGTCGTGTATTTGGTCCTCAACCAAGAAATTATCGTTTTAAATTGAATAAGAAATTGAAGCGCCTAGCAAGAGCTTCTGCCCTATCTCAAAAAACAAACGACAAAGAATTATTAGTTGTTGAAAACTTCACTTTCGATAACCCAAAAACTAAAGAGTTTTTAAATGTTTTAGAAAATTTGAAACTTGAAAATAAAAAATCGGTTTTTGTGTTTGCAGATGCAAATAATAATGTATATTTGTCGTCCCGTAATTTGAAGAGACATAAGGTCTTAACAGCCTCAGAATTAAATACTTACACGATTTTAAATAACGATGTTTTGGTATTATCTGAGTCGGTAATAGAATATTTAGAACAAAACTTGAATCAATAGCTATGAGTATTTTAATTAAACCTATTATAACAGAAAAAGCTACAGAAGATAGTGAGTTAAACAATCGCTTCTCTTTTTTTGTGGATAATAAAGCCAATAAAGTTCAAATCAAAGAGGCTGTTGAAAGTACTTATGGCGTTACTGTTGATAAAGTGAGAACAATGAATATTAAACCAACAGTTAAAACAAAGTATACTAAAACAGGGATGGTTACAGGAACAACAGATGCTTTGAAAAAAGCGATTGTACAAGTCTCTGAAGGTGATACTATTGATTTATACAGTAATCTTTAATTTTAAGACATGCCTGTAAAAAAACTAAAACCAATAACGCCAGGTCAGCGATTTAAAATTGTAAATGGATTCGACACCATCACAACTGACAAGCCGGAAAAGTCTTTGCTTGCTCCGATAAAAAAATCTGGTGGTCGAAACAACCAAGGAAAAATGACTATGCGCTATCGCGGTGGTGGTCATAAAAAACGTTACAGAATTATCGATTTTAAAAGAAATAAATCTGATATGCCTGCAACGGTAAAATCTATTGAATATGACCCAAACCGTACTGCATTCATAGCATTGATTCAGTACAAAGATGGTGAAAAGGCCTATATTATTGCACCTAGTGGATTAAAAGTTGGTCAAACGGTTCAGTCTGGCAACAAAGCCGCAGCAGACATTGGCAATGCCTTGCCACTATCTAACATCCCATTTGGTTCAATAATATCTTGCATAGAGCTTGTGCCAGGTAAAGGCGCTGTTATGGTAAGAAGTGCAGGAACATTTGCTCAGCTCACTGCCAAAGAAGGAAAGTATGTAACGATTAAATTGCCTTCTGGTGAAACTAGATTGATACTTTCTGACTGTAAGGCAATGGTTGGTGCAGTTTCTAACAGTGATCATCAATTACTCATTGGCGGAAAAGCTGGAAGAAGTCGTTGGTTAGGTAGAAGGCCGAGAACAAGACCTGTTGTTATGAACCCTGTAGATCACCCAATGGGCGGTGGTGAAGGACGAGCTTCTGGCGGTCATCCTAGATCACGTAAAGGGGTTCCTGCAAAAGGATTTAAAACCAGATCTTTAACCAAATCAAGTAACAAACATATCTTAGAACGTAAAAATAAATAATCATGGCAAGATCACTCAAAAAAGGACCTTACGTTCATTACAAATTAGAAAGAAAAGTGGCTCAAAATGTAGAGTCAGGAAAGAAATCAGTAATTAAAACTTGGTCAAGAGCATCTGTGATAACACCAGATTTTGTAGGTCAAACAATTGGCGTACATAATGGTAAGCAATTCGTGCCGGTATTTATTACTGAAAATATGGTAGGTCACAAACTTGGTGAGTTTTCACCAACACGTACATTTAGAGGACACACCTTAGCTAAAAACAAAAAGTAACAATAGACTATCATGGGAGTTAGAAAAAAACAACGTGCTGATGCTATAAAAGAAAGTAAGTCCAATTTGGCTTTTGCTAAATTGAACAATTGCCCTACTTCACCAAGAAAGATGAGATTAGTGACTGATCTAGTAAGAGGTATGGAAGTTGAAAAAGCCTTGCAAGTCTTAAAATTTAGTAAAAAAGAAGCTGCACAACGTGTGGAAAAACTTTTACTTTCAGCTATTGCTAACTGGCAACAGAAGAATGAAGATGCAGATATCGAACAAGCTGGTTTATTTATTAAAGAAATAAAAGTAGATAGCGCCAGAATGCTTAAAAGACTGAGACCAGCACCACAAGGTAGAGCACATAGAATCAGAAAACGTTCAAATCATGTAACCTTAGTTTTAGGTGAAAACAACAATTTAGAAAGTTAAAAAAATATGGGACAGAAAACAAACCCGATAGGAAATAGATTAGGCATCATTAAAGGTTGGGAATCCAACTGGTATGGTGGTGATGATTATGGCGACAATATTGCAGAAGATGATAAGATAAGAAAATATATCCACGCTAGATTGATAAAAGCTAGTGTTTCACGAGTGATTATTGAGCGCACGCTTAAAATCGTTACGGTTACAATAACTACAGCCAGACCAGGTATAATTATTGGAAAAGGCGGTCAAGAAGTTGATAAACTCAAAGAGGAACTCAAGCAAATTACTAATAAGGAAGTTCAAGTTAACATTTTTGAAATCAAAAGACCTGAACTAGATGCTCATTTAGTGGCTTCGAGTATTGCGAGACAAGTAGAAAATAGAATTTCATACAGAAGAGCTATAAAGATGGCTATATCTGCAACCATGAGAATGAACGCAGAGGGAATAAAAATTCAAATTGCTGGCAGACTTAACGGTGCTGAAATGGCACGTGTTGAATCCTATAAAGAAGGAAGAATTCCATTATCAACCTTTAGAGCAGATATAGATTATGCTCTAGTTGAAGCTCATACAACTTATGGTAGATTAGGCATTAAGGTTTGGATTATGAAAGGTGAAGTTTATGGTAAAAGAGAATTATCACCATTAGTTGGGTTACAGAAAAAAGGAGGAAAAAATACTAAGTCTAATCGTTCAAGATCTAGACGTAGAAAATAAAATATTGTAAGCATGTTACAACCAAAGAAAACTAAATACCGAAAGCAGCAGAAAGGTCGAATGAAAGGCAATTCTAGTAGAGGTCATAGGCTATCTAATGGAACATTTGGGTTAAAGTCTTTAGACGCTTCTTTTATTACGGCTCGTCAAATTGAGGCAGCCAGAATTGCTGCAACCAGATTTATGAAAAGAGACGGTAGTTTATGGATAAAGATATTTCCAGATAAGCCTATAACAAAAAAACCACTTGAGGTAAGAATGGGTAAAGGTAAAGGTGCTGTAGAATATTATGCTGCAGTTGTCAAGCCGGGAAGAATTATGATTGAGATTGGTGGTGTAAGTCAAGAAATAGCAAAAGAAGCATTAAGACTGGCAGCACAAAAATTGCCTGTAAAAACAAAATTTGTTGTCGCTAGAGATTATCAACAATAAAAACGATTATGAAACAATCTGAAATATTAAAGTTATCCGATGCTGATTTGGTTGAAACAATGGAATCAACCAAACAAAAAATAACTGAGCTTAAGATGGCTCATACTTTAACACCATTGGAAAACCCAATGCAAATCAGAACTTTGAGAAGATCTGTTGCGAGAATGAAATCGGAAATCAGCAAAAGAAATTTAGTTTAATTCCTCATAATAATGGAAAAAAGAAATCTAAGGAAAGAACGAATCGGAATTGTCACAAGCAATAAAATGCTTAAATCAATTGTCGTGTCTGAAGTCAAAAAAATTAAGCATCCCATCTATGGGAAGTTCGTTCTTAAAACAAAAAAATATGTCGCTCACGATGAGAAGGAGACCTGTAACGAAGGCGATACAGTAAAAATAATGGAAACAAGACCTCTGAGCAAAACAAAGCGTTGGAGATTAGTTGATATAATTGAAAGAGCTAAATAATTATGGTACAACAAGAATCAAAATTAAGAGTAGCCGACAATACAGGTGCCAAACAAGTTTTGGTCATAAGAGTATTAGGTGGTACCAAAAAAAGGTATGCCAGTGTCGGTGATAAAGTTGTTGTTAGTGTAAAAGAAGCAACACCAAATGGCAGTATAAAGAAAGGTGCAGTTTCTACAGCAGTAATCGTTAGAACCAATAAAGAAGTGAGAAGACCAGATGGCTCTTACATCAGATTTGACGACAACGCATGCGTGTTATTAGATCCTACTGGTGAGATGAGAGGAACTCGTGTTTTTGGACCGGTTGCAAAAGAACTGAGAGAAAATAAGTTCATGAAAATTGTTTCATTAGCACCAGAAGTGCTTTAAAATTATAAGGATGAAAAAGTATAAAATTAAAACTGGAGATACCGTAAAAGTCATTACTGGTGAAAACAAAGGCCAAGAAGGAAAGGTATTAAAAGTATTATACGATTCTGATAAAGTGATTGTTGAATCGGTAAATATGATTAAGAAACACTTAAAACCAAGTGCACAGAATCCACAAGGTGGCATTCAAGAAAAAGAAGCTCCTATTCATATATCTAATGTGGCACTGACAGATAAAAATGGAAACCCGACGCGTGTTCGTTACGAAATCCAAGACGATAAGAAAGTAAGGGTTTCAACTAAAACTAAAGAAGTAATAAGCTAGTTATGGAATATGTACCTAGATTAAAAGAAGAATATCAGACAAGAGTCAAGAAGAATCTTGTTAAGGAATTTAGCTATTCCAATACTATGGAAACCCCAAAACTTCAAAAAATAGTTTTGAGTAGAGGTGTTGGAGAAGCTATCGCAGACAAAAAACTGATTGACCACGCAGTAGATGAATTATCGAGAATTGCTGGTCAAAAAGCTGTACCGACCATGTCAAAGAAAGACGTAGCATCTTTTAAGTTAAGAAAAGGGATGCCAATCGGTGCTAAGGTCACACTTAGAGGTCACAGAATGTATGAGTTTTTAGATAGGCTCATTACTTCTGCTCTACCTCGAGTAAGAGATTTTAACGGGATAAAACCTGATGGTTTTGACGGAAGAGGAAATTATAACTTAGGAATAACTGAACAAATCATTTTTCCTGAAATTAATATTGATAAAGTAAATCGTATATCTGGTATGGACATCACTTTTGTGACATCTGCCAATACCGATAAAGAAGCAAAAGCATTATTAACAGAATTGGGTTTGCCTTTTAAAAAGAATTAATATGGCTAAAGAATCAATGAAAGCGCGCGAAGTAAAACGCGAAAAATTAGTAGAGAAATATGCTGAAAAACGTAAACGCCTAAAAGAAGAAGGTGATTATGAAGCATTACAAAAACTTCCAAAAAACTCATCTCCGGTGAGATTACACAATCGCTGTAAACTTACAGGAAGACCTAAAGGTTATATCAGAACATTTGGAATCTCTAGAGTCATGTTTAGAGAAATGGCAAACAAAGGTTTAATCCCAGGAGTTAAAAAAGCAAGCTGGTAATTTAAAAGTAGTAAAAATGAATTTAGATCCTGTATCAGATTATTTAACCAGAGTTAGAAACGCAGTAGCTGCCGGTCATAGAACGACAGAAATCCCTGCCTCTAACCTTAAGAAAGAAATGACAAAAATTCTTTTTGACCAAGGTTTTATATTAAGTTATAAGTTTATCGACGATGATAAACAAGGTATTATAAAAATAGCCTTAAAATATGATAAACTTAGTCAAGAACCAGTGATTAAGAAAATTCAGCGTATCAGTACTCCTGGTCTTAGAAAATACGCTGGCCACGACGAAATACCTCGTATACTTAACGGACTTGGAATATCTATCGTATCCACGTCTAAAGGTTTAATGACAGGCAAACAAGCCCAAAGGAATAATGTTGGTGGCGAATTACTTTGTTACGTATATTAATATAGAATAAAAGATTAGTTATGTCTAGAATAGGAAATAGTCCAGTTAAAATACCAGAAAGTGTTGAGGTTAAACTCGAGGACAACTCTATATCCATAAAAGGTAAACTTGGTGAACTGACTCAAAAATTTGAGGACGTCAAAGTCAAGCAGGAAGACAATGAAATTATCATTGAACGCCCAAATGATAACAAAAATATTAAATCTAAGCACGGTTTATACAGAGCACTCATTAACAATATGATAAAAGGCGTGACTGAAGGATACACCAAAGAACTAGAACTGGTTGGTGTGGGTTACCGAGCATCAAACCAAGGACAAAAATTGGATATAGCTATTGGATTTTCTCACAATATCGTCATGCAGTTGGCACCAGAAATTAAGGTCGAAACCGTTACTGAAAAAGGGAAAAATCCACTCATCAAACTCACATCACATGACAAGCAACTTGTAAGTCAAGTCGCTGCAAAAATAAGATCCTACAGAAAACCTGAACCTTATAAAGGGAAAGGAATCAAGTATGTTGGTGAATACATAAGAAGAAAAGCAGGTAAATCAGCATAATTATGAGATTTTCTAAACAAAAAAGAAGAAAAAAGATTCATCAAAGAATCAGAAGAACAATAAAAGGTACAGCATCTAAGCCAAGACTATCTGTTTACAGAAGTAATTTTGAGATTTATGCTCAACTCATAGATGATGTAAATGGAAACACATTAGCATCTGCGTCTTCAAGAACTGATGTATCTAAAGATAAACCAAAGGTTGAAAGATCGAAAGCTGTTGGAAAAGCTATTGCAGAAAAAGCAGCAAAATTAGATATTAAAGAAGTCGCTTTTGATAGAAGTGGGTATTTATATCATGGTAGAATCAAATCATTGGCTGAAGGAGCCAGAGAAGGTGGATTAAAATTTTAAGTATATGTATCAAGATTATAAAAATGTAGAATTTGTAAAACCAGGAGGTTTAGATCTAAAAGATAAACTTGTTGGCGTACAACGTGTGACTAAAGTTACCAAAGGTGGTCGTGCATTTGGTTTTTCAGCCATTGTAGTCGTAGGAGATGAAAACGGTGTTGTTGGTCACGGTTTAGGTAAATCTAAAGAAGTGGCTGACGCCATTGCTAAAGCAGTAGAAGATGCCAAGAAAAACTTGGTGAGAATTCCACTAAACAAAAGTACTCTTCCTCACGAACAAAAAGGTAAGTATGCGGGCGCAAAAGTCTCTTTGTTTCCAGCATCTGAAGGTACAGGAGTTATTGCAGGTGGTCCTACTAGGATAGTACTTGAATCTGTTGGTGTACATGACGTATTGTCCAAAAACCAAGGTTCTACAAATCCACATAATGTTGTAAAGGCAACTTTTGATGCTTTATTACAATTGAGAAATGTTGATACTGTAGCCAAGCAAAGAGGAATATCAATCGATAAAGTATTTAACGGATAATAGCTTTTGAAAATGTCAAAAATATTAGTTACAAAAACAAAAAGTGCAATCAAGAGAACCAAACAGCAAAAGTTAACTCTTGAAGCCTTAGGTTTAAAAAAAATAGGTCAAAGTGTTGAACATCAAGATACACCAAATATTTTGGGTATGATTGACAAAGTCAACCATTTGGTAAGTGTTGAAAAGATCAAATAAGATTACTATGAAATTACATGAATTAAAACCAGCTAAAGGATCTGTAAAGGGTAAAACAAAACGTCTTGGACGTGGAGAAGGTTCTGGTACAGGAGATACAGCTGGACGTGGTCATAAAGGTGCTAAATCAAGATCTGGTTATTCCAAAAAAATTGGTTTCGAAGGCGGTCAAATGCCATTACAGAGACGTATACCTAAATTTGGTTTCACCAATAGGAATCGTGTTCAATATAAACCTGTTAATCTATCAGATTTACAAGCCTTGGCTGATAATAAAAAAATAAAAGATTCAGTAGATAAGGAAACATTAGTATCATTAGGTCTTGTAAAGAAAAAAGATTTGGTTAAGATTTTAGGTAATGGCGAAATTGAAACCAAATTGAAAGTCAAAGCTCACCAGTTTTCTAAAACAGCAAAAGAAGCTATTGAGAAAGCGGGAGGCGAAGCTATAACACTATAATATTTAGTCAATGCAATTTATTGAAACGATAAAAAATATTTGGAAAATAGAAGAGCTCAAGAACAGAATCCTTCTGACCTTGGGCTTATTAATCGTTTACAGATTTGGAGCACAAGTCGTACTTCCTGGTGTAGATGCATCTCAATTAGCGAACTTAGGTAGCCAAACGGAAGATGGTATTTTAGGTTTGCTTAATGCATTTACCGGTGGTGCATTTTCTAATGCTTCAGTTTTTGCATTGGGTATCATGCCTTATATTTCTGCATCTATTGTTGTGCAGTTAATGACTATTGCTATCCCCTATTTACAAAAACTTCAAAAAGAAGGTGAAAGTGGAACCAAAAAAATTACGCAAATCACACGTTGGTTAACTATTGGTATTACTTTAGTACAAGGTCCTGGTTACATTTACAATCTATATAATATTCTCCCAAGTGGTGCCTTTATGGTCCAGAGCGATACATTATTTATTACATCGGCTGTAATTATTCTAACTTCTGGTTGTATTTTCGCTATGTGGTTAGGTGAAAAAATTACAGACAAAGGCGTAGGTAACGGTATTTCTCTCCTCATCATGGTAGGTATTATTGCACGTTTGCCTCAATCCTTCGCACAAGAATTATCTTCAAGAGTTGGGGATGATGGCTCCGGTGGTCTCATTCTTATTTTAATTGAACTCGTCATCTGGTTTATTATTATACTAGCTTCAGTTTATTTGGTAAAGGCGGTTAGACAGATACCGGTTCAATACGCAAGAAAAAACGCTTCTGGTAAATATGAGAAAAATATTTTTGGTGGTGCAAGACAGTTTATACCATTAAAGTTAAATGCTTCTGGTGTAATGCCTATCATTTTTGCACAAGCGATTATGTTTGTTCCGGCTGCGTTAGCTGGATTATCTGACACCGCTACTGCAAAAGGTATAGCTGCGGAATTCAACGACATGTTCGGTCTATGGTACAACATTGTTTTTGGACTACTCATCATTATTTTCACTTATTTTTATACAGCTATTACAGTCCCAACCAACAAAATGGCTGATGACCTTAAAAGAAGTGGTGGTTTTATACCTGGTATTCGACCTGGAACCGAAACCGCCGAATATTTAGATAAAATCATGTCTCAAATCACATTACCAGGTTCAGTATTTTTAGCAATCATTGCAGTCTTTCCTGCCGTTATTGTCTCATTACTAGATGTTCAAGCAGGATGGGCTCTATTTTTTGGCGGGACATCATTGTTGATAATGGTTGGCGTTGCTATTGATACTATAGATCAAGTCAATGTTTATTTGTTGAATAAGCATTACGACGGATTAATGAAATCAGGTAAAAACAGAAAAGCAGTTGCATAACTATGGCTAAACAACCCTCAATAGAACAAGACGGAACAATCGTAGAAGCATTATCAAATGCGATGTTTAGAGTAGAACTAGAAAATGAGCATATTGTTACAGCTCATATATCCGGTAAGATGAGAATGCATTATATTAAACTCTTACCAGGTGATAAAGTCAAATTAGAAATGAGTCCTTACGATTTAACTAAAGGACGTATAACTTATAGATACTAAAATTATGAAAGTAAGAGCATCAATCAAAAAGAGAAGTGCAGATTGCAAAATTGTAAGACGTAAAGGTCGCCTTTATGTGATCAATAAAAAGAACCCAAAGTTTAAACAAAGACAAGGTTAGTTATGGCAAGAATCGCAGGTGTAGATATCCCAAAACAAAAAAGAGGCGTGATAGCGCTCACTTATATTTATGGAATAGGTAAATCAAGAGCTCATAGAATTCTTGAAGACGCAAAAGTAGATCCTAATAAGAAAGTCTCTGATTGGGATGATGCAGACATATCGGGTGTTCGTAATGCTGTGTCGCAATTTACTATAGAAGGTGAATTAAGATCACAAACCCAAATGAGCATCAAGCGCCTTATGGATATTGGCTGCTTTAGAGGTGTTAGACATAGATCTGGTTTACCCCTAAGAGGACAGCGTACCAAAAACAACTCTCGTACCCGTAAAGGGAGAAGAAAGACTGTAGCTAATAAGAAAAAAGTAACTAAGTAATCATGGCTAAATCTAATACAAAAAAGCGTAAAGTCACAACAGATGCATTTGGCGAAGCTCATATTTTTGCCTCATTTAATAATATTATTGTATCGCTTACCAATAATAATGGTGAGGTAATCTCATGGTCTTCAGCTGGAAAAATGGGTTTTAGAGGAAGTAAGAAAAATACACCTTATGCTGCTCAATTGGCTGCAGAAGACGCAAGCAAAGTTGCCCACGAAGCAGGTCTTAGAAAAGTAAAAGTTTTCGTTAAAGGTCCTGGTAATGGAAGAGAATCTGCAATAAGAGCTTTGCATAATTCAGGTGTTGAAGTGACAGAGATTATCGACGTTACTCCTATCCCACACAATGGTTGTCGTCCACCAAAAAGAAGACGCGTTTAATTTGATCATAAAATTTGGTTATCGAAGGAAAGACCTTAATTCATAACCTGTAAATCTAAATAAAATACAATGGCAAGATACACTGGTCCTAAAACTAAAATTGCTCGTAAATTTGGCGAGCCCATTTTCGGCGATGACAAATCGTTTGAAAAGAAAAAATATCCACCTGGCCAACACGGTAACAATAGAAGACGTGGTAAAAAATCTGAATATGCTATCCAATTGATGGAAAAGCAAAAGGCAAAATATACTTACGGTATATTAGAGCGACAATTCAGAAATATGTTTGAAAAAGCCAATAGTGCAAAAGGCATTACAGGTGAAGTCTTACTTCAGATGTGTGAAAAACGCTTAGATAACGTTGTCTACAGACTTGGATTATCGCCTTCTAGAAGTGGTGCAAGACAATTGGTTTCTCATAAACACATCACCATCAATGGTGAAATTGTAAATATCCCTTCTTATCAAGTAAAAGTTAATGACGTTATTGGTGTTAGAGAAAAATCTAAATCATTAAGCGTTATTGAAGAGTCTCTTTCAAACTCTTCAGCTGTTTATGAATGGTTAAGCTGGAACTCTGAAAAGAAAGAAGGCACTTTCGTAAGTGTTCCTGAAAGAACACAAATTCCAGAAAACATAAACGAACAGTTTATCGTCGAATTATACTCTAAATAATAATTAGATACTACAACACTATGGCATTATTCAATTTTCAGAAGCCCGATAAAGTAATTATGATTGACTCCTCTGAGTTTGAAGGTATATTTGAGTTTAGACCTTTAGAACCAGGATATGGTCTTACCGTAGGTAATGCATTAAGACGAGTCCTATTATCTTCTCTAGAAGGTTTTGCAATAACATCTATTAAAATTGAGGGCGTTGAGCATGAGTTTTCGACAATTTCAGGCGTAGTTGAAGACGTTACTGAAATCATACTCAATCTTAAGCAAGTAAGGTTCAAACAACAAATTGAAGATAATGATACAGAATCTGCGGTAATCAGCGTTTCTAATCAAGATCAACTTACTGCTGGTGATTTTCAAAAACACCTTTCCGGGTTTCAGGTATTAAATCCTGAACACGTGATTTGTAATATGGATAAAAAAGTATCTTTAAACATGCAAATCACAATAGAAAAAGGAAGAGGTTACGTTTCAGCTGAAGACAATAAAAAAGATGAAGCGCCTTTAGGGACGATATTTACAGATTCAATTTATACCCCAATCAAAAATGTTAAATACAGCATTGAAAATTACAGGGTAGAGCAAAAAACCGATTATGAAAAATTAGTTTTTGAAATTGTAACTGATGGTTCTATCCACCCTAAAGATGCTCTGACTGAAGCTGCAAAAACATTAATACACCACTTTATGTTGTTCTCCGACGAAAGAATTACGCTCGAGACTGAAGAAATGGCTCAGACAGAAACTTACGATGAAGAAGCGCTTCACATGAGACAACTACTCAAATCTAAACTTGCTGATCTTGATTTATCTGTAAGAGCTTTAAACTGTTTGAAAGCCGCTGAAGTTGAAACTTTAGGAGACTTAGTTTCTTACAACAAAAATGATTTGATGAAATTTAGAAACTTTGGTAAGAAATCATTAAGTGAACTTGAAGAGTTGGTAAGCAATAAAGGTCTTGACTTTGGTATGGATTTAACACGCTATAACCTTGATAAAGACTAGAAAATTAATTTAAAATGAGACACGGAAAGAAATTTAATCACTTAAGTCGCAAGTCTGCCCATAGAAAATCTATGCTGGCTAATATGGCTTGCTCTCTTATAGAACACAAGAGAATTAATACTACAACGGCAAAAGCAAAAGCATTGAGAACTTTTGTTGAACCTCTAATTACCAAGTCAAAAACTGATACTACCCACAACAGACGTATCGTTTTTTCAAAACTTAGAGATAAATATGCTGTTGCAGAATTATTTAGAGAAGTCGCACCAAAAGTAGCATCTAGGCCAGGTGGATATACGAGAGTTATAAAACTTGGTAATCGTCTTGGAGATGCCGCTGAGATGGCCATGATCGAAATAGTAGATTTTAATGAAATTTACAGCCCTAAAGGCAAAAAGAAGAAAAAATCAACACGTCGTGCTGGTAAAAAAACGACTAGCCAAGCAGAAACTAGTAAAACAAAGGATAAGTCTGCTTCTCACGATGATGAATCTAAGCATAAAAAAACCGAGGATAGAAAGCCTAATGATTCTGTAAAAACTAAATCGGAAGACCCTAAAACACAGGAGAAATCATCTGAAGAAAAAAACCAAACTAAAGATGACGAGAAAAAATAATTATCAAATCAATTATATTTACTAATTTTAAGGGATAAATTTAATGTTTATCCCTTTTTTTATATTTAAAATATCATGAGATACTACAAAAAGAAAGATGCCATACTTATTTTAGAAGATGGTACTCAATTTAATGGAAAAGCTGTTTCAAATAACCAGAATACCGCCTTTGGAGAGATATGTTTTAATACAGGTATGACGGGTTATCAAGAAATATTTACAGACCCATCTTATCACGGGCAACTTATGGTAACTACTAATGCTCATATTGGCAACTATGGGGTACACAAAGAAGAAAATCAATCAGATTCTCCAAAAATTGCTGGTCTTATTTGTAAAAATTTCAGCTATAACCCATCTCGTCCTTCATCTGATCAATCGCTTGAAGAATTTTTAAATCAATCTAAACTCTTTGCAATATCAGACATAGACACTAGAGCTTTAGTTAGACACATTAGAAAACATGGTGCAATGAATGCTGTAATATCAACTCAAATAGACGATATTGACAATTTAAAAAAGAAATTAGAAGAATATCCTAAGATGGACGGTCTTGAATTAGCTTCAAAAGTTTCTACCAGTAAACCTTATTTTTTTGGAAACAACAATTCAAACTATAAAATCGCAGTTTTAGATTTAGGCGTTAAAACTAATATTCTAAAATATTTGGCTGAAAGAGAAGCCTACTTGAAAGTGTTTCCATACAATAGCAGTATTGAAGATTTGATGTCTTTTAAGCCTGATGCCATATTTTTATCTAATGGTCCCGGTGACCCTCAACCTTTAAAATCTGCAGTTAAACTTGCAAAAAAAGCCATAGAACAAAATATTCCTACTTTCGGTATTTGTTTAGGTCATCAAGTTATTGCTTTATCTCAAGGAATTTCAACGTTTAAAATGCACCACGGCCACCGAGGTATTAATCATCCTGTAATGAATTTAGTTACAGGAAAATCTGAAATTACATCACAAAACCATGGGTTTGCTGTTAATAAAGATGAAGCAGAAAGTCATTCTGGTGTTGAAATTACTCACTTACATCTTAACGATCAAACTTTGGCTGGATTTAAACTTAAAGGCAAAAAATGCTTTTCTGTTCAATATCACCCTGAAGCTGGACCTGGTCCTAATGATGCCAATTATCTATTTGATGATTTTTTTAAAATTTACTCAGCATAAACGAAAAAAGGCGGCTTTTTAGCCGCCTTTTATTTAAATGAATACAAAACTTATGGTAATATCACAGTATCAATAACGTGAATTACACCATTAGATGATTTAACATCGGTCTTTATTATTGTAGAAGTATTTCCTTTGGCATCCATAATTACAGCACTATCATTTTTTGTTGTAACTGTAAAACTGTCGCCACTTACTGTTTCAACTTTTAATTTACCACCATTTTTCTTTACGGCAGTTAATACATCAGAAGCCATTAAATTTCCTTTGACAACATGGTATGTCAATACCTTTTGTAAAGTGGTTTTGTTTTCAGGCTTTAGTAGGTTACTTAAAGTTTCTTTAGGTAACTTCCCAAATGCATCATTTGTTGGAGCAAAGACTGTAAATGGGCCTTTCGACTGGAGTACGTCGACCAATTCAGCAGCTTTTACAGCAGTTACAAGTGTGGAAAAATCGTCAATACTTGCAGCATTTTTTACAATATCATAAGAAGATTTCTGTGCATTCACAGATGTCGCAAAAATTAACATTGCAATTAAACTGGTACTTTTAATCATTTTTTTCATAACAATATATATTTATTAGATATAATACATAGATAGTTAAATTGTATCTTTAATTCTCATTATTTTAATTAATTTAACTTCAATACACAAAACGTTTAAGACTATTTTTATCTTATCAATCTTTTAAGTTCAAATCGGTCTTAAAATATTGATTTTATATTATCATTTTATCTTTTATAATTTCGTAAATTGCATACTCTTAAAATCAAACAAAATGAGTACAATTTTAGACATACACGCAAGACAAATTTTTGATTCTAGAGGTAATCCTGCTTTAGAAGTCGATGTAACAACAGAAACCGGAGTACTTGGTCGATTTGCCGTCCCATCCGGCGCATCTACTGGCGAACATGAAGCCGTAGAGCTAAGGGATGGAGACGAATCTTATATGGGCAAAGGGGTTTCAAAAGCTGTTGACAATGTCAATAATTTAATTGGTGATAAACTATTGGGTTATTCCATTTTTGAACAAACTGAAATTGACGAATATTTAATAGAACTTGATGGAACACCTAATAAAGCAAAACTCGGTGCAAACGCAATACTTGGAGTATCATTAGCAGTTGCTAAAGCTGCTGCCAACGAATTACAACTCCCGCTTTATAGATATATAGGTGGTGTTTCAGCTAACACACTTCCTGTACCTATGATGAATATTATTAATGGTGGCTCGCATAGTGATGCACCAATTGCTTTTCAGGAATTTATGATTATGCCCGTAAAAGCCTCAAGCTTTACTCATGCCATGCAAATGGGAACTGAAATATTTCACAATCTAAAAAAAGTACTGAAAAAGCGTGGTTTATCAACAGCTGTTGGTGATGAAGGAGGTTTTGCACCAGAGTTAGACGGTACTGAAGATGCATTAGACTCCATAAAACAAGCCGTAGAAAATGCTGGTTATAAGTTTGGAGATGAAGTGATGATTGCCTTAGACTGTGCAGCAGCAGAGTTTTATGAAGATGGCAAATACAATTATAAAAAATTTGAAGGCGACTCAGGTCAGGTTAGAACTTCTGAAGAACAAGCCAAATATATTGCTAATCTAACCGAAAAATATCCTATAATATCTGTAGAAGACGGAATGGATGAAAATGATTGGGATGGTTTTAAAATGCTGACCGATCTTGTTGGAGATCGTGTTCAACTTGTTGGAGACGATTTATTTGTCACCAACGTTGAAAGACTATCTAAAGGGATAAATGAAGGCATTTCAAATTCTATATTAATCAAAGTGAATCAAATCGGAACACTCACCGAAACAATTGCAGCTGTAAATATGGCCAAAAATGCAGGCTATACAGCTGTGATGTCTCATCGCTCTGGCGAAACTGAAGATTACACTATCGCAGATCTAGCCGTCGCATTGAACACTGGCCAAATAAAAACTGGATCAGCATCAAGAAGTGATAGAATGGCAAAATACAATCAACTATTAAGAATTGAGGAAGAGCTAGGACAAACTGCATATTTTCCAGGTATTGAAGCCTTTAAGATAGAAGTTCATTAAAACTTGATTGAAATCATTTTTTAAAAAACCTATTCTGCTTACTTTTAACGATAACTTAAGTTGAATAGGTTTTTTTGTGTTTCAGCTTAACGCCTATTTAACAATTCATTCGTTATATTTGAAGATAATCAATAAAAATTTTATAAAATATTACATATGACTGCTAAAATTGAATTTGACGGAAAACAATACGAATTACCTGTAACTGTTGGTACAGAAAATGAACACGGTATAGACATCTCTAGTTTAAGAAGTGCTTCAGGGGGTTTGATTACCTTAGATAGAGGTTTTAAAAACACGGGATCTTGCGAAAGTGCAATTACATTCTTAAATGGTGAACAGGGTATTTTGCGTTATCGTGGATATTCAATTGAAGACTTAGCAGAAAATGCCAGCTTTCTTGAAGTGGCGTATTTATTAATTTTTGGAGAATTACCCTCTCAACAAGAGCTTGATAAATTTCACCAAGATATCAAAGACGAATCTTATGTTGATGAAGAAATGAAAAAAATTCTCGATGGATTCCCACGCTCTGCACATCCTATGGGCGTTGTGTCATCGCTGACAAGTGCTTTAATTGCATTCAATCCCTCATCTGTAGATGTGAGTTCTGAAGAAGATATGTACAAATCTATAGTCAAAATACTTGCCAAATTTCCTGTGCTATGTGCTTGGGCCTTGAGAAAACGAACAGGACAACCATTAGACTATGGAGATAGCTCTTTAGGATATGTAGAAAATATCCTTAAAATGATGTTTAAAAAGGCAAACGAAGATTATAAGATAAATCCTGTGGTAGCATCGGCTTTAAATAAACTTTTAATACTTCACGCCGACCATGAGCAAAACTGCTCTGCTTCTACAGTAAGAATTGTTGGTTCGTCACACGCCGGGTTATTCGTTTCTATTTCTGCTGGAGTTGCAGCCTTATGGGGACCACTACACGGCGGTGCAAACCAGGCAGTGATTGAAATGCTAGAGGGCATCAAAGAAGATGGTGGTGACTCTAAAAAATACATGCAAAAAGCAAAGGATAAAGAAGACCCATTCAGGTTAATGGGCTTTGGACACCGCGTTTACAAAAACTTTGACCCAAGAGCAAAAATCATTAAAAAATCTGCTGATGAAGTTTTAGGCGATTTAGGAATTGAAGACCCTGTCCTTGATATTGCTAAAGGATTAGAAAAAGAAGCTCTTGAAGATGATTATTTTGTCAAGCGAAAGTTATATCCAAATGTTGACTTCTACTCAGGTATAATTTATAGAGCACTTGGTATCCCTACTGAAATGTTTACCGTTATGTTTGCCTTAGGTAGACTTCCAGGCTGGATTGCTCAATGGAGAGAAATGCGCCTCATGAAAGAACCTATTGGAAGACCAAGACAAATTTATACCGGTGAAAACCATAGGCCATATGTAGACATTGATGAAAGACATAACTAAAAATAAAAAACCTACTTATGAAATTGAGTAATATTTCTTTTTTGTTGTTACTTTTAATAGTAACCTCTTGTGGCAATTCTACAGATGATAAAAAAGAAGAGAAACAATCTATAAAAATTAATCAACCTACATCTGAACAACAAGAAGCAGAAGATGGCGTAACAGAAATTCTATTAACAGGCAATGATCAAATGCGTTTTAACTTAAAACAAATTAAAGTCAAAGCTGGAGATAAGGTCAAATTGACGTTAAAACATATAGGAGAACTCGATGTAAACGTTATGGGTCATAACTTTGTTTTACTTGAACCAGAGACAAATATCAACGATTTTGCCTCACGTGCAGTAGCCGCAAAAGATAACGATTACATTCCTGAAAATACTGAAAATGTTATTGTGCATACAAAAATGATTGGTGGTGGCGAACAAACCTCTATTACATTTGATGCACCCAAAAAAGGAGTGTATGATTTTATATGTAGTTTCCCGGGTCATGTAGCTTTAATGCAAGGAAAATTTATTGTTGAATAGTTTTCAACTCCCACAGTCCATCTGAACTTGTTTCAAATTTCATTTTTTCAATCAATCTGAACTCGTTTCAAATTAGATTTTCTTTGTCAATCTGAACTTGTTTCAGATTACATTTAACCTGTCAATCTGAACTTGTTTCAGATTCCTATTTTATCCCTAAATTTGTCCACATAATTTTATAGATGCTGAGTCCTACATTTATTTTACTCCTCATTGCAGGATATTTTGTTGTTTTAATTGGTATTTCTTTTTTAACTAATAAAACTGGGAGCAACGCCGAATTTTTTAAAGCTAACAATAAGTCACCTTGGTATCTGGTGGCTTTTGGCATGATAGGTGCATCACTCAGCGGCATTACTTTTATCTCTATTCCAGGAACGGTAGAATTTTCAGCATTTAGCTATTTTCAAGTGGTTCTGGGCTATACTATTGGTTATGCCGTCATCAGTCTGGTGTTGATGCCTTTATATTACCGATTGAATTTGACTTCAATTTACACCTATCTCGACCAGCGCTTTGGATTTTACGCTTATAAAACAGGAGCGTCATTTTTTCTACTATCACGTATTGTTGGTGCAAGTTTTAGATTGTTTTTAGTCGCTGGCGTGTTGCAATTAATTGTCTTTGATAGTTTAGGCGTGCCGTTTTATGTCACGGTAACTATCACTATCCTGTTGATATGGGTTTACACGTTTAAAAGCGGGATTAAAACCATTGTTTGGACAGACAGTTTACAAACTTTGTTTATGTTATTGGCGTTAGGGGTTTCCATCGTTTTTTTATTGCAAAATTTCGATATTTCAGTCGGTGATATTCCCGCATATTTGAGTGAAAATACCCAAGCCAAAATTTTCTTTTTTGAAGATTGGCGTTCTTCTGATTTCTTTTTTAAACAATTTTTATCCGGTGCATTTATCGCTATCGTCATGACAGGGCTAGACCAAGATATGATGCAAAAAAATCTAACCTGTAAAAATCTAAAAGATGCTCAAAAGAATATATTTTCGTTTACCATTATTTTGACCGTGGTCAACTTTTTATTTTTATTTCTAGGCTTATTATTAACAAATTATGCCAATAATAATGGTATCAGTGCGCAAAAAGATGACTTGTTTCCTGCCATTGCCATGCAAGGTGAATTAGGTATTGCAGTAGCTGTTTTCTTTTTATTAGGTCTCATAGCAGCAGCCTACTCAAGCGCAGATAGTGCATTAACTTCACTAACAACCTCTTTTAGCATTGATATTTTAGATATTGAAAACAGATATCCAAAGCATAAACAAGTTAAAATCAGAAAGTTAACGCATGTTGCAATTTCATTAATTTTAATTCTTGTAATGTTAATTTTTCAATATGCCATAAGCGACAAAAGTGTCATTAATAAGTTGTTTGAGTTTGCAGGCTATACCTACGGACCGCTTTTAGGGCTATATGCTTTTGGCATGTTTACCTCAACAAAAATCAAAGACAAATTAGTGCCTCTGGTTGCAATTCTCTCCCCTATTTTATCTTATACAATTAGTGTGAATGCTTTAAGCTGGTTTGGTTTTGAATTTGGTTTTTTCATTTTAATTTTAAATGGTTTATTGACTTTTTTAGGGCTCATACTGATTCGTCGATAATAAAACTAAAGTACAGGCTTCTTCAATTTTGATGTTTTCAGCTCTAAGCTTAGGATAAAAGTCTGGATTTTCGGTTCCAGGATTAAAAATTACACGCCGGGGCTTTAAACTGATAATATATTCGTAATAGTCTATTTGATTTTTAGCATTGAGATAAAGGGTAACGGTATGAATTTCATTAAAATCCGGTTTATCCTTATGCACTTTAACCCCATCTATATTCATTTCTCTACGACCGACAGCAAAAACCTCATGATTATGTTTTTGAAGAAGTTGTAAAGCTTTGTAAGCATAACGTTGAGGTTTATCAGAGGCGCCGATGATTAATGTTTTCAACATAAATTATTGATTTGTTGATTTAATATTTAGATTTGTTTTGATGCAACTTAGGTATATTTAACCACAATTTCAACTATGCAGTTTAAAAAATTGACAGATGAGATAAGTTTTGATGTCGCAGAATACGTCAAATCGTATCTCAATTTTCATAAAAATCGAAACATCAATTTGTATTTAGGTTGCGATAGCCACAACCGCTTAAAAACCACTTACGCTACAACTTTGGTTTTTAATGTAGGGGCAACCGGTTGTCATGTGATCTATCAAAAAGAAGTTGTTCCGCTTATCACCGATATGTGGACACGACTGTGGGGCGAAGCCGAACGCTCTGTAGAAACCGCATTATATCTTCGGGAACGCGGCATAGAAATCGATACCATAGATTTAGATTATAATATCGATCCCGCTTACAAATCCAACAAATTGGTCTCTGCAGCTGTCGGTTATGTAGAATCTCTGGGATTTAAAGCTCGGGTCAAGCCTGAACTTTTACCTGCGGTTTATGCAGCGGATCATATTGTGGGGTAGGATTAATTAAGACCTGTTTTACCACTTAACAATACCTATAAAATCATGGTCTTAAACGTCTTAGGTTGTAAGAGCAAATCAAGTATTGTTTGTATAATTTCTTAAACCTGAAAAAGATTTCTATTTTTAAAGTCTAAAAATAACTGATCTCCTTTATGCCAACTGTAAACAAAATTATTGATAGTATTTCAAACCAAAACATCAGTCTTTTTTTTGAAAACAAAATCACCTCTTTTAAACCCGAAAAAGAAGTTTTTACAAATTTAGTTAAGCAGGATGCACCTTTCTCAGATCCTGTAAAGATTGGTTAGGCAACCTTAAAAGACAGCAATGAACTTTTGGTGTTTAGTTGTAAATATGAAGGTGAACTGTCTGAGCGTAGTGCCAAAAAACGACAGTTTGAAATAGCCAAAAAAGTACTTAAAGATGTCTATAAAGATGGCGTAATATTTGTTTTCTACGATGCTCAAGGTAATTTTAGATTTAGTTTTTTACGTAGAAATTATGGTAATAAATCTGAAAAATATACTAATTGGAAAAGATATACCTATTATGTAGATCCAGTTAAGCAAAACAAAACGTTTAAAGATAGAATTGATAATTGCAACTACAACAGTTTAGACCACATCCAAGAAGCCTTTAGTGTAGAACCCTTAAATAAGAAATTTTATCAAGATATAGCCAAAACATTTTTTGAACTCATCAGTGGTAAATACAGGGTGGGTTCAAAAACCATAAACGTCAGTCAACCTTTGTTAGAGTTGCCGTCTACACCCTATACTAGTAACGAAACCATTTACAAAGAATTTGCTGTCCGGCTTATTGGGCGCAGTATATTTTGTTGGTTTTTAAAAAACAAAAAATCAAACGCTGGACGCCCGCTTATGCCAGAGAGCTTATTGTCTTCTACTGCGGTTGAGCAACAGCAAAAAAACTATTACCACAACGTTCTCGAAAAACTGTTTTTTTTAATTTTAAACAAAAAAACAGAAGACCGCAAAGCTTTTGATTTGCCGCCAGAAGCAAACCAAATTCCTTTTTTAAATGGCGGTCTATTTGAAGCCCATAGCGACGACTTTTTTGACAATAACAAACCCAATTATGCACTAAAAATTCCCGACACTTGGTTCACAAATTTCTTTGAAACCTTAGAGCAATACAACTTTACCATAGACGAAAACAGCATCAACGATTCAGAAGTGACTATTGACCCCGAAATGCTCGGTACTATCTTTGAAAACTTACTGGCAGAAATAGACCCCGATACCGAAAAAAGTGCACGTAAAGCCACCGGAAGTTTCTATACACCAAGAGAAATTGTAGATTATATGGTAGAGCAATCGCTTGTGCAATACCTGAAAACCAAAACTACACTTACTAACGAAACCGCACTTTTAAATTTATTTCAGGAAACACAAGAAGATGAAGTGTTTTCTAATACTGAAAAAGAACAAATTTTAAACGCCCTAAGCAGCGTAAAGATTTTAGACCCGGCCTGTGGCTCAGGTGCATTTCCTATGGGTGCTGTCAACAAAATTATCAAGGCTTTAGAGCAATTAGACCCCGATGCAGAATGGTGGAAAGAACAACAGGTCAAACTCATCCCAAACCCTGTGGCCAGAAAAAACTTGAAAGCCAAGTTAGAAAAATCTACCAGCGATTATGCACGCAAACTGGGCGTGATACAAAACTCTATTTACGGCGTAGATATACAACCTATTGCTGCAGAAATCTCAAAACTGCGTAGCTTTTTAAGCTTAGTGATAGACGAGAATATAGATGACAATGCACCCAATCGTGGCATAGAACCTTTACCAAATCTTGAGTTTAAATTTGTCACGGCTAATACACTAATTGGCTTACCAGAAGCAGAAAACCAACAATTAGGAATGTTTGATGATATGGAAGAGCTTCAGGCATTAGAAGAATTAAGAGAAGAATATCTACAAAGCTATAGCAAGAAAAAACAAAAAATAAAAGACAAATTTCTTAAAACACAGAAAAAAGCTTTTAAAGGTACTCATAATCTGTTTGCAGATCAAAATAGTCGCAGTTACAAACTGGTTAGTTGGAATCCATTTAAAAATGAGCCTTCATCATGGTTTGACCCACAATGGATGTTTGGCATAGATAAGTTTGACGTGGTGATTGGGAATCCACCATATGTTTCTTTTGGAGCAAGAGGAGTTGGTAAATTAATAAAAGAAAAAAAAGAACTATTTAAATTATTATTTAAAAATTCAGCAGAATATAAGATTAATATATATGCTCTTTTTATGGAAAAAGGGATTAGTTTATTATCTGAAAGCGGTGTTACTAGTTATATAGTGCCTGATAGTTTCTTATTAGGAAGATATTTTTCAAAAATCAGGAACTATATATTGAAAAGATGTACGATACAAAGTTTAATGTTAATTAAAGCAGAAGTTTTCAAAAGCGCTTCGTTAGGACAGTCTGTTGTCTACGTTTTAAATAGAAAAATTGATAAAAGTAATAAAATTAAAGTTTTGTTAAGTAGAAAAGTTAATGAATTAGAAAATTCAAGTTATATTAAATTCACTTTTCCTCAAAATTATTATGATACAACTGATTATAATAGATTTAGAATGCTTTTTAATAAAGATGATTATGAAATAATTAAAAAGATTGATTCAGTTGGAGAAAAGTTAGAAAATTATTTTAGAGGACACACAGGAGTGCGTTCTAAAATTGGTCAAAAAAACATTATTTTCGATACCCCTTCTAAAAAAACTTATAAAAAGGGAATTATTTCAGGTGGGCAAATACACAAATTCAATATTGATTATGAAGGTCATTATTTAAATATAGATCCTAATATTTTACACGGAGGAGGCTTTAGA
Source organism: Mesohalobacter halotolerans (assembly GCF_006120725.1). Taxonomy (GTDB): domain Bacteria; phylum Bacteroidota; class Bacteroidia; order Flavobacteriales; family Flavobacteriaceae; genus Psychroflexus; species Psychroflexus halotolerans. The sequence goes on from NZ_SWMU01000004.1 coordinate 60,011, forward strand.
AAAGAAATTATAGAAAATGACAAAATCTTAATTAGACAAACAGCTGATAATTTAATCTGTGCAGTAGATTCTAATAATTATTATCACTTAAATAATGTTCATTCTTTTTCACCAATAAATAAAAAGTTAAACATCAATTATGTGTGTGGAGTTCTTAATTCAAGATTAATTAATTTTTATTATAACAAAATTTCTCTAGAAGAGGGTAGAGCAATGGCTCAAATAGATATTGAGGTAATTGAAAAGATACCTATTCCATACGTTAATGATAGTATTCAAATCAAAATATCAAATTTGATTAATCAAATTACAGATAATATTGAGGCTATAAATGAAGAATTTGAATTAATAATTTACAAACTCTACAACCTGACTTATCAAGAAGTTTTAATCATCGACCCCGAATTTAGCTTAACCCAAGAAGAATATGATAATTATAAAATTTAATAAAGATAATAACATTTAATAATAAATAAGTTACATGTATAAATGCTTTTAACCCCTATAAAACAAAGCGTTTTATGATTTTATAGAATTTGCTACCCTCATTCATGAGGGTTACAAACAAAAGCAATAAAAGTCAATTAAAAACAGACTAATGTTTAAAATATTTTTTTACCATTCGTGTAACTATAAGACTTAATTTTTAGGTTGTTTTGTAACATAAAAGGTAAAAGTTTTTAGTTTGACAGTAGCTACATAAAAAAAATAAACTATATTTACCATTCGTGTAACTATAAGACCTAATTTTTAGGTCTTTTTGTAACATAAAAGGTAATGGCAGATAGCGTATATATTTCAAAAAATCTTGATGAGCAACAACTTCAATTTATGAAGTTATTAGAAGCTTATGAAGTTTTGTATTTCAATATGCAAAATATAGAACAACAAATCGGGAAATCATTTAATAACCTAAACGAAATATTAGAAAATTTAGTAGATAAAGAATTGTTAATTCGTTTAGAACGCAGTAAATATGCAGTAAACAATTATAGCAACACCAATGTACTGGCAACGTTTATAAGTAAAAACAGCAGCATAGCCTATTGGTCGGCTTTGCACTACCATAACCTTACCGAGCGTTTTCCAAACATCCTATTTGTAAAAACCACCCAACGTAAACGAGATACGCAAATTCTAGGCACAACTGTAAAGTTCATAACTGTAAAAAATTATAAAAATATAGGAATACAACACATAGGTTATGGCGCTGATAGCTTTAAGATTACAGATGTTGAAATGACGCTAATAGATTGTTTTGACCAACCACGCTATGCAGGCGACTTTGAAGACCTTATAAAAGCCTTTGTAAGTGCAAAGCTTACCAACAGCAAGTTAGTGGCATATGCCAAAGCCTACAACAATATTGCGGTGACTAAACGCTTAGGGTTTTTAGCTGAACACTTTCGAGCTGAACAATTAAAATCCTTTATAAAATTTGCTAAATCAAAAGTTAATAAAAAATATAGCCTTATAGATGCCGGCGGTTTAGAACAAGGAGAATTTGTAAGCCAATGGAAATTACGACTCAATGTATCTTATGATAATTTAAAAGCCATGGCGCAAAACACCTATTAAGTTCAATACATGATATTACAAAAAGAAATTATTGAGCAAGCAAAGCAATGGCAAGTACCGGCAGATACGGTAGATAAAGACTATGTATTAGGGCATTTTTTGTCGGTATTTATAGAAAAATATAAAGATGACTTGGTCTTTAAAGGCGGTACATGTCTAAGAAAATGTTATATTGAAAATTATCGTTTTTCAGAAGATTTAGATTTTACAGCCGTTGATAAAGCATTTGTTTTAGAGCAAAAGACACTTTCAAAAATTGTTAAGCAAGTCACCGCTCAAACCGGTATCTTGTTTTTTATAGAACCAATAAAGAAATTATTGTTTAAAAACGAATTAAAAGGCTACCAAGTTAAACTCAAATATTGGGGTGCAAATCACTCCAGAAATCAAGCTCCACCACCTCACAATAGATGGAATACTAAAATAAAACTCGAGATAAGCACAGATGAATCTTTGTTATTAGAATCTTCAACACAAGTCATCATGCATCCTTATTCAGATGCGTTGACAGGGCTTAACAACATTAACTGTTATGATTTAAAAGAAGTTATATCAGAAAAGTTAAGAGCACTAAAGCAAAGATCTTACACAGCGCCCAGAGATTTTTATGACTTGTATTACCTGACAAAGGATTTTAATAAAGAAGACTGGCATACCATAAAACTCTATTTCTTAAAGAAAATGAAGTTAAAGAATTTAGAATATACTTCTCCAAAAGATTTAATTGAAGAATCTAAACTTACCAATGTAGAAAAAGCTTGGAAAAATAGCATACAGCATCAAATCAAAATAGAAAATCAAGCAGATGCTCATAAAATTATAACAACTGTAGCCCAACGCATAAAAAAATATTTATAAAATGGCCAATAACTTTATTTCAAATAAAAGCCCACAAAAAACCTTAAGCGGTCGCTTAAACAACATCATAAAATTCAGTAAAGAATTACGATGGTTGGTAGGTTTCTTTTACTTCTCAGGTTGGAAAGAAGTCTATCAAAATCTTAAAAATAATCCAGATATTAAAATAAAACTTTTAGTAGGCTTACAGGTGGGCAATCACTTAGAGAAAATATTTGAACACGACGTGCAAGATTTAAATTTAAGTAGTGATGAATATTTTAATGATTTTATGACCTCAATGGGTTTTGCTGTAAATAACGAGCAACAAGACACCAAAGCCTTTTATGAGCAAGTTCATTTTTTTCTGGATATGATTCGTCAAGAACGTTTAATCATCAAAAAAACCAGAGAACCCAATCATGCCAAATTGTATTTGTTTGAAATGAATGACGAAGAACGAGCCAAGCATAATTTTGAGGGCTATCTTATCACAGGCAGTAGCAATCTAACACGAAGCGGTTTGCAAGGCCAACAAGAATTTAATGTAGAGATTAAAGATTATGGCTACGAAGAAGCTGTAACCTATTTTGAAGAATCATGGGAATTGGCTATCCCTATTACAGAGTTAGACCAACGCAAACAGCATTTAATTGACTTTATCATTCACCGTTCTCAAGCCGCATTAGTCAAACCATTTGAAGCTTATGCCTTAGTCTTAAAAACCTATTTAGATCTTCAAAACCAGAAGAAACTAAAACCACAGGTAGAGCGCTTGCTTGAGGAAAACGGTTTTAAAAAATTTTCATACCAATTAGATGCAGTCAATCAAGCCATTGGTATAATAGAAGAAAATAATGGTGTTGTCATTGCAGATGTGGTAGGCTTAGGCAAATCGGTTATCGCTTCGTTAATTGCTCGTCATTTAGATACTAAAGGTATTATTTTATCTCCTCCGGGTCTTATTGGTAATTGGGAAGACAAAACAGGCTGGGAAGGCTATGTTAGAAATTTTGAGTTGAATGGATGGCGTGTTTACAGTCGTGGTCAGGTTGAAAATCTCGCAGAAGATTTTGATGATACAGACATTGAAACCGTTATTATAGATGAAGCACATAACTTTAGAAATCAAGATACTGCTGCTTATGAAGCTTTAGTTCAAATATGTAGAGGTAAAAAAGTAATATTACTTACGGCAACACCGTTTAACAATTCGCCGGCAGATATATTTTCTTTATTAAAACTATTTATCATTCCAGGCTTGTCAACAATAACACTTGAAAACAATTTAGAAGGTTTATTTAGAAGTTATACTTATAGATTTAATAAACTATCTGATATATTAAAAAACTACAATTCTAATAATCCAGATAAACGAGACAAAGCTGAAAAATTATACATTAAATTATTAGATAAAGAATTACCTGTTGACCCTAAAATTGTTCGCCAAGAATCGGCAAGATTGGCTAATAAAATAAAAGAAGTTATTTCACCAGTAGTGATAAGAAGAAACCGTATAGACTTAGAAAACGATCATGAATACAGCCAAGAAATAGGCGACCTTCCTAAAGTCGCTCCACCTGAAGAATTATTTTATTACTTAACAAAATCTCAATCTGATTTTTACGACCGAATTGTTCGTGATTACTTTGCAGAAGGAGGTTTATTTAAAGGCGCAATATATCAACCTTCAAGTTAAGAGACCATTCAGGATGAAAGCGATTTAGACATGGAAGGCAACAGAACCTTTCAGCAACAACGTAACTTATTCGACTTCATGAGGCGTCTTCTAGTAAAACGCTTTGAAAGTTCGTTTGGAGCATTTCAAAAAACCATAGAGCGATTTATTCATGTTCATCAAATTGTCCTCGAATTTATAGAAAATACGGATGGTAAATATATAATGGATAGGGGTTTGATGGAAAAAATCTATGAGTATGATGCAGATGAAATATTAGATGTATTATACAGATTTGAAAATGATTTATTAAAAAGAAAAACCCCTAAAAATAATACAGTCTATAATGTCAAAAAGTTTCAAAAAGAAGAAGATTTTATAGCAGACATTAATAAAGATTTAAATTTATTCAATAAAATACAACAGGAAATTGAAGAGGAGCAACTCGTTGTAAATGACCCAAAAAGAGAAAAAATATACCAAAAAGTAACCGAAATTTTAAATAAAAATGACGACAGAAAAATCATTTTATTTACTGAATATGTGGATACGGTTTTACACTTAGAAAATTATTTCAGGTCTAAATTAGGTGATAAAGTTATTATTTGTGATGGCAAAGTCACCAAAGCTTTAGCTAAAGATTTAGAGCGTAATTTTAATGCGCAATATGAAGGCTCAAAACACAATGATTTTCAAGTGCTAATTACCAGTGATAAACTGTCTGAAGGTTTTAAATTAAACCGGGCAGGAATAATTATAAATTATGACATCCCATGGAATCCAACTCGTGTTATTCAAAGAGTAGGTCGTATCAATCGTATTGGCAAAAAAGTATTTGACGAATTGTTTATTTTCAACTTTTTCCCGTCTGAAACCGGAGCAGGTTTTGTGAAATCAAGAAAAATAGCAGAACAAAAAATGTTTATGATACATAATGCGCTTGGTGAAGATTCTCAAATTTTTCATCCAGACGAAGAACCACAAGCGTCAAATCTTTATGAGAAGTTAAACGATAACCCGGAAGATGATGAAGAGTTAAATATAATAACCTACATTAGAAATGAGTATAATAATATTAAAGAAAAATATCCCGAAGTAATTGAAAAAATAGAAAAGTTACCCAATCGAGTGAAGACTTCTAAAGAGTTTGAAGAATCTAACGTCAATGTGTTACGCAAAAAAGGCTTGAGTTTATTTGCACAACAAGCTGAAACCAAAGAAAATGCAACTGTAGGAAGTTTAACATTTGAAAAGTTCTTGCAATTTGTAGAATGTGAACACGGAACAAAACGAGTGCCAATGTCAAAGGCTTTTTGGCGTGTTTATGAAGCCATCAAAACACATAAAGAAAAAATACGTTCAAACAATTCAGATTTAGCCATAGAAAAGAAAGCACACGATAATTTAAAAGTGGCCTTAAAAGTAATTGATGCTTCAGAAGAAGAAAATATAAATTTTATCAAAACTATAATTAAAGACATAAAGCATTATTATACAATGCCTAAATATACCCTGAGAAGATTAGCATTTGAAGTGCTTTCCCCAAATTCTACAAAAGCCAAATGGAAGCAGTTCTTTAAAGAATTAAACTATATTAAAAATAGATATGGCATTGATTATCTTGATAGGATATTAGAAAAAGTAAAAAACAAAAAAGATGAAGTTATTATAGCTATTGAAAACAGGGAAACAGCATAAATAAAAAAACTCTCCTAAGCTCAGACTCAGGAGAGTAATATTGTGGAGTCGGGGAGACTCGAACTCCCGTCCAAACAAGATACCCAAAAGCTTTCTACACGCTTAGTTTTCATTTTGATTTCAATGCAAAGCCGGCCGAAAACCACCTACTTTACATCTAGTCTCTCAAATGTCAACACAACATCGAGACACTGCTGTGTTTAGATTTACTTTACCGGTGCCTCTTGATGGAACGCCGCAAATCAAGGCTTTCCAGAGACATCTTAGCTCCCGACCTTGTCGGGATTAAGCGAATCCTACTATAATTCAGATTACGCAGCTAAGGCGTAGTTATTCTCGCCGTTTAAAAAAGGTTGAAACATGAGATTTACGAGCAATATTCCAACGCTCGACGTGCTTACTCCTCGATAAGTCTTGCTGTCAAAACCAAATCGACCCCGTTTTTTTAACTCATCAATATGTCAATGTGCATTTTTAATAAGAACATACAAAAATAGAGAGAATATCCTTATACATCAAAGGACTTATCAATATTTTAATATTTTGAAATTAATGTAGAATATTAGGTTTGAATAACCCCTAAATTAAAATCTCTCTCAATCGGTGCATGATTGGCAACTTCAATACCATTTGATATCCATTGTCTTGTATCTAGCGGATTAATCACCGCATCTGTCCACAATCTTGCCGCCGCATAATAAGGACTGGTTTGCTTATCGTAATTGTTTTTAATTTTATCGTAAAGTTCTTTTTCTTTAGCTTCAGTGATTTTCTCGCCTTTGGCTTTTAGTCTTGAGGTTTCTATTTGCAATAAGACTTTAGCGGCAGAATTACCGCTCATTACCGCCAATTCTGCACTTGGCCAGGCTACAATCAATCTCGGGTCGTATGCTTTGCCACACATGGCATAATTGCCGGCACCGTAGGAATTACCAATAATTACCGTAAATTTAGGCACCACCGAATTACTCACCGCATTGACCATTTTTGCACCATCTTTTATAATCCCACCGTGTTCACTTTTGCTACCAACCATAAAACCTGTGACGTCTTGTAAAAACACCAATGGAATCTTTTTTTGATTACAATTGGCAATAAATCGAGTGGCTTTATCAGCTGAATCACTATAAATCACACCACCAAATTGCATTTCACTGGGTTTGGTTTTAGCCTTTGTGGTTTTTACTATTTTACGTTGATTGGCCACGATACCAATCGCCCAGCCATCTATTCGAGCATAACCGGTGATAATGGTTTGACCATAACCTGCTTTATATTCTTCAAACTCTGAGTTGTCGACTAAACGCTCAATGATGGGCATCATATCGTATTGATCGCTGCGTTTGGCTGGTAATAGTCCAAATATTTCTTCTGGATTGGCTTTGGGTTTCTTTGATTCTTTTCTATTAAAACCGGCTTTATCAAAATCGCCTATTTTATCAACGATATTTTTGATTTTATCGAGTGCATCTTTGTCGTTTTCGGCTTTATAATCGGTGACACCGCTCACATCACAATGGGTTGTAGCGCCGCCGAGACTTTCATTATCAATACTTTCGCCAATAGCTGCTTTCACCAAATAACTTCCGGCTAAAAAAATACTGCCTGTTTCTTTAACGATTAATGCTTCGTCACTCATAATGGGTAAATAAGCACCGCCAGCGACACAACTGCCCATAACCGCAGCTATTTGGGTGATACCCATACTGCTCATAATGGCATTATTTCTAAACATGCGACCAAAGTGTTCTTTATCGGGAAAAATTTCGTCTTGCATGGGTAAAAACACGCCAGCACTATCGACAAGATAAATAATTGGCAGCCTATTTTCTATGGATATTTCTTGAGCACGTAAGTTTTTCTTTCCCGTAATAGGAAACCAAGCACCAGCCTTAACCGTGGCGTCATTGGCAACCACAATGACTTTTTTACCGGAGACTTTAGCGATTTTCACAACCACACCACCACCGGGACAGCCGCCGTATTCTTCATACATTTCATCGCCGGCAAAAGCACCTATTTCTATACTATCCTTAGGGTCATCAATCAAATAATCAATACGTTCTCGTGCGGTTAATTTTCCTTTGCTGTGGTGTTTTTCTATTTTTTTTTTGCCACCGCCGCGGTAAATTTTTTTCAATTTTGAATTTAAATCTGAAACAAGAAGTTTATTATGGTCTTCGTTTTTATTGAATTTTATGTCCATTAAAAAAAGCTTAATTGGTTTGGCAACTAAAATACGAAAACCTTGTAGTTTTTTAGTTTTAAATGGCTGTTAATTCTGATAAAAAAAGCTGCCTTTAACAGGCAGCCTCATCATTACAAAATCACTCAAATGTAATGAAACATTATTTAAATACTTTCAAATTCTTTATCGTAATAGGTTGTCGCGTCTTGCATTAACATGTCTAAATATTGATTTTCGCGATCGCAATGAGCTTCATCCCATTTTAAATATTTTATTAAATCTTCCTCTACGACATGTCTAAACTGACGTACACTTTCTATATCAAAATATAATCTACCTGTTCGACGAACAAAAAAATCGGATAATCCATTGACCATTTCATGATGCACTGTATACCACAACTCAGCTCTTACTAATCTTTCAATCGGTGTGGGGTTGATAAAGAAATTCATTTTTTTCAAAATAATATCAGCTTGTCTACCATAATTAGAGGTCAAATACCAGGCTTGATAATCGTCGTCTATGCCTTCATTTTCAAGTTTGTGCGTTAATATTTTTTGGTATTTTTTGACATCATCTAGATTTTTAAGAGGCGCTGAGGTTAATTGAATTTGCTTAGTTGTTGATGGCTTTAGCCGTTTGAGTCTTTTCTTTTTAAATTGTTTTAAAGCTTCATCAATCGTACGTTGTGCCATTTTGCGATAACCAGTGAGTTTCCCACCGGCAATAGATACCAAACCAGAGTCAGACACAAAAATCTCATCTTTTCTAGACAAATCTGAAGGATCTTTACCATCTTCATGGATAAGTGGACGCAAGCCAGCCCAATTGGATTCGATATCATCAATTTTTAAATTCAATTTAGGAAACATATTATTGACGGCATCTATCAAATAATTAGCATCATCTTTGGTCGCCACTACCCTATTCAAATCGCCTTTATATGTGGTATCTGTAGTCCCAACATAAGTGGCTCTACCCCGTGGAATAGCAAAAATCATTCGGCCATCAGGCACGTCAAAATAAATGGATTGGGACAGTGGAAAACGCTCGCGTGAAAACACCAAATGTACGCCTTTAGTTAAATGCAAACGCTTATTATTTAAGGATGTATCTTTTGTCCTGACTTTATCTACCCATGGTCCTGCTGCGGAAATGTAAGCTTTGGATTTAATGATAAATTTTTCATTAGAATTATGATCTTTAACATAGATATGCTTGATTTTACCATTGTCTTTATACACAAATTCTGTCATTTCACAATAATTCAAAATATCTGCACCATAAGCAGATGCTTTTTTGAGCAACTCAATGGTCAAGCGTGCATCATCTGTGCGGTATTCTGCATAAAATCCACCACCTTTTAGGTTATCTTTGTTTAATAAAGGTTCTTTTTCAAGCGTTTCTTTTGCAGATAGCATTTTCCGCTTGTCATCACCTTCCACATCAGCGAGAAAATCGTAAACTTTTAAACCAATTGAAGTCATTGTTTTGCCATAAGTTCCACCTTCTATTAATGGCAAAAGCATTTTTTCAGGGACGACCAGATGTGGCACAAGATTGTGAACAATAGCGCGTTCACTACCAGATTCTTTGACTAAACCAATTTCCATCTGCTTGAGATATCGTAGCCCACCGTGAATCAATTTTGTGGATTTATTACTGGTACCGGAAGCAAAATCATTTTTTTCTATTAAGCAAGTTTTAAGACCACGAGACGCAGCATCAAGCGCAATGCCAGCTCCAGTCACACCACCGCCGATGATGAGAATATCGTATTTGGTATGTTTGATTTGATGAATTAAGGGTTTTCTATCTAAAACTGAAAAGCGAATCGGCGTATCTTCTCTTACAGCCAACTGGTTAGCATGAGCGGTTTTGGTCCTCTCCACAGCATGTTTCCAACCATCGTAAAGTTTGGTTCGCTCAAATTGAGATATTTTGGGTTTAAAAATTTGGTCTATATCTCTAATTTCTGTAATATCTTCTTTGGTCCATATCCCAGCTTGAATACCAGCGAGAAATGCCGCTCCCATGGCGGTCACCTCTAACATTTCTGGTCGTTCTACTTCAGCGTTTAAAATGTCGGCTTGAAATTGCATCAAGTAATTATTAGCAGAAGCGCCACCATCGACGCGCAAAGCTTTCATTTGTTGACCACTATCTTCAACCATAGCTTCTAACACATCGCGTATTTGGTAAGCAATAGCTTGAACAGTCGCTTTAGTCAATGCATTTTTATCGGTATCTAAAGTCAACCCAAAAATAGAGCCTTTGGCTTTCATGTCCCAATGAGGTGCACCCAGACCAGCAAAGGCAGGAACGACATACAAACCAGAATTAATTTTAGTCTCGTTACATATTGTCTCTGTATCGGCAGATTGTTCAATAAAATCCATCTTATCCCTAAGCCATTGCACAGAAGCGCCGGCAACAAAAACACTGCCCTCTAAAGCATATTTAATTTTCTCATCAGGTAATGTGCAAGCTAAAGTTGTCAATAAACCATTTGTGGAGATATTGGCTTTTTTACCCGTATTCAGCAACATAAAACAGCCTGTGCCGTAAGTATTTTTAGCAATACCGGATTTAAAGCCACCTTGACCAAACAACGAAGCTTGTTGATCGCCGGCAACACCGAGAATGGGTATTTTAATATCTTTATATTCTGCATATCCAAAATCTGAAGATGAATATTGTACTTTGGGTAAACTAGATTTTGGAACATCAAGGGCTTTTATTAATGTATCGTCCCATTCTAAATTATGAATATTAAATAACAGAGTCCTAGACGCATTGGTATGGTCTGTCAAGTGTTTTTCGCCCTTGGTGAATTTCCAAATCAACCAAGAATCAATGGTGCCAAATTTTAGCCTATTTTGTTTAGCCAATTCTCGAGCTTCCGGTACGTGGTCTAAAATCCATTTGAATTTTGTGCCCGAAAAATAAGCATCTACTTTAAGGCCTGTTGTTTTTATAATGTTGTCCTCGTGACCGTCTTCTATAAGTATATCGCAAATATCGCTACTGCGTTTGTCGAGCCAAACAATAGCGTTGTAAACAGGCTTACCTGTTTTGGCATCCCAAACGACGGTAGTTTCTCGTTGATTGGTTATACCAATACCTGCGATGTCTTTTACAGGTATCTTATTTTGATTAATGACCTCATAAAAAACCTGTTTTTGATCTTCAAATATTTCAATAGGGTCTTGCTCTACCCAACCTGATTGAGGGTGATGTTGTTTTAACTCCTTTTGGGCGATGCCATGAATTTGTCCTGATTTATCAAATATGATAGCTCTGGTACTTGTTGTCCCTTGATCGAAAGCAATAATGTATTTTGAAGCCATATTTTAAACATTAAATCCTAACAAATATGCTAAAAATTAATAGGTATATCTAAGAAAAACAAAGCTTAAAATCATGTAAGCGTTTGTATTTTAAACTATTTAATAAAAAGACTAATTCACTACTATTTTCTAAATCGTTATCGTAAATCTCTAAACTCCATCTTTAATTTCGAATTAAATTTGTAATATTGGGCAATTTAGATGAAATTTTATGGGATAAAAATCCACTAAAACCAACATCAATAAACCTTTAAGCCATGAACAAAAAAGCCTTTTTAATTTTAATTACCAGTGTCTCTGCGCTTGGCGGATTACTTTTTGGATATGATACCGGTGTGATTAACGGCGCACAATTTTTTCTCAGCAAGTATTTTGAATTAGATCCCGGTATGAAAGGTTGGGTAGTGGCTAGTGCACTTTTAGGATGTCTGGTGGGTGCAATTTCTTCTGGGTTTTTTAATACTTTATTTGGTAGAAAATATACATTAATCCTTTCAGCCATACTGTTTACACTATCAGCTTGGGGCTCAGGAATGCCTTCATTTTTACCTGAAAGTGTAAGTTTACTTGTCGTTTTTAGAATTATTGGCGGTATTGGTATTGGCTTAGCCTCAATGTCTGCACCCGTTTATATTGCAGAAATCGCGCCTTCGAAACAACGTGGGATTTTGGTGAGTTTTTATCAATTGGCTATTGTGGTTGGGTTTTTTGTGGTGTTTCTCGTCACTTACTTTATTGGAAAAGATCTCACTGAAGCACAAAATATTCAATTTGGCTGGCGACAAATGTTTTGGTCTGAATTGATTCCGTGCGCCTTATTTTTATTTGCATTGTTTTTTGTCCCTAAAAGTCCGAGATGGTTGTATTTACAAGGTCGAGATATAGAAGCCTTAAAAACTTTGACCAAAATTCATGGCGAAATGGTCGCCATTGACGAACAGCGAGAAATCAAAAAATCTATCGAAAAAAACCAAAATCAAACTAAAAAGGTCAATTACTTCTCTAAAACCATCCTTGGCATTATTGTGATTGGAACCGTTTTCTCGATGCTGCAGCAGTTTACAGGCATCAATGCCGTATTGTATTACGGTGCCGATATTTTTGAAAAAGCACTTGGCTTTGGTAAGGATGATGTATTGGCTCAGCAAATCTTATTAGCCGGTGTAAATTTGATATTTACGTTTGTCGCTATGTTCTCCGTAGATAGATTTGGACGTAAACCTTTGGTAATCATCGGTAGTATTGGGATGATTATTGGATTTTTATTACTGGGCTTTAGTTTAAAAAACGACGCTGTTGGATTAGTCTCTTTAATTGGCGTATTGTTGTTTATCGCTTCGTTTGCCATGTCTATGGGACCTGTGGTTTGGGTCGTGTTATCCGAAATGTTTCCTAACCGCATAAGAAGTGTGGCCATGTCTGTTGCGGTTGCAGCACAATGGGGTTCCAATTATATTGTCTCCCAAAGTTTTCCAGTGGTAATGGAAAGCGAACTTAACGATAGCCCGTTTTGGAATGGCTCTCTGCCCTACTTTATCTTTATAGGTTTTATGATAATTCTGATTGTATTTATTATAAAATTTATTCCAGAAACCAAAGGGAAATCGCTTGAAGAATTGGAAGAAATTTGGGAGAAAAAATTATAGTGTATTAAACCTAACCTCACCAAAGCCTTTTAATTCAGCAGAAACCTTAGTTTTAGGCTTCAACCATTCTGCAGCCGTAGCAGCACCAGCGAGAATGATTTGTCCTTTTTTTAATACTAAATTTTTTTCAGCAGCCAAACGAGACAATTCAACGATAGATTGATAAGGATTATCCAGAATAGCTTGGGTAAATCCACTTTGCACCGTTTTATCGTTAAATGTTAATTGAATGGGTAAATTGGTAATGTCTTCTTTTAAATCTTGCCACTGACCTATACAATAGCCTATTGACGAACAATTATCAGCAATGACATCTTCCAATGAAAATTTGAAATCCTTGTAGCGCGAATCAATAACTTCAATAGCAACCGCCATCTTATCAATATATTGTGGAATATCATTTAATGTGATTTCCTGTGCAATGTCATTAGAAATTCTAAACGCCACTTCAGGTTCTGCTCTAGGATGGATGTATTGGTTTAAATCGATATTTTCATCAGGTTTAATTTCCATGTTATCTGTCAAGACGCCCCAAATTAAGTCATCAACACCCATTTGTTGCATTTTGGCTTTACTGGTAAACCCGAGTTTGTAACCTGTGATGGTTTCTCCCCTATCCAAACGAAGTTGTATAAGTTTGTGTTGAATATTGTAGGCTTCTTCTAATGAAAACTTGACGGCTTCAGAAGGTTGAGCGATTGGTGTTGCTGTTGTGGCAGCTTTGTCAAGTTGTTGGGATATTGTGGTTTTATTATTCATTCTGTTTGGTTTTCTCGATAACCTAACTGACAGCAGTCAGGGACGCAAAGTATCTAAGGTTTTTAAACGTTTATCACTTCATCCTCTAAATAGCGGTTCGTGTGTGTTTTGACAATCTCAAGTTTTTCTTTTAAACTTAAATGTTCTGGTAGGTGGCCTTCTTTTAATAAATACAAAATCACTTTATCCTGAGCACGACCACGAACTTTGGCATCGTGATAACCGATGTCTTCATTAAAGGTGACTAAAGAATATTTAGACGCATAATCATCAGGGAATTCCTTTTCAAAAGCCAATTCTAATTGGCGTTTTTGTAAAAACAACTCTTGCGCCGTATGGGCTTTCATTTCATGAAAATTATCTAGTGCCAAATCGGCAATGCCATCGGCGTCTTGTTTTCGGGTTTGACTAAATTCAGAAAACGCTTTGTCTAAATCAAAATCGACTTCGTTTAAAATATCATCAAACACGGCTACATCTTCAAAAGAAGCATTCATCCCTTGTCCGTAAAACGGCACAATAGCGTGAGCGGCATCACCCATAATCAATGTTTTTTTATACGTCCAAGGCGAACATCTTACCGTGCCAAGTGCTGCTGTTGGATTGTCAAAAAACTCTTCTTTTAAATGTGGCATCAAAGCGTGGGCATCGGGATAGTCTTTTTTGAAATATTCTTCAACTATTTTAGGGTTTGTTAAATTATTAAAATTATAATCGCCTCCTTCATATGCTAAAAATAAAGTCACCGTAAAACTTCCATCTAAATTAGGCAAAGCAATCAGCATATTTTCGCCTCTTGGCCAAATGTGTAGCGCATTTTTATAGATTTGATGTTCTCCATTTTTAGGTAAAATACTCAGTTCTTTGTAACCGTGGGTTAAAAAGTTCTGAGAAAAGCTAAAACGCAATTCTCTATTTTTCATTAAAGCTTGCCTCACCACAGAACCTGCGCCATCGGTGCCAATGATATAGTCAGCTTGAACGTGAAAATTTACGTCAGTTTTTTCATTTATGAATTCAGCTTTAGCACTTTCAACATCAACATTTTGACATGCGGCCTGAAATATCAAATGGACATTGTCGTGTTTCTCGACTTCATCCAAGAGTAAAGCGTTAAGACCAGATCTGGAAATAGAATTAATATAATTACCATCTTGTCCGCTGTAAGGCGATAATTTTGTATTGGAATTTTTATCGTGAAGCATCCGGCCATTCATCGGAATGCAAAGCACTTTGACTTTGTCTTCGAGACCAACGCGTTTTATGCCTTTAAGACCTCGATCAGAAAAAGCGAGGTTAATAGATCGCCCTGCAGAAATATCGGCATTTCTCAAATCTGGACGTTTTTCAACTAGTGTGATTTTATAGCCGTGTTGGGCGAGTTTTAAGGCTAGTAATGAGCCGCACAATCCTGCGCCAACGATGAGCAAATGCTTATCCTGCATATCTAATATGTTTTAAAATTTGAACAAATTGGTAAACGTCTTCAAAACTGTTATAAAGCGGTGCCGGCGCAACGCGTATCACTTGCGGCTCACGCCAATCGGCTACAACTCCGGCTTGAGTTAATTTATCAAACAAGCTTTTATCAGCATCGAGAAATTGTATGGATAACTGGCAGCCTCTTTCGTTTGGTTTTTTTGGTGTAATGAGTTTTAGATTATCATCATTTAATTCTAATAATAAATATTCCAAAAAACCAGTCAAATCTTTTGATTTTTTAACCACATTGTCAAATCCAGCTTGTTGAAAAATATCTAGGGAAGCTCTAATGGCTGCCATAGATAATATTGGCGGATTGCTTAACTGCCAGGCTTCTGCGGTTGGGATGGGTTTAAAATCCTGACGCATGTTAAAACGTGTGGATTTGTCATGTCCCCACCAACCCGTAAAGCGATGTAAGTCTTTGGTATGATGCTTTTCATGCACAAAACAACCCCCGAGACTTCCGGGTCCTGAATTGAGATATTTATAAGTGCACCACACCGCAAAGTCAACACCTAAATCGTGCAAATGGGGTTGAATATTACCAACACCATGTGCTAAGTCAAAGCCAATTTTAATATCATTTTGATGACATGAATCAGTGATATATTTCATGTCAAAATGTTGTCCGGTGTAATAGTTCGTATTGCCAATTAAAACCAAAGCAATTTCATCGCCATGATTTTGAATAATTTGATTAAAATCTTCTATATCATAATATTGGTCTTCTCGAGGTTTCCAAAGAATTAAAGCATCTTTGGGGTCGTAATCATGATATTTTAATTGAGACTCCACAGCGTATAAATCGGACGGAAATGCATCGGCTTCTATAAGGATTTTATGGCGTTTTGATGTAGGTTGATAAAACGAAACCATCATCAAATGTAGATTGACCGATAATGTATTCATGATAATGACTTCGCTTTCTTTTGCTCCAACAATATTTGCCATAGGTTTTGACAGAAACTCGTGATAAGGCATCCAAGGATTTTTAGCGTCGGTGTGACCATCAACTCCATAATCAGACCAATCATTTAATTCCTGTTGGATATAATCAGAGGTTGATTTAGGTTGAAGTCCGAGTGAATTGCCGCACAAATAAATTTTATTATCCCCTAGATTAGTTTTTGGGAAATAAAATTGATTTCTAAATTTTTTTAAACGGTCATTTGTATCGCAATTTTGCGCAAATTCTAAGCTATTTTCAAATTTCATATTAATTGATGCTGACATTTCTAAAATTGAGCTGAAAACCAGTATCAGGATTGCGATGAATCATATTAATCTTGATGCCATCAAAGTTTGATAAATCTTCAAATGTATTGAGCAATGCAGGTTCTTTTTTTCCGCTTGGGTAATATGCCCATTCTATAATGTGTTGATTTTGGTCAAGATAGACATCGTAACGGTCACCTGGTGTGTAGCCACCTTCATTTGGATATTTCACGATGAGTTTTGTGCTTTCTTTTTGTTGAATTGGAGATTTTACCCCTTCAATAGTCTCATAATTAAAAACTCCCCATTCCAAATGAAATGGAAACAATAACCAAAAGCTATCATTGACAAAGGCCTTATCAGTATCAACGAATTCTTGCATAATATTATCTCTCTTGTAAGTTATTCTTTCGTTTTCTTTAACCAATGTGACCTTATCATTTTTAGGATACCAAATCCAATGCCTTATCATTTCTTGTTCGCCAGGATTAACGACAAAACTAAATTCAATTTTTTCTACTGACGGCCAGTGTTCATAACCATGAGCATAAGCGATTTTTTCTAAGATAGTTTTGGTTTCTTCTTTCTTTTCCTCAGTTTGCTCTGAAATGGTGTTGGTCTTTTCTTTATTTTGCTTTTTATTGTTTTGACAAGACGTCAACGTCAAAAATGTGATAAGGGCTAAAAATAGTGTTTTCATAAGTAAATTTTAAGTCGATAAGCTATTTGTAAAGTTATATAAAACCTTTAAAACGGGATGTGTTTTTTCTTGTTTAGGAAATAAAAATAAATCGTCTAAATTTAAAGCCGTATGACCTAAAATGGCTTTGACTTGGTCGTCGCCAATTTTTTTGTAAGCCATAGACCAGTTTTTAAATTGCCTGTTTTCCAAATCTCCTGAGTCTAGTAACACCAAATCATTATGTCTGCTATCGTGTTTTATTTTTTCATAAACTTTATCAATTTCTGGTGCTTTGCCTTCAATGTATTGCACAAATTTACCTTGAATGAGTAGCAAAATACCTGTAATAGCTAGTCGTTTATTTTTTTCACGAATCTGAAACAATAATTGTTCAATGTCTTTATTGGTAAGGATTTGAGCTTGGTTGCTCATGTAAGACACAAATTTTAAACTGTCCACAAATTTTTTTTGTTAAAATAAGAAATTTTAATCATTTAAACCACTTTAAGTGTGATCTAATTTTTTTTGTTAATTTTACCTTATCATAAGGAAGTCATGAAGCAAAAAACTACACTTAAGCAGTTATCTAAAGAACTTAACGTTTCTGTTTCTACAGTATCTAAAGCTTTAAATAATAGCTCTGAAATCAGCACAAAGACAATAAAACGCGTTAAGGAATTAGCAAAGCTTTATGGCTATAAGCCTAACCCGGTTGCTGTTAGCCTTAAACGCAACAAGACCTTTACCATCGGTATTTTAATTCCTGATATCCTCAATCATTTTTTTGCTAAAGTTTTACATGGGATTGAAGAACAAGCAAGTCTTAAGGGATATAAAATCATAACTTGTTTAACCAATGAATCTCTCGATAAAGAAAAGGAATATCTTGAAATGCTAGAATATAATAAAGTTGATGGTATTATTGCAGCGCTTAGCAAGGAAACGCAGGTTAAGGAGGACTTTTCACATTTTAAAAACTTTAAAAGTTTAGACAAACCTTTAGTACTATTTGACAGGATAACTGATGAAATAGATTGCGACAAAGTGCTAGTCGATGATCAGAAAGCCGCTCAAGATGTTTTTGAGTATTTGAAAGAACAAAATCGTAAAAACATTGCGGTAGTTTCTACTTTGCCTCATCTTAGTGTGATTGTCGCGAGACTTCAAGGTGTCATGACATCTGCCAATCAAACTTCTACAAACGTCAAAACCCTCATGATCAGTGAAACTAAAGACGCAGAATCTAAAATCAATGATTTTTTTAAAAACGAATCCTTTGATGCTTTGATTGGTTTAGATGAAACTGCAGCGTCTATTGCTATTAATGCCGCAAAGCATTATCAAGTAAAAATACCAAAAGATTTAGCTATAGTTGGATTTACAGATGGGTTATTAGCCAAAAATGCTTATCCCAAAATGAGTGTTGTGTCTCAGCATGCTATAGAACTAGGCAAAAATACCGTAAAAATATTATTAGAAAGAATTGAGAATAAAACTTTGAAACCAAAGCGATTTATTCAACCTACAACACTTATTAAAAGAGCCTCTTCAGAGTAAATCATCGCGTAGTATCGCGATAGACCAATTTAGTTGGCAATACAATTTCGCTATTTTGGTCGGTATTTGAGATAAAAAAACCTTTATCAATTTTATTTAGTAGCATCTCAGCCACTTTTTCCCCCATTTTAAAACTGGGTTGAGAGACACATGTTAACTCTGGTGTAAACATATTACTGTAATGTAAATTCCCAAACCCTATGACTTCAATGTCTTGAGGAACTTTATAACCTAGTTTAGTCAAAGCTTTAATACACAAAATAGCATAATTATCGGTTGAGCAAAAAAAAGCATTTGGCACATCTTGAAGCTTAGAGAGAAAATTGAAAACTTCATAAAACTCGTGCTCTTGATGATATGACTTGCAATTTAATACATGCCGGGTTTTAAAAGATTGGTGATGTTTTTTATGGGCTTCAACAAAGCCATCAAAACGTTGATTAAACACACTTTTTTTTGAAGTGCCACCTATATAACCGATGCTGTTATTCTTATGTTTTATAAGTATTTCAACAGCCTTAACAGCAGAGCTGAAGTCATCAATTTTAACATGACCGGCGCCATCGATTTTATGACTAATATTATCAAATAAAACTAGTGGCATTTTTCTGTCAATAAGTTCTTCAACATGCTCATATGAATTTGTTTCATGAGTAAAACACATCGCAACACCGTCTACTGTGCCTCTTTCAAAAGCTAAGACATTTTCTTTTTCGTATTTAAAAGAGTTTCTGGAAGAATTAATTAGAATTCTGTAATCATGTTTTCTGACATAATAGTCGATCCCTCTACAAACCTCTATAAAAAAAGGTTCATCATATCTTGGAATAATAACCCCTAAGACATTTGTTTTACCAGAGCTCAAACTTTTAGCAATTTGATTAGACCTATATCCCATTTGTTTAGCCTTAGACAAGACCCTTTGTTTTGTTTCAGGCTTTACTCTGGAACTGTCAGACATAGCTCTTGAGACAGTAGCAATGGAGAGTTTTAAAGCTCTTGCCAAATCTTCAAGTCTTACTCTACTGTTAATCTTTGAATTCAAATTTTTAAATAATTAACAACAAAAATCCTTTTTTAATGAAAAATTGATAATACAAACGTTTACATTATAATTTCATATTAATCTTATGTAAAACTAAGATAAATAATCATTTAATTAGTAGATACAAATATAAAACGAAAAGGTTTTAGTCTCAATTTATGAATTTAAACTGGTTTAAAAAAGGTGTAGTTTATCAAATTTACCCGAGAAGCTTTAAAGATAGTAATGCAGATGGAATTGGAGACTTAAAAGGAATTACGTCAAAACTAGATTACATCAAATCATTAAACGTTGACATTATTTGGATTAGCCCAATTTTCAAATCCCCAAATAAGGATAATGGATATGATGTAAGCGATTATTGTGCAATTATGCCGGAGTTTGGTACAATGTCAGATTTCGATGAACTATTAAATGAGGCACATCAAAGAGATTTAAAAATCGTACTTGACCTTGTACCAAATCATACTTCGGATAAGCACAGCTGGTTTAAGAAAGCCAAACAAAGCAAAAATAGTCCCTACAGAGATTTTTATATTTGGAAAAAACCAAGTCCAGACGGAGGACCACCTAACAATTGGAAATCTTTTTTTGGAGGATCTGCCTGGACTTTTGACGATAGTACAGAAGAATATTACTTGCACCTTTTTACAAAATACCAACCAGATTTAAATTGGGAAAACCCCAAAGTTAGAGAAGGGATTTATGAGGTGATGAGGTTTTGGTTGGATAAAGGTATAGATGGATTTAGGATGGATGTGGTAAGTTTATTATCAAAAGATTTGAGTTTTGAAAATATTGATCCTAATATCGGATTTAGAAAAATCATAGAAAAACACTACGCTAATGGCCCTAAAATCCATCAATATTTACATGAAATGCATGAAAAAGTCATGAAACATTACGATGCATTTTCAATGGGTGAAGGTGTTGGTATAACCCAAGATAATGCACATCTCTATGTTGGTGAAGATCGAAAAGAACTCGATATGATATATCATTTTGACATCTTAGAAAATAATATTATCAATGGCAAATATGAAGACATATCAGAATTTGAGCTTATTAATATCAAAAACATATTTAGAGGGTGGCAAAAAGTGATGACCAAAGGTGGTTGGATTGCCAATGCTCTTGGTAATCATGATTTTGCCCGTTTAGTATCACGTTTTGGCAATGATAAAAAATATCATAAAGAATCTGCGAAAATGTTGATAACGCTTATGGCTACTCAAAATGGTACGCTTAATATATATCAGGGAGATGAAATTGGGATGACAAATATACAATTAGACAATATTGAAGAGGTCAATGATATACAATCCAGAAACTTCTACTATGAAAATTTAGAATCTCAAAAATTCTCAGAAGAAGAAGCGCTAGAAATGATAAATAATGAAGGTAGAGATAATGCCAGAACGCCAATGCAATGGAATAAAGAAGATTATGCTGGTTTTTCTGAAATTCAACCTTGGCTACAAGTCAATCCAAACTTTGAAAAAATAAATGTAGAGCAACAAATCGCTGATTCTGAATCAGTATTAAATTACTATAGGTCTATTTTAGCTCTCAAAAAAGAGCATAATGTCTTCACATATGGAAAATTTGAAGAATTTGAAAAAAATAATAAAAATATTTACACATACAGTAAAACACTTGGTTATCAGAAGATTGTTGTCTTTTTAAACTTTTCAGAATTCGAAAACGTTATCGATTATGAATTTGGAAATGAAAAAAATTATGATTTGTTAATAAATAATTATAAATTTGTTACGAAAACATTAGAGAATATTTGTTTAAAACCTTATCAATCAATAATTTTCAATGTCAATTAATATGAATAATTTTAAACCTAAATACAATGAAAAAAATGTTACTTAAACACGCTTTTTACATTATAGCGATGCTGTTTAGCACAGCTATGCTAGCACAAGTCACGGTGACGGGTGTGGTTTCCGATCAAATGGGGCCTTTGCCTGGCGTAAATGTGTTAGAAAAAGGAACCCAGAATGGTACAGTTACGGGTTTTGATGGTGATTTCACGTTAGAAGTTGCTGAAGATGCCACATTAGTATTCAGCTATGTTGGCTTTAAAACTCAAGAAGTTGCTGTAGATGGACAAACTACAATTAACGTTACATTGGTCGAAGATGCAGCTAAGCTCGATGAGGTTGTTGTGATTGGTTATGGGACAACAACCGTAAAAGATGCTACAGGCTCAGTATCCTCTGTAGCTTCTGAAGATTTTAACGGAGGTGTAATTTCTTCACCTGAGCAATTAATACAAGGTAAAACCGCAGGTGTTCAAATTTCTGTAGCAAGTGGTGAACCGGGTGCTGCTGCAAATATTCGTATTAGAGGTTCTAATTCTATTCGATCTAATAACAATCCATTATTTGTAGTAGATGGAATACCGTTATCAGATCAAGGAACAGTGCCGGCTACTGGTGGGATAATTGATGGTGGTAGTACGCCACGAAATCCCTTAAGCTTTATAAACCCCAATGATATAGAAAGTATATCTATTTTAAAAGATGCTTCTGCAACAGCCATATATGGTTCAAGAGGTGCAAACGGTGTTGTTATAGTCACAACAAAATCCGGAAAAGCAGCCAAAGGTGGTGTTTTTACGTTTTCTTCAAATTTAAGTGTGTCTTCTCCTGCTAATGATTTCGATTTATTCGATGCAGAAGCTTATAAAACAAACATATTAGACGTGACTGGAAGCCCAGTACCAAATGTTGATGATACTGGTGCTAATACAGACTGGCAGGATGTTATTACCCGAACTACATTTTCATCTGAAAACAACTTAACCTATTCAAGAGCTTACACAGATGGTAATTTAAGAGCAAGTTTTTCTTATACAGATCAACAAGGTGTTTTAGAAGAATCTTCTCAGGAGAGAATTGTTGGAAGATTAAATTTAAGACATCGGTTTTTTGACGATAAATTAAAACTTCAAATTCAATCTTCCATTGCAAGAGTTAATGATGAATCGCCATTTATAGGTGCTCAGGCAGGAGCAAGTGGTAATATTATAGGTTCTGCATATTCTGCCCCTCCTACATGGCCAAATGATCCAGACTTTTTTGTAGAAGGAAATAGACTTAATCCTGCTAACATATTAGCTTATTACGATTCAAACACAAAAACAAATAGATTACTCTTAAATGGTTCCCTTGAATATGAGATTAATAGTAATTTTTCAGCTAAATTAAACCTAGGTTATGACAATTCAGATGCTGAAGCTGAGTCTTTAGCAACAGCTGATTTTAACAATAATCCTGGAGTTTCTGGTGAAGGTCGTGCATCTTTTAACACTTTAGAAGCTACCAGTAAGTTACTAGAAGCTACGGTTAACTATAAAAAGGATTTTGATAACTCTAACTTAGATATCATCATAGGTTACTCCTTTCAAGACTTTAGACGAAAGGGTTTAAACTCACAAGGTTGGGGACTAGGCTTTAATGCAAATTTATCAAACAGTGTTGGTGCTTTACAGTCTAGGATACGTGGAACTTATCAGCAATTCGGTTATGATTCGGATGGAAGTTTTTTAAATAGGCTTTTCCCTTTTGATGATACTGATGAGCTACCCTTTTTCGTTCAGCCTTTTGAATCTTTAGTGGTGGACACATTTGATAATACTGATGAGTTGCAATCCTTTTTTGGTAGAGCTAACTATTCTTTAAATGATAAATTTTTATTTACAGCTACAGTAAGAGCTGACGGTTCGTCTCGTTTTGGTAGTGATTACCAATATGGTATTTTCCCATCTGGTGCTTTTGCTTGGAAACTATCTGAAGAAGATTTTATAGGTGATAATGTTTCAACATTAAAGCTCAGATTGAGTAGCGGTGTAACTGGTAACCAAGCTGGTTTAGGTTATGCCCAATTTTTAAAGAGACAACGCTTTGCCGCACCAGGGATTGGAGATGATGGAAATGTTAACAGACCTGGATTGGCTACTGTTGCAGTACAGAATGAGGAGTTAAAATGGGAATCCACGTTAGACATGAACTTAGGTATAGATTTTGGTTGGAATTTTGACAGAATCAGAGGTTCTTTTGATGTTTACCGTAAAGAAACAAGTGATTTGTTGTTTAGACAAGCTGCTGCTGCACCAGCTTTTGACCCTTTTGTATTTAGAAATTTACAAGATGGTAAAGTAATAAACCAAGGTATAGAATTAAACCTAGGCTATGATTTTATTGCAACAGAAGACTCTAATTTTTCTGTAGACTTTAATATTGCCTATAATGATAATACTGTTGAAGGTTTAAATGGAACCACCGCAGAGTTTGGTGCCTTAAACGGTCCTGGGCTGACTAATGCTTTTGTACAACGTTTAGGGGAAGGGCGTTCGTTATTTTCATACTATTTAGCAGAATACTCTGAAGACGAAAACGGTGAGCCTAATTTCTCACCAGATGACAAAAAATTTGTCGATAAAGATGGATTACCGGATATCACAACAGGCTTATCCTTAAATTATACTTTAGGTAATTTTGATGCTTCTGCATTTTTTACGGGTCAATTTGGTTTTTATGTGTATAATAATACAGCAAATGCTTTTCTTAACAGAACAACATTTGCAACAAACAGAAACGCCACACCAGAGGCTTTAACAAGACAATCACAAGAAATTTCAACACTTTATTTAGAAAAGGGTGATTTTGTAAGATTACAAAACCTTTCACTAGGTTATAACTTTACACTTAATGAAAACAGCACTTTAGATTCATTGAGAATTTCAGTCAATGGGCAAAACTTATTTCTAATCACTGGTTATAGTGGTTTAGATCCTGAAGTATCTTCTAATACCGGTGACGGTGGAACTGGAATACCAAGTGCCAGTATAGACTATACATCATTTCCAAGACCAAGAACGATAACACTTGGTTTAAATGCAAAATTTTAAAAACAAAAAATAATTAATGTTATGAAAAAACAAATAAAACTTATAATATTCTTTTTTTCTATAGCTCTTGTACAGTTTTCATGTACAGATCTAGAAATAGAAGAGACAGATTCAATCCTCGCAGAAAACTTTAGTGGTTTAACTGCAGAGGAGGCAAATAGTTCTTTGACTAATATGTATAATAGCTTAAACAACTTCATTGCAACGCAAGAAAATTTATATGCCCTAAGTGAGGTTACTTCTGACGCACTATTGATTCCAACTAGAGGTTCAGACTGGGGTGACAACGGGCTATGGAGACAACTTCACCAACACACCTGGAATCCAGACCATAGATTCATTACCAATACATGGAATGAATGGAATGGACTTCAGCTAAATGCTTCAGAAATTATTGATGACAGAACACCAGCATCAGCTGAAGCTAAGGGTGAAGCCCACTTTTTAAGAGCACTTGCAATGTTTATTATTCTCGATCATTACGGTCAGGTACCATTCAGAGACACAAAAGCTTTACCTTCAGTTGATCCTGAGGTTTTTACAGGTGCAGATGCAGTAAACTTTATTGTAGAAGATTTAAATACTGCAATTTCTAGTTTACCAGATGCTACTCCTAATGGAGATAATCAAAGAGCTACAAAAACTTCTGCTCAACTTTTACTGGCTAAAGTATTGTTAAATAAACATGTATACACTGATACTGAAGTTAATAATGCAGATATGAACCAAGTAATTTCATTAGTTGATGATATAACTAATACAGGTTTTCAACTGCATGATGGTTATTATGATATCTTTAAGGAAGATGCTGATAGCGAGACTATTTGGTACAGACCAAGAGCTGTTGGAGAAAGAACTTTCCATACTTTACACTATAATTCTACCGAATTAGGTGGCGGCGGTTGGAATGGATTCTCAACACTTGCAGAATATTATGACTTATATGAAGGAGATCCTAATAGCAATAGAGTAGATTTAGATGGAAATCTATTAGACGGTCAAGAAGAAAGAAGAGGTGGTGTTCCTCCTCAAGGTATTCCTATTGGCGATGCAACCGACCCACTCTTACAGGGCGATGAAAACGGTGATGGATTTGTAGATGGCTCTAACGTTGGTAGTGGATATTTGATAGGACAGCAATACGCCCCTGATGGTAGCCCTCTTGAAGATAGAAACGGTAATCCGCTAAACTTCACAAGAGACTTCTTTGATGCAGGTTCTGGTGAGCCGAGTTTAGTGGGTAATAATGAAGTTACAGGGATAAGAGTGATTAAATACAATCCAAGATTTGGAGGAGGATTCCAAAATCATCTTATTTATATGAGATATGCAGATGCTTATCTAATGAAAGCAGAGGCCATGTTTAGATCTGGGCAAGACCCTACAACAATGATTAATGATTTGAGATCACTCAGAGGGGCTTCGCCACTCAGTTCAGTATCAGAACAAGATATTTTGGATGAGAGAGGTAGAGAATTATTCACTGAGACATGGAGAAGAAATGATTTAATACGTTTTGGACAATATACTAGAGACTGGGCTTTTAAAGACCCTAGCGCTGTCAATAATCCAGACAGAAAATTGTTCCCAATACCTGCAACTCAAGTAAATTTAAATCCTAATTTAGTACAAAATCCAGGTTACTAATATTGTTTAAATTTTGTTTATTTAAAGGGATATTTCTAATATCCCTTTTTTTATGGTTTTATCTTAAATTTATTATCCAGTATTTATAATCTATATCTTAATTTGATTGATTATGAGAGATTTATTTAATAATTTTACATCTCTTTTGTTTTAGAAAAATTGTATAAATATCAGACATTATCTATGAATAGAAAAAAATGTAACATTAATAGACTTAAAAGATACTTGATGAATTGTAAATTG
Organism: Mesohalobacter halotolerans; assembly: GCF_006120725.1. Classification (GTDB taxonomy): domain Bacteria; phylum Bacteroidota; class Bacteroidia; order Flavobacteriales; family Flavobacteriaceae; genus Psychroflexus; species Psychroflexus halotolerans. The sequence goes on from NZ_SWMU01000004.1 coordinate 86,543, forward strand.
ATTTCCATTTTTTGTTTGTCTATAATGTTAAGCTCATGTAGTAGATATAAAACAAATACGATAAAAAAACCTATAGAAAATAAACTTTTTACTTTGCTAAGCCCTGATAGTACAGGGGTAAAATTCTTTAATGAAGTTATCAATCAAAAAAACTTTAATATTTTCAAATACCGTAATTTTTACAATGGTGGTGGTGTTGCAATAGGTGATATTAATAATGATGGTTTACCAGATATCTATCTCACCGCAAATATGAAACCAAATAAACTTTACTTAAATAAAGGTGATTTTAAGTTTGAAGACATATCAAAATCAGCTGGAATACAAGGTGATAAACCATGGTCTACAGGAGTAGTTATGGCAGATGTTAACCAAGACGGTTTATTAGATATCTATGTAAGTAATGCCGGTAATATGGAAGGCAATAACCACGACAATGAATTATTCATCAATAACGGCGACTTAACCTTTGCAGAAAAAGCAAAAGACTACAACCTCGCCGAAACAGGTTTTTCTACCCATGCTTCGTTTTTCGACTATGATAAAGACGGCGATTTAGATGCTTATATTTTAAATAATTCTAACATCCCTGTAAGTAGTTTAGGCTATGCGCACCAAAGAGATAAAAGAGCTCAAGATTGGGAAAATGTTCCTCATATATTCAGAGGTGTTGGTGATATGCTATTGAGAAATGATAATGGTAAATTTGTAGATGTTAGTGAAGAAGCCGGCATTTATGGCAGTTTAATTGGATTTGGTTTAGGCGTCATGATTACCGATATCAATAATGACTTGTATCCAGATATTTACATATCTAATGATTTTTATGAGCGCGACTATTTATACATTAATAATCAAGATGGTACGTTTAGTGAAGAAATAAAAAAATGGACCTCTCACCTATCCCTCTCTGCGATGGGTGTAGATATTCAGGATATTAACAATGATGGTCATTCAGATATTTTTATTACAGATATGCTCCCGGATCCCGATCAGCGAATAAAATCTGTGATGGAATTTGAAGGCTATGATGTTTTTAAGCTCAAACAAAGTAAAGACTTTTATCAACAATACATTCAAAATACACTTCAGCTCAATAATGGAAATGGTAGCTTTTCAGAAATTGCTAACTTTAGTGGAATATCAAAAACAGACTGGAGTTGGGCAGGACTTATATTTGATATGGATAATGATGGCTATAAAGATATCTATGTTACAAATGGTATTAATCACGATCTAACAGATTTAGATTTTGTAGATTTTTTTGCTAATGAAATTATTCAAAAAATGGCTTTAACCGGAAAAAAACAAGCTATAGATTCCATTATTCAAAAAATGCCTCAAACACCTTTGCCGAATTATGCTTTCAAAAACAACAAAGATCTCACTTTCAATAATAATACAGATAAGTGGGGATTTAGTAAACCTAGTTTCTCTAATGGGGCTGCTTATGGTGATTTAGATAATGATGGAGATTTAGACTTGGTTGTGAATAATGTTAATATGCATTCATTTGTTTATCAAAACAATGCAGATAAAATGCTTGACAACCATTATTTAAAGATCAAACTGAATGGAACCGAGTCCAATAAATTTGCTATTGGCAGTTCAATAAAAGTTTACGCTAACGGTAAAGTATTTAAACAAGAACAAGTGCCCTCAAGAGGCTTTCAATCTTCAATGGATTATGTGCTTAATTTTGGCTTAGGAAAAGTAAACACCATAGATTCAATTAGAGTGATATGGCCGAGCAGTAAAACTACACTACTTAAAGATGTAGCCACAAACCAACAATTGGTTTTAAATGAATCGGATGCCAGCGAAACCTATACACCAAAAACACCTCACAAAAAAGATTTGTTATTTGAAGAAGTCTCTCACAACCTCTTAGCTCACGATGAAAACGTGTACACCGATTTTGACCACGAAGGTCTGATTTCATCAAAAGTATCACAAGAAGGACCGGCTTTTGCAAAAGGTGATATTAACAATGATGGATTTAATGATCTATTTATTGGTGGGGGCAAAAATCAACAGGCAGCTGTTTACATAAATGATCAAAACGGAAATTTTAAAATTCAACAAAATCCTGTTTTTCAGGATGATATTGAATTAGAAGATACTGCTGCAGCTTTTTTTGATGCTGATAATGATGGTGATTTGGATTTGATGGTTGGCAATAGCGGTAATGAAGTCAATCGCAAGGAAGTCTATAAAGTTCGTTTATATATCAACGATGGAATAGGAAATTTTTCTAAATCAGAGCAAAACATGCCCTACACCAACAATAATATTTCTGCCATAGCACCATATGATTTTGATGACGACGGAGATGTTGATGTTTTTGTGGCTTCTAGAAGTGTGGTTGGGACTTATGCTGTAGATCCTGAACATTTATTCTTAGAAAATACAGGTTATGGTTACTTTCAAGATGCGACAGAAAGATACGCTTATGATGTAAATAAAGCCGGAATGATCACAGATGCCATTTGGGAAGATATTGATGGTGATTCTAAAAAAGATTTAATTACAACATCAGATTGGGGCTCAACAACTATTTATAAAAATACGGGCAGAAACCTCACTAAACTCGATACGACTTTAGATGATTATCACGGCTGGTGGAAAACTGTAACCGCATTTGATATAGATAATGATGGAGACCTAGACCTAATTTTAGGGAATCAAGGGAGTAATACTTTGTACAAAGCAACTCGTAAAAATCCTATGAAATTATGGATTAATGATTATGACAATAACGGTACTATAGAACAGATCTGTACAACAACTATTAATGATGGAGACTATCCGCTACACATGAAAAAAGAACTGACTAATCAAATTGTTTCTTTAAAAAAACAAAACCTTAAAGCTTCAGATTATGCTAAAAGAACAATAAATGAACTTTTTTCAGAAGATATTATTAACAATACAATTGTTAAAAAAGCTAATACTATGGAATCTATCATTGCTGTAAATAATGGCAACGGTAACTTTAATATAAAAAAGCTACCACCCAGAACTCAGCTGTCTTCAGTCAATAGCATTATGGTAATAGATGTGAATAAAGATGGTTTTAAAGATATCATTACGGGCGGTAATAATTTTGAACTTAAACCTCAATTTTCCAGACTCGATGCCAATTATGGTTCTGTACTTTTAAATGATAAGAACAATAATTTTGAATGGCAGGCCTATTCCGAAACTGGTTTTTTTATTAAAAATGAAGTTAAACACCTCAGCCGATTTAAAAGTAAAATTGGTAAAAATTATGTATTAGTAGTAATTAATGATGATAAACCCAAGATTTTTGAACTTAATAACTAAATATCCTTTTTTTATAAGTATAGCAATGGTGTTACTTTGGTCTTGCAAAGAAAAAAACGATGTAGTTTTTAGAACTGTATCTGCTGAAAAGACAAATATTAGTTTTACCAATCAAGTCACACCAACTGAAGATGTCAATATCTTAGACTACATGTATTTTTATAATGGCGGTGGTGTTGCTGTTGGTGACATTAACAATGATAGTCTACCTGATATTTTCTTTTCCGGCAATCAAGTTAAAAATAAATTATATTTAAATCAAGGTGACCTAAAATTTAAAGATATTTCAAATAAAGCCAATATTGAAGGCAACAGTTCCTGGAATACCGGTGCTGTTATGGGAGATGTTAATGGCGATGGTCTCTTAGATATTTATGTTTGTGCTGTTGTTGGACTTAATGGATTCAGTGGGTATAATGAATTATTCATTAATAATGGTGATGAAACTTTTACAGAATCTGCTGCAGAATATGGATTGGATTTTGATACCTATAGTTCATCAGCTGCTTTTTTAGATTATGACAAAGATGGCGACCTGGATCTTTATTTACTTAACCATGCAACACATACACCAGAATCATACGGTAAAGTAGAAGTACGCTATAAGAGAGATTATCAAACAGGAGATAAATTGTTGAGAAATGACAATGGTAAATTTGTAGACGTCAGTGAAGAAGCTGGGATTTTTGGAGGTGTAAATGGATATGGCTTAGGGATTTCTGTTGCAGACTTTAATCAAGATGGTTTTCCGGATATCTATATAGGAAACGATTTTCACGAAGATGATTATTATTACATTAATAATGGAGACGGGACTTTTTCAAACAAACTCATGTCTTCATTTGGGCACACCTCACGCTTTTCTATGGGAAGCGATGTCAGTGATATTAACCACGATGGTTTACCTGATTTACTGTCTTTAGATATGCTTCCTGAAAATGAAAAAGTTCTAAAGTCTTCTGTCGATGATGAAGATTACCAACTGGAAAAAATCAGAATTGAAAATTATGGATATTACAACCAGTACTCAAGAAATATGCTCCAAATCAACCAAAAAAATGGTGATTTTAAAGAAATTGGGCTTTTAAGTGGTGTTGCCGCTACAGACTGGAGTTGGAGTGCTTTATTTGCAGATTTTAATCAAGATGGAGAACAAGACCTGTACATCACAAATGGAATTATAAGAAGACCTAACGACTTAGATTACATCAATTTTATATCAAGTGATCAGATTAAAAATAAAATTGATAAAACCAATTTAGTTGATCAAAAAGCATTATCTAAAATGCCCTCTGGAAAAGTAGCTAACTACATCTTTAAAGGAAATGGTGATCTCACTTTTGAAAATAAATCTCAATCCTGGGTAGATCACAATAAAGCCAATGTCTCAACCGCAATGGCATTAGGTGACTTAGACAACGATGGTGATCTAGACATTGTCATAAACAACCTGAATGAAACGGCTAGCATTTTAGAAAACCAAACTAATTCAAAATCCAGATATCTAAAAGTAAATCTACTTTACCCAAAACCCAACACATCTGCTATTGGTGCTAAAGTTTATGCCTATACAGACAATAAATTGCAATTCAAAGAAAATTACACTTGCAGAGGTTATCAAGCTTCTTCAGAGCCTATGATTCATTTTGGCTTTGGCGATAGTAAAAAAATTGATTCTTTAAAAATTATTTGGCCCGATAATACCTATCAAATTATAAAAGACTTACCTACAAACCAGACGATTACTGTTAAACCTAACCATACTATTCCAGTAAAAAATCAAAGTAAAGAAACCAAAACTATTTTTAGTAAAGTTGAAGGTAACTTAGGTATAGACTTCACTCACACTGAAGATAGCTATAAAGATTTTGCCAGACATAAATTGATTCCTTATCAATTATCCAACAAAGGGCCGGCTGTTGCTATTGGTGATTTAAACAATGATGGCAAAAAAGATATTTTTTTTGGTGGCTCAAAATTTAAGAGGTCTCATGTTTATATTCAAAGAGATACAAGTTATGTATCTAAAGAATTCAACAACATTCTGAAAGATTCTATAAAAGAAGAAGTTTCTGCTGCCATAGATGACTTTAACAATGATGGTAAAAACGAATTGTTTGTAGGCTCTGCTGGGAATGATTTTCAACCACCATCAAAACCATTATTAGATAGCTATTATACGTTGAAAGATACCACTTTTGTTAAGGAAAGCACACCAGAATTATACAATAATAATTCAACCCTAGAACCTTACGACTTTGACGAAGACGGAGATTTAGATATTTTTGTTGGGAATTACACGATTACCAACGATTTTGGAAATATACCAGATTCCTATATTTTGGTCAATGACAAAGGCATATTTTCAGTGCTTGACCCCAATCCATTTGAAAAACTTGGTATGGTGACCGATGCAGTTTGGGAAGATTTTGATAGTGATGGGCTAAAAGATTTGATAGTCATCGGCGAATGGATGAGTCCTAAATTGTTTAAAAACAACGGTAAAAATTTTGAGGAAGTCAATTTACCAGGAGACCTCAACGGGCTTTGGCAAGCCATTCAGCCTTTTGATATAGATAATGACGGCGATACCGATTATATTCTGGGCAATTGGGGTACTAATACAAAATTTTCAGCATCAGACGACTATCCCATGAAAATGTATTATGCTGATTTTGATAATAACGGCCAAACCGAAACAATTGTGTGTACCGCTAAAGACGGCAATTATTACCCTATTGCCGGTTTAGATGAGTTAGCAAGTCAACTGGTGTTTTTAAAGAAAAAGTTTACTACTTATAAGTCATTTGCCGGTCAGTCTATCGAAAGTGTTTTAAGTAAAAATATGATAGATAAAGCAAAAGTATTAGAAGTAAATGAACTCAAATCGGGCTATCTTGCAAACGATGATGGTCAATTTAAATTTATGCCTTTTAAAAATATTTTACAAGTTGCACCAGTGACATCCTTTTTGAAGTATGATTTTAACAACAATGGTAGTAATAGCATACTTTTAGGTGGTAATTACTTTGGCTTAACCCCTTATCACGGAAGGTTGGACGCTTTTTCCGGTGCTTTGATTAATGACATTAATTCAATAAATTTAGGCCCAAAAATAGGTCTAAATTTCTTAAAAAAAGAAATAAGGCATTTAAGTATTATTAAGATGGATAAAAAATCTTACCTTATGGTAACAACAAATAACAATAAAGTTGAAATTTATAAATTTTAAATGTAATGTATAAAACAGGTAAATTTATTACCCACTCGGTTATCATTTTTTTGATTGTTTTGGCAAGCTCATGTCAAAAAAAAGAGCCTATTGTCATCACGCCAGATCATTTTCACAAGTCTATTGATAAGGTTGTAGATATTATGGTGCATGATATTTTCTCACCACCTGTTGCCAGTCGTGTATTTGTATACCCTAACATTGCTGCTTATGAAATTATCTCACTAAAAGAGGGAAAATTTAAATCTTTAAGCAATCAACTTAACGGGTTTCAAAACATCCCTAAGCCAAATAATCCAGAAGATATCAACTATGAACTTTCAGCCTTAATTGCCCATATGGATTTAAGTAAAAAGCTTATTTTTTCTGAAGCAATGATGGAAAGTTTTAGAGACAGTCTATACCTCAAGTTGGAAGACCAAAATAAAACGGTTTTCGAAAACTCAAAAGACTATGCCCTGCAGGTGTCAGAACATATTTCACAATGGATGGATAAGGATAACTACAAAGAAACGAGAACCATGTCTAAATACAGTATAGACACAGAAGATATTTCAAAATGGCAACCTACACCACCTGCTTATATGGATGGTATAGAGCCGCACTGGAACAAAATAAGACCTCTGGTTTTAGATTCTGCCAGTCAGTTTAAACCCGCTCCACCTCCTGAATTTTCAATGGAAGAAGGCACAGATTTTTATAAAGAAGTAAGAGAAGTCTATGACATCAGTAATAAAATCACCAAAGATGGAGATGATTCTGAAGAAATTGAAATCGCTCAGTTTTGGGACTGTAACCCTTATGTATCAGTAACAAGAGGACATTTAATGTTTGCTACAAAAAAAATAACCCCAGGTGCACATTGGATTGGAATTACCAAAATAGCGTCTAAAAAAAGTAATTACAATATAGCCGAAACACTTCATGCTTATACCCTCACCTCTATTGCAATTTTTGATGCCTTTATCAGTTGCTGGGATGAAAAATACCGAAGCGATTTAGTAAGACCAGAAACACTAATAAATAAATATTTTAATGACAACTGGAAACCCATTTTACAAACGCCTCCATTTCCAGAATATACCAGTGGGCATTCTGTGGTTTCTAATGCTGCCTCAATAGCGCTAACTGATATATTCGGCGAGAATTTTCAATTCGATGATGATACTGAAGTTAAATACGGCCTACCAGTGCGAAGTTTTGACTCTTTTAAAGACGCAGCAGCAGAAGCAACAATCAGTAGAATGTATGGTGGCATTCACTACAGAGTTGCAGTAGAAGTTGGGGCGACACAAGGCATAGATCTTGGTAATTATGTCATTGAAAACATCCAAACTATAAATGAATAAAAAGATTCTGCGGTATTTTACATTAACTGCTTTAATTGCTGTTATAGTTTTAGGTGTTTGGTATTTTACAAAACCTTATGACTATAGGGTTACTTTTGAGTCCAAAACTTTACCCGGCACAATAAATCAATCATTAAAATTATGGGTAAAGTCCTTAGATAACTCAAAAATTATTGAAAGCAATTCTTTAAACAACATCAAGCAAAATTTTAATTATAACGATGATTCTTATACTTATAATTGGATACTTGATAACAAACATGATTCTTTAACTAAAGTTACCGTGAATATCACTGGTTCTAAAAGCAATATTTCTAATAGAATATCCCATATCTTTAAAAACACTAAACTAAAACAGAGATCTAAAGACAATATTCACGATTTTATGACTTTGCTTCAAAGCCACTTAGAGAGTCATGATGTAAAAATTATTGGAGAAGCAGTGTCTCCGGAAGTGTATTGCGCATACCTTTCGTTTCAAACAGAGCAAATGCTAAAGGCCAATGAGATGATGAAAAGTTACAACTATTTAAGTACAGAACTTCTTAAAAACAAAATTGAATTGCAGGGCAATCCTATGGTAGAAATCACAAAATGGGATAAGAAAAAAGATAGTATCTATTTTAATTTTTGTTTTCCAATTGTAGAGATAGACAGCTTGCCAAAGCATCCCAAGATCAAGTATAAAACAATAAAGTCTCAGAAATCAATTAAAGCCATTTACCATGGCAATTATATTTCTTCAGATAGAGCGTGGTATAAATTATTACATTATGCTGAAAAGAAGAATATAGAACTAAACAGCAAGCCCATTGAAGTTTTTCATAATAATCCAATGTATGGAAGAGAAGACAGAAATTGGAAAACAGAAATCTACATGCCAATCAAAGAATAAATCTTTAAGATTAACAAGTGACACTTTGTCAGAAACTCAAGACCTCGTATCTTTGCAAAAATCCAAAAGCCACACATGGAAAAGATTATTGATGAAACCAAGCAAGGCGAAACTTTAGTAAAGTCTAAAGACAAGAGAAATACCAAAAATTTATACATTGAAAGTTATGGCTGTCAAATGAATTTTAGCGACAGCGAAATCGTCGCCTCTATTCTTTCAGAAAATGGCTATAACACCACTCAAACCTTAGAAGATGCCGATTTAGTATTGGTCAATACTTGTTCTATTCGCGACAAAGCAGAGCAAACTGTAAGAAAACGCTTAGAAAAATTTAATGCCGTCAAAAAACACAACAATCAAATGAAAGTTGGTGTGCTTGGCTGTATGGCTGAACGCCTGAAAAGTAAATTTCTAGAAGAAGAAAAAATTGTTGACCTTGTCGTAGGTCCGGATGCTTATAAAGATTTACCCAATTTATTAGAAGAGGTAGAAGGTGGTCAAAGTGCCGTCAATGTGATTTTATCCAAAGAAGAAACCTACGCCGATGTATCACCGGTAAGGTTACGGAGCAATGGCATATCGGCGTTTGTATCCATCACAAGAGGCTGTGATAATATGTGTACATTCTGTGTAGTGCCATTTACACGTGGCCGTGAACGTTCTCGTGACCCGCAAAGTATTATCGAGGAAGTTAACGATTTATGGAACAAAGGCTACAAAGAAATTACCTTACTCGGCCAAAATGTGGATAGCTATTTATGGTATGGCGGTGGACTGAAAAAGGATTTTAAGAAAGCTAGCCCGATGCAGCAAGCTACAGCCGTCAATTTTGCTAAACTTTTGGACATGGTTGCTCAAGCTCAGCCCAAAATGCGTATTCGTTTCTCAACATCCAATCCGCAAGACATGACTATGGATGTCATAGAAAGCATGGCAAAACATAAGAACATTTGTAACTATATTCATCTACCAGTACAAAGTGGAAGTAATAGAATATTAAAAGCCATGAATCGCTTACATACGCGAGAAGAATATATCAACCTGATAGATAATATCAGAAAAATTATTCCTGATTGTGGTATATCTCAAGACATGATTGCTGGTTTTCCAACAGAAACAGAAGAAGACCACCAAGACACACTATCACTAATGGAATATGTTAAATACGATTTTGGTTTTATGTTTGCATACTCTGAACGACCTGGCACGATGGCTGAAAGAAAACTTGAAGACGATGTCCCGGAAAAGGTCAAAAAAAGACGATTACAAGAAATTATAGCTCTTCAACAAAAACACTCTTTATATCGTACACAACAACACCTTGGAAAAGTCGAAGAAATCTTGATTGAAAAGGAGTCTAAGAAATCAGACCAGCATTGGGCAGGACGTAATACCCAAAACACCATGGTCGTTTTCCCAAAAGAAAATTATAAAATTGGTGATTTTGTAATGGTTAAAATTAATGATTGCACAAGTGCAACATTATTAGGTGAAGCTGTTGGTTATTCAAAAAATCAATAAAACATGGAGACTGTTCAAGCTATCAAACAACGTTTTGAAATCATTGGTAACGATGAAGGTCTTAATCGTGCAATTGAAAAATCAATTCGTGTTGCTCCGACTGATATTTCGGTTTTAGTCACTGGCGAAAGCGGTGTGGGTAAAGAGAGTTTACCTAAAATCATTCATTCGCTTTCACATCGTAAACATAGCAAATATATTGCTGTTAATTGTGGTGCTATTCCGGAAGGCACCATAGACAGTGAACTATTTGGTCACGAGAAAGGTGCATTTACCGGCGCTAGTCAGTCTCGTGATGGTTATTTTCAAGAAGCTGATGGCGGAACCATCTTTCTGGATGAAGTTGGTGAATTGCCCTTAACAACTCAAGTTAGATTATTAAGGGTTTTAGAAAATGGTGAATTTTTAAAAGTTGGCTCCTCAAAAGTGCAAAAAACCAATGTCAGAATTGTAGCTGCGACAAATGTCAACATGACTGAAGCCATTAAAAAAGAAAAATTTAGAGAAGATTTATATTATCGTTTAAGCACTGTAGAAATCCACTTACCGCCACTTAGGGAGCGCAAAGATGATATTCATCTCTTATTCAGAAAATTTGCTTCCGATTTTGCACTGAAATACAAAATGCCAACCCTAAGGTTGACAGATGATGCTGTAAAACAACTCCTCAATTGCAGATGGCAAGGTAATATTAGACAATTAAGAAACGTAACGGAGCAACTCTCAGTCTTAGAAACCAATCGCGAGGTTGATGCTCAAACTTTATTTCAATATTTACCGGATTCTGGAAACAATTTACCTTCAGTAGTTGAACAGAAAAATGATAACGCTGACTTCAGTAACGAAAGAGAAATTTTATACAAAGTTTTGTTTGATATGAAACGCGACCTTGGTGATTTAAAAAAATTGACTTTAGAACTCATAAAGTCTGATGATAATACAGAGGTAAAAAAAGAAAACCAAAATCTCATTAATAAGATTTATGGTAAAAATGAAGAAGACTTTGAAACCAGTGATACCGAAAGAAACCTCACTGACGAACAAGAACTAGAAATCCTGCAAGTACCCGAAAAAAAGCCAACTCAAGCTTTAGAACCACATCAAGACAATTATGATTTTGCTGAAGATATTGAGGAAGAAGAAACCTTATCTTTACAGGATAAAGAATTAGAACTCATTAAAAAATCACTTGAACGCCATCAAGGCAGACGAAAACCAGCGGCTGAAGAACTCGGTATCAGCGAACGCACCCTTTATCGCAAAATAAAACAGTATGATCTATCATAAAATGGTTACCAAACTCTGTAAAGTAATAAGTGTTGTCTTGATTGGATTCTGCATAGGTTGTGGTGCGTATTCTTTTACGGGTGCAGACACTGGAAATGCCGAAACCTTTCAAGTTAATTTCTTTCAAAATGTTGCTCCTATTGTTGAACCAGGCATTGATAGACAATTTACTTTAGCCCTCCAAGATTTGATTCAAAACCAAACTAATCTGGGATTGACCAACTCTAACGGCGACTTAATTTATGAAGGTGAAATCACGCAATATTATGTCGCTCCTATGACGGCAACGTCTGATGAAAGAGCAGCACAACAACGATTAACTATTGCAGTAAATGTACGTTTTTTCAATACTTTAGATACCGAAAAAGATTTTGAAAAAAAATTCTCATTTTATTTTGATTTTGATGCTAACAGCCAATTGGTAGGTTCTGTTAGAGATGAAGCCATCAACGAAATATTTTTAAGAATCACACAAGACGTATTTAACGAATCGCTTACAGATTGGTAATTTATGGAAATTGGCGAACTCACTTCAAAAATAAAAACCCCAGAAACCCTTCAAGCCTCTGATGAAATGGAGTTTAAAAAACTAGCTATCAACTACCCTTACTTTCAAGCTGCTCAAGCGCTTCACTTAAAAATACTCCATACTGAAGATAGTTTTGAATTTAAACGCTATTTGAGGCTTGCAGCTTTACATACTGCAGACAGACGTATACTTTTTGATTTTATAAATCAAGACCTCGAAGCACAACAAAAAGCCGTACAGACCATAACAAAGCATCGAGAAAAAAATGATTTAGGCATTTCTGAGGATGAAGCAAAACAGATTAATGACCCTAATCTATTTAAAAAAGCGGCACAAAAATCTAAAACTAATAGCGAAAAACACAGTTTTTACGAATGGCTTAACTTAACTAGACTTCAGCCGCTTGAACAAAATCAAGAGGAGCAAAAACAAAAAACTGATCCAAAAAAACAAAAAAAAGAAGCACTGATTGATAAATTCATAAAAGAAAATCCTAAAATTAAACAAGCAGACAAATCTGATTCATCAAGCAAAGTTTCAGTAAAGACAAAACCTAGCCAAGAAATGATGACTGAGACTTTGGCTAAAATTTACCTCGAACAAAAAAAATATGAGAAGGCAATTGAAGCTTATAACATATTAATTTTGAATAATCCCAAAAAAAGTGGTTTCTTTGCAGACCAAATTAAAATGATTAAAACATTACAAGAAAATAAATGATATGAGTACGTTTACAATATTTCTTTTCCTGATCATAATTGTAGCCTTTTTACTGGTTTTAGTGATTATGGTTCAAAATCCAAAAGGTGGCGGTTTATCTTCATCTTTTGGTGGTGGTGGATCTCAGCAGATTGGCGGTGTTAAACAAACTTCAGACTTTTTAGATAAAAGTACTTGGGTTTTAGCCACTTTGCTCTTGGTATTGGTTTTACTATCAAATGTCAGCATTATGTCTAATAAGACTTCAGATTCAAAAATTTTAAAAACTGACAACCCTACAGAAACCCAAACTGAAACACCTTCAGATAATATACCAACATTGCCAACTGATGAAAATGGGTCTCCTCAATAATTATTAATACTATAAATACTGTATAATGCCAGCTTGTGACAAGCTGGCATTTTTTTTTACCAAAATGTCAGTATTGATAGGGTGGCATAATTTTAGGGATTAGTTGGTAAGTATAACTTAAATTTTAATACAATGGCATTAAAAATTCAACCATTATCTGATCGCGTTCTTGTGGAGCCACAAGAAGCTGAAACTAAAACTGCTTCTGGTATAATAATACCTGATTCTGCAAAAGAAAAACCTCAACAAGGCAAGGTAGTCGCCGTAGGAAAAGGCAAAAAAGACCATGACATGACGGTTAAAGTTGGTGATACAGTTTTATATGGTAAATATTCTGGCACTGAACTAAAGCTTGAAGGCGAGGATTATTTGATGATAAGAGAAGACGATATTTTAGCAATAGTATAAATTAATAATTTTAAAATAATAGAAAAATGGCAAAAGACATTAGATACAATATTGAAGCGAGAAATGGCATCAAAAGTGGTGTAGACAAGCTCGCTAATGCGGTAAAAGTAACTTTAGGACCTAAGGGTAGAAATGTGATTATCTCAAAATCATTTGGAGCCCCAACCGTTACAAAGGATGGTGTAACCGTCGCTAAAGAAATCGAGTTAAAAGATGCTTTAGAAAATATGGGTGCTCAGATGGTTAAGGAAGTCGCTTCTAAGACCAATGATTTGGCAGGTGATGGAACAACTACGGCAACTGTTTTAGCTCAAGCTATCGTTAAAGAAGGTTTAAAAAATGTTGCAGCTGGGGCTAATCCTATGGAGCTTAAAAGAGGAATTGATATGGCGGTAAGTTTGATAACCGAAAACTTAGCCAAGCAAGCTGTAGAAGTTGGTGATTCTTCAGACAAAATTAAACAAGTGGCTTCTATCTCAGCAAACAACGATGATGTTGTTGGGGATTTGATTGCACAAGCATTTGAAAAAGTAGGCAAAGAAGGCGTAATCACCGTTGAAGAAGCTAAAGGAACAGAAACTTACGTTGATGTCGTTGAAGGGATGCAATTTGATAGAGGCTATCTTTCGCCATACTTCGTGACAGATAGTGAAAAAATGACAACCGATCTCGAAGATCCTTATATTCTTATAGTAGACAAGAAAATTTCTACTATGAAAGATTTAATGCCGGTTTTAGAGCCCGCAGCCCAAAGTGGAAAACCATTATTAATCATTGCTGAAGATATTGAAGGTGAAGCTTTGGCAACTTTAGTTGTGAATAAACTTAGAGGATCACTAAAAATTGCTGCGGTTAAAGCGCCTGGTTTTGGTGACAGAAGAAAAGCTATGTTGGAAGATATAGCCATATTAACCGGTGGAACAGTTATATCTGAAGAGCGCGGATTTACACTTGAAAACGCAACCTTAGATATGCTAGGTACTGCTGAAAAAGTAGCTATTGATAAAGATAACACGACAATAGTGAATGGAAGCGGAAATGAAGATGACATAAAAAATCGCGTCAATCAGATTAAATCTCAAATTGAAACCACTACAAGTGATTACGATAAAGAAAAGCTTCAGGAAAGATTAGCCAAATTGGCTGGTGGTGTAGCTGTACTCTACGTTGGGGCTGCTTCTGAAGTTGAAATGAAAGAAAAGAAAGATCGTGTAGACGATGCTTTACATGCGACGAGAGCTGCTGTAGAAGAAGGTATTGTCGCTGGTGGTGGTGTCGCTTTAGTAAGAGCATTAGACGTGATTAAAGACTTAGAAAGTGCAAATGCAGATCAAGCTACGGGTATCCAAATTGTAGCAAAAGCGATTGAATCACCCTTGAGGACTATTGTTGAAAACGCAGGTGGAGAAGGCTCTGTAGTTATAAACAAAGTTAAAGAGGGCAATCAAGGCTATGATGCCAAATCTGAGAGTTACGTCGATATGTTTGGAGAGGGAATAATTGATCCTAAAAAAGTGACTCGAGTAGCTTTAGAAAATGCAGCTTCAGTCTCTGGTATGATTTTAACCACAGAATGTGCCTTAACTGAAATTGAAGAAGATGATGACGGTGGTGCTCCAGCTGGTGGTGGCGGTATGCCTCCAATGGGTGGTGGCGGCATGCCAGGCATGATGTAATAAATATCAACAAAATTTGAATAAAACCGTCTCAAATTGAGGCGGTTTTTTTATAACAAATATTCTGTAAAATAAGTTATATCGTATTATTTAAAGAAAATCAGTTTAATGGAAGCAATAAGCATTATAACTCCAAAAATACGTTTCAAAAGAAGATCACCAATATTCACGGCTAGTTTTGAACCTAAATAGCCTCCAACAACAAAAGACACCGCTATAATTAATGCATATTTCCAGTTCAATCCTTCTTCCATATGATAATTGTAAGCAGCCAAGAAGGTGACTGGTACTGCTAAAACAGCTAAACTTGTTCCTTGTGCTTCATGTTGTGAAAAACCTAACAAAAAGACCATGAGTGGCACCATGATAACTCCACCTCCTACACCCATCATGCCACTTAAAAATCCTGATAATATTCCTATGATAACTAAAAATAAAATAATCGTTAAATTCATGTGCAGAAATCTAGAGTTAATATTGGTTTTTAATAGGTATTTTTATTTGATAGACTTTCCTTGATCGGTTGACTAGATAGTTATCTCTCAACCAAGGATTGTGTATTTTAAACTGTTTATAGTTTAATCCAAAAGTATCAGCAAAATCAGGAATATCAGTAATTGGAGTATCCACTTCTATAGTTTTGGTTTCTATTTGCTTGTAAAGATGACTTTCTTCAATATTGAAAGCGTATTTTTCAGGATGACCCAAAATCTCTTTAAGAGCTAATATTCTAAATACGTAACGCTCAGTTTCCTCATTTAAGAGTAAATTGTAGTAGCCCGCAGCTTTCTGACGTTCCATTTGGTTTGAAATACCAGCCATACCGGCATTATACGAAGCGGCAGCGAGTGTCCAGGTACCAAATTTTTCTTTAGCCTCTTTTAAATAGTCGCAAGCGACTTGCGTTGCTTTTTCGATGTGATAGCGCTCGTCAACATTACTGTTAACCTCTAAACCGTATTCTCTTGCCGTAGACTTCATGATTTGCCAAAACCCTGTCGCCCCTGCTGGAGATACAATTGGGGTTAATCCACTTTCTGCAACAGCAAGATATTTGAAATCATCAGGAACACCATTGGTCTTGAGAATAGGTTCTATAACGGGGAAATACTTCTTTGCACGTTTTATTAAGAGAATTCCATTAGACTGCCAATATGTATTGACTAAAAGTTCTCTATCCATGCGTTCGTAAATATCCGGTTGGTTTAAAGGCACTGGTTCACCGGCAAAATTCATAGACTTTGGCACTTCGAGTGAAAAAACATTGTAGTTGTTTTCAAATGTTTTTTCTGGACTGTCCAGTTTAGGGTTTGTTTTAACTTCATTTTGACTGATGAAAGCATAGCCTAGGCTCAATATGGTTATTAAGCCCACTCCAAAAATCGTTTTGTAAAAAATATTAGTTTTCAACATTGTTTTTTTCTTTTATTATTCCGTGTTCTATAAGTTCTGGTAAATGTTCATTAAACCACCTAAAACGGTTTAAAATCATAATATGAGTCCCATCTTTCACAATAATACATTGTTTTATATTTTTAATTGAAAAAACCTTGTCCATGTCCCCATGAATATGAATTACATTTTCCATAGGTTCATTCTGATTCCAGCACACCATTTCCTTAACTGCCCAATCTAAGTAAACTTTATCGTTGACTGACAAATATTGTTTGTAGAGCTTCAGTCGTTTTCTAATGATATTCCCAACAGGTAGTTTTTCAATTTCATTGATATAATTAAGTAAACCAAAAGGCAAATATTTATAAACCCCTGTTTCTCGCGCTAATTTCATATGTTTAGGTATCTCTAAACTTTGTTTTACACTTGATATGATAATAAGGCGTTCAACTTCAATCAGTTTTGCGATTTCCTGAACTAAGACGCCGCCAAAAGAGACACCAATTAAAATTGGTTTTTCGTGTTTGATATGGCTTAACATTCGTTGAGCATAATCTTGAATGCTTTCACCTTCAATTGGAATTTGCCAACTTAACCAATGGGTGTCAAAGCGAGAATTATCGAGTTTTATATGCTCAAAAATTGAAGGGTTTGCCGCCATTCCAGGCATCATATAAACTTGATATTTATTAAGCGATGACTCTAACACAACTGAAAATAAATTCTTTACAAATATTTTTTGTAAATTTACGATATATTTGAGGTATCACATAGAAGTTCATTTAATATTTATCAATTTCATTTAAAGTTTTTGTGACATGAGTTTAGAGATAAAAAAAAATGATTTTTTGAGACAATTCGAAGCTAAAGTTGAGGGTTGTTTAATAAAACTTGAATATTCAGAACAGGCCAAAAACATTTTTTTAACTCGCTTTGAGATTGACAAATCCTTATCAGAGGAAAAATATCAAGATTTATTTATCACAAAGGTATTGGACCTGCTTGTTGAAGAAGATGGCAAAGTTGTACCAACTTGTCCAAAAGTTGCTGCTTTTTTCAAAAAAAATCGTTCAGAATACAAGCACCTACTGCCTGTAGGAATTACCCTTTAGGTTAAATAGTTTCTAAGACTTCTCTTTCCACTAATTCACCTCTCACTATGCCATCAGCATCTATATGGTTTAATATTACAGATTGAAGTGTATTGACCAGGTAAGGATCCCAGGGCAACTTTACCTTAACATAATTTTCAGTAAAACCCTGAATATAACCTTCCTTGTTTTGATCTTCAAATAAAACGGTTTTTGTTTTGCCAATTTGACTTTCGTAAAAAGCACGTCGTTTTTTAACGGAAAGACCTCTTAGCATTTTACTGCGTTTTTTCCTGACTGCTTTAGGCACAACACCGTCCATTTCTGCTGCGGGCGTATTGTCCCGCTCCGAATAGGTGAAAACGTGTAAATAAGAAATATCTAGTTGATTTAAAAACTCGTAGGTTTCTAGAAAAAACTCATCAGTTTCACCTGGAAAACCTACAATGACATCCACACCTATACAAGCATCGGGCATCACAGACTTAATGCGCTCTACCCGATTGACATAGAGTTCTTTCATGTAGCGACGACGCATTTTTTTTAATAAAGTATTGCTACCGCTTTGTAATGGTATGTGAAAGTGTGGTACAAAGCGTTCACTCTTTGCAACAAAGTCAATAGTTTCATCTTTAAGTAAATTAGGTTCGATTGAAGAAATACGCAATCGTTCGATCCCTTTGACATCATCTAAAGCCTTGACCAGATCTAAAAATGTATGTTCGTGTTTTTTATTGCCAAATTCTCCTTTACCATAGTCGCCAATATTGACGCCAGTTAACACAATTTCTTTGATGTCTTGTTCTGAAATGTCTTTAGCATTTTTTAAAACATTATCTAATGTATCTGAACGCGAAATCCCTCTTGCCAGGGGAATGGTACAATATGTGCACTTGTAATCACAACCGTCTTGCACTTTTAAAAACGCACGTGTACGATCACCAATAGAATACGATCCGACATAAAAATCAGCTTCATTAATTTCACAAGAATGCACTTCGCCAAAATCATTTTTGCTTAAGTCGTTGATATAGTTTGTAACTTTAAATTTTTCGGTGGCTCCCAAAACCAAATCTACACCATCAACACTTGCCAATTCTTGTGGTTTAAGCTGTGCATAACATCCAACACCTATAATAAAAGCATCCGGGTTGGTTTTCAAAGCTTTTTTAACGATGGTTTTAAAACGTTTATCTGCATTTTCAGTCACACTACAAGTATTGATAATGTAAATATCTGCTTGCTGATTAAAATCTACACGCTCAAAACCTTCATCTTGAAATTGACGAGCTATTGTAGAAGTCTCAGAAAAATTGAGTTTACAACCCAAAGTGTAAAATGCAACTTGATTTGGCATATTTTAATTTGTAATTATCGACTTGTAAATGTGATATTCTTTATCTTCGAATATGGTTTTGCAAATATATCAACTATAAACGTCTTGAAAAAATTGAAATTCAAAAGATTATACATTGTTCTAATTTTAGCCATTCTCACAGCTTGTCAAAACAAAAATAAGCCGGATCGGTCAAATTTAGTCTTTCGCTACAACGAGCATTCTGACATCACGTCTTTAGATCCCGCTTTTGCCAAAGACCAAAGAAATATATGGGCTGTGCATCAACTTTACAACACTTTAATTGGTTTAAATGACAGCCTAAACCTTAAACCCGAGCTGGCAAGATCTTGGACAGTTAGTGAAGACGGTTTAACTTATACATTTAAGCTCAGAGATGATGTTTATTTTCATAAAAGTTGGGTTTTTAAAAACAAAAAGCGACGACTTGGTGCAAGAGATGTCGTTTTTAGCTTAAAACGCCTTACTGACCCAAACCTCGCTTCTCCAGGTTCTTGGATTATGAAACCTGTAGAATCAATAAAAACTTTGGATGATGTTACAGTAGAAATAAAACTCAAAGAACATTTTCCTGCATTTCTTGGTTTGCTCAGCATGAAATATTGCTCTGTGGTGCCAGAAGAAGTGGGCTCTGGTGAAATTGATTTTAGAAAAAATCCTACAGGTACCGGGCCATTTCAGTTTAAGCGCTGGATTCCTCAAGAAAAACTGGTGCTTAGAAAAAATCCATTGTATTTTGAAACTGATAGTACAGGTCAACAACTTCCCTATTTAGAGGCTGTTGCCATTACGTTTTTGCCAGACAAACAAAGTGAATTTATGCAGTTTGTTCAAGGCAACTTAGACTTTATGAGTGGACTTGATGTGTCTTACAAAGACGAACTCTTGAAAGCTGACGGTCAGCTGAAAGAAAAATATAAAAACCAAATTATTTTAGATAAGTCACCTTATTTAAATAGTGAATATATTGGGTTCTATTTAGGCAATTCTCAATCGGATGTTCAAAACAAAAATTTACGTAAAGCCATTAATTATGGGTTTGATCGGCAAAAAATGATTAAGTATTTAAGAAATGGTATAGGAATACCAGCAAATCAAGGTTTTATCCCAAAAGGTTTACCCGGTTTTGGCGGTATAGAAGGTTTTACTTATCAACCTGAAAAAGCTAAAAAATTGATGAAAAAATACATCCAAAACACAGGTCATAAAACGCCACAAGTTACAATTTCAACAAACGCCCAGTATGTAGATTTAATAGAGTTTATCCAAGCAGAATTAAGCGATTTTGGCATCAAAGTAAAGGTTAATGTTCTACCGGCTTCAACCTTAAGACAAAAGCGCTCATCAGGGCAATTAGACGCTTTTAGGGCAAGTTGGATAGCAGATTATCCCGATGCTCAAAATTACCTCAGCTTATTTTACAGTAAAAATAAAAGCCCAAATGGTCCAAACTACACCCATTTTGAATCTCGTTTTTACGATAGTATTTATAAAAAGAGTTTGAAGACTTCATCTCAAAAGCAAAGGGTGCAGTACTACCATCAATTAGATTCATTAATTATTGATGAAGCTGTTATAATACCATTATTTTATGATGAGGTCATTCGCTTTAAACAGCAAAATATCAAAGGTTTGGGTATTAATCCGGTAAATTTACTAGACTTAAAAAATGTCTATAAGACTAAATAAAAAAGGAGTAACTTCTTTTGAAATTACTCCTTTTAAAAACATTTTAAAAAACTAGCTCACATTATTTGAGTTTAATCATAACTTTTCTAGATAGTTTTCTAGAGTATTTAGAGTTATTCTCAAAGTTTGGATTAACACCAGAACCTTTAAATTCTATTCTAGACTGCTCTACACCGGCAGAAACTAAGATATCGTTAATATATTTAGTTCTACTTTTAGATAATCTTTCGTTGTAAGCTTTGTTTCCTATAGGATCTGTATAGCCTGTAAGTTCGATGTTTTCTTCAGGATTTTGCTTTAAGAACAACACAATTGAGTTAATGTCTTGTATTGATGACGCTTCTGGCACAACACTATCAAAACCAAAACATACATTTATATATCCTTTATTGATAAGAAATCTGACAACGTCTGAGGCTTCAGCTTTTGACTGACTATCTCTGAACTCAGATTTTGAAACATAACTTGTCTCAAGAGTATTCTCAAGTTCATCAGGGATACCATTTTGATTTCTGTCAATGGCAATTCCCTTAGTGTTAACTTCCACACCATTTGTTGTACCTGGTTCTCGGTCTAAGAAATCAAGTACGCCATCTTGATCCGAGTCGGTTAATTTTTGTTTTAAAGCATCAACTTCTTCTCTCAATAATGCTAATTCTGTTTCTTCATTATTGTAAACGTGATACCAATCTATATTTCGTTGTTTTTTACCTAACGCAATATTCAAACCTACTGAGGCATTAAACATTAAACCATCAACTGCACGCTTAGTAACCGATGATATGCCATCCCAGTTGTATCCTGACCAAAATTGACAGCCGTCATAAAGTCAAATTTTAAGAACACTTGATCACTTATTCTAAACATAGGTGTAACTCCAGCAACTGCTGAAAACACTAAGTCTTGATCATCAATAAATTGATCGTCCGGCATTAATAATCCAGCGCCTACACCCGTATAAAACTGAAGGTTAAAATTGTTTGTCCAGTTTTGAAAATCTAGAATACTACCTAAGTTAAAAACTGTTTCTAAGCTTGACTGAATGTAAGTAGAATTATAATCTTAAGTACTTGAATCTTCATCTGCATTAATATCATTGTATCCACCTTTCAATCTCAAACCAAACTTATCATTAAACATATATCGCAGTGCCAAATTAGCATGAATTCCTGAAATAAGAGAAGTGTTCGTAATATCTGTTATACCGCTAGAGGGATTCAGAAATTCTGGCTGAGCACCAGTGTGTGCTCTTGCAGCTTTATTACCCCCAATTCCAAATTCTAAAAACCATTGATCGTAATCATCAAAAGGTTCGTATTCCTGATAAGTCTACTCACTATTAGACTCATCATTATTTGTTTCATCATTTTGTTAATCTTGCGCCATCATAAATAATGGCATAAACAAAATTAAATACACAAAATTTTTCATTTTAAAAAATTTAGATTGATTAATATTAACACATTTATAATTCAAATAAAATAAAAATAATATAAAACTAAAATTTAATTGCTAAAAAGAGCTTGAAATCAAGACAATAACTCCAATTTAGCAAACCGCAACAGCAAGTTTTTTAGCCCGGCCTTTTCAAATTGAATTTCTGCTTTTTTATCTTGACCCACACCAGAAATACTTAACACCTTACCTCTACCAAACCTGCCGTGCTTTACCATTTGTCCTTTTTTTAATGTCATCAGATCTTCTTTTGCTGAGTTTTGATTTGAAGTGGGTTTAACTTTTCTCAATTTTCGCAGTTGCTTCTCTGTTGGTTTATGGCTTGGTGGTGGCGTCCCTTTTTTGGGTTTGGTTTGCCTTAACTTAGACTTGTCTACTTCACCAAATATATCTGCATCAATCTGAGGTTTGTAACGGTATGAATCTTCAGAAATATTATACTCTATGGCATTCTCATCAATTTCATCTATGAAGCGACTTGGTTCAGCATCTATCAACTTTCCCCATCGGTATCGCGATAAGGTATAAGTAATGTAAGCCTGTTTTTCGGCTCGGGTTAAGGCGACGTAAAACAATCGTCGTTCTTCTTCTAGCTCACTTCGGGTATTCATACTCATTGCTGAGGGAAATAAATCTTCTTCCATCCCGACAATAAATACATATGGAAACTCCAAGCCTTTAGCTAAATGGACCGTCATTAAGGAAACGCGATTGCTATCTCCTTTTTCATTATCAAAATCTGTCGCTAAGGCCACATCTTCTAAAAATTCACTGATTGAACCTGTAGCCTCTTCCACTTCATTTTGACCTTCTACAAAATCTTTAACGCCATTGAGCAATTCTTCTAAATTCTCTACTCTCGTTATGCCTTCAGGTGTGCCATCTTTTTTGAATTCTTGGAGTAAACCCGTTTTTTTTATGACTAGATCTGTCAATTCAAATGCGTTGAGTTTATCAGCAGTAATCTGAAAACTCTTAATCATATTGACAAAATTGATCAGTTTTGTCTGAATCCCTTTGTTAATAGGCAAATCAATTTTTTGAATATTTTCTATGATTTCAAAAATAGAACGCTTGTAGTGATTGGCTGCCAAAACCAATTTGTCTAAGGTAGTTTGACCAATACCACGTGTAGGATAATTGATTATTCGTTTTAAAGACTCTTCATCTTTAGGATTAACAATGAGTCGCAGATAGGCCAAAGTATCTTTTATTTCTTTACGTTGGTAAAAGGATAAGCCGCCATAAATACGGTAAGGCATGTCTTTTTTGCGCAAGGCATCTTCCATTGCGCGACTTTGCGCATTAGTTCTGTAAAGAATTGCAAATTGATCGTAATCCAACTGGTTTTGCATCTGCAGTTCAAAAATGGTAGAAGCTACATATCGACCTTCCTCAGCGTCATTGAGTAATCGGTTGATTTTAATTTTATCTCCTTGATGGTTTGAAGTCCAAACCACTTTTTCGAGCCGTTTTTTGTTTTTTTCAATGACAGAATTGGCAGCTTGGACCAAGGTTTTAGTCGAACGGTAATTTTGCTCAAGTTTATAGGTTTTGACCTCATCATAATCTCTTTGAAAATTTAAGATATTATTGATATTGGCACCTCTAAAGGCATAAATACTTTGAGCATCGTCACCAACCACACAAATATTTTGGTATCTATCACTTAAAGCCCGAACAATTAAATATTGAGAGTGATTAGTATCCTGATACTCATCGACTAAAATGTATTGGAAACGGTGTTGATATTTAGATAACACATCAGGAAAGCGCGTTAATAATTCGTTGGTTTTCAATAATAAATCATCAAAATCCATAGCGCCAGCCTTAAAACAACGATTGACGTATTCTTCGTAAATATCGCCGAGACGTGGGCGCTTTGCCATGGCATCGGCTTCTTGAAGTTCTGGGTTTTGGCGATAAGCTTTAACCGTAATAAGGCTATTTTTATATGATGAAATTCGCGAATAAACTTGTTTATACTTATAGACATCTTTGTCTAAGTTCATTTCTTTAATGATACTATTGACTAATCTTTGGGAATCTTGTGTATCATAAATGGTAAAATTAGAAGGAAAACCTAATTTGTCAGCTTCAAATCGTAATAGCCTTGCAAAAACGGAGTGAAACGTTCCCATCCATAAATTTTTTGCTTCACTTGGCCCCACAATTTTAGCAATCCGACTTTTCATTTCTCGAGCAGCTTTGTTGGTAAAAGTCAATGCGAGAATGTTAAAAGGATCAATCTCTTGATTCATTAGGTGCGCAATACGGTAAGTTAAAACTCTTGTCTTACCGGAACCCGCACCGGCAATAACTATCATTGGCCCATCTTTTTGCAATACAGCTTCGCGTTGGGCATCGTTCAATTCGTCTAAGTAGGCTTGCAAATTTTTTATTTTTTAAAATTCAAAATTAATTAAACCTTAATGAAATCAAGCTGAGATTGTATTTTAATTTCAAAAAGCAATTCAGACGTAATTGTGTTAACCAATGTTTATATTTACACTCAAATTTTCAAATAATGACAGATTTTAATTTTTCAATTTTAGTCTCTTTCTTTCTATCGAGTTTAATTGTAGGAGGTGTTGCGTTTTATTTTTTTAAAACCCATGTCGAACATCTTCAGCAAAAACAACGTCTAGATATTCGACTTAAATACCAAAAAGAGACCTTACCCATTCGCTTACAAGCCTACGAAAGGCTAGCACTACTCACAGAAAGGCTTTCTTTAGGCAGTTTGCTGAATCGTGTTAAGCCTATAAGCCAAGACAAAAATGCTTATGAAGATTTATTAATTAAGACTATAGATCAAGAGTTTGAACACAACTTAGTACAACAAATCTACGTTAGTAATCAATGCTGGAATGTAATTAAAACTGCCAAAAACACCACAATTTCTAGAATCAGAAAAACCAATATGAGCGATAATATTACCGATGCTTATAAACTTAGAGAAACTTTATTAACAAATTTACTTGATCAAAAAAATTCACCTCATGATATTGCTCTACAAATGATTAAAAAAGAAATGAAGGCTATGTTTTAATAAATCAATTTCCTTAAAAATAGGACTTGTAAAGTCATAAAAAAGGCTCTACTTTTGTACTTTAAGCAACAATTCTAAAATTATGAATAAATTTCAATTTGTTCATGTTTTGACCATAAAATTAAAATCAGATGAAAGCATACGTATTCCCGGGACAAGGTGCTCAATTTTCGGGCATGGGGCTTGACCTTTACGAAAGCTCAAACCAAGCTAAACAACGTTTTGAAGAGGCCAATTCTATTTTGGGCTTTGACATTACAAAAACCATGTTTGAAGGTTCTGCTGAAGACCTCAAACAAACAGAAATTACACAACCTGCTATATTTTTGCACTCTGTCATTTTAAGTCAAGTTTTGGGTGATAAATTTCAGCCCGATATGGTAGCTGGCCATTCCCTCGGTGAATTTTCTGCTTTGGTAGCAAACGGAACCTTAAGTTTTGAAGATGGTCTAAAATTAGTTCACCAACGTGCTTTAGCGATGCAAAAAGCTTGCGAAGCTCAAGCATCGACAATGGCTGCCGTTTTAGGACTGGACGATGATGTCGTTGAAGAAGTTTGTTCAAATACAGAAGGCATAGTCGTCCCTGCAAATTACAACTGTCCAGGACAATTGGTGATTTCAGGTGAAGTAAAAGCCGTAGAAAAGGCTTGTGAAACTTTAAAAGAAAAAGGCGCTAAACGCGCTCTAATTTTACCCGTCGGTGGTGCATTTCATTCACCTTTAATGTCACCTGCTAAAGAAGCTCTGGCTTCAGCTATTGAAAATACCAAGTTTTCAAAACCGCAATGCCCGATTTATCAAAATGTCAATGCCCAAGCTGTTCATACACCTGATGAAATTAAAAGAAACCTTGTTGAACAATTGACTTCAGCTGTGCGATGGACGCAAATTATGCAGAATATGCTCAAAGATGGTATGACGCATTACACTGAAGTTGGTCCTGGAAAAGTGCTTCAAGGTTTAATGAAAAAAATTGATCGACGATTTCCTACTGAAAGTGCAAGTATTTAAAATTATGTCTGAAATTAGAATTACAAAACAATTTACTTTTGAAATGGCTCATGCTTTACACGGCTATGACGGTAAATGTAAAAATATTCACGGTCACAGCTATAAGCTCGATGTTTGCGTAATTGGAGAACCTATTGAAGATTCTTCTCACCCTAAATGTGGTATGGTGATTGACTTTGGTGACTTAAAACATATCGTAAAATCTGAAATCGTCGATAAGTTAGACCACGCCATAATGCTCAATACAAATTCTCCACATCAAAATTTGGCACAGGAATTACAGTCTTCCGGACATAAAATTGTTGAAGTCAATTACCAACCTACAAGTGAAAATATGGTGGCTGATTTTGCTGAAACAATTAAAGCCAAATTAGATAAAAACCTTAGACTACATTCACTCAAATTAAGAGAAACGGAGACCGCCTTTGCCGAATGGTATGCCGCTGACCAAAATTAGCGAGATTTTTTAAAAAAAGAACCATTGTCAAAAAAAACGGACACACCAGTAAAAGATAATACCTCACTATCACAACGTGATAAGTCCGTGATATGGCATCCCTTAACGCAGCATAAAACGCAACAAATCACCTTACCAATTGTAAAAGCTAAAGGATGTAAACTTTACGACGTAGATGGAAACGTTTATATTGACGCGATCAGTTCTTGGTATACGGCGATGTATGGACATTGTCATAAAAAATTAGTCAACGCTATACAACAACAATCACAACAACTCGACCAAATTATTTTTAGTGGGTTTACACATCAACCCGCTGTTGAGCTGGCAGAAAATCTATTGGCTGCTTTACCTGACAAAATTTCAAAAGTATTTTATAATGACAATGGTTCAACAGCCACAGAAATTGGGATTAAGATGGCTTTGCAGTACCATCATAACCTCGGTCGGGACAAAGATACTCTCATAGCTTTTGAAGAAGGATTTCACGGTGATACTTTCGGCGCAATGTCTGTTTCAGGCCTATCGGTTTACAATGGTGCGTTTGAAAAACATTTTATAAAAGTCGTTAGACTTCCAAAACCTAATGGTAAAAATAATAAGCTTGTTTTAACTCAACTGAAAACACTTTGCAGTCAAAATAAGGTTGCTGGTTTTATTTACGAACCATTAATTCAAGGTGCTGCAGGAATGAAAACTTATGATAAATCGGATTTAAATGATATTTTAAACTATTGTAAAACCCAGAACATTATATGCATCGCAGACGAAGTGATGACAGGCTTCGGCAAAACTGGTACTTGTTTTGCTTCTCAGCAAATTGAAACACAACCCGATGTCATTTGTTTGAGTAAAGCCCTTACAGCAGGAATGCTGCCAATGGGCATCACGGCATGTCAAGACTATATTTATGATGCCTTTTACGACGATGATGTGGCTAAAGGTCTATTTCACGCCCACACCTACTCTGGCAATCCTCTAGCCTGCGCTGTGGCTATTGAAGCTTTAAAATTGTATCAATCACCTGAAATTCAACAACAGATACAACATATTATTGAAGCGCATCAGAGTTTTAAAACAAAAATTAAAAACCATCCTAATTTGAAATCTATTAGGCACATTGGCGTAATTTTAGCTTTAGATCTGGATCTCAACATAGAACGATATAGTAATGTTAGAGATCGTTTATACCAATTTTTTATGACCAAAGGGATTTATCTGAGACCTTTAGGTAATACCGTTTACATCGTCCCACCTTATGTCATTTCTAGAGCAGAATTAAGTCAGGTTTACAGAGCATTAGAAGAGGTTTTAGAATTTGAATTTTAAAAACCTATCTATAAATTTGTTGCTGATTGATCCAGCGCCTATACTGTCTGGCGTTTCTATTATGCTCGCGAAGTGTTTTAGCAAAAATATGGTATCCAGGATTAGTGGTGCTGGCGACAAAATACAAATACTTATGTTGTTCATAATTCAGCACCGCATCAATCGAAGAAATATCTGGCATAATAAGCGGTGCAGGTGGCAGACCTGCATATTTGTAGGTGTTAAATGGCGAGTCAATTTTTAAATCTTTGGTTAAAACTCTTCTGATGATAGTGTCAGGGGTTTTATATTTTTGCTTTAAAGCATAAATCACAGTTGGGTCTGCTTGGAGTTTCATACCGCGTTTTAGCCTATTGATATATACGCCAGCCACTTTTGGTCGTTCATCGACTTTTAGGGTTTCTTTTTGAACAATTGAGGCCAACACCGAAACTTCTAAGCGATTTAAGTTTAAAGCTTTTCGTTTGTCTTCACGTGAGGCATTCCAGAACTTTTCACTTTGCTCCAGTAGCCGATTTTGAATATCTTTAGGTTTTGCGTTCCAATAAAACTCATAAGTGTTGGGGATATAAAGGGATAAAGATTGTTGTGGAGTCATTTGTTTTTGCTTTAAAAATGACTCTGCGCTAAGCACTTTATGGAGTTCAATAGAATCTACATCAAATTGTGACGCCAGAATTCCGCTCAGCTCTGCGAGACTTTCTGCATTGTTAAACGTGATATCAATTGGTGTGTTTTGACTTCTTAACACATTGACCATTTCGTTATTATTCATATCTTTTTTAATGATATAGTGTCCTGCTTGAGGTTGATATTCTTTTCGCTTAGCCACACTGATAAAGCTTTCAGTATCTTTTAAAACGGGTTCTAATTGTTGAATTAGACTATCGTAATTGTCATGTTTTGAAATATAAACTGAAACCGATTTTGCCTTAAAAGCAGTGTTTGGAGAAAAAATCGCTTGATAAATTGTATAACTCATATAGCCTAAAACCAAAGCTAGAGCAATCGCAATAAACAAAAGAATTCTTTTAATGTACATGTCTAATATTTTGATATATGGCTTCAGTGTAAAATTGACCGTGATGATAGTTCCAATCTTTTTTTTCACCGGTTTTTTCAAAACCACAAGCTTCAAAGAGTTTTATACTTTCAAAGTTGTCTAATTCTATGTGAGCAAAAAACTGATGTAAATCTAAGTGTTCAAATCCATATTTTGATATGGCATTAATGGCTTCCTTAGCAAATCCCTGACCTCGAAAAGTTTGTTCAATCACAATGCCTAAACCAGCGCGTTTGTGCCGTGGTGAAAAGTCGTAAATATCGATAAAACCGACACGCTGATTATCTTCATTTTTGCAAATGACTAGGCGCAATTGTTTGACTTCAAAAATATCTCGATGCCGATTGTCTAAATAGTTTTTTAAAATATCATTAGAAAACGGCGTTTGTGTATTACTTAAATGCCATAACTTTTCATCGTTTTCGATATGTTCTAAAAATGACAAATCTTCAGCCTCTAAGGCTCTTAGATAAATATGCTTAGCGCCAAAACTTAACATAGTATTTCACCTTTAAAGACCATTTTTGCTGGACCAATTAACCAAACATTTTCATAGCCAGAAGTTGACTTATCAAATTTTACACTTAAGCTTCCACCGGGAGTTTTTATGTTTATAAGATTTGTAGAAATCAATTTTTGATCTGCAGCAGCTATAGCAACAGCTGTTACACCGGTTCCACAAGACAAAGTTTCATCTTCAACACCTCTTTCGTATGTTCTAATCTTTAGAGTGTCTTTCTCTACATGAGCAAAATTGACATTGATACCGTCTTTTGTAAAAGGGTCAGAATACCTAATATCAGCACCCTTTTTATGAACATCTATGTTTTCTACATTTTCAATAAACGACACAAAATGAGGTGAGCCTGTATCTAATACGATATTATTATCATAATTATTAATTTCATCAACATCTGACATTTTTAATTGAACTTGACCATTGCTTTCTATTTGTGCTTTATGAAGCCCATCTACAGCTTCAAAAGTGCAGTGTTTCTCTATTATGCCGAGGTGTTTTGCAAAGGCAACAATACATCTTCCGCCGTTACCACACATGCTACTTTCATGTCCATCGGCATTAAAATAAACCATTTTAAAGTCATGGTTCATAGAGTTTTCTAAGCAAATCAACCCATCGGCTCCAATGCCAAATTTAGGGTCACATAACTTTTTAACAAGTTTGGTATTATTTTTGAAATTATTTGTTCGGTTATCAATAATGACAAAATCGTTACCTGTACCTTGATATTTATAAAATTGAAGTGCTTTGGACATAAAATGAAAAATTGGAGCTCAAAGATACAATTTTTGATCAAGTAGAAACAGGTTAAAATGTCGTTAAAACCAAAAGAATATAGAATCTTAAAAAACTAAATTTGAATAAAAGTATGACGTTATGAAAAAAATTGCAAGTTATCTCAGCATCGCTATTTTAGGCGGAATGATAAGCTTAGGAACTTACCATTTTGCATTTCAAACAGAAATAGAGCGACCTCATCAAGAGGCCGTAAATCTTAATCAACCACCAGTGCATCAAACAGCAGCTTATAATTATTCTAAAGCTGTTCCAGAAAATTTTAATTTTACTGAAGCCGCAAATAATACGGTAAGCAAAGTTGTGCATGTAAAAAATGTCACGACTTATTCTAGACCACAAAGTTTTTTTGAATACTATTTTGGTCAGGGTTCTGGTGAAACGCAAAAAGCGGTTAGAGGTATTGGTTCAGGTGTGATTATTACACCTGATGGTTATATTGTAACCAACCACCACGTGATAAAAGGTGCGAGTGAGGTGGAAATCACATTAAATAATAATGAAACTTATCAAGCTGAAGTCATCGGTAGTGCACCAGACAATGACTTAGCTTTACTCAAAATTGATGCGCAAGGTTTAGACTACATATCTTTTGGCGATTCAGACCATATTAATTTAGGTGAATGGGTTTTAGCAGTTGGCAATCCATTCAATTTAACGTCTACAGTCACAGCGGGAATTGTCAGTGCCAAAGGTCGTAGTCTTGATGAATCTAGTAATATGATACAATCGTTTATACAAACCGATGCTGCAGTCAACCCTGGAAACAGCGGAGGCGCTTTGGTGAATGCTAAAGGTGAATTGATAGGAATTAACACCGC
The DNA here is from genome assembly GCF_006120725.1 of Mesohalobacter halotolerans. GTDB lineage: Bacteria > Bacteroidota > Bacteroidia > Flavobacteriales > Flavobacteriaceae > Psychroflexus > Psychroflexus halotolerans. Next base: position 117,876 of record NZ_SWMU01000004.1, read on the forward strand.
AATCACTTCTAGAACAGGAAGTTATATTGGTTATTCGTTTGCTATTCCTTCAAATAATGTCAAAAAAATTGTTGAAGATTTAATAGAATATGGCAATGTGCAAAAAGCGATTCTCGGTGTGAGAGGCACTGATATTACAGCTGAAAATTACAAGCAATTTGAAGATCTAGAACAAACACAAGGCTTTTATGTTGCTAAAGTTGATGATGGTAGCGGTGCTCAAAAAGCCGGGCTTCAAGAAAAAGATGTTATCATCAAATTGGATGACATAAAAATTAGGAAATTTTCAGATTTGAGTGGATTTTTAAGTTCAAAAAATCCCGGAGATCGCGTTTTGGTTACTTTTATTAGAAATGGCAAAGTTAAAACAACAACAGTTACCTTAGAAAAATACGAATATTACAGAATTAAAGAAATTGGAGTTGAAGTGGTTAACCCAACTAAAGAAGAACGCAGAGAATATGGTATTGAAAACGGAGTTAAAATTAACAAGCTTCTTAATGACAGCATGATTGCAGAGAATTTGGTAGGCATTTATATCACAAAAGCAGAAGACCAAACAGTAAAAGATATAAAATCTTTACGTGAGATATTAGATAATCGTGACCCCTACGAACCATTATCATTAACCTTTACAGCACCTAATGGTGAAAGTAAAACTTATGTATTTAGGTAAGGTCAAAAATTAACAGATTTAAAAGAAGGCGTCTCAAAACCTGTTGTTTCGTCAATCTGAACTCGTTTCAGATTCTTATAACAACTGAAAACCAAATTATTAAGATTCTGAAATAAATTCAGAATGACATGGTTTCTGGTTTTGAGACAGCCTTGTTTTTACCTTACAAATACAGGTTGCAAATCATTTTTAGTTTCAGACTTACTAAAAGCGTAGTCGTCTTCATTAAATTTTAAAATATCTTCATAACCAGGATTGTCAATCTTTGCAAGATGTTTTGTCATCATGCCTCTGGCTTTTTTAGCATAAAAACTAATGACCTTCAGCTTGCCATTTTTATAATCTTTAAAAACGGGCTCAACCCACTGCCCTTTCAATTTTGATTTTTGTATAGATTTTGAATACTCTTTACTGGCTAAATTGACCACGAACTCTTCTTCTGCAATCTCATCGTTCAGGAATTCTGTCAGTGTTTCTTGCCAAAATTCATATAAGTTTTTGGATTTTTGAACTTTTAGTGATGTGCCCATTTCTAATCTATAAGGTTGCATTAAATCTAAAGGTTTAAGGAGACCATAAAAACCAGAAAGGATCCTTAATCGCTCTTGTAAGCGATTGATATCATCTTGAGCAAGATCGTAAGCCTGAATACCATCATAAACATCACCGTCAAATGTGTAAATAGCTGGTCTGGAATTTTGAGGCTGGTGATCTATGGAGAAGTCTTGAAATCTATTGTGATTCAGTTTAGCTAATTTATCACTGATTGACATCAAGTCTTTCAACTCATTTTTGGAAGATTGTTTTAAAACCTTGTGAAGTTTTTCGGTTTTATCTAAAAATTGTGGTGTTGTATAGTTTTTGGTTGGTAACTTTTGATCTAAATTCAAAGATTTAGCCGGTGATAATAGAATTTTCATTTTAATTTTTTCATGTAAATTTAATAGAAAAATAGCTTCAAAACGACTATATGATATAGAAAATTAAGATTCTGAATAGGGATTGCTTATGATGTGAACTGTAATTAATATTTGGCGTGTTTTGCATAATTGCGCCATTTATCAACACAGTCATACATATCTTTTGGTAATTCAGAACTAAACGACAGTTGCTTCCCTGTTTTAGGATGTTCAAATCCTAAAGTTTTAGCATGAAGGGCTTGGCGAGATAAAACTTTAAAGCAATTTTCTACAAATTGTTTGTATTTACTAAAGCTGGTACCTTTTAAAATTCTATCACCGCCATAACGTGAATCATTAAATAAAGTGTGCCCGATATGTTTCATATGAACGCGAATTTGATGGGTACGACCCGTTTCGAGTTTGCAAGACACTAAAGTCACATAACCTAAACGTTCAAGGACTTTATAATGTGTTACTGCAGGTTTCCCATATTCAGCTTTATCGCCTTCGTAAACAGTATTTTGCAATCTGTTTTTAGGATGCCTGCCAATATTGCCTTCTATTACACCGTCGTTGTCTTTAACATCACCCCAAACTAAGGCAACATATTCACGTTGACTCGTTTTGTGAAAAAACTGATTACTGAGATGCGTCATCGCTTCTTCAGTTTTGGCCACTACCAGAAGACCGCTGGTTTCTTTATCAATTCTATGAACCAAACCCGGTCGATTTGAACTATTGTTTGGTAAATTTTCAAAATGATAGACTAAGGCATTAATTAAAGTACCCGAATAGTTGCCGTGTCCTGGATGAACAACCATCCCAGCTTCTTTGTTGACCACCAGTAGGTCATCGTCTTCGTAGACAATATCAATCGGGATATTTTCAGGCTCCAACAGATTTTCATAAGGTGGATAAGACATCAAAACTTTAACTTCATCACCGCCTTTTACTTTATGATTTGGCTTTACGGGCTGTGCATTAACAAATATATTACCTGATTTTGCCGCTTTTTGAATTTTATTCCTTGAAGCATTTTCTATAAAATTCATCAAAAATTTATCGACACGAAGTGGTTCTTGTCCTTTTGATGCTGTAAAATGATAGTGTTCAAAAAAATCCTCGCTGTTGTCGTTCTGACTATTCTTCATCTTTAGAAGATTTTGATGAATTGGATTCTAAATAGTTTAAGCTACCGTCACCAACTACAATATCTATAACACTAGTTTTTTTAAGTTTGTCGCCTGGTTTTAAGACTTTATCATCTTGTTTCAGCTCTAATACGACATCTCTAGCAATATCTGGTTTTGTTGAAATCTTTCCTATTTTAAAACCCAATGATTGTAAAGTCGGTAAGACTTGTCTTTTGGTATTGCCAATAATGTTATCCGGTATATTCACAAAAGCGAAATCTTTAGGATTAATCGTTAAGTAAATCTTTCTGTTTTCTTTGACAGATTGACCTGGTTTTGGGTTTTGATCAACAACTGAAAATGAAGGGTATTCTGGATTGTATGCGGTTGAGTCCATTATGACATACCTTAAGCCCATTTGGTCTAATTTTTTTTCTACTATATCCATTTCTAACTTACTGAGATCTGGGACTTCAATATAATCATTGTGATTGGTATAATAATTTAGCCAATAAAATAAGCCTACAATTATTGCAAAACTTACAAATACAGCTATGATTAGATTTTTAAAAAATGTCTTGCTCAGTAAAAATTTAAAAAAACTCATGTTTTGAATATATAAGGCAAATATAATGAAATGATAGCTTGAAAAATTTATCCTTCAATTGAAATATAGTTTTAGTAATCCAATTGCAAAAATCACAATTTTAAACCATAAAAGATTTTAAAAATTTATTATGCGCGCATAATTAATATTGAATTTTAACAGATTTTAAAAAGTGAATTATACTTACATTGCATATTTAATATATAAAATATGTATCGATCACAAATATCTGGTTTAGGTAAATACGTTCCTGAAAATGTTGTCACAAATGACGATCTTGCTCAAATAATGGAGACCAGCGATGAGTGGATTCAAGAACGTACCGGCATTAAAGAACGAAGACATATCAAAAAAGGTAGCGAAGACACCACTGCTGTCATGGGTTTTAAAGCTGCTCAAGTAGCTTTAGAGCGCGCTAATATTGATAAAAATGACATTGATTTAATTGTGTTTGCAACCTTAAGCCCGGATTATTATTTTCCGGGATGTGGTGTTCAGATTCAAGATATGTTGAATATTTCAACTTGTCCGGCATTGGATGTAAGAAATCAATGTAGTGGATTCGTATATGCGCTGTCTGTCGCAGATCAATACATCAAAACAGGAATGTATGAAAATATACTTGTCATTGGTAGCGAAAATCACAGCGGTGGACTTGATATGACTACTCGTGGTCGTAATGTTTCAGTCCTTTTTGGCGATGGAGCCGGTGCTGCTGTATTGTCAAGAAGTAAAGATAAACATACGGGCATTCTATCAACACATCTTCATTCTGAGGGTAAATTTGCTGAAGAATTATCACTCATAGGGCCAAGTACAAAATACTGGGTGCCGGAAATTATTAAAGATAATCCACAAGACAATATCCCTTATTATCCATATATGAATGGTCAGTTGGTTTTTAAAAATGCAGTGGTGAGATTTTCTGAAGTCATTCATGAAGGATTGGCTCACAACGATTTATCACTAGAAGACATTGACATGTTTATACCGCATCAAGCCAATTTGAGAATCGCTCAATTTATTCAGAAAAAATTTAAGTTAAGTAATGACCAGGTGCACAACAATATACAAAAATACGGCAACACTACCGCAGCATCTATACCTATTGCACTTACCGAAGCATGGGAAAATAATAAAGTACAAAAAAATGATACAGTGGTGTTGGCAGCATTTGGTAGTGGTTTTACATGGGCAAGTGCGATTATTAAATGGTAAAAAAAATCCTTTGAAATATTTCTTCAAAGGATTTCTATTTAAAATATTGTATTTATAAAAAGGCTAATTCAAATAAATGCAATCACTTATATATCAAACGTATTAAAACAGCAAAAGTTACAGGAATTAACAATGTTTAACTTTATATCGGTTTTCTATTAAAGTTTTCACAATTGTAAATTACATTTGTCAAAACATAAAATTATTTCTAATGGATTTTTTAAAATCAAGCTTAATAGGTCTTCTATTCTTTTTTATCACAATATCATGTGCAGACGATGAAGCTGGTCAAATTATAGATACAAATCTTACAACCTTCGATATCATTGCAGATAGTGAAAACCACAACACCTTAGAACAATTATTAATCGATACAGGACTAGATCAAACCCTTGACAATGGGACTTTTACTGTTTTCGCACCTCATGATGAGGCGTTTAACCAAATTGATTTGGCAAACTTTAACAGCGATGAACTGACCCAATTATTACTGAATCATGTACTTACCGGCAATGCTGAATCTACTGATTTTAATAATTCTTATATTCTAACCAATGCGACAGAAACAGTATCTGGTAATGAAAATACTATAAATAGTTATGTAAATGTCGATGGCGGCATTGTTGTAAACGGAATATCTAATGTTACCATATCAGATCTGGAAGCTTCAAATGGCGTTGTGCATGTTGTTGATGCTGTAATTCCTATACCTGACCTCACGACATTTGTTTCAGCTGATCCTAGATTTTCAAATTTACAATCAGCTTTGAGTAGAGATGATCAACCTGATTTTTTAAATCTACTCAACGACTTTGATGGTCAAGCGCCGTTCACTGTTTTTGCTCCAACAAATACAGCTTTTGATGATCTTTTAGCAGAACTCGAATTAGAGGCTATAGATGATATAGATACAGCCGTATTGACTTCAACCTTAAATACTCATATATTAGATAATTCCAATTTAAGAGAAGAAGACATGAATACTGAAACGCTATCAACGCTTGGTAGTTCAATAGATTTGGATGCTTCTACCTTAACAATAACCGATCAAAACAATAGAATGGCTAATGTCATTATCACAAATATACAAGCTGGTAATGGTGTGATACATGCCATAGATAAAGTAATTCTCCCCTAGGATTAGAATCTTAAATACTGCTTTTAAAAATTTAATACCATCGTCTGGTAAAGAGTCTAAAGAGGGTTTGAAAATCTAGAGACACAATAAAACGAATATTTTCATCGTAATTAGGCTCATTAAACTCCCAACCTTTATTTGAATAAACTGGAAAATACAATTCGAAATAGTCTTCTACTAGATTTAAACGAATTCCGGAATCATACAAAAACTTTGGTGAATTGTATTTATTGCCAACAAGACCGGCATCAGCATAGGCAAAGATCCAATTCCATATCGTTGTACTTGTATTAAAGGTGGCAAGCCATTCATTGGCAAAATCAGGCTCGAGTTGAGACTTAAAACCACCTTCTGCCATAATAAATTGTTGACTAAACAACCCACTTTCTTCACTTCGTCCATAATAATTTAAGTCAAACATATAGTCTGAAGGTCTGTCTAAAGCGAAACTAAAAAAGTCAGAGTCTCGTGTATCATTAAATAAAAATGTCCCTAAAAACAGACGAACATTAATTTGCCTATTGTTTTCATAAAGTCTCCTAAAAGTAGCTGTAGCAAATATTTTACTAAATTTTTGTGCAATTTCATAATCGATTGAAGCCACAAAAAAGCGATCCAAATTTTTGTTTTGATACGTATATCTCGCATTAAACACATTGTAGTCGGGATCGTCTACTGTATTTGTAATATCTCTATCACGGCGCACGTTGACCGTACGCAAGGTTAAAAATTGTCGCTTATTACTTCTACGATCTTTGTTGTTGCGATACATTAAAGTCAAAAAACCAGAATAGCGTTCAAAAAATAAGTCAAAATTGTAAGAAAACCGAGATCCATTAATCCCCATTTTTACGCCAAATAAATCTTTGTTGTATTGCCAAGACGTATAGTTTATTGAAGCTGAACCTACTAATGCACCACTATTAAATCCATATTTGGGTGATAGTTTATAATCAAATTGTCTTGGTAGAAAGGTGCCGTTATAAAGTTTTGGTCCAATAGAAATACCATCGTAGAGATTGTAAGAAAATTCAGGCATGACAAAAAGTTGATTGTATTTTGGATCTTCTACATCTTCTAAAAGCCTGACCTGTATAGGCTTGTTAAATAGTTTTGTAACGCCTTTATAGTTATTTCGTTTGTTGACCTCCGGTATTACTGCATCATGATTTAAACCTACTCTTTGAGCAGATTTTCTAGCCACTTTTACTGCTATGATACTATCAAAGGGTTCAATCCACATTTTGTCTATAACCTTTTTATCTTTTAACCAAAACAAAGACACGGGAACTTTAGTTTTGTTTCTGTTAATAATTTTGATTTTTAAAGAGTCTTTTTCTCGTTTGAGTGACTTGATTTTAAAATCTATAGGACTTTTTAAATTTGTGTAATCTTCAAAAAACCAATCGATATTCTTTTCAGTGGTTTGACTAAGATATTTTTTAAAGTCCTTCACTTCAGAAAACTGAAGTTTATGATGTTTATAAAAAAGTTGAATGCCTTTTGAGACTGATTCTCTGGATGTATAGTGTTTTAAAAAATTCATACCAAGACCAGCTTGATAAGGATTTGCAATTTTCTGATTAAATTTAATTAATGAATCTTGGGGTGTGTTTAAGGATTGTTGTAGATTATTTCTAGTCACATTTTTATATAAAAAATCATACTGATCGTTAAAATCCAAGTCTGCTACATGAAACCACTTAATCACATAAAAGTCACTCAGCTTTCCAAGCAATTTCATTTTAGGATAATACGTGTTGACATAATCGATTATTAAACTGATCTGAATAGCGTCAAGCATCCATTTGTCCTGTCGGGTGTTTATGAGGATAGTATTTTTTAAGTATTTTGCTGTTAGGGCTTTAATCAATTTGATATCGTACTGAAATCCATCTGGAAATGGACGTATAAAAGCAGGGAGTTGGTTTAAACCATATACAGGTGCGGTTTGGTAATCTTCCTCTGAAACCAATATATTTTCAAATGGATAAAATCCTAAGTTTTGATCTAAATACTCTAAAATTCGATGAGCAATAATCGATTTGATTTCAGCTTGAAGGTCATCTGATTCAATATTGGTAACTAAGGTCGAGAAGTCTGTCTTAATAATATCAAAGTTTTGCTTTCGTTGAATGTAGATATCTGTATCAACTGTACTTTGATTGGGAAAATCATAAATTTTTTGATTGCCAATTTCCCGGACAGTTTCACCTTTGAAAGAAGTTGTCAAGTCGTAACCAGAGGGCAGATTAAATTTTAATTTTATATCAAAAACCTGCTGTGGCATATCAAAGAGTCTTCTGTGAGAATAAATAAACCATCGATTTTTGTAAAATGCTGGTTTTAGTAGCCAATATTTAAGTTTGAGCTGATTTTCTTCAAATCCAAAGTTTGTAAACTTAGCATCAGGAGCTTTGATAAGATAATTTATCTCGAAAGTAAAAGTATGTCCATCTGCTAAAGCTTGGTCTAGCTTTATTTGAATAACATCCGGATAGTTAACAGGTCTTTTCCAAAAGAGCTCTTGTCCATTGTGCTTTAGATTTTTTATAGTTGTACCGCCGCGTTCATCTTTCCCGGCAAAGTGAAATTTTCTCACAAACTCTTCAGAAAAGCACTGTCCCAAAGCACTTTTTTTATCAGAAAAGGCATTGATCCAGTCGTATAAATAAATATATTCTAGCGGCTTACCTGTTTCGTTTTTAAAATTAATTTGCTGCTGTATCGACAATGTTTTGCTGTCATCTAATAAAGTTGCTTCAACTTGCATTTCATGTTGTGAAAATACAAGAGAAGTGATCCAAAATAAGAGGTATGAAAGTTTAAAAGTTTTCAATGCGATACTACAAATTTTAAAGCTTTTCCTCGGTTGGCCTTTAGCATAAAAATACCGTTAGGTAGATCCTCAACAGGAATATGTATTGTTGAATTCAAAACGTCTATCGTTTTTATTTGTTGCCCTAAAGTGTTATAGATATTGAGCTTTTTGATATCAGAAAGGTAAATTTCAGAAACTTCAACAATCAATTGACTATCGACAATATTTCCCTCAGAAAATTCAAGTATTTTTTGAACTGAAGAATCCTGAATATTTAAAAAATTTTGATTCAATTCCAGATCCATAACAACAGGTAAATGATCGCTCATATTCCAGAGTAAATTTCTGATGTTTTGAGAAAAACTTCCCGAACATGACGTATCGCTTATGTCTTCATTAAAACAATTGCCATTATTTCCCAACGCTTGATAAGACCCACTTTCATAATACACTTCATGATTTGGGTCTAATAGGTTTGCTGAAGTAAATATAAAATCAAAACGATCATCCAGACCACCACCGGCACCAAAATCATTAAAGCTATTGTTACTTTCTCTAGTGCTTTGAGTATGCACATTTGAAAACGCAAAATTGGTATGCCAATCGCCTAATTGATTAATTGGGTCGTTCATAGGGATATTGGTGTTTCCTATAAACAACTGTTGAAATCCGCTTTCATTGGCATTGTAAAAGTTAAAGTCTCCAGCAAAAATCACATTAGCAGTCAAACTGAGATTTGCATTGATATAATTGGTGAAATTTTGTGCCATATTAAATCGAATTTGCTCATTTGTCATACCTTGACTAGCCTTAAAATGAGCTACAAAAAATTCAATAATAATAGGATTGATATCAGATTGAGTTGTTATGGCTTTGAGTTGATAGCGATTGATATCTCTCAAAGAAGTTTGAATAATATCAGTAAGTTCTAAACTAAATTTATCTGTATTGTAAAATAACAATTGGTTGAGTGAAGTCCCATTACCAGAAGTGTTTAAAACAAAAGGTACAGCTGCGTAAATAGGTTGTGCATCGTTTAAAGCTTGGTTGAGAATTAAATCCGCACCAACTTGATTTTGCAATTCAGCGACCATAAAAATATCAGGGTTAACCGCATCTATAATATCTTTTAAAATTAATTCTCTATTACTTGGCGGTGCTTCTGGAAATTCCAAAAGATTATAAAACATAATTGTAGCGGAGCCTTGAGACCAAACCGCCAAACTCCACAGCATGAATATACCGGCATAAATCGAACATCGCATCAGTCAATAATTTAAAAATTGGGGCTAAGGTCGTATTTGTTATAAAACTTGTCTAGAATATCGGTCACTTCATCTTCATGGTCTACAAGATGAATTAAATCTAAATCACTTTCACTAACCGTTTCATAGGTATTGACCATCACCAATTTTATCCAATCAATCAAACCAGACCAAAAATCTTTACCGACTAAAATGATGGGAAATTTATCAATTTTATTGGTTTGTATCAAAGTAATAGATTCAAACAATTCATCTAAAGTACCAAAACCACCTGGCATGACCACAAAACCCTGTGAATATTTTACAAACATGACTTTACGCACAAAAAAGTAATCAAATTCTAAATTTTTATCCTTATCAATATAAGGGTTGTCGTGTTGCTCAAAAGGTAATTCTATATTTAGACCTACTGAAGTTCCACCACCTTGATGTGCTCCCTTATTGGCCGCTTCCATAATACCTGGACCGCCGCCAGAAATTATACCGTAACCTTGTTCAACAATTTTTTCAGCAACTTTTACAGCCAATTCATAATACGGGTTTTCAGGTTTCATCCGTGCTGAACCAAAAATAGACACACATGGGCCAATTTCAGACATGCGTTCGTAACCATAAACAAACTCGCTCATGATTTTAAATAGCGCCCAGCTGTCATTGGTTTTAATTTCGTTCCAATTCTTAAAATGTTTATTTACCATATCATCATATTTCAAAAAGACTGCTAATTTAATTCTTTTTTGAGATACTTTGCTGTATAAGACTTCTTGTCTTTTATGATTTGTTCAGGTGTACCCTTAGCAACGAGTTGTCCACCAGCTTGACCACCTTCATAACCGATGTCAAAAATATAATCAGCCATTTTGATGACATCCATATTGTGTTCTATAATCAGAACGGTATTGCCTTTGTCAACCAGTTTATTCAATACATTCATCAACACTCGAATATCTTCAAAATGCAGACCTGTTGTTGGTTCATCAAGAATATAAAACGTATTTCCCGTAGCAATTTTAGATAATTCTGTGGCTAATTTAATTCGCTGTGCTTCGCCTCCGGAAAGCGTTGTGCTTTGTTGTCCTAAAGTAATATAACCTAAACCCACATCTTTAATTGTTTTGAGTTTGCGATAAATTTTGGGAATGGGTTCAAAAAATGCTGTTGCCTCGTCTATGGTCATTTGCAAAACATCACTGATGGATTGACCTTTATAACGAATTTCAAGGGTTTCTCTATTAAAACGCTTTCCGTAGCAAGTTTCACATTCAACATAAACATCAGGTAAGAAATTCATTTCAATTACCTTTAATCCTGCACCGCGGCAGGTTTCACACCGTCCGCCTTTGACGTTAAAACTAAATCGACCGGGTTTGTAGCCTCTGATTTGCGCTTCTGGAGTTTTTGAAAATAATTTTCGTATTTCATCAAAAACCCCTGTATAGGTGGCCGGATTGGATCGAGGTGTCCTCCCAATGGGTTTTTGATTGATGTCTATAACTTTATCTAAATGTTTTAAACCACGAACACTTTTATACGGTAAAGGTTCTTTGACACCATTAAAGTAATGGTTATTCAAAATGGGATAAAGTGTTTCGTTAATCAAAGTCGATTTACCACTTCCTGAGACGCCAGTGACAAGAATTAATTGCCCGAGCGGAATTTTAATGCTGACGTTTTTTAGATTATGTCCTGTCGCGCCAACCAAATGTAAGTGTTTACCATTACCTTTTCGACGTTTCTTGGGAACTTCAATTTCTTTTTGTCCATTGAGGTATTGTGCCGTTTCAGTCTGGTGTTTTAAAACTTGTTTAGGTGAACCTTGACTGATAATTTCACCGCCATCTTTGCCAGCAAAAGGACCAATATCAATGATGTGATCTGCATTGAGCATCATATCCTTGTCGTGCTCTACAACAATAATCGAGTTGCCAATATCTCTCAAATATTTTAAGGAATTGATAAGCTTTTCGTTATCACGCTGATGTAACCCAATACTGGGTTCGTCTAAAATATACAACACGCCAACCAACTGAGAACCAATTTGTGTGGCAATACGTATTCGTTGGGCTTCGCCGCCAGACAAAGTCTTTGACCCGCGGTTGAGATTGAGATAAGTCAACCCCACATCAATTAAAAATTGTAATCGTGTTTTAATTTCCTTGATGATCTCCTCTCCTATTTTAAGTTCGGACTTTGAAAGTTTTTTTGGTAAATGTTTAATAATTTCAAACAGCTCTAAAATATCCTTGTCAACATAATCTGAAATATTATGATTATTGATTTTATAATGTAATGCCATTTTTTTCAATCGACTGCCTTCACATGATGGACATAAAATATGATCCATGTATTTTTTTGCCCAACGTTTTAATGAAGTTGAAGTTTGCCTACCATTATAAGTGTTTTCAATAAATGTTGCCACACCTTCAAAATCATAACGATGTTCAATATCCATTTTCATGGTTTCATTATAATGCTTAAAAGTGGCTTTACCACCGTTCAAAATAACATTTAGTGCATCTTTTGGGATTTTGTTTATAGGATCAGACAGCTTAAAATCAAAATGTAAGGCTATTTCTTTAAGTTGCTTAAACACCCAATTATTTTTAGCTTTACCATGAGGTTCAATTCCACCTTTGTTGATGGATAAACTATCGTCGGGAATAATTTTTTCTGGGTTTACGACATATTTTTGTCCTAATCCATTACAATCGGGACAGGCGCCTTTAGGCGAATTAAATGAAAACGTATTGGGTTCAGGATTAGGATATGCAATTCCAGTTGTAGGACACATCAACTCTCGACTAAAAAATACAGGTTTGTTTTGGTCTTTAACTAAAACCATCAAAGTGTTTTGACCTAATTTCATGGCCGTTTTGATGCTGTCTGACAATCGCTTTTTGATTGATGGCTTATCTTCAACTTTTAAGCGATCAACAACAATTTCAATATCATGGGTTTTATAACGGTCAACTTTCAAACCTTTCACGAGGTCTTTGATTTCCCCATCAATTCTGACTTTTACAAAACCTTGCTTGGCGATTTGTTCAAACAGTTCTCGGTAATGGCCTTTTCGAGAGCGAATTTTAGGGGCGAGAATATTAATGGATTTTCCTTCAAAATCTCTTAATATTTTATCTAAAATCTGGTCATCAGTGTAACTGACCATTTTTTCGCCTGTTTTATAACTGTAAGCTGTGCCAACTCGGGCAAAAAGCAAACGTAAAAAATCATAGACCTCAGTAATAGTACCAACTGTGCTTCGTGGACTGCGACTCGTGGTTTTTTGTTCGATGGCTATCACAGGTGATAGACCATCAATTTTATCAACATCTGGACGCTCTAAATTACCTAGAAATTGTCTGGCATAGGCTGAAAAGGTTTCAATATATCGACGTTGACCTTCAGCGTAAATCGTATCAAAAGCTAATGAAGATTTGCCCGAACCCGATAAACCTGTGATCACCACAAGCTGATTTCGTGGAATTTTAACGTCAATATTTTTCAGGTTATGAGCTCTTGCGCCTAAAACCTCAATGGCTTCTTCAGCTTTCAATAGTGTTTGGTTTTAAAATACAATCTGCAAATCTACTTAAAGGGTTTTAAACTTTAGGCTGAGCAAAGTATAATTAAACTTAAAAAGTTTTTAAAATTAAATTTGGATAAAGCCATAAATACTCAAATAACATTAATAATTGTATTGGCGGATTAATTAATCATTCTCATCGTTTTCGCTTACGTTTAGCGCGATATTCTTCAATAGCCTTTTTTGTAGTCAACCAGTTTCGACCTTCTTTATGAGCGTCAATTTTTCCTTGTCTTGCTAAGAGGCTAAGATATTCCTGACCATAAGGCAATCTTTCTTCTTGAACGAGATTTGAAATTTTTCTAAAATTCAAATCATTATCTGGAAGTGAACTGATATAAATATTCATCGTGCGCTCTAAAGCTTGAGCCATCAGCAAACTGAGTTTGTAATAATTACCGTTATTGGCCGAATTGAGCGCTGTGTAATACTTTTTGCGGTCATTAGTAAGAATTATGGCTGGCGTAAACCCAACCTTAAGCAAAAGTAAATTCATAACTAAGCGAACCGTTCGGCCATTACCATCAAAAAAAGGATGAATCCACACAAACTTATGATGAAAAACAGTTGCCAACTCAATATCATTGAGCTGAAGGGGATTTTCTATGACAAAAGTAATAAGTTCATCTAGTAAATCTGGCACTTTAAGCGCATTTGGTGGCATAAAGTTAGTCCCAGAAATACGCACACCAGCATTACGAAGTCTTCCAGCATAGTCATCTTCTATGCTTCTTAAAACATAGCGATGAATGTCTAAGATATCTCCAGCTTTAAGCTGATAATCTTTACTGACAAGTTTATACAAATACTGCAGAGCTATTTCATGATTTTTGACTTCAAAATGTTCTCTAAGCGATTTACCTTTTATAGTAACGCCTTCTTGCAAAACCATTTGAGTTTCGCGAAGTGTAAGTGTATTTCCTTCTATGTGATTAGAATAGTAAGTCCACTCTACCGATAAAGCCTCTTTTATTTTTTGCAAAGCAATCTGTGGAAGCGGTCTTGCGTCGTGCAAAAGCTTCTTTTTTTCGTAAAGCCTGTCGTAAGTGGCTTGTAGCTTTTCTCTATAGGTCAAATCTATATTCCACATACCACAAATATATATATTTATTATCGGTAATACAAATATTTTGATATATCCGATATTAATATAAATTTTCTTTTTGACTTAATGTCCCTTAAACTTCTGTTATTATGAGGAAGGAACTAAATTTAAAATGTAAATTTGCGCTCGGTCATGAAATCATTATTTTATCTCAATAAATACCTTTATAAATACCGTGGCAGATTGCTTTTAGGTGTTTTTATTACTATCGGTGCCCGAATATTTTCCTTATTTCCACCGCAATTGATTGGAGACTCTACAGCAGCAATTGAAAAATATCTTAATAGCGAGACCTATAGCAATGCTGAATTAAGAGAAGAATTGATGATTAACATTGGTTTGATTGTTGGTGCAGCCTTGGCTTCAGCCATTTTGACCTTTTTGATGCGTCAGACTTTTATCGTGGCCTCAAGATACATAGAATTTGACTTAAAAAATGAAGTCTTTCAGCAATATGAAAACTTGTCCTTAAATTTTTACAAGAAAAACCGAACAGGTGATTTAATGAATAGAATCAGCGACGATGTCTCAAAATCGCGAATGTACGTCGGACCTGCTTTAATGTATAGCGTTACTACACTCACGCTTTTTGTCGTATTGATAAGCTACATGTTTATAAAAGCACCTACACTAACGTTGTATACGCTTCTACCCTTTCCTATTTTATCATTTGCGATTTATAAGTTGAGTGTTGCAGTCAACCAAAAAAGTAATGTCGTTCAAGAGTTTTTATCAAAACTCAATACCTTTACTCAAGAAGCTTTTAGTGGAATTAGTGTAATTAAATCCTACGGAATGATGGCCAGTGTCAATGCCAATTTTGTGGATTTATCAAATGAAAGTAAACACAAGAATATAGATTTGGTCAAAGTTCAAGCCTTGTTTTTCCCATTGATGATTTTACTCATAGGTTTAAGTAACATCATTGTAATTTATGTAGGCAGCTTACAGTATTTCAACGGTGAAATAGCAGATGTTGGCGTTATAGTAGAATTTATTATTTATGTCAACATGTTAACTTGGCCTGTGGCATCAGTTGGGTTTATTACAACTATGGTGCAACGCGCCGAAGCGTCTCAAAAACGAATAAACCACTTTTTAAAACAAAAGCCAGACATAAGTAATAGTAACAATCCTATCAAAAAAGATATTGAAGGCCATATAAAGTTTGATAATGTCAGTTTTACCTATGAAGATACCAATATTACAGCGCTTAAAAACATAAGTTTTGAAGTCAAATCAGGACATCGACTAGTTATTTTAGGCAATACCGGTTCGGGAAAATCAACCATTTTAGAACTTATAGGACGATTATATGATGTCTCGAAAGGGGAAATTACAATTGATGGTATTCCCATTGAAAACTTAGATTTAAATAAATTAAGAAGTGCAATAGGGTACGTGCCACAAGATGCTTTTTTATTTAGCGAGTCCATCAAAGAAAATATTAAATTTGGTAAAGCTGATGCTACAGAAGAAGAAATAATAGAAGCGGCTAAAAGCGCCGAAGTACATGATAACATTATCAACTTTAGCAAAGGCTATGATACAGTACTTGGCGAACGCGGTATCACACTCTCAGGTGGACAAAAACAACGTGTATCTATCGCAAGAGCAATCATTAAATCACCGCAAATTGTCTTATTTGACGACTGCTTGTCAGCTGTGGATACCGAAACAGAAGAAGCCATTATGCATAAATTTAATACCATTTCAAAAAATAAAACTGCTATTATAGTGAGCCATCGCGTTTCCTCAGCCAGAAATGCCGATGATATTATCGTCCTAGAAAAAGGAAAAATTATTCAGCAAGGCAATCACCAACAGCTTGTCAATCAAGAGGGTTACTATAAATCGCTGTACGAAAAGCAACTCAAAGCAAAAGAAAACTAGGATTTGTTTGTATTGTGTTAAATTTTTTAAGATTTTTGACCTCAAAACCAATAACCAAAAATTCTAAAGATTATGAGTGACAAGGGTGACAGAAAAAATGAAGACATTTTTGAACGCGTCATTAGAGCTGGAAGACGAACTTATTTTTTTGATGTAAGGGAAACCAAAGCCGGAGATTATTATTTGACCATTACAGAGAGTAAAAAATTTACAAACGATGACGGGTCTTATTTTTACAGAAAACACAAAATCTATCTCTACAAAGAAGATTTTGAAGATTTTAAAACTGCATTAGAAGAAGCTACTTCTTTTATCATTGATGAAAAAGGAGAAGAAGTGATCAGTGAAAGACACCAACCTAACTTTGACCCAAGTTCTGAAAAGTCAGAGTCTAATGGTAGTGAAGCATCAAAGCCAAAAGCTGAAAAATATACAGATGTCGATTTTGAAGATATATAATAGAAACATCGTATTTTAGATTACCATAACCCTTGCCCAATCAGCAAGGGTTTTTTAATTTGATATTTTAACGTTTTCTTATCATCTAGACTGTTTAAATTCCAATACATTTGTATCTACAATTTTTGTATTGACATGGATATTGAAACGCATATAAAAACAGATAACATTTCTGAGCATAAAAAAGCGCTCATCAATATTATTTATACAAGTAATTATATCAATGAAGAAATCAATCAGGTTTTAAAACCTTTTGACATCAGTATTCAACAATTTAATGTATTGCGTATATTGAAGGGAAGAAATGACAAACCGGCAAGTTTAACCAATATTCAAAATCGGATGGTGAGTAAAATGAGCAATACCACAAGATTGGTCGATAAACTCATCGATAAAGATTTGGTAAGTAGAACTGTTTGTGAACACAACCGCCGCAAGGTTGAAATCGTGATTACCGCTTACGGTAAAACGTTTTTAGAACAAGTCAATACGGCAGTTGAGCAAAAAGAAAAAGAATTGACACAGCATTTGAATATTGAAGCATTAGAAAATATCAATCATTTATTAAATACTCTAAGAACTTAACTATAACCCTTAAATTAAATTAAACTATGAAAACGAAAACAAATTTTACAAAAGGAATTTTAGCAGGCATTATCGCCTTGACCTTGGTTGCTTTTTCAACTAGTTTTGAAAAGAAAAAAGTAGATGTCCAAAACTCCAAAATTACTTGGACTGGTGAAAAACTGACCGGTTCACATGAAGGCACAATCAATCTAAATGAAGGCTATTTTGAAATGAAAGACGGTAAATTGGTTGGTGGTGAATTTACTGCTGATATGACTTCAATTACTGTTACAGATCTTGAAGGTGATTCTAAGAAAAAATTAGAAGGCCACCTTAATTCAGATGATTTTTTTGGAGTTAAAAAATATCCAACAGCTAAGTTTACCATCAAAACAGCCGCTGAAAAGTCTAATGGAGTTTACGGTGTATCAGGTGATTTAACGATCAAGGGAAAAACCAATCCTATCGCATTTGATTTGAAAATGTCTAAAAATACGGCTAAAACAACATTGGTCATTGACAGAACCAAATACGATATCCGATACGGTTCCGGTTCATTTTTTGACGACCTAGGCGACAAGACCATTTATGATGAATTTACTTTAGATATTATGTTGAAATTCTAAGGCTTACAATACATAACTGAATTCTAAAACACCTCAATTGAGGTGTTTTTTTATATCATAAAATCAAAATAGCAAAGTGCTTTCCAATATTATTCCCTTTAAAATTCAATAAATATTGTTAAAAAAAAGACAAGCAAACTTACATAACAACATTATGTATATATTTGCCTAACAATATTAGGTATATGGATCAAGTGGTCAAACCCAAAAATAACTGGAAAAAACGAATCAGTATTGCAGCTACCATTGTATTATTATCCGGACTCGGCTGGTTGGTTTATGCGGCTGCGGGTTCACAATCTATATCCATAAATGCAAAACAAGTTGATATAGCTACGGTAACTAAAACCACCTTTGAGGAAGGCATTAGCATCACTGGGAGCATCATTCCCAATCGGCAAACCTATTTAGATGCCAGTGAATCCGGTAGTGTCGAGCAAATCTTTGCCAAATCCGGCGATGAATTACAACAAGGCGATACCATTGTTCAATTGTCCAACTCCAACTTAAGACTTGAAGTATTACAGCGTGAGTCTCAACTTTTAGAACAACTCAATACCCAAAGGCAAACCAAAATTCTTCTCAACCAAAACGATTTGAGCCAAAAACAACAAATCGAGGAAGTCAATTACCAATTGGACATTCAGAAACGACGTTACGAACGCAACAAACAGCTTTTTAAAAAAGGTGTTATTGCCGCTCAGGATTATGAGGAAATCAGCAAGCGTTACACCTATCTCAAAAAACGGAAAGACATCTTGATAAAAGTTTACAAAACCGATTCTCTGGCAAGGGAAACCCAAATCAACCAAATCGACGCCTCAGAAAACCGGCTGACCCAAAACCTTATCGCCGTTCAAAACATTCTCGATAAACTATGCATTACTGCGCCTGTTGACGGTAAGCTGAGCGATTTTAGCCTTTCCAATGGCGAACGCGTTGATGAAGGTCAACGCATCGGCATTGTTTACAACATCAATCCGCCTAAAATAGAAGCCGAAATCGATGAACTCTACATCAATAATATACAAACCGGATTGTCTGGAAACGTCCAAAATTCCGGAAAAAACCTAAAGGTGAAATTGATTAAAAAATTCCCGGGTGTAGAAGAAGGAAATTTTAGGGTTCAGTTTGCATTTGAAGATCTTAAAGATGCTGATTTCTATAACGGACAAACCCTCAGAATACAACTCAACCTATCCGAGCCCAAACAAGCCCTGGTCATCCCCAAAGGGAGATTTTACAGCAATACCGGCGGTCAATGGATTTTTGTTGTCGATGGCAAAACTGCTGAAAAACAATCAATAGAAATCGGACAACAAAACAATGCCTATTACGAAATCAAAAGCGGATTAACTGCAGGTGAACAAGTCATCATTTCAAACTATGACAATTTTAAAGATTACGATCAATTAAAACTCAAATAAACATGGATAAAAACCTCATTGCATTAAAGCAAGTTTACAAATACCACTACACCGACCGTCTTGAAACGGCGGCCATCAACAATTTGTCTTTAACTATTGAAAAAGGCGAATTTGTGGCTGTCATGGGACCTTCCGGAAGTGGAAAATCGACCTTGCTCAATATTTTGGGCATGATAGACGTCTGCTCCAAAGGAGAATATTATTTTGACGGCCAAGCGATTCACAAACTCAACGAAGCCCAACGCACCAAACTTAGGAAAGGCAATGTGAGCTTTATCTTTCAATCCTTTAATTTGATCGATGAACTCACTGCTTATGAAAATATCGAATTGCCCTTGCTCTATCTTGGCGTGAGTCAAAAATCGAGAAAAACGCGTGTAGAAGCTGTGCTCAAAGATTTGGAAATGATGCACAGACGCGATCATTTTCCGCAGCAACTCTCCGGAGGACAGCAACAACGTATCGCCATTGCCCGTGCCGTAGTAACTCAACCCAAATTGATCCTTGCCGATGAACCTACCGGAAACCTGGACTCTAAAAACAGCGAAGCGGTTATGGCTATCTTGCAAAAGCTCCATCAATCCGGAACAACCCTGGTGATGGTCACACACTCGGCACACGATGCCGATTATGCCGAACGCCTCATCGAATTATTTGACGGCCAAACGCTTGAACACGAAAACGAACTCATAAAATCTTAACATCATGATTACTAAACAACTCGTCGCTGCCTCTACCAAACCCTTGTTATTATCCATTTTATCCTATGGAGAAAATTACGGCTACCAGATCATCAAAGAAGTAGAACGCTTGTCCGACGGTGAAATACAATGGACAGACGCCATGCTGTATCCGGTTTTACACCGTATGGAAAAAGATGATCTTATCTGTTCCAAATGGGTGAAACGCGAGAATGGCAGAAAACGTAAATATTATCAAATTACAGAAGAAGGATTGGCTTCCCTAAAAAAAGAACAAAAACAATGGAAAAATGTCGATCAGGTGATGCGCATTTTATGGAACAACAATGAGGATGATCTGGCGACGCTTACATTAAAGACCAAATGAATATGAGTTTTAATATTGATAATGCAGTGGAAGAATGGCGGAAAGAACTCCTGGCGCAAGAGGTGATGGAACCGGGCTATGCCGATGAGATCATAGCTTCGCTTTACGACCGTTATGATGATTACTTATTACAAGGTCTGGATCAAAAAGCGGCTTTTGAAAAAGCCAAAAAGGCCGTTTCGCCATGTTTAAAAAGCACTTGTCAGGAATACCAAAAGGTGACTTCCCAAAAAACCATTATACCGTCTCAAAAATCAAAACTTTTCATTTTGTTACCTAATTACCTAAAAACAAGTTTACGTCATTTGAGCCGTAAAAAGTTTTATAATGCTATCAATTACCTCAGCTTGGTGATAGGCTTATTGTTTACGCTTTTAGCTATACTTTATATCGATTATGAAACCAGCTTTGATGCCTTTCATCAAGATAACGACCAGAAATACCGATTAGGTCGAGAATTCAGGTCACAAAAATACAGTGTTTACAGTTTTGATGGATACTACAGTGCGCCACGAGAAACGCAACTCAAACAGATCAATGGCTTGCAAAATATTCAGGGAGTAGAGTTGGCTTGTCATTTTTACACCTTTGGTTTACCGGAATTGGTCACCGCGAATGCCAAAGAATTAGCAGTAGAAAATCTATTGGAAACCAATACTCCAACTCGCTTTTTTGAGTTTTTCAACTGGAAATTTATTCAGGGTAATGCCAATGAATTTAGCCGGCAATTAAATACGGTAGTGTTAACGGAAAGCGAAGCCAAACGGTTTTTTGGGGATAATTGGGCTCAAGACGATATTATTGGGGAAACTCTCCGGTATAATGACAATGATTTTGTGATTACAGGTGTAATTGAAAACATTCCCGGCACATCGCATTATGATTTTAATATGGCGATGAACGTTAAAAAAATCAATTATTGGGGTAGCCGGAGCTATATTAAAATTGCTGAAAATGAAAACCCACAGGATATCGCCCAACAAATTGATGACAATATGGATAAAATCAACACCCCATTGTCTCAAAGTGAATTGTTTAAAGGGAGTATCATTCAAAACATCAGAGATATTCACCTCAATTCCAATATGTTATATGAGTTGAAACCGCCAGGTGATAAGACCTATCTCTACATTTTTGGGGTCATTTCCGGTATTATTCTGTTGCTGACCATATCCAATTATACCAACCTTTCCATAGCGATGAATGCCTCGCGAACGCGTGAAATCGGCATGCGAAAACTCTTTGGTGCCAAAAAACCGCAAATCGTCAAGCAATTTCTGGCAGAATCGCTCTTACTGAGTTTGCTGAGTATTCCGCTAGTATATTTGGGTTTAAGATTGCTCATCCCGGAGTTTAATACTTTTATGAATGTCGATCTACAGACATCCGATGGAAAAATCTGGTTGTATATGTTTGGGATAGCGTTGATTATCGGATTACTTTCCGGACTTTATCCGGCCTTATATTTGGGAAAGAAAAAAATCATCCGATTGTTTCAAGGCAATCTCGTCAAAAGTGGCGGAAGTGGTGTCACGACCCGAAAAGCCATCATTACTTTTCAATTTGCCTTACTAATTGGTTTGTGTAGTTTAACGCTATACGTCAACCAACAATTGGACTATATTCAAACCGCCGACATTGGGTTTGACCGGGATGCTTTGGTTTATGTTAACCTTGGTGAAGATGCTGATGTCTATAATACCTTTAAAAATGAAGTGCTTAAAATTCCTGGTGTCACCGGCGTGGGCACCGGTAGTCCACTAGGGCGAAGTCCGTTTAACCAAACCACATATAAGCTCGGCCAAACCGATGAGGTTTTTGATGACGCCTACGATGTTTACCTGACTTATGAATCTGTAAAAATGCTGGGGATTGAAACCAGTATCCCGGACATCATTGAAAATCCGGATAACGCGCCAAAGTCAATCGTAATCATCAACGAGACCTTAAAACAGAAATTAATGAAGCAATTTAATCTAACGGCTAATGAACTTTTAGGACGACGAATCATAGAAGAACCCGAATATACCGATGAAGAAACCGGCGAAGTAGGATTTCCCTTTGAAATTGGCGGTTTTTTTAGGGATATCAATATGTTTTCTTTACGAGAACGCATCACGCCGATGTTCATCACCGCTTACAAAGAACCCGAAAATGTACGCTGGGCTGCAATTGGATTCGATACCGACAACACAGAACAACTAATGACGCAGATCAAAGCGGCTTATAAAAAGTTGAATTTAGACAAAGCTTTTTACACCAGTTATTTGTCTCAAAATATCGAAGAATTATATAAAAAAGAACGCCGATTAGGCAGTATTTGCATTTTATTTAGCGTGGTGGCATTTTTCGTAGCGGTGATCGGATTAATTGCGTTAACAACGTATTTGACAACACTAAAACAAAAGGAAATCGGTATAAGAAAAATTCTTGGAGCCAATTATTTACAATTGATCAAACGTTTTAATAAAGAATATGTATGGTTATTGATCATTGCCATTATCATTGCTGCGCCACTCACTTATTATGGCGTTTCGCAGTGGCTGAATAGCTTTGCCTACAGAATAGATTTAAACCTGTTAATCTTCCTTTGGGCGGCACTGATTACCATTTTTATTTCAGCCACGGCAGTAAGTTTGATTACTCTAAAAGTCGTTCGGGCGGTGCCTGTAAAAACCCTTCAGGAACAACAATAATATTTAAATTATGATACATAAAAAGGAAATAAAAGTACAGTTTGCAACTCTCATTTTTCTTAGCCTTTTAACTCTTATAAAATGCTCTACAAAAGCGGAGAAAAGCAAAGATAAACACGACAACTGGAAAGGAACCTACCAACTTCAACTTGCTACAGATTCGACTGCGATTAACTTTGAACTAGAACTGATTACCGGAACTGATGAACAGGTTTACGGATATTTAAGATCTGATTTTAAATCTTATGATTCACCGATCGCACTGGATAGCGTTGTTGATGATTCAGCTTTTTTCCATGCGTATACCAACAAATTGAGATTGAAAAAGGAAGACTCCATTTGGCAAGGGAAATTCACGTTTTTGAGAAATGAATATGATGCTACGATGCGTCAAACTGATACCATGGTGCGTCAATCACTTGCTGATTCCAGAGATTTCTTACCACTTCAATTTGATAAAGATTTTCAAACCAATGCCTGGGCAACACCTGTTTCTGCTGATCAAATATATTTTGTGAGTAAAAAGCGAATTTATTTAGCCAATAACGATGGCGAGCTATGGAAAACGCAAGAAGTGAATTACGACCGTAAGCATTGGGAGTTTTATTCAATAGGCATTGCAGCTGATCAGTCTAAACTTATCGCTCACGGCAAACCCTTAGTAGATAGTTTACCACATCAGGGTGGCGGTGATTACTATTTTCTTGACCTTGAGACCCCGACAAAAGTTGGGAAAATAACAGCTTTACCCAATTCAATCAATACCGACAGCTATGATATTTTTCCGTGGATGACCACTCAGGGCGATATACTTTTAACCACTTACGGTAAATTAGAAAATATCGAAAAGTCTGGAAAAGGAGATATTTATATCGCAAGACTTAAAGATGATGGGAGCTACAGTGTTGAAGAATTTGATAAGAACATCAATACTGAAGAAGCTGAAGCCGGCGTGTTTATGGGTTACGATAACAGATTTATCATTTTTCATAAAAATAACCGAAAAAAAGATTTACCAGACCGTTTGTTCATCAGTCGAAAACTCCAGGACGGCTGGTCTGAACCTGAAATGATTGGCCCACCGGTGAATCGGGATTTTATCTGGACTTATGGTGGCAGAATAGATCCGCAGGGGAAATATTTTTATTTCAATAGCGGGTTCAGAGGGCAAACTGAAATTTATCGGGTCAAGACATCAGCAGTTAAAGAATTACGAGAATTTTATTAACTAAAAAATATTATACTATGAAATTAAAATTATTACTTGCCGAAATCTTGCTATTAGTAAATTCAGTAGCGCCAGCTCAAAATATCAACAATTACTTAGATCAGTATCAAATCATTCCTCAAATGATCAGCCAACATCCAAACGGAGAATGGTTTATTTCTGCAAATTCTAAGGGAACAACCCCTCAATTATTTAAACTTACTCCGATAAATGAAGAGGAAGCAAAAATAGATACTTTGGATTATGGATTTTACTTGAATATTTCAAAGCTGTCTAATGATGGTGACCATTTGTTGTATGCTTTTGCAGATACCATTCAGGATGTGCGAAAAACCTACTTGAGAACATATGAAAATGGTCAATTTAGCGAACCGGTAGATTTTAGAAAAATGACAGGCCTAAAGGCATTAACTTACTTTATGGTGGATAAAAACGAGAATGTCTATTTCTACACCTATGCGAAAGACCCGAAAGGGCTTTATCGGATCATGAAAACTGACGAAGACCGCTACGGTAAAGCCGAGTTATTACTCCCCAACAGATCCAATTATGTGCCGTTTTCACCATTGCTTTTAGATGAAAAAACCATGCTTTTGGCGCAACATGGAGTTGATGATCAGAGCGTCAACGGTATTTATGTCAGTCAAAAAACAGCCGGTAAATGGCAAACACCCGTCAAGATTGAAGACTGGCCTTATGGTTGGAGCTTAGGATTTGATAAGAATGGCGATATTATTTATATCAATGCTCAAACCCGTAGGACTGAATATTACAAACTCGAAGAAGTTCAAAAAACACTTAAAAATTTGATATGATGAAAAGACTAATTTTTATTACGATGCTATGTTTATTAAGTCAAATCTGTTTAGCTCAAGAAGAAATCAATAGCATATTAGATTCACTAAAAATTGTTCCAACAACTATCAGTTTTCATCCCAAAGGCGATATTTTGATTTCGACCGCCTACAATCGTTCTGATAAATCCCAGTATATGTTGCTCATTAATAAAGCTGATGGCAGTGTAAACATTGATACGCTTTCTACAAGCAGACCCAACCGATCGGCATTTTCTTCTGATGGCGAATATCTCATTCATAATTTTCAGGATGAAGTTTCCGGTGAGTTTTATACCGTAAAACGCAAATACGACGGTCCACAGAATATCGGCGCGCCTTATTATTTGTCGGAACGGCTTTTTGTGGATAATATGTATTACTATTTTATGGATGATAATCAAGACTTTTACTATTACACTTACAACAGGGAAAACAGGTCTGATGGTGGATTGCTGTATGCTAAGTTTGAAAACGGTGAATACCAAAAACCCCAAATGATATATCCGGATCGTGAAAATGCCGTAGCTTATTCCCCATTATTGTTAGATGATAAGACCATGATTTTTGCCCAGCATGGGGTTTCAGATGATACCTTTGAAGGCATTCATTTTTCACTCAAAAATAAAGAGGGCAAATGGTCAGACCCTGTTATGTTGGAGGTTATTCCGATGAGCAATGTGATAACGTCCTATGATAAAAAAACAATAGCCTTTCTGGTCGCTAAAACCGGTAGGTTAAGATTTTATGACAAGAGCAAAATTATGTTTATGATTAATCAGAACAAAAAACTGACAGAAACAAAAGATCAATGATGATGAATTTTAATAACAAATTAAACATTGGTTTTCTCGGTCTAATGTTGATCTTATTCAGTTGTATGTCTGATGAAAAGCGGAAATCTGAAGGTTTTTCTTGGATTTCGGAAACCGATACTTTACACCTTGTTGGTAAAGACGTGTTGTCCAGACCAACTGCAGAAATCTATAATTTTGCCTTTACGTCTGAAGGCGATACCATTTTCTTTCACACCACAGACAAAGGCGATGGTGAATCCGGTATTGCTATATCCAGTTTAACTTCTTCCGGATGGTCTAAACCGCGACCGGCTCCATTTGAAACTGATGATTTTGAAGAAGGCCATGTAAGCATGAGTCCGGATGGTAAACGACTGATTTTTAGTTCAGATAGAACAGATAACTTAAAAGGAGAGCCCAAATCCGCAGATGATTTTTTTGTGGTATCTCAATCCTCCAATTGGATAGATGTAAAACGAATCAGTTCAACAGTTAAAATGAGCGAAAAGCGCGGAAGTTTAGCAAAAGACGGGTCGTTTTATTATTGGGCCTACCAAAGAGGTTCCGGCATGTATTTTTTTAAAGCTAAAATAAGTGATGATAAAATTAAAGATAAACAAGACGCCCGAAAAATGCTCTTCCCGGATTATAGCGGAGAAAACAATCCCTTTGTAGATCCACAACACGAGTACATGCTTTTTGCGGTTTATGGACGTGATGAGCGCTACGATAAAGAAGATATTTACATCTCCCATCGCAAAAATAACAGCTGGTCAACCCCAAAAATTCTAGACGAGCCGATCAATACAAAATATAATGACACTAGTCCATTTGTGACCCCCGATGGTAAATATCTGTTTTTCGTGTCCGACCGCTTAACTTCAGAAACTGATACTATAGCGAACAGAAATCTTTACGTTATAAAAACTGATCAATTAAAGGCGTTAAATTAAAGTAATGACCTAAGCATTTTAATAGTGAAGACTTGTTATTTTATATATTATGTTTGCCGGCTGTGTATTTTTCTACCTATTGGTTAATAAATCAAATAATGGCTCGTTGATGTAATAATTTCCAGTCCCAAGTTTTTTCTTAATCAACAATCCATCATCAGCTAACTTATTTAAATAATTAGCTGCCGTAATCCTAGAAACATTCAAATCATTGACTAAAAATTCAATTTTAGTATAGGGATGTTTGAATAGATTATTCAATAAATCCTGACTGTAGAATTTATAATTCTCTCTTATTTTATGTTTATAATTCATCATAAGCTCACTTATCTTTAAGATCAAGTCTATTGTTTCTCTCGATGTCTTCTCTATTCCATCAATCATAAACAATAGCCATTCTTCCCACGAATCGGTATCTCTCACTTTCTGGAGTAAACGGTAGTAATCCGTTTTATTTTTAATGATATAGCTACTCAAATACAGAATAGGAAGGTCTTGTAATTTTTCCTGAATCAGATATAAAATATTAATAATCCTGCCGGTTCTCCCATTTCCGTCGTAAAAGGGATGAATACTCTCGAATTGATAATGGTTAATTGACATTTTAACCAATGGGTCTAATTCATCTTTATCGTGGCTGTTTATAAATGTTTCCAGATTATCCATTAATCGTTCAATATCTTTGTAATCTTGCGGAGGAGTATAAACTACTTCACCTGTTGCGGAGTTTTTCAATTCAGTTCCCGGGAGTTTTCTAAATCCGGCATCGTTTCCTTCTAATTCCTGAACGTTACCAATATGGGCATGCACTTTTAAATCATAAGCGTGAGCACTATCTATAATAGCTTTGGCTACTTCATACTTTAAACCATGGGCTCCGGGATTTTTTTCTTCAATGCCTTTTTCATTAAAATAATAGATTTTCACAAAATCCGGGTCAGTTTTCAAAAATTCAGGCCAAATCGTCTTCAGTTGAGAAATGGAGTCTACAAAAGCATAGGAGTTATATAAATCATTTCGGCTTTGTGAGATTTTTCGAGATTTTCTCTCATTTCTTCAATCGTATAATACCCTAAAGTATAGGGTTCATAGGCGGTAAACGGATGACCTAAGGTCGAGGTAAACCCCCAGTTAGAATAAAGCACACGAGGTGAGGACACAGTATCCAAATGCTTCCTAAAAGCCTTAACACCTTTAGACTTGGAGGTCATATTTCTAACCAGCAAGATGCCTTCAGATAAATATTTATCGACAAGGTCATGTTGCCAACTGCGATCTAAATTATGCGTATGGCCTTCAACAAAGCCTGGTGTGATGTATTTACCTGTGGCATCGATGGTATCTTTAATCACTCCTTGTTTAGAAAATAGCAAAGAATCTGAACTGATATAAAAATCTGACTCTTCCCAATTTCCGTTTTGAAATACGTGAGCACCTTTGACCCATGTGACCGGTTGTTGGCTTTCTGAAGATTGACAAGCGAATAGTGATATTATCAATATGAAACTAAAAGATAAACAAAAAGCGTATTCAATTTTCATTTTTTATTTCAAAACTAACATGAAATTCAACAAACTCTAAAAGAAAAAAGTTGAACTGGCATATATATCGATGAGTTGTCAGATAAACATCAAATTTCTCGATTAGAGCTTTTCAAAACCTCAAAGTAATCTAACAACACTTTATCATTGAGTTCTGTCGGCGTAAAGATTTCTAAAATAGATTTGCTTTTAGATTTAATAAATGTCGGTAATTGATTTTCTAATCCAGCCTTATCGGAAACTCTATTATATTCAAATCCATACATCTTTGCCAAATGTTTAGCAGTATGCTGATGTTGGGTTTCAAAATAGGTATGGAAATAATCATCGTGTTTATCGCCGGGTAAAATCCTAAAAATACCACCACCGTGATTATTGATAATAATAATTTTGAAGTCGGTTGATGTGTAATCATTCCAAAGGGCGTTGGAATCGTATAAAAAACTCAGATCGCCACAGATTAAATATGCAGATTTGTTTTGAACAACACTCGACCCAATCGCAGTAGATGTTGAACCGTCTATGCCGCTTGTGCCACGATTACAAAAAACTTGTGTTTGCGTATCTAAATCAAAAAAGTTGGAATATCGGACACATGAGCTGTTACCGAGATGCAATAAAATGTCTTTAGGGAGGTTTTTAAAAATAAAATCATAACACCAAAAGTCTGAATACTGTATGTTTTTGATATAATTTTCTGTTTGTATTTCACGACTATTCTTTATGGTATTCCAATACGTGAAATAATCTGATGTTTTAGCTTTGATTTGAGGTTTAATTGCGTTAAAAAATTCTTTCACCTCATACTGTAAGTGAATCACATCTGAAAAAAACGTATCATAAGCATTATATGGATTGATATGATAATGAAATTCAGGTTTAAAGCGCCTTAAAAAAGCTTTAAGTTTTTTAGACACTAACATTCCGCCTAAAGTCAATACAATTTCGGGCTGCAATTTATCAAATAAATTTTCTTTTTTATCATCCAACTCTATGGGAGCAATCATCCCATCAATGCTATAAAAAAACCTCTCGTGATTTAAATTAGATGTGGTTTCCGTCATGACGATAACCGAGTTATCTTGTGTTAAAAACTCTAAATCTTCAATTTTGATATCGTCGGGATGGTTAACACCAACTAAAACTAATTTCCGATCAGATGCATTCCAGTGTTCAACGAAGCTTTCTATATGCATTTGACGAACCTGAGAAAAGGCGTCTTTATTTGTAAACTCAAATGCATTTAAATCCACATTTTGAGCATCAATTTTATCATATAGTGGTTCATCAAATGGAGCGTTGATATGCACGGGGAGTTGATTTTGATGGCAAGTTTGTAAAGCATTAAAAATTTGATTTGAATTAAAATCTTGAATCAACGTATTATCATCCTCACGGTTATCACTTTTTAAATTGGCTTCATAGGCAACATGATTGGTAAAAACATAAGGCTGTTTAATGGTCTGACCATCACCAACATCAATCAAATGTTCCGGTCTATCTGCTGAAATCACCACGAGAGGGATTTGGCTGTAAAAGGCTTCAGCCACAGCCGGAAAATAATTTAACATGGCCGAGCCAGAAGTACAGACGATGGCTGTTGGTTCTTGAAGTTGTTGAGCCATGCCCATAGCAAAAAAAGCCGCACAGCGTTCATCGACAATACTGTAAGTGTTAAAAAAAGGCTGTGTCGCAAAACTAATAGTCAATGGAGCGTTACGAGAACCGGGAGAGATTACGATGTGTTTTATGCTGGCTTTACGGCACAATTCTACGATAGTCTGTGCTGATGGAATCGAAGATATATTGTATTTCAATCTTTATGTTTTTATACAAATTTACAATTCTAAAGTCAATGGTATTTCTTTGGGTAAATTTTCTTAGAGCACATTTAACAAGGTTTGAGATTTGGCAAGCGTTTCCAAGTATTCTGCTTCGGGTTGACTATCTATTGTGATGCCTCCACCGACATAAAGTTCAATATAGTCATCAAAGACTTGCATACATCTTAAATTCACATACAAATCTGAAACGCGTTTGATGTTTTTTATGGCTTGCTGTTCTTGATTCCTTCGAGTTTTAGATCGTGTAACGGCGTGTTTAAAGTGCATAGGGCCTAAAAAGCCAGAATAGTAACTACGCTCATAAAGCTCATTGGTTTCAATAAAATTCATGGCTTTGTCTTTTGGCAAGCCACAAACTGCAGAAGTAGGATGTAAATCCTGAATGATTTTAGATAAATGTTCAGGTTGAATTTTGGCTTTTACATCCGATTTTAAATGCCATAAATCTCCAGCTCTTACGTTATGAGTCTCTACAATTTTAACATCTTTGGAATGTTTTTTTAAAGCAGAAATAATGAAATCAACCACCATTTGTTGTTCTTCTCTTTCTTTACTTGTCCATTCGGGTTCTGGTTGTTCTTGAGCATTTATGGTACCTGCTAAAGCAGCAGTTTCTAGCACATTTCTATCAAGGTAAATAAAACGTTCTGGTGTTGCACCAAGCCATAATCCTATTTTAGGGTGATACCAACAATATGAAAATGCATCTGGATAGTTCTGACATAATCTTTCAAAGACTTCAAAAATGTGGATTTGATAATTAACTTTTATTTTACGTGAACAGACGATTTTATCTATATCTGTATTTTTAATGGTATCAATAGCCTTTGAAACTAGTTTGATATGGTTTTCTCGTTCTGCAATAGAAGGTAATTTCTTCTGTTTCGATGATTTTATATCTTTTTTATAAAGTTGAGATTGGATTATTTCACATTGATTCTCGGGAAATATTACTTGTGGATTTAATGACGTAAATGGACAAAATACAAAACCAGTTTGGCTAAAATCTTTAATTATATTTAGCTGGTTATCACTTTGTAAATAGGCTTTAAGCTGATAATTTTGCGCATAGCATACAAAAGGGCGTTTCTGCTTATAATGGGATTTTAGACGTTGAAAAAAATCGTTTTGAAACATTTATGAAGACTTTGGTAAAGCTAGAGTAGTAAGTTTAACTGCAGAAATCAATCGGTTGTCCTTATCTGTGATTTTGATGTCCCAAACTTGAGTAGTTTTACCGAGGTGAATAGACATGGCCTTTGCGAACACATAACCGGATTTGATGCTTCTGACATGATTGGCAGAAATCTCAATACCTCTAATGCTGAATTTGGTAGGGTCTAAAAACACAATAGCTGCTGCACTACCTACACTTTCAGCTAGAGCTACCATTGCACCGCCATGAAGCACACCATCAGGTTGATAGACTTTAGAATTTACCGGCATTTTTGCCGCCAGATAATTTTTACCAATTTCTGTATATTCTATAGATAACGTCTCCATTAACGTATTTTTGGTGATGGCATTACAGCGCTTTAGAATCTCTTCATTTGTCATAATTTTGATAAATATTAGTTATACCATAAAATAACTATTCATTAAGACCTATTTTCATGTTGAGTAATCTTAATGAATTTTCTTTATGTTCTTAATGCCTTAATGTTCCAAAAAAATAACAAATTACTTATAGTATGCATGCTTGTAAAAGTTTACACTGCTATAAAAATACACTGATTAGATACAAATGTTTGAATTGTAATTCGTTATTTTTAGCATAATGATTAATTGCTATTTTTGAAATCGACGTAAAAATACACATAAATATATGCCCGAACATAAAATTTCATACTCAACTCAAAAAACCTACTCAACCTTAAATCAATTGACTGATAAAACTGAAAATATTTGGTTTGTTTGTCATGGATTGGGATATTTGAGTCGGTATTTCATTGAATATTTTTCAGTTCTAGATTCTGATAAAAATTACATCATCGCTCCACAAGCGCCGTCAAAATATTATCAAGACAAAAATTTTAAACGCATTGGTGCGTCTTGGCTTACACGAGAAGAAACGCAACTTGAGATGCAAAACATCAAAGCCTGCTTTAATGCCATTTATCAAAAAGAAATACAACCTTATCCTGATAAAAAACTTATCGTTTTAGGCTACTCACAAGGGGTTTCTGTCGCTATGCGCTGGATAGCACAATCAAAAATTAATTGTGATAAACTCTTGATACATTCAGGCGGTATTCCTGTGGAATTATGCGCTAAGGATTTTAAGGGTTTATCATTCAAGGCTTATTTAATTTACGGTAAGTCTGACCCTTACATCACAGAAAACAGAGCTCAACAAGAAATTCAAAAAGCCGAAAATTTGTTTGGGAATGATTTTGAAGTCTTAGCTTTTGAAGGAAAGCATGAAGTTAGTCAAGAGATTTTAAAGACTTTTGATAGGTGAGTTTTTCTCACAAACCTGTCTGTATCCTATGATTAAACCAACCTAAGAATATTAAATTTATTTCACTTATAATCATTATTATTTATCCTCACTAGTAAACGACCAGAGGTGACGACGTAACTGCTTAATAAATCATAAATATAACCTTAGATTGCTTCGTCGTAAGCTCCTCGCAATGACGTTTAATTAGAATTTGCTAGAATCTGAAAAAATATTATTGTGATTTAGTTAAGACCATTAACGATGTCAACCAACTTCTCTGTCAATGCTTTACGGTGATAAACTTTAATATTATTTGATTTGACTTGGAGTTTTCCTCGCATAAAAGCTTTAAAATAGGTTTTAATTTGATTCTTGAGTACACTTATTTCTTCATAATCAAAGGCTGAACCTGCCTTATGTTTAGAAATTAGTTTAGCCACATCCCAATCTTGTGGCCCAACCCCAAGAATGGGACGTCTCGCTTGTAAATATTCAAAAAACTTACCTGGAATAATGCCTTGGGTTTGTATCAAATCTTTTTCTATTAATAATAAAACTTGTGCGCTAAACATTTGTTGCTGAGCATCTTTATGGGGTAAATAACCTAAAAACGTAGAATGTTTTTGTAAGTCGTATTGTCGTAGACTATCGATAATATTTTGACTCACCTGTCCGATAAACTTGAGCTCTAAATTGTTTTTAAAATGTTCGTCTTCTTCTACTAACTCGGCTAAAACCCGCCATAAGTTCTCAGGGTTGCGTTCGCTCATCAATGTGCCGACATGTGCTAAACTAAAATTCTCATCAAGTTCAAAACTAACATCAGTATCATCAAAACCATTGGTAATCAAACTCACAGGTTTTGCAGTTTTTTGTTGAAACTCTTTTCGGGTGCTTGGACTCGTCACTGTGATTTGGTCTGCTGTAGTTAAAACTTCTTCTTCCATCTGCTGATGTTTTTCAGCTGAAGATGGCGTTAATTTGAGGTCCTTGTGATAACCAATATTCACCCAAGGGTCACGAAAATCTGCAACCCAAGGTATTTCAGGATATTTCAATTTTAAACAATAGCCGATACGATGCAAACTATGCGGTGGTCCAGTCGTGATGATCGCATCAAAATTGGTTTTATCTAATAGTTTTGAAATGCGCCTTACAGAAGGTTTTATCCAAAACATTCTGGCATCTGGAACAAAATAGTTGCCTCGTATATAGAGTAAAGCTTTTTGTATAAAGTTTTGTTTTTTCGGAGCTTTAATAATGCCTTTGCTTAAAGATTGGGTGTCTTTTTTAGAAAATATTTTGGCTAAAGCATAAGGCTCGATAATAGAAGATTTAGTTACTTCAACATGTTTTGGAATTTCAAATTCCAGGCTTTTATCAGTAATGGGGTAATGCGGATTTTTGGGCACAAAAACTGTAGGTTGAATGTTAAAATCTTTCAGGTATTTTACAAATTTCAACCAGCGTTGGACGCCTGGTCCGCCCGCTGGTGGCCAGTAATACAAAACAATCAATACTTTTCTTGGTGTTTTAGTCATCTTTGACCTGGGTTGAAGACCGTTTTGAGAACTTAAAAACTCCAAAGGCCAAAACCAAAATAAATAAAATATGTCCAGCCAAACTTAAACGACTTCCTGTTTTAATCACTTGGGGTTCAAATTTGAATTCGATTTGATGTTTGCCTTTTGGAATAGATAAACCTCTTAAAGTATAATCTACTTGAATATGATTTACAGGTTCACCGTCAATAAAGGCTTGCCAACCTTTAGGATAATACATTTCTGAGAAAACAGCAAAACCTTTATTCTGATTTTGACTTTCATAAACCAAATGGTTCATTTTGTAGTCAATAAGTTCAATTGTGGCCAAAGATTCTATTTGAAGTTGTTGCTGTTCAATTTCAGACGTGAACTTCTGTTTTATAATTGCTGTAGTTTTTGTATCAATGTCATTTAAAGCTAAAATAGCAGCATTGTCATCTTTGACGACTTTCAATGAATCTACAAACCAAGCATTACCATTCGCGTCAGGATTAGGCTGAGCTATGAGTTCACCTTGGTTTTCAATGATGTTGTATTTGACATTAAACATATTTAAAACCTCACGATTGCCCTTAGCAATATGAAAATCAAAAATATCTTGGATGCGTTGAGGTTTTGCTGCATGATAACCACCAAAGGATTTGTGAAAATAAGAGGCGCGAGCAGAATTAAATGGACTTTCGCTCAAATCTAAAACTCGAAAATGGCTTTTGTCTTTTAAAATTTCTTGGTCAGCAGAATTGGCTTGAAAAGGCTTTTTCATTTGAATTTTAGACACAAAATCCTCTTCATTCACGTAGCGTTTATCAACTAAAACCAAATCTAAAACGCAAATGACACCAATAATCAAAATTGCCCACTGCATTTTGAGTTTTTGCTGTAACCAAAACCACAATATTCCCAAAATTATAACTACTATAAAAAGCGAACGCCAAGCATCTGCCATAAACACCGCTTGACGGTCAAGCTTTAAAGCTCTTACAAATCCAGCACCATATTGCTGCATAAAATAAGAATCTGAACCACCAGAGAAATCAAATAAAACAGTTTTAAATAACATAAAAAACACAAGCAAACCACCTGTGATTATTCCAGACATCTTTAGGGCTTTTAGTCTGGTTTCTTTTGATGTTTTTTCACTGAAAAAATAAGCCAAACCTACAAAAGCCATCAACGGCACACAAAGTTCAATTAAAACTTGGATAGAGGATACCGCTCTAAATTTGTCATACAAGGGCACATAATCGATAAACAATTGGGTTAAAACCGAAAAATTATCACCCCAAGATAACAGCAAAGCTAAAATCGACCCGACAACAATCCAGGTTTTGAACTTACTTCTGACAAGAAATAAAGCTAAAACAAATAAGGCTAAGACACCTGCGCCGATGTAAGCAGGTGCGGCAACATAAGTTTGATCACCCCAATATAATGGAACGTTTTCAAGAAACCCTTTAGCTTGCGAAGGTGATGCGCCCATACTTAAAAGCTCTTCGTATGTTTCGGAATCTGAAGAAAGTGATTCAGCATTTGAACCGCCCATAAATCTTGGCATAAGCCAATTAAAGGTCTCAGCTATACCATAACTGTATTCTGTGATATAATCGTATTCTAATGCCGATTGTTCAGATTTGGGTTGACCATTAGGTGTAATACTTACAGTAGTTTCTCCTCTCGTGCTGTATTGGGTGTATTCTTGTGTAGCGAGTAAATTTGTGGCATTAAGACTTAAGCCGAGAATAGCAGCAGCAAAAGCTAAACCAACGGCTTTTGAAAATTTAAGTAATGCCTTATGTTTTATCGCTTCTATTAAATATACAACACCTATGACTACACAAAGTAATGTTAAATAATAAGTCATTTGAAAGTGGTTGGCAGCAATCTCCAATGCCATACCCAATGCCAAAGTGATAAATCCTAAAATATATTTATGCCGCAAACACAATAAAACACCGGCTATAACCATCGGCATATAGGCAATGGCATGCGCTTTGGCGTTATGACCTACTCCTAGAATAATAATGAGGTATGTCGAAAACCCAAACGCCAAGGCTCCAAAAAAAGCAATGAGTGGTTTGACTCGCATGACAAGAAGTAAAATGTAAAGTCCTACAAAATACAAGAATAAATAATCTACTGGTCGCGGCAAAAAACGGAGAAATCGATCGAATGATTTGATGTAGTGATGTGGATAATTCGCACCAACTTGATAGGACGGCATACCGCCAAAAGCGTTATCTATCCAATAGGGTTCTTCATCGTGATTTTCAACATGGGCTTTTCTATCATCGGCCATCCCAATATACTGAACGATATCACCTTGGTATATGATTTTATCTTGTAAAACCGGATAGAAATACGCTACGGCAACAATAATAAAACCTAAAATGATTCCTGAATGTATACCGACAGTTTTCCAGTTGATTTTCATAAAAAGAAAATTTTGTGGCAAATTAATCAATTTCTTCGTAGTCGATATACTCGCCTACTTTTTCTTTATCAGATTTTTCTTTCTTTTTACTGCTTTGCTTTGATGTAGAATAGTTTTTTTGAAATGGATTTTGGCTTTGGTTTTCATAGCTTTTCTGTGCTTTTTTGCCTAGATATTGAACAAAATATTTCAACAAATATGGAAATGCCCATTTTAGAATTATACGAAGTATCCAAAATCCAATAATGATATATAAAAGTGTGATGAAAAAATCTTGCATAAAAAAACTTTGAATTTACAAAGTTAAACAACTCAATATGAAATCGTATTAAGAGGTTATTAAAGTTAAGGTTTTATAAGTCATTACAAGATTCCAAATTATCAGTCTATGTTTTGGTGAGACCTATGAACTATACGCTTAGAAAACACAGAGAGATGATTTGTCACTACGATTCACCTGATATGACAACAAATACAAACGAATACAACTCAAAAACTCAGGACATCTATTTTTTTAATACATTTGTTTAGAAATATTATTTTGCCTATGAAAACTTTTTTTGTTGTATTGGTGTTTTTAAGTTTTTCGTTTTTATCAACAGCTCAATATACAGAGACTATTAACTCTAACAGGCCTGGGGCTTCTTTTGGTGCCTATAGTGTTGGTACAAACGTTATACAGGTAGAAGGCGGCGTTGGTTTTGGGAATGATGAACACGATTTGCAACGGACCAATACGGATAATTTTTTTATAGATTATGCGCTAAGATATGGGTTAATTTTAGAAGAGTTGGAATTGATTTTAGAAGGCAGGTTTGCCTTTGCTGACGAAACCAATATGAGAAGTAGTGTAACACAAAATTTCTCTTTTTCTAACTTTCAGACCAATACAATTGGGGCTAAATATTTACTTTTTGATCCTCATAAAAAAAAGCAGGTAGAAGGTCCAAATGTTTATAGTTATCATGCCAATAATAGCGTACAATGGGGTGATTTGATCCCTGCCGTTTCACTTTATGCTGGTGCAAATATTTTATATGGTGACAATCCTTTTATGTTTGAAGATGAGCCTAGTGTTTCATCAAAATTTGCATTATCAGCACAAAGTAATTTAGACAGAACAGTTGTTGTAATTAATATCATTGCAGATAAAGTCGAAACTGACTTCCCTAGCTATAGCGGTATATTAACTGTTACTCATGCTCTGGACAGCCGGTTTTCTATTTTTGGTGAGATTCAGTCTACGGTAAGTGATATTTACAGTGATGAGTTACTAAGAGCAGGTGGTGCTTATCTATTCAACAAAAATTTACAACTAGATCTCTTTGGGTTAATTAATTTTAAAAATACTCCTCAACGTTGGTTGGCTGTTATTGGCTTATCTTATCGTTTTGATAATTTTCATGAAGATTATTACATTAAAGATAATGATGATGAAGATGAAAATAATTTCTAATCGTCTAATAAATTATTATACTTTTTAAATTTAACTTATATAATTCCATTTAAATTTATGTTGGGTCAACCTTATAAATTTTTCTTTTAGTGTTTGATGTTCTGCATTTTCGAGATTGGGATCTTTTTTTAAGATCCTAATCGCATAATGCCTAGCACTTTCAAGAATAGATTTATCCTTTACAACATCAGCAATTTTTAGATTTAATAATCCGCTTTGTTGTGTTCCCATTAAATCTCCTGGACCGCGTAATTTCAAATCGACTTCTGCAATTTGAAAACCGTCATTGGTTTGGGTCATTGTTTGCAGTCTGGTTTTAGCATCTTCACTAAGTTTATGGCTTGTCATCAATATACAATAGCTCTGCTCAGCACCACGTCCTACTCTACCCCGAAGTTGGTGCAATTGAGATAAGCCAAAACGTTCAGCACTTTCAATTACCATAACACTTGCGTTAGGAATATTTACACCAACTTCAATCACAGTCGTGGCTACCA
Organism: Mesohalobacter halotolerans; assembly: GCF_006120725.1. Taxonomy (GTDB): domain Bacteria; phylum Bacteroidota; class Bacteroidia; order Flavobacteriales; family Flavobacteriaceae; genus Psychroflexus; species Psychroflexus halotolerans. Next base: position 156,627 of record NZ_SWMU01000004.1, read on the forward strand.
TAATTTGAGTTTCACCATTAACAAATCTTTGCATTTCAGCAGCTTTATCTTCCGGTTTCATTTTACCATATACAATTGAAATTTGATATTGAGGTTTTGGGAATTCTCTAGAAATACTTTCATAACCATCCATTAAATCTTTATAATCAAAATTTGCAGATTCTTCTATTAATGGATAAACGACATAAACCTGACGACCTTTAGCGATTTGTTGTTTTATAAATTGAAATACTTTAAGCCGATTGGCATCATAGCGGTGAACAGTCTTTACGCTTTTTCGGCCTGGAGGTAATTCATCGATTACAGAAATATCCAGATCGCCGTACAAACTCATCGCCAGTGTTCTGGGGATAGGCGTTGCTGTCATGACCAATACGTTGGGTGGTAAGTCATTTTTCTTCCAAAGTTTAGCGCGTTGAGCGACACCAAAGCGATGCTGTTCGTCAATGATAGCAAATCCAAGATTATGGAATTTCACTTTATCTTCAATCAAAGCATGTGTTCCCACTAAAATATGTAAACTACCATTTTTAAGGTTCTGATGGATATCTCTACGCTGCTTTGTCGTAGACGAACCCGTTAATAAGCTTATGGTGACACCCAACTGTTCACAATATTCAGCAATAGTCTGATAATGTTGTTGAGCAAGAATTTCGGTTGGTGCCATCATACAAGTCTGGTAACCATTATCAATAGCGATGAGCATACTCATAAAACCTACAATAGTTTTACCAGATCCAACATCACCTTGCAAAAGCCGATTCATATGAGCAGTTCGACCTAAATCACTTCTAATTTGTTTCAGTACTTTTTTTTGTGCATTTGTAAGTTTAAAAGGAAGAATTTCATTGTAAAATTTATTAAAAAAATTGCCTATTTGTTCAAATTTATAACTCTTTATTTTATGCTTGTGAAATAAATTTTTTCTGACTAATTGTAATTGAATAAAGAAAAACTCTTCCCACTTAAGCCTGAACTGAGCTTTTGCTAAATGTGCATTAGATTGTGGAAAGTGAATATTAAAATAAGCCTTAGAGGGTGAGGTCAATTTTAATTCTTGGATAATATTTTGGGGAAGTGTTTCTTCAAAAGGGGATTTTAATTCAGCAAACAATTGTTTTAAAATTCGGTTAAAAAATCGACTCCCTAGATTACTTTTATTCAATTTTTCAGTGCTTGAATATACCGGCTGAAGTTTGACACTAAAATCTTTTTTAAAATCCTCTAAAAATTCCATTTCTGGATGGACCATACTATATTGACCATTGAAATATTTTACTTTTCCATAGATTACATATGGCACATTAATTTTCAAATTGTCTCTAATCCACTTATACCTCTTAAACCAAACCAATTCCATTTGTCCGGTTTTATCTTCAAATGATGCTACTAAGCGTTTTCCTCTTTTTTGAGCTAGCATTCTTACTTCAGTAATAACACCAACTATTTGGACTTCGGCTGTACTATTTTGTAGCGCTTTAATTTTATAAAACTGGGTTCGGTCTACATAACGAAATGGGAAATAATTAATGAGATCTGCATATGTTTTGATACCCACTTCTTCTTCTAAAAGTTTTGCCCTTTGTGGGCCAACGCCCTTTAGATAAACTACAGGTGTTTTGAGTTGGTCATCTAGCATTTAACGAAGATAAGACAAGCTTTAAAAAATCTTAATAAAGTGCATTATTTTTTTGGCGGCATCGTACCAAAAACTCTATCCCAAAATGTATTAGACACACCAAAGGCTTTATCTGGGTATTTAAAATGATGAATGTTATGGTGTAACCAAATGTGTTTAAACCGTTTTGGGGGTTTTTTCACATGTATCGCTCGATGTACAAATGAATACATCAAATATCCACTAAAAAAACCTGGAAAAAAACCAAAACATAAATCAGGAATCTGCAATATTCTAAACAACAAATAAAACATACCGAATAATAAACTTGCCAAGATTAAGCCGGGAACAGGCGGCATAAGTAATCGAGTTTTATCTCTAGGAAACTTATGGTGTGAGCCATGCATGATGAAATGAAATCGTTGTACATACTTATTATCATTTATCCAATGAAACAAAAAGCGATGCAACATATACTGTGCAAAAGTCCAAAACAGCAATCCAAAAACAAAAAGACCTACAAAAACTAAAGGATTTAAACCTATGTAGGCTATCGCAAAATAGGTAAAAAACGCAATACTCAAGCCGTAAACAATAACATTGGATAATGGGTTGGTTTTAGTCAATCGTTCTAAAAAAGGATTTTTAAAAATCCTCGCTTCACCGTGTTGATATTCTGTTGTGATTTTAGGCATTCTACGACTATATCTTTAACAAAAATATAAATTTATTTAATTAGTCGCAATTATAATTCAAGTATACGCTAAAATAATTTAAGCGATATTTTAGTTTCTAATTCTTGAATTAATTTTTGAGTTTTTTGTTTAAATTTTTGTGCAGCTTCACTTTCTGAATCAAAAAAGCGATGATTTAAACGTTTGCTTATTTTTTCAACTTCTATAAGTGTAGATTTTGTAATATCATCAAAAAACGTATCAATCACTTTAGACCAAATATAATCTAAAGCCAAATCGCTAGGGTGAACTTTATCGTTCTTAAAAAATCGATAATCTCTGAGATCGTCTAATAGCAACTCATAACTCGGAAAATAGAAAGCTTGATCAATTTTTTTAACAATGCTTTGAATACCTATATGCAAAGTTGATTTGCTGACCTGATTGTTGATAAAACCATCTTTAAGATGACGTACTGGTGATAGGGTAAAAACAATCTTTACATCAGGGTTAACTTTTAAAATTTGATTAGCAGTATCTGAAAGTGATTTTTGAGTCTCCTCTAATGACAGTAATTCTTTTTTAAAATATTGTTGCGGTAACTTATGGCAATTAGCGACTATTTGATTGTTCTCTATGTATCTGTAAACCCATGCCGTACCCAATGTGATAAAAATAACATTTGCATTTTTAATATTGTCAATAGTTTTTACTTTGGCTTGTTGTATGGCATGAATTAAATCATTTTTATTAGGACTTGAGAGTTTGGAATGCGCATCAAGATGAGACCATATCCCATTAAAATAAAAAGCACTCTCCAATGGGTTAAAACTCTTGTCAAGTGCTATTTCCACCGATTTTTTTACAGCTAAAGGATGATATAGAATACCAAATGGATTGATAGTAGATTTAAATTTGTATTCATCAAAATAAGATCCCAGATTTTCGGCAAAGCATGAACCCAAGAAAAAGAGCCTATCGTTTAGAGAAATTGTAAAGTCGTAAGGTTTTAATTTTAGTTCTGTTCTAAAGTCCATTTACATTTTTCTTAAAATTAAAAAAAAGCTCTTTCCCTTGTCTCTTTGGGTGAGAATTATAGCATCGCTCTAAAGTTTTGATTTTAAAATAGTTTTTAAAATAAGATAAGTATTCTTCTTTTGACCCACCAAAAGGTGGTCCTTCCTCAGTCAGTGGAAAATCGAAAAACACCCCAACTAATCTCCCATTGGGTTCTAAAATTTGATGCATTTTTTTTACATATTCTGACCTTAATTCTGGTGGCAGAGCACAAAAAAATGTTTGTTCAAAAATCAGGTCAAACTCTAATTGAATATCAAAAAAATTGATGTGTAATAATTGTTCATCAGGGAAACTCGGAACCCTGTGTTTAAGATTATTTAATGGTGTCTTAGCAATGTCAGCAACATAGACTTTTTTAAAACCCATATTAAGTAGGTATTCAGCCTCATAAGCATTCCCAGCGCCAGGAATTAAAATTTTCAGGTTTTTGTTTTCAATGTGATCAATATAGACCTTTAATGGTGGTGAAACCTGGTTCATATCCCAACCTGTGTGATGGTTAAGGTATCGATTTTCCCAATATTTTTCATTCATCTAAATCTTTATTATCTGGTTTTTCAAGAAAGTCATCAATATCTCTTCGGTCTTTTTTGGTAGGTCGTCCTGTTCCTTTTTTTCTATAATACTCCTGAGCATATTTTAATTTTTCTTGAGCTTTGAATGCGCTTTGAGGTGTTTTATCTAACCTGTAAATATTTGTAAGTTTAGCCCCTACTCGGGACTTGGGTAAATCTAAAACCTGTATTTTATAATCAATTTGGTTTTTACGCATATTGATTTCATCAGCAGGATAGACCTCTCTTGAAGGTTTTACCTTTTCGCCGTTTACTTCAACATGCCCCTTTTTACATGCCCGAGTTGCTTTACTCCGGGTTTTAAAATAGCGTACACACCATAAATATTTGTCGACACGCATAAGAAATATTGCTCTTTAAACGTTTTTAAACAACAAAAATAAGAGAAAATCGTATCTTGCACCCAAAATATTGTTATAATGAAGTTAATGAAATTTTTTGTAGTCTTATTCGTTTTTTTAGGCCTTTTGAGCTCTTGCAGTAGCGATGATGATGGTGGTGGTAATGCTGTAGAATTGAGGGATCCTGAAGAAGTAAAAATTGAAAATCAAGCAGAAATAGAAGCCTTTTTAGAAACCCATTTTTTTGAATTTGTTGATAATCCCCAAAATCAGAATTTTCAAAAGTTTACATTTGATACCATTGCCGGAGAAAATAGTGATAAAACACCTATTATGGAATCTGATCTTTTAGCGAGTAAACAAGTTATACAACAAGATGTAGAATACACGCTTTACTATTTAATCCAAAGAGAAGGAAATCCTCAAGAGAGAAAACCAACTTTTGCAGATTCTACTTTAGTAACGTTTGAAGGTATAACTATAGATAACGAAACATTTGATTTTAATCCTAATCCCGTTTGGTTTGATTTACCTCAGACTGTAAGAGGGTTTTACGAGCTTTTACCAGAGCTTAGAGGTTCCTCTGGATTTGTAGAAAATGGGGATGGCACTGTTACATTTAACGATGATTTTGGTATTGGTGTAGTTTTTGTCCCTTCAGGCCTTGGTTTTTTTGCCACGCCTCCTATTGGTTCGTCTATTAAACGCTATCAGCCTATAATTTTTGCTGTCCAACTTTATAAATCTAAAGAAGCCGATCACGATCAAGACGGTATACCTTCATTTATGGAAGATATGAACGGTAATAGACGTGTTGATGACATTGCAGAAGGCGATGATACTGGCGATGATACAGACAGAGATGGATTGCCTAATTACCTTGATCGCGATGATGATAATGACTCTGTCCTAACTATTGATGAAATTATTATTAATGAAGAAGACGGATCGATTGAGTTTCCAGATTCTAATGGAAATGGTACTCCAGATTATTTAGATGATACCTTTCCCGAAGATGACAATAGTTAGAATCAATTGACTTTAAAAATACATTGTAGTTAAGCATTTTTTTATCTAAAATACTTATATCTTTAATTTTAAGCTTTTTGTTTTAAATGACTTTACCCTAATTACAATAAAGTTCATTTTTTCTTCAACCTATAATATTATTCATAAGTAAAGTGTTTAAAATAAATTTAATATGAATACACCTATCAAAAGCCAGTAATAATTTTGAACTCATAAACTCCCCAACTATTATTGATTTACTAAATTTTTAATATAAAAAAACCCTCAACTGAGTGAGGGTTCTTAGCACTTTGTCAGGTCTAGTTTACAGACTATTCAACTATGACTTTGGTGTTATACTGGTGTTTAACAGTATTGATTTCTAGAATATAGACTCCACTGCTTAAATTACTTACATCAATCTGCTGTTCAATATCATTGCTGTTTAGTTTCCTTGTAAGTATTAGTCTTCCATTTAAGTCGTATAATGCTATTTGTTCCAATTCATCGGTGTTCTGACTAAAGTTAATATTAACTAAGTTACTTGCCTGATTTGGATATACTGAAATCCCTGATTTTTCAAATTCATCTGTGGAAAGTGTTGTCGACTCAAATCTTATATCAAAATGATTTGATGCTACACTTTCGGTGATGGATTGATCTTTAGAAAATGAATACGTATTAATTGCGTTTTCATTGAGTTCAACTTCTGTGTCTGTATAGTTATCAAATAGGTAAATTTCATTGTTTGGGAAATCTCCAACTTCTAACTCTAGTACATAGTTTGTCGCCCTATATTGGGATGTATATAAAGGTAATATCTCATCAATTTGAGGCATAGCTCTGTTTTCGTAGCTAATTAAATTGTTGTTTTCATTTCTTGAAAAGTTTTCGTCTATATTAAAAAAATTAGGAGCATCATTAATGTCTTTTCCATTATTCTCTCCTGGAGAAAAATAAATAACTAAACCGTCATCTGCTATATGACTATCATTATAAGACAGCTGATCAAACATCAACATTTTTATATAACTGCTAGGTGTTGTACCAAATACAGCGACTTGGTTTTCAAGCACAGCTTTATCAGATTCCTCAAAGGTCAAAGATGGGTTGTTAACGTTAGCTTCAACAAAAAAGGCTTGATAAGGCTGTATAAACTCTTCCATAAATGTAGTTCCAGAAGCTCCTCCTTGAATCGTAGCATTTCCATTAGAAGCATTTACGGTTACGAAAGCGCCTCGACCACCAGGCTGTCCGACGGTTGGAGCGCCACCTAATGTGGTATCCCAAATGGTAAAAAAACCCTGTAAAATCACTACCACTTAAAACAGCATTCATATCTACAATAGAGTGAAAAGGGTTACCAACCATTGCAAATTGACCTGAATTGATGTTAAAATTTAAGTTTACCGGACCTTGCTCTACTAAACCCGTACTTTGAAGTTTGGTATCTGTAGGTGTAGTTGCATTATCTGTAACATCTATACTTCTATCGCCTCTAATCATCAATCTGTAAGCATCACCTGCTGTTAAAGTATTGGTATCTGTGTTGGACACAGCATTCCATTGTTGAGTATTATCATTGCTAAAGGTAAATAGCGAAGCATTGCCAGTGGGACTATAATCAAAAACATTAATACCATCCTGTGCTGGTGTCGAATTGATAGCAGGGGCTGGTTCAACACCAGTGATGTGAGTTCCAAAACCAGAATTTGGATCATCTAAATATCCTGTGGCTCCTTCCTGCCAGTTGGCATTTATCGTCGTTGATGTAGTCACAGAAGACGAAACCAGTCTGAATGCTCTTCGAGCTGGGAAACATTGTTCAACGGTAACATCTCCTACAACAGTTCCTGTTTGAGGTCCCATTTGAGCAAATTGAGTCACAGGAAAACGACATTTAAGCGTAACGTTATTATTGGTGTTCAAAGTTCCTTGGTCTAAATACAAAACACCAAAAAATCGGTTGGGTCGTTAACATCCAAAGCTGTTGGGTTATCAAATCTTAAGTTTTTAAATGAACCGCCACCACCCATAGATTGAGCTGATGTCCCGTTCATGACAACCTCACCATCTCCAATAAATTCACCTAAGTGCTAATGTCTCCTTCAACATTTAAACTTATACTATTATTTATATCTACGGTAACTCCTGTAAAAACATCTAAATTACCAACGGTTTCATCAGCCGTTACAGTAGGATTCACAGCGATTGTAACATCAGCACCCGTTGTAGGTAGAGTATTATTAGCCCAATTTGTATTGACGTTCCAATTCCCATCATTTGTAAATATGAATTCAGTTACATCAGATAGTCTATAACGAACTATAACAATACCTGAACCGCCATTACCTGCAACTTGAGTATTATTACCGCCACCGCCGCTCCGCCAGTGTTGGGTTGTCCGTCGGTAGCGGGTGTACTATCATTTGCACCATTTCCACCTACGCCAGAACCACCTAGGCCTATAGCACTACTTTGAGAACCACCACCACCGCCGAAACCATCAGATGGTCCGCCACCATCAAGTCCAGCACTTCCGTCACCACCAGCACCTGAAAAAGATAAATTTTCGATACCAGCGCCGCCACCTCCTACGACTAAAACATCGACTTCTGTAATACCAGAAGGTGGTGTAAAAGAACTTGTACCTGTTGTTGTAAATTTATGAATCACATAATCTGTACCAGAAATGTTTTGTACAAAAATTTGATCTCCATTTTATGCATATGTCGAAATGGTGCATAAAAAAGTGAATAGAAAAAGCTTTAATAATTTCCTAATTAGTTAGTAATTTGAAAGTTAGCACATTAATGAGGAAATATAAATATAAATATTAATTTTAAATATTCAAATATTAGATAATTAAAGATTTTTAAACTTCTCTATTTCTATCAAATCCTTCCAAATACTGTGCAACGCGCTGAACAAACTGTCCGCCAAGCGCACCGTTGACCACACGGTGATCGTAACTATGAGACAAGAACATTTTGTGTCTTATCCCTACAAAATCACCTTCTGAAGTTTCAATTACAGCTGGTACTTTTCTGATAGCACCAAGAGCTAAAATTCCAACTTGGGGCTGATTGATGATTGGTGTTCCCATAATACTGCCAAAAGTCCCTACATTGGTTACCGTGTAAGTACCACCTTGAGTTTCGTCGGGCTTGAGTTTACCTTGACGAGCACGCCCTGCTAAATCATTAACTTTTTTTGCCATACCTAGTAAATTTAATTGATCTGCATCGTGAATAACGGGTACAATTAAGTTACCATCAGGTAAAGCCGCAGCCATTCCGAGATTGATATGCTTATGTTTTACTATATTGTCGCCATCTACGGAAATATTTATAAGAGGAAAGTCTTTAATCGCTTTCACAACAGCCTCCATAAAGATTGGTGTGAAGGTGAGCTTTTCACCTTCTCGTTGGAGAAAAGCTTGTTTATGTTTATTTCTCCAGTTCCAGATATTGGTTACATCAACCTCTATAAATGACTGAACGTGAGCAGAAGTTTGAGCGCTGTGAATCATGTGTTTAGAAATAAGCTTACCCATTCTACTCATTTCAATTACCTCATCCTCAGCATTTATGTTTACAGGAGTTTCAACATCGGCAGTTGATGTAGGTTGAGCTGGTGTAGTCTCAGCTGATATCTTACTTGAAGTCATGTCTTTTGGACTTGAAGATTGACGTTGCTCAACATAGTTTAACATATCGTCTTTTGTGACTCGACCATCTTTACCGCTGCCCTGAATTTGCTCAAGTTCGTTTAAAGACACACCTTCTTCTTTGGCAATATTTTTAACTAAGGGCGAGTAAAACCGCTGAGCCTCAGAAAAATCATGAGATTCAGGTTTTATTGTTTGTTCTGCTTTTCGCATTAAATCTTCAGCAGCTTTTGCGCTTTCTTCTGTTGTTGTATTTTTTTCTTTTTCACCAGTATCATCATCTGATGAATCTTCGTCTGTGTCTTCGCCTTCAGTTTCAATAATAGCAATAACTTCACCTACTTTAATGACATCATCTACCTCGAAGCGTTTTTCAAGGAGCTTTCCGTCAACTTCACTTGGCACTTCAGAGTCAACTTTATCGGTAGCGATTTCCAAAACAGGTTCATCGGCTTCTATACTGTCTCCAATATCTTTTAACCAGGAGGTCAATGTGGCTTCAGCTACACTTTCGCCCATTTTTGGAAGTTTGAGTTCTATTTTTGCCATATTGATAAAAAATTGAGGTTATTGAATTCTGAGTTGCAAAATTAATAAAATTTAAGCGGTATGGATTTAAAATTTTCTAAATATTCTGAGGCTGACTTATATATATTAAATCACGTCGTTTATCCTACAAGCAATTGTAGTTTGAGATATTACATCGTAAATACCTTGGTTACCCTTATTTAATAAAATACTTACAAAATATCCAATCACTACAATCTGAGGAATAATTAAAAGCAACCACACCCCAATTGGAATTTGAAGACCTTTTGAATTGTAATAAAATAACCAATGTATGCCTGTATGTGGGATTTCCCATGGCAGGTACTTAAAAACATTTCGTTTTAAAAGATGGACAGACCTATTTTTACTACAAGTTTCAATAACAAGATGTAGAGCCTTTTTACCTAAAGTAGCTTGCCGACGACTTTTTTCTGTAATAAATGAATAAAAAAAACTGGAAGTGTAAGACTAAAAAAGCCTATAGCCTGACTTTTAAGCGGATGATATGTAAAATCATTATTGAAATCAATTGATGATATCAACACATTAGCCATGATAAACAAGAATGCAGCATAGGTAATAATGACGAGATAGTCTATCAAAAACGCTAGGATTCTTTAAAAAATAAGTTTCATATCCAAAATCAAAAAGTCATCACTCTTGCTTGAGAGGTACTACTGTCACTTCCTATTAAAATATTAGATTGGGGAATAATAAACCTAAACAAATTGTTTCCTCTTCTTTGCTTGATCATAAAGTCAATAATTTCAAGATATGAGGATACTGAAGGATCGAAAATTATCAAATCATTTTCAAATTTTTTTTGATGCCTTTCTACATTATTCAACAACTTAACTTCTTGATTAAAAAGAGGTTTTAGGTTTTCGATTAAAAGTATATCATCGCTAAATAAATAAACTGAATTAAAGTTAATTTCAGTTTTTTCTTTTTTAGCCATCTTAATTTTTTTAAAATATTTCGCTACATGGAAAAAAACAGAAACTAACCCTATCATTAGTTTTGAATTGGAGTAATGCTTTCTAAAAAAAAGCTTGACTGAGTCAAAAAAGCGTTTAAAATATATTTTATCTCTCAGTGTACTTTCTCCTTTAAAGTGTATTATTTTTTCTGACCCTAAATAATAATTTTGAAAACCTTTTTTTATAAACTGATAACTCAAATCAATATCCTCACCGTACATAAAATAGTCCTCATCTAGACCTTGTAATTGCTCATAATCTTGTTTCTTAAAACACATAAAAGCACCAACAAGCGTAGCGGTTTGACCTTCACCTTGTTCAGATATATTGTTATTGTAATAATGTTTTGAAAATCCAAGCATTTTTAATGCGGCAACTTTTAAAGTCAATGTATTGATTTTGCTTTCTGGCAAGAAGTGACCTGTGCCATCAATTAATCTGAGGCCTAAAATTCCACAGTTTTTTATGCTCTGATGTTTTTCTATTACAGATTTTATGCAGGTTTCAGATAGAATGGTATCGGGGTTAACCAAACATATATATTCGCCCAAAGCTTGATGTATTGCGATGTTATTAGCTTTTGAAAAGCCATCGTTTGTTTGGTTTTGTATATATTTTACATTGGGGAAATATTTTAGAATCAGCATATGTGTTTGATCATTTGAGGCGTTATCAATCACAATAATTTCAGTTTTAATTCCTGTGGTGGCTTTTTGTAAGCTCGTCAAACACAGCATTAAATGATAAGGCACTTTATAGCTCACAATAACAACCGATACTTTCAATTTGTTTTAAGATTTTAGTGAATTTTCAAAGGGCTGCCTATTGATGATACTTCGACCAAGAGTAATTTCATCTGCAAATTCTAATTCGTCGCCAACTGAAATGCCACGAGCTATGCTTGAAGTTTTAATTCCGTAATCTTGAATTTGTTTGTAAATATAAAAATTGGTCGTATCACCTTCCATAGTTGAGCTCAAAGCAAAAATAATTTCGTCTATTTTTCCGTCCCTTACTTTATTAACTAAAGATTCTATATTGAGATTTTGAGGACCTACACCATCCATCGGACTTATTTTCCCCCCCAATACATGATACATGCCTTTATATTGTTGAGTGTTTTCAATGGCCATCACATCTCTGATATCCTCGACCACACATATGATTTCACTTTGACGATTTGAGTTTTGACATATTTCACATAGTTCAGAGTCGCTTATATTATGGCAATTTTTACAAAATTTGATTTCTGTTCTCAATTTGACTAGAGCTTTGGCGAGATCAACGGTTTGCTCTTCGTCTTGATTGAGTAAATGCAAAATTAACCTCAAAGCAGATCGCTTCCCAATACCTGGAAACCTTGACATTTCTTCGACAGCATTTTCCAAAAGCTTTGATGAATAATCTAAACTCATATATAAATATTAAACTGCTTCTAAAATACTATATTTATTATAAATTGAATTAATACAATTATAAATCTCAAAGCGGTGAGGCGATACCTTCTAAATCATCAGATATAAAAGTCTGAACTTTATTGTCTGAATTTACATAAATTAAAAGTGTGCTGATTTGATATTTGTCTATGGTCTTTTGGGCTTTGTCAAAACCCATTGCTATAAAAGCAGTGGCATATGCGTCTGCAATCATACAGTTTTCTGCAACTACTGACGCACTTAAGACATCCGATTTTTTGGCCTCTCCAGTCTTTGGGTTTATGGTATGAACATACTTTTGACCAGAAGAAGAGTCAATTTTGAATTTTCTGTAATTACCGGAAGTGGCTAATGCTTTGTTCTCTATGCTAACTGCATAAGATAACTGTCGCGATGTATTATTTTCATCTGGCGTTTCTATACCAAAATTCCATATTTTGTTGTTTTCTAGGTCTTGACCATGAGCGACAACCTCTCCACCAACTTCAATAAAAAAATGCTGTAAATTATTATTTTTTAAAAAATCTGATAAAATATCCACAGCGTAGCCCTTAGCAATGGCGTTGAAATCTAAATAAAAAGAGTCTAAGTCTGTCTTTACATGATTACCATCTAATTTAAATTGATTAAACCCTACAAAATTCATCAGGGAATCAATTACCTTTGGAGACATCTCCATATTATATCTCTCAGGCCCAAAACCGTAGGCATTTACAAAGATACCTGTGCTTGGGTCAAAATAACCCTCTGTATTTTGATGGATAATTTTAGCAGCTTTAAACACATTTTTAAAGTGATTGTCAACCTCTGCTTGAATACCACTGTTGAGCTTGGAGATATCAGAATTAGTTATGTAAGTGCTTAAAGACAGGTTGATGACCTGAAATATAGAGTCAAATTTAGGCTTGATATTCTGATCTTGTTGAGCGTAATAATTTACGGAATAAGTGGTTCCTAAGGCATTACCGTAAACTTCATACTTGTTAAAACCGTCATCACAAGAGAACAGTAATACCGTAATTATTAAAATTAAAATTTGAATTTTGGGTCTCATCTTATTCAATTTTGATTAAACCATTGTAATTGATGACATAGTTATCCATTTTATTAACGGGTAACTGATAATCGAATTGATTTGCTATGCCTACACCAGCAAAATAAGTGAGCGCATCAAACTTATCAGCGTGATTCTTCATTTTGGTCATCAATTTCTCGTCGTAATTGACAGGGTTATCAGGATAGGTGACAGCCCTAACAATAACGAAATGCAACTTTTTATCTTTCAAAGCCACAAATTGAGGATCCTTTTTAAATTTACTATTTACGGCTAAGAATTCATAACCTTGCTTTTCGAGATCTTTACCAACCACGTTCATAGCTAAGTTATGAAGTTCTTGTTTGTTTAAATCTACCATTTTGAAACAAAAAACCCGAGTGCAAGACTCGGGTTGTGATAATTATTATATTGTTTATCCTCCGAAGTCATCAAATCTGATGTTTTCGTCTGGAATGCCAAAATCTTCTCCCATTTTTTGGACAGCTTGATTCATAAGTGGCGGACCGCAAAAATAGAGTTCAATTTCTTCAGGTTCTTCATGATGTTTGAGGTAATTATCAATAACGCATTGATGTATAAATCCAACGAATCCATCACCTTCATCTTCTAAGTCTTTTTTAACTTTCCAGTTATCTTCTTCAAGCGGTTCAGATAGAGCCATATAAAACTTAAAGTTTGGAAAATCTTTTTCAAGAGCTCTGAAGTGATCTATATAGAAGAGTTCACGTTTTGAACGTCCACCATACCAATATGTAACTTTACGACCTGTTTTAAGTGTTCTAAACAGATGGTATAAGTGTGAACGCATTGGCGCCATTCCTGCTCCACCGCCAACATATAACATTTCAGCTTCACTTTCATTGATAAAAAACTCTCCGTAAGGTCCTGAGATAGTACACTTATCACCTTCTTTAAGATTAAAAATGTAAGATGAAGCCACACCAGGATTAACATCCATCCAATCTCCTTTATCTCTATCAAATGGTGGTGTTGCTATACGAACATTTAACATAATTCTACGTCCTTCAGCTGGATAAGATGCCATGGAGTATGCTCGTTCAACTGTTTCATTATTTTTCATTACTAATGGCCATAGCTTAAAGTTATCCCATTCTTTTTGAAATTTATCTGGCTCACCTGGATGTTCTTCTGGATGTGCAGTGATATCCATATCTTCAAACTTAACCTCACATGGTGGGACTTCAATTTGGATATAGCCACCTGCTTTGTAGTCCATATCTTCAGGAATTTCAATAATAAATTCCTTGATAAAAGACGCCACGTTGTAATTAGACACGACATTGGCTTCCCATTTTTTAATTCCAAATATTTCTTCTGGAATTTCAATTTCCATGTCTTGTTTCACTTTGACTTGACAGCCTAAGCGCCATCCTTCAGCAATCTCTTTTTTTGTAAAATGTGGTTCTTCTGTCGGCAATATGGCACCTCCACCTTCTTTTATGATACATTTGCATTGAATACAAGTTCCGCCACCTCCGCAAGCAGAGGGCAAAAACAATTTATTATCACTCAATGTATTGAGAAGGGTTGATCCAGAACTCACCTCCATATCCTTTTCGTCATTGACATTAATTGTCACCGGGCCAGAAGGAGAAAGTTTAGCTTTAGCGGTCAAAAGAATGACAACCAAGAGTAGAATGAGTACTAAAAAAACAATAATACTTGAAATAATTACATCCATAATTTAATTCCTTTTATAGCTTAATTTTTAATTGATGAAATTTGAGCTGTTTTTTCATCATTTTCAGCATCTTCAGTTTGAATATTCAAAGCTGTTGTATTTTCTTCTTTTTGCTCATCACCGCCTAATTTGATACCCATAAAGCTCATAAAGCCAATAGCCATTAAACCTGTAATGATAAATGTAATTCCTAAACCTTTTAGAGGTGCGGGAACATTAGAATAGGCAATTTTTTCTCTTATCGCAGCAATAGCTAAAATTGCAAGAAACCAGCCTACTCCACTACCTAAGCCGTAAACACCAGCTTCGGTAATGCCGCTAAAATCTTTTTGCTGCATGAACAAAGATCCACCTAATATAGAACAGTTTACTGCTATTAAAGGTAAAAATATACCAAGTGATCCATATAGTGCAGGTGAAAACTTTTCAACGACCATCTCAACGAGTTGAACCATCGAAGCAATAACAGCAATAAACATAATGTAGCTCAAAAAACTTAAGTCTATGCTAGCATATTCAGCACCTAGCCATGACAAAGCACCTTCTTGCAACAGATAATTGTCTATCAAATAATTGATTGGTACTGTTATGACTAAAACAAATATCACTGCAGCACCAAGTCCGACAGCCGTTTTGACTGTTTTAGAAACTGCCAAATAAGAACACATTCCAAGGAAATACGCAAAAATCATATTTTCAATGAAAATGCTTTTTACAAATAAGTTGACTAAATCCATATGATTTGAGTTATAATATTATTTTAATTTTCTTCAATTAATTTACGATTTCTGGATCTTTGATACCATATGACCAACCCGACAACAATCAATGCCATGGGCGATAATAAAAAGAAACCATTATTCTCGTAACCAAGAGCGTACAAACCAGTTGAGTCTGCTAGAGTTAATCCTTTATGGCCTAATACTTCAAAACCTAATAGCTTACCAGAACCTAAAAGTTCTCTAAAAAATGCCACTATAATAAGGATAACACCATAACCAGCGGCATTACCAACACCATCCAGAAATGATTTCCAAGGTTTGTTACCAAGAGCAAACGCCTCGAGACGTCCCATGATGATGCAGTTGGTTATAATTAATCCAATAAAAATTGATAACTGTTTACTGACATCGTACAGAAAGGCTTTTAACACTTGATCAACTACAATAACTAAGGATGCAACCACAACTAATTGAACAATAATTCTTATTCGATTTGGGATAAGATTACGTAATAAGGAAATCACGACATTACCCATAGCCATTACAAATATAACGGCTACCGTCATGACGATTGCCGGCTTCAATTGAACTGTAATTGCAAGTGCGGAGCAGATCCCGAGAACTTGAACAGTTATAGGATTGTTATCGTCTAAAGGATCAGTTAAAAGTTTTCTGTTTGCTTTAGATAAAAATGCTTCTTTTTCCTCTGATTTAGAGAGAAAAAAAATCATTTCTTCTTTCTTTTTTTCTTCTTTGGTTTTTATATCTTTTTTCTGTTCACTCATAATTAACGTATTGCGAGTTTAGAATTTTTCTTTTTTTGAAAGAATGGCTTGTATTTAGTTAAGCGTTCTTTCATCATTTTAGTCACACCATCTCCTGTAATTGTTGCTCCAGAAATTGCATTAACTTGATTGTCTGATTTGTCTTTACCACCGCTGTAGCCTTTTTTGACTTCTACACCAACTATGTCGCCTTGGTCATTTTTAATTTTTTCTTCCTCAAAACTTTCTTGAAACCAATCTGTCGTAATTTCAGCACCAAGACCAGCAGTTTCTCCTTTATGGTCAAAAATAACGCCTTCTATTGTATTTAAATCTTCTTTTAAAGCCACATAACCCCAAATCGCATCCCATAATCCAGAACCTCTAAGCGGTATGACATAGTAATTTGTCCCTTCGTAATTTGCTTCATATAGCGGGAATACTTGTTCTTCTACAGGTTTTTTAATCTCGTTGGCTAATTTGATATTAAAGGCTTCTTTACCGTCAACATTTTCACCTTTGTGGTTCAAAGCATACTGATTTACAATGTATTGATCAAATTTTTCTGAAGCCAACTCACGTGTCAATAAAACTTTTTTGCCGTCAACAAGAAGGCTATCCCCAACGAAAGTATTAAGGATATTTTGCATTTTTTCCTGTTTAACATTTTTGTCTTGCATCGGTTTCAAGCTTGTGGCTAAAAATGATAAAACTACAGCCACTACGATAACCATTCCTACAGCAAAAATAAATGTATAAGCATTGCTATTTTTATCCATTTTAAGCGGTTTTTACGGTTTGAACTTTCATGCGTTTTTGTCTTCTTTTAATATTAGCTTGAATAACATAATGGTCGATGGTTGGCGCAAAAATATTCATTAACAAAATAGCCAACATAATACCTTCTGGATAGGCGGGATTGAAAATTCTAATCATGATTCCAAAGAAGCCGATAAGAAATCCATAAATCCATTTACCTTTCATGGTTTGGGCTGCACTTACTGGGTCTGTAGCCATAAAGACGACTCCAAATGCTAAGCCACCTACGATTAAGTGATTATACCAAGGAAAGTTTGTTAAAGCGTTGTCCAAGTTGATGGCCGGCATAAGAAAATTAAAAATCAATCCCATAACTGCTGCCCCAATAAATCCACTTAAGATAATTCTCCAACTTCCCACTTTTGTAAATATTAAAATAAGAGCGCCGAGCAATATAAGTGCGGTTGAAGTTTCAGATATTGAACCAGGTATTAAACCAGAAAACATACTAGCGCTCTCGTAAGCGACGTCTTTTCCGGCAGCTAAAGTTCCTAAAATAGTTTCACCAGAAATACCACTCACTTCTGTAGCTTCACTCACCCAAACTTTATCACCAGACATGTATGTAGGATAAGCAAAAAATGCAAATGCTCTGGCTGTTAAAGCAGGATTTAAAATATTCATACCTGTACCGCCAAAAGCTTCTTTCCCAATTAGCACTGCGAACGCTACTGATAATGCAACCATCCATAATGGAATATCAACAGGCATAATCATAGGAATTAAAAGTCCTGTTACCAAATAACCTTCATTAACTTCATGACCGCGTTTAACGGCAAATCCAAATTCTATTCCAAGACCTACAGCATAAGACACAATAATCATTGGAACAATTTTGTATGCACCATGAAGAAAAGCATCTATAAATGTAAATTCTTCGCCCAGTTGCGTGTAGTGTTGATATCCCGCATTCCAAATTCCAAAGATTAAAGCTGGAATTAATGCCAGGACTACTGTAATCATTGTTCTTTTGAGATCTACAGCATCTCGGATGTGTGAACCTTTTTTTGTTGTATCATTGGGTACAAATAAAAAGGTGTCCAAAGCATTAACAGCTGGAGCAAATTTTTCTAGTTTTTCTCCAGGCTGAAAAGGTTCTTTTACTTTATCAATTTTTTTTCTAATCCAATTCATAGCAAATTTTATATTTAACCTACTTCTGTTATCATCAAATCTAAACCTTGTCTGATCACTTCTTGTGCTTCTATTTTTGAAGTGTTTACATATTCTACCGTGGCAAAATCTTCAGGTGATACTTCATATATACCAAGATTTTCCATTTTGTCTATATCGCCTGTCATACAAGCCTTTAGCAACTGCATGGGTAAAATATCCATAGGCATAACCTCTTCCATTTCTCCAGTAACAACCAAGGCTCTTTCTTCTCCATTGAGACTTGTATTTACTTGAAATGGCTTACGTCGAAGTTTTGCAAATGAGGTATTGTGTACAGAAGGAATATTGTTATCTTTAAAAGGTAACCAACCAAACATGCGGTATTGATTTCCTTCTGGTATTAATGTAATTTCATTACTAAAGAAATTAATGTGATCTCCATTTTGTGCGATATCTCCAGTAAATACATCACCCGAAATAATTCGAGTTTTACTGGTATTAACTTCTTCTATAATAGAATTGACTTCAGCGCCAATTAATGTTTTAAAGTACTGCTTGTCTACAGCATCACTACCACATACAGCAACAGTTCTTTCTGCATTAAATTTGCCGGTTGACAACAATTCACCTATGATAGCAACATCTTCCGGTCTTATGGTCCAAACTTTTTCACCTTTATTAATAGGATTTGTTTTTTGAATCTGGAAACCCACATTACCAGCCGGATGAGGACCAGATACTTTAACTAACTTAACATTTTCAGTATCATGTAAAAAACTTTGTGCATTTCTATCTACACCTAAAAAAACCTTACCTTCTGTAAGTTTTGTTAAAGCATTAATACCATTTTGAAATTCCTCTTTTTTATTGCTAAGAATGTATTCAAAATCTGCACCTAATGGAGTTGTATTATATGTTGAAATATGTATAGACTTAGGTACATCCTCAGCGCTAACTGGTATGTCATATGGTCTTTGTTTAAAGAATATTCCACAACCAGACTCAAAAATATGTGCTTTTAATTTTTTGGCATCGGTTTTCAGCGGATCTAAAATATCGTGCTCAACGTAGTCAAATTCATCATCAGCTTCTATGATAACTCTCAAAATACGTCTTCTAGCTCCGCGTTCAATAGTTTTTAGTTTTCCACTAACTGGCGAAACAACTTTGGTTTGATCGTTATATTTAGAATAAAATAAAGGTTCGCCTGCTTTTACGGCTGTTCCTTCCTTTTTAATTAACATTTTAGGCACCAATCCGTGAAAATTATCAGGAATAAGGGCGTAAGTTTTTGATTTCAAAGCGGGCGAGGTTTTTTTTTCAGCTTCGCCTTTGAGCCTTAACTTAAGACCGCGTTTCGATTTAATATTAATAGCCATATTAAGCGCTAATTTTTTCGGTTACAAACTTAATAATTAAAACTACATTTTGGACTTAAACAAATGTTGATATTAAGTTATTTATAATGATTCTAAACAATATGTTCGTCTTTAACTAATTTTTATTATAATTTTGTGAATCAATTGTTTGACATGAAAAAAATATTTGTTGCTGTCTTTGTTTTATTTTCAAATTTACTCATTTCACAAGAATTTGAAGTTCTGCCACCCGACTATATCAAAACCATTCAGTTTACTGGCCAAGCCGATTTAACTGGAACACCCGTTATCTCAATCAATGATAAACTAAAGTTGAACTTTGATGATATTCGCGCTAAGGTTGCTGACTTTTATTACAAAATTGAACATTTTAATTACGATTGGACACCTTCTAAATTAGCAAAAAATGAATATATAGAAGGCTTTGACAACATAAGAATTTTTGATTTTAAAAATTCTTTAACTACACTTCAGCCCTATACACATTACGAATTACAAATTCCTAATAAAAATACAAGACGTTTAAAAGTATCTGGCAACTACATGCTCAAAATTTTTAACAGTGATCGACAATTGGTATTTTCAAGAAAATTTATGGTTTACAATCGTCAGGTAGATGTCAAAGCTCAGGTAAGACGATCGCGAGATTTAAAAGAAATAGGTAAAAAACAATTGTTGCAATACAGCGTTGGTCGCAACGGTTTTATTTTTAAAAATCCAGAACAAACGGTCAATACTGTTATTGTTCAAAACAATGACTTTAAGTCTGCCATTTATGATATCAAACCGCAATTCACTTCGGGTAATATATTAGTCTTTAATTATCCACAAAAAACAGCCTTTTGGGGTGGTAATGAATATTTATTTTTTGACAACCGCGACATCAGAGTTTCATCAATCAATATTCAACGAGTCGAACTTTTTGACCTTTACCATACTTATCTGGTGACCGATAGGGTAAGACAAGGTCGTGAATACGTTTATAATCCTGATATCAATGGAAGTTTTAAGGTTAATACTGTTCAAGGTGAAGATGTCAATAGAGAATCGGAGTATGCTGTGGTACATTTTAGTTTATTTTGTCCCAAAGATCTCGATGGTGGTGAGTTGCATGTTTATGGCCGCTTTAACAATTATAGTCTAACCGACGAAACCCATTTAGATTACAACAAAAACTCAGGATTATATGAAACTAAAATCTTGCTCAAACAAGGGTTTTATAATTATAAATACGTTTACTTATCACCTCAAGGCAATTTTAATGATCACTTTATCAGTGGAAGCTATGATATTGCAGAAAATGATTATACCATTTTAGTTTACTACAGAGATATTGGAGCACGTTTTGATGCCTTAATAGGTGTTGGTTCTGCAAGCAGCCGAAATATCATCAATTAAAAATGTGAAATGGCAATGATTGCTCATCCCTATTCATTTCACTACTTTTGCTTCAAATTTTTTAGATCGCTATGATACAATCTATGACAGGTTACGGTAAAGCCACTGCTGTTTTAAATGACAAACATATTGATGTTGAAATCCGAACCCTTAACAGCAAAAATATAGATGTCAATTTTAGGATGCCTTCTGATCTTAGACTCTTTGAGTTAGACTGGAGAAAAAACATCATTAAGACCTTAAAACGCGGCAAAATTGATGTGCAAATTAATATTGAAAACGCCCAGCAAAGTCAAAATATAACTTTTAACAAGCCTCTGGTTAAATCTTATATTGAAAATTTACAAGACATCATAAGCGTCAGAGATGTTATGGATAAGGCTAAATTGCTTGAAATTGCCATGTCGTTACCCGATGCTTTTCAGTCTCAAGAGTACGAAATGACTAAAGATGACCAAATCAAACTTAACACTGCTTTGAATAAAGCTTTACAACAAGTCGAAACATTTAGACATCAAGAAGGTGAAAATTTAATGGAAACTTTCAAAAATAATCTTGAAGAGATTGAAAGACATTTAAAACGCATCAAAGAAATAGATCAAAGTCGAGTTGAAAAGGTTAAAACACGATTAAAATCAACTTTGGAAGACCTTAGCTTAGATTATGACAAAAACCGTTTTGAACAAGAACTGATTTACTACATCGAAAAATACGATATTTCTGAAGAAAAAACCCGTTTAAAAAGTCATCTCAATTACTTTAGAGAGACTTTAAATTTAGCCGAATCTAATGGAAAAAAATTAAATTTCATCTCACAAGAAATGGGACGTGAAATTAATACCATAGGCAGCAAAGCAAATGATGCTGAAATTCAAAATCTGGTTGTCGAAATGAAAGACCAGCTAGAAAAAATCAAAGAACAAATGCTTAACATCTTATAATGACCGCTTCAAAAACAGGAAAACTCATTGTCTTTTCAGCTCCATCGGGTTCAGGCAAAACTACCATTGTAAGGCATCTTTTATCAAAAAAAGAGTTAAATCTTGAATTTTCAGTTTCAGCCACATCTCGTGAGCCACGCAATAATGAAATTGATGGTAAAGACTACTATTTTATGTCTTTAAATGAATTTAAGCAACACATCAAAAACGACGACTTTTTAGAATGGGAAGAAGTTTATCGCGACAATTTTTACGGCACTTTAAAAAGTGAAGTGCAACGCATCTGGAATGAAGACAAACACGTTATTTTTGATATTGATGTGGTTGGTGGTCTGGACATCAAAAAGATTTATCCCGAACACACTTTAGCCGTTTTTGTCAAACCACCAAGTGTAGAAGAGCTTAAAATAAGACTTAAAAAGCGCCAAACCGAATCGGATGAGCGTATTAATATGCGCTTAGCCAAAGCTTCAATTGAAATGGCAACCGCCCCGCAATTTGATGAAATCTTAATCAACAACGATTTAGATACGGCCTTAAAAGACGCTTATCAACTGGTTAAATCTTTTATCGATGAAAAATAAGCATATCGGGTTATTCTTTGGGACATTTAACCCCATTCATATAGGTCATCTCATTTTGGGCAATCACATTGCCGAGTTTGGCTCAGTCGATGAAGTATGGTATGTCATCACACCACAAAGCCCTTTTAAACAGAAGGCCTCAATGCTTGAAAATCATCACCGGTATGAATTGGTCTATCGTGCCACTGAAAATTATCCTAAACTCAAAGCCAGCAAAATTGAGTTTGATATGCCTCAGCCCAACTATACATCAAAAACTTTAGAAAAATTATTAGAACAATACCCTGACTACAAGTTTCACCTCATAATGGGTGAAGATAATTTGGCCAGTTTTAAAAAATGGAAAAATTATGACTACATACTAGAGCATCATCATATAATTGTGTGTCCACGCATACATAATAAAAACGTACCTTCAGAACTCAAACATCATGCTAAGGTTCAATATGTAGATGTCCCGATTGTAGAAATCTCTGCCAGTTTTATCAGAACAGCCATTTCAAATCAACAAAATATTAAGCCTCTTTTACCCGAAAAGGTTTGGGCTTATATTGATGAGATGAATTTTTATAGGTAAGCTACTTTCATTTAATCTATAATTTTAAATTCGTAAATTGCATTAATAAAATATACAAAATGGGAAGTTTAGCTATTTCAAATAAAATTTTAGATAAATATTTCGGTTACCTTAAAAACTTAGATGTGAATTCGAAAAAAAAATTAATCAAAAAATTGACAAATTCATTAGAATTTAAATCTCATAAAGAATTTGATTTAGATTCACTTTACGGCGCGTGGGTTGATGATAGAAGTTCAGATGAAATTATAAGCGAAATTAGAAACTCAAGGGTTGAAAAAACAAACTTTTCAAATTTCTAATGAAGTATTTGATTGATACTAATATTTGTATTCACTTTTTTCGAGGTAAATTCAACTTAAAAGATAAATTCGAAAAAGTGACACTTGATAATTGTGCGATTTCAGAAATCACACTTGCAGAGATGATTTACGGTGCAGAAAATAGTTTAGATAAAAAACAGAATTACAGAATTATAGATGAGTTTTCAGAGCAGGTAAAAGTGCTTCCAATTTTTGACGCCTTAAAAATATATGCGAAAGAGAAAGTAAGATTTGAGAGAAAAAGGACAAATGATTAGCGATTTCGATTTGTTAATTGGCTCAACGGCAATTGCAAACGATTTGATAATGGTTACTGAAAACTTAAAAGAGTTTAAAAGAATAAAAAAGATAAAAGTTGAGAATTGGGTAACTCGATGAGCTATTTTATTTTGAAGTGTTATAAAGACATAAAAATTAATTTTATCTAATGACAAAAAACCTACGCATTGGCATCATTGGAAGCGGCAGTTGGGCTACAGCGCTAGCAAAAATGCTTTGTGAAAATGTAGACAGTATCAATTGGTATATTAGAGATGCTGATACCATTAAGTATATCAGCATAAACCATCATAACAAAGATTATTTGAGTTCAGTTGCTTTTGACCTGAATCAGCTTTACATGAACAATGATATCAACACAATTGTTGAACAGTCTGATATTTTGATCATTGCGATACCTTCAGCATTTTTAAAATCAGAATTGGACAAAATTACAGTTCCGCTAAAACACAAAATAATTTTTAATGCTGTAAAAGGTATAATTCCAGAAAACCAAAAACTTGTCGGCGAATATTTTCATGATATCATTGGCTTAGATCTTGCACAAATTGGAGTCATCACAGGACCGTGTCATGCCGAAGAAGTCGCGCTTGAACGCTTATCTTATCTTACTATAGCTTGCGCTGATATAGATCGAGCCAAGATGATGAGCGAAAAACTAAGTTGTCACTACATTAAATGTTCAACAAGCGAAGACATCATTGGTACTGAATACGCAGCCGTGTTAAAAAATATTTACGCTATTGCTGCGGGTATAGCACATGGATTAGGTTATGGTGATAATTTTCAAAGCGTTTTAATGAGTAATGCCATAAGAGAAATGAAACGCTTTATCAAAAAACGCTACAAAATGAAACGCAATATTAATGACTCCGCTTATCTTGGAGATTTATTAGTCACAGGCTATTCCAATTTTAGTCGAAATCGATATTTTGGCAATATGATTGGAAAAGGTTATACTGTTAAATCGGCTATGATGGAAATGAATATGATTGCTGAAGGTTATTACGCCACTGAAAGTGCCTATTTGCTTAGTAAACAAGACGGTAAGAAGAAAGCCAAAACACCTATTATCAATGCAGTTTATAAAGTCATTTACAAAAACAAAAACCCAAAATCTGTCTTTGAAAAATTAACTTTTAAACTTAATTAATGCTGTAGCTCAAAATACCTAAACACCCGTTAAATTATGCCATTTTACCCCAGTAATTGATTTTATATTCTATTTTTGTAGACCTAATATTGGTTTTATGAAATATGCTCAGGTTCGCTTTAATACAAAAGATTCTAGAGATTTTATGCGAACGCTCAACAAACGAGTCAACAACTACTTTAAAGAGAATAATATTAAAAAAACAGGAAATTGGAAACTGCATTTGAAAACTATTATTATGTTTTCATTATTGCTTGCTCCTTATTTTTTAATATTAACATTAGACATTCACGGATTGTGGAAACTTGCATTAACCATCTTAATGGGAGTAGGTATGGCAGGTGTTGGTATGAACGTAATGCATGACGGCAACCACGGCACTTATTCTACAAAAACATGGGTTAATAAAATTATGGGGAGTAGCATTTATGTTTTAGCCGGCAATGTTTATAATTGGCAAGTTCAGCATAACGTATTACACCATACTTACACCAATATTCAAGGTCACGATGAAGACCTTGAAGCGGGTCGTATATTGAGATTTTCAAAACATACCCAATGGCGAAGATTTCATAAATTTCAACATTATTATTCTATTTTCTTATATGGTTTGTTGACATTTAATTGGGCATTGACCACAGATTTTATACAGACAAAACGCTATCTCAAGCAAAAATTATACTATGGAAAACTACCCAGACCTACAAAGCAATGGACAATTTTAGCCGTCACTAAACTAATCTATTTCAGTATATGGATTGTATTACCCATATTGCTTACGGATTTGGCTTGGTGGAAAGTCGTTTTAGGCTTTTTTGTCATGCACTACACCGCAGGATTGATCTTAAGTATTGTATTTCAACTGGCTCATGTTGTCGGTGAAAATGATATGCCTACTCCAAATACAGATGGTGAAATGGAAAAATCTTGGATGGTACACCAATTGTTTACCACGACAAATTTTTCTACTCACAATAAAATTGTCAATTGGTTTACTGGAGGATTAAATTTTCAAGTAGAACATCATATTTTTCCAAATATTAGCCATGTTCATTATCCAAAAATTGCTAAAATTGTAAAGCAAACGACAAAAGAATTTAGTTTGCCATATAATGAATACAAAACCACAAGACAAGCCATTATCGCTCATTTTAAATATTTAAAATTTATGGGCAAAAATCCACAAATGGCTTAATAATTTAAGCTTATGAAGACCAACCTTTCCCAAAAAATCAATAGCCTAAAAACCTCAGCTACATTAGCCATGGCAGCAAAAGCCAGAGAACTTAAAGCTAAAGGCAAAGACATTATTAGCTTAAGTCTAGGTGAGCCCGATTTTAATACGCCTGATTATATTAAAGACGCAGCCATTCAAGCCGTCAATGACAACTACAATTCTTACACACCTGTTGATGGTTATCCAGAATTAAAAAAAGCTATTCAACACAAGTTTAAACGGGATAACAATCTCGATTATAATTTAAGCCAAATTACGGTCTCTACTGGAGCCAAACAAGCTTTATACAACATCGCATCTGCTTTACTCGACCCAAATGATGAAGTGATTTTACCTTGTCCATATTGGGTGAGTTATCGCGATATTGTTGGACTCTGTGAAGGCAAAGCCGTTGAAGTTAAAACCTCGATTGATCAAGATTTTAAAATGACAGCCGAGCAACTTGAATCGGCAATTACACCAAAAACCAAAATGCTTTGGTATAGCTCTCCTTGTAATCCCAGTGGTTCGGTTTACACCAAAGATGAACTCCGTGCACTAGCAGATGTTTTACAAAAGCATCCGCAAATTATAGTGGTCAGTGACGAAATTTACGAGCACATCAATTTTATAGGTGGTCACGCGTCTATGGCGCAATTTGACGATATGTATGACCGTACCGTAACCGTCAATGGTGTTTCAAAAGCCTTTGCGATGACCGGATGGCGAATAGGCTACATCGGCGCTCCCGAATATATTGCCAAAGCGTGCACAAAGTTACAAGGGCAAGTCACCAGTGGTGCTAATTGTATTGCTCAACGTGCTGTGATTACTGCTTTGCAAGCACCGGTAAGCAAAGTACAATATATGGTTGATGAGTTTTCAAAAAGAAGAGAAATTATACTTGACCTTTTAAATGCGCTCAAAGGTTTTGAATGTAATCAGCCTCAAGGTGCGTTTTATGTATTTCCTAATGTGAGTGCCTGGTTTGGCAAAACCGTAAAAGGTCATCACATCAAAAATGCCACAGATTTTAGTATGTTCCTTTTGGAGGAAGCCAATGTCGCTACGGTAACTGGCGAAGCTTTTGGAAATCCTGATTGTATTAGGATTTCTTACGCCGCTTCAGAAGCACAAATTCGTGAAGCGATAAAACGTATAAAAGAAATTTTACAATAGCCCGAAAGTTTCTTTCAAAGTATCGACATAATCCAATTTCTCCCAAGTAAATAGTTCAACCTCAAGAGATTTTTGACCTGAATATGTGGATTCAAAATGTTTTTTTATAGTCCTGGGTGTTCTACCCATATGACCATAACTGGCTGTTTCAAAATAAATTGGATGCCTTAATTTAAGTCGTTTTTCTATGGCGGCTGGTCGCATGTCAAAGGTGTTTTTAATAACGTTTGCAATTTCACCATCAGAGACATCAATGTGTTTGTTTTTAGTATTTACCGATATTGAAGTAGGTTTATCAATTCCTATAGCATAAGACACTTGAACTAAAACTTCGTCAGCAATACCTGCTGCAACCATATTTTTAGCAATATGACGAGCTGCATAAGCTGCCGAACGGTCTACTTTACTAGGGTCTTTGCCTGAAAATGCGCCGCCACCATGAGCGCCTTTACCTCCATAAGTATCAACTATAATTTTTCTACCCGTTAAACCTGCATCACCATGTGGGCCACCAATGACAAATTTTCCCGTAGGATTGATATGATAAATAATATTATCGTCAAATAAACTTTGAATGTCTTCTGAAAACAAAGCTTTCACGCGTGGTATAAGAATTGTTTTAATATCATGCTGAATTTTTTGAAGCATGTTGTCATCCGTATCAAACTCATCATGTTGGGTAGAAACTACTATAGTATCTATACGCAAAGGCACATTATCATCAGAATATTCTATAGTGATTTGAGCTTTCGCATCGGGTCTAAGGTAAGTGATATCTTTATTTTCCCGCCTTAGATTGGCCAATTCTTTCAGTATTTTATGAGAAATATCGAGTGCCAAAGGCATATAATTTTCCGTTTCATTGGTCGCATAACCAAACATCATACCTTGATCACCAGCGCCTTGGCTGTCTTTATCCTCTTTGTCTACACCTTGATTTATATCCTGAGACTGTTCATGGATAGAGGATACAACCCCACAAGAGTCACCACTAAAGCGGTATTCACTTTGGGTGTAACCAATTTTATTTATGATTTCTCTTGCGACTTTTTGCACATCTAGGTAAGTATTGCTTTTTACCTCACCGGCCAAAAACACTTGACCTGTGGTAACTAAAGTTTCACAAGCTACTTTAGAATCCTGATCATAAGCTAAAAAGTTATCGAGTAAAGCATCGCTGATTTGGTCTGCTATTTTATCGGGATGGCCTTCAGACACACTTTCTGAAGTAAATAAATATGACATAAAATTTAATTTCAGTTTAATATTTAGATAGGACGATAAAATTTTTGAAAATTACAACTTGGCAAAAGAGTTATGAAGAACTGTTTTAGCATTTTAAAAAAGGATGCAATCAGTCAAATTTATCCTCGGCACAAATGTATTAAAAACCTTAAATCTAAATGCTCAGACTTAACGATAATTTAATAAGATGTTTTGAGGTTATTATACCAAATCATGAGGGCAAAAGTCTCAATTTTTTCTAACCTTACATCAAGACCTCATAGGTTTGGCTTAGATTTTACTCAGTCACCATAAGCGGTGAGGTCTAAGTTTTCTGAGCCTTGGTTTTCTAAAGCAAATTTTTTATCAGCTTAGTACAAGTGGTATTGTTTTTTAAGTTTTTTAAAATCGTTTAGTTCATTTTGCCAAGTGGCTTTGATTTCTGAATTGTTTAAACCTTTTTCGATTTGATTTTGAAGACGTGTAGTTCCTGCCAGTTTTGTAAAAAAAGAATTAAAAAATTGGTCTTGGTTTGAAGTGTTTTGATATGCTTTAATCAACCAGCCTAAATGAATTTCTGACAAAAATTGATGTTTAGTCAAATCCATGCCATAACAAACTTTACCCTGATATTTAGGGTATTTTGAACCTAAATTAGATTCAGGAACATACTGAAAACTATATTTTTTTTGATCTAAAAACGGTGACCCAAATACTTGAAAGGGTGTTGATGTGCCTCGACCCGCATTGACATTCGTCCCTTCAAAAAAACACAAACTCGGATACAAATTGACAGCTAAAGCATTGGGTAAATTTGGCGAGGGTTTTATAAGTAATTTATAATTTTTTTGTGTGTTATAATGTTTTAAAGTCACAATTTTTAACTCACACTTTATGTTATTTTTAAGCCATTGTTCTCCATTAATCATTTGAGCATATTCCCCAATAGTTAACCCATAAACAATTGGCACGGGATGTATGCCTACAAAACTGCTGTGTTGCTTTTCCAAAACTGGACCGTCAATATAATGTCGATTAGGATTTGGTCTATCCAATACAATTAGAGGAATATTTTGCTCTGCACAAGCTTCCATTACATAATGTAAAGTAGAAATGTAAGTGTAAAACCTAACACCGACATCTTGTATATCAAAAACAACTTTATCAATACCATTGAGGTCTTTGTCTGTAGGTTTTTTGTGTTGACCATAAAGTGAAATAATAGGAAGACCTGTTTTGGTATCCACATCGTCATCAACTTTTTCACCCGCATCAGCTTTGCCGCGAAACCCATGCTCGGGAGCAAACACTTTCTTAACTTCTATATTAAGGGCTAAAAGCGAGTCTACTAAATGGGTATAAGTCTGATGCGAGCTTCTAATCACTGAAGTCTGATTAGCAACTACTGCAATCTTACTTTCTTTTAATTCATTTATATATTGCTCAGTTTGATCTGCGCCAGTTAAGAGTTTTGAAGTATTCTGAGATTGATCTTGAGCTTGACAACCTAAAGTCAACAACAAACTAAATAAAACTGTATTTTTGAACCTATAAAAAATAGTGTAAAAGTTGAATTTTGAATATTTCATATCGAAAAAGCTGGTTAAGACCAAGGGCTATAAAAGTAAGGTTTCTTCTCCAATAATAAAAATAGCTGTAACGGCCATAAGTGTTGGGGTGATTATGATGATTCTAGCCTTTGGTACAGGTTTAGGCTTGCAACAAAAAATAAGAGACAAGATTACGGCTTTTAATGGTCATATTACCATTAGAAGTTTTACCAGTAATCAATCTAATCAAAATTTACAACCTATAGATGCGCGTCAAGATTTCTACCCTAATTTTAAAGAGGTTCCTGAAATTACACACATCCAAAAAACGGCCTCTAAATATGGTGTGATACGAACAGAAACTGATTTTGAAGGTATTGTAGTAAAAGGCGTTTCTACAGATTTTGATTGGTCTTATTTTAATGATTTTATAAATAAAGGAAGGAATCTTAGAATTACCGATCAAATCAACAATGAAATATTAATTTCTGAGTATCTAGCTAGTCGCCTTGGATTTAAGCTAGGAGATAAAATTATAATATATTTTTTAAGAGACAAAGAAAATGACCGACCACGATTAGTGGCTTTTGATATCGTTGGTATTTACAATTCAGGGTTTCTTGAATTTGACAAGCAGTTTTTAATGGCTGATATCAAACAGATTCAACGTCTCAATAAATGGGAAGAATTTCAAATTGGTCAATTTGAACTCATAGTTTCAGATTTTGACGACATTCAACAAACTGGATTACAAGTCTATGAAAACATTGGTTCATTTCTTAATGCATCTACCATTGTAAACCAATATCCTACTATTTTTGAATGGATTGCCCTTTTTGATGTCAACATTGCTTTAATAGTCATCATTATGGTTATTATTGCCGGGATTAATATGATTACAGCTTTGCTAGTCTTAATCTTAGAGCAAACTCAGCTTGTTGGGATTTTAAAAGCATTAGGTTGTCAAAATTTTAGTATCCGAAAAATTTTTCTTTACAACGCGACATATTTAATTTTAAAAGGCCTTTTTTGGGGTAATCTAATTGGCATAGGTTTACTTCTCATTCAAAAATATGCTAAAATTATCAGCCTTAATCCAGATACGTATTATGTGACCCATGCACCTGTCTATATCGATTGGTCTTATTTGGTCAGTATTAATTTCGGAACGATTTTGATTTGTCTACTCATGCTGTTAGTGCCATCTTACATCATAACCAAAATATCACCTGTAAAGGCTATAAAATTTGATTAAAATTACATTGTTTTGTTGTTTTATCAAGCTTCAAAACATAATTTTCTTATACTTTTGCAAACTGAAGAAGAGTTTATGAAATACGCCCAAAATATTACCGAAACTATTGGCAACACGCCATTGGTTAAACTGAATAAAATTGTTTCAGATATTGATGCTTTAGTCCTTGGTAAGTATGAAACCTTTAACCCTGGCAACTCCGTTAAAGATCGTATGGCTTTACAGATGATAGAAGACGCAGAAGCTGACGGTCGACTAAAGCCTGGTGATACAATCATTGAAGGCACCTCTGGTAATACAGGAATGGGCTTAGCTTTGGTCGCGATAGTAAAAGGCTATAAGGTTATTTGTGTGTTGAGTGACAAACAAAGCCAAGAAAAAATGAACATTCTCAAAGCCGTAGGCTGCGAAGTTCATGTTTGTCCTACAGACGTTGCTCCCGACGATCCGAAATCTTACTATTCTACCTCTGCAAGATTGGCTCGAGAAACCCCAAATTCATGGTATGTCAACCAATACGATAATCCGGCAAACTGCAAAGCACACTTTAAGACCACAGGGCCGGAAATCTGGGAACAAACTGATGGTAAAGTCACTCATTTTGTAGTTGGTGTAGGTACTGGCGGAACCATTTCGGGCGTAGGAAGTTACTTAAAAATGAAAAATCCGAATGTCAAGGTTTGGGGAATAGATACCTACGGTTCAGTATTCAAAAAATACCACGAGACCGGCATTTTTGACGAGAAAGAGATCTATCCTTATGTCACCGAAGGCATCGGAGAAGACATTTTACCTAAAAACGTACGTTTTGAAGTCATAGACGGGTTTACCAAGGTCACTGACAAGGATGCTGCGGTATATACCCAAAGGCTCGCCAAAGAAGAGGGCATGTTCCTCGGGAATTCGGCCGGCGCAGCGGTTAAAGGCCTTTTACAACTTAAAGAACACTTCAAAAAGGACGATGTCGTGGTAGTACTTTTCCATGATCATGGCAGCCGATATGTCGGTAAGATGTACAACGACGACTGGATGAAAAAGATGGGGTATTTAGACTAATTTTTTAGAAGCCGGGAACCTGCTATCCGCTGTATCTGCTCCAAAGTCGCAGGATGTCGCTCCTATCAGGGCTAGGTATTACAACATTAAATGATGTTTTTCGTTAAGAATAATATTAAAACTGTTCTAACCAATAGCATCAGACATTCATCTTGAAACGTAGAAAATTCCTCAAAAACACAATTTATGGCATAGCCGGCACAAGCTTATTGACTGGCCTGTACGCCTGGCAAATCGAACCCTTTTGGTTAGAGTTCGTAAGACGAAAAATGCCAATTAAAAACCTGCCAAAAAAAATGATCGGCAAAACTCTGATGCAAATCAGTGATGTCCATGTGGGAAACAGATTTGATTATTCCTACATCATTGATTCTTTTAAGAAAGCTCAAAAACTAAATCCGGATTTTGTGGTATATACTGGCGATTACGTGAGTTATGAAGATGAAACTCAATTCAAACAACTCGATGAAGTTTTAAGACATGTGGTTAAAGGAAAATCAGGTACGGTAGGAATTCTCGGCAATCATGACTATGGTAAGGATTGGGCAGAGCAAAAGGTAGCCAATAAAATTACGGCTCAACTTGAAAGTGCAGGTGTAAAGATGCTTTCCAATACACAAATCGAAATCGAGGGATTAAACATCATAGGGTTTGATGACTACTGGGCTCTGAACTTTGCTCCTGAAAAAGTAATGAACAACTATGACCCCGAAAAAGCAAATATCGTACTATGCCATAACCCAGATGTTTGTGATTTAGACGTTTGGCAAGACTATCAAGGTTGGATTTTGTCTGGACACACCCATGGTGGGCAGTGCAAACCACCTTTTCTTGATCCACCGATATTACCCGTAAAAAACAAACGTTATAACTCAGGAATTATAGATCTTTACGATGGTCGGACGTTATACATCAACAGGGCATTAGGCCATCTTTGGCAGGTGCGTTTTAATGTAAGGCCGGAGATTACGATTTTTGAGCTGCATAGAGTATGAAACATTAAATGTATAGATTTTTATTCTAATTCTTTAATGCTCTAAAATCAGTGAGTCTAAAATTTCTATTAGTCTGGATATATTTATTCTAAATTTTCTTTTTCTTTCTTCGCTTTTTCCTTCTCTCTTTTATTTTTCTCTTGTTTTCATCATTGTTCATAAACGTTTGAACTACTTTTACAGGTACAATTTGTTTAGTACCGTCTAGAACACCGGCTACAATGTGCTGAAAAGGAGAACGGTAAATATTACGTTTGGTTTTATAGTTTGCTGTGATATACCCTTGTTTATCAGGCAGATTACGATCTCGTACAGCCACATTAGCAATCGACGTTAAAAAATCTTTTTTATGCTCAGAACCAGCGATTTCTTTTTCATAAATGCTTAAACGCAAGTCCTCAAAGTCCATTTCTAAATGATTAGTCGATTCAAAGTAATTGGTTTTCATTTTAAAATTGAGTCTTTTCAGTTTACCGTCATTAAACTCAACACCAAGAATTGGAGTAAGACTTTTGTTCAAAGCCTTAAAAGGCATTGGTCCTATGTGGGCTTGAAAGTCAAAGTAATCTCTGTAATAAGGAACATCTAAATCCACTTGAATTGCGGCCGCATCGTTAAGTTTGGCAGTAAAAGAGCTCTTAAATTCCTTAAGTTTTTGCTTTCGCTTTTCAAAAGTTGTCAATTGAGTAACAGTACCATTAATAGCATTTATTGTAATTATTCCCGGAGTTTGTCGACCAATTGCCAATTCTCCATAAGCTATTGAAGAATGTTTAATGTGTATAGAGTCCAAATCAATATTATATGGAATCTTTTCTA
The DNA here is from genome assembly GCF_006120725.1 of Mesohalobacter halotolerans. Taxonomy (GTDB): domain Bacteria; phylum Bacteroidota; class Bacteroidia; order Flavobacteriales; family Flavobacteriaceae; genus Psychroflexus; species Psychroflexus halotolerans. The sequence goes on from NZ_SWMU01000004.1 coordinate 190,666, forward strand.
CCATTTTATTAAACAAAGGCTTTTCTTTTTCTGGTGGTCGGTTTAAGTTTTTGTTTCGATTTATTTTTAAGCTAAGGCCGTCGATAAGCATTTGTTGAGCTTCAATATCTAAATTTGTCCAAAAACTACTGGTGTATTTCATCTTCGATACCTTTAGTTCTTTCAGATCAAACTCGATCACATCGTCTTGTACGCCTCGGATTTTACTTACGTCAACCCAGTCTTTGTCGTACTTAAGACTCAAATTTTTTACATTAAAACTTTCGTCGGCTAAGCTATACGCAAATGCTCCTATTTTAGCTTTTGTGTAGGTGTTAATACTGAAAGAAGCGCTATCTATACTAGCCTCTAGATTCTTAAGGTAGAATGGAATAATATAAGACAGCTGCACTGAATCTGTTTCTATCTCAGACGCATAAATATTAATCCCACTTATATTACCATTGTGGATAGTATCTTTTTGAAGTAATTTTATCGAACCTTTATGTAATTTAAATTCCATTAAATCTATCCTCGATAAAATATCACCAAATAATTTTTGAAAATTCGAGCTGTTCTTTTCTTGACCAGTATCGCTTAGGGTATTTACTATAAATCTTGGCTTTTTAAATTCGAGTACATTGATTTCGACTTGTTGTGCAAACAAAAAATTTAGCCATTTAAAGCCATCTAACTCAATAAAATCTACATTAGCATTTATGATTGTGCCCGAAGACTTATTCAACGGGATTATACTTACCTCTTCTAGGGTAATCCCGCTGAAAAAGGTGTGAAGATCAATTTGTTGATAGGATATATTGTAATCTCTATCAGGTTCTGAATTCAATATTGCCTCAAACTTGCTTTCAAGGCGCCATTCTATTAGCTTAAATAAACCAACAACGCTAAATATAAGAATGACTAAAACCTTAATACGTTTTCTCACTACGATTCATTAACACAAAAAAGATATATAATGGTGAATATAATGATAATAGCTTAAAGACTACTACAAAGAACTCCTTAAAATACTAAGAATTTTCAGCAAAATACTCATTATTTGTAAACAATTGGAAAGGCTACAAAAAAACCTGTAACATAGTCACTATGTATTATCAAGTTCAATCAAATATTCAACGAGATTTTGCTCTCGCTCTAATTTCAATTTTTTTCTTAATCGGTATCTGGCTAGTTCAACACCTCGCGTAGTAATATTGAGGAGTTTTGCTATTTCTTTTGAGCTCATATTCATTCTAAGAAATGCGGCAAGTTTTATCTCTCTGGGCGAAAGTTTAATGTCCATGCCAGATAATTTCTCAAGATAATTACCGTGTACTTGATCAAAATGGTAGGCAAACTTATCCCAGTAATCTTCATCAGAAAGCTCTTGATCTATAGAATTTATAATACGCTTGAGTTCTTGTGCAGAGCCACCTTTGTCTAATGTACTACTTAATTTGTCTTGAACGCTTTGTATAAACTCTTTATTTTTTACCAACTGCATTGTTATGGAAGTGAGTTGGTCATTTTTAAGATTTAATTCCGTTTGAAGCTTCTCACTGTAGAGCTTGTCTATCTGCTCATCTTTTATTTTTAGTTCTTTTTTCTTTTGCTCTGTAATGATCGACGTTTCAGCTTTATATTTTCGGCGTTGTAAAATTGGTATCATAACGATGATTATGAGAAGAATACTTATGTAAACTATCCGTCCTGTCCATGTGGCATACCATGGTGTTAGGACTTCGAAGGAAAACTCAGAGACTTTACTTTCCATGCCATATATGTTAAGTGCCTTCACTTCAAAAGTGTAATCACCGAAAGGTAAATGATCATAACTTTTTTCGTTTAAAGAAGACCATTTAGACCATTTTTCATCTAATGGTTTTAACCTGTAACTATAATTCAAATCTTCAAAACCGTCATAATACGGAGAGGCGTATTCAATTTTTATAGATTGGTTTTTATCAATAACCAATTCCTTGGTATTAACAGGAATATTCACAAAGGTTGAATCTTCAATTTTTGAAGCTTTTACAGATCTTATTACTGTTGAAAAGTCTTTTTTAATGTCGTGTTTTTTTGAGGGGTCAAAATGAATGAAACCGTCTTTAGCCGTAATAAGAATATTGTTTTGATCAAAGACTGAAATATTTTGCAAATCGTCACTAATGTATTTGTTAATGTGTTTAAACAAAGAGGTTTCCTTGCTGAATTTACCATACTTTTCTTCTTTGATCACTCCAAATCCTGCATCTTGAATATAGTAAATGGAATTATGACCATTAGATTTTATATTGCTAACATGCTCATCCCCTAGCAACTCCTCAAAAAAAGTATTTTTTGAAAATTCTAAAGATTTTGGATTAAAATTGTATATGCCTTGCTCTGATGTGAAAATCATTTTACCATCCAGCTTATAAGCACTAATAAGTATATTAGACGGAAAGCCATGACGCTTATTAAAATGTTTTATTTCGTCCTTAAGCTGCATGTTTTTATCTAATTCTAATCTATAAACCCCTCTGTAACCGTGAGACATCCATAGGATAGTATCGTTTTCAAAAACTAATATTCGTGAAGATTCTGTCAATCCTAATACATCCCCTGTTGGAACCCAGGTGTCATTTTTCTTTTCAAAATATTTAATACCCTTATAGTCTCCACCTAAAATTAAATTTGGTTGACTAGTTTTTTCAAAAGTCCAACTCCCTATATCATGTATTTTCTCCAGTGATTTACCACCTATCATAAAGGCACCCTTATGATGGTTTAAAAAAAGTTCGTTGTCTATTTGTGAAATTTTATAGACCTGACCTTCACTACCTGGCATCAGTTCAAAAGTGTTTTCATCTGAAAACACATTAATATCTTTTTGTAAAAATAAACCGTTATTTGTACCCAGATAAATTGATTCATCAAAATATCGAGCATCATAACCGGTTCCTTCAATACCCAATTCTTCATTTATTAAATTAAAAGGCAGACTGATTTTGAGGTAATCTATACCGTTATTTAGTGCAACCCAAAGGTTGTTGAAGTTATCTTGATAAACAGCTTTCACCGTTCTATCGGTTATGCCCTTGTTTTTGGTTAAATGAAGTTTAATAGAAAACTCAGAATCTAATATGAGAAGTCCTTTATTTTGAGTTCCAATAGCATAGTCACCATTTTTTAATTTAAGAACATCATTAATAGTAACGGAATCTAATAAATTAGTTTTCAGATCTATACCTGAACTATAATATTCATAAACATCTCCAAATTCACTAATAAAAATATAAGCCTGATCATTCTTATAAATAGCTACAAGCCTAGCTAGGCTTTCTGTATTTGGAAGCGGTAAATATTTTCCATTTTGAAGTTCAAAAAGCCCTAAACCATAAAATTGACAAATTAAACGTTCATCTACCATGAAAGAATTAATCAAAAAACCGGGTGAGTTAATTTCTTCTATGCCATCGGTTGAATATGTTATTAATTTATCCTCTGCATTAAAATATATTTTGCCTTCATATTCAAATATTTTCCAAATTTCAGAAATATTGATGCCGGCAGAATCCAATTCATCCCTAAGGGTTTTAAATTGAAAACCGCTACCTGTATTAATAAAAAAACCAATTTGATTTTGACCTCCAACATAAACCACACCTTTGCTGTCTATCATTACCGTTCTAATTTTTGTAGCATCTGGGATATCGTATTTTTTCCATCTATTGCCATCAAACTCCAAAAGTCCACTATTATTAGCAACATACAATAACCCATCTTCGGATTGACTAAAATCCCAGCTTTGCATGCCAGCTCGGTAATCCTCGGAATCAAAATGTGTTCTTAATGGAATACCTCTAAGTTGTAATGAATTAGTTTGTGCCAATGCATTGAGGGCCACAAACATTAATACAGTATAAATATATTTTGAGGACATGAGAGGTGATTTGTTAAGACCAATGTATTAATAAATATTCTTAAATCCCTATTTAATAGGCTATAAATGAAGTAAAGTGAGTTTTTGATGAGTTTTATTTAACACTTTTTTGAGTTTTTGATGTAGTGTATTTTTTAGTAAGACTTGAAATTCAAGATAGTTTTGTACCATGAAATGTTTTAGTTCCGATTTTACTACAACGATTTAGCGCAAATAGCTAAGTAAACTTTTAATAACAAAATAAATCTATAGAAATGAAAAAAATTACACTTTTAATTACAAGCCTACTTTACATGACTTTTGGTTATAGCCAAAATCTAATCACTAATGGAACTTTTGATGATGCTACGGGTTGGACTGTTGTTAATCAATATGGAACAGATAGCACAAACGGCTCTGTAGATTTTTCTAATGGGGTTGTTAATGTTGGGAAAATTGACGATACAGATGGTGGATGGATACACATGGGCTTTTATACAAGTTTAACTTTAACATCCGGTTGGTATCAATTTGATATGGATATGAACTTTGATGGTATTAATGAAATATGGGGTGAAGTCTATCTTGGTACTGAAGAGCCTGTTCAAAATCAAGAATACTTTGGAGATATGCAAGTCATAAAAGCTTATAATGCATGGGATTGCTTACAAACCTATTCAGGTTCTGCAGTCGCCTCAGGATGCGATGATAGTAATCCAGGATTATTCTTCGTACCAAACGACGGAACTTACTATTTACTTTTTAGATCAGGAGGTTCAAATTTCGGCACGTCAGGAGTTGAATTAGATAATTTCAACCTTACTGCCTCCTCTGCTCCTGCAGGTATGACATCTGACTTTTATTTTGACTTTGCTTCTCCAGCTGGTCTTCAAACTTATAACATCAGTATAAATGAAGATGCAACAAACACGGTTACAGATGGTATTAATCCCTCTACAGAGGTTGCTGAAATTTCTGGAATTAACGACGATTGGTTTTCAAAAGTATTTTTTCAAAACCCTGTGGGTATCGACCTTTCTTCTGCTGATAAAGGTGTAAGTCTAAAAGTAAAAGGACCAAGAGCTTTGCCGGTAACCGTAAAAATTGAAAATGGTGGTACCGCTTATGAAGTCACTGTAGATTATACGACACCAAACGTATGGCAGGAATTAATTTTTGACTTTACCGGTGCTAATTCAGTTGCAAATACTGAAGTTGCTGTGTTCTTTGATATTCAGGTAGATTCTGATGTTGTGACAGACCCAAACCTGAACACTTTCCAAATAGATGATTTTATGTTGGGTGAGTTTGCTACACTTGGCACCAGCTCTTTTGAAAATATTGATTTGACCGTGTACCCTAATCCTACAACCGATTTCTGGAATATTTCAACAAATAATCAAATCATCTCTTTTGTTGAAGTTTTTGATATGAACGGAAAAAGAGTGGCTGTAAAACAACCACAATCACTATCTTCAAAGATTGATTCTTCAGGCTTAGGCTCAGGTACATACATTTTAAAAATCACAACTGATAAATCTTCAACTACTCAAAAAATAGTTAAACTATAGGCTCTTAAGCCATTAAAATAATTCTAGTGCTTTGATATTGACACAAAACACTATATCAACCGAAACTAAACAATTTCATAATGATAAATATTTTAGATAATTTCAAAAGACCCGTAAGGATTACAATCCTTGTTGTTACTTTCCTTATGTGTTTAAGCTCAGGTTTAGCACAAAACACTATAAGGGGTAAGGTTGTTGATGAAAGTGGATTGCCCTTGCCCAGTGCTAACATTAGCATTAAAGGAACAAGTACAGGAACCCTCACAGATTTTGACGGCTTGTTTTCTATTGAAGTAAATATAGGCGAAACATTGGTTTTTTCTTACATCGGCTATGTTACAAAAGAGATTTCTATATCGGAGCAAACTGAAATTCAAGTAACCCTTACTAAAGACGTTAATAGTCTGGATGAAGTTGTTGTCATTGGGTATGGTGAAAAGTCAAAAAGAAAAGTCATTTCTGCTGTATCCAGCGTTGATAGTGAAGAGCTAAGGAAACAACCTGTGCCCCAGGTGAGTAATGCCTTAGAAGGATTGGCCTCAGGTCTATTTGTCAGACAAACGACTGGTGAGCCTGGTTTTAGTGGGTCATCTTTTGAAATAAGGAATTTTGGAAATGCTTTAGTTATTGTCGACGGCGCTCCAGGAGACTTAAATCAATTAGACCCAAACGAAATTGAAGATATCTCGGTTTTAAAAGATGCTGCTGCTGCTTCTGTTTATGGTGTTCAGGGTGGTAATGGTGTGGTCTTAATCACAACCAGAAAAGGTAAGACAGGAAAACCTAAATTAACCTATAACAATCAATTTACCTTTTCAACATTTACCGCTTATCCGGATTTTCTTAACTCTGCGCAGTATGCTCAAGTGTTGAATGAAGGTTTAAGTAACGCCAACCAAAACCCATTTTATACAGAAGAAGAAATTGAATTGTTTAGAACGGGTTCAGACCCTTTAAATTTCCCGGATACAGATTGGAAAGATTTAGTTCTTGATGATTGGGCATTCCAGCAACGCCATAATCTGAACTTATCGGGTGGTACCGAGAAAGTAAAATACTTTATGTCTGCGGGCTTTATTGACCAGGGTTCCAATTATAGCACGGATGCCCTTTCCTTCCAGCAGTACAATATTCGCTCTAACCTAAGTGCAGAAGTGACAGACAATCTAAGTGTTAGCCTAAATTTAGCCGCCAGAAGAAGAGAAAATGAGGCGCCGGCATATTCAGCTTTTGATATTTTCAGAGAATTAAGCCGTTCACTTCCTACTGATTTAGCTTATTATCCTGATGGTACACCAGTTAAACCAAGTTTTAGCCCAAATCACATCCAGGAAGGAATGCGCGATTTTAATGCCGGATATTATCGTTCAATCAACAACAATATCGACGCAAAACTAACTTTAGACTGGGATATTAATCAGGTTCAGGGTTTGAGTATAAAAACCTTTGCTTCATTAATATACGACACATCATTTAATAAAGATTGGGGAAAAGGTTACGAACTTTTCACATTAAATCAACAAACTGGCGAGTACGATTCGTTTACGGCTATCCCCGAAGGAGCGTTTAGCGAAACTATTTTAGAACAATCTACAAATTACAGTAATTTCTACGTATTACGACCATCTATAAACTATGACCGTACATTTAACCAACACAGTGTTTCTGGTCTATTATTGGCAGAAATCCAACAAATACAAGGTGAAAATTTTTCAGGAAGACGTCAGGATTTTCAATCCAGTGCCATAGATCAGTTGTATGCAGGATCTCTCCAAAATCAGGGTGCAAACGGAAGCGAGTTTAGAGAAAACAGATTGGGTTATGTAGGGCGTTTTAGTTATGATTACAAAGCAAAGTACTTTTTTGAGACATCATTTAGATACGACGGTTCTTCTCGGTTTGCTCCGGGAAATGAATGGGGTTTCTTCCCTTCAGTTTCTGCCGGTTGGCGATTGTCTGATGAATCTTTCTTTGAGCCGCTTAAAAATGCAGTTCAAAATTTAAAATTAAGAGGATCTATAGGAACCGCAGGAAATGATAATACCGCTGCCTATCAATGGTTAAGTGGCTTTAACTACAGTTTCTTTTATGTAGTTGGTGACGGTGCAGTGCCCACGATAGACAATACCGCCTTAGCCAATAGAGATATCACATGGGAAACAAACACAACATACAATGTAGGTCTCGATGCCCGATTTTTAAACGGTGATCTTCAATTCTCCTTTGATTATTTCTACAGAAAAAGAGAAGATGTTCTGGCCTTTGCATCTGCCAGTGTACCAAGTACCCTAGGCGTTTCTATAGCCGCTGAAAATTTATACGAGTTTTCTAATGAAGGCTTTGAGTTTTCATTAAACTACAACAAACAAATAACAGATGATTTTAAGTTGGGAGCTGTATTCAATTTCTCAAGATCAAGAGAAAAAGCAGTTTTTATTGATGAAAATTTTCAGGAAGATCCTTTCATGAGACAAAACCTGACCATAACCGGTGGATTTACCAACCTTAGAAGAGGCTATATTTCTCAAGGTCTTTTCCAATCTCAGGAAGAAATTGATAGCTGGGCGATACAAGACAATAACAATAACGCCAGTTTACAACCGGGTGATGTAAGGTTTCAAGACCTTAATGATGATGGAATTATTGATGTGCGAGATCAAAAAGTCTTTGGAGATGGCGATAAGCCAGCAATTAACTACTCCCTGAATTTAAATACCGAGTATAAACGATGGAACTTGTCTGTTTTACTTACAGGTGCGGCAGGTTATGATATCTATATTGATGGTGAAGCTCAAAGTCCTTTAAGAAATGGATTTAATGGGTATGATTACCAAATGGACTACTGGACACCTGAAAATACTGGTGCTGCCTATCCAAGAATAACAGATGGTGGGTTTAACGAAAACAATAACAGATATTCTGATTATTGGATGAGAAGTGGAAATCACTTAAGAATTAGAAATGTGAATCTAAGTTATACTTTACCGTCAAAAATTAGCCAGAAATTTGGTTTTTATGAATTTTCAATGTTTGTAACGGGCACCAATCTCCATGTCTTTACAACTTATGATGAAGACATAGATCCGCAAAGCACATCCGGTGTTGGCTGGTATTATCCTCAAAATAAATCTTTTACCGTTGGAGTCAATCTATCATTTTAAATTATATACTATGAAATTTAAGAACTTACTTTTAATCTTAATTGTATTCATGCTTACCGCATGTGAAGATTATCTCAATGAACCACCTTTAGACAGAGTTACAGAGGCCGATGTTTGGAATGATAAAGCCTTGATGGATACCTATTTCTTTCAAATATATGAAAATATGCCTTGGGACTACCTGAAAGACTTTGGAGGTGGTGCCGGTGGCGGTGCCCATCGTGACGCCCTAAGTGATATAGCCAGAAGTACCTATTCCTGGACACCTGCTACTAATTCGTTCAGACCAGGCAATTGGGGTACGGCCAACAACTCCTGGCCTTTAGATTGGTGGGGTTACTTTAACTTATGGAAGATTAATTATTCCATTGAAAACCTTGAAGTCATCTCAGAAAATGTACTTTCAGATGAAGAAAGAAACAACCGCTTGGGCGAAATGTATTACTTAAGAGCATTTTGCTATTTTGAAATGGTAAAACGTTATGGTGGTGTTCCTATCATTTTGGAAGCTCAAAACCCGGATACTACTCCGGAAGAGGAATTATTTCCTGCCAGAAATACAGAAAAAGAAGTATACGACCAGATTTTAGAGGATGCACAGGCCGCTTTTGATGCATTACCTGAAAATTGGCCTTCTCAAGAAGGAAGGGCAACCAAATGGGCTGCTAAAGCCTTAGAATCCAGAGCAGCTTTATACGCCGGTAGTATTGCAAAATACGGCAGTGTTCAATTGGATGGCGTTGTCGGTGTTCCTGTTTCTGATGCAGAATCATATTATCAAATCGCCTTAAATGCTTCACAGACTATTATAGAAAATTCAGGACATTCACTTTTTAATCAATATACAGATCCTACTGAAAATTATACTAGGCTTTTCTTAGATGAATCTGGCATAGAAGCTATTTTTACAAAAAAGTGGATACCGTTTGAAAAAGGACATTCTTACGACCTGCGAAATGTACCTTACAGCTACAGATTGGATTGGGGTTCAAGCATGTCTCCTACAAAACAGTTTATTGATAGTTATGAAGTATTAAGCACCGGCTTGCTTCCTAATGAACCTGGCTCAGGCTTCGATGAAAATAATCCCTGGGAAAACAGAGACCCACGACTTAAAGCAACTATTATAACCAACAACGATATGTTTCAGGGCTCACCCGTAGAAATATGGTATGGCACTGAAATAAATGGAGAAATCGATACAGGAACCGGCACAGGTGTAGGAAAAGATGGAATTGGCATTCATCCAGACGCAACCAAAACAGGCTTTTATGTTAGAAAATACCTGGAAGATGGCTCGAACCCTTTGTTTATTCCTGAATTTTACTCTGGTCAAGATTGTCTAATTTTCAGATTAGGTGAAATTTATCTTAATGCAGCCGAGGCTGCCTTTGAACTTGGTAATGAAGGTCTGGCAAGAGATTTTGTAGAACCTATAAGAACGAGAGCTGGATTAACTCAAAATCTTCGTCTGGAGCCATTTTCCGGTGATGAATTAAGAGACAGACTAAGAAACGAGAGGAAATTAGAACTGGCTTTTGAAGACCACCGGTACTGGGATGTGCGACGATGGAGAATTGCAGAAGAAGCATTAAGTATTCAAGTTCAAGGCGTGAGAACCTTAAGACATATTAATGCAGCTGGTGAAGAGACCTTTACCTACGAAACCTTTGATGCAGAACCTCAACAGATGAATTTCTTTGAAAGACACTACTACATGCCAATTGGTCAAGACAGAAGAAACAATAACAGTAATCTCATAGAAAACCCAGGCTATTAAGCTAATTAAAAATAGATTATGTACAATAATTCATGAAAAGTTAATGACTAAAATATATATTATGAAAACAATAAAAATTATAATTTATACCCTAATGATTGGCATTGTTACGCTCCTATCAGGCTGTGACGATGATGACATAGTTTATCCTGCTCCTACCGCAGAGGATGCTGCATTCACATTTAGTTTGGATCCTGATAATCCAAATATTGTAAATTTTAGTGCTGTTGAAAGCGATAACAACTGGTATACACACTGGGATTTTGGTGATGGTTCATCTGCTGAAGGCTATGAGGCCAATAAAGTATTTATTAGAGAAGGAGATTATGACGTCAGATTTAAAGTCTTTACGAGAGGAGGAACCGCTGAAAGTATTCAAACCATAGTTGTTAATGAGGATTTTGAAGGACCAAATGTATTATTAAATGGCGAATTTAATGGTAGTGACGAATGGACTGTCCTGCCAATTTCAGATGGTGTTGATATCAACTTTACTGGTGACAAGGCTGTTTGGACTGGAGGAAATTATGGACAGGCAGGAATCTACCAACCTGTACATGTCGAAGCAGGTGTTCCTTACCAAATCGATATGGAAGTCTCAGGTGGTGGACTGACTGATTCCTGGTACGAAGTTTATATTGGATCAGCAACTCCGGTTCCGGGTCAGGATTATACAGATGGAGGCATGCGCATGGGTCTAAATACATGGACTGGATGCGGCAATGAAGCTTTTGACAGTTCTCTTACAGAAATTAGCTGTGTTGGTGAAGGTAATGGCTTGGTAGAGTTCGATTTTACGGGTACAGTCTATTTGGTAATTAGAGGTGGTGGAGCAGATTATGGATCTGGTCTATCTTTAGATAATGCTTCTATGACGCCATTAGTACCCGGTGTTGAATATACGCCTCCTTTGTTTCTGCCTACAGCTGATTTCACTTATAGCGTAACAGATCTTACTGTAGATTTTACAAATACATCAACTAATGCTGACAGTTATTCATGGGATTTTGGTGATGGTGTTGGTACTTCAACAGAAGAAAACCCAAGTTATACCTATGCCAGTGAAGGAGTTTATCCCGTTACCCTAATCGCTACTAATAGCGATGGTTCTACTGAATCTACCAGAAATGTAACTTTTGCGCCTAACCTTATTGTAAATGGAGATTTTGATGACGACTCAGCATGGAATATCATTCAACATAATGGTTCCGGTAACGGCGTTGTAACGATTGCGAATGGTGTAGCAGTATTTGATGAAGTAACAGATATTCCATCCGGTTCCTGGGGTAATGAAGCCCATGTTGGGATAAATCAGGCGGTAACCATAGATGAAGCCGGAGATTATGCTTTAGATATGTTTATAAACACTAACGGCATAGATGAACTATGGTTTGAAGTTTGGGTGGGAACAGATGCACCAACAGCGGGAGCTGATTACAATGAAAACCAAGGAGCTACCAGAGTATTAAATGTAAACTCATGGGATTGTGGCAATACGGTAACCTATTCCGGATCTATGGCAGCTACGGGCTGTACCGGAGTAGATGGAACCATTTCGTTGGATGCCGGCACTTACTACGTTGTTATAAGAAGTGGTGGTTTTACTTTTGGTGAAGGCGGTGTCGTAATTGATAATGTTTCATTCGTAAAGACCAATTGATAGTATAACCTGTCAACAAAGACAATTAAATAATTATTTGTGTTAGTTAGCTCCTAAACTGTTTTACTGGTCAGCTTAAGGCCAGTAAAACTTTTAGAAATATTGCATTAAAATGTCGATAAACAATCAATTAATAAAAAATTTGAAATGAAAAAAATTATAGTACTACTTACAATTCTCTTTATACCATTTTCAAGCTGGTGTCAGGGTCTTGTTGCACAGGGTACAGAAATAGTAAATTCTAATGGAGATCCTGTTCTTCTTAGAGGATACGGACCCGGTGGATGGCAGATCATGGAAGGCTACATGATGCAAACATCAGGTTTTGCCGGAGCACAGCATGAAATCAAAGAAAAACTGATCGACTTAATGGGCGAAGCCAATACCGAAACTTTTTTTGCCAAGTGGAGGGAAAATCATTTTACCCAACGCGATGTAGATTCTTTAGCAGCCTGGGGCTTTAATAGTATTCGGATTCCTATGCACTACAACTTGTTTACACTTCCTATTGAAGAAGAGCCAATTCCAGGAGAAAATACCTGGTTTGAAACGGGTTTTGATTTGATCGATGATGTATTGGAATGGTCTGCTCCTCATAACATCTACGTCATTTTAGACATGCATGCCACACCTGGTGGACAAGGCACTGGTTCAGAAATTAATGATTATGATCCTGATAAGCCTTCATTGTGGGAAAGTCAGGAAAATAGAGATAAACTTGTAGCACTATGGGAAAGAATTGCCAACAGGTACAAAGACAACCCGTGGATTGGCGGTTACGATCTTATAAATGAAACCCATTGGGATCTAGGACCTCAAAATGCATTATTAAGGCAGGTGTATGAAGATATCACGACAGCAATTAGAGGGGTTGGAGATAACCACATCTTGTATATTGAAGGAAATTCCTATGCCAACGACCATACGGGTTTAACCCCGCCATGGGATGATAATCTGGTCTATAGCTTCCATAAATACTGGAGCTTTAATAATGAGAATGATGTGGACTGGATTACCCCGCTAAGAGACACTTACAATGTACCGCTTTGGATGGGTGAATCAGGTGAAAATTCAAATACCTGGTATACTGATGCTGTAAGCCTGTTTGAAGACAATAACATTGGCTGGGCCTGGTGGGCTTTTCGTAAAATTGGTGATATAGACAGTCCTTACGCCGTTGATATAAATCCCGGATATCAGGCCATTCTTGATTACTGGCAGGGAAATGGTCCTCAACCCACACCAACTGAAGCTTTTGATGCCATGATGCAACTGGCCGACAATCTCCTTGTTGATAATAGCCGATATCGAAAAGATGTGCCCGATGCCTTAATCCGACAAGTTCAGACCGATCAAACTATTCCTTATCATGGCTCCCCTTCAGAAATACCAGGCTTAATATATTTGTCTGACTATGATTTAGGTAAAAATAATCACGCCTATTACGACACTGTGGTAGCAGACTACAACCTTTCAACAGGTAATTTTACCGCATGGAATAGTGGATGGTCCTACCGAAACGATGGGGTTGATATCGAACGTAATGACGACAGTATTAATAGTAATGGCTTTCACGTAGGATTTGTAAATCAAGGTGAATGGATGAAATATACCGTAGATATCGATCAAACTGCCGTTTACAAAGCAAAAATCAGGTTAGCCACAGAGCAAACAGGGGGCGAATTTTTCTTGTCTATTAATGATCAAGAAGTCACTACAACGCAAGTGGTTACGGCAACTGGAGGCTGGACGCAGTTTATAACCTATGAAATTGATGACATTATTCTCCCTCAAGGTGAACATAGCTTAAAACTTCACATCAATAATGATACGCCCGTCAATCTAAGCAGTATCGAATTTGAATTAACAGGTAGCATAGATGCGCTTACATTAAATGCCCTAAATGGTAAAACCGGTGAAGACGAACAATCTGTCGAAATCACTATTAGCGAATCTGTTTTAGCCTCATCACTAATCGGTTCCCTAGATCAGTTTTCAGTAAATGTAAATGGTGAAGACAGAAACGTAACTGCTGTTGAAGTTCATCCTACAAAAGACAGAACAATCGTGCTCACAGTTGAAGGTTTTCTAATTACCGGAGATGAGATTTTAGCCAGTTATTCAGGTAACTCCGTTCAATCCGAATCCAATAAAACATTAAATACGTTTACAGATTTAGTCATCAATAATGTAAGTCCCAACCGGTTTATAATTCCGACTTTAATTGAAGTGGAAGACTACGATTACATGATAGGTATGAATTTAGAAGACACCACTGATGAAGGCGGTGGGCAGAATTTTGGCTTCACAGATCCGGGCGATTATGCAGACTATTCCATTTTTGTTCCTGAAACAGGATTGTATGGTATTAAATTTCGAGTAGCCGGATTTAATCAAGGGCAGATTGGACTCTATACTGTCGATGAAAACGATGTGGAAACAGAGTTAGTGGTGGTAGACACACCAATAACCAATGGATGGCAGACCTGGGAAACGGTTTCAGATAATCTTTTTATTGAAGAAGGACCGCACAAATTAAGAATGCGCGTCTTAGCTGGTGGTTTTAATTTCAATTGGTTTGAATTTGATTTTCCCGACAGCGATGGTGATGGCGTTTTAGACAATAACGATCTTTGTCCTAATACTCCAGAAGGAGCAATTGTAGATGTAAATGGTTGTGAGATATTCAATCTACCACCAGAAAATTATACCGTTAAAGTATTTAGTGAAACTTGCCGTTCTGAAGACAACGGAAGTATTCTATTAACAGCTATCGAAAATTTCAATTATACGGCAACACTTAACGGCGAAGATGTTTCAATAAGCGATACCTTTTCTTCAGAAATTAATTTCGAAAATTTATCAGCAGGAACCTATACCTTGTGCATTACAGTAGATAGCCAACCTGACTACGAACAATGCTTCACCATAGCTATAACAGAACCCGATGAATTATTGGTTATAGCAGGAAGAGTCGCCAATACGTCCAATCTGATAATAGAATTAAGCGGAGCTGAGCTTTACTACATTACTTTAAATAACAGTACAATAATAACAGATCAAAATGAGATGGAGTTACAGCTACAAAATGGCAAGAATGATTTAAGTATTAGTACCAATAAGGATTGTCAAGGTGTTTTTAAGAAAACTTTTCTTAATGATATAGAACCTTCGGTATTTCCAAATCCTGTTAAAAATGTACTATTTGTAACAACAAATAGCTCAACTACAGAACGCGTTCCCATAGAAATCTATGACTTAAATGGCAGGTTGCTATTTTCAAAAATTTACAAGAACAGTGATAATCGATTACAAATTGATATGTCCGGCCTCAAAAACGGTATTTTCATTTTGAAGATAACAACAACTGAAAAAACGTACAACTTTAAAATCATCAAGCAATGAATAGATTTAAAAAAATAATTCCGGTGTATCTCATTCTATTAGTTATTGTATGGTCATGCAGCGACGATGACGATATGGCTTTAAATAACGTTGAATCTCCAGCCGCTGCCACACTTATATTTCCAGAAAACAATACCGTTTGTAATGAAGGAATAGTTGTTTCGGAGACAGAAACAGATGTTTTGTTTCAGTGGGAAGAGGCTGCAAATGCAAGTTCGTATATTTTAAAAATTACCAACTTAAATGATGGAACTTCCAGAAATATTAGTACACTTTCAACTGAATTTATGATAAGAATTCTAAGAGGAACACCCTACTCTTGGTCTGTTCAATCGCTTGCTGCTACTGGAAATGGAACAGCTGAAAGTCCTGTATGGAATTTTTATAATGCAGGACTCCCGGTAGAAAGCCATGCTCCATTTCCGGCAACTGCAGTAAATCCACAATCCGGATCTAATCTTGAGCAAGGCAGTGTAATGTTAGAATGGACAACATCAGACATTGATAATGATATTTCCTCTTATACTGTGATTTTAGATACCACAAATCCACCGATATTAGAAATTGGAAATACAAGCAATTCAAGCCTTGAAACAACTGTGACCTCAGGCTCAATCTATTATTGGAAAATAATAACAACAGACGAAGCCGGGAATACCTCAAGTTCACAAATTTTTCAATTTGCTGTCAATTAAAAACACAAGTAAGTCCTGATTCAAACAAACCATTAAATCTTAAAACTATGGGTAGACCATATTATTGTTATATGTTGAGCTTTGCTTTTTTAGGAATTAGCCTAATTTCATGTAAAACAGAAAATGAAAATAATAATGTTCAAACCAATGCTCAATCAACAGTCTGGGAAGTAGATTTTATAGACGAATTCGATACATTTAATCCAAACAATTGGCAAGATCAACGCATTTGGGTTAATAATGAGACCCATTGTTACGT
Source organism: Mesohalobacter halotolerans (assembly GCF_006120725.1). Lineage (GTDB taxonomy): Bacteria > Bacteroidota > Bacteroidia > Flavobacteriales > Flavobacteriaceae > Psychroflexus > Psychroflexus halotolerans. Next base: position 207,080 of record NZ_SWMU01000004.1, read on the forward strand.
ACCTAATGGTGAGTTTGGAACAAGAGAAGTAAGTAATGGGACGTTAAAACTGAAGGTTGTAAAACTCAATGATAAAAGAAGCTGTGATAATTTTGACAAACACGGCAAACAACATCCTGACACAGAGTATGTTGCCGGCAGGATTGCCTCAAAAAACAGAAAAGAATTTATAAAAGGTAAATGGACAGCAAGATTGAGACTTTCGAGTAGTGGCGAACCCAGTATGTTTCCGGCTTGGTGGCTTTTAGGTGCCAGAAATAATGAACCACCAGTAGAGGAACCAGATGAAAACATTTGCTGGCCAATCACTGGCTCGGGTGAAATCGACATTTTTGAACATCACGGCGACCATCACAAAAACCGCTTCACAACAGGTGCGATAAAAAGTTTAGAAGAATGCGACGAGGGCGATTGGTGGACATTGCGAAAAGATTTCCCCGTCACCTTAACAGAATACCATGAATATTCTGTAGAATGGGAAGGCGCCGACCTTATGTATAGACTGGATGGTAAAGAAATATACCGGAATGTTGGACAAGGGGATAAATACCCCGAACCCATGTTTGCCATTCTAAATTTCGCCAAAATCACCGATTCGCCGATGAAAAGCGATGAATGGGTTATGGAAGTAGATTGGGTTAAACACGAATCCCGAAAATAAACAGAGATAACGTCTTAAAGCTTATATTTAAAGGACTCTTTAGTACATGACAAAAATTGATTTCAACATATTTTCCTCAATTTTTTGCCCCACTTCGCCAGAGGCGGATGAAATTGAGGAAAATCAGGCTCCCTTTAGTCCCGACTAATTCGTGAAATGGGCAGAACTGATTTTTTTGCTTTATGTTAATATAATTTTTGTCATGTACTTACAAAGCACTCAATAATTTTTAAGTGAAAAACAGTTAGTGAACGTGTTCAATTCTATTATACCTAATATAGATGTAAACCATTTAAAAATTAAGACTTAATGAAAACCTTTATGAACTTAATTTCTTAATGGTTCTAATTAACAGAAATAAAAATGAGAAGTACATTTCAGTTTTCCATTAACCATTAAAAATTCGCTATCGCCATTTTTAAATACATCCATTTATGAACAATTCGCAATACACAAACTACTTTCTGGTTGCACTTTTAATTTTTCTATTTTCCTGTAAAGAATCCGCAGAAAGCAATACAGAAATTAAAGAAATTAAATCTGTTATATCAACTGAAAATAATAACAACAAAACACTGGCTGTATATACAACTGCCATGAATACAGACCTGAGATTGACAAAAACGGCCGAGCAAAGGTTTACAGAGAAAATTCAGCCTTTAGAAACAGATGTTGCCGTATTTGTTAATCCTAAAAGAACATTTCAACAATTTCTAGGTATTGGTGGCGCTATTACCGATGCTTCTTCAGAAGTGTTTTTTACCTTAGATAAAGCTACGCAAAATCAATTGCTTCAGTCCTTGTACGGAAAAGATGGCATAGGTTATAATATCATAAGAACCAGCATCCATAGCAGTGATTTTGGTTTAGGAAGTCACACTTACATTGAAGAAGGAGACGCTGAATTAAGAACCTTCTCCATTGAAAAAGATAAAGAAAAAAGAATTCCATTTATCAAACAAGCCATTGATTTAATTGGTGATGAGCTTGTGTTTTACGCCAGCCCCTGGAGCCCGCCAGCCTTTATGAAAACCAACAATAATATGCTTCGAGGCGGAAAGTTACTTCCTGAATTTCGGCAGGCTTGGGCTGATTATTACGTTAAATTCATTGAAGCCTATGAAGCCGAGGGAATACCTGTATGGGGATTGACCATTCAAAATGAACCGATGGCTGTTCAACGTTGGGAATCTTGCATCTATACCGCAGAAGAAGAACGAGATTTTTTAAAAAATTATTTAGGACCTACACTTAAAAGAGCAGGTATGGCCGATAAAAATATTGTGGTATGGGATCATAACAGAGATTTGATTACAGACCGAGCCAATACCATATTTGAAGACCCTGAAGCTTCAAAATATGCATGGGGCATTGGATTTCATTGGTATGAAACCTGGACTGGCGGGTTGCCAAAATACGATAATTTAAAGAACATTAATGAGTCTTTTCCATCAAAAAACATCTTATTTACGGAAGGCTGTCAGGAAGGCTTTGATGCGGAAAGAATGCACTACTGGCCAAATGCAGAGCGTTATGGTAATTCTATGATCAATGACTTTAACAGCGGCGTTGTGGGCTGGACAGATTGGAATATTTTACTCGACGAACGCGGTGGCCCAAACCATGTAGAAAATTTCTGCTTTGCCCCTGTTCATGCTGATACGAAAACAGGAGAGCTGATTTTTACACCAACCTATTACTACATTGGTCACTTTTCAAAATTTATAAAACAGGGAGCTCTGCGAGTTAGCACGACAACAAGCCGAAGTACAATTGAAAGCACATCTTTTCAAAACAAAGATGGAAGCATGGTTACCGTTGTAATGAATCCCACTGATAACGAGATTCTTTATAAACTTGTGGTTGGAAACTCACAATCTGAACTTAAAATTGAACCAAGATCTATGCAAACGTTAGTCTATAAATAAAGGTTAAAATTCATTTATCGCCTTAATACTTTTATGTTATTAATCATCGACTAATACACGAATGCCTCTAATCTCTTTAAAAAGACAGTTTTACCAATTCACACAATACCGCTAAGATTCTGAACTTAATGCTTTTAAAATGCCACTAATGCACGAATAATTAAGCACTCATTAAGAAAGGCAGTTTTTATACTTCAGATAGAACCGACATAACCCTAAACTTAATGGACCTTAACTTTCTACCTTTCGGTAGACAGGCTTAATGGTTCAAAAAATGCCACTAATGCACGAATGCCTCACGCTCTTTAGGAGGGCAGTTTTACCAATTCATACAATACCGCTAAGGTTCTGAACTTGATGGACCTTAACTTTCTACTTGTCGGTAAACAGGCTTAATGGTTTCAAAAAAGCCACCAATGTGCGTATTTTCAAGTTGTCTTGTGACTAGCGTATTAATTTTGAGGTACTAAGCCACTACATGTTGCGGAACTACAACGATTTAAAACCGATTATCCCCATCCAATAAATTACCCAAACCACCAAGGATGCTGCCTTCGCCTCTGTCTTTTCCGCCAGCTTTTGGCGCAGAAGCTATGACACGGTCTGCCAGACGGCTAAAAGGCAAGGATTGAATATAAACTTTCCCGGGACCACGAAGCTTGGCAAAAAACAGACCTTCACCACCAAAAATGGAATTCTTAATCCCACCTACAAACTCAATATCGTAATCTACATCTTGAGTAAAACCAACGATACAACCGGTATCTACGCGTAGAGTCTCGCCAGGTTGAAGCGTTTTCTCAGCCAGCGTGCCACCGGCATGCACAAAAGCCATCCCGTCGCCTTCCAGCTTTTGCATGATAAAACCTTCACCGCCAAAAAGACCTCGACCTAGACGTTTAGAAAATTCTATACCTATACTTACGCCTTTTGCTGCACATAAAAAAGCATCTTTTTGGCAAATGAATTTCCCCTGATAACCCATCAGATCTATAGGGACTATTTTACCCGGATAAGGCGAGGCAAAGGACACTTTCTTTTTACCCGAAATATTATTGTAAAAAGCCGTCATAAAAAGACTTTCACCAGTGAGAATACGTTTACCAGCACCCAGAATTTTTCCAAAAAACCCGCTATCCTTTTGAGAACCATCACCAAAAATGGTTTCCATTTTGATCCCGTCTTCCATCATCATAAAACTACCCGACTCGGCAATAACACCTTCTTGTGGGTCAAGTTCAATTTCTACGTATTGCATTTCTTCACCGTAAATGTGGTAATCTATTTCGTGTGCGTTCATAATTTTTTAGAGTTTAAAGTTGAAATGTTTCTAGTTTCAATTCGTTCATTCAATTTGTTGATTAGTCTGGAATAAGGTTAAAATGTTACGTGCTGTAAGTTTTTTTATGCTATTGTTACCATTGATTCTATTGTTACTGTTGAGGCTACTGATACTATTGATGCTATTGATGCTATTGATGCTATTGATGCTATTGATGCTATTGATGCTTAAATTATCAAATTACCACATTTTCAAATTACCACATTTTCAAATTACCACATTTTCAAATTTTCAAATTATTTAATCAATTCAATTTATGAATTTTATTTCTACCTCTATTTGTCGCCACCCAACCAATAGTAAATTTTAATAATGGACCGTGTCCGCTTGAAATGCCACCAATGCCTTCATAATAGCCGTAACCTAATTCCAGGTTATAGTTAAAACCCTTGTCATTTGATCGCTGGACGCCATAGACACCACCCCAAAAGACTAAAGTGTTTTCAGCAGGACCATCGATGTTGGTAAAGAGTTGTAGAGGCTCCCAAAACATACTTTGAGCCGCAGCAATATAATCGGCAGAATTATAATTGATATTTTTACCCTTGTTGTACCTGCTGTCAAAGTTAATGTAAAATCTTGCTCTGGTATTAAAAGCATAGCCAAAGTTATAACCATACTGATAAATGCCGTAAGCTGGAGCAAATTCTCCGGATACACTTAAATTTTTAAGAAGACCAAGTTCGTATGTAAATCCAGGGCCAAGTAAGTTTAAAGTGACTTGGTGTCGCTCTAAATTAGGTGTTCCATTAAAACCTTCAACAAATTGTTGAGCTTGAATTAAGCAAAAAGAGTGTGTTATAAAGACTAAGAAAAGGTAGTGTTTTATTTTCCTCATATTTCAAGCAAATTAAATAATAAAGTTAATGCAAAATATTGAATACTTCATAATTTAAAATTCAAATTGTATTTTATTTGCATGTATTCAATTAAGATTTGACTATTTGATATATTCAAATAAAATAACCAAAAGCGATTGCTCATCGATTAGTGAACAAAAAATAACTTGTTCTGTTTGCATTATTGGTGGTGGTTTGGCTGGCCTTATTTCTGCCATACATTTGGCTATACATAATGTCGATGTGGTTTTATTTGAAAAAAATGAATACCCCAGACATAAAGTTTGTGGAGAATATGTATCCAATGAAGTGCTGCCTTACCTCAACAGTTTAGGGGTTAATGTTTTTGAACACGGTGCAAAAAAAATTTCAAAATTAAAACTTAGCCATCAAAGTGGCAAAACTCTGGAGCAACAATTGCCAATGGGTGGATTTGGTGTTTCACGTTTTAGATTAGACCAACTATTGGCAGACAAGGCTTTAAAGTCCAATGTACGCATCATTCACGATGAAGTTTTAGATGTTGTATTTCAGAATGATGCATTTCAAATCACTACAAAAGCACAACAAATCCATGCAGGTTTTGTGATTGGAGCGCAGGGCAAACGTTCGGGACTCGACAAAAGCCTTGATCGGCAATTCATAAAACAAAAAACACCATGGATCGGCATTAAAGCGCATTACAACACCAAAGAGTTTAATGAAAACCTGGTTGAACTCCACAATTTTCAAGGCGGGTATTGCGGGCTATCCATGGTGGAAAACGGACACGTCAACCTTTGTTATTTGGTGCACCAAAAAGCTTTCAAATCATACAAATCCATCGAAAAGTTTAATGAATTTGGACTGACCCGAAATCCCCATTTAAAGCGATTTTTAGCGCAATCTGAGCCGGTGTTTGAAAAACATCTGAGTATTTCACAGATCTCTTTTCAGAATAAACCCAGCGTTAAAAGCCACGTTCTTTACGTCGGAGATGCCGCCGGATTGATTCATCCGCTCTGTGGAAACGGCATGGCAATGGCTATTCATTCGGCTAAACTGGTGTCTGAAGAAATTATCAAATATTATAACAAAACACATCAGAATAGAATTTCAGTTGAAAATGCCTATCAAAAAGAATGGCAAAAACACTTTAAAAAGCGACTGTTGTTTGGCAAAGGCATTCAGAACATATTATTGAAACCCAATTTATCTTCAACACTCATTAACCTGCTTTCAGGGTCATCTTTTCTACTTAAACAATTGATTAAACAAACCCACGGTAAACCCATTCAGGTATGATTTTTAAAGCATTTCAGCATAGGACAGATAAAGCCGAGATCATGGACGATTTTGAGCTTAAGGGGGAAGAACTTGAAGTAGTTTTAAATGATCTGAATAATGTGAACAAACGCTTAGGCGGTTATAAAATTACCATCAAAGGCATAAAGAAACTCATTAACAAAAAAAGCAAAACCCTTAAAATAGCTGATGTTGGTTGTGGCAGCGGAGAAAACCTTCGACAAATTGCCAAGTGGGCAAAACGGGAAAATATTTCAGTTGTACTCTTTGGAATTGATGCAAATTTAAATACCATAAATTTGGCTAAATCACTTTCAACTGGGTTTGAAAACATTCAATTTTTTCAACAAAATATATTCGATAAAGCTTTCAGTCGTCATCAATATGATATCATCACATTAAGTTTGACAATGCATCATTTTAAGGATAAAGACATCAAAAAACTCTTACCTATACTCTATCAAAATTCCAACTTGGGTTTGGTAATCAATGATTTACAAAGACACTGGTTTGCTTATGTTTTATTTCAAATGTACAGCGCTGTGTTTATGAAAAGTAATATTGCCAAACACGACGGAAAGGTTTCCATACTTAGAGGATTCAAAACATCTGAATTAAAAGGATATTCAACATTTGTTAAGCCTGCTAATATCCAAATAGAATGGCAATGGGCTTTTAGATATTTATGTATATTTCACAAATGAATCAAGTTAAGATCCACAGCGTAGCCACACAACTTCCCAAATACTCTCAACGTACATGGGAAACTATTCCATTGCTCAAAAACTGGTTAAAGGATGAAGATGAACGCTACATTCGCAAAGCAGAAAAGATCTTTGAAGGTGCGCAGGTGGACCAGCGTTACGCCATCATGCCACCGGAAGATGTGTTCACCAAAACCACTTTTGAAGACAAGAACAACTTGTACAAAGAGGCAGCCAAACTTTACGGCAAGCAGGTGCTGGAAAAAGCTCTGTCCAAATCCGGATGGAAGCCAGAAAGTCTGGATTACATCATCACTGTGAGCTGTACAGGAATTATGATCCCATCATTAGACGCCTATTTGATAAATTCTTGTGGTTTAAAACAGAATATTGTAAGATTACCTATTACGGAAATGGGTTGCGTTGGAGGTGTTTCAGCGATGATCTACGCTTATCAGTTTTTAAAATCAAATCCGAATAAACGCGCTGCCATCATTGCGTTTGAAAGTCCGACGGCGACTTTTCAGTACGATGATAAATCTATGGTTAACATCGTGAGTTCGGCCATTTTTGGAGATGGCGCTGCTTGTGTGTTGATGAGTTCAAATCCCGAAGATAAAGGGGTTGAAGTCATTGCAGATCAGATGTATCACTTTTATGACAAAACACATATGATGGGGTTTGATCTTGTAAACACTGGTCTTAAAATGATATTGGACATAGAAGTTCCGGACACTATTGCAGAACATTTCCCTAAAATTATCGAGCCTTTCTTAAAACATCACAACTTAGATATAAAAGACATAGATCACTTAATTTTTCATCCTGGTGGAAAGAAAATCATTGAGGCTGTAGACAATTTATTTGGTAAATTGGGTAAGAATATCAATCATACCAAAGCAGTCTTAAAAGAGTTTGGCAATATGAGTTCAGCAACCGTCTTATTTGTTTTAGAAAGATTTATGGATGAACCTCAACCCAAAGACACTATAGGAATGGTATTAAGCTTTGGTCCGGGATTTACCGCACAGAATATATTATTGAAATGGTAAACATCAAAAATCAATGGGCAATAATCATTGGGGGCAGTCAAGGTCTTGGTCTTGCCACCGCAAAACAATTAGCCAGTGATGGGTTTCACCTACTGATACTCCATCGAGATTTTAGAAATGATATCCCTCAAATCCAATCGACATTCAAATCTATTGAACAACAACACGGCGTTCAGGTTTTATCATTTAACAAAGACGCTTTAAAAGATGACACTATTCGAGATATTTTTGATAAAATATCCAATGCACAACTAGACATAAAAATCTTGGTGCACAGTTTGGCAAAAGGCAATTTAAATTTGCTCACAGGTGAAAATGCCCTCAAATCTGTAGATTACAAGCATACTATTTATGCTATGGGAATTAACTTTTATGAATGGTCAAAAGCTCTCATCGATTCAAAAAGATATCTACCAGAGACCAAATTATTAGCATTTACCAGTGAAGGCAACCAGAAAGCCAGCAAAGGTTATGGCGCAGTTTCAGCAGCGAAAGTCACTTTAGAAGCCATAATGCGACAAATGGCTTTAGAATTTGCCCCTTTAGGAATAACATCAAATTGTATACAAGCTGGGGTCACTCTAACCCGTAGTTTTGAAAAAATACCCAATGCAGATAAAATTCTTGATCACACAAAAAACCGTAATCCCTTTAAGCGGATAACAAAACCCGAAGATGTGGCAAAAGCTGTAAGTCTACTAGTAGATGACCGGGCAAATTGGATAAATGGTTGTGTGATACCAGTCGACGGTGGTGAACATATTTGTTAAACTATGAATTTTCAAACAGACATATTACCCTTTCTTCCCTACGATAAACCTTTTCTCTTTGTCGATGACATTGTAGAAATTAAAGAAGGCTACATCAAAGGGCATTACACTTTTACTAAAGATGCTGAATTTTACAAAGGACATTTTAAACAAAGACCAGTCACGCCAGGCGTACTATTAACGGAGTGTGCCGCGCAAATCGGATTAGTTTGTTATGCTATTTTTAAAATGGACCCTAAAAATCATTCCCAATTTGGTATGACATCTGCAAATATGGAATTTTTGAAACCTCATTTCCCAGATCAAAAAATAATGGTTGAAGCTGAAGAAGTGTATTACAGATTTGGAAAGCTTAAAATGAACGTCAAAGTACTTGATCTTAATGAAAATATACTAGTCAGAGGACAAATTGCTGGAATGCCTGTAAAATACAAAAATGAAGAATAGAGTTGTAATTACTGGACTAGGTGTTGTATCGCCAAATGCACTTGGGAAAGAAAGCTTCTTGTCAGCTTTACAATCCGGCATAAGCGGTATTAAATTTCATCAAAAATTGGCCGACTTAAAGTTTTCTTGTCAGATTGCCGGTACACCTTTGGTGAATCAAGATCACATCGACGCTTATTTCACATCTCTTGAGCAAAAAGAACTGAAAGCCACCGGATTAATTTACGGAGGCATTGCTGGACAGGAAGCCTGGAAAGATGCTGGTTTAAAATTTAATAAAGAGCCCGATAGTGATGCCGGTATCGTGTTTGGCAATGGAATATTGGGTGTAGATAAACTGAAAGAGGCTTTTGATAAAATTGACGATAAAAACGTGAGACGGTTGGGCAGTCAGAGTGTAATACAGACCATGGCTAGCGGAGTTACCGCTTTTCTCAACCAAAAAATTGGGTTTGGCAATCGGGTGCTGACCAATTCTTCGGCCTGTGCTACGGGAACTGAAGCTTTAATTTTAGGCTTTGAACATATCCAATCCGGAAAATCAAAAACCATGTTGGTTGGCAGTTGCAGCGACTCAGGTCCTTACATTTGGGGTGGTTTTGATGCTTTACGCATTTTACCCTACCAATACAATGATGCCCCTGAGGAAGCCTCTAGACCTTTTGCTGAAGATGCTGCCGGATTTGTGCCTTCTTCCGGTGCGGGTGCCTTGGTTATTGAAGATTACGAACACGCCAAAGCAAGAGGTGCAAATATTTACGCTGAGATTTTAGGCGGCGAGACCAACTCTGGTGGAATGCGAAATGGCGGAAGCATGACAGCTCCAAATTCAAATGCCGTGGTAAGCTGCATTTCAAATGCTATAAAAAATGCTGAAATCAACCCGGAAGATATCGATGTCATTAATGCTCATCTTACCGCCACTAAGATGGATGCCACAGAAATTGAAAACTGGACTTTAGCCTTAAATGGACAAAATAAAAATTTTCCCATTATCAATTCTCTAAAAGGTATGATTGGGCATGGTTTAGCAGCTTGCGGGAGTTTAGAATTGGTGGCTTCGGTTTTACAAATGCATCACGGCTTTGTATTTGGTAACCGCAATGCTGAGCCTGTTCATCCATCTATTCTAAAGATGATTGATAAAAGCAAAATTCCTTTAAAAACCATCAATCATCAACCTCAACTATTAGCCAAAGCCAGCTTTGGGTTTGGCGATGTGAATGCTTGTGTGCTGTTAAAAAAGTATTTTAACCAGTAAGATACAAAACAAAATTGATGATATTAATTACTTAATATTTTTAAAATTAATTCACATATTTATTTCATCGATCAACTTTTCAGCTTCGGCTTTATAATATGTCATCTGACCCAAGTAATTATTGTGGATGATAATTTTTCTCATGGCTACAGGATTGAAAAACTCTGTATTATCATCAAAAAAAGTCAATTTTTCAGGGCTGATTTTATGACGAAACAACTCTGAAAAAGAGGGATATTCGGTTTTGAGGTAATTCAAATTGTCTTGCATATCATCCATGGCCAAATTTTCAACAATTTGAAACTGCTTTTATAAAAATTTGAAATTTTAAACAATAAAGAATCAGAAGTTTTAACTTTTGAATCGATATAATTGGAGATTTGTTGATATCCTCTGGTTTTAGGGTGAAAAGCGATAAAATTGGTCAATACAAACGGACACTTCGGGCAATCTTTCATAGATCTAGAATCTAAGCTGTCCAGAATAAAATTGTAATTTTCTTTTTCTTCTTCATATCTTTCTATTAAAAAATCAATTTCTTCAATATCAACCTTAAGTTCGTCTTGGGTGGTTTTCATTATGCCAGACAGCATGTTTTCTTTTTTTTTAGCATCAATAACATTATTGATATTAACAGCAATAGATATGCCAATGACAATCAATACAATCTCACCTTTAGCGTAACTTAAATAACCCTTGACCTTTTTGTTTTTGAGTAAATCAATTTTAATTTTGGAAAACATGTCTCTAATTTAGAATAACTAAATTAGTCAAAAAAATCAAAACCCATGACACATAAAAAAGCTAAACGCGATTATTGGTTATTTGGTACTTTAGGAAGTTTAACTTTAGGTTTCGGCTTATGTCTCCTTGTGGAAAGTGGCTTTATCAAACATAACGAAGCCTCATCTTGGCAGTGGATTGGTTTGGGAACTTTATCGCTTATCTTGATTATGAGTGGAATAAATTTTCTATTCAAATCATTTGAAAGTAAAATAAAACTTAAAACCTAAGCCTAAAATTTCTTCATCTGTTGTTTCATCATCTTGATTTGATCGCCAAGCATATTGTGTTTATCTAATGACTTAGCCTCTTTAATCAACATTTGTGCTTCACGCTTTCGTCGTTTCGACATAGCAATTCCTGCTAAATTGAGTTTGGCCATTGCTAGATCGTGCTTCATAGATAAACCTAGACGAATAGCAGTTCTGAAATACTTTTCGGCTTTGGTCATATTGGTTTGAGATAATATCAACCCATGTAAGTAATTGTAATAACCTTGTTGCTTTTTGGTCAATGCTGCCTCTGGATTTTTGATTTTATCAAGCCACTTTTTAGTGCCTTCAAAATCTTGCTTACGTAACCTTAAGAAGGCTAACAGAATAAGTTCATTTTTAAAATATAAGAATACAAATATTCCGCTGAGTAGCACCAATAATATCCCATTTCCTATATTATTTTCAATAAATTGAAAAACCGCAAAGGCTAAGACCAATACTGCTAGGATAAGCTTTATGATTTTATTAAACATATGTATAAATTTAAACTGACAAAGTTACGAAAAAGGAAAGGAAAAGAATTAAATATTAATGTTGTAAAATTAAAAAGACTTCTTATATTTGCAATTGATTATAAAGTAAGTATACCAACGTATAATATAAAGTCTGATGAAAAGAACATTTCAACCTTCAAAGCGTAAAAGAAAAAACAAACACGGTTTTAGAGAGCGTATGGCGTCTGCAAATGGCAGAAAAGTTTTAAAACGCAGAAGAGCAAAAGGCCGTAAAAAATTAAGCGTTTCATCAGAAACCAGCATGAGAAGAAAATAAAAATGACAATATCAATATTAATATTTTAAAAGTGTTACTTAACGGTAACACTTTTTTTTTATCTAAATTTAGTCTTTAAAAACACTATCCAAATGCCAAAACACCAAGATTTAAAAAGTATACTCATTATCGGTTCAGGTCCGATTATTATCGGACAAGCTTGTGAATTTGACTATTCCGGTTCTCAAGCCTTGAGGTCGTTAAAAGAAGAAGGAATTGAAACCATACTCATCAATTCTAATCCGGCAACCATAATGACAGACCCTGTGATGGCCGATCACATTTATCTAAAGCCACTCACTACCAAATCAATTATTGACATTTTAAAAAAACACCCGCAAATCGATGCTGTTTTACCAACTATGGGCGGCCAAACCGCTTTGAATTTATGCATTGAAGCAGATGATAAAGGCATTTGGGATGATTTTGATGTCAGGATGATTGGTGTAGATATCAATGCTATCAATATCACTGAGGATCGTGAACAGTTTAGAAAACTCATGCAAGACATTAATGTCGGTGTAGCACCTTCAAAAACGGTTACCTCATTTTTAAAAGGTAAAGAAGTTGCTCAAGAATTTGGATTTCCATTAGTAATTCGGGCTTCCTATACTCTTGGAGGTCTAGGTGCTTCAATAGTTTACGACGAAAAAGATTTTGAAAAACTACTTACTCGTGGATTAGAAGCCTCTCCTATTCACGAAGTTATAATTGATAAGGCTTTAATCGGTTGGAAAGAATACGAATTAGAATTACTTCGAGACAGAAACGACAATGTTGCTATCATCTGTAGCATTGAAAATATGGATCCGATGGGGATTCATACAGGAGATTCTATAACCGTGGCTCCTGCTATGACACTCAGTGATACGACTTACCAACGTATGAGAGACCTGGCGATAAAAATGATGAGAAGCATTGGTAATTTTTCCGGAGGATGTAACGTACAGTTTGCCGTCAGCCCGGATGAGAAAGAGGATATTGTCGCTGTGGAGATCAACCCTAGAGTTTCACGGTCTTCAGCTTTAGCTTCAAAAGCTACGGGTTACCCTATTGCTAAAATTGCTTCAAAATTGGCGATTGGCTATCACTTAGACGAACTTGAAAACCAAATCACAAAAACCACATCGGCCTACTTTGAGCCAACTTTAGACTACGTTATTGTAAAAATTCCGCGATGGAACTTTGACAAATTTGAAGGCTCAGATCGTGAACTTGGCCTTCAAATGAAAGCTGTAGGTGAAGTGATGGGTATTGGGCGGTCTTTTCAAGAAGCACTTCACAAAGCCACACAGTCACTTGAAATTAAACGTAACGGACTTGGTGCAGATGGCAAAGGCTACAAGAAATATGATACCATCATAGATAAATTAACTCATGCCAGTTGGGATCGGGTTTTTGTGATTTACGACGCCATTCAAGCTGGTATTCCACTAAAACGTATTCACGAGATTACTAAAATAGATATGTGGTTCTTAAAACAATACGAAGAACTCTACAATCTGGAATTGGAAATTTCTAAATTTGACATTGATAGTATAACCAAAGATTATCTTCTTGAAGCTAAACAAAAGGGATTTGCCGACCGACAAATTGCTCACATGTTAGGATGTTTAGAGAGTCAAGTGCACAAAAAACGAAAAGATTTGGGCATCAATAGAGTCTATAAGCTTGTGGACACCTGTGCTGCTGAGTTCGAAGCCCAAACCCCTTACTACTATTCTACTTTTGAAGCTGAAGTCAAAGATAAGGATGGAAACACCTTTACTGAAAATGAAAGTGTCGTTACCGATAAAAAGAAAATTGTTGTATTAGGTTCCGGTCCAAACCGAATAGGTCAAGGTATTGAATTTGACTATTGTTGCGTACACGGTGTACTTGCTGCAGCCGAATGTGGTTATGAAACCATCATGATCAATTGTAACCCGGAGACTGTATCTACAGATTTTGATACGGCTGATAAATTGTATTTCGAGCCGGTGTTTTGGGAACACATCTATGATATCATCCAACACGAACAGCCTGAAGGTGTAATCGTCCAACTTGGTGGCCAAACGGCATTAAAATTAGCTGAAAAACTCAATCGCTACGGCATTAAGATTTTAGGAACCAGTTATGAAGCGTTAGATCTTGCAGAAGATCGGGGCAGTTTTTCTAAATTATTAAAAGACAATGATATTCCTTATCCGGAATTTGGTGTTGCAGAAAGTGCAGATGAAGCTAGAGAATTAGCAGAACAGCTTGATTTTCCAATTTTAGTTCGTCCCTCTTATGTTTTAGGCGGTCAAGGCATGAAGATTGTAATAAATCAAGAAGATTTGGAAGCCCATGTTGTAGATTTATTGAGAAAAATACCTAACAACAAGCTTCTACTCGACCACTATCTAGACGGTGCCATAGAAGCCGAAGCTGATGCGATTTGTGATGGTGAAGAGGTTTATATCATCGGTATCATGGAACATATTGAACCTTGTGGTATTCACTCTGGTGATTCCAACGCAGTTTTACCACCATTCAATCTCGGTGATTTAGTGATGCAACAAATAAAAGACCATACCAAAAAAATTGCATTAGCTCTCGAAACCGTTGGCTTAATTAATATCCAATTTGCGATAAAAGACGATAAAGTATTTATTATAGAAGCCAACCCAAGAGCGTCGCGAACCGTACCTTTTATCGCTAAAGCTTATGGCGAACCTTATGTGAATTACGCTACTAAAATTATGTTAGGTCACAATAAACTCAGCGATTTCAACTTTAAACCCCATCTTGATGGTTATGCCATCAAACAACCCGTATTTTCATTTAATAAGTTTCCGGAAGTTAACAAGCAACTTGGCCCAGAAATGAAAAGTACAGGAGAAAGCATCTTATTTATCGATGGGTTGAAAGATGATGATTTTTACGAATTGTATACAAGACGAAAAATGTATCTGAGTAAATAGACTAATTTAATGAAATAATGCATTAATGTAGCAATGTAACAATGATTTGATTTGATTTGATTATTTTAAAATCACAATTATCTCTGCGACCTTTGCGTCTCTGCGGTAAAAATATTTTCATAAAGACTTGATTAAACATAAGAATTTTATAAATATTAAAAATGAAAACCCATAAAATAGCGCCTTCTATTCTCGCAGCTGATTTTGGAAACCTGCAACGCGACATCGAAATGGTTAACCAAAGTGAAGCCGATTGGTTCCATATCGATATCATGGACGGTGTGTTTGTACCTAATATTTCCTTTGGAATGCCGGTATTAAAAGCCATCAGCCAACATGCCCAAAAATTTATTGATGTTCACCTAATGATTGTTGATCCTGATCGTTACATCAAAACTTTTGCAGATTTGGGATCGAATATGTTGACGGTGCATTACGAAGCTTGTACGCATTTACACCGCACGTTACAGGCGATTAAAGCAGCTGGAATGCAAGCTGGAGTTGCTTTAAACCCACATACGCCGATTGACTTACTGAAGGATGTGATTCAAGACATCGATTTGGTTTGTGTGATGAGCGTAAACCCGGGTTTTGGCGGACAAAGCTTTATTAAAAATACTTTTAATAAAGTGGCAGAACTCAAAGAATTGATTTTGTCTAAAGATGCTGATACGCTAATAGAAATCGATGGCGGAGTCACTGATAAAAATGCTAAAAAGTTAGTGCAAACCGGCGCCGATATTTTAGTCGCCGGGAGTTTTGTGTTTAAATCTGAAGAGCCTATAGAAACGATTAAGGAATTGAAAAGCTTGTCTTTTTAAAATTCAACCCTTAAAGGGTTTAGCCTATTCTTTTACTAATTTTCTTTGCAACACACCAACAGGCGTTTTGATTTTTAAAATATAAACACCAGATTGTAAATGACTGATATTTAAATTACCATTAGAGATATCATTTTGCTCAAAAACTAATTTCCCCGATAAATCATAGATGTTGACATGCTCTAAAGCGATATTTGGGCTTTTTATAAATAACTTATCATTTACAGGATTGGGATAGATAACCAAGTTTTGTTTTAAAAACTCGTCTTGGCTCAGATTTGCAGCAGAAAACGTAGCCACTTCTCCAATAGAATTGGTAATATCCATATATATCATATCTCCAACAGAAGTAAAACTGTAGGTTAATGGACCAAAGGCAAAAGGGAAAAAATCATTGTCTATTGTAATACTAGTTGTGTTTTGTTCAATAAATATATCATTAAAATAAAGGGCTATATCAGAACTATTATCATTTGACAAAAGACAACCTTGAAGGTGATAAAATAACTCCGAGTTGATATCATCAAAAGAAAAAAGCATCTCACAGTGACCAAAAATAACATTTTCTGGTTGGTAAAAGGTTGTTTCATCAAGCACCCCTAAAGAAATTAGCTTGATAGTATCATATTGTCCAGAAGGGTTAAGGTCTGCATTTATGATTTGCGTACCGGTATCTATTTGTTCAATCGTCCAGGTATGGTCGAGTATTGGGGCTATCTGAGCATGACTAATAAGGACAATAAAGCATGCTATAGTAATTGTTATAAATCGTTTCATAATGGAATTTTTAATTGATAATTAGGTTTTGAGTGTCTAAAATTTGTCCTCCTGAAATTAGATTGACAATATATTGTCCAGAGGTAAAATTAGTAAGGTCTATATCAATATTATCTTGAATGTTTTCTAATATATAGTTGTAAAATATACCATTAGAGCTATGGGTTAATTTTATAATAGCGTTGTCTTGTTCGTCTATTAAGTATTTAATATTGACCTGACTCTGAGCAGGATTTGGACTTATGCTTTCAATTTTTCGTAAATCATCTGTCTCGACGGTTTGGTAATCTTTATGCCCATCACTTTCTGCAATAACCTCAAGCTTATACTCATTGGCGACGGCAGTACTTACCTCTAATTCATTCCCTGAATAAATTAAATTACCATCTGCATCATACCAATTGTATATAGCAGGCTCATTAATGTCTACAGCTTTTATGGTTCTAGTGTTATCATTTTGTAATTCCGTTTCATTATCTGCTATAAATTCTTGACGACTGTTATCTCTTGTAAAAGTATAAGTAAAACCTCCAAGAACATCATCAGTATTACTTTCAGTTTGTTGGATAAATAAATCATAGCCTTCAAAATCTTCAACAACTCTTACAAGGAAATTAACGCTCATAGTCAATGTACCATATTCATTTGCACCAAAAGCTATCTCGTCTAAACTTGCATCATTGCCAGTTAATAAAAGTCGCCTTTCGTTGGCGTTGACAACTCTTACAGATTGATTTTGAGCACCAGAATCTTGCCAAGCATTCCATAAATTTTCATCAAGCGTTGTATATATTTCTGCTTCTTGCCAAATTGCATCATTAATGCTATCATTAGTAAAAAACTGAATGTTTGATGTAAGAGGTGTTTCACCCCCTAAATTACCAGCAAAAATGGTTCCTTGTTTTATATTACTGCTTACATTAATTACAGTTTCATTTTTATAGGCAATATTATTGTTATTCCGAGCATTCGTTGCAGCATTTGCAACTTCTGGAAATGTCATCGGGTCATCAGGTGTAAATATTCTACTTAAAAAGCAAAACATCCACGGCTTATCAAAACCAGCATCTTCATAATTGTCTGGATTTTCAGGAAACCATTCAAATTCTAATATTTCATATTTGCCAGTCTGTATAGAAGGAATATTCTGAATGCCAACTAGATTTCCAATATCAAATTGTTGACCAGAACCATTTGGAGCACTTACTGGATTAGAAGAACCATTCCATACCGTTGGCCAAGTCTGATTAAGTCCACCTTTTGCCCAATACAATTCCAATTGTTCTGTACCTGTGGATGGTTGGCAACTATCATTTGTTACTCTTACATATACATAAACTGGCGTATTGCTATCTACAAAATGTAATTCTTCACTTTCTTTATATAAAAAACCATCATCGGTATTCCTGACCCAAATATCTGGGCTTTCCCAAATAATATCGCTTACTGTATCTGGTTCATCTCCAAAATGGTCTTTGGTATTTTGCATATTTAAGTCTAAACCTACTAGGTTGCCATTATATTCGCATTCAGCCTTTAGCACAGCACCATAGGCATTTACTCTACCAGCTCCAAGCAAACCATTATATGGTGCATTTTCTGGAATGTCGTATATTTTATCATCTGCAGTTTCCTGAAGTATTTCTTTAACACGTTCGGCTGTAATACCTGGATTTACAGCATACATCAAAGCAGCTGTTCCAGCAACGATTGGGGAAGCATAAGACGTGCCACTTCCAACGATATGCCAATTTGAAAATCTTGGTGCTGGCACATTATAACCAGGCGCTACAATATCAATAGAATCGTTATGCTGGTGGTTATATCCATTAACACCTATAACTTGCTCATGGACATCTTTCCAACCTACAGATGCACCATTATCATATAGATGTCCATATTTGTTATAACTCCCAACACTACTCACCCCGATGACGTGTTCATAAGATCCCGGCCAATAGTATTCTGTAATATTGTTACCTGTATGAAGACCGTTTCCAGCAGCAACAACCACAGTAACATTTAATGAATCTTTAATAACTTTGAAAGCATCCGCTTGTGCTGTTATAGGAGATCCAGCACTACCCATGCTTATATTGATAACCTTAATATTAGAATTATCCTCTGCCATAAAAAGACTAGCACCAGCATAACCAAAAGGGTTACTTGTAAATGGGGATGCACCTGTCGAAAAAGCTAGACTGGAATTGTATCCAATTGAAGAAAACCCAATACCATTATTGGTGTCACCAGCAGCTACGCCAGCCACGCTAAGACCGTGATTACCACTAGAGTTTACATTACCATAAGTGGCAACTACTTTATTAGCAACTTCTGGGTGAATAACATTAAAAGCAACGTCACGAACTCCAATAACCACATTGGGGTCACCTGTTGTGATGTTCCAAGCTCTTCTGGCATTTATTAATTCTAAATGTTCAAAACCCCTAATGTTGTTTTGCAGATAAGGGACAATAAGCTCCCCATCGGGTCCAAATGTCCCATCTGGAATCCAATCTCCAGTAATAACTGAATCAACATAATAGTCGTTTGGGGTATTAAGTGGTCTTCCTTCAATATCTTCAATTGTTCCAGCATATTCAGCAGAAACAATATTAGTATTTAATAATAAATCGTTCTCCCTATTGATTTTATCTAAACCTATTAAGTAATACTTATGCAGAGATGTAAATCTTGAAAATCCAAATTCTCTTACATAAGAAAATATTGTAAAATCTTCAAAAAACGCAGTCAAATCTTCATCAGAAAATTCTATAGACAAAGACTCATCTTGGTTTGTTGTAATATTTGTAGGGTTCAAAATGTCATTGCTGGCTTCTTCAATATAATAATAATGCGTTTGAGATTGTTGTGCAAACGTATTTAATAAAGGTATACATGTAAACATTAAAAATATTATATACTTACACCAATTATAATTATGCGGTTGTGCGGTTGTGCTGTTGTGCGGTTGTGGGGTTGTGGGGTTGTGGGGTTGTGGGGTTGTGGGGTTGTGGGGTTGTGGGGTTGTGGGGTTGTGGGGTTGTGGGGTTCATAGTAATTAGTTTTTTACATTTTTATAAATTTAACTCTTAAATATATTAAAAAAATTTAATAAAATTGGTTTTATTGAGTATTTTTTTAAAAAAATATATTTTAAATGCTTTGATAAACCGATAAAAACGCCAAACAACTCGTTGAAACTGGCGCTGATGTTTTGGTTGCTGGAAGTTTTGTGTTTAAGTCTGAGGAGCCTATAGAAACGATTAGGGAATTGAAATCTTTAGTATCATAAGACTTTGCGGGCTTTGCGTGATATACTTCGCAGTCTCTGCTTGAACTCTTAAGCGAATTACTTTGCGGCTTAACACCCCTGTTTGCTGACAGGCAGATTTGCATGAGATTTTAATGATATCTGTTAAAAATTCTCAAAAGCCTTAGCCTAATTTAGAAATTAGGTTTTATTGGTATATGAGTTAAACAATTTAATTATGACATACGATATTGTGATAATAGGCGGTGGCCCAATAGGTTTAGCCTGTGGTTTGGAAGCGAAAAAACGAAACCTTTCATACGTCATCATAGAAAAAGGCGCCTTAGTCAATTCGCTTTATCACTATCCCGCTAATATGACGTTTTTCTCGACTTCAGAAAAATTAGAAATTGATGGCATCCCTTTTATCAGCAAAAACCCAAAACCGACGAAGCAAGAAGCTTTAGAATATTATAGACGTGTAGCGACTTCAAATGATTTGAACATCAACCTATTTGAAGCAGTTGAAAATGTGGATAAACTCAAAAACAACTTCAGAGTTAAAACTTCAAAACAGAAATATGACGCTAAAAATATTATCATTGCTACCGGATTTTATGATATACCAAACAAACTGAATGTCCCCGGTGAAGATTCAGATAAAGTTTTTCACTATTATAACGACCCACATTATTTTGTCAACCAAGATGTCATCGTAGTTGGTGCGAGTAATTCTGCCGTAGATGCGGCATTAGAAATCTATCGAAAAGGCGGTCGCGTCACCATGATTGTTCGAGGTAAAGAAATTGGCCAACGCGTAAAATATTGGGTCAGACCAGACATTATCAATCGTATAGAAGAAGGAAGTATCAAAGCATATTTTAATTCGGAAATCACAAAAATCAAAAAAGACACTGTTGATTTTAAAGATGAGAATGGCAAAATTCAACAGCTTAAAAACGATTATGTTTTAGCCCTAACTGGATATAAACCCAATTTTGGATTTTTAAAAAAATTAGGGATTAAGCTCTCGAATGACAAAACAAAATTACCTGAGTACAACAAACAAACTATGGAAACCAACGTCAAAGGCTTATACCTGGCTGGTGTAATTTGTGGCGGTATGGAAACGCACAAATGGTTTATTGAAAATTCCAGAATTCATGCTAAGATGATTGTTGAAGATATCTGTTGATGACTTAAATCTAAGTTAATACAAAAAGCCTTTCCAATTTAGAATAACATTTTAACTTTTAAACTAAGACCGCTTTCTGTCACTTATCAATATTGTTATATTTGCAAATTTTATCTTATTATTTTATACATTATTCATTATAAATATTAATTAAGGGCATTATATGCAGTAATATGCATACTTAAAAGTAAATTTAATAAATTTGCAAATGTAAAATTTTAAATGATGAAAAAATATTTCAAAATTATATTAAGTATAGGTTTTATTATTCTAGCAATTGCTATTAAACCCATTTTGTGAATTTTTGTCAAGCTTTATCAATTACGAGTTTACTTTTATTATCAGCCAAAAGCCAAACTTTATTGTGATAGGTATGACTTTACTTAGCATTTCTCTAATCAGATTTGGCAAAGCAAAAATTTTAGGATATTACGATATAGAAGCTGAGGATAATCTCCATTCTAGAAAACTATACACACAAGCTAATATTTTAGAAAAAGTGATAGTTACACTCATTATTATAATTGCCATTGGTTTAATATTATTATCATCTGATGGAATTAGAAAAATAGGGGTTGGCTTATTTGCATCTGCCGGCGTTGCTGGGATTATTATAGGTCTTTCAGCGCAAAAAGTCTTTGGAGCTTTACTGGCAGGCATACAAATCGCGATTACACAACCCTTCAGAATCGACGATGCTGTCCTTGTTGAAAATGAGTGGGGCTGGATCGAAGAAATCAATTTAACTTATGTTGTCGTTAGAATTTGGGACAAACGCCGATTGGTTTTACCCTCAACATATTTTTTAGAGAAGCCTTTTCAAAATTGGACTCGGACAAGTGGTGATATTATTGGAACGGTTTTTTTGTATACCGATTATACTATCCCTTTTAAAGCATTGCGGGAAGAATTGTCAAGAATATTAGATACCACTGATTTGTGGGACAAAAAAGTCAAAGTTCTACAAGTAACTGATAGCAAAGAGCAAACGGTAGAATCTAGAATTTTAGTCAGTGCATAAAATTCACCAACTTGCTGGGATCTGCGAGTTTATGTTCGTGAAAAAATGATTGAATTTATTCAACAAAACTACCCGGATAGTTTACCTAAAGCAAGACTCGTTGTCAATTCTAAAGCTGATAAAGAATAATTATAAAATAATGCCGTTAATTAAAAATATTTTAATCAAGTGATTGTATTTTAAATGATAATGCTTTTACATTTGATGTATGGTTTAAGCTCTTAAAAATCAGAAAAATTATAAGCAGAAATAGCGTATTGAGTGGTTTTAAAAAACTTAAGTTATTAATATTTACACCTTAAATATCAATTGATTAGGATATAAAAAATATGAAAAACAATACCCTTTAAGCTTTATTTTATACATTTGTTATTCAACATACTACTATGAAATATTTTTTTGCAATTTTAATTTGTTTAATGTGGCTAAAATCACCTGCTCAAGAAGAGCGTGATATTGTAAAGTCATTTGACTCAATTGTAAATTCAGGGGGCAATTATCAAGACTATAAAGTCATTAAAAGAGTCAAACTCAATGCATTTAAAGAAAATTTAGCATCAGTAAGAGATAGCTTGAAGTCAAATATCAATGCCTTGGAAAGCAGTATTGAAAGTTTTGAAAATGACATCAAAAAGTTAGAATCTCAAAATAAAAATCTAAGCTATGAGCTTGAAGCCCTAAAAGCCTTAAAAGACCAAATCAGTATATTAGGCCTTGATCTGTCGAAGTCAACCTACAACATTACAGTATGGTTGATTATTTTGTTATTGGTTTTGATTTTAGCTTTTGTGTTTATTAAATATCGCAATAGAAATATAGTTACTTTAGAACTGAAGGAAAACTTAAGAAATACAAACAAAGAGTTTGAAGAATACAAACACAGGGCTATTGAAAAACAACAAAAACTCGGTAGAGAACTTTTAGATGCTCAGAAAAAAGTTAAAACTAAAAACCGCAAAAGTCAATGAGAATAGACATCATAAGTGTCGTTCCTGATATCTTAAAGAGCCCATTTGAAGCTTCAATTTTAAAACGAGCGATAGAAAAAAAACATGTTGAAGTTCATTTTCACAACTTAAGAGACTATAGTAAAAACAAATATAAGCAAGTTGATGATTATCAATACGGCGGAGGTGCTGGTATGGTTTTAATGCCTGAACCTATAGACAAATGCATTAGCCAACTTAAAGCGGAAAGAAATTATGATGAAATTGTTTATTTGACTCCAGATGGTGAAACTTTACATCAAAAAATGGCTAACAGTTTATCTTTAAAGCAAAATTTAATTTTACTCTGCGGACATTACAAAGGCATAGACCAAAGAGTAAGAGAAATGCATATCACAAAAGAAATATCAATTGGCGACTATGTACTTTCTGGCGGTGAAGTCGCAGCCATAGTTTTGTCAGATGCCATTATCAGACTTATTCCTGGTGTATTAAACAATGAAACTTCTGCCTTAACAGATTCCTTTCAAGATGATTTATTAGCGCCACCCATTTATACAAGACCTGCTGAATATAAAGGGAAAAAAGTTCCTGAAGTTTTAATGAGTGGGCATTTTAAAAAAATTGAAGAATGGAGAGAAGCCCAAGCACTTAAAATTACCAAACAAAAACGACCCGATCTCATTGATGAAAAATAAAAAAATATGAAATTTACAATAGCTTTATTAGTTTGTTTTATTGGGTATAATGTTTACACTCAATCCTGGCTTGATGGAAAATGTAAAACATTAGACCAAAGCATAACTTCCTCTGAATTTGATGAAGCAAATGAACGAAATGTATTTAGCCTTGTCATCAATCAAGCTGATGATATAGTCATCAATGGTGAAGCAAAGCCTAAGTTGAGAGAAATTGCATTTAAAGAATTGGTTTTAGATTTTGTGACAAATCCAAAACAACATAAAAATAAAGCCAGTAATCCCGATAAAGTATATATTCAACTCTCAAGTTTCAAAAAGAAATCAAATCAAATAGAAGAATTTAAAACTTATATACAGGAAGTTTATATTTATCTTTGGGATAAATATGCTAGTCAGAAATATGATTCAAGTTATATCGAATTAAATTGTAAAAAAAGGTCAAAAGTTTTTGATAGGTTTCCTTTAAGAATAATTGGAGAAATAAATCGTCAAGAAAAATCAGATAATCGTCCAAGAGGCGTTGGCGTACCACCTTTTGCAGGCGATGTAAAAGACAACTAGCGCTTTAACGTAAAGTGACCGTTTAATTTTCGACCGTCTTCTAAAACAATTTTATACCAATAATCTTGTGAAGGCATAGCTTTATTGTTATAAAACCCATCCCAAAATTTGTCAAGACCTCTAAAAGATTTTAACAGCTTTCCATAGCGATCAAAAATATATACAAATGCTAAGGCTTGTTTGTTATTAAAAGTACCTTTAAAACCCCATACATCATTAATACCATCATTGTTTGGGGTAAAAAATGGCATTACACCTAAGACTCCAAAGGTTTTTTGTCTTATACCACAACCGTTTTTATCTCTAATAAACATATCATAAATACCAGGCAAAACGTTTTCAAAAATATTACTATCCTGATATGGGCCATCAGGATTGTCTAAAGCATATTCGTAATCACCAAGACTATTATCCGAAACCAAAACTTCAACGGTATTATTCTCTCTATTAAACTCATCAATATTCAAGTTAAAATCAGCCAGACCTGAAGATACCACTTCAATAGTTTTAAAATTTGTACAACCTGTTTCAATAGAGGTTATGCCAACTTCATAGATACCAGGTTCATTTATAGCTATTTCAGAAGTTGTTTCACCTGATGGTATCCAAGTATACTCAAAACTATTAAGTTGATTGCCTGATACTCCAGAAGTCAAAGTAATGGGATTTGGAAAGTCTTCTACACAATAAAAGACAGTTTCATCATTTTCAATATCAGGCAACGAGATAACTTCTAAACTCAAAATACCTAAATCCTTACAAGGTGTACCATTTTCTATCGTAAAAAATACATCTTGCTGAAATGGATTATCATTGGTAAAATTTTCTGGGGTTGTAATAGGATTGTTACCATTTAAAGCCGCATTTTCAGTCAGGTAAAATGCCTCAGCAATTAAATCTTCTTGGGTTTGAATTGAAGTAAGATCAAAATCTTGAATACCGTTTTCATTAACATCGCAACGTATTAAATTAAATTCCTCTGTATTAAAATCTTGTATATCCAAAGTCAATTCTGTTATACTAGAACAGCCAGAATCTATATTTTCTACCACTACACCAAGGGTTTGAGGTGTTTCTGTATTGTTGAAGTTCTCCGGATTTTCAATAGCATTAATATTATTTTGAGCATCGCTTATAGATTCGTAATAAGTAAATTCAAAATCACTTTCATTAGCTTGATCGGAGATGATTTGGTCATTGGCCTCTGTCAAGTCAAATTCAGCAGTATTGGTTTCTATATCTTCAACACAGTTAGTAAGCTGAGCAAAACTGGTTTCTGGTAAAGGAAAGTAAGTCACATTAGCAATACCAACTCTTCCGCAAGTTCCATCATTCAAGTCAACATCCAAAGTATAAGTCTCCTGATAAGGCAAATCTACATTTGGAGGTTGTGAAATATTAAGTGTTGAATCTGTTTCTCCATTAATGACTTCTCCATCAACACTCCACGTATAATCTGCGTTTGTGATGTCTTGGTAAGATAAGGTAAAGCCCTCGCCATCGCAAAGATTAAGTTGTTGAGTATCTGTACCAACAATATCAATTCTATCTGCAAAAAGCGATTGAATAAATGGTGGCAAACCAAAGTTAGTTTGAGTCCCTAAACTAATGGCACCATTGGCTAAACTTTCTGAATAGTTAGCTTGATTTCCGGGCAATTCAGGATTATTAATAACAGACAAAAAATTTTCTCCGACCATACTTCTGTAGATTTTACCGTTTGGGGCAAGTTGTATTGCGCCTGAGGCGGCTCCGGACACACCACTAAATGTAAAAATAGAGTTTGGTACATCTGTAGCTTCTAAATCCCATTGTAAAATTGTAGGAACATCAGATTGAGTGACTGAGGCATAGGCTTTTGTACCTTCCGGTGAGAATTCTACACTATAAGCATTGACGTCATTTACTAATTCTAAGGCGTTTGAAACCAAACCTGTATTAGAATCAAAATCAAATAAATATACATTTCCTGTGCCTTGATCCACGTCATTTACAGGATCATAGTCTAAAGTTTGATTGGCCGTAATCAATTTATCTCCATTCGGTGAAGCTTTTAAGTAACCAATGGCTGCACGTCTGTAATCATCAGTTGACACAAATGGCCCAACTTGAGAAGTAACAGGTGTTTCGTTTAGTCCATTATCATCAATAAAAAAGGCATAGAAGGTATCTTTAAAATGGGTGATTACCCAAATTGAATTACAATTCTCTCCTCTAACCGCTGTAATTTTTTCAGAACATTTAAACTTAACATCTTCTGAATTATTAGGGTCGTAAGTTAGCAATTCAATATTTTTTTGAGCTGGAACCACATCTCCCAAACCACCATTTAAAGACATATCTACGACTGAATAATTAAATCCATTATTAAAACCATCGTCCGCTTGTGGAATAGATTGATTGGTATCGATGTAGGTAGTCCTCGGTGACCCGTCTGGGTTTGCTGGTCCTTGATTAGGGAAAGCAAAGGCATTTTCGTGATGCGGTTCATCAACGGTAAACACAAAATACAGATCTTCGTCAGTCGGGTGAGGAACAATTAAACCACTAGACGTACTAGATGGGTCACCGTTTAAACCCGTTCCACCAAAATAGTCAGCATTGTTCATAATTTGGTGGTTAGTATTCCAAATGGTTCGCCCATCGGTGTAAAACAACAACTCGCCATTTGCATTTGAAATTGAAGAACAACCCTCATTTGTGCTCAGTGCACCATCATTTAAAACTGTCGGCGGTGAGGTGTTAAAACTTATTCCCGCATTACTGCCAAAATACCAATTATTAGCTTCGCCTTGTGAATACGTTATATTAAGTGAAAAGTTGACTAAAATTAAGACTAAAAATATTCTAAAATTCATCCATTTCATAGATCAACAAAGATAGTAGATTTATTTACAAATCTCGTTTCTTTAGTAACCTATAAGCGCCAAAAACACATAAAAAAGTCCAAGCCAAAACTGTGATTATTGTAAAGATACTTACACTGTAATCCTGCATAATTTCTGCATTGAGTTGTTTTGCTGCAGAATTAATAATATCTAATCTTGTGATGGGCTCGGGGATGAGACGCCACATGGCATTTAGTGGTGTGTAATCGCTTATAAAATCAAATTTGGTATCGTGTAAACTAGCCCCAATTATACCTTCCACAATCCACAGTAAAAACAAAAACCCTAAAGCAAAAGCAGAACGTTTGACGAGTAAACCTAAAAACAAACACAAAGAGAAAAACCCGAGGAGCTTTACAAAATAACCACCTATGTATTCTAAATCTGAAAATATAATTTGAAATTCATCATAATCAGAAAAAATTAAACCAAGCACTAGCGTGACCACAAACAAAAGAATTGTTGAACATAACGCATATAAAACGGACACATAAAATTTAGATAAAATAAATTCTTTTTTACTTAAGCCATCAATCAAGTTTTGCTTGAGTGTTCTATTGGTATATTCGCTTGACATCATAGAAACGATGACGATGGCTAAGATGATTTTAAGAAATGCCACAAAAAAGCTCATAAAGTGCCAGGTATATGGGAAATTGTAAATGCCCTGATCGGCCAATCTAAAATTGAAAGGGCCAAAATCAAACTTAATAGTCGATAATAATGCCGCAGAGAGAAACAAACTAAAATAAAGTATAGTCATGATTTTAGCTGAGCGGCTATGTCTGAGTTTAAAAAGCTCTATATTGATGAGTCGTCGCATAAGATTTTAATTTGTAAGTTTTAGAAATTGTTCTTCTAGGCTTTCCTTGCGTTTGATAAGATGAGTGAGCACAAAGCCTTTTTCGAAACATAATTTATTGAACTCGCCCGCTGAATAATCTTTATTCAAAAATATCCTAATTTGGTCGTGTTCTATGTTATCAAATTTGTCAATAAAATCAAGACGGTCTAAAAAAGATGTGAAATTGTCTAGTTTTTCAACTGAAGCTTCTATGTAGCCAAATGACGCATTCATCTCATCGACCCGACCAGCATAAAGTTTTTTTCCTTGTCTAATGACCACAACGTGAGTACAAATTTTTTCAACTTCGTCTAAAAGATGCGATGCCAACAAAATTGTCGTGCCATTATGGGCGATTTTTTTAATGATTTCTCTGATTTGATGTATGCCTTTTGGGTCTAGCCCATTAGTGGGTTCGTCTAAAATTAATATTTCAGGATTGTTGAGTAAAGCAGAGGCAATAGCCAAACGCTGCTTCATCCCTAAAGAATAGGTTTTAAACTGGTCGTGTTGTCTATCCAACAACTCTACTGTTTTCAACACATTTTCAATATTACCTTCATCGATTTCTTTTATTTTGCATACCAACTTTAAATTGTCTTTTGCTGACATATTGGGATAAAAGTTTGGGCTTTCAATAATGGCACCTACTTTTTTTAAAGCATCATGGGTGTCCATTGTGTCAGAAAACCACTCAAACGATCCTGAAGTGACATTAATGACATTAAGCACCATTCCAAGTGTTGTTGACTTACCGCTTCCATTAGGCCCGAGAATACCGTAAACATTTCCTTTTTCGATGCTAAAGCTTAAGTCTGAAACTGCAGTAGATTTTCCAAATCTTTTTGTGAGGTTTTTGAGCTCGAGTATAGTTTCTGGCATAGTTTGGTTTTATGTATAGGACGACTTTGTTAAGGATTTGTTACATTAAAATTTTAAAACAAAAAAGACTTCCTATAATAGAAGTCTTTTTTAAAAGTAAAGCAATCACATTATTACTGATTAAGCCAAGCTTGTCGTGTGGCAATCTGTGCTTCCGTAGCGTTTTCATCCTCAACTATAGTCTTAGAAATTGCTGTTGGTTGAGTAAGAGTTGCTTCCAATAAAACCGTTTTGCCATCGCGTTCTAATTCCATCGTGATATCTTGTCCTTCTTGCCAGCTGAACATGCCTTGCAAGACTTGATTGGCATTTTGTATGCTCAATTCTTTACCATTGACTTTTTTGATGATATCACCGGCTTGAATATCCTGAGATTTCCAAAACGAATTTTGTAAAGCATTGGCTTTAAACATAATTTGACCTGTAGTTTGGTCTCCATCAAAAATGATGTTTTGACCCCCTGAAAAAATATAGTTGGTTTCTACTTCCTTTTCTGCTTTTGTAAGACCGACCATTTCAAAAAAATCATTATAGTTTATCGGCGTATTCCCTTTGACGTGTGTATTTAAAAATTTTCCTATGCTTGGATAAGTCATCGCAGTAATTTCCTCTAAGAGTTTATCGTCCTCAAACGGTTTATCTTTTCCATATTTAGTTGATAAGTCTTTCATTAAAGACAACATACTGCGATTGCCATCGCTTTCCTTTCGCATCAAAATGTCAATACACATGCCGATCAAAGCGCCTTTCATATAAACATTATAGTAGTTTGAAGAATAAGGCTCTTCCAAAACATTTTCACTCATTGTGGTAAAGCTCATGCTGTCGTCTAAATTTTTGGGCCTGCTGATTTTTTGGTCTATGGTGTTGTAAAATTCTTCGGGAGTGATTAGACCTTCATAAACTTGAAAGTGTTGAGCAAAATATTCTGTCACGCCTTCATACATCCATAAATGTTTTGAAAATGTAGGTTGATTATAGTCAAAATAGTGGATATCTTCAGAATGCACGGAGAGTGGTGTAACAATATGAAAAAACTCATGCGCCACAACATCTACCATTGAACTTTTTAAGCCTTCAACAGGCATGTTTTCTGGAAAAACAGCCACCGTTGATGTATGATGCTCTAAAGCACCAAAACCTTTAGGTGAGTCTTCATCGCCTTCAGATAAATAGACGTAAATATCGTAACGTGGCGTAGAATTAATGTCCCCAAGATAAGTTTTTTGTGCTTCCATCATTTCAAAAACGGTCTCTTTGAGGCTAGATGCCGAATGTTTTTGGTTGGGTGAATAAAGGCTTAAAACAATTTTGATATCACCTACCATAAATTCTTCAACATCAAGATTTCCATACATCATAGGATTGTCGGTTATATCAAAATAGCGCGGTGCAAAATATTGACTTGTAACTTCGCTCCCATCCTCACTCGTTTTGGTTCCTACACTTTGGAGCGCAGAAGTTCTCTCAAAATCTGAAGGCGCGGTCACCTCTAATCTGTATTGGTTGCTTTTAAGCTGATCAAAATACCCGATAAATCCATGAAGATTAAGCACGTAATTATCAGGTTCAATATTTGTTCCTGCTGGTGAAAACGGTTGCTCACCACCAATACCACCACTGGTTTCGATGTCGTAAGTATCGTTGACGTAGTAAGTGATTTTGTCTAATGTTTTTGCATTTGGAATTTGCCAAGAATTGTCATCTATTTTGGTGACTTCAAGTGTTTTGCCTTCATAGGTAATGGCTTGTAAATCATCAACATATTTTCCAAAATCACTGACAGAGTAAGTACCTTGTATCACTCTAGGTAATCTGTAAACGACAGTATCTTGGGTAATTCTACCCGGATTAATGCTGACTGGCACGCGATCTTCATTAACCGCAGTGAGATCTAAAGATGTAAGAATTGGCGTGTTAACAGCCAAATCATTGAATGTTGATTTTTGAGGATCACAGCTTATCAGGATAATACCTAAAGCTAAAATCGAAAATATTTTTTTCATGTTTGAGCGTTTTGTTTAGTTTATCAGACGACTAATGTAGGGAATTGTTACATAGTTTTCTTATATTTTTAAGAAGTTCCCATTCAAACGAAATTACAATAGCAATTGTTGTAAATGAGCTTAAAAACACATATTACGTTACCAACCAATAAACCCGACCTTCCGAGTGCTAAATCAAAACACCTCAAATATAACAAAAAAACGCCCTAGACAATCTAAGGCGTTTTAGTATTCAATCAGATTACAAATTTACTAATGATTCAATTCCTCTTCCCCTTCTTGTAAAGGTACATTTTGCGGCACAAAATCTTGTCCGGCAATCACGTAGTCACTTTCGTCTGAGTTTAATTTGCTGTAGTCATAAGACCAGCGATAAACCGTTGGCAATTTACCATACCAGTTGCCGTGAATATGTTCTACAGGTGCTGTCCATTCTAAGGTGTTGGAATTCCATGGATTTTGCGTAGCACGTTTACCGTAGAAAATAGAACTGATAAAATTGTAAATAAATACAATTTGTGCAGCAGCTGTGATAAAGGCAAAAACTGAAATTAATACGTTGGTGTCGGCGAGATCATCAAAATATGGAAACGCCGTATTGGTATAATATCTTCTTGGTAATCCAGCCATACCGATAAAATGCATAGGGAAAAACACACCGTAAGCACCAACGGCAGTAATCCAAAAATGGATATAGCCGAGATTTTTATTCATCATACGTCCAAACATTTTAGGGAACCAATGATAAACACCCGCAAACAAACCATACAATGCTGAAATACCCATTACCAAATGAAAGTGAGCTACAACGAAATAGGTGTCGTGAACATTAATATCTAGAGTACTATCTCCCAAAATAATACCAGTTAATCCACCTGTAATAAAAGTGGAGACCAATCCTATGGAAAATAACATCGCCGGATTAAATTGTAAATTCCCTTTCCAAAGCGTCGTGATATAATTGAAAGCTTTGACTGCAGAAGGAATTGCAATTAATAAAGTTGTAAAAGTAAACACAGACCCTAAAAATGGATTCATACCAGATACAAACATGTGGTGACCCCAAACCACTGTAGATAAAAATGCAATGGCTAATATTGATGCAACCATTGCTCGATAACCAAAAATTGGTTTTCTAGCATTGGTAGCAATGACTTCAGATGTAATTCCCAAGGCTGGTAATAAAACAATATATACTTCAGGGTGACCTAGAAACCAAAATAAGTGCTCATATAGCACTGGTGAACCACCTTGATGGGCTAAAACTTCACCTTGTATGTAAATATCACTTAAGAAAAACGAAGTTCCAAAACTTCTATCCATCAACAACAATAAACCTGCTGATAATAAAACCGGGAATGAAACTACACCGATGATAGCGGTTACAAAAAACGCCCAAACAGTTAAAGGCAGTCTTGTCATAGACATTCCTTTGGTTCTGAGATTTAATACGGTAACAATATAGTTTAATGAACCTAAAAGTGATGAAGCAATAAATATTGTCATTGAGACTAACCACAAAGTCATTCCTAAACCAGAACCACCAATAGCTTGTGGTAAAGCACTTAAAGGCGGATAAACCGTCCATCCAGCCGAAGCGGGACCAGCTTCAACAAAAAGCGAGGATATCATGATTACTGAAGAGATAAAAAACAACCAGTAAGACAACATATTTAAAAAACCAGATGCCATATCACGTGCACCAATTTGAAGTGGAATTAATAAGTTACTAAATGTACCACTTAAACCTGCTGTTAAAACAAAGAATACCATAATTGTCCCGTGTATGGTCACTAGGGCAAGATAAATCCCTGGATCCATCACACCATCTTGACCAAACTTTCCAAGTAGAGCTTCAAAAATCCAAAATTCTTTGTCGGGCCAAGCTAATTGAAGTCTCATCAGTAAAGACATGGCAATGCCAATAAAACCCATGATTAAACCTGTGATAAGATATTGCTTAGCAATCATCTTATGGTCTGTGCTAAAAATATATTTTTCTATAAACGGTTGTTCATGATGATGGTGTGCATGGTCTTCTGCATGCTCATCAGAATGTGCTGTTGTTGCTATTGCTGACATCTTAAATTTGTTTCTTTAATTATTGTTTAGCTAATAATTCTCCAAAAGTTTGTTGCTCTTCCATCCATTTGTTGAATTCCTCTTCTTCTTCAACTACAATTTTCATCTGCATATTATAATGGGTTACGCCGCATATTTTATTACAAAGTAAATAGTAATCAAATTCGTATTCATCTAACTCAGAACGCCCTTCAGCTACTAAGTCTTTGCTTCTTTCACTGCGAATTTCGTTAATGCGTTTCACTTTCTCGAGCATATATTCGCTATTTTTAATTTCTTTAGAAGTTGTTGTAGGGGTAAAACTAAACTCTGTAATCATACCAGGAACAACATTCATCTGAGATCTAAAGAATGGGAAATAAGCAGAATGTAAAACGTCTTGAGAACGAAACTTAAAAATCACTGGTTTATCAACTGGCAAATGCAGTTCATTTACTATAACATCATCCTTTCCGTATTCATCGGTCTCATCTACACCCAATTGGTTTACACCTTCTATAAATCTAACATTAGCTTTACCTAAAACATTATCTTGGCCAGAATACCTTGCTCTCCAATCAAATTGATAGGCATAAATTTCAACGACTAATGTATCTTCATCATCAGGCGGATTCATGATCTGTGTCCAAGACACCAAACCGTATATAATTAAACCGGCTAAAACAACAACTGGTATGACAGTCCATACAAATTCCAAGGTATTGTTATCGGCATAAAACAAAGCGCGTTTACCCTTTTTGCCTCGATATTTATAAGCAAAATAGTGTAATAAAGCTTGTGTGACCACTTGAACAATCATGATTATTGCAATGGAAATAAACATCAATTGATCATAGCTAGAGCCATGTTCAGACGCAGCTTCAGGTAAATAAAATTTGCTCAAATTCCAAAATGAATAAATCATCAATCCGTAAAGAAACACCATAAAAACAAGCATAATTTTAGCCTGCTTTTGGTTGTCTTTATCATTGGCAATAATGCCATCATCATCAGAGGGTCTTGACAATTTATATATTTTAGATATCTGCCAAGCGGTAATGGCTAAAAGCGCTAAAACGATTATAATTAAAAATGCTGTCATATACTTTTTATCTTAAGCAATTAAATTTTAATAATGATACTGTTGACTTTCTTTTAAAAATGGAGAATGTTTTGGCACTAAAGGCAGTTGACTGATGCCTTTAAAAACAAACCAAATAAACAATCCTGAAAAGAATAATAGACTACCTAATTCAGGAATTCCAAGCGCCCAAGATTCTCCAACGGTTCCAGGCATAATTAACAAAAAGAAATTGAAATAATGACCTAATAAGATTAAAACTCCTGTTAAAACTACAATCCAATTGATACGTTTGAAATCTGAATTCATCAGTATCAAAAGTGGACCTATAAAATTAATGGCAACTGTGCCAAAAAACATCAATTTATAATTTTCTAGTCTCGATACAAAATAAACGGCTTCTTCAGGCATATTGGCATACCAAATTAACATGAATTGAGAAAACCACAAGTATGTCCAAAAAATACTCAAACCAAACATAAATTTAGCCAAATCGTGAATGTGGCTGTCATTAACTTGCTCTAAAAGTCCTTTTGATTTGAGATAAATACTCACTAAAGCAATTGTTGTAATGGCTGAAACAAACATACTTGCAAAAACAAACCATCCAAACAATGTACTGAACCAGTGCGTATCAATACTCATGATCCAATCCCAAGACACAACAGCTTCTGTCACAATAAAAGTCACGAGAAATGCAATTGATAGTTTTAAGCTCTTTTTGTATAAACTCAAATTCTGTTCCTCATCTTGTTTGACAGAATTTTTTACTAAAACTCTTCTAAACCAAACCCATGCCAATAAAATGATAGCCGATCTGATCAAGAAAAAGGGAATATTGAGATAAGGTGTTTTTTCTTGAATGACTTCATCATGTGCAACTGTTTCAGGATCCATCCAGACAAATAAATGATTGAGATGTAGTGAAGATAAAATCAGAAACAAGTAAATTAAAATGGCGCCAGGCAACATGTAGTTTGAAATGCCTTGCATTACTCTAAACAATAATGGAGACCAACCAGCTTGAGATACATTTTGAACAGCATAAAACACAAGTGCACCAACGGCAATCAAAAAGAAAAACAACATCGGCACAAAAACGGCTGACCAGGGTCTGTTTTGCATTTGATGATAAGCGTGCTCAAGGTGTTCGTAGCCGTGCGCTTCATCAGCGTGTTCACTGCTGTGTGCATTGCCTTCAGAAACTTGGTGTGTGTTTGCCTCTTCTGCATGAGAATCAACATGAGCTGACTTATGTTCTAATATTTCTTTCGCTTCAGCTTTTGAACTTGGGGCTTGTAAAAAACCATAAGCAATCCCTAAAACACCCACTACCATAAAAATGATTGCAGATAAGCGAAGTTTGTTGGACATTTTATACATGATAATCTATCTTAGTTTTGTTCTTTTATTCAGTTGTTGCGACTTCTTTTTCTTCAGCTTCAGTTTCAATCTCATTTTCTTTTTCATTATCGGCTTCTGTTTCAAAAGCTCTTTCGGGTTTACCTTCTAACTCTGCTTTAAGTTTCATCACATAATGGTCAACTTGCCAAAGTTCTTTTTCACTCATTTGAGAGGCATAAGACCCCATCGTATTAATACCATAATACATCACATGATATACGCTACCTTCTGTAATTGCTCTGCCTTGATCGTCATAAGATGGTACACCGAGTATTTTTTCTTGCTGCACCAACCAACCCTGACCGTCACCTTTTTTACCGTGACAAGTAGCGCAATAGATATTATATAGTTCTTCTCCTTTTTTCAAGTTTTCTTCAGAATATACCAGAGGGTTTTTGAGTTCTGCTTTAGCCAAATCGTAACCTTCTAAATTATCCTCATAATCATAAGGCATCCAGCCTCTTGAAATTGAACCTTCTACAGGCAACATAGCTTCTTGTTCGTTTTGGAAAATATCAGCTTCTTGATAAGTTTCATAGGCTAAAGATTCATACATATCAGGAAAATACTGATAATTGGGATCATCCTTATCTGCACATGAGCTCAAACTTAGGGTTAAACAAAATATGAATAGAATTGAATATTTCATGAGTTAAGATTGTTTTAATGTAACTTCTTTGGCACCTGTGGCGTATAAAAATTCAGCTACGTTTTGAACATTATTTTTTTCAGCACTAACTTCCATCAAAAAATGGTCATCAGTCGTTCTTGGGTCTGGATTTTCAGCTTTTTTAAACGGCCAGATTTTAGATCGCATATAAAACGTAATCACCATCAAGTGTGCTGCAAAAAAGACTGTCAATTCAAACATGATAGGTACAAAGGCTGGCATGTTTTGAAAAAAAGTAAAGCTCGGTTTACCACCGATGTTTCTTGGCCAATCGTCTATCATCATAAAATTCATCATCCAAATTGCCACACCGAGACCGAGAACGCCATACATAAAAGATGTAATTGCCATTCTTGTTGGTTTCAAACCTGCTGCTTTGTCAAGTCCATGAACAGGAAACGGCGTATAAACTTCCTCAATGTGATGATTGCCTGAACGCGTTTCTTTTACCGCTTTCATTAAGTGGTCATCATCTTCATATAATGCTTGTAAAGTGTAATTTGCCATGATTATTTCTTATTAAGTAAATTAGCTTCACCCGCCCAAAATTTCGTTTTGGATTTCGGAAATTTTTGAATCAGCTCGTCTAATATTCCAAATTCTTTTTCAGTCATGTTAGAAATTTGATTATAAGTGTAAACTCCAACTTGATTGAGCTTTTCTTCTAACGCAGGACCTATTCCTGACAAACGTTTTAAATCGTCTGCAACATCTTTTGAAGCTTTACCTATATTTAAAATCAGTTTTTCTGCTAAATTTCCACTTTCTTCAGTGACTTCTTCTTGACTTTCTTGTTCCTCTATGAGTTTTTCAAAATTAGGAAGCGGCTGCTGCTTAGGTAGTTCATACAACTGAACGTCGTCGCCTTGTGCTTTTCGCATCGCTTTGTAGCGATCGCCAGATAGTTTTAATATACTTTTTACTTCAGCTTGAGCAATCACAGGGAAACTTCTTGAATACAATAAAAATAAGACAAAGAAAAAACCAATCGTTCCTATAAAAATTCCGACATCAACAAAAGTCGGTGAAAACATCGCCCAAGTAGAAGGTGTACGACCTTTACTTAAACACAATACAATAATATCAAAACGCTCAAACCACATTCCAATATTAATCACAATAGACACAATAAAAGTCCACATGATATTTCTTCTCATCTTTTTCCACCATAAAGAAAGTGGCACTATCATATTACAAATAATCAAAGCCCAAAATGCCCACCAATACGGTCCAGTTGCTGCTCCAAAAGACAAATATGTATAATCTTCATAAGCACTACCGGAATACCAAGCTATAAAATATTCTGTGATGTAAGCCGTGCCCACAATACCACCAGTCACGATAATTACTTTGTTCATCAATTCAATATGATCGATGGTAATATAATTCTCTAAATTTGAGACTTTACGCATGATAATCAATAAGGTTTGCACCATAGCAAAACCCGAGAAAATCGCTCCCGCAACAAAGTAAGGTGGAAAAATAGTACTGTGCCAGCCCGGAACAACCGAAGTGGCAAAGTCAAAAGATACAATAGTGTGAACTGACAATACAAGTGGTGTGGCCAAACCTGCGAGAACTAAAGACACTTCTTCAAAACGTTGCCAGTCTTTCATTCGTCCACTCCATCCAAAGGACAAAATACCGTATATTTTCTTTTGAAAAGGTAATTTCGCTCGATCTCTAATCATGGCAAAATCAGGTAATAAACCTGTATACCAGAACACAAGAGACACCGAAAGGTAGGTAGAAATTGCAAATACATCCCATAAAAGTGGTGAGTTAAAGTTTACCCACAACGACCCAAATTGGTTGGGAATAGGTAATACCCAATAAGCCAACCAAGGACGTCCCATGTGAATGATAGGGAATAATCCCGCCTGAACCACCGCAAAAATCGTCATTGCTTCGGCAGATCGGTTTACCGCCATACGCCAACGCTGTCTAAATAAAAGTAATACCGCAGAAATTAAAGTTCCGGCGTGACCAATACCAACCCACCACACAAAGTTTGTAATATCCCAAGCCCACTCAATCGTGTTATTGAGACCCCAAACACCAATTCCTGTTGATATGGTATATATGATACAACCTAATCCCCATAAAAACGCAAACAGAGCAATGGAAAAAACAATCCACCATAATTTATTCGCTCTACCTTCAATAGGTCTTGCAATATCAACCGTAACATCGTGATAAGACTTATCTCCGGTTACAAGCGGCTTTCTAATGGGTGCTTCGTAATGAGACATAATATACTTTCTAATTAATTTGTTTAAACTTCTTCTCTATTAGTAATTTTTGTTTGATAAAACACATTAGGTTCAACGCCTAAGTATCCAAGCAAATAGAATTTTCTATCGTCTTGTAATTTTTCATAAACCACACTGGACTTATCATTTTTATCACCAAACTCTAACGCACCACTATCACAAGCATTACTACAGGCGGTTTGAAATTCTTCATCTTTAACGGGTCTGCCATCACGCTTTGCATCAAGAATGGCTTTTTGTGTCATTTGTATACACATTGAGCATTTTTCCATCACACCTCTTGAACGCACGGTTACATCAGGGTTTAATACCATTCTACCTAAATCATTATTCATGTGATAATCAAACTCGTCATTTTTGTTGTATCTAAACCAATTGAAACGTCTGACCTTGTAAGGACAGTTATTACCACAATAACGCGTTCCTATACAACGGTTATAGGTCATTTGGTTTTGACCTTGACGACCGTGACCAATCGCTCCAACTGGACAAACCGTCTCACATGGCGCATGGTTACAATGTTGACACATCACAGGCTGAAAAGCCACTTGAGGATTGTCAAAGGACTCGTCTTCTACTCTATTGTGATGGTCTAAAGCCCCATCTTCTTTATAACGGGTTTGCTCTTCTTCAAAGGTATCGCCAGCAGAATAATAGCGATCTATACGCAACCAATGCATATTTCTATTGTTTCGCACTTCTGCTTTACCTACTACTGGCACATTATTTTCAGAATGACAAGCTATTACACATGCTCCACAACCAGTGCAGGCATTTAAATCGATAGACAAATTAAAGTGATGTCCTATTGAACGATCAAACTCTTGCCATAAATCGACTTTTTGAGAATCAAATGGATATTCTTGGTGATCTTTAGAGAAAACCGGTGTAGGATTCCATTCTTCCTTGTCTTTATTGACATAATCAGCAAGACTGGTTTCGACGATAATGTCTTTTCGACCAGCCATTGTGTTTTGCAACTGTAAACTGGCAAATTCGTGGTTTCCGGAAGTTTTTTCTATGCTAACACCCTGAATGTTGCTGAAATCCTTATATAAAGGATAAGCATTCACACCAACTTTCATTTCGTCTTGTAAACCTTCGACTTGACCATAACCAAGAGCTAAACCAATCGAACCAGGTGCTTGACCAGGTTGAACCATGACAGGAACATTGTTTAAAGTCGTTTTTCCTAAAGTAATATTAACTAAATCGCCGTCAATAGCACCTTTTGAGGTCACTCTATTTTCTATACCGAGTTTATCAGCGTCTGTTTTAGAAATGGTCAAATAGTTGTCCCAAGTGTTTCTTGTGATGGCATCAGGAAACTCCTGCAACCAAGGATTATTAGCACCTTTACCGTCACCCATTGCAGCTTTAGTATAAAGTGTCAATTCGAATTCACCTTTAAGCGAATTGGAATTAAAACCACTAATCATCTGACCTAAAGATTGAGTTGAAGTTGAACTCTCTTCCGTTTCTTCAGATGAAACTTCATTTTTAGCTTCAAAAACGCCATCGTGTAAAGCTGTATTCCACTTGACGCCATTAGCATATTCGCTAAAACTATTTTTGAGATAATCGTAATATTTTTCGTCGCTATCAGACCATTTCAAAAGGCAATCTTGAAATTGTCTGGTATTAAATATTTTTTGAATAGTTGGTTGCGTTAAAGCAAAATGGTTTTTGGTCATTTGCACATCACCCCAAGACTCTAAATAGTGTGGTGTTGCCGCAACATACTTTGACGACATTGCTGTTTTGTGTTTAGTCATGGCAAAACACACACTACACTTCAATTTTTTAAGTCCAGAAACAAATTGATCCGCTTCGGATAAAGCATAAGCCGGGTCAACACCACAAGTAATCAAAGCGCCAACTTTTCCAGCGTTCATATCTTTGATTAAAGTTTTGACGGCATCGTCATTACCTTGTCTAATTAATCGGTAATTTTCTGTATCAATCACTTGAGAGCTTAGCGCTTCGTTGATAGCCAAAGCCATGGCTTGTGCCGCTTGATCTTGAATGCCAGTAACAAAAATGGCTTTACTTCCTGCTTTTTTAAGATGTTTTACCGCTTTGGTAGCAGCTTTTTTGTATTTCGCGTCAAGTTTTGGTGATACAGAGACTTCACCAGAAATTTGTCTGTATATTTCTAAAAGAACATTCTTTTGAATACTTGGTTTAGCAGGCACACGTTCATCAGCGTTAGCTCCAGTTGGGGTTAAATTGGCTTCAAACTGGATATGCTTAGACATTTTTCCATTTTGAGGTACGCGGCTTTTAGCATAACCTGAATCAAAACCACCACCTTGCCAATCACCTAGAATATCTGCGCATACAGAAACAATGGTTTCAGCTTTAGAAAAGTCGTAATTAGGTAAAGCTCTTACGCCGTATTTAGCTTTAAATGCTTCTAACATTGAATGTTCAGAAACGGCATCGTAAGTAATGTGTTTTGTCGTTGGATATTTGGCTTTAAAATCTTTGATTAATTTTTGAGTGCTTGGACTCGCAAAGGTTTGGGTTAAAAACACAACAGGTTTTTCACCAACAGTATCTAACTCTTTTTTTACTGCATCATCAAAAGTTTTCCAAGTCACATCTGCACCGTCAATCATAGGGTTTTGAAGACGCTTGGTATCATATAGAGACAAGACCGAAGCGTGAACTCTGGCACCACCGGCAGCTTTGGCTTTAGACTTATCATTCCACTCAATCTTAATTGGTCTTCCTTCACGTGTTTTAACCAAAACACTTGAAAAATCAAAACCATCAGCCATGGTCGTAGCATAATAATCGGCTACACCAGGCACAATGCGTTCGGGTTGAAATACATAAGGAATAGATTTAATCACTGGGCCTTCACAGGCTGCTAAAGTTGCAGCTGCTGTGCTAAAACCGACATACTTCAAAAAATCTCTTCGGCTTGTAGAAGATTCATCTTGAGATTCTTCTTCTCTGATTTCTGATTTACTGGGTAAATCTTCAGTAAATTCTTTGGATTGGATGGCCTCGACTACAGAGCTATCTGCTTTAAGCTCTTCGGGGTTTTTCCAGTATTTTTTATTTGAAGACATATAAGACTAAGTATTTCTAAGTTTGATTAATAATGACATTTACCACATTCTATTCCGCCCATGTCGGCTGCAGTAAATTCTTCTACATTATATTTTTTGGATAACTCTTCGTGAATTTTGGTATAATAACCGTTGTCTTTTACCTTAACATTAGTTTCACGGTGACAATTAATACACCAACCCATTGTTAATGGTGCGTGCTGATACATCACTTCCATCTCTTCGACTGGACCGTGACATTGTTGACATTCTATTTGTCCTACGGTCACGTGTTGAGAGTGGTTAAAATAAGCTAAATCCGGCAAGTTGTGTAATCTTACCCATTTCACAGGTTTAGTCTCGCCTGTATAAGATTGTGTGGTTTTATCCCACCCAACAGCTTCGTAAAGTTTAGCAATTTCAGCATTGTAATCGACATTAAATTCTTCTTCACCTTTGGCCTGTGTTTCGTCTGCAACTTTTGAAATTTGTTTATGACAATTCATACAAACATTAAGCGAAGGAATTCCAGAATGTTTAGAAACTCGAGCTGATGAGTGACAATATTTACATTCTATTTTATTTTCACCTGCGTGAATCCTGTGTGAGTAATGAATAGGCTGAATGGGTTCGTAACCTTGATCAACACCGACTTGCATTAAATACCCATAACCAAACCAAGCTGTACCTAACAAAAACACAACTGCAGTAACTAAAACTAAAAATCCATTTTCTGCATAAGCTTTCCAAAGGGGCTTTTTCGGTTGCTCATTTTCAGATTTCAATTGGACACCATTAACTTCAGCAAAACGATTAAGGGTTTTATTAACTAAATATAAAATGACGACAAGGAGTAATAAAACGAAAGATAAAATAGCTAAAATTAAATCTGTAGAAATTTGGTTGCCTTGAGCTTGACCACCAGCAGCTGTATTATCCGCAACAGCTACTTTGGGTTCAGGCTTTGGTTGCTCCACATAAGCTAAAATATTATCGATATCTTGGTTGCTTAACTGCGGAAAGGCGTTCATTGCCGTCTGATTGTATTCTTCATAAATCGCTACCGCTCTAGAATCGCCAGACTTTATGAGCTTTTGACTATTTTTTATCCAAGCGTATAGCCATTCAAAATCACCATCGTATTTATTAACAACGCCGTGCAAAGCTGGACCAACGGCCCTTTCGTAAGGTTTGTGACAAGCTGCACATAAAGATTTGAATAGTTTTTCACCCGCTTCTGGGTCACCGCCTGGCACAACAGAACTGGCTGCTTCGGCATTTTCTGCAGAAGCCGTCGCCATGCTGTCTGCTTCGACTTCCTGAGAGTGAGCATTTATGCTGAAAAGGATAAAAAATAAAGCAAAAAGAGAAGGGCGTAAAATCACCTTTTTCATAATAGTTTTCAATTAATATTAAAACAGACTTATTGTTGCCTGAAAAAAATTGAATACAAAAATAAGATATTAGGATGATTTTGGTAATACTGACATTTGTTAAAAGTTAATTTAAAGTGTTTCTAAATAATAAAATCAATTTGTCCATCAAAATATTTTAGTTTTGTAAAACGTTTGAAATAATACGTTATGAAAATACTATTCTTCATTTTATGCATTAGTTGGAGTTTAACTGCAAAAGCTCAAAATACCTCTGTCAATATTCAAAAGTTAGACAGTTTACTTTTGCTGAAGAAAAACATGATTAAAAACCACGATATCAAATCGTTTTATACCATTCAATTGTTTTCCGGTAATCGAAAAAATGCTGAAAATGCAAAAACAGAATACGATTCTAAAGACTACAAATACCCAGTAACAATAGAATATGAAACACCAAATTATAAAGTTTGGATTGGTCAATTCAGAACGAAATTGTATGCTGACAAAGCTTTTAATGAAATCAAAAAAGATTATCCTAATGCGTTAATTTTAAGACCGGGGTGATAATTTGATTTTGTAAGGGTTATAAAATTTTTTCGATTAAATAAATTAAAACTTCAACATTGAATTCGAAAACTGCTGTTCTTATTTTTGCCAATTCTCCTGAGATTGATGCTCAGCGCAAAAACATAATGCGCGGCGAAGGCTTATTTAAGCAACTGAATGCAGATTTAATTCAAAAAGTAAAAAGCAGTCAACTGCCTTATTGTATCATTACCAATGAAATGCAAAAAGGACAAACCTTCGGTGAACGGTTTTATCATGCCATCACGGATGTTTTTGATTTGGGTTTTGATCAAATTATCACCATAGGAAACGATACACCTCAACTTCAAACTCGACATATTCTTAAGGCTCAAGAAGCGCTCAAACAAGGCAAAACCAGTTTAGGGCCATCTGCCGATGGTGGGTTTTATATTCTGGGAATTCACAAAAACACTTTTGAGCAATTAGATTTTCAAAATTTTTCTTGGCAAACTTCAAAGTTGTTCAGCCAAATTACATTAGCTATTGAGCAACTTGAAAACGATTTGCTTTGCTTTGAAACTTTTGGAGATATTGATAATGTTGAAAGTTTAAAATACATTCAAAATTTTATCCATCAAATTCCAGCTCAAATACAAGGCTTAATTTCTAAAATAATTAAACAATTTGAGTGTTTATTTTTCAATCTTGTGCTTTCTGATTTTGGTATCAGAGCCAATATTCCATTTAATAAAGGTTCGCCGCGATTACATTAAATCACGCGTTAAATAGCATTCTCAAATCCTTTATTAAAGCAAAAAAATATGACTAAATTTTTAAGCCTGTGCTGTATCCTATTGACTTGGGTAGGTATAGCACAACAAGACATCAATGTCACCGTGATTGATCTTAAAACCAATCAAAGTGTTTCAAATATTGATATCACATTACAAAACGAAAATCAAGGTATAAATATCACAAAAACTACAAACGAAAAAGGGCAAGTGGTGTTTAAAAATATTTTGCCTTTAAATGGGTATCAAATCATTTTTGAAGGCAACACAACATACGCCCAACAGCAATCTGAACAAATTGATATTCGTTCTAATGAAAACATCAATTTACCATTTTACTTAGTCTCCAAAGAGTTTGCTGAACAATCTTTAGACGAAGTCTTGATTACCCAACAAAAAACCAGTCGCATTAATCGCAGAGACGCTGAAGTATCTTTTGAATTAGAAGCTCGAGAAATTGAAGAAATACCTGTTGAAGGTCGAGATATTACGCGGGTGTTGTTTAGAATTCCCAATGTAACTCAAGCCACGGGCTTTTTCCCTGAAGCACCAAATGTAAGTATCAACGGCGCTAACTCGCTTTTCACGTCCTATTTGATTGACGGTTTAGACAATAACGAACGTTTTCTCGGTGGACAACGTTT
The DNA here is from genome assembly GCF_006120725.1 of Mesohalobacter halotolerans. Taxonomy (GTDB): domain Bacteria; phylum Bacteroidota; class Bacteroidia; order Flavobacteriales; family Flavobacteriaceae; genus Psychroflexus; species Psychroflexus halotolerans. Next base: position 251,925 of record NZ_SWMU01000004.1, read on the forward strand.
TGCGATTCCAACGGGTTTTGTGAAAGACATCACGGTCTTGACCAGTAATTTTTCAGCGGAATACGGCTTGACCAATAATGGAGTTATTGACATCACCACCAAATCGGGTGGAAATGAACATCACGGCGAAGTCTTTTTTGTTACCCGACCCGGCCCGGAAATTGATGGCCAAACGGATTTTGCCCAACGCGATTTGTCCGGCAATTTGGTTCAAGATGGTTTTGCACGTTACCAATCCGGATTTGCAGTTGGTGGCCCGATTGTAAAAGACAAAACCTTTTATTTTATCAATTTTGAGCACACTACAGACCAAAAAGATAACCTTTTAAATTCGCCGGATTTAGGCGTTGTAGAAACAGTTGAAGGCACCAATACATTCAATTATTTTTCAGCTAAAATCGACCAGATTTGGCAGGAAAATTTTAGAAGTTCGTTAAGGGCTAATGTTGGCGTAATTGATATAGAAAGACAAGGTGGCGGCCTTGAAGGTGGCGTTACCTTTCCATCGGCTGGAAATGCACAAGAACGTAACAGTATTAATCTGGCTTTAAAAAATGCATATAATATTGGTAATATGAGTTTTGAAACCAATCTGCTTTATGGGCGTTTTCGTTGGAATTACGCCGATCCCGATAACGGCGCTTCACCACAAGTTACCCTAAGAAACCCCGCAGACCATCCCATTGCGATTGTGGGTCATCCTGGATTTGTGTTTGATGAAATTGAAAATACGCTGCAGTTTCAACAAAAATTTAAGTGGTATTTAAACAATCACACCATCAAAGCAGGGTTTAACTACATCAGCGGTGACCACGAATTGTTTGGTGGAGGCAATCCTAATGGAAATTACATTGTGAGGTTAACTGAAGACCAACTTAATACGCTCAACAATCAAAATATTGGTGGCGCCTTAAATGTCGATGATATTCCTTTAGATGCTGAAGTGTTGAATTATGGGGTTGAGTTAAGGCCTTCATCGTTTGGCACCACGCAAAACATCACCTCGTTTTATGTTGAAGATTTATGGGAAATCAACGATAAACTCAAAGCTACCATCGGCTTAAGATACGATTACGACAATTTATCTAAAGGCGGCGGCAGTGATGGCGATACCGACAATATCGCACCAAGACTTAACTTCAATTACAAGCTCACTGAAAATTCTGTCATTCGTGGTGGTTATGCCATTGCCTATGATAAAATCAATTATGCCATCTACAGCGATGCTTTGCAACAAAATAATAATTCTGATGACTATAAACTGCAAATTCAGGAGTTGATTGACCAAGGTTTACTGCCAGAAAACACCAATATTGACCGTGTAACTTTTAATGGCAACCTGACGGCTAATTTTAGTAATGCCAACTTTTTAGAAGGCCCAACACCGGCAGATTTAGCTGGAAGCGAGCAAAATGTATTTTCTAACGAACGACGAATTTTAAACCCCAACGGTTACGACAATCCGTATTCACATCAATTTACGTTAGGTTACCAAGTGCAATTGGAGAATGACAAATTGTTTTTTGTAGATGTTATGCACAATCTGGGGCGAAATTTGTTCCGTTTGAGAAATCTCAATGCTCCGGAACCATTTCCTATTGATAGTAATTTTTCACCAGATGACGTGAGAAGCATAGAAGAAGCCGATGCGACTCGCCCAATCCCTATCGTAAATGGTGTAGGAATTATCGATGGACAAGAGGTGGAAGGTGTAGCGAGAAATGTAGTGATTACTGAAACCGAAGGAGAATCAGAATATTGGGCAGCGAGTTTTAATTTGCAAAAAGCACGCGGTCAAAACAACTATTCGTATCGCATTAATTATACCTTGTCATCGCTAAAAAATGATACGGAGGACATCAACTTTAGAGCGATGGATGCTAACAATTTTGAGGCCGAATGGGGACCGTCTATCAATGACCGGACGCACAATATCAATGGGATTTTTAATTATTATCCGTTTGAGGGCACAACGATTACTTTGGCTGCACTTTTACAAAGCGGACAGCCCATCAACAGAATTCCGGATGGTGAAGTGTTTGGCACAACCGACTTGAATGGTGATGGCTCAGGCTTTGGCGATGCTTATGTGGGCAACAGTGACCGCTCACCCGGTGAATCTAGAAACAACGACCGTTTGCCTTGGAATAACACTTTTGATGTGGGCGTGCAACATCAATTTAAGTTGGGAAATAACCACCGCTTGGAGTTTCGTGCGGATATTTTTAATGTGTTAAATGCAGAAAATTTAAGTGGTTTTTTTAACAATGCCACACAAAGTAATCAAATTCAGGCTGGACCTGCGTCCTCGGGACGTTTTGTGCAGCGAAATGCAGGACCGCCAAGACAGTTTCAGTTTGGGGTGAGGTATTTGTTTTGAGCTATTGAAAGTCTCTCGCAAAGACGCAAAGGCGCAAAAGATTGTTTAAATTATCAATGCTGAGATTCTCATTTAGTTAACATATTAAGCACATCGCAAAAACAATCAATAAAATAAACATGATGCATAAACCCATTATAACCATAATTCTAATCTGTTTTTTAGGCTGTAAAACCGATAAAAATCATGAGAAAAACGTGGATTTATCCGATTGGTCTGTTGTGGATGCGAAAGGCCAAAACCAAAGCATGAATATGATGATGTGGAAAGGTGATCCAAAAATCAATGCTTATATGAATGACTTTGTTTTACCCAAGGTTAAATCTCAATATGGGATTGATGTCAATATCGTCAGTGGACAAGGCAATATGATTGTGCAAAGCTTGATGACCGAATTGCAAGCCAACAAAAGCGAAAGCGAAATTGATTTGGTGTGGATAAATGGCGAAACGTTTTACCAACTGCGTCAAATTGATGCGCTCTACGGCCCATGGACGTCGGTATTGCCAAATACTAAATATATCAATTTTGATAATCCGTTTATTGGCAAAGACTTTCAACAGGATATTGACGGCTATGAGTTGCCTTGGGGCAATGTGCAAATGACTTGGATCTACGATTCTGCTAAGGTTAAAAATCCGCCACAAAACAAAGCCGAGTTGCTGGATTTTGCCAAAGCCCATCCGGGTCAATTCACCTTTGACAATCATTTTACGGGTTTGACTTTTTTAAAAAGTTTGTTGATCAGTTTTGCCGAAAACCCCAAAGAGCTCTATGGCGATTTTGATGAAGCCACTTATCAAAAATACAGCCAACAAATTTGGAATTATATCAACCAATTGAAACCTTATTTATGGCAGGAAGGTGAAGCATTTCCGGAAAATGTCCCTCAAATGCATCAGCTGTTTGCTTCCGGTGAAATTTGGTTTAGCATGAGTAATAACGACAGTGAAGTGGATAATAAAATTAATGAAGGGCTTTTCCAAAATACCGCTCGCGCTTACGTGCCAGATTTTGGCAGTATTCAAAACAGTCATTATTTGGGCATTCCAAAATTGTCTCAGCATAAAGCTACAGCTATGTTGGTGGCCAATTTTATGATTTCAGCCCAAGCCCAAGCGCATAAATCAAAACCTGAGGTTTGGGGTGATGGCAGTATTTTGGACATTGAAAATTTACCTGAAAATCAAAAACAACATTTTCAATATATTGCTAAGCGCCGATATGCACCACTGCGCAGTGAGCTTGATCAAAACGCCTTAATGGAACTCCATCCTGAATATATGATTCGTTTGGCTGAAGATTTTAGAACCAAAATTATAAATCCGTGAAGTTGAAGGTTTACCCTGTTTTAATCAAGTTGTTGTTTGGGCTACTCATTGTTTTGCCTTTGGTCGCCGGGTTGAGCTATGCCTTAAGTTATAGTTTGGGTTTATCCGGCTTGTTATCCAAAGGCTTTACTTTAGACTATTGGCAAAAAGCCCTAACGTCTCAAAATTTATGGGTAAGTTTTTTATATAGTCTCAGCATTGGGCTTGTCAGTGTTGTGACCAGTTTGTGTATTGCGGTGAGTATGGCCTTAAGTTGGAATAAAAGCATACAACAAGGCCGATTGAGTTATTTTATATTTTTGCCCTTATGTTTTCCGGCAACGGTAATGGCGTTTTTGGTTTTACAATGGCTTTCGCCTTCAGGCTGGTTTTCTCGAATCGCTTTTGAATTGGGCTTTATCTGTAGTTTAAACGATTTTCCAAATGTAGTAAGAGATTTTTATGGTGTAGGCATCATCTTTTGCAGTGTGCTCCTCATCACACCGTTTTTTACCATTTTGATGTCTAATATTTATAGAAATGAAAACCTTTTAGAATTAGAAAAATTATCCAAAACCCTTGGTGCTTCAAGCAGAAAAACCTTGAGATGTGTCACGCTTCCAATTTTATTTAAAAAATCTAAAATGACCTTATTATTGTTTGTCATTTTTGTGATGAGTTCTTATGAAGTGCCGTTGATTTTAGGGCGACAATACCCACAAATGGTTTCCGTCGCAATTGTGCAAAAAATCCAAAAATTTAATTTAAACGATATCCCTTTAGGGTTTGCGATGAGCGTGCTGTATGTGCTCTTAGTGATTTTGGTTTTAGTGTTGTTTGGCAAGCCAAGCCGTAAATATTTAAAACCCAATATTAAATGATAAGCAAAGTCTTAAAATATAGTTTTGTTTTAGCCGTGGTATTTCCAATTGTATTTCTATTGGGCTTGTCTTTAGCGCAACAATGGCAATTTCCAGAAATATTGCCTCAAGAATGGACGTTTCAACATTGGGGTAACAGCTTGTTTAAACAAGGTGATATTTTAGAAAGTTTATTCTTATCTCTCGGTTTGTCATTGACACTGGCAAGTTTAGTTAGTGTATTAGCGTTTTTTATGTCTAAATACATTGCCTACAGTAAGTATAGACAGCAGTATATGCGCTTAACGCTTGTGCCTTATATTTTATCGCCTGTGGTCTTGGCGGTGACTTTTCAATATTATTTTACGGTTGCGAATTTATCCGGAAATTTTATCGGCGTTTTGATAGCACAACTTTTTTTTGCGTTGCCTTTTGGCATTGTCATTTTTAATAACTTTTGGAATGCACATTTAAAGTCTATCGAGCAACTCTCATTTACCTTAGGCGCAAGCGCATGGCAAAGCTTGTTAAAAGTTATTTTGCCTTTATCCAAACCTGCAATTGTATTGTGTTTTTTTCAATCTTTTTTGGTGTCATGGTTTGAATACGGTCTCACCCAGTTTATCGGGTTGGGTAAAGTTAAAACCCTCACCGTGATGGTGTTTAATTTTATCAACGAAGCAAATGTGTTTTATGCAGCTTTAGCTTGCGTTATGCTTATCTTACCACCAATTCTTTTGTTGTATTTGAATAAAAGAATTCTAATTTTAGCCCGATGAGTCAAGCCTTTCTCCGCATACACCAACTTGATAAACAATTTGGTCAAGACCAGATTTTAAAAGGAATTAATCTTGAGTTAACCAAAGGCCAAACCTTAAGTTTAATCGGTGCTTCGGGCAGTGGTAAAACCACTTTACTCAAAATTGTAGCCGGTCTTGAAAGTGCTGATCAGGGTAAAATCTACCTCAGAGAAAACCGAATTGATGTACTCGCTCCACAACAACGGAAAATTATTTACTTATATCAGGATGCTTTATTATTTCCACACTTATCAGCGTTTGACAATATCGCTTTTGGATTGAAGTTGCAAAAGGCAAAACATATTCCAGCTCAAGTCAATGCCATGCTCGAAAAACTCGGTATGCAAGACCAAGGCCACAAAATGCCTGATCAACTCTCAGGTGGCCAAAAACAACGTATCGCTTTTGGTAGAGCCTTGGTGATAAAACCACAATTGCTATTGCTTGACGAACCTTTTGGCGCTTTAGACCCTGAAATTCGTTCCCATATGCAAAAACTTTTCAAAAACCTGGTGTCGTCTCAAAACCTAACCGCTATTTTTGTGACACACGATTTAAAAGAGGCCATTATTATTGGCGACAATATTGCTAAAATTGAGCAAGGAAACTTGATACAATACGACTCTAAAAGTGCTTTTTATCAAGACGAGAAAAGTGGCGTAGAAGACGAAATTTTATTTTGGAAACACTTGAAAAACGAAACAAATGAAGACTGATTTTGACCATATAGAATCCCTGTATTGGGTGTTTACACAGCTCTGCAACGACGACTGCGACCATTGCTACAACGACTCGAGTCCGTTTGGAGCTCGTATTTCAAAAGACGATTGTTTTAAAATCATCGATAATATGCCTAACAAAATCGATAGGCTGATTTTAAGCGGTGGCGAACCTATGGCCGATATCAAACTCTTGCATGCTATCTTAGATAAAATACGGGATAAATATCAAGGTCAAACCCAAATTATGCTACAGACCAACGGCGATTTATTGAACACCAAAAAACTTCAAGCGCTCATCGACAAAGGCGTTACTCGTTTTGACATTGCCAGCATAGACCGCTATCACAAACACGCCGGCAATCGCTTGATGGAACTGGCAGAGATTTTTGAAAGTTGTGGTGTCAACGGAGAAGATAAAGACCCCTTGGTGGACAGCGAAAATTATTTAACAGACAAAGATTTGAGTTGGGGCTATTGGGGTGCCAACGAAGAGATGTGGATTGGCGGCAATTGGGCACGTGGTAAGGCCTTAAAAAATGATATTCATTATAAAAATCCCGATCATAATTTCTGCACGATTTTGTCTGGTGCACGAAATTTTTTAGGGGGTTACGATGATATTCCCAACGAAATCAGCATCCAACTATGGCGTATTAATCCGTGTTGCCCCGGCACGCACTTTCCCATGGGTGATGCGCGACAGGAAAAGGTAGCAGACGTGCTACAACGAGCGTCACAAAACATTGTATTTAAAGCTTTAAATGATGGTGACCCCTTAAAAATGGGCAAAGCACTTGGAGTAAGCGAAGATGAAGCCAAAGCCAAAAACGATGAACTGGGCAATATTTGTTTGTATTGTGACCAATTTATGAAATGCCATAAAGATGAAATATTCGATAAAAATGGTGTAAAAAAAACTATTAATCAAGATGCGATATCCAATTAAATTATTTTTAAGTTTAAGTTTTTTCAGCTTTTTGGGATTTTCTCAAAACTCTATTGACGAAGCTATAGAAAAGTTCAACACCGGCAGTATTAATTATATTTCTGTTGAAGCTTTAAAAGACAAACTCGATGCTGGACAAGATTTGATTTTGCTTGACACCCGAGCCAAAAAAGAATTCCGAGTCAGTCATCTCAAAAATGCCATTTGGGTAGGCTACGACAATTTTGATATAAAGAAAGTCAAGCAGCTTGACAAAAACACTGAAATAGTCGTATATTGTTCAATTGGTGTGCGTTCTGAACAAATTGGTGAGCAACTCAAAGCGATGGGATTTAAAAATATCAATAATTTATATGGTGGTATTTTTGAATGGAGTAATCAGGGTTATCCGGTTTATCAAAAAGGAAATCAAACCCAAAAAGTCCATGCCTACGATAAATTTTGGGGGAAGTTTTTAGAGCGTGGTCAAAAGATATTTTGAATAAAAATATTAGAGTCTTATTTTCTTTTGTTTCTTAGCGTCTTGGTGGCTTTTCGTGAAATAATAAAATCAAATGTAATCTTGGCGCCTTTGCGTCTTAGCGCGAAATTATAAAATATGAAAAACTGTTTAATCATCTTTACGAGGAAACCTGAAAAAGGCAAAGTTAAAACCCGACTAGCTCAAGAAATTGGCGATGAAAAGGCTTTAGAAGTTTATAAATTTTTGCTGCAACATACAGCCAAAGTCACCTCAAAAGTAAATGCAACAAAACAGGTTTATTATACAAATGAGATTTTAAAAAACGATGTCTGGGATGATGAGATTTTTGATAAAAAGGTTCAAATTGAAGGTGGCTTAGGTCAGAAAATGCGATACGCTTTTGAACAAACTTTTCAAGATGGGTTTAAAAAAGTGATTATCATTGGTTCAGACTTATACGACATTGACCACAATTTGATAAATGAAGCTTTTTCTAAACTTGACAAGAATGATGTGGTTATTGGCCCGGCTACAGATGGTGGGTATTATTTAATGGGACTTAAACAGATTTATCCGAAAATATTTCAACACAAACCCTGGGGAACCAATCAAGTTTTAAAACTAACTTTACAAGATTTAAACTCAAAATCTATAGCTTTGTTAGCGCCAAAAAATGACATTGATTATGTAGAGGATTTAGACGATTTTCCTGTTTTAAAAACACTAATAAAATTATGAAATACCTTAAGGAAACCACACACTACCTTCAAGAAAAAGGTTTCAAGAATCCTGAAATTGGAATCATACTAGGCACAGGTTTAGGTCAACTTTTAGAACAGGTTGACATCATTCACGAAGTGAGTTATAACCACATCCCGCATTTTCCAACAGCAACTGTCGAATTTCATAAAGGCAAACTCATCTATGGTAAGATTGAAGGCAAAACCGCCGTGATCATGCAAGGACGATTTCACCTGTACGAAGGCTACGATTTGTTAGACGTTACTTTTCCCGTAAGAATTATGAAACGTTTGGGCGTTAAAAAATTACTGGTTTCGAACGCAGCAGGTGCTATCAATCTCAATTTTAAAAAAGGTGATTTGATGCTGATTGATGATCATATCAATTTACTTGGTGGATCGCCATTAGCCTATAAAGGCGTTTCTAAACTTGGTAATATTTTTGTAGATATGAGTTGCCCGTATGATAAAAGTATGAGTGATAGTTTAATTGAAATAGCCAATAAACAAAACATTAATTTACATCAAGGTGTTTACGCTTCTGTTTTAGGGCCACAACTCGAAACCCGAGCTGAATACCGCTACTTAAAAACCATTGGTGCCGATGCCGTTGGAATGAGCACAGTTCCAGAAGTCATTGTCGCCAATCATCTACAATTACCAGTAGTCGCTGTTTCAGTATTAACTGACGAATGCGATCCCGATAACCTAGAACCGGTTAATGTAGAAGATATTTTAGCCACAGCACAACAGGCTGAACCCAAAATGGTAAAGTTGTTTTGTGAATTATTGAAACAAATTTGATAATAACTTACTAAGCTAGAGATTTAAGCTTTAGTTAAAGCTAATTAAAATCAAATTTCAAAACGAATTGTTTTATAGCTTTGATACTTTAATCTATAATTTAATAATAAAATATGTCAAAAACTAAAGTCAAAGCTTATGGCGCGAAAGCATCTGATGCAGCTTTGGAAGAATTACAAATTAAAAGACGAGACCTTGAACCAAACGATGTCAAGATAAGAATTGATTATTGTGGTGTTTGCCACAGTGATATTCACACTGTGAGAAACGATTGGGGCGGCAGTCAATATCCGGTTATTCCTGGGCACGAAATTATCGGAACGGTGGAAGCAATAGGTGGTGAAGTTTCTGGCTTTAAAGTTGGACAAACCGTTGGAGTTGGTTGCATGGTTGATTCTTGTCGTAAATGTCCATCATGCCGAGAAGACCTTGAACAATATTGTGAAGAAGGTTTAGTGGGCACCTATAACGGAAAAGATGAGCACCTTGGAGGTCATACTTATGGCGGTTATTCTCAGCAAATTGTTGTTGATGAACATTTTGTATTGAATATTCCCGAAAATTTAGATTTAAAAGCAACCGCACCGTTATTATGCGCTGGCATCACAACCTGGTCACCTTTAAGTCATTGGAAAATAAAAGAAGGAGACAAAGTTGGTGTGATTGGTCTAGGAGGCTTAGGACATATGGGGATTAAATTTGCCAACGCACTTGGCGCTCATGTCGTGATGATTACCCGCTCAGAAGACAAAGCCCAAGATGCTAAAGATTTAGGTGCTCACGACGTTTTAATTTCTACAGATGATAAACAAATGAAGGAACATGCCAATAGCTTTGACTTCTTACTTAATACCATCCCTGTAAAACACGACATGAATCCCTATCTCGGCTTGCTCAAACGGGATAAGACCATGGTACTTGTCGGTGCAATAGAACCTTTAGAACCTTTACACGGTGCATCACTTGTTCTGTCAAGAAAACGCGTCGCTGGCTCGTTGATTGGAGGCATTAAAGAAACACAAGAAATGTTAGATTTTTGTGGTAAACACAATATCACCTGTGATGTTGAAATGATCGATATGCAAAAAATAAATGAAGCTTATGAAAGAGTCACGAGTTCAGACGTTAAATATAGATTTGTTATCGATATGGATAGCTTAAATTAAATATTGAAGGTTCTAAAAAACTTAAAAACCAGCTTAAAGAAGCTGGTTTTTTTATGGGTTTATGTTTTTATGTGTTCTACCGTTTCAACGTAAAATGTGATTTAAAAGTACTTGGATTCCCGGTTGTGGGTTCTATAAACTCCACCCTGAACCAGTAATCCTGTGATGGCATCTTACTCCCGTTAAAGGTACCGTCCCAACCTTCGCCTGTCGGACTGAGTTGTTTCAGTAATTTACCATAACGGTCAAAGATATAAATTTTTGCGTTAGGTTGATTGGATAATCCCGTGATATTCCAAGTTTCATTGACCCCATCTTGATTGGGCGTGAAAAATGGTGGGAAGTCTATCATTGTAAATTCAACTGCTGTCACTCCACAGCCGGCATCGTCTCTTCCTCTTATAATATGTGTCCCCGGTAAAACATTACTGAAAACCAAAGTGGTTTGCCCCGGTGCTAAACTCTCCCAAGGACCATTATCCAATTGAAACTCAAAATTGCCTTGCCCTTCTATATTACTGACCTCAACAACATGTGTCTCACTAAAGGATGGCGTCAGCACTGTAACCTCAAAAGTCGGTAGGTTGCTCTCTATAATCTCTGCACTACTCATAGCTTGACAACCTGTATTAATATTGGTCACTGTTACTGTATAACTCCCGGGCTGTGTGGCATCAATACTCGGGCTGGTCGCTGGTAATACTGTGCCATTAAAAACCCACTCAAATGTAAAGTTATTGCTGTCTAAACCTGTATCGATAATCGGTGGTGAGTCTGCGGTGTTTATGACATTACCTGCTTCATCTATACACACAATCGCACCATCAAATCCGCTGATGTCTACATTGGGTAAGGGGTTGACGATCACATCAAAACTGACAAAACTACTCGACTCACACAAGGTCTGGGTATTCACGACCTCGGC
>NZ_SWMU01000005.1 GCF_006120725.1 Mesohalobacter halotolerans
CTTGGAATATCACGGGATTATCCAATCAACCTAACGCAAAAATTTATATCTTTGACCGTTATGGTAAATTACTGAAACAACTCAGTCCGACAGGCGAAGGTTGGGACGGTACCTTTAACGGGAGTAACATGCCATCACAGGATTACTGGTTTAGGGTGGAGTTTATAGAACCCACAACCGGGAATCCAAGTACTTTTAAATCACATTTTACGTTGAAACGGTAGAACACATAAAAACATAAACCCATAAAAAAACCAGCTTCTTTAAGCTGGTTTTTTGTTTGAGTCATAATTGACATTAGACGATTTTATTTCGTTTTCTTTCGGTTTCTTTGAGATAGATTTTTCTCAATCTTAAATGATTGGGCGTGACTTCTACATATTCGTCTTTTTGAATATATTCCAAAGCTTCTTCTAAAGAGAATTTTTTAGCGGGTACTATTTTAGCCTTATCATCAGCACCGGAAGAACGCACGTTAGACAACTTTTTAGTTTTGGTCACATTGACGGTTAAGTCATCTTGTCTAGAATTTTCACCAATGACCTGTCCTTCATAAATATCTTCTCCGGGATCGACAAAAAACTTACCTCTGTCCTGAAGTTTATCGATAGAATAAGGAATAGCTTTACCTTTCTCCATAGAAATTAAAGAGCCATTCAGTCGTTGAGGGATATCTCCTTTAAGTGGTTGAAATTCTTTAAAGCGATGGGCCATGATAGCCTCTCCGGCTGTTGCTGTAAGCAGTTGATTTCTTAAACCAATGATACCTCGAGATGGTATCATAAATTCAATGACCATACGTTCCCCTTTGGTGACCATGCTTAACATTTCACCTTTTCTTTGGGTGACCATCTCAACAGCTTTACCTGAAAGATGCTCCGGTAGGTCGATGGTTAATTCTTCAATTGGTTCACAGGGTTCTCCGTCGATTGTTTTGATAATGACTTGAGGTTGACCAATTTGAAGCTCATAGCCTTCTCTACGCATGGTTTCTATGAGAACGGATAAATGCATCACGCCACGTCCATATACAATAAACTTATCAGCATTATCGGTTTCTTCAACTCGTAAAGCTAGGTTTTTCTCAAGTTCTTTAATCAGGCGTTCTTTGATGTGTCTAGAGGTTACAAACTTACCATCTTTTCCAAAAAAAGGTGAATCATTAATCGTGAACAACATACTCATGGTCGGCTCATCGATTTTAATTTTTGATAAAGCTTCAGGGTTTTCAACATCTGCAATGGTGTCTCCAATTTCAAAATTTTCTAAACCGACTATGGCACATATATCTCCAGCTTGTACTTCATCAACTTTTCGTTTTCCTAGACCTTCAAAGACATAAAGTTCTTTAATCTTAGTTTTTTGAATAGAATCGTCTCTTTTGACTAAAACAACAGGCATTCCAGTTTTGAGTTGTCCGCGTTGTAGTCTACCAATAGCGATTCTACCTGTATAAGATGAAAAATCTAAAGATGTAATCAGCATTTGAAGGTTGCCCTCTTTGACTCTAGGCGGTTCAATATGCTCGACAACCATATCTAATAATGGTTCTATAGAATCGGTTTTTACTTCAGGGTCTTCACTCATCCAGTTGTTGAGTGCCGAACCGTACACAGTGGGAAAATCGAGTTGCCACTCTTCAGCGCCAAGCTCAAACATCAGGTCAAAAACCTTCTCATGAACCTCTTCAGGGGTACAGTTGGGTTTATCCACTTTATTGATCACCACACAGGGTTTCAAACCTAAATCGATGGCTTTTTGTAATACAAAACGCGTTTGTGGCATAGGGCCTTCGAAGGCATCTACAAGTAGCAAAACACCATCTGCCATATTAAGTACTCGTTCTACTTCTCCACCAAAATCGGCGTGACCAGGAGTGTCTATAATATTAATTTTGGTGTCTTTATACATTACAGACACATTTTTGGAAATGATAGTAATGCCGCGTTCCCGTTCTTGATCATTACTGTCTAAAATAAGCTCACCTGTATCTTGGTTATCTCTAAAGAGTTTACAATGATGCATAATTTTGTCAACAAGTGTAGTTTTACCGTGGTCGACGTGAGCAATAATAGCAATGTTTCTTAAGTTCATAACTCAGTTTTAAAAAGTTGCAAATGTACTTCATTAAATCTGAATAGAAACCTTTTTGCAATTTATATAATTAATACTAAGCTAATGCTTATTTACCAGGAGGTGTTTTATCGATGAAAGTCTTATATTGTTCGTACCGCTTAAAAATCTCTTTCACATATTTGTAGGGCTCTTTTGCTCTGACATATCCATATTTTATAAAATCCTTTTTGTAATATTCTGGCTTGTTGAGTTTAAGAAGGGCGTCTTCTGCATTTTTATCCCATTTTAAGGGGTCTAAATCTAAGTGAGCAGCTAAACGTTGTGCATCTTTAATATGATAAAGACCAGCATTATAAGAGGCGAGCGTAAATTTTATGCGCTGTATAGAATCTGGAATGGTTTCATGGGCTTGCCACATTTGAGATAAATAACGTGTTCCACCTCGGAGACTTTGTTCAGGGTCGGTTGGATTTGTTATTTTGAGTTCTTCAGCAGTTTTAGGCATAATTTGCATCAGACCTGAAGCACCGGCCCAAGACTTGTTTGAAGGCCTAAACTGTGATTCTTGATAAACGATTGAGGCAATAAGCCGCCAATCCCAACCAATTTCAGTTGCATATTTTTGTATTAGATCATCGTAAGGACTTATTTTTTGTTCGTTTAAACTATAAAACTCACTTTTTACCCGTTTTCTAAATGACCTTCTATTTTTAAAATATTTATTGTAGATGACATGGTAATCGACTGTTTTTTTGGCTCTTTTTAGCCAATGGTTCAAGGTGTCTTTTAGTTGCTCAGAATTTTTTCTAAGCCCCCAAGCTATTCTTTGGGAGAAGCTCATTTTGGTTGAAATATCTAAAATTGGGTAGTCTGAAGCGTATATAGAAGCGACATTTTGATCGACGATACTGTATTTTATTTTGCCTTCTGCTACATTTTTAAAAATTTCGTCTGTAGTCATTTGACCCGGAATAGTGTCTATGTAAATTTTCCCACCTATTTCTTCTGATAAGTTAAGTAATCTCTGCGCATATGATGAGTTTCGTTTTACTGAGACAGTATCTCCTATTAATTCTACTGGATTTGTGATGAGTTGCTCTTTTATGTTGTGTAGCTTCATTCTTCTCCAGTTTTCTGGTTTTTTTTGAATGAGCACTTGATGGGATAGGTACAAAGGGATACTAAAGTCAATTTTCTTTTGTCGTTCTTCTGTTATAGTATAACCATAAGCAATAATATCGCCTTCATTTTTATTGAGCATTTTAATGAGGTCGTTTTCATCTTTTGCAATTACTATTTCGAGCTCAAGGTTTAAATCTTCGGCAAATTTTTTAAGGATTTCATACTCAAATCCCATTGGTCTTCCTCTGTATAAGAAATAGGTAGTACCACTATATGTGGTAATAGCCCTTATTCTTCCACTTTCAACAATATCTTTAAACTTTCGATTCTTACTGAGTTCAGTTCCATTGAAAGTATTATCATCGTTGCAGGATAACAAGATTAAAAGTATAAGGCTAAAAAAAATCTTAAGTCTCATATTGCTGTCATTGATTTATCTTATAGGATGTCTTTTTAATATAGACTTTAGTTTTATTTTGACATCCTCTGAGGCATCAAAAAGCATCTGCTCATGACTTGGAAATGGAACAGCTTTATTGTTTAGTAATAATTTTTGTTCCTCGCTTAAAGCTCTTTCGTCTCCATTAAAACTAGCAAAAGTATTCTCAAACACAAACTGGCTATCGAGCTTAAAATCATTTATTTTTTGCCCCGTATTCATATTGATGTAATCGACTTGTGCAGCTATAGAAACAGTTTTGTTTTGAGAAACTGTCGTTAAAAGACCACTAGCTTTTATGTTTTTCTCTATTGTTAGTTCATTGCCAAGGCTATCTGTTTTTATTTCACCATTTCTGTTGGTTTGAATTTCTGTGATTTTAACTGTCTTTTCTATACTTTTTTCTCTTTCTATGATACGTTCTGGAGAAAATAAAATGTTTTCAAAAATTAAATTAATTTGAAACTGGTACGGATTACCATCTTTTTTGTTGGCATGGTATACTGTCCACTGGTCATCCAGTCCATAGGTGTTAAAGTCTAAAATATCAGACTCTAAACTTTCAGGAATACTCACATCTGTGTCGTTGTAGGCTTTAACAAAAACAAAGTTTTTTCCTAAAAAACTGGCTTCATCCAATAATTGATTTGTGTTTTTGTAATCAGGTGCTATTTGATTGAGTTGATTAAGGATATCAAAAGCTGTTCTGTAAGATTGTTTTTCTCCTTTTTGCATGTAGGATTGCCCCTGTTTATATAAATACTCAGCATACTTTTTTTTGGCTAAGATTAATTCAGAGGAGATATCTTTAAATTTAAACTTTACTTTTTTGTCATTCTTATAAAGTGGTAAAAAAGGCTTTATAGACCTTTGTGTCCTGTAAAGATCTAAATAATTCTCATATACTTTTTTTTCAACTTGAGCGGTTGGGTCTTTCTGTAAGAGTTTGATGTTTTTGAGTTTATCGTCTTGGTATTTTTTGAAGGCTTGTTCTAAAATTACGATTTGCTCTGCTGTTTTTTTATTGTCTTTTCCTTTTTGTATCTGTTTGATAGCTAGATTTATAGCCTTATCATATTCTCCGGAAAGCATGGCTTTTTTAACTCTCTTGGTAGAGTTACAACTTACCATTATTGTAAGTAGAATGAGCAAGAAAAGTTTTTTCATTATTTGGTTTTATTCAAACATACATATTTTAATTGAACATAAAAAAACTAAAAGCGTTATCACCTATTCTGAATTTACATTTACAAATGATATGTGTTTATAATAAGACATAATTTTGGCTTAACTGATGGTTTTACATATTGTAAATTCTTACGCTCTATTATAAGGAATAAAAAAAGGCCAGCATTAAGCTGGCCTATAGAATTTTTGGATAGGAGATGGTTTTATAAAATTAACATCGCATCACCGTAAGAATAAAACCTGTATTTTTCTTTTACAGCTTCTTTATAAGCTTTTTCCATAAGTTCATGCCCCATAAATGCAGATACCATCATTAATAGTGTTGATTTTGGCATGTGAAAATTAGTGACCATACAATTGGCAATTCTAAAATCGTAAGGTGGGAAGATATATTTGTTTGTCCAACCTTCAAAATCGTTTAAAGTATTATCTGAATTTACAGCGCTTTCTATAGTTCTCATCACTGTTGTGCCTACTGCACATACTTTTTTTCTTTCCTTTTTAGCTTTGTTAACAATCTTTGTAGCTTCAAGTTCTATCTTTACTTTTTCGCTATCCATTTTGTGCTTGGATAAATCTTCAACTTCAACAGGGTTAAATGTGCCTAAACCAATATGAAGCGTCACTTCGGCAAAATTTATACCTTTAATTTCTAAACGCTTCATTAGATGTTTAGAAAAGTGCAACCCCGCTGTAGGTGCTGCAACAGCGCCTTCTTCTTTGGCATAAATGGTTTGATACCGCTCTTCGTCTTCTGGTTCAACCGGTCTGCTGATATATTTCGGTATTGGGGTTTCGCCGAGTTCGAATAATTTTTTTCTGAATTCTTCATAGGAACCATCAAAGAGAAAACGCAAAGTTCTTCCTCTAGAGGTTGTATTGTCAATAACTTCCGCAACAAGATCGTCATCATCTCCAAAGTAAAGTTTATTACCTATTCTGATTTTTCTCGCCGGATCAACCAGGACATCCCAAAGCCTGGTATCTGGATTAAGCTCTCTGAGTAAAAACACTTCAATTCTAGCACCTGTTTTTTCCTTGTTTCCGTAAAGTCTCGCTGGAAATACTTTGGTGTTGTTGAAAATAAGGACATCATCATCATCAAAATAGTTGATAAGGTCTTTAAAAATTTTATGTTCTATTTTTCCTGTATCGCGATGTACAACCATCAGTCGAGACTCATCTCTGTGATCTGCCGGATGTTCTGCTAAAAGTTCTTTAGGAAGTTCAAAGTCAAATTGAGATAATTTCATGCCCATAGTGAAGTGATTTTAAAAGTTGCAAATATAATCTTATCACTATACCGTTGTCAAGTGTTTTAGCGTTTAATTTTATAAATTGCATAAATAAGTATAAAATATATTTCGAAACGTTTGTAATTTGTTTTAAAAGGTCTTAATTTTGCACTCCGTTTTAAAATAATAAAATCATGTCTAGAGTTTGTGAACTTACCGGTAAAAGAGCAATGACAGGAAATAATGTTTCTCATGCTATGAACAGGAGAAAACGTAAATTTAACGTCAATCTCATTAAAAAGCGTTTTTACATTCCGGAAGAAGACAAATGGATCACTTTAAAAGTATCTACGTCGGCGCTTAAAAATATTAACAAAAAGGGAATTTCTGCTGTTTTAAAAGAGGCAAGACAAAAAGGATTTTTAAAGAAGTAAAAATTAATAATCATGGCAAAAAGAGGGAACAGAGTTCAGGTAATTTTAGAATGTACCGAACATAAAAATTCTGGTAAACCAGGAACTTCACGATATATCACAACTAAGAATAAGCGTAATACACCAGATAGAATTGAGCTCAAAAAGTACAATCCTATCTTGAGAAAAATGACAGTTCATAAAGAAATTAAATAAAAAGTTATGGCTAAGAAATCAGTAGCAAGTATACAAACTGGAAGCAAAAGGCTCACTAAAGCAGTTAAAATGGTCAAGTCCGAAAAAACAGGAGCTTATACTTTTGTTGAACAAATTATGACACCTGAAGATGTTAATAATTTTTTAAATAAAAAATAATTTGTAAAACATACCACAACAAGCCGTTATCATCATAACGGCTTTTTTTGTTTCAAGTCATGGTAAGAACTAAATAATTATCTTTACCTGTTGCTTTAATATAAATACACATGGGAATTTTTAAAAAAATATTCAACAAGGATAAAAAAGAAGACTTAGATGAAGGTCTTGAAAAAACAAAATCTAGTTTTTTAAACAAATTGTCTAAAGCTGTTGCCGGTAAATCTAAAGTAGATGCAGCTGTCTTAGACGATTTAGAAGAAGTATTGATATCCAGCGATGTCGGTGTTGCTACCACTATAAAAATTATTGACAGAATAGAAGACAGAGTTGCCAAAGATAAATACCTCGGCACGGAAGAACTCAATAAAATACTAAGAGAAGAAATTGCCAGCCTGTTAGCAGAAAATGAACATAAACTAGATGATGATGATGAAAAAAAACCCTATGTCATTATGGTTGTCGGGGTCAATGGTGTCGGTAAAACTACAACCATTGGTAAACTCGCTACTTTATTTAAAAATCAAGGACTTTCTGTAGTATTAGGCGCTGCAGATACGTTTAGAGCAGCTGCTGTGGAACAATTAGATATTTGGTCAAAACGTGTAGAAGTTCCAATAGTAAAACAAAAAATGGGTAGTGATCCCGCATCAGTAGCTTATGATACTGTACAAAGTGCGGTTAAGAAAAATGTTGATGTTGTTTTAATAGATACAGCAGGGCGTTTACACAACAAAGTCAATTTGATGAATGAATTGACAAAAATTAAGCGCGTCATGCAGAAAGTCGTCAAGCATGCACCCAATGAAGTTTTACTAGTTTTAGATGGTTCCACCGGGCAAAATGCCTTTGAGCAAGCCAAACAGTTTACTGCAGCTACAGAAGTGACTTCGCTAGCGGTGACCAAGTTAGATGGTACTGCAAAAGGCGGTGTGGTTATTGGTATAAGCGATCAATTTAAAGTCCCAGTTAAATATATTGGGATAGGGGAAAAAGCGACCGACCTTCAATTGTTTGATAAACAAGTTTTTGTAGACTCATTTTTTAGTCAATAATATGTCAGATAAACCAGCACCATTTACAGATTCAAGAAATAAACTTACCATTTATAAAATTACTGTGATTTACGCCGCGTTTTATGTATTAATGAAAGTATATTCTATTGTAGTCGAAAGTCTTTGGGTTTTACCTAATCTCATTATAAGCTTACCGGTAGTCATTGTAGGAATTGTAGCTTGGTGGCATTTGAAGAAAAACAAGACGTTTTGGTGGTTTATTATAATATCCATAATTGTCGTGAGCGCAGTTCGATATTTTGAAGCGGATTGGGTAGTGTGGTTAAATCAAAATTTATAAGTATGCGAACAAAATCGCTTAAAAAAAATAAAATCAATTTAGTGACTTTAGGTTGTAGTAAAAACATCTACGATTCTGAAGTGATTATGGGGCAACTTAAAGCCAACGGGAAAGATGTTGCTCACGAGCAGGAAGGCAATATTGTGGTAATCAATACTTGTGGCTTTATAAATAATGCTAAAGAGCAATCTGTCAATACAATTTTAAATTACGTCGATCTTAAGCAAGAAGGAAAAATCGATAAAGTTTTTGTCACAGGCTGCTTATCTGAACGTTACAAGCCAGATTTACAAAAAGAAATCCCAGACGTTGATGATTATTTTGGTACGACCGATTTGCCATTACTACTAAAAGCTTTAGGCGCAGATTATAAGCATGAACTAGTTGGAGAACGCTTAACGACTACACCCAAAAATTTTGCTTACTTAAAAATAGCAGAAGGCTGTGACAGGCCTTGTTCTTTTTGTGCTATACCTTTAATGCGAGGCAAGCATAAGTCTAAACCGATCGAGCAGTTAGTCCAGGAGGCAACAAAGTTGGCGGCCAATGGTGTAAAAGAACTGATATTGATTGCTCAAGATTTAACCTATTATGGACTAGATCTTTATAAAAAACGCAACTTGGCTGAATTACTCACTGCCCTAACCAAAATTGAAGGCATAGAGTGGATCAGGCTGCATTACGCATTCCCGACAGGTTTTCCGAAAGATGTTTTGGACGTAATCCGTGAAGAACCTAAAGTATGCAATTATATTGATATTCCACTTCAGCATATTTCTGATGATATTTTAAAATCAATGCGTCGTGGAACAACACATAAAAAAACCACTAAGCTGTTAAATTTATTTAGAGAAAAAGTCCCCGGTATTTGTATAAGAACGACGCTTATTGTAGGCTATCCCGGTGAAACTGAAGCGCAGTTTGAAGAACTTAAAACCTGGGTAAAAGCCATGCGATTTGAGCGCCTTGGCGTATTTACTTATTCGCACGAAGAAGATACACATGCCTACAATCTTGAGGACGATGTGCCTGAAGATGTAAAAATGAAACGCGCTAATGAAATCATGGAAATCCAATCTCAAATTTCCTGGGAACAAAATCAAGATAAAATTGGCAAAACCTTCAAATGTGTGATTGATAGAAAAGAAGGGAATTACTTTGTAGGTCGAACAGAATTTGACTCACCCGATGTAGACAATGAAGTTTTAATTGATGCCGAAAAACACTATGTAAAAATAGGAGACTTTTGTCAAATCAAAATTGAAGAGGCTCATGATTTTGACTTATATGGACACCCTGTTTGAGATGTTACAAAATCCTTAACAAGTGTTTTCAATATTACCTATAAGCCTATATTTGTTTAAAAAATTGAAATGGATGACTGTTTAAATTATGAGCAAACCCAAAGGTTTTCAAATTTAATTTTAGATTACATCAATCAAAAGTCATCCCTTTCTTCCTTTTATCATCGATTTCCGGATACCCAGAATTTTAAATCTCAAATCTTAGAAAAACAAGCTCAATATAATAATGAACACAGAGCTGTTTTAGTCGATGTTTTAAACCGACAATACCAAGGATTTAAAGTATCTGATTCTACCCAAAATCATATAGATACCCTTCATCAAGAGAATACATTTACAATCACAACTGGTCATCAATTGAATTTGTTCACCGGGCCTTTATATACATTTTACAAGATAATCACTGTGCTGAAAACTTGTGAGCAAATGAAAAGCCGTTATCCTCAATATAATTTTGTACCTATATTTTGGTTAGCCTCTGAAGATCATGATTTTGAAGAAATCAATCATTTTTATTTTGAAAACCAAAAAATTAATTGGTCTAAAAAAGCTTCTGGCGCTGTCGGAGAATTAGAAACCGATGGCTTAAAATCTGTCTTAGAAATTTTTGACAAAGCCTTACCTCAAACTGAGTTAGCAAATCAACTCAAAGGCTTGTTTAGAGAGGCTTACTTAAACCACAAAAGCTTATCTCAAGCGAGTATTTATTTATACAACAATCTCTTTGGTTCAAAAGGTTTAGTAGTTTTAGAGCCGAACCAAAAGCCATTAAAATCTTGCTTTAAACATCAAATTAAAGCTGAGTTGTTACAGCAGATAACTTTTAAAAAAGTCAATTCGACATCTAAAGCTCTAAAAGCACAAAATTATCACGAGCAAGTTACGCCTAGAGAAGTCAATTTATTTTATAAAGATAAAAATTTAAGAGAGCGACTTATATTAAAAAATGGGACGTACTTTGTAAATTCAACTCAATTAGCATTTTCAAAAGAACAAATCTTAAAAGAAGTCAAAAACAATCCAGAAAAATTTTCGCCTAACGCCTTGATGCGACCCTTGTATCAAGAAGTTTTGTTGCCAAACCTGTCTTATGTTGGCGGTGCTGGTGAGCTAGCTTACTGGTTGCAACTAAAGTCTACATTTAACTCGTTTGATGTCCCTTTTCCTATGCTTCAAATGCGCAATTCAGCCTTGCTTTTATCAGGAAAAACTAAAGGAAAGCTCGAAAGGCTCAATTTAGATATCAACGATTTATTTCAATCTAAAATAGAATTAAAAAATCAACAGACTAGAAAGATATCTGAAATTGATATCGATTTTTCATCACAAAAAACTCATCTTTCAAAACAGTTTGAAGCACTTTACAAAATAGCAGAACAAACAGATAAAAGTTTTTTAAATGCCGTTGCAGCACAGGAGCAAAAGCAACACAACGGTTTAGATAAACTTGAAAAACGACTGCTCAAAGCCCAACGACGAAAGCTAGCCGATGGAATTGATCGTTCTGTTCGATTACAAGACAAATTATTTCCAAAAGGTCAACTTCAAGAAAGAATTATTAATTTCTCTGAATTGTACCTGACTTATGGAAAACAATTTATATCGCTATTATACACAGAATTTGAACCTTTAGAGTTTAAGTTTTCTATTATAAAACTTGAGACCAAACTAAGTTCAATTAATCATAAGTTTGTTTCAAATTGTATTTAAAATTAGATTTAAGCAGGTTCTTCTCACTTTCTATCTCTAAATTTGTAATCTAAATAATTTTATAATGAAAAGCATGCACGCGCTGGATATTGAGCTGGTCGAAATGACGCTTGATATCATGAAATATGCTGTCAATCGCATATCAAATACCAATCCTGAATTAGGATCTCCAAAAAAAGAAGAGCTGCTCGATAAACTTGTTGGTACGACCATAACCGAAGATGGAATTGGTGGCGAAAAAGCCTTTCATTTGTTTAAAGATATTTTGGTAAAAGCAGCTGTACCAGTAGATCACCCTAGACATTTGGCTTTTGTGCCAGCAGCACCAACACGGGCAGCAACCTTATTTGATTTGGTAACTTCAGCTTCAAGTATTCACGGCGCTTATTGGATGACCGGAGCAGGTGGTATTTATTGCGAAAACCAAGCTATGAAATGGTTAGTTTCCCTTACAGGTTTACCAAGGACCTCTTTTGGTGTTTTTACAAGTGGTGGCACCGCTGCAAACTTATCAGCAATGATTGCCGGGAGAGAATATTGGCGCAGTTTAAATGAAGAAAATAAAGCTTACAAAGCTTTATTGATCACCTCAGCTGGTGCTCATTCTTCTATTAAATCAATGGCTCAAGTGATAGATGCTGACATTATTTTAGTAGATGATGGAGAAGATGGTAGACTGACTGGCGACTTATTACACAATAAAATAAAAAGTTTAAGTAAAGTTGACCGTAAACGCCTTTTTGCTGTAATCGCTACAGGCGGGACGACCAATGCTGGAATTATAGACGAGCTTGACACTATAGCTGAAGTTTGCGAAAAAGAGCATCTTTGGTTTCACGTTGACGCGGCATATGGTGGTGGAGCTCTAGCAGCACCCTCAGTTCGCCACTTGTTTAATGGTATCGAAAAAGCCGATAGTATTACTATTGATCCACATAAATGGTTGTTTTCCCCTTACGATTGTGGTGCAGTAATTTATAAAAACTTGAATCTTGCTAAAAAAGCCCATTCTCAAAAAGGGGCTTATCTCGATATTTTTAAAGATGAAGGTGCTCAAGGCTTTAATCCCGCAGATTATCAAATTCAATTAACCCGAAGACTTCGCGGTCTTCCTCTTTGGTTTTCATTGGCTACACACGGCACAAAACGCTATCAAGATGCTATTGAAAGAGGATTAGAACTAGCACAGTATGCTGCAAAAACCATCGATTCTATGTCGCATGTCAGCATGATTAGACCACTCGGATTGTCTTGTGTGTTATTTGAAAGAAACAATTGGTCTGCAGATGATTATAAAAACTGGACTTACGATAACCACAAAAAAGGCTTTGCTTTGGTTACACCTACCAAATGGAAAGGCCAAACCATATCCAGATTTTGTTTTATCAATCCAGACACTACAGAAGAAGATATCCTCAAAATATTAGAAAGTATGAAATAAATTAGTAGACAGGAACTTCAACATAAGTGTCGTCCCAACCTAATAATAGATGATATCCTTTGTCTGCTTTTTTGCTTGTAATCGAAAAGGTTTCTACAGTCGCTGCTGTAGTTTTGGGGTTAACTTCTACGCGCACAACATCCTTGGAGCTATCATATTGATATGCTCCCCATAAATTGACATCTTCATTGATGATGACTGTCCATTTATCTTTATTTGGGATAGTAAACAGAGAGTAAGTTCCAGCTTCTAAAGTTTTGCCGCCAAACTCTACATCCTTGTAAAATGTAATTTCGGTAGCCTCATTGGCTCCTGTTCTCCATACTTTACCATATGGAACCAAATCTCCAAAAATATTTCTACCTTTTTTTTGAGGTCTACTATAAATTACCCTCATGAAAGATTGATTGTTGTCAGTTCTAACGATTACCGCATCCATAGGACTAACGTCGACTTTAGGGAATTCTTGGGCTTGCAAAGAATTAAAGCCAAAAGCAACCACAAATAATAAAAGAAATTTAATTTTCATAAGTTTTTTTTCAATGATAACTCAAAATAAAATCGCACAGCGTTTAGGAGATGTTAAATTGTGAATATTTAACATTTTTTTGTTGATAAATACTTGTTTAAAGTGGCTTGATTTTTCCCTGTAAACAATGGGTTTGCTTATATTTGTCTGTTATGAACAAATATTAAAATTTTATGAGCGAAGACATCAAAAAAAACAATTACTCGGCTGATAGTATTCAAGCTTTAGAAGGGATTGAACACGTAAGAATGCGTCCTTCAATGTATATTGGTGACGTGGGCACCAGAGGTTTACACCATCTGGTCAGTGAAGTTGTTGACAACTCTATCGATGAGGCCATGGCTGGTCATTGTGATAAGATATCAGTCGTGATAGAAGAAGGTGGTTCGATAAGTATTGAAGATAATGGTCGAGGAATACCTGTTGACCTTCATAAAAAAGAAGGCGTTTCTGCACTTGAAGTGGTCATGACCAAGATAGGGGCCGGTGGTAAATTTGATAAAGATTCTTATAAAGTTTCCGGCGGATTACACGGTGTCGGTGTTTCTGTTGTAAATGCATTGTCTAAGCAATTAAAAGCGACCGTCTATAGAGATGGCAAAATATATGAGCAAGAATATGAAATAGGAAAGTCTTTATATCCCGTTAAACAAGTAGGGACTACAGAACTGCAAGGAACGAAAGTGACATTCATGCCTGATTCTGATATTTTTAAAGATAGTGTTGAATTCAAATTTGAAACTTTAGCAAAACGCTTAAGGGAATTAGCATTTCTCAATAAAGGGATCAAGATTAGTATAACTGATAAGCGTTCAAAAAATGAAGATGGAGAATTCTTAAATGAATCTTATTATTCTGAAGAAGGTTTAAAAGAATTTGTTAGATTTTTAGACGGTACAAGAGAACCTTTAATTACCGATGTGATTAGTATGGAAGGTGAGAAAAATGATATTCCTGTTGAGGTCGCTATGATTTACAACAATTCATACGCAGAGAACCTTCATTCATATGTCAACAATATCAATACGCACGAAGGTGGAACACACTTGTCTGGTTTTAGAAGAGGCCTAACCAATACTTTAAAAAAATATGCTGATGCTTCAGGTATGCTAGACAAACTTAAATTTGAGATTACTGGTGACGATTTTAGAGAAGGGCTCACAGCTATAGTCTCAGTAAAGGTTGCACATCCTCAATTTGAAGGGCAAACCAAGACTAAATTGGGTAATCGCGAAGTGACTTCTGCCGTTTCTCAATCGGTTTCTGAAATGCTAGAGATTTATTTGGAAGAAAACCCCAATGATGCAAAAACTATCGTTCAAAAAGTTATTCTAGCCGCTCAAGCAAGACACGCTGCAAAGAAAGCCCGCGAAATGGTACAGCGCAAAACTGTGATGAGTGGAGCGGGTTTGCCTGGAAAACTTTCAGATTGTTCAGAACAAAATCCGGAAGATTGTGAAGTGTTTTTGGTTGAGGGTGATTCTGCGGGTGGAACAGCTAAACAAGGTCGCGATCGAAAATTTCAAGCCATTTTACCCCTAAGAGGTAAAATTCTCAACGTTGAAAAGGCCATGCAACACAAAGTTTTTGAAAACGAAGAAATTAGAAATATTTATACCGCATTAGGAATTACAATTGGAACTGAAGAAGATTCTAAAGCGCTCAATATTTCAAAACTCAGATATCACAAAATTGTCATTATGTGTGATGCTGATGTTGATGGAAGCCATATTGCCACACTGATTCTGACTTTTTTCTTTAGATATATGAAAGAGTTAATAGAAGCTGGGCATGTCTACATTGCCACACCGCCTTTGTATTTAATTAAAAAGGGCAACAAAAAACGTTATGCTTGGAGTGAAAAAGAACGCGATGAAATTTTAAGCGAATACAAAACTAATGCAAGCGTTCAGCGTTATAAAGGTCTTGGTGAAATGAACGCCAACCAACTTTGGGATACGACTATGAACCCGGACTTTAGAATTCTAAGAAAAGTGACCATTGACAGCACTAGTGAAGCTGATCGAATATTCTCAATGTTGATGGGTGATGAAGTCCCTCCAAGAAGAGAATTTATAGAAAAAAATGCGGTTTATGCAAATATTGATGTCTAATATTAATTAGGGAAAAATATAAATTAATTGTTTTTAGGATAAATTAACTCTGGCTTAATCATAAAATATTTTAAAACAATTAAATTTAAATTGATGAAACAATTAGCTACAATTTTATTTTTGGTTTCAACTATAATCTGTTCTGCGCAAAATAGTATTGAAGACCTTTTAGTCGCTGGGGTGGAAGATGGACAACAATTTAGCCAAAGCTATTTTTCTCCAGCTACAGATGCCATTGTGTATGGCATGAGTTCTGGTTGGTTTAACACTGCAAAGAGTAAAAAGTTTTTACGATTTGAGATTTCTGCTATCGGAAACCTATCTTTTACAGATAGTAATAGTCAATCTTTCCAACTCAATACTGCTGATTATAATAATTTATCTTTTTCAACCGGACCAAACTCTCAGTCTGTTGCCACAGCATTAGGAGAAAACAATCCAGATATTGAAATGATTGTCAATGTGCAAGACCCAAACTCAAACCAATCAATACAAATACCAATAACTTTACCACAAGGTATAGGCTCTGAGGGAATAAATTTTGTGCCTACAGGCTTTATTCAAGCTAGTATTGGATTGATTAAAGGGTTTGAGTTAAAAGCGAGATATCTCCCAGAGGTCAATAATAGAGATGTTGAATCTCAGTTTTACGGTTTTGGATTGCAAAATGAGTTAACTGAGTTAATTCCTTTTGATAAAGTTTTACCAATTAGAATCGCTGCTTTAGCAGGTTACACTAAATATAAAGGAAAATATAAGTTTAATGAAGACTCAAGTATTGTGTCAGGTGTAAATAGACGCGTCGAATCTGAAGCGGAATCCTGGTTGTTTGGTGCTATAGTTTCCACCAAACTACCAGTCATAAATTTTTATGGCAGTGTTGGCTACATTACAGGCGATGCTAAGACGAGTTTACTTGGACAGTACAATTTAGATACTGGAATCAATTCGGTAGATAACGAAGTATTGGTAGACCCTTTCAGTGTATCCTCTGATGTCAGTGGCGCAAGAGCAACTTTAGGCTTTAAGTTGAAATTAGCATTTTTTAGACTACATGCAGATTATTCGTTTCAAGAATTTAATACTGCATGTGTAGGTATAAGTTTAGGAATATAAATTTTAAAAATAGAAATTATGAAAATTACAGTTGTAGGTGCAGGAGCAGTTGGTGCAAGCTGTGCTGAGTACATTGCGATTAAAAATTTTGCATCGGAAGTTGTTGTGTTAGACATCAAGGAAGGTTATGCAGAAGGTAAAGCTATGGACCTCATGCAAACAGCTTCACTTAATGGTTTTGATACTAAAATTACAGGGTCTACAAACGACTATTCTAAAACTGCAAATTCTGATGTAGCAGTCATTACCAGTGGTGTTCCCCGTAAACCAGGTATGACCCGAGAAGAATTAATCGGTATTAATGCTGGGATTGTCAAAGAGGTTTCATCAAACCTTGTAAAACATTCACCGGATGTGACTTTAATTGTGGTCAGTAATCCTATGGATACGATGACGTATTTAGCTCATCAAAGTTCAGGCTTGCCTAAACATAAAATAATTGGTATGGGAGGTGCTTTAGACTCTGCGAGATTTAAATACCGATTAGCAGAAGCATTAGAATGTCCAGCATCTGACGTTGACGGAATGGTAATTGGCGGCCATAGTGACACCGGAATGTTACCATTAACCCGTTTAGCCACCCGTAATAGTGTAAGAGTGACTGAATTCTTACCTGAAGATAGATTAGAACAAGTGAAAGAAGATACCAAAGTAGGTGGTGCTACATTAACAAAATTATTAGGTACAAGTGCCTGGTACGCACCAGGTGCTGCTGTGTCATCTATTGTCCAAGCTATTGCTTGTGACCAGAAAAAAATGTTCCCATGTTCCACTTTACTTGATGGTGAGTATGGACTTAAAGATCTCTGTATCGGTGTTCCAGTGATTATTGGTAAAAATGGTATTGAAGTAGTTGTTGAAATTGATTTAAATGATGCTGAAAAAGCAAAACTTCACGAAAGTGCCGAAGGCGTTAAAAAAACTAATGGTTTGCTTTAAGCAATAAATCAACCCTTTATAATAAAATCCGCTACCTGTTATCAGTAGCGGATTTTTTTGTATTTAAAATTAAAAATAACCTACTTAGTGCGGAATCGTGTTCATTGAGCGGAGTCTAAATGAACACTCACTTACCCATATTTCAAACCAATAATGTGTCTAATCTTATCTAAATGTGAAATCAGATCTTTTGAAAATTCAAAAGACATTTCGGGGCTTTCGGTTAATCCCTTGTCTAAACACTCTTGTACATGAGCAATTTCAAAATGATAACCTTTGGCCTGATAATTAAAATCTTTTGCCGTTGTTTTATCGGGTTTGTTTATAATGAGCTTATCTGTTTCGTGAAAACGCGGTCCTAGTTTTATATTGGCTTTTTCAAATTTGATAAATGCATAATTGTCTCTGGTCTGTTCAAAACTGCAAAATAAGTCAGCTTCTACATTATTATCATATTTAAAATAAATTTGCGTTTCTAGATCGACACCTGTTGACGACATTTTACTTTTAGCTTTAATATGATTAGGATGTCCTAAAAGTTTTAATGCCAAATAAACTGGATAAATGCCTATATCTAAAAGCGCACCACCACCTAATTCTGGGTTAAATAAGCGTTTGTCCGGATCGAAAGGCGCTTTAAAACAAAACTCAGCTTGTAGACTTTTAATTTTACCAAACGTATTATTATTTTGATATTGTTTAAGAGTTTTAATCGTTGGCATAAAATTAGTCCACAAGGCTTCCATCAAAAAAACATTGTTTTGTTGAGCAACCTCAATCATTTCCTCAACTTCAGACAAATTCATACCGAAAGCTTTTTCGCACAATACGGCTTTGCCGGACTTAAGTACTGCAATTGTATTCGCTTTATGAAAAACGTGTGGTGTAGCCACATAAATAACATCAACATTTTCATCTTGTATTAAGGTGTCATAACTCCCATAAGCTTTTGGGGCTTGGTACTTTTGAGCAAATTCATCAGCTTTATTTTGAGTACGTGAACCTACGGCGTAGAGTTTAGCATTCGGTACAGTTTGAAGGTCTTTGGCAAACTGATGAGCAATTTTACCGAGCCCTAAAATTCCCCAATGATAAGTTTTCATGATTTTTGGTTTAAAGTTTGAATGAGTAGAGCAATGCTAATGACTAGCGCACAGCCAAATAGATTTAACCACAAATACGGCATGATGTCAAAATAATAGCCAAAAATCACAATAATTTGGGTTATGACAGCTGCCCAGAATGTAGCTGAAGATTTTACAAATTTAATGAAAAATGCCAAAAGGAAAATCCCTAAAACATTACCGTAAAATATTGAACCAATAATATTGACCAGTTCAATTAAATTGTCAAACAATGGTGCTAAGCAAGCCACAGTTATGGCAACTACACCCCAGAGTAGCGTAAATAGTTTTGAGATGTTCACAAAATGAATATCCGTTTTGGTAGTTTTCACGTTTCTCCTATACAGGTCAATAGCTGTGGTAGACGCTAACGCATTTAATTCTGATGCCGTTGAGGACATCGCAGCAGAAAGTATAGCAGCAAGAAGTAACCCAATCAAACCTCGAGGTAAATTATGGAGTATAAAATGGATAAACACATAATCGGTATCATTGGTCTCTACGGTGTCATCGGCTAGATTTATAAGGGTTTTGGCTTCTTCCCTAAGTTCTTTTTCCTTAAAATTTGCATTGGCAAGTTGAACTTTAAGGTTTTCAAATTTAGTTTCTGAAATCCCTTTAGTGTTCATCTGGCTAAACAATGTTTTTTTATGCTCAAAATTGTGTTCTAGTCTCTGGTTGATATCCTGATAATCAGTTTTGTAC
Source organism: Mesohalobacter halotolerans (assembly GCF_006120725.1). Taxonomy (GTDB): domain Bacteria; phylum Bacteroidota; class Bacteroidia; order Flavobacteriales; family Flavobacteriaceae; genus Psychroflexus; species Psychroflexus halotolerans. Next base: position 19,187 of record NZ_SWMU01000005.1, read on the forward strand.
TCACTCTGGTTAACTGCGATTTCAGCAGCGGGATTAAAGTTAAGTGGAGCAGTATTAAATTGGTAAAACACAAAAACCATAATACCTACAAGCAGAATAAAAAACTGCATTGGTACTTTAAGTAGTCCATTAAAAAGCATTCCAACCTGACTTTGCTTTACTGATTTGGCTGTTAAATACCGCTGAACTTGACTTTGGTCTGTACCGAAATACGAGAGTGCTAAAAATGTCCCACCAATTAATCCACTCCAAACCGTATAGCGTTGATTAAAGTCAAAGTCAAAATTTAAAATTTCCATTTTACCACTAGAAGCAGCGATCTCTAGTGCATTATTAAAGTTAATATTTTCGGGCAAATAACTTAGAATCACAAAAAAAGCGATTACCATACCAGAGAAAATAATTGCCATTTGTTGTTTTTGTGTCACACTTACAGCTCGAGTACCGCCGGAAACCGTATAGACAATCACCAAAATTCCAATGATGATATTAAGCGTAAATAAGTCCCAGCCTAAAACAGCTGAAAGTATAATTGCCGGCGCAAAAATGGTAATGCCAGCGGATAGTCCACGTTGCGTTAGAAAGAGCAGAGCTGTAAGTGTTCGGGTTTTTTTGTCAAAACGGCTTTCAAGATATTCATAAGCGGTATAAACTTTTAAGCGATGATAAATAGGAATAAAAACCATGCAAATAATGACCATTGCAATGGGTAAGCCAAAGTAAAATTGAACAAAACCCATACCGTCATCATAAGCTTGACCTGGTGTAGATAAAAACGTAATAGCACTGGCCTGAGTAGCCATTACAGAAATCCCAACGGTCCACCATCTTGCATCATTTCCACTTTTGATATAGTCTTGTACGTTTTGACTTTTTTTGGTTTTATAGGTGCCATATATCACTATAAAAGCAATGCTGACAACCATAACAATGATATCAATATAATGCATAGTCTAGTTTAATGCAGTCATTAACCAATACATCAATGCAATGTAGATGAGGTTTGCTACCAAAACAATGGTATAAAAACGTTTCCACCGATATGACTTTGTTTTACTCATTTGAATTGATTGAAAGCATGTTGGACAATAATCTGAACGCGCCAGGAACACCGGCAGGTATTTGTCTAAAAAGACTCAAGCCAGTGTAAATATAGTAACCATCACCGTATGGTGCAACAAGTAAACTGCCTTTTGTTGGTTTATCGTCATAGTCTTGAATTTTTAAGATAGGCTGAAAGGCTTTGTCCCATTGGTCTGGAAAATATAGTCCGCGCTCTTGTACCCAACCCTTAAAGTCTTCTGAAGTAATTTGATTTGGGTAATTCAGCAATTTATGGGTTTTATCTATAAATTGAACTTCTGCTGTTTCGTCGGTTACTCTGTTACGATATAAATTTAATTTTAAAGGAGAAATTTCATCAGTAAGCAATCCATAGGTTGTGGTATATTGTGTAATTAATGTTCCACCTTGCTTGACATAATCAAACAAAATTTCATTTTTTGAAATGAGCTGTTCTTCTGTATTAAATGCTCTGATGCCTAAGATAATAGCATCAAATTGCTTTAAAATTTTAGGACTATAAGTATTTTTTAGATCTATAAATTCAACATTGTACCCCAGGCTTTTTAAATTGTCCGGTATTTTATCGCCTGCGCCCTTAATGTAACCAACATTCTTTACACCTTTATCAACTTTAATATTTACCAAAGTGCTTTTGGCATCTTGCGTAAAAACTTGTTTGGGAATGTGTTTATAATCTAAAGTATTTATCTGTTTAGAAAATATTTTATTTGCTGAATGAACTTCAATTTTAACATCGATTTTTTCAGTGTTTTCAGGAGGTTTAATTTTAAAATCAAAAGTTTTTGTTTCTGCGATTTCAGATAAATTGACGTCAAAATATTGGGGTTCCACTTTCCAGGATTCCGGTAAGTCTAAAGTGAGTTGACCATTAAAGGATTTGGTGTAAGATTTTATTTGAACTCTAAAATTATTTGGATTCCCATTTTTAAAAACAGCAACATCTTTTAGTGGCTTGATAGAAATCTTTGGAAGAATTTCAAAATCTTCAAAAACTTCACCATCTACAGGGTCATTGTATTTATAAACCAAGTCAGAATAGAAAGTAATTCTTGTATTTTCAATTTTTAAACTAAAACCTAATTGATAAGGGTTCGGCGTTTCAGGCAAACCTAATAGGTCTCTTTCTTCAACTTGGTAAAGTCCTTTTTTAGGCGGTAAGTTTAACCAATAGGGTAAAGTATTTTTAGAGTGAATATCAACATTAAAGGTATTATAAACTGCTTGATTATTTTTTAAACTTGTTTTATGAGTAAGTAAACTTTTCGAATTCATTTCAATACCTAAGAGGTTAACATCAATTGGACTTCTATTGATGATTTCTGTATTAATTTTCAAATTTTGATTGGCATTTGCATAGGGCGATTCACTTACACTTTCAATATACAAACCTAGACAAGCTTTGATAATGGCTTTAACTTGTTGTGTTTTAACGCGTTTCCAGTGTAGGTTATCTAAATTTTGAATCAGTTTATAAACCTGGAGCAAATCAGGGATGCTGTGATAGGGTTTAGAAAAATTGTAATCAGCAATAATCTTATCAACAAGTTGTTGTATGGATTGCCCACCTTTCACACGATTCCAAGACGTGTCAATACCTTCAAAAATATTTTGATTTTGCGGTAAATCACCCTTGATGATTTCAAGATATTCTAATTGTTCGCCGCGTTTTGGCGTGTTACCAAAGGCTTGAGACTTATGTTGACTTCGGCTAAGAGAGGCAATTTCTGAATTGGATAGGCCTAAATCAGGGTAATATTGACCAATATCAAAGGCAATAAGATTTGATTTATCAGCATCCTTAAAAGCTTTTCGACTACCATAAAACCACCAAGAAGTATTAAAAAACAAGCGCTTAGGTTGCCAAGTTGAAGTAGATTTCAATTGGCTTTTAAATTGTTCTGGATCTGGAGCTAAATCAAAAGCCTCTACACTTAGCATAGCAGAAGCTGTGTGATGACCGTGAGTGGTGCCAGGTGTGCGGTGATCGAAACGGTTGATAATCACATCAGGTTTGAGGTGACGTATTGTCCAAACCATATCGTTAATTATACTGTCTTTGTTCCAGATATTTAAGGTTTCTTCAGGCGATTTGGAATAGCCAAAGTCAATGGCACGTGTAAAGCGTTGATGACCACCATCAATAGAACGTGCTTTAAGTAGCTCTTGCGTTCGAATGAGTCCTAAGGCTTCTTTTAAATCTGAGCCTAAAAGATTTTGACCACCGTCACCTCTTGTAAGAGCTAGGTAATACGTTTGTGCATGAGTTTGGTTTGAAAAATAAGATATCAAACGTGTATTTTCATCATCAGGATGAGCAGCAATATAAAGAACAGTGCCGAGAAAGTTTAATTTTTTTAAATCTCTAAAAATCTCAACAGCATTGGGTTTAGAAGGCGTTTGGCCAGATAAAAACGTAAAATAACAACATGATAAAAGAAGCCAAAACCTTGATTTCATAAATTTTTAATCCCAAATATAATAGCTTTAATTGAGTTGGATTAAACTTAAGTTTTCTTTAACTTAATTCAGCAACAGGTCTAATTAAAACTGTATTTAATAATATATGTGATAATAAAATAGTCGTCTCAATAAATTATTTACTTTTGTAAAACACTGACGCACCAGATATACATGGGTAAGAAAAAGTTACTAAATCAAAAAGAAATCGATATTATTTTAAATCGATTGGCTTGCCAACTGATAGAGAATCACGATGATTTTAAAGAAACTGTTGTCATAGGATTACAGCCACGAGGTGTGTTTTTAAGCCAAAGACTACAACAATTACTTTATACAGTATATCAGATTGAGCATATCGACTTTGGAAAACTCGATATTACTTTTTATAGGGATGATTTTATGCGTGGAAATAAGGTATTACAAGCCAATAAAACAGATATCGATTTTATCGTAGAAAACAAAAAGGTCGTTTTTGTAGATGACGTGCTCTACACCGGTAGAAGTATCCGTTCTGCATTAACAGCCATTCAATCGTTTGGACGCCCACAATCGATAGAACTATTAACCTTAATTGATCGTCGTTTTAGTCGTCATTTGCCCATTCAACCAGATTATAAAGGTAGACAGGTTGATGCTATAAACCGTGAACGGGTCATTGTATCTTGGGAAGAGAACGATGGTGAAGACGCCGTATATTTAACACAAGATCGTAATGAGTGAATTAAGTGTAAATCATTTATTAGGCATAAAACATATCAGCGCTGCTGATATTCAACTTATTTTTGAAACAGCAGACCATTTTAAAGAAGTCATTAATCGACCTATAAGGAAAGTTCCATCGCTCAGAGATGTTACTATAGCTAATTTATTTTTTGAAAATAGTACACGAACGCGATTATCTTTTGAATTAGCAGAAAAACGTTTAAGTGCTGATGTTGTTAATTTTTCTGCCTCTTCTTCATCTGTAAATAAAGGAGAAACACTCATTGATACCGTAAATAATATACTAGCGATGAAAGTAGACATGGTGGTGATGAGGCATCCCAATCCCGGTGCAGGTGTATTCCTCTCTAAACATGTTGACGCTTCAATTGTTAATGCTGGAGATGGTACACACGAACACCCAACTCAAGCCCTTTTAGACACCTATTCTATACGTGAAAAATTAGGTGAAGTCAAGGGCAAAAAAATTGTGATTGTAGGCGATATATTGCATTCAAGAGTCGCTTTGAGTAATATTTTTTGTCTTCAGAAACTCGGTGCAGAAGTAAAGGTTTGTGGACCGAACACTCTAATTCCACAGCATATTAAAAGCCTTGGTGTTGAGGTTGAACACAATCTTGACCAAGCTTTACAGTGGTGTGATGTGGCCAACATGTTGAGAGTGCAAAATGAAAGGATGAGCACACGTTATTTTCCCTCTACTCGTGAATATGTAGCTCAGTTTGGTTTAGACAAACAGCGTTTAGAACAAATAAATAAATCTATCGTGATAATGCACCCTGGACCAATAAATCGAGGTGTTGAAATATCAAGTGATATTGCAGATTCTCATCATGCTATCATTTTAAATCAAGTTGAAAATGGTGTAGCCATTCGAATGGCAATTTTATACCTATTGGCTTCGAAGCTTAAGCATTATTCAGCTGAAACTTTATAGGACTTATGCAAAGTATTAAAAAAGAAAACTACATCATACTAAAAGACGATAAAGACGATGCAAAGGATTTTGCTAAGTTTATTTATGGTTTATTAGATCAATTTAAATCAGACAACTTGGTCATTGATATTTTAAAATATGGTAAGCTAACTTTAGACGAACTGCTAGCTTATTTAAAACCTTCCTTAAAGCATTACAAAAACAACAAATCGTTTATTATTGTAAACGATACCATTGTCATAGACGATGTCCCTGAAGAACTAAGAGTTGTACCCACACTTCAAGAAGCTGAAGACATGATCCAAATGGAAGAAATAGAACGAGATTTAGGTTTTTAGATGAGCTCGCCATTAAAAATCCATATTCTAGGATGTCATTCTGCAACACCAAAAGCCAATGCCTTTCCAACTGCTCAAGTGGTAGAGATAAGAAGTCAGTTGATACTCGTAGATTGCGGTGAAGGCACACAAGTTAGACTTCGTCAAAACCGCATCAAGTTTAACCAGATTAAACACATCTTAATTTCGCATTTACACGGTGATCATTTTTATGGTTTGATTGGGTTTTTATCGACTTTAAGTTTGCTCAACCGTCAAGCACCACTTCAAATATTTGCACCAAAAGGTGCAGAAGAGATTATCAGGCTTCAACTTAAGCTTTCAAAATCTTATCTCAGCTATCCTTTAAAAATTCAAGCCTTAGAATCTTCAGCATCAGAAACTATTATTGATAATTCTAAATTTACAGTAAAAACTATCCCTTTAGATCATCGGGTTTACACCAATGGTTTTTTGATTATTGAGAAAGCAGGAGACAGAAAACTTAATATCGATAAAGCTGAACAATATCCTATTGATAAAGCATATTATAAAAAAATTGTAAAAGGCGCAGATATCGTTTTAGATGATGGTAGAAGAATCCCCAACGAAGAGTTAACTTTTCCTGCAGAACTCCCCAAGTCTTATGCCTATTGTAGCGATACAGCTTTTAAACTTGACATCGTGCCAATTATAAGAAAAGCTACAGCTTTGTATCACGAATCCACATTTTTAGAAATTAACGAAGATCTCTGTGCTAAAACAAAACACTCTACAGCCAAACAGGCTGGTATTATTGCTTCAAAAGCAGAAGTAGGCCACTTAATACTCGGTCACTATTCAGCGCGATATAAAAATCTAAATGCATTTAAAACAGAAGCAGAATCAGTTTTTAATCCGGTTTCATTGGCTGAAAGTGGTAAAACATTTGTATTTTAAATATGCTTTATCACTCGAAGTTGGTGTGAATAATTTTTGGTTTCAGCATTAAAAATTCCTGTATGGTCTAAACGGTCTATGCGGACTTTCCCGTGGGCATGAATGATATAGTTGTTTTTCATCAAAATTCCAACGTGAATAATTTTTCCTTCTTCATTATCAAAAAATGCTAAATCACCAGGTTGAGCCTCTTCTATAAAACTTAAATTTTCACCTTGTTGTGCTTGTTGAGAAGAATCTCGACGCAGTTGAATCCCACATGATTTATAAACCATCTGTGTAAAACCACTGCAATCTATACCAAACGGACTCATGCCACCCCATATATATGGCGCATTAAGGTAGAGTAGTGCTGTAGGGACGAGTTTGTCGCGATGTATTTTACCATTGCTCAGGTTGACATCAAAATCGTAGTTTAGCTCCAGTAAGCCATTTACAGATGAACCCAAAACTACCGGTATAAGTTGCTTATCAGGGCTTTGGACATATTCAACAAGATCTGTGGAGCATTTTAAAAGTTGAGATTTGATTTTTTTAAATTGCTGTAAATTAATAACTAGACATTGTTTAGAATCTATCCAACCTTCATAAGCATCAAAAGCATTTCTGATTTTAGTCCATTTTTTGGTCTGTTCTAAAATTTCAAACACATCCCCAAATAAGAGCTGTGTCACCATTTCTGAGGCATCATTTGCATCTGCTCTAACGGGAACGAGACTAAGGTGACAACAACCGTAAGCCATGGGCTAAAATTAATTTAACGTTCAAATACCATAGCTGAAGCACCACCACCACCATTACAAATAGCTGCTGCACCATACTTGGCATCATTTTGTTTTAAAATGTGCAATAAAGTTATAATAATTCTCACGCCCGAGCAACCCAACGGATGACCGAGTGAAACGGCACCACCATTAACGTTTACATTGGCATCAGAAAGGCCTAATAATTTCATATTGGCTAAGCCCACAACAGAAAAGGCTTCGTTAAATTCAAAATAATTAATGTCTTTTAAATCGAGTTTAGCTTTTTTGAGGGCTAGTGGTAAAGCTTTAGCTGGTGCAGTTGTAAAATGCTCAGGTTTTTGTGCAGCATCGGCATAACTTCTTATCGTCGCGAGTGACTTTAAATTGAGATCGTCTGCTTTTTCTCTACTCATTAAAACTACAGCACCGGCACCATCATTGATAGTTGAAGAGTTGGCCGCAGTGGCAGTGCCATCTTTACTAAAAGCCGGTCTTAACTTATTGACCTTGTCAAATTTGATATTTTTAAATTCTTCGTCTTCACTAACTACAATGGGTTCGCCTCGGCGTTGTGGGACTTCTACAGGAACAACTTCTTCATCAAATTTTCCAGATTCCCATGCTTGGGCTGAACGCTTATACGATTGAATGGCAAAAGCATCTTGGTCTTCTCGAGAAAAATTGTGATCTGCGGCACACAAATCTGCGCATGTTCCCATGGCTTGATTGTCATAAGCGTCAGACAATCCATCTCTCTGCATACCGTCAACTATTTTGGTAGGGCCAAATTTATGACCATTTCTTAAATGCAGGTAATGCGGAATCTGGCTCATGCTTTCCATGCCGCCTGCCACTATAATGTCAGTATCTCCGAGTGCAATACTTTGAGCCGCTTGCATCACAGATTTCATGCCACTGGCACAAACTTTATTGACGGTCGTGCAGGGCACTGTGTCTGGAATTCCGGCTCCAAGAGCAGCTTGACGTGCAGGAGCCTGACCATTGTTGGCTTGAACCACATTACCCATTAAGACCTCCTGTACGAGTTTTGCATCTAAATTTACTTTATCTAAAGCGCCTTTGATGGCTGCTGAACCTAATTGAGTTGCTGGAACTGTAGATAAACTTCCAAGAAAACTCCCAATAGGAGTCCTAGCTGCACTAACGATAACAACTTCTTTCATTTTAAAACTTTTTATAAAAATTCAATAGTTGTAAAATTAAATAAAATATAATTATTGAACTCATATATGGGCTGAGATTAAGGATTTTTTAAAGTTTAAGAGTAAAAATTTTCAATTGCTTAATTGAGATAATCAATAAATTTTTGCAGCGCCAGACCTCGATGACTGATTTTGTTTTTAGTTTTAGGCTGTAAGTCGGCGAAAGTTTGTGTATAACCTTGGGGTTTAAAAATGGGATCGTAACCAAAACCGGCACTGCCACTGGCTGTTTTGGTGATTTTGCCTTTACATAGGCCTGTAAACAATATATTGTCATTTTTAGTTTTTAAGGCGATGACGGTTTTAAAATAGGCACTACGGTCTTCGACATTTAGGAGGTTTTTCAAAAGCTTTTGAATATTGGCTTGAGCATCTTTTTGTTGACCAGCATAACGGGCAGAGTAGACACCAGGCTCGCCATTAAGTTGGTTGACAAATAAACCGGTATCGTCTGCAAAGCATGGTAGATTATAGTTTTTAAACACATATTCAGCTTTGAGTTGAGCGTTGCCTTCTATGGTGTTGGCAGTTTCTGCTATGTCTTCGTGACAGTTAATGTCGTTTAGTGAAAGTAGCTCGATAGATTGAGGTAATATGGCTTGAACTTCATTAAATTTGTTTTGATTATGGGTAGCAAAGACCAGTTGCATAGTTATGCTTTTAAGAAATCATCACCGAGATACTTTACGGCAAGCTTGACGTATTTAATTTTTGCTTGTTTAACAGAAAGATGTCTTACTTGAAATAAGGCATTCATTTTAAAGGCACTTACCAATTGTGCACCATTGTGTGGATGATGTTTGAGTTCTATATTAAATTCTTTAGTCGCATGCTTGTAATAGGCATAAAAGTAAAGCAATGTATCTTGTTTAAATCTATGCTGAGTTTCACTCACCGCCTTGTATGCCTTGTGAAAGGCAAGTTCTACTTCTTTTCCTTTTAACTTACTCAAATCCATATTAATTGATTGAGGCGATTGGCGTTAAACCCCCTTTGACTGTTTGATTAATTTCAACTTCAATTGTTGATGTTAGAGGCAAAAAGAGATCAACTCGGGATCCAAATTTTATAAAACCAGAGTCTTCACATTGAATGGCTTTACCACCGGTTTTGGCATAGTTTACGATTCTTCTGGCAACAGCACCTGCAATTTGGCGATAGGCGATATCACCAAATTTTTCTGTTTTTAGTGCCACAGTCGTTCTTTCATTTTCGGTACTAGATTTCGGATGCCAAGCGACCAAATATTTTCCTTTGTGGTATTTGCTATAATAAATTTCGCCAGTCAATGGATACCTTGTCACATGGACGTTGAGTGGTGACATAAAAATAGAAACTTGAATACATTTAGCATTTAAGATTTCATCTTCAAATACTTCCTCTATCACCACCACTTTGCCATCGACCGGGGCAAAAGCTTTGTTGCTTTTACGGTCAAAATTCCGTTTAGGATTTCTAAAAAATTGAGCAATTAATATGAAAATGATAAGCGTAACACCAAAAATAATGTATTGTAAAACATTGATTTTGATAAAGTTAACGCTGAGTAAATTAATGGCTATAATTGAGATTAAAGCGATGACTAAAATTTGTTGACCTTCTCTATGAAACATGATTAATTACAAATAAAAAACCAAATACAAATGTACTTGAAAAAATGATACTATCCATACGATCAAAAACACCGCCGTGACCAGGCATGATTTTTCCACTGTCTTTTACCAAGGCTTTTCGTTTAAATTTCGACTGTACTAAATCGCCTAAATTCCCAAAGACAGAAACTAATATGCCAACGACAACCCAGTTGTAAAAGCTTAGGGTTTGATTAAAATAACTTATCAAAATACCGCCAATGATTGTAAATGTAAAACCTGCCAAAAATCCCTCAACTGTTTTTTTGGGAGATATTTTTGCAAATAATTTTTGTTTTCCAAAGTGTTTACCAATTAAAAATGCGAATGAGTCATTTATCCACATTAATATAAAAACATATAGTAAAATATAAGTATTGTAGTCAGGATACAACTTTGGTATAAGGGTCAAAAACACCATTGAAGGTACAATATACATTAAAGTAATCAAATGTTTTTTCTGTCTAAACGCATTTCTTCCCTTAAGCGAAAATAAATCTCTAAGGAGTAACAATTTCACAAATAAACAGGCGATGATAAACAAAAAAGTAATTTCATCATTAACATTAAAATAATTAAAAAAAATCAAGGCTATTGGAAAGACAAAATATGAAACATAATTTTTAAAATTGAGTAAATTTTGAAGCTCAAAAAGACAAATCAATCCAAAAATTATAAATAAAATATTTGTAGCTAATTTACCAGACCATAAAGCTAAAATGATAGCAGCGGCATAAATAACCCCGGATACAATTCTGGTAAAAAGTTCATTCATTAAGTTACAAATCTTCTAAGAGCAACAAATATAAGTTTTTTTGTGTGCTCCCGTAACTTAAGAAGTCAGAATCGGTTTTTTCTTCAAATGTTTTTAAAGTTGTGATGCTTGCCGGAATTCCAGACAGGTGTTTTTTCTTAATCGATTGAAGCCCTTCACCAAGACTTTCCAAAAGTTGGCTTGTGGTAGCATATACAATAAAATTATGGGGTAAATAGACAAGCTTACCTTCTCCAATTTGTTTAGCACAAACCATTATTGCTCCGGTATTAGCTATCAAATATTCACAATTGCTTACTAAGATTTCCGCATTTTTCTCAGAAGTAAATTCAAGGTCAAGATCTTTTAAGTAGGTTTGATCTTGATCAATTTGATGAGAGTAAACCGATTGGGCTAGCCAATCATTTTCTTTTAAAATGGCATTAAAGTTATCCAGTAGTTCTGACTTGTTTTCACAATAGATAAATTTTCCGCCATTTTTTTTAAAGTTAATCATGAATAGTTCGTCTATAGGTGGTTTTGTGTTAGGCATAAACTTATTATTATCAGCTTCTTTGTCGGCTGATGCTTTTGGTTTAAGCCCTAATAGACGTTTTAAAAAGTTCATAAATCTTTTACTTCAATCAATTCTTTTTGGGTATTTCTTTGTCTTTTGGTTTATCAGAATTATCATCAGACTTTACAACAGAATTTTCATCGGTATTTGCAGATGATTTTTTGGGGTCCGAATTATTTTCTGAATGATTGTCTAAAGATTTTTTATTTTCAGATTTATCTTGACCGTTTTGTTTATGCTTTGGCGTTATCATTTCAGGTTTTTTGAAAGGTCTTTTGCCAAAAATATCTTCCATATCGTCCTTGAAAATTACTTCTTTTTCAAAGAGTAAATTGGCCAATTTTTCTAATTTATCTTTATTTTTTTGAAGGATATATAAGGCTCTCTGGTATTGTTTTTCAATCATTTTAGAGATTTCCTTATCAATAATTTCAGAGGTTTTTTCACTGTATGGTTTTGTAAAATTATAGTCGGCCTGACCAGAAGAATCGTAATAAGTTAAATTTCCAACTTTATCGTTTAGGCCATAAATAGTCACCATTGCTTTAGCTTGTTTGGTCACTTTTTCCAGGTCGCTTAAAGCACCAGTTGAAATTTTGTTAAAAATGATTTTTTCAGCTGCACGACCACCCATGGCTGCACACATCTCGTCTAGCATTTGTTCGGTTCTTACGATTAGTCTTTCTTCAGGTAAGTACCAAGCAGCACCAAGCGACTGCCCTCTTGGGACAATAGTCACCTTAACAAGGGGCGCGGCATGTTCAAGTAGCCAACTCACAGTAGCATGACCCGCCTCGTGGTAGGCAATAGCTTTCTTTTCTTCGAGGGTCATGATTTTATTTTTCTTTTCGAGCCCACCTATTATTCGGTCTACGGCATCTAGGAAGTCTTGTCGGGTAACTTGTTTATTTCCTTTTCTTGCAGCAATTAAAGCTGATTCATTACACACATTGGCTATATCGGCTCCGGAAAATCCTGGAGTTTGTTTCGCTAAAAATTCAGTATCTATGTCGCTACCTATTTTCTTTAGCGGTCTTAAGTGAACTTCAAAAATTTCTTTTCGCTCTCTGATATCAGGTAAGTCTACATAAATTTGTCGGTCAAATCTTCCAGCTCTCATTAATGCTTTATCTAAAACATCGGCACGGTTGGTTGCAGCTAAAACAATGACATTAGCATTATTGCCAAAACCATCCATTTCTGTTAATAGCTGATTTAAAGTATTTTCACGTTCATCATTGGAACCCGAAAAGTTACTTTTTCCTCGAGATCGACCTATAGCGTCTATTTCATCTATAAAAATAATAGATGGGGATTTCTCTTTGGCTTGTTTAAATAAATCTCTTACACGAGAAGCACCAACACCGACAAACATTTCAACAAAATCAGAACCCGATAAGGAGAAAAATGGGACATTAGCTTCACCGGCGACTGCTCGTGCTAGTAAGGTTTTACCAGTTCCAGGAGGACCAACAAGTAAAGCCCCCTTAGGAATTTTACCACCGAGGTTGGTATATTTTTCAGGAAATTTCAAGAAATCTACAATTTCTTGAACTTCTTCTTTAGCGCCTTCAAGTCCAGCGACATCTTTAAATGAGGTTTTGATGTCTGTTTTTTCGTCAAATAATTTGGCTTTGGATTTACCAATATTAAAGATTTGCCCACCTGGACCACCACCAGCGCCACCACTCATTCTTCTCATAATAAAAATCCATATTCCTATAATGAGTACAAAAGGGAGTAGAGTTATCAATATATCGCTAAACAGGGTATCTTCTTTATCGAAGTTGACTTCGGTTTCTAAGTTGTATTCATCTTTAATGTCTTTGACATTTTTTTCAAAGAGTTGCAAGTCTCCGAATTCAAATTGATAATCCGGCGAATTGGCACCGGGAAAAACATTATCGTTGCTCTTACCTTTGTGTTCTGGTTGAGATTTTGCTTCATTAGAGAGATAAACTTCAGCTCTTCCGGCATTTTTTATAATGACCACTTTTTTAAAATCGCCATCTTTGAGGTAACTCTCAAATTGTGCAATACTGATATCTTTAGCGCCACTTCCAAAACCATTTCCTACAAAAAATTGGAGTCCAAAAAATAGGACGACAATACCAATAATGACATACAGATTGTATCCCGGTTTTTTAGGATTTGGTTTTTTCGAATTTTTTGGGGTCCTGTTCTTTGGGGGTGTATTTGATGTTTTATTAGCCATCTACTTCTTCATCTAAAATTAATAATTAGTCTCAATTTGGGTGATTTTTGCATCACCCCATAAACCTTCTAAATCGTAAAATTCTCTAGCTTGATGTTGAAAAACGTGAACGACAATATTAACGTAGTCCATCAAAACCCATTGAGAATTGCCATGACCTTCTATATGCCAGGGTTTGTCTTTCAGGTTTTTACTCACATGTTTTTGAACGGAATTAACTATGGCATCAACTTGTGTATTTGAACTACCTGTGCAAAGGACGAAATAATCACAAACATTATTGTCGATATCTCTCAAGTCTAATAACTGTATATCATCACCTTTTACATTCTCAATTCCTTCAATAATTAATGTTATGAGCTGGTTATTGTCGTTTGTCAATGCTATATTTTAAATTTTGTTGATACAAAAATAAGTTTTTTTAACGAAAATTGTCTTGACTTAACAAAACATTATTCAATGATGATTATGTAGCATTCTTGTTTAAATTTGCTCCTAAATCAATTTATATGAATATTGTCAAAGTTGATGCCACAACCTCTACAAATGCTTTAGCAAAGGTTTTAAATAAAGACAAAACAGAAAACGCTTTTTGTGTTTCTGCAGAATTTCAAACTGAAGGTCGTGGTCAGCTCAACAGCCAATGGCAAAGTTCAAGGTCTGAAAACCTTATGTTTACAGTCGTTTTTAACGACTTAGACCTTGAGATTGAAAATCAATTTGTTCTCAATGCTATGGTTTGCTTACGAATTTTAAAAGTATTGAAATCTAACAATATCCCAAATATAAGGTTTAAATGGCCTAACGACATTTTGTCAGACCAGTTTAAAATTTGTGGCATTTTAATCGAAAACACCTTAAACAAAAATTTGATTAAATCCAGTTATGTTGGAGTCGGGTTAAATGTCAATCAAAGTTATTTTGAAAATTTGCCACAAGCCTCTTCATTAAAAAATATAATCCAAGAGTCTGTTGATCGTCATCAATTGCTTCAAGCCCTTATTGAAGAATTGGAAACTATTCCCGAGGCATTAAAAACATATTCACCACAACATATTATCAATACTTACAAGCAAAATTTATATAACTTTGAGAGGGATTCAATATTTACACTAGCCAGTGGAGAGTCGCATACCGGTAAGATTACGGATGTTCAATTAGATGGTAAATTGTGTGTTGAATTCAAATCCCGAAAGCAATCTTACTTTAACCATAAAGAAATCAGCCAACAGTATTGATCATAACTTGAACATTTGTGTGGCTTTGAGTTTGAGGTGGGTGTTGAAAAATGAGTAGGGTATTCTATTCAAAAGATTGCTTCGTCGTTCCTCCTCGCAATGACGTATTTTGAGCTTTATTGTAAATTTAAGCCATGATCTTATTGAAATTTTCAGATAAAGCATGAATAAATTTGTTGATCGGCGATTTGATCATCATGGCCATCATGGCGTTAAATTCTCCTTCAAATTTCAATTGAAATGCAGTTTTATCGTCGCTTACGGCGTCAAAATGTGCCGTTAGGCTGAAAGGAAATTTGCCACCATCAGCCACTAAGACTATTCTACCAAATTCTTCTTTTTCCTTGAAGGCTAACTGAATAACCGGCATACCTTTGAGTTGAAATAAAAAGCTATCTTCGGTTAAAACCTCAAATTTTTCTACACCATCAGGCATGATGTTAAGATAGTTGTCAGCTTTAGACAGGTAAGTAAAAAGTTCTTTTTGAGATTTATTGATGGTGATTTTTGGAGTTTCTAAATTCATAAGTTTGTTTAAGATTAATTACTTGATTCCCATGCTTTGGGATTCAAATGCCATGTTTTTAAGAGGTTAAGTTCATCCCGATTTAAGTATCTGGTATCAAATGCTTTTTGAATCAAATGCTCATAATTACTTAAAGTATTCAATTGAATTTTAGCATCCTCAAAGTTTTTGACGGCTTCATCAAAGCCATATGAAAATATAGCAAGCAGTCCTTTGATATTGGCTTGAGCTTCATTTTTTAGGGCTTTTACAGCGTTTAAACTGCTTTGTCCTGTACTGATTAAATCTTCGATAACAACAACATTTTGATGGGGTTCGAGTTGGCCTTCAATTTGGTTTTGACGTCCGTGAGACTTAGGTTGAGGTCGCACATACACAAATGGTAAGCTCAAAGCATCTGCGACTAAAGCCCCAATGCCAATAGCACCTGTGGCCACACCGGCTATGATATCGGGTTTGCCGTAAAGTTGTTCAACTTGTTTAGCCATTTCACCCTTGATGTAGTTACGAATTGGCGGATAGGACAAAACGATTCGGTTGTCACAATAAATTGGAGACTTTATACCGCTAGACCATGTAAAGGGGTCTTGTGGTTTCAATTTTATTGCGTTTATTTGTAAAAGTAATTCTGCAGTTTCTTGGGCTGTATTGTCATCTAAAATCATAAGTGCAAATGTATAAAGTTTTTGTCAATGATGTGCCAATAATTTTGTCAACGCAAAAGAAAGTTGGCACAAAATATACTTCTTTTCCTATAAAACATGTTGACATTGAAAAACTTATTCAAGATATCGTCAATAAAAAAATCTACTACGTCAATCTGTATCACAAAAAAGAGGAAAAGTTATTGAAGCATTTGAAAAAAAAATTGAAATTGATCACAGCAGCTGGCGGAATGGTATTTAATCCTAAAAAAGAGATATTATTTATTTACAGGAAAGGCCGATGGGATTTACCAAAAGGGAAAGTGGACAAAGGCGAAAGCCTTGAGGATGCGGCCATAAGAGAAGTCTGGGAAGAAACTGGGGTTGAAAATTTAGAAATTAAGCGCTTTATTGATACCACATACCATATCTTAAAACGCAATGGTAAATACAAGCTCAAAGAAACCTATTGGTATGAGATGTTTTCAAACTATAATGGTGAATTAGTCCCTGAAACCTCAGAAGGCATCAAAAAAGTCAAATGGAAAAATTTTGAAAAATCTCAAAAAGCCCTGCATAAATCTTATGAAAACATCAAACTATTGTTCCCTTCAGAATATTTAATCAAACACCCGAAAGATCGGGTATCTTAAATGGGCTTTTTCATATAGTGGACTTTGTTGGTATAGCCAATTAAGTTGGGCATAAGCGTTATTTCTAAAATTTTCATCGCTTGCTTTTTTCATGATAAAATCCAGTTTGACATCAGGGTTATTTTTTAAAAATTCCTCAGCATAATCTTCAAATACATAAGCCGAAAAGCCTTCTTTACGTTGTAAAATCGAATCGAAGAAATTCCAATTGAAAAACGAGTCTTTTAATTCTGGTTCTAAAACTTCAATCACGTATTTTCTAGCGCTTTGATGAGTTGGAACTAGCCAGTCGCCTTTTTTTAAATCAACAGAATCTTTTACAGTTGTTACTTTGGTTTTGTAATGCAAATAATGGCCTTCATAAGGCGAATTGACAGTTTTATAATCTTTTATGCGGTAGCAATCAACCTTTATTAAAGTGTCTTTCTTAAGTTGTTGCATTTTTACTTGGTTGATGTTGAGTTTCTCAATAATTTTTGTCCATGCTGATTTGACTATGTAATAATCCGGAATTCGAATGGAATCTAGAGCTTTGTAGTGATTGAAATATTTAACGGGTTTTACAAAAGGCTGTGTCGTGTCGTATTTTAGACGTTTTTGATTCGTAATCTCACTGTTGATGTATTCGGCTTCAAAACCTTTAAAATCTAAAATTTCAAATTGCGTAGAATCGACTACATAATTAAATTTATAAAATTCATCTTTTTTGAAGTTTTTAAAATTGTTTTGCCTAGATAATTTGATGTTGTCTTCATGAATTGACGATAGTTCAATAATACTTTCCAACATTGATTTTGTTTTATAAACGCGTTCATCGTAAGGTTTAAGCATGTGAGTTTCTATCATCAATCCTAAAGTATTCCACAAACTCGTGTAACCTGTTGAGTATCGCGGTGAATCTAAAAACTGACTAAAACCCGCTTCAGGTGTTCGTCCAAATACATTGACATAGGGTGTAATAAGTAGTTTTTTATCGTTTAGATTTTGTTCTAAGTTTGGTTTAAAATCATTTTCAATAAAATTACCTAAGCTGTGCCCGAGTCGGTTGTGTTGCGTTAATAAGTGGGTTAAAGTATATTGATAATCAGCGCCATTGCTCACATGGGTTTCAACATACACATCGGGATTGATGGAATGATAAATTTTAGCAAAAGCTTCCATATTTTTAGTGTTCATTTTGATAAAATCCCGATTCAAATCATAATTTTTGGCATTCCCGCGAAAGCCATAAGCTTTTGGGCCGTTTTGATTGGCTCTCGTCGTGCTGTTGCGGTTGAGCATCCCACCGAGATTATAAGCTGGAATAAGGTGAAGAATTACGTTGTCAGAGAAATCATTTTTTTTATTGATGATATCCCGCAATAGCAACATACTGGCATCAATTCCATCGGGTTCACCGGGATGAATGCCGTTATTGATTAAAAGATGCAAAGCATTGTCATCAGCTTTTGGCGATTTATATGTGACCAAATATAGTGGTAAACCGATATCGGTTTGACCGAAGGTTTGTAGCTTGACATTAGCCGAATTTTCTTCTGCAGATTTGTAGAAGGCTATCATTTCATCGTAGGTAGCGGTTTCTTGACCTTTGGAATATTCAAACCGGATTTTATAATCAAACTTTTTTGATTTTGTGTTGTCACAAGAGTAGAGTAGTAATAATGTTGTAAGTAAAAGAAAAAGCCTAATTTTTACCATCATATAAAATCTTAGATTTGTGGAAAAATACAATATATTGAAATTATTTACTGGTTTTTTAGTCCTTTTATCGTTTTTTCATGCTTTTTCACAAGACAAGGTTTCTGATACTACACAACTTGAAACCGTGACCTTAAAAACAAAAACATCTCAACTTTCAAACTTTATCACGACTTCAGTGTCTTCAAAAGATATTCAGTCTAACAATTCAGTCATCATAACCCCCATTTTAAATCAAATCCCCGGCGTGTTGATGCAACAAGGGGCTTTAAATACCAATCGGATTACCATTCGTGGGATTGGAGCGCGATCACAATTTTCTACAAATAGGCTCAAACTTTACATCAACGATGTTCCTCTGACCAATGCCAATGGGATATCAGTAATTGACGATATTGATTTGAATAGTTTGGGACAGCTCAGCGTTATCAAGGGTCCAAAATCTTCAATTTTGGGCGCTAATTTGGGTGGCAATATCATTTTAAAAACCCAAAGCAAAGAAAACACTGTCGGCGCAATGACAGGAGTAGGAAGTTATGACCGTTATCAACTGGGTTTTAATATCGCTGAAAATTTAGGGCAAACGCAAATACAAGCTTATGCCAATCACATTCAGTCGCATGAATATAGAGATAATGCCGATTACGAAAGACAAAATTTTACGCTGTTATCTACTACAGATATAAATTCGTCCTGGCAATGGCAGAATTTGTTGCTATTTACTCGGCTTAAAGCCTTTATTCCAAGTTCTTTATCATTGACAGATTTTGAAAATAATCCTCAAAAAGCCGCAGATAACTGGAATGCCGCAGCTGGTTTTGAATCCTATGACAAATTGTTCTTAGCCTCAACTTTAAGTCATAAGTTTAACAATTCTAACCAATGGATAACTTCAATTGCATTTAATGTTCGCGATGCCTTCGAGCCAAGACCTTTTGATATATTGGATGAAAAAGAAATGGGGCTCAGTTTGCGAAGTCGATTGCAACACAATTTTCTATGGAATGCCAAACCCTTAGTAACTCAAATCGGATTTGAATGGCAAACCGATTGGTATGAAGCTCAAAATTTTGATAATCTTTTTCGAAATACTCCTGAGCGCAGAAGCATCCAAGGTGCTTTGGTCAATGCATTTGATCAAAACCGTATGCGCTTTAATGCTTTTATGACGGCCAGTTATAATTTTGATGAAACCTTTGAGGTTGCAGCAGGTTTAAATCTCAACTTTGCCCATTACAAAACCGATGATCAATTTCTTAACGATGGTTTAAACCAAAGTGGCGATTTGCAATACGAGCCTAAATTGCTGCCTAATCTCAATTTCTCTTATAATCTTAAGGAAAATTTTAATGTGTTTGCCAATTACAGTATGGGTACCGCCACGCCAAGCATTGATGAAAGCCTTGATGATGAAGGGTTTTTTAATGCAAACCTTCAACCTTCTTTTGGACATAATGTCGAGTTAGGAAGCCGATGGGTGTCTAACCAAAAAACTTTTGATATTCAATTGACTATTTTTAGAATGTATGTTGAAGATTTAATTGTGGCCAGACGTGTTGAAGAAGACCGTTTTGTGGGTATTAATGCCGGACAAACCCAGCATACAGGTATAGAATTTTCAGCGAATTTTAAAAAGCCTTTATCTGAAAATTTAATTTTCAAAGGCTTTGTTAATGTGGTTTTAAACGATTTTGAATTTACAGACTTTAAAGATAATGACAATGACTTTTCAGGCAACCAAATCCCGGCTATACCCGAATACGATTTGAATTTTGGGTTTCAGCTGATTTATCAAAACGATTGGTCGTTTAGGCTAGATACTGAGTGGGTTGGACGAATGCCGTTAGATGATGCCAATACACTTTACACCGAAAGCTATGAACTTTTAAATTTGAACTTGAGTCGCCGGGTCCAATGGTTTAATACGTCATCTCAAATGAGTTTTGGAGTTAATAATGCTCTAGATAAAGATTATGCTGCCAGTGTGTTGCCCAATGCCGTTGGATTTGGTGGTTCGGAACCCCGATATTTTTATCCGGGTATGCCACGTCAATTTTATTTCAAAGTTTTGGTTAATTATGGGTTGTAGAATTGATTTAAAAATACGCATTCCAAAATACTCAATAAAAATAAGCCGAAATTTTTTGTATATTTGATAAAAGTCTAAGACCATGAATTTAGAAGCTCGTAAAATTGAATTTATACAAGAGTTTTTGCAACTCCAAAGTGCTGAAACTATATCTAAGTTAGAAAAAATTCTACTAAATGAAAAAAGTGGCACTCCAGTTTTTGAGCCCATGACTCAAGAAGAGTTGGAAAGCAGAATAGCACAATCTGAATCAGATTTTAAAAATAATCGCTTCAAATACAGCTCTCAACTTCAAGCTAAATACGATTAAAAAATGAGAGTCGTATGGTCTGAGTTAGCTGAAAACGAACTTGATAAAATTTATGATTACTACGTAAAAGAAGCGAGTATTGAGATAGCCAAAAAAATAGCTATTGGCATTATCAAAGAAACAGAAAAACTCATTAAACTTCCACTTATCGGACAAGAAGAAGAATTACTTTCTCATAGAAAATTTAATTACAGATATTTAATTTATAAAAATTATAAGATCATTTATCATGTTGATTTAAATAATAAATTCATAAAAATAAGTGATGTATTTGATACTCGGCAAAATCCATCAAAACTTAATCGAAATCAATAAATTCAAAAACACTAATTTTAAGACTTTAGTTCAATTTTATAAAGTATGCCAAACAATTTAGAAAACTACCGAAAATCCTATAATAAATCAGCCTTGATTCGTTCTGAATTAGAACAGAACCCATTTCAACAATTCAGAAAGTGGTTTGTGGAAGTCGATGAAGCGGGAAATGTAGATGAAGCCAATGCGATGACCATCAGCACGATTGGTCAAGACGGTTTTCCAAAATCTAGAGTAGTTTTACTCAAATCTTATGATGAAAATGGCTTTGTGTTTTATACCAACTACGGAAGCGAAAAAGGGCGAGCCATTTTAAACAACCCTAATGTATGTTTGTCGTTTTTTTGGCCACATGCCGAACGTCAAATTATCATCAAAGGTAAAGCTGAAAAAATAACAGAAGAAGCCTCCATACGTTATTTTCAATCCCGTCCTAAAGGCAGTCAGTTAGGCGCCTTGGTTTCTCCACAAAGTCAAGAGATTGAAAATCGAAAAGTGTTAGAAGACAGACTCAAAAATTTAGAGCAAAAATACGCTGACAAATCTGTTGAAAAACCCAAAGACTGGGGTGGATTTTGTGTTGAGCCGGTATCTTTTGAATTTTGGCAAGGTCGTCCCAACCGTTTACACGATAGATTTCTTTACCAACTCGACAATTTAGACTGGAATATAAAACGATTAGCACCATAAATTATGTCCAAAACTTTAGTATTAATGCGACACGGAAAATCATCCTGGAAAGATAATTTGCCAGATGATGAACGGCTTTTAAAAAAGCGCGCTTATAAAGATATTGAGCATGTCGCTTCAGCTTTTAAACATTGTTTAGATAAAGATTTTGTCTTTAAATCCAGCTATGCAGAACGGGCAGAAAGCACCGCAAAGCACTTTTTAAAACAACTGGGAATTCCAGAAACACATCTGCATATAGAATCTGATTTATATACTTTTGATGAGTCGAGTTTAAAGGCATTCCTTTATACTGTAGATGATTCTTTAGATAACCTTATGTTGTTTGGTCATAATCCAGCGTTTACTAATCTTGCCAATGCACTTGGTGATCAGTATTTTGATAACTTACCGACTTCTGGTTTAGTCATGATGCATTTCAAAAATTCATCTTGGAAAGATTTGGCATCTGGTAAAACAATATTACATTTATTTCCTAAAAATTTACGGTAATGTCTCAAGACCAGTTTCACAATCGAGAACTAAGTTGGTTAGCTTTTAATGCCAGAGTTTTACAAGAGGCTTCAGACCCTAATGTACCATTACTCGAGCGATTGCGATTTCTCGGTATATTTTCTAACAATTTAGACGAGTTTTTCAGAGTGCGTTATGCTACCATTAAGCGTATAGATATGGCTGGTAAAGCGGGTAAGAAAGTACTCGGTGGTTATAAAGCTTCAAGATTACTCAAAGAAATCACCCAAATTGTGATTAAACACCAAACCGAAAGTCTTGAGATATTAAGTGAAATTCAAAACAAATTGCAAGATCATAATATCCATATTGTCGACGAAACCCAAGTTGGCGTTCAACACCAGGCTTTTTTAAAGCGGTATTTTTTAGAAAAAGTCAGTCCCGCTTTAGTGACAATAATGCTAAACGACATTGAGAAGGTGCCTAATCTTAAAGATTCTGCAGCATATCTAGCGGTAAAACTTGTCCAGAAACTTCCAGATGGCAGCCTTAAAAACCGATATACGTTGGTTCAAATCCCAACGAGTTTGAATCGTTTTGTGGTTTTACCAGCTGAGGGCGATAACCAATATGTGATATTGTTAGATGATTTAATTCGATACAACCTTGATGTTATTTTTAACATTTTTGAATACGAAAGCATTTCGGCTCATATGATTAAAATAACGCGAGATGCTGAATTGGATCTAGAAGGTGATTTAGGTAAAAGTTATATTGAAAAACTCATGAGCAGTGTTAAAGATCGTCGAGAAGGTGATCCAGTACGCTTTGTTTACGATAAAACGATAGATCAGGACACTTTAGATTTTTTGTTGCTCAAACTTGGCATAGACAATACAGACAGTTTAATTCCAGGTGGACGCTATCACAACCGAAGAGACTACATGAAATTTCCCGACTTGGGTGCTAAGCATTTGTTGTACGAAAAAATTGAACCTCTACCTGTACCTGGATTAAAGCTACAAGGGAGCTTGTTTAAAAAAATTGCTGAAAAAGATTACTTACAATTTGCCCCATACCAAACCTTTTCTTACACTGTAAAATTTTTGCGAGAAGCTGCTCTAGATCCCAATGTAAAATCTATAAAAATTACCATTTACAGATTAGCTGATGTTTCTCATATTGCCAGTTCACTAATCAATGCGGCTAAAAACGGGAAGCAAGTTACTGTTTCCATAGAATTACAAGCTCGATTTGACGAGGCCAACAATGTGAAATACTCAGAGAAAATGCAGCGTGAAGGTGTTAAAATTATCTTTGGAGTTACAGGCTTAAAAGTGCATGCTAAATCTTGCGTGATCGACCGTATAGAACATGGTAAAGTAAAACGATACGGCTTTATAAGTACCGGTAACTTTAATGAAAATACAGCTAAAATTTATACAGATTATACTTTATTTACCAGCCATAGCGGTATTTTAAAAGATATCAACAAAGTCTTTGACTTTTTTGAAGTCAATTATAAAATCAAGAATTACAAACACCTCATCGTTTCACCACATTACACAAGAAATTTTTTCTACAAGAAAATAGATGAACAAATCAAGTTAGTTAAAGCAGGAAAAGAATGTGGTATGATGTTGAAAATGAATAGTCTATCAGATTATTTAATGATAAGTAAACTTTACGAAGCCAGCCGTGCAGGTGTAAAAATCAAATTGATAGTGAGAGGAATTTGCTGCTTGATACCTGAGGTAAAAGGTATGAGTGAAAACATCAAGGCCATTAGTATCGTTGATAAATTTTTAGAGCATCCTCGACTGTATATTTTTAAAACACCCGACAAAACTGATGTTTACATTTCCTCAGCAGATTTAATGACCAGAAATCTTGATCACCGCGTTGAGATTACTTGCCCGATCTACGACGAAAATATTAAAACAGAATTGATAAATACGTTTAATATTTGTTGGAAAGATAATGTGAAAGCTCGTAACCTGGCGTCACATGATAAAAATGAATATGAAAGAAATGATAAAGAGGCCTACAGAAGTCAGTTTAAAATGTATGATTATTATAAAAATAAGCTTAATTCAAAACCAAATAATTAGTGCTCAGTATTAAAAAATACGCTGCCATAGATATCGGTTCGAACGCTGTGAGGTTATTGATCTCAACGATAACAGAACCAGACAACAAGCCAGTTACATTCAAAAAAACCTCGCTGGTGAGAGTGCCTATCCGTTTAGGACAGGATGTGTTTGTTAACGATTATATATCAGATTACAATTTGTCTAGAATGAAACAAACCCTGAAAGCCTTTCAATTGTTGATGAATTGTCATAAGGTTGAAAAATACCGGGCGTGCGCAACATCAGCTATGCGCGATGCCAAAAACTCCAGAACTTTAGTTGAAGACATCAAAAAAGACACCGATATAGATATAGAAATTATAGATGGAAACGACGAGGCTGCTATCATTGCGGCTACCGATCTTCACGAACTGATTCAGACCGAAAAATCTTATATTTATGTTGATGTCGGTGGTGGCTCTACAGAAATTACCATCTATTCTAATGGACATACCGTTATCTCTAAATCTTTTAATCTCGGAACGGTGAGATTACTTAATAATCTTGTGTCAGAAAATGATTGGGAAGAATTTAGAAATTGGATTAAACAAAGCACAAAACAGTTTCCTAAAATAGAAATGATAGGATCCGGCGGAAATATTAATCACATATTTAAAGCCAGTGCAAAAAAGACAGGTAAGCCTTTATCCTTTTTCTATTTGAGTTCTTATTTTCAACTGCTTAATTCTTTAACTTATGAAGAACGTATAGCTCAGTTAAATATGAATCAAGATAGAGCAGATGTGATTGTGCCGGCAACAGAGATTTATCTTACGGCTATGAAATACAGTAAAGCTAGAAACGTTCACGTCCCTAAAATTGGCTTATCAGATGGAATTATTAAATCAATGTATAACGGCAATAATTAATTTTATAAAATTATTATTTTATTTTATCGATTTACATAAAATAACATAAGCTAGACTAATATCCACCATCACCACCGTAATCTCCGTCTCTTTGCCCTTCATTACGTTCTTTATTTTGGTTAAAGCGGTATATAAAAGTAGCTGAAATTTGTCGCTCTCGCCACTGAAAATTACTCTCACGAGTAAATGTAGGAGCTGTTGTAATACGATCTCTAATTCTACTATTAAATAAATCCCTAACATTAACAGATATTGTCGCATTATCATTTAAAATATCTTTACTCAAGGCCAGGTTAACACTCGTAATAGATTTTGTTTTGGTTTGGGCATTTTCAAATGGCCCTTGATAATTGACATTAGTTTGCCATTGGATTTTATAAGGTAATTCCACCTTTGCGCTAAATCTGGAAGTAATACTGTTATTGGTAACGCCAAAATCTTGTCCGTTAAAAAATCCGTCCGTTTCAAACCTGAATCCATTCACACTCCAATTGATATTTAACCATTCTGTTGCATTATAAAGCGCACCAACTTCAAATCCCATTCTTTGATTAGTAGAGAGGTTTATAGGTATAGATCTAATAATCACAAGACCATCTGCTGTTGTGCCAACCTCTTCATCTATCCGCTCAAAGGCATCGGTTTCTCTCTGATAATAGACTGAGGTAGTTAGTGTAAATTTTTCATCCCATCGTTTTAAATATCCTAAATCTACTGCGTTTGCAAAAGCGGGTCTCAGACTAGGGTTGCCTTGAAAAATATTGGTTCTACTGGATAATGATGGAGTAGGATTGAGATACCAACCTCTTGGTCTATTAATTCTTCTATTGTAACCTAGCGTAAAATTTTCATCTTCGCCTAGTTCATAAATTAAATTTAAAGTAGGAAATAAACCATCAAACTTATTGTCAAAATTTAAATCGACATCTTCCCCTAATAATTCTTCAAAAACACTCAAATCAAAGTCTGAAGTCGTTTTACCCTGAAGTTGTGTATATTCATACCTTAGTCCTAACAGAAAGGAAAAATCCCCAAACTTATCGCCGTATTGAGCGTATACAGCATAAACATTTTCATCAAATTCAAAATCGTTAGTTAATACTGTATCAACTTGAACCTCGTTTTCTTCGGTTTCAAATTCTCTAAAAAACGGCTCTTTGTTGTTTTCAAGATTAATTCTGAATCCAGCTTCAAATTGAGATTCGCCCATAGGTCTTACATAATCTGCTTGAAGTAAATATTCAGTTTGATCTTCCCTTTCTATGACGGATTCATCAGGAATAAATTGATCTTCACCGTTAATAACATCTTCAGTAATAATAGTAGGAGCGTATTCACTGTCTTCAGAGTATTGAAATTCCGTATCCAATTCATGCCCGTCATTATCAAATTTTTTATTGAAGTTAAGAGAAACTTGATAAGATTCTTCATCTTCAATTTCTTTTTCTTGCCTTAACCTCTCATTGATAAATTCCCCTTCATTAAATGTCGATGTAAAATTATTGGTCAGATCGTCGTCTTCTCCGGTTCTTCCAAAATAACTTGCTGTGATTGAAGTATTATAATCAAAAAAATATGTCGCACCTATATTGAAATTAAAGTCTTTTCTATTTCTATTATATGAACGGTCTTCAATTACTCGGTCAAACTCTCTATCTGGATTATCGTTGCTAAAATTACTTTCAAATGATGCATTACCAGGCGGTTTTCTATGTGAGTAGCCGATATTGCCAAAGAAATTAAATTGTTCTGTTCTCCAGTTAAGATTTGCTGCGGCGCGATTGTTTAACGGTGTTCCAGTTTGAAGTCTTACAGAACCATTAAAGCCTAAAGTTTTATCACGTTTAAGCACAATGTTTATAATACCGGCTGTACCTTGAGCATCATAACGTGCAGAAGGGCTTGTAATCACTTCTACTTTTTCTATGGCATCTGCGGGAAGTTGCTGTAAGACATCTGTATTTCCAAAGCCAGCCAGAGCAGATGGCTTTCCATTAATTAATATTCTAACATTTTCATTACCTCTTAAACTAATTCCGCCCTCGATATCAACACTTACTGAGGGCACATTTTCAAGTGCTTCTGTGACGGTTCCACCAGCAACCGTAAGATCTTTACCCAAGGTATATATTTTTTTGTCAAGCCTGACATCTAATTTTGTTGTTTCGGAAATCACATTGACTTCGTCTAATTCACTTGCCTTAAACTTTAAGCTTATTTCACCTAAATCTTTATCAGCGTTTACTTTAATTTTCTTGAATGTTTTGGTCTCATATGAAATATATTCAAACCTGATATCATAAATACCTTCTATGATTTTTACAGAAAATTTGCCATCAAAATCTGTAACAGTACTTTTGACTAATGTTTCAGTACCTGGTTTAAATATTCCAACTGTAGCATACTCAAGAGGTTGTTTTTGTTCCTGGTCGATTAACCTTCCGGTAATTTTATATTTATCAAGCTCAAAGCTATTATTAATTTCATTTTTATTTAAAATATCAGCTTTAGACTTGTAATTCTGAGCAATAAGATTAATATTTAAAAAAATCAGTAAACAGCCTGTTAAATACTTCATGTTTTCGTTTTGTATTTGGACTGTATCAATTCTCTTTGGTAAAATGAAGTCTAGTTAAAGTTGAGTTAAGAGGTTTTTGAACATCATAAATAAATTAACATTATTTATTTTAAAAAAAAATAGTTCTGATGGCCTACAATTCAAAATCATAATTATATTTGTGGTATGATTTTTAATAATAAAACAAACTGGTGGTGGTCACACACATTTTTTATGTCGTGAGATGCTACTTTTATTATAAATATTAAGCCTGTCCTCACGACAGGCTTTTTTTTTGAATTTTATTGACAATGAAATATACTTTAAAAACCTCTTATCAACAACAACTAGCTGATGTTCTAACGCCAGTGAGTGTTTATTTGAAACTGCGCGATGAATTTCCTAACAGTATTTTACTAGAAAGTAGCGACTATCATGCCAGTGATAACAGTTTTTCTTATATCTGCTGTAATCCTATAGCTTTAATCAAATTGCAAAATAATGTATTGACAACATCTTATCCTGACGGACATACGCAAGAGATTCAATTAAACGCAAACGAAAACCTGACCTCGCATATCAGTGATTTTAAGGCGAGTTTTATAACAGATAATTTGGATTTTAAATTTATTTATAACGGTCTTTTTGGTTTTACGGCTTATGACGCCGTTTCTCACTTTGAAGAAATAGATATCACCAAAAAAGAGGGCGATTTAGATATTCCGGATTTGTACTATGCGGTATATCAAAACATTATTGCTATCAACCACTTTAATAATGAAGTCTACATTTTTGAACACCTTAGCCCACATTGTAAAAGTCAAAAGCAAAATATTTTACAATTACTTCAAAATCAAAGTTTAGCGACATATCATTTTTCAAAAGTTTCAGAACCAATTTCCAGTCTTGAAGATGATGAATACATCGATATGGTTAAGAAAGCCAAAGCGCATTGTCAACGTGGAGATGTGTTTCAATTGGTCTTGTCACGTCGGTTTGAACAAGCGTTTGAAGGCGATGAATTTGAAGTCTATCGCAGTTTAAGGCATATCAATCCATCGCCTTACCTGTTTTATTTTGATTATGGAAACTTCAAAATATTTGGCAGTTCTCCGGAAGCTCAATTGGTTATTGATAAGCAAATGGCTGAAATTCATCCCATCGCCGGTACTTTTAAACGTACCGGAAACGACGAGAAAGATCGAAAAATTGCTGAAGAACTCGCCGCAGACCCTAAAGAAAATGCCGAACACGTCATGCTGGTCGATTTAGCCAGAAATGATTTGAGTAGACATGGTAAAGAGGTAAGCGTACAAACCTATAAAGACATTCAGTTTTTTTCTCATGTGATTCATTTGGTCAGTAAAGTGACCGCTCAATTGGACGATACTGTCCAAAGTTTTGATTTAGTGGCCGACACTTTTCCCGCAGGAACTTTAAGTGGTGCCCCAAAACCTATGGCGCTAAAACTCATAGAAAAATATGAAACCGTCAATAGAAA
The DNA here is from genome assembly GCF_006120725.1 of Mesohalobacter halotolerans. Taxonomy (GTDB): domain Bacteria; phylum Bacteroidota; class Bacteroidia; order Flavobacteriales; family Flavobacteriaceae; genus Psychroflexus; species Psychroflexus halotolerans. The sequence continues at coordinate 48,470 of NZ_SWMU01000005.1, forward strand.
TGCTTACGGTGGAGCTATTGGCTTTATGGACTTTAAGGGGAATTATAATCACGCTATTATCATTCGCTCTTTTGTGAGTAAAAACCATCACTTGTTTTACCAAGCTGGCGCTGGGATTGTAGCCGACTCAAAACCTAAAAATGAATTACAAGAAGTGTATAATAAGTTAAAAGCACTCACAAAAGCCATAAACCATGCAGAAAATCAATCTTAATAAAAGGTCAATATAAATGAAAAAAATATTAGTTATAGACAATTACGATTCTTTTGTATACAATCTCGTGCATTATCTCGAAGCCTTTGATGCACAAGTTGACGTTGTCAGAAATAAAAGTATCAATTTAGAAGCCGTCAAGAATTACGATAAAATTTTATTGTCACCAGGCCCTGGCATTCCGGATGAAGCCGGACAGCTTAAATCTATTATTAAGACTTATTACAAGACGAAACCTATTTTAGGCGTTTGTTTAGGTCAACAAGCCATCACGGAAGTTTTTGGTGGACAACTTGAGAATTTGAAAACGGTTTACCACGGCATTGCAACGGCCATTAAAATTACAGTAAAAGATGAAGTATTATATCAAAACCTTCCAGAGGAAATAGAAGTTGGTCGTTATCATTCTTGGGTAGTTCAAAATGCTTTACCTGAGGTTTTAGAAGCCACATCTGTAGATGATAAAGGAAATATTATGTCACTTCGACATAAACATTACAATGTTAAAGCTGTTCAATATCATCCGGAGTCGGTGTTGACCCCACATGGTAAAACCATAATTCAAAACTGGTTAAATTCTTAAATATGAAAACCATTCTCAATAGACTTATCGCTCATGAAACTTTGTCTAAAGACGAAGCCAAACAAATTTTAAAACAAATCTCTACCGAAGATTTTTCAGAAGTTCAAATCGCGGCTTTTCTCACGGTTTTCATGATGCGAAACATCACTTTAGATGAGCTAACAGGCTTTAGACAAGCTTTATTGGAACTGTGTCATGCTTTAGACTTTTCAGAATTTGACCCCATCGATTTGTGTGGCACCGGAGGTGACTCTAAAAACACTTTTAACATTTCCACTTTAGCTGCATTTGTAACGGCAGGTGCTGGTGTTCATGTAGCCAAACACGGTAATTATGGGGTTTCATCTGTAAGTGGCTCTTCTAATGTGCTTGTGCTTTTGGGTTTAAAATTTCAGCAAGAGGAGTCGATTCATAAACATTGTTTGGACAAAGCCAATATCTGTATTTTGCATGCGCCTTTGTTTCATCCGGCGATGAAAACTGTGGCACCGGTGAGAAAATCCCTCGCCTTAAAAACCTTTTTTAATATGCTTGGGCCGATGGTCAATCCTTGTCAGCCACAAAAACAATTGGTCGGGGTTTACAGTTTGCAATTGTTGCGTTTGTATTCCTACCTCTACCAGAAAAACCATAAGGCGTATGCGATTGTACATGCTTTAGATGGCTATGATGAAATTTCATTGACCCAATCGGCAAAAGTGGTCACCCATCAAGAAGATCGGGTTTTAGAGCCTGAAGATTTTGGGCTCAAACGTCATTCACCGGAAGCAATTTTTGGTGGTAATTCCGTTAGGGAAGCCGCTGATATTTTTATGAATGTTTTACAAAATAAATCCACACCTGAACAGCAACATGTGGTATGTGCAAATGCGGCTTTAGCCATTTCTGTATCAAAAGATATAGATTTAAAAACCGCTTTTGCTGAAGCCCGAGAATCATTAAAATCCGGCCGGGCTTTAAAATCATTTAACCGATTAATTGAATTGAGTCAATCTATTTAACCATGCATATTTTAGATGAAATATCAGCTTTTAAAAAGCGACTTTTAGACCACAAAAAACAGGCGGTGAGTATCAAAGATTTAGAGGCTATGCCCAACTTTAAGCGCCATTGTTTTGCTTTGACTGAACGGCTTAAAAACTCAGATTTTGGCATCATCGCCGAACACAAAAGACGTTCACCGAGCAAACCGCATCTCAACTTTAAAACCGATGTTTTTGATGTGGCTAAAACCTACGAAGTCGCCGGTGTCTCCGGAATGTCAGTATTAACCGAACAAAAGTATTTTGGGGGATCATTAGAGGATTTATTACTCTGCCGCTCTGCTTGTAATTTACCTTTATTGCGCAAAGATTTTATGGTTGATGAATACCAAATCATCGAAAGTAAAGCCTATGGCGCTGATGTCATTTTGCTCATCGCAGCTTGCTTAAACCCGGCAGAAGTACAGCAATTTTCAAGCCTTGCCAAGCAACTCGGCATGCAAAGTATTTTAGAAGTGCACAATTTGGAAGAACTACAACAGTTTTTCTGTGAAAGCATTGACATCGTTGGTGTCAACAACCGTAACCTCAAAACTTTTGAAGTGGATTTACAAATCAGTAAAGCCTTAATCGAGCACATTCCTGAAAATGTTGTGAAAATATCAGAAAGCGGACTCAAACATCCTCAGGATATTTTAGATTTATCACAAATTGGCTATGATGGCTTTTTGTTGGGAGAACATTTTATGACAACGGATAATCCTGGTCTTGCAGCTCAGAAATTCATCCAAACTTTAAAACAAAACTGAAATTATGGTTGTAAAAGTTTGCGGGATGACAGCAATTAAAAATTTAGAGGCTATTCAAACGGCTCAGCCAGATTATTTTGGTTTTATCTTTTATGATCAATCTCCAAGAGCAGTTCAACTGACTGACATGCCCAATTTTCAACACATCAAAAAAATCGGCGTATTTGTCGATGAAGACATAGAATTTATTCTTGAAAACCATAAACAATTCAGGCTTGATGGTATTCAATTGCATGGTAATGAAAATTCGGTTTATATTGAAAAATTAAAAGCTAAATTGCCGACATCCATCGAAATATTCAAAGCCGTTTCCATCAAAAGTAAGTCTGATTTTGAAGTTATCAAGACCTTTGAAGGCGTCGTCGATAAAATTATTTTAGACACCAAAACCCATTTAAAAGGTGGAAGCGGACAACAATTCGATTGGGCATTGTTAGAAAACTACACTTTTGATATGCCGTTTTTATTAAGTGGTGGTATTGGACCAAATGATGCTGAACAAGTTCTAAAACTTTTTCATAAATATCCTGTAATGGCTGGTGTAGATATCAATTCAAAATTTGAAATTGAACCAGGAATAAAAAATATTAAACACATTAAAAAATTTATAAAGACCATAAAATCATGATTAAGCACAAAACTTATCACGCTGATGCAAAAGGTTTCTACGGCCAATTTGGTGGTGCATTTATCCCGGAAATGTTGATGCCCAATGTTGATGAACTTCGGGAGAATTATTTAAAAATCATGGGACAAGATGATTTTCAAAAGGAATTTGATAGTTTGTTGAAAGATTATGTGGGTCGACCAACGCCTTTGTATTTTTCCAAACGATTAAGCGAGAAATATGAAACTCAAATCTATCTGAAACGTGAAGACTTGTGTCATACCGGTGCGCATAAAATCAATAATACCATCGGCCAAATTTTATTGGCGAAGCGATTGGGTAAAAAACGTATCATCGCCGAAACCGGTGCTGGTCAGCATGGTGTGGCGACGGCTACGGTTTGTGCCTTGATGGGAATGCCCTGCGTAATTTATATGGGAGCGATTGATATAAAACGCCAAGCGCCAAACGTCGCTCGAATGAAAATGCTAGGTGCAGAAGTTGTGCCGGCGAGGTCTGGGAGTAAAACCCTAAAAGATGCCACCAATGAAGCCATTAGAGATTGGATAAACAATCCCACTGACACCCATTACATCATCGGTTCGGTGGTAGGACCGCATCCTTTTCCGGATATGGTAGCACGATTTCAATCAGTGATCGCTAAAGAAGTTAAAAGCCAACTCAAAACCCAAAGCCATAAAGACAAACCGGATTATGTGATGGCTTGCGTTGGCGGTGGCAGTAATGCCGCCGGTATTTATTATGATTTTCTGGATGATAAAGATGTGGGTATCATTGCCGTAGAAGCAGCTGGAAAAGGGGTTTCTACAGGTGAGTCTGCAGCGACTTCTCAGCTGGGTAAGCAAGGCATTATTCATGGCAGTAAAACTTTGTTGATGCAAAGTGAAGATGGACAAATCACCGAACCTTATTCTATTTCGGCTGGTTTAGATTACCCTGGAATTGGTCCGATGCATGCGCATTTATATGAATCAAAACGTGCAGAATTTATCAGCATCACCGACGATGAAGCCATGCAAGCCGGCTGGGAATTGAGCCAGTTGGAAGGCATCATCCCTGCTATAGAAACTGCTCATGCCTTTGCTGTATTTAAGCATCGGCAATTTCAACCTGATGATGTGGTAGTCGTGAATTTATCTGGTCGTGGTGATAAAGATTTAAAGACGTATATGGATTATTTTAAGTTATAGGTATTAATAATGTTACCGTCACTGCGAGACCGACTTCATGAGGTCGCGGTAGTCTTGTGATTTTAAATGAGATTTGTTTTTAATACCAAGTTTAACTTAATTTCAAGAGACTGCTTCGTCATAAAATCCTCGCAGTGACGAAAAAAACATATAATATCGCAAATTACACCGTCACTGCGAGACCGAGTTTAGGAGGTCGCGGCAGTCTTTTAATAATTAGTTAGATTTGTTTTAATTATTGAAATATAAATCATGAGACTGCACGCCTGACGGCATAGGCAGGCTTAGTCTCTCACTCCTTGCAGTGACGATTAAAAATATATAAAATGAACAGAATAACATCAAAATTAAGAGAATCCAAAAAGCTGCTTTCAATTTACTTTACCGCAGGTTTTCCAAAACTTGAAGATACCGTTGAAATCATCAAACGTTTGGAAGATGCCGGTGTCGATATGGTTGAAATCGGATTGCCTTACAGCGATCCACTTGCAGATGGACCGACTATACAACAAAGCTCAACTCAAGCTTTAAAAAATGGGATGTCATCTGTAAAACTTTTTGAGCAAATTCAAGATATTAGACAAGATGTGGAAATACCACTGATTGTTATGGGGTATTTTAACCCGATGTTGCAATATGGCGTGCGACAATTTTGTCAGGATGCTTCAGAGATTGGGATTGATGGGTTTATCATGCCGGATTTGCCTTATGAGTATTGGGCAGAACATCATCAAAAAGATTATCAGGATTTTGACCTCAAGCATATTCAGCTCATCACGCCACAAACCTCTAAAGAACGCATTCATCAAATCGATAAACAAAGTAAAGATGCTTTTATCTATATGGTCAGTTCATCGGCGACTACCGGTAGCCAAAGCGGATTTGCAGATGAACAACTCAATTATTTTGAACGCATTGCCGATTACAACTTGACAACTCCTCAGGTTGTGGGGTTTGGGATTAAGGATAACGCCACTTTTCAGCAAGCTACCACACATGCTAAAGGTGCTATTATTGGTAGTGCGTTTATCAAAATGTTGGAAAAGGATGGCGTGAACGGGATTGATGGGTTTGTAAAGTCGATTAGATCTTAAACTTGTCTCTGCATTCAACTTCACCAGGAGTCAAATTTCCTAAATATTCTAGGCCAATTCTTACTCTAACCAATCTAAGTGTCGGAAATCCTACTTTTGCTGTCATTTTTCTCACTTGTCTAAACTTACCTTCGGTCAGCGTAATGGAAAGCCACGAGGTTTCTTGACCACCTTGAGGTTTAATAGGATGTTGAGGTTCAGGAAGCTTAGGAGTTTTAATTTTATACGCTTTACAAGGTTTTGTTTTGTAATGTTTTCCATTGATACTTATATCTATGCCTGATTTTATGCTAAGTATTGCTTTTTCTGTAATAAGACCATTGACTTGCACCCAATATTCTTTTTCAACACCACCTTTTAAAATTTTATACGATAATTTCCCATCGGTTGTTAAAAGCAGTAAACCTTCAGAGTTTTGATCTAATCTGCCAATTGGCATTGTGTCTGGATGAAAATTAAAGAGCTCACCCAGCAGTTTCTTATTTTTTCGTCGGGTTTGATTATTGATAAACTGACTTAAATAGCCTGAAGGTTTGTATAACTTATAATGAAAATGCATAACAGAGTTAAAACTTAAAAATTAATGTTTTTCATTCAAGTTTAATTGAAATATTAAATTATAAACCAAAAACCAAAAACCAAAAACCAAAAACTAGAAATTAAAACCCTTCATAAACCCCAAGTCCAAACAAGGCAAAATCGTATTTTACAGGGTCTTTAGGGTCTAATTTTCGTAGGTTTTTATCCAATTCTTGAACGGCTTTAGCATCGTTTTGTTTACGCTTCAAAAGGCCTAATTGTCGAGCAACTCTTGCCGTGTGAACATCTAAGGGACAAGACAATAGAGCAGGAGACAGGTTTTGCCAAATACCAAAGTCCACATCGTTTTGATCTTGACGTACAAACCAACGCAACATCATGTTGAGTCGTTTTGCAGCCGAATTCTTTAAAGGATCGCTGATGTGTTTTTGAGTGCGTTTTGGGCAACCAAAAGCCATAAATTCTTGTTTGAAATGATGAATAGCAATTTGCAAGCCATCCTTATTTTGATGCTTGACAAATATCTCCTCTAAACTATTATAATTTTGATACAAAGCTTTTAGCGCAGTAAAGAAATACTTTAAATCTTCAGCATTAAATGTTCGATGCACAAAACCTTCACATGTTGTAAGATCTTTGTAGGTGTGATGCAGTATAAAATCATGTGGTGCATAATTCATGATTTGCAACAATTTTTCTCCACTATTCAAAATGCTTTTTCGGTTGCCCCAAGCGATGGTCGCGATTAAAAAACCACTGATTTCTATATCTGCTTTTTTCTGAAATTGATGTGGAATAGAAATCGGGTCGTCTTCTATGAAATCTGAGGTGTTATAAAAATCAGCTTTATAGTCTAAAAATGCTTTGAGTTTTTTTTTATTCATAAATCAACCGATAATCTTGCCGTCTTTCATCTCTAATTTTCTATCGGCCATATCCGCAAGGCCTTTGTTGTGTGTTACAATCACAAAGGTTTGATTAAATTCTTTGCGCAAATCAAAAAAGAGTTTATGCAATTGCTCGGCAGTAACCGAGTCAAGATTCCCAGAAGGCTCATCTGCAAGGATTACCGCAGGATTGTTGATGAGTGCGCGAGCAACAGCAACACGTTGTTGTTCACCGCCACTAAGCTCACTAGGTTTGTGATGCATACGATCTTTAAGGTTCAAAAATTCTAGAAGTTCTTGGGCTTTTTGTTCTGCATCTTTTTTTGAAGTTTTATTGATAAATGCTGGAATACAAACATTTTCAATGGCAGTAAATTCCGGTAACAATTGATGAAATTGAAAAATAAAACCAATATTTTGATTTCTGAATTTGGCCAAAGCTTTGTTTTTAAGTTGAGCCACATCCACATCGTTAATTTCTATGCTAGTGTTTGGGTTGTTATCAGCTTTTTCTAAAGTGCCAATAATTTGCAAAAGCGTTGTTTTTCCCGCACCGGAAGACCCCACAATAGACACGATTTCACCTTTTTTAATATGAATTGACACATCATTGAGCACTTTTAGGTCGCCATAATGTTTATCAATGTGTTGCGCTTTTATCATAAGTTTTGTCTAATGAAAAGCGAAAATACAATTTTTGAAAGTAAAATTTTGGATGTCTCTAAAAATAAACGTTTAGAATGAAAGCCTGAGATATTGGAGATAATTCAACTGCAGATTTTATAGTCATTCTACAGCCACGAATGCTGGAATAAATTTGTTGTGAAACTCGCTTTAATGTTTGTGGTATTTGAAAATCAAATGATTTATAAAACCTTGGCTAATCTCCTATACTTCCAAACTCACATAAGAATCATTTTTTGAGGGTAGTTCAGTTTGACCCATCAAATATTTGTCTACTTCTCTTGCAGCTTCTCGACCTTCTGAAATGGCCCAAACCACAAGAGATTGTCCGCGACGAGCATCTCCTGCAGCAAAAATCGAAGGATTTGAGGTTTGATAAGAATTGGCTTTAACCGTGCCAGCTTGGGTTTGCTCAATATTTAAACTTTTTAAAAGTTGGTTTTCTGGTTGTGTAAAACCTATCGCTAATAAAGCCAATTCACAAGGAATTAAACGTTCAGTGCCTTCAATCTCTTGCATTTTTTGTCGACCACTTTGGTTTACCCATTCTATATCTACAAGTTTGATATGGGTGAGTTTTCCATTTTTACCTATAAACTCTTTGGTTAAAACACTCCATTGGCGCTCACCACCTTCTTCGTGTGAGGAAGAAGTTCTAAGTGTCATCGGCCAATTGGGCCATGGATCTTGTTCTGTTCGGCTGTTTGGAGGTTTGGGCATAAGTTCTAATTGTAAAACGGTAGCTGCAGATTGTCGATGCGATGTGCCAATACAATCTGAACCGGTGTCGCCACCACCAATAACCACAACATTCTTATCTTGAGCAGTGATTTGATTTTCAATGTCTTGACCAGAAACTTTTTTGTTTTGTTGGGTTAAGAAATCCATCGCAAAATGGATACCATCTAAATCTCTTCCTTGAACAGGCAAGTCTCTAGGCACAGTTGAGCCCGTGCAAATGACAATGGCATCAAAATCTTCTTTGAGTTCGTCTGGATTGATGTTTTTGCCCACTTCGGCATTGACCTTAAAACGCACGCCTTCTTCATCCATGATGTTGATGCGGCGTTCAACCACCCATTTTTCCATTTTAAAATCCGGAATACCATAACTGAGTAAACCGCCAATTTTATCATCACGTTCAAAAACGGTTACCCAATGGCCAGCTTTGTTGAGCTGGTCAGCAGCAGCTAATCCGGCTGGACCTGAGCCGATGACTGCGATTTTTTTATCGGTGCGATCTTCAGGCGGATCAGCTTTAATAAACCCTAATTCGTGTGCTTTTTCAGCTATGGTTTTTTCAATATGTTCAATGGCAACTGGCGGTTTGTTAATGCCAAGCACGCAACTGGCTTCACATGGCGCCGGACAAATCCGACCTGTAAATTCCGGAAAATTGTTTGTAGAGTAGAGAATTGAAGTCGCTTCTTCCCAATTTTCTTCGTGCACGGCTTCATTAAATTCGGGTATGATATTGCCAAGCGGACAACCCGAATGGCAAAACGGAACACCACAATCCATACATCTTGCGGCCTGAGTTTTGGTTTTTTCTTCAGGAAATTCTTCGTAAATTTCCTTAAAATCACCAACACGCACTTTTGGTGGTCTTGTTTCGGGTAATTCTCTATCGTATTTTAAAAATCCGTCTTGTTCTTTCATTAGGCTACTATTTTTTCCTGTGTCTTTTCATTTTTAGATTCTAAAATTCTTTTGAAGTCATGTGGTATGACTTTAATAAATTTTAATTGATATTCATCAAAACGCTCTAAGATATGTTTTGCTTTTTTACTTTTAGTATAATAGTAATGATTTTCTATTAAGTGTTGTAGTTCTTCAATATCATTACTATTTGGCTGTTCTAAGCCTACCAAACCTTGATTACATTTATTTTCAAAACTATTATCTTCGTCTAAAATATAAGCGATTCCACCACTCATTCCTGCGGCAAAGTTTTGTCCAGTTTGTCCTAAAACTACTATACGACCGCCAGTCATATATTCACAAGCGTGGTCGCCAACACCTTCAACAACGGCTTTTACACCGGAGTTTCTCACCCCAAAACGTTCTCCAGCCATCCCATTGATGTAGGCTTCACCAGAAGTCGCCCCGTAGAATGCTACATTGCCAATTAAAATATTGTCATCAGCTTTAAAGCTTGAATTTTGAGGTGGATAAATGATGAGTTTACCACCTGAAAGCCCTTTTCCTAAATAGTCATTAGATTCTCCAGACACTTCAAAAGTAATACCTTTAGCAAGGAAAGCTCCAAAACTTTGGCCAGCAGAACCTTTAAATTTATAATGAAGTGTATCTTCTTTGAGGCCTTCTGCTTTAAATTTTTTGCTGACTTCGTGTGACAAAATAGCACCAACTGATCGGTTAATATTTTGAATTTTAAATTCAGCCTGAAGTGGTTTAAGGTTTTCAAAAACAGGTTTAGCTTGTTCTAAAAGTTTCCAATCTAATACCTCGTCCATTTCATAGTCTTGCTCAATTTGTTTGTATACTCCAATTTGTTCTGCAATATGTTCTTGATATAAAATTGGACTCAAGTCTAAATCTTTAAGTTTCCAAAATGGCACGTCTTTTCTTACCTTCATGACCTCTGAATGACCAACCATGTCATTTACCGTTTTAAAGCCTAGTTGAGCCATAATTTCTCTTAAATCTTCAGCTAAAAATTTAAAGTAATTGACTACGTGGTCAGGATTGCCTTTAAAGAGTTTGCGCAGTTCAGGATTTTGAGTTGCGACGCCTACAGGACAAGTGTTGGTATGACATTTCCGCATCATGATACAACCCTCTACTACCAATGCTGCAGTAGAAATACCCCATTCTTCAGCTCCAAGTAAGGTCGCTATGGCAAGGTCTCGGCCAGTTCTAATTTGTCCATCAGCTTGAACGGTAATACGACTTCTCAAGTTATTTTTAACCAAAGTTTGATGTGCTTCTGCTAAACCGAGTTCCCAGGGCAATCCTGCATGCCTAATTGACGTGAGTGGCGAAGCTCCTGTGCCACCGTCTGCGCCAGAGATTAAAACAACGTCAGCATTGGCTTTGGAAACGCCAGCAGCAACGGTGCCAACACCAGCTTGTGAAACCAGTTTAACATTTACACGAGCATGACGGTTGGCATTTTTTAAATCGAAAATGAGTTGCGCTAAATCTTCAATGGAATAGATATCGTGATGAGGCGGTGGTGATATTAAACCCACACCTGGCGTTGAATGTCTTACACGACCAATCCACTCATCGACTTTGTGGCCCGGTAATTGACCGCCTTCGCCTGGTTTTGCCCCTTGTGCCATTTTAATTTGCAATTCATCAGCGTTGGCGAGATAATAACTGGTTACGCCAAAGCGTCCTGAGGCGACTTGTTTGATGGCGGAACGTTCCCAATCGCCGTTGGGCTTGACTTCAAATCGGGCTTCATCTTCGCCACCTTCGCCGCTATTGCTTTTGGCGCCAATACGGTTCATAGCAATGGCTAAAGTAGAATGCGCTTCATGTGAAATAGAGCCAAAAGACATAGCGCCTGTAGCAAATCGCTTCATGATATGTTCAGCAGGTTCAACTTCAGCAATCGGTATAGGTGTTCTTTTTTTAAATTCAAATAAACCTCGTAAAGTCAAATTGTCCTTGAGTTGGTCATTGATTTTATGAGCAAATTTTTTGTAAAGAGAAAAATCATCTGTTCGTGTAGAATGTTGGAGCAGATGAATGGTCTCCGGATTAAACAGGTGTTTTTCTCCGCGTTGTTTCCATTGATAAACGCCGCCAACTTCCAACTTTTGATTGGTTTGTTTATGCGTTGGAAAAGCATGTCGGTGTCTAATTAAAACCTCTTTAGCTAAACCATCAAAATCAATCCCGTCTATTCTCGAAATGGTGCCTGTAAAACATTTTTCAATAACGGTTGAATGTAAGCCGAGGGCTTCAAAAATCTGTGCACTTTGGTAAGATTGTAAGGTGCTAATGCCCATTTTAGATAAAATCTTCAAAAGTCCATAGCCAATGGCTTTTTGATAATTTTTAATAGCGTTTTCTTTTGACAAACCTGGATTGAGTTTTCCTTTGTCGTGAAGGTGTTCAATAGATCGTATAGCTAGATACGGGTTGACTGCACTGGCGCCATAACCGATAAGTGTGGCAAAATGATGGGTTTCCCGTGTATCGCCAGATTCTACGATAAGACCTGTTCGCGTTCTTAGGTTTTTGCGAACCAAATGTTGATGAATTGCACCTGTAGCCAATAAAGATGGAATAGGTGCGGTGTTTTTATCAATACCTTTATCAGAAATAATTAAGACTTTTTTGCCTTCAAGCGCTGCTTTTTCAGCCTCAATACAAATGGCATCTAAACCTTGTTTCAATCGTCCAGGCTGATTGTCTGCTTGAAATACAGCTTTAATAAAGGCGTAATCAAAACCTTTAGATTTCAGATGTTTAAATTTTTCAATATCAGCGTCAGTTAGGACGGGTTGAGAGATATGTATTTGTTTGGTATGCGCTTCGGTTTCTTCAAGAATATTTAGACTTTCGCCAACTCTAGTAAAGAGTGACATCACCATGCGTTCTCGTATTGGGTCAATAGGCGGATTGCTTACCTGAGCAAAAAGCTGTTTGAAATAATTTGCGATATGTTGACTTTGTTTGCTTAATATAGCCAAAGGTGTATCTGCGCCCATAGAACCAATCGGTTCGGTGCCACGTTCAGCCATATCTGATAAAATAACTTTAAGTTCTTCTGAAGTATAACCGTAAGCCCGTTGACGCTTTAAAAGCGACTTTTCAGAGAGACGCTTTCTTTCAAATTTTGGTTCGGGTTGTAATCTGAGTTTTATTCTTTGATTAATGATCCATTGATAATAGGGTTTATCTTTTACGATGTTATTTTTAATCTCATCATCGTATAAAATTTTATTTTGATTGAGGTCTGCTAAAATCATCCTGCCGGGTTGAAGTCTCCCTTTTTTAATAATATTTTCTGATTTTACGGGAAGCGCCCCAGCTTCTGAAGATAAAATCAATCGATTATCTGATGTTACACAATACCGTGCGGGTCTAAGTCCATTTCGGTCTAGCGTGGCGCCGAGGCGTTTGCCGTCGGTAAAAATAAGAGCCGCTGGACCATCCCAAGGCTCCATGAGCGAAGCGTGATATTTGTAAAAGGCTTTTCGTTCTTTGTCAATTGATTTATTGTCTTGCCAAGCTTCAGGAACAATCATCATCATCACATGCTCAAGCGGTCGACCTTCTAGCACTAACATTTCTATAATAGCGTCAAGGTTGGCCGAATCTGAATGTTCCGGGTTGGTTACAGGTAATAATTTTTGAAGTTCCTCATCGCTAAAGACTTTAGATTTAAAGTTGGCTTCTTTAGATTTCATTTTAGTGACATTACCACGAATAGTATTGATTTCGCCATTATGGGCAATAAAATGAAAGGGTTGGGCTAACTTCCAGTTTGGAAAAGTATTGGTTGAAAACCGAGAATGCACGATAGCAAAACCGGTTTTGAATTTTTTATTTTGCAGGTCTTTATAGTAGTATCTTAATTGATTGGTTCTGAGTTGGCCTTTATAAACAAGACTACGACAAGACATACTACAAACGTAGAAGGCTTTGTTATTGGCTTTTATTTTTTTGCCTATGATATGAGACGTAAAATTTCTCAACACAAAGAGTTTACGCTCAAGTTCAATTTCTGTTAAGTTGTCTTTGGGCTGAATAAAAATTTGCTTTATTAAAGGCTCAACTGGTTTTGCTCCTGTGCCAGGTATTTTATGATCAACGGGCACATCGCGATAGCCTAATACATTAAGGTTTAATTCTTTAGCGTTTTTTTCTAATAATTCAAGACTTTCATTGGCTACAGTTTTATGCTTAGATAAAAACAACATGCCTACACCAACAAATTTATTTTCATCAGCTTTGATGTCAGCATCCTTTAATAATAGCGTTAGTAAAGTTTTGTTTAATTGAAAAGAAATTCCAGCACCATCTCCTGTTTCAGGATCTGCGCCAGTGCCGCCGCGATGCTCCATATTTTCTAGCATGGTCAGGGCATCATCTAAGGTTTGGTGATTTTGGACACCATTTATGTTAACTATTGCCCCTATACCACAGCTGTCGTGCTCAAACGCAGTATTGTATAATGTTTTTTTAGTCATGTATGTCTATTTCAATTAAATAGTTAAAATTAAATAACAATACTAATAAATACTACATTTTTCTTGCGTTTATGTCTTGTTAAATATTCAATTTTTGACATAAATATAATTATGCTTCCAAAAACTCAAAATATCCTAAAGAACATGATCTAAACTGAGAAATATTCAATTAAAAAATCGCTTGTCCGATAAAATTGTTGATCAGTTTCAAAATATTTAGTGATTTTTCATTATACTCTTACACATCTAGCATTGAGGCTTATTGTAGTTTAAAGGTGTTTATATGCAATATTTTAGGAGTAATCAACATTCTCATGTTGTTGTAAACCAAATATTATTACAGATATTCAGTATTTACCCATTTGAGTTACCATAAAAAAACACCATATCTCAAATGAAATATGGTGTCGTATGTTTGTATAAATATATGGTCTACATGCTCTCTTCAACCATCGTAGAATCGGTTTCTGGCATCATGATTTCCTGTTCAGCAGACTCATGAGTATAGACGAGCTTCCATTGATTATCTATATTTCTAAAAACCATAGAAGCATTAAAATTGTTGAGATTCATTTTTACACCATCTTTGGATTCTCCTTTGGCCTTACCTTCAAATAAAGCGACAACAGTTTTATCATCAAACACAACTATGGAAAGTTGGTCTTCCACAAAATTTATGCTTTTCATGCTAGCATACATTTCGTCAGTTTCTTTCATGTATTCATCATAACTATGGGCTCCAGTCAAGTCAACACCGATAAATTCTTCATTATTCCAATAGATTTTTTTAAAGTAATCGGTTCTTAATTCATTGGCAGATGTAGCAATGCTATCGACAATAGCCGTGATTTCACTTTTAATTTCGGCTTTGTCTTCATGGGTAAGTGCTTTATCTTTTGGAGGTGCAGTGCACGCAACGATTGATAAGGCAACAATTAATAGACAGATAATTTTATTTTTCATAATGTTTAAATTGATTAGAATCAATAAATATACATAAATATTTCATAATCAATTAAATATGTTATAGTTTTTTCGTTGACGCTGTTTCCCAATCTAATGATTTTTTATATCTGTATATCGTATTTTCTTCATAGGGGTCTATACACAATAAGTATATCCATTCATTATCTAAAAGTTGTTTTAAATTTTCATTTTTACTTAATATGTTCTCAATTCTATTTTTTGGAGCGTGTATATAAACTGAAAGTCTTAAAGGTTGATGGTACAATTTATCGTCTGTTTCTTTGACCGATTGAAGTGGTAGGCCTATTTTAAGATCGCTACCATTGCCCATAACTACACCAAATTTCCCAGTTATATTATGGAATATTTTAGAACCACCACCGTAATTTTCATTGTCTACTGAAGAGAAGTAATAATGATTGTTAATCCATTGAGTAACTACCATTGGACCCTGCATAATGCCTTCAAGAGCGCTTCCATTGCTGTCCAGTTGCCATTCGTAAGAATGTAAGAAGCTATCTCCATTTAAGTTGAAATTTTTGGTTAGCTCTCTTGAACCAATTACAAACGCTTTGTTTTTTGCTAAGCCCCATTCTGGTCTTGTTTCAGACCAATCGTTTGTTTTTTGACGAGCAGTCATTATACTGTTTTGTTGAACAGACAAACGCTCTTTAGTCGCTGTAGTTTGTGCAGATTTTAAGTCTGTCTTTAATTTTTTCAATTTTTTTGCATGACTTTCAGGAACGTGTGAATCAAATAAAACAATTTCGTCGGTTGTAGTATTATGCTCTGCACCTATAAAAATAGTTTCTTCTGGTATATCAATACCTTCATGTTTAAGTTGCTGTCTTACATCTTTTTCATTAGCTAATTTAGCAAGCATTCTAGCATTGTGTCTTCCCGGACTTGCTGCGCAAGCTCCACAATCTAAACTCGATGCAAAAGGATTATTTTTGGAATGGCTACCATGACCCGCAAACACAATGATATCTGCAAAGGTAGTCCATCCTAATAATGAAAATGCAGATTTTACAATACTTGTTTTCTCTTTGATGCTCAATTGAGTGTCTGTTGAATTAATTTGACCTAAATTAGGGTCACAGATTGATTCATAAGATTGACTTTCTTTCTTTTTTGGATTATAGAGTCGTTCTGGAAATAGTGTTCTAGCTAACATTAAAAAACCATAAAACACACCTGAGCCCTCAACAAATCCAAAAGCAGAGGGAAGCATGTTTTTAATGCGTTTTAAAAAATAATCTCTAAATTGTTTTTTCTCTTGCTTGAGGAGATATTCGTTCAGCTTTTGTTTTTTGTCAGATTTATTAATTTCTCTTGCTTTATATGCTGAGTCTAAAATTGGGGGGCAAGATTTTAAATTTTGACCTGTATTCAAGTTTTCATAATCCATCGCTATACCAAAAAAACCTGCGTAACCAAAGGTTTCATAGTTTCCTTTGCTTTCTACATTTCTCCTGATAAGCTCTGATCTTGTGTCGATACAAAAAACCAGTTGTGCCTCAGGTTTTGTTTGAGGTTTATCAGAACTTTTGGTGTTGACTTTAAGTTGACTAGAGAATCTGTTTTGAAAACTTTCTTCCCAAGCTTTTAGCCAAAAATATTTAAGGTTGTTAATTTCTGTTTTTACTTGATTTGTATTGTCTTCTTTAAAAATTTTAAACCCAATACATTTTGCAATAGATAACCTTACAGCTAAATAATCGACCAACGTCAAGTTAAATTTTTCTTGCCATTGAGATTTTTCATCTAAACGATATTTAACATAACCAGCCCATCCTGGTAATGCGGCAATATGGTGTTTTATAATATCTTGGTGCTCATTTTCAGGAAAGTCATTTAAAACCCAATTGATAGCATCTATAGAATGGTTTGGCACCGTCAGTAATATGTTTTTGTCTATTTCTTTATCGTATTTTGCAACAATTTGCCAAGCCTTGAAGAACCCTTTTTCTTTAGCAGGCATTTGCCACTCTGCTAGTCCTTCGTCTAAAAATGCCATAAGCCATTTGACAAAAATTCTATCTAAATCTTTGTTGTAGACTTTATCATTTTGTCTTTCATCTGTTTTTAATATTTCCAAGCATTCAGATGGATCGTATTGGACTTGATTTTCTGTTAATGTAGTTTTTAAAACTTCGTGATTAATCTGACCAGTTTGCCAGGCGCTTTCCAGGGTTGCAACATCAGGATACAAATTACCACCAACAAGGTTTTCAGCATTGTTTACAGCTTTTGTAAAATGTAATTTTTCGTAACCACTCAATGGGTTTGAGGTGACAAATGCATAAAGCGGCCAAGTCTTGCCTATGACACTCGAAGCTTCTTCGATTATTTTTGAAATGTTTTGGGTTGTCATAAGGTTTATTTTTTAGATGAAAAGATAGTTTGTTTGTAGGGTTGGGATAGGTTGAGCAATTTTACATAAAGCCAGGTTGAGTTTCTATAAACTCCAAGTTTCATAATAAAAAAACCAATGAGAAATATTACACCAAAGGTAATTTGAAGTGCGCTTAGAGATTGTGGAGACTCGATCATAGGCATTTCACTCATAACATTTGTCACAGCATTGTAAAATATTGCATATACTATTATACCAACAGTAAATAATAGGGCAGAAATGCCTAATTTTTCAGTGTAAGTTAATATGGATTGCTTGACGATATTATAAGTAGCCTGGCCTACTGTGATGGCCACAATTAAAGTTAAAAAAATACTACTATCAACCATGGAGGTTTTATCAGTAAGAAATGAAAATAAGAACGCTCCTGCAAGCCCAAAAAGTAAAACAACGATGGCTTGTAGCGGTTTAATTTTAATCACAGGTGGGTCTTGCGGCGTGTTTCTGGAAATTTCTTCACCAGAAGATAAAAATAAATACGCTTTGTAGAAACCGTGAAGAATCAGGTGTGCAATGGCGGCATTAAAAAACCCCAAACCACATTGCATAATCATAAAACCCATCTGTGCAATAGTCGAGCAAGCTAGTTTTTGTTTGACATTGACTTGAAGTAGTTTGGTAAACTGGGCTAGAATAGCAGTGAGACCACCTATAATAAAAATTAATGTCAATGTGTCAGTTGCGATGAGTAAGACTGCAAAAAGGCTTAATAAAATACCAGATGCGTTTACAAATCCGGCATGCATTAACGCAGAAGCTGGAGTCGGTGCGGTCATTGCAGAAAGTAACCATCGGTGAAAAGGGTATATCGCAGATTGTATCAAAGCTGCTACAATAATCAATAATGCAGAAATCAACACTAAATAATCTGGTGCATGATCTAATTTTTCTAAGATACCGTACAATGTATAACTTTGAACCTGCACGGCTAATAGTATCACACCAATACTAAAAAGAACACCACCAAACCAAAAATACTTGAGACTAAAAAAGCCCGCAGACCTGGCTTCTGCCCAATCTGAATTTACACCAATCAACTTGGCCATGAAAAAACTGGTGAGAAACCAAGAAAATAAGAGTGGAAATATATGATTAGACATAACAAATATCATCACTGATAAAGCAAAGCCTAAACTTAAGAGCGTAAATTTTTGGTGGTATTTAAAACCTTTTAGATAATTTTTTGAATACGAACTCAAAATAGCATTAAAAAACAAAACTGTAGTCCAAATAAGTAATGTAAATCCATTTATTCTAAAGATATTTTTATAGCTCCAACTAGGGTTTTCTAATTGATAAAAAATTAAAGCCGCAGAACTCAATAAAAACAAAGTCCATAAAAGGCTGGAAGCAATTTTTGAAATAAATGGAGTTTGCGAGTTTTCTATAGGATTAGTGTTAATGTCAAGTGGGTTGTGTATAGATTTTGATTCCATAAAATGTAATAGTTAAAATATTATTGAAAGATTATTATTCATCAACAATACTGATTTTAAGTTCACCTTTAATTTTTATGTTTTTACCACTGTTTTTCATTGCTTTTATAAACGCTTTGGCTTCTTTTTTTGCTTCTTCAAGTTCCTTGATTCTATCGATGATAGGTTGAGGGTCTGAGCTGTGATCTCTTTCCCAATTTTGTAGATTTTCGACTTTGTGAAAATTTATTTTTTTATCAATAAGTGAAGAAATTACATCTGAAGCTTGGACAGGCGAAAAAGTACCGTCGACAAGTTTTACATTTTGCTTTTCTTGTGTCATAGAAGGTTTATTTAATTTTTTGCAAATATTAAATTTTTAAATAGATAATATTTATTTATATTTAATATACTAAACATAAAAATAATAAATAATGAAGTGTAATTGATCTTTTTAAATTTTGTTGAGCAAAATGATTACAATTAATTCAATTAAAAATATTTTAGAGTTTTTTATGCGAATAGTATATATTAATTTAAAATAGACATAAACAGGATATGATATGTCACACTTTATGTCATGTAGGGCTTTTAAAATATTAAAGCAGACATTTGTGAGAATTAATAAGATATATTAAGTTTAGAGTAGCATGTAGTGTAGACGTGATTTCAATAAAATTTCAAATTCTGTCTCAAGGTAAAATAAACAATATTTCTGCTAAAGAAATCATCTCCAGTGAAGCGTTGCTGAAACCAATACATATAACCTGTTTCAATGCTAAAGTTAGAATTGAACTTATAATTTAAACCGGCAGATAGGCGATTTTGATCAAATACATTTCTGACAATATTTTTACCTACATTAAAATGGATTTCTTCCAGTACTTTAGTGCTCCATCTTTCATTGATTTTGAATTTCAATCCCATGCGCATTCTAAACCGATAATTTCTGAATACATATTCAGATTGATCAGGTGTTTTGATGTAACGCCACTCTATTTTAAACCTGCTCAAGAAGGACCAGCGTTCATTAATACCATAATTAAAGTTTATAGAGGCTTGCGGTCGTAATTCTTTTTGAATTTCTTTAAAATTTGCCTTGGGGTCTTGAGGCAAAGTCAATTCAAAATACATCATACTTGCTCTTAAAGAAAAATGCTTGTCTAACTTATAATTTGCACCAATGCCTGGAAGTAAATGATGTTGTCTAAAAGGGAACATGTACATTCGTTCTTCAATATCAAAGAAAGGTGTCCATTTCTCACTGACTTTAAACTTTAATAAATAGCGTGTCCAAAGTAGGTTTTGAGTTTCTACATTTTTTTGTTGAGCTGATGTGGTGAGACTAGAAAATAGAAAAACGAAGAGGATACCATATTGTTTAAGCATGGCTAAAATTTAAGAGTACAAAACTACGTCTTTAGATTAATAATGCTGGATTTATTCCCAAAAGATGTGTTTCAAAATATGATTTTAAACAGTTTTGGTCCAAAAACATTTTCCCTTCAATTTCAATGTCTATAAATATATCTTTTAGATCAATTTTCTGGTAGTGGTGGAGGTATGTTTTTGATAAAGGTAAGTAAGAATAATGCCAGGGCTCATAATTGAATCCAGTTCGATGGTAATTGTCAGTATAGACTAAGTGAAACCCGAAATCCTGAGCGTAATTTTGCATCCATTCATTCAACTGGCAAAACACGCCATTACCGTGATAATTTGCCTCAGCCAAAAGATTGTTTTCCGGCACATTCACATTTTGGTCTATAATATCAATATCTGTTCCCCAATGGTGGCGCGAAGTACCTGGAATGGTAGAGTATGTCGTTATTTTTTTTATAATTAGATCATCAGAAAGACCTTGTGACCGATAGGTTCTGTATTTACTATTCCAAATCTGAAGTTGTCTGTCAAAACTTCTAAAACCCGAAACAATTTGAATATTAATTCCATCGTTAAGAGCACTTTCACGCATTTTGATAAATGAGCGGTAAGCAAGCTTATGAATTATGCCAGAGTCATCTAAGTAGGGGTTGTGTTTTCCTGTTAGAAAATCTACATCTGGTTTGTGTTGTAAGTTGTCAAAGGGCATTACGCCAAAACCTATCCCAGCTAGAGCATTTAACTTTATAAATTCCAGTCTTTTCATGCTAAAGCTTTGAACATTAAAACATGAGGACCAACCTCCGGTATATTAAACTCATCACCTAGTTGTTGATACTGATTGTTTTTGTAAAATGAAATAGCTTTTATTCTGACGTTACACCAAATGGTTTTCACTTGTTTTGAGCTCAGATGTTCTTCGGCATGCTCTAAAAGATTTTTACCAATTTTTTTACCTTGATATTTATTCAAAACGGCCATACCTCGAAGTTGATAAGCTTTACTGTCTTTTATTTTATCATGTGTTTTCTGCATTAAACTTACACAGCCAATGGCTTCACCTCGGTAAATGGCTGCAATATGATAAGTTGAAGAAGACTTGTCATTTAAAAAATGGCAAGTTGAAAGAGGCCGACCTTTTCTCAAAACTTGATGCCTGATATTTAAAACAGATTTGGCATCTACCAATTTATAAACAAGTTTCAAAACTTAGTTCATCACTTGATCTACAATACCATAGTCAATAGATTCTTGGGCATCCATCCAGTAATCTCTGCTGAAATCTTTCATCACCTTATCAAAAGATTGACCACAATTTTCGGCCAATATTTTTGCACTCAGTTCTTTAGTTTTTAAAATTTCTTTGGCTTGGATTTCAATATTAGAAGCTTGACCTTGAGCGCCACCTAAGGGCTGGTGGATCATAACTTTAGCATGTGGTTGTATGTAACGATGCCCTTTTTCACCAACAGATAATAGGATGGAACCCATAGAAGCTGCAAGTCCGGAACATATGGTATGAACAGGGCTTTTAAGACTTTTAATCGTATCGTAAATGGCAAATCCATCGGTGACGTAGCCACCTGGACTATTAATGAATAGTTGAATAGGTTCATGGCTTTCTAAATCTAAGTAAATTAATCGATCTATCAAGTGCTTGGCACTTTTACCATCAACCTGACCGTTTAGAAACACCTTACGGGTTTCTAAAAATTTCATATCAATTAAATCTTGAACTTTTGCCGTTTTCTTCGTCATATTGTCTTTTTTAAAAATGCTAAATTAACATTTATCCCTAAAATAGAATTCAGTTTAAGGGAGTTTTAATGTTCTTTTTTGTAGGCAATCGCTTTTATTTCTATCAACAAATGTGGATGAGGTAACTGATGCACGGCTACGGTTGTTCTTGTTGGACCGTTTTGGTAGTCAAAAAATTGTGCATAAACCTCATTATAACCCTTAAAGTCATTCATATTGACTAAAAACGAGGTGATATCCACAACATCTTTCAGGCTTGCACCTTCTTCTTTCAAAATTTCATCAATGTTTTTTAAGACCGCTTCAGTTTGCTTTTTAATGTCAAGGTTTGTGGTTCCCATTTCATCGACTTCAACACCTTCAAAGGAGTTATCGGGTCTTCTGGAACTGGTACCGGAAACATATATAAAATCACCTACGCGTTTTACGTGTGGAAACTTTCCTCGGGGTTTAGCTTTGCTTTTGATTACTTTTCCTGACATATTTACTGAGATTTATGTTGTTTTTGTTCCCATCGCCAGGCATCCTTTAGAGCTTCACCCATACTGCGTTTGGCTTTCCACTTCAGTTCTTTTTCAACTTTTGTAGTATCGGCATAAGCCGCGGTAACATCACCGGGACGACGATCTACGATTTTATAAGGCAGTTTTACATCATTGACCTTTTCAAACGTATTGACCACGTCTAACACAGAGTTACCTTTTCCGGTACCGACATTAAAGACGTCATATTTTTGGCTATTGTCTTTTTTCATCAATTTTTCTAAAGCGATAGCATGAATATCAGCCAAATCCATAACATGAATATAATCTCTGATGCAAGTACCGTCTTTAGTTGGATAATCATCGCCAAAGACAGAAAGCTCTTGTCTTTTGCCAGCAGCAGTTTGCGTTACATAAGGGACTAAATTTTGTGGTACACCAATTGGTAATTCACCAATAAGGGCTGAAGGATGTGCACCGATAGGGTTAAAATAACGCAGTGAAATCGCTTCTAAATCACCACCGCTACGGATGTAATCTTGAATAATTTCTTCGTCGATTTGTTTGGTGTTGCCATAAGGTGAGTTGGCTTTTTGAACGGGTGCATTTTCTGTGATTGGTAGTGTTTCAGCTTGACCATAAACTGTACAAGAAGAACTAAAGATAAATTTAGGTTGTTTGAGTTTACGGCTTTCTTTTAACAAATACACCAAAGCCGAGACATTATTCTCGTAATAATCGAGTGGTTTTTCTACACTTTCACCAACAGCTTTGAACGCTGCAAAATGGATGATACCCGAAATATCAGGGGTGTTATCAAAAAATTGAATCAATTCTGATTTGTTACGAATATCTATCTGATGAAAATCAGGGGTTTTGCCTGTAATTCTTGTAATACCTTCTAAAACATCTATGCTGGTGTTCGATAAATTGTCAACAATAACAACTTCATAGTTTTTTTCTAGTAAAGCAACAACAGTATGGGAACCAATAAAACCTAAACCACCTGTGACTAGTATTTTCATATTACAAAATTAAAAACTACAAATTAAGGGTTTTTCTTCGAAATTTAAGTCAGTTAAATGTAAAATATCAAATCAATTGATATCTTTGACTATAAAATTATTGATATGTCTCTCACACCATCCAACATGATAAAACTGGGTACTAAAGCACCTGATTTTCGTCTACTCAATGTTAAAAATAATCAGTTCTTGAGCTTGTCTGAGATTAAAGGTAAACATGGCACTGTTATCATGTTTATTTGTAATCATTGCCCATTTGTAAAACATGTTAATGAGGAGCTAGTAAGATTTGCCAATGATTATAAAATCACGGGATTTGGTTTTGTAGCTATCTCTAGTAATGATGTCAAAAATTATCCAGAAGATCATCCGGATAAAATGGCCGAGGTTGCTGAAACACAAAATTATCCATTCCCCTACTTATATGACGAAACACAAGAAGTTGCAAAAGCTTACAAGGCTGCTTGCACGCCAGATTTTTATGTGTTTGACGAAAACTTAGACTTATTTTATCGCGGTCAGCTCGATGATTCACGACCGAAAAACGGTTTACCATTAACGGGTCGAAACCTAAGAGAAGCTTTAGATGCTTTACTCAACAATAGACGACCGCCAAAGATTCAAAAACCGAGTATGGGTTGTAATATTAAATGGAAAAGTAATTAAAGGTTTTCAAATTGGGACTTAATTTTAAGATTTTAGATTTTGCTTTATAAAATTAAATATCATCACAATACTCAAAATAGCAAACGGTAAAGACACTATAACTAAAACTTTACTCACAGTAGATAAAACATTGTTTTCAGGTAAAATAAAACCTATATAAAGAAATCCTAAACTCAGTAATAGACAAAATATCGCCCATAAAATTTTATGAGAGTTTTGAGGGTTTTGTTTACCATGATCAGAAAATATACTCAACACAAAAATTCCAGAATCTAGCGAGGTTATTAAAAAACCAAATAATAATATTAAAACCACGATTTGAGATAAATTAGGCCATAAAAATTGTTGTAAAAAGACAGAGAGCGCATCAAAGGCAGAATTAAATTTTTCAGGTTCAACTATATCTTGATTTAACATATCTATTGCAGAAGACCCAAAAACAGAAAACCAAAAGAAACTTGCAATTGATGGAACTAACAAACTACCCCACACAATTTGCCTATAACTCCTGCCTCTAGAAATACGGGCTATAAACACACCTGTAAATGGCGCCCATGCCAGCCAGAATGCCCAGTAATAATATGTCCAATCGGTCAGAAAAGTTTTACCGGGATTGTATTTGCCTAATGCAAGACTCATGGGAATAAAATCTTTGATGTACTGCCAAAAAGAAGATATAAAGCGTTCCAATACTTCTAAAATATCACATTGAATTAATACAAAGATTAATAAAAGTGTTGTGAGCATGATATTGAAGTTTGAAACTTGTTTGATCCCTTTATCTAAGCCTAATACTGACGAGGCTGTAGAAAATGTAAATACTATCATGATTAACAAAATAGTCACATAAAAACTATCCGAAAAATCTATTAAAAGTTGAGCACTGTCCTCTATTTGTTTTACACCCAGAGCAATAGCTGAGACTATACCAATGACTGTAGCTAGAATGGTAAAACCATTTAAACTTACTTTTAATAAACCTGGTGAAGATTTTGAAATGAGCCCACTAAGCTGAACAGGTTGTTTAAGGTTAAAAATCAGATGACCAATGATTAATGCAAAAACAGTATAAAATCCCCATGCGGTAAATCCCCAATGAAAAAAAGTATATTCCAAAGCCATAATATCTGCTGAAGTTTGGGTCTTTAAAGGTGAATTAAGATACATAAATACGGGCTCTTGAACAGCTCTAAACAATATGCCAGCACCCATTCCAGCAGAATACAACATCGCAATCCAAGACCAAAAGCCATACACTGGTTTTGAGCTTCCAAGACGTTTTCGACCTATAGGTAAAAGTCCGACAACTAACATAAAAACGACAATCAAAAATCCTAAAATCAGATAAAATTGGCCAAAAATATCTCTTATCCAAACCGATACCTTTTCTATATATTGAAAAGTCAAATTAGGGTACAAAAAGGAGCAGCAAACACATAGCGTCAAAACCACAGATGCTATAAGTAGGCTTTTGTATGATTTGATAAGATTTTTATTCAAGAGTTAAGATTTGGCTAAGCGGTTAAGCATTCCAGCAAATATAAAATAATGAAAAGGAAGCATCGTGTACCAATATAGTCTACCTTTTAAACCTTTTGGTCTAAATGTGGCGTTTTGATGAAGTATGTCATTGTCATCAATATAAAATTCTAGCCAGGCTTCACCGGGAACTTTCATCTCTGCATATAAAAGAAGCCGTTTTTCTTGTTTGTCAGCTAAAATAACTCGCCAAAAATCCAAAGCATCCCCGGGATTAATGGAAGAAATATTAGTTCGTCCTCGCCTTAAACCGACGCCACCAAGAATTTTATCTATAAAACCTCTTATTTTCCATAATGCATCAGCATAATACCAACCTCTTTTTCCACCAATTTCCCATATTTTGTCCATGGTTTTTTGAGGGTCGTCTACTGTTTTACTTTGGTGATCTATAAGGCAGCCATATTTCGGCACTTTGACAAAACGATTGAGATCTTCTTTAGAAAATCTTCCACTTACTTTGGAGTCTTTCCAGCTGGAAATGACTTGATTTTGCTCTATTTTATCAAATGCCAATCGAATGGCATCTTTATATTTTATAGGTTGATGATTGAGCTTATTCTGAAGCCTAAAATCTGTAGTTGTGACATCGACTTTCATGCTATCCACTAAATTTTGAGCTAATTTGTAGGATGTTGCAGTTACAAAATATAACCAATAAGAGGATAACTTGGGCGTCATTACAGGAACATTGATAATGCTTAAAGGTAAGTCTCTCACCTCAGCATAGGCTTTCATCATATCTCTGTACGTCATCATATCCGGACCGGCGATATCAAAGGCTTTATTAAAACAATCTTTGCGATCTATAACATTTGTGAGGTAAAATAAAACATCTCGTATAGCAATTGGCTGACTTTTAGTATTGACCCATTTTGGTGTAATCATGACAGGAAGTTTTTCACACAAATCTCTAAGGATTTCAAATGAAGCGCTACCCGAACCTACAATAATTCCTGCTCTAATCACAGTTAAAGAAAATGGGGCATCAGTCAAAATTTGTTCTACCTGTTTTCTCGATTTGAGATGTTTTGATAATTCTTCTTGATTTACAATCCCACTTAAATAAATTACTTGTTTAACCTGAGTGGGTCTTAAGAGTTCGACAAATCGCTTAGCAGCCTTGGCTTCCAAGTCATCAAAATCTGTAGTAGAACTACTCATTGAATGAATTAAATAGTAAGCAACATCTATATCTTGTGGAATGTCAACTGGTTTATCTTCCAAAAAATCAATTTCAACGATGTCAATTTGAGATTTAATTTTATCATCAACAGAAAGTCTTTTTTCATCTCGGACTGCACAGACTATCTCGTGATTTTGTTTGAGTAATAAAGGTAATAATCGCATTCCAATATAACCATTGGCTCCCGTAAGTAATATTTTCATTGATGATATCTTAAAACTGTTGATAACATGTTAATAAAAGTAATTGAATTTAATTGAAATTCATTGTAACATAACATAATTTTTTCGAACAAATAAAAAAAGTGTGTGACATTAAAAATTTTTTACGTTTATTCGGTTGTTTATTGTTAATGGTGTTAGTATCATGTGGTAGTTTTTATAATAGTAATAATATAGAAACTAGGGATGGTAATTTGGGTTGTCCTGAAGGTTACGAATGCTATGCTAAAATAATTCAGGATAAGTCAATACAAATAGATCAATCCAATGAAAACATGCAATTAGTTGATGATGAAACTCAAAATGTCATCAATTATGTATATAAACATATTGGGGATAAAAATACTATTGATGATGATTTTGAAGAAAATGTGTATTTTCAAATACCAGTCGATCAAAAAGAGATTATTCAGCTAGACGAAGAATTGGTAGATAACAAAATGCTTTTTCAAAAATCTTGTCAAAATTGCACTATAAAAGATTTGGAAGTTTTGAAAAAGGGCTAACTTTATGTTAGTCAAGCCAATGATCAATATCAAATCTTTTTTGAAATAAATCCTTCTGAGCGATTTAATATTAAGAAAGTCAAAACTATAGTATTTGGAAATGCATACGGTTATAGTTATGGCGACTAACTTTATTCGTAATACTCATTTTTAAATTCACTTGAAGAAAGTTTATAATCTAAAACTTTTCTCATGTATTTGTGGATTCGTTTGTTATCAGCTTTAATTTTGATAAAATAATCATCCATATAAACTGAATATTCTTGCGATCTACCTTTATATATTTTTAATTTATGAAAAGGAATAACAAGGGCGTAGGTTTCAAGTAATGATCTAAAGCTTAAAATAATCCCTTGAGGTCTCATTTCAATACTGCAGACGTTTCTGTAACTATCTAAAATTAAGAGGTTATATATTTGTTTGCTTGAAGAATTTATAATGAGTTTACCAGAACCAATACCTCCCATTTTTACTCTATCTACAAAGGAGAAAGCCCGACCCACATTTTCATCAATCTGATTTTTAATTTTTGGTCTATTATATGAAACATTGAGTAGCATAATTTTTTTTTCTAAAGTTATATAAAATGAGTTTATGACCTCAGACTAGGCTCTAAATTTTAGATTATATTTGTCTTTGTAAATCAAAATCCATGCGTTTAGAGCAATTATTAACCCCACATCTTAAAGGTTTTTTTAAAAAAGATTATCAAAAAGAGATAAAAAAGTTTGAATTTCAACAAACAAGAAAAGAATTTAAAGGTGATATCACACTTGTCGTCTTTCCTTTATTAAAATACATCAAAACTAATCCTGCCCAACTGGCAAAAAACATAGGTGATTATTTAAAGTCAAATTTGTCAGAAATTAAAGATTATAATGTTATCAAAGGATTTTTAAACCTTGAATTGCAAGATGATTATCTTATCCAAGTGCTAGATGATATTTATAATGATGACAATTTTGGAAAAAAAGCCCCAAATGGTCAAAAACTGATGGTTGAATTTTCTTCACCAAATACTAACAAACCCTTACATCTTGGCCATATAAGAAACATAACACTCGGTTTTGCTGTTGCTCAAATCATGGAATACGCAGGATTTGAAGTTTTTAAAACTCAAATCATTAACGATCGCGGTATTCATATCTGCAAATCAATGCTGGCATGGCAAAAATTTGGTCATGGAGAAACCCCGGAATCTACAGGAATGAAGGGTGACCATCTCGTTGGAAAATATTACGTTAGGTTTGATTTGGCTTATAAAAAACAAATTCAAGAGCTTGTAGATAAAGGCATTACAAAAGATGAGGCTAAGGCTAAAGCACCAATTTTAAAGGAAGCTCAAGACATGCTCAAACGTTGGGAGAAAGGTGATGAGGAGGTTGTTGCTTTATGGGAAAAAATGAACCGTTGGGTATACAAAGGGTTTGATAAAACCTATAAAAGCTTAGGTGTCGACTTTGATAAAAATTATTACGAAAGCCAAACTTATTTGTTTGGAAAAGATACTATTCAAAATGGTTTAGATAAAGGTATTTTCTTTAAAAAACCAGATGGTAGTGTTTGGATTGACCTAAGTGATGAAGGCTTAGATGAAAAAATTGTTTTAAGAGCAGATGGAACCTCAGTTTATATGACACAAGATATCGGTACTGCGATCAAACGTATTGAAGATTTTGGTATTGACAAAATGGTTTACACCGTTGGAAATGAGCAGGATTATCACTTTAAAGTCTTATTCTTAATTCTCAAAAATTTGGGGTACGACTGGGCAGATAACCTCTATCACCTAAGTTATGGAATGGTCGATCTACCAAGTGGAAAAATGAAAAGTAGAGAAGGTACTGTCGTAGATGCTGACGATCTGATTCAAGATATGGCGCTCACTGCAAAGCAAATTTCGGAGGAACACGGTCGAATCGAAGAGTATGATGCTCAACAACAAGACTACCTATACCAAACCATCGGGTTGGGAGCTCTCAAGTATTTTATACTCAAAGTCGATCCTAAAAAGCGAATTGTGTTCGATCCCCAAAAATCGGTCGATTTTCAAGGTAATACAGGACCATTTATTCAATATACTTATGCTAGAATTCAATCCATATTAAGACAATATAAAAGCAATCCCAATCAAAAGTTAGAGACATATCGATTGGACGAAAAAGAAAGTGAGTTGATTAAAATACTTGACCAATTTCCTAATCTTATTCTTCAATCTGCAGAGCAATATAGTCCGGCATTATTAGCCAACTATACTTATGAACTGGTAAAATCTTTCAACTCTTTTTACCAAAACTTAAGTATTCTAGGTGCAGAGAGCGACAATCAAAAGTTATTTAGGGTAAAACTATCGGCCTCTACGGCCAAGGTGATAAAAATTGCTTTTAAATTGCTGGGAATAGATGTTCCGGATAAAATGTGATTTTAAATCCAACTTAATTGACTTGACTCTACTTTGTAGTTAAGATAATTGATCATCTTTAAAGCTTCATTGTATTTTAAGTAACTCACCCGTTCACTACCTGAGGCGGTATAAATGATTAAATCTGCATGTTGGTTGTGTTGTTGAAACCAATTGCGCTTTAAAGCTAGTGATTGAATTTTATGGGTTCCAATATACTTCATATTGGTATGAATAGAACCCGAATTAATTTTCATTAAACTCTCATTTACTCCAACATGGCTCTTCTTGACAGTTTTGAAAGCGACATAGCTAAAAATTGCTGTCAAAATTGAGAATACAATTATACTTACCACAAGATTTTGCCAGAAAAACAACCCCAAGCCAATACCGATACTCAGTATAGAATAACGCAACATCAACCGTATCATTAACCTTTTGCTACTCTTCACTACTACAAAATTTTGATCAAATGGTAAATTAAACAAAGACTGAAACATGATCTTGATTTCATCATCGGTCACACCTACTATACCTATTTTCTTTTTCTTGTTAAGTTCTTCAGATGAGGCTTGACTGATAAAGATGTTTTTAATACCAAAAAAATCTTTTATAGGATTTTGTTCAATTTCAAAGACTTGTGTTTTATTTTTTTTGATGACTTGATTTACGCGTTTAAAGAGACCGTAATCTACTTCAAATTCATTATTGCTTTTGGTGATTTTGAGTTCAAAATATTTGATTACAGATGTTGCTATCGTCACTAAAAAAGCGGCGGTGATTATAAAAATTATAAAACCGGCAACATAGCCTACCGTTTCTGGAATTTGGTTGAGGTAAGTTTCGTCGACATCAACGTCATAAAAATTTGAAAGAATATCTTCAATGTATTGATATAGTGTTGCAAAAAACGCGAACACAAGACCTAAGCCTTTTAGATAATTTGAGCTTATGCCTACTTTTAATAAACGTTTTAAATTGAGATGAAACAAAGTTTCAGGTTTTACTGATTGACTGGAAGCTGATTTTGTTTTTTCGTCTCCTTTAACCTGGTCTGCTTTATGTTTGAGTAAAATACGTTTTAACTCAACGGCATCTTCTCGACTTAAAGCTTTGATGGTAATTTCAGCCTTTCCCTGTCCTGCGGTCTCAATTTCAAAACCAACGACATTGAGCATTTGTTGAATGAGGTTTTGATTGATATTGATATTTTGTATTCTATCAAATGCGATGTCGACATCAGTAAATTTAAACACGCCGTGCCTTAAAAAAAATCGATCATTTTCAATATGAAATTTAAAGTTGAGATAACTTTTGTAGGAGTAGAGAAGTTGTAATATCAACAAAAGGACTAAACCTATGACAATAAATTGCCAATAATTTTCTCTAATATTACTACTCAGAAGCGGTAGAAATGCATAAATGTTTTGTTTAATGCGTTTGGCCAAATCCATTAAAAAAATGACCAAGATTCCCCTGAAATTTTGCCTTTGTGGTGTTGAAAAATCAGTTGTCATCGAGGTCAGCTACTTTTAGAATTTGAGCTTTTAATTTATCAGCATCATTGTGATTAAGTCCGGCAATGCTCAAATCACCTGTTGAGGAGCCAGCAGTGTAAACCTTTAAGGTATATATTTTAAATGCTTTAAATACCAAGCCTTGTTTGACTTCTACATGCTGGATACGTTTATACGGCACAATAGTTTGCCTAAATACAAAAAAACCTTTTTGAAAAATCAAGTCTTTGTCTCTAATGCCAAATTGCCGCCGGTGAAACCCTAATTCAATATCTAAAATGATTAATGAAAATAAAACTACAACAAAACCCAAAATAGGATAAAAGGCTAATGCCGGTAACCCAACAAAAAAGTCTAGCAAAAAAAGACCTGAAAAGATAAACAAAGCCCAAAAGGCATATAAAATCCTTAAAACTTTCAAATAAGCTTTATCGACAGGATAACCTTTTACATTTTCAAAACGTGGTAAATGAGAAATATTCAAAGTTTGGTTTTGAAAATCTAACATAAATTTGAATTCTAAATTACTTAATACTCAATATTAAAGTGTTCAAGGTTAAAGTTCAAAGTTCATAGTTTAAATTACTATCAAAAAAACTAATAACTATCAACTAAATTAAGGAATCCACTTAATATCCTTAAAGTTAGGCTTACGTTTCTCTAAAAATGCGTTGCGCCCTTCCTTGGCTTCATCTGTCATATAAGCAAGTCGTGTGGATTCACCGGCAAAAACTTGTTGCCCGACCATCCCGTCGTCTGTCAAATTAAAAGCAAATTTGAGCATTTTGATTGAAGTGGGCGATTTTTCTAAGATTTCTTGTGCCCATTGGTAGGCTTCGTCTTCCAATTTGTCGTGGTCAATAGCAGCGTTGACCATACCCATATCGACTGCTTCTTGAGCAGAATAATTTCTGCCTAGAAAAAATATTTCTCTAGCCTTTTTTTGACCAATCATTTTAGCTAAATACGCAGAACCATAACCACCATCAAAGCTGGTCACGTCAGCGTCGGTTTGTTTGAAAATGGCGTGTTCTTTACTTGCTAAAGTTAAATCGCAAACTACGTGTAGTGAATGTCCACCACCAACAGCCCAACCTGGTACAACAGCAATTACAACTTTAGGCATAAAGCGTATTAAGCGTTGTACTTCCAAAATATTAAGTCTTGGCATCCCGTCGTCATCTACATAACCTTGATGTCCACGTGACTTTTGATCTCCTCCACTACAAAAACTAAAGACACCATCTTTTGGAGATGGACCCTCTGCTGAAAATAAAACTACGCCAATAGAAGTATCTTCACGGGCATCGAGAAAAGCTTCGTAAAGCTCAGCAACAGTTTTCGGTCTAAAGGCGTTTCTTATTTCGGGTCTGTTAAAGGCAATACGTGCTACGCCTTTAGACTTTTTGTAAGTAATGTCGGTATATGTTTTAACAGTCTTCCAATTCATAATTTAAAATAAGATTTGTAATCGCTATGCATTGACATTTCTGGGAAAAGTTCAAACATTTCAAAAGCATAACCTTGATGTATTGCAAAGGCTTTTTGAAAAATTTCTTGAGCTCGAGTATATTCCTTGAGTTTGAAATATACACCTGACAAGCGATACAAGAATTCAGGATGATTTTCATAAAATTCTTGAGCGTAGTCTAAAGTATCTAACGCATCTTTCCATTTTTCTTCTTCAATACAAATATCGATTTGCATGACAAGATTTTCAAACTCATAGTTACCAAATTCCAATGCATGCTGTAGTCCTTTTTTGCTTTCATCTTCATAACCAAGCTCTGCATTTATAATACTAAAGTTTCTCCAGTGGTGTGGGTTTTCGCCGTCAATATTTAAAGCTTTGTTGACAAAAGATAGGGCAGTTTTATACTCTTTTTTATTCATGTAAAATTCGGTTAAAGCAGACCATGCTTTATCCATCATAGGGTCTTCGTGAACAGCTTTTTTAAAATATTTTACAGCTTCAACAGATTGATTGAGTTTGATATAGCATTTACCGATTCTCAAATAAGCGTAGGCTGTTGGATCGTCTAACTGGTTTGAGATTTTATAGTTTTCTATGGCCTCATGATACCGCTTTAGACGCTCAAGCACTTTTGCTTTCTCCAGATAAGCGCCGACAAAATAATCGTCGGAATAAATGGCAAAATCAAAGGCTTGTAAAGCTCGTTTGTCTTCGCCTATATCGTAATAAAGTTTTCCCAGTTGATGCCAAGCAATTTCGCAATACGGGTTTTTATTTAAAAACTGATTGAGATAAACAATAGCTTCTTCTTGTTGGTCTAAGAAGTCAAAGCAATAAATGATATTGTACAAGGCTGTAAAGTCTTTTTGATCTTGGTCTAAGCACTTCATATACGTTGCCTTTGCCTTTTCAAAATTTTCCATAAACAAGTATTCAATGCCTATCAGATTAAAAATCTCTGATGGTTGCACTGCAAAGTCCAAAGTATATTCTAAAGTCTCTATAGCTTCAAGATGTCTGTCTTGTTTGGAGTATATATTGGCTTGAAGCACATAAATTTCTTCATTTTGAGGGTCGACTTTTTGAAGGTAGTTTAGCAAGTTTTCTGCTTGAGCGTGTTTATCTTCAAAAATATAAATTTCAGCTTTTAGGAGTTTAAGGTCAGTATAATTGGGATGCTGGTGCAAGCCAAGTCTCATGGCTTTCTTTGCTAAAGCCAATTTTCCCATATCGATATAATGCTCAACAATTTCAACAAATTCGTCTGCGTCAAAAAATAAGACGTTGTTGGTTTTAAGCATATGTTCAAATTTTTCAATAGGGAAATCAAAGTCTTCGTTGGATTCAAATTTCATAGAATAGACTTTTAAGAAAATTTATAGGTTAAATTTAACAGGCTTTTCATTGGTTTTATTGTTTTTTCAAAGAGATTGTCAACAAATTAATTAACAATACTTTTATACTTAGGACTAAGGTTTTAATTTTCAAAGATTTTATCATTATTGGGTATTAAAATTGTTTAAGATATTAAGTATGATTTGACAGCCTTTGTCTATTTCTGTTTCAGATATTGTTAAGGGTGGCGTAATACGAACCGCTTTTTTTTCATAAAGCAACCAAAACAAAATCAAGTTATGATCCTTGGCTTTTAAGACCAGTTGATTAGCTAAAGTTTCTGTTTTCATTATTAAAGCGAGCATCAGTCCTTTTCCTCTGATTTCTTGTATTAAAGGATGTTTTAATCGAGTTCTAATTTGCTGTTCTTTTGCACTAATTTGATTGATGATATCTGTTTTTTCTAAAACCTCGAGCGTTTTTAAAGCAGCTGCTGCAATTAGGGGATGACCGCCAAATGTGGTGATGTGTCCCAACTTAGGCTTATCACTTAGTAATGTCATGAGTTGTTTAGAAGCTGTAAAAGCACCAATTGGCAATCCTGATGCCATGGCTTTGCCCATGACTAAAATGTCTGGAACAATACCAAAATGTTCAAACCCAAAAAGTTTACCCGTTCGGCCAAACCCTGGTTGAATATCATCTAAAATCAAAAGCGCGCCAACTTTTTCGCAGCGTTGCTTAACTTTCTTTAGATAGTCATTTTCGGGCATAATAAAACCTGCACCACCTTGAATGGTCTCTAAAACGACGGCCGCAGTTTTGTCTGTAATTAAGTTTAAACAATTCTCATTGTTGAATTCTATATGGGTGATATGAGGTAAAAGTGGAGCAAAAGCTTGGGTGCGTTCTTGATAGTCCATCAGGCTTAATGCCCCATACGAATTACCGTGATAACAGTGTTTTGCAGCGATTATTTGGGTGCGACCGGTTGCTCGACGAGCTAATTTTATTGAACCATCAATTGCTTCTGTGCCACTGTTTACTAAATAAGTTTGCTGTAAGGGTTGAGGTAAAAGTCGAGCTAAAGTCTTAGAGACTTCCAAAGCGGGCTTTAATACATATTCCCCATAAACCATAACGTGAAGATATTGCTCAGCTTGTGTTTTAATCGCTTTGACAATTTCAGGATGACAATGCCCCAAATTGCAAGCCGAAACGCCTGCTACAAAATCAAGGTGAGCTTTACCATCGGTTGTGTAAATGTAAATCCCTTGAGCAGATTTTACTTCAAGTCCAAGTGGATGTGGCGTAGTTTGTGCTTGATATTTTTGAAAAGCCTTATTCATCAATTTTGTTTGGCAGTTT
This sequence comes from Mesohalobacter halotolerans, assembly GCF_006120725.1. Classification (GTDB taxonomy): domain Bacteria; phylum Bacteroidota; class Bacteroidia; order Flavobacteriales; family Flavobacteriaceae; genus Psychroflexus; species Psychroflexus halotolerans. The sequence continues at coordinate 83,916 of NZ_SWMU01000005.1, forward strand.
CTTTAATTTTTGCTTTAACGCTTTCGGCTTTTTGGGTTGGTTAGGTTTTGTTATGGTATCTATATTCTTAAGCTTAGATTGTTTGTTGAGGTCTTTCTGGAGATAAAAAGGTTTAACGACTGAATCATTTTCATCTATATCTTTTAAACCTTTAATTATAGGCAGCTCATATTGCGGTCTATCAGTGAGCAAATCTGCTTTAGATTTTATCTTTTCTTCACCACGCCATTCCATTCCTCTAAAAGTTCGAGCGTTAGGTGGTAATTCTTTTTCTGGATAAGTGTTGCCCGAGACATTATCATAATAATACATGTCTGCAACTTCTCTATTTTGAAATTCAATCTTTATGCTGGATGCTACAGTTTTATCAATACCTATAAGCTCGTTGTCTTCATTTCTAGAATAATAGATGGTTTCAGCATTCTTGATAAAATGGGCTTCGGTTAATTCATTATTTTCAAATAAGCCATTAAGTTTTTTACCCTTAATTTGGTTAAAACCCTCAATACTGTCTTTTTGAACCATAAAACTGTTGTTGAAGACTTTTAAGGAGTATAACTTTTCGGTTTCCATATTTGAAATGAGTATTATGGTGTCACCATTTACTTGGCTATTAGCCGACCATAAAATGGGTTTTGTGATTAACTTGGTATAACCCGTTACTTGAGATGAATGTATAGAATCAGCTTTACCACTTAAATCCGATTTAAACAATCTGGCATCAGGATACGCTCTAACAATACGTTTATCCGGCACACCTGTTATCATCATTGTATCACTTGCAATATGGATAGAATCGTTTTCTTGATAAGTCGAGGCTATCGGGTTTTTGGTAATAATCACTGAATCTTTGTCTTTGTAAACTTCGGCATAATGACCTTTGACTCGGGTTCGATTGATGGTATCAATGATTTCAATATGATTAGTTGCCGAGGCAAAATTGCGTTTTTGATCAAAAAATATACTGTCGCCATAAAGGGTCCGTTGTTCATAATCGACTTTAGAGTTTTTGACAAAATACCCAAAATCTTCTCTCGTATTAAAAAAACCCCGCTCACAATAGACTTTACCACTGTCTGTTGTGGCGACTGATGGTCCATAAAGATAGGCATAACCGTTATTGGTATAAAAATCTAAAATGTTAGTGTTGATAATATAATCTGGACTCGTAACTTTTACATTTTGACGAAAAGCGTATTTATCATTTTTCAATTCGTAAGTCCCACGAATACTGGTAATAGTACTTGCTGTGTCTTTAACGGTGCCACCACTTCGGTAAAAGGCTTTTTGCACCACGCGATCAAAAAATAATGAATCAGTAGTCAACCGATTGCTCGGCGTTGTTAAAACCACATTTTCACTGGCAAATGCAAATTGAGTTTTACCGTTGTATTCCGCATAGGCACTGCGCATGTTAATGGTATCGTCCTGTATCATTTTGACGTTACCATAGGCTTTAAAAAAATTTTCGCTTTGGTAAAATATAGCTTTATCACACCAAACTTTAATGCCTTCGTGTTTAAAAAAGACTTGCTTATTCACTTTATTAAAGATAAAAGCCCCAGGGTAGAGTTTTTCATTAATGTTAGTACGTTCACTTTCATACTCAATTTGGCTATTTTGAGAATATGCAAAGCCAAAAGACAGTAAAAAGATTAAAAAGAAAAATTTATACAAATTCAAATAGTTTATGCAAAATTACACAAAAGCGATTTCAAAGTGATTGATATATGAATAGAAAATGTTAAAAGCCTGATAATTAACGTTTATTTGATGCCATGTAGCCATAATATTAGCTTGAAGAAAGATAAAGTTATGCCTAACTGAACACAATTTTTGTGTTTTTATATGTAAAATTAAACGCAATGTCTACAGAAACTGAGAAATCAAAAGAGAAGAAATCTAAAAGGAATAGGGATACTAATTCTAAAAAAGTATCTAAGACTTGGTTGGCGATAGAAAAATTAAAAGGAACAGGCGAAATACTAGTCATGAAGGCGGTACTCAAATAAAGATCTATGCGAAGCTACCTATTAGATACTAATATTTTAGTTTTTGCAATATCTGGCGAAACCCAAAATCTTTCAAACGAGACGAAATATTTTAAACGACTTTAGCAATAATCTTCATACCAGTTCTGTCTCTGTTTTAGAATTACTGCAGTTGTATAGAAAAGAAAAAATAAAAATTTTAAAACAACCCAAGAATTGATTGATGCTATTGAAAATTTATTATACATCAAAATTCTCCCAATCACCAAATTTCATATCGAAACGGTTTCAGAACTTAAGGTATCACAAAATCACAACGACCCATTTGACCATGCCGTTATTGCTCATGCCATAACTGAAATATTAAATATGGTGTCTTCTGATCGAAAATTTAAGAATACACTGCACAAGGCTTAGGTTTTGTTTTTCATAAGCGGTGATTTAAAGCTATTAGATTTTATAAAATCAAAGATTAATTATCTAAAACCATTCCAAATTTTATCAGCTTAAGCCAATCTTAAGTTGATGTATTAAATTCTGTTGTATATTTGTTATATGCTCAAAATTGGTTCTTATATATTATCAGTAATTATTTTTACACAAGCTTTAGGTCTTAGTCCAAAGACTTTTGTAAACCTAGATGATATATGGTCGCATTACCAAATGCATCAAGAAGAATATGGCGATGATTTTATGACATTTATTGATTTGCATTACGGTAGTGGAAAAGCTGAACACCAAGATGAACATCAAGAACATGAACAATTGCCTTGCTTAAACTGTAATTTGTTCCAAAATCAGATTCTAATCTTAACAGTTTTAGATTTTAATTTAATTGAGGTTGAAACCCCTACTTATAAAAACCTCAATTCCTTTTACAGTGATAATTATTTTTCTACAGTTATAATAGAAGTCTTTCAACCGCCTAAAAGTTTTGATTGGTCTTAAACACTTTTTCTTCAATCAAAATTATTATTCATGTTATCAAAACTCATTGAATTTAGTTTAAAATCTAAATTCTTTATTATCCTTTTCGTCATCTCTATCTGTGGTTTTGGCATTTACAGCCTTAACCATATCAGCATTGGTGCTGTGCCCGATATTACCAATAATCAGGTGCAAGTCATAACAACATCACGTAATCTTTCTACGGCAGATGTTGAACAATTTATTACTTATCCTGTTGAGGTACAAATGTCTAATTTACCTGGGGTTAAAGAAATTCGTTCGGTTTCAAAATTTGGGCTATCTGTTGTTACCATCGTTTTTGAAGATGATATGGGAGCTTATTTACCTCGCCAACTGATTGCCGAAAAAATCAAAGCTGCAGAAGATAAGATTCCTACGCAATTTGGCAAACCCTTTATGGGACCTATTTCTACAGGTCTTGGCGAGATTTATCAATATACTCTCGAGGTCGAAGATGAGTTTAAAGGGACATACACTGCAATGGAACTTCGTAGCATCCAAGATTGGATAGTTAAGCGACAAATGGCGGGAATTCCCGGTGTCGTCGAAATCAATACTTGGGGCGGTTTTTTAAAACAATATGAAGTGGCATTTTCTACTGAAAAATTGCAAGCCCAAAACATTAGTATTTCAAAAGTTTTTAAAGCCTTAGAACAAAACAATAGTGTAGCTGGTGGAAGTTATATTGAAAAAAATGGCCAAGCTTATTTTATAAGAGGCGAAGGATTGCTGAAAAATCTTAAAAATATCAATAATATTGTGGTTGAAAACCGAGACGGCCAGCCTATTTATATTGAAGATATCGCTAAAGTGAGCTTTGGCCACGCTCCACGATTTGGCGCCATTACCGGTAACGGCGAAGGCGAGAAAGTCTTAGGTCAAGTGATGATGCTTAAAGGTGCAGATTCAAACAAAACCATTCAAAATGTCAAAGAACGTTTAGAAGAAATTCAAAGTTCACTACCTGAAGGTGTTTATATCAACGGATTCCTAGACCGTAGTGAACTCATCGCAAGAACCACTTCAACCATATTTGAAAACCTCTCATTGGGGTTTTTAGTGGTGGTGTTTATAGTGATTTTACTCATTGGCGATTGGCGTTCGGGTCTGGTTATTGCTTCGGTAATTCCTTTGAGTTTTTTAACGGCTATTAGCTTGATGTATATTTTTGATATCGATGCCAACTTGATGAGTCTTGGTGCGCTGGATTTTGGAATTATCATTGACGGTGCGGTGATTATTGTGGAGTTTGTGGCGTTTAAAATGTTACAAAAATCAGGTAAATTCAGCTTTTCATCCTCTGATAAAATTCAAAGCTTAAAGGATAAAATCACATTTAATGGGGCTTCAAAAATGATGAACTCAGCCATATTTGGTCAGTTAATCATATTGATTGTATTTATCCCAATCTTGGCACTCACCGGTGTGGAAGGCAAAATGTTTAGGCCTATGGCATTGACCTTCTGTTTTGCGCTTATCGGCGCTATTATCATGTGTTTCACTTGGATTCCGGTAGCCTGTTCTTGGTTTTTAAAACCTTCAAAATTGCAACACAAAAACTTTTCCACACGTCTAATCAACACCATTAAACGACTTTATTTGCCAAGTGTCAGATGGGCTTTAAAACATGCTAAAACCGTTTTGGTTTCATCCATTTTAGTCTTAGCATTGGCTGTCTTTACGTTTGCCAATATGGGTGGTGAGTTTGTGCCAACTTTAGATGAAGGCGATTTTGTGATTCAACCCATTTTAAAAACGGGCAAATCTTTAGAAAGCACAGTCAAACGCACCACAAAAATTGAACAAATATTGCTTGATGAGATTCCTGAAGTCAAACAAGTGGTCTCTCGTATTGGTGCTGCAGAAGTGCCTACTGACCCGATGTCAATGCAAGATTCTGATGTGATTGTCCGGCTAAAACCCAAAAGTGAATGGTCCTCAGTTGAAACTAAAGAAGAACTCGCCGAGCTCATTAAAGAGAAACTTAGCGTTATTCCTAATATGGAGATGGAATTTACCCAACCTATCGAAATGCGTTTTAATGAACTCATCACCGGCGTGCGCTCTGATATTGCCATCAAAATATATGGTGAAGATTTAGATATTCTAGCCCAAAAGGGCAAGGAGGTTAAATCTTTGGTTGAAAACGTCGAAGGCGTTGGCGATATATCGGTTGAAAAAATTGTCGGACTCCCACAAATGGCTGTCAAGTTTGATCGTCAAAAAATTGCGCGTTATGGATTGAATATTCAAGATATAAACGATGTGATTTCTGCTGGATTTTCTGGAAAAACAACAGGTGTTGTTTTTGAAGGTGAACGACGCTACGATTTGGTCGTGCGTTTGCAAAAACAAAAGCGGTCAGACTTATCAGATTTGCAAAATTTAATGATTGACACGCCTAAAAATGGAAAAATACCTTTAAGCGAAGTCGCTCAAATTACTTATGATAAAGGACCAGCTAAAATCTCCAGAGATCAGACGCGACGCCGCATAGTGGTTGGAATTAATGTAAGAAACAGAGATTTACAGTCTGTCGTAGAAGATTGCCAAGCCATTGTCGATAAAAATTTAGAATTACCCACAGGATATAATTTGACTTATGGCGGTCAGTTTGAAAATTTACAGAGTGCTTTAAAACGCCTTAAAATTGTGGTGCCTATCGCTTTAGTTTTGATTTTTATTTTGCTGTATTTCGCCCTTAAAACCTTAAAAGATACTTTGTTGATTTTTACAGCGATTCCCTTTTCTGCAGTTGGTGGTGTCTTTCTATTGTGGCTGCGAGATATGCCATTTAGTATTTCAGCAGGAGTTGGTTTTATCGCCTTGTTTGGTATTGCGGTTTTAAATGGTATTATTTTGGTAGAATATTTTAAAGGTCTACAAAATGAAGGTAAATCTTTAACTAAAGATAGTATTATTCTCGCTACTCAAGAGCGACTTCGTGCCGTTTTGCTTACTGCAAGTTCCACAGCTTTAGGCTTTCTGCCTATGGCGATTTCTACAGGTGCTGGCGCAGAGGTGCAAAGACCATTGGCTACAGTTGTTATTGGTGGTCTTTTGAGCTCAACCTTGTTGACCTTAATTATTTTACCCGTTCTGTATTACAGTATAGAAAACAAAACTTTTAATATGAAATTTATCAAGATAAAATCCCATATATGGTTAATTGTCCTTGGTTTAGGCTGTGTATTTTCTTCGCCAGCTCAAAGTCTGGATAGTTTAAAAAATTTGATGATAGAAAATAACAAAGGACTAAAAGCTTTAGAGTTAAACATAAAAAGTCAAAAAGCGGCAGAAGGTCAAGCGTTTACTTTTCAAAAAGCTCAGATTTATCAAAATTACGATGAGTCTGAACTTGATCCTATTGCCAACCGACCTTTTTATCAATGGGGTGCCATTCAGAATTTTGAGTTTCCTACGGTTTATGCCAAACGTCTAAAACGTAATAAAACCCAAACCAAAATCAGCGAATTGCGTTATGATTTAAATACGCAAACCCAATTCAAAAATTTGGAGTTGACTTATCAAAACCATCTTGTTTTACTGGAAAAACTTGGAATATACCAGTATTTAGATAGTATTTATAGTGATTTTTACGGAATGGCTAAACGCAGATTTGAAGAAGGAGAGTCGACCTATTTAGAAAAAATTACAGCACAATCTAAACAAAGTCAAATTCAAAACCAATTGCTGGCTTTACAAAATCAACTTCAGTCTAACCATATTGCTCTGCAAAACCTGGTGCAAACTGACGATAAAATTGTGATTGCTAATCAAAACCCACAACGCTTAGATATTGTGTTAAGCGAAATTGAAAACCAACCGCATCTCAACCTCAGTGAGGCGCAAATAGAATTAGCTAAAAACGAATGGAAATTAGCCAAAAACGAATTACTACCAGGCATAAGTGGGAGTTATTTTATAAGAAGTAATTCATCGATTGATAAAAACTTCAATGGCTATCAAATTGGGGTAAATATTCCCTTGCTATTTTTTGGCGACAAGTCTAAAATTAAATCCAAAAATATTCAACGACAAGCAGCTCAATACGATTTTGAGCAGACCAAGTTGGACATAAAAGCTCGGCAAAACCAACTCATACAAACCTTAGCCACACAATCAGAAAATTTAAATCGGTTTGAAGAAACTCAACTTAAAGTGGCTGAAGAAATTATAAAAGCCTCCGAAAGCAGTTTTAAAAATGGTGAAATCAATTTTTTTCAATACGTGCAAAGTATAGACAATGCCATGCAAATTAAGCTTGATTATATGAACTTACTGTCCAATTACAATACTACAGTTATCCAACTTAATTATTTACTTTTAAATTAAAATCATGAAAACTCTCAATATTCTTTTACTCATAGCACTAGTAAGTGTAGCTTGTAGCAAATCAAAACCGGAGGCTGGCAATACTGAAGAGACGCTAGCCAATCAAAATGAAATTGTTTTGTCCAAAACGCAATTTAATACCGGGGAATTCAAAATAGAAAACCCTGATTCAACAGAGTTTGCTGAACAATTTAAAGTCACAGGAATGATCGATGTGCCACCGGAAAATAGGGCAGAGGTGAGTTCGTTTTTTAGTGGATTTGTCAGCGAAACCCATTTGTTGGTTGGTGATGTCGTTCAAAAAGGCGATTTGCTCATAAAATTGACTAATCCTGATTTTATTCAGCAGCAGCAAAATTTTGTAGAAAACTACAATCAACTCAACTTTTTGGAGTCCGAATATCAACGTAAACAGAATCTGTATAATGATAAAGTGGTGTCTGAAAAAGTGTATCAAAAAGCTAAAAGTGACTATTTAAGTTTATCGGCAAAAGTCAAAGGGCAACGCCGCACTTTAGAATTGATGAACGTCAATATCAACAGCGTTTTAAACGGTAATTTTTCAGAAAATATTAATATTTATGCACCCATTTCGGGCAAAATTTCTAAAGTTAATATTTCTAAAGGCATGTATATTCAACCTTCAACAATGATGATGGAAATTTTGGATACTGACCATATTCATTTAGAACTAAATGTGTTTGAAAAAGATATTATGAAAGTTAATGTTGACGACACTTTAGAATTTAAAATTCCTGAAATATCTAAAGAAAGCTTCAAAGCCTATGTGCGTCTAGTTGGAGCAGAAATTAATACGAATAGAAGTGTTCGTGTGCACGCGCATCCTATTAACGCGTCTCATAATTTCTCTGTTGGAATGTTTGTAGAAGCCTATTTTAAAAACAACCCTAAAACACAATTGAGTTTACCGGCATCAGCTTTTGTTGAAACAGAAAACACTTTAAAAGTATTACGACTAAAAAAAGAAACCCAAGAAGCTTATATTTTTGAGTTTATCAATGTAGAAAACTCGTCAGAACAAGAAAACAGACGAGCTTTAAAAAGTGAAAAACCCATCAAAATCACCGACCAATTTTTAACTCAAGGTGTGTTTGATTTGGTTAAGTCTTAATTATGAGAGTTGTCTGAAATGCCGAATAAGATAATAGGATTATGAATCTTCAGAAGAATTTCAGTAAGTTAAACCTAAAATTGAAAAATAATTACTAATTTAAAACCAGTAAATTGATATGCAAAACCATTACAGCTCATCTTTATGAATCTACCTAAGATAAAAAATAGCGAATTTGTTGTATTTAAACCTAAAGATGATCATACTGAATTTCAAGTTATATTGGATGGTGAAAATGACACAGTGTGGGCAACCGAAAAGCAAATAATGGAGTTATTTGGTAAAGCCAGAATGACAATCGAATATCACATAAAAAATATATACGATGAAGGCGAGCTAGACAGAGCGTCAACTTGGCGAGATTTTCGCCAGGTTCAAAAAGAAGGGAAACGGGAAGTTTCTAGAAAAATCTCTGTATATAATTTAGATGTAATTATTTCTCTCGGATATCGTGTTAAATCTAAAGTAGGGATAGAGTTCAGAAAATGGGCAACTCGAAGACTTAAAGAATACCTTCTTAGGGGTTATTCAGTCAATAAAGAGTTTCAAAAGGTCTTTAGTTAAAGTTTCATAATACAATAAATATTTCACCAAAAATCATTTCAACTCAAGGTGTTTTTGATTTGGTGGATAAGTAGTTTAAGCTAAAAAGAATTATATTTAAAAATGCAAAAATCAAGTTTTAAAATTCTCATTGCAGAAGACCAAGCTGAAATTGTAAAATTTTTAAAACAAGGCTTGACCGAAGAAGGCTACAATTGTGTTTGTGCCAAAAATGGTATCGAAGCCATTGATATCGTTAACAAAGAGACTATTAGTTTGATTTTACTCGACTGGATGATGCCAAAACTAAAAGGCATTGAAGTTTGCAAAGCACTTAGGTCTAAAAATTTTAAAGCGCCCATCATTTTTTTAACTGCCAAAGACACCGTTGAAGACACCATAGAAGGCTTAAAAAGCGGGGCAAATGATTATGTCAAAAAACCATTTAACTTTGAAGAGCTTTTAGCGCGCATTGAAACGCACCTTCGAATTTACCATAATATAGACGATGTTTTGGAGTTAGGTCATATCAAAATAAACGATAGTAAACATCAAGTGTTTAGTAGTAAAATTGAAATAAATTTAACCGAAAAAGAGTATAATTTTTTAAAATATTTAATGCAAAATAAAGGTCAGGTTTGTGAGCGTAACGCCATTTTAGAGCATGTTTGGGATATTAATTTTGACTACGACTCCAGTGTTTTAGACGTGTTTATGAATGCCATTAGAAAAAAATTAAATCTTCAAAAAGACGAACTAATTAAAACCGTAAGAGGTGTTGGGTTTATAGCGGACGAACAATGAAAATATCTATTAAAAACCGTATAGCTTTATATTCTGTTTTAGGCATTGCGACTCTATCTCTTGGGGTCTTTATTGCTATTTATTTTAGCGTTAAAAACCACAGTTATTCACAGATTGATAAAAAATTAGAGTTTGAAGCCGAAAAACATATTCACGAAGTGATTACCGAACCAGACACAGTTTATTTTGTCTATAAAGATGAATGGTTAGAACGTGAACACATCGAAATTGAAGTTTATCCTTTATTTGTAGAATTGGTGGATAAAAAAGGCCAGTCTTTAGATAAATCTCCAAATTTACTCAATCGTCACTTAGATTTTGACTTATCTCGAAAAGATACTTTTATACAAAACGATAAACTAAATAATAATTCGATTAGGCAAATTCAAATTCCTTTACAACATTCTGGTCAAATTGCTGGTTATATTGGTATTGCAGCATCTTTTGGAGACACTGAGTTGGTTCTAGATGCTTTACTGGATATGCTTTTAATCATTTATCCTATTTTATTGTTTGTCACTTTTTTTACATCTAAATTGATTTCAAATATTACTATTAAACCCATTTCAAAAATTGCTAATCGTGTCAGCGAAATCCATACTGGTAACCTCGATAAACGAATAAAGGTGGTAGAAAACGGAGATGAGCTACAAACCCTTTCCGTAGCCATAAACGATTTTCTTGACCGTATTGACGAAGGCTTAAAGCGCGAAAAACAGTTTACAGCTGATGCTTCTCATCAATTAAGAACACCACTTTCAGTTATTAAAGGTAATTTAGAAATTTTATTGCGAAAACCTAGAAATGAACAAGAATACAAACGTGAAGCCAAAAAAGCGATAAGTAAAATTGACGAAATGACCAATGCAGTTGAAAAATTACTCATTCTCGCAAGACTCAATAAATCAAACATACATTTAAACTTTGAAAATATAAATATGTATTTGCTTTTAGAGCAGATATTTATAGATTATAAGCGTCATATTCTTTCAAAAGAATTGGTTATAAATATTGATAAAAAATTAAAGAATAAAACGGTTTATCTTAAAAAAAGTTTCTTGAGTTTGATTTTTGATAATTTAATTTCCAATGCCGTAAAATATGCGGATAACAAATCTAAAATTAGTGTGTTTTCAAAAGATACTGAAAATGGATTTTATCTTATTATTCAAAACTCTGGTCCAGAAATATCTCGAGAAGATTTAGAAGAAATATTTATACCGTTCTACCGAAATAAAAATCACGAAATTTCTGAAAAGGGTTATGGCTTAGGTCTGGCTATTGTTAAAAAAGCAGCTGAGGCTCTCGACATATCCATAAGGGTAACTTCTGAAAAAGGAATCACGAGTTTTAGCTTATTTTTTGAAACTTAAGATTCGCTTAAGATACACAATACCACACATTAAGACCCTATATGCTACGTTATCTTTGTATAAAATACAAGATAATGAAACTTATTTTTCAAACATTACTTTTGTTCATCAGCCTGACCTTGAGTGCTCAAAACTGGGAACTAAACTTAGAACAATCTAAAGAAATTGCCCAAAATGAAAGCAAACATATTTTACTCGTGTTTTCTGGTTCAGATTGGTGTGCACCCTGTATAAAACTTGAAAAGAAAATCTGGAACTCTCAAGATTTTCAAGATTACGCAAAAGACAATTTAGTGCTTTTAAGAGCCGACTTTCCGAGACTTAAAAAAAATCAACCTTCAAAAGAACAACAAAAACACAATAATAGGCTTGCCGAAAATTACAACCCAAAAGGCTATTTTCCTTTTGTGGTTTTAATGGATGCTCATGGAGAAGTCCTTAATCAACTCGGTTACAAAAATATTGACCCTAAATCTTATATAAAAGCCATAAATGATTACTAAAGTATACATCTTAATGTTTTGTATTGGCTTTCAGTTTAGCATTGAAGCTCAAGAAATCCATAAGCGTTCTTTAGGCTTAATGGGAAGCAATTTTGATATTACTGTTGTTGCCCAAAACCAAACCCAAGCACAAGCCTATATCGATACAGCTGTAAATGAAATTTACCGCATAGAAAAACTTATCTCTTCATGGAAGCCTGAATCACAAACTTCTGCCATCAATCGCAATGCAGGAATTCAGCCTGTCAAAGTCGATAAGGAATTATTTGATCTAATCAAGCGTTCAAAAGGCATTTCTCAACTCACCGATGGTGCTTTTGACATCAGCTTTGCCGCTATAGAGCATATTTTTTCTTTTAAAGGTCAGCAAACCACTTGGCCGAGTCAAGATGTAATTGATGCCTCAGTAAAAAATATTAGTTACCAAAATATTGTTCTCGACGAAAAAAATCAAACTGTATTTTTAAAATACAAAGGCATGCGCATCGGTTTTGGCGCTATTGGCAAAGGTTATGCTGCAGATAAAGCCAAAGCTTTATTGGTAGAAAAAGGTGTAAGCGGAGGTATTATCAACGCTTCTGGCGATATGAATACTTGGGGAACTCAACCTGATGGTTCAGCTTGGAAGGTCGCCATCACCAACCCGATGGATAAAACTAAAAACTTCGGTTTGTTTGATTTGAACCGTGAAGCGGTTGTGACTTCAGGAAATTACGAAAAATTTATAATGGTTGACGGCCAGCGTTATGCCCATATTATTGATCCGAGAACAGGCATGCCAACTCAAGGGATTATCAGTGCCACCGTTTTTGCTCCTAAGGCCGAACTCGCTGACGCCTTGGCAACTTCAATATTTGTTATGGGCAGTGAAGTGGGCATAAACCTTATCAATCAACTTCCTGGTGTAGAAGCTATAATTGTTAAAGACGATGGAACATTGGTGCTTTCAAATAAAATAAAAATTAAATCAAAATGATAAAGAAAATCAGTTTAATCACGCTTGTTTTTTTATTGCTGACCTCTTGTGTTGCGGTAAAAGAATACGAAAAAGTCAAACTCAACGACCCTGATATGCAGCTGTCACAAAGCGATGCCACCAAGATGAAATCTACATTTCAATCTTACAGAGAAGCTTCAGCTGGAGCTAATGGCGGAAAGACAGGTGGTGGCTGTGGATGTAATTAATATTATAAAATTAAATATGAAATATCAACTTTTGTTTGTGAGTCTTTTAGTCTTTGGAGTTTCAATGAAATCCATTGCACAAGATAGTATTGAATATAAAAAACGGGTTTTAGACCAGATGGAAATCAAAGTCTTATCCAGTTATTATTCACAAGATGGCGACAATGCAGCAGTCACCGGTGGTCGTGGCACAGAAGAGCTTACAGATTTAGCCCCAATTATCAATGTGGCTATCCCGCTTAACGATGATGATGTTTTAACCATAGATGCATCTGTATCTGCTTATACATCGGCTTCATCAAGTAATATTGATCCTTTTGATGGTAATGGTCGAGCCAATGCATTTGTAGAATCTACAGGCGATTCTCGAAAAGACACATGGTTTGGGCTTTCTGCCAACTACAGTCATTCTTCAGATGATAGGAATACCATTTGGACAGCCAATTCTTCATTTGCCATTGAATATGACTATACTTCAATTGGTTTTGGAGGAAGTTATACGCGATTATTCAATGAAAAAAATACAGAGGTTCAATTGCGTGGTAATGTGTTTATAGATTTTTGGAATCCACAATACCCGATTGAGTTTAGAGATGGTTTTAATCCGAATAATTTTGAATTTACAGGCACTACAAATTTTGCTCCTAACTTTGAAGAATTTGCTGATACTAACAGAAACTCCTATAATTTGGGTATAAATTTCTCTCAAATTTTATCAAAAACTATTCAAACCTCATTTATTTCAGATGTTGTTTTGCAAGATGGATTATTGTCTACACCACATCAAAGAGTAATGTTTGCCGATATTGAAGATACTGTGGTTGAAGATTTTACGTTAGGAAATGATGTAGAAAAATTACCCGATTCAAGGTTAAAAATTGCCTTGGCAAATCGAACTAATTTTTACCTCACTGAAAACTTTATTTTGAGAAGCTATTACCGATTTTATACGGATGATTGGGGTATAAATTCTCACACATTTGAACTTGAACTTCCTATAAAATTAGGAATGAACTACACTTTATATCCCTCATATCGATATTATACACAAACCGAAGCGGATTACTTTAACGGATTTAATCAAGCTTTGTCAACAGATGAATATTACACTTCAGATTTTGATTTAGCAGATTATGATGCGCATCAATACGGCATAGGTTTTAAATATTACGACCCATTAAATAAATTTAGAGTTGGAGGCTTTGGGTTAAAAAGTATCAATATAGAATTTAATCAATACTCTAGAACTTCGCAGAATTTTGATGCGTTTTTTACATCAATTGGTTTGAGCTTTTCAGCATTAAAATAGATATACAATGAAAGTTTTAGTTACTGGTGCAGCGGGTTTTATAGGTTCTCATACAGCTGAATATTTGGCTTTAAAAGATTACAAGGTTTATGGTTTAGACAACTTATCAAACTATTATGATGTTAGTTTAAAACAACATAATGCGGAATCCATAACTGATACTGGTGTAAAATTTATAAAAGCTGATTTACGTTTTCCTGAACAATATCAAGATTTAGACAAAGATTTTGATTTTATTATCCATTTTGCTGCCCAACCAGGTCTTTCAAAGGATTCAACCTTTCAAAGTTATGTAGATAACAATATTTTAGCAACCTATCAACTTATTCAATTTGCAAAACAGCAAAAACATTTAAAGCACTTTTTTAACATCAGCACATCTTCAGTTTATGGAAAATATGCTAGAGTTTCAGAAACGGTTGCACCTCAACCTATTTCAAGTTATGGTGTTACAAAATTAGCAGCAGAGCAGATGGTTTTGTCAGAAAGTCGTCAACAGAATTTAAAGGCCTCTTCGTTTCGATTGTATTCGGTTTATGGACCGCGTGAAAGGCCTGATAAGTTATTTACGAAGCTTATTGAATGTGCTTTAAATGATAAAAAATTTCCGCTCTATGAAGGAAGTCTAAAACATTTTAGAAGTTACACTTATGTTGGTGATATTGTCAAGGGAATTTATAACGCATTAAAAGTTCATAATGCTATAGACGGTGAAATTATTAATTTGGGTCATTTTGAAAAGCACAGCACACAGGAAGGCATATTAAATGTTGAAAAGATATTAAAAAAACATATTCAACTTGATAACTTACCTGCTCGACCTGGTGACCAACAAGAGACTCAAGCTATTATAGATAAAGCTAAACTATTATTAAATTATCAGCCTAAAACCTCTTTTAAAGAAGGCATATCAAAACAAGTTGATTGGATACAGTCTCAAAAGAAATCATCGGTATGAGTAATGAACAACTGACAATTATTGTTCCAATTTATAATGAAAGCGAAAACATACAGCGTTTAAAAGATGCGCTATCACAATATTTTCAAAAGGCTTCTGTGGCTGTAAAAGCCTTATTTGTAAATGACGGCTCGTCTGATGGAAGTTTAGAAAAACTAAAGTCAATATGTAAAAACTCACATTGTTTTGATTATATCAGTTTTACTCAGAATAAAGGCTTAAGCGCCGCAATAAAGGCAGGCTTTGACCACGTCAATTCTTCTTTAACCGGTTATATCGATGCTGATTTACAAACCGATCCTGAAGACTTTGAATTGTTATTAGAATATATAGATGACTATGATTTGGTTACGGGTAATAGAAATCACAGCAGGAAAGACAGTTTTACTAAAAATATGAGTTCAAAAATTGCTAATGGCATAAGACGAGCCTTTACTCACGATGGTATGGACGACACTGGATGTCCTTTAAAAATTATTAAAACGGAATACGCCAAACGAATACCAATGTTCAAAGGTTTACACCGATTCCTGACAGCGATGATAATGCTTCAAAATGGCAAAGTCAAACAAGTTGATATTCAAAATTATCCAAGATTGGCAGGTCAATCTAAATTTGGACTATGGAATCGTTTACTTGGACCACTATTAGATTGTTTTGTGTATTTGTGGATGAAGAAAAAATACATTAATTATCAAATTCAAGAAAAATCTTGATGTCAAGTTTAATGATATACAGTGTTGGATTTTTAGCGCAACTTTTATTTTCGAGTCGCACCTTCTACCAATGGATAGCCTCGGAAAAACAAAAGCAAGTCGTTGCTCCCCGATTTTTTTGGCAGATGAGTTTGCTGGCATCTATTTTGTTATTTGTATACGGTTACTTGAGACACGATTTTGCTATAATGCTTGGCCAATCTCTAACTTATTTTATCTATATTAGAAATATTCAGCTCGAAGGTCACTGGCATAAATTTCCTAAGATAAGTCGAGTGTTTTTATGGTTGTTTCCTGCATTGATAATTGTTTACTATTACAATAACAACACCATGGATATTCAAAATTTATTCAATACCAAAAACATTCCGCTTTATCTTTTAATTCTTGGTATTGTTGCGCAACTCTTATTTACCTTCAGGTTTATTTATCAATGGATTTATTCAGAAAAGAAAAAATTTTCAAGTCTTCCCAAGGGGTTTTGGCTTATTAGTCTTTTAGGGTCATTATTGATTTTAACTTATGGTATTTTAAGATTAGATCCAGTGTTGATAATTGGTCACTCTACCGGTATTTTTATTTATACAAGAAATTTAAAACTGATAAAAGGTGAAGAAACCCATTGACAAATATCCGGTAGCCTTACTCATTTTAATCGGATTAGGGCTTTATGCTTTCAATTTGGTTGATTTGCAAGTGTCTATCATGGAAGCTCGTAACTTCACCGTTGCTCGAGATATGCTGACGGAAGGGAACTGGATTTTAACCACCATGAACGATTTACCTCGATATGAAAAGCCCCCATTTCCGGCATGGTTTACAACGCCTTTTGCGTATATTTTTGGATTGAATAATGTTTGGGCTTATCGTATTCCAACCAGTATTGTTTCTATTTTAGGCATGGTTTATTTTTTTAAACTCATCAGAATTTGGAGTTCTACAAAAATAGCGTTTTACGCTGCTGTCATTTTAGCCACTTCATTTTATTATATCGTTATTCGGTTTGAAGCACCATCAGATGTTTATACACATGTTACTATGTTGATGGGCTTGTTTTATGTGTTTAAGAACTTTCCGAGTATCAATTGGCAGAATGTTTTAGTCGGTAGTGTGTTTTTAGGTTTATCCATTTTATCTAAAGGACCGGTAAGTCTTTACGCCTTGTTTTTGCCCTTTATATTGGCTTATTTTTTAAGTTTTAAAGTCAACTTCAAAAATAATATTTTAAAAATATTCGTTTTTTTAATATTAGGTTTTATCATCGGCGGCTCCTGGTATGCCTTTGTGCGTTTGGCAGACCCGGAGGTCTTTACAGAAATTGCTAAAACCGAAACCAAAAATTGGACAAGTTATAATGTTAAACCGTTTTATTACTACTGGAGTTTCTTTATCCAATCAGGCATTTGGACTATTCCGGCTTTGTTGAGTTTGGCTTATCCGTATTTTATAAATAAACTTAAAAACACTAAAGTTTATAAATTTTCCTTTTTGTGGACCATTGTCGCTTTAGTTTTGTTGTCTGTGATTCCTGAAAAGAAGCCACGCTATCTCGTTCCGGTGTTGATTCCTTTAGCTTTAAATACCGCTTTGGTTCTACAGTATTTAATGGCTCATAAGCGCGACAAACTCTCGCAAATTTTTCACCTTGTTCACTACTGCATCATTATGTTGGTAGGTTTAGGTGTCTTGGTTGCACCTTTTGTTGTAGGTATCCAACTTCAGGATTATCTCTATATTTATATCATAATGGGTGTCATTAGCCTTTTTATAGTCTCTTACACCTTTATTAATTTAAAGCGAAGACATTTTTCAAAGCTTATTTGGTCTAATATTCTATTGATATTGATGATAACTTTAATTGGTC
This sequence comes from Mesohalobacter halotolerans, assembly GCF_006120725.1. Classification (GTDB taxonomy): domain Bacteria; phylum Bacteroidota; class Bacteroidia; order Flavobacteriales; family Flavobacteriaceae; genus Psychroflexus; species Psychroflexus halotolerans. Next base: position 101,598 of record NZ_SWMU01000005.1, read on the forward strand.
AAAGCGGCGTATCGTTATTTAAGCAAAATCCAAATTACAATCCGATAAACGCTGAAAAGCTTATAAATAAAGATATCCCGACTTTTTATTTCAAAAAATTAGAGCCGGAAATCTTCTGGGAATATGGTGAGGTTATTCCACTATTAAATCAAGATCAAGATTATAAAAATCCCATTAGAGTTATTGTTTCTCATAATTTTATCGAGAAGTTTAAATCTCAATATCCTGAAATCATAAAACAGGCTGAAGTCAAAACCTTTGATAGAAATTATTACAGGAAAGGCGATAGAAGGCGTAAACGCTTTATTATAAATGTATATGAATTTAAACCTCTATCCAAAACTCAATAAGGTCTACCGCAATATCGTCTCTTTCCGATCTGGCCCTACGGAGACGATTTTGACCTTGACTTCTACAAAATCTTCTATAAAAGCAATATAATCTTTTAAATTCTGGGGAAGTTTATCAAATTCGGTAATTTTTGAAATGTCTTCAGACCATCCTTTAAAACTTTTATAAATCGGCTTAAGGTCATCAGCGCTGAGGTTATAAGGTAAATGCGAAATTTCTTTACCGTTGTAGTGATAACCCGTGCACACTTTTAGGGTTTTAAAACCGCTCAATACATCAGCTTTCATCATCATTAAGTCGGTGACACCATTGACTTCTACAGCGTATTTTAAAGCAATTAAGTCGAGCCAACCGCAACGCCGAGGTCTGCCCGTAGTTGCGCCAAACTCATGTCCAACCTTAGCCATTTGTTTACCGTTTTTGTCAAACAATTCTGTAGGAAATGGGCCGCTACCCACGCGTGTGGTGTAAGCTTTAAAAATGCCAAATACTTTTTGAATTCTATTTGGCGCTAAGCCAAGTCCTGTGCACGCTCCGGCAGCAGTAGTGTTGGATGACGTGACATAAGGATAAGTCCCAAAATCAATGTCTAAAAGTGAACCTTGAGCGCCTTCAGCTAAAATACTTTTGTTGTTTTTGATAGCTTGAAAAAGATATTCTTCAGAATCGATAAATTGAAGGGTTTTGATTTTTTTGACGGCTTCAAAAAATTCATTTTCAAGTTCGTTTAAGTCATATTGCACATCGACGTTGTAAAATTTGATCATGGCCTGATGCTTATCGGCCAATTGGCGGTATTTATCTTTCCAGTCATCAAACTCTAAATCGCCAACACGAATGCCATTTCGCCCGGTTTTATCCATATAGGTTGGGCCAATCCCTTTTAAGGTAGAGCCAATTTTGGCTTTGCCTTTAGCGGTTTCAGAAGCCGCATCTAATAAACGGTGTGTTGGAAGGATAAGATGCGCTTTTCTTGAAATTAACAAAGATTTCGTGTAATCTACATCGTATTTGTCAAGACCTTCAAGTTCTTTTTTGAAAATTACTGGATCAATCACTACGCCGTTGCCCACAACATTGGTCGCTTTAGGGTGAAAAATTCCCGATGGAATGGTGTGTAAAACGTGCTTGATGCCGTTAAACTCTAAGGTATGCCCGGCATTCGGACCGCCTTGAAATCGTGCAATGATGTCGTATTGTTTAGTGAGGTAATCAACGATTTTACCTTTACCTTCATCGCCCCATTGTAGGCCAAGTAGTAAGTCTATTGTCATTATGAATTGTCCTTTGGTTGGTTGCGTTTGCCATAAAAGTATAGCGTATGTTTATCTATACTGATGTCAAACACTTCTTCAATTGTTTTTTTAATGGATTCTATGCGGGGATCACAAAATTCTATCACTTCGTTAGTATCTGAAAGAATAACGTGGTCGTGTTGTTTGTCAAAATAAGATTTCTCGTATTGGGCTTGTGCATTGCCAAATTGGTGTTTTCTTACCAAGCCACAGTCTAACAATAAATCAATGGTGTTGTAAAGCGTTGCTCGACTCACTCGATAATTTTTGTTTTTCATCGTGATATACAACGACTCAATATCAAAATGCTCTTGATTTTCATATATTTCTTTTAAAATCGCAAAACGTTCTGGGGTTTTGCGGTGTTTGTTTTCTTCTAAATATGTGCTAAACACATTTTTTACAATAGCCTGATTGTTTTGTTCTACATTTTTCAAATTTTCCATAATTGCAAATTTAAGCTTTATTCACGGCTTACTTTATTAATTCCGTCTATTTTTTTCAATTTGTCAATCAATTGATTGAGGATTTTTTTGTTTTTAATGGTCACGGTGATTTCGCCATTAAAGATGCCATGCTTGCTTGAAAAATTGAGGTTTTTCATGTTCACATTTAAACTTTTTGAAATGAGATTGGTGACTTGACTGACAAGGCCTAAGTTATCAATACCCGATAGTTTAAGCTTAGCATTAAAGTCTTCTTCGGTAGAATCTATCCATTTGGCTTTTTGTATGCGGTAGGCATAATTGCTCTGTAATTGAATGGCATTGGGGCAATCTTTTTTATGCACTTTGATGCCATCATTGACCGTTAAAAAGCCAAACACATCATCGCCGGGAATAGGGTTACAACATTTGGCAAGGGTATAATCAAAAGTCTCTTCATCATCGCCAAAAACTAGCTGGTCGTAGTTGGATGAAATTTCGTCTTCGTCAATATTTTTGTTTTGCGGCGTTGAAGTTCGTCTGATTTTCGACTTAAAAAAAGAAACTAGGGCATTGTTTTTTTGAGACGCAAAATTTTTAAGTTCTTTATTGTCTATAGTGCCTTTGCCTACACGGTAAAACAAGTCTAAACTGGTTTTAAGTTTAAAGTGGTTCACCAACTCGTTGACCGTTTTTTCATTCAGCTGAATTTTTTGTGAGCGCAATTTTCGTTTAAGGATTTCCTTGCCTTCTTCTGCGATTTGTTTTTTGGTTTCTTTTAAGGCCGTTTTAATTTTTGAGCGTGCACGAGCTGTGGTCACAAAATCTAGCCAGTTAGCTGTGGGTTTAGCATTAGCTGAAGTAATGACTTCAACTTGATCACCACTTTTTAGTTCGTGACTCAAGGGCGTGAGTTTGCCGTTAACCTTTGTGCCTCGCGTGGTTAAACCGACATCCGTGTGGATATGGAAAGCAAAATCTAAAGCTGTCGCTCCTTTAGGTAAAGACTTTAACTCCCCTTGTGGTGTAAATACAAATATTTCTTTGGCGTAAAGGTTGAGTTTAAATTGCTCAACAAAATCTACGGCGTTGGTCGCATTGTTTTCTAAAGCTTCTTGCAGTCTTGATAACCATTGGTCTAAGCCATAGTCGTTATTTTTGTCTCCGTGTTTGTATTTGTAATGTGCGGCATAGCCTTTTTCGGCGATTTCGTTCATGCGTTCGCTGCGAATTTGCACTTCAACCCATTGGCCTTTTGGACCCATGACGGTAATGTGCAAGGCTTCGTAACCTGTTGATTTAGGCGAAGAAATCCAGTCGCGTAAGCGTGTTGGATTAGGTCTAAAAAAGTCGGTAACGATAGAATAAATTTTCCAGGCCAAAAACTTTTCGTTTTCCACATCAGATTTGTAGATAATCCTAATCGCAAATTTGTCATAAACTTCATCAAAGCTGATGTTTTGAGCCTGTATTTTTTTGCGAATAGAGTAGATGGATTTGGGTCGGCCTTTGATTTCATAATTCAGTTTTTCTTTGTCTAAGGCCTCTGATATGACGCTACTAAAGTCTTTAATATATTGATCTTGTTCTTCTTTACTTTCCTTTATCTTGTCAGCTATGTCCTGATAAACCTCAGGTTCAGTGTATTTTAAACTTAAATCTTCAAGTTCTGTTTTAATGTTGTAAAGCCCAATTCGATGGGCGAGCGGCGCATAAATATATAAAGTTTCAGAAGCGATTTTGACTTGTTTATCCGGGCGCATGGCATCCATGGTTTGCATGTTGTGCAAACGATCAGCTATTTTTATAATGATCACGCGGATATCATCATTTAAAGTCAGCAACATTTTTCTGAAATTCTCTGCTTGAAGTGAGATGTCGCCTTCTTTCTTTAGACTAGAAATTTTGGTGAGACCGTCTACAATTTTTGCTACAGTTTCACCAAACAGCTGTTCGATATCGGTCAATGAATATTCGGTGTCTTCAACCACATCGTGGAGGAGAGCTGCGGTAATAGAAGTGGCATCAAGACCAATTTCTGAAGCTACGATTTGGGCTACAGCAATCGGATGAAAAATATAAGCTTCGCCAGATTTGCGCCTTTGGTCTTTATGGGCTTCTAAGGCAATTTCAAAAGCTTTTCTGATTTGCGCTTTATCGTCTTTACTTAACGACCGATAACTGATGCGCAATAGTTTTTTATACTGCTTGGCAATCTCTTTATTCTCCTTATCGATATATTCTTCAGTAAGCATAAAACTAATTTAGAAAATTTTAATTATACGCCAATCATTTCAAGGTTTTTTTATGGTTTTGTTTAGTTTAGAGTTTTTACAGAGTTATGAATTTTAAAAAAATGACTATTTTAGTCAACTTTTTAATTTTATGATATCAAACCATGGCCATTATCAAATCTGGAAATCCCGCACTATCCGACAAAAGATTAAAAGTAGAACGTTTATCAACCGATACTCCTATGACCGCCAAAGGCGCAGTACAGAAAACACTGTTGCTCTTAGCTATTGTTGTTTTAACAGGAAGCGTGAGTTGGTCTATGGCTGCATCAAATCCTTCATTAGCCCAAGCGTTGACCATAGGAGGCGCTATTGCCGGGTTTATCACGGCTTTAATTATTATTTTTAAGCAAACTATGGCGCCGGTGTTATCTCCACTGTATGCGGTTTTTCAAGGCGTTTGTTTAGGCGCTATATCCATGCTTTATGAAAATTTGTACGATGGCATTGTTCTACAAGCTATACTGATCACGCTATGTATTCTTTTAGTCATGCTCAGTTTGTACCAATACAAAATCATAAAAGTCACTGAAAAGTTTCGAATGGGCGTTATTGCTGCTACAGGTGGTGTCGCTTTGGTGTATGTTTTGAGTTTTGTACTAGGGTTCTTTGGTGTGCAAATTCCATATATCCATGGCGGTGGCATCATGAGTATAGGATTTAGCGTTGTGGTGGTTGTTATCGCCTCTTTAAACCTAGTTCTAGACTTTGATTTTTTCGATAAAGGTGAAGAAAAACAATTGCCCAAATACATGGAGTGGTACGGTGCTTTTGGCTTAATGGTCACGCTGATCTGGCTTTACCTTGAGATCTTACGCCTGTTGGGAAAATCCAGACGGTAATTTTTTGACCAGGTTAGCATTTGACTTCAAACAGATGTTAAACTGTATTGGAATATATCCAAATAAACGGAATATTTCCTAAATTTGTCTTCAAAAAGACGAAGACAATGCAAGACCGTTTATCAGCCATACAATTATATCAACCGGATTATAATCATTTGGTCAATCTCCCTTTAGCCGACCAAGGTATTAGCGCCGGTTTTCCTAGTCCGGCCGACGATTTTCTAGACCTGAGCATCGACCTGAATAAAGAACTGATTAAACATCCTTATGCGACGTTTTATGGTCGTGTACGTGGTGATAGCATGACCGGTGCAGGTCTGGATGACGGAGATTTGCTTATCATCGATAAATCGCTCCAACCTCAGGACGGCAAGATTGCCGTGTGCTTTATCGATGGCGAGTTTACGGTAAAACGCATTAAGCTTGAGACCAACAGCTTGTGGCTGATGCCCGAAAACAAAAAATACAAGCCCCTAAAAGTTACCGAAGATAATGAATTTATTATTTGGGGCGTGGTCACCTGTGTGATTAAGAATATGTAGTGGTAGTGAGTAGTGAGTAGTGAGTGGTGAGTAGTGTGTAGTGAATAGTGCGTAGTGAATGATGAATAGAATACTGTAAGCCAATAACCACCAACAAACAACCACCAACTAAAAACGAACAAAAAAGACAAACAACGAAAAAACCATGGAACTTTTTGCGCTTGTGGATTGCAATAATTTTTACGCCTCTTGTGAGCGAGTATTCAACCCGAGTCTCAATGGCAAGCCTGTTGCCGTTTTATCCAATAACGATGGCTGTGTAATCGCACGAAGTAACGAAGTGAAAGCACTTGGCGTACCGATGGGCGCGCCGGCCTTTAAGTATCAGCCAACGTTTGAAAAGTATAACATCCACGTGTTTTCATCCAATTATGCCTTGTACGGCGATATGAGTCAGCGGGTGATGAACACGCTCTCACAATTCACGCCCGATGTCGAGGTTTACAGTATAGATGAGGCTTTTTTGAAGTTTAGCGGATTTGATTATTACGATTTTGAAGCTTACGTCCGACACATTAAAGCCACTGTGGACAAGCACACGGGCATTCCGGTGAGTATTGGTGTGGCGCCAACCAAAGCGTTGAGTAAAATTGCCAATAAGATCGCCAAGAAATTTGCAGACAGAACCGGAGGTGTGTACGTGATGCAAACTGAGGCCCAACGGCTTAAAGCTTTGAAATGGCTCGACATTGATGATGTTTGGGGTATTGGTCGCCAGCACGCCAATCGGCTTAAGGCCAAATCTATTTTTAAGGCTTATGATTTTACACAACTGTCGGACAGCTGGGTGCGCAAACAGATGAGCGTGGTGGGACTTCGGCTTAAAAAAGAACTGGAAGGCAAACCCACGTTAGACTTAGAAGACGTGGCGACCAAAAAGGCCATTGCGACCACACGCTCATTCGATAAGCAGTACAGCGATTACGATATCATCCGTGAGCGGGTGAGTAGTTTTGCCATCAGTTGTGCTGAAAAACTCAGGCGGCAACACAGCTACTGCCGAATGGTGCACGTCTTTTTGCGGACCAACAAGTTCCGGCAAGACCTAGCACAATACCACCGCAGTACCGTCATTAAAACCGAATACCCAACCCATTCCAGTATTGATTTGGTGAAGTACGCCATAAAAGCCCTTGACCGTCTCTACAAACCCGAATACCACTACAAAAAAGCAGGTGTCATCGTGATGGAATTACAGCCTGAGGATACCGAGCAACTCAATTTATTTTCTAAAAAGAACCCCAAACATCATCAGCTCATGCAGCACATTGATCATTTAAACCAAAACATCGGCCGACATAAGGTCAAGTTTGGCAGTCAGGATTTAGGCCGGGTATGGAAAATGCGCCAGGAACGCCTCTCGCAACGTTACAGTACGACGATTAAGGAAAGTATTGTGGTAAAGGTGTAAAATGTTTTGGGGTGTTCACGCCTATGGGCGTGACCGGGCTTTCGGCAAGAATATTTATAGAATACATTCTACGGGTTGATGAGCTTGCCGAATCACAATCCCTACGCCGATGAGGAGCCACTGTAAAATTTGAATTTAAATTTTCGGCTTACTGTTTTATAATTTTAAATTGGGTAGACTGCCCATCTGTTTTAATCTTAGCGATGTAAGTTGACTGAGGGAGCGTGTTTAAATCTAAATTAATCTCAGTATCATTAAATGATTTTTTAATTAAAAGTTGTCCTGAAATATTATAAATAAGGACTTGTTTTAAAGGTAAATTATTAGAAATATGTAGTGTTGAACCTACAGGATTTGGATAATAATTTAAATTTTTAAAATCTTTACTTTCTACACTCAAAGTAATGGTCACAGTTACAGCAAATGGCTGACTTCTGCATTGGCCATTATCATTGACCGCATAATAGGTTTCACCATCTTCAAGGATAAAATTTGAAGCTAATGCATTAACGTTGTCTAAAGCATCTTGTAAAGTCGCATACCAAATTACGGTTGACGGAATCACGACTAAATCTGAAATCGTAGAACCGGAGGAAACTGTTTGTTGGCTATTCCCTGTTGGTGTGTCAATACCATCGAGGACTGTCACCGTTAATGTTGTACTCAAAGCGCATTCATTAGGATTTGGGGTAAAGGTGTAAGTTGTTGTTTGATTGGGGTCAAAAGCCGGTGACCAGCTTCCATTAATACCATCATTAGACACACTGGGAAAGTTGGGCGATGGTTCACCTTCACAATAAATTGTGTCAATATTAAATTCAGGTATGGTACTGACAATATCATGACCAGAGATGCCCCAACCTTTATTAAACAAAAGATTGTTGATGGACGGTAAAGCGTCAGAGGTGTATTTTAATAAAGATGCGCCAAGGATTAAATTATCTGGTGTACTGGAATTGTTACTCCAACCCATTAAGGTTGAAGAATATTGATTACAATCTAAACCCGATTGATCTAACATACCCGTTAGGTCTTGGGCTTGAGCGAGCGACCAACTCCCTAAGTCATAATTAAAGTTTTCAGCTTTAAAAAACATATTGGAGAAATTTACGACGTTTGTAGTATCCCAATTTTCAATCAATGGACTACCACCATTATTGAATGATAATGGTTCTTCATTTAAGGAACTCGGATTATTAAAGAACATTTGTGACATGTCGGTTACGCTTGAAGTGTCCCAGTTGCCAATATTCTGATTAAATGACGTTGCTGTATTAAACATTTCGGACATGTCGGTTACATTAGAAGTATCCCAAAACCCAATATTTTGGTTAAATAGAGTGGCACCCTTAAACATGGCAGACATATCAGTGACATTTGCGGTATTCCAGGCAGAAATATTTTTGTTGAATTGATATTCAAACCCGCTGTTTAATCCACCATTAAACATTTCAGACATATTGGTTACATTAGCGGTATTCCAATTACCAATATTATTATCAAAACTGCTGGCTTCTTTAAACATTTTACTCATATCGGTGACATTTGACGTGTCCCAAGTCCCAATATTTTGATTAAAACTTCGGGCTTCTTCAAACATGCTTGACATATCAGTCACATTTGAGGTGTCCCATTGGCTTAAGGCTTGATTAAAATTATCACAGTTAAAAAACATGCCTGATAGATTTGTTACATTTAAAATGTCCCAAAAATTGAGGTTAAAAGGCGAGTTAAGCGATTGGCTATTTGCAAACATATTTTTCATACTGGTCACATTAGACAAATCTGGTATATCACTAGCTGAGACGAGGAACACCCCACCAAAAGCATCTTCCATACTACTCCAGGCGACATCGCCCCATTGGTTGATTTCTAAAAATAAGAAAGAAAAAGGGGCTGGATTACCACCTCCGATGAGAAAGCGTTTAAAATTTTGTGGTTCAATTTCTAAACGAAAATCAACATTTGCCGGTAAACCTGAAATTGTTACAACCGGACCTTGAAAAGTACCGGACCCGGAAGCGGGTGCAGCTGGTGGTAAAGTTTCCCATGTGTAGGATACTGTGCCTGTTGTCTCTACACCAAAACTGATGGAAGTCTGACCATTAATGGTTTGCCAAGTCGTTATAAAGTCTTGAGCTTCAGAAAACGTGGTAAATACAATAAAAAATAAAAAAAGAATGAGATTGTTTTTCATAATTTAATATTTAATGCCAACTTATGTTTTATGGTGTTGATTCAAAAAAAATAGAACTCTTAAGTTTGTGTTTTTTCATCTTATGTTTAAGAATATTAGCAAACTTTGCTAAGGCTTAAATGTATTTTAAGAGATGATTTTTATAGTTTTATTCTATTAATTTGACAATGTACTGTGCAAAATTCCTACTCATAAATTATATTTTAACATATTTAGCTAAAATGAATTACTCCCACTTCAGGTAATTACAGGACACGAAATAAAGTTTCATTAAAATATAAAATAAAATGATTATAAATAGATATATAAATAAAATTTCAATATAATAAATGAACACTAGCTTGAGTAACTATACTATAAAAATTATTGAAGACCATTAGAAAAAATAAACCACCGGTTTAAAGCTATTCCAAAAATGATATGCCAAACCAATGGTTTATTTATAAAAGTAAATCTTGAGTTTACTTCTGCGTCATCACCAAATTGTTGCACACCACTTCGGTGATGTAGCGCTTTTCACCCTCTTTAGTTTCATAAGAGCGCGTAGTCAGTTTACCACCAACGAGGATTTCTTGACCTTTGGTCACGTGGTTTTCAATGATGTCTGCAGTTTTTCCCCAGGCCACAACATTGTGCCAGTCGGTGTGCTCGACCTTTTCACCTTTAGCAGAGGTGTAGTAATCATTAGTGGCTAAGCTGAATTTAGCCAGTTTTTTACCGGAGTCGAGGTTGATGATTTCCGGATCTTGTCCTAATCTTCCCATTAATTGTACTTGATTTCTTAAATTACTCATGATTAAAAATTTTTAAGGTTAAACAAATTTTGTTGAAAATGCCGTTGAGTAAAAACGACAGAACAAAGATGAGAAGAGGTGCAAGTTGTATTCGGTAAATAAATTTTTACTTTCGTTTATTGTTGTTTGTAAACGATTGTAAACGGATAATATGTTAATATACAGAGTATAATTATGAAATTTAGTTGATATTTTTTATATACGAATTTATTTTTATAGTAGTTTAATATGAAATCTTTTAGATGTTAAACTCATTAATTTTATAAATGATTAGTTTAAAATGAATTATAACAATACGAAAATATTGTTATTGACACATTAAACGTTGATTATTTTTATCTCTATTCAGTTAGTTTTGTATCTACATTCAGCTCGGTAATGTCAATACATAATAATTTAAATTAGCTTAATTTGGTCACTTTACGAAGAATACCTTTCTAGGCTGTTTTAAAATACTTGGTAAAAAACCATTGTCTCAATTTTCACCTACTTGATTATTGTATTTAACTTTGTTTATAATTTTTTTAATTATTTATGCATAAATTCTTAGATTGTATTGTGGTTGGAGGAGGAGCAAGTGGGTATTTTTTTGCGATAAATTATGCTGAAAATCATCCACAGCACTCAGTGATGATTCTGGAAAAATCTAAACATGTTTTGCAAAAAGTAAAAATCTCTGGTGGTGGACGTTGTAATGTGACCCATGCTGAATTTTTACCCAAACTTTTAACAACCCATTATCCCCGAGGGGAAAAAGAAATGATTGGACCTTTTCATACCTTTATGACTGGTGATATGATGACCTGGTTAGAAGAAAAGGGAGTAGAACTTAAAATAGAAGCAGATGGACGAGTGTTTCCTATCTCCGATAGTTCTCAGACCATTATCGATTGTTTTGTTGGTGAAGCCAATGCTTTGAAGGTTCAGCTCAGAACCTCAGAAAATGTATTGGCGTTTGAATATCAGGATGAGGTATGGCGAGTCAAGACTAAAACGAATGTATACCAGGCCAGACAATTGGTCATTTCTACAGGAAGCAGTAAAAAAATTTGGGAACAACTCGCTCAACTGGGTCACAATATTATTCCGCCAGTTCCATCTTTATTTACCTTTAATATTGATTATCCCAATCTTACCAAATTACAAGGATTAAGTTTAAATACTCACATTAAATTATACAAAGACAATACACTCAATAAACCACTCTTAGAATCGGAAGGAGCCACACTCATCACGCATTGGGGATTGAGTGGACCCTGTGTTTTAAAGTTATCAGCTTGGGGTGCAAGATTGCTTAAAGAGCTTAAGTATATCTTTGTTATATCAGTCAACTGGCTTAACGGCATGAATACAGATCAAGCTCTAGAAAACCTTTTGTCCCAAAAGCAGCAAACTTCTAAAAAGAATATCGGGAATCAAAGTTGTTTTAACTTACCAAAACGGTTTTGGCGTTTCATCATCGATGAAGCCCGGATCAATCTAGCCAAAAACTGGGCTGATTTATCTAAGCAGGAATTATATCAATTAGCAGAGCATTTGACTGCGTTTAGATTTAAAGTCAATGGTAAAAGTACTTTTAAAGACGAATTTGTCACTGCCGGTAGGGTAGACTTAAAAGATGTTGACTTTAAAACCTTTAGTAGCAAAAAACAGCCACAGCTTAAAATCCTTGGTGAAGCCTTAAACATTGATGCCATTACTGGGGGCTTTAATTTTCAAAGTGCATGGACCAGTGCTTATGTGGCTGCAAATGCTGATTAAATAACGCTTTAGACTTAAGTTGATTTATAATATAGTAGAAGAATTACAAATTAAATACAGCTCCAAAGCTGACCGTAAATTGATTGTAAATATCTTCAGCAGGACTTAAATCGCCAGTATCATATTTAGCAATAGGAGTATCTAGTTCAGTAAAAAGACCAAATCCATCGGAAAAGAAATAGCGGAATCCAATATGACCACCAAAGTTTTTTAAACTCAAATTAATTCCGGGATACACATCAAAATTTTCATCAATATTTAAAACACTTCCAATATTAGCGTTAAACCTCGCTTTGATATCTAATCTTTCGCCGAAATCTGCATCTAAATCATTGTTTAAGCCCAAGGCATAACCACCAACAACCCCAACCGATATATTTTGGCCTAATCCATAGTCATAACTCACCCGAACACCTATTACATTATCCTGAAAGTTTGCTCCAATTTGTAATTTTTGATCACCCTTACCTTCAAAATTTTGAGAGTAAATACAACAGCTAAAGGCTAAAAATGCAATAGTTATAATATGTTTCATATTTTTAATTTTTTAAAAATTCAAATTTACTGCAAATAAATATTTTAGCAATCAATTTGCACAAATTATGTCATACTATGTAAGTTTAAATAAAATGACTTTTCCTTTAAATGATAAAAATTGACATATTTTAAGAGAACATAAACATAACTCCTTTTATTAATCTCCTCAATTCATTTATATTTCGAAAAAAGTTTAAAATGCAAAATTCAAACCTTGTAGATTACCTTAAGAACGTCCTAGATAACTTACCTCAAGACTGGATAAAATTGACTACACATCGGTTAGATATTTATAATGAAGAGCTTGCCAAAACTGAATTTTTAGAGCACTTTGAAAAGCTATTTAAAGATAATGAGTTTAGTAGAAGCGCACTAGAAAGTTTGCCTACTGCATACGATTACATTCGATTAGGGCATCCATTGTCATCTATTTTAGAATGGGCAATCGCAAAACAAAACAATTTAAAACCCGAACAGGTGATAGGCTTCTCCTCAAAAACCATGGCGATCCTAGCTGTGTTGAGAAAAAATCACTTCGAAAATAAAAAAACACAATTGCTTTACAAGGATAACTTCCCGCGATACATTGATGCCGGAATTATAAGAGAAGTATACGGTTACGATTTCGATATAACCCATATTGACGACAAAGACGCGATATTAAATTTTAAAGGGAGCAACGTATTCATTAATGAAAATCAAGAGCTTGGCCAACTGGACTGGCAAAACAATATCGATTTTTTTGTCAGCATTCACGATGATTTTGGAAGTCTCATTCATATTCATAATAAAAATGCAGATTATGTTTCTGATATTCAACACGTCAGACGTCGAGAAACTGTAGCGATTACACCCGGTGATAGTTTAAAAGCCTTACAAATTTTGGTAGGTCGACCTGATGAAGAATCTACAACTTATTCTACAAAAGACAATAAAGCTAAAGTTATTGATAACATCAAAAGGATTACCGATACCACGGCTAAACCACTTTTGGGCTCATGCGGCTTATCTGTGCAATACGCTATTATGATGGGTTTAATTCATGAAGCGCAAACCAATTACCCCAATAAGGCTATAAAAATCATTGTTCCTCCAAATTGTTATGGTGGAACCAACGATCAAGCTAGGCGAGTAGCGGCATGTTTAAAGAATGTGGACATTATGGATTTACCCGTAGATGGTGACAATGACATGGTCAGCAGCACCGATATGGTTCTAAATCACGTAGCCAAATTGGATGCAGTGCCTTTAATTATTGCTGAAATACCAACCAATCCTCGCGTTGAAGTGCCTAATCTTAAAGACTTAAAAACAGCCCTTACCAAAACCAGACACAACCCCAAAGGTGAGCAAGCAGTTGACCCAATTTTTATCCTAGATCAAACCTTTTGTCCTAATTACAATTTTTTAGGGGATAATCAGATTTTATCCACGGTAGAAACCATTTCCTATGTGAGTGGATCAAAATTTCCAAGCGGCGGAAAATGTACAGCTGGCTATTTGGTAGCCAATAAAAAAGCCGAATATCTTTTAGATAAAATTGAGACCAACCTTAAACTCTGCGATAATGAAGCCACTGAATTTCAACTTAGCATTTTAGCTGAACAGTTGCCATCTATGAACCAAAGAATAACAGCGGCTTATAAAAATACCAGAGAATTTGTTGAATTTATCAAAGAAACTCTACCATCGGCAAAGATCAATTTTGTTTCAAAAGACCTGGCGGCAATGGGCTTTACACCTTCAGTATTTTCTTTGGATTTACCAACCAAAGGCGATACTCCAGAAGAGCGCGAGACTTACAAAAGAAGTTTAAATAAAAAACTCATCAATAGAATGATCACTGAAATCCCTGGGGAGAGCAAATATTGTGTCAGTTACGGGCAGTTGAAGGGTTGTTATTGGACAATTCCCGCGACATCAACTCAGGGTACGACCAAAGAAGAGGATAAAGATTATATTGCTAGAGTTTCGGTTTCTCCTGATTTGGATTTAGAAAAACATAAGGCTGTATTCGCTCAATTTGTTGAAGATGAAATCCACTCTTCCTAATCGATCATAGGGTTTAAAGCCAGTATTATTACAAAAAGTTAGGTAGTCAAAATACTGTCGGCAGATTTTAGTGCCTTGAGATTGCAAACGCCAACTTGAACCATGTTATTTCTTAAATCATCAATTAAGATTTGTGCAACATGGTCACCACCATATCGACCGAGTGCAGAAACCCCATATACAAATGGACGTCCAGCCATGATAAAATCAGCCCCAAGATGAAGGGCTTTCATCGCATCCAGTCCGGTGCGGACGCCACTATCAAAGATAATAGGAATCTGTTCTCCTATAGCTGAAGTTACGTGAGGTAACGCTTCAAAAGCCGTTAGTGCCCCATCAAACTGTCTTCCGCCGTGATTAGAGACGTAAATTCCATCTAAGCCAATATCTACCGCTTTTTTAGCATCTTCAGGGTGTAAAATTCCTTTAAGAACGACAGGGCCTTTCCATATAGCTTTTATCTTTTTACAATAATCCCAATCTAAGGTACCACCTAAACGATTTCCTACAAAGCCACTTGTGAATTTCATGTCCTTAGTTCCAGAATAATCTTCTATCGTTCGAAGTCTCGGCAAACCACGCTTAAGTGTTTGCCAACTCCACAGGGGATGTGTAATACCATCCCAAATCAGTTTGGTTGTGATTTTAGGAGGAATTTGAAGTCCAGCTTTTTTAGAACGTTCTCGCCTGCTTGCCATCGGAACGTCTGCTGTAATCACCAAGGTAGTAAAGCCCGAGTCTTTGGCTCGTTTGAGCAAAGACCTCATGACGTCTAAATCTTTGGGAGGATACAATTGAAACCAACCCATGTCTCCAACATATTTTCCTGCAGTTTCCGGTGTTTCGGTTGAAACTGTACTCAGTGTATAGGGAATTTGTAAACGGTTTGCAGTTTGGGCCAAATAGTGTTCAATTTTTGGCCACATTAACCCGGTTAAACCAATTGGAGCCATACCTATTGGGGCTTTATAAGATTGATTAAAGAGTGTTGTTGAAGTATCTGCATTAAACTCACCTTTACAATATCTAGGGATGAACCGAAGCTTTTTAAATGCTTTATTATTCTGGTCTAGCAAATGTTCGTTGCCAGTTCCGGAATCTAGGTATTCCCATGCAACTTTGGGAATGCGCTTTTTTGCTTTTTGGGCTACATCAGAAATGCGTGGATAATTATTTTGGTAAGCAATTAATTTTTTTTCGTAATTCATACTGTAAAATTACAATCCATTTTACAATCTTATAGAAAAGCAAAGCATATTGTTCATCAAATGCAATAGAGTTATTTTAAAATTGATAAGATGATGCGCTTAAGATATAAAGAAAGTTGTTATTGCGTTATAAACCTTTGCTTTTAAAACGATTTTAATAAGATGGTTTTAATTTTGTTAGAGTAATGGAAGTTAATGTAGTTTCTCAAGACCATATCCTTGACAACGCAATTTATTAGACAACTAAAAAAACACAATTAAGACTAAAGAAAAAAAAGATGTAAATTATATGTTGGTATAAAGCTTTTACCGCACAGAAATAAGATGATAAGAATATCCTTTCCTGTATAATGCCAAAGTCAGTATATAACGGGTAAGTCAAAAACCACTACTTTTATTACCCTTAAGACATTTAATATGAATGCCATAAAAAAGATATTCAAGGGGATAGCTTACATTTTGCTCATCCCTTTTCTCTACATATTTATATCCCTGATATTGAGCTGGATTAGCGTCGATAGAATTGATCCTTCACCCAAAGTTCATCAGCCTATTTATTTAACCACCAATGGCATACATTTAAATATTGTATTGCATAAAAAACACCTTAATTCTACTTTACGCTCTGGTCTTAAGCTTGACCAAGGTGATCAATATTTGTCTTTTGGTTGGGGCGATGAAAACTTTTACCTCAATACACCCCAATGGAGTGATTTAACCTTAGGCAATGCCTTTAATGCTTTGTTTTTAAAGAGCAAAACATTAATGCATGTTACGCGATACCAAAACAAACAAAACGATTGGGTTAGAGTAGAGGTTAGTCAAGCAGAGCTTCAAAAATTAAACGATTACATTTTAAATACATTTACAAAAGACATTAATAATCACCTAATTAGGCTTAAACATCAAGGATATACGTCCAGAGATGATTTTTATAAAGCTAAAGGAAGTTACTCCTTGTTTAAAACTTGCAACACTTGGGTTAATACAGGATTTAAAAAAAGTGGATTAAAATCCTGCTTATGGACACCTTTTGATTTTGGTCTTTTAGATAAATATGAATAAGAGCAGAACAATTGAAATAAACTAAAAATAAGTGAAGTAATTCCAGTTTTCTTGCCTGTCAATTGTACTAATATTAAAAGCCTAAATTAAAACTTAAAATTATTACTTATATGAAATGTTTGTGCATATAATTGAAATGTCATAATTTACAACATATAAAATTCAAATAGATCTTATGAATATTTTTTACAAACTCTCATTATTTACTTTTCTTACAATTTTAATAAACTTATCATCAATAGCTCAAAATATTGATTTAGATAAATTAAAAGGCATAGGTGTCCGAAGCATTGGTCCTGCTGGCATGAGTGGCCGAATAACAGCCATAGATGTGGTTCATGACAATCCACAAGTTATGTATGTGGGTTCGGCCTCCGGTGGTCTCTGGAAATCTGAAAGTGGTGGCGTGGACTGGACACCCATTTTTGATGATCAAAAAATTCTTTCCATAGGTGCTGTAGCTATTCAGCAGGATAATCCGGATGTCATTTGGGTTGGCACCGGCGAGGGTAATCCCAGAAATAGTTCCAATGGTGGCTATGGTTTATACAAATCTATGGATGGGGGCAAAAGCTGGGAGCTGATGGGCTTAGAAAAGACACGAAATATTCACCGTATCCGTATTGATCCTAAAAACCCGAATACGGTTTATGTTGGAGCTATTGGATCTCCATGGGGCGAACATCCGGAAAGAGGGGTTTACAAAACCACTGATGGCGGGAAAACTTGGACTAAGAGTTTGTTTGTAGATAATAAAACAGGCGTTGCAGAACTCATAATGGACCCTAATAATCCTAACAAATTATTTGCAGCCATGTGGGAACACCGAAGAAAACCCTGGACGTTTACATCCGGTGGTCCCGGTTCAGGCTTATATATGACTGTAGATGGTGGAAACACCTGGAAAGAACTTACTTCAGATGATGGGTTGCCAAAAGGTGATTTGGGAAGAATTGGTATAGCAATATCCAAAGCAAATTCCAAAACCGTTTACGCCTTAATTGAATCTAAAAAGAATGCACTATACAAATCTGAAGATGGTGGATATACCTGGAAAATGGTTAATGACAATATGCGTGAAATTGGTAATCGTCCATTTTACTATGCTGAAATATATGCAGACCCAAGTAATGAAAACAGAATCTATTCCATATTTACCTATGTCAACGTAAGTGAAGATGGCGGTAAATCTTTTAAACCTCTAATGCCAGCTTATGGCACTAATGTTGGCGTGCATCCGGATCATCATGCTTGGTATATTCATCCGGACAACCCTGATATGATGCTGGACGGCAACGATGGAGGACTAAACATCACTTATGACGGTGGAGAAACCTGGAGGTTTGTACAAAATTTGCCTGTTGGGCAGTTTTACCATATCAATGTAGATAATGAATATCCCTACAATGTTTACGGTGGCATGCAGGATAACGGCAGTTGGTTCGGACCCGCTTATGTTTGGAAAGCCCAAGGCATACGAAATGCTTACTTTCAGGAAATAGCTTTTGGAGATGGTTTTGACGTTGTCCCCGATCCAGATGATTCAAGATTTGGTTTCGCCCAATCTCAACAGGGTTATGTTCAGCGTTACGACAGAGAAACAGGTAAGAGTCAAACGGTAAGACCAACTCATCCCGATAAAGATATGTTGCTAAGGTTCAACTGGAATGCGGCTATAGCACAAAATCCATTTGATAATAGCTCGGTGTATTTTGGTAGTCAGTTTGTGCATAAAACCACCGATAAAGGCCAAACCTGGGAAATCATTTCTCCGGATTTAACGACCAATAACCCTGAAAAACAAAAGCAATTTGAAAGTGGTGGTTTAACTTATGACGCCACTGGAGCAGAAAACAACACGACCATTACCGCCATAGCACCTTCTTCTCTTATAGAAGACGTGATATGGGTTGGAACCGATGATGGAAATATCCAAATCACTCAAGATGGTGGAGAAAACTGGACTAAGGTCAGTAAAAATATAAAAAACTTTCCTGCAGAATCTTGGGTAGCCCAAATTCAAGCTTCGACCTATAATCCCGGAGAAGCTTTTGTCGTGGTGAATAATTACAGAAATTTTGACTTTAAACCTTACCTATTTCATACCACAAATTACGGTAAAAAATGGACCAATTTAACTGATAATGATGAAGTCTGGACCTACGCGCTAAGTGTAGTACAAGATCCTGAAGAGCCAAATTTAATGTTTTTAGGAACCGACGGCGGATTGTATTTCAGTATCAACAAAGGACAAAACTGGCAAAAATGGACCAATAATTATCCTAACGCACCCACCCGTGATTTGGTGATTCATCCCAGAGAACACGACTTGGTGATTGGGACTTTTGGTCGTGCCATTTACATCATGGACGACATCAGGCCTTTAAGAGAATTGGCTGCCGAAGGTGAACCTGTTTTAGACCAAGCTTTAAAACTTTTCACACCACCAACAGCCTATCAAGCCGTTAACCAACAAGCCAGTGGCACACGATTTGGCGCTAATGCCATGTTTAATGGTGAAAATAGAAATGCCAATGCCATGATTTCTTACCTTATAAATAGACCAGAACAAGAACAAAAAGAAAAGGAAAATGATAATGATGAAGAAGAGAAAGACGAAGAAGAAAAAGTGACTTATGATGAATTGGAACTCAAAATTTATAATAGGTCTGGAGAATTGATCCGTACATTAAAGCAAAAAACACCAAAGGAAGACGGCCTACATCGTATGTACTGGAGAATGGATGAAGCCGGACAACGAGGACCAACCCGAAGATTGACTAAAGAAGATGCCGATGAACGCGGTGGCATTGATGTCTTACCGGGAAAATATAAGTTGGTAATGCATTATGGGATTCATAAAGATTCTACGTATATCAATGTAAAATTTGACCCGCGAATAGATGTCAATATAGAAGACTTAAAATCAAGATACGATTTCTTAAAATCTATAGAAAAGATGAAGGCCACAGCTTATGAGGCTAGCCAAAGAATTTTGAAAGCTAAAGAAACAGCAGATCACTACATCAAATGGATGAAAGAAAAAGATAAAACAGCGTTTAAAGAGGACATAAAAGCCAGTAAGGCAATTAAAGATTCTTTAGAAGTCTTATTCGAACCTTTTGTCGGTGAAGATTATAGTGATAAGCAAGGAATTATAAGAACACCTGTCCCAGACATAGGCGATAGAATTCGCAATGCTTCATATTACGCTTCGGCAAGTTTTAATAAACCCGGAAAAACTCAACTTCGCTTAAAACAACAAGCTGAAGAAGCCTTGAAACCCGCCATTGAGGCATTAAATAAGTTCTTTGCTGAAGACTGGATTGAATACCAGAAACGCATCAGTGCGCTAGACCTTTCACTCTTTGAAACTTATAAAAGTCTAGAAATCAAGAAATAAAATAGTTGTGTATTATGGTTTATAGATACTATTTGAATTTATTTAAAACTAAGATTTGTATATTTAATAAAAGCCTTTTACTCTTAATTTTACTGACTCTAAATATATCAACATTAATCGGTCAATCTATTCAACAACAAGAAATGCAAAAACTCAGTCACTTTGTTGGCGATTGGGTAGGTGTTTCTAAAGCTTTTGAAAATGGAAAAGTCATCAGAGAAATCCCGGCTTACGAAAAAATAAGTTATAAAGTTGATAAGCATATTCTCACTATAGACTTATATTCTGAAAGTCTTAAGCTACATACGGTTATTTATTTTGATGAAAAGTCTAATACTTACTACTACAACCCGTTTTACAAAACAGGAGCCTCTAGGTATCCAGCAAAACTTGTTGATGGGAAACTGATTGTTACGCCTTCTAAAACCAAACGCTTTATTTTTGAAATCATAGAAGACGGTAAATTTCGAGAGTATGGGGAAAATCTGATTGATGACAAATGGGTTAAATATTTTGAGGATGTCTTTGAAATTCAATAAAATAAATGAATAATAATTTTAAGTATCATAACGTTGTATACTTTGCACCTCTTTGGTTAAGATTAAACTTTTTATAATAAATACTCTAAAATGGCCAACAACAAACTTCTAGTCAACGAACGCCAGGCAGATTTGGGCCAATTTATGGTCGGTCGACTTCTGCCCTTTCGCGGTAAACGTCAGGTGGGACCTTTTACATTTATAGATCACATGGGACCGACAACTCTAGGTAACGGGATATACATGGATGTCGATCAGCATCCGCATATTGGTCTTAGCACCTTGACCTATTTATTTAAGGGTGAAATTGAACATCGAGACAGTATTGGCAGTGTTCAGCTTATATCGCCAGGCGACGTTGGATTTATGACTGCTGGCCATGGAGTGACTCACACTGAGCGTACTCCTGAATCCAAGAGAACTCACGATACATTTGAAATGCACGGTTATCAAATTTGGTTGGCCTTACCTAAAGACAAAGAAGACATGGAACCCAATTTTCAGTTTTATAAGTCATCAGAAATACCATCCTGGACTCAAAAATAACCTTGACATTAAACTTGTCGCTGGTAATGCTTTCGGAAAGTCTGCACCTTTACAAGGCTATTCATTTTTATTTATGGTAGATATCTTAGCAGAAGATGAAACTACTCTCGATTTATCAAATGCCTTAAGAGGTGAAGTGGCTTTTGTCATTGTTGAAGGTGAAATAACAGAAGAAGACCAAAAAATTCAAGCCGGACAAATGCTCATCAGCAAAGCAGATGAACAGTGTAAAATATGCCTGGCTAAAGGAACGCGATTGTTGCTATTCGGCGGTGAGCCCTTAGCCAAGGAACATTTTCTGTTATGGAATTTTGTTTTTAGTGATAAAGACAAGCTCAAAGCTGCTAAAACACGATGGGAGAATAAAAACTTTCCTAAAGTACAAGGTGATGAGACTTATATTCCTATACCTAAAGCAGTGTAGCTCGATGTGGTGTATGTTTTACAAATGTTGAGATGGTTATTGATATTCCTCAGGAACTTTATCGCGGTGTTTCCAGCGTTTATGCGTCCATAAATAATATTCCGGAGCTTCTTTAATTTGCTGTTCAACTTTTTTAAAGAACATATCGGTGATTTGATAGTCTTTGAAATCACGGGGTTTTTCAGTCAGAGTTTCAAAAGTGGTTTCATAGTAACCGCGTTTCAGTCTTTTTACGCTAAAAAACACAACGGCCATATCTAGTTCTTTGGCGAGGTATTCAGCGCCAGTATGCATGGGAACGGTGATTCCCATAAATGTATTCCAATGTAAAGCCTTCCAGAATTTTGGGGATTGATCAGAAACAAAACCGCTTATACTCAATTCACCCAATTCCTTAGATTGCTTTAAAATTTCAAAAGTTTCTTTGGTAGTTATTAACTGCGTGTCATATTTTGCCCGTATTTTTCTGACTAACCTATCAAAATATTTATTAGCGAGTCTTTTATATACAGCATATCCTTTGTGGTTGACATACCTTTGTAATATAAAAATCCACTCCCAACTTCCATAATGGGCACACATTAAGATAATACTTTTCCCTTTTTTTTCTAAATCCCATATCAATTCAATATTGGTAAACTTATATCTCTCTTTAAGTTCATTCTCAGAAATAGTTAATGATTTTAGAGATTCCACGATCATATCACACAAATGGTGATAAAATTTGGAAGTGATAGTTGAAATTTCCTTTTCTGACTTTCCAGGGAAGACAAGCCTTAAATTATTTTGGACGACTTTTTTCCGGTAGCCAAATACAACATATATAAAAAAATAGAGCACATCAGATACCGCGTAGAGAATACGAAAGGGGAGAATTGACACTAACCAAATTAATGGATATATGAGACAATAAACAAAAAATTGCATAACAAAATCTTACATTGGATATCTACCAAATTCAATAGAAATCAAATATATAATTTAAATTGATTAAATGGTTTATTTTATGGTATCTTAAAAATTTTAGAAGCACGCATTATATGCCTCGACAATTTTTATGATGTCATCTGACTTATAGATTTCATTATTTATTTTATCCATTACATCAGGGCAATCAGAAAAATAGTCGGCAGCAGTTGTTTTAAAAGATTTGAAAATATTTTTTAAATTTTGTATTCTACGTATACTTCACCGTCTCTTTTTACATACATTTTACTCGACGGGTAACCACCATTAAACTCAGGTATACTGTTGAAGACATCTTCAGAATACAAACTTATTTTTCCTTCAGCTAAGACTCTTCATAAAACGAGATCGTTTTTTGAAATTCTTTCGTAACTATACTTTTCAAAATTCCCACTTTGATTTTTTACAATAAAATAATCTATATTTTTACCCTTATATTTATTTTTCTTTGCCTTTTCATTGGCGCTATATTTTATTTTTCCATTCATTCTCATACCCCACATTTTCTCACAACAGTCTCAAATTTGATAATTCCTACTTTTTGTTTACCGTTGTTTAACACTAAAACGTCTTCGTGCCAATTATTTGAAAATGTACCTTCTTTGCCAAATTCAATGACTTGTAAAAATGAATTTACTGAAAAAAATATGATTATAAAAAACAATTTCATAAAATAAAGGTTGTTTAGATTTTAAATAAAAAATAGGATTTAAGCTTCCAAAACCCGATTAACAGCACCAGGGACAATCGCTGAGTGGGAGGCGTGATGAACGACCTGACCTTTATACAGAATAATTAATTGCGGCGACTGATGTAAAATACCAAACTTTTCTGATATAGCATCTGAAATATCACGGTGAGCCAACAAATCTAAGTAGAGGAGAAGCACAGCATCTTCATTAAAATCGGCATTGCTTTGAAATTGGTTCAACACCATTCTACTGATACCACATCGCGTGGAATGTTTAAATATTACAACGGGTTTTTCTTGTGAAACGGTTAAAGCATTATCCAATTGTTTGACTTCTTCTAAAACTTTCCAATCTAAAGATTTTTGTTCTTGTTTCGCTCCAAATAATGTGTTGAGAAATCCCATATTTTTTATTGATAATTGTCGTATATTTCTTTAATAACTTTCAAAAGTAAACAATCATAACGGATTAAAACAAGACAAAATGGCTTAAAAAAACTAAAAATAGATGCCAAAATGACAATTCTTTTAAAGGGTATATTTTTTGACTTTTAAAAGGTAAATTAAATTATAATTAATACTAAAAATATGAATCCAAATCAATTCACAATAAAAGCCCAAGAAGTCATTCAAAAAGCGCAACAATTGGCGCAAGAATACGGGCATCAACAAATTGAAAATGAACACGTCTTTAAAGCTTTAATAGAAGTGGATAAAAATGTGTTACCATTTATTTTTAAAAAGTTGAGTATCAATCATAAACTCTTTGTCGATATTCTCGAAAATACCTTAAAGAGTTTTGCGAAAGTGAGCGGAAGTGATATTATGCTTTCTCGTGAAGCTAATAAAACCTTCAACGAAGCGACAATTATCGCAAAAAAAATGGAAGATGAATACGTTTCTGTAGAGCATCTTATTTTAGCCATTTTTAAAAGTGACTCAAAAGTAGCTCAAATTTTAAAAGACCAAGGCGCCACTGAAAAAAGTCTAAAAGCGGCTATCGAAGAATTGCGCCAAGGTGATAAAGTAACGTCTCAAACCGCAGAAGACACTTATAATTCACTAGATAAATATGCTAAAAATCTCAACCAATTGGCTGAAGATGGAAAACTCGACCCAGTCATAGGCCGTGATGAAGAGATTAGACGTATTCTTCAGATTTTATCCCGACGCACCAAAAATAATCCCATGTTGGTCGGTGAGCCAGGAACAGGTAAAACTGCTATTGCAGAAGGTTTAGCCCATAGAATTATTGCCGGTGATGTGCCTGAAAATCTTAAATCTAAACGCATTTACAACCTTGATATGGGCGCATTAATCGCAGGTGCAAAATATAAAGGCGAATTTGAAGAACGCTTAAAATCTGTCATCAAAGAGGTGACAAAAAGCGATGGTGAAATCGTCTTGTTTATAGACGAAATTCACACGCTTGTTGGGGCTGGCGGTGGTCAAGGCGCAATGGATGCAGCTAACATTTTAAAACCTGCTTTAGCGCGTGGCGAGTTGAGAGCTATAGGAGCTACAACACTTGATGAATTCCAAAAGTACTTTGAAAAAGATAAAGCCCTTGAGCGTCGTTTCCAAAAAGTGATGGTGTTGGAGCCTGATACAGAATCGGCTATTTCTATTTTACGTGGTA
Source organism: Mesohalobacter halotolerans (assembly GCF_006120725.1). Lineage (GTDB taxonomy): Bacteria > Bacteroidota > Bacteroidia > Flavobacteriales > Flavobacteriaceae > Psychroflexus > Psychroflexus halotolerans. The sequence continues at coordinate 126,583 of NZ_SWMU01000005.1, forward strand.
TCAAAGAAAAATATGAAACTCACCATAAGGTTCGTATTAAAGATGAAGCCATTATTGGTGCAGTTGAACTCTCTCAACGCTATATCACCACCCGGTTTTTGCCCGATAAAGCTATAGATTTAATGGATGAATCAGCCTCAAAGTTACGAATGGAAATCAATTCAAAACCTGAAGAACTTGATGTGTTAGATCGTAAAATACGTCAATTGGAAATTGAGATTGAAGCCATAAAGCGCGAAAAAGATGAAGCTAAACTCAAAATACTCAAATCGGATTTAGCTGAATTGAAAGAAGAACGCAATGATTTGAATGCCAAGTGGAAAAACGAAAAAGAATTGGTCGACAATATTCAACAAATCAAAACCGATATCGAACAATTCAAACTCGAAGCCGAACGAGCCGAGCGTGAAGGCGATTATGGTAAAGTGGCTGAAATACGTTATGGAAAAGTCAAAAACGCACAAGAAGAACTTGAAAAGCTACAAAAACAAGTTGAAGAAAATGCCGGTGCAGACACTTTAATTAAAGAAGAAGTGACGTATGAAGACATCGCTGAAGTTGTCGCTAAATGGACAGGTATTCCTGTCACGAAAATGCTTCAAACTGAACGCGAGAAATTACTTAAACTTGAAGACGAACTGCATAAGAGAGTTGTTGGTCAGCAAGAAGCTATCGTTGCCGTAAGCGATGCTGTGCGTAGAAGTCGTGCAGGACTGCAAGATGAGAAAAAGCCATTAGGTTCATTTTTGTTTCTCGGGACGACAGGTGTTGGTAAAACTGAACTCGCCAAAGCTTTAGCTGAGTATTTGTTTGACGATGAAAACGCCATGACTAGAATAGACATGAGTGAATATCAAGAACGTCATGCCGTGAGTCGATTAGTTGGTGCACCTCCAGGATATGTTGGCTACGACGAAGGTGGTCAATTAACTGAAGCTGTGAGGCGAAGACCATATTCTGTGGTGCTGCTTGATGAAATTGAAAAAGCACATCCAGATACCTTCAATATATTGTTGCAAGTTTTAGATGAAGGCCGTTTAACCGATAATAAAGGCCGACTAGCCGATTTTAAAAATGCCATTATCGTGATGACCTCAAACACGGGTAGTCATATTATTCAAGAGAAATATGACAACCTTAATGATGTTGATACCGCGATGAATGCCGCAAAAGTTGATGTTTTGAACTTGCTAAAGAAGAATGTAAGACCAGAATTCCTCAATCGAATTGACGATATCATCATGTTTTCACCACTAAGTGAAAATGATATCAAATCTATTGTCGATTTACAGCTTAAACAGTTGCAGAGAATGTTGAAAAAACAAGGCATAACTCTAGATGCAACAGATGAAGCTAAAGCTCATCTCGCGAAGTTAGGATATGATCCGCAATACGGTGCAAGACCAGTTAAGCGAACCATACAGCGTGAAGTGCTTAACAATTTATCTAAAGAAATATTAGCACAAAAAGTCACAGCAGATAGTATTATTCTATTAGATCAGTTTGATGGAAATTTGGTCTTTAGAAATCAAAAAGATTTGATTAAGTCTTAACTTGATGTGAATTTCTATTATTTAATAAAAGCCTGCTCCAAGAGCGGGCTTTTTTTTAGTGAAAAATTCAGAAGTTAAAAAAATAAACGTCACTATGAACCCGATTTTATAAGGACGCGGCAGTCTGTTGAGTTTGAGTTTTAAGCGTTATTTTGGTTTATTCCCAATTTTACTTGAATAGCAAAAGATAACGTCGTCCTACGTCCTCGCTATGACGTTGTCGTCACTGCGAACCCTATTTTATGAGAGCATGACAGTCCGTTGATTATGAATTTTGATGATTTTTTATTTTTACTTTAATATAAAGAGATAGCATCGTCCTGCGTCCTCATCTATGATGTTGTTGTCACTGCGTTTCCGCTATGACAATTTAGCGGCGTTGACTATTCTTTAAAAGCCAAAATATTGACATAATTTATTCTGATTTTTCTACGGCCTTAACCTCTAAAGTCCTAATAAAAATTTTGAAACTTATTACCCTAAACATTTGAGGTCTCCAAGACCTGAAAGGTTCTTATTGGAATTAGTGAAACCTGTATTTTATTTCTGCTCTATAGCTTTAACCTGTTTTGGAGTTATCATGTCTTCTTGCGTATTGTCCCAAGAATTCATAATATAATTCATCACATCGGCGATTTCTTCATCGCTTAAGCCTTGAGCTGGCATGACATTGTTATAAGTCTCTCCATTGACTTTTATTTCGCCCTTCAGTCCGTATTTGAGTGAAGCTATACTTTTATCAACCTTATCGACCAACCAATCGGATTGGGCTAATGGTGGATAAACACCGGAAACGCCTTTTCCTGTTGGTAAGTGACAACGCATACAAAAATCTTCGTAAACCCACTGACCGTCTTTGATACTTTGTTCCAGGGTTTTTTCTTGTGTAAAGGATTGATATTCAGATTTAAATTCAGTAAAATTATAATATATCGCTAAACTAATGAGTATTTTTATTAATGTTGACATTGTAAATTAATTTAATAGTTTCACCAATCCAACCCCTTCAACACCAACATAAACATAACCGTCTGTTCCTTGCTCAATACTTCTAATACGACCAATGCCCTCTAAAAGTTTTTCGCGTTTGATAACTTTATCATTTTCAATAACTAAATGTTCCACATATTGAAATTTTAGTGAGCCTACCAAAATATTACTATTCAGATGCGGATATTTTTCTGAGCGGACAAACGTCATTCCACTCGGTGCGATAGATGGCACCCAATAATGAAAAGGTTGAGCCATGCCTTCTTTTTCAGTAATGTCTGTAAACTTTGTCCCCGAATAGTTTATGCCATAACTTATGACTGGCCAACCATAATTTACACCTTTATCTATGATGTTGATTTCATCTCCACCACGTGGACCGTGTTCATGCACCCAAATTTTACCGGATTCCGGATGAATTTCCATGCCTTGTGGATTGCGGTGTCCAAAACTGTAAATGGCTTTTTTTGCTCCAACTTCATCAACAAAAGGATTGTCTTCAGGGATATTTCCATCATCATGAAGGCGGTAGATTTTACCGTTATCTCGGGTAATGTCTTGTGGATTTTCGTCGCGATTACCTCGATCGCCAATAGAAAAATACAAATAGCCATCACGATCAAACTCGATGCGACTGCCAAAATGTTGACCGCGTTTTGAAGGTTGTTCGCCTTGATATAAAACCTCCAAATCAGTTATACTGTTATTGTTGATTTGAAACCTGACTAATCTGGTATTTCCGCCGACTTCAGTTTCAGATTTTTTAGCATAAGTGGCGTAAATCCAAGGTTGTTCTGGATATTTTGGATGAATTTTTAAATCCATCAAACCGCCTTGTCCACGCACATAAACTTCTGGAAATCCTGTGATTTCTGTTTTGTTTTTATCTTTAATATGATAAAGCTGACCTGATTTTTCGGTTACTATTATACTTCCATCAGGAAAAAAATCAAAACCCCAAAGAATCGGTATGTCTTTAGCAATAACTTCGTAATCGTAATCTTTAGGGGATTCTTTGATGTTTTTATCAGTTTGGGCACAGGCTATTAAACCAGTTAAACTCAAGGCAAAAAGTAAATATCTCATCGATTTAAATTTTAAATTTTTCTGAAATATAATCATATTCTCATTATTCTAATTTACTTTATGAAAATTATAAAATTTATCACCCATAACGATGAATTACAGTATTGATTTGAATGCAGATTTAGGTGAAGGTAAAGCGAATGATGGCGCTTTACTTAAACATGTGTCATCTTGTAATATTGCTTGCGGTGGTCATGCGGGTAATCGTTCAAGTATATTGAAAATCATTCAGTTGGCACAAAAGAATAATGTTAAAATAGGAGCACATCCTTCCTATCCAGACATTAAAAATTTTGGTCGAAAGTCACTTGACATCTCTATTCCGGTGCTAATAAGATCTATTGAAAGCCAATTGGTGCAATTCGAAGAATGTATAAACGAAGCTCAAGCCAAATGGCAACATATCAAATTTCACGGTGCTTTATATAACGACCTTAAATTTGATAAGACTAAGGCTAAAGCTATGGTTGATTTAATTCAAAAAAACTACCCAGGCATCACCATTTTTGTGCCACCTAACTCTATCATTCAATCTGTCGCAAAATCAAAAATCCCTATAAAGGTTGAAGGTTTTGCAGATAGAGCTTATAATAATGATTTGAGTTTGGTTTCAAGACAAAAACCCAATGCCGTTTTAACATCTTCTGAAGAAGTAGTCAATCAAGTTTTAAAAATGATTGTCAATCAAGTCGTTAAAGTTTCTCATTCAAAGACAATACCGATTTCGATTGATACCATTTGCATACATGGTGATACTCCAAAGGCTTTAGAAATTTTAGAAATTCTCGTTGAGGAACTTAAAAATCATAAAATTAAGATTCATTGAGCCAAGTATTTAATAAGTATAAAATTTATTTTACTTCTCCCAGAAGCTTAATTATAGTGTGGGAATTTGATTTGTCATCAAAGTATATCAGAGCTTTACAAGTTTTTAAAAGTCAAGTTTTATCTGAAGATAAAGATATTCAATTCATCACTTCAGCCTTTAAATCTATACTTATCAAATATAGACTTAATAATGTAAATATTTTAGATAAAAAGAAATCTGTAGAAGAACAATTAAATTGGTTTAAAGAAAAAGATTTGGAAGACACTAAATCAAGACTTTTTAAGATCCCTGTATGTTATAACGGTTTTGGACTAGACTTACAGCATATTTCAAATCAAACAAAATTGAACCAATCTGAAATCATTAAACTTCATACTGGTCAAGTTTACACGTTATACTTCATAGGTTTTTTACCCGGCTTTTTGTATTTAGGTGATGTTGATAAACGCATTCAAATGCCAAGACACCAAAAACCACGTCCAAAAGTTGAAAAAGGCAGTGTAGGTATCGCTGAAAACCAAACAGGAATTTACCCGATGTCTTCGCCAGGAGGTTGGCAAATTATTGGTCAAACGCCAGTTGAATTGTTTGATGTTAATCAAAATCCGCCCAGTCCATTTCAACCGGGCGACAAAATTCAGTTTTACACCATAGATCAATCAGAATTTGAAAGGCTCAATAATTCTGAAATTTCAATTCAAAAATTTAAACACAATGATTGAGTTACTTTCTAGCGGCTTCTATACGAGTATTCAGGATAACGGACGTTTTAACTATACGGATTTTGGTGCGCCTTTAAGCGGTGCCATGGATCAAAATTTATTAAGTTTTGCTAACTTGTTAGTTGGTAACTCCACCGATCAGGCTGTAATTGAAATGGCATTTATCGGTCCAAAACTCAAATTCACAAAAGCCCAAACCATTGCTATCTCTGCCCCAAAAGTTAAAGTATTTTTAAATGGTAAATCGGTAGCAATTAATCATCAACTTTTTGTAAAACCCAACGACATTTTAGAAATTAAAAGCATTCAAAATTGGGCTTATTTATCAATAAACGGACATTTAATTTCAGAAGAAAAACTTGAAAGCCAGAGTCAATACCATTCAATTACAACAAATAAAAATCTTAAAAAAGGAGACATTTTAAAAATTAAAAAAAGCCAATATAAATTCCATAAAAAACACTCCAATGTCAATTATGATATGTCCATTTATGATTGTAATACCTTACAAGTTTATACTTTACCAGAATATCAAAAACTAAGTCGCAATGAAAAAGAAATTTTATCGACCAAGGCATTCACCATTTCTGAAAAAAGCAACCGCATGGCTTATCAATTTGAAGAAACTTTTGAAAATCGTTTAGATGCTATCAATTCTGTTCCTGTGATGCCAGGCGTAGTGCAATTAACACCCGAAGGCAAGCTCGTTGTTTTGATGCGCGATGCACAAGTCACTGGTGGATATCCTCGGATATTTCAGTTGTCCGAAAGCAGTATAAATCTATTATCACAAAAACCTCTAAAAAGTCAGATAAATTTTGAAATTTTGAAACTCAAATAAAATATCATTTATGAAATCAAAGAAAGTTAAGTTTAAAAATAAAAACGAAGAAGAATTAGTTGGCAGGTTAGATTTGCCAGTTGATAAGCGCATTCACAGTTATTGCATTTTTGCGCATTGTTTTACTTGTAATAAAAATCTAAAAGCCATCAAAAATATTTCAGATGGATTAACTTCAAGTGGTTTTGGTGTTTTACGGTTTGATTTTACAGGATTAGGTCAAAGTGACGGGGCATTTGAAGATACAGATTTTTCCCACAATGTAGATGATTTAATTGCAGCTTCTAAGTTTTTAGAAGACCATTATGAAGCCCCAATTTTAATTATTGGACATTCTTTGGGCGGAACAGCCAGTATTTTTGCTGCTCATCAACTCGATCACATCAAAGCTTATGTCACAATTGGTAGCCCTTTTCAACCCGAACATGTTAGTAAATTACTTGAAAGTAAAATGGACGAAATTCAAAGTGAAGGCAAAGCTAAAGTGAATGTTGGAGGTAGAAGTTTTACCATTAAAAAAGACTTTCTTGAAGATTTACAAAAAAATAAGATAGACGAATTCCTCGGCGACCTTAAAAAGCCTTATCTCATTTTTCATTCACCACAAGATGAGATTGTAGGTGTAAAAAATGCAGAATTGCTCTATAAAAATGCTCACCATCCTAAAAGTTTTGTTTCTCTTGATGGTGCAGACCATTTAATGTCAAACCCAAAAGACTCACTTTATGTTGGTCAAGTCATTTCAAGTTGGGCAAGCCGCTATCTTGATGTGTTTGAAAAAGAAAAAGAGCTAAAAACCAAACATCAGGTTGTAGCAAGCTTAGATCAAAACGATGATTTTACAACCGAAATGGCTCTTGGGTCACATAGAATGCAAGCTGATGAGCCTGAAGATTTTGGTGGTAAAAATTTAGGCCCAAATCCATATGAGCTGGTGTCTGGTGGTTTAGCAGCCTGCACTGCTATGACTATTCAAATGTATGCTAAACGTAAAAAGTGGCCAGTTGAAAATGTTGAAGTTCATATCAATCACAAGAAAGACCATTGTGATGACTGTAAAAACATTAATGATAAGAATTCAAAAATAGACATCTTTGAGAGGGATTTGATTTTAAAAGGCGATTTAGACGATAAACAAAGACAACGCTTGTTAGAAATTGCCAACAAATGCCCTGTTCACAAAACACTTCACAGTGAAGTAGAAGTAAAAACCAAACTTTTAGATGAATAGGACATCATGCTTGTGTTAATTTTTATTAATCCTTTGACCAAAGCTGATGATATCCTTAAATTCGTTGAGAATTTTAAAATAAATTTAAATAAAGAAAAAAATGAAAAACTTAGTAATTAGCTGTTTATCCTTATTATTAATTTTGATGAGCTGTAAAAAACAGGCGGATCAAAACAAAGAAACAGAAAACAAAGAAGTTAACACCGAAGAAAGGGCTGAAGAGTCTAAAATAACTTTGTCTAAATTTGAGGATTCACCAAAATTTGAAGACGCAAAAATTAGTCTTAACGAGCCAGATGTTAGTGAAATAAGTGAAGAGTCAGGTAAAGCCGAAGTCAAGTTTGATTTTAATGTTGAAAATTATGAACTTGGCATTCAAACGGATGGTGCAGGAGAAAATGGTTTAGCCAATTCCGGTAATGGTCAACACATCCATTTTATTTTAGACAATGCACCTTATTCAGCACATTATGAGCCTTCTTTTTCAAAAGAAATAGAAGAGGGACATCACGTGTTATTAGCGTTTTTATCACGTTCATACCACGAATCTGTAAAAAATGCCTTTTTGGTTCAACCAGTTACTGTTGGTGATCCTGAAGGAGAGGCGCCAGACTTAACGGCACCACATATGTTTTACAGTCGTCCTAAAGGCACCTACAGTGGAAAAGGTACTGAAAAACTCTTGCTGGATTTCTTTTTAGTCAATACCGAAATTTCAGAAACTGGAAACAAAGTAAAGGCAAAGATCAATGGTGAAGAATTTACAATTACAGAATGGGTACCGTATGTTATAGAAGGTTTAGACAAAGGCGAAGTTGAAATACAGCTTCAATTGGTTGATGCTGAGGGTAATTTAATTCCTGGACCCTTTAATGATGTCACAAGAACAGTGACTCTAAAATAATACATTTTACATATTTATAAAAAACCTGGCTATAAGCTGGGTTTTTTTATGCCAAATTTTATCTAACTTTATCAACCTAATTATTAAAAAGAATGAACCCATCAGCAGCAGGTTGGATCAACAGATATCTTGTAGAGTACGATCGTGATCTACAGGAGTTATCTGAATATTCATTTGAAGCATTTTATCACGAGCTCAAAAAAGTGGGTTTTATTTATGGTACGAACTTAACACCTGTAAGTCAGCGTAAAAATGATGATTTTAAATTGACGCAAGAAGAGTTGGCTAAAGTCAATCTTTTTACAGCGCTTTCAATTGTATATTTTCATCATAACTCAAAGAAAAGTCATGAGTTATGTTTAAAAACTATTATTTCTTTTTACGCTAAACTTAAACGCACTCACCAGTCATTATTTCAGTTTAAATGGTTATCAAAATCAAAACCTGATAAAGAATTAGAAAACATATTACATCAGCGAGTTCAAACCAATGACTCTTACCTTCAAAAAAACTTCAGTAACATAGTTACCAATGCTCTGTTATTTATAGATGTGATAGCATTCAAAAATTTTCTTAACAACACGTATGAAACTTGTTGGTTTGCTACCCGAACCGAAGAGCTCTTAGTCAATACATTATATTTAGCTTTAAAAGAAAAAAAGTTAAAAGGTAAATACGATGAAATAATTATTAAACTTATTCAAAGCTCGTTGAGATATCACGAGATTGAGATTGATAATTTAAAACGACTTTCTGATTTGGACTTTAGCATTTTAAAAGATAAAGTAGAAAAACTTTATCTAATTGATATGATGTGCATGACGTTATATTCAGATGAAGTCATTGATGAAACTGAAAAAGACTTTATTATAAAATTATCGCACAGTTTAAATATTTCCAGGCAAGATTTAGATCATTCTATTCAATTTTTATACGATTTTGTAAATAAAAACAAGTCTGAAATATACTATTTTAATACAGCTCATCCAGTTAAATATTTCTACGATAGAACTTACCGAACATTATCATTGTTAATTGTTAGAAATAAAAAAAGAATCATTAAAGAAATATCTCAGAGTAAAGAGTTAATGCATCTATTGATGATTTCATCTTATAGAGATTTAAATTCAATAGAAAAGCGAAAGGTTAAAACACAATTATTAGATATTTTTAAAACCATTCCATCACTAGCTATTTTTGCTTTACCAGGTGGGAGCTTATTGTTGCCAATTGTTATAAAAATGATTCCATCTATCTTACCATCTTCTTTCAATGAGAATTTAAATAAAGAAAGTTAATTAAATTTAAATAAATTATATTTATATTTGGCTTATTATCAAGCCCTTGTGATTAGAGTTCTTTTATCAGAAAAAAAACAATATTTTTTTAAAAAAAAGTGTTTGTAGAAAGGAAAAAAGGTTTTACATTTGCACCCGCTTTCGGGCGAAAATTAAAATTAATTAAAACGTACATTGACATATTGAATTGACATGTC
>NZ_SWMU01000006.1 GCF_006120725.1 Mesohalobacter halotolerans
GACATGTCAATTCAATATGTCAATGTACGTTTTAATTAATTTTAATTTTCGCCCGAAAGCGGGTGCAAATGTAAAACCTTTTTTCCTTTCTACAAACACTTTTTTTTAAAAAAATATTGTTTTTTTTATGTTTTTAATTTAAGAATTATAATAGTTTGGTTTTAAGCCTTTTGAAAAAAATAAAACACAAAAAAAATTTACTTGATTAAATATATTTGTAGTCTGTAATAAAAATTTAATTTTGTCAATATGATTGCTACAAATATTCATACTTATAAAAAACAAATTGACAGCTTAAACGAAAAATATATCCAATTAAGTTTAAGTCAGAGAATACAAGAAATTTACAAAGATTTTTCTGTCGATGAAATGTTGATCACTTCTTCATTTGCAGCTAATTCACCATTCCTTTTACACCTTTTTAGCCAGAACGCACCAGTTAAGCCAAAAGTTTATTTTATAGATACGTTTTATCATTTTGAAGAAACGCTTAATTATAAGAAAGAGCTATCTAAAAAATACAATTTAGAGGTATACAATATCATACCAGATTATGAAGAACATCTCAAAACAAGGGATGAAAAAATGTGGCAAAAAAACCCAGATTATTGTTGCCACGTAAATAAGGTCAAACCTATAGAGCAAATAAAAAAGCATTTTAATGTTTGGGCTTCAGGATTGATGAGGTCTCAAAATAGTCATCGTAAAAATCTTAAAGTATTTGAATACAAAGGTGATATCATCAGGTTTTATCCTATTATAGATGTTGATATTGAAGAAAGAAATGAGTACATAAAAAAACATAAGCTCGATACAAACCCTCTAGTATTTAAAGGTTACAACTCTATTGGATGTAAACATTGTACAAAAAAAGGTGCAGATAGGGAAGGAAGATGGGTTGGTCTTGCTAAAACTGAATGTGGTTTACACATATAATATAAAGGATATAAAATAATGGAGAAAACAAGTATCAAACATATTTTAAGTCAAGGGAAAATTTCTGAAGACTATGAAATTAACGCCTGGGTAAAATCATTCAGAAACAATATGTTTTTAGCTATGAATGATGGATCCTGCTTAAATAATCTTCAGTGTGTTTTACCTACAGAAAAATATAATGAAGAGTTTATAAAAACTATCAATATAGGTTGTGCCTTAAATATTCAAGGAACCTTGAAGGAAAGTCAAGGCAAGGGTCAAAGAGTAGAAGTTGACATCAAAACCATTAAAATATTAGGAAAAGCAGATAGCGAAGAGGTAAGAAAAACAATTTTATCACCTAAAAAACACAGCTTAGAAAAATTAAGAGAACAAGCTCATTTAAGAGTAAGGACTAATACCTTTGGTGCTGTTATGCGTTTAAGGTCCAAATTGTCTTTTGCAGTACATCAATATTTTCAAACTGAAAGCTTTCAGTATGTAACGACACCAATTATTACAAACTCAGATGCAGAGGGTGCTGGAGAAACTTTTAGAGTGACAAATTTTGATTTGAAGGCGATTCCAAAAACCGATAAAAACGAGGTCAATTTTAAGCAAGATTTCTTTGGTAAACCCGCTAATCTTACTGTAAGTGGTCAGCTAGAAGCTGAAACCTATGCATTAGGCTTAGGAAAAGTTTATACATTTGGACCTACTTTTAGAGCAGAAAATTCCAATACCACACGACACCTTTCTGAATTCTGGATGATAGAACCTGAGGTCGCATTTTGTAACCTTGAAGGTAACATGGACCTTGCAGAGGATTTTATCAAGTATGTTATTGATTATGTACTTGAGCATTGTAAAGAAGATTTAGAATTTCTGGAACAACGCTTAATTAAAGAAGAGTCTACTCTACCTAAACAACAACGTAGTGAGATGTCACTAATTGAAAAACTTGAGTTTGTAACAAGCAATAACTTTAAACGTGTGAGTTATACTGAAGCTATTGAAATTTTAAAGCGATGTAAACCCAACAAGAAGAAGAAATTTAATTTTATTATAGAGGAGTGGGGTGCTGATTTACAAAGTGAACACGAGCGATTTTTAGTAGAGAAACACTTTAAATGTCCTGTGATTTTATACGATTATCCAGCTAATATAAAAGCTTTTTATATGCGATTAAATGAAGATAACAAAACGGTAAGAGCTATGGATGTTTTGTTTCCGGGAATTGGAGAAATTGTTGGCGGTTCTCAAAGAGAAGAAAGACTTGAGGTTTTAGTCGATAAAATGAAAACACTTAAAAGAGATGAAAAAGAATTATGGTGGTATATCGATACGAGACGTTTTGGTACTTGTGAACACAGTGGGTTTGGCTTAGGCTTCGAGCGTTTAGTGCAATTTGTTACAGGCATGTCAAACATCAGAGATGTCATACCTTACCCTCGAACACCGAAAAATTTAGATTTTTAAATTTCATAAAAACTTTATTACTACTCACTTTTTGGTATAATCACCCAATAAATAAAGTATATATAATTCCAGTAATTTAGAGTAATAATAATAATAATATCGATTCAGTCTCAACAAACTAATCCTAACCTTATTATTTTTGAAAAGCTTTATAAATTGAGTAATTAATAAGCTTTTTTGTATTTTTATAGTAAACAATCTTCAAATGTTAAAGCAGCAACTCAGTCAAAAGTTATCTCAAAAGTTGTCTCCTCAACAGATACAACTGATGAAATTAATTCAGTTACCTACAGTCGCATTTGAACAAAAGATCAAACAAGAACTTGAAGAGAATCCTGCACTTGAAAGTGGCAAAGAGCAAGATGATGAATATGAAGATGTAGATAATACTCAAGATGATGAGCATGATATCATAGATACAGATTTTGATGTTGATGAATATTTGAGTGATGATGAAGTTCCAAATTACAAAACTTACTCAAACAACTACAGCCCTGATGACGATGACAATAAAGTACCTTATGCTGCTGGAAAAACTTTTTTTGATCATTTAAAGTCTCAAATTCACACATTTAGGCTTGATGACGAGGAAGAGCAAATTGCAGATTTTTTGATTGGCAGTATAGATCATGCAGGATATATTAGAAGAAGTATTGAAGATATTATTGATGATTTGGCCTTTACACAGAGTCTTTATGTCACAAAAGAAAAGGTACAGAAAGTTTTAAATATTGTTCAAAGGTTAGACCCGGTTGGTGTTGGGGCTAGTGATTTAAAAGAATGCCTTATAATTCAGCTTAAAAGAAAACCAGAGAGTAAAGATGTTAGCATTGCACATAATATTTTAAAAAATGCCTTTGACATGTTTTCTAAAAAACATTACACAAAGCTTAAACAGAAATTTAAACTATCTGATGAAGAATTAAAGTCTGCTATAGAACAAATCGAACATCTTAATCCTAAACCTGGAGCTTCATATTCATCCAGGTCTAAACCCGTTGACCAGGTTACACCAGATTTTACAATTAAAATTAAAAATGATGAACTTGAGTTGACACTAAATTCTAGAAATGTTCCTCATATGCATATTTCAAAAGATTACAACAATATGCTTAAGAGCTATAAGGAGAATGCCCTTAAAACTAAAGACCAAAAAAAAGCGCTGCTATTTATCAAACAGAAATTGGATTCAGCAAAATGGTTTATCGATGCCATCAAACAACGCCAAAACACTTTACTGTCAACCATGAATTGTATTATGGATATTCAGAGGGAATATTTTTTGACTGGTGATGAAAAAAATCTTAAGCCTATGATTCTCAAAGATGTGGCTGAAAAAATTGATATGGACATTAGCACAGTTTCAAGAGTTGCTAATAGTAAATATGTTGACACACCTTATGGCATAATGCTAATTAAAGACTTTTTCTCAGAATCAATGAAAAATGATGAAGGTGATGATGTCTCTACCCGAGAGATAAAAAATATTTTACAAAACATTATTGATAATGAAGATAAAAAGAAGCCTTATACAGACTCTAAGCTGGTAGAGGCATTAAAAAAGAAAGGTTATCCTATTGCTCGGCGAACAGTAGCTAAGTACAGAGAAGTATTGGATATCCCTGTGGCAAGACTTAGAAAAGAATTATAATGAAAACCTTTCTTAATTTAGGGTCTTACCTATTTCACCCCTTGTGGTTGTCAACTTATGCCGTGTGCTTTTATTTTTATCATGTCAATTTTATGTTTACTTATGAAAGCATATTAGCTAAAATATTGGCTGTTGTGTTACTTACAGTTTTTATCCCTATTTTCTTTTTAATTCTATTAAAACCATTAAAAATTATTAATAGTTTTCATTTAAAAACAGTAAAGCAGAGACGGTTACCGCTTTTGTTTTTTACTACCATCAGTGCTGTTATTATAAACTATATTTTTAATCCTATACATTATAAAATTCCTTTTTATTTTTTCTCAGCAGTATTTTTTTGTGGTTTGGTTTGTGTGATTTTATCTTTTCTCAACTACAAAATCAGCCTCCATGCCACGGCTATATCAAGTTTTGCCTGTTTTGTTATTTGCTTTAGTCTTTATTATCAAATAAGTAACTTATGGCTAGTGAGTTTAGTCGTGTTTGCCATAGGTTGGGTAATAAGTTCAAGATTGTTAATGCAAGCGCATAAATTACACGAGCTGATGACAGGGTTATCATTAGGTGTTGTATCTCAGTTAATTTTTTTACAATTCTGGTATATTTAATTAATATGTTGGACTCTAAGTTTTTTAATTTAAAGAATATAAAACACCACTCCTGCTTTGATAATATTGAGGTTTAAATTTTCCCGTGAGTCTAATAATTTAGCCTCAAAAAGAGAATTTAAGCTATATCTAAAGAAAAAATTGATTTTACTTTTACCAAACGAAAAGTAATAATCAAAAGTAGTTCTATCAAGTTCATCTAAATCTGTTTGATTGACCTTGTTCCCCTGTTGTTCAAAAACAGATTTGAAATAATACATGTAACCCAGATTTATACCAGTATATATTCTCCAAAAAGCTTTATCATCACCTATTGAAGATGTACGCCATCTAAATTGAATTGGGATTTCTACAACATGGGTAGAAAATCTATTGGTATCAAAATCTATGCCTCCATCTATCACCTCAAAAATACTTTGACCGGAATTGCTTTCTCCGATAAATAAATTCTGAGAATAAGTATCTATAGACAATCCTATTCCTATACCTAATGCTAAATTTCTTCTTTGATTTAAAGGCATATCTCTAATATATCCAAAGTGAACACCTCCAGAAAAACCAGATTGAGACATATCATTGGGCTTATTGACTAGAAAATTTATCCCTAGACCAATATAAAATTGATCTTCACGATATAAGCTATCTGCTTCGGAAAAATGCTTATCAATTAAGTTTTGACTTATTGAAATAAAGCATACAAAAAGAGTTAAGCATGTGAAAAGTGATTTCATCAAAACAAATATACGTGTAATCAAAAAAAGCACCTAAATTTAGGTGCTTTTCTGAAAATTTATAAAATTTAATCGACTACTCTAGATTTTTTAGAGCTGCACCTTTCTTAGTAATGTAAGTTATCTTAAGTGCTTCGGCTTCTCTTAGCTCTGTTTTAATATCTGAGACTAGTCCCATATTAGTTTCTTTATCAACTTTAAGACCAGCTATTAACGCCTGTTTGAGCTCCTCACGCGTGTCTTGTCTTTCTTCAAAAACAAATTGTTTTATATCTTTTAAACTTGCATACTTGTCATTGAGTTGAACACGTGCTTCTGTTCCAGCTACAGATTGATAACGATCAGAAGGTTCTCCAGCATAAATATACATGATCAAGTCCTTTTTTTCGAGTTTTTCAACTTGGTCTGCATAAGGCAATCTGTTTTTGACTTTTATTGAAGTATCTCTCATTACAGTAACTACCATAAAGAAAAACAAAAGCATAAAGACAATATCAGGCAATGATGCTGTGGATATCGCTGGTATATCACCACTTTTCTTCTTTTTAAATTTAGACATATTCTATATCTTTAATAAAGTTATCTTGATGTACGTTTAGGCTCTGCTTCTGAAAGCTTTTGTGGATACATATCTTTAATCTGTTGAATTCTTTCTTTCAACTTATCTTTGTCTCCTGTATAGCTTTCACTTTTGAATGCCTCTTCCATTTCTTGAAAGGTCACGCCAAATAGACGTTTTGCTTCTCTATCTCTTAATTCATTGTAAGCTGCAACCAATTCGTTTTGAACTGCGATATAATCTGAATATTTAGTCAACCTGTTATTCTGAAGTGATATAACCGCCTTGACTGGATTATCTGAAGATGATGGATCTTTAGCACCTTTACAATAATTACAAGCCTCGTCACCTTTTCCTCCACCATTATCTAAAAATTGTATGGCGGCTTGTTTAAGGTTTTTGAGGTCCATAGGCTCGTCTTCTACTAACAAATTACCATTTGAGTTAATCAAAACAATGAAAATGTTACGCTCTTTAAGCGGTGGTGGATCTTGCTCATCTTGGATAGGTGGCAGCTTTCTATTAATTCCACTATCTGTTTCAATAGTTGTAGTTACTAAGAAAAAGATAAGTAGTAAGAATGCTATGTCTGCCATAGATCCTGCATTGACTTCGGGTGCGCTTCTTCTCGCCATAATTATGAGGTTATTGCTTTTTTAACTGTTGAAACAAACATTGAAACTATCGCAGCTAAAGCTAGTATATAAAAGGTATAAAGCCCTGTACCTATCCATAACGCGCCACTTTCTGAAAGTGTTTCTGTATCACTTGTTGAAAATCCAGTACCAAAATCTCCAGCAAATCCAAAATAGGAAATTAGGACAACTAGCGCAAACAATCCAACAGAAATCAGTGTCTTTTTAATATTACCTCTGAAAATGCCTACAAACGTAAATATTAAGACTAATAAAACAGTAATTCCTAAAATAATGTAAGCAAGGTAAAGATCTGGACTTATCAAACTAGTTTGTAAACTGGCTTGTTCTTTAATCGCATCATCGGATTCTATCATGATTCTTACGAAAAAAATAGCTGCAAGAATTCCGATAACTATTTTGAAAATATTTAAAATTCTTGTCATTATTTATTTTTTATTATTGTGAGCAACTAAAATATCAACTAAAGTTATTGAAGCATCTTCCATATCATTGACAATGCTATCTATTTTAGCTACAATATAGTTGTAAAATACTTGAAGTATAATTGCAACAATTAAACCAAATACCGTTGTTAAAAGTGCTACTTTAATACCACCTGCAACAAGTGAAGGTTGCATATCACCGGCAGCTTCAATTTTATCAAATGCCTTAATCATCCCTATTACAGTACCCATGAAACCAAGCATTGGGGCTAGTGCAATAAATAATGAGACCCAAGAGACGTTTTTCTCTAACTGACCCATTTGAACACCTCCATAGGCAACAATAGATTTTTCTGCAACATCAATACCTTCGTTAACTCGATCTAAACCTTGGTAATATATAGAAGCTACTGGACCTGTTGTATTTCTGCAAACTTCCTTAGCCGCATCTACTCCACCACTTTCTAAAGCATCTTCAACTTTTTGTGCTAATTTTTTTGAGTTGGTTGTTGAGGCATTGAGGAAAATAATTCTCTCAATTGCGATGGCAAGACCAAGAATTAAACATAACAATACAATTCCCATAAAAGTTGGTCCACCTTCGATAAAACGTTTTTTAAGTTCTTGGTGAAAACCAAGGTCTTCTTCTGCTGCGGCTTCAGGTTCAGCTTCCTCTTCCTCCATTTCTTGAGCCATAGACTCTTCCTCAACTGCAGGCTCTTCTTCAACTACAGCAGTAGTGTCTTGCTCTGTAGCTGCATCTTCAGCTTGAGCGTCTTCTTGAAAAAATGCAGGCAAATTGTCATAACTTAAGTTTGAAGCATTTGTTTGAGTTGCGTAAATACCAAAAACCATAAAAAAGAGTATGGTTAAAGTTGAAAATAATCTTTTCATTGTTGTTTGTCTTAGAGTTAATATTTGATTTTATAAATTTTGGATAAATATAGAAAAAATATATATCCCACAAAAAAAAATTAAAAAGCCTCACCTGTTATCAAAAAACTTACTTGTTAAATAACCTCTATTTTTTATGTCTTTATACTAGACCATAAAATCGAATGCAAGCATTATGTTTATTAACTTTATTTTTGTTTTATTATACTAATACTAATGAAAATATGATTTGATTTGAATCTAAAAAATCTGACACTTTATCTTTATAACGGACCTTCATATTATGTCTTGAATCTGCCTTTATCTTTATCTTGTTATCTGTAATTTCAAACCTGTAGTTGATATTCTGAAATTTTATTTTTAATGACAAATTCTTCCAATGTTTAGGCTTATTTGGGTTTAATTTAATTGTATTTCCCATTTTGATGCCGGCAAAGCAATTGTATATGAGATTAATGTTGCCCGCCATCACACCGCAGTGTATACCTTCTTCTGTAGTTCCACCTTGTATATCGTCAAAATCACTATTCAGGGCGTAGTGAAACCATTTACATAGATCATCATCACGGTTAGGAATTTCATCTAGTAAATAAGCATGTACAACATAGCTCAAAGTACTACCATGACTTGTCCTTTTAATGTAGTAATCAAAATTATTGATCAAAAATTGTTCTGGATTTTCCACATCATAGCCCAACTGATTTAATAGTGAAACGAGTTCTTCAGATTCTAAGAGATAAAATAACATCAACGTGTCTGCTTGTTTGGCAACTTTGTAATGGTCTGGTGAATCGTTTTCAGATTTTAAAATGCGATCCATACGTCCTACATCGTCATATTTTTCTTTATAAAGCTGCCAATCTATCTCTTTAAGATCAAAATAGCCGTCAAATTGTTCAATGATATTATCTTTTATGCTTACAAATAGCTTGTTTTTGATATCATTCCAGTTGTGAGTATCTTCTTTAGAGCTAAAGTTTATTTTTTCTTTTACATCGGTACTTATTTTTGGTAGAAACTGAACGGCTTTGCTAAATAGCCAGGACACCATAATATTTGTATAAGCATTATCATCTATACCGCCATCGGTTACAGGGTTTTCTGGATATTTTTCATGAAATTCATCTGGTCCCATAACACGGTAGATATGATATCTATTATCTGATTGGTTGTATCTGACTTTAGACGCCCAATATCTTAATATTTCTAGAAGCATTTCTCCACCTTCATGAGATAAGAAGTCATCGTCTTGAGTGTGTTTATAATAGTTTATGATATTAAAGGCTACAGAAATACTGACATGTCTTTGCTTTCTACTCAAATCTGGATCCCATTCTTTTGACATAGGATTGTAATGGATTTCTTGTGTCTCTTCTTCACCGGTGTCGGCAATTTGCCATGGAATTAAAGCACCTTCCTTGTTGTTTTTTTTGGCATGTCTTCTTGCAGCATCTAAGCGTCTATACCGATACATCATTATAGATTTGGCAACCTCAGGATAGTTTTTAAAATAAAATGGCAGTATGAACAATTCGTCCCAAAAAATATGCCCTCTATAGGCTTCGCCGTGAAGGCCTCGGGCTGTTATACCGGCATCGATTTTTGTGTTGTTTGGTGATGCTGAACATATCAGATGGTAAAGTTGCATTCGAACGAGTTCTTGTGCATAACGATCGCCCGATATTTTAATATCAATATTATTCCAGATTTTAGACCATGCAGCTTTAGATTTTTTGAGACTTGTGTCGTAACTAACAAATTTCTTTTGACCATGAAATTGATTCCTGGACGTTTCTATATAAATTGTTCGTTCCAGTTCAAACCCCTGTTTTTTTTCCAGAGTTTTTTTAAATAAGAGCTTTGCAGTATTGTCTGCCAATACCGGTTCTGAATGTTTAGCTAGTTGATTGTTGTGATAAACACATAAATTTATTTCAACATTTGAAGCTGTCGTCTCTGCTTTCAGGTTTATGTAGTTTTTATCAGCAAGGGTTTGTTTTACATCAAAATGATGGCCGTTTAGTTTTCGATAACGCGGTACCCCATAATTTATAATATCTCCATCTATAGAAGAAGACAATTTGAGCTCTCCTTCAAAATTTAAGGGTACAATTTTAATGTTATGACCTAAAATGTGCATGTTGTGCATACCCGCAAATTGCTGACATGTATAGTGAACTTGTCGGCCATCTTGGTGTTCGAGAGTCATCTTACGTGTGGCCTCTCCAGTTTTCATATTTAACCGATGTTCGCAGTTTATCAATTTTAGGTTTTTTGAATGCCAATTCTCTGAATCGTCATCAAATTTAAATTCAATCAAGAAAGCATTAGGGATGTTGACAAAGTCATTATTGAATATTTCACGATCTGCAATTTTTGTAGGAACTTTATTAAATAAACCCGCTACATAGGTGCCCGGATAATGCGTGTCGTTATCGGCTTTTATAAAACTGATGGCATTGCGATGCCCGACAAAACCATTTCCTACTGTGGTGAGTGTTTCTCTTAACTTTTCCTCTTCTTTGTCAAAGTGTTTATAAACTAAGCACCATTTTTCATATTCTAAGTGATTCTCAATCCAATTGTAAATGTCTTTTAATTTAACTTTGCTGATATGGTCTAAAACATCATCTGCATAATTATGATAAAAATCTTTTGGGTTATCGCCTATACCAAGGCAATGGGCAACACCTAACTTCCTGAAGTATTTTATGTTTTTGGGATCGTCGCTTATAAAGGCGGCTTCTTCAGGTGAAATATTATTTTGCTCAAATAATGTATGGGATGTGTCGCTTTGATTATTATACCTTAAAGCTTTTATTTTATCATTTGTTTTATATTCTTCAAAAAATATCAAGTCCATTTCACTTAAAAAGAAATAAACCTTAAAGTTTTCTTTTGAAATTGATTTGATCAATTTTTCAAAATTCGATTTATCAATTGTATTTAAAATAAATACGAAGTGTTTTATATTCATGTGTTTTTATTTTTTGAATATTGGTATAAAATTGACACTAATGCATCCGGGCTTGATACTATCAAGGCATCTTCACATTTTTCGTACACTTTTTGCTTTAAGTCATCGTCATTTGTCACAAAAATGCATGTCAATATAGCTTCCATTTCTTTTGCTGCATCAAGCATTGGCAAATCTGATGTGGTGTCACCACATATAAGCACAGGTTGGTTTTTAAAATTATATTGTAAAGTATTTGCAATAAAACTTACGCCATGGCCCTTATTAAAATCTACTTTTTGACTGTCTTTTTCTTGAACAGTAAGCATGATCTCAAGGTCCTTGCCTGTATCTTCAAGTTTAAAATTTTCTTCTTCCGGATCTAAAGATTTTAGGATTTCATTGATTTTATCCTTTAGGTCTAAAGACTCATGTTGTGGAATAGAACCATTTTTATCTTGCCTTGCAAGTGTAGTTTGGCCAAATTTATACTGTAATCCAGATCCAATATATTTAAATGAGGAATATTTGGGCTTTTTAAGAAGATCTTCTATAGCTGAGTTGAGTTCATCTAATTGCTGTTGCTGTTGTTTTTCAATTGGATAATTAAAAGTTTTATTTTTAGTATCGACCAGCTCTCGTCCTTTAGATCCAGCCAAAGCATATTCGCCTTGAGGTTGAACAGAAATATCCAATAAGCCCAGATGATGAAGTGGCGCTGAAGTTAAAATCACACTTTCATCTTTAACACACTTGGAAAAACTTGACAAATACATCGCATTGTAGATAGATTGTACAGAGCTTTGATACCGCCCACAATAATTGGAAACTGTGCCATCTCGGTCTGAGATAAAGTAGCTAAACGTTTTTTCCTTAAGAAATTTGAGTCCAGCTTTGAGGTCATTATCAAAATTCAGATTGAACTCGCTTAAATGTTTGACTAACGCCTGTTGACCTTGCTTTAAGTAGATACGGTCTTTTTTTAAATCTCCCAACTCATAATATAATTCTAGAGAAATAAGTTTTTCATCATGGGTTTTCAATTGATATAAATCCTTTTTTTGGGGTATATTTTTAAGTTGGTTTTCAATTTTATCTAGCTGGACTAGATATTCACTATCAATACCTTTTGATGGTGATTTTAATGTATTTACAATAGAAGCTCTAGTTTCTCGAAGTAGTCGCATTTGAGCGTAAAAATCAGCTAAATACTCTAATTTCATTTTATAGCATTTTTTGATTTTTACTAATGTAGCAAAAAACAATGACTTTATTAGGCCTCCAAGTTTATTCTAGTATTATCATTTATTTGACCGAAATCTGATCAACTTTTTAAAATATTTGCAAGATTTTTACCCATTTGGCTACCAATAGCAACACCCATACCACCAAGCCTAACTGCACAAAACACAAGAGGAGAAACTTTTTTTAATATTGGCTTTTTCTGATTGCCAACACCCAGAATACCACTCCATTGGTGTTCAATTTCAAAACTTTGATCTGGTAAAATTACAGTAGATAAGAGTTCTTGTAGTTTTTTTTGAATGGTTTGGGTTAGTCTAAAATTGTCTATGGTTTCTTTTATTTTGTCCAAATGGCGTCCACCACCTAGTAAAATTCTTTGATCAATGTTTCTAAAGTAATAATAACCCTCATCCAGATGAAATGTCCCTTTAATATTTAGCGCCTTAACAGGTTTAGTAATTAAAACCTGATTTCTGGCAGGTTTAACTTTAAGCTTGAGTAATGAATTGGCAAAACCATTGGTCGCTATAAAAAGCTGTTTTGCTGTAAATTCAAAATTTGAAATTCTTATTTGCACTAAATTACCGTTATCACTAAAGGAGTCTACGTTGAGCCCATTCATGATTGTAATGTCTTGTTTTAATGCTTTACTGATAAGGTTTTTCATCATAGAGCCCGTATCAATTTGACCTTCAAAAGGATTGACTATAATTTCAGAAAGGCAATTCTTAAAACCAAAAGTTTGTTTTTGAATTTTAAAAACCTTGTCTTTAAAAATAGGTTTAAGCCACTTATTGATTTTTTCCATTTGAGATTTACAAGTCTCTAACAAATCTTGATTATGGTTTAAAAATACTTCAAAACCAGCATTTTGTTGATATTTGATTGCTCGATCGCCTAAAGTGTTCCTTAATAATTTTAAGCCTTCGTATCTTTGTTGTACCAGGTCAAAAAGGTCTTCTTCAGAATGCGTTTTTAGGTCAGACAACAATTCACTTAAACTACCAAAGCAAGCAAAACCAGCATTTTTTGTGCTAGCACCTTGAGGCAAAACACCCCTTTCTAATATGAGTATTTTGGCTTTGGGGTGTTGTCTTCTAAGCTCAAGTGCACAATTTACACCTACAATCCCACTGCCTACAATGCAAAAATCAACATTATCAAACCAAATCTTTTTTTCCCAATATGATAAGTTCATTTAAAAACGGTTAATATCAACTTTCAAAATACCCTTCCAGTAATTTTTGCGCTTTATCTTCATCGCTTTCGTTAACGTAAAACTCAATATCACCAAATACAGAGGCATAAGAAGAGTCTGTTTTATCAATGACCTCATGATGTAAATTGTTATTTTTAAAATAATTTTGAAGCCCCATCGATTCTACAGAAGATTTTGTGCTAAAAATTCTAACTTTTGCCATAGTTTTATTTTTAAACTAATATAGTGTTTTTAAATGTTGAACTCAACTTTTAGCATTTTTTTATGTCTCATAATAAACACAATTTTTAATTTTTAGCATTTAAAAACATTTGATATGCCTTATAAAGTTTTTACCCCATTCATATTCTTACTTCTAGCCTTTACATCAACAGCTCAAAATCACAGTCTTGACTATTTTTTACCAAAGGATGTATCTTATAATTCTGAGATACCTAAACCTAGTAAAGTCTTAGGGTTTGTACCAGGCGATTGGCATATCTCTCACGACAAGCTCGTCCAGTACATGTATACACTAGCTGAAGCCTCAGATCGAATACAAATTGAAAATCGCGGCTTTACTTATGAAAAAAGGCCTTTGATATTGCTTACCGTTTCATCTCAAAAAAACCTCGCAAGACTGGATGAGATTAAGCGTAATCGTCAGGTTTTAACTGACAGCCAGCTGAACAAGGCCGATTTTGATAATTTACCTGTAGTCGTTAATCAGGGATTTTCTGTTCACGGCAACGAACCTAGCGGCGCCAATGCTGCTGTTGTTTTAGCCTACTATTTGGCTGCAGCCGAAGGTAAAAGTATTGAAAACCTCTTAAATCAAACCGTAATTTTATTGGATCCAAGTTTTAATCCTGATGGGATTCAACGTTTTGCACATTGGACAAATTCAAACCGTAGTACAAATGTAAACCCAGACCCTAGAGACAGAGAGTTTGATGAAACTTGGCCCGGTGGTCGGACCAATCATTATTGGTTTGACCTTAATCGCGACTGGCTACCCATACAGCTTCCTGAAAGTCAAGCCAGAATTAAGACCTTTTACGAATGGCGACCAAATATTCTCACAGACCATCATGAAATGGGTTCAAATTCAACCTTCTTTTTTCAGCCAGGTATTCCACAACGCACAAATCCTTTAACACCACAGCTCAATCAAGATTTAACTGAAAAGATTGGCAACTTTCATGCTAGCGCTTTAGATAGTATTGGGAGTTTATACTATTCTAAAGAAAGTTTTGATGATTTTTACTATGGTAAAGGTTCAACCTTTCCTGATGTTAATGGAAGCATAGGTATTTTGTTTGAACAAGCGAGTTCCCGTGGTAGTGCGCAAGAAACTGTAAATGGTATTTTGGCGTTTAAGTTTACCATCAAAAATCAGTTTACTACAGCATTATCTACTCTAGAAGCAGCGCAAAATCTAAAAAATGACATTTTAAAACTTCAAGACAAATTTTACCATGACGCCTTAAAAGAAACCTCAAAAGACTACTATGTTTTTGCTAAGGAAACTAATCCTTTTTTAGCCAAAACACTTCACAAAGTTTTATATCAACACCAAATTGAAACCTACCATTTAGCTAATGAAATAGAAATAGAGGGTCAAGAATTCAAGCCTCTACAAAGCGTTGTAGTCCCTTCAAGGCAAGCTCAAGCTAAACTGATTAAAGCCATGTTCAAATCTAGAACATCTTTTAAAGACAGTATATTTTACGATGTTTCTGCTTGGGACTTTAACCATGCTTTTGGTGTTGATTTTGCCAAGACAAAATCTTTAGAATTGGGAGAAAAATATAATACAGTTAAGCCTTTTAAGCCCAAAGGCCTTTCAAAAAGTTCATATGCTTATGCTATACGATGGAGCGACTTTAATGCCCCTCAGTTAGCTTACAAACTGCAAGACAAAGGCTTAAGACTTAAAGTTGCTCAAAAACCTTTTGAGCTCAAAGGCATAAAATTTAGCTACGGTACATTAATCTTACACGTGGCCAATCAAAAGCTTGATGCTGACCAAATTTATAACCTCATCAGCGGTTGGAGTCAAAATCTAGGCGTTGAAGTGAGAGGTCTTTCAACTGGCTTAACTTCTGGTATAAATCTAGGAAGCCCTAACATGAAAGCACTCACACAGCCCAAAATCGCACTGATGGTGGGCGATGGCATTAGGTCGTACGATGCGGGAGAGGTATGGCATTTACTCGACGCTAGGCTTGAAATTCCAGTGACAAAACTCGATACTAAAAATTTTAGATCCCGTAATTTAAGTAAATATTCCCATTTAATTATTCCAAGTTCTTATGGGCGTCTTTTATCTGAATCAGAAATTAAAGAGCTTAAGTCATGGGTAAAACAAGGTGGAACCATAATTGGCTACAGAAATACTTTAAAATGGTTAAACAATTCTGGGTTTATCAATTTAGAATTTAAATCTGATAGCCTAAGCGCCAAAAATATCAATTTTGAAGACCGCTCAAAATTATATGGTTCTAGACAAATTGGTGGTGCTATTTTTGAAGCTAAAATTGATCGGACGCATCCTATTAATTTTGGGTATGATAGAGATAAAATCGCCTTGTTTAGAAATACCGAATTGTTTGTGAAACCGCATCGCTTAAGCTATAAAAACCCTATAAAATACACCGAAAATCCATTGTTAAGTGGTTACATCAATGATAGTAATTTAAAATTGCTTCAAGACAGTGTCCCTTTTCAAACCTCTGGGTTAGGACGCGGTCAAGTCATTGTTTTTACTGACAATACTAATTTTAGAGGGTTTTGGCTCGGAAGTATGAGATTACTTATGAATAGTATTTATTTTTCTAATCTAATGTAGCTCTAATAACTCATAAAGTTACTCACTTAATATCAAGATTTTATTATATTTATTAATTGTATCTTCTAAAATTAAGCATATGAAATTTTATAATAAGATTAAATGGGTACTTGGTATTACAATGATATTTGTATTGGTTATCACAACAAACCTAATCGACCGAAATAACTTTGTAAGGGTAAAAGATTCTGTTGTCAATATTTACGAAGATCGATTAGTCGCAAAAAATTTGATTTACAAAATTTCAAAAGCAATTCATAAAAAAGAATTAGCCATTTTAAAAAATGACACAACTTTTTATCAGGTTGATAATAGAGGGATAAATCAAAACATAAAATCAAATATTGAAAGCTTTGAGCAAACAAAACTCACGCTTGAAGAAGCAGACATTTTTAAAGATTTAAAAAGTGATTTAGAACAACTAAAAGGTGTAGAAAAAAAGTACATCAACCAAAAGTTTAAAAATAATTCAAAAATACTCAACCTCTTAAGCAACATCAATAGCAAACTTGACGATTTAGCAAATATTCAACTCAATGAAGGAAGCCGACAGATGAGTATTTCTAAAAAAGCGATTGAAAACGTTGAGTTATTTACGCAATTAGAAATTTACTTTTTGATTGGCCTTGCTATACTAATCCAGATAATTATTATTTACAGACCCGGTAACTCAAAAAAATAAATTTGACTTTTGAATTCAAGAGTCCAAGAACATGAATCTGCAATTTAAAATTAAATTCTATTAAAACTATGACTATTAATTGTAAAGGGCAGCTCATCGATTTACAAACACCCAAAGTCATGGGTATTCTTAACATTACTCCGGATTCTTTTTACGACGGAGGTTCATACCAAGCTGATAAAGCCATTTTAAATCAAGTAGATAAAATGCTCAGCGAAGGCGCTACGTTTATCGATGTTGGTGCCTATAGTTCAAGGCCTGGAGCAGATGATATCTCTACTGATGAAGAACTCAAACGCTTAATTCCTGTCCTTAAACTATTAAATACAAATTTTAAAGAAAACATTTTAATTTCTGTCGACACGTTTAGAAGCAAAGTTGCAGAAGAAGCCTTGGCACATGGTGTAGCGATGATCAACGATATTTCTGCCGGACAACTAGACGACAACATAATAGATGTTGTTGCTAAAAATCAAGTACCCTACGTCATGATGCATATGAAAGGAAATCCACAAACTATGAAGTCATTGGCAAATTATAAAGATGTTGTCCTTGAAGTAAAATCATATTTCTCAAAAAAAATAAAGCTCCTTCGTGAAAAAGGGATTAATGATATTATCTTAGATCCCGGATTTGGCTTTGCAAAAACTATTGAACACAATTTTGAAATGCTCAATAAATTTGAATTGTTCAAAGCGTTTGATCTACCTCTACTATGTGGTATTTCTAGAAAGTCCATGATTTATAAGACCTTAAACACTAGTGCAGACAA
Source organism: Mesohalobacter halotolerans (assembly GCF_006120725.1). Lineage (GTDB taxonomy): Bacteria > Bacteroidota > Bacteroidia > Flavobacteriales > Flavobacteriaceae > Psychroflexus > Psychroflexus halotolerans. Next base: position 17,626 of record NZ_SWMU01000006.1, read on the forward strand.
AGCATTAAATGGAACTACGGCTTTAAATAGTCTGGCGCTTTACAAAGGGGCTAACATCTTGAGAGTTCATGATGTCAAAGAAGCCGTAGAATGCGTTAATCTGATAAGTAAAATTTAAAAACAGCCTTGAAAAAATTCAAGGCTGCTCTTTAGGATTAAATTTATAAAAAACTTTATTGATTTGGATTTAAAATATTATCTATGCGTTCTATAGCATCTTCAATGTGGTAACGTGTCATCGTATCGCGAGTTCTTCGCAACCCTCTTTGTAAATCGCCTTTTAAAATTTTAAGTTCACCTCTTACTAAAGGTCTAATATCAGAGTTTTCAACTTCAATACTACTCCTGTTGATATAGCTTCTGTAACGAGATGGTATAGGTGATTGTTCTTCTGTCATTAACTCATGCATACGTGTAATGTAAGAACGCTGTAGATTTCTTCTTGGTCTAGAAATTTCAGAACCATTTTTAAGTTCTTTAAATAAACCTTCTCTTAAATCTTGCATCATTTCTAGAGCAGTATAGGCATCATCATTAAGCTCTTCGTTTTCCATCATTCTGGCAAAACGACCAAAATCAAGCAAATCATCAAGTGTTCTTTCTTGAAGATTACGCAATTGCTCTAAATAGCCGTCAAATTGAATTTTATTAAAAATAACTTCATCCAACATCCATTGAGGCGTTTCAAACAATTGCTCGTGCAAAAACGCCATCGCGCGGACTTGCTTATCTCTTGGGACGTGCTGATAAACCGCTCCAGCTTGGTCATAAGTTTTGTAGTATTCGTATACGCCACCAATATTGGCTGTAACGTGACCCATATAGCGTCTATATTGACCAACCACTTGACCGTATAGATCTTCTAAATCTTCGTAGTTTTTACCTTTTTCTGATGTCCAAATTATAAGATTAGGAACAATACGCTTAAGATTTTCTATACCATATTCGCTGGCTTTCATACTGTCATCGCCAAGGTCTTCAGTTTGTGAACTTGGGTCGATTACGCCGCCAATTTGTTGACTTCCAAATCGGTATTTAGGATCATCTGCTTTTTCTAAGATCCATTGGTCTAAAACAGGTTTTTCATCTTTGCCAGATTTACCAATGATAGGTTTATAACCCCATTTGATGGCATGCTTATCGTATGGACCGACATCAGGCATTAAAGAAACGTCACCATCACCTGGCTGGGCGATATAATTAAATCTCGCATAATCCATAATAGATGGTGCAGTACCATATTTTTTGGTAAATTCTGGATCGCGTAAATCTTCAACTTTATAGGCTACACTACTTCCCATGTTATGAGGCAAACCTAAAGTATGACCAACCTCATGAGCGGACACAAAGCGAATCAACCTGCCCATTATTTCATCTTTAAATTCTACACCACGTGCTTCGGGATTGATGGCTGCAGTTTGCACGAAAAACCAATTGCGCAATAGCGTCATCACATTGTGATACCAATTGATATCCGATTCTAAAATTTCACCAGAACGCGGGTCACTAACATGCGGTCCATTAGCGTTTGGTATTGGAGAAGCTAAATAACGTACCACAGAATACCGTACATCTTCCGGACTCCAATCTGGGTCTTCTTCTTTGGTTGGCGGTTCTTTAGCTATGATAGCATTTTTAAAACCAGCTTCTTCAAAAGCGACTTGCCAGTCTTCAATCCCTTGTTTGATATATTTACGCCATTTTTTGGGTGTAGCTCTGTCTATGTAGTAAACTATAGGCTCTTTAGGTTCTACTAATTCACCGCGCTTAAATTTTTCAACATCTTCATCTTTAACTTCTAGGCGCCAGCGATCTAGATATCTAACTGTTTTTGACTCCTGCACATCCAAACCATAATCCGTTTGGCTAGAAGTAAACCAACCCACACGCTGATCAAAATAACGGCGTTGCATAGGTTCCTCTGGAAGCAGTACCATAGAATTACTAAACATCAATGACATGCTACTTGTACTACTATTTGAAGGCGGATTAGAAGCGTTATAGGTTTTGACGTGTCTTATTTCTATATTTTCTGGATAACTTCTTATGGTATCAATATAAGAACGAGACTTATCTAGTCTTGACACTTTATAATTTCGTCTTCTACTCTGCTGAAGACCTATAGCCTTGACATCTTCTTCAAATAATTTTGTAGCATTAATAACAGTATTATTATGAATAGAGTCTTTTTTATAAGCTTCGACATCAAATCCATATAAGATAGGTTCAAAATTTGAATTTTTTACGGCTTCGTGAACAGGAAGAGAATCGTTAGCATAAACTTCATAAGACACAACTTTCAGGTAAACTTTATCTCCTTTTTTGCTCCATCTCAGCACTTGTTCATTTTGCTTTCCACCGCCAAACCCTAGTCCAGAAGCTGTTTTGGCAATTCTTGTCACCATCAACATTTCTCGATCAAATAAGGTGTCCGGAATTTCAAAATAATAGTCATCTTTAAGTTTATGCACAGCAAATAAACCTTCGTCAGTTTTGGCGTCCTTGGTAATTACTTTATCGTAAGGTTTTATGTCGTCTTTACTTGATTTTTGGTTTTGACTACTTGCAGTTTTGGCATTTTTTAAATTTTTAAATATTCCACAACTCACACTTGACAATGTCATTACACCAATCAAGAGTAATATGATAATTCTACTTTGCATATGATAAATTTTATGAAGTTTACTTATTTATTATAAAGTTTGACTATGAAATTGGTGATAAGTTTAACGATTTGGTAAAACTAATAAAAAAACGGCTTGACTATTCAATCAAACCGTTTAAGCCTTAATATTTCAAAAAATGATTATTGTTGAGCCCAAAGGCTTTTTTGATAAGAATCTATTTTTTGATTTAAAATGGCATTATTATGCGACGGCGTAGCATTGGCGTCTAGCTTGATTTGTTCACCGCTTGGTGTATAAACCACATAGAATCCATCTTTAAAGCTAGCTAATTTGATGAGTTTATCTCCCTTTTTAGCGTTCCAGGTTTGGTTGTCTGGCGTGTAAACCATTTCAACAATTTTACCCTGATCTTCACCTTCTAAAACTTCAAACTTAAATTGGTTTTTTTGAGCGGTCATTTTTACTCTTTGCCCATCTACATTAGCAATTTGAGTTTCTGTTTCGCCCTCAGCCATAGCAATTGGGTTATTGCCAGTCCAAAATTCTAAAGTGTTAAAAATAACAGCATCACCTAAAAAGAAAAGCCCATAGACAGGAATAATATTAAGCCCCCAAAATATAGCATTATTGACAAATTTTGAGTTAGAGACTTGCATATTCCAATCCTTTAAGTTATTAAAAGCAGAGAAAGACCCTAAACAACTTGAAGATAGTAAGGATAATGACAAAGCACTCGCGATAATAAAATTACGTTTCATAATTAAATTTTTTTAGATTATACTTCAAATATAATTATTTTTTTAGAATATTGTTTCCTCTATTAACATCAGCCATTTTTTGGCTTGGATCAATTTCAATGGATTTAATGGAAAATTGTGTAGTTGGAATTTCCAAGTCGTAGGTTGGATAAGCCCAAGCCCAATCATCTAGTGTATTTTCAAAACCTGATTTTTCCAAACGCATGAGACGTAAAGGAATATAAAACATTTCAGTTTCACCTGTATTATAAGTCACTTTGACTTCAATTGGCATTGGTGTCAAACCGATGCGTTCTAAAGTAACAACAGAAGCGTTATCTGCTACTTTTATATCTTTTACTGCATAATCTACTGTGTTTGTGGTCATGGTCCAATCGTTCAAATACCAACTGAGTTCAGCACCAGATACTTTTTCGGCAACTCTAATAAAGTCATTAGGCGTCGGATGTTTAAATTTCCACTCCTCATAATATCGTTTGAGGGTTTGTTTTAGGTTGTTTTCACCAATAATATAAGCGAGTTGATTTAAAAATACTGCACCTTTAGAATATGCTGATATTCCGTAAGCTGCATTGCGTTCATATCGATCGGCATGTGTGGTTTGCGGTTGCTCTATACCAGATTTTGCCAATTGAAAATAACCTTGATAAGCTCCTGCGAGAGGAAAGTCTTTATCTTGATTCATAATTTCATTTTCAGCTAGTGTAGAAATGTAAGTTGTAAAGCCTTCATCCATCCATTCGTGTTGAGCTTCATTGGTCGCTAATACATGTTGAAACCAAGCGTGTGCCATTTCGTGTGCTGTGACACCAAATAAACTTCCAAAAGAGCGTTCACCAGTAATTAAAGTACACATTGCATATTCCATACCACCGTCACCGCCTTGAATGATAGAATATTGATCGTAAGGATAAGGGCCGATGTTTTTATTAAAATAAGTTAGAAGTTCTTCAGTTTTAGGTTGAAGTTTTGCCCAATTCTCTTTAATTTTTTTATCGTTTTGATATAAAAAGTGAAGCGTAGTCCCGTCTGCAGCCACTCGTTTATCATGAATATAGTCTGTGTCTGCAGCCCAAGTAAAATCGTGAACTTGTGGTGCTACAAAATGCCAGGTCAGTGTTTTACCTTTAGGGTTTACTTTTACACCTTCATCTTCGTATCCATAACCAATTTCATTTGGATTTTGAAGATATCCAGATCCACCTAAAATATAATCTTTATCAATAGTGATTTTGACATCAAAATCGCCCCAAACACCGTGAAATTCCCTTGCTATATATGGGTCAGCGTGCCAGCCTTCAAAATCGTACTCGGCCATTTTGGGATACCATTGTGTCATAGAATAAGCGATACCTTCTCTGTTATCTCGACCTGAGCGTCTAATCTGTAAAGGCACTTGCGCATCAAATTTCATATTGAATGTTGTCCTTTGCCCAGGCAAAATTGGTTGATCTAGTTGCACTTCTAAAACTGTACCTTCAACCTTATAATCTAATGCAGTGTCATTTTGTTTTAAGCTCTTAACATTAATGTAGCCTATTTCATCTTCTTTCAATTTTGAAATTCTGTCACCTACGCGACTATCAGGATCTTTTATGGTTCTTGAGCGCACGTCCATTTCACTCCCAGGTTGAAAAGCATTAAAGTACAAGTGGTAGAATACCTTTTGTAGTGTATCTGGTGAATTATTGGTATAAACTAACTCTTGCTGACCTTGGTATTGGTGTGTCTTAACATCCATGTCAATGTCCATGGTATAATCGACATGTTGTTGCCAATACGAATTGGTATTTTGAGCAAAAGTCATGTTTAAAATAAGTAAAAACGTTATTGAAACTAATTTTTTCATATATATAATTTTTTTAAATTTTAAAAAACCCCAATACTTTCATATCAGGGTTTAGAAAATTTTATAAACTGAGGTTAAAAATTATCATTTAGACATTTGACTTGCTAGGATAATGGCATTATATAGATTAACCATATTACCCGTCTCAGAAATTTCTGCAAAGGGTTTAACTTTATCGGAGTCACCACTTAAAATGACTTCAGCATTCGGAGATAAACCGCTATTTAAAATCACATTTTTTACTTGTGCAGCTGAAAGCTTAGGGAACAATGAACGAATCACAGCCGCTACACCAGCGACATTTGGAGATGCCATTGATGTACCTGATAAAAACTCGTATTCGTCATTAGGCACAGTGGCGTAAATCCCTGCACCCGGAGCAAAAACATCTACGCTGCCTTGACCATAATTAGAAAAACTTGCAATCATATTTGAACCATATTCTGAGGTTAAAGCACCGACATTGATAAAATTATCAGCAATTTCATCAATTTGTCCTGGCCATTCATCGTTAGGATAGACTCGATTTTCATCTAGATCTAGACCTTCATTTCCAGCTGCGTTAACTATCAATACATCATTATCTGCAGCATATTTGATAGCGTCGTTTACCCAATCTGGATGTGTAGAGTAGTATTTACCAAAACTCGTATTAATAATTTTTGCGCCATTATCAACGGCATAACGAATGCCAAGAGCTATATCTTTGTCATATTCATCTCCGTCGGGAACTGCTCTAATTGGCATGATAGTCACATTTTCTGCAACACCTTTCATGCCTAATCCATTATTTCTAACAGCTCCAATAATGCCTGCAACGTGCGTGCCGTGTCTAGCATCTTCTTTCTTAGGATCTGGCCCACTCACATCGCCATTACCATAATATTTAGTTGACATATCATCGGGGTCATCTCCCAAGTTTTCTGCCCTAAAGTTTTTATCTAAATTAAAATGTGTATCCATTCTCCCTTTAAAATAATCTATACCACTAGAAATTTGTGTTTTGGCTTCCTCTATATCATCGCCAACATTATTCATTACAAAAAGCATAAATTGTTTACTTTGTTGTAAACTATCAGACTCTGCTTTTAAAGCAGAAACCTCTTCTTTTGTAAAAGTCTCTTTTCCTAAGGCCTTACTTACAGCTGCATAAGACGAATTGAGTTGTTGTAAAATCCCTTGGTAACGAGCAACATTAGCTTGAGCTTGCTGCACTTCTTTATCGTATTCGGCTTTTGCTTTTTGATAAAGCTCAAAATCCTCTTTTTGATCTGCAGGAATTTGGTCGGCAGTTTTACCTTCAAATTTATCTTGGTGGGCTTTTATGATTCTTGTCATTTCGAGATTTTCTCCTACAATATCACCTAAAAAGTTCCAACCATGTACATCATCTACATAACCATTTTTATCATCATCAACACCATTGTCTGCAACTTCGTCTTTATTGATCCAAATCACCGGGCTTAAATCTTCATGCTGGATATCTATCCCGCTATCGAGAACAGCTACAATGACATTTTTGCCTTCATAATCTTTTATTATTTCGTTATAAGCTTTTTCCACACTCATCCCTGGAATAGTATCATTTACGAGGTCTAAATGAGCCCAAGTTTGTTTTTGATCATCTGTAAGTTCAGTGGTCTTTCTAGGTTGTGTGTCTATGTTTGCAATTGGAGTTGAAACAATTTTGGGTCCTGTAGACCCGCAGCTTAACAAAAGCATAGCGCTAATTGTTAAAACTGATACTGAGGTAATGTGTCTAAGCGTCATGGTTTAATGTTTAATTGAATAATTGGTTAAAAGTAAAAGTTTGATTATGTCGCACACCTTTCTCGGTGTGTTTTAGGTTTATAATTTCATTGTGTGCATCATGTTCTAAAAACAAATAATAATCTTCATCGGCAGCTTGTTGAAGAAAAGCTTTTTTTTCTTTTAAAGTTAACAATGGTCTGGTATCATATCCCATCACAAATGGGAGTGGCACATGACCTGCAGTTGGCAATAAGTCTGCAGCAAAAACTAGTGTTTTACCTTTGTATGAGATGATTGGAATCATTTGTTTGTCGGTATGTCCATCAACAAATAAAACTTCAAAATTAAGTTGTTTATAAAATTCTCTTCGCTTTTCTCGTTCTAAAAAACACAGCTGACCTGATTCCTGCATGGGAAGTAAATTTTCCTTGAGAAAAGAGGCTTTTTCTCTGTCGTTTGGGTTAATGGCCCAATCCCAATGTTCTTTATTGGTCCAAAATTTAGCGTTTTTAAAGGCAGGTTCATACCCTGTACGGTCTTTGTTCCATTGCACGCTTCCGCCACAATGGTCAAAATGTAGATGGGTCATAAAAACATCTGTAATATCATCCCGATGAAAACCATACTGCTTTAACGATTTATCTAAGCTGTGATTACCCCATCTGTAATAATAACTGAAAAATTTATCGCTTTGTTTATTACCAAGCCCAGTATCGATGAGAATCAATTTATCGCCATCTTCTATAAGTAAGCTTGTTGCCGCAATGTCTATCATATTATTACTATCGGCTGGATTTGTTCTAGACCAAAGGGATTTTGGCACTACACCAAACATAGCGCCGCCGTCTAATTTGAAATTTCCAGTTTCAATTGGATATAACTTCATACTTATTTTTAAGGGATTCGCAAGATAATAAAACTCTCTCAACTTGCTTTGATTGTAAATGAATTATGCTATTTTTATCGTTTTATTTGTATTTATGTTTGAATTAGCAGCTATCATTATATTAGGTATTATAGCACAGTGGGTTGCCTGGCGCTTTAAAATCCCTGCTATTTTGCCCCTTATCCTTATAGGTCTTATTGTAGGACCACTAGCAACACTTTACACTGATGATGGATCAAAAATTATTGAACCTGTATGGAATGGGGAAAATGGTCTTTTTCCCGGTGAAAGCCTATACTATTTTGTATCCTTGGCCATTGGTGTCATATTATTTGAAGGTGGTTTAACTTTAAAACGAGGTGAGATTTTTAATGTAAGTAACGTTATTGTTAAGCTTATTAGTATAGCTGTAATCATAACGTTTGTGGGTGCCGGTATTGCAGTACATTTTATTTTTGGTTTGTCTTGGAAAATTTCACTGCTCTTTTCAGCACTTGTTATTGTCACAGGTCCCACAGTAATTACGCCTATTCTGAGAAATATCCCGCTTAAAAGGGATGTCTCTGCCATTTTAAAATGGGAAGGTATTCTCATAGATCCTATCGGCGCTTTGTTTGCTGTATTGGTATTTGAGTTTATCAATGCAAAAGCAGGTGCTGAATATTCTTCTAAAGCTTTAATAGACTTTGGTAAAGTAATCCTCTTTGGTTTTAGTTTTGGATTTACATTTGCACGTGGTTTGATTTACGTTATCAAAAAGAAAATCATACCACACTATCTTTTAAATGTGGTGACGCTGGCCGTAGTGTTGGGTGTTTTTGTTCTCGCCGACACTTTTGCCCATGAAAGCGGATTACTAGCTGTGGTTGTTATGGGTGTGATTATGGGTAATACCGACTTACCTAACTTTAAAGATCTTTTGTATTTCAAAGAGTCTCTAAGTGTTTTATTAATTAGTATTCTTTTTATACTTCTAGCCGCCAATATTAATTATGAAGATTTACTGCTCGTTTACAATATTAAGTCGCTCTATTTATTCTTAGTCATTGTATTCTTAATACGACCTTTGGGTGTATTTTTAAGTAGTATAAACTCAAATTTAGCGCTCAACGAAAAAATGTTCATCAGTTGGGTTGGCCCACGAGGTATTGTTGCCGCTGGTATTGCTTCACTTTTTGGAATAAAATTGGCCAACAAAGGTGTTCAAGATGCAGAATATATAACGCCTCTTGTTTTCTTAATTGTTTTAGGTACTGTTTTGCTCAATGCGACAACAGCAAGGCCTTTTGCTAAATTGGTTGGTGTATTTCTAAGGAACTCAAGTGGCGTTCTAATAGTCGGATCTTCTTCATTTTCACGTATTATCGCCAAATATTTGAAGGAAAATAATCGTCATGTCGTCGTTATAGACAACAACCAAAGTAATATTGAAGAAGCCAAAAAAATGGGACTCGATGCGTTTACCGCTGATATATTTTCAGATGACTTACAAGACAATTTAGAGTTGAGTGACATTGGATATCTCATGGCTTTAACCGGCAATACTTCTATCAATAAAAGAGCCATAGAAAATTTTCAAAAAGAATTTGGCGAGAATGGAACATTTAGAGTCATATCTCCTGAAGAAATGAACGACCCTGAAAACAATCCTGATGATGGACTATTTTCTCATACAGATGATTACATAAAGCTAGTCAACCTTTCAAGACGATATCCGGAAATTCATGAGACCGAGATTAATTCTCAGCAACATTATGAAGGGTTAATCGAAATTACAAAAGCAGATCCTGATGTGATTCCAATTTTTATTAAAACTAAAGATGGTAATTTAGAGATAATTCCATCTGATAGTGATGAAATTGACGTAGAAGAGGATTGCAAGCTGGTATACATGGGTAAAGAAATTGAATCAGCAAAATCTAAAAAAATCACACAAGAAGATTCTCTTAAAGAAGAAGACCAAATTAAAGAAAGTGATACTTCAGACTAGCTAGAGGTAAGATCATGATGTCAGACAAAGAAAAAATATCTCTCTTAGCATTACATCGCTTGTCTCATATTGGTGATGCCACTGCTAAAAAACTGATCGAGATCATAGGTTCTGCAGAGGCTATATTTAAAGAAAAGAGCAGTAACCTAAGAAAGATAAACGGTCTTGGTACCAAACGTATTCAGAGTATAAAAAAAGAGGTAGATTTTGATAGTGCAGAAAAAGAGTTGGATTTTATAGAAAATAACGGTATTGAGTTCCTGTTTTTTAAAGACAAGACTTATCCTGATAAATTAAAACATTGCATCGATGGTCCATTAGTCCTATTCCAGAAAGGCAATATCGATTTACAACACAAGCGTATTATTAGTATTGTAGGAACAAGAAAAATCACCTCACATGGTATTCAATTTACCAAAGAATTAATTTCAGATTTAAGTGTATTTGATCCTGTAATAGTCTCTGGTTTTGCATATGGCACAGATATTACCGCTCAAAGAGCAGCTTTAGATCATCACCTACAGACTATTGGTTGTTTTGCACACGGCATGAACCAGATTTATCCAAAAGTTCACCAAAAATATGTTGATGGTATTTTAAAACACGGGGGATTTTTTTCAGACTTTTGTAGTGATGACAAATTTGAACGCAACAATTTTTTGAAACGCAACAGAATTATCGCCGGGTTAAGTGAAGCTACAATTGTCATTGAAAGTGCAGAAAAAGGTGGCTCGCTAGTTACAGCAGAAATGGCAAATGGCTACAATCGTGAAGTATTTGCTGTCCCTGGAAGATCCAGTGACAATATGAGTAAAGGCTGTAACAATCTCATCAAAAAACAACAAGCCATGTTACTTACAAATGCTGCAGATATCGCTTATATTCTTAATTGGGATATTGAACAAAAACCAAAACAAACACATCAAGCAGAATTATTTGTTGACCTTAATAAAGAGGAGAAAATTGTTATTGAAAGTTTAAAATCACTTCAAAAAACTGAAATCGACCCCTTATCTTTATCTTGTCAAATCCCAACCTCAAAATTATCTACTATTCTACTTAATCTAGAATTGAAAGGCCTTGTGAGACCTCTGCCTGGAAAACAATACGAATTGATATAAGCTTAATTCTGTAATATTTAAGCACTAATCTTTTAGGCTTAATGTTTTATTGTTTATTTTTAGTTTAAAATTGACTTTATGAAATATTTACTGCTAATTCTTTTGACATGCCAAATCAATTTTTTATTTAGCCAAGTTCCTGAAAGACAAATTCTTAAAGGAAAGATTAATGTGCCATCAGACGCGGAAGCTAAAAACATCAGCGTTTATAATATCAATACCAAAAAAGGAACGACAACTAATGCCTATGGCGAATTTCTGTTAAAAGTTAAAAATAAAGATCATGTTTTAATCTCTTCAGTTCAATTTCAAAATTTTGAAATTGAAATTACAGAGAACATCATGAAAGAAAGAGATATTGTAATACAAATTAAAGAAAATGTCAATCAGCTTAATGAAGTTACCGTGACCTCAAATCTGCTGAGTGGTAACTTAAATGTAGATATTAAAAAAATAGAAACTGATGAAACCAATCTAAACATAGACCAGAAAGAACTGATAAGTGGATATGATGCAGATATAACTATAGACAGCCAAATAAGAAGCAACAACGTGGCTATTGATGATGAATACTTAGATTATGGAATGGATTTTGTTAAAATATTTAAACGCTACATCAAGAAAAAACCTGTTTCTAAAAAAGATAAAGTAATTGAAAATATAGATGTCGAGATTAGAAAAATGTACGATAACGCATTTTTTAAAGAATATTTTGATATAGATGAAAATCAAATTAATGCATTTATTTTTTACGCAGATGAACATGGCTTGACATCTGAATTGCTTAAAAAAGGAAATGAAATGGATTTATTACAATTTCTTTTAGATAAATCTAAAGAATTCAACAATCCTTCTGTAAAAATGGATTGAGGTATACAGCCTATAAGCAGTAACAAAAATTAGAAATTAATGACTAAACTTTTATGTATTTGCACCATAGCGTTTGCTCAGTTTTTTAGCATTTTAAATCACGAATATTATGTAGGTTTAACCGAAGTCAAGTTTAATCCCGATAAAGAAAGACTTGAAATCATATCTCGCTTATTTTATGATGACTTTGAAAATGTCCTCAAAGCACGTTATGGCAAAGATTTAAAGCTAAGGCCGGTAAAACAATCCAAAGATATTGAGGCGTATATTAAATTGTATTTTGATAAAAAACTAAGATTCAAAACAGGTGATCAAACGCATAAATTATCTTATCTAGGCTATGAATTTGAGGATGATCGTATCCATATTTATTTTAAAATAAATCATATTAAAAATTTTAATACTCTAAATATTCAAAATCTATTACTTACTGACGTCATTGAAGATCAAAAAAATATCGTACACTGTTTTAAACTTAATCAGAAAGAAAGTGTCTTACTGACACGTGATAAATCGGAAGCAGTGTTAAAATTTAATTAGATAATTAACTCGGTTTAAATATATCTTTATTTTTAGCCAACAAAAATTTTAATAAATATGACATTAAAGCAAAGTTTAATACTACCATTAGGGCTGTTAGTTAGTTTCAACTTTTATGCCCAAGAAAAGCCTAAAAAAGAAGAAGGCCATACCAACCAAAACAAGTTTAGACAACTTTACCAAGAATTTGCAACTCCCAATCAATATCGTACAGCATCTGGTGCGCCTGGGCCAGCTTATTATCAAAACACAGCAGACTATGAAATGGATATCATACTCAATGAAGTTGATAAAGAAATTTACGGCGAAGAAACCATTACCTATACTAATAATTCTCCAAACGCATTAGAATATCTTTGGGTACAGCTCGACCAAAATGTCAGAAAAAAAGACAGTCCTTCAAAAGAAAGAAATGGAAGCGGATTTAGTCCGGTTATAAGACCAAGTTCAATCGTATCTGAATATATGGACGAGCCTTTTGATGGTGGTTTTAATATTGAAGAAGTCTCAAAAGGTGGCAATCCATTGCCTTATAGCATCAACCAAACTATGATGCGCGTTGAAATGAGTGAAAATTTAAAACCGGGAGATAGCTATACTTTTTATATTAAATGGAATTATAAAATTAACAACCGTCTAGAAGATGGTGGTCGCTCTGGTTACGAAAATTTTGAAGACGAAGATAATGCCATGTTTATCGCTGCTCAGTTTTTCCCTAGGATGGCAGTCTATAATGACGTAGAAGGCTGGCAAAATTACCAATTTTGGGGTGCAGGAGAGTTTGCATTGCCCTTTGGTGACTACGAAGTTAACATAACAGTGCCTGCTGACCATATTGTTGAAGCAACAGGAGAGCTCCAAAATCGTAAAAAAGTATACTCCAAAAAAATGATGCAGCGTTACGAAAAAGCATTAAATACTTTTGATAAACCTGTGATCATAGTTTCTGAAGAAGAAGCTATCGAAAATGAAAAAACTAAATCTAAACAAACCAAAACTTGGACTTATGAAGCCGAGATGGTTAGAGATTTTGCTTTTACATCTTCACGAAAATACATCTTGGATATGATGAATGTAAAAGTGGGCAATAAAAATGTTATGGCCGTTTCTGCATATCCAAAAGAAGGTAATCCACTCTGGGAAGAATGGTCAACTTTATCGGTAGCTCAGACCTTAGAGACTTACAGCAAACACACTTTTGACTATCCTTATCATAAAGCCGTATCTGTACACGGTAAAAGTATTGGTATGGAATATCCTATGATATGTTTTAATTTTGGGAGACCAAACAAAGACGGCAGTTACAGCGACCGTACAAAATACGGGATGATTAGTGTGATTATTCATGAGGTAGGCCACAATTATTTTCCAATGATTGTCAACAGTGACGAGCGCCAATGGGGATGGATGGATGAAGGCTTAAATTCGTTTGTTCAATTTTTAACTGAACAAGAAATGGGTGAAAAATATCCTGAACTACTCAACGAAAATAATGTATATCCATCAAGGCGAGGTTTCCCATTTAAAATAGTAGATTACATGAAAGGTTCCCAAGACTTTATAGCTCCAATTATGACCAATCCTGAGCAAGTCTATCAATTAGGAAACAATGCTTATGGTAAGCCAGCAACAGCGCTAAATATCTTAAGAGAAACCATAATGGGACCTGAAAAATTTGATTATGCATTCAAAACTTTTTCACAGCGTTGGATGTTTAAACACCCTACTCCTGAGGACTTTTTTAGAACCATGGAAGACGCATCAGCAGTAGATTTAGATTGGTTTTGGAGAGGATGGTTTTACACCACAGATTATGTAGATATCAGTGTTGAAGAAGTCAAAACCTATAAACTTACCGATAAAATCACGAAAGAAGCTAAGGAATATTTAGCTCGTTTTGGTATAACAAATCCAGAAAACAATCCACGACTTCAAGGTCTAGTTTATGTGGTTCCGGCAGACTCTGAAGAGGCTAAGGAGCTGGCGCCTTCTGAAGATAATTTAGAAAATTCACAAAACCTTAAAAGCTTTTTGATGGACAACTTCACAGCCGAAGAACGCCGTAATCTTAAGGAGTTGCCAAAGTATTTCTATGAAATCACATTTAATAAACCAGGCGGATTAGTTATGCCGGTTATTGTTGAATATACTTACGAAGATGGAAGCAAAGAAATGAAAAAATACCCGGTACAAGTTTGGAGAAAAAATGATGACAAAATTTCTAAAACTATTGGCAGTCAAAAGAAAATTACCAACATTCAATTGGATCCTAATTTAGAAACCGCAGACATTGATGTTTCTAACAATTCTTGGCCTAGAGAAGAAAATAAAAGTGAATTTGAAGAATTTGAAAAACAAAAAAACTAAATCAAATATTTAATTGAATTTATAAACATCCAAAACCCCAAAGTTTTGGATGTTTTTTATTTAGCATAAAACCGTCAAGCTGAATATTTTTAACAGCTAAAGCATTTTAATTTTATATATCTTTGTAATATGTTTTGGACTCTTTATTTTATCAGTGGTGGAGAAATTGCAATAGTTATTGTAGTTGTGCTTTTGGTGTTTGGAGCAGACAAAGTGCCCGAAATAGCTAGGACTGTAGGTAAAACAGTAAAATCTATTCGAGAAGCTACAGACGATATCAAATACGAAATCACAAAAGAAACGCACAATATTGAAAAAACTGGTGTTGACCTTAAAAAAGAAGTCAAAGAACAAACCAAATCTATTGAAAAAGAAAGTCAATCTTTTAAAGAAGAAGTCGAAGAACAGATTGGACCAATTAAAAGAAAATTTTAGAAGAAAATATCCTGAGCGAGTCTAAAGGTATTGGCGTGAGCTTCAATAATAATTTTAATATCTTTAGAATATCCGCCACCCATACTGACCTCAAGAGGTATTCCTTTTTCAAAACAAGTCTCTAAAACATAGCGGTCTCTTTCTTTGCAACCTCTTACAGAACAACCCAATTTCCCCAGCTTATCCGTTTTAACAATATCAACACCACTTAGAAAAAAGACAAAGTCCGGCTTAACTTTATCGATTAATTGAGGTAAATGTAGCTGCAACGTCTCTAAATATTGCCTGTCTGATGTATGATCGTCTAAAGCGATGTCTAGGTCTGAAGCCTCTTTTTGAAAAGGATAATTGTTCTTGCCGTGCATTGAAAATGTAAAAACCCGATTATCACCATCAAAAATTTCTGCCGTTCCGTTGCCTTGATGAACATCCAAATCGACAATCAGAATTGAATTTGCCAATTTATTTTTAAGCAAATAATGGGCACCGATGGCTTGATCGTTTAACATACAAAAGGCTTCTCCTCTATTTCTATAGGCATGATGAGTTCCTCCGGCAATATTCATAGCAATTCCGTTTTGCAAAGCAAAATCACAGGCCAAAATTGTGCCATTGGTAATTATGCGCTCGCGTTTGACTAATTCAGGTGATAAAGGGAAACCTATTTTTCTCGCTTTACGCCTTTCGATTTGGCAAGCGTACAATTGCTCAACATAAAGTTTGTCATGGGCTAATAAAATATAATCCTCGTTTTCAGGATTGATAATAGGCTTAAAAAAATTTTCGCCTTCACATGTTCCTTCATATAAAAGTTGCTTTGGTAACAAATCGTATTTTTCCATGGGAAAACGATGGCCTTCAGGAAGCGGGTGTTTATAGATATTGTCAAACGCTATTTTAAGCATTTAATCAATAATTTCAAATCCAGTATACGGTACTAATACCTCTGGTATTTTTATGCCTTGAGATGTTTGGTTATTTTCCAAAATACTTGCAATAACTCTAGGTAGAGCAAGTGCGCTCCCATTCAAGGTGTGAATTAATTGCTTTTTATTGTTTTTATCTTTATATCGTATTTTTAATCGATTAGCTTGAAACGCTTCAAAATTTGACACTGATGAAATCTCCAGCCAACGTTGCTGTGCTGTTGAATAAGCTTCGAAATCGAAAGTTAAAGCTGATGTAAAACCTAAATCACCTCCACACAATCTTAAAATGCGATAGGGTAATTTTAGTTCTTGAAGAATGTGCTTAACATGCTCTACCATTTCATCCAATGCCTGATAAGAATTTTCAGGTTTTACAAAATTTACAATTTCTACTTTGTCAAATTGATGCAAGCGATTAAGCCCTCTTACATGAGAACCATAGCTACCAGCTTCTCTTCTAAAGCATGGCGTGTATCCGGTAAGTTGTATCGGTAAATCCTGTTCACTTAACATATCATTGCGAAAAATATTAGTGATTGGAACTTCAGCTGTAGGAATCAAATACAAGTCGTCTTCACCTATGTGATACATTTGACCTTCTTTATCTGGTAATTGCCCTGTGCCAATTCCTGAAGCTTCATTCACTACTAGAGGCACTTGTACTTCTTGATATCCTGCTGCTGTATTTTTGTCTAAAAAGTACTGAATTAAAGCCCGTTGTAGTTTAGCACCTTTACCTTTATAAACAGGAAATCCGGCACCCGTAATTTTATTACCCAATTCAAAGTCGATAATGTCATATTTTTTAGCAAGTTCCCAATGAGGCAATGCTTTTTCATCAAGTTCTGTGATATCGCCTTCTGCATATATTTCTTCATTATCCTCTTCAGTTTGTCCAGTTGGAACAGATTCATGAGGAATATTGGGGATTTGATACAATAGCCCTTTCAATTCTTGCTGAAGACTGTCATGTTTTTCAGAAAGTAATTTACTTTTTTGTTTCAATTCACCAGTTTCAGCTTTCAATGTATTGGCTTCTTCAGTTTGACCACTTTTAAAAAGCATACCTATTTGCTTTGAAATACTATTAGATTTGGCTAAAACCTCATCGAGTTCGGTTTGTGTCAACCGTCGTTTTTCATCAAGATCCAAAATTTGATCAAAATATGATTTAGCTTCAAAATTTCTTTTTTTCAAAGCTTTTTCAAATGCTGCAGAGTGCATTTTAATATCCTTTACTTTTAACATGCCAAAATTTTAAGGTGAAATTAAAAAGGCAAATTTAGTAAAAGCATTGATTAATGTTTAAATTTACTTTATAGTTTTTACAACCCATTTCTTTAGCAAAACTCAGTATGATTGAGCCAAACTTTTTAAAACCTCAAGACAAAGTTGCTATAATTTGTACGGCAAGAGCTGTTGATAAAAAAGAGTTAAAATCTGCTCTAAATATGCTTAAGTCTTGGCAGCTTGAACCTGTGATAGGAAAAACAATTGGTTTAAAATATCACCAATTTGGAGGCACAGATCATGAAAGAGCAGCCGACTTACAACATCAAATTAACAACCCAGAAATCAAAGCCATTTGGTGTGCTAAAGGCGGTTATGGCACTGCCAGAATGATTGACCAAATAGATTTCTCACCATTGCTTAAAAACCCCAAATGGATTATCGGGTATTCTGATGTTACAGCCTTACATTTAAAACTTCAAGGCTTAGGTATATGTAGTCTTCACGCACAAATGCCGGTAGACATTCAAAACAAATCTGAAACAACTCGAGAAAGCTTAATACAAAGTTTAATGAGTAAACCCTTTAACATTGAGTATATCTCTCCGTTCAATTCACAGGCTGGCCATGCTAGTGGTCAACTCATTGGTGGAAACTTGTCGGTATTATATTCGGTTTTGGGTTCTGAGCCTTTACCGAGCTTTCGTGATAAAATTTTATTTCTTGAAGATTTAGATGAATACTTATATCACATCGATCGTATGATATTGAGTTTAAAACGCCAAGAAATTTTAAAACACATCAAAGGACTTATTGTTGGGGGAATGAATGCTATGAACGACAATACGATTCCATTTGGTCAAAATGCTTATGAAATCATAAATCATTATACAAAAAACCTTAATATCCCAATAGCCTATGATTGTCCTGTAGGCCACGGATGTGAAAATTATGCATTAACTTTAGGTGCAACTGTTGATTTAAAAGTCGAAAACAATCAAGTATCCATTAAATATTAAATTATGGCAGAGCACAATGAACTTGGCAAAAGTGGTGAAAGCTTAGCTTTAAAATTATTAAAAGACAAAGGCTATGAGATTTTAGCCAAAAACTATCGTTTTCAAAAAGCCGAAGTTGATATTATTGCTCTAAAAAACCAAACATTAGTAGCTGTAGAGGTTAAAACCAGAAGCACACCAGAATTTGGTAATCCCCATGAATTTGTTAAACCTGCTCAAATGAAACGTCTCGTTGAAGCTGTAGACCATTTTATTGATGAAAGAAAATTTGATTACGAGGTCAGATTTGATATTATCGGTATTATTAAAAATAAACTTGGTACCAAAATAGAACACCTCGAGGATGCATTTTTTCATTTCTAATTAGCAAAACTTACTCATAAATCACTTTTTTAACATACTAAATTAACTTAACGTAAAAGTTATGGACCAAGTTAACAGTAACTTAAAATGTTATCTGCTTTTAATGAGACACTTAATAAATTTGAATTGAAGTGATAACATTTGTTTAATTTATTCTCTCCATTTTAGTAGGGTTTTTCTAACCTTTTAATAATTATGAGGTAATTTTTTTCACCCTTTTTTAGTCTTTTTTTGTGATGAATATTAAAATATTAAATCATGAAAAAATTATTACTCGGATTTATTTTACTCTGCGGAGTAAATGCATTTGCGCAAGGGGTAACTACCTCTTCTATTAATGGTCAAATCACAGACCAAAACGAAGAAGCACTGCCTGGTGCCAATATTATTGCAATACATCAACCTACAGGAACAAAATACGGGGTGATTTCTGACTTTGATGGATTCTACCGAATCCCAAACATGCGTGTTGGTGGACCTTATAAAATAGAAATTACCTATGTAGGCTTCAAACCAAAAACTTTTCAAAACGTATTCTTAAGATTAGGAGACTCCGAACAGTTCAGTGTTCAACTTCAAGAAGAAGCGAGTCAATTGGAAGAAGTTACAATTACCGCTCGTAAAAACGACATCTTTGATTCTGGACAAACCGGCTCAAACACCAATATCTCCAATCGTGAAGTTTTGACTTTACCTTCAGCAACGCGATCACTTGGTGATTTTATTAGGCAAACACCTGAAGCCCAAGTAGGTGAAAATGGTAGTATTGCTCTCGGTGGTCAAAATAACCGTTACAATGCAATTTACATTGATGGTGCAGTTCAAAACGATGTCTTTGGTTTAGCCGCTTCAGGAACAAATGGTGGTCAAACTGGTGTTAACCCCATTTCTATAGACGCCATTGAGTCCTTTCAAGTTAACCTCGCACCATTTGATGTTAAACAATCTGGTTTTGCCGGCGGCTCAATAAACGCTATTACACGTTCAGGAACCAACAATTTTGAAGGCTCTGCTTATTACTATCTTAGAAATGAAGACTTGGCTGGTAAAACCCCAACAGCAATTAAAGAAGACGATAGAGAAAGACTAAATGAATTTTCTGCAGAACTTGTTGGTCTTCGTGTTGGTGGACCGATTATAGAAAACAAATTGTTCTTTTTTGTTAATTACGAGAGACAAGATGATGAAACCCCGCAGCCTTTCAACTTCGAACGGTATCAAGGTGATGCAAACAGACAAGACGTCGTTAATTTAAGACAGGGTATTATTGATGCTTTTGGATATGACCCTGGTGTGTTTGAAGGTGCACCACTTACCCTAACAAGCGATAAATTTATTGCGCGTGTTGACTGGAATATCGATGATAAGAATACTATAGTTTTCAAAAACTCTTATGTAGAGGCTGAAGAAACCGAGACCCGTTTAAGTGGTGATCGTTCTATAGATTTTGTTAATGGGAGTGAATTTTTCCCAACACGTACAAATTCAACCACTCTTGAGTGGAGCACAACCAATGGCAGTAATATGTCAAATAACTTAGTTTTAGCCTATACTGATGTGCTCGATGATAGAGGTTTTGTAGGCGACGCCTTTCCATTTGTTGAAATACAAGATGGTATTGGAGAAATTAGTTTGGGATCTGAACAATTTTCTACAGCTAATTTACTAGAGCAAAAGTTATTTTCTATTACAAACAATTTTGAATACTACAAAGGACGACACAAAATTACTCTCGGTGGCACATTTGACTATTTTGATGTTAAAAACGTTTTCTTTGCACAAAACTTTGGGTCTTACACCTTTTCATCTTTAGATGATTTTAATACCTATTTAGACGACAATGCAAGCAACAATGCCCCAGTAGACCGTTTTTCTAGAAGTTATTCTTTATTTGGTGGGGTTGGCGATGATTCTGCAGGTGCTGCCGTATTTGAGTACCAACAACTTGGGCTATATATCCAAGATGATGTAGATATGGCTGACAATTTTAAACTTTCTTTGGGGCTACGTTTTGATATCCCGTTTTTCTCAGATGGCACTGTCAATGAGGACTTTAATACAAGATCTGTTGCTCTACTGGAAGCCAACGGAAAAGATCTAGAAGGTGCTCGAGTAGGTCAAGCTATCGAAAGTAAATTACATTTTTCCCCAAGATTAGGTTTCAACTGGGATGTATTTGATGACAAAACCACACAAGTCAGAGGTGGTATAGGGATTTTCACCTCTCGTATCCCACTTGTTTGGCCAGGTGGTGCTTATAATAATAATGGTGTTTCACAAGGATTTGTTGCTGATTTTACGCTACCTCAAGATGATGTCTTTTTTAATGCAGATCCATTTAATCAACCTGTTCAACCAGGAGCTGAACCTGGTTCTGGAGCAAATGGTGGAAATATAGATTTATTTGCACCTGACTTTAAACTCCCTCAAGTTGCTAAATTTAACATTGCAGTTGACCAGAAATTACCAATTTGGGATTTAGTGGCTTCTGGAGAATTTTTGTATACCAATACCATTAATAATGTCTTCTATCAAAACCTAAATATTAAAGGTCCTGTAGGCAGATTGAACGGTGCAGACAATCGCCCTTTTTACGACAGAAATGATGTCATTGATGACACCTATGGACGTATTATCTTAGCGACAAATACAGATAAAGGTTATACTTATAATGCAACCTTTAAGTTGACTAAACAGTTTGATAACGGTTTCTATGGACAAGTTGCTTATACTTATGGTGAGGCAAAAAATATTTTTGAAGGAACCTCATCTCAGAACTCATCTCAATGGAGAAACTTAAGGACGGTAAATGGAAAAAATGCCAATCCTGGTGTTGCACGATCTCAATTTTCTCTTGGATCAAGGCTTACTGCAAATGCAGCTTATGAGTTTTCTTATGGTAAAAATGATATGTTTAAAACTACTATATCATTGTTTTACAATGGTTTAGAAGGGCAGCCTTTTAGTTATATTTACAATGAAGGACGGGACTTGCTAAATGACGATTCTCGTGATAATGCCCTAATCTACATTCCAAGAGATGCTTCTGAAATCGAGTTTGTTGGTTCGCCTCAAGAACAACAACAACAATGGAATCAACTCAATACATTCATCAACAACAATTCATATTTAAATGATAGAAGAGGCCAATATGCAGAACGTAATGGCGATCGTGGGCCTTGGAGTCATATTATTGACCTCAAATTACTACAAGATTTCAACTTACAAGTTGGTAAAAAAATTCATACACTTCAATTTTCTTTTGACATTTTTAATTTTACTAATCTGCTCAATAAAGATTGGGGAAGACGTAAATTTGTGAGAAGCGAAGTTGGTTTATTGACCACAGAAGAAGGTGGACCAAATCCTAAGTTTTCTTTCGATAATCGCTTTAATGAAAGTGGTATTGTAGAATTTGATGATTCTGGTATCCTTTCGTCTAGATGGCAAATGCAAGTTGGATTAAGATATATTTTTAAATAGATGAATTAGCCAATCTATCATAAAATGCTTTAAACCCTGTCAATTTTGACGGGGTTTTTTGTTTTGCAGTTCTCTCAAAATAGTCTGCCTAACATTTTTATTAAGCGATCTTTTGTCTTGGAGAGAAAGCCCTTTGGTTTCAATAAAATTTAAAACTTTAGCTCTCAAAATACCGGGTTTTCCACTAAAAAAATCATAGGAAAATCTTTTTTTATTATCGTAAAAAATCATGGGCACAATGGGAATTTGGTGGTTAATTGCCAAGCGAAACGCGCCGTCTTTAAACGTATCTAAAACTATTGATATATCATCAGGCACACCACCTTCTGGAAAAATACAAACACTCAAGCCTTTGTTTAAACGCTCTTGAGCTTGATAAAACACCGCATGACGGCTTTTGCTGTTTTGTCTATCGACTAGAATACAAGTGCGTTTGTAAAAGAACCCAAACAAAGGGTATTTGGCCAACTCTTTTTTACCGACAAATACAAAGGGATTTTTGGAGATATAATACATCAACATAATGTCTATCATACTAGTGTGATTGGACACCAGAAGGTAGCTCTTCCCTTTTTTCATTTTTTCTAAAAATTGAACTTTGGGGATAAATCCCATGCCATACAAATTGATAGTTGCCCATACTTTAGCCACTTTAAAAAAGAAGCCGTACCAACTTTCGCGCAAGGTTGAAATTAACAGAAAGGGAAAGAGAAGTATGATGCTAAAAAACATTAACACATAAAACCAAATACGCCAGAACAGTCTGAATATGTTGAGTATAATTTTCATCAAGTCCAAAATTACATAAAAGCTTAGATACAGATAAACAAAAGATTTATCTTTGAAAAAAATTGATTTTTATGTCACGTATTTTAACTGGAATACAAAGCACAGGCACACCACATCTCGGAAACCTTCTCGGGGCAATCTTACCAGCCATAGAGATGGCCAACAACCCTAATAACGATTCTTTTCTGTTTATAGCCGATTTACATTCGCTTACACAAATCAAAGATGCTGAGGTTTTAAAAAACAATACTTTACAAACTGCAGCAGCCTGGTTAGCTTTTGGGCTAGATCCAGAAAAAACAGTGTTTTACAGGCAAAGTCAAGTGCCGCAAGTTACAGAATTGGCTTGGTATCTCAACTGTTTTTTTCCATACCAACGCTTAACTCTAGCCCATTCGTTTAAAGACAAATCAGACCGACTTGAAGATGTCAATTCGGGATTATTCACCTATCCCATGTTGATGGCTGCTGATATTTTATTGTATGATGCCGAAATTGTACCTGTAGGTAAAGACCAACTACAGCATCTTGAAATGACCAGAGACGTTGCACAGCGTTTTCATGCTAAAATGGGAGAAACATTTGTATTGCCTCAACCCAAAATTCAAGATGAAACGCAACTCATTATTGGAATTGATGGCGAAAAAATGAGTAAGTCCAAGCAAAATATCATCAATATTTTTGATAGTGACAAAAAGCTGCGTAAAACTATTATGAGTATTAAAACGGACAGCACGCCATTAGAAGAACCAAAAGATCCTGATACTTGTATTGTGTTTAATTTATATCAATGCATCGCTAATCAAGATAAAATCAATGAAATGAGGCAAAATTACCTCAATGGTGGGTTTGGTTATGGTCATGCTAAGACAGCATTATTTGAAGAAATTAAACTCAAGTTTAAAAATGAGAGAGAAACTTTTCAAGATTTGATTCAAAATCCAGAGAAAATTGAAAAAACTTTACAGGAAGGTGAAGCTAAGGCTAAAGTTGTAGCAAATGATGTTTTAGATCGCGTAAGAGAAAAATTAGGCTATCAATCATGAGAAAAACAGCACTCATCACAGGCGCTTCATCGGGAATAGGTAAAGAATTTACCAAACAATTAGCCCATCAAGACTATAACATGGTCATTGTAGCACGACGTGAAAATCTCCTTAAAGCTTTGGCTCGTGAAATAACTGAAGTCAAAGTCAATATCTTTGCCATTGACCTGACTACAGACAACGCTATAGAAGATTTATTAAAATACTTATCTGAAGAACAAATCCAAATCGATGTGTTAATCAATAATGCAGGTTTTGGCGATTACAAGCGTTTTGATCAAGCGGATATCGGCAAACTGCAAAACATGATTGACTTAAATATCAAAGCCTTAACCGATTTAACCTATTACATCGGTAGACAAATGCTGAGGCGACAAACAGGTTATATTCTCAATGTGGCCTCTACGGCAGCTTTCCAACCAGGCCCTATGATGAGTGTATATTTTGCAACTAAGCATTATGTTTTGGCATTTTCTGAAGCGATTGCTCATGAGTGGAAAAATGAGGGTGTGATTGTCACTGCTTTATGTCCTGGAGCAACACAATCAGAATTTTTTGATCATGCTGATATGAAGGATTCTAATTTGGTTAAGCAAATCAAACTTCCAAGTTCTGCAGCTGTAGCCCGTTTTGGTTTAAAGCAACTTTTTAAGGGCAAAACTGTGGCCATTCACGGGTTTTTAAATAAGTTCTTAGTTTTTATTGGCCGTTTTACACCTCGAAATATTTTAACCAAAATAACGGCTAAGGCTTTGGAAAAATAGCTGCTGAGTTTCACGAATCGCTGAAGCTCTAGATATCTTTGATATAAGGATCTTAATCGGCTATTATTCTAAAAATTCTTAAGTAAGTATGTAGATAGGTTATAATCTATTAAGTGGCCTTAGCGTCTTAGCGTGAAATAATCATTATTTATTTAAGATTATAAAATTATGTGGTAATTCATTTATAAGTTTATAGGATTATTTGTTTATTAGTTTTAAATTAAATAAAATGATAAAAAATGTTCTTGGCACTGAACTTCAGTCCTGCTCACTCGACCCAATGACTGGGGCTAAACGTGATGGATTTTGTTCATATGATAAACGCGATCCAGGATTGCATATCGTTGCAGCACAAATGACCGATGAATTTCTCGCCTACAACAAAGCCCGAGGCAACGATTTAATTACGCCTAAACCGCAATGGCAGTTTCCTGGCCTTAAGTCTGGGGATTG
This sequence comes from Mesohalobacter halotolerans, assembly GCF_006120725.1. Lineage (GTDB taxonomy): Bacteria > Bacteroidota > Bacteroidia > Flavobacteriales > Flavobacteriaceae > Psychroflexus > Psychroflexus halotolerans. The sequence continues at coordinate 42,897 of NZ_SWMU01000006.1, forward strand.
GTGGTGTATTTGTATGGGCGTTTGGCTGAAAAGTAAAGCAGCAGGTTTCCCTGTTTATCTTAATCTAGAAGCTTGTCATGAAAAGGTATTAGATTATGTGAGTTTAGAAGAATTACAACAATGGGATTACAGAAAACTAAGTATTAAATAGTTTTACTAATAATGAAGCTAAAGTTAAAAAAACCATTATCACTATTGGCAGGCATGTTGGCAATATTAAGTGTTGTTACTTACATTATAGAAAACAAGTTTACATTCCTGGTATTAGCTTTAAATACGATAGCTATGATTTTATTTATTATTGATAATAGAAGAATTAATAAAAAGTGATACATAAAAGATTTCAAGCTATAAACCTCCTATGGCTTATCGAACTTTGCAATACCATAAATGTAAAAGTTAATTTTTTCAAAGCTTAACTGCATAACTAAATCTATTTACTTATACTAATTTATAAAGATTTTAAAGTAAAAAGATATGGCCATCATTGGAGAAGTGATTAAAGGTGCAATTAAAATTGCAGGCTCACTTATAGAGGAAAAAGACCACGTAAAAGCACAACAAAAAACATTAATAAAACTTTTAAAGACAGCACAATCTACAGATTTTGGAAAATATTACAAATTTTCAGAAATTTTAAATCAAAATAATATTCATAAATCCTTTATCAATAAAATACCGTACTTTGATTACGATAAAATCAATAAAGAATGGTGGTCAAAAATGCACGAAGGCAAAACCAATGTAACTTGGCCTGGTGAATCAAAGTATTTTGCCTTAAGTTCAGGCACAACGGGGAAAGAAAGTAAACGTATTCCAATCTCAAAAGCTATGCTTGATGCCATTACAAAAGCGGGGTTAAAGCAAGTTTTGTCGCTTAAAAATTTTGATCTTTCGGCTGATTTTTTTCAAAAAGATATTTTGATGCTTGGGAGTTCAACAAATTTAAATCAGCGAAATGATAACAAATTAGAAGGTGAGATTTCTGGAATCACCGCTGCTAACATTCCATTTTGGTTTCAATCTTATTACAAACCTGGTGAGGAAATATCCAAAATAGACGATTGGGACAAACGAGTTGAGCATATTGTAAAACATGCCAAAACCTGGGATGTTGGTGCACTGAGTGGTATTCCATCTTGGATTGAGCTCATGTTGGAAGAAATCATCGAGTATTATAATTTAAATCATATTCATGAGATTTGGCCAAATCTCCAAGTTTATACCTCAGGTGGTGTCGCCTTTGGTCCTTACGAAAAAAGCTTTGAAGCCTTGACCGGCAAAACTGTTCAAGTCATTGATACCTATTTGGCCTCAGAGGGTTACATTGCCACACAAGTAAGACCTGAAACGCATGCTATGCAACTTAATACAGATAATGGTATTTACTTTGAGTTTGTTCCGTTTCAAACTGAATATATCGATGAAAACGGCGCTTTAAAACCCAACGCACCATCGTTTAATCTTGATGAAGTCGAAAAAGGTAATGATTATGTCTTGGTTATGAGTACTGTTGCTGGCGCTTGGCGATACATGATTGGAGATACTATACAATTTACTGATATTGAAAGAGCAGAAATCAAAATTACAGGTAGAACCAAATTTTTCCTCAATACAGTAGGCTCACAATTATCGGTCAATAAAATGGATGACGCCATGCGTGAACTTGAGCAACAATTTAATACTGAAATCAGAGAATATACCATTGCCGCTGTCAAAGATGAACATGGTGATTTTTACCATCATTGGTATTTGGGCACTATGCTTAATCGTAAACCTATCGAGGTTGCTCAAGCATTAGATGACTCTCTAAAAAATGCCAATAAAAATTATAAAGTAGCCAGGACTAAAGCCTTAAAAGGCGTAAAAGTTGATATGATAAATCCTGAATTATTTTACGACTGGAATGCCCATCAAAAAAAGAAAGGCGGTCAAGTCAAAATGGAACGTGTTATGGGTGAGGAGAAATTCAGGGAATGGCGAGAATTTGTAAGTTCTAAACGACCTAAATATTCATAAGATCATTGAATTATTTTTTATCGAGTATCCGAATAACTGACTGCAAAAATTAGTTAACTAACGCTGTGTTATCTGTCGTGAAATTTAATTTTATTGAGTCACCATCTCCATAATTTCCTCAGGAGATAGATAATATTTTTTCATTCTGTTTTTATAGCTTTCAGAAATATCAGCGTGTTCCAAAATGAAATTTTTAGTTTTAATAATATAGTCTTGCATGCCTTGTTTTATCGCAAAAGTGTCAGCTTGTCGCTCAGCATTTACAATGGCAGTATTAGAAATCAAATAGCTCAAACCAAAGCGTATAAGTTTAAAGTTACTCATCTGTTCATAATCCATAATATGGCCTAATTCATGCCCAAACCAACCTACTAAAACATCTTTGGGGAGTTTTTCAATTGGTTTATCGATAGTACCTAAATTGAAATGAGTTTTTATAAAAATGATGTATTCTCTCTTATGGCGAGGACTTAATATTTTACTAAAACGCGGTTGAGCCTGCATCGTTGATCGCTTAATGTTTGTCTTAAATTTAAATTCAATGGGGACATTTCTTAAAGTTGGAAAATAAGTTAAGGCTTTTAGAATCTCATTTTTTAAAGAATTGGGAAAAACTTTATTAGTATGACTCACTATGTATGGTTTTAGTAATTATAATAACAAATGCCGGATAGATAATTCTGTATTTAGCATAATTTTAAATGCTTACATAAAAAACACATTTGATTTAATGCCCGTCAGGTTAATGAAAAATTAGGACTGATTAAACTCAGTTTTGGCGTTAACAATAAATTAAAGTCAATAAGTATAAAGTCCACCTCAAATAGATTTTTTAGATTTGCATTGTTTCAACTTAATCTAAATAAAGATGATGAGCATTGCCGATTTAAAAAGCGGTCAAAAAGCCACAATTACTGATATATCTTCAGAATCTATCCCTTTAAAACTACTTGAAATGGGCTGTTTGCCTGGTAATGCAGTTGAAGTGATTAAAATTGCTAAAATCAAAGATCCTTTATATCTCAACATCAATGATACATTTTTAGCCATTAGGTTAGAAACCGCAAAAGATATTTTGGTAAAACTCATAGACCAATAAGATGAGGCAAATCAATGTAGCATTAGTTGGCAACCCCAACACTGGTAAAACTTCTGTTTTTAATAGCTTGACTGGTTTAAACCAAAAAGTTGGGAATTACCCGGGAATTACTGTAGAAAAAAAAGAAGGTGTTACCAAGTTGAGTCGAGTCCTAAAAGCTCACATTATAGACTTGCCGGGCACATACAGTTTAAATGCTTCGTCTTTAGATGAAAATATCGTTATCGAACTTTTGCTCAACAAAAATGACAAAGACTATCCCAATGTTGTGGTCGTCGTTAGTGATATTGAAAATTTAAAGCGGAATTTATTATTATTTACTCAAATTAAGGATCTAGGTTTACCTACAATTTTGGCTATCAATATGGCTGATCGCATGGATCGAAAAGGAATTAGCCTAGATATCCCCAAGCTTGAAGAACAACTCAAAACCAAAATCGCCCTTATTAGCTCTAGAAAAAATACGGGTTTTGACAAGCTTAAAAACCTTATTGCAAACTATAAACAGCTTTCAACAGAGGCCTGTTGCAATGCCTCTAGAGTCGATCCTGAATATTTTGGTAATCTGAAGAAAACCTTTCCCGACCAGAACACTTACAAACTTTGGTTAGTCATTACGCAAGATGCCAACTTTGGTAATTTAGACCGAAATCAAATTAAAAGTAAAACCAAAAGTTTTGAACCCAAAAGCCAGTCTGAACTTAAGCGTTTGCAGCAAAAGGAAATCATTGCCCGATATACCTTTATCAATGATACTTTGAAACAAACTTTAACCAAAGATATCAATGCTGCTAAGGGTTTAAGGGCAAGCTTAGACCGTTTATTGATGCATCGGATCTGGGGTTATTTGATATTTGCTGTAATTTTACTTTTAATTTTTCAAGTCATTTACGATTGGGCAGCTTATCCTATGGATCTTATCGACGAAAGTTTTGCCAGTTTTAGTGAATGGACAAAAAACACCTTACCTGCAGGACAATTTACAAACCTCATTGCAGAAGGGATTATTCCAGGGATTGGCGGTATTGTGATTTTTATTCCTCAAATCGCCTTTTTGTTTCTTTTCATTAGCATACTTGAGGAAAGTGGCTACATGAGTCGAGTGGTATTCCTTACCGATAAGATTATGAAAAAATTTGGGCTTAGCGGTAAAAGTATTGTGCCTTTAGTTTCAGGAACGGCCTGTGCTATCCCGGCTGTGATGGCCTCGAGAAATATCGAAAATTGGAAAGAACGGCTCATTACCATTTTAGTCATTCCTTTCACGACCTGCTCTGCAAGGTTACCAGTCTACTTAATAATCATTGCCTTAGTAATTCCGGACAAGAGTTTTTTAGGTGTTTTCAACTATCAAGGCTTAGTGTTATTGCTATTGTATTTTATTGGGTTCGGTATGGCAGTATTTTCGGCTTGGTTATTACATAAAGTCATGAAAACCTCCCAAAAAACTTATTTTGTAGTAGAGATGCCCAACTATAAAGTGCCTTTACCCAAAAATGTTTTGATTACAGTAGTCGATAAAACCAAGTCATTTGTTTTTGGTGCTGGTAAAATTATTTTAGCCATTTCTATCATTTTATGGGTTTTAGCCAGTTATGGCCCTAACGACAAATTTAAAAATGCTGAAGACATTGTCAATACTGAAGTTAAGACTGAAAATTTAGATTTAACACAAGAAGAGTTAGATACCAAAATTTCATCTTACAAACTAAGACATTCTTATATTGGTTATATGGGAAAAGGCATTGAACCTGTAGTTCAACCTTTGGGGTATGACTGGAAAATTGGCATTGCCGTTATAAGCTCTTTTGCAGCAAGAGAAGTTTTTGTTGGTACACTGGCCACCATTTACAGCGTAGGCAGCGAAAATGAAGAAACGATAAAAAAACGTATGTCCAAAGAAGTGAATCCGGTGTTTGGTGGTAAGTTATTTAACTTGGCCAGTGGTATCAGTCTATTGTTGTTTTATGCATTTGCCATGCAGTGTATGAGCACACTTGCTGTAGTCAAACGTGAAACCAATACTTGGAAATGGCCAATCTTTCAACTTGTTTTTATGACAGGATTTGCTTATATTGTATCCTTAATTGCTTATCAACTTTTAAAATAAATGATGTCAATACAAGAAATACTCGTTTGGCTCACTTTTATAGCAGCGATTGGGTTTTTAGTTAAAAAATTCTTCTTTAAGAAAAAAACTAAAAAAGCCTGTGGACAAGATGATTGTGGCTGTTAAACCTTAGACGACTTTAAATTTAACCTTATCAAAATTATCAATCTGAGCAGAGAGGTTATCACCCTTCTTTATCTCAATCATTGGTCCTAATGCCCCAGATAAAATAATTTCTCCAACTTTTAATGGTTGATTGTTTTTCTGCATAGTTTTTGCTAACCATTGCACAGCATTAAGAGGATTACCCATACAAGCCTGTCCGTTTCCTTCAGAAACAAGGCTATCATTTTTAAACATCTGCATTTTACAATTTACTAGATCAATTTTAGATAAATCAATTTTTTTTGAACCTAAAACAAAATGACTTGCCGATGCATTGTCGGCTATGGTATCTGTGATTTTGATATCCCAATTTTTAATGCGGCTACCTACAACTTCTATCGCAACTACGGCATAATCTATGGCATTTTTTACATCATTTAAAGTGATCATATCAGCATCTAGATTCTCTTTTAAAACAAAGGCCCATTCAGCTTCTGCTTTGGGTTGCATGAGTTGACTGAAACTAATTTTACTGTGATTTTTTATTTGCATATCATCGGTCAATATACCAAAGTCTGGTTCATCAACACCGAGTTGTTTTTGAACAGCAAAAGAGGTTAAGCCTATTTTTTTACCTACCAATTGAGCGCCTTTGGCTATTTTTTTTTGCGTTACAAGTTGCTGTATTTCATAGGCGGCTTCTATATTTCTTCCACCTTTAAAGAAAGTCCTTATAGGAGCAATAGGTTGCTTTTCTGTTTCAGCTTTATAAATTTCTTCTGCTATTTGTTCTATGCTGTTCATTTTGAGTTAGGTTGTTATGAAAAGTACGTGATGTTTAAATATGCTAGTATTTCAATTGAACCATTGAGGTATTAAAATAGTTTAGGGCTGAACACATAATTCTTAATGGCCTTAATCTCTTAAAGTTTAAAACAGTAATCTTCATTTATAAAATTCAATGCATAAAAACATCTAAGTCAATTGAAGAATTACAAATCTTTCTCCCGCATTTCGTCTAACTTTTTTTTATCAAGGACATAATCTTTGATGTTTTTCCCTTTCCAGCGGTGATACAAAAACAAAGGCATAAAAATAAAAGTGCTAAATAAGACCGATAGGCCAATAATCTTATCGCCTAATTCAGGATTGGTTTGTATGATTTTAATATAAAATCCCGTGCCAAAACCACCAAGCATTATGATGAAACAAACCCACAAAACAATTCTCATAATCAAATTTTTACTGAATACTCAAATCTACTAATTTATCACGATACGCCGTGAGCATTTTAGATTTTGATATAAATCCTACGTACTTTCCTTCTCTTACAACAGGCAAATTCCACGCATCGGTTTCTTTAAACTTTCGCATCACATCTTTAGCATTACAGTCGGTAAGTTCAATCACATCGGGTGCAGTTTGCATCAAATCACTCACGAAAACGTCTTGGTATAAATCTTGTTTAAACATCAGTGTTCTGATATCATCCAATAATAAAATACCTTTAAATTTTCCCTGTTGGTCAGTCACGGGAAAAATATTTCTAGAAGATTTTACAACGCCTTCATTTACAATATTTTCTAAAGACATATCAATTCTTAAAATCACAAAATTACGTTCAATCAATTGGTTAATTTCCAATAAACTCAAAACGGTCTCATCCTTATCATGGGTGACAAGTTGCCCGCGTTGAGCCAATTCAAGATTATAAATAGAATGTTTCTGAAATCGATGACTTATACCATAAGAAATGGCTACACAAATCATCAACGGAATGAATAAATTATAACCCGAGGTAATTTCTGCAATCAAGAATATGGCCGTCAGTGGAGCATGCATGACTCCAGACATCAACCCAGCCATACCTACTAGGGCAAAATTATTATCAGAGATGCTATTTGATAACAAATCAAATTGTTTTATGATAAGTGCATAACATGTCCCAATTATACTACCTATAAACAAAACTGGCGCAAAAATTCCACCAACTCCACCAGAAGCAATGGTTACTGAAGTAGCTAAAATTTTAAAAACCATCACTAGAAATAAAAATCCTATAAAAAACCATAAATTATTCCAACCAAAATTGAGTTTTGAATTGACCCAAAATGACATATCACCAGACAACAGTTGATTAACGAAAGGATAGCCTTCACCATAAAGTTGTGGAAAAACAAAAATTAATAACCCAAGAAACATACCTCCAATGACAGCTCTCTTAAATTTAGAAGAAAATTTTTCAAAAACACTGAAAGTCATCGTATAGATTTTTATAAAAAGCAACGAAAACCCAGCACAAATTATAGCTAAAATGACATAATATAAAAAATCTTGAATTTGAAAAGCTGAAGTGGTTTGAGGCTGCAAAATAATATTTGAACCAAAGAAAAAATAAGAGGTCAAAATTGCTGAAACAGAAGCCACTAATAACGGAATCATTGACACCAATGTCAAGTCGAGTGCAAATATTTCTATCGCAAAAATAATCGCTGCAATAGGCGCTTTAAATAATGATGACATCGCGCCAGCGGCTGCACAACCAATCAATAAGGTTCTTGTCGCTTGATTTACCTTAAAATACCGTGATAAAATAGAGCCCAAGCCTGCACTGGTCGCAACTGTTGGAGACTCTAAACCTACCGAACCCCCTAAACCAACGGTTAAAGGTGCTGTGATGAGCGAAGCATAGCTTTGTATGGTTTTTACAAATCCTTTTCTTTGAGAAATGGCAAAAAGTGTGGAGGAAATCCCTTGACCAATCCGGGCTTTTAAAATGTGATTTAAAATCAGGTAGGTCAATAAAAGGCCAATAAAAGGAAAAATAAAGTAATATACCTGTTCAAAAGTGAAAAGCAATCCTTTTTCAACCCAGTCTTGAAGTAAATAGGCTAAATTTTTAAGCGTCACAGCTACTAAACCTGCTGTAAAACCAATCAAGGCGCTGAGAATAATGACAAATTGATGATGGGAAAGGTATTCCTCTTTCCATCTTATGATTTTGAATAGAATTTTATGCTGACTAAAGTTGTTCATGATATAATATAGAATTGTTCAGCATAAACAAAATTAAATCTTTTGAGTGATTGATTATCAAATGATTTAATAAATGTAATGATTTCTAATTTAAGAGACTTGAGATAGGCATTAACTTATATTAGCTCATCTTTTATAAGCTTAAAAAATCATCTCAGCTTAGGTTTTGAATTATTTTTTACCCATCTTCAATTCCAAGCCTAATTCTTTCAATTGATCATCATCTAAAGTTGCCGGTGCATCAATCATCACATCGCGACCCATATTATTTTTAGGAAAAGCGATGAAATCTCTGATACTTTCCTGTCCGCCAAGAATGGCAACAAGTCTGTCTAAACCAAAAGCAATACCACCGTGTGGCGGCGCACCGTATTCAAAAGCATCCATCAAGAAGCCGAATTGTTTACGGGCTTCATCTTCGCTAAAGCCAAGTAGTTCCAACATTCTGCTCTGCATGTTTTTATCGTGAATTCTAATGGAGCCACCACCTATTTCATTACCATTTAAGACCAAATCATAAGCGTTGGCTCTGACGTCACCTGGTGAGCTTTCCAAAAGGTCAATATCTTCTGCTTTTGGCGAAGTAAACGGGTGATGCATAGCATGATAGCGTTGAGTGTCTTCATCCCATTCCAGTAAAGGAAAATCTACCACCCAAAGTGGTGCAAATTCATCTGGTTTTCGTAGACCTAATCTGTTGCCCATTTCCATACGTAAAGCACTGAGTTGTGCGCGAGTTTCATTAGCTTTTCCGGAAAGCACAGCAATGAGGTCGCCGGGTTGAGCGTTGGTTTTTTCAGCCCAGGCTTTGAAATCTTTTTCGTCATAAAATTTATCAACAGAAGACTTAAAACTCCCATCGTCGTTCACTTTGACGTAAACCATGCCTTTAGCGCCAATCTGTGGACGTTTAACCCATTCAATCAGTTTATCTATTTCTTTTCTAGAATAGCTAGCACCACCGGGAATCGCAATACCAACCACCAATTCAGCCTGATTAAATATTTTGAATTCCTTGTGTTGTGCAATCTCGTTCAATTCGCCAAATTTCATCCCAAATCGGATATCCGGTTTGTCATTGCCGTAAGTTTTCATCGCTTCTTCAAAGGTCATTCTAGGGAAATTCTCAACACTTATTCCATGTGTTTTTTTGATGAGATGCTTGGTAAGTCCCTCAAAAGTATTTAAAATATCTTCCTGAGTGACAAAAGACATTTCACAGTCTATTTGTGTAAACTCCGGTTGCCGGTCTGCTCTTAAATCTTCGTCACGAAAACATTTTACAATTTGAAAATATTTTTCTAAGCCACCAACCATCAATAATTGTTTAAAAGTCTGAGGCGATTGTGGTAAGGCGTAAAACTGGCCTTGATTCATTCGGCTGGGCACCACAAAATCTCGGGCACCTTCAGGTGTTGACTTGATGAGGTAAGGTGTTTCTACTTCTACAAAATTCTGATCTGATAAATAATTTCTTACAGCCATAGTTACCTGACTTCTAAAGATCAGTTTATCTTTAACCGGATTGCGGCGAATATCAAGATAGCGGTATTTCATTCGAAGGTCGTCTCCGCCATCTGTTTTATCCTCGATTGTAAACGGAGGTGTTTTAGAAGTATTCAACATCACTAAATCTTCAACTAAAACTTCAATATCACCTGTAGGCAAGTTTGGATTTTTAGATTCACGCTCAATGACTTGACCTTTTACTTGAATCACAAATTCTCTACCCAGTTTTTCAGCAGCATCAAAGACGGTTTTAGGCGTACGTTCAGAATCAAAAACAAGTTGCGTAATCCCAAAACGGTCTCTCAAATCAATCCAAATGATAAAGCCTTTGTTTCTAATCTTTTGAACCCAACCTGAAAGCCTGACATTTTGATTGAGCTGAGCAGTTTTTAGCTCACCGTTATTGTGTGTTCTATACATTTAGACTGATTTTAAAACTTTTGCAAAAATAAGGAAGATGATATAATTAGATGCTATTATTACCAAATTATACCTTAATCAATTAAAAGTGTAATGTATTATCTGAAATTACAAAAAAAGGGGTCAAAAATTAGAATTTAAAAATTATCCTGTATTGTTATCAAAATATTATAGGGTTTATAATAAAATAAGTGAGATTTAAATATATTTACCCCACATTTAAAATTATATTTAACAACTACTCACTTAAACTACCAACTTAAAACTACCCATTATGATAATAGGTGTCCCTACAGAAATTAAGAACAACGAAAGCCGTGTCTCCATTACTCCAGCAGGTGCTTTTGAACTTGCAAAATCAGACCATAAAGTATACGTTCAGTCAAATGCTGGCTTAGCCAGTGGTTTTACTAACAACGATTATAAAAATGCAGGTGCACAAATTTTGGAGTCTATCGAAGCTATTTATGACATTGCAGAAATGATTGTCAAGGTCAAAGAACCTATCGAAAAAGAATATGAATTAGTAAAACCCAATCAGATTGTATTTACTTATTTTCATTTTGCCTCCAGCCAAGCACTTACAGAAGCGATGCTAAAGTCTAAAGCTGTCTGTATCGCCTACGAAACTGTTCAAGAGGATGATGGCAGCTTGCCTTTACTTACACCAATGTCTGAAATTGCTGGACGAATGGCGACTCAACAGGGTGCAAAATTTCTGGAAAAACCAATCAAAGGCAAAGGTATTTTATTAGGTGGCGTGCCAGGAGTACAACCTGGGAAAGTTTTGGTTATTGGCGCTGGTGTTGTTGGTGTTCAAGCGGCAAAAATGGCTGCAGGTCTCGGTGCAAGTGTTGTAGTTTTAGATATAAATATGAAGAGATTGCGATATGTTAATGATGTGATGCCTCCACACGTCATCACTGAATTTTCTAATGAATATAAAATTAGAAAGCATATTATAAATGCAGACTTGATTATAGGTGCAGTACTTGTTGCTGGTGCCAAAGCTCCTAAGCTTATCAAAAGAGATATGCTAAAAGAGATGCAACACGGTACTGTGATGGTTGATGTGGCTGTGGACCAAGGTGGTTGTTTTGAAACGACAAAGCCAACTACACATGAAAATCCCACTTATATTGTAGATGATGTGTTACACTATTGTGTCACTAATATGCCGGGAGCAGTACCTTATACCTCGACTCTAGCCTTAACCAATGTGACTTTCCCATTTGTTAAAACTATCGCAGATTTAGGTTGGAAAAAAGCTGTTGATAATAATCCTATGCTTAGAAAAGGACTTAATATTTTAGATGGTAAAATTGTACTGGACGAACTTAAGGGAATTTTTTAAGAGGCTGCTTTGAGTTTTTTCAATGTAGATTTTTGGAGTGCATTTTCAACATAACTTTTAGTTACCTTTAAAGCTTTTTCGTCGCCTTCAGGCATATCAAACATGGCATCGGTTAGCACAGCCTCACACAATGACCTTAAGCCTCTGGCACCGAGTTTATACTCAATAGCTTTTTCTACAATTAAATCTAATGCGCCATCTGTAAAAGACAGGTTGATATCATCCATTGAAAACAGTGTTTCGTACTGCTTTACAATAGCATTTTTAGGCTCAATGAGAATTCTTCGTAAAGTTTCTTTATCTAATGGATTCATGTAACTCAGTACGGGCAAGCGACCAATGATTTCAGGTATTAATCCATAATCTTTTAAATCTTTAGGAATAATATACTGCAGAATATTTTCTTTATCTATACCGGCACCTAATTTTGATGCCCCATATCCAACAGCCTGCATATTGAGGCGTTTTGAAATATGACGATCTATCCCATCAAAGGCTCCACCGGCGATAAACAAAATATTTTCTGTATTAATTTCAATGAAATTTTGGTCAGGATGCTTTCGACCACCTTTCGGCGGAACGTTAACTGTTGTACCTTCCAAAAGTTTTAATAAAGCTTGCTGAACACCTTCTCCACTTACGTCTCTAGTAATTGACGGGTTGTCAGATTTTCTGGCAATTTTATCTATCTCATCAATAAATACTATTCCACTTTGTGCCTTTTCTACATTGTAGTCTGCAGCAGCAAGAAGTTTAGTTAAAATAGTTTCAACATCTTCTCCGACATAACCTGCTTCGGTAAGAACAGTCGCGTCAACAATGGCAAGCGGGACGTTGAGCATTTTTGCAATAGTTTTAGCTATCAAAGTCTTACCTGTACCGGTTTGCCCAACCATGACAATATTACTCTTTTGAATCTCAATCTCGTCTTTATTTTTTTTAGGCTGTAACAATCGTTTGTAGTGGTTGTATACTGCAACAGACATCACTTTTTTTGTATAGTCTTGCCCAATCACATATTCATCTAAAAACGCTTTGATGGCTTTGGGTTTTTGTAGGGAAAAATCTTGATCTAAATTGCTTTTTTGATTTGTATTAATTTCTTCTAAAACAATACCATGAGCCTGCTCAATACACTTGTCACAAATATGCGCATCCAAGCCTGCTATAAGCAAGTTGGTCTCAGACTTTTTACGTCCGCAAAATGAACATTCAAGATTTTCTTTGGCCATTTATTTAGTCTCTTTTTAAAATTTCGTCAATCATTTTATATTCTAAAGCTTCATCTGCATTCATCCAAAAATCTCTATCGCCATCTTCATATACCTTATCATAATCTTTACCTGTATGTTTTGAGATGATTTGATAGAGTTCTTCTTTAAGCTTAACAATTTGTTGCGCTGTGATTTGAATATCATCAGCTTGACCCTGTGCACCGCCCATAGGTTGGTGTATCATGACTCGAGAATGTGGTAAGCCAGAACGTTTATTTTCTGAACCAGCACAGAGCAATACAGCTCCCATAGAGGCAGCAATTCCTGTGTTAATTGTTGCTACATCTGGTTTTATAAATTGCATGGTATCGTAAATACCTAAACCGGCATAAACGCTTCCACCCGGAGAATTGATGTAGATTTGAATATCTTTGGTCGCATCTGTAGATTCTAAAAATAAAAGCTGAGCTTGAATAATATTTGCAACTTGGTCATTTATAGGTGTACCGAGAAAAATAATGCGATCCATCATGAGTCTTGAAAACACGTCCATTGCTACAGCATTCATCTGACGTTCTTCAATGATGTTTGGCGTCATTCCGGTAGGCATCATACTAGTGATGACCTTTGAATAGTAATTGGAATTTATACCTTGATCTTTGGTAGCAAATTTTTCAAATTCTTTATTTATATCCATATTGTGCTTAATAACTGTCTATTTGTAAACTTCGTCAATAAATTTTTGATAAGTCACTTTTTTAACTTTTAGGTTAACATTTTCCTTATAAAAACTAAGCAACTTCTGATTCATGATTTGGTCTGATATCTTTTTGGCTTCCTCTTCTTTTTGAAGTATACTTTGTGTAATACTTTCGAGTTGTTCTTCAGGCATATTAGCCTGCCCAAACTGAGCCATTTGCATTTTAATACGGTCTTTGGTTGTATTTTTTATCTCATCCATCGTCACTTGAAGGTTATTGTCTTTGATGATTTTACCTTCAATCAATTGAAATCTTAAGCCCTTTTCACTTTTTTCAAACTCTTCTTTTGCTTCGTCTTCAGTTAATTCTTTTTCACCGGAAAGCCTTAGCCATTTTTGTAAAAATTCAGATGGCAAATCAAAATCTGTATGATCTATCAAATATTCAGAAACATCATTAAGCAATTGCTGGTCGCTTTGTTGCTCAAGTTGTTTTTCTGCATCAGATTTTATTTTTTTTCTAAGATCTTCTTCAGTTTTAATGTCTTCGCCGGGATATATTTTTTCAAAAAACTCTTCATTGAGTTCAGCGAGGATTTCTTCATTAATTTCACCGATATTAAAATTTACCTCGACGTTTAAGTCTTTAGCTTTTTCTTCTTCAACACCCAAGTGTTTGGCTAGATCTGAAGTTTCTTTAAACAAACCTTTAGTTTTAAAACTCACGCTATCATTAGCCTTAGCACCGATCAATAACTTTTGATCTTTTTTGCGCTTTAGGTCTTCTGCCTTCAAAGTGGTTTCGTGGTCTATGCCTTCATCTTCATTAACAAAAGTTCCTTGCACTAAAAATCCAGGTTGGATTTCATTTTGAGAAACGAGCTTACCGTATTGTTTACGAATAGACTTGATTTGGTTGTCTACCATCTCTTTATCTGCTTCAATTTTGTAGTGCGTAATTCCTTTTTTTGGTGAAAGATTTATTTCAAAATCAGGAGCCAAACCTAATTCAAATTCAAACTGGTAATCTTCTTTATTCCAGTCAAAATCATCTTGTTGCTTTGGAATAGGATTGCCAAGAATATCCAGTTTTTCCTCAGAAATATAGTTGTTAAGGGCTTCTTGCAAAAGCTTGTTGACTTCATCAACTAAAACTGCTTGCCCATATTGTTTCTTTATCAAGCCTAAAGGGACATGACCTTTTCTAAATCCAGGTATATTGGCTGATTTTTTATAGTCTTTTAAAATTTTATCGACTTTTGGTTGATAATCGTTTTTTTGAATATCAACTTTGACAACTGCATTTAATGTATCAGTATTTTCGTGCTTAACATCCATAGGTATTCTATTGATTTTTGAATTTGCAAAAATACAATTATTTTATGGGCTTGACAAAATCTGTTAAAGCTTTACTTTTTCTTAGATAATGCAAATAAAAATGATTGAAAGATAGACAGTAAAATACTAAAAAACAAGGCTGACCAAAATCCACTTACGTCGAAACCACCTACCAAAGCATCACATAAGAGAATAATCAATGCATTGATAACCAACAAAAACAAGCCAAAAGTGACAATAGTTACCGGTAATGTAAAAACAATAAGGATGGGCTTAACAAATAAATTAAGTAAAATAAGTACCGCAGCGACAACTATAGCTGTTAAAAAACCAGATACTTTAATGCCCGGCAAAATATTAGCTAAAACTACCACAGCAATGGCACTGAGCAATATTTCAACTAGTGTATTTAAAGATTTTGAATTTTGCATAGTTTGTAAAAATAAAAAAAACTGCTAAAGATTTAGGCTTCTTCAGCAGTTTATCATCTTAAAATGTAGGAGCATTACATCCCTGTATTATCACTTGTTACTATTGTTCTAAAATCTCCAAGGTTTACACCTGGCAGTGTAGAGCCATAGGTTTGATTAATAGCTCTTATAGTTTCATTGGCCACCAATGCATAGCCACGTGGTGTAAGGTGAACGCCATCTAGAGAAAAAGCACCTCCAGTTACAAAAGTTGAGCTAAGGGTTCCGCCGTCGAATGGTATACCAACTTGACTCTGCTCTAAGAGTTCATCAACATCTACAAAGGCTAATTCATTGGCTTGTGCAGCACCTTCAATGATAGAGTTATATGCCATTCTTGCATTAGAAATTGCATCAAGTTCTGATGTTTGTAGTGCATCTGCATCGCTTATTGGACTTACAGCGTCTAAAACTAATTGAGCTTGCTCTGGAGTCGGTGTACCACCTTGTTGAAGCAAACCTAAAACTTGAAGGACTTCAGGGGTTAAAACTACTGAACCATAGCCTTGAGCTAATGCGGATTGGTCTATAGTTAATAAAAGTAATTCATTTTCCTGCATTTGTCTGAAGCCTAAAGGATTTGTTTCTGTTACAGGAACTTCAATTAAAAATCGATTTGGACCTTCATTAAATGTAAGTGCATATTGAGCTGCTAAGGCTTGTGCTTGAGCAGGTGGTACGCCCTGCATTATTAAGCCTTGTGTAAAAATTCCTGCAAAAGCTTGGAAAAACCCAGTCAAATCTGCAGCAGTTTGAGCATCAAGTTCTAAAGCATTGTTAGGAACCGTGGTAAAGAAAGGAATATTGGTCACATCAGGAATGTTGTACAAGACACCTCCAGAAGCTGAGCTTGTTAAAGCATCGACATAAGCATTATAAACTCCACCAAAGACATTAGGGTCTGTGATATCATTAAAACCGTAAGTGGTTGGATCTAAATTACCTGTTTGATCTGTTCCTGTTCCACCAGATGTGGCATAAGCTAAAACGTCATTATTTCCAATCCATAAACTGAAAAAACTGGGGTTTTGAGCTACAGCATCATCTATAACAGTAGCGCTTGGCGATGAAGCAAATCTCACAAAATAAGGATTTGCTATGGTTTCAACATTACTGATATCGCCATAACCTGAAAGTCCTAGGTGAAAACTTTTTGCTCCGGGCACTCCCATGTTGTTAAAAGGTCCCGATAAGACATTAGTAATGTCTGTTTGAGGTGTACCGGAAATATTTTCAGGAGCCGGAGTTCCAGACTGCGTTGATAAAACTAATCTTGTATCGAATCCCGGTAGTGGATTACCATTGAGTAATAAGCCTCCAATATTGTCTTCTACCATTGGTTGAGTAAATTCTCCTCCACCCACTAGGGCAAATTGTTGAGCTAAAATATTAGGTAAAGAATTCATTTGAGCTTCACGGTATAATGCATTGTCTGCAAATCCCGCAGTAAGAGAGTTACCAACACTCACGTAGTTAGAAAAATCTGCATCACCGACTTTATAAACCTCATTGTCTTCAATGGCATTTTCAAATTCTGCCTCACAGCTTATAAAAATAGCTGCCGTAAAAAGTAGTATGTATAATTTAAATAATTTCATCATAAGTGTTTTAGAGTTTGTAAGAAATACCTATACCTGGAATAAAAGAATTGGATTTGTATGTTCCACTAAACGGAACTGTCGAACCGTTTTCTGTGTAGCCGTCGTATGATGCATTGACTTCTTTAAATCTTAAGTATAAAAACGAAGCATCGATAGAAAGTTTTTCGCTGACATCATAGGTGAGACCGGCAGTGTAGCCTTGAGAATCATTTCTAGGGGTCTCCGGAGCAAAAAAGTTGGATTGTACTGGAGTTTGGTCGTAATAGTAACCACCTCTTAATGTTAACTGATCCATCGCTTGATATTGAAGACCAAATCGATAAGTATTTGCGTTTTCATAGTTTCTAGGGTTTATTGATGGCGGGATATTAGGATCGTTAAAAACGATGTCTAGAGAATTATAAACTTCCCAGAAAGTTCTGTTGTAATCAAAAGCAAATAACAAGTCGTCATTAAATTGATAGGATAAACCAACTGTTAATTCAGCAGGTAAGGGCAAACTTGCGTTAAATGTAGTTTGACCATTTTGCACCGGAACCAGAGTAGAATTGGGAATATTACTAAACGTAGCATCGCCTCCTTCGGCATTAAGTTTAATTTCTGATCTATAATTAAACCCTATTCTCAGTTTATCTGAAGGTGTAAACATAAAACTAGCACTCCAACCCCATTCGGTAACGCCGGAATCATCGATTGTGACATTGGAACGTATGCCGTTTTCATCGGTTAAAGTTCTGTTGATATTTCTATTAAAATTCACATTACCCGTAGCGTAAATAGGACCACCGCCTATACTAAAGTGTTCTGATAGCTTTATGGATAATAAAGGTTGAATAAAAACTGCTGCCAACTCAATATCATTAACTAAATGGGATCCAGCCCAATCTTTTTGCCATTCTACACGGCTTCCATATGGGGTGTTGATAGATAAGCCTGCAGCAAGCCATTCATTGATTTTGTAACTCGCATAAAGGTAAAATGGTGTACTGACGTTGTCTTCAACCTCTGCAAATTGACCTGTGTTTGTGTTTTGGTATTTTGTTGAAGAAAAAATTCCAAAACCACCGGCAGCAACATTGAGTTTGTTTTCTAGATAAACTAAACCCGCCGGATTAAAAAATGCAGTCTCGGCACTGTTAATGACCGCAACACCTGTATGACCCATAGCAAGAGCCTTGTTTCCTTGTAAGCTTACTCTATATCCACCGGCATAAGCCTGAATAAAAGCAAAACCCACTAGTGTGAAAATAAAAAGTGATTTTTTCATAAAATAATTTTTAATAGGTAAATTTTTTATTAATCTTAATTTAACACTCCAAATTTAATATTAATTAAGAATTAACAAAGCATTTTTTTAATTTATTATGCAAGCATAACAAAATTTAAGATATGAAATCTAGGGTTTTTCTGAGAAAAGCCTGAGGATTTTCTGCATGAACCCAGTGACCAGCTTTACTTATAGTTTCAATCTTATTATTACTAAAATGACTGTTAATCAATTTATTATCGACATTTGAAATATAATTTGAATGTTCGCCCTTTATAAATAAAGTTTTACCTTCATAGGTGAAATCTTCAGGTAAAGCTTGACCGATATTTTCTTTATTATTTGTAAATACGTCGATGTTAGGTTTAAGACTTAAGGTGTTATTGTTTTCTCTCTTTAGATTTTTTAACAAAAACATCCTCACGCCGTTATTGTCAATTTTTTCTTTTAGGATATTTTCAGCTTCTTTTCTTGAAGTTAGATGGGTTTGCTGTAATGTTTTCAAACTTTCTAAAATATCATCATGATGTGGAGCATAATATCGTGGCGCAATATCTACAACTATCAAGTGACTGAGCAACTCGGGATATTGACAAGCAAAAAACATAGCTACTTTTCCACCCATAGAATGGCCTATCAAAATGGCATTTTTAAGGGATTTATCATTAAAATATTTGTAAATATCGTCTGCCATAACAGCGTAGTTAAAATCGTCACTATGCGGACTTTTGCCGTGGTTTCTTAAATCGATCAAATGGACTTCATAACCTGATTTTGCATAAGCTTTGGAAAGTGTTTTCCAATTATCGCCCATGCCTAAAAACCCATGTAATATTATTAGTGGATGACCTTTGCCTGTAATCTGTGAGTGTAATTTCATTGTAATTTTTTTATATAAGATTGTATTACATGTTCTAATCCATGATAAAGCGCTTCACAAATTAAAGCATGACCGATGGAAACCTCTTTTAGATTTGGTATTTTTTGGGCGAAGTATTCTATATTTTCTAAATTTAGATCGTGCCCTGCATTGAGCTCAATATTTAGCGTATTTGCCATTTGCGCGGCCTTTAAAAAATCTTTTATAGCGTCTTTTTTGTTGTTTTTATATTTTTTGGCATAAGCTTCAGTGTACAATTCTACTCTATCTGTGTTTGTATTTTTTGCATATTTTACCATTTCTGGGTTTGAATCGACAAAAATTGAAGTCCGAATATTTTCTTTTTGAAACACTTGAATGATTTCTTTAAGATATTGATGGTGTTTTCTTGTATCCCAACCGGCATTTGATGTTATTGCATCTTCTGCATCGGGAACCAATGTGACCTGGTCTGGTTTTGTTTCTAAAACTAAATCTATAAACTTTGCAGTTGGATTACCTTCAACATTAAATTCTGTAGTTACAGATTTTGAAAGCGCTCTAACATCATCGTATCTAATATGTCTTTCGTCAGGTCTCGGATGAACTGTTATGCCTTGAGCGCCAAAGCCCTCAATGTCAATAGCACTTTGGAGAACATTTGGCATATTCCCACCTCGGGCATTTCTTAATGTTGCGATTTTATTAATATTTACGCTTAATCTTGTCATATCATAAAATTTTCTTATCAATCACAAAAATACATTCTTATGTGATGCTATACTTATTATTTTATTTATTTTGCATTTACTTATGAAGTTTGAAAATCATATACATAATACACCGGCATTAAAGGTTGATCAATCGATTTTAGAGGCTAAAAATTTATTTGACAAATCAAAACTCAATTCTTTAGTGGTTTTAAAAGGAAGTCAGTTCAAAGGTTTGGTTTTTGAAGAGGACTTGTGTCAATATGACAATACACAAACCATAGAAGAGCAAAGAGAATTGTTGAAGGATATATATTTGTACGAAGATTTTAGCATTTTTGATTGGTTTAAAATTATTTCACAAAACCAAATCCACGATATTCCTATTATAAGCAAAGCCAATAAATATTTAGGAAATTTAAATTTTAATGATATCATAAATAAGTTTGCCAATACTGGGCTTAATGTTGAAATGTCTAGCATACTCATTTTATCAAAACCCTCTACAGATTTTAGGTATAGTGAAATCTTTCAAATCATTGAGGCTAATGAAGCAAAAGTATATGGAAGTTATATAAATTATACTGATAAAGACAGAACAGAGGTTGTTGTCAATCTCCATCACCAAGGTCTCAATGAATTACTCCAGAGTTTTAGACGTTATGACTATAATGTTATCAGTTTTCATCAAGAAGACCAACACAGAGAAACTTTGAAAAATAACTCTGAATACCTTTCAAAATACCTAACAGTTTAAGTCCCATGAAAGTTGCAATTTTTGGTCAAGCCTTTTACCCGGATTCTGCAAAGTATCTCAATCAAATTATAAATGTTTTTCAGAAAAAAAAGATCAACTTTTTATTTGAAAAGGAATATTTAGATCTCATTTTAAAAAATCACTTTCTAGACGATCCTAATGGTTTCGAGACTTTTGAAACTATTGATTCTACTTTTGATTTGTTTTTTTCTTTAGGTGGAGATGGCACAATATTATCATCAGTAAAATTTGTTAAAACTGTAGACATCCCAATAGTTGGAATTAACACCGGCAGACTAGGCTTTTTGGCAACAATCCATAAAGATGAAGTAAGCTCTAGTATAAATGATATATTAAATGGTGATTATAGTATTTCTGAGCGTTCACTGCTTGAAGTAAAAAGCACAGACCAAAAATTTAACGCTCAAAAGTTTAATTATGCGTTAAATGAAGTAACCATCAGTAGGAAAGATACAACCTCAATGATTAGCATTGATACTTGGATTGATGATGAGCATATTGGAGCTTATTGGTCTGATGGACTTATCATAGCTACACCAACGGGTTCTACCGGATATTCTTTAAGTTGTGGCGGTCCCATTATTACACCGCAAACCAAATCTTTTGTACTCTCCCCAATCGCACCCCATAATTTAAGTGCTCGGCCTTTGGTTGTACCAGATAAAACGGAAGTGAAACTAAAAATTTCTGGAAGAGAAAACATCTTTTTAATTTCAATGGACTCAAGGATAAATACTTTATCTCAAGATCACGATATCTTAATCAAAAAAGCTGATTTCAATATAAAACTAGTTTCTCATAAAGACAATAGTTTTCTAAAGACCCTGAGGTCAAAACTTCTTTGGGGTAAAGATCAGCGGAATTAAAACAATATTTTTCCAAATTTTCTGTTGTACTCTACAAATTCAATTTTATGTATCCATTGGATAACATAATTACTATATTTGCGCACTTTTTTAAGAGCAGTCTAAAATATCTATAAATGAAGTTTTTAAGCTTCCTATTTTTTTTAACGGTGTTTCATCTTTCATCAGCTCAAACCTATGAAATTGGGCCGATGTTAGGTAGTACGACATTTGTTGGCGATGTAGGCTCTACACAAGTTATAGGCATAGACGAATACGCTAAAAGAGACAAAATATCTTATGGAATATTGTTTAGATGGAATAGAAGCAAAAGACATTCTTTTAGATTTTCAGCCATGCGGATACGCACATTTGGTATCGATAGTGAATCAAATATTCCAGAACGTCAATCGAGAAATTTAAGTTTTTTTACTGATATCAATGAGATATCAATTGGCCTGGAGTACACTTTTTGGGAGTGGGATCTCCACGCACTCAAGAGGCCACAACTTGTACCCTATCTTTCTACTGGTTTAGCATACTTTTTTTCAGATCAGTTTGCAAGAGCTGGTGATGACCTTATTGAAGCAGACGACTTAAATAGCTTTGCTCTACCTTTAACCCTAGGAGTTAAAACTACATTAGGAAGAAAATTTGTACTATCGGCTGAATTTTCAGCTAGATATACATTTACAGATAATCTTGACGGGAGTGCTCCATCCGAATTGGATGGTGAAAATGCTTTCCCATCATTTGGCAATCCTAATTCAAACGATTGGTATATATTTGCAGGGTTTTCATTAACCTATGCCTTTGGCAGAAAACCTTGTTATAATTGTAGCTTTTAATATGACTAAACCCGCACTCGACAAATCCAATATTCCTAAACACATTGCCATTATCATGGATGGTAATGGTCGATGGGCAAAAAATAAAGGATTTAAAAGAGTAATTGGTCATGAACATGGCACCTCGACAGTCAATAAAATTGTTGAAGCCTGTGTTGAACTCGGTGTTGAATATCTGACTTTGTTTGCATTTTCTACAGAAAATTGGCAAAGACCAAAGTACGAAATAAACAGCTTAATGAAGCTTTTGTTGTCCTCTTTGAGAAAAGAATTGGATAATATGCACGACAAAAAAATTAAACTCACTTCCATTGGCAACACCTCCAAACTTCCAGACAAAGTTAAAAGTCAACTTGAGGAGGTCAAGGATGCTACTAAAGATTACGACAGGCTTAACTTGACATTAGCACTGAGCTACAGCGCAAGGGAAGAAATCGTAAATGCAGTAAAAACAATAAGTCAAAAAGTTAAAAATAATTTAATTGATATCAATAACATAGATGATTCAACCATAAATACACACCTTTACACCAACTATTTACCTGATGTAGATTTACTTATTAGAACGAGCGGAGAACAACGCATAAGTAATTTTATGTTGTGGCAAATTGCTTACGCAGAATTATATTTTTGCAAAGAACTTTGGCCTGATTTCACAAAAGAACATCTTTTTGAAGCCATCAATAATTTTCAAAAAAGAGAAAGACGATTTGGAAAAACGAGTGAACAACTTAAATAACAGCCTCAAAATATTTTTATTATTCGTTTGCATAGCTTTTAGCTCTATGTATACATCGGCTCAAGATACAGCCCTATCTGGAGGTAAAAAATATACCATTGGTAGCCTAAGCGTATCAGGTGCAAACTCCTATAACGAAAAAACCGTCCTCGCCTTTACAGGATTAAAAAAAGGAGATGAAATATATATTCCTGGCAAAAAGTTAAGTGAAGTCCTAGAAAAGCTTTGGGATTTGGGCCTTTTTAGCGACATAAATTTTTACCTTACAAAAGTTGAAGGTGACGTCGCCCATCTCGAGCTGGAAATCAAGGAAGTCCCTAAACTCGTTAACGTTAAAGTAAGAGGGGTCAAGAAAAACAAAAAACGAGAAAAAATAATTACTGATAACCAGCTCAATGAAGGCAGAAAAGTTACAGAAAACTTAATTGCAAATACCAAAAACAATATTGCAAAAAACTTGAGAAAAAAGGGGTATCTCAATGCTGAAGCAAAAATAAATACAATCGAAGTCAAAGATTCATTAGATCAACTCATTGGTGTTAACATGAACATCAACGTGCTGAAAGGGGATAAAGTAAAAATTAAAAACATCAATATTAAAGGGAATGAAAAGCTATCTGATGCCAAAATCAGAAAGTTTATGAAAAACACAAAACGTAAATTCTTTTTGAGATTTTGGAAAAGATCAAAATTGATTCCTGAAGACTTTGAAAGTGACAAGGAAAATATCATTAACGAATATAATGAAAGAGGCTACAGAGACGCTAGAATTGTCTACGACTCAGTCATTAAAAAAAATGAAAACGAAATTGATATTAGCCTAAAAGTAAATGAAGGTGACCGTTACTATTTCGGTGATATATCTTTTCTAGGAAACTCTGCCTTTTCAGATGAGGAACTTTCAAGACTCATGGGCATCAAAAAAGGTGATCCTTATAATGGGGTTTTATTCCAAGAAAAAATAGCAGACAACTCAAAACCTGATGCTCAAGATTTGACAAATCTTTACCAAAACAATGGTTATTTATTTTCTCGAATTGTACCTGTTGAAACTAAAATATACAACGATACTATAGATTACGAGATCCGCATTAGAGAAGGAAAAATTGCTTATTTTGATGAAGTTCTTATCACAGGTAATGATCGAACTAATGACAATGTAATTTATAGAAACTTACTCACGAGACCTGGTCAGCAGTACAGCAGACAGGCTATTATGTCTACCATAAGAGAGCTTGGGCAACTCGGATTTTTTGATGCAGAGCAACTTCAACCAAAAATTAAAAATCCTGATCCCAAAGAAGGAACTTTAGATATTGAATTTCCAGTTGTTGAAACCGGTAGTAGCCAAATTGAACTTCAAGGAGGCTATGGTGGTGGTGGATTTATAGGAACTTTAGGTTTGAGGTTTAATAACTTTTCTATAAGAAACATATTTAATAAAGAGGCCTACAAGCCTGTTCCTATGGGTGATGGTCAATCTATATCTATTAGAGCACAGGCGAGTCAATCCTTTAGAGTCTACAGTCTTTCATTTGTAGAGCCTTGGTTAGGTGGTCGTAAGCCTGTGCAGTTGTCGGTATCACTTTCGCAAACGACTCAATTTTTATTTAACCCATTTACCAGACGAGCCGATACAGACAGAAAATTTTCGATTTCCGGAATAAGTGTTGGTTTTGCTAAGCGTTTACAAATTCCTGATCGATATTTTACATTTTCATCAGCTGTTAGTTTTCAACATTTTAATTTGGATAATTTTAATGTTGGTTTATTTAGATTTCCTAATGGAACTTCAAACAACTTAGCATTTACTTTAGGACTAACTCGTGATAATACATTCTCAAATCCTATATATCCTAAAGGTGGTTCAAGGTTTGGTATTACCGCAAAATTTACTTTACCCTACTCCGCCTTTGATAATCGCGATTGGAAACAAATCAGCGAAGACAGAGAGGAAGCTTTAGCTAATAATGACGAAGAAGAACTCGCAAGAATTGATCAGGTGCGTTTTGATTGGTTAGAATTTTATAAAATCAAATTTAATGCCGAGTGGTTTAATAAGCTCTATGACGATCTAGTTTTAAGGTCTAATGTAGAATTTGGCTTTCTAGGCGCCTACAACGCAGATCGTGGCGTACCGCCGTTTGAGCGTTTCTTTGTAGGTGGTGATGGTCTTGCAGGTGTAACCCTAGATGGTAGAGAGGTAATACGGCTGAGAGGTTATCCTAATCAATCAATTATTCCTAGAACGCGAAGTAATGTTAGTGAAGAAACCTTTAATGATGGTGCAACAATTTACAACAAGTTTACGTTAGAATTAAGATACCCTATAACTCTGAACCCGAGCGCATCAATATATGCACTTACCTTTATGGAAGGTGGTGCAGCATTTGATAACTTTAAAGATTTTTCACCTTTTGAGTTAAGTCGATCTGCAGGTTTAGGTTTGCGCATTTTTATGCCGGCATTTGGATTGCTAGGTATAGACTTTGGTTATGGATTTGATCCTATTCCAGGCACTAACCTAGGCCCTAATGGTTGGGAAACGCACTTTATTATTGGACAACAATTTTAAAATTAATATTATGTTTAATTCAAAACTATCTTTTAATAACAAAATTTTTGGTTTATTCTTGATTATTCTCATCTTTTTCTCATTTCAAGTTCAGAGAGGTTTGAGTATTGGTTATATCGATATGGAATATATATTAGATAATATTCCTGAGTATAGACAGGCCTCTCAAATGCTAGAACAAAAAATTCAAGACTGGAAAGGAGAAATTGCCATCAAGCAAACTGAAATAGATAACTTAAAAGAACAATTAGAGAACGAAAGACCACTTCTCACACCAGAACTTATCGAAGAAAAAGAAGACGAAATAGCATATCTCCAAGAACAACTATTAAAATACCAAGAAGCAAAATTTGGAGCCTCAGGAGAATTTATTGTTCAAAAAAGACAACTCATACAACCTATTGAAGATCAAGTTTTTAACGCTGTTCAAGAAATTGGTAGAGTGAGAAATTACGATTTTATCTTTGAAAACTCTGCTGAAGCTTTAATGTTATTCTCAGCAGAACGGCACGATATTAGTGATAGGGTATTAAAAATGATAAACAGAAGCGCAAGAAGCGAAAGGCGTGATGAGAAGGAAAAGGAAAAAAATCCGCTTGATGAAATGAAAGATGAACCTTACAAATCTGTAAAAGACGCTAAGGAAGATAAAGCAAAAGAAGAGGAAAGAGAGAAAGAAATTTCAGAAAGAGAGCGCAAAAGAGACTCCATTAGAGAAGCTAGAAAAAGAATTAGAGACTCTATTAGAAATGCTAGACAAGAGGCTTTTGAAAAAAGAAGAGAAGAAGCTCAACGTAGAAGAGATTCAATTAGAAAAGCTAGAGAAAACAAAAAATAACTCAAAATTTAATACTAACAAATAAGTAAATTATTAATTATGAAATCAATTAACACTACTTTATTAACCATTGCTTTGGCTATAGGCTTAGCCATAAATGTAAATGCTCAGTCTAAAATAGCGCATATAGACACACAAGCTTTCATCGAAGCTATGCCTGCATATCAAGATGCAATGAATCAAATCAAACAAGTCGAACAAACTTATCAAGCAGAAATTGATGACCTTTTGAAAGAAGCTCAAAAGAAAAATGAGCGCTACAAAGCCGAAGCGCCTACTAAAACCGAAGAAGAAAACCAGTCAAGAATGCAAGAACTTCAAGAGATGCAAAACTCTATTATGGAGTACAATCAAACTGCTAGTAGAGATGTGCAAAAAAAGAGAGAGGAACTAATGAGACCTGTATTGGAGAAAGCAAGAAACATTATTCAAGAAGTTGCTCGTGAAAAAGGTTTCGACTATGTGTTGGATTCCACAGTAGGTTCAGGTGTGCTTTTAGCAGATGGCTATAACTTATTGGATGACGCAAAAGCTGAGCTTTCTAAATAAAAAATCCATAAAAAATTGTAATTTTAAGCCTCAAATCTTTGAGGCTTTTTTTATTACAAGGTATGCCAAATTCAAATTCTCCAATAGGTATTTTCGATTCCGGTCTCGGAGGTTTGTCCATATTAAGCGAAATTCACAAAATTCTGCCAAATGAAAACATCATTTATTATGCAGATAGCCAAAATGCCCCCTATGGAGAAAAAACTACTCAAGAGATTGTAGAACTCTCAATAAAGAATACGGAATTTTTATTAAAAAAATCTTGTAAAATAATTGTTGTGGCTTGTAATACTGCAACTACAAATGCTATCCATATTCTTAGAGAAAAATTTGATATCCCTTTCATTGGTATAGAGCCCGCCATAAAACCTGCTTCAATACAATCTAAATCTAAACAGATCGGTATTTTAGCTACAAAGGGAACATTAAGCAGTGAACTCTTTGCTCAAAATCTCAAAAAAATAAGACAAAATTCAGATATTATTGAGGTTGTAGGTAAAGGCATTGTAGAAGCCATTGAAAATAACACCACGCAAAGTCCAGAATTTTTAAAAACCTTGACTATACAACTAGAGCCATTCATCAAATCAAATATAGATCATCTTGTTTTGGGCTGCTCCCACTATCCACTTATCATAAATGAGTTAAAAAACATTTTTGAAAGAAAAGTCAATATTATAGACTCTGGTTATGCAGTAGCAAAACAAACCCTGAATATCTTGTCTTCACATAGACTCTTAAGTCATAATAAAAATATACAAAAGTCTATCCTTTTATATAAGAATAAAACGTCTGATGAAGCCTTAAATAATGTAATAAAAAGACTACAACTCAAAAATATTGAGGTGGTTAATGATTATTGATTAACAGCCGGGCAATTACATTTATACTTAGTACTTCGCTTACCAAAATTATAACCAAGTGTCAATTGGTGAAAACCCGAATTTGTTAAAACAATATCATCAGGTTGATAAGTATAAGTGTAAGCAAAAACAAAATTATTTACTGTAATACCTAAAAATGGCGATATGGTATTCAATTTTTGCGAGTCAAGGGTTTGACCATCTGATGTAAATTCTGCTCCATCCAAACTTCTTCTGTAAGATAAACCACCCCAAACTTGTCCAAAATCAGTATTATAAAACGCTTTAGCATTTATATCGATATTAGATTCTTCTGTAAATTCTTTAAGTTGAAACATTGCAGAGGGTTGAATTGTCCAGTCCGAATTGCGTATGTAAAAGTTGTATCCTGATGATAAGAGATATTGGCGCTGATTATCTGTTTCAAATACTTCTGTGAATATTTCTCTTTCCTGTGGTATAATATTTTTAACTGTACCATGAATAAAAAACTCTTGAAAATTATAAGAAACACCTATATCTGCATTAAAAAATGTTTCTGATTGTGCTGCACCAGATATAATTGGATCTGGATTATTGACCACATCAATATCTGTCTCATCTAAAGTTTCTTGTATTACACCTACACTAGCACCAAAAGAAAGCTGATTCAGTTCTTGGTTACTTGAAAATCTCAAATGATAAGCAAAAGTAAGATATCCACCTACTTGAGAAAATCTACCATTTTCATCATTAAAAAATATCCCTCCTAAACCAACATTATCACCAGCTCGAACATTAGCACTAATTGTTTGAAGATTCGGAGCATCATCAACATCAAACCATGCTTGCCTACCAGTCACCCTAACTTTATCAAATTTTGAAGCCCCGGCCATAGAGGGATGTATCAAATACCAATTATCTGTTAAATAATCTTTGTAAATAGGCAATCCTCTCTCCTGTGCATTAGCCCACGAAAAACAAACTATTGTCATTAGGGCTAAAAATAATTTATTTAATTTCATATAATTTTCTTATCGTTTCAACGTAAAATGTGATTTAAAAGTACTTGGATTTCCGGTTGTGGGTTCTATAAACTCTACCCTGAACCAGTAATCCTGTGATGGCATGATACTCCCGTTAAAGGTACCGTCCCAACCTTCGCCTGTCGGACTGAGTTGTTTCAGTAATTTGCCATAGCGGTCAAATATATAAATTTTTGCGTTAGGTTGATTGGATAATCCCGTGATATTCCAAGTTTCATTGACCCCATCTTGATTGGGTGTGAAAAATGGTGGGAAGTCTATCATTGTAAATTCAACTGCTGTCACTCCACAGCCGGCATCGTCTCTTCCTCTTATAATATGTGTCCCCGGGATAACATTACTGAAAACCAAAGTGGTTTGCCCCGGTGCTAAACTCTCCCAAGGGCCATTATCCAATTGAAACTCAAAATTGCCTTGCCCTTCTATATTACTGACCTCAACAACATGTGTCTCACTAAAGGATGGCGTCAGCACTGTAACCTCAAAAGTCGGTGGGTTGCTCTCTATAATCTCTGCACTACTCATAGCTTGACAACCTGTATTAATATTGGTGACCGTTACCGTATAAGTTCCAGCCTGTGTGGCATCAATACTCGGGCTGGTCGCTGGTAATACTGTGCCATTAAAAGCCCACTCAAATGTAAAGTTATTGCTGTCTAATCCGGTATCTAGTATTGGTGGTGAATCATCCGTGTTGATGGTATTGCCCTCTTCATCTATACACACAATCGCACCATCAAATCCGCTGATGTCTACATTGGGTAAGGGGTTGACGATCACATCAAAACTGACAAAACTACTCGACTCACACAAGGTCTGGGTATTCACGACCTCGGC
>NZ_SWMU01000007.1:0-2369 GCF_006120725.1 Mesohalobacter halotolerans
AAAAAAAACAATATTTTTTTAAAAAAAAGTGTTTGTAGAAAGGAAAAAAGGTTTTACATTTGCACCCGCTTTCGGGCGAAAATTAAAATTAATTAAAACGTACATTGACATATTGAATTGACATGTCGATAATAATAAATCGACAACGCGTAAAGATAAGCGAAAAATAAACATACCCGAGTCAACAGATTTTGGTGTTTATGTATAGATTAGAAAGGTTTTTAATATTTACAGAAACAACAATGAAGAGTTTGATCCTGGCTCAGGATGAACGCTAGCGGCAGGCCTAACACATGCAAGTCGAGGGGTAACGCTGAGTGCTTGCACTCAGGCGACGACCGGCGCACGGGTGAGTAACGCGTATACAATCTGCCCTTTACTAAGGAATAGCCCATAGAAACGTGGATTAATGCCTTATGGTATCTCGAAGTCGCATGGCTTTTGGGATTAAAGATTACGGTAAAGGATGAGTATGCGTCCTATTAGCTATTATGTAGGGTAACGGCCTACATAGGCATTGATAGGTAGGGGTTCTGAGAGGGAGATCCCCCACACTGGTACTGAGACACGGACCAGACTCCTACGGGAGGCAGCAGTGAGGAATATTGGACAATGGGAGCAATCCTGATCCAGCCATGCCGCGTGCAGGAAGACGGTCCTATGGATTGTAAACTGCTTTTATACAGGAAGAAAAAGCCCGACGTGTCGGGTGTTGACGGTACTGTACGAATAAGGATCGGCTAACTCCGTGCCAGCAGCCGCGGTAATACGGAGGATCCGAGCGTTATCCGGAATTATTGGGTTTAAAGGGTCCGTAGGCGGGATAATAAGTCAGTGGTGAAAGTTTGTGGCTCAACCATAAAATTGCCATTGATACTGTTATTCTTGAGTTATTGTGAAGTGGTTAGAATGTGTAGTGTAGCGGTGAAATGCATAGATATTACACAGAATACCAATTGCGAAGGCAGATCACTAACAATACACTGACGCTGATGGACGAAAGCGTAGGTAGCGAACAGGATTAGATACCCTGGTAGTCTACGCAGTAAACGATGGTTACTAGCTGTTTGTCTTAATTGAGAGATAAGTGGCTAAGCGAAAGTGATAAGTAACCCACCTGGGGAGTACGTTCGCAAGAATGAAACTCAAAGGAATTGACGGGGGCCCGCACAAGCGGTGGAGCATGTGGTTTAATTCGATGATACGCGAGGAACCTTACCAGGGCTTAAATGCATATTGACAGGGGTAGAAATACCCTTTTCTTCGGACAATTTGCAAGGTGCTGCATGGTTGTCGTCAGCTCGTGCCGTGAGGTGTCAGGTTAAGTCCTATAACGAGCGCAACCCCTATGGTTAGTTGCTACCAGGTTAAGCTGAGAACTCTAGCCAGACTGCCGGTGTAAACCGCGAGGAAGGTGGGGATGACGTCAAATCATCACGGCCCTTACGTCCTGGGCTACACACGTGCTACAATGGTATGTACAATGAGCAGCCACTACGCGAGTAGGCGCAAATCTCAAAAGCATATCACAGTTCGGATCGGAGTCTGCAACTCGACTCCGTGAAGCTGGAATCGCTAGTAATCGCACATCAGCCATGGTGCGGTGAATACGTTCCCGGGCCTTGTACACACCGCCCGTCAAGCCATGGAAGCTGGGAGTGCCTGAAGTTCGTCACCGCAAGGAGCGACCTAGGGTAAAACTAGTAACTGGGGCTAAGTCGTAACAAGGTAGCCGTACCGGAAGGTGCGGCTGGAATATCTCCTTTTTTAGAGTATTTTGCTTTGTAAAGCAAATACGACTAAGTACAGTCTATACGGGCTTATCTTTACTTGTCAATTTGATAATCAGTCTCGTAGCTCAGCTGGTTAGAGCGCTACACTGATAATGTAGAGGTCGGCAGTTCGAGTCTGCCCGAGACTACAAGTCGAGTCGCAGACGAGTCCCGAAGCTTCGGGATAACCTGAGCTTGTCGAAGGGAGTCTGCCCAAGACTACATCAATTTTAAAAAACATTTATATAGGGGAATTAGCTCAGCTGGCTAGAGCGCCTGCCTTGCACGCAGGAGGTCATCGGTTCGACTCCGATATTCTCCACAAAAATAAGTTCTAAAAAAAAATGTAAATTAGCTTAGTGGTTAGAGTGTCCCGCCTTACGCGGGAGGTCATCGGTTCTTACGAATCGTCGGGGCGATATTCTCAACAATAAAAGGTATTTAAAAAATACGTGATAGTAAGGTTTAGTTTACAGTATTACTATTTTGAAGTTCTTTGACATATTGTAATAATAAAGAGTAGGCATTCTTATATAAATAAGGATGCGACATACAGAAGGTATAAAAAAGTTTGTAAAGGGCGTATGGTGGATGCCT
>NZ_SWMU01000007.1:2379-5356 GCF_006120725.1 Mesohalobacter halotolerans
TTATAACATTTGTCAATAAATTACAACCGTAATTTATTGATCACAAAGTTCTTTGACATATTGTAATAATAAAGAGTAGGCATTCTTATATAAATAAGGATGCGACATACAGAAGGTATAAAAAAGTTTGTAAAGGGCGTATGGTGGATGCCTAGGCTCTCAGAGGCGATAAAGGACGTGATAAGCTGCGATAAGCTGCGGGGATCAGCACATATGAGATGATCCGCAGATTTCCGAATGGGGCAACCCGGCATATTGAAGATATGTCATCCTTTCGAGGAGGCAAACCCAGTGAACTGAAACATCTAAGTAACTGGAGGAAGAGAAAACAACAGTGATTTTGCTAGTAGCGGCGAGCGAACGTGAATTAGCCCAAACCAATATTGTTTCGGCAATATTGGGGTAGTAGGACTACAATATTTCTGTGCATTATAACTAGAACAATTTGGAAAGATTGGCCATAGCGGGTGATAGTCCCTTATAGGTAATTAATGTATAGGATAGTAGTATCCTGAGTAGCGCGGGGCACGAGAAATCTTGCGTGAATCAGCCGGGACCATCCGGTAAGGCTAAATACTCCTGAGAGACCGATAGTGGACTAGTACCGTGAGGGAAAGGTGAAAAGAACCTTGAATAAAGGAGTGAAATAGAACCTGAAACCATACGCTTACAAGCGGTCGGAGTGCTGAATTTATTTCAGTATGACGGCGTGCCTTTTGCATAATGAGCCTACGAGTTATTGTTAATGGCTAGACTAAGTAATTCAGTTACGCAGTCGTAGCGAAAGCGAGTTTTAACAAGGCGCTTAAGTCATTAATAATAGACGCGAAACCGTGTGATCTACCCTTGGGCAGGTTGAAGCTTTGCTAATCCAAAGTGGAGGACCGCACCCGTTGACGTTGAAAAGTCTTGGGATGACCTGAGGGTAGGGGTGAAAGGCCAATCAAACACGGAAATAGCTCGTACTCCCCGAAATGCATTTAGGTGCAGCGATTAAATAGTTTTATAGAGGTAGAGCTACTGATTGGATGCGGGGGCTTCACCGCCTACCAATTCCTGACAAACTCCGAATGCTATAAAATGTTTTTAATCAGTGAGGGCATGGGTGCTAAGGTCCATGTCCGAGAGGGAAAGAACCCAGACCATCAGCTAAGGTCCCTAAATATATACTAAGTTGACCAAACGCGGTTTGACTGCTTAGACAGCTAGGATGTTGGCTTGGAAGCAGCCATTCATTTAAAGAGTGCGTAACAGCTCACTAGTCGAGCGGTCGAGCATGGATAATAATCGGGCATAAGTATATTACCGAAGCTATGGTATCACGCTTTTAGTGTGATAGGTAGGGGAGCATTGTAATTTGGGTAGAAGATAATCTGTAAGGGTTGTTGGACTAATTACAAAAGAAAATGTAGGCATAAGTAACGATAATGCGGGCGAGAAACCCGCACACCGAAAGACCAAGGATTCCTCAGCTATGCTAATCAGCTGAGGGTTAGTCGGGACCTAAGGCGCACCCGAAAGGGGAAGTCGATGGACAAGCAGTTAATATTCTGCTACTTGCTTTAAGTTAAACGAGACGGTGTATAGAAGTTAGTGCCTCCTGACGGAATAGGAGGTTGAATTCCCCGCCCTAGGCGGGGGAGATAGTACAGCAAAGCTTCGGTGGCGCTGATAATCTAGCGGATATACATCCAAGAAAATCAATTAAAGCAACCCGTACCGTAAACCGACACAGGTAGTTGGGATGAGAATTCTAAGGTGCTCGAGAGATTCATGGCTAAGGAACTAGGCAAAATAGACCCGTAACTTCGGGAGAAGGGTCGCCACGCCTTCGGGTGTGGCCGCAGTGAAGAGGTCCAGGCGACTGTTTATCAAAAACACAGGGCTCTGCTAAATCGAGAGATGCAGTATAGGGCCTGACACCTGCCCGGTGCTGGAAGGTTAAGAGGAGGCGTTATACCGCACATGCGGTAGAAGCGCTGAATTGAAGCCCCAGTAAACGGCGGCCGTAACTATAACGGTCCTAAGGTAGCGAAATTCCTTGTCGGGTAAGTTCCGACCTGCACGAATGGTGCAACGATCTGGACACTGTCTCAGCCATGAGCTCGGTGAAATTGTAGTATCGGTGAAGATGCCGATTACCCGCTGTGGGACGAAAAGACCCCGTGAACCTTTACTATAGTTTAGTATTGACTTTGGATAAGTGATGTGTAGGATAGGTGGGAGACATTGAAGCTACATCGCCAGGTGTGGTGGAGTCATTGTTGAAATACCACCCTTTACTTGTTTGAAGCCTAATTCCGGTTAAACGGAAGACATTACTTGATGGGTAGTTTGACTGGGGTGGTCGCCTCCAAAAGAGTAACGGAGGCTTCTAAAGGTTCCCTCAGCACGCTTGGTAACCGTGCGTAGAGTGTAATGGCATAAGGGAGCTTGACTGAGAGACCTACAAGTCGATCAGGTACGAAAGTAGAGCATAGTGATCCGGTGGTTTCCGTATGGAAGGGCCATCGCTCAAAGGATAAAAGGTACTCCGGGGATAACAGGCTGATCTCCCCCAAGAGCTCACATCGACGGGGGGGTTTGGCACCTCGATGTCGGCTCGTCACATCCTGGGGCTGGAGAAGGTCCCAAGGGTTGGGCTGTTCGCCCATTAAAGTGGCACGCGAGCTGGGTTCAGAACGTCGTGAGACAGTTCGGTCTCTATCTACAGTGGGCGCAAGAAATTTGAGTGGATCTGACTCTAGTACGAGAGGACCGAGTTGGACAAACCTCTAGTGTATCTGTTGTCACGCCAGTGGCATGGCAGAGTAGCTACGTTTGGAGTGGATAAGCGCTGAAAGCATATAAGCGCGAAACCCACCACAAGATGAGATTTCTTTTAAGGATCCCTAAAGACGATAGGGTAGATAGGCTACAGGTGTAAAGGCAGTAATGTCATAGCCGAGTAGTACTAATCATCCGTTTAACTTTTTTT
>NZ_SWMU01000008.1 GCF_006120725.1 Mesohalobacter halotolerans
CTTCATCTATACACACAATCGCACCATCAAATCCGCTGATGTCTACATTGGGTAAGGGGTTGACGATCACATCAAAACTGACAAAACTACTCGACTCACACAAGGTCTGGGTATTCACGACCTCGGCAATGATTGTCTGTGGGGCTTGACTGGTTTGATAATTGGTAGGATCTTCTATCGGGGTGGCGTTATTAAAATTCATCATCCCTTCATAGTACACCACCATCGTATTGGCCGGTGATCCCGGATTGACCTGGTCGTCTTGCTGGGTCAGGTCTACACTGCCTACCTCTGGTGAGTCTACAGCTTCTGCACATAAGACAATATCATCCGGATTAGTCTCGGCTATCTCTGGTCGGGGCTGTATTTCTAATTCAACCTGACCAATCGCTCCGGTATTATAACAGCCTGTAGCTAGATTGGTCACACGGATATATAAAACTTCTCCATCTGTGCCTTGATAACCCGGTGATATCCCGTTTATCCCATCTTCGGCCTCTTGCTCACTCTGATGGTAGGTCACCGTAAAATCATTCAGGTCTTGTGCTGGCGTCGTATTTGGGTCTAAAAGCGGGATCAGTACATCACTGCTGCCATCGGTTAAATCCCAAAGGTTGTCTGTAATGTCCTGGGTCGAGAAGATCGTCGCTACTCCGGGGTTAGTATCCGTATCTTCACATAAGGTATACCCAAACGGGGTGCCATTTGGATTGAGCTCCGGAGCCGGGTGCACCTCTAGTTCAAAAGGTACTATCACAAAACAGAAGTTCCCTGCTACAGCATTGTCGACTCGGGCATAGATGATCTGGATGTTCGTCGGGTTGCCACTCGCATCAGTCTCATTTAAACTCGGATCATTTACATAAGCGTTTGGTGTGGTAATCTCATCATTGGCATCCTGGGTTTGTGCTCCGCTTTGGGTCGTATAGTAACTGATCGTGACATTCTCTGATCCAGCAATCAAATTACCGCTTTGGGTTAAATTGAATGGATTATTAGCCACGCCGTCATTGTCATCATCACAGCCCTCTAATCTGAGCACATCCGCATCGGTCTCACTTGGACTCGGCAATGGCAATACGCTGATGGTCATGACCACCGTATCGGCACATTGCTCTTGTGTTCCGGTATCGACCACTTGTACGTAGATGTTCTGCGGCTGACTGGTGTTGGTATAAGCCGTCGGGTCGGCTATAGGATTGTCGTTGTCCAAATCGGCTTGACTTTCATAATAGGTGAATTGAAAGTTGGACGGCACCACCGTCTGCCCCACCATCTCGGGCTCTTTTTGCGTCAAGTCAAAACTGGTCTGTGGAAAGGGATTTTGATTATCGTCATCATCACACACCTCTAATGGACTTGGCGTAATAATCTCCGGTAGGGGCTCTACCGTTAAAGTAAAACTATTATTGGTATCATCTGCAAAGTCAAACAAGTCTACACAGCCGCTTTCTGTATTTTCGATTCTGACATATATGGTCTGTGGATTGGTGATGTTCGTATAGTTGCTCGGTACGGCTATGGCATTAGTGCCATCCTCGGCATCTTGTTGGGTCTCGTGATAGGTGATTTCTATGTCTGTGGGATCTTGGTTGCCTAATGCCTCCGGGGTGTTTTGGGTTAAATCAAAACTGGCAAAGCCATTGGGCGTCTCATCATCACAGCGCGTTAAGTCTTCTAAGTTCTCTATCTCTGGACTTGGAATGACGATTAAATCTAATGGCCTGGTGTCAAAACATCCGGTTCCATCATCGCCGTTGGGACCGGTATTCTCAGCCCTCACATAAAGGGTTTGTTGGTTCGGGTTGTTCGTGCCAAAGGGCTGTGTGGTGTCTATCGGGTTGAGTCCTAAATCGGCATCGGCCTGGGTCAGGTGGAAAGTGATGGTCACCTCGGGCTCATTGTTCAGTATGTCAACAATGGCCGCCTCAAGGTCAAACTCTCCAAAACCGTCGTTGTCCGGATCACACACCTCTAGTGGTTCTAAGGTTGGGGCTAAACTTGGAATGGGATCCACCACTAAGGTTAAACTGGTAAAGGATTCACAGCCCGTGGTCTGGCTGGTGACCTTTACCTCTATCGTCTGAGGGTTGCTCGTATTGACGTAGCTGTCTATTGGCGCTATCGGATTATCGTTGGTCAGATCGGCCGGGGTCTCAAAAAACTCAACGTTGAGCTCATTATTACCCTGGGTGATCTCATCAATCTTATCGTTCAGATCAAAGGTGGCAATCTCATCGCTTAAGTCTCCGCCGGTCTCATCATCACAGACCGCTAGGGGCTCCGGATCTACAATATCCGGTAAGGGCAAGACCTCTATATCAATCGGCTCTATGTTGAAACAGCCCTGGCTGTTGCTGGTATCGGTGACCCGCACCCAAATCGTCTGCGGATTACTCATGTTTTGATAGTTATCGGGCTGGCCGATTGCATTCTGGTCGTCTTCGGCATCGGTCTGGTTCAGGTGGTAGCTAATGTCTAGGTCCGTTGGGTCTAAACTGCCTAAGACTTCTGGCTCAACTTGGGTTAAATCGAAAAATAAAAATCCGTCGGTATTGTCATCACACACGGCTATCGGCTCGG
Source organism: Mesohalobacter halotolerans (assembly GCF_006120725.1). Classification (GTDB taxonomy): domain Bacteria; phylum Bacteroidota; class Bacteroidia; order Flavobacteriales; family Flavobacteriaceae; genus Psychroflexus; species Psychroflexus halotolerans. The sequence goes on from NZ_SWMU01000008.1 coordinate 2,584, forward strand.
CTATCGGGGTCAGCAGCGGACTGTCGACCACCTCAAGTGTAAAACTGCTTACCTGTGTGCAGCCATTGTTAGTATCTTCGGTTCTAAAGTAAATCGTCTGGGTGGTCTCTACCACGTTGGCATAAGGCGAACTCAATGCGCCAACATTATTATCGGCATCTGATTGGGTCAAGTGGTAGGTCACCTGCACGTCAGGATTGCCTAAGCTGATAACATCGTCTTGACTGCTCAGGTCAAAATTATTGAAAAACCCGTCGTTGTCATCGTCGCATTCGACCAAATCCGGTGGGTCTAAGTTGACTGGGGCTGAGTCTGTCACTGACAGCTCAAAGCTGGCTACCTCAAAGCAACTTGTATCGCCTTGGTTTTCTA
>NZ_SWMU01000009.1 GCF_006120725.1 Mesohalobacter halotolerans
TGATGGAACTTTTACCTTAAACTTTAGTGATGGCAGTAGTTTTACTACAGCAGACCTCACTGGACCACAAGGAGCAACTGGTCCAACTGGACCGCAAGGACCGATTGGTAATCCTGGCAACGATGGCGTCGACGGTCAGGATGGTCAAGACGGTGTAGGTATTACTTCAACCACAGATAATAATGATGGAACTTTTACCTTAAACTTTAGTGATGGCTCTACTTTTACTACATCAGACCTCACTGGACCGCAAGGCGCTACAGGACCAACTGGCCCAACTGGACCGCAAGGACCAATTGGTATTCCTGGTAACGATGGTGTTGACGGCCAAGATGGTGAAGATGGTGTAGGCATTACTTCAACAACAGATAATAATGATGGTACATTTACCTTAAACTTTAGTGATGGCTCTACTTTTACTACAGCAGACCTCACTGGACCACAAGGCGCAACTGGTCCAACTGGACCGCAAGGACCGATAGGTAATCCTGGCAACGATGGCGTCGACGGTCAGGATGGTCAAGACGGTGTAGGTATTACTTCAACCACAGATAATAATGATGGAACTTTTACCTTAAACTTTAGTGATGGTACTAGTTTTACTACAGCAGACCTCACTGGACCACAGGGTCCAGCAGGAATAATTGAAAGCTTAACATCTGGGTCTATATTAGTAGGCGATACAGGAAATGCACCAACAGCAGTCTCATTGTCTGGTGATGCGACATTAGCCAATGACGGCGCTTTAACTATAAGCAATGGTGCCATTAATACAAGTAAGATACAAGACGCAAGCGTCACAGACGCTAAGCTAGACAAAAACAACATACCTTTAAGCGGGTTTGGAGCTGCACAAACAGATATTGATTTAGGTTCAAATAAAATCTTGTTTGCAAACGTGTATTCTTCTGAAAGTGATTTACCCTCCGCAAGTACTTATCACGGTATGTTTGCTCATGTGCATGGCACAGGTAAAGCCTATTATGCTCATGCTGGCAATTGGGTTGAAATAGCCAACAAAGGCGAATTAAACCTAGAGCAGGTATTAGCAGAAAATAACTCAGCCAACGACCAACAAATTAAAGATTTGGCAGACCCCACTGATGCACAAGATGCAGTAACTAAAGCTTATTTAGATAATACAACCTACACAAAAGCTGAATTATTCACACAAGATGAAGTAAATGCATTAATCAATGAAGCAAAAAATATGTTAAGAGCTGAGATAAAAGGTAAATCTTTAGGTTATCCAGAGGGTACAGTATATTGTAATAATCTCGTCACCGAAGTGGTAGATGTCACCAATCCCACGACAGGTAAAACCTGGATGGATAGAAATTTAGGGGCGAGCCAGGTGGCAACCAGCAGTACCGATGCAGCAGCTTATGGTGATCTATACCAATGGGGAAGAGGCGCTGATGGACATCAATGTAGAGACTCTGGAACTACTTCTACCCTGAGCAGCTCTGACCAGCCAGGTCATGGAGATTTTATTACCAATGGCAGTAATAATTTCGACTGGCGCAGCCCACAAAACGATAATTTGTGGCAGGGTGTAAATGGGGTGAACAATCCATGCCCAAGTGGCTATCGTCTGCCAACCGATGCAGAATTAGATGCTGAACGCGGGAGTTGGAGTAGCAACAGCAGCGCAGGAGCCTTTGCTTCCCCGCTTAAATTGCCCATGGCGGGCTACCGCCAATTATTCAATGCTTCGCTCTTCAGTGTCGGTACCAACGGCCGCTACTGGAGCAGTACGGTTGGCAGTACCGATTCGCGCTTCCTCTACTTCAGCAGCAGTGTTGCCGGCATGCCCAACTTCTACCGAGCGTACGGACTCTCTGTGCGTTGCCTCAAGGATTAACCCTGTGGAATACCGCAGGGCGGTAGCTGTGTAACAGCTATTCCACAGGGTTGACACTTTGATGCATTTGATTGATTTTTACACTGAGCGATAGCCGAAGTGTGACACTTTATCCTGCCATTCCGCTTTTTCAGCGGATGGCAGGATTTTATTACCGCGTAGTTTACCCTGTGCAAATGCTTTAGGGCGGTC